>NZ_JAAKGS010000001.1 GCF_011043555.1 Sphingobacterium sp. SGR-19
ATTTCTTTTGATGTTCATTTTTGGGTGTAAGTAAAATATGTACACCCAAATTTACACCCAATTTTTCAGAATACCTAAAAACTCATAAAAATCTAAAATGATATTTTTACACTGATTTACAGTTGTTTATGCTTTTTATTAAGTGCGTAATAATCTTTAAAAAACCATAAAAAAAGAGCCTCCGGCTCCACAAAAAAGACATCCTAACGAGGATGTTTTTTTGTTAGGAGGGATGAGGACCCGATAGAGGGTTCGAAATATATTCGCTGCTGCCCTGAGTGCGGGGCTGTGAGACGCAAGCAATCCCTCCGGCTCCACAAAAAAGACATCCTAACGAGGATGTTTTTTTGTTAGGAGGGATGAGGACCCGATAGGAGGGATGAAAACACAATATCTGAAGAAAACCGGCCTTTACCTTTTTACGTACGTGCTTCGCCCTTTCTTTATACTTTCTTCGCCCAATGACCGTGTTTTTTATGTCAGTTTACCGTGTAGTTACCGAGCCGCGCACGGTAATTACACGTTGGTTACACGGTAAATATACGGTAAATTGGCGAACAGAGTCCGAATAGAGTCCGAATAGAGTCCGGATAGAGTCCGAATAGATAGCGAAGGTTCTCCGAACCCGAAGTGTATTATTTCTTATGACCAAATTCGCCATCCGCTTTTATCTGTACTCCATCGCTAATCATAGGAGCGGGGAATTTAGAGCCTAAACCAAAATCGGATCGTTTGATTTCCCCTGTAATTTGAATACCGGCTACAGGAGCTCCATCAGCATTTGGATTTTGCGTAGTTCCGCGATGTTTCATCGTCATGGTAACCGGTTTTGTAACGCCTAGTAAAGTGAGATCTCCTTTAAGCGTATAGGTATCCTGTCCGGATTTTTCAATAGAAGTGCTTTTAAACGTCATTGTAGGATGTTTTTCAGCATCAAAGAAATCAGCGCTTTTTAGATGATTGTCCCGCGGTTCCACTCGGGTATCTATCGAGTTAGTTTGTACAGTCAGTTCGATAACAGCATCACTAAAGTCTTCTTTAGACGAAACGATCGATACGTCATACGTGTTGAAATGACCGGGGACGTCCGCAATACCCAAGTGCGTAACCGTAAAGCCTAATTTAGAATGGTATGGATCCGCCGTCCATGTTGTCTGCGCAAACAATCCTATTGAAACGAATAGAAATGCAAAAAATAAAGTTAACTTTTTCATCTGTATATAATTTTTGAATAAATAATTCTTATTGTATTTCCATGGGAACTTCCATTAATAATATCTCGGCATCTGCAGTAGCTTCAAGTGTGAACCTTTCAATCTCCGACAGTCCGTAACCATCTCGTCGGTTTAAAATTTGGTCACCGACTCGCACACTACCGTTAAGAACAAAAATATATACACCATTGTTTGCAGGATCTTTGAGTACATATTCCGTATGATTTCCTTTCTCGAGAAGGCCCATATGAAACCAGGCCTCCTGATGTATCCACACACCTTGATCTTTTGGGTTTGGGGAAAGAATCTGTTCTAGCTGATTGGGGAGTTGCCGATAGTGTAACTTGGCTTGATCGTAGCGTGGGTCAACGTTACGTTTATTTGGGAAAATCCATATTTGAAGGAATTCGGCTGCCTCATTGGGCATATTATTGAACTCCGAATGATAAATACCCGTACCGGCACTCATTACCTGGATTTCGCCGGGTCTGATAACGCCTTCATTCCCCATGTTGTCGCGGTGCTTCAGCTCCCCTTTCAACGGAATGGAAATGATTTCCATGTTATTATGGGGATGTTCGCCAAATCCCTGTCCGCCCGATACCTGATCGTCGTTCAGCACACGAAGGGCACCGAAATGTACACGATCAGGATGATGGTAGGAAGCAAAACTAAATGTATGAAAGCTTTTAAGCCAACCGTGGTCTGCTTTTCCTCTGGAATCTGCTTTATGTAAAATTGATTTTGCCATAACTTTATTGTTTTGATAACACAAAGTTATGGCAAGTCTTTATTTAAATTATTGATGTATGTTAAGAAGTTATTCTAGCCATGAATATTCGTTCTTACTTCATTGTTGTCTCGCTTCCGTTCGCTGCGGATGATTAGACGAAGATCGGAGTTGGCTGAATAGAAAGACCAAACCCAGTTTCCTAACAATTTCCACCTATTACGAAAGCCTGCGATAGGGAAAAGATGGATAAGCAGCCACGTGAGCCAAGCAAAGAAACCGGTAAAGGAAAATTTAGGTAAGTCGGCGACAGCTTTGTAACGCGCTATGATGGCCATGCTTCCTTTATCCACATACGAAAACGGTTTCAATGTTTGTCCTTGATCTTTGGCAATAATGTTCTTGGCCAATAAAATCCCTTGTTGAATAGCAACTTGGGCTAATTGTGGATGACCATTGGGGAATTTCGGGTCTGTGTCCTGAAAGCAGATGTCGCCGATAGCAAAAATGTTGTGATAACCTTGTACGCCATTGAACTGATCGACTAAAACCCGACGTCCTCTTCCAAACTTTTCTGCTGGTAGCCCCGGTAACTCGCGAGCTATAACCCCAGAAGTCCAGATCAATGTTTTGGTTTTTATTTCAGCGCCGTTAGCTAGGATAACCGTATCGTCCACGTAATCTTTGACAGCAGTATTCAACGTAATATCTATCCCTAGTTTCTCCAGAACTTCAAACGCTTCTTTCTGAGCGACGCTACTCATAGGGGCTAAAAGGGCTGGCCCCGCATCTACCAGATGGATTTTTGGTTTTAATCCCACTAATTCTGGATATTCTTTTTTAACAATACGCTCACTCAGCTCGGCGATCATTCCAGAAACCTCCACACCAGATGGGCCACCGCCAGCAACGACGATGTTTATATACGCTTCGCGATCCGGATCATCTGTCCGTTGAATATAATCTTCGAGGTTAAGTAATAACTTGTTCCGGATAGCGAGTGCATCGGTGATATTCTTCATCGGAAATGCCTTTTTCTTGACGTTCTCCATGCCGAAGAAATTAGTTTCGGTGCCCGTGGCTAAAATTAAATAATCGTACGGTAAATCGCCCGTATCCGTTTCAATGAGGTTGCTCTCCGCACGAATATTCAATAACCTTCCGAGATGGAAGGAGAATCCTTGATGTTTTCTAAACATTTTGCGGAAAGGCATACTGATATTCGAAGCTTCTATAAAAGCGGTAGCCGCTTGATAAATTAAAGGAGGGAAGAAGTTGTAATTGTTGATATCCACTAAGGTCACTCTGTAAGGGTGTCTTTTTCCTAAAGATTTGACGAAATTTATACCCGCAAATCCGCCACCTACAACGACAATGTGTTTTTTATTATCTGCCATAATAAACTGTTCGTTTGTATAAGTATTGCCCAACAGTAGATAGAACAAAGCCTTCTACGCTTTTGTTTGGGAAATATGCTGCAAAGATAGAAAAACCAATAAGAACCGAGGGCTTTATTTTCGGATACTTATTGCGTTTTTATGCGCATGCAACCCTTCCAGTTCGGCTAAAGTCTCCACGGTGGAGCCAATATGACGTAACCCGTCACGGGAGATGTGCTGAAATGTGATTTTCTTAACAAAAGAATCTACGGAGACGCCAGAATAAGAACGTGCATAACCCGAAGTAGGCAAGGTGTGATTGGTACCTGAAGCATAGTCGCCGGCGCTCTCTGGGGTGAGGTGCCCTAAAAACACCGAACCTGCATTGGTAATGCGTGGAAGTAAACTTTTCCATTCGTCTGTTTCCAGTATCAGATGTTCTGGAGCATACCGGTTGGAAAAATCGAGTGCTTCCTGTAAGTCAGTCACCTCCATAGCATATGAATTTTTAAGGGCCATGTTCGCTATTTCTGCGCGAGGTAACACGTCGAGTTGCTTCTGAAGTTCGTCGTTAACCCGCTGGATGATATCTGCTGATGTGGCTACAAGAACCGCTTGACTATCCGGCCCGTGTTCTGCCTGCGCTAATAAGTCGGCAGCAACGAATGCCGGCTGGGCGGTATGGTCGGCTACGACCAAAACTTCAGAGGGACCGGCGGGCATATCAATGCTGACGTTTACCATACTCTGAACGATACTTTTTGCTTTGGTGACAAACTGGTTTCCCGGACCGAATATCTTGTCCACCTTCGGTATGCATTCCGTGCCATACGCCATCGCAGCAATGGCTTGTGCACCACCTACAAGGTATATCTTTTCAATTTTTAACAATAGCAGACAGTAGGCGACAAAGCCGTTTATTTTTCCGGTTTGTTGCGGCGGTGAACATACCACGATTTCTTTGCATCCCGCTATCCGTGCCGGTACGCCGAGCATTAGTAAGGTACTTGGCAAAACCGCTGATCCGCCAGGGATATATAATCCCACTTTTTCAATGGGGCGCACTTCACGCCAACATTCCACTCCCGGCATGGTTTCAACGACCCGCTCTCTACGTAGCTGGCTACTATGAAACTTATGGATGTTTTGAAAGGCTATTTCCAATGCACGCTGTTGGTCGCGCGTAATGGTCGAGGCCAGCGCCTCAATATCTTCTTTTTCCAAATAAAGCCTTTCAAGGGCTACTTTATCGAACTTTAATGTAAGTTCCTTCAGCGATTGATCGCCGCGTAGACGAACATCATCAATGATCTGCGATACCGCGTCTTGAATGGCATGCGTAGCATCCGTGTTGCGCGCAGTGAGTTGTTCGATATCCGCTGCGGTTAAGCTGTTAAATGAATACCGTTTTAACATTATAGTATTATTTTTTCTATAGGCATGACCACAATACCCTGTGCGCCAGCGGCTTTCAATTTATTGATTTTATCCCAGAAATCATCCTCGGGAATAACGGTGTGGACGGCTACCCAGCCCTCTTCTGCAAGCGGAACTACTGTTGGACTTTTTACACCCGGCAGCAGCGTTGTTATCTTTGGGAGGTTGCTTTTTTCCACGTTTAATACAACGTATTTCGTTTCTTTTGCACGTAACACCGACTGTACACGCTGCAGCAGTTCGCATAAAATGGGGTTTTCTGTCAACCCCTCGCGACCAATAAGAATAGCTTCGGAACGGCGCACATCTGCGAAGGGTTTAAGCCCATTGCTTTTTAACGTGCCGCCCGTAGAAACGATATCGCAGATGGCATCACTTAAACCTAAGCCCGGCGCTATCTCTACAGAGCCCGAAATTTGTCGTATCTCCGCTGATAGATTATGTTCAGCCAAAAATTCTTGGAGAATGTTAGGGTAGGTGGTAGCTATTGCTTTGCCTTGTAAATCTTTGAGTTCCTGTATATCGGAGTCTTTAGGAATTCCGATCTTTAACATACAACGACCAAAACCGAGCCTTTGCAAATACGTCACTTTTTCCTGCGATTCATCAATAACATTCTCTCCGACAATACCTAAATCTGCAATGCCTTGTGCGACGTATCCGGGAATATCATCGTCGCGTAGGAACAATATTTCCAGGTTGAAATTATTGACCGTGGTGATAAGGGAACTTTTATAGTTTTCAAAATCAAGCCCGCAGTTTTTAAGCAACTGAACCGATTTTTCATTTAATCTACCCGATTTTTGGATAGCGATTTTAAGATTCTTCAAAATGTAGGATTTTTAATGTTTACTATTATTAATAAAAGAAAGATAACTCGGGGTTTTTGCTTCACGTAGAAACACATTACATTACATATCGCCAAAATGGCGATGGTGGAAATGGATGTGATGTGTGAACAAATAAGTCATTTTTATTAATAATGCAACAAAAGTATACTTTTGTTGTGTGTTTTGCAAATAATTATTTGATGATCCTTTTTATTTTATTGGATTTCTTTATTAGTTTATGTAACCCTTCGTAATCTTCTTTATCTAATTTTGTATATAGATTTTGCAGCTGTTTAATATGCTCTTCCAATACTTCCAATACGTTGTCACGGTTTTGTTTAAAAATAGGCGTCCACATATCTGGAGATGATTTTGCGAGGCGGACGGTCGATTCAAATCCCGATCCCGCAAGTTCAAAAATACGTCCCTGTGATTTTTCTTTTTCCAAAACAGTCAATGCAAGCGCGAAAGAAGTAAGATGGGAAATATGCGATACATACGCTGTATGCATGTCGTGTTCCTCCGCTGTCATAAACGTGGTTTTCATTTCCAGTTTTTCTGTCAGCGAATCGGCTAGCTCAAAAGCGTCTTCATCCGTTTTGAACGCTTCCACATATACCATCACTTTATCTTTATACAGATTGGGGATAGCCGCTTCGGGACCCGAGTATTCTGTACCGGCCATCGGATGCGCTGCGATATACCGTCCCCGGTTCGGATGATCTTCTATCAGACGTAAGATGTTTGTTTTTGTAGATCCCATATCAATGACCACTTGATTGGTCACCTTGTCCAAAATACCTGGTAGCAGGTGCGTGATAGCGTCTACCGGTACAGTTAAGATAATAATTCGGCTGGATGCAATCGCCTCATCCAGTGACTGAATTTCGTCAACGAGTCCCAGTTGCAAGGCTTTTTTTGCGTTGGCTTCGTTTTTTTCTACGCCGATTATCTTTTCACCAAATTGGGTTTCCTTCAGGCGGATGCCGATAGAGCCTCCAATTAATCCCACGCCCACAATAGTTATGTTCATTTTTTTTGTAGATCCAATGTTCAAATTTTTAACTTTTTTCTTTTGTTCCCCGCCCTTCGATACGTTCGATAGCTTGATCAAATACTTCCTCCTTCGCACAGAGGCTGATCCGGATATACTGTTCGCCTGCGCTGCCGAATATTCCGCCAGGAGTAATGAATACGTATGCCTGGTGTAGAATATCATCGCTTAAAGCATATCCGTCTGTATATTTGTCGGGAACTTTCGCCCAAACGAAAAGCCCGACTTGTGCGCGGTCATAATCACATTCCAATATATCCATGATACGGAAAACCTTTTCGCGTCTTTTGGCATAGACGGCATTAAGTTCAGTATACCAAGATGAATCTAGTCGAAGTGCCGTTGCTGCAGCCGCCTGTAGCGGTAAAAACATACCCGAATCCATGTTGCTTTTAAAACGTAAGATTTCGTTGATACGGTTTTCGTCCGCTATCAGCATGCCAATGCGCCAACCGGCCATATTAGATGACTTGCTCAAAGAGTTTAGTTCGATGGCTACTTCTCTTGCACCCTCTACAGCCATTAAGCTGCGTGGTTTGTCATTTAATATGAAGCTGTAA
Source organism: Sphingobacterium sp. SGR-19 (assembly GCF_011043555.1). Lineage (GTDB taxonomy): Bacteria > Bacteroidota > Bacteroidia > Sphingobacteriales > Sphingobacteriaceae > Sphingobacterium. The sequence goes on from NZ_JAAKGS010000001.1 coordinate 7,205, forward strand.
GGATTGTCGTGGCAGATCAATATATTATGTTTTTTGCCGAAAGTTACAATCCGTTCAAATAATTCGATTGTAGCAGATGCGCCAGTAGGCATGTGCGGATAGTTAATCCACATCATTTTCACTTTACTTAGATCGCTTTTTTCCAGCAACTCAAAATCAGGTTGCCAGTTGTTTTCGGCTTTTAATTCATACGAAACAGCCGTTGCACCGCTTACTCTTACGGCACTTGTATAAGCCGGATAACCCGGATTGGGAATCAGTACCTCATCGCCTTCTTGTAAATAGGTCATACAGATATGCACGATGCCTTCTTTTGAACCAATAAGGGGAAGAATTTCCGTTTGTGGATTTAAATCTACATGGTAATAACGTTTATACCAGTCAGCCATAGCCTCCCGAAGAATCGCGGCTCCTCTATAGCTTTGATATCCGTGTGTATAATTTTTACTTGCTTCCTCGCTTAAAACACGCAATACGTCTGGATGTGGTGGCAGATCGGGGCTTCCGATGCCTAAGTTAATCACCCGTGCCCCGCGCTTATTCATTTCGTCAATTTCCCGCAACTTTTTGGAGAAGTAGTACTCCTCTGTATGTTGTAGTCTATGGGCAACTTCTATGTGCATATTAATAAATTTGAAATTTAGCGCCTAAATTACAGATTTAATGCAATAAAGAATCCTATTTAATAGGAAAATATCAAAACAGTGCAACAATAGGGCTATGTTGACGCTTTTACATTAGGTAAAATGCATTTGTTTGTTACTTTTGTAGTCTTAATATCGTACATGAAGACATACTTTAGACTGTTATCTTTCGCAAAACCTATCGGGAAATATGCCATTCCGTATATTATTTGTACCATTATTACGGTGGTTTTTGGCACACTTAACCTCGCCCTGTTAGCCCCTTTATTGCAGGTATTGTTTAAAGGAACAGGGAATGCTGATGTTAACGCCGTAAATACTCCAGCGAAACCAGATGGCTATGATATGGGCGAATGGTTTATGTATCTGGCGGATAAGCTTTACTATGATATAGGGCCATACGAAGCACTCAAATATGTCTGTATCGTTATTGTCACGTCGGTGTTTATAAGCAATCTTTTTCGATATTTATCGCAGCGGATAATGGAAAACTTGCGGATACACACTCTTTTAAATTTGCGTAAAGCGGTATTCAACAATGTGATGGATCTCCATGTGGGTTTTTTTACAAACAGCCGCAAGGGGGATGTGATGTCTAAAATAGCATCGGACGTACAAGTGGTACAGTTTTCTGTAACATCGACCTTACAAGTTGCCTTTAAAGAACCCTTACAGCTTATAGCCTATATAGTTGTTCTATTTAGTTTTTCTGCCAAATTGACTTTATTTTCAATAGCCGTTATTCCTGTTTCTGCTTTTTTAATCTCGTTAATCGTAAAAAAATTGCGTGAACAGGCTCGGGAAGCGCAGCAGTCTTACGCGAATATGATATCGTATTTGGATGAAGCACTTTCAGGTGTGAAAATCATCAAAGCGTTTAACGCCATTCCATTTGTAAAAGACCGCTTTAACGGAGAAAGTGAGCGCTATTCGAAGATACTCCGAAGAATGGTACGCAGACAACAAATGAGTTCACCTGTTTCCGAATTGCTTGGCGTGGTGATGGTGGCCGTTATATTGTTGTATGGAGGAAACTTAGTGCTAACAGGACAGGGGGAGCTGTCCGCATCGGAATTTATAGCGTATATCGGTATTTTCTCACAAGTGATGCGTCCGGCAAAAGCTTTGACAGAATCGTTTTCGAGTATCCATAATGGCATTGCGGCCGGCGAACGTGTATTAGAACTTATCGACGAACGTAATGCAGTGGTAGATAAACCTGATGCAAAACCCGTACATGGTTTTAACCAGTCAATAGCGTTTAAGGATGTAAATTTTGCATATGGCGAGAAACAGATTTTGCGCAACATTAATATGGAGATACCGAAGGGCAAGACGATAGCTTTGGTGGGACCGTCGGGAGGAGGAAAATCGACATTGGTCGATTTGATTCCCAGGTTTATGGATGTGACTGGCGGGGCGATCTTAGTAGATGACGTCGATGTGCGTGACCTTCAACAGGAATCGTTGAGGACACTGATTGGTACTGTAAATCAGGAAACGGTATTGTTCAACGATACCATATTTAATAATATTGCTTTTGCTCAACCGAATGCGACCATGGAAGAAGTGGAACATGCGGCACGCATTGCGAATGCGCACGACTTCATCTTGAAAACGGAAAATGGTTACGAAACAAATATCGGTGACCGCGGAGCTAAATTATCCGGTGGCCAGCGGCAACGTATATGTATCGCCAGGGCAGTGTTGCGGAATCCTCCGATCATGTTATTGGACGAGGCAACCTCAGCATTAGATACGGAATCAGAAAAATTAGTGCAGGACTCACTTTATAAACTGATGGAAAATAGAACGACGGTAGTTATTGCCCATCGTTTAAGTACAATCCAAAATGCAGATAATATTGTGGTGATTGAGAATGGACAAGTTGTAGAACAAGGGAGTCATCACGATCTAATCGCAAAGGACGGGTTGTATAGACGGTTGATTGATATGCAGCAGTTTATTGATTAGTCTTTTAACTTCTTTTTCCCCGTGAAAAAGAAGCAAAAACCTCGTCGCTTCGAATGTTTTACATTTGGAATAGTACTAAGGATGAATTTGTACAGTTGTAAAACATTCGGATGCGACTTTTAATGTCAAGGGAGGAATTGTGCAATTGTATTATCCCCTCCTTAGCCTTTAAATGCCACATGTAAAATTTTGAAATATGTAGAAATAAGATGAATGCACTATCCCTTCCATTCAAAATTTTAAAGTGGCGAGTTTTTTTGTATACTTTTTTTGCGGAAAAAAAAGTATAAAACAATAAATTTGTTAGGAGGCAGAAATGAACGCAACGGAGAAACTTAATTTTTTAATTCAAGATAAAAACTTAGACACCGAATTAAGACGAATCGCCCAAAAGGTGCTTCAAGGTGAGCGGGTGAGTTTTGAGGAAGGCGTTATACTATACCAGCGCGGAGAACTCGGCTATTTAGGTGTGCTCGCTAATTATATCCGTGAGAAAAAACACGGTGACTATACGTACTTCAACAGAAATTTTCATATCGAGCCCACTAACGTATGTGTGTACGATTGTAAGTTCTGTGCGTATTCCCGGTTGATTAAAGAGAGGGAGCAGGGATGGGAAATGGATGTTGCGGGTATGATGGATATTGTAAAAAAGTACGACGACGAGCCAGTTACCGAGGTACATATTACAGGTGGCGTTGTGCCAAAACAGAATCTAGATTTTTATGCCGACTTTTTCCGTCAGTGTAAAGCACACCGCCCTGATTTACATATTAAAGGGCTTACGCCGGTAGAGTATTACTACATCTTCAAAAAAGCAAAAATGAGCCATTACGATGGTTTGAAATACCTGCAGGAATGTGGTCTTGATTCTATGCCGGGAGGCGGTGCGGAGATCTTCCATCCGGAAATCCGTGAGAAAATAGCAGGCGACAAGTGTACGGCCGAGCAATGGTTAGACATTCACGAACAAGCGCATAGCTTGCACATGCGTACCAACGCTACGATGCTGTATGGACATATTGAAGAATTTTGGCATCGTATAGACCACATGGAGCGATTACGTCAATTGCAGGACAAAACCGAAGGTTTCCAAGCATTTATCCCCTTGAAGTTCCGTAATCAAGGTCATCAAATGTCACATGTACCGGAAGTATCGGTTGTGGAAGACTTGCGCAACTACGCGGTTGCGCGGATTTATATGGATAATTTTGATCACATCAAAGCTTATTGGGCGATGATTTCCAGAGATACTGCACAACTTTCGTTGGCATTCGGCGTGGATGATATAGATGGCACATTAGATGATACTACTAAAATCTACTCCATGGCCGGCGCAGAAGAACAACACCCGGCAATGAGCACTCGCCAATTGGTCGAGCTTATTAAGCAGGTAGGCAGACATCCAATTGAACGCGACACCCTTTATAAAGTAGTAACTGATTATAAAGATGTTGTTTTTGACGATGCAAATAAGCCAAATTATTATTCGTTACCCGTAGTAGAATAACCGTTAGACATTGAGAAAGACATTTTATTTTATCCGACACGGACAAACAGATTTAAATTTAAAAGGGATTGTGCAGGGGAGAGGTATAGATTCTCCGCTGAATGAAACGGGACATAGGCAAGCACAGGCTTTTTATGAAGCCTTTAACCATGTGCCTTTTGATAAGATATATACATCTACCTTGTTACGGACCAAACAAACCGTTAGGCCCTTTCTTGAACAAGGCATACCGAGTGAGGAATTGGTGGGCCTGGATGAAATTTCATGGGGGATTTATGAAGGAAAGGAGCAGGATGACACTATTATAACAGGTTTTGAGAAAGTAGTAAATTCTTGGAGAGAGGGAAACTTGGATTTAAGCATCGAGCAAGGAGAATCTCCGAACCAGCTGGTGGCCCGCCAGCAACAAGCAATATCTTACATGTTGCAACAGCAAGATGAAGAAACGGTTCTGGTGTGTATGCACGGCCGCGCAATGCGTATCTTGCTCTGTCATTTGACCAATGTTGCCGTATGCCTAATGGATGATTTCCCACATACCAATACAGCCCTGTATGTATTGGAATATAATGGTAACTGTTTTGAAATAGTTGATCATTATAACATTAAACATCTAGAAAATCTATAATGAATAAAATAGCGATATCTGCTGTTTCTTATACAAACACACTTCCTTTTTTGAATGGTATAAGAAACTCAGACGTGATAAATGCGATAGACCTCTCGGTAGACTACCCCAGTGAGTGTGCGCGGAAGGTAATCGATAACGAGGTGGATATGGGGATTATTCCTATTGCCGCTTTAGCTAAGCTCTCTAATTACCATATTATTGGTGATTACTGTATTGGAAGTGATGGTGCAGTAGATTCTGTGTTTATTTTTTCCAATAAACCGATTGAGGAAATCGAAACGTTGCTGTTGGATAAACAGTCCAGAACCTCCAATGGATTGGCACAAATTCTATTGAAGCATTATTGGAAAAAAGACGTAGAAATCCTCACAGAAGGACAGGCCGATGCTTATGTATTGATTGGTGATCGCACTTTTGGCAAAAAAAACAAAGTACCCTTTGCGTACGACTTGGGATATTATTGGAAAGATATGACCGGTTTGCCTTTTGCTTTCGCCGTATGGGTTTCGAATAAGGAATTACCTGAAGATTTTAAAGAAGCGTTCAACCATGCGCTGGCAATGGGAGTGGAACATCCCGAAGATGTTATCCCAGGACTGCCTGTATACGAGGGTTTTGATTACCACGCGTATTTGACCGAGAGCCTTGATTTTCATCTCACTATGGATAAAAGAAAAGCGATTGATCTGTATCTAGAGTTGTATGCTACGCTGAAAACATAACATATAAAAACTTCACTAATTCCCTAGACGGTAAAATCTCAGGTCTCGTTGTGGATTTAAAAAAGTTTAAAGTTTTTAATTCTTTGCGCACTATAGATACCTTTTTTTCCGGAGACTACATAGCTAATCAGGCAGGTTATTAAGAAAAACAAGCCGTATTGCCAGCCAAATAACTCTATGGCCATCACTGTACACGCGATGGGTGTTTTTGTGCAGCCGGCAAACACGGAGACAAAACCGGTAGCGGCTAGGAGCGCCATCGGAAGTGGGATGAAAGGTGCCAAGGCATTGCCTAAGGTAGCGCCAATGAAAAACAGCGGCGTAACTTCCCCCCCTTTGAAGCCCGCGCTCAAAGTCAGTGCAGTCAGTCCTATTTTGATAAGGAAATCCGTCGGGGGAAGAGGTTGCTGAAAGGCGGCAATAATCGTAGAGATACCGAGCCCTATATGTTTTGTGGTTTGTAAAAGAAAGACGGTTAAAATAACTAATATTCCACCAATAAAAGGGCGAAGTAATGGTTGCTTTATTTTTTTGAATCCGATGCTGAATATATCGCCGGTATAGCGAAATAGAATGGACGCCAGTCCGAATAAGCTCCCCGCAAGCAACAGGTAAGCAACGATAGGAAAAGACCAGGAGGGAACTTCTCCGATAGGAGGATAATGGGTATGTAAATCACCGTAGAGCGTGCATACCCAGTTAGAAAGTAAAGCTGTTGCCAATATAGCAACTATACCTCGCCAGCGTATTTTACCTAGCTGGACCATCTCGATAGCGAAAATGGCACCCGCTAATGGTGTTCCGAAAAGTGAAGCAAATCCCGACGCTATCCCACATAACAAGAGAATGCGTTTGTCTTGCTTCCCTAGCGGAACGAACTTGTTGAATTGGGCTGCAATAGCGCCTCCATATTGTACTGCTGTCCCTTCGCGCCCTGCCGAGCCACCGAAAAGATGGGTCATTAAGGTTGTGAGAATGATCATAGGTGCCATTTTCCCTGGAATTCCTGGAGTCGTAGGGTTGTAGTATTCTTCCAATAGGAGGTTGTTCCCCTTTTGTGCTCCGCCTCCATATCGTTGATACCACCATACAATACACATGCCGGCAAAAGGTAGCAAAAGTATGATCCAGCGGTGCGTTTCGCGAAACAGGGTGACTTCATTTAAAGCATACAGAAATGCAGCGGATAGGAGACCTACCAAACCGGAAATAGCACATATTAAAAACAACCATTTAAAAAAGAGGCGAATCAAAGGAACTGACTTTATCATCTTTATCAATAACTATCTTGTTTGAAGATTATGCAAATAAAGTAGACGTCATCAGCTTTTTCGGGCGGTTTAGGGCAGACATCATTGCCAAAAGAGCAAATATAACGGTTTTCTAGTAAACGTGCAAGATGTCCATTTCGGGCGAGCTATTGAATCGATTCCCGGTAGGCAGAGGGCGTAGAACCAGTGATGGATTTAAACATCTTGTGAAAACTGACGAAATTATGAAAACCGGACTCGAAACAGATCTCTTTAACGGGTGCGTTGCTTTCCGATAGTAGCTTACAGGCGTGACCTACTCGAAGTTCATTAATAAATTCAATCAGTGTTTTTCCGGTACGCTGTTTAAAGTAGCGACAAAAGGAGTTAGATGTCATCCCAGCTATATGAGCGATCTCATCAAGATGAATTTTAGACTTGTAATGTAAACGGATATAATCTAGTATTTTATTCATACGAAGATAGTCGCCTTGTTGCTGTGGATTCGTGTAGTGGGAACTTACTAATGTAGTCAGCATAGGTAGGGCTGCTGTATAATCGAGAATTTCCAGAAGCTTAATGAGTCGTTTGGTAGGCAATTGGTTAGGTATATTTTCGAAGAAATGTACAAGGTTTGGGTTGTTCGATGGAAATAAAATAGCCTGTTTTGCTAGCCGATAAACCTGCTTAATCCCGATGGCCTCCGGCAATCCAAAAAAATCAGAACCGACAAAATCGGGTTTGAAGTGGATAGCATATATCGTGGCTACAGTGGATCCATCAGCCTTTAGATATTCTTCATCAAAAAGCCAATAATGCGGTGTTTTAGAGCCTATTAAAACAGTAAAATTATCAGAAAACTGCTGGATGCAGTCGCCTACAAAGAACGTTCCTTTTCCGTGCTTAATATAAATAAATTCTAATTCTTCATGATAATGCCAGATATTGTTTTGAGGCATATTATCATGCCGGACAGCGATTGCACTAAGAGTGGACGAGGTATGATCTAAACGTTGCATCAATAAGATAATTTATTTATTCGTATAGAATGCTTAAATGTACATAATCAGTGTTAATATTGGTTAATAAATCGGTAAAATAGTTCAATAATGCTATGGTAATTTATATTAGTTTTACTTTCCAATTCAGTTCCTATGGCACGAGAAAAGAAATATACACTAGCTATTGCGTTAATAACCTCTTTATTTTTCTTTTGGGGTTTCATCCACAATCTAGATCCAATTCTGATTCCACATTTACGAAATGCGTTTAGTTTAACCCATTTCCAGGCGTCTTTGGTGGACTCTGCAGTTTTTATAGCTTATTTTTTATTGGCTATTCCTGCAGGTTATATCATGAAGCGTTTTGGATATAAGACAGGTATAACAGTGGGATTGCTTGTTTTCGCATTAGGATGTTTCCTTTTCATTCCTGCTGCAAATAAGATCAACTATTATTTCTTTTTGGGGGCTTTATTTATAGTGTCCTGTGGGCTTGCTATATTGGAAACGGCCGCAAATCCGTATATTACGGTATTAGGTGATCCTGAAAAAGCAACGCAGCGGCTCAACTTTGCACAATCTTTCAATGGCTTAGCAGCATTTGTTGCACCTATTGTTGGAGGTAAATTTATTCTAACGGAAGAACCAAAGTCTGCTGAAGAGATTGCAGCATTGAGTGAGCAGGCAAGAAATGCTTACATCCAAGCGGAAACTGCTTCTGTAAAGGGACCGTATCTTGTGCTGGGATTGATTCTGCTATTGCTAACCGTTTTCTTCATTTTCACCAAACTGCCCGAAATCAAAGAAAAGGAAGAGGGGGGCGGTTCTAAAGGTGTGTTCGGTTCGCTAAGACACAAAAATGTATCTTGGGCAGTAATAGCGCAATTTTTCTATATCGGAGCACAAGTCTGTATATTGAGTTTTTTGGTTATGTACGCAACGGAGGTTTCAGGTGTTGCTCCTACGCAAGCAAGTTATTACGCTGGTGTTGCGGGACTTGCCTTTATGCTCGGTAGATTCATTGGAACATTCTTTATGCGATATATAGAACCACTTAAGTTGCTATTGATATATGCGTTGGTTTCCATGGGTTTAACGTTATATGTAATTTATGGCAACGGGATAGGAACCTTATATGCTATGATTGCTATTGCTTTTTTTATGTCTATCATGTTTCCAACTATTTTTGCAGTCGGTGTGGAAGGTATAGGCGCGGATACGAAATCAGCGTCCAGCCTGATTGTTATGTCGATTGTAGGCGGAGCTGCTTTGCCGCCAGTATTGGGGCTGGTGTCCGACTGGACAGGCGATTTCCAACTGGCATATTATGTCGTGTTTATGTGTTTTGTAATGGTGGCGCTGTTTGCTTGGAAGAATAGGAATAATAACAAAGAATATACTATATGAAGAGATATGCACTTGCACTAGATCTCGTAAACGATCCCGAATTAATAGCAGAATATGAGGTTTACCACCGAGCTGTATGGCCGGAAATTCGTTCATCGATAAAAGATACAGGTGTTCAGGAGATGGTTATATATCGTTTTGCAAATAGACTATTTATGGTTTTAGATGTGAATAATGAGTTCAGTTTCGAAAAGAAAGATGAAATGGACGCAGCTAATCCAAAAGTACAGGAATGGGAAACATTGATGTGGAAATACCAGCAAGCTCTACCGGGAGCAAAACCAGGAGAAAAATGGGTGTTGATGGACAAAATTTTTGAATTATAAGGATGAATAGAGAGCGATTATCATATTTACAAATACACCCCAAAGATAATGTATTGGTAGCGTTGCGGGACTTGCCTCCGGGATTTGAGGTGGAATTCGACGGACGAAGCTTCATCTTACAGGAAGCTGTCCGCGCGAAACACAAATTCACGATTTACGCGCTGGAAAAGGATGCCGATGTACTGATGTACGGCGTTTTAGTGGGTAAAATGAATTATGCTGTTGCAGAAGGTGTGCGTATCAGTACTGATAATTTACGCCATGCCTCCGATAGTTTTAAGTTGGGGAACAGAAAATTAGATTGGGATAAGCCGGATGTGTCTGCTTTTGAAGGGCGTACTTTCAGTGGGTTCCACCGTAGCAATGGTACAGTAGGAACGGCTAATCACTGGCTAGTCATCCCGTTAGTGTTTTGTGAAAACAGAAATGTGCTCACATTGAAATCCGCGTTGGAAGAGAAATTGGGTTATCATGTAGAATCAAGAGATTATTCGGATGAAGTGGATGAATTGATCGTTCGTTATCAGGCAGGCGCTTCTGTAGATGAGTTGTTGGCCGTAGACCTTTCGTCAGCGAAAATCCGTAAAGAGAAAACCCGTTTGTTTCCAAATGTAGATGGCGTCAAGTTTTTAAATCATGATATGGGCTGCGGCGGTACACGGATGGATTCCGATGCGCTATGTGGATTGCTTGCGGGGTATATTACGCACCCAAATGTCGCTGGTGCTACTATTTTGAGCCTGGGTTGTCAGCACGCACAAGCCTCTATATTGCGGGACGAAATTAAGAAGCGGGATGCGAAATTTAATAAACCGTTGTACATTTTTGAGCAACAGCTAGAGGGTACAGAACAGGAATTAATGCAGAAGGCCATCAAAGCGACTTTTGCCGGACTCACGCAAGCGAACAAACAGACTCGTCAACCGGCAACATTAGATAAGTTATGTATCGGCTTGGAGTGCGGTGGATCCGATGGATTTTCGGGTATTTCTGCGAATCCCGCTTTAGGATATGTCTCGGATATATTGGTGACGCTGGGAGGCTCGGTTATTTTAGCAGAATTTCCAGAGCTTTGTGGCGTAGAACAGGAGTTGAGCGATCGATGCATCGATGAGGCGACGGCGGAGAAATTTATGCATTTGATGAAAACATACAATGCAAAAGCAGAGGCAGATGGTTCCGGTTTTTATATGAATCCTTCACCAGGAAATATCCGGGACGGATTGATTACCGACGCTATAAAATCTGCTGGTGCTGCAAAGAAAGGTGGGAATTCTCCTATCATGGCGGTAACGGATTATCCGGAAGTAATCAATGCAAAGGGATTGAACTTGTTGTGCACGCCGGGAAACGACGTAGAAAGTACAACGGCGGAAGTTGCGGCCGGAGCCAATATAGTGCTATTTACAACCGGATTGGGGACACCAACAGGGAATCCTATTACGCCCGTGATTAAATTATCCACCAATACAAAAACATTCGAAAAGATGCCCGATATTATCGATATTAACTGTGGAACTATCATCGATGGCGAGGAGACCATTCAGCAAGCTGCGCACCGGATATTGGAATATGTAATAACGGTGGCAAGTGGAGAAGAACAACCTAGAGCCGTACAGTTGGGGCAAGATGATTTCATCCCATGGCGGAGAGGCGTATCATTGTAAATTAATACGTAAATTAACACTTAAATAACATGTCAAAGCTAAATAATAAAGTAGCAATTATTACGGGAGGCGGTAGTGGTATAGGAAAAGCAATAGCAGAGCTTTTTGCCCAAGAAGGAGCTTATGTACACGTAATAGATTTAAATGCCGAGGTGGCCCAACCTGTTGTCGACGGTATTATATCAATGGGTGGGCAAGCGAAATTACATGCGTGTAACGTTGTTGAACAAGCCGATATTCTGCGCGTGGTCGAAAGCATTGGCCGGGTGGATATCCTTGTCAATAATGCAGGCATCGCGCATGTAGGGAACTTGGAAAAATGTTTGCAGGAAGATTTTGAACGCGTATTTAATGTAAATGTAAAAGGAGCATATAACGCCCTTTATGCTGTAGTGCCTGTTATGAAGGCTAATGGTGGTGGCGCCATTTTGAACTTAGCCTCCATTGCATCTGTTGTAGGGATTAGTGACAGATTTGCGTACTCTATGAGTAAAGGTGCTGTCTACGCTATGAGCATGTCCGTAGCGCGAGATTATATAGCGGATAACATCCGTTCGAATTCGATTTCTCCAGCAAGGGTACATACCCCTTTTGTGGACGGTTTTATTGCTAAGAATTATCCTGGGCAAGAGGAGGAAATGTTTGAGAAGCTCTCCAAATCCCAACCTATAGGCAGAATGGCGAAACCGGAAGAAATTGCTAAATTAGCATTATTTCTGTGTTCCGATGATGCGGGCTTTATAACAGGAAATGATTATCCTATCGACGGTGGGTTTATTAAATTGAACAATTAATTGATAATATTTAAATATTTAATACAGAGAGAATAATGAAACTAATACGATTCGGGGAATTTGGAAAAGAAAAAATTGGTGTGCAAATCGATGGCGTAAATTATGACGTTTCTGCTTTTGGTGGAGATTATAATGAGCAGTTTTTCGCGGAAAACGGCTTAACCAGACTAGAAGAGTTTGTAAAGGCAAACGAAGGTACGTTGACAGAAGTCCCTACGGATACGCGCTTAGGAGCTCCTTTTGCCCGCCCTTCTAAGATCGTTTGTATAGGTTTGAATTACAAGGACCATGCAGAGGAAACTGGAGCAGCGATACCGAGCGAACCAATTATCTTTATGAAATCGACAACTTCATTGGTAGGACCTAACGATCAAATAATGATTCCCAGAAACTCGACAAAAACCGATTGGGAAGTAGAATTTGGTATTGTGATAGGGAAAAAGGCTTCTTATGTAGAAGAGGCAGCGGCATTGGATTATGTAGCAGGCTATGTGTTGCATAATGATGTGTCGGAACGCGAATACCAGTTGGAACGTGGAGGAACATGGGATAAAGGAAAAGGCTGCGATACATTTGCACCGATGGGTCCCTATATGACTACGGTCGACGAAATCCCGGATATCAACAACGTGCGTCTTTGGCTAAAGGTCAACGGTAAAACATATCAAGACGGTAACACGGCCGATTTGATTTTTTCTGTGCAACATGTCGTATCTTATGTTTCACAATTTATGACCTTGTTACCGGGCGATGTGATTTCCACTGGAACACCGGCGGGTGTGGGGCTAGGTTTTAATCCACCGATTTACCTCAAAGCCGGAGATGTGGTTGAATTGGGAGCAGATTATTTAGGCGAATCCCGCCAGGAGGTTGTCACTTATGCGTATTGATTCACATCAGCACTTTTGGATATTCAATGCGGATCGGGACGCTTGGATAACCGATGATATGGAAGCCATTCGGAAGAATTTTTTGCCGATTGATTTGGCTACAGTACTCAAATCGAACGGGATAGATGGTACAATTGCTGTACAGGCATCGCAATCACACGAAGAAACGCAGTTCTTGGTAGACTTGTCGACTATGTATGCGATGATTAAGGGAGTTGTCGGATGGGTGGATCTACAATCAGAAGACGTAGAGAAACATTTAGAGAGCTTTAGTCAGCATGACATTATCAAGGGATTTAGGCATGTAATTGAGGCAGAAGAAGATCCCGATTTTTTAATCCGCCCGGCGTTCTTACGCGGAATTAAAGCGTTGACGGCTCGTCAATATACGTATGATTTATTAATCCGTCCGAGACATTACGACAGTACCTTAACCTGTGTGGAACAAAACCCGGAACAACCTTTTGTATTGGACCACATGGCAAAGCCGGCTATACGAACAAGGGAATTTGACGAATGGGCAGCATTTATAGAAAAATTGGCGGCATATCCGAATGTATCTTGTAAGGTTTCCGGATTGGTCACCGAAGCGGATTGGAAACATTGGGCAGTGAAAGATTTTAAGCCTTATATTCAGCATGTTATCTCTAGCTTTGGAAAGCATCGCATCATGTTCGGAACGGACTGGCCGGTTTGTCTTGTTGCTGCTACATATGAGCAGGTAATGAAGATTGTTGAAACGGCGATAGAAGGTTTTTCCGAAGAAGAACGGGAGGCTTTCTGGGGAGGAAATGCTGCCCGGTTTTATGGAATAAAGTAAAGCATAGCGAATGGATTTAAATTTAAAAGATAAAGTAATCATCGTAACCGGCGGTGCAAAAGGTATCGGTAGGGCCGTCGTCCTCGCACTGGCAAAAGAGGGAGCGCTACCTGTTATTGTGGGGCGAAAGCAAGCCGATAACGATCTCGTTAAAGCAGAAGTCGAGGCTTTAGGGGGTAAAGCTCTTTCGGTGGAAGCTGAACTTTCCAAATCGGAAGATTGTAAGAAAGCAGTAGAAGAGACATTGCGTGCTTGCGGACGTATTGACGGCTTGGTCAATAACGCCGGCCATAATGATGGCGTCGGACTCCTGTCTGGTGACTACGAACGATTTGTCGAATCATTGCATAAAAACTTGGTTCACTATTATTTAATGGTTCATTACAGTGTCGACGCTTTACGTGTTTCTAAAGGCAGTATTGTAAATATTAGTTCAAAAACAGCAGAGACCGGACAGGGAAATACGTCAGGTTATGCAGCTTCAAATGGAGGGCGGAACGCTCTTACGCGCGAATGGGCAGTAGAGCTGTTGCCGTACGGTATTCGGGTGAACGCTATTGTTGTAGCTGAATGTGCGACACCACAGTATGATTCCTGGATACAAACATTGGATAATCCGGAAGAAACCTTGAAGAAAATTACGGATCGTATACCATTGGAGCATCGTATGACTACACCGGAAGAAATAGCTAATACGACCGTGTTTTTACTGTCTAATAAATCAAGCCATACGACCGGACAGCTTATTCACGTAGATGGTGGATATGTGCATTTGGATAGAGCGCTGATTAAGGAAGATTAATCTCGCTCGAACGGCTCAATATGTACAAAGACATTCCCGATGTTGTCTAAGTTTTCGATGAGATAGTCTTTGAGGTCATGGGCGATAGCGTGCCCTTCGCGTACAGACAGTTCGGGATTCACAACGGCATGCAAATCTACCTGGAAGAGCATGCCTATTTTTCGGATATAACATTTTTCTATCAACTCGACTCCTGCTACTTGCAGGGAGTGTTGACGTACCTCTTCCTCCAATTCTTCGTAGCGGTTTTCGTCCATAATTTCCGCCAACGCCGGACGAAATATGCCGTAGCAATTATAGATAATTAGTCCAGAAGCCAACAGTGCTGCCCAATCATCCGCACTTTCATATCCTTCACCAAAAATTAGGGCGATCGATATACCGATAAAAGCCGCGACAGAGGTAATTGCATCACTACGGTGATGCCAGGCGTCGGCTTTGAGAGAGGTACTGTTGAGCTTTTTGCTTCTCCGCATAATTACCCGGAAAGAAATTTCTTTCCAGAGGATGATCGCGCCCAAAACATACAATGTCCAGGATTTAGGCGCCTCATGTGGTGTTTGAATGTTATATATACTTTCTTTGGCAATAATGAAAGCCGAAACAATAAGGAAGATAACGACGATAAAAGTAATCAAAGGCTCTATACGCCCGTGTCCATAAGGGTGCGTGTGGTCGGCAGGGCGCTTGGAATATTTTAACCCCAATAATACCAAAAAGGAGGAAAAAATATCCGCTGTAGATTCAATGGCATCGGCAATCAAAGCATGGGAATGTCCGAAGTAACCCGCTAACCACTTCACCAATGCCAATAAGAAGTTGGTGAGTATGCTAAAGTAAGTCGTTCTGATCGCCTTATCCGAGTTTGACATTATTTCGTGCTATTTTCTTCAAAGATATGGTATTTTGCAAAAAAAATCCGTTCTTTAAGGCATAGAAATACCCTTACATAACCACATGATTCAAAAAAATATATGGAAAGTATTGTAAAAGCTGTATCTAATCTTGTTTGGAGCGATTTTTTTATATACCTATGTTTATTCACAGGATTATATTTCTCCATCCGAACCCGATTTTTACAAGTAGGTTATATCAAGGAGATGCTGCGGTTATTATTTATAAAACGTGACTCTGATAAAGGTATTTCTTCTTTTCAAGCCTTTGCTCTGGCTATTTCAGGACGGGTTGGGACGGGTAATATTGTTGGGGTGGCTACTGCAATCTTTATGGGTGGGCCGGGCGCCGTATTCTGGATGTGGGCAATTGCTTTTTTAGGATCCGCTTCCGCTTTTGTGGAAGCTACCTTAGGACAGGTTTACAAACAGGAGCAGGATGGCCAATATCGAGGAGGCCCCGCTTACTACATCGAGAAGGGGCTTGGCGTAAAATGGTATGCTGTCCTTTTTGCGATTGTGGCTATTATCAGTACCGGATTTCTATTACCGGGTGTACAGAGCAATGCAGTTAACGGGACAGTAACAAATGCTTTTGGTATAGAATTAACAACCTTATCCTTTCTAGGTATTGACTTTCCTGTGAATTGGATAGGCGTAGCTATTGTTTTGTTATTAGGCATTATTATTATAGGCGGGGTTAAACGTTTAGGAAAAGCGGCCGAGTACATTGTGCCCTTTATGGCAGGTGCTTATATTTTGATGGCTGTGGTGATTATAGCTTTAAATTTTTCACAGATTCCCGCGGTATTCGAACTGATTGTCTCTTCTGCTTTTAGCATGGATGCGACCTTTGGTGGGATTATAGGGATGGCTATTGCCTGGGGTGTAAAACGCGGAATATATTCCAATGAAGCTGGGCAGGGAACAGCACCGCACGCCGCCGCGGCAGCGGAAGTAAAACACCCCGCTCAACAAGGGTTGGTACAGGCGTTTTCGGTGTATGTAGATACGTTGTTTGTTTGTACCGCGACCGCTTTTATGATTTTATTTACGGGAATGTTCAATACAGGCGAGACGTTTGATGCCGCCGGGAGAGCATTGACGTTCGTGACGGAACATGTGCCGGGCCTAGAGGCAGACGGCTTTACTCAAGCCGCTGTAGCGCATCATTTTCCCACAATAGGAAACCAATTTGTGGCAATAGCTTTGTTCTTTTTTGCATTTACCACGATTATGGCCTATTACTACTATGCGGAAACCAATATCGCTTATATCTTTAAAAAAGGGAATACAAAGGTGGTGATCTGGATCTTGCGAATAGGTTTTCTTGCGGCAACCTATTTTGGAACAGTCAGAACGGCTGGCTTAGCCTGGAACTTGGGTGATATCGGTGTAGGGTTGATGGCGTGGGTAAACTTAATCGCTATCTTGTTGCTTAGCAAACCTGCATTGAAAGTGTGGCGGGATTACAAAACGAAACGTAAAGCAGGAATCAAAGACCCGGATTTCAATCCCAAAGAACTGGGGATTAAAAATGCAGACTTTTGGGAAAAAGAAAGGTAGCGTATTCTTTTTTACCCTATTCCGGTACAAGTGGTCGCAAATATCATGACCAACATGACAAGGGCGACAATGGTGATTGTAGTATATGGTGTTCTTCTCATGACTTCATCCTTTGTTTTTCTATAGAAATTAACAAAAGACATGCCTTGATTTAATAGGAAATAGAATAAATATTATTCTGTAGATGATCGTCGACTCGCCTTTTTATTCCAATCCGGCACAAGTAGTCGCAAATATCAATACCAACGCTATTAAGGCTAATATGACGAATGTAGTTGCAGGTGTTCTTTTCATTTTTTTTTCTTACGCTAGTTTGTGTGCTTAAGGATAGCAAAAGCTATGCCTTAAACATACGAAACGGTACAAATCGTTAAAAAGTAACAGGTGGGTTAAGATTTTATATTTTATTCAGCTAAGACAACTGCTCCATTAAGTAGTCAAACTCTTTCTTTAGTGCGGCCAATTGCTCTTCCAGTGTGCTTACACGCGCCTCTAATTCCTGTATGCGATTCGATGAATTGCTGTCCGAAGCACTGCTGAGGTTGTCGTAATCTTCTTCGTTCACCTCGCCGAGCAGATGTACATAACGTACTTCTTTTTGGCCGGGACGCTTTGCCAGTTGTTTTACAAAAGAAGGCTCCTGGTCTTGCAAGCGGTTCAATACGTCCTGTACTTCATCTATACTCTCGAAATTAAATAGTCTACCGGCATTTGAATTGATCTCTCCTGGCGTCAAAGGTCCACGGAGGATGAGCAGACATAATGCCGCTAACTCTTGCGGAATCAACGGATATTGTATGGCAAGGTTATGTTTGTATTTTGTCACACGGCTACCGCCACCGACCGCCGTAGATACAAGTCCTCGTTTCCGTAACGTATCCAATGCCTCGATAATGGTATTTTCGTCATACGAAACGACAGGCTTTCGGGAGGTTTTCTGGTTGCAAGCGGTCTGTAATCCGTTTAAGGTCATAGGGTAATATTCCGGTGTTGTTTTGGATTTTTCCAAAAGCGAACCTAGAACGCGCAACTCTTCTGCACTTAAAATAGGTAAATTGTTCGTTTCTTCCATTTTTTCTGATGAATTGATTCGGTCTGTAGCCCTCGAAGATAAAAAATATCCTTTAACTTCGCGAGGAATAAAACAAGAAACATCGTGTTACGCATAGCATACCATCCGGCTTACATACATCCCTTACGAACGGGACACCGTTTTCCTATGGTAAAATATGAGCTTATCCCGGCGCAGTTGCTTTACGAAGGAGCCGTGTCTGCAAGTAGCTTTTTCGAACCAAAACTTGTCGATATATCCGCGATCGTATTGGCTCACGATGAGCATTATGTCAGCCAGCTGATGGATTTATCATTGGATGCTAAAATGGTGCGTAGGATTGGGTTTCCGTTGTCACAATCTTTAGTAGACCGCGAACGGTATATTTTGGACGGAACGATCCAAGCCAGTTTATACGCTTTGGAGCATGGCGTGGCTTTTAACGTCGCTGGAGGAACGCATCATGCCGGCCGCGATTTTGGAGAAGGTTTCTGTTTGTTAAACGATCAGGCGGTGGCAGCCGCTTATCTGCTGGATCAGAAATTGGTAGCCAAGATATTGATCATCGATCTCGATGTGCATCAAGGCAACGGAACGGCTCATATTTTTGAGGGACATCCGAATGTATTTACCTTTTCTATGCATGGCGATAAAAATTTTCCTTTTATCAAGGAATGTTCGGATTTGGATATACCCCTGCCGGATGGCATGAACGATGAAGCCTATTTGTCCTTACTACAGGACAGCCTCGATAAAATATTTACAGTTTTTGCTCCTGATTTTGTGTTTTATCAAGCAGGAGTCGATATTTTAGCAACTGATAAACTGGGAAAGCTTAAATTGACGGCCGATGGATGCCAGCGTCGGGACGAATTGGTATTGCATAGATGTCGACAAAACGGACTTCCTGTGCAAATCAGTATGGGGGGAGGTTATTCCGAACATATAAAAGATATCGTGAATGCACATGTGAGTACCTATAAAACAGCCATTGATATTTTTGGCTTTTGATTAAGAATAACGAGTCACTAGTAACGAATAAAAACTAAATAAATGTTCTTTCACCAAGACGCAACTTTTGAACAACTCGCCATACATCGTGTAGGGAACAAGGCGCAGGACGAGTTTTATGTACTATCCGACACGCCCGTTGATATCTCGCAGGACGAGGTGCTGCCGGATCTGTTGATGCAGTATTTTATGAAACCTTTTAGCAAGGCAAACGAGGTATATCGCTTTTATCATCCGAATGATGATTTGCAACTCAATGAGATCTATTATTTTGCAAAGCAATATTTTGATGGGAAGATGGCTTTCCATGATATGTCCCAGCAACTAGCGAAACATCTATATGAAGTTTCCGAACATCCGAAAATAAAAGCGGGAGAGGTATATGTCGTTGCACTTAAGAATGTGCAACTGGAAGGAGAAGAACATGACGCTATAGGCATCTTTAAATCCGAAAACAAGGAAGCTTATTTAAAAGTGTATCCAAACGCGGGCGGTTTTGACCTGGATTATGAACAGGAAGCCATCAATATCAATAAATTGGATAAAGGTGTAGTCATCGTGAAGACAGAAGAAGAGGAGGGCTATAAGGTGTTGGTCGTCGACCAAACAAACCAATCTGAAGCCGTATACTGGAAAGATGATTTTTTGAAGATCAAGGCGCGTAATGATAGTTTCCAACAGACGGGGAATTTACTGAAGGTCTATAAGAATTTCGTGAATGATAAATTAGATGAAGCATTTGAACTGGAAAATGCAGACAAAATTGATCTCTTAAATCGTTCGATGAACTATTTTAAAACGAAGGAAACATTCGATCAGGGGGAATTTGAAGAAGAAGTGATCGGCAACCCGCAGGCAGCCTCGCTCTTCAAGGAATATCAAGAAAACTTCGCCGAAGAGTTCGATACGCCATTCCAACCAAACTTTGAAATCGCATCCCCAGCGGTAAAGAAAATGGCGGCTTCTTACAAGTCTGTCCTTAAATTGGATAAAAACTTTCATATTTACGTGCATGGCAAACGAGACTATATTGAATCTGGTTTCGATGAGGAACGTGGTCTAAATTATTACAAACTATATTTTGAAACCGAAAGTTAATTTAAAAAGCGGAAGTAAACGCTATTTCATTGCGATAGCCGTGTGTCTTGTCGTGATGTTCGTTTTATCCTGGATAAAACAGTCGCCGGCATTTATCGAGCAATATTATAGTCGTCAGTTTTATCCCCTTTTTTCTCATTTACCGAAGTTATTATTCGGTTGGTTACCGTTTAGTATCGGAGATGTTTTCTATGGATTCTTATCGGGCAGCTTTCTATGGATAGCGATATCGTCTGCGATGGCACTAGTCAAACGTAAATGGGAAGCGGCACGGAAGCGATTGATGCAGTTTGTCCTGGTTCTGCTCGCTACGTATATTTACTTCTATGTGAGCTGGGGTCTCCATTATTATAGGGTACCTTTACAACAACAACTCGAACTACAGATCGATACCATCGTTCAAGAAGATTATATCGAAATACTAGATCGCTATATAGTAGAAATCAACCAGCTTCGGAAACAGCTGGATACCTCCATGATGGATAAGACGCATGCGCGACAAGAATTGCAACAGTTAATGGACGAAAGCGGTGATAGGTTGCCGATGCTATCCCGTACGCAGGTTAAAGCGAAACAGCCTTTATCAAGTAGGTTAGTTTCCTACTTTACAGTAACCGGATATTTTAACCCCTTTACGCAGGAAGTGCAGGTAAATGGTATCATGCCCAAAACCTCTTATCCGTTTACGGTGGTACATGAATTGGCGCATCAAATGGGGATAGGGTTTGAAGACGAATGCAATTTTATCGCTTTCCTGATGCTCCAAGACCATTCCAATGTGTGGTATCGTTATGCTGCTTATTATGAGACTGTGCAGTATTTACTTCGGCCGCTGTATTTTGAGGATAAAATGCTTTATGAATCGTATGTTGCCAAACTATCGGCGGATGTCCGCCGTGATTACGCAGAAGAACGTCTCTTTTGGCAACAATATGACGGTACATTTAATCGCTTGACGAACTTATTTTATGGAGGCTATTTGCGCCATAACAACCAACCCGAAGGTATGGCGCGTTATTCGCTGATGAGCCGTTTGGTTATTGCCTGGGAGAAGCAGCGCTCCTCCTAGAGATTCATTTTCGCTCTGACCACTTTTTTCCAGAAAATATACGCGAGTATAGCTCCCATACTAGCCATACTTACACCCACCAGCGACGGATAGTTATACGCATATCCGAGTGTAATAGGGATAGCGCCGAGATAAGCCCCAAGCGTGTTCCCGATATTAAAGCTTGCCTGTCCGGCCGCCGCGGCGAATGTTTCCGCACCTTTGGCGTTGTTGATCAGCATCATCTGTAGCGGCGAACCGATAGAAAAGGATATCATCCCCGTAATGAATGCCATGGGATAGGCCAAATAGGTGACGTGTGCAATGAAAAACACAACCAATAAACACGTTGCCATCGCTATAAAACCGATAATAACCGCTTTCGAGGGTGTTATGCTGTCGGCAAGTTTACCACCGATAATATTCCCGAAAAACATACCCAATCCGACTAATATCATGATGACTGGCACGCGGTTTTCAGGAAGATTGGAGACGTCCGTCACTAGCGGGGCAATATAGGATATCCATGCAAAGAGACCACCCGTTCCGATAGCAATAACAGCCACCATTAACCAAGCATCCCAACGGGCGAAATAACTGATTTGCTTCCATACATTGTTTGTCTTGCTAGCTTCCATTCTCGGCATCCAAAAATAAATGGCTAGAAAAGTAATAAGGCCCAATAAACTGATGACGCCGTAGGTGATCCGCCAGGAATAATGATGACCGATATAAGTTCCCAGCGGTACACCTGCTAAGTTTGCAATGGTCATTCCGGTAAACATGATAGAGATCGCCTGTGCCTCTTTGCCGGGTTTAGCCAGTCGCGCAGCTACCACCGAACCAACACCAAAAAAAGCACCGTGCGGAAAGCCGGATATAAAGCGTGAAGTTAGTAGCAAAACCTTGTTAGGTGCGATGGCGAAAATACCATTGAATACGAAAAAGAGGAGCATCAGAAAAAGCAATATATTTCGCGGCGAATATTTTCCGCTGAATGCAACCAGGGTAGGTGCACCTACCACAACGCCCAATGCATAAAGTGCAATTAAGTTACTGGCTTCGGGAATGTCAATTTTCAAATCTTTGGCGATGTCTGGCAGGATGCCCATCATGGTAAACTCTGTCATCCCGATAGCTAATCCGCCAAATGCTAACGCGATAAGTGCTTTGTTCATTTGCATGTGTTGAATAGAGGGAGCAAAGGTAAATATTCTTCTTCTTTTTTTTCCTCAAAAAAAGAAGCAAAAAAAATCGTCGCTTCGAATGTTTTACATTTGGGGTAGTACTAAGGATGAGTTTGTACAGTTGTAAAACATTCGTAGGCGACATTGACGTGTTAAGGAGGGGCTGTGCAATCTCTGGATACGATAATTAGTGTTAAGGTGGGGATGGTGCATGGTGTGGATTGATACTGAGCGTTCTTATTTAAGGCTTTTTATTTCTAATTTTACGTATAATAATATAGTTGTTGACTAAAATAAAGAGTTATGCAGTACAGATATTTGGTTTTACAGTTCATTGGTATGGGCGTTTTTGCTTTTTTTCTTTCTTGTGAATCTGGGGATAAGCGAAAAGAGGAAAACGCGGAAGATATTGTTAAAGTAGCACAATTAACCCTAAACGAGGAAACTGCAAAACGAATTTTTGAATTGCCTACGCACTGTTTAACGATCGAATATCCAAATAAACTAGGTCAGGTATTGGGAAGCGATGCGGACCTAAAATCTCCTAAGGCGTTGCGTCCTATCTTTTACGGGTGCTTTGATTGGCATTCGTCTGTCCACGGGTATTGGTCTATTGTCCGGTTACTAAAGCAGTATCCGGAACTTGATTCGGACGGAAAGATTCGCCAATTGTTGAAAAGCCATATTACAAAAGAAAACTTGGCGGTGGAACTCGCTTTCTTCCAGGACGAGAATAACCTGAGCTTTGAGCGTACTTATGGTTGGGCATGGTTGTTTAAACTGCAGCAGGAACTAATATCGTGGCGGAATGCAGATGCGCAGGAATGGGCAAAGACGCTGCAGCCGCTGGTCGATCTGTTGTCGGAACGCACACAGCAATATTTATGTAAATTGGTATATCCTATCCGTACCGGACAGCATGATAATACGGCTTTTAGCCTTACGCTGATGTATGAGTACGCGGAAGCAACGGGTGATATGGCGTTGCTCAACGCGATAAAAACCAATAGTATACGTTTTTTTGAACAAGATAAAAATTGTAACCTCGCTTACGAACCCAGTGGTTATGATTTTCTTTCGCCTTGCTTGGAGGAGGCTTATCTTATGAGCAAGGTGATGCCGAAAGATGAATACCAAAACTGGCTTGTGAATTTTATGCCGGTGTTATTTGAGGCGGAAATCGAAACCCTTGAACCCGCTATTGTAAGCGATCGTACAGATGGTAAACTGGTCCATTTGGATGGTTTGAATTTTAGCCGGGCAAACTGTTTGTATGGTATAGCCCGTGTATTACCGGAATTACAGCATACCCTGGTGCCGCTCGCCAATACACATATTGAATTCTCTTTAAAGAATATTTCGGATGATGATTATATGGGAAGCCATTGGCTGGGTTCGTTTGCGTTGTTGGCGTTGTCTAATTAGAGAGATTAAAAACCACTAACTCATTGTCTTGTTTAAAACAGCGCATTTCATTCATATTATCTAATTAGATTCCAATAGACATTTATGCTAAAAATATTAGTTTTATTGGGTTCGGTTTTATAACTTTGAATTGAAAAAGATTCGAAAAATAAAACCGATTAACATGATTATAAATCAATCTATTATTAAGGATATCAAGAGTATCATTGTCCAGTCAAAAGATAAGGCAATCCGTGCCGTTGACCATCAACGTACGTTGATGTATTGGCATATTGGTAAACGTATTTTCGAAGAAGAGCAGGAAGGCAAAAATCGGGCAGACTATGGGAAGTACCTTACAGAATACATTGCAGATGAATTAGAACCGGAGTATGGTAGTGGCTTTTCTAAGCGTCAAATCGAACTTTCTCGTCAGTTTTATCGTACGTTTCCAATTGCGAATACACTGTATTCGCAATTAAGTTGGAGTCAATATAAACTCCTGCTCAGATTAGAAATCGATCAACAACGAGATTTTTATATTGCAGAAACTATCAAGAACAACTGGACGGTCCGGCAATTGGAGCGACAGATCTACAGTAACCTCTACGAGCGTCTTTAAGTAAGTAATGACAGAGAAAGTGTCCTGTCGGTAGCTAAAAACGAGAAGCTTCCATCTGATGCTAAAGAGATTATTAAAGACCCGAAGTATTTGGAGTTTTTAGGGTTAAATTTACCCACTGAAGAGCAGCTGTTGGTTGAGGTAAATAAAGAATTGAAAAGTTTTGAGGAAAAATAATAGTCATATGGCCAATTTTAGACTAATAGGAAACCGCAAAATATTTGTGGACATTACTCAAAAACTATTACTCATCTGGAACATCGGCAGATACATCGCTATCAAGATCAGACCTACCACCAACCCTAAGAAAATGATGATAAGTGGTTCCAGAACCGTGGAAATCGTTGAGGTTTTGTATTCCACCTCTTCGGTGAGCTGGTTGGCAATCTTTTCGAAGAAAAACTCGAGGCGATTTACCTCTTCGCCTACGCGGATTAGCTGGATGATCTTTGGTGGATAGAAATCGAAGCTCGAGAGGCTCTCGTGGAGTGATTGCCCCGTACAATGGCTTGTTCGGTTTGCTGCATGGATTGCTGGATAGGGTAGAAGTCCGTCATCTGTTCCACCAACTGTATATACTGTTGAATTGCAACAGAGGAGAAGGAGAAATAGTGATTGTTCCTCTGGGTATATCGTAGTTGTTTACGACCAAGCAGAGGGACACCCTCCCGATTATAAGGAGGGGAAGCGAGTTCCCGAAAAAAAAAACCACCTAGATTACCAAAATCTTAACCAATCAAGTAAAAGAGGGGGGCGCTGCCTTGCCTTCGGCAATCGTTCGAGAAGTTGTCGACGTTTCTTCGAAATATCCTCGGGATTTGTTCGACACTGGTTCGGGTGCTGTTCGGGAAGTGTTCGACTGCTATTCGGGTGGCAGCCGAAGAACAACCGAAGCTCACCCGAAGCAATACCGAAGTTGTCCCGAACCAGTCCCGAAGCGGACTCGAAGCGCTCCCGAAGGACACCCGAACAGCACCCGAAGAAACAGGCGGCGTTTTTGCCGTTTTTTTGACGTGCTTAAAACGGGGATCAAGTATAGATGCAGTAAGGATGTAGTACCTTTTACGCAACGTTTGCGTAAAATGGCTGATGTACCGTTAGTGTACGGAGAGTGTACCGAAAAGGTACTAGAAAGGTACTGGAGAGCTACTAAACACATGTACCTCTGGCGTAGATCAGCGGTACTGTAAAAGTAGGAGAGTGGTAGGGGTAGAGGCAATGAAGAACAAATCAATGTCTTTTGTGTTGGCATTGATTTGTTTCATGTTGTTTAATCTATCAGGAGCCTGGGCGCAGTCCACGGAAACGCGGACTGCCGAAGGGCAAACCGAAACCGGTCCTGCGATCATGGGACAAAAACTGCCTGAAAAGTTCTGAACCATGGAGCACCTCTTTTATGCCAACTGGGATACTGTAAAAGGGACGCTCGAACAATATAGAGATAAGCTACTGGTACTCGATTTCTGGGCTACGTGGTGCGGACCATGTCTGGTCGGCATAAACAACCTGAACAATTGGAGTAAGGATTTTCCAGAGATCACTTTTTTATTAGTCAGTGCAAAAAGACAAATATACCGAGAAATTTCATTTGTTGAGTTTAGCGAACTAGACTGCGTTACATTGTTTCATGAGGAAAAAACAGCAAGACGCTTTGCTGTTATTACAAATGGATTAGCAAGCTTTAAGTTTTCATGGCAAAGTGATACAATAGATCCAATTGTGAAAGGTTATGCTAATAGTTTTTACTGTTTAGGTATTGATCAGATGTTTTCAATTATTAATTTAGTGAAGAAGCTTTCAGGTCAGTTGTTAAACTAGATTATTTTTTATATGATATTAGATTTATTAAGGGAGGGATTTGGGGCAGCTTTTTTCAAGAAATCATTTCAGAATCTCCATTGGTGACGGTCGAGTGTATGGAGGGAGAGATTGTGTATATTGAAGCACCTTAATATAGAATGAAGTGTGGCACGTTCCTCCTATCCGATTATTGCGCATATGTTTTTCTGGCTTGTAATCCCTGATGAGCGCATCGAGCACAAGGAACACCTGTTTTTTGTTATCTTCAGATAGCTGAATTTGAAAAATAGACATCCGGAGTTGTAGGAGGAGCTTCTATCAAAGAAGCAGAAACACACTTCCATTTTTGCGTTCAAATGCTTACCTTTAGGCGAATTTTTAGGATAAACGTAAACACAATGGCGTTGATCCTTATTCATCGAACATTAAGAATATTTCAATAGAAAATTATGTCATCCAAAATCATTTACACGAAGACAGATGAAGCGCCTTTATTGGCGACCTATTCGTTTTTACCCATTGTTCAAGCTTTTGCAAAAACAGCTGATATCGAAGTCGAATTAAGAGATATTTCGCTGGCTGGACGTATACTAGCTAATTTTTCTGAGTACTTGGCACCAGAACAAAAAGTAGCTGATGCATTGGCAGAATTAGGACAGTTAGCGACCACACCGGAAGCGAATATTATCAAATTGCCGAATATTTCGGCTTCTATTCCACAGTTAAAAGGGGCAATAACAGAGCTTCAAAAGGCGGGTTACAACGTGCCTAATTATCCGGATACACCGGCGAATGCAGAAGAAGAACAAATTAAAGCAACGTATGCGAAAGTTTTGGGTTCAGCAGTGAATCCTGTATTGCGTGAAGGAAATTCAGACCGTAGAGCACCGAAAGCGGTAAAGAATTATGCGAAAGCAAATCCACATAGCATGGGTGCCTGGTCGGCAGATAGTAAAACAAAAGTAGCTTCGATGTCTGATGGCGATTTTTATGCTACAGAAAAATCAGTTACGATAGACAATGATACCCAATTCAAAATTGAGTTTGTAGGTGAAGATGGGAATGTAAAGGAATTAAAAGGATTGGCTAATTTAAAAGCTGGTGAAGTTATTGACTCATCGGTGATGAATTTAGCTAAACTGAAAGCTTTCGTAGCGCAAGCGATTCAAGAAGCCAAGGCAGCAGGTGTATTGCTTTCAGCTCACTTGAAGGCAACGATGATGAAAGTATCGGATCCTATCATATTTGGTGCGATCGTAGAGGTATACTTCAAAGAGGTGTTTGCCAAGTACGGTGATTTGTTTGCTAACTTGGGTATCAATAAAAACAACGGTTTAGGTGAGGTGTATGCTAAAATTGCTGGGCATCCACAAGAAGCGGAGGTAAAAGCAGCTATTGAAGCAGCAATAGCAGATGGACCTGATTTGGCTATGGTAAACTCGGATAAAGGGATTACCAATTTGCACGTTCCTTCGGATGTGATTGTCGATGCTTCCATGCCGGCGATGATTCGTACATCCGGACAGATGTGGAATAAAGAAGGAAAGCAGCAAGATACCATTGCCATTATTCCAGATCGTTCCTATGCTGGTGTTTATAAGGCTGTAATTGACGATTGTAAAGCAAATGGTGCTTATGATCCGAAAACAATGGGATCTGTTCCGAATGTGGGATTGATGGCACAAAAAGCAGAAGAATATGGTTCGCATGATAAGACTTTCCAAGCTGCTTCCAAAGGAACCATTCGTGTAATCGATGCATCCGGCAATGTATTCATGGAACAACTGGTAGAAGAGGGCGATATCTTCCGGATGTGCCAAACGAAAGATGCTCCTATTCAGGACTGGGTGAAATTGGCTGTAAACCGTGCTCGTCTATCAGATACGCCTGCAGTATTTTGGCTAGATGAAAACCGTGCGCACGACCGTGAAATCATTAAAAAAGTAAATAAATACCTAGCTGATTTTGATACAGCAGGTTTGGATATCCGTATATTATCGCCAATCGAAGCCGCTAAATTCTCTGTAGAGCGTATTCGTAAAGGGTTAGACACGATTTCCGTAACCGGGAATGTGCTGCGTGACTATTTAACGGATTTGTTCCCGATCTTAGAGTTGGGTACTTCGGCAAAAATGTTGTCTATTGTTCCGTTGATGAATGGTGGTGGTTTGTTTGAGACAGGAGCAGGGGGATCCGCACCTAAACACGTAGAACAGTTCGTAACAGAAGGTTATCTACGGTGGGATTCATTGGGTGAGTTTTTGGCATTGGGCGCTTCTTTTGAGCACTTATCGCAAACACAGCAGAATGCGAAAGCGCAGGTTTTGGCAGATGCATTGGATGTGGCGACAGAAAAATTCCTTGCCAACGATAAATCGCCAGCACGTAAAGTAGGACAAATTGATAATAGGGGCTCGCATTTCTATTTGGCTTTGTATTGGGCAGAAGCTTTGGCTACACAAACAGAAGATGCAGAATTAGCGTCTAAGTTTGGTGATCTAGCGAAAGCACTAGCAGAAAACGAAGGTAAAATCAATGAAGAATTGATCGGTGCGCAAGGCCAACCGCAAGACATCGGTGGATATTATTTCCCTAGTGATGAATTGGCGTCTGAAGCTATGCGACCCTCGCCGACGTTTAACACGGCGATAGAATCATTTGCATAATATGCTATATTAAATATGATAATAAAAAAGCCGGTTCTCATATAGACCGGCTTTTTCAATGGTGTTATTGTGGTATTAATGATTTGTATTAGAAATAAAACTGTACACCTACTGTTGGAGCCAATGAATTAGCATTTAAACCAAACGTATTAACAGTGGTTTTAGGCAAATCACTTACAGGATCGCTCGTACGAGAATTGTAATACAATCCTCTCACTTTAAATTCCAATCCGATTTTTGATGTAGGGAAATACGCGATACCGGGTGCCAATTCTACACCGTAGTTAGTAATATCGGCAGTTTTTTCATCATTGACTTTTTGATTTCCCCATGACATTGGAACCGAAAGCTGTCCGAAGAATCTCACTGGGCCATTAGCTGAATACCATCTACCGAAAGGAGCAACAGCAAAAGAACTGCTTGCTTGTTCTTTTATACTCGATTCTGCATTATATTCGGCTTTGTTCCATTGATAACCTAAACCGACTCCTACAGCAATGTTGTCGGATACGAAATAACCTGCAGATGGCATAATGTTAAACGAATTAAACTTCGAATCGGTGTCTTTCACAGATTCTGTATCGAATCCCAATCCGCCACCGACAATAAATTTACCTTTTTCTGTTTGTGCCTGTGAGGCAAATGTTAACGCTGCTACAGCCGCCAATGTTAAGTAAAACTTTTTCATGTTACTTTAATTTAATTTATTTTAATTATTTGACTTTTTGTCAATTAAGTTCAGTTTATTCAATACTTGTGCCAATGCCAGAATTAAATGTCACTGGATTGTTTGTTTATGCAAATGATTGAAAATCTGATTATTTATTTTACTTTTTGAGAAAAATAACATACCTAGGACCACAGAAAATAATCCATGTAGGCAATTTGGCAGGAAAAGAGATAAATTGGCAGCGTAAGAATGGCAGATATTTCTGCCATTGTACAGTTACACTTCGACTATTAAATAGGGAGCGTTCGCATGTTCTTTTCTTAACACGGGAAGGGCGACATTGTATACGGGTATCTTGGTTGTGGTGGAACCGCGGAGCTTGCCCGCATGTGCATGTCCGTGAAAAGCTGCAGAAACTTGACGTCGGATAAGAGGCTCTACAAGATGGGACGAACCTAAAAATGGAAATAACTGTTCGGGCTCGCCTGCAATTGTCTCTTTAATAGGAGCATAATGTAAAAGTGCCACTTTTGGCAACTCCGGACACTCTTGTTCCAGCCGTGTAAGAGCACGATCTAATTGCAATGATTCGTTGACCACCTCATGTACATATTGTTTCATCATATCTTCCCCAAATATGGAAAGCATATATTGGTCAAATCCTCCACCAAATCCTTTTACACCCGCAAAACCTACGTTCTCGACAACAGTCGATTCGCCATCTAAAATAATCATATTGTGTTCCGAGAGAATTTGTTTGATAATTTTTTGCCTTCCCTTTTCATAATCGTGGTTTCCTAAAACGCCGATTACGGGAACGCTTAAGATATCTAATTGTTCACCGAGAATCTTTGCTTCATCCTCATCGCCTGTATCCGTTAGATCACCGCAAATAACCAAGACATCTGCTTCTTCAGACACTTGTTCGAAGGTTGATCGCAAACTGCCATGATCAGTGATTTTGGTGTGAATATCGGCCATGGCGGCAATCTTTGTTTTTTTTTTTTTTGTCATGTTATCAGATTGTTGTTATTGTAGATGATTTGTAACCCCATTCTTTAATATCCACTTCGTATTGGGTCTGATCGATGAGAGGACCCCGGCACACCTTTTCTAATGGAGGCGGAAGGTCGTATTGTTCAGCTGCGCGAGCCATCAGCTCGTCGAAAAGCCACTTAGGGATAATGTCGCGATAATCGGCGGGATACACAAACTGGAAGGTCAGCAGCTGTGCCAATAATAAGTGCCAGTGAGGGTTTAGACGTTGTAACAGTAGTTCCCAGTCCACGTTTTTACCATATTTTAAAAGGATATGGTTGATATCGGCACTGTCGTTCCGCTCTCGGTTCTGCACGTATATTTTGCACCAAATAAGCTCCTCCACGGGTATAAATTGTACAGGTACACCAGCAAATGTTCCTGTCGAGGCTCTTGCGTGCCAGGAATCATCTACTGTACAAATATTGCTAACGGTATCAAAAATGATATCGATGAAATATTCACCATGAAAAACTTTTGCTAGCCAACGGACATCGGTTAATTGGGTTTCGTAACCTTGAGCAGCGAAATATTTTAATATTTTAGGATATTCACTGCTCTTGCAAAAGATGTCCAAGTCTTTCGTATCACGGAATATACCCGTATAATGAAACATGGCAAAAGCGCCTCCTAGCATAAATTCGCAATTGCTGTCAAGTAATAGCCGGAGTGCATCCCGATGGAATGCCTCTGATTCTTGCTTTTGCTTCTCGGTAGTTATCATATATAATACTTTATATTTTGAACAACCAACACGCATTTTTGTTCCAATTCCTAACCGACCTTATTTCGCTTCGTGTTATATATAAAAAGAAAAACCTCGGTATTTCTCCGAGGTTCTATCAAATAGAATGAAAATTTATTTATTCAAAATATTCTTTGATGCGTTCAAAGAACGACTTCTCACTTTTGCCCGGTTGAGGTTTAAAGTTTGCTGAACCTTTCAGTTTTTCCAGAACGGAACGCTCTTCCGGAGAGACGGCTTTAGGTGTCCATACGTTAACGTATACCAATTGGTCTCCTTTGTGATAAGAGTTTACCTCCGGTACACCTTTTCCTTTTAAGCGCAGAATTTTCCCACCTTGCGTTCCGGGATCTATCTTTATTTTTGCTTTTCCGTCAATAGTAGGAATTTCGACGCTTGTACCTAGCGCTGCATCTGCAAAGTTTATATACAGGTCATAGATGACATTAATGCCGTCACGTTTTAATGTTTCGTGCGGTATCTCTTCGATGAGGATGATCAAGTCTCCCGGAATGCCTCCTCTTGGTGCGGCATTTCCTTTTCCGCTCATCGATAACTGCATACCTTCACTCACGCCTGCAGGGATGTTGATAGCAATTGTTTCTTCGCCTCTTTCTAACCCTTCGCCTCTACAAGTCGTACATTTGGAGGTGATTTCAACACCTTCACCATTACAGGTAGGACAGGTACTCGTTGTCTGCATTTGTCCCAATATCGTGTTGGTTACCCGCCTAACGGATCCTACACCGCCACAAGTCTTACAAGTGTGGTAAGATGATTTATCCTTTGCCCCGGTGCCGCCACAAGTATGACACTGTACCTGCTTATTTACTTTAACTTTCTTCTCTACACCTTTGGCTATCTCTTCTAAAGTCAATTTCACTTTAATACGAAGATTGGTGCCACGCTGCACGCGTCTGCCACCTCCGCTACGTCCACCACCACCGAAGAAGCTTTCGAAAGGATGGCCGCCGCCAAAAATATCACCAAACTGGCTGAATATATCTTCCATATTCATACCGCCGCCGCCAAAGCCGGAAGCCGAATTCCCCGCATGACCAAACTGATCATACCGCTGGCGTTTCTCTGGATTGCTTAATACCTCATACGCTTCAGCTGCTTCCTTAAATTTCTCTTCGGCCTCTTTGTCGTCTGGATTTTTATCGGGGTGGTATTTTATCGCTAGTTTGCGGTATGCAGACTTGATTTCGGATGCATCCGCAGACTTTGAAACACCTAATATATCGTAATAATCTCTCTTAGCCATCTTCTTATTGACCTATTACTACCTTTGCGAAACGAATTACTTTATCATTGAGAAAGTAACCTTTTTCCACTACATCTATAACTTTATTTTTTAATTCTTCTGACGGAGCAGGGATTGCGGTAATGGCTTCTTGATATTCAGCATCAAAAGGCTGACCGATAAGATTCTCCATTTCTTTTAATCCCTCATTCGCCAATATTTTTCTAAATTTTTGATTGACCAGATCAACACCTTGTTTTACCGATTCTATATCCTGTGCCGTTTCCATGGCAACCAGAGCACGGTCAAAATCGTCTAGGATAGGTAAAAGTTTAGCTAAAACGTCTTTGCTGGCAGACTGTATAAGCTCTACGCGTTCTTTGGACGTTCTTTTTTTATAATTGTCGAATTCAGCAAATAGACGCGTGTACTTGTCGTTCGCATTTGCCAATTCTTGTTGTAAACGTTCTTCAGTTGTTTCTTCGGATTGGCCTGTACTTTCCTCCGGAGTTGGATCAACAGACGCTAAATTCTCGTCTTGAATATTGTTTTCCTGTTCGTTCATCATATCTATATTATAGCCTACATTAATATCCTTTGTTGGCACTCAATAATATTGCCAACACAAATAAAACCGACACCCTGTCAGTCTATCAGAAAATAAACTATCAAAATGTCGGCTTTGTGATGTTCTGTCAGTGTCGCGATTTATATCTCTACATTGTCGTATAACGCAGTATCCGCCGTTTTGATAATACGGGCGGGCATATTCTTAATAATCTGGTAGTCGTGGGTCGCCATCAATACAGCAGTACCTGAGGCGGCGATATCTCTTAATAAAAGTACGATTTCTTCCGATGTAGCGGGGTCGAGATTTCCTGTCGGCTCATCGGCGAGGATAATTTCTGGATTGTTTAACAACGCTCGGGCAATAACGACACGTTGTTGCTCACCACCGGATAATTCGTGAGGCATTTTACGTAGTTTAGATCGTAATCCCACTTTTTCCAAAACATCCAACATACGGTTTTCTATCAATCCCCTTTCTGTCCATCCCGTAGCTTTCAAGGCAAATTCGAGATTCTTCTCTACCGTTCTGTCATTTAATAAATGGAAATCCTGAAAGACAATGCCTAATTTTCGACGAAGATAAGGAACGTCGTTTTCATGCAGCTTTTTCAGGTCGAAACCTGCTACCATTCCCTCACCACTGGCGATGTAGAGGTCGCCATATATTATTTTCAACAAACTACTTTTTCCGGTCCCCGATTGACCAATCAAATAGATGAACTCGCCTTGGTTGATATCGAGATTAACATGGGAAAGTACCAAATGCTTTTGTTGGTATATATCTACGTTTTTTAATTTGATAACTGTGTTGCTCGCTGTTGTCATACTGTTTTATACATCAATTTTTTTTATTTGGCCGAAAGGCATTTCCGCTACAACCTGCATGATATAATCGGTTTTGTCACCCAGCCCTATTTTTTCTAGGGATTTGTCTGGTCTATCTACTCGAAAATATGCTAACAAGGTAAAAGCTTCGTCCCGCAGTTGGACATAATCGGGAATTTTGGCTACACCTTTAACTTTAATAACATACATCATAACAAAGTTATCATTTTTTTTCAGAAAGAAATGCCATGACATCCACTCCGTCAGCATAATCCGTTAACGAAGGACATTGACTGCCTCCTAAAGGGAACGTTGGAATACTTGTTTCTATTGTGGCTTCGCTGACGATACATTGTATTTTATCGGCCTGTGCTTCTAATTGGGCAACAACTTGGTGAATATGATCATACTCTTCATAAAACACGGTAGCTAATGGAGATGCGAAGCTTGTATCTTCTTTGAGTAACATAAAACCATTGTCAAGATGCTTGTCGCCATTAATTAAATAGATGGACTTATTATAGTCGTAATTGTTAGCATATTTATTATGATCTCTAATAGCACTAAAGTCTTCGAGCGCTTCAAAAAATGAACGGAAGTTGTAATGACGAGGGACATATAGTTTGGAAATCGATCGACATCCGAGTCCAAAATAATCGAACATGTCAAATCCTAAAGCCTTCAGCTGTTCTGGAGATTCCGCGCCAGTAAGAATAGCTAGGGAGTTTCGATTCTTGCGGATAATGTGGGGTTTCCTTCCGAAGTAATAATCGAAATAGCGGGAACTGTTATCGCTCCCGGTAGCGATAATCAGATCATACTGTTGCAATCGATCTACAATCTGTATTTTTTCAGCAAATGCGGGTTCTATTTGGATAAGCTCATGAAGCACAAAGGATGTTAACCCTGCATCATCAGAAGAGAGTTTAATCTGCGCACGAAAGCCTGCGATAAGCACACATAATATATCATGAAATCCAACTAACGGTATGTTTCCGGCTAATATAAGACCGACAATCTGATTGGTTTCTGTATCTGCGTAGGGGGCTACCCATTGTGTAAGCCTTTCGGATGTCAGATTGGAAGACAATGCCTGGAGTTGCTTTCTCGTATTTTTAACGGTATACCACGGATTTTTTATGGATGCTTGCTGCAAAACCCGGTCTGTTTTTTCTTGATCCGAGGCAAGTAACTTGCCCAGTGCTACAAAGGCATCAATTCGTTGTTTCTGTGTCAAATCTTTTTAATTTAGAATTGTTCTGATTTTTTTTTGAAGTATCTTTGCCTGTCTTAAGAATAACTACTAACTTTGTAGTATTATTTTAGGACGAGACAAAATTAGTTTATTTATTATAATTGTGAGGTGATAAATGGCAATTAAAATTACAGATGAGTGTATAAATTGCGGCGCATGCGAACCAGAATGCCCGAACAACGCTATATATGATGCAGGTGTAACTTGGAAATTTTCGGATGGAACGGCTCTGGATGGTGTGATTGATTTTGGAGATGGCGTAACGTTGGATGCCAATGAATCCCAAGAAGCTATTTCAAATGAAGTATATTACATCGTTTCAGACAAATGTACGGAATGTAAAGGTTTCCATGACGAACCGCAATGTGCAGCAGTATGTCCAGTGGATTGCTGTGTGGAAGATGAGGAAGTTGTAGAGACTGAAGAAGAACTCTTAGCAA
Organism: Sphingobacterium sp. SGR-19; assembly: GCF_011043555.1. Taxonomy (GTDB): domain Bacteria; phylum Bacteroidota; class Bacteroidia; order Sphingobacteriales; family Sphingobacteriaceae; genus Sphingobacterium. Next base: position 42,778 of record NZ_JAAKGS010000001.1, read on the forward strand.
AGAAAGCGTGGCTTCACGCTGAATAAGTAAAGATGTTGCTTTTCGCTTAAATTATAAAAAGCATTACCTTGTAGGTGATGCTTTTTTTATTATAAACCGATATTGTTTTGTTTTTCAACGGGTAATACAATAATGTGTTTTGTATAAGAGACAATTTTTATACATTTGTTTCTTTCAAAAACAAATATAAAGCTAGATGTTAAAAAGACAAATCGCTGTTACCACGCTCTTTACTGTTTCGATTGCTCTCGTTCTTACCCTAATATATGAATTAAACTGGTTTGCTATCCATCCGGATTTTATGAGGTGGGTGCGGTGGATAGTAGCGTCCGTTTTAACATTGAATGCGATTGTCCGTAAAAATTTAACCACGTGGATACTGACTTGTTTGGTGTTAGGAGTATTTATCGGGTTGGATTTTCCTAATTTTGCCCGTGCTTTACAGCCTCTGTCACAAGCTTTTATAAAACTGGTAAAAACCATTGTTGGCCCTATTCTGTTTGCTACGCTTGTTTTTGGTATTGCAGGGCACTCCGACCTAAAATCGGTAGGACGAATGGCATGGAAATCTATGTTGTACTTTGTGTCGGCAACTACCTGTGCTATATTTATCGGTTTGATCGTAATTAATATTACAAAGGCGGGGGTAGGCGTGGATGTGGAAAATATGCCCCATGAAGAACTTCCTAAAACCGCCTCAATGAGCATAGCGGATAGTACAGCTATGTCGCATATATCGAGCAATGCGCATGGTGTATATAAATTTAACGCATTTATACGGGACACTTTCCCCGAAAATATAGTCAAAGCAGTTTACGAAAATCAAGTATTACAGATTGTCGTATTCGGGGTGATATTTGGTATTGGGCTAGCTTTGGTGGAAGAAAAGAAGCGAAAACCGTTGGTCAATTTTACAGAGAGTCTTTCGGAGGCCATGTTTAAATTTACCAATATTGTCATGCTCTTTGCGCCAATTGGTGTGGGAGCCGCCATGGCCTATACCGTAGGACATCTCGGTGTGGATATCCTAAAAAACCTCTTTATGCTCCTGGGAAGTCTATATTTAGCTTTACTGCTTTTCTTGGGAGGAGTGCTCCTGCCGATTGCCTTATTCTTAAAAATTCCGGTGAAACGTTTTATGCATGCAGTTAAGGAACCTGTTTCCATAGCATTTGCAACAACCAGTTCCGATGCGGCGCTGCCGAAAGCCATGAACGCCATGGAGAGATTTGGTGTGCCTCGCAAGATTGTATCTTTTGTTATTCCAACTGGATATAGCTTTAATCTGGATGGTACATCTTTATACCTGTCGTTGGCTTCTATTTTTGTAGCGCAGGCGGCTGGTATACCTTTGTCTATTGGGCAGCAATTATTGATTGCTTTCACGCTCATGATTACCTCTAAAGGAGTTGCTGCTGTACCGCGAGCATCTTTAATCGTATTGATCGCTACGGCGGATCAATTTGGGTTACCGACTTTTGTTATTGCCGCCATTCTGGGAATAGACGAATTGATGGACATGGCCCGTACCTCAGTCAATGTTATCGGAAATTGTTTAGCGACAGTTGTCGTCGCGAAATGGGAAGGCGAATTTGATGAAGAAGCTCCGTTTCGGGAAGACACAGCAGACGAGATTATATAATTTTATTTTCCTTTACAGACTTTTTTACTAAAAATATTAGTATTACCTTTGTTCTAAAGAAAGGTAATAGCTATGAGTGCATCTGTCGAAAAATCGATGTTGATAGCTGATTTGCAACATCAGATATTGCAATGGCAAGGCTTTAAACAGATAGAAAAAAAGGATTATGATGTAGGTCTGGGAGAGCTGGAGAAAGCTTTTCCAGGTCATGTTTTCCCAGTAGGTACTCTGCACGAATTTATGAGTGAAAACAACGAAGAAGATGCTGCATCAAGTGGTTTCATAGCCGCACTATTGTCTTTTTTGATACAGAAAGGTGGCGTAGGCTTATGGATAAGTAGTTCCAGTCAACTGTTTGCACCTTCCATCAAATTGTTCGGTGTAGATCCGGATCGTATCATTTTTGTACAGATGGAAAAACATAAGGACATCCTTTGGGCATTGGAAGAAGGCTTAAAATGCGAGGGAATACGTGTGGTTATTGCGGAAGTACAAGATATTGATTTTGTGCAATCCAGACGGTTACAACTCGCTGTGGAGAAAAGTAAGGTTACTGGGTTTGTATTACGGTTAAAACCCCGATTTCTTGGTACAACCATTTGTGCGGCACGATGGCATATTCGCTCCTTGCCAAGCCATGTGCAAGGAGATATGCCCGGTGTGGGGTTTCCGGAGTGGGAGGTAGAACTCTTAAAAGTCAGGAATGGAAGCCCCAGCCGATGGCAAGTAGGATGGAGACAAAACCAATTACAAGCTAAGCGGTTAACGCTATCTTCAGACCCTATATATCATGCTAAGAGAAAGGTGGGGTAATCATGGTAAAACGATATGCTGTATTATGGCTTCCTTTTTTATTGACGGATTGGTATACGAAACATAATCCCCAATTGGCCGATATACCTGTCGTATTTGCTATGCCCGTGCGGGGTAGAATGTGTGTTACGGCTGTCAACCCGTCAGCAGCTCAGTATGGAGTTACACCCAATATGGTGGTTGCCGACGCTAGGGCGGCAATTCCTCAGTTAGAAGTATTACAAGATAAACCGCTACGAAAGGAGAGGTTATTGAAAAGTATGGGGTTGTGGTGTATGCGATATACGCCTATGGTAAGTGTGGATACGGCAGGTTACTTAATTTTAGATATAACAGGCTGTGCCCACTTATGGGGAGGAGAAGAAACTTATCTGCAAGAAATTCACCTGCAGTTGAAACAAAGAGGGTATGAAGTTCGGATAGGTATAGCCTCGACTATAGGAGCTGCTTGGGCAATAGCCCGATATGGACAGCATGGAACTATTATTCGGGACAATGCGCAGCAAGAAATTTTATCTATCATGCCTATAGCTTGTTTACGTTTAGAATCCGATCTTCTTGAACGACTGAAAAAATTAGGATTTAGAACGGTAGCTAGTGTGATGCAGATACCACCACAGGTATTGAAAAGACGTTTTGGAGAAGACCTGATAAAACGTGTGAGACAAGCCTTGGGAAAAGAAGAAGAGTTTATCGCGCCATTAAAACCAGTTATTCCTTACGCTGAACGGCTTCCTTGTCTGGAACCTATCAAGACGGCAAAAGGTATTGAAATGGCGATAGAAAAACTGTTGGATATGTTGTGCAAACGCTTGATAGGCGAGGGGAAAGGCCTGCGCAAAGCTAAGTTATCCTGTTATCGTGTAGACGGAAAGGTAAAGTATATAGAGATTGGTACAAACCGCGCTTCTGCACATGTAAAACATCTTGCTGGTTTATTTAAACAAAAGATACCAACGATAGCGCCGGGATGGGGAATTGAAGTTTTTGTATTAGAAGCTCCTAAAGTTGAGGACGCGGTACCCGTTCAAGAGTTGTTATGGAGTGGAGAAGGGAGTTTAGATAATGATGCATTGGCAGAATTACTAGATAGGTTTAAAGGGAGAGATGTTACATGTCGCATAAATCGTTTTTTGCCGGATGAACATTATTGGCCGGAACGTTCCATCAAGCTAGCTGGCTGCTTGACGGAGAAACGAACTACCGCATGGCGTACAGACCGCCCTCGTCCGACGCGATTGCTAGATCCACCTCATCCTATTGAAGTAAGTGCACCCATTCCGGATTATCCTCCGATGTTGTTCCGTTATAAAGAAAAGGTGCATCTTATTAAAAAAGCAGACGGCCCGGAGCGAATAGAACGGGAATGGTGGATCGAACAGGGAGAGCATCGGGATTATTACTATGTAGAAGATGATAAAGGAAGGAGATATTGGTTATTTCGTTTAGGGCATTATCAAGGAGATCGTTCTTCGAATTGGTATTTGCATGGATTTTTTGCGTAGGAGAAGATCATGGGATATATAGAATTGCAAGTAACCAGTAATTTTAGTTTTCTTCGAGGTGCATCCCATCCCGAAGAGCTAGTGAAACAAGCGGCATCGTTAGGTTATGAAGCTATAGCTGTTGCGGATAGAAATAGTTTGGCAGGCGCTGTGCGTGCCCATGTGGCGGCACGAAAACATCAGATACGTTTTATCCTAGGTTGCCGTTTGGATCTATTGGATGGACCTGGCTTATTGGCATATCCGAAGAATAAGAGAGGTTATAGTAAATTGTGTAGCTTGTTGACAACGGGGAACTTGCGGACGGAAAAAGGAAAATGTCATCTTTACCAAGCGGATGTATACATCCATAAAGAAGATTTACTGTTTATCATTGTACCACCGACCACACTTTCGGATAATTTTGAGTTAGATGCGGCTTTTATGGAAAGTGCGGCTGCGTATGCTGCCCATTTGAAAGGGCAAATTTATCTGGGATTATCCCGCACTTATCAAGGGAATGATACCAAACGACTGTTTCTTCTGTATGATTTAGCCGAATGGCTTCATATCCCTGTGGTAGCCTTAGGTGATGTCCATTATCATATTCCGGAACGTCGTGAATTGCAGGATATCCTGACTTGTGTCCGTGAAAAATGTACGATATATACGGCAGGCTTTCGCTTGCACTCCAATGCCGAACGGTATCTAAAACCACAGGAAGAAATGGAACGTTTGTTTGCGCCCTATCCGGAGGCATTGGAACATACCATCCGAATAGCCGATGCGTGCCGTTTTTCGTTAGATGAGCTGGAATATGTCTACCCAGAAGAACTTACGCAGGAGGGGCGTACACCACAGGAAGAATTAGAACTATGGGTATGGCAGGGAGCAAAAAAACTTTTTAATGAAGCGGAATTAGAGAAGCATGCACCTACCATACAAATGGAGCTAGACTTTATCCGACGAAAAAACTATGCGTCCTATTTTTTGACGGTATATGATTATGTGCGTTTTGCCCGTGAACGTGGTATCTTATGTCAGGGGCGTGGTTCGGCGGCAAATTCCATTGTATGTTATTGCCTGGAAATCACATCGGTTAATCCTACTGATATAAAGTTGTTGTTTGCTCGATTCATGTCAGATGCACGAGACGAACCGCCCGATATTGATGTCGATTTTGAACATGAACGAAGGGAGGAAGTTATCCAGTATATCTATGAGAAATACGGTCGGGATCGAGCCGCTATTGTTGCGACGGTGACACAAGAACGTGCGAAAGGGGCTTTACGGGATGTAGGCAAGGCTATGGGGTTATCTATGGATGCGCTCAGCAGGTTATCCCGAACGATTGGTTCACACTGGGATAGTGCTTTGGAGCCTGACCGGTTTAAGGAGCATGGGTTCCATGTTGAAGATCCACACTTCCGCAAAATATTGGAATTGGCCGAGCAGCTGATTGGATTTCCAAGGCAGCTAGGGCAACACACGGGTGGTTTTGTTATTACGCAAGGCAAAATTCATGAGTTATGTCCTATTATTCCCGCTCGAATGGAGGAACGTACTAATCTAGAATGGAACAAAGACGATTTGGAAGCGTTGGGATTCCTTAAAGTGGATGTGTTGGGATTGGGTATGCTGACCTGTATCCGCAAAGGGTTTGACCTGATAAAAAGACATTATGGTGATGAACTAACGTTGACGAGTATGGGCACGGAAGACAAAAAAGTCTATGATATGATCAGTCTAGCGGATACCTTGGGTGTATTCCAGATTGAAAGCCGGGCACAGATGTCTATGTTACCTCGCTTGAAACCTAACTGTTTTTATGATTTGGTTATTGAAGTGGCTATCGTGAGGCCTGGCCCCATTCAAGGGGATATGGTGCACCCTTATCTGCGGAGACGAAACGGAGAAGAGGCAATAGACTACCCGTCAGAAGAAATTAAAGGTATCTTGGAACGAACAAAAGGGGTTCCGTTATTTCAGGAACAGGCGATGGAAATTGCTATCGTGGCCGCAGGCTTTACACCGGCTGAAGCCGACGCGCTGCGGCGTAGTATGGCAACTTTTAAATCGAAAGGAGAAGTGAGTTACTTCCGTGATAAAATGGTAAATGGCATGCTGGCTAATGGATACAAGGAAGAATTTGCACAACGTGTTTTTCGGCAACTGGAAGGCTTCGGTAGCTATGGTTTCCCGGAAAGCCATGCGGCTTCTTTCGCGCTGCTTGTATATGTATCGAGCTGGATAAAGTGTTATTACCCTGATGTGTTTGCTGCTGCTTTGCTAAATAGTCAGCCCATGGGTTTTTACCAGCCAGCTCAAATTATCATCGATGCGCGTAAGAACGGTGTAGAAGTATTGCCCGTAGATATAAACCACTCTTTTTGGGATAATACATTGGAAGGGGAGTTTGGGATATGTCCGCATAAGTTAAGGTTAGGCTTTAGACAGGTTAAAGGTTTAAAAGAGGAAAATATCGAGAAATTAATTCAATGCCGTCATAAACATTATACACGGGTGGATCAATTGGCGGATATACTGTCTATGTTTACATTAGAAAGGCTTGCAGATGCCGACGCGTTTCGGTCTATAGGTTTGGATCGCCGACAAGCATTGTGGGAAGTTGCCGCGGTACAAGACAGACAAATTGCTTTGTTTAAAGGACAGGAGACATCAAATCCGCAGGAAAAACAGATTCGTTTGCCCTTTATGTCCGAAAGTGAACATGTGGTGCAGGATTATGCAACAACAGGGCTATCTATCAAGGCGCATCCGGTATCTTTTTTAAGAAAGAAGCTGGACTTATTGCACGTACTGCCTACCGATAAATTACCACTTTTAAAAAACGGAATGCCGGTTAAAGTCTGTGGCCTCATTACCGTACGGCAGCGGCCCGGAACAGCCAAAGGCGTACTGTTCGTAACCATTGAAGACGAGACAGGTTTTGCCAATCTGGTACTTTGGGGAAAGGTATTTGAAAAATATCGTCGGGAGATATTGCAAGCTAAACTCTTGATGGTGACTGGACATATACAAGTAGAAGAACGCGTCATCCATGTTGTAGTGCAACAGTGTTTTAATCTAAATAATTGGTTGTTAGATCTCGAAAATACTCCGGAAGGAACAGCGGAGGGTGTTTTTTATAAAGGAAGAAATTTTAAATAGCCGCGGGAGAAGTAATTTTTTCGTTATAAAAAATGCGTGTATTTTTTTGTGGAGAGGTGTAAGTATTAGTCTGTGATTTTTTCAAAATTATTCCCGATTGATAATGGAAATTATTTTACTATATTTAAACTGAACTTAATATTTTGATAACAGCTCTATAATAACGTCTTTATTTATTTTACATATGTTTGCGACATCAAAAGTATGAAGCAGTTATGAATTTAACGTATGAATAAGGTTTTGACAGAGGCGCAGATAAAAATGCTATTTGAGCAATATTACATTGCACTTGTAGAATTTTCATGGCATATTGTAAAATGCCGAGAAGCTGCGTTAGACATTGTTCAAGATACCTTTGTGAAAATGTTAGAGAAGGCAGAAGAACTTCCTTCTCATGAAAAAGCAATAAAAAGCTACCTTTATACCGCTGTTCGGAATACAGCTCTCAATTATATCAGGCATCAGAAAGTTCAGAATGAATACCATCAAATCAATCCATGGAATGAGATAGACGATACTCGTATTTTAGATGCCATGATTTATGCAGAAACTATTCATAACTTATATAAAGCCATTGAGTCCCTTCCGAAATCTTGTCAGGAAGTCTGTAGACTGACGTGGTTGGAGGACAAATCAAATAGGGAAGCAGCCGAATTATGTGGTGTTTCGATCAATACGATAAAAACGCAAAAAAGACGTTCGGTAGAACTTCTTCGACATAGACTCGCTCCGGTCATGTCCGTACTGAAAAGTTTTGTTTTTATCTTTTTTTAGAAAAATTCCTCCCCCCTTTCATCCTTTTTTCATTCATGAGTGTCTTAGTGTTATATCCCAAGGGATTGGTAGCATAAAGATAAAAAACGATACATAAGAGAACCGATGAATGAAGAATATGTAAAAGCTGCAGAGCTTATTTCCAAATATATACAAGGTAATATTTCTGCAGTGGAATACAATGAACTAATGGATATGGTGAAAAAATATCCAACATTGCGTTCGTGGATGACTAACCAAGATTTACCCTTAGAAGAAATCAATAAAAGGTTTACGGACTATCAAAAAATTGATGTCGAAAAAGATTGGCAATCTGTACGCGAAAAATATCATCATAACACAAGAAGAAAGATCGGGCATAGGACATGGTGGGTAGCCGCAGCTTCCATAGTTATCATTTGCGGAGTAGCTGGAAGTTTCTTTCTTAAAAAACAAGAAGAGAATAGATTGACGGAAAACGTCGGAAAGACGATGGAGGTGGCTCCGGGAAGAACCCTAGCTACGTTGACCTTATCCGATGGTACCATAACAGTACTGGAAGAGCAGGAAGAGGATATCATAGTGGATGGCAAGATGATTCTGCCTATCTCGGGTTCAACATTAGATTATCGCACAGCAAAAAATGCAACAATACAACATCACAAATTGCAGGTACCCTTAGGAGGAACATACCACCTCCAATTGGCGGACGGAACAAAGGTATGGTTGAATGCCGATTCTGAATTGGAGTTCCCGTCAGTCTTTGCAGGAGACGAACGAAAAGTAACCGTACGCGGTGAGGCTTATTTTGAGATCGCCAAAGATGTCACTAGGCCATTTAGGGTAAGCGTAGGAAGAACCCAGGTAGAGGCTTTAGGAACGGCATTTAATATCAATACGCACCTCTATAAAGAAAAAATTAAAACGATTTTAACAGAGGGTACAATTAAAGTCAGCACACCGGAAGATAGTAAAATTATCGAACCAGGTTATGCGGCTGTAAGTGGAAATGGAAATGTTGAAGTTGGGAAAGCCGATCTCGAGGAAGCGTTGGCCTGGAAAGAAGGCTATTTTTATTTTGATAGTAAACGATTGAAGGAGGTATTGGATGATATTGCCCGTTGGTATAATGTAGAATTGGATATTACAATCCCCCTCCCTGATAAGAGGTATATCGGTGGAATTAAGAAAAGTGAATCCATTGAGGTTGTCTGCGCTGTATTGAACGACCTGACGCCATACAAAATTACAATAGCGGGGAAGAAACTCCGTGTTAGAAAATAGAACTTGTTAAACTAAAAGACAATATAATGATGAGAGAAAAAGAACGATGAAATCAAAAGAAAAGTCGATAAACTGAGGGTACAGCCATACCCCCAGTAGAAAGACTAAAGCTACACTAACTGTATGAATTGTTTTATTTATAACCTTAATCTATAACAAAGGTATGCATAATATCCGTACGAGACAACGGCGTAGAGACCGTTGTATCTACCTGTCTAAAAAAAATATCCTAGCAATGAAACTAACAATTGCTTTTATGCTAATTGCGACATTACACGCTATGTCGACCGGACTTGCGCAGACTGTCACATTGCATTTAAACAACAAATCGCTGGAAACTGCTTTTTCCATCATCAGGCAGCAGACCGGCTACCGTTTTATTTATCCTGAGGAAGCACTTCGAAACACCAAAAAGGTGCGTGTGAACCTACAAAATGTACCGCTCAAAAATGCGTTGGATAAGCTCACAGAAAACCAACCTCTGACGTATCAATTGCATGATGGAACGATTGTGGTGAAAGCTGTGCCTAAAACCATAATAAAAAAAGAACGTGTGATAGTTAGACAACAAGCGTCTAACACGGTGAACGGTTTAGTGACGGATTCCTTAGGAACGCCCCTCTCCGGTGTGTCGGTAGGAGTGAAGGACAACAATAGAATCGGCACAACCACCGATCTGAACGGCCGGTATGTGCTGGAAGTGCCTGCAGATGCGGTATTGGTTTTCAGTATGGTCGGATACAATAGGCAGGAAATTCCGGTTAAGGACAGATCTGTTGTGAACGTGAAGATGCACTACGCTGACAGCGACATAGATGAAGTAGTTGTGGTGGCTTATGGTACACAGAAAAAATCGGAGGTCGTGGGGGCGATGACCACGATCAATCCGGATGAGCTTCGGATACCGTCAAGCAACTTGACAACAGCGTTAGCAGGGCGAATTGCCGGCATAATTGCCTACCAACGGAGTGGAGAGCCTGGACAGGATAATGCGGATTTTTTTATCCGTGGAGTGACCTCTTTCGGAACCGGAAAGGTCGATCCTTTAATCCTCATCGATGGCGTCGAATTTTCCACCACCGATTTACGGAATCTACAACCGGATGATATTGCAAGCTTTACCATCATGAAAGATGCGGCATCAACCGCTTTATATGGTGCACGGGGCGCAAATGGTGTTATATTAGTCACGACGAAAGAGGGAAAAGAAGGACCGGCGAAAATCTCTTTCCGTATCGAAAATTCTATTTCGACACCAACCCAGAATGTGGAGCTTGCCGATCCCATTACGTATATGCGGTTGCATAACGAAGCGGTGAAAACTCGGGATCCATTAGCCCGATTGCTATATCCCCAAAGTAAAATAGACAATACGATAGCGGGAACAAATCCTTATATGTATCCGGCCACGGATTGGCGGAAAGAGCTTTTTCGGGACTATACCATGAACCAGCGTGCCAATTTAAGCGTTAGTGGAGGAGGGAAAGTCGCCCGTTATTATTTTGCGGGTGCGTTTACGCGGGACAATGGTGTGTTGAAAGTAGGTGGACAAAGTAATTTCAACAACAATATAGACCTCAAAAAATACCTTCTACGTTCGAATGTCAACGTTAACCTGACGAAAACAACGGAGGTAGGCGTCCGCATGTATGGTACGTTTGACGAATATACCGGACCACTGGACGGTGGTAAAGAAATGTACCAAAATGTCATGCGCAGCAATCCCGTTATGTTTCCCGCTTACTATCCAAAAACGGAACAATACGGCCATCTAGAACATATCATGTTTGGGGGATCAAATTTGGGTCGTTATATCAATCCTTACGCAGACATGGTAAAAGGATACCGTGACTATTCCCGTTCGGTGATGATGGCGCAATTTGAATTGAAACAAAACCTTTCGTTTTTAACAGAGGGACTTTCTTTTCGTGCCATGGCGAATACAAACCGCCAGTCTTATTTCAGTTTATCACGCGCTTACTCACCGTTTTATTATCAGCCCTCTTATTACGACTCCCAAACCGGAGACTTGACATTACAGGTGCTGAACGAACGGAGCGGAAGTCCCTACCCCGTTGGAGAGGAATATTTAAGTTTTGATCCCGGATCAAAAACAATAAAATCTGTTTTTTATTTGGAGTCGGCATTGAATTATAACCGTACGTTCCGGGAGAAACATGGGATAAGCGCGATGATGGTTTATATTATGCGTCAGGCGCTGGACGCGAATGCGGGTAGTTTACAGCTATCACTCCCAGCCCGAAATATAGGAGTGTCTGGACGGTTTACCTATAATTATGATAGCCGTTACTCGGCAGAATTTAATTTTGGCTATAACGGATCCGAACGATTTCATACGAACAATAGGTTTGGTTTTTTCCCGTCGGGAGGAGTAGCCTGGCAGGTGTCGAACGAAAAATTCTGGGAACCTTTTTCGTCCGTTGTACCCTTGTTTAAGTTAAGAGCCACCTACGGATTGGTGGGGAATGACGAAATCGGTAGTGCGAACGATCGTTTTTTCTACCTTTCCAACGTCAATATGGATGTGTCTGGGCGAGGAGCTGTATTTGGGACGGATTGGAATTATTCCAATAGTGGTGTTTCCGTCAGCCGTTATGAGAATACCGATATTACTTGGGAAATCGCACAAAAGGCAAACTTAGGCGTCGAACTGAAACTCTTTAATAAGGTTGGTATACAAGCCGACTTCTTTTCGGAGTATCGAAAGAATATCTTGATGACACGGGCTTTTATTCCAGCGTATATGGGTTTTTCGGCAGCCATCAGAGCAAATGTCGGTGAGGCATTAGGGCGTGGAATGGATATGTCGGTGGATTATCAGCATAATTTTTCACCAGATTTCTGGATTACAGCACGTGGTAATTTTACCTATGCCACGAGTAAGTATAAGGTGAATGAAGAGCCGGAATACGATCCGGAGGTTTGGCGATCAAAAATTGGCTATCCGCTAACCCAGCGGTGGGGATATATCGCCGAACGTCTATTTGTAGATGATGAGGAAGTGGCTAATTCACCTATACAGAATTTCGGTTTGACACCGACGCGGGGCGGGGATATTAAGTACCGAGATGTGAATGGCGACGGACAGATTACGCCATTGGACCAAGTGCCTATCGGGAATCCGACACGACCGGAAATTGTATATGGTTTTGGTTTTTCTACCGGTTTTAAAAACTTTGATTTATCCTGTTTTTTTCAAGGACTGGCACAGGAGTCTTTCTGGATAGATCCCGAGGCCACGGCTCCTTTTACGGCCTATTATTACGATGATGCTGAACGAAGTTCAGGAATTACTTATAACAACCAATTGTTAAAAGCTTACGCCGATAATCATTGGTCGGAAGATAATGCAAATGTCATGGCACTATGGCCTCGGCTTACCACAATGGACCATGCCAACAACATACAATCCAGCACATGGTTTATGCGGAACGGCTCTTTCCTAAGATTGAAAAATGCCGAATTTGGTTACACCATTCCGCGATCCAAACTGGAACGTATCGGATTGGAAAGTATTCGCATTTACGCTAGTGGTATCAACTTACTGACGTTAAGCAGCTTCAAGTTGTGGGATGTCGAAATGGCGGGAAATGGTCTCGGTTACCCTGTGCAGCGGGTATATAACCTAGGTGTTCACGTATCCTTTTAAAATTGTCAAAAATGAAATTTAAGAAACACATACTTTACCTTCTTTTCGTAGGAACATTAACGTCTTGTAATTATCTGGATGTGACTCCGGATAATATACCGACGCTCGATTACGCATTTCGCACGCCTTTGACGGCCGAAAAATATCTGTTTACCTGTTATTCCTGGCTTCCCGGTTTTGCGGATCCCTATAGTGGAAATCCGGCGATTGCGGGAGCAGATGAAATGTGGTTTAATTCTTATTATGAATATAATTCATTTGCCATTGCTAGAGGTCTGCAAAATGTGCAAGACCCGATTATTGATTACTGGCAAGGAGGTAGGGGAGGACATAATATATTTCAAGGCATCCGGGATTGTAATATCTTCCTCGACAATATTCATCTGGTTCCAAACATGTCAGTCTACGACAAAGCAAAAATGAGTGCCGAAGCGAAATTTCTGAAAGCTTATTATCACTTTTGGCTTATGCGTATGTATGGTCCGATTCCGATCATGCACGAAAGCCCACCGATTTCTGTGAGTGTGGATGAAGTCAAAGCCATAACGCGTGATCCTATCGATCAGGTCGTGGACTATATCGTCGGTTTAATGGATGAAGCAATTGTTGATTTGCCTGATAGAGTTCAATTTGAGGTGGAAGAGCTGGGAAGAATTACCAAGCCGATAGCCATGGCGATTAAAGCACAGGTTTTGGTTACGGCAGCCAGCCCGTTGTTCAACGGCAACATGGACTTTCCGCAGTATCGGAACTCGCGCGGAGAAAACCTTTTTAACAGCCAGTATGAGGAGCAGAAATGGGTAAGAGCTGCCGATGCTTGTAGAGAAGCTATTGATCTTTGCCACGCATTAGATATGCAGCTGCATTATATCGGCAATACCGGATACGATATTTCCGATACAACGCAGACGGAATTGGATCTCCGCACCGCGATGACCGAACGGTGGAATTCGGAAATCATCTGGGGAAGCACCAACAGTACAGCCGGAGGTATACAGACCGCTGCCTACCCACGTCTGTTTCCGGGGAATGCCACATATTTTGGGGGATATTTATCCGTGCCCCTCTCTATCGTGGATTTGTTTTACTCGGAAAATGGGGTGCCCATAGAAGAGGACACATCTTGGGATTATGCCAACCGCTATACTTTAAAAACAGCAGAGCATATTGATAAAAACTACATCAAAGAGGGCTATACGACGGTGGCGCTCAATTTCGACCGCGAACCGCGTTTTTATGCCTATTTAGGATTTGACGGCGGAAGATGGTATGGGCACGGCCGACTGGAGGATGAGGATAATTTCTATGTGGAAAGTAGGCTGGGAGGGGCCGCATCGGGACACGCATACGCCTACTCCGCTACCGGATACCTCCCCAAAAAAGTGGTAAACTATTTGAATGCGGCTCAAGCTGCGCAGTGGACAGTGCAACGGTATCCATGGCCGATTATGCGGCTATCCGATTTATATTTGTTATACGCCGAAGCATCTAATGAGGTCTTTGGTCCCTCGCCTGAAATATTTCATTATTTGGATTTAATACGAACGCGGGCTGGTCTCCAATCGATAGAAGAATCTTGGCGTAATTATTCTAATCAGCCTAATAAATACAACACAAAACAAGGGCTGCGTGATATTATTCGCCGGGAGCGAAGTATAGAACTTGCTTTTGAAGGAAGCCGTTTTTGGGATTTAAGGAGGTGGCGGACGGCTCCACAGGTACTCAATAATCCAATTGTTGGTTGGGACACGCAGCAAGAAGCACCGGAAACCTATTATAGACCTGTTGTTATTTTTAACCAGACCTTTGGGTTGAAAGATTATTTCTGGCCTATTCAAGAATCGGAAATGTTACGGAATAAGGGTTTGATACAAAGCCCGGGATGGTAATTCATGTTTTTGTATATAATTAAATGAGATGAAAACGATAAAATCTATTATTATACCCATACTCGCTATATTATTGACCTCTTCGTGTAAGGAGGAGGTTACCAAAATAATGTATGATAGTGACGTTATTCCACAAGCAGTAAGGGATCCAAAAGTAGAAAATAAACCTGGAAAGGTTGAGATTTCTTATACGCTTCCCCGTGAGACCTCGCTATTATACGTGGAAGCAGAAGTAGATATGGGACAAGGGAGGATAGTAACGTCTAAATCTTCTAACTACAATCATTCGTTGGAGATTGCTGGATTTGGTTCTTCACGGGAATATGAGGTGAAATTGTATTCTGTCGGGAGAAATCTGAAAAGGTCTGAACCTGTCACCATAAAAGTAAACCCGTTGGAGCCCCCTGTTTCCACTATTTTTAGATCATTAAAGGTCGATGAAGCCTTTGGTGGAATGGCCATTGAATTTGAGAATGATGAAGAAGCAGAAGTTTCCGTGGTGGTAGAAAGTATAAATGAAAACAGTGAATGGTATACCGTCGAAACGTTTTATACGAATAAAAAAACAGATGTCTTGAAGGTCAGAGGTTTGGAATCGAGACTGCAATCTTTTAGAATATTTGTAAATGATCGGTGGGGCAATAGATCGGACATATTGAATACAGAATTGACTCCGATATATGAAGTGGAGCTGGATCGTACTTTGTTCACAGCAATGAAGATGCCCAATGATCCGAACCACTGGAATAACGCCGTATTGAGTTTTTTATTGAACAATAATCTATCTGGTGCAGGATCATATTTCCGTACGGATAATGGCACGCCGATGCCAACCCAGGTGACATTTGATATGAAGCAAAAGGTAAGATTAAGTCGCTTTAAATTTTGGCAGCGAGGAACGGTGGCGGAGCTGGATTTGCTATACACAGCGGGAAGTCCACGTTTTTTTGAATTATGGGGCAGTAATGATCCAAATCCAGATGGATCCTTTGATAGTTGGACAAAAATTGCCGATTGTGAATTGACTAAACCATCGGGTCTTCCGATTCCTAATAATTCGCCGGAAGATATTGCGGCTGCCGTAGAAGGGCACGAATACGATATATACTCCGCTGATATAGAGCCCATGCGCTACTTCCGTATAAGAGTTCTCCGTACGTATGGTGTTACGGATTATTTCTGGATGAGTTTGTTTAGATTATATGGTCAACCTGTTAATTGATATACCATGAAAATAATAATGAAATGCGTGTTCGCATATATATGTATAAGCTGCCTGCTTTTTAGCTGTAGAAAGCAAGACCATTTTTATAAAGAGTTTCTTGAAGGGGGAGAAATCATTTATACAGGGAAGGCAGACTCCGTTTTGTTCCATCCGGGTAAAAACCGAGCCTTGCTTTCCTGGAGAATAAAGGATCCGAATATTACCCAGATGAAAGTCTATTGGAATAGTTATTTAGATTCTTTAACGATTGACGTAAATAAAACAGACGGAGTTGATAGTATAGGCGTCGTTATTGATGATCTAGAGGAACGTTTTTATTCTTTTGACATCTATTCCATTAATATGGAAGGGAGCAGATCGATAAAATCAACCGTAGAAGGGCAAGTGTATGGTGATGAATATCAACAAAATTGTTTTCATCGGGCGATAGAAAATATCAGCTATTTAGAGGATCAGGCCATTATTTCCTGGTTCAACCCAGAAGGTAACGAAATTGGATCTGAAATCCGTTATATAGACAAAGATGGTGTAGCAACGACCGTTTTTGTACCGATATCCGAAACAAATACCACATTGAATAATGTGGTATTAGGTGGTAGCTTTGATTACCGTACCTGGCATCGTCCTTACTCGTTGGCGATAGATACCTTTTATACCGATTTTAAAACGGAAGAGATTCGGTTAATAGAAAGGGAATTAGATTATAGCAGATTTGCTGCACATAGGTTGGAGAATGATCCACTTGATTTTGGGGCAAACCGGATACCTTTTCTTTGGAACAGAGATCTTGAAAGTGCTGCCTCCGGATCGGGCGGGTGGTATCGTACAGCGACCAACTCGGGAGTGCCCAATCAGGTTACAATCGATATGGGAGTAACCGCTAAGCTGACCCGTTTTAAGTTTTGGCAACGGGGAACTGTATCGGAACCTACACTGCTCTATGCTAATGCCAACCCTAAAAAGATAGAGTTTTGGGGAACAGACAACCCTGGTCCTAACGGTAATTATGCTAATTGGAATAAGTTAGGAGAGTATGAAGTCGTCCGACCCTCTGGTTTGTCTCCGGGACAGCCGGTAACGTTTGAAGATATAGCTGCAGCGCAGGAAGGTCATGAAATTACTATTTCTATGGATGCGCCTGTGGTGAGATTTATCCGAATCAGGGTGATGGAAACCTTTGAAAATCAACCGCACTTTTTTCTCAGCAATATAGGTGTCTTTGGTCAGGTTGTGAGCGTAGAATAAGTTTTTATAAAATAGGAAATCGTAGTAGAAAAAGAACACTGTTTAGTAGATATAAAAATCAAAAAAATGAGAAAGCTTATGATAAAATATGCATTCCTGCTGTTGATCGTACTAACGAGCATAACAACAACATGTGCTAATGAAAAATATGATATCTGTATTTACGGTAGTACATCTGCAGGAATAGTTGCTGCCTATACGGCAAAAAATATGGGAAAATCAGTGGTGGTGATATCGCCGGACGGTCACATTGGAGGTTTGTCATCCGGTGGCTTGGGCCAAACTGATATCGGAAATAAAAATGCTATCGGTGGGTTATCACGAGAATTCTATAAGCAATTAGGTGAAGTATATGGCCAGGATGAATCCTGGAAGTTTGAACCGAAAGAAGCGAAGAAAATTTTTGAAACCTATATCCAAACAGCAGATATTCCGGTTATTTATAACCAGCGTATAAAAAAAGTAAATAAGAAAAAAACACAAATTAGATCCGTTGATTTAGCCCATACGTATGGTTCGAATAAAACCACACAACGGATTGAAGCAGAGGTTTTTTTAGATTGTACATACGAAGGAGATCTTTTTGCCATGGCAGGCGTATCGCATACGGTGGGGAGAGAAGACAATAGTGTTTATGAGGAGACATTAAATGGATATCAATTAGCAGCATACCGAAAACAATCCGGTTATCATCAATTTCCCGACGGTGTAAGTCCGTATGTCGTTCCGGGAGATCCATCAAGTGGTCTATTGCCGGGAATAAGCAGCGGACAGGCGAATCCTACTGGTACAGGGGACAAACTGGTTCAGGCTTATAATTTTCGGATCTGTTTGACAGACAGTACGGAAAATATGATTCCGATAACGAAACCGGAAGGATATGATCCAAAAAAGTACGAGCTTTTGGTACGTTTATTTGACGCGCAGCCCAAGGATCGCAAGATAAATAATTATTTTATTTGGAGCCGGATGCCGAACCGCAAAACGGATATTAACAACCGTGGAGCATTTTCGACCAACCTAATCGGTGCTAACCATAATTGGCCCGAGGCAAGCTTCGAAGAGCGGAAGAAAATATTCGAGGAACACGTGGCTCATGTTAAGGGTTTACTTTATTTTTATATAAATGACGAACGCGTTCCAAAAGAGCTACAGAATTTTGTGAAAAACTGGGGATATCCGAAAGACGAATATGTCGAGCATGGACATTTTACGCCACAATTGTATGTGCGCGAGGGCAGACGGATGATCGGGGAATACGTTATGACAGAGCGCAATTGTAGAGGAAAAGAAGTAATCACCGATCCAATCGGTATGGCTGCGTATACCATGGACAGTCATAATGTACAGCGTATTGTTGTAAATGGAATGGTGAAAAATGAAGGAAATGTGGAAGTGGGTAAATTTCCACCTTATCCTATATCTTATCGAGCCATATTACCCAAATCAAAAGAATGTACGAATTTATTGGTGCCTGTTTCCCTGTCGGCATCCCATATTGCTTTTGGTTCGATTAGAATGGAACCGGTGTTTATGATTTTGGGACAGAGTGCGGCCGTAGCCGCTGTGCAGGCCATTGATAGTAAAAAAGCCGTTCAAGACATTGATTACGACAAATTAAGGAATGAACTTCTGGACCAAAAACAGATATTAGGATTGTAATCGGATTACCAACGAAAGCAATTAATATACGTTGATCGTCGTGTTTCTTCTTTGTTTTTCGGTATGCCGATGTCATACTTCTGTATGCCGACGTCGTATTTTCCTTCAGAAGCGGCGTCGGTACGCCTGCTTTCAAGATAGATTGCTAAAATTAATTGTATGGTATGGATTTATACGGTAACTTGTTGAACAAATTTAATTAATATTTGTACTTTATATAAGAGGCATTCTAAATCAAGATTGGCTTATATTTTGTAAACAAATGTAGTGTATAACCAACGTATAGAGCTTATGATGAAAAGATGTTTTTATATAGTGTTGTTTCAGCTAGTAGTGACAACGGCGGCATTATTTGGGCAAAAGCTTTCTCTTACTGAAATTCGAAAGGATTTCAAGATAGGACATAAAGATGAAGAAACATGCAAAAAACATCTGGAAGCCTTAGAAGAGTACGCAGATTGTCCTGTCGAACGGGGATATGAAGCGGCATACCACATGTTTATGGCAAAACATACCGGGAACCCCCTGAAAAAAATGAGCTACTTCCGAAACGGAAAGAAGATGTTGGAAGAGGAAATAGCGGACAACCCCAGCGAAATAGAATTGCGTTATATTCGGTTATGTATTCAATACTATATTCCATCGTATTTAGGATATAAAGATAATATAGAAGAAGATAAAGATTTTTTAGTGAACAATTTATATAAGTTAAGAGATAAGGAAACGAAACAACTTATCTATGTCTATCTAAAAGGTGCAAAGATGTATTCGGAAGAAGAATTGGCTTTATTGGGACGTTAAAGGAAATCAATTAAAATCGCTAAAAATACAAGGCGAATATGTAACTTTGCGCCATGTCCGAAAAAATTATCATTCTTGATTTTGGCTCGCAATATACACAGCTAATAGCACGCCGTGTTCGTGAGCTTAACGTTTATTGTGAAATTCATCCATATAACAATTTACCGGAATTTGATGATGCGGTAAAAGGTGTTATCTTTTCAGGTAGCCCATATTCTGTTAGGCAAGAGGATGCACCTCAGGTAGACTATACCAACATTCAAAATCGTTTTCCATTATTGGCCGTTTGCTACGGGGCGCAATATCTAGCACAGCAATCCGGAGGAGAGGTATTACCCTCCGAAATCCGGGAGTATGGCCGTGCGAATTTACAATTTGTGGATCAGGAAAGTACCTTGTTGAAAGGTGTACCGGTACAATCACAGGTGTGGATGTCGCATGGAGACACCATTAAGGAAATACCTTCCAATTTTAAAATTATTGCTAGTACGGACAAGGTACGTGTGGCAGCATACGAAATAGAAGGCACACGCACGTACGGTATCCAATTCCACCCAGAGGTGACACACAGCACCGACGGACAAGTATTGTTAAAGAATTTTGTCGTTGACATATGTGGTTGTTCGCAAGACTGGACTCCCGATACCTTTGTCGAAACGACAGTAGCAGAGCTGAAGGCGCAATTAGGGGATGATCATGTAATCATGGCATTGTCGGGTGGTGTAGACTCTACGGTAGCAGCGGTATTATTACACCAAGCTATCGGGAAAAATCTACATTGTATTTTTGTAGATCATGGTTTGCTTCGTAAAAATGAATACGAACAAGTATTGGATTCATATAAAAATATGGGACTAAATATTAAAGGAATCAATGCGAAAGAATTGTTTTTTGGTCGATTGGCAGGTGTATCGGAACCTGAACAAAAGCGGAAAATAATTGGTGCATCCTTTATTGACGTGTTCGATCAGGCTTCTAAGGATATTCAACATGAACTGCCGGAAGGAATTGAAGCAAAATGGTTAGGACAGGGGACGATCTATCCTGATGTTATTGAATCGATCTCTGTGAAAGGGCCATCAGCAACTATTAAATCCCATCATAATGTTGGAGGTTTGCCCGATTTTATGAAGCTTAAAGTAGTAGAGCCGTTGAAGGCCTTGTTTAAGGATGAAGTACGTCGTGTAGGAAGAACATTGGAGGTAGATTCCAATATTTTAGGACGGCATCCCTTCCCGGGGCCAGGACTAGCTATTCGCGTGCTTGGCGACATCACAGAAGAAAAGGTACGGATTTTGCAGGAAGCTGATGATATCTATATTCGTAACTTAAAAGAAGCGGGTTGGTATGATAAAGTATGGCAGGCAGGGACTATTTTTCTACCGGTGCAATCTGTAGGCGTCATGGGCGATGAGCGTACGTATGAACACGTGGTAGCCCTACGTGCAGTAGGCTCGTTAGACGGTATGACAGCCGATTGGATTCACTTGCCATACGATTTGTTAGCAAAAATCTCAAACGAAATCATCAATCATGTTAAAGGAATCAATAGAGTTGTCTATGATATCAGTTCAAAACCGCCAGCAACAATTGAATGGGAATAAGCGGTCATTCGTATGGATATTAACACTGTTCCTCTTTTTAGGAGCTTGTTCACCTAAGACCAAGGTACTAAAATCACCTGACCATAGTGGTGGGAATATAGGGGGGACTGTTCCAAAAGAGGAAAAACCGGAAGCGGTAGATAAAGAAACAACAGTTGAAGATGCTCGTAAAGCAGAAGCAGCTAGAAACAGTGTGGCATTGATTCTACCTTTTCAATTGGATAGGATTTCACCTCATACATTATCAAAAGAAGACGTTAATCGTTCGGCAATTGCACTTGACTTTTACCAAGGTTTTCAGTTGGGGTTGAATGAATTGGCACAAAAAGGTCGCTCTTTTTCGCTCAATGTAATTGACTCGCGAGATAACGCAATACATAATCAATCGGTCGCCAAATCGGAAGAGGTTTTAAGTGCGGCACTGATTGTAGGGCCTGTATTCCCGAAAGAAATAACCACATTTGGTATGCATCTTTCAAACAAAAATGCATTGCAGGTAAATCCTTTGGCAGCAACGAAGGCTCGGGAATTCAATTTGCCTAATTTAGTGTCCCTAACCCCATCTATTGATGTACATACTAAAGCTATGGCAGAACGCGTTGGAAAAGATTACAAAACTGGGGACGTGGTTATTATCTATAATACGTCAGACAATGACGGACGTCAATTTTTAAGCGGTTTCTTGTCGGAACTTAAGAAGGCAAATCCGTCTGTCCAGGTTCGTTCCGTATCGTCGATTCCCCAACTGAATGAGGAAATTAGTCTAACAGGTACGAATTTGATAGTAGCGGGTACGACCGATAGATTTCAGTTGCGTTCTTTTGTGAGTAATTTAGAAGCAAAATCTTCCGAAGAATTTTATATGTTTCGCGTATACGGACACCCTTTATGGGATCGTATAGATTTCAGTATATATGAGCGATTTGTTGATTTCCGACCTGTTATCACCTCAGAAAGCCATTTAAAGTCATGGACAAGAGAAACAAAGGAATTTAAAGATAAATACTATTCCTTATATAATGTTAATCCTTCGGATTATTCCTATAAAGGATATGATGCAGCCCGATATTTTGGAAATCTACTGGCAAAATATGGTGACAATTATTCCGAACATATCACGAAAGAAAAATTCGAAGGCTTATTTAGTACTTATGCATTCAATTATAACGAAGCTTGGGGATTTATAAATAACGCGGTTTCGTTTAAAAGCTATCAAGGCTCATCGTTTCAGTTAAACTAAGATGGAAGTTAACTCAAGTAGAGTCGAACAGCAGTTGCGCAATTTTCAACGCGCAATAAGCGCTTATGATAAAACGGAGCCCTTCGCTCGGTTTCTTACTCGATTTTTTAAAGAAAATAAACAAATGGGGTCATCCGATAGACGGATGACTTCTCGTTTATGCTATAATTTTTTCCGTTTAGGACGTTCTGCGATAGATTTATCCACGATTGACCGTCTAGTGGTTGCTGAATTTTTGTGTGAAACGCAAAGCGCTGTTGTCGAACTTTATCAACCGCGCTGGATTTCCAATATTGCTGCATCTTTACCGGAAAAGATATTTTTTCTGAAGAACCAGGGCTACGAGGTGGTGGATTATCTTTTTCCTTTTGCTTTTCATTTGTCACCAGCTATTCAGGAAGAACAATTCATAGCAAGTCATTTGGTACAACCCGATTTATTCATTCGCGTACCGCAAAATAATAAAGCTATTGTGGAACGGGAACTTGCCGAACACGGAATTGCTTTTAAATATGTTTTTGGAAATGCTTATTGTTTAGAAAATGGAAGTAAGTTACAGAATATAAGAAAGATAGCGGGGTTATATGAAGTGCAGGATTTATCTTCTCAGCAAAGCCTAGGCGATCTTTCGCCGACGCCGGGAGAACGATGGTGGGACGCATGTGCTGGTTCGGGTGGAAAATCATTATTGTTATTAGATCGTTGCCCACATATTGATCTATTGGTCTCGGATATACGGCTGAGTATACTTCGCAACCTAGACGAGCGCTTTGACAAAGCAAA
Organism: Sphingobacterium sp. SGR-19; assembly: GCF_011043555.1. Taxonomy (GTDB): domain Bacteria; phylum Bacteroidota; class Bacteroidia; order Sphingobacteriales; family Sphingobacteriaceae; genus Sphingobacterium. Next base: position 66,044 of record NZ_JAAKGS010000001.1, read on the forward strand.
GATAAAAACGGACTACAGGAAAAAGGTCTTAGATTTGACCCAAGATATCAATCACTTGATGGATGGAGAAGCTTTTGATGGTATATTGGTAGATGCGCCTTGCTCTGGTTCGGGAACCTGGGGACGTACACCGGAAATGCTGAGCCAATTTGATGAAGAGCGTATACAGACCTTTGTTTCCCTTCAACGTCAAATCGTTGACACTGTAGTTGGCTACCTTAAACCTCAAGGAATATTAATGTATATCACCTGTTCGGTATTTAAAGCCGAGAATGAAGAGATCGTCCGTTATTTGGAAGAGGAACATGGATTAATGATGGAAGAAGGTGGCATTATTAAAGGATATAATAGAAAATCGGACAGCATGTTTGCCGCCCGACTGAGAAAAATTTAGTATAATAGAAGTGTAAAGTGTTTAGTGTTAGTCGCATTTACCGGGAATAACGAGTACTGGGCAACTCGCTTTTCGTATAACTGATTCCGATACACTACCCGAGATAAAGTGTTCAAAGCCGGTACGTCCATTAGACCCCATAATAATAAGATCTGCTGTCCATTCGGTAGCTGTACTGAGAATTTCATCTCGAACATTGCCCACTTTGTTAAATAAAAAAACATCCTGCGCTCCTTCGAAATCAGCTCCAATACTTTCCAAGAATCGCTGGGCAGATTCTTGCTGTATTTCGGGAACTTCTGGTACCACGATGGGTTGTTGTCCTAATAGCGGATCTGCGCCATAGTTTGCGGGCGAGGTAGGAGGAACAACAGTGACCAACGCAAGCGAAGAACGAAACTCCCGAACTAAATCTTTTGCGTAATCAATTGCCTTGACGGTACATGGTGTATCGTCTACGGCTAAAAGTATGCGATTAAATCTGTGACTGCTCATCTTTTGTGACTATATAAAAAGTGATATATTCGTATGTACAAAACAGCGTTGCCGTGGTATTTGTTTTTATAAAAATCAACTGATATGAATATAGGTGTCTGTAATTTATCGATAATCCCCTTAAGAGCGGCTAACACACACCGTAGTGAAATGGTGAGTCAAGTACTTTTTGCGGAGCAATTTGAAATACTTCAGGAAGAAAAGGAGTGGGCGTACATCCGTATGTTCCATATTGATTATGAAGGCTGGTTACAACGCGGACAGTTTGTACGTTTACCGGAAAATAATTTTATAGCTACCTCGGAAGGCGATTGCCTTGTTGTGGATATTATGGGTGCAGCGGCTTTCTCAGGCGATAGGAAAGTTGATTTAATTGCAGGGACAAAAATTCCTAAACAACTTTTACAACAGCAATATACTGGTTTTCCATATCAGATTGACGGAAATTTACGAAGACCGAACACAACAGATTTTGAAATAGAATTCCCTAAATTAATAGCATATTATTACAACAGTCCTTATCTCTGGGGCGGACGTAGCCACGTAGGTATCGATTGTTCGGGGCTTAGCCAGGGTATATATACGCATTTCGGAATACAGTTGCCACGTGACGCTTACCAGCAAGCCGAAAAAGGAAAAACCGTCGACTTCTTTTCCGAAATTAAGCCTGGAGACCTTGCTTTCTTTGATAATGAGGACGGACGTATTACGCACGTGGGTATCATGATGGATGTAGAAACGATCTTCCACGCTTCTGCAAGTGTACGTATAGACAAAATGGATCCGGAGGGTATCTTTAATAAGGAACAAAACCGCTATACCCATAAGCTTCGTATTGTGAAAAGATTCTGGTAATTACTATTTTTGATCATGTCTTTAAAAAATAACAGAAATTTTCTTCTGGCGAGCGCCCAGCTTTTTCCTTTAACTTTTTTAGAGCCCGTAGAGATAGCAGCCGACGAACCGGCGTTAACCCGAGCTAGAGAGGCTTTTACCTCTTATCGAAATGGGCAGCCGAAAATAGCGCTAGAACAGTATGCAGCAGCAATACAACAATTTTCTGACCAGCCCTTTTTTTACGCTTGTCGATCGATCCTAAATATGGCTTTGGGAGACGAAGAGGGGGCTTTTTACGATTATCAAGTAGCCAAAAATTTAGATTTTAATTATCAAGCCTTTCTAGAATGGGTAGAAAATAGACCAAAAGAAGAAACACGTTTATGGAGGGATATCGAATTGAAGGAGATATTGTCTGATGCTTTGGAAACTACCCAGCAATTTGATTACGAGCATGCACTAAAATTGTATGCATACGCCCACGAAAAATATCCCGAGGATGTGGACGTGCTCGTATATCGTGGTGCTTTACATCTGCGCTTACTACGATATGATAAAGCGCTGTCTGATTTAAACCAGGCGATAGCAATGAATTCGGAACACTTTCAAGCATATTTGTTTCGGGCTAAATTATTCAAGGCTATTCAAGAACACGGAAAGGCTAGAGTCGATTTTGATAGATCTGTGGAAGTTCAGCCTGACGCCAGCGTGACTTATGAAGAACGAGGTGGATTTTTAGCCGATTTGAAGTTATATGAGGAGGCGTTGCTCGATTTTAATAAGCTGGTAAGTTTGATTCCCGAAGATTTTTATGTATATGCATTACGTGGCGATCTGTTTGAGAAACTTGAAAATTGGGAAGCTGCACTGCAAGATTACTCCACAGCGATAACGTTAAACCCTTATTATTCTGATCTATATGCTTATCGTGCTGATATGAGAGACCGTCTAGGTGATACTATAGGTGCCGCGGAAGACCGCCGGATGTTTGAGGAACTTGAAAAGGAAGACTAACATATAATACAAAAAGCTATCTTTGTCTGGCGAAATAAGATATCATAAATTTTATGCCGACAAAAATAAATTTACCTTTTACAGGATACGAAAAATTTGTAATCTTCATCTTAGCCATCAGCCAATTTACGGTTATTCTGGATTTTATGGTGATGTCACCTTTGGGCGACCTACTCATCAAATCTATGGATATGAACGCCTCATCTTTCGGCATCGTGGTATCTGCATATGCTTTCAGTGCTGGTGCTTCTGGACTTTTAACGGCAGGTTTTGCCGACAAGTATGATCGGAAGAAACTGTTGTTGTTTTTTTATTATGGTTTTATTATCGGTACAATCTTTTGCGGAATCGCTAATACATTCTATACACTGGTAGCCGCAAGAATTATAACCGGCTTGTTCGGGGGCGTTATCGGTTCTATTTCCATGGCCATTATCACGGATTTGTTTGCTTTGGAAAAAAGAGGTCGGGTTATGGGATTTGTTCAGATGGGATTTGGGGCCAGTCAGGTGTTAGGTATTCCTATCGGGCTTTATATCGCGAATAGAATGGGATGGGAGGCTCCCTTTTTATTTATAGCGGGATTGGCGGTAATTATAGCGATTATTATCACGGTGCGGCTAAAACCGGTAAATGCCCATTTAGGGATGGAAGTACAGAAAAAAGCAATTGGCCATTTAATGCAGACGTTAAAAAAGAAATCTTATCACGTTGGCTTTTTAACGACTGCGATATTATCCGTCGGGGGCTTTATGATGATGCCATACGGAACTGTATTTGCTGTAAATAATCTGGGGATAAGTAATGAGCAGTTACCTTTTCTATTTATGGTGTCGGGTGTAAGTTCACTGATTATTATGCCATTCATAGGCAAAGTGAGCGATAGAGTAAATAAGTATAAATTATTTGCAGCCGCCACGATTTGGTTGATGGTTATTTGTGTAATTTATACTAACCTATCTACAACCCCTTTTATGTGGGTTTTGGTTATCAATATTTGCATGATGATGGGGATTATGAGCAGAATGGTCCCGTCTTCGGCTCTCATTTCTGCTGTTCCAGATATGCAAGATCGTGGTGCATTTATGAGCATTAACGCATCGTTACAGCAAATAGCTGGTGGGATTGCAGCGACGATGGCCGGGCTTATTGTTTATCAGCAAAATAAATTCAGTCCGCTGGAACATTATGATATGGTTGGTTACGCAGTGGTTGCTATATCATTGGTTTCCATATTGTTCATGTATCGTGTGGACAAGCTTGTTAAGGCTAAAATGAAGAGCATGTCCTCATCCGGTCCAGACGAGCCAACCTAAACGTCCATTAAATGGATAGGGTTAAAACAACGTATTTTCTTTGTTTGGTATACGAAGATTGGAACCTATTTCCTTGTTAAGATGTTCAATAAAATGTGCTGCTAGTAAAGGCGATTCCAACTCTATGTTTTGATGAACGAAAAAATACAATTGTTGTAGACCAGCTTCTTTCCATTTTTTAATGACCTTAACCCATTCGATTAACCGATCGTAGTCGGAAGGATGATTAGCGCCAACATAGCGTATAAACGCTGTTGGGGTTGTTAAGCGCATGTGTACCATGTCACGCCTGCCAGCGGTATCGACGAGTACATTGGTCGTTTGGGTTTCTTCGAATAATTCGTATAGTTTCTCACTGATTTTTTTTTCCGAGAACCACTCTTGATTACGGACTTCTACGGCCAGTGGATAGCCTTTCGGAAAACGATGCAAGAATTCTTTCAGCCGATCAAAATCCTTTGGTTTGTAATTATCGTGCATCTGTAGGAACGCCATACCCAATTTCTCTTCAAATAACACCGTGGCATCTACAAAATCCTTTACCTTTTCGTCGGTGTTAAGGAGTCTGGAATAATGGCTAACCGATTGAGGAATTTTAGGGAAGAACTTGAAATCACCAGGTGTTTTGTCTTTCCAGGTTTTTACCTGCTCTTTAGAGGGAGAATTGTAAAATGTTGCATTTAATTCAATAGAGTTAAATTGCTTGGAATAGTATGCCAATTCATCTTTAGTACCTCGAGGGTAGAAGCCTTTTAAATCCGCTTTGTTCCACTTTGCGCAACCTACTGCAACTTCTAGCGGTTTCTTTTGTTGGTGTGCTTCCAGTAACTGAATTGTCTCCGATGGAGTAGGAGGAAGCGAGAAATCAATTTCTTCCGGATTATTTACTTGTCCAAATTTCATACTCGAAGATAAAAAAAATAAAACGCCCAACAAAAAGCCGGGCGTTTGTTTTATAATGAGATATATATCATTATACGTTAAACCTAAAATGCATGATATCGCCATCTTCAACGATATATGTCTTTCCTTCTACGCTAAGCTTACCCGCCTCTTTAACCGCATTTTCTGAACCATATTTAATAAAGTCGTCATATTTGATAACCTCTGCACGGATAAAGCCTTTTTCGAAGTCAGTATGGATAACACCTGCCGCCTGTGGTGCTGTAAAACCATTCTCGATTGTCCATGCCCGTACCTCTTGGATACCAGCGGTAAAGTAAGTAGCGAGGTCCAATAGGGAATAAGCTGCCCTGATTAGTTTATATACACCGGATTCGTCCAAGCCGAGGTCGTCCAAGAACATTTTACGCTCTTCGTACGATTCAAGTTGCACAATTTCGGATTCAATTTGGGCCGAAATCACGAGTACTTCAGCTTTCTCATCCTTTACAGCTTCTTTAACCCGGTCGACATATGCATTTCCCGTTGTTACGGAAGCTTCGTCTACGTTGCAAACGTATAAAACAGGTTTTATCGTCAATAAAGCGAGATCACTGATAAATTCAAAATCTTCCGATTGGATAGGAGCTGTTCTGGCAGATTTACCAACTTCTAGATGTTCTTTGACAACCGACAAGATTTCATACGTTCTTTTTGCATCTTTATCACCGCCTGTTTTTGCCATTTTCTCTACTTTTTGGATACGTTTAATAACGGTATCCAAATCTTTCAGCTGCAACTCGGTGTCGATGATTTCTTTATCGCGAATGGGATCCACCGAGCCGTCTACGTGTACCACATTGCCATCATCGAAACAACGTAAAACATGAATAATGGCGTTCGTTGTGCGGATATTTCCTAAAAATTGGTTTCCCAATCCTTCACCTTTGGAAGCGCCTTTTACCAAACCGGCAATATCTACAATCTCGATAGTATTCGGAACGACGCGCTGTGGTTTAACAATTTCCGCTAATTTATTTAATCGATCATCGGGTACAGTAATAACACCGACGTTGGGTTCTATTGTGCAAAAGGGAAAATTTGCTGCCTGTGCTTTTGCATTGGACAGACAGTTGAATAATGTTGATTTACCCACATTTGGTAAACCTACTATACCGCATTGTAAAGCCATGAAAATTTCAATTTTTTAAATCGTACAAAGATAACGAAAATCAACTGTATGTAGCTAAAGTCTGGTATTTTTGCATGTTCTTTCCACACAAGTCAATTTTTGTCAAACAGATTTTTTAAGTTTGAGTCAAATTTAATAATTGAAATAATACATGCGGAAAGCGATAAAACCCATTTTCAATTTGGGAGCTGTTATGATGGCAACCCTGTCTTTTGTAGGTTGTCAAGGGAATATGAGTATAAGTGCTGCAAGCTCGCTTCCGGATACGGATACATTAGAAGTCGATAGTGTCGTGGGGTTATCTGATCCAAAATCAGAAGATAGTGTGAAAAATCAAAAAGGATATTTAACAGAACGATGGCGAAATCCTGTTCAGATCCCGGTAGATACGTTGAATCCGATCGGTAAAGATTCGCTAGATAGGTTTGTAAGAACGGAACGTCGCCGTGTTAGGGATTCTGTACGTCGGGAATTGAACAAACTTCCTAAGCATGTTTATTTTACCTTTGATGATGGTCCTTTGATTGGAAGTTCGGCAATTGATTCAATTGCGAAAGCAAAGAATATAAAAATCAACGTGTTTTTGGTCGGTAGACATGCACATATGTCGAAGCGATTGAAAAGAGATCTACAGCGATATAAGGATAATGCCTTGGTGGAATGCTATAACCATAGCTATACACATGCGGGCAACAGATTTACAACGTTCTATAGCAACCCAGTCAGTGCGTATGAAGATTTTGAAAAGAATGAACTGGATCTGGAGCTGACGCATAAAATAGTGCGTTTGCCTGGACGTAATATCTGGATTTATGATGATGTAAGGCGAATCGATCTAAAAAGTGGAGCGAGTACGGCCGATATGTTATACACGAATGGGTATAAAGTTTACGGTTGGGATGTGGAATGGAGAATTCACGGTGCTTCGGGTATGCCTGTCCAACCGGTTAACGAGATATATACGCGCATTCGGAATTATATGGACAATAAATCGTCGATGGAGCCAAATAACGTTGTATTATTAATGCACGATGATATGTTCCAGAGCAAAAAAGGACAGCAATTGCTGTCCTCACTGATCGATACTATCCAAACGACAACCGATTATAGGTTTGAGTTTATAGGGGACTATCCGTTTAGATATTAATCTTTTTATTCTACTACAACACCCATTTTGCTAAACTTGTCGATACGTTCGGCAACAAGGCTATCAGCATCTTTTCGTGTTAGTTCAGTAAGATCGTTTAAAATTCGTGCTTTTAGATTTTCTGCAGCTACGGACGGGTCTTGATGTGCGCCACCTATTGGCTCGCCGATGATTCCGTCAATTAATCCGTTTTTCAACATATCCTCTGCTGTTAGTTTAAGGGATTCCGCCGCTTTTTCCTTTTGATCCCAACTTCGATAAAGAATAGAAGAACAGGATTCAGGTGAGATAACCGAATACCACGTGTTTTGCATCATATAAACGCGATCGCCTACACCAATTCCTAATGCACCTCCCGAAGCACCTTCTCCGATAACGATACAGATAACAGGCACTTTGAGTACAGACATTTCTAACAGGTTGCGGGCGATAGCTTCCCCTTGTCCGCGTTCTTCTGCTTCCAGGCCAGGATAAGCACCCATGGTATCAATTAATGTTACGATCGGTTTATTAAACTTCTCCGCCATTTTCATCAATCGAAGCGCTTTTCGATATCCTTCTGGATTGGCCATACCAAAATTTCGATATTGGCGCTCTTTTGTATTCTTTCCTTTTTGATGCCCAATTACCATAACGGATTGCCCATTGATAGAAGCAAAACCTCCGATAATAGCTTTATCGTCTCGCACGGTGCGGTCGCCATGAAGCTCGATAAATTCCTCGCAAATCATCTCGATGTAATCGAACGTCTGCGGACGATCCGGGTGACGAGACATCTGGACTTTTTGCCAACCAGTTAGGTTTGCATAAATATCTTGCTTGGTTTGTTCGAGTTTTTCCGCTAGTTCATTAACTGTGGCACTCATATCTACCTTGGTCTTTTCCTGCACTTGTAGGACCTTTTCTATTTGGGTTTGCAAGTCTGCAATAGGCTTTTCAAAATCAAATGTTGTTTGCATAATTATGTATCTAGCGCATTTTTGCCTGCTAAGTTAGTTTATTTTGTCCTTTTTGAGAAAAAATTACACGCTTTTTCTATTTCCGTTGATACTGTAAAGATTGTACCCAGATATAAAGAAAGGTAACAATTAAACGTTCAGTTTGTATACGTATATTGTAATATCAGCAGAAAAATGATAATTTAGGGCGTTTTATTATCATGACAGAAGAAAAGAAAGATACCAACCCCATACCGTTTTTAATTAAGCTGTTTCTATGGGTTTTATTATACACCTCTTTTTGGTATTTTGGCGATTCCTATAAGGAACGCCCTTGGTTAAATAATCTATCTAATGCACTCAACCTATTTTTGACATCGAGCATATTGTTTTCCATCGGCCGGTATATCATCATTATGATATATAATAAAAGGCATGAAAAACGTGCGGTACGGGGTAATTTTGTCCTCGGTATCAATCGATTGACAGTAGTGCTTAATACAACGATGGCGATTATCGCATTCATGATTGCTTTTGGTATAGACCCGCGGGACTTCGTTACGAGCTTAACCATTGTTGCTATGGCGGTAGCGGTTACGTTCCGGGAGTATATCACCAATTTGATATCGGGACTGTTCATTATGTTTTCTGATCAGCTGTCGGTAGGAGATAGGGTAAAGGTTGGCGAACATAAAGGACGCATTGTCGACATCAATTTTTCCAGTTTAGTTATACAAAACGAGGATGATGATATGGTTATGGTGCCCAATAACATGGTTTTTACGTCTCCCATAATCAACCTATCGGCTCATCGTTCCTCACTTTTTCTCGTGAAATTTGAATTACCACTACAAGCAGCTGTTGAGGTGGATAAACTGGAAGAAAGTATACGAGCGCTTTTAGTAAATCATCCATATTTAACCGGAGAAGATGAATTGCAGCTAAAGGTTGTCGAGATAGGGAAAGACTATGTTAAATACAAAATGGAGATACACGCGAAAAGCAGCAGCAATAAAGTGCATAAACAGGTAGAAAACGAAGTTTTTAAGGAAGTATTGAAGTTTAAGAGGGAATACGATATAAACACTTAAATTATATTCTGCGCACCTTTATTTGCTTTACAAAGTGGTGAGATCCCTTTTCAAGAATTAAATCAGCGCGATAACGAGTAGGCAATATGTTTTTGTGTAGATTTGGAAGGTTAATAGTATCCCAGATATTTGTTGCCATAGCGATGCTTTCTTCTTTGTTTAGATTGGCATAACGATGAAAATAGGACGCTGGATTTTGGAAAGATGTAGCGCGTAAAGACTCAAATCTATTGATATACCAATTTATCAAATCCTTTTCATCTGCATCGACATAAATAGAATAATCAAAATAATCTGAAACGAAGACGCTGCTACCCGTAGATGAGTTTACCTGCAATACGTTGATCCCCTCTACGATAAGAATATCTGGCTGTGCGATGATTTGGTTCTCATGGGGTATAATGTCGTATTCCAAATGGGAGTAGACGGGTACCTCAAACTGAGACACACCAGATTTCATTGATGCAAGAAAGTTCAGTAACAGTTTCGTATCGTAACTTTCTGGAAAACCTTTGCGTATATTCCGTTCCGCTAAAATCTTGTTTGGATACAAAAAGCCGTCTGTAGTAACAAGCTCCACCTTAGGTTTGGAAGGAAGCATGGAAAGTACTTTCTGTAATACACGTGCAGTTGTACTTTTTCCTGCGGCAACGGATCCCGCAATGCCCACAATAAAAGGAAGGGTATCAGCGCCTCTGTTCAGAAAATTATTAACGGCGGTATGCTGATCTTTTGTGCGTTTAATCAAAATACCCAACAAATGGGCTAGCGGAAAGTATATTTCTTCAATTTCTGTAACAGTGAGCGGCTCATTTAACGCACGCAGGTTTTCTATGTCATCCGATGTAAGATGGTGGGAAAATTGGCCGTTTAGACTTCTCCACTCCGCTCTGTCAAATAGCTGAAATGGTGTATCAACCTCGCTGTAGTTAGTTGAAGACATGTATTTTTAATTTTTGAATGTCGGCAAATATACTATGTTCAACTAAAAAAAAGCAGATTAATTTATATTAAATTGCTTTCTATGACAATAAGATTGCTTAATTCTTTATGAAAATAATCCCTCGATAATTAAACTTCCTGTCGCGGGATTCGTAGCTAACGGTACGTTATATAAGTCAGATATTCTCATCAGCATCTGGATGTCGGGCTCGTGTACATGCTTACCTAGCGGATCACGGAAAAATATAATACCGTCCACTTTTCCTTCTGCAGTTAGTGCGGCTATCTGTGCGTCTCCTCCTTTCGGCCCACTTAGTTTGAGTTCTACCTCCAAACCGGTTTGTGCGATATACGATCCAGTCGTGCCGGTAGCAATGATATGTGCATCTCTCAAAAACTCAATATGGTCTTTTACGAATCCCACCATATCCGCTTTTTTTCCGTCATGTGCAATTAATGCAATTGTTTTCATTTATGTGTTTTTTAATATAGTTTATCCTTTTATCCAAAGAAAATATAGGCCACGATGATAGCGGCAATAATACCAATAAATTCCGCTATAAGTGCACAGGGGAGCGCGTGCCGTGTTTTTTTGATGGCTACTGAGCCAAAGTAAACAGCCAACACGTAGAACGTAGTTTCGGTAGAACCTTGTATTACACAGGCTACACGCGCCGCAAAATCGTCAGCACCTCTCGTTGCCATCAGTTCTACCATCAGCCCCCGTGCACCCGAACCACTCAGAGGCTTCATGAATGCAACCGGCAACGCTTCGACAAACGATGTGTCTATTCCGACAAATGAGACGAGGGCGGAGATACCGTCTACCAAATAATCCATGGTTCCCGAAGCTCGGAAAACGGCTATACCTACTAAAATAGCTACCAGATAGGGAATAATTTTTACAGCAACTTCGAATCCCTCTTTTGCTCCTTCGATAAAGGCATCGTAGACATTAATACGTTTGAACACTGCGAGCGCGATAAAGGAAACGAAGATGCTAAATAAAACCAGGTTACCGAACACGCGGGATATAACATCAATTTCCTCCGGTGCTAATGTGCTGAAATAATATAACGCGCTACCCACCAAAACGAGCAACCCACCCAAATAAATAAGAATCGTCTTATTAAAAAGATTAATCTTTTGGTAAATAGCAACCATAATAAGTGCCGCTAGCGTAGAAAAGAATGTAGCGATGAGGATCGGCAAAAAGATATCGGAAGGCTGTGCTGCACCTGCTTCTTGTCTATATGCCATGATAGAAATAGGTAGCAACGTTAGACTGGAAGCATTTAGCACAATAAACATAATCTGGGCGTTGCTTGCTGTATCTTTTTGGGGATTAAGCTCCTGCAATTCTTTCATCGCTTTTAGCCCCAAAGGGGTAGCAGCATTATCCAGCCCTAATGCATTGGCAGAAAAATTCATCAGTACGGAACCCAATGCAGGATGGTTTTTCGGAATTTCAGGAAAAAGCCGGTTAAAAAAAGGGCCTACTGCTTTAGCGAAGATATTAATCATGCCCCCCTTTTCTCCTATTTTCATAATGCCCAGAGCAAACGTCATCATACCAATTAAGCCGAGGGATATCGTCGCTCCATTAGCAGCACTTTCAAAGAGTGAATTAACAACATTTTGGAATACTTCCGTATCGCCGCCAATGAGTTTAATTATAGCGACTAGAAATGTTATCAAGAAAAAAGAGACCCAAATGTAATTTAGTGCCATACTTGTTTTTTTGCTGTGTAAACCTAAATAAAATGCTTCGCATTCACGAATTGATTAAAATAAAAATTATTTCGCTCTCCTCTGCCATCAAAGGCTATTTATAGAGGAAATTTGAGGGTTAATTTTTTAAAAAATTCCATACCGATCGATCTGAGTTATTTTTTTTGTCTTGGATAACCTCGGCAACAATTTGATTCATTAGTTCTTCGTGTTCGCTGATTAATTTATCGCCTAAGGAAATAAGTTTTTGAATGTTCGACGCGGAGGCCGAATCCATCGATGGGTTGACGGAGGAGAGGTTACTTGGTTCGATACGTATATAATTGCCTGATTTGTTAACGGAACGGAACAATTGTTTTAGGTAATAGTCGGTGCTTTCTGCAGAACTACTACTCATAATGTCGACCAATGCAGGCCCTATGGAGATTGCCCTCTTTTTCTTGAAGTCTTCGTAATTATAAGACATTTTCGATAATCCCGTTCCTAAAGAAAGAATCCAAATATCATTTATCTTATAGGTGTTATAGCTTTTAATAACTTCCAAAAGAGCGGATAGGGAGGGGTTGTGTGCAAAAACGCCTCCATCAACTAAGGGGTAGCGCGTTTTAGCGAGAGAAAATATTTCAGCTACGGAGAAATACGTAGGTGCAGCGGATGTCGCACGACAGACGTCCCGTATATAAAAATCGCGTGAGTCACCATGCGATATAGCTTTCTGCTGTCGGAAAAGATGATTTTTTCGTAATTCAATATTGTATGCCGTGATAATGCAGGGTTTAAGAAGTTGGCTGAGTTTTTTATTTCCAAAATAACTCTTCAATACCTTTTCTAATATGGTTTCATCGTATAGCTCGCTTAGCAAACCGAATTTGCTTAGAAAACGACGCCAATTTGAGGCAGAAAATATCTCGGTTCCATGATTTAGATAGATGTCAAGTGCGTCTTTGGCGGTATATTTCTGCTTTTTCGGATCATTGTCATCCGGACAAAGCAAAATCGATAAAAGGATTCCTCCTGTACTTGTGCCTGCAAAAAAATCAAAATAGTCGGTTAAATGAGCTTCGGGGTTATCAGTTGCCTGTTGTATTTTTTCTTCCAGTGCTACTAAAAACATTCCTGGAATGACACCTCGGATACCGCCACCGTCTATTGAAAGTATTCTCTTCATACGTCCGTTTGGTTTATCGTCTAAATCTAGACAAAAAAGGTCAAAACAGCGAATTTTTTATATATTGTCAACAAATATGGGCAAAGAAATATTAAAGAAAACAATTAAAAAATGAATGCCGTGCAAAATTATTTGGAAATAAACCGCCAATCTTGGAATAACAGAATCGAAACTCATTTGCAATCTGAATTTTATGACCTCAATAGTTTTTTAGAAGGAAAAACTTCGTTAAATGATATTGAGTTGAAACTATTAGGAGACATCAAGGGGAAACGTATTTTGCATTTGCAATGTCATTTCGGACAAGACTCAATTTCTTTGAGCCGACTCGGTGCTGAAGTTACAGGGGTAGATTTAGCCGACAAAGCAATTCAAAGAGCGACGAAAATTGCGCAAGATACCAATTCAAATGCAAATTTCATCTGTTGCGACATTTACGATTTACCCAATCATCTGGATAAACAATTTGATATTGTATTTACCAGTTATGGTGTTATTGGTTGGTTACCGGATTTAGACAAATGGGCAAAAATTATTTCCAAATTTTTACGGCCTGGGGGAAAATTTGTCTTTGTTGAGTTTCATCCGGTAGTATGGATGTTCGATGAAAATTTTGAGAAAATTGCATATAATTATAGCAATTCAGGGGCAATTGTTGAATCTGAAAATGGAACATACGCAGATAAAACAGCTTCCATCAGTCAGGAAAATGTTACGTGGAATCATAGTTTGAGTGAAGTGATTACTAGTTTAATAAAAAATGGAGTTGAAATCAATTCGTTTGACGAATATGATTATTCGCCCTACAATTGTTTTAATAAGACAATTGAAATTGCACCTAATAAATATAGGATCGCCCATCTTGATAATAAAATCCCGATGCTATATTCGATTGTGGCAACAAAGAAAATTGACAGATGATTATAAAATTTCGGTTAGAAAAGCTTACACCGGCTGATTTCTCGGTGTATTTTAATTTGGTCGGTGATGAAGTTGTGATGGCAATGATTACCGAACGGGCCATTCCTCTAGAAGAAGCGAAAGCCGATTACGAGAAACGGATGTTGGAAAATCAGTTTCACAGTGATTTCGGACATTTTAAAATTATGGAAGAAAAGTCCGATAATTTTATAGGCGTTGGGAAACTGGAAATAGAAGCACCCCATAGCGACAAGGCAGAGTTGGGGTATATGCTTCTACCTAGATATTGGGGGAAAGGGATCGCGGGTGAAGTTGCTCGTCAGCTGATCGAAGTGGCAAGAAAACACGGTTTCATTACAAAATTGTTTGCGATTATAGATCCGAAAAACATTCCATCTCGGAAAATCCTAATTAATAACGGTTTTGTTTCCAAAGAATTTGCAGATTTTGATGGTTTACCGGGAGAAGTGCTGGAGTTGGTTATTCGAAACTAATCGCGTTCAGATTCATTTCATTCCTATTTCGATTACCAATGCGATTAGAAATGGTACATTCTCATCCCCGGTCGGCATTAGTAGACATTGCTTTAGAAATAAAAAGCTCCAATCTTTTGATTGAAGCTCTGCGGAGAGAGCGGGATTGGTTCAGCCCCACGAGCCTCATACTCGAGCCTGAACCCTCTTTGAGTCGAACCCTGCGGATTCTCATCCCGTTAGTAGCAAAATAAAAATGCTTTAGAATAAAAAAGCTCCAATCTTTTGATTGAAGCTCTGCGGAGAGAGCGGGATTGGTTCAGCCCCGCGAGCCCCTTACTCAGCCTTGAACCCTCTTCGAGTCGAACCCTGCGGATTCTCATCCCGTTAGTAGCAAAATAAAAATGCTTTAGAATAAAAAAGCTCCAATCTTTTCATTGAAGCTCTGCGGAGAGAGCGGGATTCGAACCCGCGGTACCGTTTCCAGTACGACAGTTTAGCAAACTGTTCCTTTCGGCCACTCAGGCACCTCTCCTTTATTTAAGTAGTGCAAACATAAAGCAAATATTCCAATCCGCAAAGCTTTAAAACGGTTTTTTTGCCAAAAAAGAATAAACATCTGACACTCAATTTAATTTTTTATTCCACTTGTCGCTATGCCGGTTTTTTTATTGACATCATAGTCAATTCTCACGTGATAAATGCTTTTCAGCATAGATTTAAAAATATCAGACACCTCTGTGATATCACGCATGGTAATATTCGAATTGATAAATTGACGCTGGGTGATCTTATACTCCACTATCTTGTCCACCAGGTTGTTGATAGATTCTTCTGTCGGTTCTTTCAACGCTCTAGAAGCTGCCTCCACCGAGTCGGCAATCATCAGTACAGCCGTTTCTTTCGAGAAGGGCACCGGCCCTGGATACTTGAAAATGCTTTCGTCTACCAGTTTATCTGGATTATTCTTAATAGCCAGATTATAGAAGTAATCAACCCGTGTCGTACCGTGATGTGTACGTATAAAGTCAATAATAACTTCAGGAAGCTGGTTTTTTTTTGCCATCTCAATGCCTTTATGCACGTGTGATATAATGACTTGTGCAGACTGTTCGGGAGTAAGCTCTGCATGGGGATTGGTGTCTGTCTTTTGATTTTCTATAAAAAACAGAGGGTTCGACATTTTGCCGATATCATGATATAGAGCTCCTGCGCGGATTAGCAACGGATTTCCTCCGATCTTGTAGATAGCGGCTTCCGCCAGATTGGCTACCTGCAGTGAATGTTGAAAAGTCCCGGGCGCTTTTAAGGAAAGTTCCCTCAGCAAACGGGAGTTGCTATTCGTCAATTCCATTAAAGTAAGATCGGAAACGATACCAAATAAGCGTTCGAATGCATATATTAAGGGGTATGCTAGTAGCGTTAAACCGACGCTAACGACAAACGGTATTACATCTATCCAATAAATGGAACTTATCGACCCGTTACGGGTCAATACTAGACCTACATAGGCTGTGATATACGTGCCTAAGATAATAAGGGAAGATACCAAAAATTGCTCCCGCTTGACTAAAGTTCTGATGCTATAAATAGCAACCATACCTGTCACGAATTGTAAAAAGACAAATTCAAAACTATTTGGCACAAACAGTGCCGCCAATAAGACCATTAATAGATGTATGTTCAGTGCCACTCGGGTATCAAATAACACCCTAAAGATAATAGGAACACTACAATAAGGTATATAATAGAGATTCGGAATTTTCATGTTAATGGCCCAAGACAACACACCGAGCATACATACAATGACAATTAGAATAATAAATAATAATCTATTGCTCCCAAAGATCGTCGATCGGAAAAAATACAGGAATACCATCAGAAGAGATACACACATCGAAATGACCACAAATTGGCCGAGCATAACATATCCTTGGTTACCACTAATACGAGCTTCATCTTCAAATACCTTACGTAAAGAAGCTAATTTTTGGTAAGTTTCGTTACTGATGATTTTATCTTTTTCGGCGATAAGCTCTCCCTTTTGCACCATTCCTCGAGTAGTGGAAATATTAGTCAAAGCATTCTGTTCCGCTTTGTTCGTTAGGTTTTCGTTGAAAATATAGTTAATGGTTACATAGTTCTTCAACGTTTCCACTAACCATGTTTTTTGATCTATTTTGATATTCTTGGAAATGTTGTTTTCTATATACTGATTAGCGGATTCAATCGTAAAAATATCAGCCGTGTTTTTTTGTTGAGCAACATTGTCTTGAATCAGCGTAAAATTATACTGACTCTGTGCTTTGTCCACCTGTTCAGCATCTATTCCCTTGTTTTGATAACGGTTGTTCAACGAAATAACGCCCCGATTGTAAATGTAATTAAGAAGTGCATTCCCCACGGATTGATATGTTGCCATATCCTGACTGGATACCGAATCCATATTTGCTATTTGCCATTTCTCCGCAATGTCGGTGTTGAACTGGTCGATTTGTTCTTTGCTAGCACTCGCGTTTAAATTATAGATGGGTTGAACTGTCTTAAGTATCTGTTCTCTATCTCTGTTAAGCTCTTCCTGTGTTTTTAAAATGGCAAAATTGTAGGGAGATACTAGGTTCTCATGATTCCATATTTTACCTTTTTCAAATTCGTATTGAAAGCGTGGTTGCTTCGGTAAAAAAATACAAATCAATACAATCGCCAAAATGATCATAGCCGATTTCACTATAAGAGAATTGTTTTGATTCTTGTCGCGAAGGTAATTGATCTTAAGTTTTGCCACTTGCTTATTGTTTTATCCTGTCAATATAATTTACAACAAATGTACTATTTATTGAGCAATCGTTTAAAGGATCAAAATACGAATTTCCTCGCATAATAGCCTCAAACTTCTGTATCTTTGCAAAAAATATATAAAAGAATATGCCTATAACAAAACATCTGATAGCCCCCTCTGTTCTGGCAGCTGATTTTGCGAACCTCTACCATGATATCCAGGTCGTAAACAAGAGCGAAGCGGATTGGTTTCACATCGATATTATGGATGGTGTATTTGTTCCGAACATCTCGTTTGGTTTTCCAGTTATGCAGGCTATCGCTAAATATGCCACAAAACCGTTAGATGTGCATTTGATGATTGTAGATCCGGATCGTTATTTAGAAACGTGCAAAAATTCGGGAGCATCTATTATTACCGTACATTATGAGGCATGTACACATCTTCATCGTACATTGGCTGCGATTAAAGAACTTGGGTGTAAAGCAGGTGTGGCATTGAACCCACATACACCGGTGAGTTTGCTGAAAGACGTCATCCGAGATATAGATTTGGTGTGCATCATGTCAGTTAATCCGGGTTTTGGGGGGCAGAAATTTATTGAGCAGACTTATGCGAAGATAAAGGAACTCAGAGATGTATCTGAAGGAGTAAACGATTCCCTATTAATAGAAATTGATGGGGGAGTAGGTACAAAAAATGCTGCAAAACTACTAGAAGCGGGGGCTGATGTGTTGGTTGCAGGAAGCAGCGTTTTTGGCGCTGAAGACCCCACAGAAGCCGTTCGCCAGTTAAAAAACGTCTTGCCAATAACAACCAAGATTTAAGTTGTTTGGATTTATTCCAAATTAGGGTTTGAATTGGTTTAAAGGTATTTAAAACCTATTCTTTTTGTATTTTTGCCCTAAATCAAAAAATTGGGCAACCGATTTAGTTTTAAACACAGTACATCAAATAATTATTAAATAAATGGCTTTTGATATAGAAATGATTAAAAAGGTTTATAGCCAATATGACGAGCGCATTGCCGCTGCACGTCAAGTGGTTAATAAACCTTTAACTCTTGCTGAGAAAATTTTGTATGCTCACCTATGGGCAGGAAATGCAACCGAAGCTTATGAGCGGGGTGCTTCTTATGTGGACTTTGCTCCGGATCGTGTCGCCATGCAAGATGCTACGGCACAAATGGCTTTATTGCAATTTATGCAAGCTGGACGCCCAAAAGTGGCTGTGCCTTCAACCGTTCACTGTGACCACTTGATTCAAGCAAGGGACGGAGCAGAACAGGATTTGACGCGTGCGAAAAACGAAAGTTCGGAAGTATTTAATTTCTTATCTTCTGTATCAAATAAATATGGTATAGGTTTTTGGAAGCCTGGAGCAGGTATTATTCACCAAGTGGTGTTAGAAAATTATGCTTTCCCCGGGGGAATGATGATTGGAACTGACTCCCATACGGTGAATGCTGGCGGTTTAGGTATGGTAGCTATCGGTGTTGGTGGAGCTGATGCATGTGATGTCATGGCAGGTTTGCCATGGGAGCTTAAATTCCCTAAATTAATCGGTGTTAAATTAACCGGTAAGTTATCGGGATGGGTTGCACCAAAAGATGTTATTCTAAAAGTAGCCGGTATTTTGACAGTGAAAGGCGGTACTGGAGCTATTGTAGAGTATTTTGGAGAAGGAGCTGAATCTCTATCATGTACAGGTAAAGGCACTATCTGTAACATGGGAGCAGAAATTGGGGCGACGACGTCAACTTTCGGTTATGACGCTTCTATGGAACGTTATTTAAGATCTACCGGAAGGGCAGATGTAGCGGATGCGGCAAATGCCATTAAACAACACCTCACAGCAGATCCTGAAGTTTACGCTGATCCAGAGCAATATTTCGATCAGTTGATTGAAATTAATTTGTCAGAATTAGAACCGTCCTTGAATGGACCATTCACGCCGGATTTGTACACACCTGTTTCACGTATGCGTGAAGAAGCAGAAAAGAACGGTTGGCCATTAAAAGTAGAGTGGGGATTAATTGGTTCTTGTACAAACTCTTCTTATGAGGATTTATCACGCGCTGCTTCTATTGCTAAACAGGCTATCGATAAAGGCTTGGTTACCAAGGCTGAATTTGGTATTAATCCGGGCTCTGAACAAGTGCGTTATACGGCAGATCGTGATGGTTTGTTAAAAACGTTCGAAGATTTAAATGCTACGATCTTCACGAACGCTTGTGGTCCTTGTATCGGTATGTGGGATCGTGCAGGAGCAGATAAGCAAGAGAAGAATACTATTGTGCATTCGTTTAATAGAAACTTTGCGAAACGTGCTGATGGTAACCCTAACACATATGCTTTTGTAACTTCTCCAGAGATGGTGGCGGCTATTGCCATTTCTGGGAATCTAGGATTCAATCCGGTTACAGATACGTTGGTCAATAAAAACGGTGAGCAGGTGAAATTGGATCCACCAACGGGTGATGAATTGCCATCAAAAGGTTTTGATGTTGAAGACCCAGGTTATCAAGCACCAGCGGTAGACGGTTCCTCGGTAACGGTAGATGTATCTCCTACGTCTGATCGCTTGCAATTATTAGAACCGTTCCCTGCGTGGGAAGGTACAGATTTAACTGGATTGAAACTGTTAATAAAAGCAAAGGGCAAATGTACTACTGACCACATATCGATGGCAGGTCCTTGGTTGAAATATCGAGGACATTTGGATAATATATCCAATAACATGCTTATCGGTGCGGTCAATTTCTTTAATGATAAAACAGACTTTGTTAAGAATCAATTGACTGAAGAATATGCGGCAGTACCGGCTACACAGCGTGCCTATAAAGCTGCTGGAATTGGTTCGATCGTGGTTGGCGATGAGAATTATGGTGAAGGATCCTCTCGCGAACATGCGGCGATGGAACCTCGTCATCTCGGCGTACGTGCCGTCTTGGTTAAATCTTTTGCCCGTATCCACGAAACTAACTTGAAAAAACAAGGTATGTTGGGATTGACGTTCGACAATAAGGACGATTACGATAAAATCCAAGAAGATGATACCATTGATATCATTGGTTTAACAGAATTTGCACCTGGAAAGCCATTGACACTTGTTTTGCACCATGCAGATGGTTCGCAGGATAGTATCCTAGTTAACCATACGTACAATGCACAACAGATTGAATGGTTTAAGGCTGGTGGAGCACTGAATATCATACGTGCGAACCAAGCGAAATAAAAAGTTAAATTAGGTAAGTAAACAAGTGCGAAAGCCGCAGTTCTTAAATAGACTGCGGCTTTTTCTATGTACCATTTCCTAATTCAACTAAATTATTTATATGCTTATCGAAAAGAAGTGTTCTAATTCCTGAAGAATCACTGGTTACAGATAATCAGCTTACCCAGCTCATTCCATGCTCTAAAAAAATAAGAAGCCTGCTAATCAAATGATTGCAGGCTTCTTAAGTACGCCAATCAGGATTCGAACCTGAGACCGACGGTTTAGAAAACCGTTGCTCTATCCAGCTGAGCTATTGGCGCTCCTTTCGGTGCAACAAAAGTAGGCAATTGCGCTTATTTTGCAAAATAAAATGATTATTTTTTGTAAAGGTTAAACTAACTTATTGCACATCAAAGGTATATTTTTTTTAGATAAATTTTTTGTTTGCGTTTATATCAAAAAGGCGTTTTAAGCAAATCGAATCGGTCATAGATGCTTGTCGATACTGGGCTTTCTCGACAGGAGAAGGTATGCTGTTTAACAAACTATTAGCTGTCCATTGGAAATTTGAAATAAAATTTTGCATGAAAGATAAAATTTGTACTTTTGTCGCGGAGAGTTGGCAGAGTGGTCGAATGCGGCGGTCTTGAAAACCGTTAACTGTCACAGGTTCGGGGGTTCGAATCCCTCACTCTCCGCAGAGCTTCAATCAAAAAGGTTGGAGCTTTTTTTATTCTAATGCGTTTTTATTTTGCTACTGATGGGATGAGAACCCGCAGGGTTCGACTCGAAGAGGGTTCAAGGCTGAGTATGGGGCTTGCGGGGCTGAACCAATCCCTCACTCTCCGCGAAGCTTCAATCAAAAAGGTTGGAGCTTTTTTTTATTCTAATGCGTTTTTATTTTGCTACTGATGGGATGAGAACCCGCAGGGTTCGATCTGGATGGTATAGCTGCTTTATATTTAAATAACATATACTTAATAATTTTTTAACCTAAAATAAACAGTAAATTGGTGAAAAATATACAAGTTTGCAACTTAATCTGAAATAGTATGGACTGGTTTCTTTTTTTGGTGGTTGTGCTACTTATTCTAGCAATCGGCGATTTGATCGTTGGAGTTAGTAACGATGCTGTAAATTTTCTAAATTCAGCAATTGGGAGCCGGGTTGCCTCCTTCCGTACCATTATTACCTTAGCGGCGCTTGGTATCTTGATAGGTGCATTTTTCTCAAGTGGTATGATGGAAATCGCGCGAAAAGGGATTTTCCATCCAGAATATTTTACGTTCGATAAGGTTCTATGGATCTTTCTAGCCGTTATGCTGACGGACATCGTGCTATTGGACATTTTCAATACGCTCGGTTTGCCCACCTCGACTACTGTATCGATTGTCTTTGAACTGCTTGGCGCAGCTTGGATGGTAGGTCTCCTGCTTACCATTGAAAAAAATGAGCCGATCTCGGCAAGCTTGCAGTATATCAATATAGAGAGTACCTTCTCCATCGTTTCGGGTATTTTCCTTTCGATTTTTATAGCCTTCACCGCAGGGATTCTTATCCAATACTTGTGCCGAATGGTATTTTCGTTTCAGTATAAAACTCGATTAGCTCAGTTCGGTGCGCCGTTTTCGGGCTTGGGAATTACCTCAATTGTCTACTTTCTGTTAATTAAAGGGATGTCAGGAACCACTTTGTCCGATTCAGGTTTCATTTCTTGGATTCTCGACAATACCCTTGTTGTACTCCTCGGTATTTTCGTATTTTTTACCCTCTTGTGCATTGTTCTGCAACGATTCTTTAGGATCAATCCACTAAAGATCGTCGTCTTGGCGGGAACTTTCTCTCTAGCAATGGCATTTGCAGGGAATGATTTGGTAAACTTTATCGGAGTACCCATTTCTGGGTTGATGGCATATCAAAATTGGATCGGAAGCGGAATAGCTGCAGACCAATTTTATCAAACATTTCTAGCAAGTAGCGATATTATAGTACCACCCTATATGTTGGCTATCGCTGGGTTGGTAATGGCCGGTACAATTTGGCTCAGTTCCAAAGCACGGAAAGTGACAGAAACTGAGGTTAATCTCGGCAGTCATAATGATGAGGAAGACGATAAATTTACACCCAACGCCGTGTCAAGGAGCGTGGTCCGTACTTCATTCTTATTGGGGAATATTTTTTCAGCATTTGTGCCCAGAAATATAAAGCGACGCTACGATATCAGTTTTGAGAAAGAAAAGCTCCGGCAGGCGACACAAGTTGCTGGCGATGCACCAGCGTTTGATCTTGTCCGAGCTTCCACAAACCTAATTTTGGCCAGTTTGCTTATCGCTTGGGCGACTTCAAAAAAACTGCCACTTTCTACAACCTATGTGACTTTTATGGTAGCAATGGGAACTTCGCTAGCTGACAAAGCCTGGGGACGTGAATCGGCCGTATATCGGGTAACCGGTGTGCTAAGTGTGGTCGGCGGGTGGTTTATCACGGCGTTAATCGCATTTAGTGTTTCTGCTATTTTTGCTCTGATTATATATAAAGGCGGTATAGCGGGGGCTCTGATACTAATGGGGGTCGTAGTTACCTACGTGATCATTTCACATATTAGCTTTGCAAAGAAAGAGAAAAAAGCACAGAGCGAAAGAAGTAAGCTCAGTCTGCTAGACGTTGAGGATTTGGATGTGTATATACGTAGCAAGAAAATGGCAATCAGTTTCTTGATCGATCTGGCTCAGATGTATAATCAGATTCTCAATGGCATCAGTAATAATGACGTACATTTACTAAAAAAAGCTAGTATGGAACTCAAAGAGTTGAACAAGTATACGACTAAGCTGAAGCGAAAGAGCCTTCGGGCAATCCGGGAGTTGAATACCGTCGATCAAAAAACCTCGGGTGTTGTCGTTCATAGCACGGATCTTTTGCAGGACTTGATTCAATCGGCCAACTCATTGAGTACGGAGAGCCTTCAATATTTTGAGAATCTGCATCAACCACTGCATCCTAAGTTTACTTCAATCGTAGATACGTTGAACGTGATGATGCACGGGTTCTTTGAGCAGATAACGGAAGAACTGAACAAAGATCAGGGGCCGGATATAGATAAGCTGCGTGCAAGACGCAACCAGATCCGGGATTATATTAATGTGAATTTCGAAAATCAGTTAAATATCATTCGCCGCGATAACACAGGAAGTAAGCAGGCTCTACTACAGACAGGAATGTTTTTGCAAAGTCGTGACATACAGGCGGTATTATTTCGCATTAGTAAGCTTTACGCGCGATTTGAGAATAACTAGGCCGCCATTTCGATCGAAGATTCAGATTTGTTGACGAGGAGGTATGTTGGTCTCGTACTACGGCTTTGGGCTGGTCGTTCGGTAGGTTTGCCGATACAGAGGAGTGACGTCTAAGGGAGTGAATTCCATTCTACTTTTCGTCTCGAGTTCATCGGGCGATAAAAAAAGAATCGTTATTAGCGAAAAATAGTGCATCTATTTTAGAGATATTATTTTTTTAGCTATATTCACTGCAAAAATAACCTAATTATGATGTACAGATTTCTTACTCTTGTCTGGATTTTTCAAGTGTTTTTCTTTCATACACATGCTCAAACGAATGAGTTATCAGCAATTTCTTTTCGCGATTTTGAAATACCTAATTCTCCTATAGTGGATTCCACTTCACATGCTGTGGTTATATTGGAAAAGGGGCGATCTGACATCCAGGTGGATGAAAGTGAAAGAGAGTTGCGGGTCATACACCGTTATGGCGTACGGATTAAAATTTTAGATAAAGAAGGATTTGATCAAGCTAACTATGTTATTCCTCTCTATAAAATTGGAAATAAATTCGAGACGGTGAGCGAAGTTAAAGGATATATACATTATATTGATGGGAAAATACATACGGTCGAGATGGATAAAGGAGCTGTCTTTCACGAAAAAGTGAATGAATTCGTAAACCTGAGCAAATTCACTTTACCAAACATTGCAGAAAATTGTATTATTGATATTGTATATGAGATAATGTAATCTTCCCTAGAATTAGCTACGATTATTAATGTAGTTTTATAATTTAGGGACAATGAAAAAAAGTAAGTTCAGCGAATCACAGATCATCAAGATTTTATCGCAACAGGAGTCGGGACAATCGGTTTCGGACATTTGTCGAGAGCATGGCATTAGTCAAGGAACATTCTATTCTTGGAAGAGCAAATATTCTGGCATGGAGGTTTCCCAGCTCAAGCAGCTCCGAGAAATGGAAAAAGAGTTGGCGCAGTACAAAAAGATTGTTGCCGAGCAGACATTACAGATCACGGTTTTAAAAGACGTTATCGAAAAAAAGCTCTAGGGCCTGCCGAAAAGCGTGAGCTTGTAGGTTATGCCCGCGAATATTTCGGGATGAGCCTGCGGCAGGCCTGTGCAATATTCTGCCTGAGTACATCTGTATTTTATTACCGTTCAACGCGTAAAGATGATACAGAGGTCATCGAGCAGCTTTCCAAGCTGGCCGAACTCCACCGTACATGGGGATTCTGGATGATGTATCACCGGCTCAGAAAGTTACAATATATGTGGAACCATAAACGTGTCTATCGTATTTATACATCTATGAGGCTTAATCTGCGCAACAAGCGCAAGAAACGTCTTCCGGCACGAGTAAAAGCACCTTTACTCTGTCCTATCGGACCGAACATCACCTGGAGCCTTGATTTCATGCACGACACGCTGGCCAGCGGAAAAACGATACGTACATTGAACGTCATAGACGATTTCAGTCGGGAGGCACTTTCCATTACAGTGGATACCAGTCTGCCCGCACTAATACCGTTAAAAATGGAGCTTGCTGAAATTTTCGATAGTGATATTCAAATTGGGAAAGCCATTCTAAAAATTGACAGGGAAGATGTCTTGAAAAAAATTGCAATGTCAGATTTATCGATTCCTATAAATATCAATAACTTGTTATACCTTATAAATCATTTTGAAAATATAAGTACAAAAATCACAGAACTAACTCCTGATATTATCAAAAATTATTCGTAAAGAGGCATAAATAAGTTATTTCACAATTTTCCCTTGACATTTATATTTGTCAAAAAAATATTAAAAAGGAGGTTTAATAAAACACCCAAAATTATTGTGCGTAATTTTGGGTGTTAAATTTGTAAATGTATGATTCACAGGTGGTTTTGTGAATCGGGAGGTATTCGAACCCATATTTTATTTGTTACAAAACACCTATCTATAATTCAGTTTTTTAAAATAATTTCTCACAAATTTTTACATCTTTTTTACACCCCGTAAAAATAGAAACCCTTGAATAACAATATGTTATCAAGGGTTTGAAGTACCTAGGGCGGGAATCGAACCCGCACTCCCTTAACGGGAACAGGATTTTAAGTCCTGCGTGTCTACCAGTTCCACCACCTAGGCAACTGAGCGAAAGACGAGATTCGAACTCGCGACCCCAACCTTGGCAAGGTTGTGCTCTACCAACTGAGCTACTTTCGCTTGTGACGATGCAAATATAGAGAGAAAATCTTATTACAAAAATTATTTTTACGCTTTTTGATGTAACTAATGCTAACCATCTAAAAATGTGCGTAATATTTTTCTTACCAAAGCTTTTAAAACATGGAGAATAGTTAAATGGTTCAATATTTGCTTATTTTTGTCGAAGATCAATATTTGTTATGAAGCAACTCTATTTGTTTGTTCTTATACTAGCTAGTATGATCGGCGCATCGAAAAACGGATATGCCGATACCTATCCCGAAGTTGTCTTTGACAACAGTTTGGTGAAAGGTGTTTACGCCAAAAGTAAGGTGAATTATGAGGGACACTCCTGGGTTGAGAACTTGAATCATCATCTATTGGTGTCTGATACATTGTTCTTCACGCCCGGCAATTCACTCTCTTTACAATATAAGTCGGCTGTGGATGGCGACTGGCAAGTCGATCTGCAGTATAGCCGTCAGAAACTCAATTATCAGATTGATCGTTCTGACTACCTCGTGTTTAAATTATTTATCAAGTCCGTAAATACAAAAGCGAATAATCTACCTAAAATAAGTATTCGGCAAAAACATTCAGAAACAAACCAATTGGAATTGGGATCTTATATAAAGAATCTCGACTATAACAAGTGGATAGATGTGCGGATTCCAATAGGTGATTTTAAGAACTTGCATATCAAAGAATCTATTACTACGTTGCGCTTTGCTCAAAATGGACCAGATGACGTAATACATTATCTGTTTATTGACCAGGTGGAGTTTCTTTCCAAGGGTGCTTCGCAAGTAAAACTCTCTTCACCCGCCATCCTATCGTCTGCTGTGGCATATGATAAGCAGGTTCATTTGCAATGGCAATTGCCATTGACACCCTCCATCCGTTATATCAAAATATATCGATCAGAGGACAGCAAAGATTTCCGTGCAGTCGGTATACGTCCAACTTCGATGCAAGGCTGTTTAGACTATGTCGATGACCTTGGCAAAACATATTATTATAAAATCGCATGGGTCGACTATAATTATGAGGAATCACCGTTTTCTGCAGTAAAGGAAGTGAAGACGAAAAAGCTGAATGAAACAGAATTATTGGATTTGGTGCAAGGAGCACATGTCAATTATTTCGCAGAGAACTACGATATCAATAGTGGTATGTATCTGCCATTCCGTATGAAAGAGCGTGCCGTTGTATCAGTTAAGGAAAGTGGGAATGCCATATTAAGCTTAATTGTTGGCGTAGAAAAAGAACGCATTAATAGATCTCTAGCTGTAGGACGTATTTCCCGTATTGTTTATTTTCTCGCGAAAGCACAGAACCATTTAGGCATCTTTCCAGCGTATTTTGACGGACGTACAGGCTTGCCCGAACATCGTAATAATGAAGCAACTTACGATGTGTTAGCAACGTCATCTATAATAGAAGCGTTACTCGTGGCGCGTCAATATTTTTCAGAGGATAACGAAACCGAAACGGATATGCGGAAACGGATAACTGCACTTTGGGAAAATATTAAATGGAATCAATTAGTAGCGGAAGGATATAGCGACGTGCTGGTAGAAAAAATATCAGTAGCGGATTCCTCCCAGCGCTATCCGACCCTTGGTGGGATAAACGAATCCATCAATGCGTACTTGTTGGCGATGAGTGCTCCGAAATATGCGATCCCACTTTCTGCTTACGAAAATGGCATTAAAAATATCGATTTAACTTACTCATCGGATTATAATAAGATGGATAGCCTTGCAAGAGACACGATTTCAACTCTCATGCGAAGCTTCCGATTTGCCATTGACCCCCTTGGGAACAGATCGGAACATATAGCCAATAGAGTCTCGGTGTTTCAAGATACCATTATGTATGGAGAACACCTTCTGTTTGGCTTTTCGGGATCAACTTTATTGGATTTATACAAACCATTTTTCACGATACACCCTAAATTGTTAAGCGACGGAAATATCGATTATGAAGACGCAATACGCAATTATATTAAAGTACGGAAACGCCGAGATAACGAAATCGGAGTAGGGTCAACCAATTCCGATATATGGGGGTTTTATCAACGTATGGATAGCGTAGGAAGCTATCGCATCAACCCCGCTATCGCACCATCCTCGATGTTTATGTTGAATGAAGAAGGGAAAAAGGCTGTGCTCGCATTGTATGATAACTATGGTGAAAACTTTTTTACAGAATATGGATTCCGCGCGTGGCTTGATTTGCGAAACAACGATGTGTCGGATGAATATTTTGCTACAAACCAAGCGGCTATCGCCGTTTGTATCGAAAACGCACGATCAGGGTTGATATGGAATTTATACAGAGAAATACCAGAAATAAAAGCGTTGTTGACAAAGCTATTTGGAGAGGATAAATAAAAAAGAAGCCTTAGGCTTGAACTTTGAAAATTACTATCTTTACGGCATAACTTAAAAACAAATTCATGAAATATCTAAGTACGGTTGCATTTTCACTTATCGTTGCTCTTGGTGTAACGTCTTGCAAACAACAAGCTATTATGGTTAATCCCGGTGCTGTCGTTTCTAAGGATGGAACTGACGACGGTTTGAAAAATGTGAAAGGTGAGTTTAAAGATGCCAAACGCACGGACGAGGGAATTAAATTTACACTTTCTTCCGACCTTTTGTTTCCAACAAATTCTTCCTATTTAACAGATAAGGCAAAGATAGAATTAAGTAAACTATCAAAACTGCTGATCAACGATACGGCAAAGAAGGTACGTGTGGATGGCCATACGGACGCAACAGGGACGGCAGAATACAACCAATGGTTGTCAGAAAAAAGAGCTGCTTCGGTTAAGAAATTCTTGGAAGATGCAGGTGTATCAGGATCTCGTATTAGTACACAGGGCTTAGGACAGACGAGTCCGATAGCAGATAATAAAACACCAGAAGGCCGTCAGAAAAACAGACGTGTGGAGGTTATTATTCTCAACTAGTTATCTCCTAAGATAATAATATACAAAAAAACTGTTGTTTGAGGGGCTCTGAAGGTAGTATTCTGCCTACCTTCATTCCTGCTCGAACGTTTTTGTACCAGCAGAAATATAATAGTTTTTATATCGGATGATGTCACGGGAGTTTGTAATATATTTTATAGCAGCATTCTTAAATAAATAAGCCGTTGCTCGCTCTTCCATCGTGCGTAAAAAAAACTCGAATTCTTTATAAAGTTCCTTTCGTACCTCACTCGTGAATTTACTGTTTTTGACAATCGCCAAAAATTGATCGTTATCAATTTTAAAGGTAATGCTGTCTATACTATCTCGGTAAAAATACAGTAATGGTGTGGGCAATTCATCCATAAAAATAGCAAAACCGACCTCGTCGTCCTGTATTTTGATTACAAAAGCATGGAAATGTACTGTGCCAATTTTTTGGTCGTCTACAGCAATTAGTTTAGTAAACATAAAACACGTCAATAGGTTTCGTTAAATATACAACTTATTATCTTTAGTTTATTATAGTTCGTAAATAATTTTGTTAGGCAGATGATAACCGTTTGATCCTAAATTACATTTCAATTTGCTTAATAGTTTAATTTTTAGTATATTTGAGTTTTTCAAATGGCAAAAGATTCTAAGCTTATCCGGCTAACGGTAACAGCTAAACGATTCTTTATATACATATGCCAATCACATTTAGAATTTAAAACGATAAAAAAGGACATAATATGATGCTATTAGCAACAGATTTAGATGGAACATTTTTAGGTGGAAGCATGAAAAATAGACTGCGTCTGTATCGATTAATTAAACAATTTTCCGAAATACAGTTAGTGTTTGTTACTGGGCGTGGTTTAGAATCTGTTATCCCCTTGCTCAATGATCCGCTCATTCCGAGACCTGATTATATTATTGCGGATGTCGGGGCGACTATCGTTAACGGGTTAACATTAGAAGCCATAGAACCGATACAAGGAAATATCGAGAGCAGATGGCCTTCTCCTTATGCAATACGTTCGCGTGTTTTGGAAAAAACGGATGTGGTTTATCAAGAAGTTCCTCAACAACGTCGCTGCTCTTTCTACTATGATACAGGCACGAATTTATCCCATGTTTATAAAATAGCGGAGAGTTTCGATTGTGATGTAATTACATCGGTTAATAAATATTTGGACATATTACCCAAAGATGTGAACAAAGGGAGCACATTGAAAGCGTTGGTTGAGCATCTGCACATTAATGAGGGTGATGTATTGGTTGCGGGCGATACGCTTAATGATCTCTCTTTGTATGATACGGGATATAAGGGAGTCGTAGTAGGAGAGGCAGAATCATCTTTGCTTGAACATACGGCCAGTTATGAAAATGTTTATCACGCGGTCGAGTCGGGAGCGGGGGGCATTATAGAGTCGATGACTTACTTTGAACCTTTCCGTAGATATGCCGATTCGGTGCATAAATATAAATCGACACAACCTGGCAAAGGTTCTAATCAACTGGTGGTGGTTTACCATCGATTGCCTTTTGAACAAGAGATTGTTGATGGTAAACCGAAGAGGGTAACTCCGAAAAGTCCCAATGGCATTATCCCATCATTACTTGGACTATTCGAAAAAGAACGATCCGGTATTTGGGTCGGAGAGGAGGTCCAACAAGAGAATACCCCCAATGTACCCAATCAATTGATCGATGAGGATAAATATCCGAACTTGGTGGCAGCTACCATCGGTCTTTCGAAAGAGGATATAGATCAGTTTTATCGTGTTTTTTCCAAAGAAGCTTTTTGGCCTACAATTTTCTCTTTTGTAGACAAGGCGAAATTTAATCACGACGACTGGGAGCATTATCTAAAAATTAACCGAATCTTTGCCGAGCGTATTGCGAAAGAAGCTGATCAAGATGCCTTGGTTTGGATTCACGAATATAACCTTTGGATGGTTCCTGCCTATTTAAAACCGCTACGTCCGGACTTAAAGATTGGTTTTTTCCACCATACCTCATTTCCGGCGGCCGATATTTTCAACATCATCCCGTGGCGTAAGGAGATTATAGGAAGCTTATTGCTATGTGATTTCATAAGTTTCCATATACCACGCTACGTGGAGAATTTTATTGATGTACTGCGATCGCATACACCGTTCAAGGTCGTAAAGCGGATCAACACGGCAAAACAGTTTCTGACTTACAGCTGCGCTTTAGGGGTAAGCCAGATGACAAAAGTTATCGAGATAGATGGTCGCCAAATAAGGTTAGGTGCACAGCCCGTCGGCGTGAATATGGAAAAGATACGGTCTATTCTCAAACAAGCAGATATTAAAAAGGAAGTTTCCTCTGCGCTTAAAAAGAAAGCTACAAGCGGGATGACGACTATTCTTTCCGTAGAACGTCTCGACTATGTAAAAGGACCATTAGAAAAAATTCACGCATTTGGTGAGTTTCTTGAGGAAAACCCTGAATATCGTGGAAAAGTGGAGTTGGTAAATATTTGTACACCGCCCTCACAAGGCATGAAAATATACGATGACATACGCGATGAGGTTAACCGTGCGGTAGGTGAAATCAATGGTCGTTTTGCGACAATGGATTGGACACCCATCCAATACTTTTATAGGTCACTGCCTTTTGAAGAGGTCGTGCAGCTCTACGCTATCAGCGATATCGCTTGGATTACACCATTGAGGGATGGATTGAATCTGGTCGCAAAAGAATACGTTGCCGTGCAAGGAGCTATTAAGGGCGCGGGCGCCTTGGTGTTGTCGGAGTTTGCGGGTGCATCGGTTGAATTACCCTATACAGTTCTGACTAACCCTTATGATATGAAAAGTATGAAAGAGAGCTTATTAAAAGCGCTGCTTATGCCAGAAGCGGAACGGACTGCACGTATCAATAGGTTGTATGATCAAGTGAAATATTATGATATCCATTATTGGGGAAAGGATTTTGTAAGGGAACTGGAAAAGAGTGTAAAATAGAACCTTCATAAAACGCCTTTCAAAATTTTGAAAGGCGTTTTTCAAGTTATATATTTCTATTTCGAATTTTTCCGTTGCTCAACTTGTTTTTCTATATGATCTAAAACAAAACTAACAAAGTCCACATCATTAAGTTTAGAGGCCAAGTTGAGTGCGCCTGGGCTAAAGACATTGATTTCCATTATTTTATCACCTACGATGTCGAGTCCTACGAAATACATGCCGTCTTCTTTAAGTTTCTCCGTGACTTTGGAAACTGTACCCAAGATGGTGTCATTAATATTCGCTTGTTGGGCACTTCCCCCCTGATGGATATTGCTCCGGATATCTCCCTTTTTCTGTACACGGTTAACGGCCGCATATTTTCCGTCTACTTGTATCGGATCGCCATTTAACAGGAAAAAACGAATATCACCGTTTGCGGCGTCGGGCAAGTATTCCTGCGCTAGTAAATAGCCGTCGCGCGTAATGACTTCTACCGTTTGCTTTAAGTTATGTCGTTCATCTTCTTTCACCAAGAAAACATTCTTACCTCCAGATCCCGTTAATGGCTTAAGGATAATTTTATTGTTTTGCTCATCCAAAAAAGATATCACATCCTGATAAGAACGGGTAATTATGGTTTTCGGACGAATTTCCTTTGGAAAGTATTCTAAATAGAATTTGTTTGTAGCCTCAACTAATTTGTCGGGGTCGTTAATAACCCACGTCCCCCTCCGTTTGATGAGCTGTGCGAATTGGAGCGCTGTTGCGGAAGCCCATGGGCGATTAATCATGTCGACAACCGGATCATAACGAAGCCAAAGTAGATCCATATCATGTGCATCAACATACTCTTTTTCTTTTTTGCGTAGAACTTCAAGCAATTGATCTGGGGTTTCTACCTCTTCCATAGGCTGCAATATACGGCAATATGCTCCCACACTGTCTTCTTGATGATAAGTAAAGTCAGCTAAACCTATATAAAGCACGCTATGTCCACGCTTATGTGCGTTAAAAGCTAACCAAGTGGTGGTATATATAGTTTCCTCTTTGTGGGTTTGGTTGATTACGAATGCGATGTTCATATATTTTCTTTGATATTAGTAATTAATCATTTTAAAAATACTGGCAAATTGATTTAAATCTTTCAATTTCTCCGTATAAGGCTCGCTTAAGTAACGCGGTTTAATGCGCGGCGGTCTCAATACACCCCGTTGGATCAAATCGTGCACGATGGGTAGATAGTCTTCTCGGATCTTGCCAATGGTCAATAGATTCAAATCTTTGCCTTCCTGTATATATTGAATAAGCTCTTTAAATCCCTGCAAATAAGCAGTGTCTTTTGTGAGCCCACCTGAACGATATACACGCATGGTCATGGTAAAGGAGGTATTCATGCTGAAACCATACTCTTCGTGCAACATATCAAATGTCTCCACAAACGAATGCCCGAGTAGCATATGTTGTACTGCGATGACACGCCCCGCCAATATGCGTAACCGTTCATTGGTAAGCCCGCCAACTAGATATTCGGCAAGAACGGCCAGTCCTTCCTGCAACTGTTCATATCCGGGAACACCCAACCTGAAGAAACTAAAAGGCTGCTCTTTTCCGTTAAAGTAGGTAATGATATGAGTGCCCACTTCATGCTGGATAAGTGCGAGTGCTCGCCGCTTACTTATCTTATATTGCTTACTGATATTTAGAACACCATGGTTTACCATAACCCCAGCGATATCATCACGTACCCGTACGCTGGTTTTGAACGTAGGGGATTGTTGTTGGAGAAATGATATTTCCTCTTCTGCTAACTGCGCGAATGCTTTGGCATCTAAATATTCTTCTTCTGGTTTTTGCCGATCTGGTTGTGCAATACTATCAATGGCAGTGAGTACGGCTTTTGCCAAATCGTATAATTGTTCATCTACATTCCCAAAAACCATCAAGCTTCCATATTTGAAATCCGATGTACCGCGAGAAGCGAGCATAGTCATCATATCGTCGAGTTCCCGCCGCTTATCTCTAAAAAGATAAGCAATTGTAGGGTCGTAGATATCTTCAATACGTAGGTTATACAGGTTTCGCTTCACGATATCGGGATCGATTGGAATAGGACGATAATGAAAAATAGGTGTTTTTCGGAATCTATCCTTCTTGAACTGTAACCATGCGTCGTGTGAATTGGTCGGCGTAGTCAGCAGCAGAAAATCAAATTTTTGACTTTCTTTCGCCAGCGCCCGATCGATTTCATATATCTCTGTATAAAGTTTTTCCTGACCCTTCATTTTAAACTCCGTGGCCTTGGCCGTTGTATACAGCCGCACAAATTCAAAGAATAAGCGTGAAAGACCTTTTGCTAAAGACTCTCGAAAAACCCTAGCCAACAATGGTAAATGTACACCATTGATATCCTCATATGTTTTGCGAACAGATATACCCAGAGAAAGGACAATGTTACTTTTTGTATCTTCCGTGTTTACCAAAAGTGGAAGTCGGGGCGGTCGGGGTAACTTCGTTTCCTTCTTGAGCTCGATGAGAAGTTCAGGTGCTTCCGTCTCTATATTTTTCTTGAGATACTCGGCCAGCACCAGCGCATTTTTTTGCGAAAGATGAATTGCAATATCTGTATCTTGATCAACCGCGGCATTCCAAACCTCAATGAGTAAGCAGGTGCCAAATTCATCTGCCATCGCGCTTGTCAATTTCGGAATCCACTGACTTATCTGATCGTCATCACCATTGGGCAAAAAGATCACGCTAGCTAGCTCCGATTTAGTTAGTTCCGACAGCACGCGGTCTTTACCCGACTCGGGCACACGATAAATGAATAGATAGGGAACTATTTTGTTAAAGATAATTTTTCCCCGATTCGGGATTTGCTTATGTATGGGCGTCCTGTTTTTAATTGCCCGTAATAGTTGAGGCAATATTTTGTCTTTAAACTCCATATGCATCTATTTTTTGCAAATCTTTTAACGCACGAAGCAATAACTGTTTGTATTCAAGTATAATAGGTTGATAAGGAAGCCCCGTCCATTCGTTCATAAAATCTTTTCGGAATTCGATCGACAGGACACAACCTCGGTCACCAAATTTCTGAAGAATATGCTGCGCCAAATATCCACCTTTAAATTTTACGTTCTCCCGAATATCAATAGCTTCTCCCAACAGTTGTTGGCTCTGTACACTCTCTATAAATTTGTCGATAACCAATCGCCATTTTTCATCGTTGTAATATGTGCCTAAGTTTATCTGCGGATTCGCTTTTTTATCGATCGGCTCTTCTTCACTGATTCGTTGGGCATTATACGTATGTACATCAAAAGCGATAAAAAAGTCGTATTTATCAATGGTATGTTGTATATAGTTATCCAGCTGCTGATAGAAATTCTTATGCTCCTCATAGAGTTGCTGTAAAATGGTAGACGGTAGTGTGTCTTTCCAAACATTCAATCCCCAAGCCTGTTCAGGTCGAAGGTACACGGCGTCTTCTTCCTTTCGGTTAATATCCAATTGAAAGCGCGAGGTAGCAACAAAAAGTTGGTTGACGGGTAATTCTGCCATCGAGGCAGTATAGGGATCTTCTTCTCTTAAACGTTGGGTTTCATCTAACAGGATAAATTGCTCTGCAGCCGGGTCTACCTGATGTCCATCATGGATCGCAAAAGCCCAGAAAGGGCTGTCAACAAGGTGTACACGGTATTGGAATAATGACGTCATATTCATTTTGTCTTTGTTAATAATAACATGTTAGTCGACAAATAGTTTTATGGAGCGGCCACGCGGAAATGGACTTTTTAGAAATCAAAACTTGTGTAACCAAAGTAACCGAACAATAAAAAATAAAATAGGAACTTTGTATAAGACAATAGAATAAGTTAATATAGAACTACTTAAAAATAAAGATATGTTTTTTCAACACGTTTATGATAAAAGTTTAGCACAAGCTAGCTATGTAATAGGCTGCCAAGCTACAGGTGAGACCATCGTGATTGACGCGCAAAGAGATATAGATGTATATCTGCACATTGCGAAGGAAAATAATCTTCGCATAACGCACATCGCTGAAACACATATCCACGCCGATTTTCTTTGTGGCTCGCGGGAGTTAGCGGCCGTTACCGAGGCTAAAATGTATCTTTCCGATGAAGGTGGCGAGGATTGGCAATATCAGTTTCCACATGAAGGATTGCGGGACGGCGATGTTATTAGAGTGGGTAACCTCAGTCTGGAGGTCATCCACACACCCGGACACACGCCCGAAAGTATCTGCTTTTTATTGATTGATCATCCCGCGACTGATAAGCCTGTCATGATATTTACCGGTGATTTTGTGTTTGTAGGAGATATCGGACGTCCGGACTTGCTGGAGAAAGCTGCCGGACTGATGGGAACAAAAGAAATTGGTGTTAAGCAGATGTGTCAATCGCTGAAAAAGTTTGCAGCAATACCGGAATATGTTCAAGTATGGCCAGCACATGGTGCAGGTTCTGCCTGTGGAAAAGCATTAGGAGCCGTACACAGTTCGACGGTAGGCTATGAAAAGATCCGTAATTGGGCATTTCAATATGGGGATGATGAACAGGGGTTTGCTGATTACCTTTTAGCCGACCAGCCCGAACCGCCAATCTATTTTGTTAAGATGAAGCACCTCAACAAAGTTGACCGGCCCTTGTTGATAGAGGTTCCGAAACATCCGAAATTATCCAGAGAACAGTTTCTTTCCGCGTACAAGAAAGGGCTTACGGTTATAGACACGCGCAAAAAAGCCGATTTTGCACAAGGTTTCATTCCAAAAAGCGTAAACATTCAGGGCAACAATTCCTTTGCCACTTGGTGCGGTTGGCTACTGAACTACCAAGAACAATTTGTGTTGGTAGCAGAAGATAACCAGATGGAAGATTTGACACGTAAGCTCATGCGTATCGGCTTGGATAATATATATGGTTATATTTCAGATGTCGACGACCTGGGTTTGGATTTAGAAATAGCGGAAGTGATTTCACTAGATGAGTTTAGAACGTCCATCGTCAAAGAGGATGTGCAGATCGTTGATGTACGTGGAGCTACCGAATATGAAGCAGGGCATGTAGAAGGAGCAGACCATGTGTTTGTGGGGACATTGGAGAACAACCTAGATAAAATAAACAAAGACAAACAGATCATTGTTCATTGTCAAGCCGGCGATCGCTCCACTATTGCTTATTCTCTTTTGAAGAGAAATGGGTTTGACAAGATTAAAAATTATGCTGGTGGGATGAAGGAATGGAAAGGAATTAATAAAAATTAGTTGAAAATGTTAGAATTCTTGAAACAACCTTGGCCTTGGTATATCGCTGGGCCGTTGATTGGGCTTACAGTGCCCGCCTTGCTGCTACTGGGCAATAAATCGTTTGGAATCAGTTCATCTTTACGCCATATATGTGCTTCTTGTATACCAGCAAAAATACCCTTCTTTCAGTACAATTGGAAAAAAGAAGTTTGGAACCTGTTTTTTGTAGCTGGTATTCTGTTAGGAGGCATTATCGGAGCGGGACTCCTCAGTAATCCAAACCCCGTGGTTGTGAATCCGGCATTAGCGGATGAACTGGCAGGTTATGGTATAACAAACTATAATAATTTAGTTCCTGAGGACATCATGAACTGGCAATCACTTTTTACGTTAAAAGGATTTTTCCTGATGATAGTGGGGGGATTTCTAGTTGGATTTGGCACGCGTTATGCCGGTGGCTGTACAAGTGGGCATGCTATTATGGGCTTGTCTAACCTTCAATGGCCTTCACTTGTGGCCGCAATGTGTTTTATGATTGGAGGTTTTATCATGGCGAACCTGATTTTGCCCTATATATTATCACTTTAAAGACTAAAGATGGATTACAAAGATACAGATTTGGAAAAAAGAGCACAGGACGCGATGTGCGTCAATGAAAGCCGATTGGAACATAAATGGTATCACCATATCAAATACGTGATAGTAGGTATAATATTTGGGATTATATTTGTCAAATCGGAGGTTATCAGTTGGTTTCGTATACAGGAAATGTTTCGTTTGCAATCCTTTCATATGTATGGAATAATTGGTAGTGCAGTATTGGTAGGGCTTCTATCTGTTTGGCTGATTAAAAGATTCCATATCAAGACTATTTACGGCGAACCGATCAGCATTTCTCCAAAGAAATTCAATAAAGGTCAAATCTATGGGGGATTGATTTTCGGTTTCGGTTGGGCGATTACAGGAGCGTGTCCCGGACCATTGTATGCACAGATTGGTACAGGTGTCACTGTGATTATCGTGACTTTGCTCAGTGCTGTTGCAGGTACGTGGCTGTATGGGTATTTAAAGGAAAAGCTGCCTCATTAACAAAATTATGTTTATTAACAAAATTATGGCGTGACTAAAACTTTTCTTCTTCAAAATGCTTATATATTTGTGGCTCCTGTCCGCGATGTTCAAAAAATAAAATAAGAAACACTATGACATTCCAAGAGATAATAAATCAAGACAAACCGGTTCTGGTCGATTTTTTCGCCGAATGGTGCGGCCCTTGCAAGATGCAAGCGCCGATATTGGATGAACTAAAGGAGCGCGTAGGTGAACGTGCTTCTATCATAAAGATAGATGTCGACAAGAATCCCCAAGTCGCATCAACGTTAGGGGTACGTGGTGTACCCACATTGGTTCTCTTCCGCAAAGGGGAAATACGGTGGAGACAATCGGGCGTATACCCCGCAAACGAACTAGAGCGTTTAATTAATGAGAACCTTTAGTATGCTGTTCAACAAATTTTGTGTAAGAATCCAGTACCTGTCTTAAAAAATTAGCCGTGTCTTCGTTAGTCAGATGACCGTTGTCGTCAAACAATTTTTGTACGTTCGCCAGATAGACCTCGGGTTGTTGCAATGTTGGCATATCAAGGAAAACAAGCGACTGCCGTAAATGATGGTTGGCGCCGAAGCCGCTTAAGTTGCTTATAGACGAAGAAATGACTAATGTTGGTTTCCCTCCCCATGCATTTTGGCCATAAGGTCGGGAACCAACATCTATTGCATTTTTTAACACGCCTGGTACAGAGCGATTATATTCCGGTGTGATGAAAACAACCCCATCTAACGATTTGATCTTTTTGCGAAAAGGAGCGTAGGCTGCAGGGCTTTCACCTTCGTCGTAATCTTGATTGTATAACGCAAGATCACCTATTTCGATACGTTCCAGTGTATAGGCCTCTGGTGCATTTTCGATAAGAAAATTTGCAATCTTTTTACTGAAAGAACCTTTTCTTAAAGATCCTACAACTATACCAATTGTTTTTGCTGCCATGATATTTTGATTATGTGTTATACCCATAACAAATATCCAAAGCAGTTGGTTTTGAAAACTTGGCCTACTTAACCTCTATAATGGTTCCTTCCCCGTGCAATGGTTCGTCAGCTGGTGGTTCGTTCGAAGGAGGAACATCGTCATCCTTCCGTTTTTCCACCGTGATTTTACATTCGGTAAGAAGTGCTGCTAGAGCGCCTATGGCAGCAAATATTGGGGCAAAGACAACGCCTACCACACCAATGGTAACAGGGAAGCTCATGATTTCTTTTCCGGATTTATCGGAGATGCTAATTTTGGTTACATTACCCTCAGCAATAATCTCTTTGATTTTCTTTAACAGGTTTTCACCGTTTACGATAAATGTTTCTTTGAATGACATAATATACTTGTTTTTAGTTGTTTAATATAATGAATAACAATT
Organism: Sphingobacterium sp. SGR-19; assembly: GCF_011043555.1. Lineage (GTDB taxonomy): Bacteria > Bacteroidota > Bacteroidia > Sphingobacteriales > Sphingobacteriaceae > Sphingobacterium. The sequence goes on from NZ_JAAKGS010000001.1 coordinate 105,757, forward strand.
TCTGATATAGCTTTGTTTACGGGATGCGGAGTTTATCTAACATCTGTACCCGGATATCCGTTTGATGTCGAAGCAGCCTATCGTAGTCCGAATCGCTGTCGGTTAATTTCATGACCAGAACGAACAATTCAATAGCAAGAAAAAAGAACAGGAAAAGCAAATAAACAAATAATCCTATCGAGGAAGAAGTCACGACATCGTGCAGTAACGTCAATTCATCTAGGAAACCAGTGGAAGCATTTAGCTCCTGTTCCTTCCGTTCTTTAATGGACATGATGGACGCCGCCAGTGCGAACTTTTTGTTTTGTAACGTTTCGATCTGCTTATGCAATTGTTCCATCTCCAGTTTTTTGGGATTTTCCATGACGGATTTGTTGGTCGATTGTGTACTATTTACCTCCTTGCCCTGGCCGTCCCTCGTCACACTGCGATTCGTGTAAGATGTTATAATAACCGGATTCTTTTTAAGATCTTCGCTTACCGTTTCGTATCTCGAATTGGCAGCGGCAATCATGGTATCCAAATCTTGAATTTGTTTTTGTATATCTTCTTCGGATTGTTTGACGGCAACTTTTACACGCTCGTCCATTACCTGTGCTTTACGTAATTCGATGTCATCTTTGAAAGTGATCTGATCCATGATGAAGGCGCCTAATATGGACATTACTAAAGCAAGCAGTACCCGAAATAGACTAGACCAAATGCTGACGCGTGTAGACAGAATAATAATACGTTCGATCTGAATAACCACGAAACTCATTAATACGCCGCCAAAAACACCGCCCCAACCGGCTAAATGCAGATAACGTGTAGCGAAGCTATAGCCGATAAAGAACCAGACCAAAACAATAAGCAACATGGCCGACGTATATTTTTTTACATTCTTTGCCGACTGCTCACTGGAGTTTTTGACGAGATTATAATTGAAGCCCGTTATAAAACATCCGAATTTTAACCACCAATCCTTCATCCTCCTAAAATTTCTTTGTTAACAGATAGGCTTGGGTAATAGAAGCCATGCCTTTCATAAAACCTCGTTTATAGGACAGTATAGCGCGTTCACATAAACCCGTATCCACTTGCAATGCTTGTTCAAATGCCTTTACTTTTTCGATGTGGTCCAATAGGTCGGTTTGTTTAATTCTTAATTCGTCGACCAAATCGACCAATCCGGCGCGTTCCCGAGAATGAATATGGAACTCTATATCTTTCATGAGTGAATCATGATAGGTTCTGACCTGTTGTATTAAAATCCCCAGATCATATTTAATCAATTTGATATTGTCATTTCGATAGCCTTCGTCGGGGCTGGTAAGTGCATCATGATATCCGCGCGTTTCAAAATCCTGCTGCAGGTAATTATAAATGAGAAAAATGCCTTGCCCATCATGTATAGATGCTCCATTAAGTTGCGACTTACCGTCTACAGATGCTGGAGATGCGTTATCTGGAACGGATGTTGTTTCAGTTACGTTCCGAATATCTTTGTTCTTTTTAAAAATTGTAAACCATCCCATTTGTTTCGTGTTTGTAAAAGCAAAATAAATGGGAAAGAGAAAAAGGTAGGAGAGGATTTAGGTCAACGAATCATAAAAATAGGCGAAAGCCACCTTACAGTCGGTGAAAGGAGTGGGGCATTATCTGCCCCATTCGTATTTTACGCCCAAACTATACCATCTTCCAGGCATGGGGATAGCACTCGTTTCGATATAGGTGATATCAAATATGTTTTGTGCGTCGGCATACACGGAAAGAAACGGAAAGCGATATCCAATTCGTACATCCGTTAAGAAATAAGATTTGTCTGATATCCGCTGATGGAAGCGATTGGCTATAGAAGCATGCCAAACGGTGCTGTTTGCCATGAAGAGTAACTTCGCCTGATGTTTTAGGTTTTCTAGATTATATTTGGATATGGATCCGTCGATTTGCTCCAAGGATGCATCCAGATAATTGTATCCGAGATTCACCCGGTAACGGATATCGTTCGCTTGGAAAATATATAGCAAATTCGTGTTTATGCCATGTACTTTGTTCTTGCCCATATTAAATGGTTGGTAAGGTTCGTTGACATCAGTTCTTATCCAATCGATGAAATCTCGGACGTTCCGATAAAAATATCCTGCATGGGCAATGAAATTTGTGCTTTGGAATTTAATCGCGCCTTCGGTTTGCCAAGCGTCTTCTGAAAACAAACTTGGATTGCCGATATTTCCCGGGCGTTGGTTTAAATAAAGGTCTGTAAAAGAGGGTATACGCTGACTTGATCCGGTGTTGAGTACGACTTTCCAATGCTGTGTAATGTTATAACCTAGATCGATACCCGGGTAGACTTTCCAGCCATACTGTGTATTGTGATTGATATATGCACCGACATTGACCGTCATATTTTTTAAACGTTCGGTTCGGAACTCTGCATAAGCACCGTGATTGCTTCGATCGTGGTCTCCCATATTCGAACTTGCGATGCGGTCGAAGCGGGATTCCAGGCCGAGCCCAAAATCACCAAATGCTGTTTGGTATCGGCTATTTAGCTCCATCGAAAACGCATTGTTATAATGAAGTGAACGCGCAGAAGAAAGGTTGTGCTTAAAATAACGATAATCATCCTCGTTGTATCGGTTGGTTACGCGTGGGCTAAGGTAGAACCGTTCTGAAAGCTGATGTCTGGAGCTTATGGATGCAAATACAGTTTCTACAATTTCTTCAGATTCTCTATCTCCCGGAGCAGCATAGAAACCGTTAGCGCCAAAACGATTATACATGTAACTACCCAGCCACTCGATCTCATTATCATCGTCTATCGTTAGGTTCGCTTGGTAGAATATTTTATCGTTCTGTGATGCGGTATTGTAGCGCTGTCCATTAGATTTCTCTTTGTTATAGTATAACTGATGTTGATGTTTATCACCAAACCATCTCGCACCGAGTTGTGTACCGGCGTGATAATAAATACCGTCTTTGTCCTCTTCGTCTCTGTTTTTAAACGAACTCCCTGTGTACACATTGGCATGTATCGAGCTTTTATCTACGGTCTTAGTAATGATATTGATGGCTCCAGTTAAAGCATTGATACCATAAATGCGCGCTGCTGCACCCCGAAGCACTTCTATTCTTTCGATCGCATCTAAAGGGATGGGTAAGTTTAGATTGTGATGTGCCGTTTGCGAATCGGAAACTTTGGCACCATTGACCAAGACCAGTGTCTGTTCAAAGCTTCCCCCATCAATGCTTACGTCCGCCTGTACACCAAAAGGGCCACGTTGTCGCAGATCAACTCCATTTAAAAGCCCGAGTACTTCATTCAAGTTTTTGACCGGTAGTTGTTTGATCTGTCCGGAGCTCAAAATCTCCACATTTCTATTGTCTTTACTAAAAGGAATCTGTAATCGGTTTGCATGAACGATCACTTCTTGAATACTGTCTATTTTAACTTCCTGCGCTTGTCCCCACAACGGCAAAAATGCTGCGGCTAATAATATCTGATGATTATTTATGAATTTCATACGGCAAAAGTATTATCTTTCCGGATTGTTATACGGTTCCAATTTTAATAAGATGAGTAGTCCGGTTTTAGATTTGTTCTCTAGTTTTGTGCTTATTGACCGAACATCGGTACAACCAATATATTTGCAGGTTTCTCAACAGATGATAAATGCCGTTCAGCGGGGATATTTATTGGTAGGTACGAAGCTACCGGGGACAAGGGCCCTAAGCGAAGTATTGCAAGTGCACCGCAAAACGGTTATTGCGATATATGATGAGTTGGAAGCACAAGGATGGGTTGAGGTGCGACCAAACAAGGGGACATTCGTCGTCAATCAATCACATCAGGTGAAAATGGATAAACCTTATGAAAAATTGGTTTCTCTAGCAAAATACCCTACCTCGACCGGATTCAAGTTTAGCCAATCGACAATTCTGGACACTCCTTTTGAATTTTCGAAGAATCACTTGGTTTTTAACGATGGACAACCAGACATACGGCTTACACAGATGCAAAATCTTTCTCGCTGGTACAGCGCTTCGATGAAACGTAAGCACAATTTGAAACGTCTTACAGGGCACAATATGGAAGGAAGTGAATTTTTTAGGGAGCAATTGAGTAACTATCTGAATTTTTCAAGGGGCCTACATATTTCTAAAAATAACTTACTCATCACGCGCAGTGTGGAAATGAGTCTATATATTATTTCACAAATCTTGCTTTCGAAAGGAGATCATGTTTTGGTTGGCGATTTAAGTATGTTTTCCGCCAATATGGTATTTCAAAAAATGGGCGCCAGCATAAGCACCATTCCAGTGGATGGAAGCGGTATTGATATAGATTATATCCGTACACACTTTAAACCGGGCGAGGTACGTATGGTACATGTTACACCTCATCATCACTATCCAACCACGGTAACATTATCTGCCCAAAAAAGAATCGCCTTGTTACAGCTGGCGCAAGAATACGGATTTATTATCGTAGAAGATGATTACGATTATGATTTTCAATATGAGCAGATGGCTGTTATGCCTTTAGCAAGCGGTGACGTGAATGGGATGGTGGTATATGTCGGGTCGTTTGGAAAATCACTTGCTCCCGCTTTTCAGAGAGGTTTTGTCGTCGCTCCGGATAACCTTATTGCAGAAATGCGTAAATACTTGGGTATTATCGATAGGCAAGGAGATGTGATCATGGAACAGGCGTTAGGCGAAATGATAGAGGAGGGGGAGATTCATCGACATCTCAAAAAATCGTTGAAAATATACCGCGAACGTCGTGATCTATTTTGTGAGATTTTAAAAACGCGCTTTAACGAAATAGTAGCGTTCCAAAAACCTTCAGGAGGTTTAGCTCTATGGACTACTTGGGACAAACGTTTTTCTCTTTTTCAGTTAGCAAATTTGTGTAAAAAAGATAATCTATTTATTCCAAAGAATTTGTTATACCAGAACAACACCTTGTCCGCTATGCGATTAGGTTTCGGTCATTTAAACAAAAATGAGATGGAGGAAGCGTTAGAAATATTACAAAGAGGAATGACGAAAATAGTCTAATGCCATTCCTCTCGTCCGATAATTTTTCCTTGTTGGACATCAGTTATTTCATCTTTTTGATCGGATTTGAATTTGCCCTTTAAAGAAGGCTGTCCGGCGTCTACCCAAGCAGAAAACCAAAAGGAACCCGTACGCTGAATGGATTTTCGCATGCGGTCTTCGACCATACCCTCCATACGCTGATGGTAAGCATTGGCATAAGCGTCCGAATGGCTGAAAATAAGTATATTGTTTCGGGTAATATAACTTCGTTGTAGATGTTTGGGGAATGTGTTGGAGAGTTCTTTTTCTAGCAATAGTACCGAATCAACCAAAGCATTGCTTTCCCGTACGATGGCCCATGCGGAATCAAGCGGACTATCGAGATACTCGGCTTTTCCGACGAACAAGTTGTAACCGTCAGCGAACATTTCTGGCAATCTGCTCTCCCAAAATGCATGGATACCGATCTGTCCGGTTAACTGGCCGTTATAGTTGCGCGTGGTGTGAAGCGGTACGTGTGCATCCGATACATAATGACCGAGATCGGCAGAGTGGCGAATGATAGCATTTGTGTTGTTTTCCCGAAATGCCTTCACCAGTTTCTGGTAGGTGAAATATATCTGCCAAGGCACAATACCGCTCGCTCGCAACTTGCGCTCTTGGAATTTTTCTGTTGCGCGACTCCAATGGATAGGAATTGAATCGATATTCCCGTCTTCATATTCTTCAACATCAATAAAATGTCTGGGAGATTCCAGAGAATCCACATAACATCTTTTGTCTGCGTCCACCGCTTTTTCGGTGATTACATCAATGTGCCGTTTGTAAAACTTAGCAAGCTGCGTAGGTAGCGTAAACACCGATGCTTGGTTAATTTTTTTGTGCGCGTAAAATCCCCATGAACTGCATATTAAAATAAGGAGCGTGCCCAAGACATAATAATATCTGCTGTACATAATTCACTTGTATAGATGGTCTATCATAAAGATAATAAATTTAAATTAAAGTAAGTTACTTGTTCCCCAATTACAGGAAAATTAGTACTTTGGGCAATTATATAAATGCTATATATATAAGCGGAAATGAAAATATTATATGCAGTGCAAGGAACGGGTAATGGTCATTTATGCAGAGCCTTGGACATTATTCCGATATTGCAGACACTAGCTGAAGTAGACGTGCTGGTGAGCGGTATCCAAGCAGATATCGAGTTACCATTCCCGGTCAAATACCGTTTGCACGGTTTGAGCTTTATTTTTGGAAAATCCGGTGGTGTGGATCTATGGCGAACTTTTATGAGTTCCACTGTTCGGAGATTTATTAAGGAAATAAATAGTCTACCTGTTGAAAAATACGACCTTATCATCAATGATTTCGAACCCATTTCAGCTTGGGCTTGTCAAACCCGGGAAATTCCGTGTGTCGGGCTAAGCCATCAGATAGGCGCATTGGACCCTGCAAGTCCTAAACCAGAGGAAACGGATATGTTGGGTAAATTTATTATGAAGAACTATGCGCCGTCAAGTTTCGCCTACGGTTTTCACTTTAAAGCTTACCATGATCATATCTATACGCCGGTAATACGGGAATCTATCCGCCAGCTTGACCCTAAGGATAATGGACACTATACCGTTTATCTACCTGCATACGATGACGCACATTTGCTAAAAAACCTTTCTAAGTTTCCGGATGTGAAGTGGGATGTCTATTCTAAACATAACAAAAAGAAATTCACCGTGAAAAACGTCACTATTAATCCAATAAAGAGTGATACGTTTGTGAAAAGTATGGCGGATGCGTCAGGAGTATTATGTGGTGCGGGGTTTGAGACGCCGGCAGAGGCGCTTTTTTTGGAAAAGAAATTGCTGGTGATTCCCATGAAAAATCAATATGAGCAGCATTTAAACGCAGCGGCATTGGAGCAAATGGGCGTTCCAGTGATTGCTAGCTTGAAGAAAAAATTTGATTATGCTATTGAGGCATGGCTAAACAGTAAGATTAAAGTCACGGTTGATTACCCCAATATGACGAGGGATATTGTGACGAATATAGTGGAAAAACATAAACAATGAATATAAGCAAGATTGGATTTGCCGTGATGGCAGTTACATTTACAGGTATGTCCGCAACGCAGGCGCAAGTTTTAAAATCAAATACCGATTCCGTATCCTATGCATTGGGTAAAGACGTAGGTTCTTCACTCACGAGCAGTGGCGTTAAGATTAATTCTGAAAGTTTCTTACAAGGTGTAAATGACGCCATACAGGGAAAAGAGGAATTGATTGGCGAAGAAGAAGGAATACGTATTATTAAGGAGGCTTTTGCAAAGGCCGCGGAAGAAAAAATTAAGGTGTTCAAGGAAGAGGAGATCACTTTTTTTAACACCGTTAAAGAAAAACCCGGTATCCAGCATTTTCAAGATGGACTTTATTATGAGGTGATTCAAGAGGGGAGTGGAGCGAAACCTACGAGTGAGGATGAAGTAACGGTACATTATAAAGGCACATTGGCGGATGGAAAGGTTTTTGATAATTCATATGAACGCGGGGAACCGTTGGATATTGATCTAACCAATGTTATTAAAGGGTGGCAGTTAGGCATTCCGTTAATGGCAAGTGGGGCGAAGTACAGGTTATATATCCCCTCTAAATTAGGTTATGGCGAACGTGGCGCGGGGAGAGATATACCGCCTTATAGCCCATTGATTTTTGAAATCGAATTAATCGGGATAAAAGGTCAAGAAGCACCGGCCACATTGTAGGGACTTTACGTTAGAAATGATAGCATTAAAGAAACTAGGACATTCAGCATTACACGTTGCGCCTATTGGTTTGGGATCGATGTCATTGAAAGGCGGCGCAACGAAACAGAACGTAGAGATTCTGCAGCAAGCTATTGAATTAGGTATTAATTATTTTGATACAGCTGATCTGTATGAGCGAGGCATGAACGAGGATATGATCGGCCAAGCGTTAGCATCGATACGTGACAAAGTCATTTTGGCAACCAAAGTCGGTAATCAATGGCGTTCTGATGGTAGTACATGGGATTGGAAAGCTTCCAAACCTTACATTATCAAGGCGGTAGAGGCTTCGTTGGCGCGGTTGAACACCGATTACATTGATTTATACCAATTGCACGGTGGCACAATAGAGGATCCGATAGATGAAATCATAGAAGCGTTCGAGCTGTTGGTAAAGGAGGGTAAGATTCGTTATTATGGTCTCTCTTCTATACGGCCAAACGTGATTAAGGAATATGCCGAAAAGTCAAATATCGTAAGCGTCATGATGCAGTATAATCTTTTAGATCGCAGGCCGGAAGTTGTTTTTCCGCTTTTGGAGGAGAAGAATATTTCTGTTATTAGTCGGGGGGCATTGACACAGGGATTGTTAATCGATAAACCAGTAAAAGATTATTTGCAATTAACTTCAGGAGAAGTGGGACGTGCAAAGCGGAATGTAGAAAAGCTCGCGACTTCGCTGGGTATCAGTAAAACCCATCTTTTACTGGCGTATGTCCTCAGTCCTTCTGTTGTGGATGTCACGGCGATAGGCGTGCGTACGTTGGCGCAATTGAATGATCTAATAGAAGTTATACAACGACCGATTGTGTTGTCTGAAAACGATCGCGCTGAACTAGAGCGCGGTATCCGTAAATTGGTATATAAAGAGCATTTATAAAAACATAGAGACGCAAGATGTTGCGTCTCTATGTTTCTCTCTTATTTTAAGAAAGGACAAATTGTACGTCAGCATAAAATTTAACGTCCTCGCTGACCATAACGCCACCTGTTTCTAAAGCAGCATTCCAAGTCAAACCAAACTCCTGACGGTTAATCTTGCCATTTACCGTGTATCCAACTTTTTGGTTTCCCCAAGGATCTTTGGCCAAACCACCAAATTCAGCAATAAAACTTGCCGGCTTGGTAACGTCTTTAATGGTTAAATCACCGGTTAATTCAAACTCGTCATCGTCTATCTTTTTGATTTCAGTTGTTGTAAAGTGAATGATAGGGTAAGCGTCAGCGTTGAAGAAGTCAGCACCTCGTAAATGCTCGTCCCGTGATTCACTTTTGGTATTAACCGATGCGGTTTTAATCTCCACATCTACTTGTGCCTGTGTTAAATCTTCTGCACTACCATTTACTGTAACATCAAAGTCGTGAAAATATCCTTTAACGTTTGAAATCATCATATGTTTTACTTTGAATTCGATCTCGCTATGCGCTTTGTCTAAATTCCATGTTGCCATAATTGTATTTTCCATTTTATATTTTAAACTTGTTGAATAGTACAAATATCAGGCAAATATCACAGCTACGCATTGATGTATGATAATAAATGTAATCACTTTGACATATTCATGATAGAAAGCCATTACACAAACGGTTCACACATTATACATTTAAAACAATGAGGTCTGTCCGGAATCGTCTAGATTGATGTCATCGGGATTCGTGATCTCAAAGCTGATATCGTCACTCCGATTGTCTTGCACAGCAATCGTTTCTTCACTTTTCTCCACGGCAACTTTTTGATCATCAGATTCTTGTTTTAACACTTCTTCTGTTGTTCCCTTTTCCGGATTGTCGGTGTCGGCAAGTATATCCTTATCAGTTTGTTGTTCCTTTTTGTTCGTCAGATCAACTTCTTCCGTAATTAATTTAATTTTTTTTACCGTATGGAACGAAAGCCGGTTACCTTGTGCTCGCATACCTTTGACATCGATAACCTCGTTTAAGGGTTGTTCCAACGTTTCCGGTGTTTGCGTTTTTCCTTTTAGCAGATCTACCCGAACGATGGGTTCCGTACCGTTTGTCAGTATAATAAGCTTAGAACCGGGGGCTTCATTAATAAAGGAAACACGTTTGCCGGTGGGCTGGTCGTCAAACTTAAAGCGCTTTACATAGTACGTTCCCGATTTACCGTCCTGGTGAACAGCGGTATACACATGGTCCGGTATGAATTTCTCCATGCGTAAGACATTGCTGTCAAAGTGGTTGCTGAGATCAAAGCTAGAGAACTCATAGGAACCGTCTTTGTATACCAATAGGATTTTGTCATCACCATCAAATTCACCGAGGTAGCTACCACGTTCGTCCGCGTTAAGGCGGCGAAGTATATCGTCAAACCATATTTTGCGTCCAGCAAGTGTCGAAACACCTGCATTTTTGAAGGAGACCTTTTTAACGGGGTATTTGGAAACGATGTTACCTTGGGAAGCTCTACCTTTAATGGCGATTTCAGCAAAATCAATATCAAAGCTAAGTTTCCGTAGTTTTGAATGTGGTTTAAGCTGTATATTCACAATTTCCGCCTCACCATTTGGATTGGCAGTGAAATAAAGTATTTTGGAACCTTTCGTGCCTTTAGAAATATCATATTCCTTATCACGTGTTACCGCGGTAACCGCAAATCGTTTGACGTAACTGGTGCCCGATGTGCCGTCTTTATAAATAGCATTGTAAATGGTACGGTCATCGCCTTTTTTGAAAACGGCGACGTGTATAATGTCTTTTCCCACGAACACTTTGTCTTGCACTTTCGTTACCGAATACTTGCCATCGGCACGGAATACGATAATATCGTCAATGTCGGAACATTCCGATACAAATTCGTCCTTCCGCATGCCTGTCCCTATAAAGCCTTCCGTGCGGTTCACATAAAGTTTGGCGTTAGCAAGCGCAACTTGTGAAGCTTCCACCTTATCAAAAATACGGATTTCCGTCTTGCGTTCCCGCCCTTTGCTATATTTGCTGCGCAAGTGTTCATACCAGTCAATGGTAAATTCCGTCAAGTTTCGAAGATTCCTTTTAACCACTTTGATATCGTCTTCCAGCGATTTCATCTGCTCGTCGGCTTTCTTCACATCGAATCGGGTGATACTACTCATCGGCTTGTCGATAAGTCTTTTGTAATCCTCTGGTGTGATCGCGCGGTAAAACTGATCGAAGAAGGGTTCGAAAAGACCATCTAATACGTGCACGACTGTTTCGAAATCACCTGCATTTTCATAATCCGGATGTTTATACATGCCTTCTTGAATGAAAATCTTGAGCAGTGAACTGAAAAATATTTTCTCCTGCAGTTCGTGTAGCTTAATTTCGAGCTCCCGTTTCAACAGTGCCTTCGTTTGCTTTGTGTTTTCAATCAGGATGTCGTTCACACTCATAAAGTGTGGCTTGTTATCGATGATAACACAGGTATTCGGCGAAATGGATGTCTCGCAGGCGGTGAAGGCATACAGTGCGTCAATGGTTACATCCGGCGAAATGCCCGCTGCCAAATGCACGATTATCTCCACATTTTCAGCCGTATTATCTTCGATTCTTTTAATCTTGATTTTACCCTTTTCGTTGGCGGTAACCACACTCTCTATCAGACCACCTGTCGTGGTTCCATAAGGGATTTCGGTAATCGCCAACGTCTTTTTATCCCGTTCCTCGATTTTCGCGCGCACGCGAATTTTACCACCCCGGCGTCCTTCATTATAATTCGAGACATCCGCGAGCCCACCTGTTGGGAAATCGGGAAATAAATTGGGGCGTTCGCCTTTCAGCACCTGTATAGAACCGTCAATCAGCTCAATGAAATTATGAGGCATGATCTTGGTTGCCAGTCCTACCGCAATACCTTCTGCACCCTGCGCCAAGAGGAGCGGAAATTTTACAGGTAACGTAACAGGCTCTTTATTCCGTCCATCGTAGCTTAATTGCCATTCCGTTGTATCCGGATTGAAAGCCACTTCATTAGCAAATTTAGACAAACGTCCCTCAATATAACGGGGAGCAGCAGCAGAGTCGCCCGTAATCGGATCTCCCCAGTTTCCTTGGCAGTCGATCAGTAAATCTTTTTGTCCGAGTTGTACCATCGCATCACCAATCGAAGCATCACCATGTGGATGGTATTTCATAGTATTACCAATGACATTCGCCGCTTTATTATAGCGTCCATCGTCCATTTCCTTCAAGGAATGGAGGATACGGCGTTGTACAGGTTTAAAACCATCATTGATATGTGGTACGGCACGATCCAGAATAACATAAGAAGCATAATCCAGAAACCAGTTTTCATACAAGCCCGATAAGGGAATAGTTGTCGAATTTAACTCGTGTTCTTGATGATCTGTGTTCTGATCTGGATTTTCGCCCGGAAAATTTGTCTCTTCGCTCATTTAAAATAAAATGCCTTTTATTTTGATACAGTTTGTTTTACTTTGAAAGTAGGTAAAAGTACGAAAAAACGAAGAACCCTAAAAGAAAATAGCCTGACTATTTGTTTCGTTCGGGATGATGAAGGAAATTATAGCGGTATAAATTACCACCCTTAAACGACAATGCGAAAACGTCTGCTGTTGGAACAATATACACGTCTGCTAAACGTGCTTTGTTAGGTAATGATGCGGCAATGTCTGTTGATGGTGCAAAATCTTCGCCTAATAAGTATGCTTTGTGAGACGACAATGTCAAAACATCGCTGTTGGCACAAAATATACGTCTGCTAAACGTGTTTTGTTAAGCGACAATGCAACTATGTCTGCTGACGGAACAAAATTTTATTCAGCTAATTTTGCTTAGTTGTCTGACCTTTCATTTTCGTTAGATGATTTTTTGTTTATGTGAGATGACCTTTTGTTTTTGTTAGACGTTTTTTATTTTTAAGTAGTCGCTTCGCAGGTATACAAAAAAAAGCCTTTAACATAACTTAAAGGCTGTTTCTGATGAAAAAATATTGCGGCTCCAGCTGATTTAATGTAGTGAAAAATTTGTTTCCTTAACATCGCTAGAATTGGTGCCGATAAATAGTTTAAAATCTCCCGGTTCGGCAACAAACTCAAGCGCATTGTTGTAGAATTTCAGATCTTCAACATCGATTTCAAAAACCACATCCCGACTTTCGCCTTTTTTAAGAAAAATCTTCTGAAATCCTTTAAGTTCCTTCACCGGACGGGTAACTGAACCGACGAGATCTCGGATATAAAGCTGTACCACTTCCTCGCCATCATAGTTACCGCTATTCGTCACTGTAACGGTGGCGGTAATTTTTTCATCGGCTTTCATGCAGTTTTTGTCCAACTGGATATCGCCGTATGTAAATGTCGTATAGCTTAAGCCGTATCCAAAAGGGTAGAGGGGTTCATTGGTTACATCGAGGTAGTTCGAACGGAATTTTTCAAACCAAGCTCCGGCTGCCAGCGGACGTCCGGTGTTTTTAGCACTATAATATAAAGGAATTTGCCCCACATTCTGCGGAAAGGTAGCCGGAAGTTTCCCGGAAGGATTTACATCGCCAAAAAGGACATCGGCTACCGCCTTACCAGTTTCGGTACCACCAAACCAAACATTCAATATAGCAGGAACATGTCCATGCTCCCAGGTTAACGTTAATGGTCTTCCTGTAAACAAAACCAATACAACAGGTTTACCGGTTTTTAATAAGGCTTCTAATAATCGCTTTTGTGTATCTGGTATATCCAAGTCCGTGCGACTGGAACTTTCACCGCTCATTTCAGAGGACTCACCTAAAGCGGCTACGATTACATCCGCCGACTCCGCTACCGTTAACGCTTCGGCGATAATTTCCGCTTCCGGACGTTCGTCTCTGGGTATGGTGCGACCGAACATTGTTGCGCGTTCTTGATACGCTGCATCCGATAGGAGGTTGGCTCCCAAATGCTGTACGATTTTAACGTTGTCGCCTAAAGCGGCTTGCATGCCTTCTAATAGGCTAGGGGTATTTCCGAGGTCTGCACTTACACTCCAAGTGCCGGGCATATTCGCTCGGGTGTTTGATAGGGGGCCAATAAGTGCAACTGTGCCATTTTTTTTAAGCGGCAGGATATTATTTTCATTCCTTAGCAGTACAAACGATTTACCGGCGATTTCACGTGCTTTGGCCAAATGGGTGGGGGTGAGGATATTGTTTTTTGCACGTTCTTCATTGCAATAGCGGAACGGATCGTCAAAAAGCCCTAATTTATATTTTGTTTCTAATATGAGTCGACAAGCTTCATCAATTTCCGTTTTGGTCACTTTGCCTTCATCTAACGATTTTTTTAATGTAGTAAGATAGCCTTCACCTACCATATCCATGTGTACACCTGCCTTTAGCGCTAGTGCGGATACGGCTTGTAGATCGCCCAAACCATGGTCAATCAGTTCATTGATCGCCGTATAGTCGGTAACAACCATTCCGTTGAATCCCCATTGATTGCGCAGAACATCTGTCATCAGCCATTTGTTTGCGGTAGCAGGTACGCCGTTAATGTCGTTAAACGACGTCATGACCGTTCCGGCACCGGCATCAATGGCGGCTTTGTAAGGCGGAAAATATTCGTTGTACATACGATGCAAGCTCATATCGGTCGTATGATAGTCTCGTCCAGCTTCGGCAGCACCGTAGAGCGCAAAATGCTTTACACATGCCATTAGGGTGTTGTGTGCGGTGAGATCATCCCCTTGATACCCTTTTACCATTTCTGTTGCTATGCGTGCGCTGAGGTAAGTGTCTTCACCACTTCCCTCTGATATCCGTCCCCAGCGCGGGTCACGGGAAATATCGACCATCGGAGAGAATGTCCAGTTCAGACCATCTGCGCTAGCTTCTACTGCGGCGATACGAGCCGATTCGCGAATAAGCCCCATATCCCAAGTGGCAGCTAAACCGAGTGGGATAGGAAACATCGTTTTATATCCATGGATAACGTCCATCCCGAAAATAATAGGGATGCCCAAGCGTGATTGTTTAACAGCTAGTTCTTGTGCGGCTCTAATTTTAGCAGGCGAAGACATACTGAATATTCCACCGATTTGACCTGCTTTAATTTTCGCCTCGACACCCGTTGACACTACTGATCCGGTGACGGCTTCCCCTCCAGTGACGAGATTTAGCTGTCCGATTTTTTCTTCCACGGTCATTTTGCCCATCAATTCTGAAATGAACTGGTCCATTTTGGTATCGGTTTGGGCTTTCACATTAACGCTCCATGCTATAGCAACACCGAGCATCCATATTGTCGTTTTTTTCATGCATTTATTTTTTTCTATGGTTGACGAGTATTCTCAGCCAACCAATGGATTGATCCACGATTACCCTATATAAGGTTCGATACGTGTTATTCCACTTTCTGTATATTAGATAAATCTGAGACGCCATTTTCATTGAAAGCTTCCACGGCGAAATAATAGGTTTGACTTGTGTTTAACGACTTCAACAACAACGTATTGTCGTCATATACCATCCAGGAGCTATATAGTTTATCCCGTGCTATGCCCCAACGCACATTATAACCTTGGGCGCTCTCTTGTTTTGTCCAGTTAATGGAAATATCGCGTTTATCACTGTGGCGGTCTAAGTGAAAATTCTTAACCTTGGCGGGCTTCCGTCCTGTTCCTATACCAAAAACTCGAATTTCGGATATAGCTAGGTTAGGAGTAGGCACCTCGATATTCTTATAGCGGATATAACGCGTTGATACCGCAGACTCCAACTCGATATAGTCGTTGGGTGTATCCTTAAAACTTTTGCTTTTATCCACAATCACAAACCAATTTTCGGCATCAAGAGACCCTTCTACAGTATAACGGTGTCTTAACCCGTCGATTCTTCCGTACATGTCGGATTCGTAATCGGCGTAGTTTATCTGAATGGCATGCATATCCGCTGGTTTCTCCAAATTGATGATAATCCATTGTTTATCATCATTGCTTTCAGCAAGCCACGACGTTTTGGCTACCTCATCGGTTAACGCGGTTTTATCAAAACCTTCTTGCATGGAAGACACGCTAACCGGCTTGTTATAGGATAATAACATCCACCCTCTAAATCGTCCGCCTTTATTCGGTACGGACGGTGCATAGCGTGGATAATCGCCAAAATAGGTGTCAGTATACATAATACCATCCTGGTCGAAGAATGTAGGGAACATACATAAGCGTCGTTCCCAAGTCATGTTGACCGAATAATCCATCGTTGCAAAATGCCAGTAATTTCCGCCGGGCCCTATTACGGTACTACCATGACCGGCACCGTTCATATAGCCTCCCGGCTTATAGGAGACTGGATTGTGTTGCTGATATCTATATGGCCCTAGAGGGCCGTCGGCTACATACACACCATCGCCATAAACATTGAATTGTGTGCCGGGTGCCGCATATTGCATATAATATCTTCCGTTATGCTTAGTTAGCCACGGTCCTTCCATGTATCCGCCTAATACCGTGTCTGCATGATTTTCGCCAAAGCGTTCCCAACCGTGGTTTTCAGGTATCAAGTTAAATAGTTCTACGACCACCGAATCGGCAATGAAACGTTTATTTTTATCCAATTTACGGCCCCGGATTGGGAATTTGTTGGATGATCCCCAAAACATATAAGCCTGTCCGTCGTCGTCAATGAATAAATCAGGATCTTGCAGATTGTTGATGATAGCTGGTACAGCTTTCCAATTACCTTTTTTAGGATCATCGGTATAGAGGATGCTCATGTGCCCGGATGGATTTCCGGTGACGTAGAGCACGGAATCTTTGTAATTATGTGCAGCAGGTGCATTCGATCCCTCAAAATACCACTTCTCGGGTTTTATAAAATTCCAGTTTTGTAGGTCAGTGGAATGCCAATATCCCATCGATCGAGTAACAAATAGATAATATTCACCCCGAAACTCTACTACCGCAGGATCAGCACCCGAGCGATAGGATATATCTCGATGGGAATTAAAAATCATGTAGGTATAATCGATATTGAGCGGATTGCAGTAAGTATCCATACGCATGCCCTGGGCGTGTACTGATGTGGTAATCGCTATTGAAAACAGAAGTAATAGGAAATTCCTCATAATTTATCTTTCACTTGCATAGTGTTAATCCTCGTCCACCTCATACTGTTCTCGTAAGTGGCGCAGTTCATTCTTTAGCTTCTTGGTAACTTTTTTAGCGCCCATTTTCCCATATATATTGTTCATTTCTGTGGGGTCATTCTTGAGGTCATATAACTCCCAAATATCTTCCTTATAAAAGTGCATGAGTTTGTATCGCTTCATCTTGACACCATAGTGGGCGCGTACACTGTGAAAACCCGGAAATTCATAATAATGATAGTATAGCGATTTCCGCCAATCACGTGGCGTCTTGTTGTTTTCCACGAGCTTTTTGAAAGATACTCCTTGCATGTCATCTGGAATCTCAATATGGCACATATCCAATAACGTAGGGGCAAAGTCTATATTCTGCGTCAAACCTTCCACTTTTGTTCCTGGTTTGATGTATTGGGGATAAGACATTAATAACGGCATACCAAAAGATTCTTCGTACATAAAACGTTTATCGAACCACCCATGTTCGCCGAGGTAAAATCCTTGATCAGAGGTGTATATCACAATAGTGTTTTTGTCCAGTCCCGTAGCTTTAAGATAATCCAATATTTCGCCTACGCTTTCGTCCAACGACTTGACTGTTGCCATATAATCTTGCATATAGCGTTGGTATTTCCATATCGCTCTTTCTCGTTCGGTTCGCGCAGTCGTATAGAAATCGTTGTTACGATCTCTGTAAGCCGCAAAAAAAGTGTTCTGCTCTGATGGGGTCATAGTCTCTAAAAAAGCGTGTGGCCAAGGGTCATAAAGCAGGCTGTCGGAATCGACACCTGCGACCATTTTGAGGTCATGCCCTTCATACATGTCTTTATAGATATTCATTTCCTGCTTCGATGCCGCGTACCGCCCCTCGTAGTTGTCGAAATAGTTTTCCGGAACGGGAAATGAAGTGCTCTCATAAAGTTTGTAATGTCGTTCCGCTGGAACCCAATTTCGATGTGCGGCTTTATGATGCATCATTAAAAAGAATGGCTTGTTGTTATCTCTTCCGTCTAGCCAAGCTTTAGTCATATTGGTTATCAGGTCAGTGACATAACCCATATGACGAACAGTATCTTGCTCGGTGATGAAATAAGGGTTGTAATAATCCCCTTGATCATTTAATATTTCCCAGTGATCGAAGCCAGTGGGTTTTGAGATGAGATGCCATTTGCCAATAACTGCTGTTTCATAACCGTTTTTCTGTAGTATTTTGGAAAGCGTTTGTTGGGATCCGTCGAAGCCTTTATTCCCGTTTCGCATAAAACCATTTTTATGGCTGTGTTTACCTGTTAGCACGGCCGCGCGACTGGGGCCGCAGATGGAATTGCCGCAGTAGTTGTTTAGGAATATAGCCCCGTTTTCAGCTATTCTGTCGATTTGCGGTGTTGGCGCGATTTGCGAAACTGGATGGCCATACGCGCTGATGGCCTGCTCTGCATGGTCATCGCTCATAATAAAGATAATGTTAGGACGTTGCTGTGTTCCTTCTTGCACGTGGGAATAAGCAAACATTGACCACGCTGACCATAAAAATAGGATACTTTGTATTTTACGTTTCTTAGACATATCTTAGTTATCAATGACGCACCTGCAAAATGTTATCTATTTGAACTTAACGCTTATACGTTAGTATTTAAATCCCAGTTTTTTTAAACCTTCTTGTACATCTGGCGCGCCCATGAAGAGATCCCAGATGAAACGATCTTTAAAGTTTTGTATCATCACGACCATAGGACCTTGATCAATGGCAAGATAGCGTTGCGGATACCAATTTTCTGTTTCACTATAGGCATCATAGAATCCGTATTTGCCCCAAACTTTATCGCCGACGCTATCTTTCAAATAGCGTATAAAGCTGATGCTTTCTTTGGGTGTATAGGGTATGGAAGAAATCGCTGCTGTGGGGGAGATAACACCTGTAGGATCGTTGTCCGGGTGATGGGCATTATATCCATTGGTAGAATAACTTGCTGTCCATCCCCAGCCTTTGTCTGCTCCATAACCTTTGAACTGTTTCGGGTTCTCGTTAGCGTAAGCAATATTGATTTTGGTATGGTTCGTAACCACATCTTGATAGTTTGCATATTGATCGGATAGTCCCATTGGATTAAGTCCTAAAAAGGAATAGTGTGACCAGAATAACGGACCTATTTCGCCTTCTTTTGCATTGTGCTTCAATACGGTAGGAATATCATACTTTGTAACGGAACTGCGAATAGCTCCGTTGCGCGCCCAACCTTTGTGATACGTATCCGCCGGAATGGCATGGGTAGGGGATGAAGCCCCTAAAATGTAAGCAATCATACATTCGTCAAATCCTTGTATAGCATGATTCATGCCCCATTCGTGTTTGGGACTCCAGTGCCAATAGAGTACATCTTTTCCATTTCGGTAGAAATCCCAGTTGATACCTTTCCAAAGTTCATCGGCTTTAGCCGCTATTTTCTTTTCCTCGTCGTTACCGTTTTTATAATATTCGCGGATACAAATGAGCGCTTCCGCCATAAAAGCTGTCTCTACAATATCGCCGCCGTCGTCTGCATCACTAAAAGCTTTCGGTTCACCGGTATCACCGTGATACCAATGTGACCACGCTCCTTGAAAGCGATCGACTTTATCTAGAAAATTTAATGCTTGTTCAAAACGTGCCAGTCCTTCTTCTTTAGTGATAAATCCATTGTGTATCCCTACTAATACCGCCATCAAACCAAAACCGCTTCCACCAATAGTAATAACGTTTTCATCATTTTGAGGATATTCGCCATCTATGTGAATCCGTTCTCTGGCCAATCCGGAGTTTGGTTCAGCCCCATTCCAGAAATATTGGAACGTTTGTTTTTGAACCAGTGTAATTAATGAATCGTCGGATAAGGTGTCCTTCGTTGTTTCTTTGCCGGTATCGTTTTCTGCCGTGTTTGGAGAGGTACAAGACAGGATACCGGCGAGAATGCTTAGATATATAATCTGTTTCTTCATCTATATAAATCTCTTTTCCATGGTTTGATAATATAAATGATACCCGCAGAAAAACTATTCCCCAACGGGTTCATTTAAGGTGTTTTATTGTAAATTCGGATTCAAGTCCTTTTGGATTTGTGGAACGGGTAGATACTGCGCTGCTGGAGTGAAGCCGTAGTCAGCTAGCGCCGTTTCTGCCATTCCCGTGCGCAGGAGATCATTATAACGTTCGCCCCACCATTCGCAGGCAAATTCTGCACGACGTTCGTCTAGTACATCTTGTAAGTTAGCGCCGGTAATCGGATCCAAATCTACACGTTCCCGGACCATATTAAGCGGCGTATCTCCGTTTTGCCCTTTCCGGATTTTCGCTTCGGCATTGAGCAATAAGACATCTGCATAACGGAATACGCGTATATTGTTGTCCGAACCGTATGCAGTACGTCCAGGGGTCATTTGATTAGCTGGCAGATAAACTTTTCCATTAAAATGGATTTGTCCGTTTGTATTTCCGTAAACTTTATCGCCACTTTGTGTTTCGACAAAAGTGCTAGGATTCGCTCCAGCATACAAAACGGTAGTCTTAAGTCGGATATCGTCTCCCCGTTCTGTTAAGAAATCAATGATTTTTTTGGACGGCTTCATAAATCCCCATCCAGCTACCGGGCTTCCCTGCTGATTGCCCGACGGCCCTTGGAAAGCAAAAAATTCACCAGGTCTTACATCCGTGCCGGACGAATTTCCGAAATCGGAGTATTGTATTTCATAAAGCGATTCTGTGCTCATTTTTCCGGGTATTTTAAACAGCTCGTAAAAATCATCAAACAACCGAAATTTGTTGCTTGCGATAATCTGTTCTGTTGCATCCAGTACAATATCCCAGTATGGGCTACCGTTGTCATTTTTCGCAATATCGCTAGCCGCTTTGGCTTTGAGTAAGAGAGCACTGTATTTCGTCACACTGCCCACATGCTGCGCATTTCTAGGCGCGGCATCCTCTAATGCATCAGCGCTTTCGTTCATTTCGTCGATGATAAACTGCCGCACCTGTTCTACTGTACTTTTCTCAACTTCATTAATCACGGCGTTGTTAACTAAGATCGGAACATCACCAAACACACGGGAGACGACGAGATGCGCAAACGCACGGATAAAACGAACCTCCGCTTTATAGCGATTGTTCAATGCGCGGTTGGTTTGATCTCCATCCGGAATGTGTTCAGCAAACTTATCCAATTCCAGCAGCGCTTCGTTCGCGAAGAAAATCACACCATAATAATCTGTCCAACAGTTGTTCAATCCCCAAAATGCTTGTACAGAGGCGTTGTTTCTGAAATTTTTTATTTCATTCAATCCGGCCTGATCGCTTTCGGTACTCCCTTTATCTAGGTCATCTCCTCGCACGGCACGCATGGCGACATCGATCCAGTGAGTAAATCCTGGAGCTCCCTTGGAGGCAGTTCGATATACCCCCGAAACGGGTTGATACATTAAGGACAAGTCGGTGTAATCGACCGTTTCAGCCGGTGCCGTGTTTTCCATAGGCCTGTCGAGAAAATCCTTGGAACAACTTCCTAACAAAGCTAAAGAAGAGAATAATGCGATATTGATATATTTTTTCATGATAATCTTGATTAAATTAATAGGATACTCGGACACCGACACTATATGTTGCGGATACCGGATAAATACTTAAATCATATCCCAGACCTGCGACACCACTTCCCGTTACTTCCGGCGTAAAACCACTGTAGTTCGTGAAGATGGCCGGGCGGTCTGCCGTAGCAAACACCCTGAATCGGGTTTGTTTATCTTCTTTTCCAATATTAAAATTGTAACCTAACTGGATATTCTGTATCCGTAGATAGGAACCACTTTCCACCCAAAAGCTGTTGGCCTGGAAATTATATCCGTCGGTGGTCGCTTCTGCCGAAGGATACATGTTTGTGGAACCTTCGCCGTTCCATAGATTGGTCACAAATTCAGCATCACCGTTCATCATCGAATACTGACTACGTGCCGCCCGGTTTTGATTCAATAGTTTGTTGCCCGCTTGTCCCTGGAACACGATACTCAGGTCAAAGTTTTTATAATCAAAACCCATATTGAAACCATAGGTGATCTTCGGTAAATAATTTCCTATATCGGTTCTATCATCCTCATTCAGCACGCCGTCACCATTTTGATCTTTATAAATAAAATAACCGGGTTTTATGCTATCTTCGCCCTCGGTAATGGGGTCGTTGTCAATCTGTTGCTGGTTTTGATAAATTCCTGTTACTTCATATCCATAAAAATAATTCAATGGTTTACCTACTTCTGTGCGAACCGGACGGGTAGTTTGTCCGCCCATCAGGTAAGCTATTCCGCCGAGGTCTTTCACTTCGTTTTTCAAGGTAGTTAGGTTACCTCCGATACGGTAGCCAAAATCTCCTATACGATCTGTCCAATTCAGGTTAAATTCAAAACCACTGTTCGCGACATCACCAAAATTACCATATAGCGTGCCACCGCGGAGTGCTCTTGTACGGTTGAATGCCAAACCATGTGTCAAGCGGTGATAATAGTCTACCGATCCTTTTAACCGTTCGTTAGCCATGGTGAAGTCTAAACCAAAATCCCATTCTTCTACGACTTCCCAGCCTACATTGGTGTATTGCGTTTCGATCGTATATCCGGGAATATAGACGCCGGTTCCCGGACCGATGCTGCCGAAGATCCCCGAATAATCGTTACCGATATTCAACTGCGCATAGCCCGCGTTGGCATTAATTCCGTCGTTTCCTAGCTTACCCCAGCTACCTCTTAATTTTAGGAAGTTTAAGAAGTCCTGCCCTTGAAAGAAATTCTCGTTCGTTAAAACCCAACCTAAACCAACAGAAGGGAAATAGCCCCACTTCGTTTGGTACTTAGAGCTGCCGTCTGCACGAAATGTTGCTGTTAAGAGATAGGTTTTTCGATAGTCGTATGTTCCCCGGGCAAAATAGGAAAGCCCGGCGTTTCGCGTTCCCTCTTCTTCATAGCCTGTTATCGACCTTGTTCCCAGATCGACATACCAGCTTTCTTCGTTTGCCGGGATATCATCTGCAGAAACTTGGGTTTTACGCCATCTGTCTTCGCGCATCGACTGTCCCAACAAAACACTCCAGTTATGGTCATCTGCTTGATCTGTATACGTCAGCAAATTATCCCAGATGTAGTTGGTATATCGATCCTGTATGGACGTCAGCCTCGATAACTGTGAACGTTGTGTATTGTCCACATAATATTCTGGCGTATAATCGTATTTATGGTGGGATGCTAAACGTTGGCTCAACTGTGTTTTGAATTTAAGCTTATCACCCCATATGTTCACGTCGGCATAAGCGGAAGGCAATACCTGAAAGGCTTTTGTCCTGTCATAATTATAAAAAGCCTGAGCTACCGGGTTATTGAAAACACCATTGTTGTAACCGATACTGGTAGACGATGCGAAATCTTCTGGATAAGCATTGGCATTGTTCGGGTCTCGTACAGGATAGAGAGGCGATGCGTGGTACGCCAACATAAATGCACCGTTATCCGGTGAGAAAAGCGTGGAATTACTCAAATGTGCGGTAAAGCCCAGTTTTAACCAGTCAAATGCCTGCGCCTCCATTTGAAAACGCAAATTATACCGCTTGTAGTCGTTTCGGGCATCCATGATTCCCTCTTGATCCAGCATATTGGCTCCGAAGGAATAGTTAACCTTCTCTGTACCGCCCATAATGTCAAGCGAATGACTGTGCATCGGTGCATTGTTCCTTAACAATTCACCGTACCAATCGGTACTGGTGGAGGGAACTAATCCTTGACCGCCGAACTGGTCGATCGAACTAAGGACGTAAAGGGAATCTCCTCGTGTACGTTTAGCGAGTTGCATAGCTGCATATTCTTCTCCATTAGCCATCCTGAGCATGTTTACCGGGCTTTGGAATCCGACATAGCCTTCGTAGTTCACACGTGTACGCATGTTCATCTTTCCTTTTTTTGTGGTAATGATGACCACCCCGTTCGCTGCGCGTACACCATAGATAGCGGCTCCGGAGGCATCCTTTAAGATGGACATGTTCTCAATATCATTGGAGTTTAAGAAGTCTATATTATCGACAAACATACCATCTACCACATACAGCGGGTTTTCATTGTTCAAGGAACCGACGCCTCTAACTCTTACGGTAGGGCTACTGCCTGGGGCGCCAGTGGTGACAACTTGAACGCCCGAAACACTTCCTTGTAGTGCCTGCATAGGGTTGGCGGTTGTCCGCTTAGTAAGATCTTCGACGTTTACTTCTGTGACGGGGGCGGTTAAATCGTTTCTATTAGCTGTCCCATAACCAATAACAACAACTTCTTCCAAAGCTTGATCTTCACTGATTAAGAAAACATCCAATGTTTCTTGGTCGCCGACACGTACGGTTTGCGGTGTATAACCGATGAAACGAAATGTTAACGAATCTGTAGCACCTGTTTCAATAGAAAACTGTCCAGCGGCATCTGTTTGGGTTCCCGTCCCGTCCGGTTTGGAAATCGTAACCCCCGGAAGAGCAATCAAAGATTGACTGTCTTTTACAGTTCCGGTGACTGTTCTAACCTGTGCATACCCATAGGATAGGGTAGTGGTTAAAAACAAAAAAAATATAAATAGCTTCCTCATAAAACTAGTTTGTTAATGTTTATAATTGTGGCACAATAAAAGCTTATCGCAACACAGCGTATATAATCTTAACAAAGATGTGATGTATTAGTTTGTTGGCGAAATAAAGCTACTTCACATTACTACGTCATGCATCTATACCTGCTCCGAAAGAACGTTTTGTATAGGTTATTATTTTGATAATCAGATGTTTATTTAATGTATATACTTGCTCAAGTATTTCTAGTTAGTGTATTGTGTACACTAAATGTTTGTAGTATTATTGACGTAGTTTTTTATAGCTCTAAAAGGAATTCTGTTAGATTTTTCTCCGTCGGTAAATCAAATTTCTTACGTAAACGGTAGCGTCTTACCTCTACACCGCGCGTAGTGATATTGAGCAAGGAGGCAATGTCTTTGCTAGACATATTGAGTCGTAAATAAGCGCATAGCTTAAGATCATTTGGAGATAAGGTTGGATAATCTGCTTTTAATTTTTTAAAGAAATTTTCATGTGACTCATTGAAGCTTTTCTCAAAGATATCCCAATCGCGTTCATCACTACGGGCGTTGTCCACAAGCTTGTTTATTTTCTGCAATTGGTCGGCAGACAGTTTATTGCCATCTTTGTCTTTGAGATGGAAGAGTTCCTCTTGCAAATTATTCAATAGTTCGTTTTTGTATACGATATTGGTAGCTACGTTGGCAAGCTCTCGGCTTTTTTGCTCTAATTCCTGCTCCAATTGCTCATTCTTCAACTGCATGAGCTTCTTCTCGTTTTGTTCGGCTTCACGGCGTAACAATTCCTCTTGGCGGCGGCGAAGTTTCTGCCTTAATTGGAGTTTGTCTTGTTTTATCTTCTCAATGATACGCCTACGTATGATCGTGATGGCCACCACCAGTATAATAACATATAAAAGTAGCGCGGGCCATTGTAAATAAAACGGTGGATTAATGGTGAATGTTATTTGACTGATGTCTGAGATCTGTCCGTTTGTGGCAATCGCTCGAACCTTGAACGTATAGGTTCCCCACGAAAGATTCGTAAAGTCAATATAGGGTATTTCGGAAGGGCTTGACCACTTATTGTGGTATCCTTCTAATTGATACTGGTATTTTAAGGGCGTACTGGAATACCATGGAGAGGAGAACATAACACGTATATTGTTATGATTGTAAGGAATTGACTTATCAATCTCCAGATAACGTATCGAATCGCCACTCATCGTGGAAATATCCCGCAATCCTTTGATGATCGGACTTTCAATAGGTAAGTTATGTTTAAAAAGCGGATTGTAGGCAACGAATCCATTGTCTAATGCAAAAAGAAACCGATCTGCAGCAAACTCTACATTTTCATAGTTTTTCATAACGGTGTTTTCCAACACATTGAAAGTTGCGGAATCAATATGAATCGCGTTTTCGTTCCATTTCACTAGAGCAAATCGCCCATCGTTGATAAAGACGTATGTAGCATCGTCACGTTCTTGAATTCTAGCGGATTGTGCAAAGGACCCGAGTGATTTATTTAAATCATCGTATACATCGAATTTACTTAATACCTTGTCGTAAGTGAAAATACCCTTATCGCTAGCGAAAACCGTATTACCCCGTATGCTGGTAGGCGTGATCCGTTGGATGTCTGGGAAGTCTTCCGAGAAAGAAAAAGTCTTTAAAGTTTTTAGGGACGGGCCTGTCGTGGATAGTTCTAAAAGTTGAATACTATTGTTAAATACTGCCCAAAAGGTCATATTCTCCCAGGGATAAAGCTTAAGAACCGATTGTTTAGGCTCTTCAAATTTATGGTTTAACTGCCATTCTTGGCGGTCTTCAAATAATGCTATCCCAGTGTAATTGCCCTGTATAAAAAAAGGAGCATCTGGTGTGAGTTGGATGTTTTGCCAACCTCCTGTCCAATTCGATATTCGTTCTATACGGGTGCCTTTAACCAAAAATGTACCATCATTGTGTCCACAAATAAGTTGATTATTAAATGTTTCCAATGACCAAACCTGTCCTTGAGAATTAGGAATGAATCGGAATTGAAGTTGTTGAAGATAACTATCAGCCGTCCAATCGCTGTAAAATAAGCCTTGATTCGTTCCGAGGTAGATTTTGTCTTTGAATACTTTGATGGTGTATACCGTACCGAGTTCCCCGAAAATATCCTTGTAATAATAAAAAGGCGAGTTAATCTCTATGCGGTCTATACCATTATCCAAACCGGCCCATATATTCCCTTGTTTATCCAAAACCATGCTGAGCACGGTATTGTTTTGAAGGCCATTTCGTTTGTGGATATGTTGAAGGATTTTCCCCGTTTTATCGGCGATGAAAATGCCATTTTTTATTGTTCCGAATGCAAACGTATTATCGTCGATTTTAATGCCGTTATTTATTTGTGCCTCCCTAAGAAGTTGATTTAATTGGGAATTGGGGTTCCATGGAGTAGCTTTTCCATTTTCGTTCAGCAGAAAGAGCCCTTCTTTTGATGTCCCGACCAGTATCTCGTTTGCACTATAGGGAAGAAATACCAGTACATTGGTCAACCGTGTTTCCAGCGGCGTAAAACCATTAGGCCCCCAAGCACTTAATCCACTTGGAATCTTTTCCAGCCAAATACGTTCTGCCGTTTGGTGGGCAAAGAGGAAAGGTTCTCCATTACCATAATGTGTTGTTATTTTATGCTGATGTAGAAGATAAAATTTAGAAAACGATTGAAAGATGATCGAATCGCCCGTAAAAAGAATTTTCCATATTTCGTCGTTTTGAATGATATCCGGTTCTACCAAATGAGTTAAAGAATGGTATTGAAGCTTGCCGTTCTTCTTTTCGAAATAGCCGAACTCTTCCTTACCACCGGCGTATATTTTTCCATCCTGCGACACCCGTACACTTCTCGCACCCACGTTATTTTTCAACGGATATATTTCCCAGTAAGCGCCATCAAACATAATCACGCCGTCGCCATTAGCAGCATATATCACCCCATCTTGTCCTTGATCAATACTCCAATTCTGGTTTCCTGCTTTATATTGCGATTTGGTGTAATTCTGTACATATGGACTCCCGATAGAGGAAATGGATTGTCCATAACAGCAAATGCTTAGAAGTAAACAAAACAACAAATTTAAGATACGTAATATCATATATTTCCTTTACGAACTTTGCAAGTTACAAACTCAGATGCTTTTTAGCAAAAGCTTCGTTAAACCTCCGCTGTTAAGGTTTAATGAATGTTTAATATCTCTAGCTCGCACTTCTCCCGCATCGAGAATAGTTTATATGTGGCAATAAGGGGTTAAGGATGGGATAATTGCATGAATCCTCTCTTAACATTAAAATGCTGCATCCGAATGTTTTACAACTGTACAGAACTCATTCTTAGTACTATCCCAAATGTAAAACATTCGAAGCAGCGAGGTTTTTGGTTCTTTTTTACGGAAAAAAAGAACTTTTAACTATCATTGCATTATGATTTCATTTGCTAACGCTAAAATCAATATCGGACTAAATATTGTCGGCAAGCGTGCCGATGGCTATCATTTATTGGAATCTGTATTTTATCCTTTCCCGTTATACGACATCATAGAAATCACATCAACCGAATCGACTGCTAAAACAACCTTGGAAATTACGGGGCTACATTTGCCGGTAGAAGATAATAACCTGTGTTTAAAGGCTTTCCGTTTATTTTCAGAAAGATTTAGTTTACCGACAGTACATATTCATTTACATAAGCAGATCCCTTATGGAGCAGGTTTAGGAGGAGGTTCGTCGGACGGTGCTTTTGTACTAAAAATGCTCAATGAAAAATTTGATATTGGGCTTTCTGCCGTACAGCTGGAAGAAGAAGCTGCCAAATTGGGAGCAGATTGCCCCTTTTTTATTCAGAACAAACCGCGTTATGCGGAAGGAATCGGAATGGATTTTTCTGCTGTGTCAACAGACCTGTCGGATAAATTCTTGGTGCTTGTTAAGCCTCAAATAAATATAGCTACAGCAGAAGCATATCAACATATCGTACCCCGTCCTGCAAAAGAAGATTTGCGGGAAGTGCTACGTTTCCCTATACAGGACTGGAAATTTTATATTAAAAATGACTTTGAAGAAAGTGTCTTCGAAAAATACCCCATTATAAGGGAAATCAAATTAGCTTTATATGCGCAAGGAGCCATATATGCTTCCATGTCCGGTTCCGGATCAGCGGTATACGGTATATTTCCGAAACCTGTTGATCTAACCGTGCTAAATGACTTGGGGCATGTTTATTATCCGATATTAATTTAAGCTATATCCCGAAATATTCCCGAATACTTTTTTCGTCTTCTTTAATCTGGTTGCGCATAGCTTCCAATGAATCAAACCATTGATCGTGGCGGATAAACCTAAGAAACTTAACCCGTAGAGTCGCGGAATAAATATCATCTTTAAAATCCAATAAGTTGATCTCAATCTTTCGGTTCATGCCATCCACTGTTGGGCGGGTACCAATATACGCCATTCCTTTTGCTATGCGGTCGGGTTGTGGAGCGACATACTCGCCGGTATGGACGGTGGACATATTGGCGTATATTTCCACTTCTACAGCATAAATGCCATACGCCGGGATAAGTTTATGTGCTTCGTGTACGTTAAGGTTCGCGGTAGGGAAACCGATCTCCCGACCGATTTGATCGCCACGTACGACAGTACCGGTCAGTTCAAATGGATAACCTAAATATTTGTTTGCAGTTTCGATGTCCCCTTTTATTAAGGATTCCCGGATTTTGGTAGATGATACGGCAACATCCTCGATATCCTGTTCCGGGATCTGTTCAACAGCGTAGTCATATATCTCGGCCAGCTCTTTTAGATCCTTGATAGAGCCCTGTCTGTCTTTGCCAAAATGATGGTCGTATCCAATCACAATCTGTTTTGTGCCTAGTCGGCCAACCAAGACATTACTGATGTATTCTTCCGGTGATTGATTGGAGAAATCACGTGTAAAGGGCGTAATGATTAAGTGGTCAATTCCCGATAAGGCTAATCGATGGGTCTTTTCCTCTATATCGTTAATAAGACGCAAATTATCGTCATCCGGATTGATGATTAGACGGGGATGCGGAAAAAAAGTAAGTAAGATAGTTTCGCCATTTCCTTCTGCAGCACATTCCCTTAATTTGGATAAGATTTTCTGATGGCCAATATGTACACCGTCAAATGTGCCAATGGTTACGACAGCATTTGAGAGTGGTTCAAACTCATCTAAACTTTTATATATTTTCACTACTTATAATTAGTTGTTTGTCTATTGTTGAATCGTTCTTTTGTGTAATTTAATTTTTTCAATTAAATCTTGCAAATTCCAAGCATTATCTACATGAAAATCACCACTTTTGGTACGTCTAAGCTGACTGAGATGGGCGCCAATTCCCAAAGCCTTTCCAAAATCATGTGCGATAGAGCGGATATAAGTCCCTTTGGAACAACTGATTCTAAAATACACATTGGGCATCTCGATTTTCTCTATTTCGAAGCGGTTAATCGTAATACGCCGTGCTTTCAATTCAACATCTTCTCCGCGTCGTGCTTTTTCATATACGCGTTCGCCTTTTATTTTAATGGCCGAATGGGCGGGCGGATACTGTTCAAGTTCACCTATAAATTGTAGTGCCGTTTCATATATTTCAGTTTCGGTGATAGGCGTATAATCGAAGGTCTGATCAACTACTGTTTCCAAATCATAGGACGGGGTAGTTGCCCCCAATGTAATCACACCCGTATATTCTTTGTCTTCCGCCTGGAAAGAGTCTATTCGTTTTGTGAATTTACCTGTACAGATAATCAATAATCCAGTTGCCAAGGGATCGAGGGTTCCGGCATGGCCTACTTTAATTTTTTGAGGCTTCATACTATTGCGGAGCTTACCTACCACATCAAAACTGGTCCAATCCAAGGGTTTATCAACCAATAGAACCTCACCTTCTGCAAAATTGAATGGAGAAGATACGGTTTCTTCTACGTTTGTCATTTATATAATTTCAAGGCTATGTCCGCTCAATAATAATCCAATAATCACGAGCCCCACAATAATACGATACCATCCGAACGCTTTAAAACCATATTTTGTCAATACGCTGATAAAGCTTTTAATGGCAATTATGGCGACAATAAAACCGACCACATTACCAACGATAAGGAGATTTATTTCTTCACCCGTAAAAACATGACCTTCTTTAAAGAATTTATAAAGTTTAACAACAGAAGCGCCCGCCATCATTGGAATGGCCAAAAAGAAAGAAAATTCGGCAGCGGCTTTGCGGGTCAGACTTTGGGTCATACCGCCAACTATCGTACTTGCCGAACGTGACGTTCCAGGAATCAGCGCCAAACATTGATACCAACCGATGATAAACGCTTGTTTGTAAGAAATATCATCCGAATTATCAACTTGAGGTTTGTTAAACCACTTGTCCACAAATAATAGGATGACACCGCCAATGACTAGCATTACCGCTACCATCAACGGACTTTCTAAAAGGGAATCAATGAAATCGTTAAGCACTAATCCAAGTATAGAAGCTGGGATAGCAGCGACTACCAGCTTATAATAAAAGTCGAGTGATTTAAAGAACCGCCGATAGTATAAAACTAAAACGGAAAGGATCGTACCGAGCTGTATAACGATGGTAAACAGTTTGACGAAAGGAGTGGGCTCCATACCCATTAACGCTGTTCCGATAATCATATGACCTGTCGAAGAAACAGGTAAAAATTCTGTTAATCCTTCAATGATTGCCAAGACAATCGCCTGAAAATAGGTCATTCTTAATTATTTTTTTTGTTTTTGGGTTTGTATAAAATAGCAACGAAGCCTAAAGCAAATCCGAGGACAACCACGAAAGGAGCTAGCGTTATCTTTGTGAAACTGTAAATATCTTCTGTGCCCATCATGAGGATGAAACCCAGAACAACCACCAGCACGCTGGCAATAAACAGTTGATAGTTTATTTTTTCAAAAACAAAGCCGGATTTTGGCTGTGAAGTATAATGTTGTTTCTTTTCTGACATATCTCTTTGTTCGTGATTTAATTGGACTAATATAATTGCCCGTTACATTTCACTTTTTATACATTTACGGTTTAACTCTCTTATAACTCATCATTACCTATACAAGCTATGCGATTTAGCTCTTAGATATTTTGTTACCGCGAAGTATGTACTGAAACCGGAAATAACAATACCTAAAGCAACGACAATAAGGAAAATAGCACCAAACTCATACCAATTACGTAAAAATACTAAATCTGGAATCTGTTTTTGGGCGAATTGCAAGGTAAATATCAATAGCAAAATAGCGATCAGGGCGCCCAGCAAACCATGGAATATACCATATAGGAGATAAGGTTTACGAATGAAGTTCTTCGTTGCGCCGATCAATTGCATGCTCTTGATGAGGAACCTTTGTGAATAAATCGCTAAACGAATCGTATTATTGATTAGCGCTACGGCAATGATTAACAACACAATGGTGAATCCTAAAACAACGATACCAATAATACGGATATTCTTATTGACCATGTCAATGAGCGATTCTTGATATATAACCTCCTTAACACGACTGTTTTTAGCTGATTTTTGAATAAAAGTCTGTATGCTATCGGTATTGGCATATTGTTCTTTGAGGTATACGTCGATCGAAGGTAGCAGGGGATTGTGTCCTAGATATTCTACAAAATCTTCCCCGAGGTCTTCCTTTAGATTTTTCGCCGCAAGCTCCTTGCTAATATATTCTGTGCGTAATACATAAGGATCTTTTTCAAGGTCTTTTTGCATCGCCAATACATCTCCCTCATTTACATTGTCATTGACTATGATATTGAGAACGATATTTTCTTTGACGTATTTTGACAGATTCTTTGCGTGCACCAAAATCAAGCCTAGTAAACCTGTCATCAATAATACCAACGCGATACTAATGACCGTTGACACATAAACAGATTTGGTTTTCTTTCTCGGTGAACCTTCTTCGTGAGTAGACATACGCTCTTTTTAATCTAATATTATGATGCGAAAGTAAATAATAATGTGCATTTAAGAAACAATTCATCCGAATAATTTGCCTAAACACCTAGACATTTAACATTCAATATACACATTTTATTGTCTATTCTGAAACTTTTATGTCTAAATTGATGTAAAATAGCTATTTTCGCATC
Organism: Sphingobacterium sp. SGR-19; assembly: GCF_011043555.1. GTDB lineage: Bacteria > Bacteroidota > Bacteroidia > Sphingobacteriales > Sphingobacteriaceae > Sphingobacterium. The sequence continues at coordinate 138,454 of NZ_JAAKGS010000001.1, forward strand.
TCTTTCAGATTAGCAGCAACATTATTATGGAATACAATCATCAATCGTTAGAAAAGAAGTGGCAACAATTTTGGGCTGAACATAATACGTTTAAGCCCGCAGGGACAACAGATAAGCCAAAGTATTACGTATTGGACATGTTCCCTTATCCGTCCGGCGCCGGACTGCACGTTGGGCACCCGCTCGGTTATATTGCTTCTGATATCTTTTCCCGATATAAAAGATTGAAAGGTTTTAATGTATTGCATCCCATGGGTTATGACTCATTTGGGCTGCCTGCTGAACAATATGCTATTCAAACGGGACAACATCCGTCCGTTACGACAGAAGCAAATATCGCGCGATATAGAGAGCAATTGGATAACATCGGTTTTTCTTACGATTGGTCGAGGGAGGTGCGCACATCCGAACCCGATTATTATAAATGGACACAGTGGATTTTCATGCAGTTGTTCAATGCGTGGTATAGTAATGAGACAGATAAAGCGGAGTCAATCGATAATTTAATAGAGCGATTCAAAACCTCTGGTTCTGAAGGTATTCATGCGGTTTGTGATGAAGATGTATTGACCTTTACAGCAGCCGAATGGAATGGTTTTTCGGAGGAGGAACAACAACGCGAATTGCTGAAATATAGATTGGCCTATTTGCGGGAAAGTACGGTGAATTGGTGTGCTGCTTTAGGCACTGTATTAGCTAATGATGAAGTTATCAATGGTGTATCAGAGCGTGGGGGATATCCTGTAGAACAGAAGAAAATGATGCAATGGTCAATGCGTATTACAGCATATGCTGACCGTTTGCTGCGCGGATTGGATACGGTGGATTGGCCGGAACCATTAGTGGAAATGCAGCGTAATTGGATAGGGAAATCGATAGGGGCATCGGTAAAATTCCCGTTGCCTCAGTTGGATACAGATATTGAAGTATTTACCACCCGGGTAGATACCATCTTTGGTGTCTCGTTTATCGTTTTAGCACCAGAACATGAATTAGTTGATTCTTTGACGACAGATGATCAACGGTCTGAAATAGAATCTTATAAAGAAAGAACGGCGAAGAAATCTGAACTAGATCGTATGGCAGATACCAAAACGGTATCAGGTGCTTTTACAGGTTCATACGCGAAACATCCGTTGACTGGAACCGACGTGCCCATTTGGATTGCAGACTATGTATTGGCGGGATATGGAACGGGAGCTGTGATGGCCGTACCATCCGGTGACCAACGGGATTATGTTTTTGCAAAACATTTTAATTTGCCGATTATCCCGATTTCCGATGCACAAAACATAGAAGAAGAAGCTGATCCCACGAAAGATGGCCGCTATATCAATTCTGATTTTATCAACGGTATGACGTATATTGAAGCTGTGCCAGCTTTGATTGAACGCTTGGAAGAACTCCGCTTAGGTAAGGCTAAAATAAACTACCGAATGCGCGATGCTATTTTTGGCCGTCAGCGCTATTGGGGCGAACCTGTGCCGGTATACTTTAAAGATGGATTGCCTTATTTGATAAAAGAGGAAGAGTTACCTTTATTATTGCCGGAGGTAGACAAATATCTGCCTACAGAAACAGGTGAACCGCCATTGGGCAGGGCAGAAGGATGGAAATATCAAGGCAAATATGAGCATGAATTGAGTACAATGCCGGGCTGGGCGGGCTCTTCTTGGTATTGGTTCCGTTATATGGATCCCACGAATAAGGAATCTTTTGCATCCAAAGAGGCTGTAGATTATTGGAAAGCTGTCGATTTATATATTGGTGGTTCAGAACATGCTACGGGGCATTTGCTCTACTCTAGATTTTGGAATAAAGTATTGAAAGATCTAGGATATCACAATGAAGAGGAACCTTTCAAAAAGTTGATCAACCAAGGAATGATTCAAGGACGCTCTAATTTTGTATATCGTGTTCTTGATGAAGAGGGCAAAGGGACAAATGTTTTTGTTTCGTATGGTCTAAAAGATAAATACAAGACGATTCCATTGCATGTCGATGTGAACATCGTTTATAACGATGTACTCGATACGGAGAAATTCAAAGCATTTCGTCCAGATTTTGCAGATGCGGAATTTGTTTTGGAAAATGGCAAGTATATTTGCGGAAACGAAGTGGAGAAGATGTCAAAGTCTAAATTTAACGTGGTTAACCCCGACGACATTATAGAGGCATATGGTGCCGATACACTTCGCCTTTACGAAATGTTCTTGGGTCCATTGGAGCAATCAAAACCTTGGAACACAAATGGTATTGAGGGAGTATATAAATTTTTACGTAAGGTATGGCGTTTATTCCATGATGCACAGGGAAATTTTGGCGTGTCCGGTGAAGAGCCTACCAAAGCGGAATATAAAGCATTGCATAAAATCATCAAAAAAGTAGAAGAGGATATTGAGCGGTTCTCGTTCAATACTTCTGTATCGGCATTTATGATTTGTGTGAACGAACTGACCGATTTGAAATGTAATAAGCACAAAATATTACAAGATCTTATTATTGTCCTTCAGCCTTATGCTCCTCATATTGCGGAAGAATTATGGGCGTTATTAGGGAATGAGGCTGGCACAATCTCCTACGCATCATATCCTGTTTTTAATCCGGAATACTTGGTTGAATCAGAATTTGCTTATCCGGTTTCTGTTAATGGAAAAATGAAGATGAACTTACCGTTGGCGCTAGATTTGGATCCGAACGCTGTAGAGGAAACTGTTTTAGCAAATGCAGATGTGCAGCGCTATCTGGATGGAAAAGCCGTGAAAAAGGTGATTTTCGTGAAGGGCAAGATTATCAATATTGTCGTATAACCTTTTATACCTTACTTTTTGAGCTATATTATCATTATTTTTAATGATATCTCCATTTATCACTGTTTTTAGTGATATTCTGTTTTATCATTGATTTTAGTGATAATTTTACTTATCACTAATTTTGCTGATATGCTGTTGTATACCTATCTTTGAGTAAAAGATGTTATATGATAGCTGTCATATCAGGTGATATAATCAAATCGCGCTCCGAAGACCCGAAAGTATGGATGCCGGCATTGGAAGAAGCCATAGGTGTGTATTCGAATAAATTTGATATTTTTCGGGGAGATAGTTTTCAAGCGGAGCTTACGTTGCAAAACGTGTTAACAGCAACTTTTTATATTAAAGCGGCTATGCTGGTGTATGATTTGGATGTACGTATTGGCATCGGCATCGGAACGAAAGAATATGATGCTCCGCATATCAAAAACTCCTTTGGTTCTGCACTTATTTATTCTGGAGAAGCTTTTGAAGAATTAAAAAAAGACACCATCTTTTTTAAATCGGCTTATCCCACACTCGACGCCGTATGCAATGTTATATTACCATTGGTGGCGGAACTGGCTACACGTTGGACACCTAATATGGCAGAGACGGTAAAAGCGGCGTTTCAAAATGAGGGCGTCAACCAAGCGGAATTGGCCAAAATATTGGATAAGAAATATCAAAGTCAAGTGAGCACTGAACTGCAGAAAGCGAGCTATGTTAAAATACAACGTGCATTAGATTACTGTACAAAAGAAATGTTAGCGTTATGAGTATTTTATTCTTAAAGCTGCTACTGGCTCATTTTATAGGCGATTTTGTATTACAGCCCAAAAAATGGGTACAGAAACGAAAAGAGCATATTGGCTATTTACTATTGCATATTGCCATACACACCGCTTTATTAGTTGTGTTCTTTCTTCCGGAACTCTCTGATCAATGGCAGGTTATATTGTTTTTAAGTTGCGCACATCTGTTGATAGACAGCGGTAAGGTTTATTTTGAGAAAAAATTTCCACGTCGTGCGTTTTTGTTATTCCTAACAGATCAAGCGTTACATATCCTTTCATTGGTTGCGGTTGTATGGTATACATATGGCTTACCTGTCAATTGGGAAACGTTATTTTCTACAAAAAACCTATTATATGTTTTAGCTTTTGTATTGATCGCTTTCGTTAGCCCGATTATGTTACGGGTTTTCTTCAGCAAATGGACGTCCGAAGCTGATGTCATCACAAAACCCAAAAACTCTCTCGTAGATGCGGGTATGCTCATCGGTATTATGGAACGGTTGCTGATCGTCCTCTTTATACAAGTCGGTTTTTTGTCTGGGATAGGGTTTCTGTTGGGGGCAAAATCCATCTTTCGTTTCGGCGATCTAACAAATGCGAAAGATACCAAGTTTACAGAATATATCCTTGTAGGGACTTTAGCTAGTTTCGTGATCGGCATAGCGATCGGATACGGTTTGCGCCTCGGTTTAAAGTATCTAGCATAATTTAACCGCTTGTACTAACGCCTCTACTTCTGTCGCGACCGCTGTTTCCGAACCGTCGGTGATAGCCGATGAGTGAAAATACGCCGCGTCTGTTTCTCGCCAAATACGTCCAATATTAGTGGAACGCAAACCGCCACCGGGCATAATTACAAGACGATCACGGGCTTGTTGTACCAAACGTTTCAACTCTTCTTGCCCCAAATCTACGTTCGGTGCACATCCCGAGGTGAGCACGGTAGTAAAACCACAGGAAATAATATCTTCTAATGCTTGGACACTATCGGAAACTTCATCGAACGCTCTATGGAAAGTACAAGGTTTGCCTTCTGCTAGCTCAACCAATGTTTTATTTTTTTGCTTATCTATGTTTCCTGTAACATCTAGAAGGCCAAAGACAAAACCGTCTACACCTAAAGTATTATATAATGAAATGTCTTTTTTCATTTGTGCAAATTCCTCCGCTGAATACACAAAATTCCCGGCTCGGGGGCGTATCATCACATGAAGCCCGATATGTAATTCACGGCGTACGATTTCTGTTTCCTGCAAATTGGGAGTTGTTCCACCGACTTGCATATCGGCACAAAACTCTACGCGGTCGGCGCCGTACTGCTGTGCTATACGTGTTGCTTCTATATTAAAACAAGCAATTTCTATTTTTGGCATCTTTATTTATTGAAGATAGTATGGAGAAGATATAAGCTCGTTTCCGACATGGTCATATTTCGCGTAATTAAAACCGCTATGTATGCAATACGCACCAAATTCCCCTTGTTTATTCAGCGCAATAAATCCAACTTGGATGTTATCTAACGTTTTCCTACGATTTTCGGTAAATTTAATAATCCGGTTGACAGCCTCTTCACAAGCTTTTTGAGGGCTGCGTCCCTGACGCATCAATTCAACAACCAAATGCGAACCGACTGTTCGGATAACCTCTTCGCCATGTCCGGTGGCCGTGGCAGCACCCACTTCGTTATCGACGTATAGTCCGGCACCAATAATAGGGGAGTCACCAACCCGTCCGTGCATTTTAAAAGCCATACCACTAGTTGTGCAGGCTCCGGAAAGATTACCTTGCGCATCTAATGCAATCATGCCAATGGTGTCGTGGTTTTCAATGTTGACAACAGGTTCATACTTCGCTGTTTTAAGCCATTCGCGCCATTCCTTTTCGGAAGCTTCTGTCAGCAGGTTTTCGAGTGGAAACCCCTGTTCTTGTGCGAACTGTAACGCGCCATTCCCCACGAGCATAACGTGTGGTGTTTTTTCCATTACCGCCCGGGCAACAGATATGGGATGCTTGATCTGCTCTAATGCAGCCACCGACCCAATATTCGCGTTTTCGTCCATGATGCAGGCATCCAACGTCACTTTGCCATCTCTGTCCGGACGCCCACCGTAGCCTACACTGCGCTCAGTAGGGTCAGCTTCCGTATAGCGCACGCCCTGTTCCACTGCATCTAATGCACGTCCTCCGATAGAAAGAACTTTCCATGCTTCAGTATTCGCTTTCAACCCAAAATCCCAAGTGGAGAGGACGATAGGTTTATTCACCGCTCTCTGTCGCCGTTTTATTTGTTGGCCATAAATAGGATGTAGCCCAAGTAAGAGTGAACCAACACCAATATTTTTTAAAAACTTTCTCCGCGAATCCATGAAAACAAATCTATAAAAACCAATTGAAATCTTTACATTTTCTTTATCACGTTAGTTTTCTCAAAATTTCCATGTGATAAATGGAGAGTATGTATATATTTGTAACATCATGAGTACGACATCATATTTATCAGATAGGATTAATAATTTATCCGAATCAGCGACCTTAAAAATGACGAAATTAGGGCGCGAGTTAGCTTCTAAAGGCATCAATGTTATTAGTCTAAGCGTGGGAGAACCAGACTTTAACACACCTAATAACGTAAAGGATGCAGCAAAGAAAGCGCTAGACGAAAACTATACACGTTATTCTCCAGTACCAGGTTATCCCGAACTCCGTCAAGCCATTGTAAATAAGTTAAAGAATGAAAATGGTTTGGATTATGAACCTTCGCAAATCGTGGTTTCTACCGGCGCAAAACAATCACTTTCGAACGTTATTTTGACGCTGATCAATCCAGGTGACGAGGTTATTATCCCTACACCATATTGGGTTTCGTATTCAGAGATGGTTGTATTGGCGGAAGGAAAATCCGTATTTATCGATACTGATATCGATTCGGATTTCAAAATCACACCGGAGCAACTTGAGGCGGCTATCACGCCCAAAACGAAATTGTTTATGTTCTCTTCGCCTTGCAATCCAACAGGGTCTGTTTATAGCAAGGATGAGTTAGCGGCATTGGCTAAGGTTTTTGAGAAACATCCGAATATTTTCATCTTGTCGGATGAAATTTATGAACATATTAACTTCATCGACAAACATGAATCCATCGCTCAATTTGAGTCCATCCGTGAGCGGGTTATCATTGTAAATGGTTTTTCCAAAGCTTTTGCAATGACAGGTTGGCGTTTAGGATATATAGCTGCTAACAAGGAAATTGCTGCTGCGAACGATAAATTGCAGGGGCAAACAACTTCGGGCACTTGCTCTATCGCGCAGCGGGCGGGTATTACTGCTTATAACGATGGATTAGAAAGCGTAAATGAAATGAAGGAAGCATTTTTACGCAGACGTCAACTGGTATATGATTTGTTAAATGATATTCCTGGCGTTAAAACGAATCTTCCAGAAGGAGCATTTTATTTTTTTCCAGAAATCAGTTCGTTTTTTGGTAAGAAAGACACACAAGGAAATGTAATAAAAGATTCCTCAGATCTTGCGCTATATCTACTCAATGAAGGACATGTGGCCACAGTTGGAGGTGATTCTTTCGGAAACAACAACTACATTCGTCTTTCGTATGCAGCTTCGGATGATGCCTTGAAAGAAGCTTTAAGTAGGATAAAAGAAGCGCTAGGCAAGCTGTCTTCATAAGGCTAGTCATCTACAATATTATCGAATACCGACAGAGACGCAACACGTTGCGTCTCTGCTTCATTATATGTCTATATGAAACTGAAATTCGATGGCTTTATTTTAGCCTTGCTCTGCTTCATTGTACTAGCTTATTTTTTTCCACAGCTTTACTTATGGCGTGATGGGCAAATACTGACTTGGGTTACGAGCGTTGGTGTATCATTAATTTTCTTTTTCTATGGGCTAAAGTTAAGTTTTCGGCAATTGAAAACAGGATTGAGCAATTGGAAACTTCATCTGTTGGTACAAGGAGCTACCTTTGTCTTATTTCCACTGCTATTGCTACCATTTTATCCGTTTGTCCACAGTGAATTACAGGGGGATTTTTGGCTCTCGTTTTTCTTTCTGGCGGCGTTGCCATCCACGGTTTCCTCATCTGTAGTCATGGTTTCCATTGCCGGCGGAAATATCCCCGCAGCAATTTTTAATGCGAGTATCTCGGGGCTAATAGGTGTAGTCATCACGCCGTTATGGATGCAGTTTTTTCTCGACTTCGGTGAGGTTGATATTTTGGGCGACGTGTATTGGGGGCTGATCAAGGAGATTATTCTCCCTGTCGTTGGGGGATTACTCTTGCAACCGTATTTTGGGAAATGGGTTTCAAAATATAATCGGGAGTTAACATTGTTCGACAAATCAATCATCTTACTTATTGTATATGATAGCTTTGCGGAGTCATTTGTAAGCGGTGTGTTCGAAAGTACCGGGAAGTTGTACCTATTGTGGATTGTTGTCGGCGTTGTGTTGCTGTTTATACTCGTTTACGGATTGATATATCTATTAAGTAAATTTGTCTTTAAATTCAATAGGGAAGACCTTATAACAGCGTTATTCTGCGGATCTAAGAAGTCACTGACCCACGGTTCAGTATTCGGTAAATTTTTGTTCGCCCATTCTGCTAGCGCAGGCCTATATTTTCTTCCGTTGATGATTTTTCATGCTTTCCAGATACTGGTCGTTACGGTGATAGCACAACGATATCATAATAAAGGTCTTATTTAAATAGTTCAAACCCATATTTTGCATTACTCCAAAAGCGATCTAAGGCAATAATACGAGGTTTGAAAAAACTAATTAAAGTCGGCCAGTCTTCCACTTTAAAAACGGAAGCTTTTTTGTTGAGCTCTATTCCGATACGGGCGGTGGTTTTGCCGTATTCATCATCGTGGTTTTCAGTCCATATCCATTCTTCATCCAGTTCTGCATGTAGTATCGTTTTATATTCTTGGAATTGTGTAAACATCAGTTCCCGTATCCCTTTCTCCGGATGGCTGATTTCAATATAGATGCTTGCGGTTTTATTATCTACCTCCATACGAAAGTAAAGATGCTTAATCCCCGTTTTATAGTTGACCCAATTGACTTTTAACCCTTCTTCATTTGGAATCGGGGACATAAACCGACCAAAGTTTGTCCAAAATTGCTCTTTTAATTTTTTTGCTTCTTCTTTTGAATACAATGTTCTTTGCTGAAAATGTTATCCGTAATATTCGCTAAAAACCTTCTTGGATGTCTCGAGAAGGTTTTCAAAACTATCAATTAATAGCCAAACTTTTATAATGCTTTTGGGTTTAGTGTATATGGACAGAAAAAAATCATTATTGTTGCTAACGGCCGTAGCCGCTGGCACGACATTATATAATTTATTAAAGCCCGTTAAATCTAACGTGGCGGTGGTGCAGGGTTTCCAAAAAGATAAATATTTGGGTGAATGGTATGAGATCGCACGAATAGATTTTTATTGGGAAAAGAACCTCAAAAATGTCATCGCGTCTTATGCGTTGAACGAGGATGGCAGTATCCGGGTCAACAATCAGGGATATGATATGGTAAAAGAGAAGTATAAGCAAAGTATTGGTAAGGCAAAATTTGTAAGAAGTGAAGAAGAGGGAGCTCTAAAAGTTTCTTTTTTCGGCCCGTTCTATTCGGGATATAATGTCGTGATGATGGATGACGCTTATCGTTATGCTTTAGTGTTTGGTGAGAACCTCGATTATATGTGGATACTTTCTCGGGATAAGACCCTACCAGATGATATTAAGCAAAAGTATCTCGCTTATGCCAAACGTTCGGGATATGCTATTGATAAATTGGTGTGGACGATACAAGAGTAAATAAAAAGCGTAAAAAGCGTAAAAAGCTTTTAGTTGCTATTTACGCTTTTGTTGTGGAGAATATCGGAGTCGAACCGATGACCTTTTGGCTGCCAGCCAAACGCTCTAGCCAGCTGAGCTAATCCCCCTTTTTGAAAAAACATTCAAACTTAGATAAAATGCTTGGTATTCACAAGTACCTATCAGAAAAAAATGAGATTTAAAAAGCGAATTCCCTGATTACTCCGTAGTTGAAAATATCGGGTTTAAAATGGAATAATCAACTGTAAATTCTGAAACTATCAGATCAGCAATTTGGTTAAGATCTTCTTGGGTAATACGGTTTCCCATACCGGAATTAAAACAGTTACTAAGTAGTAAAGCGGCTTCTTTTCGGTCATTTGTTGAGATCAAATTACTGCCATTGTAAAAGTTAACCAAGGATGTCGCAAATGCAGCAAAATTTACTACCGTAAAAGGTGTGCTGCTTCGCACCACGTGTCGCATATATTTTTCGAAATCCTGAACAATCATTTCTTTCTGTCGTACTGTCATATGACAAAAATAGTGTTTTCCCTAAACCTATGTAACTTGTTGGATAAGATTTGGGAATTTAACATACACTTTACAGTAATATTTTATATTTGTCATCATAAACATATTCAGAAAACAATGAAGAAAAACTTTTTGATTCTTTACCTTCTTTTGTTTGTTGTGTTCGGCGCGTTCGCACAACAGAAACCCAAATACCTCTTTTTGATGATTGGCGACGGAATGGGATTAAACCAGATTAATCTGACTGAGGTTTTTCTAGCAGCTCAGGAAGACCGCAACACGGTATTCCCCCTGGTGTTCTCTACCTTTCCCTATGCCACATTCGCTACATCTTATTCTTTATCGCATGGTGTAACCGATTCGGGAGCAGGTGGAACAGCGTTGGCGGTAGGTAAGAAGACGAAAAACGGCGTAATCGGAATGGACAGTGCGGGCACAACAGCCTACAAGAGCATTGCTTATGTTGCAAAAGAAGCAGGACTTAAGGTGGGGGTTACGACATCCGTCAGTATAGATCACGCTACTCCAGCGGCATTCTATGCCCATCAACCGAATCGTAGTCGGTATTATGAAATAGGACAAGACTTAATAAAATCAAATTTTGACTTCTTTGCCGGATCTGGGTTCTTAAGTCCAGATAAAGATTCAGATAAAAAAGAAGCTCCTTCCTTGTTTCCGCAGTTTGAAAGGGCGGGATATACGTTAGCTTATGGCTTGGAGAATTACAATTCTGTGAAACAATCTGCTGATAAAATAATTTTAATGAACGTAAAAGGTAGCGACAAATCGTCCTTAGAATTTGCGATTGACCAAGAAGAAGGCGATTTAAACTTAGCGCAGATAACTGATGCGGCCATTGAATCGTTGACGAAAAACAACAATAACGGGTTCTTTTTAATGGTAGAAGGCGGTAAAATCGACTGGTCATCGCATGCGAACGATGCGGCAACGACCATTCGGGAGGTATTAGATTTCAATGAATCAGTGAAACGAGCCTATGCATTCTACGAAAAGCATCCAGAGGAGACCTTAATCGTTATCACTGCTGACCATGAAACCGGCGGAATTGCGGTGGGCAATGGAGGAAGTCGTCTAAACACAAAACTATTGGCAAACCAACGTGTATCGCAAGGCACCTTATCGAAGCTAATATCTGATTTGAGAGCGTCAAAAAAGGAAGTGAGTTGGAATGAAGTAAAAGGTATCCTAGCAGAAAATATCGGGCTGTTTGCTGATGTGACAGTTAGTGAAGATGAAGAAAAAGCACTTCAGGATATTTATGAGAAGAGTTTTGTACAACATGAAACAGAAACCGCAAAAAGTTTATATGCGAACGATGAAAAATTGGCAAGCGAAGCTATCAAGATATTGAATAAAAAAGGCTCTGTGAGCTGGGCATCAGGAAGTCATTCAGCAGCTTATATTCCTGTTTTTGCTATCGGAGCGGGAGCAGAAAGATTCACACATAAAATGGAAAATACCGATATCCCCAAAAAGCTTGCAGAAGCTGCAGGTTGGGATTTTTAAGTATAATCTAATAGGAGAGGGCGTCTATTTTCTGAAAGACGCCCTTTTTCGTTTAAGGGAGGTCATCCGTGTCATTCTCGTCGACACCGGACGAAACTTCTAATAATGACGTATTGCTAGTATGGCCGTCTAACACTATAAATTGTTGCACCCGTATATCGGTAACTTCCCTCTTGATGTTATTGACATCGGTATAATCACGGTAAATTAAAGAACCTTGTATCAACAGACGCGTTCCCTTTTTACATTTCTTTTCTAATCTTTCGGCTAGCTTTCCCCAAAATACCAAACTATGCCAATACGTAATTTCGACCCATTCTCCTTGACTGTTTTTGGAATATTCGTTGGTGGCAAAACGTACATTGGAAACTTTCGTTCCAGTTGTCGTTGTTTTCACGTCTGCATCGGCTCCTAAGCGGCCGATAAGTTGTACTGCATTCATTAATGTGCTCATAATATTGAAATTTTAGTTGTAAATTCACATTAGATATTTTACATTTATAATGTCAACGGCATTCGCTTTTGACATTTCAAAGTTGCGAAAGCTGGTTTCGACTAGCCGGTAGTTAACCAATTATAAGCGTTTATAAACGTTTATAAGCGTTTACAAACGTTTGTACAGTAAAAGAATTATGTAAAATATGGAAAAACGGATGTGTTTAGCTTGTGGCGAGCTAGTTGTTGGACGGTCGGATAAACGCTTTTGCCATGATGCCTGCCGAAATGCTTACAACAATAAACGAAATAGCCTTCCTAATAGTTTTGTCCGAAAAATCAATGATATATTGAAGCGTAACCGACAAGTTCTCGGTAAGATATTAGGAAAAGAAAAAATGCAGAAAGTATCTCGTGAAAAACTGCTATCTAAAGGATTTGATTTCGATTTCTTTACGAATCAGCTTAGTAATGCCAAAGGGCAGATTTATTTTTTTGTCTATGAATATGGTTATCTGCCGTTGGACGAGGATGTGTTTCTGGTAGTTCGGCAAAAAACGTCGGAATAAGTTTAACTTAGAAATGCTCAAGTTCCATTGGTTGATTCTCTCTGGAAAAAATGGCGCCAAGAAGCGAACTTGGGTAGGATAAAATAGGTGGGGAATTATTTTGCTTTGTTAGATTTTCTTGTTATCTTAGCATTTCATAATTCAGTCCGCTAGAGCATGGCGGCAAGTTATAATTGGTTAGTGAGACCTCTATCCGCCCGGATGGAGGTCTTCTTTTTTATATTGAAAATTTTAATATCCCGCCTTCTAAAACGAAAAATCCTGAAGCGGGGAGCCCCAGGATTTTACCAAACCAATTATTAACCTAAATTATGAAATTATATACTTATAACGTTCGAGACTGTAAACTATTATCTACAACTGATCCTTTAACATTTTTTAACATTTAAGACAGTCCTTCTCTAATTTATTTAAAATGTACGTTTATTTTAGAAAAACCCAATCCTTCTAATAAAGGCTTAAACACATGAATGGCATTTGCACTAGTCTGTCGCAAAATATCCGAATTTCGTACTTCTTTGTAGATTTCTTTTTCTGCACTTTTAAAGGCTTCATCTACCAAAGTAGCTTCGCGGAAGAATGCCATTTTCGTATCATATACTTTCGACGCCTCATGGTCTATTTTGACATAGCATATCTCGGGGTCTGGCAGTCGTATCGATACCGAATCATCGATTACCTCTATATCTTGTGGAGAGAGTTTTGTCAGGTCTACACACCCCACAGCATCAGCTTTAATAATAAGTAGAACGCTTGCATCTGGTAAGTACGCGCTAACGTTTTTATGTTCCAATACATCGCTGAACCGATACTTTACCAGCTCCAACTTGCCCATCGCTTCAATGCGTTCGATTAGCATTTGATGTTTACTTTCCGATGTCTGCCGATTGCCGTATCGCGCAAGTAAAAACCAGCCAATAACAGCCAAAATAGCTATAAACAACACTATTTTTAAGAAATTCATCATGAATTATGCTTGTCAAATTATATTCCAATACCGAATAAGTAAGAATGTTTTTACATAGGAGTGACAGCGCAAAAATGAAACACCCTAAAAGCGGGCGCTCTAGGGTGTTTCTCTACTAACCAATTATTAACCTAAATTATGAAATTACATATATAACGTTTTCATTTGGAGAATAGTATATTTATCGAAAAAAATAGATAAATAATTTGACGTACAAACAATGTATTTCCATCCCTTTATTTTTTAATTTTGTTGAGAAGAGAAAGGGAATTTGATGTATATAATTTTTGATACGGAGACTACAGGTTTACCGAAGCGTTGGGATGCGCCCATTACAGATACGGATAACTGGCCGCGCTGTATACAAATAGCATGGCAGCTGCATGATGAAATGGGGAATCTGGTAGAGCATCAGGATTATTTGATTAAACCAGATGGTTTTAACATTCCGTACGATTCCGAAAAGATCCATGGTATATCAACCGAGTTGGCCGAAAAAGAAGGTGTCCCGCTAATCGATGTATTGGGCAAATTCAACTCTGCTTTAGCAAAAGCGAAGTTTGTTGTCGGGCAGAATATCGGATTTGACATCAACATCATGAGAAGCGAACTGTACCGGTATGATGTTAATTCTCCGCTAGCAAATATGCCTGTATTGGATACGTGTACAGAAGTTACTGCAGAATTATTAAAACTTCCCGGCGGACGTGGAGGACGTTATAAACTGCCCAACCTTACCGAACTACACAACTATCTATTTGGCGTTCCATTCGCAGAGGCACACAATGCTACCGCCGATGTGGAAGCAACAACGCGTTGTTTTTTCGAGCTCATTAGACGGGAAGTTTTTACGCCGGAAGAATTACAGGTAGATACCGGATATTTTGTTGAATTTAGACAACACAATCCCGACACCGTTGCTTCGGTAGGGTTAAAACATATCAATCTAAAAGCCGCGTCAGATGCTATTCGTGCTGCTCAAAAGACGGAAGAACCTACAACCGTTATAGACGAGGAGCTTAAGAAAGCACTAGAGGAGGCAGAGTTTGCCCATCTGCATAACCATTCGCAGTTTTCCGTATTGCAGTCGACCATTGCCATCCCAGCGTTAGTGGAGGCTGCGGCCAAAGCGAATATGCCAGCAGTGGCACTTACCGACCATGGAAATATGATGGGTGCTTTTCATTTTGTTAATCAAGCACTTGGTTATAATAAGGAAATTGAAGCGAAAAACGCAGAAGCATTAGAACGCGGAGAACCACCAGTTGGCCGAACGATTAAACCTATTGTAGGCTGCGAGTTTTATGTATGCGAAGACCGGACTGATAAGTCAAGGAAAGATAATGGCTATCAAATTGTCTTTCTGGCAAAGAACCTCAAGGGGTACCATAACCTGGCTAAAATGGCGTCGATTGCCTATACGGAAGGATTCTATTATGTGCCTCGTATAGACCGATCGGTGATTGAGCAGTATAAAGAAGATGTCATGGTGCTTTCAGGTAACTTATATGGCGAGATACCGAGCAAAGTACTTAATATTGGTGAAACGCAGGCAGAAGAGGCATTGGTATGGTGGAAGGAGCAGTTTGGGGAAGATTTTTACATCGAACTGATGCGACATGGGCAGGAAGATGAAGACCGGGTAAACCAAACACTAATTCAACTCGCCCGGAGACATGGTGTTAAGTTAATTGCTACAAACAATACCTATTACGTCAGTAAAGACAATGCACATGCCCACGATATTTTACTTTGTGTGAAAGATGGGGAAAAGCTGTCTACACCAAAGGGGAGAGGACGCGGTTTCCGTTTCGGATTGCCTAACCAAGAGTACTATTTTAAGTCGACGGCGGAAATGAAACGGGTATTTGCAGATGTACCCGATGCCATTATTAATATACAGGAAATCTTAGATAAGATAGAAGTTTATTCCTTAAATAGGGATGTCCTCCTGCCCAAATTTATTATTCCAGAGAAGTTCCTGCACGCTGAGGATGACTTGGATGGCGGTAAGCGCGGTGAAAATGCATATTTGCGCCATTTGACGTATGAAGGTGCGAAAGAGCGTTATGGAGAAATAACCGATACTATTCGGGAGCGTTTAGATTTCGAATTGGAAACTATCGAAAGAACAGGGTATCCAGGCTATTTTCTTATTGTACACGATTTTATTGACGCGGCTCGGAAAATGGGTGTTTCAGTGGGGCCGGGACGGGGATCGGCGGCTGGTTCTGCCGTAGCTTATTGTTTGAAGATTACCAATTTGGATCCGATTGAATACGATTTGCTTTTTGAGCGTTTTTTGAACCCCGACCGTGTTTCCATGCCCGATATTGACATCGACTTTGATGATGAGGGGCGAGGCCGCGTCATGCAATACGTTATCGATAAATACGGGGCTTCGCAGGTAGCCCAAATTATCACCTATGGTACGATGGCGGCGAAGTCATCTATTCGGGATACGGCACGGGTGCTTGATTTACCTTTGCAAGATGCCAACGAGATTGCAAAACTTATTCCCAACCTGAAGTTGAGTAAGATTTTCTCGATGGATGATAAAGCGATGAAGGAAGTGTTACGCTCCGAAGAATTGGAAGCGGTCAACCGTTTAAAATCCTTGGCCGATGGTGCGGGATTAGAAGCGGAAACGATCAAGCAGGCGCGTATTTTAGAGGGGTCTATGCGGAATACGGGAATCCACGCTTGCGGGGTAATTATCACACCGGACGATATTACGAAGTTTGTGCCGGTATCATTGGCAAAAGATTCCGATCTGTACGTGACGCAATTTGATAACTCTGTAGTCGAGAGCGCCGGTCTACTAAAGATGGACTTCTTGGGGCTAAAGACGCTTACCTTAATTAAGGATACTGTCGCGAACGTAAAATTACGGCATGGTATAGAACTCGATCCCGATAAATTTCCCATCGATGATCTGTTAACGTACGAGCTGTTCCAACGTGGAGAAACGGTTGGTGTGTTCCAATACGAATCTCCCGGGATGCAGAAGTACATGAAAGAGTTGAAGCCCACAGTTTTTGCCGACTTGATTGCGATGAACGCTTTATATCGTCCGGGGCCGATGGAATACATTCCGTCTTTCGTTAAGCGAAAACACGGAATAGAGCCTATTACCTATGACTTGGAAGCGTGTGAGGAGTACCTACAGGAAACGTATGGTATCACCGTCTATCAGGAGCAAGTGATGCTTTTGTCGCAAAAGTTGGCGGGCTTCTCTAAGGGCGACGCTGACGTTTTGCGTAAAGCGATGGGTAAGAAGCAGAAAGCCGTGTTGGATAAGATGAAACCGAAGTTTATCGAACAGGCGGCAGCAAATGGGCACAGCGCTAAAGTATTGGAGAAAATCTGGACAGACTGGGAAGCTTTTGCGTCTTATGCCTTCAATAAATCACACTCGACGTGTTATGCTTGGGTAGCCTATCAAACAGCTTATCTCAAAGCCCATTATCCTGCGGAATATATGGCTGCCGTGCTATCCAACAACATGAACGATATCAAAACGGTGACGTTCTTTATGGAAGAATGCCGACGGATGGGGCTACAGGTGCTCGGTCCAGATGTCAATGAATCCTATTATAAGTTTACGGTGAACGATCAGGGAGCAATTCGCTTCGGAATGGGGGCAGTAAAAGGCGTGGGGGCAGGTGCAGTGGATACCATTGTCCAAACACGCGAAAAGGATGGTAAATATAAATCTGTATTCGACTTGGCCAAACGAGTGGATCTGCGTGCGGCGAATAAAAAAGCATTTGAAAGTTTAGCGTATGCCGGTGGTTTTGATAGTTTTACCAGTACCCATCGAGCGCAGTACTTCCATGTGGATGGAGACAATTCTACTGGCTTGGAGAAGGCTATTAAATACGGTCATCGAGTAAAAGAAAACGAAAACTCCGCGCAAGCGAGTCTCTTTGGTGGGTCAGCAGCAACAGAATTACCGGAGCCTGTATTGGCTCCTTGTCCAGCTTGGGGACTTATCGAAAAACTTAAATATGAAAAAGATGTTATTGGTATCTATTTAACCAGCCATCCGCTGGATAACTATAAATTTGAGATAAAGCACTTCTGCCACAACAAGGTGATAGATCTCCAATTGATCAACAAGGTTAAAGCGAGTGAGGTAGAGGAAGAGGTACTTTTGGAGTTTAACCGGATAAAAAACAAAGAAGTGGTTGTTGGTGGCATCATTGCCGTAGCGAATCATAGAGTAGCAAAATCCGGGAAACCATTTGGGTCGTTTATTATAGAGGACTACAGCGAATCCTTTGAGATTATGGTGTTTGGAGAGGATTACGTCAAGTTTCGAGGATACTTACAAGAAGGTTTTTTTGTGCAGATCAGGGGACTGGTACAAGAACGCTTCAGACAGGCAGGCAATTGGGGCTTTGAATTAAAAAACATACAGTTACTTTCCGACTTACGGGACAAAATGGCGAAATCATTTACCATACAATGCCCCCTTCACTTGTTGAATGAACAGTTTGTCCATCAAATGTATACCTTGGTTGAATCAACAAAAACGGAAGGAACGGAATGCAACTGCCAGCTGAAATTTAAAATTTTAGATGTACAGGATGAGCTGGCTATAGAAATGCCCGCCAAATCATTGAAGATAAATCTCACGAACGACTTTTTGGACGGTTTGGAAAAATTTGAAGGTGTTAATTATAGATTAAATTGATAGGCTATAAAAATTTGTGAAGAGCAGATGACGATTATCTATAGTCAAATTTTCTATCTTTGTTTAATTGTATAAGAGAAATCAGAAAAATTAATATTATGGCATTAGAAATTACAGATAGCAATTTTGAAGAGCTTGTTCTTAAATCAGATAAACCTGTTTTAATTGATTTTTGGGCAGAATGGTGTGGCCCTTGCCGTATGGTTGGTCCCGTAGTAGATGAAATCGCGACGGAATATGAAGGACAAGCGGTAGTAGGAAAAGTAAATGTGGATAATAATCCGGACATTTCTGTTAAATATGGTATTCGCAATATTCCCGCTTTGTTGTTCTTCAAAAACGGCGAAATTGTTGATAAGCAGATTGGTGCTGTACCCAAATCTGTTTTGGTAGAGAAGTTAAGTAAACAACTTTAAACATCCCGAAGAAAATAAAAAAAGCCGGTCTTTCAACAAGAACGGCTTTTTTTATCTTCGCTTAAAACAGATTTATTGTATATTCGTTTTTTTCAATCAAACAGCGCTATACCATGAGTAATAAAATGAAACTCTCGCAGGAACAAACAGACGAGCTTCTCGAAACTTTGAAAACACGGTTTGAAAAAAATAGAAACCGCCATCCTGATTTGGATTGGGCAAAAATACAGGAAAGGCTCGTTGCCAGCCCTAGAAAGCTTTGGTCTCTTCATCAAATGGAGGAAACGGGAGGCGAACCGGATGTAATAGATTACCAAAAGGAGACGGATGAATATGTATTTTGTGATTGTGTGGCGGAAAGCCCAAAAGGGAGAAGGAGTGTCTGCTATGATCCCGAAGCACTGGAATCCAGAAAAGAACATAAGCCTAAACATAGCGCTGTAGGAATGGCTGCTGAAATGGGAATCGACCTTTTAACCGAAGAACAATACCGCGCGCTACAGACACTTGGAAAGTTTGATGCTAAAACTTCCAGTTGGGTATTGACACCATCTGCCATCCGAGAAAAAGGCGGTGCTATTTTCGGAGATTGGCGATACGGTCAGGTTTTTATTTACCATAATGGCGCAGAGTCCTACTACGCTGCCCGCGGTTTTCGAGGTATATTAACGCTTTAAGAGCTGTAAATAAACCTCCGGAAGATGTTATTTAAGTCCAATACGTAACACCTTTCCACTATTGGTTATATACAATGTTTTCTCATCGGAAGACAAAGCCACATTGGAAGCGGCCTCATCCAACGCGATTTTACCAAGTACTTTGGCTGTGCTGTCGAATATCCATATGCCGCCAGGACCGCTTGCATACACGATGCCATTGCTGTCGATCTTCAAACCATCCGGTAATCCCGGTAACCCACCGCGTTCGTTCGTCGCACTGTAAAATAGTTTCGGTGTTACAGCGGTGTCTGTCAAATCCAATATATACCAATTCGCAGCGTTAGGATCGGAATTGCCGATCAACAGCTTTTGTCCGTCCGGAAAAAATGCGATACCATTGGGTTTACTAATCTTATCGGTCAACAACATAACTTCACCGTTTTGTTTTACTTTATATACACCGTTAAAAGGTATTTCCTTCTCGGGATCATCGTCACGCTGTGTGGGCAATCCATAAGGCGGGTCTGTGAAAAATAACACACCTTCCTTATTGTACACCGCATCATTGGGACTATTGAGACGTTTATCATCATATTTATCTACTAGAGAAATAAAGTTTGATTTAGGTTGCTGTAACGTGGCATCCATTCGGGCGATCTGACGGTTACCATGTTGACACAACACCAGGTTTCCGAGATCATCTAACAATAAGCCATTGCTGCCTGGCTCCTTACGTCGATTAGGATGATCACTCGTATCGCCACTAGGTTTTACATAAACTTCACTTCCGTCTTCCGTCGTCCACTTGTAAATCGTATTCGTCGGCACATCCGAGAACAATAACATTTGCTCACTTTCGATCCATAGCGGTCCTTCACTCCATTCAAAGCCTTCGGCAATAATTTCTGCTATTGCAGAACTGTCGATAATAGCATCCAGAGCTGCATCATAGCGCTCAATGTGACCGGTTGTGTCGTATGTCATTTGTTTAGATTGTTGAGGGTTATTACAAGAAAATACGGTAATCAAAATATAAGGAATAAATGCAAGCTTCATCGTTGGGTATGTTTGTGACTGTCTAAATTACATTTTTTCTTTCGATAACTGTCATCCTGTCCTAAAAAAGACAAATGGAATGCTCCTTGATATGATTCTAATTGATTTTTTATAGACAAAAACTAAATAATATATGCAAGAAAAAGGTAGTATTTCGATCCATACCGAGAATATTTTTCCGGTGATTAAGAAGTTTCTTTATTCCGATAATGAAATCTTTTTACGCGAGTTGGTATCCAACGCTGTGGATGCGTCTCAAAAGATAAAGAGATTATCTTCTTTGGGACAGTTTCAAGGTGAGCTGGGTGATCTGACCATCGACGTGAATTTCGACGAAAACGCCAAAACGATTACCATTTCCGATCGTGGTATCGGTATGACGGCAGAAGAGATCAAAAAATACATTAACCAAATAGCATTTTCGGGTGCTACAGAGTTTATGGAGAAATTTAAAGAAGCGAACGATGCCAACGAGATCATTGGTCGCTTCGGTCTTGGTTTTTATTCTGCTTTTATGGTCGCAGACAAAGTAGAAATTCAGTCTTTGTCACATCAAGACGGAGCTGCTCCGGCGCACTGGACTTGTGATGGAAGTACCTCTTACGAAATAAGCGAAGGCACGCGCACAGAACGCGGTACCGATGTGATTCTCCATATCAATGAGGAATCGCAGGAGTTTTTGAACGAAGGTCGTCTGAGCGAGATTTTAAATAAATATGCGCGCTTCTTACCCGTTCCTGTACGGTTTGGAACCAAAACAGAATCACAGCCCGATGGGGAAGACGAAGAAGGCAAGCCAAAATATAAATCGGTAGAAGTCGATAATATTATCAATAACACAACACCGGCATGGACGAAGGCACCATCCGAACTAAAAGATGAAGATTATCTAGCATTCTATCGTGAGTTGTATCCCTATTCAATGGACGAACCTCTGTTCTGGATACACCTCAATGTTGATTATCCGTTTAACTTAACGGGTATCCTATACTTTCCGAAAATAAAGAACGAAATGGATATCCAGCGAAATAAAATTCAGTTGTATTCCCGCCAGGTATTTATTACGGACGAGGTGAAGGACATCGTACCGGAATTTCTGATGTTGCTACAAGGTGTTATCGACTCGCCGGATATTCCGTTGAACGTATCCCGCTCGTTCCTGCAGGCAGATAGCAACGTGAAGAAGATTAACAATTATATCACCAAGAAAGTTGCCGATAAGCTAAATGAGATATTTAAAGCTGACCGTAAGAACTTTGAACAAAAGTGGAATGATATAGCGCTCTTTATCAAATATGGAATGTTAAGCGATGAAAAGTTTGCAGAAAAAGCCAATGATTTCTGCTTGTTGTCTAATATGGACAACGAGAGCTTTACACTAAAAGAATACTACGAAAAAGTAAAAGACATTCAAGTCGATAAAGATGGTAATATTGTGTATCTATATACCAACGATCCGTCACAGCAGGACGGCTTTATCGCTTCGGTGAAAGAGAAAGGCTATGATGTATTGGTACTCGATGGTCAATTGGACAACCATTTCGTGGGCTATTTAGAACAAAAAGGTGGTGAGAAGATCCAAGCAAAACGCGTGGATGCGGACGTTGTTGACAAATTGATCCAGAAAGAGGAAACACAGACGTTATCTTTATCGGAAGAAGAATCAAAGAAAGCATCGGAACTCTTTGAGAAAGCGATTTCCAGAGCCGATATGAAAGTGGAAGTTGACGCGCTAAACGCGGATGGCCTACCCGTTTCGGTTACGGAAGACGAGTTTATGCGCCGGATGAAAGACATGGCGAAAACAGGAGGAGGCATGGGCTTCTATGGCACATTACCTGATAATTATAAAGTGACCGTCAATGGAAACCACCCGTTGATAAAGCGAATTTTGGAGAGCTCCGAAGAGGATGGAACACAGCTGGCGAAACAAGCTTTTGATTTGGCCTTATTATCTCGTGGCCTGTTAAAAGGAGCAGATTTAACTTCCTTTATCAAACGAAGCGTTGGAATGATTTAATAAAAATATGGGTTGACCGTCGGTCGACCCATTATTATTTCAGCTTGTCCTTTCTATATGCCGTTGGCGTAATCCCAAATTGTTTTTTGAAAGCTGCGGCAAAATAGGCCGCTGAGGAAAAACCTACTTTTTCAGCCACTTCATTGATATGCAACCCTTCCAGTAAAAGGTGTTTAGATTTGGTTAAACGACGTTGGAGAAGGTATTCATTTACACTACTGTTCAATAGGGTCTTGGTTTTGCGGTACAGCTGTACGCGGGAGATATTCAGCGCATGTGCAATATCTTCTACACTGAGTGATTTTTTTCCGATATGTTCCTCGATAACCATATCTAAACTTTGCATAAACCGTTTATCCTGTGCAGTATGTTGTTTTATATCCGTTGCCGTTTCTCCCGGCTCTAAAATGCTGGTGTAATGATCTTTCAGTTGTCGACGGGAAGTAAGGAGGTTGGTTATCACGGCTTTTAGGTGGTCGACACGAAAAGGTTTGGTAAGGTATGCATCCGCCATCAGGCGCATTCCCTCAATTTTATCCTCTTCCGTATCCAGCGCGCTTAGCAATAGTACGGGGGTTTTGTTAAACTGTGGACTGTTTTTGATCATTTTTAATAGATCTAAACCGCTTCCATCGGGCAACATAATGTCGCTCACAATGAGATCTGGATAACTTTGTTCCATTTTTGCCATAGCATCCCGATAGCTTTTGGCAAATAGTAAATTATATTCCTTTTCGAGAATATCTTTCAAGAACAGACGGATATCCGGATGGTCGTCAACGACCAGAATATTAGCAGCCTTACTGGAATAAAACGAAACGGTTTCCTCGGTAAGCTCCTCTACATTCAAGATGTGCTCCTCACGTTCCGTTTGCCGTGTAGAAGTATGGTCTAGTAAACTTTTCTTTTCGTCTTCTGATAAATGTAAATGTCCCGTAGGCAAACGTAACGTAAACGACGAACCGACCCCTTTTTTACTACTGACGGTCACTTGGCCGTGATGAAGTTCAACAATCTCCTTTACATAGGCCAAACCAATACCTGAACCGGAAAGGTGCTGTTCGCCTT
Source organism: Sphingobacterium sp. SGR-19 (assembly GCF_011043555.1). GTDB lineage: Bacteria > Bacteroidota > Bacteroidia > Sphingobacteriales > Sphingobacteriaceae > Sphingobacterium. The sequence goes on from NZ_JAAKGS010000001.1 coordinate 161,833, forward strand.
GATAAAAATTGTCAAAGATATAGTCCATATCCGTAACAGATATACCACTTCCATTATCAACTACCCGAATATATAAATGATCCCCAAAGGTATTTTCTTCTACTACGACACTTATCTTTCCTCCTGTTGCTGTAAATTTAAAAGCATTTGATAACAGATTGGAAAGTGCCTGTTCCATTAAATACTCGTCAATCCAGATTTCTTTGTGCGGTGTTTTGTTGATGTAGCTTAACGATATCCGTTTTTTCTGCGATAAGGGTTTAAAACTTGCCAATACCTGCTGGACAAACGTATCAATCTGTACAGGGGCAGCTTGCAACTTTCTTTTGGCCTTGTCAATACGATGAATGTCAATCAGGTCGGTAACAAGGTTTTGTAGCTTTTTTGCATTCCGTTTTATACGTGCTAGTTGGTCTGCACCCTCAGAAGACAAATTTTTCTCTTTCTCCAATTCCTCCATAGGGGTAAGAATAAGTGTAAGCGGTGTTTTAAATTCGTGGGATACGTTCGTGAAAAATTTACTTTGCGCTTCGGAAGCAGTCCGTATCTGTTCATTCATCTCCACAATTTGCTGTTGTTGGGAGAGTATCTCCTCATTTTGTTTTTCAAGATGTTTATTTTTCTCCCAATTACTTTTGATAACAATAATTGAAATTCCCCCGAATACCACCGCTAGTACTAAGCTTGTTATCAGGATATTCAATGTCGTCTGTTGATTTCGGTATATTTTATTCTGTTCGACGATAAGCTCTTGCCGTTTATCTATATCTTCCTGTTGTTCCTGTATTTTGTTGGATTGCAACATCATGAGTCCTGCGTTATCTTGATTGATGACAATTGTTCCCAGAATATTATCCCGTTTATAGGGTTTACGTTGCAAAATAGCCATTGCGGTGCGAATAGCCTCCGTGCCGCCGGTGGGATAGAGCATGGAAGCGAATAATGCTCCGTTGACAATTTCCGATAGTCCATTGCCTTCGCCGGGAAGAGCATCAATACCGATAACCCTTTTATGGTTTTCACCCGCCTCCCGGAGTGCTTGGATGACACCAAAAGCCATCTGGTCATTAAAAGCTAGAATAATATCTTGCTCAAGAAGCTGTTTAATATGCTGTTTAGCTTGTGCATAGGCGGTATTTCTTTCCCAGTCGCTTTGTATTTCAACCCCTAGACGAACCGTGCCTGCACTATCTAATGCATCGAGTAGTCCTTTCTTCCTTTCAATAGATGCCGATGTACCTTTCAGCCCTGTGACAATACCTATTTGTCCCTGTCCGCTGAGCGTATGCACCATAAACTGTGCAGCTAGTTTACCAATCGCAAGGTTGTCCGCCCCAACATATGCGTTATATAAACCGGACGATGTTTTGCGGTCGGTGACAATCACCGGAATATTTTTTTGAAAAACGGAATCGACAATAGGCGTCAATGGTTCGGCTTCATTGGGCGAAACAATAAGCAGATCGATATCCTGTTCAAGCAGCTCTCTGATTTGCTGTATCTGCTTTTGGTTATCTCCTCTGGCATCGTGGTAGATAAATTCGATGTCCGGATAGAAAGAGAGCTCCCTTTTCATCTCATCCAGCATGGTTTCCCGCCAGGCGTCATCACCGATACACTGTGAAAAAGCGATGGTAAACTGCGTATTATTTCCACTCGGCTGACAAGCATGACAGCACAGAAGTATCACGAAAGCAAAAAAAATGTAAAACCTTGACATCCCCGTGTTTTTGAATTTTCTCGACAAGATACATCTTTTTGTTTTTTCCTAACAGAACAACAAATCTTAGTGTGTAAAATACACTTTTTGTTGATCGTTTCGATAGGTAACATAATCTAAAGAAATGGTACAAAATTGATATTCTTAAATATCTAAATAAAATTTAAAAAATTGATACATAACTATTTAATCAACTATTGTCGTTGATACAAATTTGATATAATTAAGTTGGCGATTATTTAAGCAGAGATGACGTTCATGTTAATTTTGGATTAATCAGTTGTAAATAAAGTAACATGAACAAAAACACAGTTTTGGCCTGGTCATTCGTAGTGGCATTAGGCGGATTTTTATTCGGCTTTGATACGGCCGTTATATCAGGTGCAGAAAAAGCCGTCCAGCTATTCTGGTCGCTAAGCGAATTTCAGCACGGTTTAACGATGGCCATAGCACTAATCGGAACAGTTATGGGAGCTGCAATGGGCGCTTATCCATCGGATAAATTGGGCCGTAAAACAACCTTATTTCTGGTAGCGGCACTCTACTTCTTTTCAGCTATTGGCACCGCACTCGCACAAGATTGGAATATCTTTATCATTTTCCGTTTCTTAGGCGGTATTGGAGTAGGTGTATCGTCCGTAACCGCACCTATATATATATCCGAGATTTCACCGGCTAAATCTCGAGGGAAATTGGTTGGGTTATTTCAGTTTAATGTGGTATTAGGAATATTGGTCGCATATCTGTCCAATTATTTTATCGGCCAAGGCGGAGAAGAGTCGTGGCGTTGGATGCTTGGTGTACAAGCCTTTCCATCCCTTATTTTCTTTATCTTGATTTTCTTCGTACCAGAGAGCCCGCGTTGGTTGTTATTGCACCGCGGAAAAAAAGAGGAAGCTACGGCTATTATGCAGAAAGTCAGTGGTAAACAAGCTGAGCAGGATATTGAATTGATATTGAAAAATCAACAAAAAACGCAGACAAAAGGAGAGGGACGTTTGTTCTCGAAAGCCAACAATCTTCCCATTATGCTGGCCGTTTTATTCGCCATATTCAATCAGGTATCGGGTATTAATGCCATTATTTATTATGCACCTCGCGTTTTTGAAATGGCAGGACTGGGTGCACAAAGTTCGTTGCTGTCTACCGTTGGAATTGGATTGGTCAATTTTATTTTTACCCTGCTGGCCATCAATTTTATCGATAAGGTCGGGCGACGTAAGCTCATGTTTATCGGATCTATAGGCATGATTGGAGCGTTATCGTTGGTATCGTATGCTTTTTTCTCCGGTGTTACCGAAGGTATGGCGATAACCGTCTACCTCATGTTGTTTATTGCCTTTTTTGCCTTCTCACAAGGCGCGGTGATATGGGTGTTTATATCGGAGATTTTCCCCAATGATGTACGAGCCAAAGGACAGACACTGGGAAGTTTAACCCATTGGGTCATGGCAGCAATTATTACTTTTTGTTTTCCGGCACTCACCGAATTATTAGGAGGAGGTTATACATTCTTGATCTTCGCGGGATGTATGGTACTACAGCTGCTCTATGTATGGAAATTGATGCCGGAGACCAAAGGGAAATCGCTCGAGGATATGGGGGATGCGATGCCATTACATTAATTGAAAAAGAACATGAAGAACGAAATATTAAATATCAAAGGGGTTTGTTTTGGGGAAGTGCTTTGGGATAACTTGCCTACAGGACGAAAATTAGGCGGTGCACCACTCAATGTAGCGTATCATTTAAATAAGTTGGGTATCCCTACCGATATGCTTACACGTGTAGGTGAGGATGCAGAGGGAGAAGATATCATGACACTATGTGCCGAATTGGCTATACCCTTAACGCTTTTCCAGAAAGATAATAAATACCCAACATCGACCGTAGAAGTCCATATCGATGAAAAAAAAGATGTTCGTTACGACATCGTGTTTCCTGTTGCCTGGGATAATATTGCGTTAGGAGAAAAAGAGATAAAAACTGTTCGTCAAGCTGATTTTTTTGTGTTCGGTAGTTTATCTACACGTCATAATGCCACTTACAAAACGCTTCAGACCTTAATACAAGTCGCAAATTACAAGGTGTTGGACGTAAACTTGCGGGCGCCGCATTATACAAAAGAGCGCATCTTTGAATTACTAGGATATGCTGATTTGGTGAAGATGAACGAAGAGGAACTGGGTTTTGTAGCAACTTGGTTGGAGTTGCCAGATACCGATACTGATGCCGCAAAAGCGGAAGCCGTCATGACCACCTTTAACATCAATGAGCTTATCGTAACCTATGGGGCGAAAGGCGCTATTTATCATTCGAAGCTGGGGAAATTCTCTTATCATTTTCCAGCATTAAGAGTCGAAGTGAAAGATACCATTGGTAGCGGTGATTCTTTTCTGGCAGCTTTTCTGTCGCAGCGTTGCCGCCAAGATAAACAGGCAACACCGGAAGAAATGTTGGAGTTTGCCACAACGCTAAGTGCCTTTGTTACACAAAGTACAGGAGCATGTCCGAGTTATGACGCGCCTACTATCAATAGATTTGTATGGTTGAATTCTTTAGACAATACCAAATATTAAACACACTAATAGACAAACGTAAATATTTTATTTATTAACAAGCAACCGATTATATGTTTACAAAAAAGAAAGCAATCCTGCTTCTGTACATGGTTCTTTTTTCTGTTACCAGCTTTGCACAGCAGGTAACACTTCAGGGAAGAGTGACAGACAGCAGTACAGACGTGCCCATAGTGGGTGCATCTTTAATGGTTAGGGGAACCGAGCAGGCGACACAGACAAATGAAAAAGGAGAATTCACGTTGTTGCTACCAAACGATAACGCGTCCCTGGAAGTATCTTACGTTGGATATGAAACGCAAACCGTAGCCACAGGAACCACAAGATTTATGGAGATTCGCTTGGTCAGCATCGAACAGGGACTAGAAGAAGTGGTGGTTACGGGGTACCAGACCGAGCGCAAAAAAGATTTGACCGGCGCGGTTTCCGTCGTAAATGTGACGGAAATGATGAAAGCGCCCGAAAACAATCCAATTAAAGCTTTACAAGGACGTGTTCCGGGCATGACCGTAACGGCAGATGGTAACCCCAGCGGTGCGGCTACGGTACGGATGCGTGGGATCAGCTCCTTAAATAGCAGCCAAGACCCATTATACGTTATTGATGGTGTGCCTACTCAGGGAGGAATGCATGAGTTGAATTCGAACGATATCGAGAGTATACAGGTATTGAAAGATGCCTCTTCCGCAAGCATTTACGGTTCACGGGCAGCAAATGGTGTTATTGTTATCACGACTAAGAGAGGAAAATCGGGTGATCCAAAGATCACTTTTGATGCCTACGCGACAAGTACCTTTTTCAATAACCGTATGGAAGTACTCAATGCGCAGGAATACGGACAAGCTATGTGGCAGGCGATGATGAACAGCGGAGCCAACCCGAATAGTAATAATATTGGTTATCAGTTTGATTGGAGTAACGACGCCGACGGTCAGCCGCAGTTGGATCATATTTATGTATCTCAATTTCTGGACAACAGACAGACGATGCGCGCTTCGGATACCGATTGGTTCGACGAGGTGTCTAAACCGGGGTTGATTCAATCCTATAATGGTTCATTTAGCTCTGCAACCGATAAAAGTAGTTCATTTTTCTCGTTGGGGTATTTTCATAACAACGGAACGTTGAAGCATACGAATTTTAAACGTATATCGGCCCGTTTGAATACCGACTACAAATTTTTTGATGGAAAACTGGTCGTAGGAGAAAACTTTACGGTGAACAACACGGGAGAAGTACAAGTACCTGGAGATGTACTGGATCTTTCATTAAAAGCGTTACCCGTTATTCCAGTGCATACGGTGGATGGTATAGGTTGGGGAGGCCCTTCTCAAGGAATGAATGACCGACATAACCCGATGCGATTGCTTTACGACAATCGGAACAATGCCTACAATTATTGGCGGCTTTTCGGAAATGCCTATGCAAATTTGGAGATTATAAAGGATTTGCATTTGAGAACCAGTTACGGTGTTGACTATGGCAACTTTTATAAACGTCATATGGAAGTTTCCTATCAATCCGGTTTTTTGAATAACAATAGAACGGGCGTCAATATGGAACAAAGCCATGGGATGAAATGGACCTGGTCAAACACCGCGAATTATAGAAAAACAATAGAGAAACATGTCTTTGACATATTAGGCGGTATGGAGATGAATAGAGAGCGGGACATTTCCTTTAATGCTTATACAGCAGGAGAAGGCGCGTTCGTTATTGAAACACCCGAATATATGTGGCCAGGCGTCAGTACCGGAACAGCTGCAGTAGGTGGCGGTTCGACAGGTTTTTCTTTGCTTTCTTATTTCGGAAAAGTAAACTACGTATTTGATGATCGTTACCTAGCTTCTTTTACTGTTAGACACGACGGGTCTTCACGCTTCGGAAAAAATAACCGTTTTGCAACCTTCCCTGCGGTAACAGCAGGTTGGCGTATTTCAGAAGAGCGTTTTATGGAAAGCACTAAAAGCTTTATTTCTGACTTAAAGCTACGGGTAGGTTGGGGTCAGACCGGAAATCAAGGTATCGATAACTTAGCGACCTATGCACTCTTTGTACCGGAATATGGTGTCGCCGACCCGACCTGGGATATCGTAAATGGAACAGCTTATGACTTGGCAGGAAACGGATCGGGGATTTTACCATCGGGATATCGCAAGATCCAGACCCAAAACGATGATTTGAAATGGGAGACAACAACACAAACCAATATCGGTCTCGATTTTTCACTTTTCGGACAGAACTTATTCGGCTCGGTTGATTGGTACGTGAAAGCCACCAAGGATATGTTGATTAATCCTGCTTACATCGGTGTGGTGGGTGAAGGCGGCTATCGTTGGGCAAACGGTGCTTCCATGGAGAACAAAGGTATTGATGTGACCACTGGTTATCGTAATAAGACGGCTTTTGGCCTGGACTATGAATTAACAGGGGTTATTTCTGCTTATAAAAATAAGATAACGCATTTGCCGGAAGCGGTGGAAAACTCGTATGGTGGCCGTCAAGGAGATAACATTATTGGTCGTCCATTGGGATCATTCTACGGTTTCGTGACAGATGGTATTTTTCAAAATCAAGATGAAGTAAATGCACATGTTAACCAGACCGGTAAAGGTATCGGACGTTTACGTTATGTAAATATTTATGATACGGACAACGATATTACCGATCTTGACCGGACCTGGATAGGGAATCCACATCCTGATTTTTCGTACAGCTTGAATGCAACGCTTAAATATAAAGGGTTTGATCTCTCTGCTTATTTTCAAGGTGTACAAGGTATTGATGTCGAAAACTGGTTAAAAAAACAGACCGATTTCTGGAGTGTGGACGATGTCAATTCAAATAAGGGAAGGCGCTTGTTGAATGCTTGGACACCGCAAAACAGCAGTTCCGATATTCCTGCTTTGCAAACGACCAATAACAACGACGAAGGCCGTCTTTCTACATACTATATAGAAAATGGCTCGTATTTAAAATTACGCAATTTGTCTTTTGGGTATACGCTTCCCACTGACATGGTTTCGCGATTGCGCATGAGTCGTCTACGCTTCTATGTGACCGGACAAAATTTGTTCACGGTAAAATCAAAAGCATTTACAGGGGTAGATCCTGAAAATGTGGGATGGGGTTACCCTATTCCAACCACCTGGACGGCAGGATTGAATGTTATATTTTAATCATTTAGAAGACAAACGTTAATCATTATTACACCATGAAAAGAGCACTTAATAAAATAGTTACGATGATGTTGGCCACCGGTTTGTTAACAGGTTGTGCCGATTTCCTGGACGAAACACCCAATGGGGTGCTTAGTTCAGATCAGGTAAATGACGTGGATAGGCTGCTTACGGCGACCTACTCGGCTTTGGGAAACGATCACTACGATGTACCTTTTAGCTTATGGCCTTACGGTACTGTCCGCTCAGATGACGCCTATAAAGGCGGCTCTGGTCCGCAGGATATACAGGTTTTTCATTTCTTGGAAGTATCCAATAATATCATGACCAATTTTGGCGAGGTGGATCGTCTATGGTTTCAATGTTACCTTGCCATCTCCCGTGCGAATACGACAATCCGTACGATACACGAAGCTGGTGACTTTGAGGGTAAAGAAGTAAAACTAGCAGAAACCCGTTTTTTGCGGGGGCATTTTTACTTTATGCTTAAAATCCTGTTCAAATATGTACCCTATATAGACGAAAATACACCAATCGATAGCTATGAAACCGTGTCCAATCGGGAACTGTCGAACGATGAGCTTTGGCAGAAAATCGTTGATGACTTTCAATATGCTGTAGATAATTTACCTCCGACACAAACGGAGATCGGGCGGGCTAATCAGACGGCTGCTGCTGCATACCTAGCAAAAGCTTATTTGTATAAGGCATATAGGCAAGGTGATCCGGAGCGAAATACCGTCACAGGAATTGATGCGGCAGACTTGGAAAAAGTGTTGCAAAACACACAGATCGTGTTATCTTCGGACTACAGCCTGGAAGCTGATTTTGCCTTCAATTTTTTGCCCGGTAGTTATGAAAATGGTAAAGAAGCTATATTTTCCGTACAATATTCGAAGGACGATGGAACGAAATTCGGACGGGTAAACCTGTCGGATGTCCTTTCGGTACCGATGGGGTTAGGTTGTTGTGATTTTAAAAAACCAAGCCAGAGTTTGGTCAACGCTTTCCGCACAACCGGCAATGGGTTACCAATAGAAAATTACAATACATTGGATAACTATAGTAACACAGAAAAATACGATCCAAGACTTTTCCATACGGTAGCCATCCCGGGTTTACCTTATAAATACAATACAGACCGTTTGTATGAAGAAAATTGGAACCGTAACCCGGCAGATTATTCTGTATACGCTTCGTTAAAAGAAAATGTAGACCCCGACTGCGATTGTTTTGTACCGATGGTTCCTTTCTATGCCAATACCAAAAATCGGATTCTGATTCGTTTCGCTGATGTCTTATTGATGCGGGCTGAGGCACTTATCGAACTACATCGTCCTCAAGAAGCTTTGCCTTTAATCAATGAGATACGCGCCCGTGCAAAAAGTAGCATGCAGTTCACAGGTTACACCAGCGACAAGACACTTATTGAAACTTATAGAGACGGTGTGAATATTAACTGGAGTGAATCAGTCGCCCGGGAAGCACTACGATGGGAGAGACGGCTGGAATTGGCTATGGAAAACGAACGTTTTTTTGATTTGGTGCGTTGGGGCGTAGCCGAGCAGACTATGAACGCTTATTACAATGCGGAACGGTCGCGCCGATCGTATTATGCTTCTGCACAGTTTGCAGCGAATAAGCACGAGTACCTGCCTATTCCCGAAGCACAGATTAGGTTAAGTAAGTATCTGTACCAACAGAATCCTGGATATTAAAAAGAGGGTTTGAAAAATAAAATCGTATGAACACGTTAAAAATAATCATCAATATAGGACTGGTTCTACTACTCGGCGGGCTTTTTAATGCCTGCAAGCAAGAAGTAGCCGATTCGCTGGATTTGAATGCTGATGTCCATGTGCTGGCGTTTAAAGTAGCCCATGTTAATGGCGTCGTAGATAACGAAACCGGAACAATCACGGTTCTAGTTCCAGCGGGTACCGATTTATCCGCTGTCGCACCTGTTATCGATTTGCCTGCCAATGCAGCAATAAAGCCAGCTTCCGGAGTTGCGCAGAATTTCCAGTTTTCTGCTAGTTCGCCAGTAATATACCGTGTGTATAATGGAAATGTATTCCAGACGTATCGCGTAATAGTTAAGGAAATCAAAGCCGAAATAACAGCTTTTCGTATCGGGAACCGTACCGGTATGATCAACCAAAATGATAACAGTATTGTCATTTATTTACCCGAGGGTACCGATCTGACCCAGCTTAGCCCGATGGTAGAATACACCGACGGGGCAGAAATATCTCCGGCACAAGGAAACTATGTTGATTTCAGTTCGCCGGTAACCTATACGTTGTCGTATATGGGAGAAACGTTCAGCTATACAGCCACGGCAATAATAGGAGATGAGCCGAAGCAGCCGTTGATCATCTTCAACGGTGAAAACATTGCCCCCCAATGGGCGGATTTGGGAACGGCGGTTGAAAACCAAAGTAACAACCCTAAAACCGATGGAATCAATGCTTCACCTTTATGTGTTTCCATGGTGCGAAATGCAGTTACAGGAGAAGGATGGCATGGAGGAGCACTTTGGAACGAGAACAAAGTAAACATCGATCCCGCTGAATATAACCGTTTCTCCATTATGGTGCTTAAACAGGTGGCTGGAGATGTACAGCTTGAAATACAATCTGATGGCGAAAACAATAAGGATTGGTTAAGAGCATGGTATTCCGAAGATCATCTCGGTGAATGGCAGGAGTTGATTTTTGAAATTCCTGCGAATCGCACAGCGATCATTAATAATATCCTGGTGATGCCGCATGAGCACCCTAACGGGTCGCCTCTGGCTTTCGAAACACAGCGGATGTATTGGGACGAATTGAAAGCACTTCCTAAAGAATAACGATATGAAAGCAATGATAGGCCTATTTCCAGTTTTATTCTTTATACACCTGCTGGCAGGGTGCAAAAACAATGAGATACCTGCTCCGACCGATCCAGAACCCGACCCCACGGTTGATATGTCTATAACATGCAGTAACAAGCAAGAAGCCGGAGGATATCAGCTGTTTTATAAACCACAACAGGGCTTTGTGGGTGATCCGATGCCTTATTTCAATGCGGATGACAATAAATTTTACTTGTTCTATCTGTATGAAAATGCAAATCATCATCCTATTTATCTGACAAGATCTGCTGATTTTGCATCTTTTGAAGGTTTTACAGAAATCATACCTTCTGGAGCGATAGGAAGTCAAGAAGAGTGGATAGGCACGGGGAGTTTTATAAAAAAAGATAATACGTACTATAGCTTTTATACCGGGCATAATGCCCATCTGAATCCAGCTGAAAAAGTGATGATGGCTACGTCATCGGATATGCTAAATTGGACGAAACAACCGGCAGCCGCCTTCCAAGCACCGGGCGGATATGATCAAAATAACTTCCGAGATCCCCATGTTTATTGGGACGAAACGCGTAATAGCTATGTGATGCTGGTTACGACCCGTAAAGATGGTAAAGGGACACTTGCACGTTTTACATCTCCGGACTTGAGCAACTGGTCACTCATCGAGCCTTTAGTAGCAACAACGTCTGACCATCCCGGAAAGCACGAAATAGAAACGGACTCGGAAATATTGGAATGCCCGGATATATTTAAAATGGATAACCAATGGTACCTAACGTTTTCCCGTATTAATCGTGATGAGCATCGTAAAACCTTTTATCGGATTTCGGATTCGCCCGATGGTCCGTGGAGGATTTGTCGTGATGCGGATGGACATCACGAGACGTTTGATGGGTTATACCTATATGCCGGAAAGACGGCGAGTAACGGCACTACACGTTACCTATCGGGATGGTGTTCTACCGGACAGACGGTAAACAGTAATAACGAGTTGCACTGGTCTGGATCGCTGATCTCGCACAAATTGGTAAAACAACCGAGTGGTAAACTGTATCCGGCTATTCCCGATGCCGTGGATGCAAAGTTTAATACAGAAGTGGCTTTTGCCCAGATAAAATCAGAAGGCAATGTTTCAAACGATGCGAATACTTTTACAATCAGTACCTCGTCTTCTGATCGGAGTTATGCACTATTCAATCGAAATACGGAACCGGTAAAGATTTCGATGAAAATAGATGCGTCACAATCTGAACGTTTTGGTTTTTCATTCGGGGCCTGTGATGATTTGTCAGAGGTTTATAGTGTATCTTTTGACTTAACTTCATCCAATCGTTGGGAGATGCCTTCTCTATTTATGCATCAAGAAAATAGGAATTCCGCAACGAAGAAAGAACTCAATTTTACACCGCTCATTGTTCCGGCAAACCAGGTGTTTGATGTCAAGATCGTCATCGAAAACTCGATTTGTGTGGTCTACGTAAATAATAATGTTGCGTTTACCAATCGTATATACAAAATGCATGAAAACCCTTGGGCTATTTTTTCAGATAACGGGACAATAAAAATATCGGGAATGGCCATAACAAAATCCTGATAGGGATGTTTAATGAAATACTTTTATAAACAAATTATTAAAGGAATAACAACGATGAATAAATTAACAATTGGCTTATTCGCCCTTGCTTTAGTTGGATGCGGACCACAACAACCCTCCACGGAACATAACCAGCAGATCGATAATTTGGAAGACTTTCGCCCGGCTTATCACTTTTCTCCCAAAAAAGGTTGGATGAACGACCCCAACGGTCTGGTTTATCTGGATGGAACCTACCATCTGTTTTTCCAACATAATCCGGATGATACAAAATGGGGGCCGATGCACTGGGGACATGCCACGAGTACGGATTTAGTTCACTGGGAGGAGCAGGAGATCGCACTTTTCCCCGATAGCTTAGGCACCATCTTCTCAGGAAGTGCCGTTATCGACAAAGACAATACAGCAGGCTTTGGTGCGAATGCGTTAGTAGCTATATACACCAATCATAGCCACGAAATCGAAGATCAGAAAACCGGGCTGCACCAAACCCAGAGTATCGCCTATAGTTTGGATCAAGGTAAGACATGGACGAAGTATGACGGTAATCCGGTATTGCCTAATCCGGGTATCTGGGATTTCCGCGATCCCAAGGTGATGTGGCATACCGAAACAAAGCAATGGATCATGACGCTTGCCACAAAGCAGTCCATTACCTTTTACGGTTCTAAAAATCTGAAAGAGTGGGAAAGACTAAGCGAGTTTGGCGAGGGGATAGGTGCACATGGAGGCGTATGGGAATGTCCGGATTTATTACCGTTCTCTACAGCCGAAGGCGAGAAATGGGTATTGTTGGTTAGCATCAATCCCGGCGGACCGAACACCGGTTCGGCAACGCAATATTTTGTCGGAGACTTCAACGGCAAAACCTTTACAACTGCACAGAATAATATCCGTTGGATGGATTACGGCCCGGACAATTACGCTGGCGTTACTTTTTCAAATACCGGCGACCGCAAATTACTGATCGGCTGGATGAGCAACTGGGAATATGCAAACGATGTTCCGGCATCTAATTGGCGAAGTGGGAATACGATTGTGCGGGAATTGGGCTTAGTGAAAGAAGGTGATAAATGGTTGTTAACTTCTACCCCTGCTTCGGAAATTGATAAGGTAAGCAGCGAGGTAACAACCAAATCCAAGTCGGTAGAATTAGCGAATGAAGCAGATTTAAGTGACGCTATCGCTTCCCTCCAGAATACCTTTGACGCATCGTTTACATTGAAAAAAGCTACGGGCTTCCGCGTAACGCTATCGAATGAAGAGGGAGATGCCTTGGTGTTTGGTTATGATGTGGACAAGCAGCAGTATTTCATCGATCGTTCAAAAGCGGGCGACGCAAATTTCAGCGATAAATTTATCCATCGTCCGGTTGCACCACGATTGGTTCAAGGAGATGATTTGGATATTCGTTTCTTGTTGGATCGTAATTCCATCGAATTATTTGCTGACGGAGGAAAAAGCAATATGAGTGCTTTATTCTTTACGAAGAAGCCGTTTACGAAATTGCAAATAGCAGCAGACGAAGCGAATATGCTGGATGGTTTTGAGGTGAAGGCGGTACGATAGGGCAGTAGAAATTCTACTGCTCTCCCCACACAGTCTCTAACACCTGCACATCCTTTGTCAATTGCGCTGTTTTTTGCAGGATATCGCTATAGGTGCTGTACAGTATGTTGTATTGTTGGATATAACTGTCCAGGAGGAGATAAACATCTGCCAATACAGTTAGAAACTGCTGGAGATCTTTATCGAGTGAAACGACATCCACATGCATATCTTCGTGGTGCCTAAAGACCGAATCAAGTACTTCAAAACGCAGTGGATCGATCGGTTTTTCCCCTCTGCAATAGGTATCCGCGATGGTGATATATTCCCTGTCACGCGTACCGATAACATCATAAAACTGTACCAGTTTACGATGCTGCTCGATGACGCTGTTATAGAAGTTGCGCAATTCGACCTGAAAGCCAACCTCCAGTTCGGTATGCAAACTTTTGCTGGAGAAATCAACATGCTCTTTATAAAAACCAAACATATCGTTTAATTCATCTCGCTCTTCATCCAATTTATGGAGGTTTATGAGGGCAAGCTGCGCTTCGCCTTTTTCTTTTTCGAATAGGAGTTTCATACGCCAGACCTGGTCGTGTGCCAATCTATAATTATCCAAAGCTTGGGTCTCGTGATTTAGGGGGTAGCGATCGTCATGTGCTTGATAGCTGATGGTGCGGAGCGGATGATCTATGGTAATAGTTTTCATTTTTATATATTGGTTTTTAAACATACTAAAAAAATACGATAACCTAAGTATCCGACCTACTAACGTGCAGATCGGATAAATAAAGGTCATACCACCACACAGCGTACAGTGTCGCTGTAATTAGGAGTTGGATTAGTGCCTAGATAGGTGATCCGGAATTCATATTCCTGTAGGTAGTCCAGATCCGAAATGCCCAATTTGGATTTTGTACTAAGTACCGTTGTCCATTCGTTGAGACTACCTGTCTTGCGGTATTCAAATTGGTAGAACCTTGCCGGGCGCCATGGATTGACGCGCAGCTGTACCGTGTTGGTTCCCGGATGGGTAACTACCGCACGCAGGTCGTTGGCCTTGGGTGATATCCCTGCGTTGGGAGCATTGTTCTTGCCGGGTACGAAGCCTGCCGCCAACACGATGTTGGGGTCGCCTTTAGCGACAGATTCTACATGTAGCGACAGGTCATAGAGCAGCTGCCTGACCAAAACTGCCTGCTGGTTTTTGATGACCACCTGCCGCATGTCTCTGAACGCCGCTTCGGATAAAGAATCCGTGTAATCCGCTAACGCAGTTTCCAATAGTGTTACTTTCTCCGTGGCATCCGGAAACAGATCTGCATTCTCCTTTGATTTTTTGACCACGTTGGAGGCGTATTGAACCAACCTTGATTCCGTACGCGTTTTTGATGTTAGTACTGGCTTTGCCATAATGATTAAATTTAAATTGTTGATAAAAAATTAATTAACGCCTCAAATATAGGGAGAGGCGTTTCTTAAGAGGGGGGCTATTGGGGTCAACTTTTCCGCCGACACCGGATAGTTGTGACCCGATTAGCCCCCTCGTCTTTATTTTTGTACCAGAAACGGCGTTTCCGATAAATAAAAGCATATTTTGTGATGAGTAATTACTTACCTTTGTGCATAAACAACGGCTCATTGTACATCACCAACGAATCAGATGTATTTACCAATATGCTAAAGGTGATGTGTTTTGGATCATTGGACTGGTACATTGGGCTACGGGTAATGACAGCTGGCCGAAAGCACATGTGCATCGGGGCATCGTTGATGTAAGCAGTATCATTGGTGATGTCCATAGACCTGTTGGTGTGTATCGTTACGGCGTCGTTCTATTCATATGGCACAATGGTATAGCGCAATCAGTCAAAAGCGGTTTGCGTTGAGCCATCGGTCATGACCTATCAGACAGGACACACATGTAAGCAGAGAGAATGGTCTGTACCAGCGTCGATTAAAACAACCGCTTCAATCGCGTGCTCTGCCGGTATTGTAGCGGACTTATCATAAAGCGTTTCGTAAAAAGGCGTTTGAAGTTTTTGGGACAGGCGAAATTTAAAGAAGCAGCGATGGTTGTAATCGGTGTATCGGAGTTCCGGATACATGCTCTCGCTTCCTGAAGCCTGTACTCGATAATCTGTTCGGTTACCTTAAAAGGTTTGTCTTGGAAAGCCCTTTTTAGTGTACTTTCACTGACATGCAGTGCGCTGGCAATTGTTTCGATATTGGTTTGATCGTCATAGAAATTGTCCCGGATATAAGCCATGGCTTTGTAATACAGCTCGATTTCGTGGTCTTTCTTGTCAACAGAGGGCGGTTCCATTTCCTGAAATACATGACGGAAGAACCGGATGTTCCAATTGGCCAACTGGTAATATGTACTAAATGGTCGAAATTCCATCTGCTGTAGCCCGTCCAATATACGTTTAAGCTTGGCATGGAGACGCATCGTCCCGATGATACGATGCGAGATATTTTTTTCGGCTGCCGCCGCAAACAGGGGCTTCAATTGTGCATATTCAGCCGTCAGCTCCTGCAGCATACGGCCATCAATTCCTAATAACAGAAACCAGGAGCTGTTGTTACCTAACGAAATCAAGTGGTCATCGGCCAACGTTTGGTAGCAAAGCAACATATCGGTGGGTACGAGATGTCTACTGTCCAATGTCAACAAAATCCCGGTGCGCATATTAATTAGGAGCCAGAGGTAGTTTCCAGGAGTAGTAATCTGGATGGATAAGTCGGTGGATAGCTTTGTATCTTTGAATTCAAACCAACAGAAATCTCTCCCGTTGAAATGGCGATAAGATACGTTCGTTTCTAACAGGGTGTTCAGCGTAGTGGTATGATGGACGATAGTAGCGCTATTCGATACAGATTCCGGAAGAAAGGCTAAGTAGCCGTCAAAAGGCTTGCTATTGTATATAGCGTGGACATTTGAAAATTCAACGGAACTGGTTTTAAGCATGCTTTTTGTCGGTTTATTCCCTAAAGATAGTAAAAATTTAGGCAAACGCAGAACCTGAGATGCGGATATTCAAAACAAAAAAGCTTCTCTGAAAAGAGAAGCTTTTGGGTAAGCAATGGGGCTCGAACCCACGACCCCTAGAACCACAATCTAGTGCTCTAACCAACTGAGCTATGCCTACCGTGATTTTGATGACACAAAAGTAGGACAATTCCCCATACACTCCAAATATTTTTAAACAAAAAATAGGGGTATAAAGCGAAGAAGTTCATTTATAACGAGATAATTTTATCAGCCCAATGCTAAATAGGGGTTACTTCATGTTAATAACCTCATCTACGATATATCGGGTGTTGCCACGCCACGGTAATACGCCGTGATATTCTTTATAATGCAAATCAAAATACTTACCGCTATTCAGCTCCAGTATGCTAAAAATGGAATCGCTTTCCACCGAAAATTCAAACTCATTGCTTGATACGCCGCTACCGGTTTGGGTCCTTAATCCCTCTTGAATCAACTTACCTTCATACGTTTTAAAAAGGTTTCCCTTTTTTACCGCGAAATTGAGATAACCTGATTTTACACCTTCACCAAATACGAAATAGTATTTATAGTAAACCCAGCCACCTACAGTAAGAAATATGATGATAAGCAGCCAAGCCAGGACTTTTCCAAAAACTCCCGACTTTTTCTTTTCTGTGTTTTGAGATGTCGTCATTCTAATCTCTATCTTTTATAATTAAACCATTTTATAAGTTCTTTTAAACTTGCTTTTTTGCCGTACATTAAAATTCCCACACGATATATGCGTGCGGCAAACCAAGTCGTGAGAATAAATCCCCCAATGAGCAGAGCGGCAGATAATACAATCTGCCAAGTAGGTACACCGAATGGAATACGAACCAACATGGCAACGGGCGACGTAAACGGAATCATGCTTAACCATGTTGCTATACTGCCGTGAGGGTCGTTGATCAGTACCCCAAATGATAGGACATAGGGTATTAACAGCGGCATGGTTATCGGCATGGTAAATTGCCCTGCTTCTGTTTCATTGTCTACGGCGGAGCCTACTGCGGCGAATAAAGCGCTATACAGGAGATATCCTCCAAAGAAGAAAACAAAAAAGCAGATCGTAAGCTCGGTGAAATCCACGGAATCAAGTGCGGCCATCCAATCAAAGTCTGCATTTGCGGTCGTAGACTGTTCGCCGGGCAATTCACGCATATTACGCCCCATAGCCTGCTGAGCTACCTCTTTATCGTTGAATAAAGCGGTTGAAAAGATCGTCATTAAGGTCAAAGAAAGAATAATCCAAAGCACAAATTGCGTGATGCCGACCAAACCGATCCCAATAATCTTTCCCATCATCAACTGGAACGGCTTTACGGAAGATATGACGACCTCTACAATACGGTTTGATTTTTCCTCTATGACACCACGCATCACTTGGGTCCCAAAAAGCACTAACGATAAATAAATTAAGAAACACAATCCCATTGCAATACCCATCGCAACTTCCGTATGGCTATCCTTAGCGTCTCCGGTTTCGGTAACCTCCTTTGCAGCAATTTGGATGTTGTCGTTAATGTTGCGAATACGATCTGCATTCAGCCCCATTTTGCGATATTGTTCATTACGGATAATTTCTCGGAGCTGTGACCTGACCTCGTTTTGTGTGCCTATATTGGGTTTTCCGGAAGATAATAGTTCGATTTTCCTAGCAGTATAGAAGTCAGCGGGTATGATTAACAGGTTGGTGTTCTTAGCCCCATTTTTTAAGTTTTTAATCTGCTCTTGCAGATCCGTATTTGAAAAAGAATAGGTAATGTTTTTATTATTTTTTAACTGATCGGCAATTGATCCCTCTTCGTCAACAACATGTACAATCGCATGGGTATCCTCATAACTCTGTTTGGTAAGAAAAAATATAGCCACATACATGCCGATAAACAACATGGGCACAAGAAACGTCACCAGCAAAAAAGATTTTTTCTTTACACGGCTAAAATATTCCCGATTGATGATTAATAATATTTTATGCATGGTGGATATACTTGTTATTAGTCGATCCGCTAACTTGATCAATAAAAATATCGTGCATAGATGGAATAACTTCCTTCACTTGACGTATCTTCACTTGGGAAATCAAGTATAATAAAATATCATTCAATGAATTGTCTTCCTGTACACGAATAGTGACTTCACGGCTGTCAGTCGTTGTTTTTTCTTCCACTACTTCAAATAACGATGTCCCTATGAAGCTTGGAATGATGCCATCTTGTTCTTTAAATTCAATTACATACATTTGATTTTGGTAAGAACGCTTTATCTTCCGGACCGGGCCATCCAGTACTTTTTTCGATTTATTAATCAGCGCGATATTATCACAAAGTTCTTCGACCGATTCCATGCGGTGCGTAGAATAAATAATGGTAGCCCCTTTTTTGTTCAGTTCCAGAATTTCCTCCTGTATCAGCTGTGCATTAACGGGGTCAAATCCCGAAAAGGGTTCGTCGAGGATAATAAGATCCGGTTCATGTACGACAGTCGCAACGAATTGTACCTTTTGTTGCATGCCCTTACTGAGATCCTCCACTTTTTTGTCCCACCAGCTTTCGATCTGTAACTTTTCAAACCAGCGCTGAATGCGCTGTTTAGCATCCCTTTTCGACAATCCTTTGAGTTGTGCCAAATAGAGCATCTGTTCGCCGATCTTCATTTTTTTATATAACCCGCGTTCTTCCGGCAGATAGCCGATGCGCTCTATATGTTTGGGATGAAGAAGCTCCCCATCGAAATAAATTTCACCACTATCTGGTCCAGTAATCTGATTGATAATACGGATAAGGGATGTCTTTCCAGCGCCATTGGGGCCTAAAAGACCGAAAATACTACCTTTGGGTACATGCAAGGACACGTCATCCAAAGCGCGGTGATTACTATATTGTTTAACGATATGACGGATGTCTAGCATATAACGCGTATTTTGCTGCTAATATACTTATGATTTCAGAGATTAACCGCTTTTCTTTTCCAGTTTTATAATCGGCAAATCTGATGGTGGAAATTGGTAGATCACTTTTTAACCGTTTACTTTCGTGTTTTCTAGATGATCGGTAGTTTTTTGGTCAGTTGCGGAAATTTTGTGTAACCATTAAGCCATATATACCGCCATCAAGGATACCGATTCCTACACGGCCGAATGTTTTTCGAAGGATATTGGCGCGATGTCCCGGTGAATTCATTAACCCATCGTGGGCCAAAAGGAGATTTTGTGCAATTGCCAAGTTTTCGCCTGCTACGACAAACCTGATGTTAGCTGCGCGGATACGGTCAAACGGTGTCTGTCCTTCCAGGGAAATATGCGAAAAATAGCTCCTGGCAAACATATCTTTCGCGTGTTGGCGCGCTACGGGTGTCAGTTCTTCATCTAGCGTCAGCGCCCCTAGGTTCGCCTTTGTCCGTTCATCGTTTATAAGGTCGAGCATTTGGCTCTCCAAATCTGGTCTCGGCTTCGGATTCGCCACTACAAAGGGGAGGCGTACGCTTTCCGACGATTTGGGATCGATAGTCATCTTATTGATGGATCGGTTTACAGCTTCGAGCGCTGGCGCGAATGGTTGTTCGATTTGCGTCAATATGTTTGTCAGCTGTTCTGCGATTTTACTTTCCCGTGTTCGCAATATCAGGGATTCCGAGAATGGCAATAGGAGCAAAAGGGTAGCGGTAATAGCGGCGTAAAGAAATCCTGTGACAATACCTGGTAAAAATCCAAAAATGTTGTTCAATCGATGTTTCTGAATTTTTAACGGAATAGCGTTCAGGGTCTTGGCCGCTAACAAAGACAGGATCGAACCAACGATAAGCAAGGTGAATAGGAATGATAGGGGCATTGTCCATACACTGGATGTGATATTTGTTTCGATAAGCTGCGCTACATGTCTATATAATGCAAACGTAATCAGCAAACTTCCTAGCCAAGAGGCTAACCCTGCCATTCCGGCAAAGAACCCCTTGGTCACCCCATTCCCTACGGAGATGAAGAAAATCAGCAGAAGTATGATATCAATTATGTTCATATTGTTCCAATAGGACAACGGAGATGATTAAATTGTTTTTGTTGTCTAGAACCAAACACATCTGTGTCCGTTCTTCATATACGACGGATTGTCGACGATAAAGCATAGATCATGAAAAACGATAACTTAAAAAAGTATGCGCTCATTACAGGCGGGACTGCTGGCATAGGGCTGGAACTTGCAAGACTTTTTGCAAAAGATAATTATAACCTTGTTTTGGTGGCACGAGATGATGCTCGGCTTTCCAGTGTCAAGACTGAGTTAGAAACAGAATTCGATATCGAAGTCGTTACGATTTCGCAGGACTTGGCTGCTTTCAATGCCGCCGCGGAGGTCTATCGGCAAGTCGCCGATAAGCATATCTTTATCGATATACTAGTCAACGATGCCGGACAGGGGGAATATGGGCTGTTTGTTAAAGCAGACTTGAATAGGCTACTGGAGATTATCCAACTCAATATCGTAGCGACGACCTGCCTGACCCATTTTTTTCTGAAAGATATGTTAGCGCATGAAAGGGGCAAGATTTTACAGTTGGGATCGATAGCGTCTGAAATTCCTGGCCCTTGGCAGGCAGTTTATCATGCAACAAAAGCATTTGTCCTTTCGCTTTCGGAGGCAATAAGACAGGAGATATCTGATAGCAATGTGACCATTACGGTCTTAGAACCGGGTGCTACAGACACGGATTTCTTCAACAAAGCTGGTATGACCGGATCAAAAATAATGGACCAAAAGCTTAGTGATCCTAAGAAAGTAGCAAAGGATGGCTACAGCGCATTGATGGCGGGTAAGGACAAGGTAATCTCTGGTGTTAAAAACAAGTTAATGATCGCCGCGAGTAACCTCATGTCCGATAGCCAGGCTACCCGGCAAATGGAGAAGATGCAGGAGCCGAAAAAAAAGTAACGAGTGTAGGGTAGCATCCAGCTACTATTTGGTCGGACGGCGCGGGCGTTGTCCGACTAAACTTTTGCTGTTGCTACCCCATATACGGCGGCTTATGCTTTTCCAAAGCTGATAGCGCTTTCTTGTGGTTCCTGATCCTGTCTGTTTGAAATTGATTCGTACTTTTTAAAGTTCTTTTCGAATAAAGTCTGAAGCTTGGTGGCCTGAAAATTGTATGCGTCTGCGTCGTCCCACATTTCTGCCGGATTTAATATCTCGTTCGGAACCTCCGCACAGGTCGTAGGAAACTTAAGTCCAAATGTAGGATGCGTTTCAAAAGTTGCGTCTTTCAATGATCCGTTTAAAGCTGATTTAATTAGCGCCCTTGTGTATGCCAGCTTTATCCTTCTACCAACTCCATATGGTCCGGCGATCCAACCCGTATTGACAAGCCAAACGTCTACGTCTTGTTTCGTTATTTTCTCACCCAGAAGCTCCGCATAAACAGTTGGGTGTAGTGGGAGAAATGCCTCCCCGAAACAGGCCGAAAATACAGCTTTTGGCGCTTTGACACCGCATTCAGTTCCGGCAATTTTTGCGGTGTAACCCGAGAGAAAGTGGTACATAGCCTGTTCGCGAGTTAATAGAGATATTGGTGGAAGGACGCCAAATGCATCTGCTGTCAAGAAAAATATATTCTGTGGCTTTCTTCCCACACCAGATTTAACGCTGTTGTCCACATGCTCGATGGGATATGCAACTCTCGTGTTCTCCGTTTTCGTTACGTCATCATAGTTCGGTGTGCGGGTATTGGGAATGAAGACAACATTTTCAATAAGCGATCCGAATCGGATTGCTTTAAATATCTGCGGTTCTTTGTCTTTCGATAAGCCTACACATTTAGCATAGCAACCCCCTTCAAAGTTAAAAACGCCATTATCATCCCAACCATGCTCATCGTCCCCAATAAGCATACGGTTTATGTCTGCAGAAAGTGTTGTCTTTCCTGTGCCCGAAAGTCCGAAGAAAAGTGCAACATTACCTTCTCGATCCTGATTTGCTGCACAATGCATAGGAAGAACGTTATGTATCGTCGGCATAAGATAATTCATTACCGAGAACATCGACTTCTTTATCTCTCCTGTGTACCCCGTTCCACCGATCAGGATTACTTTTCTTGATAAGTTGATAATTACGAAATTAGGATTTTTGAGTCCGAGTCGGCCGTGACAATCACAACGGTAACCTGCTGCTGCCAATATTGACCACTCGGGTTGCTGACCTCCCTTGGCAACTGCGTCTTCAATAAAAAGATTTTTTGCGAAGATACATTGATAGGCGGTCTCTGTAACTGTTCTTACGGACAAACTGTACTTATCGTTTGCGCCCACAACCGAATCCAGTACATAGGTTTCCCTATCAGATAAATACCTGCCCATTTCATGGAACAAAAACTGAAAAGATTCTTCAGAAATGGGTTGGTTTATTTCACCCCACCATATATTCGTTCGGGACAGCGGATCGTCCACAATATATCTGTCTTGCGGGGATCGCCCTGTGAAATGTCCGGTACTGGCCACTAGCGCCCCGGTGTCAGAAAGTACGCCTTCTCGGTGCAATATGGCTTTCTCCACAAGTTCAGGAACATCTTTCTGATAATTTACTTTAGCCGTATCCGAAATCGATAAATAACGCAAATCTGGTCTCTTTTCCAATGATTTTTTCATATCAAATTTATTAATGGTTGTGCACGGGAAATTTGTTTGATTCCTCGAGCAAGATTCCTGAACCAGGTATCATTTTCCTAAATCAGGTATCATTTATGGTCAAATGTCTGGCTTAAAAGAGTAATATTCAATAGGCTTACTCTATTTTAGAATATTTTACTGTTTTAAAGAAAAAAACCGTGCATTGTTTTGGTTAGGGGTGATTTGCCCCAATCTTTACCGAAGAAAATAAAGTTGCTTTTGTATATCTATGATTGATTCTAAATGGGGTAAGCTGTCTGACTTTTGGTTTCGGAGAGAACGAAGTATGTCTGTACTGTGTTGACATGGGGCAACACAGCCAGTTTGTACCTAAGGAAATTATGGTAAGCTTCCATATCTCTTGTAGCAATTCTCAACATAAAATCATAAGAGCCGGCCATTTGATAGCATTCCATCACTTCTGGAAATCCTAAGACCTGCTTCTCAAATTCATTCAATACTTCCGAGGTATGTGCCTTGAGAAATACTTGAGAAAACGATATTAGATCAATTCCCACTTTCTTCCTATCAAGAATCGCCACTGTGCGCTTTATAAAACCGGCATTTTTGAGCTTTTTTACGCGTTCATGGACAGCTGTAATCGATTTATTTAAGCGATAGGACAATTCCTTATTACTCAACGAGCAGTCATTCTGTAGAAGTCTCAGTAACTTCGCATCAACCTCGTCTAAATCATATAATCCCTTCATAATATTTTAATTTATACTGTGTTTGGTTATATATATTCAAAATAACGTATAATTTCGTTAAATATAACACAGTCCAAAAAAAATACTGGATATTCCTTTTTATTAGAAATTTTTACTAACACATGTCTAGTTTGAATCAAACTACTAAATCCGGTTGTCAGTCTATAGATGATATCGTATAACTTTATTCTTTCATGACCAGCGTGAGTAACAAAAAGCTTTCTGTCAATGCCTTTACGCTATGCATCAGATTCTCTTGCAACGTTATCATTTGTCCTTTTTCTATTTGTACGGACCGGTCCTCTGTGCTGAATTCGATTTTTCCGCTTAACACCTGTACACTGATCGTACCATTTGTTTTATGTGGTTTCAATTCCGCATTTTCATGTAGTCCGATCAGCACAATCGTTATCGTCTCCGACTTAAAAATCGTAATAGAATTCCGTTCGCTATCAGCCCAAGTCGGCTCATTTTTTATTTGCTCAATGAAGCCAAACAAGTCCATTTCTACAAGAGGGGCGTTTAAGATACGTTCGCCCTCGGGACGTTGTGGAGTCGCATCATTTGATTTTTCTTTTTCGTTTAAATTGTTGTTCTCCATCTCTAAAAGATTTATACGCATATAATATGCTAACGATTCACGTATCGATAATGTTTTGTATTCGTGTAATTACGTCCGTAATCGCTGTGCAGGTCGTCGCGCCAATAGTAGCTCTTGAACGAATATCAGACAAACGGGAAAAAACATTACCTTTGCTGTATGCTTGTAAAAACTGCTGAATTTGTCATGAGCAATACCGAGGTACGGAAACTTCCGGAACCATCGTTGCCAGAATACGCCTTTATAGGCCGTTCAAACGTGGGTAAATCGTCGTTGATCAATGCCATGGTCAATAAAAAGGATCTAGCAAAAACATCGCAAAAACCAGGGAAGACACAACTTATCAATCATTTTATAATTAATAAAGAATGGTACCTTGTCGACCTTCCGGGTTATGGTTTCGCGCAGACATCCAAGAAGAACCGAGCAGAATGGGAGCGTTTTATTCGAAGATATCTAACGAAACGTGAGAATTTACAATGTATTTTTGTGCTTATTGACAGCCGGCACGAGCCACAAAAAATCGATTTAGAATTTTGTTGTTGGCTAGGAGAGCAGGGGTTGCCTTTTTTGCTTGTATTTACAAAAGCAGACAAGCAATCCAGTTTGAAGTCCGACCAAAATATCGCTCAATTCAAAAAGTCACTCCTAACCTGGTTTGAAGAGGTTCCCCCGGTTTTTTTGACGTCCGCCGAGAAGAAGCAAGGTATGGAGGAGATTTTAGCGACGATAGACGACATCAATAAGAATTTCGTTTCGCCTATTGTTGAGCAGGAATAACCATGAAGAAGTACATGTCTCTCGTGCTGTTTGCACACAGCATCTTTGCATTGCCCTTTGCCATTATCGGTTTCTTTTTAGCTATACAAACTACAGCGCACGGCTTTGATTGGAAAAAGCTATTGCTGATGCTGGTGTGCATGGTAACCGCCCGGAACGCAGCGATGGCATTTAATCGTTTTTTAGACCGTGATATTGATGCCATAAATCCCCGTACGGCCATGCGCGATATTCCGGCCGGAAAAATTTCCGCCAATAGCGCCTTGACATTTACCATTGTCAATTGCTTGATTTTTATAGCAGCAACCTATTTCATCAATACACTGTGTTTCTATTTATCGCCTGTTGCTTTGTTTGTCGTATTGTTTTATAGCTATACAAAACGATTCACACCTTTGTGCCATATTGTATTGGGAGTTGGGTTGGGCTTGTCACCCATAGGAGCGTATTTGGTCGTAACCAACCAATTCGATATCGTACCGATATTCTACGGCATCGCCGTCATGTGCTGGTCCGGCGGATTTGATATTATCTATGCCTTGCAAGATGAGGAATTCGATAAAGCAAATGGCCTGAACTCTATTCCCGCCTATTTCGGTGCAAAAAAAGCATTGCGCATTTCGGAAATGCTGCATGTTCTCTCCTTCGTATTTGTACTACTTCCAGCATTCTATATGCCTGTGGGTTGGCTTTATTATTTTGGGGTTGCATTTTATGGATTTCTATTGGTATATCAACACCGTATTGTTAGCCCCACGGATCTAAGCCGTGTAAATAGAGCGTTTATGACGACCAATGGCGTAGCTTCCGTGATATTTGCAGCGTTTTATTTATTGGATATTGTTTTCCTGCGTTAGGAGACACTGCACAAATCGAAGAACAAACTACGAATTATTATTATCTTTGAAATCATCATCATAAAGATATGTCACAGATAACGATAGTTGATTTAGCAGAGACGTTAGGGCTGTCCAAATCCACAGTATCCCGGGCATTTCGGGATAGTAGCGATATTAGCCCCAAAACAAAAGAGCGCATTTTGGCGAAAGCGGAAGAGCTCGGTTTTTCTCCAAACTTGTATGCGAGTAGCTTACGGGGGAACCGCAGCCAAACGATTGCGATCATTATCCCCGAATTTGGAAACAAGTTTTTCAGTCAGGCGATAAAAGGCATTGAACTGGTTGCCCGTTCAAAAAAATACCATACCTTAATATACGTAACGGATAATAATGTACAGAATGAAGCATCTATTGTACGTTCGTTGGGAAATGGCCGTGTAGATGGCGTATTGATTTCTGCCTCTGGAGAGGGAAAAGACCATAGTCATTTGCAAACGTTGATTGACCATGATATCCCCATTGTATTCTTTGATAGGAGTTATGATGACTTTCATGGACATTTCGTAACCGGTAATGACTTTGAATCCAGTAGACTCGCCACGCAGCATCTTATTGATAACGGATGTAAAAACATAGCCTATCTCGTTATTAACCAAAAAGTGTCCATTGGCAAGATTCGAATGGATGGTTATAGAAAAGCATTGGAAGATAATGGTATACCATTTCGGGAAGAGCTGATACTGGACACAGAAAACGACGAAACGAAAAACAGGGCGGCCATTAGAAATCTCATTAAACAACATAAACCTGACGGGATTTTTGCTTCCGTGGAAAGACTGGCGATATCTACCATTCGTGTTGCTGGGGAAGAAGGGGTACAGATTCCGGAAGACCTGAAACTGATATGCTTTTCCTGTTTAGACATCGCAGATCTATTAAATCCCGCGCTTAGTGTCGTGAAGCAACCGGCCTTCGCGATGGGAAAGGAAGCTGCTAATTTTCTTTTCCAGATTTTGGATAAACCGATAGAGCTTCGCCAACAGGAGACCACATTATTACAATCCAGCCTTATTTTTCAAGATTCCAGCCGGAAATTTTGAGTTTCCATAAAAAAATCATTTTTTACTTTGTATTATTCCCGAAACATTTTTACCTTTGATATGTTTCGGGAACATTCCCGAAATGCTAACAATTATAGAGGGATCACAAGAGTAGGCTATTACAATACACTTCGTTCTTCCATAATTAAGTTAAGTGGAGTTATTTCGGGAACATTCCCAGTAGGTTTTGGCTAACCGCATTGTAAATGAAAACGAATAAAAATTTAGGGTATTTGCTCGTCATGGTACTTTGGATCATTGCCTGTAAAAAGGATGTGAAACCGGATGTAGACCCCATCGGCGAGGAGATAGCGCAAGGGCTGGTAACCTTATCCAATGATTTTATTTATTGGGACGAGACCACTACGTTGACTTTTGATCTCACGAAAGGTAATAAAGAGCTTGCTAACCATTCGGGCGATCTATTTCTCCATGCAGGCTTACTACTGACAAGCAGCACATCGGAAAAAGAATGGAAAGAGGTCGCTACAGCGTGGGACAAGAATCTCGATACCTATAAATTAAAACGGGAAGCGGACGGTAGATATAGTATTGCTATTCATCCCGCGAGCTTTTTCAAACGTACACAAACAAATGACGTAACGCATATTGCCTTTTTAGTACGGAATGCAGATGGAAGTAAAGTGTTGCGTAATGTAGATGGGTCGGATATGTATTGGGCGATTTCATCGAAACAAAAACCGCATATAACTTTTAAAGCGCCTACGGTTCAACCCACGTTTGTTTTACAATCGGAAAAGCAATCATTTGCAGTGGGAGAGGAACTCCCTATTCGCCTACACGCCTCCCAGTCAGGTACATTAAAGCTTTCCATAAATGGACAGGAAGTTGCGACCAGCCAAGGAAATGAGCTTGAGCACAAATTACAGCTGAATGGTACCGGGTTGCAGCATATCGAAGCGCGTATTGAAGCGAACGGGCAACATGCTGTTAGGGTGCTTACTGTGTTTGTGGAAGGTGATGTGGAAGTCGCTGAATTACCTGCGGGGATAAATAAAAACGGGGTTACAATTAATCGTGATAAGCACGAAGTGTCTTTTGCACTTACTGCGCCCGATAAGTCTTCTGCATTCTTATTAGGTAATTTCAACGATTTTCAAGCGACACAAGACTATGCGATGAAACGGACACCAGACGGTAATACTTGGTGGATCACATTAAAACAGCTGGATTTTCAAAAGAATTATACATACCAATTTCTGATAGACGGACAGCTAAAGATAGCTGATCCGTATGCGAGATTAGTGCTGGATCCAAATCATGATGGGGAAGTAGCACAGAACCCACAATTGCCAAGTTATCCTCAAGGCGCAACACAGGGCATCGTTTCGGTATTATCGTTAAACAACACAGCATATGCTTGGCAAACCACGACATTTAATCGTCCCGACGCGTTCGATTTGGTCATCTATGAATTGCATGTACGGGATTTCTTGGATCAACGCAACTATAAAACACTACGGGATTCTATTTCTTACCTGAAACGATTGGGCGTGAATGCTGTCGAGCTGATGCCAGTACAGGAATTTGAGGCAAACTCCAGTTGGGGTTATAATCCATCGTTTCATTTTGCATTGGATAAATATTACGGTACCACAAATGAATTGAAAGCGTTTATCGATGCATGTCACCAAGAGGGCATTGCCGTGATATTGGATATGGTGTTGAACCATGCGTTCGGACAGTCACCTATGGTGCGTTTATACCAACAATCCGGTGTGCTAACGAATAATCCTTGGTTTAATATTACGCCTACCCATCCATTTAACGTAGGCTACGATTTTAATCACGAAAGTCTGCTTACGCAGCAATTTACCAAAGATGTTATCGCGTTCTGGATGGAAGAGTTTAAGGTAGATGGTTTCCGTTTTGACCTCTCCAAAGGTTTTACACAGAAAAATTCGGGTACGGACGAAAGTGACGGCGCAGTACAGCAATGGTCAGCCTATGATGCGAGCCGTATCGCGATATGGAAAAACTATAACCATTTTATCCGTGAACGGGATCAGGACTTCTACGTCATTTTAGAGCATTTTGCGGAAGATCGGGAAGAAAAGGAACTGGCAAGCGAGGGTATGTTTTTGTGGAATAACCTAAACCATGCATTCAATGAAGCCACCATGGGGTGGAATGATAACTCCGATCTTAAACGCCTTTTCGCCGATGCGCATGGTTTCGAAAAACCGTATTTCGTGTCGTATATGGAATCCCATGACGAAGAACGCTTGATGTACAAAAACTTACAATATGGTAATACAAATGGCAATTATTCAACCAAAGAACTAACGACGGCATTGGAACGTATGAAACAAGCTGCGGCATTTCTCCTTTGTGCGCCTGGCCCCAAGATGATATGGCAATTCGGAGAACTAGGGTATGATATGTCGATTGATGAAAACGGCAGAACAGGAGAAAAACCATTAAAATGGGATTATTTGAAGGATTCGCAACGTTATAGCCTTTTTGCACACTATGCAAGGTTAATTGACTGGAAACGTCAGAACGCTATTTTTAGAAATGGAGCGATCAATCACAACGTAAATGGTGCCCTAAAATATTATGTGTTGAAAGAAGGAGGGCAGGAGGTACTTGTGGTCGGGAACTTTGACGTGGTTGCCCATGATTTCACTATTCCGGAAAACTTACAAAAAAGTTGGTACGATAACTTGACAGGGATAACACGCGATTGGCGTTCGACAAGTTCGATTCCATTGACAGCAGGACAATATTACATATTAAGTATAAATAAACTGAACAATAAACAATAATAAACTAATCACATGATGAACAAATTCACATTACGCAGCGTAATGGCCATGAGTTTTTTAATGTTGCTTAGTACACTTGGTTTCGCGCAGACGGCACGGCTACAAGGTCGGGTTTTGGATAGCGAAGGAGTAGGTGTACCGGGGGCAACTATACAAATTCTTGGTCAACAGATTTCTACATCCTCAGGAGCAAACGGGGAGTATAGTCTCGGTAATATCTCAGCCGGCTCCCACAGGGTTGTGGTCAATATGATGGGGTATGAAACCGCCGAACAAAACGTTGCCTTAACAGTCGGTGACAACACATTAAACTTTACACTGGAAACGACTTCCAGTAGCCTTGATGAGGTGGTGGTCATCGGTTATGGTACAGCAAGGAAAAAACAGATCACGGGTTCGGTGTCTAGTGTCGCACCAGAAGAATTTAACAAAGGTGTCGTGATTTCGCCCGACCAGCTTTTGGCTGGTAAGGTTGCCGGATTGACGGTCAATCGGTCGGGAGGAGATCCTACATCAGGTTCCAACATCCAACTTCGGGGGCCATCTTCATTAACAGCAAGTTCGTCGCCGTTATATGTAATTGATGGGATTGTCGGAGCAAGTATTGAATTGGTTGCGCCTGACGATATCGTGTCGATGGACGTGATGAAGGATGCGTCATCCACCGCAATATACGGTTCTCGTGCAGCAAACGGGGTTATCTTCGTGACCACCAAACGAGGCAAAGCAGGAGCTCCGGTGTTAACATACAGCGGATGGGCAGCAAGCGAATCTGTAGCCAATCGGGTAAATGTATTGAATGCCACCGAACATAGCCAGTTTTTACAAGACCATGGTCTGTCCGTAGCTGCAAGTGAAACAGGTCATGATACGGATTGGCAAGAAGAAATTACACGATCAGGTTTCTCACATAACCATAACCTATCCTTAACTGGTGGAAGCGAAGGTACACGTTATAATGCTTCGGTAAACTATTTTAACAATCAAGGTATTGTAAAACGTAACGGTGTAGAGCGCATCATAGCACGTGCTGGAGTCGATCAAAATGCGTTCGATGACAGACTTAAATTGGCGTTTAACCTGTCGAATAGTATTAACAATTCGGATCATGTTGATTACAATATTTTCAATGGTGCTGCACGCTATTTACCGACGTCACCGATCATGTCCGATGATCCGTCGTATGAACAATACGGTGGTTATTTTCAAGTACCCGGCCGGACAAATTACTTTAACCCCGTGGCGATACTAAATCAGCGGGATGAGTCCAGAAGCAACAATGTGCTTATGGGTAACTTCAAAGCGGATTTGACAATAATAGATGGCTTGATTTGGTCGAACGTGCTTTCCTACCAACGTACGCACTACGACAAAAAATATTATATGCACCGTACGGATTTCGACTCGAAAGCATTAGGTAGAGGATATGCTGACCGTACGAATCTAAAACATATTGACCAGATTTTGGAATCTTACCTCAACTACTCTTTAACCAAAGACAAACATACGTTTGATGCCATGGCAGGATATTCCTATCAACGCACCAAAAACGATGATGGCATATGGGCGTCTTCCGTAGGGTTTCTTTCGGATGATTTGGGATCAAACAATCTCAACCTAGGTATGCTTCCAGAAGGATATAATCCGTTTACGGATTCGCCGACCTTAAAGGAATCTGTTTTGATTTCGTTCTTCGGCCGGGTGGGGTACAATTTTGACGACAAGTATTTGGTAAGTGCTTCCTTAAGACAGGATGGATCCTCAAAATTCGGTATTAACAATCGCTGGGCAACATTCCCTTCTGTTTCAGCAGCGTGGCGATTGAGTAGTGAATCCTTTATGGAAGATCAAAACCTATTCTCGGATTTGAAATTGAGAGCAGGATATGGTGTTTCCGGTAACCAGAATATTGACCCTTATCGATCTATTGTGGTGTTTGGACCGCAAAGCGGACAGTTTCTCTATAATGGTACCTGGATGTCGGCTTATGGTGTGAACCAAAATGAAAATCCAGACTTAAAATGGGAAACAACCTCGATGTTTAACGTGGGTTTGGATTTTGAATTGCTCAGAGGACGGTTCAGCGGTACAGTCGAATATTACGACAAACGCACAAGAGATTTATTATATGAATATGATGTGCCATCGCCACCTTATCAACATAATCGTTTATTAGCGAATGGTGCCAGCATGAATAACAAAGGAGTGGAAGTCGTGCTGAACGCCAATGTGTACAGTAACGCGGATTTCTCCTATAGTACAACTGTAAACTTTGCGAGAAATGTTAACGAAGTGGGTTCATTGGAATCTAATATCGAGAATATCGGTGTGTCACAGCGTTATGAAGGGAGCATTGGCTTAGAGGGATGGACCGGACAAACGGCATCTATTGTACTTCCTGGACAACCCATCGGTACATTTTACGTAGCAAAATATATCGGTTACGATGAAAACGCAGGACGTACCATCTATCAAAAGCCATCCGGTGAACTAGTAACACAAGATCAAATTTCAGCACCCGACGACTATCAGATCATGGGACACGCGTTACCAAAATTCACTTATGGCTGGAACAATAATTTCAGATATAAAAGCTGGGACTTGAATTTCTTCTTGCGCGGTATGTACGGGAACCAGATATTTAACGCTACCAGAGCAGATTTATCCCGCTTGCAACAGGCTAGTGTAACCAATATTTCCAAGGACGCCGTGGCAGAAGGAATTTTTGAGACTCCGCTTATTGCATCCAGTCGTTTTATTGAGGACGCGTCATTCCTACGTTTGGATAACGCAACATTAGGTTATCGGTTCAATACGAGCAACACCCGCTATTTCAAACAAGCACGTTTATATGTAACCGGTCAAAATTTATTTGTATTGACCAATTACAGTGGCGTAGATCCTGAAGTTAACCTTGGTGGACTAGACCCGGGGATTGATAACCGGAACTATTACCCCAGAACAAGATCGTTTGTTGTGGGCGTGAACTTAACATTTTAACACTAAATGGCTATGAAAATGAAATTCAATAAACTTTATATGTTGCTGTTTGCCGGAGCGTTATGTACAGGCACATCCTGTACAAAACTAGATGTAGACATGCACTCGGCTTATTCAGAAGATACGTTTCCGAAAACTCCGGAACAATTTGTGGCACTCACAGGGCCTGTTTATACGGCTGCACGTGACTACTTCCGGGATTATTTTGATTTGCAAACTGCCGGATCGGATGAAGTGGTTATCCCGACACGTGGTGGGGACTGGTTTGATGGCGGAAAGTGGCGGGATATGCACATGCATACTTGGTCACCATCGCATGAAGTGGTACGAAACGCTTGGAATTGGGGATACAATGCGATAGGAACTTGTAATCGTGTGCTTGGGGTACTGGAAAATGCACCGGAATCGGATACCAAAGGGCAAACAATTGCCGAAATCAAAACGATGCGCGCCTGGTATTATTATTTAATGATGGATGCCTATGGAAATATTCCATTGCAAACCACTTTCGACACCGGCGGTGAACTTCCATCAACGACGCCAAGAGCGCAGGTTTTTGATTTTATCGTAAAGGAACTGGAAGATAATCTTTCGCTTTTGAGCGAAGAGAAGTCGGAGCTTACCTACGGAAGGCCGACGAAATGGTTTGCCCATACGCTGTTGGCAAAAATATATTTAAATGCGCAGATATATACGGGTACGCCAAACTGGAATAAAGTGGTGGAACATACCAATATCGTGCTTACCGAGGGAACTGCGTATTCCTTGCAAAGTGATATGTTGGCACAATTCCGTCCGGATAATGGTGCACAGGATTCGGAACCTATTTTCTCTATCCCCTTTCACGCAGCACGCGCAACAGGCAATGAGCTGTTCAATAAAGTGTTGCATTACTCTCATCGCGAAACGTTCAGTTTGAATACAAATCCGTGGAATGGGTGGAGCGCCCAACCGGAATATTTCGATCTGTTTGATGATGATGACATCCGCAAACAACAGTGGTTATACGGCCAGCAATACACGGCTACTGGAGCGCCGTTGGTGTACAACGGTATTAATATCGTGCTTGATCCTTACGGTTATAACTTGCTGCCGGGTTCAGATTTTGATATCGGCGGTGCAGATGACGGTGGTCGTTTGGCGGGAGCACGTTGTGTGAAATACTTTCCGGATAAAGACCACATCGGTACAAATGCAAACAACGACGTGGTGGTGTACCGCTTAGCCGATGTATTACTGATGAAGGCCGAAGCTATATTACGTGGAGCGACAAACGGCACGATGATCGAAGCATTGGAATCCGCCAATCAGGTCCGTGGAAGGGCATTTCCTTTAAATCCAGAAAAGCACTTCACAGCAGCGACGTTAACGTTGGATGCCATTTACAAAGAGCGTGCATTGGAATTCACTTTTGAAGTGACACGCCGAACAGATATGATCCGCTTTGGCAAATGGGAAAACGCCATGTTGTTCAAGCCTGCTAATGCGGGAGAAACTTATAAGCGCATCTTCCCGATCCCGGCAACCGTGTTGGCCAATAATGGAAACTTGACACCAAATCCTGGTTACACAAATTAAACGATACAGAAAAATGAAGACCCATAAAATATATATTTCCCTGATGACAGTAATGGTACTGGCGATGGGATGGTTTACGTCCTGTAAAAAGGTTGTGCATGAAATAGATGACGCTATTGTTTCGATTAATGAAAACACGCCTAATAGTGTGCAGTTGGGACAAAAGTTACGTGTAGGTTTTATTTCCAATCGGGTAAATGCTTTTGAATTTAGCATTGTAAAAGATGGCGACGCGTTAATGACAGAGCAAATCACGTTGGAAGGCGATGAAAAAATACTATCTCGTGAATTTGATATTCCAAATGACGGATCATGGATGGGCGATGTATTACTTCAAGTGAGTTATGATGCCGGCGGACAACGGATAGAGAAAACCCGGGCGCTGACCATTTTGGAAAGCAGTCCGGAAATGTTCCTTGTGGGTGGATCAACAGGCGCGGGCTGGGAACCGCCCTTGGCAACGCCGATGTTCTTGTATAATAGTGAGAGCAAAGACAAATTTGAAATTTTTGAGTATATCACCGCAGACGGAGGCGGATTTAAGTTCTTGCCGGACAAGACCTGGGATAATGCTTATGGGTTAGGTGCGTCGGCAGGTACGTTGTTGCAGGCTGGAGATGCCGGAAATATTACAGTCGAAGAAAATGGGTTCTACCGCGTGCGTATGGACGCGGAAGCGCTAACTTATGATCTGCTAAAAGTGACTTGGGGTATCGTTGGTGATGCTACAGCGGGTGGCTGGGATCAAAGTACAGACATGATGTTTGAGGGTGGAAAAGGTACCTACACCTGGAAAATTACAGCCAACCTATCCGAGGGAGGTTTGAAATTTAGATACAACAATGCTTGGGATTTCGATGATATTCCTGCCAATTTGGGGGGGGATGAGTCGAACTTGACATGGGGTGGTAGCAATATCGATATCACATCTGCCGGGACGTACAACATTGAGCTTAATCTAAGTCCAGCGGGCTATACGGCGAAGATCGAAAAGCAGTAATAATTACTAAACAACAATAATCGAGGGTGTCTGCATAGTGATACGCAGCATCCTTAATTTATAGCTGAAAATACACGTTTCTTCAACCCTTTTTTGTTGAAGCAGAGATTTTTTATTCTTATACTTTTGAAAATGAACCACATCAAGATAGCGATCACGCTATTATGTTCGACGCTATGGATTGCCTTTGCACAAGGGCAATCCATACAACGGGCGGAACCCCTGCATTGGTGGGTAGGTATGCACAATCCGGAACTGCAAATCGTATTACATGGTTCCGATATCGGAGATTGTGAAGTGAAATTGCCTAGAACGGGCATGCATTTAAAAAAAGTCCATCAGGTGGAAAATAGGAATTACCTTTTTCTGGATGTCGAAATTCTGGATAATGCAAAAGCAGGAACCTACCCTATAGAGCTATACAAAAACGGGAAGAAGGTATCGACCCGCGACTATACATTGAAAAATCGTGACAAAGATTTGGTTAAAGCACAAGGTGTACATGCGGCAGATCTTATCTACTTGATTATGCCCGATCGGTTTTCCAACGGCGATCCCAGTAATGATTCAGTAAAGGGTATGCGCGAAACAGCTGTAAACCGGGATTCCATGTATTACCGACACGGTGGTGATCTTCAAGGTATTATCAATAACTTGGATTACCTCGAGAATTTAGGTGTAACGGCTCTTTGGATGACTCCGGTCTTGACGAACGACATGCCGCAGGCTTCTTATCACGGTTATGCCAATACGGAAAATTACCAAATAGATCCCCGATTTGGCTCCATCGATACCTACCGTGAACTAGGAAAAGAATTACATAAACGCAACATGAAACTTGTTCATGATGTAGTGCCTAATCACGTAGGACTATATCACTGGACAGTTATAGATCGTCCTTCTTCTGATTGGCTACATGAGTGGGATACATTTACACAAACAACCTATAAAGACCAGACGATGTTTGATCCCTATGGAACGCAGGCAGACAAGGATCTGATGGAAAAAGGGTGGTTTGTGAAGACAATGCCGGATTTGAACCATCAAAATGAACAGATCCAGAAATACATCACGCAGAGTCATATCTGGTGGATTGAAGAAGCGGGCGTGGACGGTTTTCGTATCGATACATATCCCTACAATGATCTGGCTTTCATGGGGAAATGGACAGATGCCATTCGTGCGGAATTTCCCGATTTCTCCTTCTTTGGGGAAACATGGGTACACTCGGTTCCTAACCAAGCGTATTTCTTAGGCGGTCAAAAAGTAGGGCAGAATGTGGATACGAAATTGGAAGGTGTAACGGATTTTCAGTTAAACTACGCTATCGGAGATGCACTTAATCTGGAAAAAGATGGTGCAAACAAATTATATAGCACCGTAAGTGGCGACTACCTGTATCCAAACCCTTTGGCAAATGTGATCTTCCTCGATAACCATGATAAGGACCGTTTCTTTTCAACAGTGGGTGAAGATATCGAAAAATATAAAAGTGCTTTTAGTTGGTTGTTAACCTACCGAGGTATCCCGCAAATGTACTATGGTGCAGAGATATTAATGAAAAATTTCAGCAGGCCGGATGGCTTGGTACGGGATGATTTTAAAGGTGGTTTTCCGGGAGATGAAGTGAATAAGTTTACCGCTGAGGGACGCACAGAAGCTGAAAATGACATGTTTAACCATGTGCGTACATTGGCGCAATATAGAAAACAGACAGCTGCCTTACAGGATGGCAAGCTGTTGCACTATGCGCCGCAAAATGATGTATATGTGTATTTCCGGTATAACAAAAAGGAAAAAGTAATGGTGCTTATGAACTGTGGTGATGAACAACAGGATGTAGCATTAGCTCGTTTTGACGAGGGTATCGGCCAGTCTAGTCAGCTCAAAAATATTTTAACGGGTCAATCTTCGGATTTACCAAAAAGCATTGTAGTGAAGGGGAAACAAACGTTGGTTTTTGAACTAAAATAACGAATGAAGGCAAGAGAAATAGTAGACGGAGTAGCTGCTGTCATATTTGATTTAGATGGGGTTTTGGTGGACACGGCTGTGTTTCATTATCAGGCTTGGAAGCGACTGGCAAAACAATTTTGTTTTGATTTTACAGAGATAGAAAATGAACAATTAAAGGGAGTGAGTCGTGTGGACTCCCTGAATCTTATTTTAAAGTGGGCAAATAAGGAAGTGTCTGCGCCGGAGAAGGAACAATTGGCGTCGTTGAAAAATACGTGGTATCTGGAGTTGGTAGAGAACATGAAGGAAGGCGATGTGTTGCCGGGCACGATAGATTTATTGACCTATTTGAAAGCAACTGATAAAAAGATCGCATTGGGCTCGGCGAGTAAAAATGCGTTACGAATTTTAGAGAAAACCGGTATTCGACATTATTTTGATGCGATCATCGACGGGAATGCTGTCAAAAATTCTAAACCTGATCCGGAAGTTTTCTTGAAAGCCGCTACGGCGGTTGGTGTAGCGCCTTCGGGGTGTGTTGTGCTGGAAGATGCGCAGGCAGGAATTGATGCGGCAAGGGCCGCCAATATGCAGGTGATAGCCGTAGACAAGTCTTATTCGCTGTCTAACTACAATGTACGTGTCGACGATTTGTCGGAAATATTGATAAGTGACTATTAACGAAGAACATGAAGAATTATATCATACACGATCCTTGGCATATTATTGAAGATCAGTTTAGAGCAGAGCACAATGAGTTTTCGGAAAGTATTTTTTCCATTGGTAATGGCCGGATGGGACAGCGGGCGAATTTTGAGGAAGCGTATTCTGGAAAAACGATGCAAGGTTCTTATCTAGCCGGTGTGTATTATCCTGATAAAACAAGAGTGGGCTGGTGGAAGAATGGCTATCCCGAATATTTTGCTAAAGTAATCAATGCCGTGCAATGGATTGGGTTGGACGTTCAAATTGACGGTACGGTACTGGATTTGGCAAAATGTGAAATCACCAGTTTTGAGCGCCGTTTGGATATGAAAGGGGGGGTCCTTTATCGTACGTTTAAGGCAAAAATGCCTAATGGTACGGAAGTGGAAGTGACCGCTAAGCGGATGTATCATCTGTTTCAATCAGATACAACCTCCTTGCAGTATACGCTACGTGTCTTAAATTCGGATGCAAACGTATCTATTCGTTCTTATTTAAATGGTGATGTTCTTAATCGGGACAGCAATTACGATGAAGGCTTTTGGGTACCTATTGTGGAAGACATTCAGGATGACCTGGTACTGGTAACGGAAACCAAGAAGACGCAGTTTCGTGTAGAAGCGCGTTTGCAAAACGTGTTTTATGTTGGTGGAGCGGTACTGTCGTCGGACAGAAAGAGAAAAGAACAATTCTACGTGGGCGAGGAGTTGCATACGCATTTGAAAGCTGGCGAGTCCGTTCGTGTGGAGAAATATGTCGCGATGGTCACCTCGCTCAATCATCCTCTGGATAAGTTGACGGAAGCAGCAAAAACCAGTTTGAAAAAAATAGCTTCCAAAAGCTACAGCGAATTAATGCAATTACAAACAGACGCTTGGGCGCACATCTGGCAAGAAAGTGATATACAAATCGAGGGAGATGTTGCTGCACAACAAGCTATCCGGTTTAATATTTTCCAGCTAAACCAAACGTATACAGGCGAAGACGTTAGATTGAATATCGGACCGAAAGGTTTTACCGGGGAGAAATATGGCGGGGTAACTTATTGGGATACCGAAGCATATTGTTTGCCTTTTTATCTGGCGACACAAGAGCCTCGGATAGCCCGTAATCTGTTACTTTACCGTTATCAGCATTTGGAAAAAGCTATTGAAAATGCGGGCAAATTAGGGTTTAGTGATGGAGCGGCTTTATATCCGATGGTCACTATCAACGGAGAAGAATGCCACAATGAATGGGAAATTACGTTTGAAGAAATCCATCGGAACGGCGCCATTGCTTTTGCTATTTACAACTATGTCCGCTATACAGACGATCGTGAATATCTACTTGCACACGGTTTGGAGATCCTGATCGGTATCAGCCGTTTTTGGGCGCAACGTGTCAATTGGAGTGAGCAAAAACAGCAATATGTGATGCTGGGTGTAACCGGCCCGAATGAATATGAGAATAATGTAAACAACAACTGGTATACGAACAAAATTGCTGTATGGTGTTTGCATTATACATTGGAAATCATTCAGCAGGAGCAGACACATCACGAGGATCGCTTATACGAGTTGTTGTCGAGACTGGATTTTAAAGCAAAAGAAGGTGCACAATGGCAACACATCATAGATAATATGTACCTACCCGAAGATAGTGACCGCGGTGTATTTCTACAACAAGATGGTTTTTTGGATAAGGAATTGATCCCTGTTGCGGAGCTTCCAGCGGAAGTACGTCCTTTGAATCAACACTGGAGTTGGGATCGGATACTACGTTCTTGTTATATCAAACAGGCAGATGTGCTGCAAGGCATATATTTCTTCGAAGATGAATTTGATACGGACACTATTCGTCGTAACTATGATTTCTACGAACCGTTAACTGTTCATGAAAGTTCCCTTTCGCCTTGTGTACATGCGATTATCGCTGCCAAATTGGGTAAAGAAGAGAAGGCATATGAGTTCTATCTCCGCACCGCTCGGCTTGATTTGGATGATTATAACAACGATACCGAAGATGGGCTGCACATCACATCGATGGCGGGCACCTGGCTGGCTATTGTAGAGGGATTTGCCGGTATGCGCGTACGCGACGGTCAATTACATTTTCAAACTTTTATCCCTAAAAACTGGCAAAGCTATGCTTTTCACGTGCAGTATAGAGGAACGAAGTTGTATATTAATGTAAGTCAGGATGATTTTGAAGTCAAAAACCTGTCTGATACCGAAATTAGTATTATATTTAACGGTGAACAGCTTTTGATAGAACCTGAATGGAAATCTTAAAACCTTTTCATGAACAATATACGACGCGTTAAACCCACTTTGACTGTAGCTCAGATCTTCAATATGAGTATGGGCTTTTTGGGTATCCAAATGGGGTTCGCTTTGCAGAATAGCAATGCCTCCCGTATTCTGCAAACATTCGGTGCTGATGTGGAGCATTTGTCTTTATTTTGGCTCGCCGCACCGATTACCGGGATGATTGTGCAGCCGATTATAGGCCACTATAGTGATCGCACCTGGACAAAGATGGGCCGGCGGCGGCCTTTCTTTCTGGTGGGGGCCTTGTTAACGGCAATTGCATTGGTCTTGATGCCTAATATAGCCCTGTTTACGGCAATACTGCCGCCATTGTTGATCGGTGCTGGTATGCTCATGCTGATGGATGCGTCGATCAATGTAACCATGGAACCTTTTCGAGCACTTGTAGGGGATAACCTTCCCAGTGCTCAACGAAGTTTGGGCTTTTCGGTTCAGACTATTTTAATAGGTGTGGGGGCTGTAGTCGGTTCTTGGTTACCTTATGTGTTTGCAGAATATTTACTTATCCCTGCGGATGGAGGCGACGGTATTGTTCCTCAGAATGTAATTTATTCGTTTTACTTTGGAGCATTCGTATTGATCGCTACCATTCTGTGGACTGTTTTCACTACGAAGGAATATTCGCCGCAAGAACTGCAGTCTTTTGTAGGGGAGGAAGAAGCTGAACCGGAAGTTCAATCTTCAACCAACCATAATTTGGGAGCGATCTTTCAAGATTTCAAACAGATGCCGCTAACCATGAAAAAACTCGGATGGGTACAGTTTTTCTCCTGGTTTGCACTTTTCATGATGTGGGTATACATGACACCCGCTATTGCGGAACATGTATTTTATAAGATGGATGGAGAGCGCAATCGTCTGTATGCGGAAGCTGGCAATTGGGTCGGTGTACTTTTTGGTGTATACAATGGTATATCTGCGATATACGCTATTTTCTTACCTCGGCTTGCGAATCGTTTTGGGCGAACGAAAATACATGCGTTCGGATTGGTAATAGGTGGAGTCTCGTTGATCTCCATACTCTTTATTTCTTCTCCGAATATCTTATTGTTAACGATGTTGGGTGTTGGTATAGCGTGGGGAAGCATTCTCTCCATGCCTTATGCTATTCTGAGCGACAGCCTGCCGGTACGTAAGATGGGGGTATATATGGGGATTTTTAATTTTTTTATCACCTTTCCGCAAATTATATGTGGCTTTTTTGGCGGGATGATTATTAAATATGTTTTCGATAGCCAACCGATATATGGAATAATGCTAGGAGGAATATTTATGCTGTTAGGTGCTATTTCCGTATGGCGGATTAAAGAATAAAAGACAGGGATTATAGATCCCCGTCTTTTTTATTCATAAACACAAATTTACCATCGAATACATCCAGTTGGATAACGGAATCCCTGATTACCTTACCCGAAAGGATCTCTTTAGAGAGTTCATTGAGTACCCGCTTTTGTATAACCCGTTTCAATGGTCTTGCACCGTATACCGGATCATAGCCCAATTGACCTAACCAGTCAAGTGCGTCTTCACTGGCAGATAAGAATATATTCTGTTCCGCGAGTTGTTTCTGTATCTTCTGAAACTGCATGCGCACAATATCGCCAATTTCATCCCGGCTCAACGGCGTAAACATGATCACTTCATCAATACGGTTCAGAAACTCCGGTCTGATCGATTTCTGTAAGAGTTCAAATACATCATCCTTGGTTTTTGCAATCACTTCATCGCGGTTGCTATCATCCAATTTGGAGAAATTCTCCTGGATAATGTGCGATCCGGTGTTCGACGTCATGATAATAATCGTATTCTTAAAGTTGACCACGCGTCCTTTGTTATCTGTCAAATGTCCATCATCCAAAACTTGTAATAAAATATTGAATACGTCCGGATGGGCTTTCTCGATCTCATCCAACAACACGACCGAGTAAGGTCGACGACGAACGGCTTCCGTCAATTGTCCGCCTTCTTCGTAACCCACGTATCCCGGAGGCGCACCGATTAATCTGGATACCGCATGACGTTCTTGATATTCCGACATGTCTATCCGTACCATAGCTTGTTCATCATCAAACAGGAACTCGGCCAATGCTTTAGCAAGCTCTGTTTTACCTACTCCGGTTGTACCGAGGAAGATGAACGAACCGATCGGACGTTTCGCATCACTCAGTCCGGCTCTGGAACGGCGGATAGCATCAGCAATTGCTTCAATCGCTTCTTCCTGTCCAGCCACGCGCTTGTGTAACTCTTCTTCTAGGTTAAGCAGTTTTTCGCGTTCAGACTGCACCATCTTGCTGACCGGAATACCAGTCCAGCGGGATACGACATCGGCGATATCTTCCGAGGTGACTTCTTCTTTCAGCATACGACTGTCTTGTTGCTTCTCCGCAAGTTCGGCTTTCAGTTTTTCAACATTATCCTGTGCTTCTTTAATTTTTCCATACCGCAATTCGGCTACCTTACCGTAATCGCCAGCACGTTCTGCTTGATCTGCTTCCAGTTTGTAATCTTCGATATGCTGGATTTCCTGGTTGACTTTATCGACCAAACCTTTCTCAGATTGCCAAGCTGCTTTCAGGGAGTCGCGCTCGTTAGAAAGGTTCGCTATCGTTTCCGAGAGCTCGCTTACTTTTTTCTTGTCATGCTCGCGCTTAATCGCTTCCCGCTCAATTTCCAGTTGCATGATGCGTCTTTCTAATTCATCAACTGCTTCTGGCACGGAGTCCATTTCCAACCGTAGTTTAGAGGCCGCTTCATCTATTAAGTCAATTGCTTTATCTGGTAAGAATCTATCCGTGATATAGCGTTGTGATAACTCTACTGCGGCGATAATAGATTCGTCCAGGATACGTACCTTATGGTGGGTTTCATATCTTTCTTTAAGACCGCGGAGGATTGAAATCGCATCCTGTGTGTCCGGTTCGTCGACCATGACCTTTTGGAATCGGCGCTCTAACGCTTTATCTTTTTCAAAGTATTTTTGATATTCATTTAAAGTTGTGGCGCCGATTGCACGAAGCTCACCACGTGCTAAAGCAGGTTTTAGGATGTTGGCCGCATCCATAGCACCTTCACCGCCACCAGCCCCCACCAAGGTGTGGATTTCATCGATAAACAGGATGATTTCGCCGGCACTATCCGATACTTCTTTTACCACAGCTTTCAAACGCTCTTCAAATTCGCCTTTGTATTTCGCTCCGGCAATAAGTGCGCCCATATCGAGCGAAAATACGGTTTTGGATTTAAGGTTTTCCGGAGCGTCACCTTTAATAATACGATGTGCAATACCTTCCGCAATAGCTGTTTTACCCACACCCGGCTCACCAACCAAAATAGGATTATTCTTCGTACGACGGGAGAGGATTTGCATTACGCGACGGATTTCTTCGTCACGACCGATAACGGGATCCAATTTACCCGATTCTGCAAATTCATTGAGGTTCCGCGCGTATTTTCCTAATGCATTATAAGTTGCTTCTGCATTTTGATCGATAACACGGTTATTCCCTCTAAGTTCTTTGATGGCTAGCTTGAGATCCTTTTCATTCACGCCCTGATCTTTCAGTAGAGAAGCGGTTCTATCGCCTGTGGAAAGAAGTCCCAGAAGAATGTGTTCAATGGATACAAACTCATCGTTGAACTCCTTGAGATAGCTTTGTGCTTTTTGCAGAGTAGAAGTACTCGTGTTACTTAGGTATACGCTGCTGCCGCTTACCTTGGGGAGCGAAGCGATTTGCTTGTCGACTTCGGTATCCAAATAGTTCGTGTTAACGTTGAGCTTCTTTAATAGATGTCCGATAAC
The DNA here is from genome assembly GCF_011043555.1 of Sphingobacterium sp. SGR-19. Taxonomy (GTDB): domain Bacteria; phylum Bacteroidota; class Bacteroidia; order Sphingobacteriales; family Sphingobacteriaceae; genus Sphingobacterium. The sequence continues at coordinate 206,177 of NZ_JAAKGS010000001.1, forward strand.
GTGTTCGTCTACGGTTAGGAGTGCTTTCAATATATGCGCAGGTTCAATCGCTTGTTGCTGATTGCCCGTCGCCATTTCGGAAGCTTTTTGTATAGCTTCCTGCGCTTTGATTGTATAGTTGTTAAAGTTCATATAATAATATCTCTTTTAATCTATGTAAATGCGTTAATTGATATCGTTTTATTGATAAACAATTTAAGTGCCTTTTTGATTGCGGTGAATAAATCAGAAATTTTGTCACATAAAAATATATTTAGATGACAAAATGACCTATTTGTTGATTCTAGCTTGTTTGTTTTTAAAAATTTCATAGTTTGTGTTTATGTTCTTTGCATTCTATACAATGAGTTTTTTTAAAAAGTATTTGCATAATAAAAATAGAACTATGATATTTGCATCACTGAATCAGAAACAATTTAAAGCCTCCTTAGCTCAGCTGGTAGAGCAACTGACTTGTAATCAGTAGGTCATTGGTTCGATCCCGATAGGAGGCTCAAAAAAAAGCTCAACGAAAGTTGAGCTTTTTTTATCAGGTGAGCTGGTGGAGGATAAACTTAGCTAAATTTTCTGAGGCGCTCAATTTTCCTTTTTAAGGTTTGCTTTTCTATTTTGGACTTGGTTAGTTGAATTGCTTGTTCGTAATGTTCAACAGCTTTCGTAATATTGATGTCTGAATACAGATAGCCTAACAATCCGTGATAATAATCGCTATCAACAAGATTGAGTGTTTCGGCCGCGGAAATAGCTTTTTTATTTCCATAAACTTTGGCAAAAGCAAATATTCTGTTTAATGCTGTGACAGGCGAATACTCAATTAAAATAAGTTGATTGTAAAGTTGTAAAATATGTTTCCATTTATTTTCGCCTGTCGGTGTAATGTGCCAATAAGCAATACCTGCCTCTAAATGATATCTTGAGATTTCGTTGCCATTTGTGGCATTTATCAAATAATAATTCCCCCTTTCAATAAGCGACTTATCCCACAAACTTTTATCTTGTTCATCAAACAAAATTGCTTCGCCTTTATCATTGGTTCTTGCTTCCAATCGTGAACTTTGAAAGCACATTAAAGCTAACAACGCGTTGGTTTGAGATTGGTTTGTCAATGGGTTTTCTGTCAAGATTAAAGTTAGTCTTATAGCTTCTGAACAAAGGTCTTTTCTAATGAGCTGATTATTTGTTTTGGAAAAATAGCCCTCGTTGAAAAGCAAATATAATGTCTTTAAAACGGTATCTAGTCTAGACTTTATTTCTTCCCTACTTACGTTTTTAATTTGAAATTTATCGTTGCGAAGATTGGTTCTTGCTCTTTGGAGACGTTTTTTTATCGTTTCAGGTTTACTCAAAAAAGAATTTGCAATTTCTTCTATACTGAAACCACAAAGAACTTGGAGTGCTAAGCAAATCTGTGCTTCGGTCGGGTTTACAGGATTACAAACCACGAAAATCATCGCTAATTGGCTGTCTGAGATATTTTGATTGCTAAATTCAAAATCCTTTTCGTCTTCGGTTTCACTTGATTTTATAGAATTTTTGATTTGTGTTTCAAAAATAGCAAGACGTTTAAAATAATCTTTGGTTTTATTTTTCGCAACTGCATAAAGCCAACCTGTAGGATTTTCCGGAACTCCGTTGATTGCCCAATACTCGGAGGCTTTTAAAAACGTATCACTTGCAATATCTTCGGCAATTTCCATATGCTCTAAACCAAAATGACGGCACAGAACAGCCGTCATTTTAACATATTCCTGTCGGAATAAGTGAGGTAAAAGTTCATTATGTGTCTTTTTACTAGTCACGTTTTAAAACTTCTCTTACTTCAATACTCCCACCCACTTGATCAAAAATCGGATTTGCTTTTGCCATTTCTACCGCTTCATCAATAGTTTCAGCTTTCACAACAATGTAACCACTGATAAATTCTTTTATTTCGGTGTAAGCTCCATCTGTTACTACGTTGTTCCGTTTTACAGTTTTAGCACTTCCTGTATTTGGTAAAAGTGTATTGCCTTTGTCTGCTAATTTGTTCTGTGAAGCGATTCCTGCTAACCAATTCATACGTTCCTGCATTTGTTCAGGGGATGGCCTGAAGTCGGAGATGTCTTTTAATCTAAAAATTAATGCAAATTCTTTCATCTTTTAAAAATTTTATTGTTCACCTTAGTGACGATTGAGATTCAGGAATGGGGACAAACTTCAATGAACAAAAATACCACCTTTCTCCGCAACAAAAAAAAGAAAAAAAAGTTTGTATAGCCGTTCCATTTCCCTATATTTGCATCACCAAAAACAAGACGGGCTATATGTCAAGATGTGATGGTTACCGCGCTCATAGCTTAACTGGATAGAGCACCTGACTACGGATCAGGAGGTTAGGGGTTCGACTCCCTTTGAGCGCACAAGCAAAGCCTAATTCTTTATCGGGGATTAGGCTTTTTTTTGAACATAAAATAACAACTTATGCTAAACCTCGTCTTATTTGGTCCTCCCGGTGCAGGGAAAGGTACCCAATCAGAAAAACTCATTGAAAAATACCAATTAGTTCATATCTCCACAGGCGATATTTTTCGTGCTCATATCAAAGATCAAACAGCGCTGGGTCGGCAAGTGAGTCAAATCATTGCCGATGGTAATCTCGTCCCGGATTCCATCACCATTGCGATGTTGGAAGAGGAAATCAATAAAAATCCACAAGCGAAAGGATTTATTTTTGATGGATTTCCGCGCACAGTAGCGCAGGCCGAAGCTTTGGACAAATTTATGGAATCGATTAATGAAAGCATCACAGGTGTGTTGGCATTAAACGTAACTGAAGAAGAGTTGAAGCAGCGTATTGCAAAACGCCAGGAAATCTCTGGTCGCGCTGATGATGCTGCCGATAAGTTGAACAAACGTATCGAAGAGTATTTTAATAAGACCATACACGTATTGCCCTATTATGAGACACAGGGTAAATTGTCTAAAGTGAACGGTATCGGTGATATTGACACGATTTTCCAGTCATTGACGGAGATTATTGACAAATATTAATTCTCCACAGTAAAAGTATTATTGTATAATATGGCTCAGGGCTCAAATTTTGTAGATTATGTGAAGGTGTGTTGTCGCTCTGGCCATGGAGGAGCCGGCTCGGCCCACCTACATCGGGATAAATTTACCGCCAAAGGCGGACCAGATGGAGGTGACGGTGGTCGCGGTGGCCATATCATCCTAAAAGGTTCTTCACAGCACTGGACATTACTTCATTTAAAATATCGTAAGCATATTATTGCAGAAAATGGCGGGCAAGGATTAAGCGCGTTGCGTACGGGGGCAAACGGAAAAGACGAAATATTGGAAGTCCCCCTAGGAACGGTTGCTAAGGATGCCGACACTGGTGAAGTCCTATTTGATATTACAGAAGACGGAGAAACCAAGATATTGACCCCAGGAGGGAAAGGTGGATTGGGTAATTGGCACTTTAAATCTGCTACACAACAAACGCCACGTTTTGCGCAAGGGGGGACACCGGGACAAGAACAATGGATTATACTTGAACTGAAAGTATTGGCAGATGTTGGGTTGGTCGGTTTTCCAAATGCTGGAAAATCCACGCTGCTATCTGTCGTGTCTGCCGCAAAACCCGAAATCGCGGATTATCCATTTACCACGCTGGTACCCAACCTCGGAATTGTAAGTTATCGTGACAACAGGTCATTTGTGATGGCAGATATTCCGGGAATTATCGAAGGTGCTTCACAGGGTAAGGGATTAGGTCACCGGTTTTTACGCCATATTGAGCGTAATGCTGTCCTTTTATTTATGATTCCGGCGGATACCGACCGCAGCATTGCAGATGAATACGAGATTTTATTAAATGAGTTGACCGCCTATAACCCGGAGCTCATGGATAAGCCACGCCTATTAGCGGTTACAAAATCGGATATGCTCGATGATGAGCTTGAAACGGAGATGGCGGAAACATTACCGAAAGGAATACCTTCGATATTCATTTCTTCCGTAACGGGTAAAAACATCCAGCAGTTAAAAGATATTATCTGGCGGGCGATTAATGATTGATCGCTTTAGATGATAGGAAATAATCTACTTTCTATCTCGATTTTAAAATTTTCATTGAGGTAAGTAAAAAAGAGCTTATTCACTCTGTTGTCGTTTTGTTCGACTAAATAGGGAATAACAACAGCGCCTTGCTTTAAACGGAGTTTGTAGTAACCAAATAGTGTATCCCGGTTTTTTTGAACGGATTTTATTTCGGATACGCTCATGACATCTCGCATTAAATTAAAAGACAAAGGTTGGTCTTTAATATAATCAACCAAGACTTCATATGTTTCAAGGTTAAAGTAAATGCGCTGATCTTTAGTGGACTTAATGTGATTTGTGTATACAAAAAATTGACCTATGAGGTAAAGACTTAGCGGTATGAGTATCCAAAGGATTTTTATTTTCATTCCCAAAACTAGCGTAATCATAAGTAGTAAAAAGCCTATTCCAACCGTACGTAAGGTGCTTTTCGTCACGCGTCTGATAAGTTGAGGTGAAGTATCTATCAAGACGAAATGTTGACGCTGACTCGCTTTTACAATTGATGTATTGCCTACACTTGTCAACATAAATCTCCTGGCAATAAGATATACCAAAAGTCCTACTAAAGCGACAATAATAAATATTTTCATCGGTAATCCATGATTAGTTGTCTGTGACTCGTAATAGCGCCTCTATCCTTCGTTCGCTTAATATTGTTCGGTTTCATTGGGATAGTCCCCGGATTTCACGTTTTCGGCGTATTTTGTCGCCGCTTCCACAATACCATTGTACATTTCCATATAACGTCTCAAGAACTTTGGTTTGAAATCTTTTGTGAACCCAAGCATATCATTAACGACTAATACCTGTCCGTCACATCCGTTCCCCGCACCGATACCAATAGTAGGGATCGAAAGTGATTCGCTAACTTCTGTAGCAAGTTTTGCCGGTATTTTTTCCAGAACAATAGCGAAGCAACCTACTTCTTGAAGTGCCAACGCGTCCGATTTCAGTTTTTCCGCTTCGGTCTCCTCTTGTGCGCGAACGCCGAATGTACCGAATTTATTAATAGACTGCGGTGTAAGGCCTAGATGTCCACAGACAGGAATACCCGCATCAATAATCTTTTTAATATTATCCAAAATCTCAGCACCGCCTTCCAATTTCAATGCGTGGGAACCTGATTCCTTCATCATCCGAACAGCCGATTTGAAAGCATCTTCGGGTGTGCCTTGATATTCACCGAAAGGAAGGTCAACTAATACCAAAGCTCGTTTTGCCCCTCTCGCTACCGCGCTGGCATGGTATATCATGTTATCCAATGTGATAGGCAAAGTGGTTTCATATCCTGCAAAGACATTCGCTGCCGAATCTCCTACCAATAAAACATCGATACCGGCTTCGTCCAATGCGCGTGCAGTAGAGTAATCATAGGCCGTGAGCATACTAACTTTTTCACCGTTTGCTTTCATGGCCAAAATGGTGTTCGTGGTTACTCGTTTGATTATTTTGTTTACTGACATTGCTTGTAGTTTGAAGAGACAAAGCTAATAAAAAGTTATAGAAGTCGAGGATCTTAAAGGTATTTCTGTATTTTTGCGTTTATGCAAAAAAGCGACAATCGTTTATTTAAATTTCCGAAATTTCAAGATCTGATCATTTTTGAAGATGATGACCTTATCGTCATTAATAAGCCGCCGTTTGTAGCGTCGTTAGACAATAGGAGCGGAGATGAGGTCAATATCTTACGTCTGGCCAAAAAATATCACCCAGATGCTCAGGTGTGTCACCGCTTGGACAAAGATACCTCTGGTCTACTTTTGTTAGCGAAAAATCCAGAGACATATCGTTTAGTTTCTATGGAATTCGAACGTAGACGCGTAGATAAAATATATCACGCGATTATCAGCGGTACGCATACATTTACAAATCTATTGGTGAATTTGCCTATTTTGAATCAGGGAAATAAAAATGTTTCCATCGATCGTGCCAATGGAAAACCCGCCGAAACTGTTTTTAATTCCATACAGTACTTTAGACATTTTACACTTGTTGAATGTAAACCAATTACTGGACGTATGCACCAGATCCGTATCCATTTGGCTACTCAGCGGGCGGCTATTGTGGGCGATGAGATGTATCGTGGTAAACCTGTTTATTTGTCTCAGATTAAAAAAAGAGGTTTTACGATGGCCAAGGGAGAAGAGGAGCAACCGATTATGAAACGATTTGCTTTGCATGCGCATCAAATCCGCTTTTCCATTGAGGGAAAGGAATACAATTTTGAAGCGCCATATCCGAAAGATTTTGCTACCTTGTTAAAATTACTGGAGAAGTTTGATTCATAATAATGGATAAAAAGAAAATTTGGAAAATAGTTAGCAACGTCATATTCGCGGGATTGATCGTTTTATTGATCCTGCCAAGTGGTCGTGCCTGGGTACAACAGGGATTGATGAAGATCGGCTTATTTAAGCCTAAATTGGAGGTGCCACCTACGCAGACTTCGGAAGTTGAGGTGGCGCCGAGCAGCAACTACGCGGGGATTGCCTTTTCAGATGATAAGGGAGAGGTCGTGAACATACCGGATTTAAAGGGAAAGGTTGTCTTCTTGAATTTTTGGGCGACTTGGTGTCCTCCTTGTAAAGCGGAAATGCCCTCTATTCAAGTATTGAAAGATAAATTTAAAGGCAATGATCAAGTGGCTTTCCTCATCGTTGAAATTGAAGGTGAAAAGGAGAAGGCACGTGATTTTATGCGGCAGGGCGATATGGACTTACCTGTTTATTATCCGGAGAGTCAGATTCCGAGCGAATGGTTGGGAGGAGCTATTCCAACGACAGTCATTTTAGATAAAACAGGAAAAATTGCTGCACAACATGAAGGTATGGCGGATTATTCTCGCGCAGAGGTATCCGACTTTATTACAGAATTAATCCATCAATAAACATGACCAGAGCAGCGTTAGTTAACCAAATTAAAACAAAAAAAAGCTTTTTGTGCGTAGGATTGGATACAGATTTAGCGAAGATACCTACGCATCTGCTAGACGATGAAGATCCTATATTTTCTTTTAATAAAGCGATTATTGAAGCGACGGAGGATCTGTGTGTAGCCTATAAGCCTAATATCGCCTTTTACGAATGCTACGGTGAAAAGGGATGGCGATCGTTACAAAAAACATGGGAAACCTTGCCCAAAAACTGTCTGAGTATTGCAGATGCTAAGCGAGGTGATATTGGCAATACTTCTACTAGATATGCCAAGGCGTTCTTTGATCAAGAAGTATCGGGTTTAGGATTTGACGCGATTACGATAGCACCGTATATGGGACATGATTCTGTGATTCCGTTTTTAGATATTCCCGATAAATGGTCTATTGTTTTAGCACTGACATCGAATCCGGGGAGCAAGGATTTTCAGAACTTTACCAACCCATCGGGCACAGAACTGTTTGAATACGTATTAAAAAAGGTAAAAGTATGGGGCACACCGGAAAATACGATGTTTGTGGTGGGAGCGACCCGTGGAGAAGGATTCTTGAAGGTCCGGCAACACGTTCCGGATCATTTTCTTCTGGTACCCGGTGTGGGCGCGCAGGGCGGTTCTCTGCAGGAAGTTTGTCAATACGGTATGAATAAAGAATGTGGTTTGTTGGTAAATAGCACCCGCGGTATTATATATGCATCTGATGGAAAGGACTTTGCGGAACGTGCACGAGAGGAAGCTTCAAAACTACAAAAGGAGATGCAAACGGAATTAGAAAAGGCTGAAATAATTTTGGCACAATAATTACTTATTGCTAGAACGTAAGAACAACACTTATGTACATTAGATTTGTATACATCATTATCTTGCCTCTAGCATTATTTTTCGCTTCGTGTAGCTCAATGTATATGCCCAATGTGCCTGCAACACCAATGTTTCAAGGGAAAGGAGAGGTGCATGCGGCTGCCCATGCTAATATTAAAGGGAACTTAAGTGGAAATGTAGGTGTCGCTGTAGGTAACCATATAGCCATTATAGCAAATGGATCCTACGTTGATCAAGGTGGTAACAACAATAAAAATGAGTTATTTAAGCAACATCTGATAGAGGGTGGTCTTGGTTATTTTACCCGAATCGGTAAGCAAAAAAGACAGGTACTCGAAATATATGCGGGTTACGGTATCGGGTCTTCAACAGAAGTTGACCGTCGGGCTTCTACAACAGGCATGATGCCCGTAGAAACAAGAGTGATGGATTTTGATAAAATTTTTGTTCAAGTAAATTACTCCTCCACACGGAGACAGAAACTAAATCTATTTGGCAAACCACGCGAGTTAAATTATGGCACGGCTATCCGCGCCAGTAGGGTGGCTATGCAAGATTTTACAATTAACGGTTTAGCCAGTCCAACAGAAGAAGCATTATTTATCGAACCTCTTTTTTATACACGCATGGAGTTGAATAGAGGTTTTCAGATACAGTATACAAATGGCTTTAACTTTAATGTGGTGGACAACACTTATTTAAAAGCGGGAAATGCTGTATTTACTTTAGGATTGACATATAATTTTGGTGGAAAAAGGAATAAGGGAAAATAATAAATTAGATATGAAAAGAAGAAATATCAATATCCTATGCGTGATGTTCATAGGATTATTATTGAGTGGTTGTGCTATTAATAAACAACAGATAGATGCACTTGCCAAATTCAATTACACAGTGGAATCGATGCAAGATATTCGTTTAGCAGGCAGAGACATGGATAGCTATACAGGGAAGGACGGAGTGAATTTAGGCTCCCTGCCGGTGATAGCCATGGCTATGTTACGTCAAGATTTGCCTCTAGAAGCGCAAATAAATATGAAAGTTAGTAATCCCACGACAACGACAACAAAAATCAATTCCTTTAAATATTTAATTGAAATTCAAGGGAAACCGCTTTTTGAAGGGACAGTGAACGAAAATCTTAATTTGGCAACCGGCGAGAGCACAGTCGTTCCTTTAACCTTTAAAGCGAACATCTTTGGTACCGCAAAAGAAAAAGGAGTGGAAAATGTGTTAAATGAGCTTTTCACGAGGAAAGGAGAAGGTTTTCTCGTCCTAAAAATAAAACCTTCTATTAAAATCGGTAACAGTAATATTTACTATCCCGGATATATTACGGTAGACAGAAATCTGGCGAAAAGTATCGGAAAATTAGTTATGTAAATTGTTTTTCTGTTCTTTTTTTTAAATAAAACGAACCAAAAAGCTGGTCGCTTCGAATATTTGAAACAATGGTCCGTGCAAGGGAGGATTTCTACAAACTTCAAATATTCGGATGCGACATTAAAAGTTAATCCCTATTAAACGTATACCCAACTGTCCACTCGATAAAATCAGCCTTTCCTTTATGGGCTTTGATAGAAATGCCAGCGTTAAAATCTTTATAAACGTAATATCGCGCGCCTGCTCTTAAGAAAATCCGATTTATTTCTCCGTTGAAATATCGTTTGTGGATATAATATCCGACGTTGCCATTCAATACAAGGTTGCGATTTAATACATGTACTAAATAAAAAGATGGGCCACCTGATAATTTAGCGCTTAATTTGCCGCTATCTTCGCCTGCAATTTCATCATAGTTGCCTGAAGCAGAATAGAATAAATCGAGACCGCCGCCCATCCGCCATTTATACGAAACGTGTTTACTAGCATAGAGGCTTAATGTGGTCTTTAGAAAACGCTCATCTTTGTCTTTGTCTAATTGTTTCCAGCCAGCGCCGTAGTTAATATGGTATAATATTTTGTCGCTATAAGGTGCTATGTCACTTTTGTCGGGAAGGACAGAATGACCATTTGGTTGATATGTAATGGATGCTGTCAGTGGAACCAAATTGACGCCTTTGTTTGGCAACCGAAGAGCACCGTTCGAAAAATGGTGATAGGCCAAGCCTAGTCCAATACGCCAATTTGGATTAATTTTATATTGACTTCGTATACCGAGATCGATAAATACATTATTCTTTGCGCCAATGACGACATTCAGCGGATTATTTTCTGGATCATAAGGGGTAAAATTACCGGAAATACCAAGTCCTATGCGGTAATCGAACCCCCAGCGCCTGTTCGTTAAATTTCCAAAAGGAGATTGTACAAATCCGTAGATGGCGTAAGGACTTCCTATAATATCAGTGTTAAATGTACTACTGTAAAACCCTACTCCGTATGTGGGATTGTTATATAATGTAAAATATTGATCGTCTGATTTTTGTATTTTCCAACCGATTTTTAAATTAATTCCGTTATAATAAGCACTTTCAAAAGTGGTTCGTCGTATATCCTTTGCTGCCAATATCCCTCCATTTTCGATCTCCAACTCGATAATGAGCGGATTCTTTATAGATTGTTCAAATGAGGAGATAGAATCCTTTTGGGCGCAAAGATGTAAAGTAGCTATCGTTAAAACTGAGGTAAAAAATACTTTATCCAATACTGTTTTTTAAAAACTAATAAAATTTGCTGCCAAAGATATTATTTTTTTTGGTGTTAAGAGGCATGCGTTATTACTGAAATAGAGATATTTTAGGCCTGTTAGGAGAACCTGCACAAGCCATATTTTTTTGTAACTTGATTGTTGGAAAAAGGACTTAGTGTATTTTTTACAATATTATTCCTATATTTAATTCCGATTTATAAAAATCTAGATTAATGACAATGCAAATTGTAAAGAACGGTGTGTTTATTTTTACGTTCATGGTGGCTAACCTCCTTTCAAAAGCACAGGAAAAGCACGAACGTTACATACAGAAAATAGAGGGAACAAACTTGGAGTTTTCCATGGAGGCAATTCCTGGTGGAACTTTTCTTATGGGGAGTGATAAATCTGATAAAGAGGATGAAAAGCCTGTCCATCAAGTGGAACTTGATCCGTTTTGGATGGGAACTTATGAAGTCACTTGGGATTTATATGAGCCTTTTGTATACAAGGATTTAGAGCAAACTATTACGATAGACGGTAAAGTTTCATCTGAAGTAGATGCCGTTACGCGGCCCACAAAACCTTATTTGGATATGACTTTCGGTATGGGTAAAGAAGGTCATCCTGCGCTAGCCATGACGCACTATAATGCTATTCAGTTTTGTAAATGGCTTTATACGCGCACGGGCATGTTTTACCGCTTACCGACAGAAGCGGAATGGGAGTATGCATGTCGTGCGGGATCTACAAGTGAGTATTTCTTTGGTGACGATTCTGTTCAATTAGATGAATATGCTTGGTATGCAGCAAATAGTGGCGAAAAAACTGCTTCAGTAGGGACGAAGAAACCGAACGCTTGGGGTCTATACGATATGGCCGGAAACGTAGCTGAATGGACTTTTGACCAATATATACCTGATTATTACAAACGGTTTGAGAATAAAACTGCTAAAAATCCAGTTGCCGTACCCACGGAGCTTTATCCGCACAGCGTAAGAGGAGGATCTTTCGATAGCGGCGCTGGTCAGCTTAGGTCGGCTGCTCGTATGGCGTCGGATCCTATATGGAAGCAGTTGGATCCACAAATACCAAAATCTAATTGGTGGTTTCCCGAAGCGCCATTTGTTGGGCTACGTCTTGTTCGTCCAGTAAATCAACCGTCCCCAGAGGAAATTACAGCCTATTACAATCAGGAGCCTATAAAAGACTTTTAATAAATAAATTATAATACCTAAACTAATGCAACATTTTAAAAGGAGAGATTTTATTAAGACAGGTTCAGTTCTATCAGGTGCGGCGATGTTATCCTCTATGCCAGTGTCCAATGTGTTTGCTGCGGGAAGCGATGTTATCAAGATTGCGTTGATTGGATGTGGGGGACGTGGTACCGGCGCTACTTTTGACGCTTTTGCCTCAGGGCAAAATATTAAATTGGTCGCGATGGCAGATGCCTTTCAAGATAATTTGGAAAAGACCTACCAAACTATAAAAGAAAAGTTTGGCGATAAAGTGGACGTGCCGGACAGTCGTAAATATGTTGGGTTTGACGCTTATAAATCAGCCATTAAGGACGCCGATGTGGTATTGCTGACCACACCTCCGGGATTTCGACCCATACACTTTGAAGAAGCAGTAAAGGCAGGTAAGCATGTCTTTATGGAGAAGCCCGTAGCAGTGGATATCCCGGGTATAAGAAAGGTGCTTGCGGCAGCCGAAGAAGCCAAAAGGAAGAAATTAAATGTAGTCGTCGGTTTACAACGGCGCTATCAGACAAATTATCGAGAAGCTATCAAACGTATACAGGATGGCGCGATCGGTGATGTTGTATCTGGACAGGTTTACTGGAATAGTGGAGGAGTATGGGTTCGCCCACGCAAACCGGAGCAAACCGAAATGGAGTACCAAATGCGAAATTGGTTTTATTTTAATTGGCTTTGTGGCGACCATATTGTCGAACAACATGTACATAACATTGATATCGCCAATTGGGTAAAAGGAAAGTATCCTGTTTCTATTCAAGGTACAGGAAGTAGGGCTCATCGTACAGGCAAAGATTATGGCGAAATTTATGACAACTTTGCCATTGAGCTCACATATGATGATGGTTCGGTGGTATATAGTCAGTGTAGACATTTTGAAGGTGTATCCAATCGCGTGGACGAAACTTTTCAGGCGACAAACGGTCGTGCTTACCTTTCGGCGGGTAACCAAGCGGTATTATGGGATGCAAAGGGGAACGAAATATACCGTCATGATCCTAAAGGGAATCCAAATGCTTACCGACAGGAACATAAAGAGCTTTTTGCGGCGATAGCAAAAAACGAATACGCTTTTGACGATACGCAGCACGGGGCTTATAGCACACTCACAGGTATCATTGGTCGTATAGCTTGTTACACAGGCAAGGTAATCAAATGGGATGAAGCTATAACTTCAACGGTCGATTTATCCCCTAACGTTTACGCCTGGGATGCATTGCCTAATATCATTCCGAATGAAAATGGAGAATACCCTTATGCTATTCCGGGAAAAAACACGGAACTTTATATTTAAAACGTGTTAAGGAATGTGTTCATATTATCTTTAATAACCTTAGGTTGTTTTGCTTATGGCCAACAACCTAAATTTATTATTAATGGACAGGCGCAGGGTACGTCTTACAGGATTCAATACTATGCACCAAATTCTATCGTTTCTAAAATAGAGATAGATAGTGTGCTGAACGTTATTGACCGGTCAATGTCGCTGTATGACAAACAATCTCTCATATCGGCTTTTAATGGGGGGGATAAAAGTATAGTGTTGGATGACCACATGACGAATGTGGTCAAACGTTCGTTTGATTTGAATCGTATCTCAAATGGGTTTTTTGACATCACCGTAATGCCTCTTGTAAGCTTGTGGGGATTTGGTCCGGATCGTATCAATACCTTTCCTCAACCGCAGACAATCGATAGCATATTGCAGTTTGTAGGGATGGATAAACTTGTCTTAGATGGCAATATACTAATTAAGAAAGATAAAAGAGTGCAAGTAGATTTAAATGGGATAGCACAGGGGTATTCTGTGGATGTTATTTCTCAGTTCATGGATAGTAGAGGTATTGGAAGCTATTTAGTTGAGTTAGGTGGAGAAATAAAAGTAAAAGGATATAAGGATGTTAACATTCCTTTTGAAATTGCCATCGAAAGTCCGCGGAATGGAAAGTATTCGAATGTTATCCTGCAGTTGACGGATAAGGGGGTAACTACATCCGGGAATTATAGACGAGCATTTGACTTGGAAGGACGTCGTATCCATCATCATATCAATCCACATGACGGTTATCCAGTACAGAATAATGTCGCCAGTGTAACGGTTATAGCACCCACAGCGATGGATGCTGATGGTTATGACAATGTATTTATGGCGATGACGCCAGAAGAAGGTGTAAATTTAGCAAATAGACTAAACGATATCGAAGTCTATATTATTTATAAGGATAACGACCGGTTTAAAGAAGCTTTTTCGACAGGTTTTTACCGGTATGTAAAGAATAATTAACCGATTAAATTTAATGTAATGAAACGAGCAGATTTTATAAAAAGTGGTGCAGCGTTTATTGGAAGTACAGCTATTTTAGGTGATGAAATTATGGCAGCAACAAAACAAAATAAAGAAGGGGCAACCTTCCAATTAGATTATGCCCCGCATCAAGGTATGTTTTCAGCAACGGCAGGTAAAAACTTTGTGGACGAAATCAAATACATGCACGAATTGGGTTTTCGTAGTATCGAAGACAATGGTTTGCCAACCCGACCGGTCGAAGAGCAAGTGAAAGTGGGAGAGACCTTGGCAAAATTAGGTATGCGCATGGGCGTGTTTGTTGTACCAAAAGGTGGAAACGGAGCCAACACCCTGGCCGCGGGCAAACAGGAACATATTGATGTTTTCTTAAACGGATGTAAGCAATCTGTGGAAGTCGCAAAACGTGTCAATGCCAAATGGGTGACCGTTGTTCCGGGAAATTATCAACGTAATCTACCTATAGGTGTGCAAACGGCTAACGTGATTGAAGGGTTAAAACGTGGTGCCGAAATTTTTGAACCACATGGTATCACGATGGTATTGGAACCATTGAGCGATACGCCGGACTTATTTCTTCGTTACACGGATCAAACATACGAGATCTGTAAGGCGGTAGGAAGTCCATCTTGTAAAATCTTATATGATGCATATCACCAACAAAAAAATGAAGGTAATCTCATCAACCTTATGAATATGTGTTGGAGTGAAATTGCTTATATCCAAGTAGGAGATAACCCTGGAAGAAAAGAACCCACGACGGGAGAGATAAACTATAAAAATGTATTTAAGTGGCTGAAAGAAAAGGGATATACAGGTGTTGTGGGGATGGAGCATGGCATGTCAAAATCGGGAGTAGAAGGCGAAAAGGCATTAGTAAACGCCTATCGAGAAGTCGACAATTTTTAAGCGTATTATATAATATAAAGGAGAAGTAATATATTTACATAAATAAACCTATTATCAGATGTCAACATCCATA
Source organism: Sphingobacterium sp. SGR-19 (assembly GCF_011043555.1). Lineage (GTDB taxonomy): Bacteria > Bacteroidota > Bacteroidia > Sphingobacteriales > Sphingobacteriaceae > Sphingobacterium. Next base: position 221,197 of record NZ_JAAKGS010000001.1, read on the forward strand.
AGATTTAAACTATCATTTATGATGTTCCTTGAATTCTTTATTTGGGGAGCGTGGTTCGTAACGTTAGGGAATTTTCTTCCTAATAATTTATCTGCAAATGAGAATGAAATCTCAAATGTTTTCTCTACCCAATCGTTGGGTGCAATCATTGCGCCATTCATTATAGGGATGATTGCGGACAAATACTTCAATGCAGAGCGGATATTGGGAATATTGCATCTAATCGGTGCGGTTTTGATGTTCCAGATGTATAATGCTACGGATATTGCCGTTTTTTATCCATATGTTTTGGTATATATGATCCTATATATGCCTACTTTGGCCCTGGTCAATTCGGTCTCTTTTCGTCAAATGTCAAACCCGGAGAAACAGTTTTCCAGTATTAGAGTTTGGGGAACGATAGGATGGATATTAGCAGGTTTTGCGATTAGCTTCTTGGCTTGGGACTCCAAAGAGGGCATTGCCGAAGGACTGTTAAAAAATACATTTCTAATGGCTTCTATCGGTTCCCTAATTTTAGGATTATTCAGCTTTATTTTGCCTAAAACACCTCCTGTACAAAAAGATGGCGAGAAGAAGGGCAATGTTTCTGAAATATTAGGATTAGACGCAATAAAGTTGCTCGGCAATAAGAACTTTTTAGTATTTTTCATCTCCTCTATCTTAATCTGTATCCCTTTAGGGTTTTACTATCAATTGACAAATCGTTTTCTATCAGAAATAGGGATGGAGAATGTAACTGGAAAGATGGCAATCGGACAGGTTTCCGAAGCATTTTTCTTGCTATTACTTCCAGTCTTTTTTGTGCGTTTCGGATTTAAGAAAACCATTTTATTTGGGATGTTGGCTTGGGTCGTTCGCTATCTATTGTTTGCATATGGAGACGCCGGATCGGGCACATGGATGTTATTGGTAGGAATTGCATTGCATGGTATCTGCTATGATTTCTTTTTCGTATCCGGACAGATTTATACCGATAGTAAGGCTGGGGCAAAATATAAAAGTTCTGCTCAAGGATTGATTACATTAGCAACTTACGGTGTCGGGCAGCTGATTGGCTTTCAGGTCGCTGGGATTGTCGCCAACTACTATTCAGATGCGAATTCGGGAAACGTTGAACAGTTTTGGCAACAGGTCTGGCTAGTTCCTGCGGGAATCGCTTTACTAGTGATGATTTTGTTCATGTTGTTCTTTAAGAATGAAAAAATAGAAAATACAACTGCATAGGAAAACAAGAAAGATAGAGAGTAAAACAATATAAAAAACAAACAAAAAAAATAGAAAAGGTATGGCAGATAATGTTTATGATGCAATTGTCATCGGATCAGGCATCAGTGGTGGTTGGGCTGCAAAAGAACTTACGGAGAAGGGGCTGAAAACCATCATGCTGGAACGCGGAAGAAACGTTGAGCATATAAAAGACTACCACGCGAATAAAAATACTTGGGAATATCCACATAGAGGAGGGCGTACCAAGCAAATGGAAGAAGATTATCCCGTATTGAAACGAGATTATCCATTGAATGAAAAAAATCTTGACTTTTGGGTAAACGAAAAAGAGAGTCCCTATACGGAAGTTAAGCGGTTTGACTGGTATCGTGGTTATCATGTAGGAGGACGTTCTCTTATGTGGGGACGTCAAAGCTATCGTTTTTCTGATCTAGATTTTGAGGCAAATGTAAAAGACGGGCATGGTACAGATTGGCCTATTCGGTATGCTGATATCGCGCCATGGTATAGCTATGCGGAGAAATGGGCAGGTATTTCCGGTAACCGCGACGGTTTAGATGTATTGCCAGATGGTGATTTCCTGCCTCCCATGGATTTTAATGTTGTTGAGAAAGACCTAGCTGCTCGTTTACAAAAGGAATATGGTGGTAAACGCCATTTTATTATGGGACGTACGGCTAATATCACCAAACCTCATACCGGTCGTGTTAATTGCCAATATCAAAATCAGTGTTGGTTAGGATGTAATTTCGGCGCTTATTTCAGTACACAATCTTCTACATTGCCACCGGCTATGGCAACGGGTAACTTAACACTTCGTCCGTTCTCTATCGTAACACGTATTCTATATGATAAGGATACTCAAAAGGCGACGGGAGTAGAGATTGTTGATGCCGAGACTAATAAAACGTATGAATTCCATGCAAAAGTGATCTTCGTATGTGCTTCGGCATTTAATTCAACGTGGGTATTGATGAATTCAGCTACCGACGTTTGGGAAGGCGGTTTAGGCAGTAGCTCAGGCGAACTTGGCCACAACGCAATGGATCACCATTTCCGCTGTGGAGCTAGCGGAACTGTGGAAGGCTATGAGGACAAATATATTTTTGGACGACGTCCGACGGGATTATACGTACCTCGTTTTGTGAATGTACCTGGTGATGATAAAAAACGGGATTATGTTCGTGGATTCGGTTATCAAGGAGCTGCTAGCCGAGGAAGATGGTCCGGTGAGATTGCCGAAATGAGTGTTGGTGGCGATTGGAAAGATGCGATGCTGGAACCAGGTAACTGGAGTATTGGCTTCGGTGCGTTTGGAGAGATATTGCCGTATCACGAGAATAGAATCTTCCTGGATAAGGATAAGAAAGATAAGTGGGGATTACCGGTATTGGCAATGGATATGGAAATCAAGGAAAACGAGTTAAAAATGCGTCCGGATATGATGGAGGAGATGAAAGAGATGCTGGAGAAAGTCGGTGTTAAAAATGTTAGGACTTATGATAACACCTATGGCTTTGGTCAAGGAATTCACGAAATGGGAACGGCCCGTATGGGAACAGACCCTAAAAATTCTGTGTTAAACAAGCATAATCAGGTTTGGGATGCGAAGAATGTATTCGTAACGGACGGTGCGGCAATGACATCAGGTGCTTGTGTGAACCCATCATTGACTTATATGGCTTTAACGGCGCGTGCTGTGGATTTTGCCGTTAACGAGCTTAAAAAAGGAAATCTATAACAGGCTTAATGTAATAAATTATGATAGCAACAAATAGTTCAAGGAGGAATTTTATAAAGAACGCTGCCTTAGCTGCAGCGGGCTTTATGATCGTTCCCCGTCATGTACTCGGCGGAAAAGGATTTGTAGCCCCAAGCGATAAATTATCTATCGCTGGAATAGGTGTCGGAGGCAAAGGTTACGGTGACATTATGTCTTTTCACAAAAGTGGGAAAGCAGAGATCGCTTTTTTATGTGATGTAGACGACCGTCGTGCGGCCGGAGCGGTGAAAAACTTCCCGAAAGCGAAATATTATAGAGATTATCGGGAGATGTTGGACAACGAACACAAACATATAGATGCTGTTTCTATTTCTTCTCCAGACCATAATCATGCTATACAGACTTTAGCTGCAATGCAATTGGGGAAGCATGTATATGTACAAAAGCCCTTGACACATGATGTTTGGGAAGCGCGTGTGTTAACAGATGCTGCAAAGAAATATAAGGTCGTGACACAAATGGGAAACCAAGGAGCTTCCAACGATGGCCCTCGGGAAATCAGGGAATGGTATGAGGCAGGTCTGATAGGCGATGTGCATACCATTTACTGTTGGACCGACAGACCGGTATGGCCTTCAGGGATTCCATGGCCAACCCAAACTGCACCTGTGCCAAACGAGCTGGATTGGGATCTTTGGTTAGGAACGGCTCCGTATAAAGATTATATCGAAAAACTGGTGCCATTCAATTGGCGTGGTTGGTGGGATTACGGAACGGGCGCATTAGGCGATATGGGATGCCATCTTTTGGAAGTACCTTTTAGTACGTTAAATCTTCAATACGTACAGGATGTACAGGCTACCGTAGGTACAATTTATGTGGACGAATTTAAACGGGGTTATTTCCCTGAAAGCTGCCCGCCGTCGAGCCACGTTACGATGACTTTCCCCAAAACCGAAAAAACAAGTGGACCAGTTACCTTGCATTGGATGGATGGCGGTATACAACCCGCTCGTCCAGACGAATTGGAACCTAATGAAGTTTTCGGTGATGGCGGTAATGGTATTTTATTTGTCGGCACAAAAGGAAAATTATTGGCTGATACCTATGGCGATAACGCTCGATTGCTTCCTACTACCCGTAAAGAAAGTGTAGAACAGAAATACGCACGTGTTCCGGGTAAAGCAAGTGGTCACTATGCACAGTGGGTAGAAGCTTGTATCGCCGGATATGGAAATATGGAAGTCAGCGCACCGTTTGAGATTTCAGGTCCGCTTACCGAGGCTATTCTCATGGCGAATTTAGCAATCCGTGGTGCGGATCTCCAGGTAGATAATAAGTTCCCGGGCAGGAACCTCAAGTTATTATGGGACAAGGACGAAATGAAGGTAACCAACTTTGACATCGTAAATCAGTTTGTGAAACGGGAATATCGTCAAGGATGGGATATAAATTATAGTATTTAATCTTAAGAAAATGAATAGAAGAGAAGCGATTCAACGTGTAGCGATGCTTATCGGTGGCTCTGTTATAGGAGCTAACTTATTCTTAGAAGGATGTACAAGACCCGCCTCTAAGGATGTCGCGGTATTGTTCGAAAAAGATAAGATGAATTTTTTAGGTGATCTTGCTGAAGCAATTTTACCTAAAACGTCAACACCCGGTGCCAAGGAAGCTGGTGTGGGCGAATTTATTCCAGTAATGATCCGTGACTGTTACGATCCACAAGATCAGAAAGCGTTCCTAGAAGGTTTAGATGGTGTAGACGATAGAGCGAAAAAGGAATTTGGTAAAAAATTCCAAGAGCTATCAAAAGAGGAACAATTGCAGTATGTCAATATGTTTGATAAAGAAGCCAAAGAATTTCAAAAAGAAAGAGGCGATAAGCAAAAGAAATTGAACGAAGACGCTGAAAAAAGTGGAAAGAATGCAAACGAAGTTGAACAGCTTCCAAACCATTTCTTTCACATGTTAAAACAATTAACATTGACGGGATTCTTTACTTCAGAAGTCGGCATGACGAAGGCACTACGTTACGTTAAAATTCCAGGAAAATACGATGGCAACTTTCCTTACAAAAAAGGGGACAGAGCATTTGCGTCATAACAAAGTGTATTATCTATACAACTGTGGATTTACAAAGTATCCAAACAGGGTTAAACCTTGTTTGGATGTTTTTTTATAAATAGATGACTGTTGTTACAAATAAATGTTAAAATCAAGCAATAATGTAAAGAATTTGTTGTTATGTATAAAACGTCAAAGTCAATATTTATATTTAATAATACGTTAAAAGTTTATTTGACTGGATTATACAAAACAAAAATTATTGATATATGAGTGTAGAAATTATAGAAAAAGAGCGTATTGGTGAATATAAGATTGTTCCAGCTGAGGTCGATAATACGGCTGTATTGTATGACAAGTTACGCTCGGCACAGCGTTTGGGAAATGAATTTAAGTCTAAAACAACCATTGTATTTCAAACAGAGGATGGTTCAAAGCGTGTCGAGACGACAGTTTGGTCATTGACCGAACGATATATCCAAATAAAAAATGGGATCCTTATCCCTTTAAAATCAATTATCAAGGTCGACTTTTAGAAAAAATAAACGATCGGCAGAAACCTACGATCTGCCGATCGATATTTTTATTTTAACCTCGTTTTCTTTCTAATACAATATTTTGCCCTACTTTTTCGCCAAATATTATTTCGTAAAATGATTAATTCGTTTGTAGTCAATATATTGTGTATTTTATATGAACCTAATGTTTAGGAAATGATGAAGGGATATTGAAAAGGAAACCCTCTAATGCCAAATTTTATTTTGTTTTTAATCTATAAATAATATATGATCTTGTTTATCAATATTGTACATATGTTTATAGAAATAAATCATTCATATCTTTCATAGGCACCGACAAAGGCTTTACGCATCTGTTTAAATTGTGTAATTACTTGATTGATAAATTCCTCGTCTAAAAGTTCAAATACGCCATTGACACCGCCGATAACATCCGTTTCCGCTAATTTATAAGATTGCTCAAGAACACCCTGTTCGAACTTGATAATGAACTTCTGGTTCATTGAAAAAATCGTTATTTTGCAATCAGGATGGGGGAGTTCTGCAACTGTTCTCATATAATAAAAAATTAGATAAAAATAAAGCTCCACAATCTATATTGTGGAGCTTTCGAATTTACGCGAAATTGAGGACTAAACCAACCCCTGCGCTTTCATGGCGACGCCTACTTTAATAAAGCCGCCGATATTCGCACCTTTTAAGTAGTTGATATATCCATCTTCTTCTTTTCCATATTTTAGACAAGTCTTATGGATATTATTCATAATGCCCTTCAATCGAGTATCTACTTTTTCAGCGTTCCACTGTTGCCCGATCCAATTCTGCGACATTTCGAGGCCAGAAACCGCTACGCCACCCGCATTCGCGGCTTTACCAGGAGCAAAATGGATTTTCGCTTTATGGAATATCTTAATTGCTTCTGCAGTAGAAGGCATATTAGCGCCCTCTGCGACACATACACAACCGTGTTTAACAAGCATCTTGGCGTCTTCATTATCCAGCTCATTTTGCGTGGCACATGGAAGGGCAATATCGCATTTAAGATGCCAAGGCTTTTTATTTGCATGAAAAATTGCAGCTTTAAATTTTTGCGGGTATTTTGACAATTCACGCCCTAATGTACCTACGTAAGATAACTTCTCAAGAGTTAATCCCTCGGGATCATGCAGTGTTCCGGTGCTATTCGACAAAGAAATCACTTTTGCGCCTAGATGTATCGCTTTTTCAGCCGCATAATATGCAACATTTCCTGCCCCAGAGATTGCGATAGTCTTTCCTGCAATCTCTTCATCAATATTTTCAAAGATACATTCTACAAAATAGAGCAGGCCATATCCTGTTGCTTCCGGACGGATATAAGAACCGCCCCAATGCTTTCCTTTTCCGGTTAATACACCGGTAAAATCATTTTGAATGCGCTTATATTGACCAAACATGTAACCTACCTCACGTTCTCCCACACCAATATCACCGGCCGGAACGTCTGTTTCAGCTCCAATATGGCGATATAGCTCCGTCATGAAGCTTTGGCAAAATCGCATAATTTCCATATTTGACTTGCCTTTTGGATCAAAGTCTGAACCACCTTTTCCACCGCCAAGAGGTATTCCTGTTAAGCTATTTTTGAACACTTGTTCAAAAGCCAGGAATTTAAGAATACTTAAGTTTACAGTGGGAGAGAAGCGGAGTCCTCCTTTATATGGCCCAATAGCACTGTTCATCTGTACGCGATAACCGCGGTTCACCTGAACTTCATTTTTATCATTTAACCATGTTACTCGAAAAGAAATAACGCGCTCTGGTTCGACGATACGTTCTAATATTTTTAAATCGACCCAAGTTGGATGCCGTTCATTGATGTACGGTATTAAATCTTCAGTAACTTCCGCAACAGCTTGTAAAAATTCTGGTTCGTTTGGATTTCTATCCTCAACGTATTTGATAAACTTTTTAAAGTTAAGTGACATTTGTTAGCAATTATATTTTTTATATTCCCTCAGGTTGCTAAATTATTAAAATAATTGACAAATAGCGAATATTCTTTTAAAAAAACTGGCCATAATCACATGTATATCACAAAGTTTTCATTTTTTAGATCTTTGCGCGATTGCATAGTCAAAACAGGTCTTATTTTTCCCCCAATACCATGAGAATTATAATTAATATTATGTTAAATAGAAAATTATGAGTTCCTCTCCTCATTGTACACTATAAGTAAAAACGGCTTTTGAGACAATCAAAAGCCGTTTTTACTTATAATATTTATTTTAAATTATGCCACATTTTCAATCATAACAGCACCTACTGTCAAATTCGTTCTAGGATCAATTAATATGGCTTGCGAATTTTCGGGGAAATCCTGATGGAGATCAAATACAACTTCGTCAGCGGCTTTGATTCCAATTTTACCAATATCATTTAACCGAATATCTTCATCATATTGTTTTTCCTGCGTATTGACATCATATTTATACAAAATCTCCGTCACCTTAACTTTGGTAAGTGTACTATGATTTTGTAGTAAATACACCTGATTCGTATCCAATGATTTATTATCGAACCAACAAATATTAGCCTCAAAATTTCTTTCTGCTAATGCTGGATGGCTAGCTGACACCAGAATATCGCCTCGTGAAATATCGATATCATCTGTTAGATGAACAATAACGGATTGTCCGTTTGGTGCATGATCTAACTGTTGTTCGGCCAGTTCAATACTTTCTACCGCACTTCTTACACCACTTGGCAATACAATAACCTCCTCTCCCTTCTGTAAGCCATCACCTAAGACACGTCCAGCATACCCTCTATAGTCGTGCAAATCCTCTGTCTGTGGACGTACCACCCACTGTACTGAAAGACGCCACGGCTGTAGCTTTTTATCCTCTATGTTGACTGTTTCCAGATAATCTAATAATGAAGATCCAGTATACCAAGGTGTTCTTTCTGAGCGATGTACTATATTATCCCCCTTTAAAGCAGAAACAGGAATAAAGTCAATATTTTCAAGTCCCAATCGTTCTGCCAAAGCCAAATAATCAGCTTTGATCTTTTCATAAACAAATGGATCAAATCCAACCATGTCCATTTTATTGACACAAACAAGCACTTTCTTCAATGACAATAATTTTGCTAAAAATGAGTGACGTTTAGTTTGCTCAATAACCCCTTTGCGTGCATCAATTAAAATGATAATCAATTCCGAATTTGACGCGCCAGTCACCATATTACGTGTATACTGGATGTGTCCGGGGGCATCTGCGATAATGAATTTCCTCTTTTCTGTTTGAAAGTATTTATATGCTACATCAATGGTAATACCTTGTTCCCGCTCGGCTTTTAGACCATCGGTCAATATAGCTAGGTCAACGGTTCCATCGTTGTTTTTACGATTAGCCTTTGTTATCGCTTCTAATTGATCGTCTAAAATTGAGTTTGTATCATATAGTAAGCGTCCGATTAGGGTGCTTTTACCGTCATCTACAGAGCCTGCTGTTATAAATTTCAGTATGTTCATTTTTCAATATTCTTTATTCCTTATTCCCTTATCGGTTAAAAATATCCTTGTTTTTTACGCTCTTCCATCGCGGCTTCAGAAACTTTGTCGTCCATCCGCGCTCCTCTTTCGCTGACGGTCGAAGCTTTAATTTCTGCGATGATGTCGTCAAGTTCAATCGCAACCGAATCTACTGCTGCTGTACAGGTCATGTCGCCTACGGTTCTGAAACGCACCGATTTATGCTCAACGATATCTTCTCCGTCGATATGTAAAAATGGTGCTGCCGCCATCCATTGTCCGTTTCGTAACACCACATCACGTTCATGGCTGAAGTATATCGAAGGCAACGCTATATTCTCCCGTTTGATATAGTTCCAAACATCCAGTTCTGTCCAATTCGAGATAGGAAATACCCTTACATTTTCACCCTTATGGATTTTTCCATTTAAGATGTTCCAAAGTTCCGGACGTTGGCGTTTTGGATCCCATTGACCAAACTCATCACGTACGGAAAAAATACGTTCTTTTGCCCTAGCTTTTTCCTCGTCTCTCCGAGCCCCTCCTATACAGGCGTCAAAGCCGTACTTTTCGATGGTATCCAAAAGTGTCACAGTTTGCAATGCATTACGGCTGGCATTTTTTCCTTTTTGTTCGACTGCTTTTCCTTGATCGATGCTTTCCTGTACTAATCCAACAATGAGTTTCTCTCCTAGCTGCTCGACCAACCAATCTCTAAATTCAATCGTCTCTGGAAAATTGTGTCCAGTGTCGATATGCACCAATGGAAAAGGAAATTTGCCCGGGCGAAATGCTTTCTTCGCTAAATGCACCAACGTTATCGAATCTTTGCCTCCTGAAAACAAAAGCGCAGGATTCTCGAATTGGCCCGCTACCTCACGCAGGATATATATCGCCTCCGCTTCTAAATGATCTAAATAATCCATCTTCTGTTTATAATCTATTGTCTCTTCTTTATTGTGTAACATGTAGACCACATTCTTTTTTACTTTTATCTTCCCACCACCATCTGCCGGCGCGGAAGTCCTCTCCTTCGCGTATCGCCCGCGTACAAGGTTGGCAGCCTATACTCGGAAAACCTTTGTCATGTAATGGATTATAAGGTATCCCATTTTTTTTCAAAAAAAGCTCTACTTCTTCTAATGTCCAGTGAAACAAAGGGTGTATTTTAATAATATTGTTTGCGGCATCCAACTCTATATTTTCCATATCTTCTCGATTAGCCGACTGTTCGGCTCGGATGCCTGTAATCCAAATCTGAAATCCTTGTATCGCACGGCGTAAAGGCTCTATTTTACGGATATAGCAACATTCCTTCCTATTTTCCACCGATTCGTAGAAGCTTGATGGTCCTTTTTTTGTAACCATTTGCTCCAGTGCTTCCGTATTCGGGTAGTAGGCTTTGATAGGAAGTTTATATTTTTCTAGGGTCCTGTTCCATACATAGTATGTTTCTGGGAAAAGGCGTCCTGTTTCCAACGTGAAAAGAGAAATTTCTTTTCCGGATTGCGCAATCAAATGGGTTATAACTTGATCTTCTATACCAAATGAAGTCGAAAAAACAGTTTTAGGACCATATTTTCGCTGCACATATTCAATAATTTCTGCAGCATTCAAGCCTTGTATTTCTTGCTTAATTTGTGCTATCATACGATTTCTTAACTAAAACATCTTTTGTATGTGCATTTAAAGCACGTATCTTTTCTTGAAAATCACCTTTTAAATTATCCCTTAACTGACCCATTAATTCGAGTGTCTCGTCGATTTCTTCAGGAAGCAATTCGTTGAGAAACTCCTTAATCCGTTTTGCTATAGTAGGCGATTTCCCGTTAGTTGATATTCCGATTTTAAGATTACCCTTACAAACGACCGAACCCAAGTAAAAGTCGCAAAGAGAGGGTTTATCTGCCACATTCAATAAAATGTGGTGCTTGCTGGCCAGCTGACGAATATTAGCGTTTAATACTGTATTGTTCGTTGCAAGGATAATTAAATCCACATTTTCAATATCACTTTCGTCAAATTCCCGTGCTGAAACTTCTATATTTCCCTTCCCTTGGATCAATTCGTGAACCTCGGTACTAACTTCTGCCGCGACGACATGTACTTTTGCTTGTGGCGAATTGGTTAAAATTGCCTGCAATTTTTCCAACCCTACATTGCCAGCTCCTACCAGTAAGGTCTGAATTTGGTGAAGTTTCACATATATAGGAAACAGTTCGTTCATTTTACACCGTAATTGATTGAAGCTCTTTCTTTATATTTTCAAACGCCTGATGTTTGGCAACGACTTCGCCCAAAACGATAATAGCAGGAACACCCACAAGGTTTCGCTCAGCTTCCGCTAAGATATTATCTATCCGCCCTAGCGCAACACGTTCGTTGGGCAATGAGCCATTTTGAATAAGTGCTATAGGCAACTGGCCCTTGCCATGCTGTTGGTAAAAATCTACGATTTGGGCCAATTTAGCATATCCCATAAGTACAATAACCGTAGCACTCGTATACACTGCCGATTTTAAATCATCCGAAAGTCGACCATCAGATGTGGAGCCAGTAATAACCCAAAAACTCTCACTTATTCCACGATATGTTAATGGAATCTGTTGCAAACCTGTTAAACCAACGGATGAAGATATCCCAGGTATAACAGCGGTTGGGATATCGAACTGTCTAGCGTAATCTATCTCTTCTCCTCCTCGTCCAAATACAAATGGATCTCCTCCTTTTAAACGTACGACATGACCGTGGGTCAATGCGTAATCAACGAGAAGTTTATTGATATAATCTTGTGAAGTCGATATGCGTTCCGCCCGTTTACCTACATAAATCAATGTGCAAGATGGCTTGGCATAAGACAATAGTTCTTCATTCACCAAAGCATCATAGAGAATAACATCCGCGTCACGAATAGCTTTTATACCTTTTAGCGTAATCAGATCGGGATCCCCCGGTCCAGCTCCTACCAAAGTAATAAATGGTTTAATCTGCATTCCTTATTTCCCTCCTATTATATAAACTAAACAGTTGTTGTCGCCGCCCGTAACTCCTCTCTCCTAGCTGCAGCATCGACATAAAATGCCGTAGACTGTGTTAAATATGTTTCTGCAAATTCTTGAGAAGGCTCGTATTTATTAATTTGTAATACGCGTTCTTTAAACGAAGTCGGGAAAGTGAATATTTCCGTTTGTACATATTGTACATCAAATTCGTCAATAACGGCCACTTGTGTGCTGGCATTTATTCCTTTGTCCAAAAGCAACGCTTTGGCTGTCCACACAAAGGCACTATATGCATGATATATACTATCTGCATATTGTCCCTTTTCTAACATTTTTTTTGCTAGATCTAGTTTTTCTTCTGCTTCGAACAATAGTGTAGCCACTAAATCAATGACTACCCCTGCACATTCTCCCACGCCGATAGCTGTATTGTATACATCGTCACGCCCCCAATCTACGAATTCATCATCTATTAGATTGGTTAAATCCGCAAGAGGCTTCAGCAGACGGTAGAAATAATCTTTTGTTTGCCTGTCGTAGTAATCATGGAAATTCTCGTTTTCCAACTTATTTAATTTATAGTCATTTAATACGACGTCTACAACTTGTGTAACCCGTTTGGTCGGTACTTTGGTGATTCTATCGGATACACGACCAATACCGTCACCAACAGTTCCACCGCCCATCATGATTTGTGCTGCAGGCAATACTTTGCCGTTAGCTTTGAGCGACGCACCATGAAATCCTATATGTGCTAGACCATGCTGACCGCAAGAGTTCATACAACCGGAAATTTTGATTTTCAGATTTGTTTCATAGACGAAATCTGTATGAAATTCTTCTATATATTGCTCCAACACACGTGCCATTTCTGTTGAATTGGAAATCCCTAAATTACAGGTGTCTGTTCCAGGACAGGTTGTTACATCCAATGTACTGTTAAATCCGAATCTTGCGTAACCTAATTGGTGCAATACATTATATATATGCGGAAGCGACTCTTTCCGAACATATTTTAACAATAAATTTTGATCTTGGGTGATCCGCATGTCATCAGCGACATGGTCACGGATTCCAGCTATCAACAACCGAGCGTTTGCGGTCGAAATATCTCCGGTGGGTACTTTAACATATACGCCGTAGAATCCATTTTGCTTCTGTTCAAAAACGTTCGTTTTCGACCACATGGCATAAGCGTTTGCATCGAGTGGTTCCACTATACCCGAAAATACTGGCGGAGGTTCGGGTTGTGTGATTTTATCTTTTTTGAACACAAACTGTTTACTTTTATTCGCTTTGCGCTCAATCTCAACGAGCCTTAATACTTCCTCTAACCCTAACTTTTGTACCACATATTTAAAGCGTGCCTTGTTTCTATTGTTTCGTTCACCATGCCGATCGAACACACGTATAGTCGCCTCCATCAATGGAATAATTTCATTTTCAGGCAAGAAATCATGTATTTTATGTGCTAAAATCGGTTGTGCGCCCAGGCCGCCTCCGAACATCACAGTGAAACCACGGACTTCCTGACCATCTACGGTTTTCACTTTAGGGATAAAGCCAAAATCGTGTATATAGGAAAAAGCCGTATCTTTTATACTCGATGAAAATGCAATCTTAAACTTTCGTCCCATTTCAGCACAAATGGGGTTCCTAACGAAATATTCGAATGTTGTTTGCGCATAAGGAGAAACGTCAAAAGGTTCGTCCGGATCTACTCCGGCTGTTGGAGAAGCAGTTACATTCCGGACCGTATTACCACAGGCCTCACGAAGAGTCATGTCGTCCGCCGCTAATTTTGCCCATAGCTCGGGGGTACGGTCCAGACTAACAAAATGTATTTGTATATCCTGTCTTGTCGTAAAATGGATATTACTGCTCGCATATTCATCTGAGATATCTGCAATCTTTAATAACTGTTTAAAAGTTATCTTACCAAATGGTAATTTGATACGTATCATCTGGACTCCTGGTTGACGTTGTCCATAAATACCACGAGCTAAGCGTAAGGATTTAAATCTGTCCTCTACGATATTTCCCTCGCGATAAGCTCTTATCTTTTTCTCTAATTCAATTATCTCCTGCTCTACTATTGGATTCTCTAATTCTGTGCGAAAGCTTTGCATGATCTCTTCTCTCTATTTTTTAATTTGCTAATTATCCCTGCCATCCGATGGCTTCTTTTCAACAACTTGAAGACAAAGTTATAAAATTTTTATATACTAAACACATAAAATCTACCAATTTAGTATATATTTGTAAAATAATTTTTCGAAGCAATTCAAATAACAAAATTAGGTGAAAGAACATAATTATTTAATATATAGCTTTTTACTCTTATTTTTAGTAACTTCTTGCGCCCCGAAAGTTAAAGAGGGATATGATGAAAAAAACGGTTACACCGGAAATATCTCCATTTCTGGTGCGTTTGCTTTATATCCTATTGTTGTATTATGGAGTGAAGATTTTAAAAAGGAACATCCACATGTTCGATTTAACATTTCAGCTGGGGGTGCGGGAAAGGGTATTGCCGACGTCCTATCCAACATGGTGGATATCGGCTTAGTATCCCGTGACCTCCATAAACAAGAGATCACTAAGGGCGCTTATCCCGTACATGTCGCAAAAGATGCAGTGGTTGGGTCTTTTAATCGCCATCATCCCAATTATACACTGATAAAAGAACGCGGTCTTACACAAGAAGAATTAGAAGGTATTTTTGTACATCAGAAATATAAACTATGGAGCGACATTGATTCGCGCTTTGTAAATAAGCCGATCGAGGTATATGTACGTTCAGACGCTGCAGGCGCAGCTGAAACGTGGGCGAAGTTTTTAGGCGTACACCAAGAAGGATTAAAAGGCGTGGGTATATTCGGAGATCCTGGTCTGGTACAGGCTATCAAAGACAAGCCACTTTCTATTGGTTTCAGCAATATTAATTTTGTTTATAATCTGAAAACGAAACAGACAGTAGAAAATATCGGTATCCTTCCGTTGGATCTTAATAACAATGGCCATATCGATGAAGAAGAAAATTTCTATAGCCATATTGATTCTTTAACAAATGCTGTTGCCACCAATCGCTACCCCTCTCCTCCCTCCCGTGACCTGACATTTGTCATTCGCTCCGACAAAAAAACAAAATTACTGACAGCGTTTATACAATTTGTTCTGGAAAAGGAGCAGCAAGGTTATCTGCTTGAAAATGGATACGTTCCTTTGAACGATGCGATAAAAACCATTGAACTTAATAAATTATCATTATAAAGTGAACTGGAGATTAATAAAAGACAAGCTTATACAACGTAGTTTTGCCGCCATGTTGGCATTATCCCTTGTTGTTATCATCCTTATACTTACGGGGCTTAGTTTCAAATCTATTCCTTTGCTTCGTGCAGAGAGTTTGGGTGCTATCCTTACGGAAAGTGTGTGGTCTCCTCTCAACGGAAGTTTTGGATTCCTTCCTTTCATCATGGGAACTGTTTGGGTAACGTTTATATCCCTTATCATTGCCGCTCCACTTTGTATTTTGGCTTCTGCCTATTTAGTAGAATACGCCAGCGAAGCGCTGCGTAGAATGGTTTTGCCTTTAGTGAATGTATTAGCTGCAATTCCTCCCGTACTCTACGGTGTTTGGGGAGTATTATTTGTCGTTCCTTTTTTGAGCCAATACGTTGCGCCTATTGTGGGAGCGGAAACTACGGGTTACACGGTATTTGCCGGGGGAATTGTGTTAGCAGTGATGATTTTTCCGATTATGATGAGCATCATGGTAGAAGTACTACAAACGATTCCTTATGAATTGAAAGCCGCTTCACTTTCATTGGGCGCCACAAAATGGGAAACCATTGTCAAAGTTATATTAGTGAAAACCAAGCCGGGATTGATAGCAGCTGTTGTTTTAGGTATTTCTCGTGCCTTTGGCGAGACGATAGCTGTACTGATGGTCTGTGGAAATATTCCGCAGATTCCGAAGTCGTTCTTTGACGCAGGGTATCCCCTGCCGGCATTGATTGCCAATAATTTTGGTGAGATGATGTCGATACCGTTGTACGATTCTGCTTTGATGTTTGCAGCTTTACTGTTATTTGTACTCATTTTCGGATTTAATTTAATATCGCGGTTAATACTCAACAGATTGGAGGCGAAATCATAATGAGTAATATAAAGAAACGACTACTAAAAGAAAAAATTGCCAAGGTGGCTATGCAGCTTTCGGGAATAACGATCACGGGTTCCCTCTTCTTTATTATTGGTACCATTCTTTACCAGGGGCTCCCATATTTATCTTGGGAAATGATTAGTCAAGCTCCAAAAGGTGGTTTTTATATTGGAAAGGAAGGTGGTATCCTGAATGCTATTTTAGGTTCGATGTATTTAGCAACGTTTTCTACTTTGCTTGCCACGCTCATTGGAATTCCTATTTCCATCTTTCTCAACGTTTACGTAAAGAGCGGATCTTTTTTGGAGCGCTCCTGCAAACTGTTGTTTGACGTCCTTTTTGGTATTCCTTCCATTGTATACGGTGCTATTGCTTTCAGCATCATGATTTGGATGGGTATTCGGGCATCCTTATTGGGTGGTATCATTACGATTACCTTATTAACGATTCCTATCGTCGTGCGGACTATAGATGAATTATTAAAAACGATTCCTGTCGATTTGAAGCATGTAACCTTTTCACTGGGAGCGACAAGATGGGAATTGGCGAAAATTCTATTAAAATATATTAAACCGGGTATTTTTACCGCTATTCTATTGGCATTTGGCCGGGCAATCGGAGACGTAGCTGGCGTTTTGTTAACAACGGGTTTTAGCGATAATCTTCCAAAATATGTAGATGAACCTGCGGCCACATTGCCATTGGCTATTTTCTTCCAGTTGAGTAGTCCGATTCCGGAGGTACAAGGACGTGCCTATGCTTCTGCATTAGTTTTGACATTTATTATTTTAATAATCGTTATATGTACACATCTTCTAGCCTCCAAACAGCAGAAACACAAGATTTAGTGAATACTTCTATACCACATATACAAATTAAAGATCTGAATGTTACCATTGAGGGTAAGCGTATTTTAAAGAATATAAACCTGTCAATTCCCAATAATTCGGTAACTTCCATTATCGGACCCTCGGGCGGAGGGAAAACGACGCTGCTCAAGACCTTAAATCGTCTGGTAGACGACGCCAAAGGTGTGAATATTACAGGGTCAGTTTTGGTGAATGGCGAAGATCTTTATGCTAAAGATGCAGAGGTTACCCATATCCGTAAAAAAATGGGATTACTTTCACAAAAACCTTTCCCTTTACCAATGTCCATTTTTGACAACGTAGCGTATGGACCGCGTATACACGGCGAGAAAAACAAAAAAGTATTGACGGAAATAGTGGAAACTCAGCTCCGGAATGTTGGGTTATGGGACGAGGTAAAAGACCGCTTGGAAGGATCGGCGACCAAGCTTTCTATAGGACAGCAACAGCGTCTTTGCTTAGCTCGCGGGCTCGCCGTAAAGCCAGAAATTATTTTGGGAGACGAGTCCACGTCCGCGCTAGACCCTATTTCAACTCAAACGATAGAAAACCTACTGATAGCGCTAAAACAGGATTACACAATAGTACTTGTTACACATATCCTTCGGCAAGCGCGTCGTGTATCTGATTATATCATATTTGTGTATAACGGCGAGATCATTGAATTTGGCAAAACAGATGATGTACTGTTAAATCCACAGCATGAGATCACACAGCAATATGTGAAAGGTTTTATTAGTTGATAAAAAAGACTGAACCATCACAAGGATGGTTCAGCCAGAATTAGTATATAACAAACCTCGATTTATTTCTCGAAATAGCGGCGTTCGATTAGTGTAAGATTCCGTTCCTGTTGTTCTGCATCCTCAATTGCTCCCACAATAGGGCATTTTCCGCTTACACCCCTGGCGACCAATGCACCTCCCAACGTAAGACCGGAAATAGCGGCTAATGGTTTTTTTAGTAATTTTTTGGCGCTATATCCTAAGATAAAACCACCCGCTATGACAGATAGCATACGCTCTGAACTTCCTATCGTGCCATGTTCGCAAGCATCGTCTAGTTTAGTTTTCATTTTGTCTACTGCTTGATCTATAATTCCCATAACCAATTTTTTTAATAGAACAATCTATTTATTCAAAATGTTTTGCTGTTTATATAAAAAATAGTACCTTTTTGGTACCCAAACAGATTACAATGAAAATATATGTAAAAAAACACTCGGGGGAGCTGGTTCCCTTTGAACCTAACAAATTAAGACACTCGCTGACTAAATCAGAAGCTTCGGAAGACGAAGTTGATACGGTTTTCCAACGCATACAACCGCGTCTCTACGATGGTATAACTACACGCGAACTGTATGAACTTGCTTTCGATTTGTTAAAAAATCATCGTGATTCCTATGCAGCCAGGTATTCATTGAAGAAGGCACTTCGGGATTTAGGACCAGAGGGCTTCTACTTTGAGAAATGGATAGGTAAATTGTTTGCTAACGCCGGTTATAAAACTGTTACCGGAAAAACAGTACAAGGCCATGCGGTTACACATGAAATTGATGTTATAGCAACAAAAGGTGATTCTATGTTGGCTATAGAATGTAAATTCCGAAATGACGTGGATGCGAAAATTTCTGTAACTACCCCCATGTATTTTCTGTCAAGAGTAAAAGATATCAAAGGTCTTTCCTTTTCTTTTTTTGAAACGCCTCAACAATTTACAGATGGTTGGCTGGTGACGAATGCCTACCTCACTTCTGACTCCATCAGTTTTGGAGAATATTATAAATTAAATATGTTAGCTTGGGACTACCCTGCCCACAATAGCATTAAAAATCAAGTAGATAATTTAGACTTGTATCCAGTAACCTGTTTAACCAATTTAAATGCTATAGAAACATCGTTGTTACTCAAAAATGGCTGCATACTCGTCCGTGACTTGCTTGAAAATCCTAATTACCTCGAATTTCTGCGAACTGCCAAACATCAAAAAAAACGAATCTTACTCGAAGCGCAAGAATTGATACACAGTCCGGTTCCGGAAGAAATGTAAATCTTCTTTGTTGCAACTACTGTTTGTAAAAAAAGTGAAAAAGAGCTTTATGGTTGTTTAACATTTCTTAACACAAAATACTACATCTTTGTGTTAAAAAAGTTTGTTATTTAACACAGAAAACGTTACATTATATCCATTATGGTTTTTTAAATATTTAAGTTATGAGAAAGGTGGGGTTTATTATTTTATTTAGCTATTTCGCGTTACTTGCAAGAGCAAGCCAACATATAAATACGGAGGGAGAAGAAACATCGCCTACAGCGGCGATTATTGTGGGAGCGATTATACTCTTACTTATTATTGTTGTGCTTTACAGGAGGCAGAAAC
Source organism: Sphingobacterium sp. SGR-19 (assembly GCF_011043555.1). GTDB lineage: Bacteria > Bacteroidota > Bacteroidia > Sphingobacteriales > Sphingobacteriaceae > Sphingobacterium. Next base: position 240,670 of record NZ_JAAKGS010000001.1, read on the forward strand.
GAAAATTCAATGAGTAGCAAAAAGCGGTGGAAATTTCCACCGCTTTTTTTCCATCCTATTCCGTACGTTTTAATCCAAATTTTTCGATTTTATGATATAAATGGCTGCGTTGTATTCCGATATCATCGGCGGTTTTTGAAACATTCCAACCATTCTTATCCAATTTAAAATTAATAAATTCCTTTTCCGCGTAATCCTTATAATCCTGAAAAGATTCAAATTTATCAAAATCGAGGGTTTGTCCTGTTTTCAAACCTCCGTTATTCTCCGTAGTTATGTTCGTGTTCGACGGGTTCGCATACAATGCCACTTCTTTTTCCGTAATTCTCTTATCACTAAGGATAATCAATCGTTCAATCATATTCCGCAATTCACGAATATTTCCTGTCCAGGGCAACGCTTGTAATGCTTGCATAGCTCCCTCGGTAATCTCTTTAGTAGGCGTGTTGTATCCACCACATATTTCTTCACAGAAACTTGATGCAATAATAGGAATATCGGTAGCACGTTCTTTAAGAGAAGGTACATGAATTAAGATAACACTCAGCCGATGGTAAAGATCCATACGGAAATTGCCATCTTCTATCTCTTTTAACAAATCTTTATTTGTTGCCGCGATTACACGGACATTCACATCTATCTCTTTTTCACCTCCTACACGTGTTATTTTATTTTCTTGAAGTGCACGTAGTACTTTCGCTTGGGCAGAAAGACTCATATCACCGATCTCATCCAAAAACAATGTTCCACCATTAGCTTGCTCAAACTTTCCGATACGCTGCTTTACTGCCGATGTAAACGAACCCTTTTCATGTCCAAATAATTCAGACTCTATCAGCTCAGATGGGATTGCGGCACAGTTGACCTCTATTAAAGGCGAACCTGCACGAGTAGATTTTTCATGAAGCCAATGCGCTACCAATTCTTTTCCTGAGCCGTTTTCCCCTGTTATTAAGACACGTGCTTCCGTAGGAGCCACACGATCTATCGTTTCTTTTATAAGACTAATCGTTGGGGATTCGCCTAGTATTTCCTTGGTTTTGGAAACTTTTTTCTTTAAAACTTTAGTTTCCTTGACCAACCCTCCTTTTTCAAGGGCATTTCGCACGGTAATTAACAATCTATTTAGATCGAGTGGTTTTTCCAGAAAGTCGAAAGCACCTTTCCGCGCTGCCTCCACAGCGGTCTCGATAGTACCATGGCCGGAAATCATGATAAAAGGCGTATCGCAGATACTTTGTGCCTCCGTCAGAACTTCCATACCGTCCATTTTGTTCATCTTGATATCACATAGAACGAGGTCTATTTTTTCCTTTTTTAAGAGATCCAAGCCATCAAATCCATTATCGACATCCAGAACTTTGTAATCTTCATATTCCAAAATATCGCGGAGCGAGCTCCTTATTGGTCGTTCGTCGTCGATGATTAAGATTGTCGTCATATTTATTTATCCTATTAACTTATTAACTCTTAAAAAGAAGCAAACCTTGTAAGCCGGGTTCTGTATCCTCAACGTCTAAACGAGCGGATTTCTATCATTTATCTAGGCTTGCATTCACACGCAAGCTCGATCAACCTACCCATTACGAATCCCGATAAATCGGAAAAAGACGAGCAACCTCTGAATTTCGTAACCTATTTGGTCTTTCAACACACGAGGTTTACCGTAATGCATGTCACCATGCAAGACTGTGAGCTCTTACCTCACATTTTCACCCTTACCCCGACGTGTCGGAGCGGTATATTTTCTGTGGCACTTTCTGTCTCTTATTTACACAAGAGCCTTCCCGTTAGGAAGCGTGTTGCTCTATGTTGCCCGGACTTTCCTCTCTCCCATCCGTAGATGCGACAGCGATAGAACCAGTTTGCTTCGGTGCAAAGTTAAGAAAATACCGATTGCCCTACAAATCTTGCGCAATCAAATAGCCTGAAGCCCAAGCCCATTGAAAGTTATAGCCTCCGAGCCAACCCGTAATATCTACAGCTTCGCCGCCAAAATAAAGCCCCTGATGCTTCTTGGCTTCCAGCGTGCGAGGATTGAGCTCGTCGGTCGAGATCCCTCCCCGCATTACCTCCGCTTTATCATATCCCTTGTCACCGGCAGGTTTGACCGTAAACTTATGTATCGTATCGCATACACGCTTTGCGTTTGTCTTACTGATTGATGCAATCTTAAGCTCGATTGGAAGATATGTCCCCAACGCTTCCACCATTCTCTTTGTAAAATAATCGTTCAGCATTTGCCCTACTGTACGCTTCCCTCCGGCAGCTCGTTCACTTTTGATCAGTTCATCGAGACGGAATTTTGGGAGAAGATCTATCGTGAAGGTTTCACCGGCGCGCCAATAAGATGATATCTGCAATATAGCCGGGCCGCTCAATCCCCAATGGGTAAAAAGTATGTTCTCTTCAAAACTGATTCTGTTGTTGTAAACACGGGCAAAGACGCTGTTCCCAGCTAAAGACGCATACCATGGTGCGTCCTTTCCTGTTATCGTCAGCGGAACAAGTGCTGGTGCAGTGTCGACGATGGATAAACCAAATTGACGAGCCGATCTCACGGCAAAATCCGAAGCGCCCAGTTTGGTCACCGGTAAACCTCCCGAAGCAAAAACTACTTTCCTACAAAAGAGCTGTTGATCGTTTCCCTGTCGTACCAAGGACACTAGATACCCTTCTTCTCGTTTCTCGACAGATTTAACGTCGGTTTGCAACCAAATGTCTTGCCCGGTATCATACATCAATTTCGTGAATACAGCGACAATATCTTTTGCTTTATTCGACTTTGGAAAAAGTTGACCGAGTGTTTTTTCCTGTCCTTGAATTTTACCGAAATTCTCAAAAAAAGAAATCGTATCCTCCACCGTCCATTGCGAAAAAGCAGTGTGCAAAAAGTGTGGGTTTTCCGTAATGAAATTTTCCGGTGCGGTATATAAATTGGTGAAATTACAGCGTCCGCCTCCTGAGATTAGTATTTTAGCGCCAGGCTTGTCGTTTCTTTCTAAAACTAGTGTACGTTTTCCTAACAATCCTGCTTGCGCAGCACACATCAGTCCACATGCTCCTCCACCGATTATAATTGCGTCATAATCCATTAATATGCTATCAATTGATCTTTGAGGCAAATAACCCGTTGTTCCTTCCAGGATTGTTCAGCTGCTTCTAGAGTACGGATAACATCACGCGCCTGTTTCGGTGTAATAATTAACTCACTTTTATTATGTAATACCTCTACCAAATTTTGATAAAAATCCTGACCTGTTCCGATTTCACTAGGAATGGTTTCCCTTATATCCTGCCTGTTTTCCAATATATTCAACACCCCATAATTATACGTAGGTTCTTTCCCCCAGTTCGGGTCTTCGTGCGGTAATGCACCGTTGCGTAATAAAGCTTCCTGAGGGTCTATGCCTGGTTTTACGAAGGAACCTTTCAGGCCATATAATGCAAACCGAGGAGTTGGTTCTTTTGCTAGCATCTGCCCAAATAGGGACACTTTGCGCGTTGGATAACTTAATATAAATTCAAAATCATCAACCGCCTTGGCGTGTTCACGCTGCTTTCGCAGATCGGCAAACACGGCATCGGGTTTGCCGAAAAGTTGCAGTGCTTGGTCTATTAGATGCGCACCCAAATCATAATGGATACCAGAACCCGGCAAATCTTGTTCCCGCCATGCACCCTCTCGCAGAAAGTTTCTAAAACGGTCAAAACGTGCTTGATAATTGACCACCGATCCTAACCTTTTGCTTTCGACAATCTTTTTAACCGTCTTAAAATCAGAATGAAATCTGGCATTATGGTGAACAGTTAGTATCCGTCCTTTCTGTTTCGCCAACGCAATCAATTCATCCGCCTCTGCGGTTGTGTTGGTGAATGGTTTTTCCACGACTACATGTTTCTCCGCTTCCAGCGCTCCTTTAGCTAATGAATAATGTACGTCGTTAGAAGTCGCGATTACGACGATATCCACTAGGGGATCATTGATGATTTCATCCACAGTCTGTACCGCAATAGCCGACGGGTATTTATTCGATAAAACTTGCTGCTGTTCAGGTTTTCTAGCCGTTACTTTATAGAGTTGAAGAGACGGGTTTCCTACAATAAACGGCGCATGGAATACCTGTCCACCTATTGAAAAGCCTATTAATCCAATTTTGTATTTTTTTTGCATAAGTTTTTTCTTTTCTTAATGAGTATTAATCTGCGAAATCACTATGCGATAAAAAACGCTTTAGTTACGCATTTGCATTATCCCTAATTAACCCCAAATGCCGCCTTGGAAACTTTGCATCTGTACAAACTTGCCTTTGCACCTCACCCTTACGCAAAGATTCCCAGCGGCGAGCTTTTTGTTTCTTTTTCGCGGAGAAAAAGAAAAGAAAACCTACATCCTCTCCGGTACCTCAATCCCCAATAGCCGCATACTTTTCGAAATCATCCGCGCAGCTATCGCCGATAGGTGTAAACGGAAATTTTTGACCGTATCATCCTCGGCCTTTATAATGCTTTCTTCATGGTAGAACTTATTATAAAGCTTAGCGAGCTCATAAGCATAATTGGCCAACTGGGCCGGTGAAAATTCTTTCGCCGAAGCTTCCAATACCTCCGGAAATTTGCTTAAAGCTTGTATTAAATCTTGTTCATAAACAGAGAGATCCGCAGGATATCCTAACGCTAGTGACTTATCATAAGATGCTTTGCGTAAGACTGATTTGATACGTGCATGTGTGTATTGAATAAACGGTCCGGTATGCCCTTGAAAATCGACCGATTCATTGGGGTCAAACAAGAGTCGTTTTTTGGGATCCACTTTCAGTAAGAAATATTTTAGCGCGCCCATCCCAACGGTACAGTACAATGACGCTTTTTCATCCTCTTCCAATCCTTCGGTTTTTCCCAATTCTTCCGTGCGCGTTTTGGCCGTTTCCAACATTTCCGCCATTAAATCGTCAGCATCGACTACTGTGCCTTCTCTGGATTTCATCTTGCCCGACGGCAGATCGACCATACCATACGATAAATGGAATAGCCCTTCTGCCCACGGTTTTCCCAATTTCTTTAGAATCAAGAACAATACCTTAAAATGATAATCCTGCTCATTGCCCACCACGTAAATAGACTCGTCCATCTCAAACTCGTCGTATTTCAGTTGGGCTGTACCTAAATCCTGCGTAATGTATACCGATGTACCATCACCTCGTAGCACCAGTTTCTCATCTAGTCCTTCATTCGTTAAATCAATCCACACTGAATTGTCCGCTTTTCGAAAGAAGACGCCGCTGTCCAGTCCTTCCTGAATGATATCCTTTCCTAGCAGATACGTGTTCGATTCATAATAAAACTTGTCAAAATCTACGCCCAGCCGCTTATACGTTTTCTCAAACCCGTCGTACACCCATCCGTTCATGGTTTTCCATAACTCGATAACCTCTTCCTCACCAGCTTCCCACTTTTGGAGCATCGCTTGCGCTTCTTTTATCAAGGGTGCGTTTTTCTTTGCTGCCTCCTCGGTCTGTCCCTGCGCTTTCAGTGTGTCGATTTCCTTTTTATACTCTTTATCGAAGACAACATAGTATTTACCTACCAAGTGATCACCTTTTATTCCCGACGAGGCCGGTGTTTCTCCATTTCCGTATTTCTGCCAGGCAAGCATCGACTTACAGATGTGGATACCACGGTCGTTGACAAGATTAGCTTTCACGACATCATAACCATAAGCCTTTAAAATCTCAGAGACGGAGTATCCTAATAAGTTGTTTCGAATATGCCCTAAGTGAAGCGGTTTATTGGTATTCGGCGAACTATATTCCACCATCAACTTCTTTCCATTCGGCGGGAATACACCAAAAGACGTGTCTATCAACTTCGTGTTAACCAATTCTACCCAATACTGATCGGTAAAGCTGATATTCAGGAAGCCTTTGATTACATTAAAGGCGGAGATAGCCGGCACAGTACGTTGAAGGAATCTTCCAATATCGTTCCCGGTTTGTTCCGGAGATTTTTTGGAGAAACGTGTCACAGGAAAAACGACTACGGTGATATGCCCTTCAAACTCTTTTCTGGTTTCCTGCAAAGTCACCTGTGATTCAGGAATATCCGTACTATAAAGTTCCTTCACAGCGCGAATTGTCTGTGTAATTAATGTCTGTTGAATAGAATTAACCATGTAATTATTTCGTAATTTTTATAACTTTCTGATAATGAATTAGAAAAACATAAGCTCATATAGTAAGGTATTCATCATGAAAGTATATCTTTGCCAAAAATAATAAAAAATGCAAAGCTATCAGGAATTTCTTGACTTAAGTGTTGGTTTTCCGCAAGACGGATTCGAGGTTATCGACGACGAATTGTATTTCCACGATCTGAATTTGATGGAGATGATAGAGACGTATGGCACACCACTGCGTTTTACCTACTTACCTATCGTCAGCAAAAAAATTCAGCAAGCAAAAATTTTGTTCCAAACCGCCATTTTGAAAAATGATTACAGAGGAACATATAAATACTGCTATTGTACTAAATCTTCACATTTCAAACATATCGTTGAAGAAGCGCTGAAAAATGACATCCATTTAGAGACGTCATCCGCTTTTGATATGCCGATGATCGACGCTTTAGAGCGAGCAGGAACGGTAACAAAAGATATTACCGTAATTTGTAACGGCTTCAAAACGTATCAATATAAGCAATACATCATTGATATGATCCACGACGGGTTTAAAAATATTATTCCCGTACTAGATAATAAAGAAGAATTTAATCTGTATGACGACGAGATTGAGCTGGACGAGCCTTGTGCATTGGGCATCCGTATCGCATCGGAAGAACAGCCGGATTCGCAGTTCTATACTTCACGTTTAGGTATTCGCTCAGAAGATGTTATTGATTTTTATAACAATAAAATAGTCGACAATCCGAATTTCAAGGTCAAGTTATTACATTTCTTTATCAACTCGGGTATTTCCGATACACCATACTATTGGAACGAGCTGGAGAAATATGTTACGCTCTACTGTAAATTTAAAAAGGTAAATCCTGATTTAGATACCTTAGATATCGGTGGCGGTATGCCGTTTAAGGATTCGTTGGTGCATGATTTCGATTACGAGTATATGGTGAACGAGATCATCAATCGTATCAAACAGATCTGTGCACACCATGAGGTAATGGAACCAGATATTATTACCGAATTTGGCAAGTACACCGTGGCGGAGGCTTCCGGTATCTTGTATAAGGTATTAGGTCGCAAGCAACAAAACGATCGCGAAAAATGGTTCATGATCGATGGTTCTTTTATCACGAATCTGCCCGATGTGTGGGCACTGAACCAAAAATATATCCTCTTGCCGATAAACAACTGGGATTCCGAGTATGAACGTGTTACGCTGGGGGGTATTACCTGCGATGGGCAGGATTACTACAATCAGGAAGCACATATGGACTCTATTTTTATGCCGAAAACCCGTAAGGTACAGTATGTCGGGTTCTTCCATACAGGTGCGTACCAAGATGTATTAAGTGGTTATGGGGGTATCCATCATTGCCTGCTCCCGTCCCCGAAACATGTGTTGATTCGCAGAAACCGGGACGAAACGTTCAATTTCGAAGTGTTTGGTGAAGAGCAGAATTCTAAACAGGTAATGAAATTGCTAGGATATCAGTAAAGAATTAAAAAAGCATCGGTCGCCCGATGCTTTTCTTTTTGTGTCGTCCTCCTATTTATCGAACGATGTGTTTAATTGCTGGCGTCCACTCGCTTACGCCATTGGCGTTTACCGCACGCACTCGAATGTGCAGGACTGTTCTCGGAACTAATCCATCAATGATGTTTTTTCTGGTCGTCCGGGTATGGACAATATTACCCCATTCTGGTACACCATCCAAATCATCTGTCACAGCATAACAATATTCATAAGCTACATTATTGCCATCCACTTTTTGAAAATCCACATTCACCGAAACGCTGAGGTGGCCATCTCCACCTTTTATCCACGAAGGCGAATATGGAACTTGTCCTTTAACCACCGGCGAGGTAATTCGGAATCCGGATGCATAAAGCGTCGGTAAATGGCCATCCGCTACAGTGTTGACATAGAAGGCCAGTTTTTGCAAGGTATAGGCTAACGCGGCCTTTGCTTCATTTTTTAAACTGATATCCTGTAAACCCCGCGTTTTGCTTGAGACCGCCAGTCTCGATTCGTAGGTATCCTTAGCTGCCTGTAACACTTCCAAGGAAGGCAACGGACCCGGAAAGGTTTCTTCATTGACTATCATTGCCTCCAGAACAGCTCCAGCTCTTCTTAAAATTTCAGTGTCGCCCGTCCCTTTGGGCGTTTCACCTAATGCTCTTGTGTATTTCATTCCTACTTATTTTAAATTTGATAATATTAATTTTTTCTACTAATGTTTCCCTTGGCTCCATCTTGTGCCATTGTCTCATTCCTACGGTGGTTTCAGTATCCTCATTTTTATTTTTATTACATCCTACAATTTGTTATTTACAGCACATCCGCGGCTGTATGGTTCAAATGTAAAAAGCAAAAAAAAAGGCCTGTCCGATTTGTCCGTTTATGACCCATTTGGTCACATTTGTCCGGATTTGACCGTATTTGGCATATATCGGCCGATTTGCGTGCTTTTGGTCTATTTGTTTATTCTTTCGTATTGATAACCGCGTCATTCGTGTTGAAGAAAGGACTATTCATCTTGACGAATGTGTCGTTCGTGTTGAGAAAAGGACTATTCATGCTGACGAATGCGCCATTCGTGTTGAACAATGGAGAGTTAGTCATTGCGAAAAAAACCGCGACAACTATCTGTTATCGCGGTTGCGGTCTTTCTCTGCACCGGCCAGCCTAGGGTCGGTTTTTTGTGGCTTTTAAGCTATTTCATGAAACGAATCATGTCCGCTACCGGCATCCCCGTATATTCTGAGGCTTGATAGATTGTTACATATTGTCGCTTTTCCAGTCCGAATAAATCACGGATTTTGTTGAGCAGTCTTCGGCAATTGCGTTCGCTTTGCCCGGTCATGCGTTGTAAATCCGAAACATAAACAGCTAATCTCGAAGGCTTCATGAATCAAATTCACCTTTATAACAAAACGAATATCTCGAAAAATGATTGTTAGACAACAAAAAAAAGAAGAATTTAACAATAATTAAGATTGGGCCACTAGGGGAACGAAAACAGTTTCAGACCTATTTGTCATAATTCGAATTTCTATTTCGCGAAACCAGAAACTGAAGAGAACGTTAAAAAATTTTTAAATAATTAACGGATCGGTAAAGCAATATTTAGATGATATATTATAGCGTGTTAAAACCTTTCGGACACAACTATTGTTCAATATCAAAAAGCATAATCATGAACGTAAAACGAATATTTGGAACGATACTAACTATTTTAGGTATCATCGGGTTAATATACACTGGCTACGAATTGATTAACCAGAACACGGATTATATATCGCTTTCTGTAATCGGTGTTATTGCGTTAATCTTCTTTTTCTCGGGAATAGGTCTCGTGAAAAACACAAAAGACGCTGCATGAAATCAATTTCTTTAAATAAATCAAAATAAAAGGAAGTAAAAAAGTGCGCTTGAAGGGAGTCGAACCCCTAACCTCCTGATCCGTAGTCAGGTGCTCTATCCAATTAAGCTACAAGCGCAGACTTTTTATATCGATAACAACATTTGATTGTTGCTTTTGGTGACGCAAATATCGTCACTTTTTCCTTTTTTCCAAATTATTTTCAAAAAAAAGACTGCCAAAATATCGCTATGGTATATATATTGCTGATTAAAAAATAATTACATTGCATAAAAATTCAACAACATGACCGAACGCTTAATAAGAAGCAACAAAATACGAATTGGCGACATCAGCATCTCCTATTACATTAAAAAATCAAGAACAACCACATCCAAAACCATTATTTTTTTGCATGGCTTTCCATTTAACAAAAACATGTGGCGTGATCAATTGGAGGCGTTACCGGAAGATGTCACTGCAATTGCATTAGACATTCGGGGACATGGTTTGACTACTAGTGGACATGGTTTTTTTTCCATCGATGTTTTTGCGAAAGATATCGGCGTCTTTATGGAAAAGTTGGATATCGAGCAGGCAGTGCTCTGTGGGATCTCTATGGGCGGATATATAGCCCTTCGCGCTTATCAACTATTTCCAGAGAAAATTTCCGGTCTTATTTTAGTAGATACACATAGTAAGGCTGATACAAACGCCGGAAAACAAAAAAGATTTGACAGCATACAAGCCATCCTGAACTATGGACGTAGACCGTTTTCTATTGGTTTTGTAGAAAACGTATTTTCGCCACATAGTATCTTAGAAAGACCGGAGGCGGTGGAATACATCAAAAGTGCCATCCGGCGAAGTAGTGTACGAAGCATCTGCTCGACATTATTGGCGCTGGCAGCTAGGACAGATACGAGCGATACACTAAAAGATATCAGCGTTCCTACACTTTTGATTCGCGGTAGCGACGACCGGATTACGTCCTTACAAGATATGAAAGATTTAGAAGAAGCTATTCCAAATGCGCGGTTTATAGAAATAACGGGGTGCGGACATTTACCAAATTTAGAGGTACCTGAAGAATTTAATTATGCCATAAAGGAATTTATGATTGGGATTTAATCACCGCGCGTGCCAATTCGTAACCTACTTCGATCAATTCTGCTGAACGGTGAAATTCCCATATCTCAGCAGCATTGTGCGGTACGCATATCGTATAATCAGGTTTATGGAGCTCCAACATCAATGCACTTAATCTACGCCGCATTGCATAATATGATTCGATTAACAGCGTCTTTGTCGTAAAATGTGGTGGCGTAGCTGACCTATCTTTAATCGGCACGCCATCCAAATTAACCGCGACAATCAGATTTCTTTTTCTAGATACGTGATTAAGAGGCAATGGATTTAAAACTCCACCGTCTACTAGAAAACGATTTTCCATAGATACGCCTGTAAAAATACCAGGAATAGCGATGGAAGCACGGATAGCTGTGTAGATACTCCCCTCTCGGAATATGACTTCTTGTTCGTTTTCTAAATCGGTGGCAACTGCGGTATAGGTGAGGACTAAATCCTCAATGTTAATGTCATCGAATATTTCATGTAACGTGTTTAAAACCCGCTCGCCCTTCAACAAACCATAGCGCGGGTTGGAGAAATCCATTAACTTAAACACCTGTGCACGGGTTAGGGTTTTCATCCAATCAGCTAACTCCTGTAAACGGCTGGTAGCATAAGCACCACCTACAAGCGCTCCTATGGAGCAACCGACAATTTCGTCAATTTCGTAGCCTTGCTCCTCCAGCCATTGGATGACACCAATATGCGTAATGCCCCTGGCGCCACCCCCACCAAGTACAAGAGAGACTTTTTTTCGCTTTTTTAAAATCATCCTTTACGCATTAATATTACCTCACCCTTAATTACAATTATTTTGTTGGGATCTGTTTTAAGATTTCTAATAAAAATCTCCAGAATTTCTGTACGGACGATATCGAAACACGCTCTTGTGGAGAATGCGCACCTAAAATAGTTGGGCCAAAAGAGATCATATCCATCTCAGGATAGTGACTGCCCAATATACCACATTCCAATCCCGCGTGACAAGCTACAACATGGGGTTCTTCTTCAAACATGTTGGTATAGGTTGATTTGAGCACGTCCAGAATTTCAGAATTCGGATTAGGCGTCCAACCCGGGTAATCCCCTGAAAAGCTAACTTCCGCATCCATCATCTCAAAGCAACACTTTAGTGCATTTGCCAGATCAACTTTGGACGATTCTACCGATGAACGTGTCAAACATTTAACTGTTATCTTCCCTCCTCCTACTTTCACACGTGCAATATTGTTCGATGTTTCAACCAAATTATCGAAGGCAGTACTCATGCGGTAGACCCCGTTTGGTGCGGCATAAAGCGTTTGAATCAACTTTGTCTGTACGGCTATCGGTAACACGTCTGTTGATGGTTTTTCACATCTCTCCAATGTGATTTCGAGCGCTTCGTCAACCGTCGCAAATTCCTGCTTTATAGCTGCGCTCTCTTGTTCCACTACCGATAATAGCAACTCCTCGGTGGTTTCATCAGCTGCAAAAATAGCAACACTTTCTCTCGGAATCGCATTTCGTAGTCCGCCTCCGTCAATATTAGCCAACCGAATATCCAATGGTAATAAGGTATACAATAGACGATTGAGTATTTTATTGGCGTTGCCTAAGCCTTTATGGATCTCCATCCCCGAATGCCCCCCGTGCAACCCTTTCACCGTTAATGTATAGTAGGTGGCGTCGTCCGAAACGGATTCAGGTATATAGGTACGACGAGCCGTAACATCTACCCCTCCTGCACAGCCGACGTCAATTTCAGTATCTTCTTCGGTATCAAGATTCAACAGAATCTCACCTTTCAGCAGATCACTCTGTAAACCTTTTGCACCCGTCATCCCCGTTTCTTCGTCTATCGTAAACAGGGCTTCTATAGCAGGGTGCGAAATAGAGTCCGATGCTAAAACGGCCATGATTGCCGCTACACCTATTCCATTATCTGCCCCTAGTGTGGTATCATGTGCTTTTACCCATCCGTCCTCTATGAACATGGAGATTCCCTGCGCGTCAAAATCAAAATCCGTATCGTTGTTCTTCTGGTGAACCATGTCCAAATGGGATTGTAAAACAACCGTCTTGCGGTTTTCCATTCCCGCAGTAGCCATTTTGCGGATAATAACATTACCCCCTTTATCCTGTATCGTTTCCAATCCTAGACGATCACCGAAATCCAACATAAACTGAATAACCTGCTCTTCGTTCTTTGATGCACGAGGAACGGCATTTAACGCTTCAAAATATTGCCATACCGATTTCGGTTCTATTTGCCCTAATATCATGTTTGTTATTTTCTTGTTTCTTTCAAACTTAGATAAATTTGGATGGTTTTTCTAATTAAAGTTGTCTTTTTCTGTGAACCGATTACCGTTGAAAAAAAGCTATCTTCGTATTACAATGGAAAAAACAGAAAAAGAAAAAATGATTGCGGGTGAGTTATACCAAGCAATGGAAAAAGAGCTGATGAATGAGCGTCAACATGCCAAAGAGCAACTCTTTCAGTATAACAATCTTGAACCATCCAAAATAAAGGCGCGGAATCAGATTCTAAAAAAACTATTTGGCAGGACTACCAGTCGCTTTTTTATTGAACCTCCGTTCCGTTGTGATTATGGCTACAATATTTTTCTAGGCGCTAATTTCTATGCGAATTACAATTTAATCATTTTAGATTGTGCTCCCGTTACAATTGGCGACAATGTCATGATAGGGCCGAATGTGTCACTTTTCACTGCCGGACATCCGGTGCATCCCGAGCCTCGTGTAGCGGGTTGGGAATTTGCAAAACCGATCACCATCGGTGACAATACTTGGATCGGTGGCCATACAGTTATAAATCCCGGGGTAACGATCGGGAAAAATACCGTGATTGGTTCAGGGTCTGTCGTTACTAAAGACATCCCCGAAAATGTTGTTGCCGCTGGGAATCCGTGTCGAGTGCTTCGTGAAATTACGAATGAAGATAAAAAGTAGGGCGCATCACACGCCCTCTACTCTTTTTCTTTTACCAGACGGTTGATTTCTTTCACCAAAACAGGTAATCCGGGATATACCATACCGTGATCATAGCCTTGAAACTCTACAAGCTTATGATTTTCATGTCCTATGACGGATAGCATACGTTTAAGGTAGGCATTCTCTTCATAACGCCCCAGCAGTTCCAATTCACGATCCCCTGTCAATAATACTATTGGTGGGGCATCTTTTCTAATCCAAAATAAAGGAGCAAACTCGTCTATTGTCGGTTGTTTTTCATCAATTTTCTGTTCCTTTCGCGCTGTAAAGTGTGTGATAGTCTGTGCACTGAAGGGGATGATGCCGGCTAATTTATCTGCATCCACTCCCTCCGCTTCTAAATAAGTTTTATTTAGCGTGATCATCAATGCCAGGTATCCTCCTGCCGAATGTCCGGAAATGAAAACATTGTCTACGTTGCCCCTATATTTACGTGCGTTTTTCATAACAAAAGATGTCGCTTTTGCCGCATCTTGTATGATATCTTCTACTTTCACGTTTGGGGAAAACCGATATCCTACACCCACGACCACGAGTCCCTTTTCTTTTAAAAAATCGGGGATTTCCTTTTCTCCCCCTGTTAAACCTCCGCCATGAAGCCAGACTACAACGGGTTTACTTTCTCCCGAAGTGGGATAATGTATATCGAGTTTGCATTGCTCCTTCGCATAAGCCGATGCCGTTTCATCGACGTAGCTAATATCTTCAATCGTTTCATAACGAACATCCTGCGCATAACTAATTTGGCCAATCCCTAACCATATAAAAAATAAAATGATGTGTCTCATAGTGTATGTATTAAATGATGAAGTTAAGAAAACTTGGGTAAATGAACGAAAAAACAAGGCTATTTACTACGTAACAGGTACATGATTAATATCGTAGATAATACAAAGCTGACGATGAAACCAAGCCATGAAAGAATAGGCATTCCCCATAGTAGATATCCTACTCTACCATGCGCTAAAATACTAGCTCCTATGCCGAATGTCATAGCCAATAAGGAAAGCAAGAACTTATTTCCTATGCGATGGAGGATCAATTGCATGCGGTCAAAATCTTGAACCTTATGGTTTAATGTTAGCTTATCCGACTTGGTTTTTTCTAACAAAGTAATCAAGTCTTGTGGTACTTCGGTTAAGACCTCCTTTACAAATTTGCTTTTTTCCAAAAGCTGTTTCTTCAAATAATCGGCTGAGGTCTTCTCTTTTGCTATTTTCGTTGCAAAGGGTTTGATACTTTCAGGAATATTCAATTGTGCATCGAGTTCCCTTCCGGTGCCTTCCATTAGGGAAACACCACGCAATAATATATAAACAAAATCCGGAAGTAAAATGCTGTTATATTGGAGTATCTTATTTAACTTTCTAAACAT
Organism: Sphingobacterium sp. SGR-19; assembly: GCF_011043555.1. Classification (GTDB taxonomy): domain Bacteria; phylum Bacteroidota; class Bacteroidia; order Sphingobacteriales; family Sphingobacteriaceae; genus Sphingobacterium. The sequence continues at coordinate 255,713 of NZ_JAAKGS010000001.1, forward strand.
AACAGCGATATCAATATCGTCCAATGCATTTTCTTCGATCATCTGAAAGATTTCGTAGGCATCCCGTTCGAGCTGTCTTTCATCTTCTATATGGTGTATTACCGCCAACTTTTTAACATTACGAATAAGATCCTTCGCATCGTTCATTAAAAAATTAATAACCATCGCCTCGATTATATCCCGGTCATGTGGTATCATGAATCCCATCGATCCAAAATCTATAAATACCACCTGTCCTCTTTTATTAACAAATACATTGCCGGGGTGCGGATCAGCGTGAAAAAAACCATGCTGAAGGACTTGTTCTAGATATAGGTCCAGACAGTTCTGGAGAATCGTTTTTGCCGGAATACCGAAAGCGCGGAGCCCATTTAGATCATTTATTTTAACTCCCTCCACATACTCCATACATAATATTCCGTCGTCGGAATACGCTCGGTACGTTTTAGGTACGTAAATATTGCCATTTTCTCTAAAATTCCGGCGAAAGCGCTCGATATTATTCAGTTCATTTGTAAAGGACAATTCGTTGAGTAAGGAGTTGGCAAATGATTGGACGACTTCATAAAGATTGATTCTCTGAATAACTTCGTATTTGTCGCGTAGAAGCTTTACCAAGTCCCGAATGAAATCTAGATCCGCATGAACGATGTCGCTTATTCCTTCCCTTTTTACTTTTAAAACCACTACCGTTCCGTCTTTTAACACCGCACGATACACTTGTGCAATAGACGCAGCAGCTATGGGGACTTCATCGATATGGCTAAAATGTTCGTCAACGTCAATGTCAAAGGCCTCAAGAAGTTTTGATTTTATATCGATTACATCCGTAGGTACTTCATCCTGTAGCTTTATCAGCTCCTGTCGTAAATCGCGGGGGACGATATCTGCCCTATTGCTGAGAAGTTGTCCTAGTTTGATAAATGTAGGGCCTAATTCTTCGATAGCAGCGCGCACACGGACATTAAAATCATCTTCAAAAATCCGGCGGGTATGCATATTCCATAATAGAAAGCTATCCGGAATAATTCGGTCGATGTTAGAACGCGATATCACCTCCTCTAAACCGTGCTTAGACAGGACGCGAAGAATATGCCCTATCCGCTTAAACTTATAGATGCCATACATACTGTTAATCTTTATATGTCTCTATGCCAATTACACCCGTAACTTTTTCACTTAAACTCGTGATATCAGATTTCAATCCAACCATAATCGTCAAGAACTGTATAGGATTTCCCTCCATTTTTCTGAAATTATACATATAGCCTATTTCTCCACCAATGAAAAACCCAGGAAATTTATAATCTGCCCCCATGCCTATTTTGCCCGCTACCGTTAATGAATATTTGTTGGACATCTTCAGCTTTTCGTTTACAACATTTCCTCTCGGTTCTACCACCAATCCCGCCACTGGTCCAATATACCCAAAAGTATTTAGTCGTCTATATTGATGCCTTCTCCCAGCCGCCAGACTAAGCATATAGAAATTCGTTCGTCCATTCTCTATCATATAGTTGTATTTGGGGTCATCTTTTTGCTGATCATAACGAAAGGTCAACATATAAAGCGTAGGGCTAAGAAAATAACGGCTGTCTTTTAAAGCAATATCCAAGCCGGCGCTCCCTGAAAACAACTTCGTTCCCAGTACATTCTTTGATTTTCCCAGTGGAAAGGATAATCCGGTCCCTCCCATGTAGTATATCTTGCGATAGTGCAAGCTATCTGTCTCTGTCTGTGCTGATACCATAAAGCAACCTGCACATAGAAAAAGGAAAACGAACAAAACTCTCATGAAACGGATATATTTGTCATTAAAACAACCAACGTCTCCGAAATGTTTTTGCAGGGAGATTATAAGTAGTTTTTACTTTGAGGTCCTTGATTAAACAGAAGATCTACTACGCTGAGATCGGGCAAAAAACCGTGCTTCTCTTCAAACACTTGATAATAAGGTTTCGGTTGTTCCAAGAGACTGGGCTTCTTAGGATGGATAACCTCTCGATAATCCAACGGTTCCACGGTGGATATATAGGTTTCTGTGAACGTAATAGATCGGTTTATTTTCATGCACTTCAATAACAATTGCAACTGTTCAATATTGAAATCAATGAGAAAATCATGCCGCTGCGCATAAAACCAAGCAAAGTCATCTTCATAATATTCGAAATAGGGAGAGCTCCTATACGCCGTCTGTATGCTAAGCCAATGCAAACGCTGCCAGTTAAAATCGTAGTTAATGCGAATATCTTTCATCGGAATGTGCTCCTTTACTCCATGTAAAATAGGAACAATCAAGTCTAACACGCCATTTGCAGTGGCTATTTTTGTCCGCGTCCTATATGTCTGTTTTACATAGTGTTCACATCGTTCAATTAATAGTGGTTGATTATATTGCTGAATGATATGAAAATAGCTGACAGGAGGTAAATAAAAAGCGGGTAAAAGTAACGATGATTCCATGTATTTTAACTAATTTAGGCAAATTTAAACTTATTTAAGGATATATTTGCACCTTATCCTGGAGAATTGACCGTATTCATGAGACCATCATGATTTATCGCTCCAATAATAGGGCGAATAAATCTGATAGCTTCATCACGTATGAAAGCAAATTTATGCAGATGAAAAAGAAAAGTATAGATGTACTACTATATATGCTCTCGTTATTGCCCTTTTGGGTATTGTATGGCATATCTAATGTGTTGTACTACCTTCTTTTCTATATTGTTCAATATCGTAAACGTGTCGTATTTGATAACCTGCAAAACTCATTTCCCGAAAAATCGGAACAAGAGCGATATCAATTAGCGAAGAAATTCTATCGTTTTTTTCCAGATTTAGTTGTCGAAGCGATTAAGATGCGAACCATGTCAGCAGCGCAGGTGTTAGAAAGTATAGAACTCCTCAACCCGGAAGAAGTATATCGACATTTTGAACAAAATAAGGGTGTAATCGGTGTAACGGCACATTATGGGAACTGGGAGTTGGGTATTTATCGACTTTCTCTTATGACTGATAAGCCACGGCTTGTGATTTACAAACCCCTCAATGATAAAGCTTTCAACGAGGTGTACAATGGATTGCGCAGTCGCTTTGGAGCGACAATGGTTCCCATGAAACAAATCTTGCGTCATATTGTCCGGATGAAAGATATGCCTTATATCAGTATGTTCGTTGCGGATCAGACACCGACTTATCAAGATTCCGATTATTTTATGGAGTTCTTAAATCAAGAAACCTTAGTTTATACCGGTACAGAGCGTATTGCTCGGTTGTCTAAAAGCCCCGTAGTCTATTGCCATATCGGAAGAAAGAAAACACGGGGACGTTACTTTTGTAAATTTACAACTTTGGTTGAAAATCCGGGCGATTATCAAGAACATGAAATTACGCAGATCCATAATCGTTTTACGGAACAAATGATTAGAGAACAGCCGGAATATTGGCTATGGACACATAGACGTTGGAAACGAAAACGCAGAATATGACACATTATCCCAAAGTCGCCGTTGTTATCTTAAACTGGAACGGGAAGTTTTTTCTAGAGAAATTTCTTCCTTATATATATAATAGCACTTATCCCAATATAGAATTTGTCGTTGGCGACAATGGTTCTACAGATGATTCTGTGTCTTTTGTGCAGGATACATATCCTTCTATCAAAATTATCCAAAACGATAAAAACTATGGTTTTGCCGGTGGATACAACGAAATATTGAAGCATGTAGAAGCGGATTATTATGTGCTTTTAAATTCCGATGTGGAAGTCACCCCTAATTGGATAGAACCTGTTATTGAATATTTGGAAACGGAAGCTAATATGGTTGCCGCGCAGCCAAAAATTCTGGCTTATCATGATAAAGGAATATTTGAGCATGCCGGAGCAGCAGGCGGATTTATCGATAAGTTAGGGTATCCATTCTGCCGAGGTAGGATATTCCATCAGGTAGAGCCGGATCAACAACAATACAATGATAATCGGGAAATCTTTTGGGCAACAGGTGCGGCGTTATTCATCCGCGCTGACGTATGGCAGGAATCCGGTGGGTTTGACGACGATTTTTTTGCTCACATGGAAGAGATCGACTTGTGTTGGCGGCTTAAGCGGATGGGCTACCGTATTGGTTATGTTGCTGATTCCACTGTATATCATGTAGGTGGTGGAACGTTGAACACCAGCAATCCTAAAAAGACCTATCTTAACTTCCGAAATAATCTGTTGATGATACAGAAAAATGCCGGTTTTTTTGCTTGCTGGTGGATCATATTTGCGCGTCTGTGGCTGGACTTGTTAGCATTGATCAAGTTTCTGGTCGACGGCAAACCACGTGACGCCTGGGCTATTAGTAGAGCGCATCAGTACGTGTTTCTTAATATCTTCAAGAATGCAAAAAAAAGGAAACGCTATCCTGGAAAAGAAAACCGAACGGGGTTATATAAAAAGTCCATTATTTGGGATTTTTATGTAAATAAACTTCGGAAGTTTTCCCAATTGAAAAGCAGGAATTTTTATTAGTGTTTAATTTTGCGCATACACCTAAATTTATCTAGTTTTGTCCACTATGCTTGCAGACATTCAGGAAAAAATAGCGCGGCTGACACAAGAGCTGAAGGAATATAATTATCAATATTACGTGCTTGCCAATTCCCTTATATCAGATTATGAGTTTGATATAAAATTGAAGGAGTTGGAAGCGCTGGAAGAACAATATCCCCAATTTAAAGATCCTCATTCTCCTACACAAAAAGTGGGTGGAGATATTACGCATAAATTCAACACTATAAAACACCGTTGGCCGATGCTATCGTTAGGTAATACCTATAATGAGCAGGAGCTGCGTGATTTCGATGAACGTGTGCGCAAAGCCGTCGGCGATAACGTGCAATATGTTTGTGAATTAAAATTTGATGGACTTTCTATTTCCATTACTTATGAGCAAGGTAAGCTCGTACGTGCCGTAACCCGTGGCGATGGTACGCAAGGAGATGAGGTTACCAATAACGTCAAAACGATTCGGAGTATACCTCATTCGTTGACAACGGGTGGCTACCCTGACTTGTTTGAAATACGTGGGGAAATATTTATGCACCATGCTGCTTTTGAAAGGCTAAACAAGAAACGGGAGGAAAACGATGAACAACCTTATGCGAATCCGCGCAATTTCGCCTCGGGTACCATCAAATTACAAGATCCCAAAGAGGTCGCTAAACGACCTCTGGACTGCTTCCTTTATTTTCTATATGCGGACAATCGGAATAGAATTTTCGATAGCCATTGGGATAGTATACAGGCGGTTAAAAGCTGGGGATTTCCCGTATCTGAACATACGAAGTTGTGCGACAACATAGATGAAATACTGGCTTTTATTCAATTTTGGGATGAGATGCGTCACCAGCTGACCTATGATATTGACGGTATTGTCATCAAAGTGAATGATTATGCGCAACAAGAAGAGCTGGGTTTTACTGCAAAATCACCTCGTTGGGCTATTTCCTATAAATACAAGGCAGAACGTGTGGAAACCTTGTTAAAGAATATCACCTATCAAGTTGGCCGTACTGGTGCCGTCACGCCTGTAGCCAATCTTGAACCTGTATTACTAGCCGGAACGACAGTGAAGCGAGCGTCTTTACATAATGCTAACGAAATAGCACGATTAGATTTGCATGAAGGTGATACGGTATATGTAGAAAAAGGGGGTGAAATTATTCCTAAAGTTATTGGCGTAAATAATGAAAAGCGCGCTGTGGGCACTTCTCCTATTGTTTATCCTACCGTGTGCCCCGAATGTGGGACGCAGCTCGTTAGACAAGAGGGGGAAGCTGTGCATTATTGCCCTAATGAATCAGGATGTAGACCACAAATTGTTGGTAAGTTGCAACATTTTATCGGTCGTAAAATGATGGACATACAGGGTATGGGCAATGAAACAATAGAAACGTTTTATTCCCTCGGGCTTTTACACAATATAAGTGATATTTATTCACTGAAAGAGCATCGGGAAGAATTGAAAACCCTCGAACGGTTTGGAGAAAAATCTATCGAAAATATGTTGACGGGTATCGAAAATTCGAAGGACAAACCTTTTGAAAAAGTTCTCTTTGCTTTAGGTATCCGCCACGTTGGTGAAACTATTGCAAAAAAGTTAGCTTTGCATTTCAAAAGTTTAGATAACTTAGCGCAAGCAAGTGTAGAGGAGATTGCTAACGTCCAAGACATTGGGATACGTATAGCGGAGAGCGTTTATCATTATCTGCACGATGCAAAGCACATTTTGGAAATTAACAAGTTAAAAGCAGCGGGACTACAATTTGAAGTAGAAGAACGTGAGGTGGTACTGGCTGGTAATAGTTTAGAGGGAAAGACATTTCTTATTTCCGGCGTTTTTGCTGATTTTTCACGAGAAGAATTGGCACAGCTCATTGAGTCGCATGGCGGAAAAATGCTATCTTCTATCTCTGCTAAATTAAATTACTTAGTAGCAGGTGATAAAATGGGTCCATCAAAATTAGCGAAGGCAGAAAAATTGAAAGTACCCATTATTTCCGATAAGGAAATATTGGGAATGATTGATCAGAATAAGTAAAAATATATCATAATATAATGAATGAGCTTCAGGGAGCAGGTGTCGCATTGGTGACACCTTTTAACACGGATGGAACAGTTGATTATGAATCGTTAGGCAATCTAATCGATTATCAGATCAAGGAGGGTATGGATTATTTGGTCGTTTTAGGTACAACAGGAGAAACGGCCACATTAAATGCCGAGGAGCGAAAACAGGTATGGGAGTTTACTTCTACACACGTAGCGGGTCGATTGCCCCTTGTGGCGGGTATTGGTGGCAATAACACACAAGAAATTGTAAGACAAGTCGATCAGTTTTCTATAAGCGGTTATTGTGCTATTCTTTCCGTTTCCCCTTATTATAACAAGCCTACACAAGAGGGTATATATCAACATTATAAAGCTACTTCGGAAGCAGCCAAACTTCCGATAATCTTATACAATGTACCGGGAAGAACAGGTAGCAATATCTTACCGGCCACAGCTATCCGTCTGGCGAAAGCATGTCGTAATATTGTTGCTATTAAAGAGGCTTCGGCTAGTTTTGCACAATTTGGCGAAATTATGCGAGACAAATCAGACGATTTTTTATTGATTTCCGGAGATGATCCTGCGACCTTACCCATGATGGCATTAGGAGCTGTAGGTGTTATTTCTGTTGTCGGAAACGCCTATCCTAAAAAAGTTGCAACATTGGTAAAAGAATGCGCGAACGGTAATTATATCGAAGCGCGCAAATTACATAGTGATTTATTGAAGATTACCGATTTATGCTTTATCGAAGGTAATCCCTGTGGCGTGAAGTATATTCTTAAAAATCAAGGAATTATTGCTACGGATGGGGTTCGTTTGCCGCTGGTACCGGTTAGTACACAGACACAAGAAGCGATTGAAAAGGAAATGGAAAAAATATAGAAACGTTAGTGTGCGTCTTTGTTTTACAATATGGGAAACCAAGAGATGATTTAGAAGTTAAAATTTGTTAATTTCCAATTATGGCGTAATATATACACACTGGGTGGCGTTATACTAGTACTTCATAATTTTAGGTTTATAATTGGTTAGTTAGTTAAAATCCCGGAGTTCCCCACTCCGGGATTTTTTTGTATTCTTGTGCCGAAGCTCACTACAGTTTTCCATACGACGCGTATTTTTTTATCGGGAGTTCTGTTTTTAAAAAAGGAGTAATAACTATTTATAGCAAACAATTTTGTCAAATAACTATTAATATAGTAATATAATAAAGCAATATGCGAAAAAAAAATAAAACGACATTCCTTCCTGGGATTGTCATACCAAGCCTTGTTTTTATTTTTGGTGTAACCATTTTATCGGTTTTTTTTCCGAACCGTACCGAATATTATTTATCCATTGTTAAGAATATTTTGTTTGAGAACCTCAATTGGCTCTATGTTATGGTAGTAACCATCTTTGTGTTCTTCCTACTTTTTCTTTTCTTTAGCAAGTATGGCGGTATCAAACTCGGCACGAACGATTCCAAGCCCGAATTTTCCTTTTTCTCCTGGGTTTCGATGTTGTTTGCCGCTGGAATGGGGATCGGTTTGATGTATTTCGGTGTGGCAGAACCGATATCGCATTATGCTGATGCTGCCTTTGGAGATGCTTCGCCCATACAAAGAGCAAAAAGCGCTCAGTTATATACCTTTTTTCATTGGGGAATACACGCCTGGTCGATATATGGACTTGTTGGGTTAAGTTTAGCTTATTTTACTTACCGATACCGATTGCCTTTATCGCTTCGAAGTTGCTTCTACCCTATTTTAAAAGAGAAAATAGACGGAAAGGCGGGCGATCTTATCGATATGTTCGCCTTATGTAGTACCTTTTTTGGTATCACTACAAGCCTTGGTTTTGGTGTTTCGCAACTTGGTGCGGGGCTAGTACATCTCGGTGTCTTGGATGAAATTTCTTTTACTTCACAGATATTAATTGTCGTAGGTGTGATGACCATTTCTATTTTATCAGCGACAACGGGCGTGGCTAAGGGGGTAAAGCTATTAAGCCAGATTAACATTGTAGCGGTAGTTGTACTGCTGATTTTTATATTAATATTCGGGCCAACAGTCTATTTACTAGGAAGTTTTTCAGAAAACCTCGGCTATTATATTAATGAGTTTTTTAACCTGACTTTTGCTACGCATACATACGAACCAGCACATAAGGAGTGGTTTTTTAATTGGACAATTCTATACTGGGCATGGTGGATATCTTGGTCACCTTATGTAGGTCTGTTTATTGCAAAAATTTCCAAAGGGCGTACGATACGCGAGTTTATAGGCGCTGTGCTAATTATCCCGACCTTGTTTAATTTTCTGTGGATGACGGTTTTCGGAAATAGCGCAACTTGGTTGGATCAACATACAGCACAAGGCGCACTGGCGGCAGTAGCAAATAACACCGATATCTTGCTTTTTGAATTTTTTAAATATTTTCCCCTGACGGCCATTGTCAGCGTATTTGCTATCCTAATCCTTGTTATCTTCTTTGTCACATCGGCGGACTCGGGGATTTTTGTGATGAACAACATTTCTACAAAAAATGCGGCAGTATCTCCCAAATGGCAGATGGTATTTTGGGGCGGAATGTTGGCCCTTTTGGCCTTAGTATTGTTAAATGCCGGCGGACTTAAATCGTTGCAGACCATGACGTTGATAACAGCGTTGCCCTTTGCTATTATTATGTTGTTCTTCTGCTATAGCTTGGTAAGAGGCTTATTCATCGATAATGAATATTATATGAGACCGCTGTCCCACTCGACCAACAGCTGGTCAGGGACGTATTGGAGGGAACGATTGGAAAGCATTATTTCCTACCACGGTAAGAATGATATCAATCAATTTTTATCGAAAACCGTTAAAGTGGCGTTTGAACAGTTAGCGGAAGCGTTTAAGAGTAATGATATTATCGCGGAGGTAAAAAGTTCCTTAACGGAATCACCTCACCATGTGGAGATTAAAATTCAGCATGAAAATATGGCTGATTTTATTTATGGTGTACAAAATGTCGAAAAAACTGTTTCAGATTATTTCCGAACCGAAGAAAACGCTCCCGATATCGAACACCAGCGCACTTATATTCCGATGACCTATTTTGGCGATAGTAGAAAAGGTTATGATGTACAGTATTTTACAAAAGAGGAAATTATCAGCGACGTATTAAAACAATACGAACGTTTCCTTAGCTTGTCTTCTGACGAAAAAAATGAAATATTCCTTGGACAGAATATTCGCGAAGACGACTAGTTGTAGAAATCCAGAAGTTCCCAACTTCGGTTTTTTTTCGTCTCTACAATATATATACATCTTCAAGAATCCCTAATTCTGGAGGTTTTTCGTAGATAACAAATTGCTATCTTTGCGTCAGACAGATTAAGACGATGAAAAAATATATGGGGGTACTGCTCGTAATCGGATGCTTGACACTAAGTAGTTGTTTCGATCTGGTTGAGCAAATTGATATGGATTACAGAGGAGCAGGAACCATCAAAGCGACTTTGAATCTAAGTAAGAGTCGTACAAAGGTTGCATCACTCTTGAAAATGAAGCGGTTTAACGGGATTGATATCCCTTCGGAAACAAACATCAAACAAGAAATGGAAAAAGTAGTCCGAACATTGAAATCCACTCAAGGGATCAGCAGTGTGCAATATAATCTTGATTTCAACAATTATATCGCTACGGTATCTTGCAACTTCGAAAATATACAGGCGCTAAATGATTTCAGTAAGACGTTATCTTCTCAGTTTAAAATCCAAATTACGAGTTATAACAGCTATCGATACGATCCCGCTTCACTAACCTTTACACGTTCCTATACCTATACGCCGAACCTAGCAAAAGAGTTTTCTAGAATCCCGAACGAAGACAAAAGTCTCTTTGCAGATGCATATTATACCAACATTATTCGCTTTGATAAAAACATTCAGTCCCAGCGCCATAAACATGCCAAAATATCGACGAATAAACGCGCTGTTCTTTTAAAAGCGAAAGCAGTCGATCTAATTAATGGTTCTACCAACTTAACAAATACAATCACTCTCGTAAAATAGAAAATGAAACTTCAGAAAAGTTACATCGCTACGTTATTGGGGCTATCCGTAGCCGCTACCGGTTACGGACAACAAGATCTTATCCATCAAGTACCCGAACATGCGTCATTTGTATTCCTCATCAACAACCAAGCTATCGTAAACCATAGTTCCTTCGAAAAGATAAACGAGGTATTTCAAAAACTAGGGGCTTTTGATGATATCGGCAATCAGGATGTACAGATACAAAGTATTAATGACCTCGATCTATCTTACGATAGAAGTGCTTATATCTATAAAACAGATACTGATAGTTCTTATTATATCGGTATTCTTCTTCCATTAAAATCTGGGCATCAGATCGGTACAAATCTATTTAGCAAACTTTCTCCGTTACCTACTTCGCAGGGCTACGAACGTCGCGTCAGCACCGATGGGAAAACGCAGGTTGCGTGGAATAAACATAGCGTTCTTATATTGACCGGCGACGCGCGCCGTTATTATTTCGATACTGATTCCGTCGCGCAACGATACGGTATAGAACTACCGACTTATGATAAAGTTGTTACATTTCCCGAATATCAATATGACGTCGTACTGGATACGGCCGATATCGAAGATATGGCTGACGCCGTTGCAGATGAAGTCTATACAATTACAGATAGCGTCGAAACAGCATGGGAAGCTTACGATTTTGACGCCGATACGACGTATCTTGTCGATACCGTTCCCGATAACCTGAATATGGATTTTCCTCCACCTGTGCGAGAAACAGAGGAAACCCTCGTATACACCGATTACCCCGTTTATGATACGTATTCAGATTCTACGTATCTTCAGGAAATGGCTCGGAATGCGAAAAACGACTCGCTCCGTAATGCTGCTTTCGCATCATGGCTTGCAGAAGATTTTGATCGTTGCCTCCACCCTATCCAAAACGCGACTTCACATAAATTTTTAAATAAGTTTGATAAGAAAAATACCTTGGTTCATTTCTGGTCCAAAAACATGATGAGTCTTTACAGCCAGTCTATACCATCTTATTACATGCCTGCTATGCAATATGCCTTGGTTGGCCAAATGGAGAAACTCGCGTATGCATATCAAGATATTGTCCTCGATTTAGTACAAGATAAGCATACCTTAAAATTACAAGGTTCATTCGGGGTAGACAAGGAAATGGAGCGCATGATCAAACCCATATACAAAAACAAGATGAACCGTAAGTTTGCACGTTACATACCCGAAAACCATATTGGGTATATGTCGTTAAACTTCAATTCCGAAGCTTACCTAAAGAACTTCCCGCTCATGATGGAGCAGTTATATGGATCGACGATGTACTTTTCTTTTGGAGAGGTAGCGGGCATCGTGGCGACAGCTCTAGAAATCGCCTTGGATGAGAAAGCTATTGCGAATGTTATGGGTGGCGATCATCTCCTGTTCATCAATGAAATGAAAAAAGTAGAAAAAGAATATATCGACTATCAATACGATGAAAATACCTTTGATTATAAGGAGGTAAAGAAAACAAAAGATGATTACATTCCTACCTTTTTGTGGATGTTTACTTCAGAAGATCAACGTATCTATAAAAAGATCTTGAAACTAGGCGAATCCAAAGATAAAGTAACACAAACGGAAGATGTCTATCGTATTGTAGACAAACCCGGTGATGAAGTCATATACGCCCTATTTAAGGATAACATTGTCTTTATAAGCAATGATGAAGAACAGCTGTCAGCCATCCGAACAAATCGCTTTCAAACTTCAGGGGATCGACGTATTAAAAAGCAGATTTTTTCCAATACCATGACGGCAGTTACGCATCTTTCCGAAATTCCCGAAACCATCAATAAATTGGGAATTCCCGTAATAAAACGTTGGGATCACGTGGTGAATAATCTATCGGAATACGGTGATGTTACCATCACTGCTCAAGGAAACAAAAAAGGCAGGATAATCGGAGAGATGGCGGTCGATTTCCCTCAACAGGAAACGAATGCACTGCAATATTTTTTACAGGAACTGTTAAAGACGATAGAAAAATAATATACGGAGTTGATGAAACGCACGTTATGGATTTTTGTGATGGTACTGGTGATAGCAGCTGGTACCATCATTGCATTATACCTATTCAGAAAAAACAGAGCACTTGACCAATATGTGCATTCCAAAAGTCAGGCTATCATATCGGTTGCATTGGACGATCTGCTGTTAGATAATCTCGACCAACTTTTTAGAAGTCGAACGCGGGATACACTCACAGACAAAGTATCCTTGCTGGATGTAGAGAATTGGTGGAAGGCGGGAATTTCTATTCCTGCACAACTTCACTTTTTTTCATTAAGCAATGACCCATTCACGTTCTTCACGATCCAACGCATTGATAATATTGGAAAATGGGAAGCTTTTTTAAACAAATACGCGAACGACTCCGTACATGCTATAGACGACGCTCCGGAGTTAAGGTTAGCACACTTTTCTCCTTTTATGACGACGCTTCACAATGAACACTATGCGTTATTCCGTATCGGTCTTTCAAAACCGGACAGCGTGGAAGAAATGAAAGTGATATGGTCAGAAGAAAAAGATTGGGTGTATGTAAGGAATCTTCCTTTTCATTCGACAAAAAAAACAAATGCTCATCTAATCTACCGCGACATCGACGCAACGTTTCAGTTATTTGCAGACATAGCTGAAAATCAAATTTCGTTGTCTGGCCAATGGCAACTTACTACGGAGATACCGACCGATGATATGCAGGTGCGCAAGCCGAAAGAAAATACGAACCTTTTTCTATCGTTTTGGAGTATACTACCACTCGCACAAACACCGGTTATTACTAATTTTTTGTCTGCTGTCTCGGGTATAGAAAAAACCAAACTAATAAATGACTCGTATGGGTATACAGACCTTTTTATTGGTAATAACATGATAATGCAACAAGATACTATTGTCGTGTACGATTACGACGAAGATTTTAATAGTATAGAAAGAAAGGAAATACAGGAAATCAGTGTGCCGCTTATCGAAAGTGTCTGGAAAGGAAATGAACAACTTGCCTTTTCACTACCCAATAAATTATTCTATAAATTCAGCAAGACGTATACTGATAGCGTCATCCTGTTGTCTACCGATGAGCGGGTAGAATTTTCTCCTACTTTTGAGACGACATCCAGTCCATTCCGCGTCATGGCTGATTTCAAGAACACACCAAGTTCATGGAACAGTTCTATTGTCAAATCCTTACAGCAACATGATGTTAAAATAAATATAACTACATCGGTATTAGATAGCAATATATTAGAAATTGATGGTCATATTAGCTACACAGGGAAATAGTTGTCGCAAGACGTTTATTGATGATCCCATGAGCCCCGGTGATAGACACCTGGCATAGCATGGTCTCCTTCGTCAAAACCAAATGCAACATATCGCACATGAGGCAGTTCCGTAAAGGAATATGTCGTAGAGACCATAAACTGTTGTGCTCCCGCTGTTCCCATTTGCTGTGTCAATACGGTGCTTTCGGGAATTTCGAGGTACACTGTATCACCAAAAGTTTCGATATACCGAACCTGTACATTTGGCCATGTGTTATTGATCATTGCTTCAATACCTTCGGCTGTTAAACTATCTGGTTGAACTTCCCGTACTTTAACAGGTCTGAAATCAAGCGTGGCAGTGTCGTATTTGTATTCCCAGAAAACCTCTGTCGGCACATAAACAAAGGGATCCTCTTTAGGTTGGTCGATGTCCTGTAATAGGGTATCCGATTGATCGCACCGTTCCCCTTCTTGCTGTGTAGATTGATTACAACCTATACCTAGTAATAATAATCCGATAAACATTGTTTTGATCCGCATACGAATGCCCTGCTCTTTTTTGGAATAAACATATAAAACGTGGATATGTTTATGAAAAATTAAAAAGGCTTCCATCGGGGAGATTGAAGCCTTTTACTAACTAACCAATTATTAACCTAAATTATGAATTACTGTATCGGAGCAATTAATATGCCAATTTCTAAAAAGAACATGAAAATAATCCGTAATTTTGGTGCATGGAGCTTCAACAAATTTTAAACAGGATGCAGATTGCTGAACTAAATGCTATGCAACATGCCGTCCTAAACAATTACGATAGCACGAAAGGTTTCGTTTTACATTCTCCCACCGGAAGTGGTAAAACCATCGCATTTGCTTTATTGTTAGCGAAACATCTAAAAAAAGATAAGAACAGTGTACAAGCATTGATATTAGTACCCACACGGGAATTGGCGCTGCAGATAGAACAAGTAATGCGTAAAGCGCTTATGGGTTACAAAATAACGTGTGTATATGGCGGAAATGATACAAAGACGGAACGTAATAAACTTCGCGAAGCTCCAAGTTTATTGATAGGGACTCCCGGACGGGTGATGTATCATATCGAAAGATCCTACGTTGACGTTTCCACTATACAGACACTTGTCTTGGATGAGTTTGACAAATCGTTGGAATTTGGCTTCCAAGAGCAAATGGAATATATCATCGAACAGCTGTCGCGACTGCAACATCGTATACTCACTTCGGCAACGAAAATGACAGATATTCCGAGTTTTACTGGAATCGGTGATTTTGTTATAGTCGATTTTTCTGCTGATGCCGATACGGTTCCTAAACTAACGATCAAAAAGGTAATCACACCTGCGCAGTATAAATTGAGTACTTTATTTAAATTGTTGTGCAAGAACGGAGAAAAGAAAACGCTTATTTTCTGTAATCACCGGGAAGCTGTAGATCATATTAGTGAGCTGCTTGAAAATCGGGAAATTATACATGATATGTTTCATGGTGGTTTAGAACAAGAAGACCGAGAACTTGCCTTGTTAAAATTCCGTAACAACTCCAATCGTATTTTGATCACGACGGATTTGGCTGCCCGTGGATTGGATATCCCGGAAGTGGATGTAATTATACATTACCAGTTGCCTTCTAAAGAAGATGCTTTCATTCATCGTAATGGCCGAACGGCACGTATGCAAGCCAGCGGTGAGGTGTACGTTATCCTGAAACCGGAAGAAGAATACCCCTACGTACCGGAAAACAGTGAAACTGTGCTTTTAGATGAAGAGTACCCTTTGCCACCGAATTCACCTTTTGCAACGCTTTATATTACCGGAGGTAAAAGAGACAAAATCAATAAGATAGATATCGTCGGCTTTTTATTAAACCTGAACGGAATATCAAAAGAACAGGTCGGAATAATAGAGGTCAAAGACAAAGAATCCTACGTCGCTGTGGAACGTGCTGTAGCCGCTAGCATTATCAAACAAGCGAATAATCAAAAGATTAAAGGTAGGAAGATAAGGGTTGGCAGGACCTAGTTTTTGGTTATCTACTTAAAACCTTTAACGCAAACCGATATATCTTAAGACCTCCTTCGGAACCAATGCCGAAACATCTCCTTTATGAGACAAAATATCTCGCACAATCGTCGAAGAAATATGGGCTAACCCAGATTTTGCCATAAGGAAATAGGTTTCGATTTCCGGTGCAAGCAAGAGGTTATTTTGGGTTATCGCGTTTTCAAATTCGAAATCAGCTGTATTACGCAAACCGCGAAGCAGGTATTTTGCATCTAGTCCCTTGCAAAAGTCAATCGTCAGACCCGAAAACTGAGTCACTTCTACCCTTTCGTTCGATTGGAATAGATCCGAAATAGCTTTTACGCGATCATCGAAAGACATCAATCCTTTTTTCGTACTGTTCACGCCGACTGCAATCACAATCTTATCAAATAGCGATAAACCCCTTTCAACTATATTTTGGTGTGCATAAGTAAAAGGATCAAACGATCCGGCAAAAACGGCTGTTTTCATGTCCGATAAAATTTAAGAGTTTATGATTCCAACTTGTAAAAGCTGAACGAAGAATAACCATATTTCCTTGTTTCCATATAAAACGGTGAATCATCCATTTTTCGTGTAGAAGGATGTTCAATAACCATGATCCCCCCCGCTCCCAACAGCTCATTTTCAATAATAAGATTGGCTAATTGTGGTAAGCAGGACAAATCATAGGGTGGATCAGCAAAAATAAAGTCATATTGATCTTTACACGCCCCAATAAACTTCAGCACATCTGCTTTGCGTGTGAGGATAACGTCAGTCTTTAATTTCTTCGCAGTATCGTTAATAAACTGCAAACATTTAAAGTGAATATCGACAGCCTCTACCGACAAAGCACCTCGGGATGCTAGTTCAAAACTGATATTACCTGTTCCGGCGAAAAGATCGAGGCACTTACATTCGTCCAGCGCAATCCGATTATCTAGGATATTGAACAACGCTTCCTTTGCAATGTCCGTCGTCGGGCGAACCGGTAAATTCGACGGAGGAGATAATCGAAGTCCACCATATTGTCCGGCTATGATACGCATAAAGGAGCATCTACGATGAAGTTAAAACGATTGACTTCTTTCCCGACGTTTTCGTTATCTGCGTGCAAATCACTCTGGGCTTGCATAAACTCAATACGGTTTGCAAAGTGCGTAAGGGCAGTACTATAAGTATGTTCGGTATCAACGCCCGAAATCAATATTTTATGAAGTTTGATGTGTAAACCAAAAGCTTGGCATGCCGTTAATACAAAATAATTTAAGTCGTCTACCTGTTGTATATCGAATATATTGTAAAATAGAAATCTTCCATTTTTAAATGCAAACAGCTCTACCTGTGTATTATTAAAATGAGCGCCCAACACCTCTCCTTGCATTGGAATATAGGCTTGCACTTCGCCTAAAAGAAGCTGAAAATCAGTCACAAATTTCGCCTGGGGAAAGATTGCGCGCCAACGATTGTATAACAATAGGTCGTATTGATAGCATGCCGTTACTTGTAAATTGTCTAACGTATAAACCTGCGTACGCTCTGTGTGGTTATCTTCTAAAAACGTTTGATATAATGGACGATTTTCTTCTTGATATACTTCAGTCGGAATAAACATCAAACTTTGTACCGGCAAGCTAATGAATACGTACTGGAACGGCAAACCTAATAATTTGATAGCTTCTGCATCTGGTTCGTTGATAGGATAAGAGAACATGGCTTGAACCCTATTCGACTCATCCACAACGATTAACGTATCCTCTAAAAAATCAGCTTTTACGAACAGCTTGTACTGCGGTATATAATGTAAATGGAAATTCTTTGACGTATATTTCATGCTCTGGGTATTAGAAGTCCCTCAACAAAATTAGCTTTTCCAATTGATATGACCAACCTTTTGTATAACTTTGATTATGCATATTCAGAACCTGCTTACCCAACAGTTTGTATGGCAACCTACCCGGCAACAGCAGGAATCGTTTGTACTTTTGGAGGAGTTCTTAGGTGTTTTTCACCCCGCTTCCTGTTTTCTTTTAAAAGGTTATGCGGGTACGGGAAAGACGACCATCATCAGTGCATTAGTAAAGATTTTACCTACACTTCAAAAAAAATCGGTCTTACTGGCACCTACCGGACGTGCTGCAAAAGTCATGCGTCACTATTCCGGAAGGAAAGCGTTTACCATCCATAAAAAGATATATCGAAAAAAATCCGCAGCTAGCTTGGAGCTGGATTTTACCTTAGCGGAAAATCTGCATGAAGATACATTATTTATTGTGGATGAGTCGTCTATGATTTCTGATTCTAGTGAACAGTTCTTTTCGAGAAGTTTATTGGACGATTTGATTCGGTATGTGCAATCGGGCGAAAATTGTTGCCTTATGTTCGTTGGGGACACCGCTCAACTTCCACCTGTGGGTATGTTGGAAAGCCCCGCATTGGATCCGAATTATCTCGAAGCCAACTACCATCTCAGAACATTCCATTATGAACTTCGGGAGGTCGTGCGACAGCAACAAGCTTCGGGTATACTTTATAATGCCACCAAAGTGCGTAATGATATCCATTTGGAGAAACAAGAGGCTAACCTCCCATTTCCGCAATTTCACACTAAGGGGTTTACAGATATTTTTCGCATGAATGGCGAACGGCTTCTGGAAGGATTGCATTATAGCTACGATCGTTTTGAGATCGAAAATACCATCGTTATATGCCGATCCAATAAATCCGCAAATTTATATAATCAACATATCCGGAATCAAATTCTCTTTCGCGATGAAGAAATCACCGGAGGAGATTTAATCATGGTGGTACGTAACAACTACTATTGGCTGCAACAACACGATGAGAAAAACACCGGCTTTATAGCCAATGGTGATCTAGCCAAGGTTCGAAAGGTCAGTAATATACACGAACAACATGGCTTCCGCTTCGCAGATATATCGCTGGAATTTATAGACGATGATGAGTTAGAACCGGTCGTATGCCGTGTTTTATTAGATAGTTTACATGTAGATGCGCCAAACATGCCTTATGAACAACAACAGCAGTTATATGAGTCGATTGCCCTGGACTATGCAGACATACCGACCAGAAAAGATCGCTTGGATGCCATCAAAAAAGACCCTTATTATAATGCCTTACAGATTAAGTTTGCGTATGCCATCACCTGTCATAAAGCGCAAGGCGGACAATGGCCCTGCGTATTCGTAGATCAAGGATATCTAAATGATGATATGCTCAATACCGAGTTTTTGCGTTGGCTCTACACCGCCATTACCCGGGCCACGGCACAATTGTTCTTGGTTAATTTTAACCCAAAATTTTATGGCGAATAAAGATTTCGAACCCCAGTTGGTGAAGTTCTTGAAAGTAGATATTCGCCAATATTCGGCGAAAGTATTCGGTCTGGATTTTATTCATACCCATGGTTTTACGATATACAGTTTATTGGCGTATTCTTATCATTCAGATAGTCAGGTTTCTTTTCGGGCAGCGTGGCTTCTGGAACATGTTTGCATACAACAGCCTGCTCTGATCTCGTCTATATATAATGTCCTTATTAATCGTCTATCGGAACAAAGTCATTGGGGAACTATTCGAAGCTACACGAAAATAGTGATGTTGGCGACCGATGTAAAAACAGCCATACCACATACATCAGATCAAGAAGAAATTCTAATCGAACAGTGTTTCAATTGGCTGATTAACCCTAGCTGCCCGGTAGCGGTGGTAGTCAACTGTTTTGATATATTATACAACCTGCGTAAGAAAAACCCTTGGATAGAAGATGAGTTAAAAGCGCAGATTCAACATCTGCTCAAAAATCCGACACCGGCATTGGCGAGCCGCGCAAATAGAATATTAAGACGGATCTCCTAATAAAAAATATGGCGGACTATCAGGCTCCTATCAAATGCCCATAGGGTTTGAGCAAATCCACATTATCAAAAATCACTTTACAAATACCCAATATGGGTATAAACAAAATCATACCTGCCGCACCCCATACCATCCCACCTAGCAATAACCCCATAATGGTAAACAAGGGGCTAAGTTTTACTTTTCCTCCGGTAATTTTCGGTGTTAGCACGTAACTATCTAATTGTTGGACTGCGGTAAAAAAAATCGTGACGATGATGGATGTAGTCAGCGAATCTCCCGTTACCAGTGTATACAATACAACAATAGCGCCACCCAACACGGAACCTATATAAGGGATGACATTTATCAGTGCCGCCAAAAGCGCGAAAAATAAAGCATTTCTTACTCCAATAAGAGTCAATCCCGTGAAGTAAATAACTGATAATATCAACACAACCGAAAAAACACCACCCACGTATAGACTAGACACTTTTGTTATTTTTCCTACGATTGTTTTTGCATGACCTATTTCATCATGCCCAGCATGACGTTTGACTAATTGAAGGATAAACCATTTAATGCGTTGTCGGTATATCAGCATCAAGATTGTATAGATGGTTACGATTAAAACATTACCTGCCAAGGAAACAATAGAGAAAACTGCCCCTCCCACGACTTTACCTGTTGCATTAGACCATTCGGATAATTGTTTTTGGAGATATTCTTTCTGTTTTATTCTGGATACATTAAAATGCTCTGCCACAAAGGCGTGTGTTTGATCTAATATCATGTTTATCCGCTTTCCTATGACAACAATATCACCACCGAGGCCTACCAGTTCACTTATTAATACATATAACACAGCCATTATAATTGACATGCTGATTAACACGACCAAAACTGCAGCCCAACCCCGCTTCATCCGCCAGTGCTCTAGTTTTTGGCAAATAGGTACTAATAACATAGCAAACAAAGCGCTGGTAACGACAGGAACAAGAAAAGTTTTCGCATAATATAGGATTGCGAAAAGTAAAACCAAAAAAAGTAAAACCTGATTAAAGTTCCTTAACGTCGTAAACTTTCTAGGATTCATCATGGAAGAAAAACAAGCAACTACAAAAAAAGTTGCAAAAGGAAAAGAAAATAGCCGAGGTTCAGAACAAGGTATTCCCTTTCAGGAAATTACTTTTTCCGAGATGCTTAAAGGCTAGTTCGGTACATTCACGCCCTCGGGAAGTACGCATCAGATAACCTTCCTGAATCAAGAAAGGTTCATACACTTCTTCAATCGTTCCTTCATCCTCCCCAACTGCCGTGGCTATTGTTTTCAGTCCGACAGGGCCTCCCTTGAACTTCTCGATGATGGTTGTCAGTATTCGGTTATCCATTTCGTCTAGTCCGTTTTCGTCAACGTTCAACGCATTCAGCGCATATTGGGCAATAGCTCTATCGACGGATCCATTTCCCTTAATTTGCGCAAAATCTCGGGTTCTGCGCAATAAAGCATTGGCGATACGAGGTGTGCCCCTGCTTCTCCGCGCAATCTCATATGCACCCTCTTCCGTAATCGGTGTATTGAGGATATGAGCAGACCTTAATACAATTGTAGTCAATAATTTAGCGTCATAATACTGAAGCCGCGAATTAATTCCAAATCGAGCACGTAAAGGCGCTGTCAATAGCCCCGAACGGGTCGTAGCGCCAATCAGCGTGAAAGGATTCAAAGAGATCTGAACAGAGCGCGCGTTTGGTCCTGTCTCCAACATAATATCAATCTTGAAATCCTCCATTGCCGAATAAAGATATTCTTCAACCAATGGACTTAAACGGTGAATTTCATCAATGAATAAGACATCCCCTTCCTCTAAATTAGTCAAGAGACCTGCCAGATCACCAGGCTTATCCAATACCGGACCAGATGTGATTTTAATATTCACGCCCATTTCGTTGGCGATAATATGGGATAACGTAGTTTTTCCCAAGCCAGGAGGCCCATGTAACAATACATGGTCTAATGCTTCACTGCGTAGTTTTGCAGCCTTGACAAAAATGGAGAGGTTTTCCAAAATTTTCTCCTGCCCCGTAAAATCCTCAAAAACCTGTGGGCGTAAGGCCCTTTCTATATCTCTATCTACAGGATTTAGCTTTTCTGGATTCGGATCAAGATATTCATTCATATATACGCGAAGTTACCTATTTATATTTCTTAAACCAACTCTCTATCTTCAATTGGATAACACCAAAAAATGCTTCTCTAAATATCCGCGTGCTCATTTTGGAAACGCCTTCCGTACGATCAGTGAATATAATCGGTATTTCGACTACCTTGAAGCCATATTGGATCGCGGTAAACTTCATTTCAATCTGGAACGCATAACCGATAAATCTAATTTTGTCTAGCGGAATCTTTTCCAATACATGTCTTGAAAAGCAAACAAAGCCAGCAGTAGCATCCTGAATATCGATCCGCATGATAAGTCGTACATACGCAGAAGCAAAATACGACATCAACACGCGGCTCATTGGCCAATTAACAACGTTCACACCCTTTATATAACGGGAGCCGACCGCCATGTCGGCTCCGCTCAAACAGGCTTGACGTAAACGTATTAAATCGTCTGGATTGTGGCTGAAATCGGCATCCATCTCATAAATATAGGCATAGTGTCGCTGCAAGGCCCATTGAAATCCGTGGAGATAAGCGGTACCTAATCCGAGCTTTCCTTGTCTTTCCTCGATAAACAGACGTCCCGCAAACTCTTGTTGTAAAGTTTTAACGAGGTTCCCGGTCCCATCTGGCGAGCCATCATCGACGACTAAGATATCAAATGGGATAGACAGGGAACATACTTTTCGAATTATTTTCTCTATATTTTCCTTTTCGTTGTATGTCGGAATAATGACTAAACTGTCTACCACGTTCGATGAGATATAAGGTGCTTTTCTTAATCAATACCATGTGTCATTTTCCGCAGTTTACCGCTGAAGACCAGCAACAACAAAGCTGCTACAATTGGAATGGATGCAATGATATAAAAGAATATCGACATGGAATATTCTTCAGAAATTTTATCAATATACGATCCGGTCATACCGGCAATAAAATTCGCAATAGCAGATGCTGTAAACCAAAGTCCAAAAAGCAATCCCACAAATTTCTTCGGTGAAAGTTTACTGATATAGGATAACCCTACCGGTGATAAGCATAGCTCGCCTGTCGTATGGAAGAAATATGCAAGTATTAACCATACCATACTAACCGTAGCCGTTGTTGCTCCCTTCGGAATGGAGCTGGCTCCAAAAGCCAAGGCAACAAAACCTACGCCCACCAGCAATAGCCCCAAGGCAAATTTTACAGCGCCCGAAGGATTCCATATTTTCTCCCACATTTTACTGAAAGAAGAAGCTAAGGTGATGATGAAGAA
The DNA here is from genome assembly GCF_011043555.1 of Sphingobacterium sp. SGR-19. Lineage (GTDB taxonomy): Bacteria > Bacteroidota > Bacteroidia > Sphingobacteriales > Sphingobacteriaceae > Sphingobacterium. Next base: position 278,995 of record NZ_JAAKGS010000001.1, read on the forward strand.
GGAGTTTAAAATCTGAAACCAGGATACTGTCACCTCTGTTTGTTCTGCACTGAACTCTCTATATACTTTCCAGATACCAAGTCCCCAAATGATGGCAAACGACAACGCCGTAAACATAATTGTTAACGGATAAGCAGAAGCAATTCTTTTAGACAGACTATACAATACCCATGTGACGATTATGATTGGGAAAATGGTCAATGCCGCATCGACCCATTTAAAAGTTAGCCCGGCATTACCTTCCAAAACCCGCTGTGTATAATCTTTGGCAAAGATGGACATAGAACCACCGGCCTGTTCAAAAGCAAAGAAGAAAAACACACTGGCCAACATCAAGACCCCGGCAACGATAAGTCGATCACGAACCACATGTTTAGGTGCTTCTTCGTCTGTAATCTTCTCTACGTGCTCTTCGGGTTTATGTGTTGTATCGGGCTTCTCTCCTATGATACCAAATATCTTTTGTGCAAAAAAGAACTGTAACATACCGAAAAACATGAATACACCAGCCAGACCGAAGCCATAATGCCAACCAATTTTCTCACCGATATAACCACATAACAACATGCCCAGAAAAGCTCCCGCATTGATACCCATATAGAAAATGGTGTAACCAGCATCTTTCTTTGTGCTGGTATCAGGATACAATTGTCCCACCATAGAGGAGATATTAGGTTTAAACAAACCGTTTCCGAGAATCATTAAAGCGAGCCCCAAGTAAAAAAAGCTATCCCCAAACGTTTCAAATGCCATCGAAAGGTGTCCCAAGGTCATCGTTAAGGCTCCAAGTAGAATTGCTTTCCGATAGCCTGTAAGCTTGTCTGCGATCATTCCTCCAATCAACGGTGTAAGATAGACCAACCCAGTGTACCAAGCATAAAGTTGCATAGCATCGGCATTTGTCCATCCCCACCCGCCTTTGGTAATTTCCGTTATAAGAAAAACCGTCAATAAGGCGCGCATACCATAATAGCTAAAGCGCTCCCACATCTCCGTAAAAAACAGGACAAATAAACTTGCGGGATGTCCCATCACCATCTTGTCGTCAATGCCCTGTGTGGCAAGGTGGTTTACCAGGACGTCGTCTTCTTTTTGTTGATTCATCTTTTTAAGTTATAGACATTAAAAAAACAAAATCAAACCTCAAAAATTTATCATTACTTTGTTCTTGCAATAATGTCGAAAGTTTGATTTTGGTAACTTTGCTACAAAGAAAATAAAAATTCTAGTTTTTCCCGTTTTATCCATTTTTAATTTTGTAAAATTTCAATTACGGGTTATAACAGACTACAACGTTTTAAATCGCTCAAGCAATTTCTTGGTAGCTAGGATGCCTTCTACTTCAGGCAGATCTTTTCCTTCGTACTCAATACCGACATAACCTTTGAAACCTGCATCTTTTACAATACGCATCATGCGAGCATAATCGATGTTCACTTCGTTTCCGTTTACATCGAAGACATTTGTTTTGGCACTTACACCTTTGGCATATGGCATCAGATCTTGCACGCCTTGATAGCGGTCATATTCATAAAAGTTACCGAAGTCTGGCAAACTTCCACAATTTTTCTTACCCACTGCTTTCAATACACCTGCCAACCAGTCACCGTGTGAAGAAATACCACCGTGATTTTCAACAATGACGTTAATTTTTGTCTTTTTGCCATAATCTGCTAATGTACTTAAACTCTCTACAACGCGTTGCGCAACTTCTTCCCGGTTTCCTTTTCCAGCAGCGTTTACTCGAATTGATTTACATCCTAAAAATGCTGCTGCATCGATCCATTTATAATGGTTATCTACAGCTTGTAAACGTTTTGCATTATCTTGATCGCCGAGATTTCCCTCACCATCAATCATGATCATTACATTTTTTACACCATTGTCTTTGGCCCGATTATTTAGGTCCTTAAGGTAAGTCGTATCTTTTGCTTTGTCCTTAAAGAACTGGTTTACGTACTCTACACCATAAATATTAAATTTCTTTGCTGCAAATTCAGGGAAATCGATATTCTTTAAATCACCTGCAAATAGGGTTTTATGAAGGGACCATTGGGCTAACGAAATGTCAAACCACGATTTTTTTGCTGCGAATACGTCTAAAGAAGGAGTTATCGCCACTCCCGCTGCTGCCAGACCTAAATTTTTTAGAAAAGTTCTTCTAGAGTTCATGGATTATTATAGGTTTTATTAAATATTTGCCCATCCTGATGTCAACACATCTGCGATGTGTTTAGTCTTGATCGGGAGTTGATGTTTATCAATATATCCTTGTAATTGCAATAAACAAGGGCTATCTGTTGAAATAATATAGTCAGCTTTTACGGCCATAGCATTTTGTACTTTTTGTTCGGCCATCGCCGCCGATATACCTTCGGATTTCACTGCAAAAATGCTTCCGAACCCGCAACAAGTTTCCTGATCACGCATTGGCACAACTTCAAGCCCTCCTACTTGCGCTAATAACTGTCGAGGTTCATCTTTAATTTTACACTCCCGTAACGCAGAGCAAGGGTCTTGATAGACTGCCGTTCCCACTAATTCCGCCCCAAAATAATCTTTTTTAAGCACATTTACCAAAAAATCGCTCAATTCATAGATGTTTGACTGAATATGACGACAGCGATTATGCTCCGTAGAATTGGTAAATAAATCATCATAACCATTTTTTATCATCCCGATACAGGAAGCTGAAGGCGACACGATATAACAATCCTCCGAAAAATCATGGAGAAACTTAAGTCCTATTTTCTTCGCCTCATCCCAAAACCCAGCATTGTATGCTGGTTGTCCACAACAGGTCTGCTTAGGATTATAGACAACATTACAACCGGCTTTTTTCAGCAATTTGATCGTGTTAAAAGCAGTTTGGGGATAAATCTGGTCTATAAAGCAGGGTATAAATATCTCTACGTTCATAACGTCATAGCCTTATTAAATCGTAGCAAGCGAAAGAGCAAACCACATCCGATAATAAAAAATACAGAAAGAAATAACGCTGAATAGCGTATATTATGCGTAAACTGCTCTATTAATCCAAAAGAAAACAGCCCTAATACAATAGCTAATTTTTCTGTAATATCATAAAAGCTAAAAAAGGATGTTGTATCCTTGATATTTTCTGGCAGGAATTTAGAATAGGTGGATCGCGATAATGATTGGATACCTCCCATCACTAATCCGACCAAGCAAGCTAAAACATAAAACTCAACTTCTGTTTTTATGAAAAATGCAGACACACACACGCCTATCCAAACGAACACGACGGCGATTAAGATTTTAATGTTGCCAAACCTCGCCGAAAGTTTGGACATGAGAAAAGCGCCCAATATGGCGACAAGCTGAATTAACAGTATGGTTATGATCAGTTTAGAGCTTTCGAGATGAAGCTCTTTGGCACCAAAGGCAGCTGCTACAATCATCACTGTTTGCACGCCTGCAGAATAAAAAAAATAAGCAGGTAAAAACCGGCGAATACGTTGCATTTTCTGTATGCGTCGCATCACAATGCGATATTCTATAATAACCGTACGAAAAATTTTCTTGGAGGCTCGGATAGCTGATTTTTGATTATTGGGAAGGGCTAAAAAAGGAATAGTAGAAAAACTAGCCCACCACACCCCTACAAGCAAAAACGATAGTCGTGGTCCAAAAGAAGGGTCGATAATACCAAACCAATCGGGCTTTAAAATAAACACCAAACAGATAATTTGCAATGTAACACAGCCCACATAACCATACGCAAATCCTTGCGCACTTACACTATCCTGCTTATCTACGGTTGCTATTTCCGGTAAATAGGAATTGTTGAATAACACACCGCCTATATAACCCATCGCAGCTAGTCCAAACAATATTACGCCCAATTCAAGTGTCTCTAAACGAAAAAAGAAAAGCCCCATACAAGCTATGGCCCCAAAATAGGTAAAAAACATCATCATTGTTTTCTTTTTTCCTTGTACATCGGCGTAGGACGAAAGAAATGGCAGTACGAAAGCCATGAAGAGGTAAGAAAAAGCTAAAGCAAAATTGGAAAGGGCGGTGTTGATTACCTTCAATCCGAAAAAGCTAACCACATCGCCATTTTCCGCTGTCTGCGTGATGGCTGTATAATAAGCCGGAAAGATAGTCGAGGTGATAACTAAATTATAAGCAGAGTTCGCCCAGTCAAACATCGACCAAGAGCGAATTAAGCGTTTGTTGTTTTTTTCGATAACACGCATTTGTGAAGCGAATATAATAAAAAATAGTTACTCAATAATTCTCCCGGATAAAAGTCATGATACGGGCGACTTCCTTACGCACCGGCGTAGCAGAGCCTATAAAATTATTATTAAGAAAAGAAAATGCCAGGTTTCTCCCCCTGCCGGTTTGTATGTAGCCACTTTGACAATACACGCTCTTTATGGTGCCTGTTTTTGCCCATATAAATGGAAATCCACCGTCCGTCCGATAAGTCGTTTTTAACGTTCCTTCCAAACCTCCAGCAGCAAACAAATAACGAAGCTCCTCTACTTTCGGGACCTCGTGCGCTATCATCAACAAAAGTTCTATCAAACTCCTTGCTGTAACTTTATTATAAGGTGATAAGCCACTGCCATCATATAGATCTATTTTATCGGTGAAATAAGCGTAATATGATGCCTTCATATCTCTTCTTAAACGAGCGGTATTAAATTCACCGTATCTATGCATTGCCGCAACCATCATTAACTGTTCTGCCAAAAAATTATCACTGACCAACATCATCTCCCGTAGTACATCACGTGTAGCAACAGAATATAAAGTATTCACTTCTGTGGGCTTGGGGTATTGAATTAATTCCACCGGTTTCTGTAACGTATCCTGCAATAATTGTATGATTAACTCATCGGAATATTTAAATGGTTTTCGCGTCATGAAGTTCTTCGGAATGAACGGACTGTTACGAAAATAAATATTCTCATCAAATTTCCGATGTATCCGCAATCGATCAGTATCTGCATTTCCGATGATCATTGAATCCATAAAAAACTGAGGTATGGTGATAAGTTGCCAAGGGATTGCTTTAAATGTGACCACATTACCATAAATGGGAAATGGCGTTATTTCCGGTTGATAGTATTCTTCATAATCTTCCATCGCCCACCCCTGACGATAAAAAGGTTCTTCTGTAACCGTTCCCCCTACATAAAATAACCTTTTATCCGTTGCCTGTAAAAAATTATAAACTTTCGCTGAATCCAACTTCGAATGTAGAAAGGTCGGATCGCCTGTTCCCCAAAACAACAAAGAATCTCCTTTTACTATATAATAAAGGGCTGGAACGGAATCACCTATATTTTTAAGCGCTGTAAACAATGTGAAAATTTTTGTGTTTGAAGCAGGGGTAAAATATTTATCCTCATTCGACCCTATCAGAAATTGGCCCTGATCCACGTCATAAAGGCTAAAACCAAAAAAATGATTTTTTAGTATAGGTGACTCTTCTAACTCTTTTTGTATTAAACTGATATCTTGAGAAATACCATCATAAACACAAACGAATAATACCAATACAGAAAACGCAAATTTGTTCATAAATGAATAGTCAATACGTTTAACGCCCTAACACGTACTTGACCCCGCCGATAATATGCTTCTGAAAATCGTCCTCATCATAAGCTTCCTCAGTATGTCCAAGTCCCGTATAGAAAGTGCGTCCACCATCAAATTCCCTGAACCAAGCAATCGGATGAAATTTCCCCATCGTACCGCCTTTATAACTTTGCTCATCGAGCGTCATTAGGACATGTAATCCCGGTTGTACATTTCTAAAATCGTACCACTCGTCTTTATGCCACCAAACTTCTTGCAAATGTTTGGTCGCAGCGTGTGCGCGGTCGACGACATCGATTTTGGCTTTCTGGACCGGAGGGTGTTGGGTGAAATACCCCCCTACAAGCTCGCCATACCAAGGCCATTCAAACTCTGTATCAGAAGCTGCATGTATACCCATATATCCTTTTCCCGAGCGGATGAAGTTTTGGAAAGCTACCTTTTGCTGGTCATCCAATATATCACCTGTTGTGTTTAAAAATATGACGGCGGCAAATTGATGCAGACTATCTGCACAAAAATAGTGCGCACCTTCTGAATGGACAGGCTGTATATTTTCAGCTTTAAGTAATGTTGTGACGGTTTCTACTCCTTTAGGAATACTTTTATGCCTGAAACCCGCCGTCTTAGTAAAAATTAACACTCGATCCTGGCTATAGACCGAAATGACATTACCTAAAATGAACAAACCCAATGCAAACGATATATATCTACCCATATGTTCTACCTATTTCTATAAAAATCCAAACTCTCCTTAATCAGTTCCTCCTCTACATAGATATTATAATCACATTTACCAATTTCAGACAGTAACGCGAAACCTAACCTCTTTCCGACGTTCTTTTTATCATTTTGCATTAAGGCGATAAGCTCTGGATATATCTCTGCGGAAAACGGATAACGTTCAAATCGGTTGTCAAATGCTTGAACTATTTCAGACAGATCGGTTGCCGAAAGTCCATTTATTTTATGTGCAATATAGGCTTCACAAATCATACCCAACGCAATGGCTTCGCCGTGTATAAGGGGGGTTGCATCGTTTATCAAGGAATATCCTTCTATAGCGTGCCCGATGGTATGTCCGAAATTTAAAATTTTGCGGAGACCCTTTTCCGTGGGATCTTCTGTGATAACTTCATTTTTTATCTCTACGGATCGGAAAACAATATCATCTAAATCATCTGTTTCCAGATAAACCTCGTTAGTCCTTAAAAACAAGCTCTTATCATAAATCAAACCATGTTTTATGACTTCGGAAAAGCCCGAACGCATCTGGCGATCATCCAATGTCGAGAGAAACTGTCCGCTAATAAATACAGCCTGAGGTTGGGTAAATGTGCCAATGATATTTTTTACATTGTCTAAGTCTATTCCGGTTTTCCCCCCGACAGACGCATCAACTTGTGAAAGTAAAGTAGTAGGAATCTGGATAAAATCAATTCCTCTCTTATACGTAGATGCAGCAAAACCGCCCATATCCGTGACGACTCCACCACCCAAATTTATCATGAGCGCTTTTCTATCTGCCCCGAAATCGAGCATCGTTTTCCAAACACCAATACAAAAATCGATATTTTTGTTTTCCTCTCCGGGATCCACTTCAATAATATCATAATCCGTTATTTCTGAAAGCGCAGACTGTAATATCGGTAAGCAATTGTCGTTCGTATTTCTATCAACTAATACCAATATTTGGGAGTAGTTGCGCGAAGTGATAAACGGCTCCAAGGATTCAAGATTTTTTTCGAAGAATACCTGATACCCAAGACTGGCAATTTGTTTTGTCATGTATAATGATGTTTGAAATAATTAAAGCACTAAATTAAACAATTTTTACTTGCTGTCCATCAAATTCAACGATGTCTCCTACTTTTACTTTTAATCTTTTTCTATGATCTACCTGACCGTTATATTTAACTAATCCTTCTTCTACCACAAACTGAGCCATAGCACCATGTTCTACCCAGTTCATGGCTTTCAACAATTGGATCAATTGAATATACTCTCCCTTTAATGAAAATGTTTGCATCTCGTTATTTTCTACTATTATTTTATCTTTTTGTAAAAATAAGCGTTATGAAACGAAGTGATAAATAATATCAGTAAAAAAAAGGATAATTCTCGTTAATTATAAAGGCTTATCGACTATCGAAAAGAAACAAATAGATGAAAATAATTATTTAATTTTGACCGTTAATATTTTACATGATGATATCTGCCAACAACTTGGTTAAACTGGATTTTAACGACACTGAAATTGCTTTTCGAAATAAATCCGATAAAGATTTGGAAAAAGCATATTGGCTTTTTAAGATGGTTTCGAATAATACACTCATCAAAATCGGCACACCATTGACAAATTTTGCTTTAAGGGTGGGGCTTCCTATAGAAGGAATTATCCGGAATACCATTTACAAGCAATTTTGTGGCGGCGAATCTATTGAAGATTGTGAACAAGCGATTGAGGAGCTTGGGCGAACTAACGTCACGACGATTCTCGATTACTCTGTTGAAGGAAAGGGTGCTGAAGGAAGCTTTGATGCCAATTGTGAGGAAATCTTGCGGACAGTAGCATACACCAACCGCAATAAACACACTTCTTTTTGTGTTTTTAAACCAACTGGCCTGGGTCGGTTTGATCTGTTTGCAAAAATAGATGCCAAAGAGAATTTATCAGTGGACGAAAAAGCAGAGTTTGGTCGTGTCTACGATCGAATAGACCGTATCTGTAAAGCTTGCTTCGAGGTGGGGCATCGGGTATTGATCGATGCGGAACATTCCTGGGTGCAAGATACAATCGATGATATTGCGAGAGAGATGATGGAGAAGTATAACAAAGAGCAGGTTATAGTATATAATACCTATCAGCTATATCGCCACGATAAATTTGCTTCGTTACAGGCGGACTTCGCGTATGCCCAAACACAAAACTTCTATTTGGGTGCCAAGATTGTACGTGGCGCCTACATGGAAATAGAACGCCAGCGTGCGGCAGAAAAAGGTTATCCATCACCGATACAGCCTAATAAAGAAACATGTGACAGCGATTACAACAAGGCTATCGTATTTTGTCTAGACCATATCAACCGTATTGGATTAGTAGCGGGTACACACAATGAAGAAAGCTCCGCTTTGTTGGCAGATGAAATGATGGCACGGGGCATTTCTTCGACAAATCCTCATATTTTCTTTTCACAGCTTTTAGGTATGTCCGACAATCTCTCGTTCAATCTAGCCGATGCTGGTTTCAACGTGGCTAAATATATGCCTTACGGACCAGTAAAGGCCGTTATGCCCTATTTATTCCGTCGTGCACAAGAGAACACTTCTGTTGGCAGTCAGACAAACCGGGAGCTAAGTTTGATCGTAAAGGAGAAAGCACGGAGAAAAGCCATTAAATAATGCCTCTACCACATTTTTGTGTATTTTTGCGGCATGAATGCTGAATCACAGAAAAAATTTGAAATCTTACAAGAAAAATCCAGACCATTTAAAGCGTTATTATATGATGTAGATGGAACGCTTGCCGATAACATGCCAGCACATAAAGCGGCTTACGTAGCGGCGTCGGCAGCATATGGCATCGATCTAGATGATCAGATTGTAGAGGAACTTGCAGGCTGGCCAACAGTCGATGTTGCTGCCGAAATCGGCAAACGGTATCAAAAAGATATCGAGACACTGGCTTTTGCAAGATTAAAGTCCACTATATTTGTTGAACAGTTTATCCGTCAAACGAAACCAGTGGACTATGTGTTACAACATCTTTTGGCAAATGTAGGAAAGAAGAAAATTGGAATCGTTTCTGGAGGTTCCCGTTCAACCTTAAATATCACATTAGACGTGATCAATGTGGCGGGCAAATTCGAAACATTGGTATGTGCAGGCGATACACCGGAGGGCAAACCTTCCCCGCAACCTTTCCTCTTAGCTGCGGAACAGCTTGATGTTGCCCCTGCTGATTGCCTTGTTTTCGAAGATGGCGATCCTGGTGTTCAAGGAGCGATAGCCGCAGGTATGAGCTGGGTACGTATCGATAAAATATAATCTATATCGTATTAGAAACTCGTAATAATACGTATACCGCCGTTTGTGTAATTCATGTCGGCCCGCTTAAACTGACCGACGGGGAGTTTCACAAACGGTTCGACAGAGACTTTCATTGTTTTCCCTACATTCACTTTTCTGCCTAACGAGAAATTTACAAATCCACCAAAACCATTTGTGTTTATATTTTCATCTTCACTTATCTTGGTGGTCTCGACTGTAGTAACCGAATTTTGAGCTGGTTTTTCAGAATCAGACACACTGGAATATGTCGGTATTCCAGCAGATTCTTCATAGTGGTCAAAACGTTCTTGTGATAAAACTGCTGCATAAGAAACACCACCAGTAGCATAAAATTGTTTTGTCAGATTATATCGTATCTCAAGCGGAATATCCAACGTCTGTACCTTACCTGTTACTGCATTTAGATTAGGAATAAAGAAATTATTAGTTCTCAGAGAGGACGCTTCTTTGGAAATCACTTTATCCGTATTTTTTATAGGAGCTGCTTCCTGCTTCTTTTCTGCGCCTATTTCTTGTACATGCGATTTCAACATACCCACTTCGTATTGATTAAACGAAGCTCCGGTACGAATGGCGAGCTTGTCGTTAAATCGATACGCAAAAACAAGTCCTCCACCAAGATCGAAACTCCGATCGGTAGTTGATGGACTCAGAAAAGCGCCTAATTCAAACCGATCGGTAAGGCGTAATTTCTTGGGAGATAATTGACGGGCAGCTTCACTTTGATAAGCGAAATTTGGATCAATTTGCTGACCGGCTATTAAATCATCGTCCCACGCTAACGCCGCTACAGGTTTATGATCTTCCCGGAATACCATCAAATCTGGTTTTTTGATTTCTCTCGCTAAGACAGATGTATTGCCTAAGCGTGTCATATCAAGCGGCTGCATGTCCATTCTATCTAATTGTACGATCTCTTGTATAGCAAGCTGTGATTGAAATCGTTCCGTACGCGGAGAAACCGCGTCATCGGCGAACGTTGATAATTTCTCATTCTTGTTATTATGCAGTGCGTTTGTCGAAGCTAAGCGATTTTCTTCTACTACGACTGGTTTATCAGTCATTTCACCTGCGATTGGCGCCGGTTTTACATTTTGTTGCTCCGTTTTAACAACTCGTATTGATTCGGTTGGTTCGTTCCAATCATTAAACAAAAAAGTAAAACCTGCTAGCGCGGCGATCGCCGCCGCCACCCAAAGTGGTGCAAGAGGCCTTACTTTCTGAGCAGGCTCGTATTTTGCTTTATAAGTCTCCCAAGCTCCCTCTTTATAAGGAAGTTCCTCGGCATTTTTAAGCCCTTCTCTGATGAGATCGATAAGTTCCTTATTGCTATTTTTCATGTTCCCCTAGCATTTAAGAATGTATATTGTGCGAAACACTAAATTCTTCTATATATAATTTTCGTAAGCGCTGTTTGGCGCGTGTCAAATATGTTCTTGATGTACTTTCCGGAATGTTGAGCATTGTCCCTATCTCTTCATGTGAATACCCTTCAATTTCAAACAGATTAAAAATAGAGCATTGAATATCGGGTAATCGTGTCAAAAGCTTCATAATATCTTCAACACCCAATCTATCCGTCATAACAACCGTGTGTGATTTCAACTCTTCATCTGATGTATCTTCCAGAAAGCTGGTTGGCTTTCTCGTTCGCAACAAATCTATTGATGTATTCACCGCTATACGTGCTAACCAAGAACGAAATGTTTTCTCCAGCGCTGGCTCATCCGCGTGCATCTCGAACGACGCTATCTTTCTGAATACCTTCACAAAGCTTTCGTTAACAGCTTCTTCCGCTTCCATCTCTGTAGAAATATAGCGAAGCACTACTGCCATGACATATCCATAGTATTTTTTGTAAACAAACGATTTCCCACGCTCACTTTTACCCACAACACAATCTTCCAAAGCCTCTCGTAAGGTCAATGGTCTCGCCTTCTTCCAATATTGCTGAACAATCTTCACTTAAAATCGCCTGTTCGGGTATGCCAATTTAACGAATTAATCTTCAATTACCAGAACAGAGAACTAACATTCTGCCATATACCTTTTTTTTAATAGCCAAACGTTACTTTTTTGCAAAACGCTACAGTTTTTGTAAAAATGATTCATATGTAAATAATTTGTTCTTTAAAGGTCATATGGAATATCCAGCTGTTTTGCTCGTGTTTGTGTTTGGCAATCGTGGATATTTCATATCACATTGCTTGTAAAAATCAAGGAAATAGCTTAACTTGCTGTATAATATAAAACTTAGAGTTATGAGAAAGATATTATTCCCCACAGACTTCTCAAACGCAGCAAATAATGCGTTTGTATATGCCCTACATCTGGCAAAAGAAATGGATGCCAGTTTATATGTCCTTAATACCTATATGCAACCCGTTTTGTCGGCTACGCATGCAGGACAGCCGGAGCTAGTACCCGAGGTGTATGAAAATTATGAATTACATCAATTCGAGAATTTTAAGAAGCATACCGCAGATCTCCATAAACTGGCAGATGATTACAACCTGTCAGACGTGCCACTGACCTTTCTTTTTGAGGAAGGAACCGTTGTAGCAAATGCACAGCGCATCATTGAAAACGAAGGCATTCACTTCATTGTCATGGGAACGAATCGAGCCGATGGTGTTATTGATAAAATTTTTGGTTCGAATACCCTAGGTGTTATCAGAGGCGTAAAAGTGCCCGTTTTATCTGTTCCAAGAGAGGCCAAATACGACGGTATTAAAGAGATATTGTTCACGACGCTTTTCCGGGAAAAAGACGAGGCCGCTCTACGCCAAATCATGGAGATCGCCAATAAATTCGGTGTGAAAGTCAAATGTGCGCACGTCTTGAAAGATAAAAACATCCATATTATTGCAGTGACCGATCGCTGGCAGAAAATGTTTCCGGAGGACAACCTTGAATTTGTACTGTTAGATCTAGATCAATCGATAGAACACACCTTAAATAAGTACATCGAGAGCAATCGCGTCGACCTGCTTTGTGTTGTGAAGAGAAATAAGAGTCTCTTGGAGCGCCTTTTCAAGTCGAGTATGAGCAATCGGCTTCGTATGCACGCAAACACGGCGACATTGGTATTGCAAGAAGGTGATGACCCGGGGGCATTTTAATATCCCCCCTTTCTTTTCTGGTATTCTTCCAGCACGATCTGCAGTTGCTGTTCCTGTGTTAAATTAGAGTTATCCAGGACGATGGCGTCTTCTGCCTGTCTTAATGGGCTTTCTTCGCGTGTACTATCGATATGATCCCGATGGACTAAATTCTGTTTTATCTCTTCGATCGACACCAATTCACCTTTCGCCAACAATTCAGCCAATCGTCTTTCGGCGCGGACGTCGGGACTTGCTGTCATAAATATTTTTAAATTCGCATCTGGAAATACAGTTGTACCAATATCCCTCCCGTCCATCACAATATTCCGACGTTTTCCTAAATCCTGCTGTTGTTTGACCAGTGCATGGCGCACTTCCTTAATGGCACTCACTTCGCTCACTTTTTCGGAAACGTGCATCATTCGAATCTCCTCCGATACATCTTCCCCATTCAATAAGACACACACTTTATCGCTGTGAGGTATAAAATCAATGTGAATATGCTCCAACGCAGCATTAATTTGGTCCGTATCCGCCAGGTCAATATGATGTCTCAAAAAATACAGTGTCACAGCACGATACATAGCACCGCTGTCTATGAATACAAATTGAAGTTTCTTTGCCACCGCTTTCGCAACGGTGCTTTTTCCGCAAGACGAAAATCCATCAATGGCTATGATAAAATTCTCCCGTTTCATTATTTGCTCCCTCCGATTACTATTCCTGGCTTATCCACTAACGGAACTTTAATTAAATTTTCGTCCACAATACTTTCTGGCAGGAAAATATATTTCTTGTCGTAAATTGTCTTCTCCATATAGTAACTCAACCAATATTCATTTGTCAAACCAAATAGCTCGGGATCAATTGCTTCTATTTTACAAGATGTATTTCCTTCTACATCGCCTAAAAAATGGCGCAAAACTGTTGTTTTCACCTCTCTCCCATCTTTTTCGCCATATCCCTTGGATGATATGATTACGTTGACAAGAGGCAGTTTTTTCTCATTAATCAAATATACATTCCACACCTTATCCGAAGGTGTGGAGTTTTCTAGTACTACCGCAATGGAAATATCTTCTACAATATTTTCGGGCAGATCTTTCTTCATTCCCCTTTATTTCTTTGATTTAGCTGTACTAGTTTTTTTTGTAGTCTTTTTCGTTGTCGTTTTTTTAGCCGTAGCAGTTTTTGCAGCCGCCTTCGCTTTACCTTTCGGATCCGCTTCTGCCCATTTCAACACATCCTCGTAGGTAATCTTATCGACATCGGTACCCTTCGGAATTTTTACATTTTGCTTGCCAAAACGGATAAAAGGCCCCCACCTACCGTTCTCGATTTGAGCATCGGAGTTTTCCTCAAATACACGAATAACCTTTTCCTTGTCCTTTTGTCTTTTTTCTTGAATAATCTGAATGGCGTCTTCTTCTGTCACGTCCATTGGATCCATTCCCTTAGGCAAAGAATAAAAAGCGCTTGCGTGGCGGATATACGGTCCAAATCGACCAATAGCTACGGTCATTTCCTTATCTTCAAAAAGACCGACTTTTTTAGGAAGTTTGAATAGATCCATAGCCTCTTCAAAGGTAATGGTTTCAATCATTTGTCCTTTACGTAAGGAGGCGAAGCGTGGTTTCTCTTCATCGTCTGCAGAACCTATCTGTACCAGTGGGCCAAACCGCCCCACGCGTACACTTATCGGTTTCCCTGTCGCTGGGTCGGTTCCTAAATGGCGTTCATGGCTTGCCCGATCAGCGTGTTCCAGTGTATCTTGAATACCTTGGTGGAACGGTCCGTAAAAATCCTTCAACATCGTTGTCCACTCCTTACCACCATGGGCAATCTCGTCAAACTCCTTCTCTACTTTAGCCGTAAAGTGATAGTCAATAATATCATTGAAATGTTCTACTAAAAAATCATTTACCAAAACACCAATATCAGTAGGAAACATTTTCGATCGTTCTGCTCCCGTCATTTCTGTTTTTATTTCTTCGACGACTTTGTCATCTGCTATCTGCAACACGGTATATCGCCTTTCCCTTCCATCTCTGTCTTCCTTAACGACATAGCCTCTATTTTGTATTGTAGAAATAGTAGGTGCATATGTAGAAGGACGACCGATCCCCAATTCTTCGAGTTTCTTTACCAATGAAGCCTCCGTATAACGCGCTGGCGGACGAGAAAAACGTTCGGTTGCATTCATCGCTTTTAGTATCAAGCTTTGGTCTTTTTCCAACGGAGGTAACAATGCGTTTTCACCGCTTTGCTCGTTGGTATTGTCGGATTCATCGTCGGTAGACTCTATATAAACTTTTAGAAAACCGTCGAATTTCATCACTTCTCCGGTAGCCACAAGCTCTTCTCGCCGGGTAGACACCGATATTTTGGCTGTTGTTTTCTCAAACTCTGCTTCGCTCATCTGAGAAGCTATAGCACGTTTCCATATCAGTTCATACAAACGGCGCTCAGCGTGGTCACCTTCAGTAGTATGCTGTGAAAAGTAGGTTGGACGAATAGCCTCATGCGCTTCCTGTGCACCTGCAGATTTGGTCTTATAACGACGTAGCTTATGATATTTTTCGCCATAAGCGTTCACAATTTCTTGTTGTGCTGCCTGAATAGCGGTATCACTCAAATTAACGGAATCGGTACGCATATACGTGATGCGTCCAGCCTCATAGAGTCGTTGTGCCACCTGCATCGTCCGTGCCACCGAAAAACCCAACTTTCTACTGGCTTCCTGTTGTAAAGTAGATGTCGTAAACGGAGCCGCCGGCGAGCGCTTTGCGGGTTTCTTTTCCAACGAAGTAACCGCAAAAGCAGCCTGGATACAATCGCGCAAAAAGGCTTCCGCATCACTTTTTTGATCAAAACGTTGTGGCAATTCCGCTTTAAACTGATCCTTCCCCCTGCCCGTTGTAAACTGCGCAACAATCTTAAAGGAAGCTTCTGCATTAAATTTATTGATTTCCCGTTCACGTTCGACAATAAGGCGTACAGCTACCGATTGTACACGACCGGCAGACAGGGATGGCTTTACTTTTTTCCACAATACCGGAGAAAGCTCAAAACCTACCAGACGGTCTAACACGCGACGTGCCTGTTGGGCGTTCACCAAATTATAATCTATTTTGCGCGGCTCATCAATGGCTCTCATGATCGCCGGCTTGGTAATTTCATGGAAAACGATACGCTTTGTTTTATCGTCTTTTAACGATAATGTTTCATATAGATGCCAAGAGATGGCTTCCCCCTCCCGGTCTTCATCGGATGCTAACCATACCGTTTCTGCATCCTTCGCCAATTTCTTTAACTCGCTGACAACTGCTTTCTTATCAGAGGGGACTTCATATTTTTGTTCAAAGTTATTTTCTACGTCAATGGCGTCATCCGTCTTCACTAAATCACGAATATGACCATAACTAGACTTGACTAAAAAGTCTTTTCCTAGATATCCTTCTATTGTTTTGGCTTTCGCCGGTGACTCTACAATCAATAAATTTTTTGCCATTTATAATGAATGATTTCTGCAAATAAAGGTATTTCAAAATGGAATGCCAATAATTTTCATTAGAATAATTTGTTTTTTTTTGGCAATGAAGTATGTACGAATTATTTGTATCTTTTTTTGGATGGCAATTCATGCAGCTTTTATCTATAGAAAGGAATAGGGTCGACAAGCAAAAATCGTGCATCATATTGTTCATCGCCCCGTTGCAAGGTGAGACGGAGGGTTTCGCCTGGACGGGACTGCAAAGCTTCCATAATTTTGGGCAATGTTAGCCTACCTGTTGATTTCCCGTTCACTTTCAATAACATGTCATCGGCTTGGATGCCCGCTTTTTCGGCAGGTGAGTCTTTTCGTATCCCTGCTATACGATAAGTAGGTTGCAGCACAAACTTATACTGGAATGCATCATTGGCAAGGTTAATGGTAACGCCCTGATCAGGTTTCATTTGATTATCTTTTTTTTGGGGTAGACCTGTTTTCACCAATTCTCTTTTCCAGATCATACCGTCATGTCGTACTTCGATTCCTGCCATATTTAATAAGAACGGTTTGGCGAACTTCTTATTTTTACGGAGATATAAGGCATTTTTCCGATAATCTATCAACAAATGAAAACGTTGCAGCACTTGGTTTCCAACCGAACCGATTCTATTCTCTGCCAGTTTACTCATAAATAAGGCGTTTGAGTCCGGATAAGCGACAATCGGGTAATCCAAAATAAAATCATCCAACGTGACTTTACGAATGCGGTTACGCTTTCCATAGACAGCACCATTAAAACCGCGGCCGATATATTCTTCTACATAAGGTTCTTTGATATGGAAATCAGGCAGTAAAAAAGCAAATAACATCAGGGGAGCAGTATTACCCATATCCATCAGCATCTTACCTTCGACCCATGTTGTATCAATCAGCATATTGGCTGTTATATATGGTCTTTCGTTTTCTACTGTTAGGGGAACATAGTTATATTGTCGAATGGATCTCTCATAATTGTAATCGGGTGGAAACAACGTAATACGTTGCTTTTGATAATCGACCTTTACAGCAAAGCTGTCAAAAAATTTAGATCCGAGTATGCCATTAATGGCAACGCCAATATCACTTGAAATATCCAATTTATCACCTTGTATTACATAGAGCCAATGAAGTGAATCCACGGCCACGCCCCCTACCTCAACCACATTATCGGTCGAAAGAATCCCGTCCACACCCTCTTCTATTCCGATACCGCGAAACTTCATTTTGTTTTGATTATTCAAGTAAAGTGAGTCTTCAGCATTTGCAAATAAGAGTGTTTCTTTTACCCCGGTATCAAGCAAAAACGAAAAAGCTATTCCATTTATCGTCAGCGGGATCAATACGACATTGTTTACTAACTCAAATTTGAAGGACACTGGTTTATCGTCGCGGGTCTGAAATATCCCCTGTGATTTTGCTACACAAGAGATACACAGTATCATTATACAGATAAACCATTTCATTTTTTTACATTATTTTACCCTCTATACGAAGATAGCGGATTGTTGGGACATTTTTATATCTTTGGGGTAATCACTATCAGCAAACTGTTAACTCGATACATGAGAGTATATTTTACGTTATCACTTTTAATCATCGGCGCGGCAACATGGTCGTGTAACCGAAACCAACAAACGGAAACCGTTGATCCAGCAGAGCAAAGAAAAGCAGATTCATTGGAAATGGTCAAGAAAGCCGAAGAAGAGGCGAGAAAAAGACCAAGAACTGCAGACGATATTAAACTTTCCACGGAACTTACATACGATAAACATACGTTGGAAGAAATCTATCCTTATCAGGATACTACCAGACGTTTTCAATTAGATAAAATCAAAGAAAAGCTTGCATTTGTAGAAAATTTTCAGCGTGCACCTGCTTCTTATGCTGTCTTACAGAATCGGAAAAATAAAAACCGGGAAGCACCGTTAGTAAAGAACTATCATCGTAATGAATACAAACTCATTTCTGATTCGCTAGGTACAGAACGCTATCAAGCTGCTCCCCTTTACGTTGTAGGTGAGACAGATGCTCCTATTATTTACGGGCGGGATGGTGCGCTTGCAAAATTATTGTCGAGCGATACCCTAGATATGGTAAAATTAGAAGGTGTATCTTTTGAAGGAATTTGGGAGACTCCTAAACGGTATGTGAAAGCCATCGGTGATACAGTCACGTTCCATCGTGTTGCTTTTGTCGATGTCACCAATCAAAATATCCTTACAGCAGAGCGTATCGGTGATTGTGAATGGGCTATCCGAAGTATGAATCCAGCTACTTCCGGCGTTCACAAACCGCCTTATGCGCACGAAACGCCGTTAGGGATATTTGTGGTCCAAGAAAAGAAAGCCAAAATGTTTTATCTAAAAGATGGCACCAGTACGATTCACGGTTATGCACCGTATGCGAGCCGTTTCACAAATGGTGCTTATATACATGGTGTCCCAACACAAAGCGTTAATGCGCCTATTATAGAACATAGCTGGTCGCTGGGAACAACTCCAAGATCGCACATGTGTGTACGTAATGCTTCCTCACATGCCAAATTTGTATACGATTGGACGGAGACCTTTAATGCGTTGGTTATCGTCATTGAGTGATCTTGACATAATTTAACACTTTGATAATCAAATTAATGCTAACTTTGCATTTGAATTAATTTTTTTTGCCTATGCGTAGTTTAATATTCGTGCTGTTGACGTCGTTTTTAGTGAGTTATATACCAACTAGGCTGACAGAACATCTCCCGAAAGAAAAACCAATTGAAACTGTAGTAGAAAAAGAACCTATTTCAAAAATTAACCATACCAAACTCCTTTACCGCAAGATGAACTTGGAGTCTGTTTTGAAATACGAAGCCTTTGCACAGGCCATGCAAGGATACCAAACTTTGCAACCCAAATATGATCATATCCTAACGGTGATCGATTTCACATTGCCATCAACTGAAAAAAGAATGGTCGTGTTGGATATGAAAAATGAAAAGATTTTATACCATACGATTGTATCGCACGGACGTAACTCCGGTGATAAATATGCCCGCTCTTTTTCGAACCGACATGGTTCTTATCAAAGTTCTCTAGGTTTTTACGAAACCGAAAACACCTATCAGGGCGGGAATGGCTATTCGTTGGTGCTTAACGGACTTGAAAAAGGTATTAACGACCAAGCAAAAGCAAGAGCTGTTGTCATACACGGCGCAGACTATTGCAGTGAATCGTTTATCAAATCTACGGGTCGCCTAGGGCGGAGTTACGGTTGTCCGGCATTGCCTAGACAGGTAACAAAGCCTATTATCAATACGATAAAAAACGGTACGCTCCTTTATATTTACGCGAATAATTCCGAATATATGGCGAGCACAAAGATTGTACGGGATATGGACGAGCGTGGCCTCCTTGCTCAGCATGATATGGGCTTGGATAGTTTAGGAACGTTGAATTAATTATCCTCACAGCGCAATTACCCTTTCCACATTTATCTGTTCTAAAAATGTTTCATCGTGGGATATCACGAGTAATGTCCCACGATAGTCGTTAATAGCCGCTGTTAGTATTTCTATATTTTGAATGTCCAGATTATTAGTTGGTTCATCCAAAATAATGATATCGGGTGACCGGTGCGTAATATTTAAGCAGCATAACATTAAACGCATTCTTTCTCCTCCACTTAACGTGTTACAGGGCTTGTCCCAATCGTCTTTGGTAAACAAAAAACGGCTTAGTCTAACTTTGATTTCATGTTCCTGCAAGGCAGACGTATTGAATTGCTGTGCCTGCTCGTAGATCTTCAAGCCGTTATTAATCAAGGAATATTCTTGATCAATGTAAACCGACCTGCTTTCAGCTCGGTAAACAGATCCTACCTGTGGATTTATATTGCCTAAAATTAATTGGATTAACGTTGTTTTCCCCGAGCCATTTGCACCTCTTATGGCAATACGTTCTCCACTGACGATCTGCAGATTAATATTTTCGTTCCAGAGATATTCTTCCTGTTTATAGTAAAAGTTAATGTTGTTTGCAATAAACAGATTTTTGCCCCTATGTAGTTTTGAATCGTCAAATCCGAATTTCATTTGATCGGTTTCCGACAAAGAAGAGCGTAGGTCTTGAAGCTCTTGTTTGATATTTCCGATTTTTTCTGTGTGTACACCTGCAATTTTGGCCGTACTTCGCTCCGCATTGTTTTTCCAGGTATTGGCAACTATTTCGGGAAGTCCGGCTTTACCTACGTTCTTTTTCGCTCTGATGTCCAATTTTTGTTGTCGGTCAATCGTCTCACGTTCCTTTTCTTTAGCCTTCCTTAATGCTTTTTCCTTGCTGTGGATATCTTGCGTAAGTGCATTGATTTCTACTTGTTTTTGTTCGATATAGAAATCATAATTTCCCCCATAGACCGTAATACCATTTTTATTTAGTTCGCAAACGGTATGTAAGATATTCAGTAATTTCCGATCGTGACTAACAATAATAAAGGTTTGCTTTGTCTTTTGAATAAAGTCATACAAAAGCTGCCTACCCATTATATCCAAATGGTTGCTTGGCTCGTCTAATAAAACTAATTCGGGCTGATGAATGACAATTCCTGCCAAAAACACTTTTGTTTTCTGTCCTCCGCTCAATGTTTCCATCTTCTGTGATAAGTCAAGATCGTTTAGTTGCCAATTACGAAGAACTTCATTACAACGTTCTTCAATTGCCCAATCATCGTTAAGCAAATCGTAATTTTCTTCGGAGACATTTCCGTTTAAAATTTCATGGAGCGCGTGCAGTTTTTTGTCGATTCCCAAAGCCTCCGCAACCGTTAAATGATTATATTGCCCAAATATCTGTGGGATATAGTACGGTTTGTTTTCTATCTGCAATGTACCTGCCGATGGTTCTAACATCCCCGCGATAATTTTCAATAATGTAGATTTTCCTACCCCGTTGTTTCCAATCAATGCGATTTTTTCATTTGGATTAACGGTGAGATTGATGTTGCTGAACAACAATTCCTTGTTCGGATGTATATATGATAAATTTTGGATAATAAGCATAATTTCTTTCTTTTAGCGATTATTAAATCAACCAAAACCGTGATGGGTTTCGTTATTTTCTGAATGTCTGAAAGAAACTATATTTTACATATAATGCTTATTTACTATTTTGGAGTTTTGACAAATATACAGTTTTTGTTGATAACTTTGCATTCCGACAACCCTTTTAAAAAGAACAAATGATCAACATTAGTCAAACATCCGCTTTCCCTGTAGAAGATACGCTATTCACTTTTGCTTTAGCATCCGAGGCCGCTGATATATTTACGGAATATTCTCCTTTGATATGTGGAATTGGCAAAGTAAACGCCACCTATGGCTTGATGACGGCTATACAGCAAAAAAGACCTTCTCTAATCGTAAATTTAGGATCTGCGGGGAGTAATCATTACAAAAAAGGTGAAGTGGTCTGTTGTACAAAATTTGTACAGCGAGATATGGACGTCCGAGGATTAGGTTTCGAACAATATGAAACGCCCTTGTCGGGATTGCCTCCTGTTCTTGAATACGGTCTGCGCATGGAAGGACTACCGGAAACCATTTGTGGAACGGGGGATAATTTTGAAATGGCACACGCAGAAACAATTTACCAAATCGTGGATATGGAAGCCTACGCATTAGCTTTAGTGGCGATGAAAGAAAATATTCCTTTCCTTTGCCTTAAATACATTTCGGATGGAGCCGACGATAATGCAGCGGAAGATTGGACTGTTCAAGTACATCAAGCAGCAGTTGCCTTTGGCAACACGTTAAAATTGGTCAAAAACGATATTCCAGTACTATAATAAGATACAGATATTGTAAAAAAAACGTGAAAATTACCAGGAAAGAAAGTGATTTTTTGTGTCTAGCGGAAATTATCGCTACTTTCGAATGTTTATGGATAGGATTATGTTACATATCACAAAAAAGTACGGAAAATACCTCGCAGTATTCGCTTCGGTTTTTTTTGTGCTGCTTACCTCCTGTCCGGTAAAAAGCAGTATCAAAAGTTTAGCTGGTACTCCGGTCAATACGGAACAGCAGCCAGCAAAGAAGAACAATTCGCTTGTTGTCAATGGAATGGAAAAATGCGCTAATGTTCAGGTAACAGACGCCAAAATTTCTCAGCCAACTTCTACCAACACAAGTGATCTGTTGCCCGTTGCACTTCTCGCGGTAACTTTTATTCTCTTATGCGGTTACAAGCACATTTACGTGCAGGCGCATCCCCGCTACAGTAACCTGAAAATTCCGGGTAGATTACCCATCTTCCTCCAATTTCGGAAACTTATTATATAAGGATTCTTTTTATTTTTCTTTTTTCTATTGATATCATGTATCAATAGACATCATTTCTATTGCTTTTATTGTAAGACGATACGAGGCTGTCTGATAACTATCTGACGGTCTTCTCAAAATTTCATTAAATATGTTAAAACAAATAATGGGAAGCATAGCATTATGCATTGCCATTGTAGTTGTGCAGCCTTTGTATGCGCAGCAAACAGAAAATACATTGGGTAGTCTATGGCCCGAAGTGGAGAAGAATTATCCGGGCGTGAATGCGAAGACGTCAGCGGTTGACGCGGCAAAACTCCACGAGCGGGTAGTAAAGGGTGACATGCTTCCCCAAATAAAAGCACAGGTACAAAATACGTATGGCACGTATGAAGGTAGCGCCGGTGCATTTTTTCCACAACCTGGTTTCTTTAACGTGAGCGGTACAACAACGGCTTTAGGAGGCAGTTCAACGGCAGCCAACAGTTTCGGCTCTACGACCGTGGAATGGGAATTGTTTTCCTTTGGCAGGCTTCGCAAGGAAAATGAAGCTGCCCGTACACTATTTGATAAAACGGTGAGCGAAAAAGATGCTTATTTGCTCAACCTTAAAAAAATATTGTCGGACCGATACATTACCTTATTGTATAATGACGCTAAATTGCACTGGACAGCCAAGAATGCAGAACGGCTTGATAGTATACGAAACATTACGTCTAGTCTTTCTGCAGCCGGATTAAGACCTGCAGCAGACGGCCTGCTGGCCTTATCATCATACGTACAGGCCATGGGCGAGCATGATAAATGGTACGGACTTACACGTGCGGCATTCGTTAAGTTATCCGAACTTTATGGCAATGACGATATTGATTATACCTCATCATCCAATCGTTTCCATACGCTTACACAAAATCTCGTGAAGCGACAAAATAATATAAATCTTGCCCATCCTATATTGGAAGCCTTAAATAAGCAGTCTGCATATTATACGCATCGTGGTGAAGCAGAGAAACGATCTGCCCTACCATCCCTACGATTGTTAGGAGGTTACGCCTATCGTGGAACCGGTATCGCCCCTAACGGAACAGTGTCCGGCGCATGGAAAGATGGGTTTAATAATACTACTAATAATTTCCTTGTAGGCATGGGTATTACCTGGAGCGTCAGCGGTTTACATACCAGTAGGCTGAAGGGCGAGAAACTTTTCAAAGATGCCGAAAGTTCCAAACAACTTCACACACAATATGAGCTAGCAATGCAGGCAGATCTTTCCGCATCACAGGCAAAAATCCATCAGCAATACGAACAGCTCGGGAAAACGGGATTTGCCGTAAAGCAATCACAGGATGCCTATAATATGTATCTGGCAAGATATAAAAGTGGGCTTATCGCCTTGAGTGAGCTGTTGCAGATACGCACCTTGCTGGAACAGGCGGAAAATGCCCACATTGAGGCGTCACGTGATTACTGGATGCTGCTTGCTTACGAAGCGGAGCTGACTGCTGATTTCGATTTTCTGTTTAACAATCTTTAATTATTGCGCATGAACCTGATAAGATTTGCGTTAAGAAAGCCGATTGCCATCATAGTCGTGGTGCTGACGATAGCTTTCTTTTCCTATAACACGATTAAAAAAATAAACGTCGATATTTTTCCCGAAGTAGAACTACCGGCAATATATATCGCGATGCCCTATGGGGGACTATCTCCTGCCTATATGGACGGATTTATGGCCAACGAGTTCCAAAAAGTACTGTTGTTTGTAAGTGGGGTAAAGAATATAGACTTCAAGAGTGTACAGGGTTTGACCTTGATGAAGTTGACTTTTTATCCCGGAACCGATATGGCCCAGGTTGCCGGAGAGGTGTCCACCACCGTTTCCAGAGCGATGGGTTTTCTACCTCCCGGCGCCGTACCCCCTATGGTCGTTCGTTTTGACGGCAGCTCTCTTCCGGTTGGACAGCTTGTATTCGAGAGTGAGCAACGTTCCGTCAATGAACTGCAGACCCTCGCGATTACAAGAGTTAGACCGATGTTCGTGGAAATCCCCGGCATCACTTCCCCTGCACCTTTTGGCGGTAATATCCGTTCCATTGTGGTCAATGTTGACCCCGAAGCATTGCAGGCTAATGGGCTAAGTCCGGAAGAAGTGACCATAGCCATGACGAAGAATAGTCTCCCGTCTCCTGCCGGAAATATCCGTATCGGTGACAATAACCTGATGGCGCCTATTAACTCCATTGCCAAAGACCCGGAAGAATTTTTGAATACGCCTGTTAAAACAAGAGACAACCGTACTGTCTATATAAGAGATGTGGCAAGCGTATTGGATGGTGCTGACCAAACCGTGGGATACGCACTGGTCAACGGCAAACGGTCTGTTTACCTGCCCATCATCAAAAAAGCGGATGCCTCTACATTGGATGCCGTAAAAAATCTAAAAGATGCCATCCCCCTGCTCAAGAATCAGTTGCCCGACGATGTGGACGTTCGTTATGAATTCGACCAGTCCACCTATATTGAACGGGCACTTTCCACACTTATCCACGAGGGTATATTGGGGGCTGTATTCACAGGTCTGATGATATTACTGTTTTTGGGCGATACTCGAGGTGCTATTATCGTTGTATTGACCATTCCGATCGCTATCCTATCGGCTGTTACCGTATTGCACCTGTTCGGACAGACCATCAACATCATGACGTTGAGCGGCCTTGCTTTGTCTATCGGTATTTTGGTCGATGAAGCTACCGTAACCATAGAGAACATCCACCAGCACATGGAAATGGGCAAGGGAAAACAACGCGCCATCGTGGATGCACTATTGGAGATTTCCATTCCTAAATTGCTCATATTGCTCTGTATCCTTGCCGTGCTGACACCTTCCTTTATCATGACCGGTATTCCGAAAGACATGTTCATGCCCTTGTCGATGGCGGTTGCTTTCGCCATGATTGCATCCTTTTTAGCCTCGCAGACCTTTGTACCGATACTGGCAAATTGGATGATGAAAAATAAGCATAACAAGAAAGCCGATACGCCTAGAAAACGGGCTTTCTTTGATAAATTCCGGGTAAACTATTCTTACAGGATCCGCAAATGGGGAACAAGATCGCTGCCTCTTTTTATAGCCTATATTCTCGTTGCCGGAGGGATTTCCGCTGTGCTGCTTACCGCTGTCGGAATGGATGTCATGCCTGGTTCCAATAACGGCGATTTTCAGGTACGGATACAGGCTCCGCAAGGAAGCCGACTTGAAAAAACTGAAAAAATAGTCAAGGAAATTACCGCAGATATAAAGACGCTGGTTCCTGATAGTGGCATTAACCTGACGTCCGCATTTGTGGGTACACATCCCGTAGGATCGCCTATCAATCCTATCTTCCTTTTTACCAGTGCCTCGCATGAAGCAGTTTTACAAGTATCCATCAATCAGGATGTATATAGTGGCTCGATGGAAGATCTAAAAGAAGATGTTCGGAAAAAGATTGCCGAAAAACATCCTGAAGTCCAATTCAATTTTGAGCCGATGGAACTGACCGAAAAAATTATGGGTCAAGGAGCCATGACACCGATTGAAATAAAAGTGGGGGCAAATCAGATAAACCATGCTTTTGCCCACGCATCTAAAATTGAAGCAAATCTCAAAGAAATACCTTATTTACGGGATGTCCGTATTGCAGAGGCACTTTCCTATCCGACATTGGAAATTGATGTTGACCGTGACCTTGCGGGGCAATTTGGATTAACGATGCAAGATGTTACCCGAAGCCTCGTCACCGCCACGTCGTCCACCCGTTTTACGGATAAAAATCTTTGGATCGATCCCAGATCAGGACTGGTATTCCAAACACAGGTGCAGATACCCGAGGGGGTCATGTCATCCGAAGAAAGATTGCGGTCGCTTCCACTGAAAAAAGGAAGTCCTCGTCCTGTGCTGGAAGATATTGCGACCCTACGTAAAGTTACTTCTCCTGCGCAAGTAAACCGCAAAGGTCCTAATCGCTATGTAACTTTGGTCGCCAATGTTTACGGAAAAGATCTGGGTACAGTATCGAGGGCGGTCAAGGAAGCTATTCAAGATGCCGGTGAACCACCCCGCGGAACTACGATATGGACAGAGGGAACCTTACAATTGCTGGATGATACACTCGACAGCCTGTTGATAGGTTTAGGTGTAGCCATTATTGTGATATTCCTGATGCTTTCTGCGTATTACCAGTCCTTTAAAGTTCCCTTGGTTATTCTTTCGGTGCTACCTGCCGTCATTGCCGGAAGCCTTATCCTGCTTTTCTTCACGGGTAGTACCCTCAACCTTCAGTCATACATGGGGATTATCATGTCTTTGGGTGTATCGGTATCGAACGCCGTCCTGTTGGTCAACCAAGCCGAATATTACCGGAAACAGATGGCTTTGAAGCCCGCCAACGCTGCGAGACTTGCCGCTTCCTCCCGGTTAAGACCAGTGCTCATGACTGCCGCTGCTATGCTTGCCGGTATGTTGCCTATGGCTATGGGGTTAGGAGACGGAGCCGAACAGGTTGCGCCTCTGGGCAGAGCAGTTATCGGAGGGCTTATTGCTTCGACGACCACCATTTTGCTATTAGTTCCGCATTTCTTCGCATCCTTGATGTCGAGGACTTCAATTGTCAGTCCATCGCTAGACCCTGACGATGAGCAGAGCAGATATTATACAGAACAATCCGGAAAACAGACGATATCATAAATTTTAAAATAAGAGAAAACGATGTATCAAAGCTTTTTAAAAAATAAAAAATCCGTAGCATCAGCGCTACTGGCAACGATGTTGGCACTGGCTTTTACAGCCTGCTCCCAAAACGGCGGCGAAAAAGCACAAGAACAGCATACAGAAGCAAAACCTGTTGCTTATCCTACAGCTTCTGTACAATACATAAACCCAGAATATGAAATATCTGTTCCCGGAGAACTGAAACCTTACGAACAGGTATCCGTTTACGCCAAGGTTACGGGATTTGTAAAACAGTTATATGTTGACCGGGGCGACCGCGTTCGTAAAGGGCAGCTTTTGGCGGTACTGGAAGCGCCCGAAATGGAACAACAATATCTTTCTGACAAATCCACTGAGCAGAAGGTATATAGTGATTATTTATATGCTAAACAGGCATATGAACGGTTGGTGGATGCTTCCAAGACGACGGGAGCGGTAGCAGATATAGAATTGGACAGGGCAAAAACAGCCATGGAAAGCGCAAAATCGGCTTACGATGCTTCCCAAGCGGGAACAGCCCATTCTTCGCAACTACGGCAATATTTACGCATCATCGCTCCTTTTGATGGTGTAATTACCCAACGGAATGTCTCTGTGGGCGCGTTGGCGGGAACGGGAACCAACACACCGTTGTTTATGATGGCGCAGGGTAGCAAGTTGCGTTTAACCTTGCCATTACCAGAAAAACATGCTTTTTCGGTAAAACAGGGGATGTCCGCTACATTTACCGTGAGCTCCCAACCCGGAAAAACATTTGACGCGATACTTTCGCGTACATCGGGTTTACTTGACCAACAAGACCGCTCGCTTACACTGGAGTTCGACGTTGACAACCACGCCGGTGAATTACAAGGCGGTGATTATGCACAGGTAAAGCTAACATTACAGCGTCGAGCTCCCTCCCACTGGGTTCAAGGAAAAAGCGTCCTTCATGCGCAGTCGGGAACATATATCCTGACACTGAACGATAAGGAAATAAAACGCATCCCAATCAAGGAAGGTATCCGTTTGGATACATTAACGGAAGTATTTGGCAATCTTTCTCCAAAAGACGACGTTATTTTAAAACCATCGGAAGAAATTAAAGAAGGAAGTATAACCGAATAAAATATAACAATATGAGATTAAATAAAAGCACGTTGTTGCCACATGTATTATTAGCTATAACCAGCTTTAGTTTTATAGCCTGCAAACAGGCTCAAAAGAAGACGGAAACAGAACAGATAGCGTCGGGAAATGTAACCCCAGAAACCATCGGTCAGGAAAATAAGACAACCGGTGTTTCATTTATTGATGAAAAAGGAGAAACGATATCACTAAAATCGCTCAAGGGTAAGGTTGTATTCATCAATTTTTGGGCCACCTGG
This sequence comes from Sphingobacterium sp. SGR-19, assembly GCF_011043555.1. Lineage (GTDB taxonomy): Bacteria > Bacteroidota > Bacteroidia > Sphingobacteriales > Sphingobacteriaceae > Sphingobacterium. The sequence goes on from NZ_JAAKGS010000001.1 coordinate 307,694, forward strand.
TGCCCTCCTTGTATCCAGGAAATGCCTTCTATCGACAACTTGAAGAAAACATTTGAAGGTAACGACGATATTGTTTTCCTAATGGTTGATGTCGACGGCAACATGAATGGTGCAAAAGCGTTTATGAATAAAAACAAATACGATCTCCCGGTATACATTCCTAATGGAGATATCCCAGCAGACTATTTAGGAAGTGCTATCCCCACAACGGTTATTCTTGCAAAAGATGGTGAAATAGTGACCCGTGCTGAAGGAGGTCGGGATTACATGGCTGCTGGTGTACGTAAAGCGTTGAATGAGTTGGTAGCGGAATGATCAATATCACGTGGTTAGGAATAGATGCCTACAACAGACGAATATCGGCTAACTATAAGCGAGAACCAAATGGCCGTGATGCCCATAATGGTTCTTTTATATCAAACGTAGAAGTGGGGCAAAAGTATACGTTAGAAAAATAAAAGTCGTTCTTCCAATGTGGAGGAACGACTTTTATTTTATTCCTCAACCCATTGTTTGTTGATTATCAAACTCCTGATTATCTAATGATAAACCTTTAATTTTATATGTTGATTAAACTATATTAGGTAGAGACAATTAATCAAAGTTCGAGCATCGCTATAGTTAACCTTTGGAAATATGCCAACTCCTTACATTTTCGTATTGGTGGAATAGTTTGGAAAACACACCATTGCCACTTTTTAACGCTTCGGGGTCACCAAACTCAACAACTTTTCCTTCATGTAAGGAGACTACCTGCGTGGCGGCAGCAAGAGTTGTAGGTCGATGTGCGATAATAATTACCGTACGGTTAACGTCACTTGCCAAATTCGCTATCGCACGGCTGATGGCCCTTTCATTTTCAGGATCCAGCGCAGAACTTGCCTCGTCAATCAGTACAATAGGTGCGTTTTTAAGAAATGCTCTTGCAATTGAAACCCGCTGACGTTCTCCACCTGACAACGACGTACCCGCTTCTCCAACTTTCGTTTCCCAACCATTAGGTAATCGCGCGATCATTTCGTCTAAGCATGCAAGTTCTGCTGCCTTTGATAATTCCGTCGTAGATGCATCCGGTTTCGCGAGTCTTAGATTATCCTCAATTGACGTATCAAACAGATATACATCTTGGAATATAACAGCTACATGCTGCATCAAACTATCGTAATCGTAAGACATTAGTTCCTTGCCTCCAATGCGGACGGTTCCGCTGTCAACATCAAAAAATCTGGCAATAGCTCTTATTACAGTTGTCTTTCCTGATCCAGATGCTCCGACCAAAGCCGTGGTACTACCGGGTGGACAATGGAAAGAAACATCGTCTAACGCGAGATTGTTCCCGTAGGAATAACATACGTTTTCGAGCGTTATACCCGCATGTTCAATTGTTTTTATGCCATTATCGCATTTGGGCAAACTTGGCGTATCAAGGATGTCCTGAACCCTTGTTACCGCATTATTCATGGCACGCAAAGCACCTATCAACTCAATCAGGGAACCGAGCGGTTCAAGAAAGCGTACGGCAATTACAAACAGCGCGATGGTATCGGGCACAGAGAGTGTATTATTGACCAATAACTGTATGCCTAACACAATCAATGCAATGAAGCCGCCCATGACTACACCCGTAAAAGTAAGATCGGGCCACAGGGACTTTTGCAATCCCCTGCGATAGGTAATGCGATGTTCCTCCAATGCTCCTTGCATACGTGATGTTCCTGAAATACCCAATCCAGCAGCACGGAGCACGGTTTGTGCCTGACCAAGTTCGATGGCGCGTCCGGCAATTTCTGTAGCAGCTTCTTCGAGTTCTTCATCGGCTATAGCTGCAACGTTACCTGCATGTCTTAAAGCAACAAGTGCTATCACCATGATAGTCAATAATAAGAGTGCTATTCGCCAATCAACGAAAAATGTGACCAAAATAAGCGTAGCCGGTACCAGAGTGGCGGTAATTGCTGGAGCACCGATGGTTACGGCGAGATTTGGTGCGTTGCCTACATCAGCAGTAATTGACCGTGCCATACGGGCTTTCTGTTCTGTTGTGAACCATCCCAATGGCAAGACGGTAATATGCTTCATCACATGGTGTCTAAGTTTTGCGGTAAGTTCCATACTCGCAGTAAATCCTACAGGAGTTGCGATAATCGTCAATACAGCATAGACAACCAGTAGTATTCCACCCGCTACAAGCCACGGTTCAGCTTCTACGAAATTTGGTTTTGGTTGCAATAGCGCTCGTAAAACAGGTATTAGCATCCCTAGAAGCACACCTTGTAGGATCGCATTGGTTGCATGCAGTGCGCCAAGCCGAACCAACAATCCCGGCTCTGGCCATAAACTATATAATTTCTTTATCATATCGATTTTGATTTTTTTGTTGTGAATTCCACATACGGCTATAAAGACCATTAGCGATGATCAATTCTTTGTGCTTTCCGGTTTCAACGATTTGGCCATCGTCAATGACGATGATTTGATCGGCTTCCTGAATGGTGTGCAGCCGATGAGCAATGACAATCATTGTTTTTCCCGAGGCAAGCTTTGACAATGCTTGCTGTACAGCTAACTCGCTATCGGGATCTAGAGATGCGGTAGCCTCATCGAGAATGACAATAGGGGCGCCCGACAAAATTGCTCTGGCGATAGTGAGTCGCTGGCGTTCCCCTCCCGACAACCCGCTAGAACCGGAACCTAAGACAGTATCATACCCATTTGGCAATTGTTCGATAACGTGATGGATTTGAGCCGCTTGCGCGGCGTCTTTAATTTCGGCAAGTGTTGCTCCGGATTTACCGATGCGAATATTTTCGGCAACGGTGTCTCGGAGCAGTACGACATCCTGAAAAACCAAGGACATCGATGATAGCAAGCGGTTTGATGGTATTGATCGTATGTCTGCACCACCTATAGATATGGATCCAGCTGTCACGTCGTAGAAGCGAGGTAACAAATTGGCTAATGTTGATTTTCCTGCCCCGGATGGCCCCACTAGTGCTGTGACAGTTCCAGGCTCACAGGTCAAATTGATGTTTTTCAAAACCATATTTTGTCCGTCATAGGCGAAAGACACATCATTAAACGATATCTGATACCCGTTCATTGTTTGGAACTGCAACGGTTCGGGCAACGGTTTTCGATTCAATAGATTTTCTACATTTCCGGCGGACAGCCGCCCCTTACGTAGACCCTGCGACCCATGTATTGCCGGTACAATTGACGTCGGCATTCCAATTCCGACAACCAGAAATGGAATCAGGTCACCCATGCTGAGCGAGCCGGAACGAACAAAAAGCAACCCCGACACCATCACTACTCCGAATATCGTCATCTCGGACGCCAGTAGTCTAGCTATTGCGGAGCTATATTTGGTTTCAGACACCCATGCAGCCATTGCTTTCGTATGTTCATCCACCGCTTTCGCAAATCGTTGCATCATTCGACCGCCTGTGCCGAATGTTTTCACAACGCTTATACCATCCGCATATTCCACACTAGCCGAGCTTATCCGCGCTTCTGCGGCAAGCAGCTTGCCCATGTGCAACGTCATGGAACGCATGGCGATCCGGTAGAAAACAAACATGAACACAAGTACAGAAATTGTTATCAGGCCCAGTCGCCAATCAACCACTAACAAGTAGGCGCTTCCTATTAGTATAGCAACCGCTGCGCCAACGGTTTCACGCAAGGAATGGGCAATTAGTTGATGCATCTCTTCAAGATCATTTGTCATAACTTTCTTTACAGCCGAGGAGCCTTTATATCGGAACCACCCCAACGGGAGTATTCCTAAATGTCTAACGATACGTAGACGTATGTCGTGTAGAATTTCGGCATCTGCATAATGGCCAATACGTGATGAAAAGAACGTAAGCAATAGACGTAGGGACGCGCCAGTTAACCCGACGGTAACCCAGAACCAAAGTGTGTCGGATTCATACGAGCCATCCGATAAACTTAAAGTGAGTCGGCCAATCTCCGCAATGGCTATATACGGAGCCAAACCAACTGCCGCTGCAATAGCGGACAACGATGTCGCGAATATTAACTTTTTACGAACGGGTTTCAATAGACGAGCTAAAGCGCCGGCACTCATGAGAAAGGGGTGATCATCTGTAGAGACTGTTTGTGATCCATATCGTTTCCTTGGATTTTCATTTGGATCTGTCGTATCAATCAGGTTATCTATCATTATTATTTTATATTAATTCTAAATAGTGTATTTTTGGATATCATTACTGATACAAAATTCTGTATTTTAGGTACTGGTAGTCAACGTGCTGAGAAATACGATCAACGGGAAAGGAAATAATATGGGATATCATCTAGCGTTAGATAATGAACGGTTCAGCTTGTCCAACCGATACTTTACGGAAAGCTTATCAAGGACTAATTACTCGATCGGACACAATCATGTATCCATGGATTTGGTGGATGTTGCAAACCAAAATTTTCATATGACCTGGGGTACCTTCAGAGCGGCGACTGAATCGACGCTGACAGAACATTTCGATGCGCCGTCCATTGTATCTCATTTCCAATTATCTGATTCGACCAACGTAAAGGAATTTCATGTTTATCATCAACATCCAAGCATTTATACCCATGATATACCAAAAACAAAAAATGGTCAAAAGGACCAATTTTTTGAAGTTGCTATAGAATTATCTTTTTTTGAGAAAATGTATACTCCAGATAGTTGTTTCCTCGAAAAAATACAGCAACAACTCCTGCATCCCACTTATTCAGAAGAATTTTTTCGAGCGACAATCACACCTAAGATGAAAACAGTGATTATCGAAATGGGTACGCATAGTTATAAAGGTCATTTAATGTCCGTTTATCTGGAGGCGAAAGCCATGGAACTTTTCCTTATGCAAATTCAAGAGTTGGATAGGCAAACTTCTCCGAAAAAGTGTAAATTATCTTCATATGATATAGCGTGCCTTCATGATGCTAAAAACTTTATTGAGCAACATTTCAACCAATACATTTCAATTGTGGGGCTGGCTCAGCAAGTGGGAATCAATCAAACCAAGCTTAAAGCCGGTTTCAAAGAGCTTTTCGGTAACACCGTTTTTGGTTTCATCCGCGACCTCCAAATGGAAAAAGCAAGGTATCTACTTCTTGACGAGAAAAGGTACGTGAGTGAGGTGGCAGACATAATAGGGTATAAACATGCACATCATTTTGCAGCTGCTTTCAAGCGTAAATACGGTGTTTTACCTAGCGAATTAAAAGGTTAGGTTTTTCCACTTATTTCGTATTAATCGATGATCTGTAGTTCGCCAAGAAGTGCCTTTGAGACTGATAACCTGCATGCTCCGAAATCATTTCGATTATTCCTACGGTTTTGCAAGAATCGGGACACAAAAATATATGAACTCTCTCCTTTTTCAATAAACCCAACCCACCAGCCAGTATTGACATCATTGTCGCGCGTCCACCCCGTTTTGGAATATAATTGATAGGATTCGTTGATTTCAGTAGTCATCATCTTTTTGACGATATCCATACTCCGTTTCGAAAAAGGTAGGCTGTCCTGTTGCAATCGCTTGAGAAATATTAGCTGTGCAAACGGTGTCACCTCAAATTTCCCAAAGTTCCAGAAATCCAAAGGTTCAGCAATTAATGTCGGGTCTCCGAACCCGCATAGAGCCAGATATTTTTCATAATTGGACCTGCCAATTTTTCGTGCAAGTTCTAAGAAAACCCACACTGCTGAACTTCTGAAAGCTTCGTCAATTGTCATATCATGATAAATATCTGGGCGGTATCCATATTTTACAGTGTCGGTAACGCCTGACCACTTAACAGTGTAATATTCGTCAGGGATGACTCCGATCTCCAGCGCAATTAAACTGTTTATTATTTTAAATGTAGAGGCTGGAAGCGATGGATCGTTTATCGATACAGTGTCAGAGGCAAAAAGTTTATCTTGCGTGGTATCATACACGAGCACTGTACCCTTCACTCCGCAATCATCAAAGTAACGCTGCGCATTCGGTATACTGCATAATTCCGACAAATCACGATAATCGACCTGTGCAAATGATTTCGAAAACAAACATACCACGACGACTACTAACCCTAATTTCACACACATACCAATCCTATTATTTTAATCGCACTAGTTTACCTTTCCGTTTGACGACATTTTTATAATCCCACTGAATATCCCTAGCTTTTGAGAACCAACGAGATAATTCCTCTAAATTGAGTATGTCGACAGAATTAACATATATATGGGCATCCTTAAATTTTCCTGTTCCTGATACAAGTCGCTCTTCTTCAAAACTCTCGCCACTCCAAAACATCAACCTGATGCCACCTTTTAATTTATTATAACCAACAACAGGGTTGTCATCAAGAAACCATACCGGATGCCGATGCCAAATTTTGCTTGCAGCCTCTGGTAAAGCACGATCGATTTCTTCGGCGAGAAAAGTGCATATTCTTGCTTCCTCAGTAGGCAAACGTTCGTTATATAATTTGATATCTTTAGTCATATGCGCAACTAATTAGTTTGGTTTAAATTTATACTTCTTTGGTAAATTTCCAAAAAACTTAACGCAATATTATCTACCAAAGCGTGATTTTCTTTCTATTTCCAATGTCTATTTATTACCTAACACGTTCCCTTCTTTATCCAATAGTTCGAATTTAGGTTCATCGTTCTCATCGATGTATACCCTAATTCTTGCGTTACCAAATTGATCGTTAATAAATAAGCCGACTTGGTTTTGATAGTTTTTCCCAACAAACATTCTATCTTCCATCCACAAACTGTCGGATTTCATTTCACTAATCAACTGCTCCCTCAATTCCTTGTCTTCTATAGCATTCAGTTCCATGTAGCGCTCATAACGTTCGTCAAAACCATCCTCTTTTTTATAATCCCAAATCTGAAGTCCGTATTTTCGCTTGTCATCAAAAGTATTCTCCTGATATTGTAATTGCATGATTTGGTCATCACGATATTGATCAACAGAAAGCACGAGCCCCGCCTGCTCTTCGTTACCATTATACAACAGTCCACCGCATTCATCTCCAATTGAATTAAAAAAAATAATCCCAGCTGGTCGTTCTCGCTGTGGCATTTCCCTGCCGTTGAGGATACCCGGGTGCTGTCGAGTTTCATTACTGATGACCATTCGAAGAGTATCTCCGGATTCATCGACGATATTTAGCCGCTTAACGGTAATCTCATCTATATAATAGTCCTTCTCTTTTTCTTTAAATGCTACAAATACATAACAGAAGACGATGGACGTAAATAGGACGTTGAATATTGTCAAAAAAATATGTTTTTTCATAAATGTTGAGTATGTTATGTCATAGATTTAGTTATCAACCTCGTAATATGGATCTACTGGCCCTGAACGGTATTGCTTTGCTATAGTTAGATGCAATCAAAGGCGCTGTTGTACCTCTTTAAACGAGGGAATTCTTTCACCCAAAATAATCGGGTTGATTCTTATCCGGATTTCATCTACCAATCCAAGGTTAACCAGCGAAGTGGTCAATCCGGATCCTCCGAATAGCCAAATGTTTTTCCTCTTTGTAGATTTTAATTCAAGTACCCGCTTCTTTATGTCTTTACTAATTTTCATAAATCTAAAATACCATTCCATCGGTAAAAATAATCCATCCATAAAATTTCTGATAACGTTTGAAGATTTGTTTATAACGCTACAGGATTTAATAGAGCTTAATCCCCTGGCAAAACTCGTAGCTATAGCATCAAATCCAAGCGCATTTTTTCCATTTCGTTTAACTCGTATATATCACTTGTTTTGTAGCGACTTGTAGTCTCTCCGATATGGACTTGATACGACAGAGTACGTTATCAACGTAGTGTTGCTGTGCCTCCAAATTATATTTTTCATTGAGGCGTGTGGTTAAATCACCTACCATAAGTTCCAGTAGAATCCCCCCCTTGTTCTCTTTCACACTAAAAATATAATCTATATCATGTTCTATATCCCAATGCACGATCGTCTTCATTGCATTAGATACATGAAGTTCCTTAAAAGAATCGAATCCTTTTTCCCACTCTTCAATGTATTTGTACTCCACCAATACGTCTTGAATTATAATCAAATCTGCGTCGATTGAAATCGAGCCCCTAACGAAATTTGTCATTAATATTATCTTTTGTTTTTTGATTACTTGCAAGTTCAGCCAAGCCAAGTCAATTTAAATTTTAACAGCAAAACTAAAGGCATAAGATTTGTAAAACGCTCTTCGTTATAAAGTTGAACCAAATCAAATACCGAAATAAAAACCTATTAACCAGTAACTTATGGGTATACGTTTGTAAAGTCGCACAAATAGTTATCGTTCCATTTAGACGGCTACCCGAATTGTAATCAATGTTTTCATGTGGCGACTGATTCTACATTGTTAATCAACACACTTAAATGGGGGGTAAACAATGAGGTACAGCGCACCTATATATGTAGAATAATTAAGACTAAACACTGCTTTTTCTATACTCTGTTGGTGTATAGTTTGTCATTTTTTTGAAAGTGTTATTAAAGGAGGTTTTCGAATTAAATCCAGATTCATAAGCTATAACGAGGACATTTAAATGGTCATAATCTGAATTTTTTAATAGTTCCTTGGCTTTGCGAACCCGATATCGATTAATAAAATTGAAGAAATTCTCTCCCATTGCGTTGTTTATTAAATAAGATAATTGGTGGGTAGTTAAATTCATTTGTTCAGCGAGCTTAACAAGATTGAGCTCACTATTGAGATAAGGCTTTTCGAGTTCCATAAGTCGGAGCAATTTTTCCTTTAGTTGATGCAAGTCAGCATCCTCTATGACCTTGACCTTAGGAACGTCTGTTTGTTGCTCAATTAGTGTATTATTGCTGACGATGTCGGAGAGCTCTATTCCCTGAGGGTAGATCTCCTTTTGTCGAAGCGAATAAAATGCAACTAGATAAACTACCGCAACGAAGAATAGATTGATGTAGATACTGAGCGACTCTGCTTTCGTCAAAAAATTGTACGCCGTGACGATAGTTGCTGATCCGATAAAGCTATAAGTAATATATTTAATCCAACGCAGGTCTATTTTTTCGGTATAGGAATGAAAGGACTTAATTGCACGCTGGTGTTTTAAAATTTTCGCATGTGCCCATATTATGTAAAATACGGAGTGCCCTAGGAAAAATACGATAGAGCCAACTTCAAATAACTCGTTTTTAACGCTTGGCCTAAATAATAGATATAATAAAAATACCGCGGGCGCAATGGCTATCCCTCCATGCTTCCAAGTTAACCTTGTGTCTGGTTCGGTATAAAATTTGACACTTAAAAAGAAGGTTATTGGTACTAAAAATTGAAACGTCCTTAATATGATAAATACGGCACTTGTTGTATTGAGGTGTTCAGAAAATAAAAGCTCATCAAGCCAGAAAGTCGACCATTGAAATGTAAAAATGCCAAATAATAGATTGGCTCTCCGATTAACGGACGTCACGTTACTGAGATGTAGAAACGATAACAATAGCAATCCTCCTGCTATCAACATAGTGGCAATAAGATCTAGATTCATATGTCTAAAATTACGCTTAAAATATAAATAAGGAAAATCACTAAACAACATCTTCCCACTCGTTCGGTTTTATACTCTTGTATGTTGACATAAAAACTAGCTGTACCAAGATTATCCCCGCAATACATACAAATAGGACAGGATATCCGAAATTTTGAGCAATATATCCCGACACGAATATTATCGGATTATAGAATAAGCTGGACAGAAAGTTTTGCAGTGAGTAATCTGTTGCCTCCACGCCACTTCGAACATGTCGCATAGCCACATCGTTTAATATCATGCCGGTTAAACCGAGCATACTACCCATAGCCAAGCATAGAAATATAATTATAGTTGTTTGTGAAGATGAAACATAGCTTAATAGAAATGCTGAGGCAATGGCTATGATATTGGCCACAATAGCAATTATCAACTTCGTCCGTATTTCTGCTCGCTTAAAAACAAGGCCAGCGACAAGTCCAGAAGCCACCGCAGCGCCCATGCCCCATATACCGAAAATATATCCGACTTCGGCGAGACCGAGACCTTTGTCTATCAACTGAGGATTAGAAAAATAAAAAGCGACATTGGCAGGGATTTTCAATAAAAGCAAAAGAGGTATCCATTTTTTAAATTTAGCATCTTTAAAATATTCAAGCATTTGTCGTATCGAAACGTCCGATCTTGTGTCCGGTTTCTTACTGTATTTATTATAACGGATTGTAGCTATCACCGGAATAAGTGTTACAACAGTCAGCAATGTAATAGTTGCATCCCACCCCAATCGGTCATAGACAAGTAGTACTCCGCCACCGCCAATTAATAATCCAAAATACCCGCCACCTGCTTGTAACCCGTTCCCGATACTCTTTTCCTTATCCGTTAATGATGTAATTGCGAACGCATCCATGGCGATATCCTGTACACTCATACAAAAGATCGCAAGGGTAAACAATATAAGCAACCCGTATAAGTTATCGACGTATAGAAAGCTCGCCGGAAAAAGAAATAATGCATACAATATACTCGCAGTGGATACCCATTTGAAGTAACTGCTACCAAATCGATCTACGAGTGGCGCCCATAAGAAACTTAGGGCATAAGGAATCATAACAAGCGATAAATAGCCAATTTTATCCAATCCAATGCCTTCCGAACGCATGATGGTTAGCAATGCCGTTCCCATAAATGCTATGGGGATGGATTGTGTGAAATATAATAAGCCAATAATAGCGTATTTAGCATTCGTCTTCATCGATTCTGAAATCTAAGAGACAGAGTTAAGCCGTAATTTCCGGGGGCTCCGAGAACAACGAAAGGTGAACCCGAAGCATAAATACTTGAAATATATCGGTGGTTGAAAATATTTTTCATCCAGAAAGCGATTCCTATCTGTTGATAGTTTGCTTGAAGCCTCACGTTGAATAGCGGGTAAGATCGCTGGCTAATAGAGTTTGCGATGTCAAAAGATTGAAATCCGATATGATTCCATTCTAGCCGGGCGGTACCAATGATTTTCGGAGCTATTGGACAGCTGTACTGTGCGACCAACATAGAAGTGAAATCAGGCTGGGAAAATGCAGCTAGGCTAGCGGAAAACTTGTTGGAGATCCCATTAAATTTGAATCCCATCTCCCAATTCCTTGAGAACTCTGGATTGTAGGTCAATAATGCCGGTATACTTGTTCTATTATTCAAGCCTCCCGCACGGAACCCTGTGGAATAGGTGGCATATAAAATAACCGCGTCCGTAGGTCTAAAACTCAAATTCAACTTCTGTGTGAACGCTGTGTATTTTCCCGTTATCCGCATACGTTGCTGGATTTCGGTATCAGGCGTTCCTTCCTTAATCATATCGGTTTGGGTATACATTAATTTGTTTTCCCAATCGTATCTTAACCCCGCTGTAATTTCCAGTTTTGGTAAGATCGTATAGGACATCTGGCCGAAAACTGCGATTCCCACATTATAAAATTGTGAGGGTGTCCGTAGTTGATATGGCGCATAGCTATTTCCATCGAACACGGCGTCTTCGCCAACATGTATCACGCCTATTTCCTTACGCTGATGAAAGTGGAGAAAACTTCCCACAGTCCAATATAAGTTAGGCATGCCGAGATTGTTGTTATCAAAACGTAATTCCTGTGTCAGCGTTCCCGATGCATTATCGTTGGGCGAATCCACATACGCCGAACTGTTGATGTCTTGCGGAGTCCAATCAAAATCCCATCGACCATCTTTTATAAAACGGTTACTGTATTGGTAAGCCGTGATGCTATGTATGTTAAACCACCTGTTGTGGTTTTTCATACTTAGTCTTGAGAAATCCAAACCCACATTATTTAGAATCATTATTAACAAATTAAATTTGATGCGAATTTGGGATAAAAATGATTCGAAATGGCCACGCAAGAAGAACAAAAATCAACTCAAGAAGAACTTTTCGTGGAGTCCAACCCTTTATACCGACAGGTAAAACTCTATTGATTGTGACAACCGATGATGCTATTGGCGTCAATAATACAAAATTGATTGATGTAGAATCAGTCAAGGACTGATAGAGAATTTTGTAATGTTCCGCGGAAAGAACTAATGCTTCCTCGGTTTTGTCGTGTTCCAAAGGAAAATCAACCAAACACCAAAAGCAACAACAAATCCAATCCATGGGGTTTTCATGGACAGTGCGGCAAAGAAACTTATTGTTGCGATAATACAAGTGATAAAAAACTAAAACACAGTTTTCATGATAATCAGAATTTACATTTTAAAAAATGATCCCATCGAATTGCACCGGGACTAGATTCCCCATACAATTCGACGATGATAGTTATTAGGCGGCCACGCTCTTTATTCCGTTCTTTACCTGTATTTTCTTCATCACCTTGATTTCAACTTTTTTAAGCTGTGCAATGACTTTCCGCTGAACGTCATCCACAATTTTCCAATCTTTGGCAATGTAAATATCTGTTGTGCGATTACCCTCGTCCACGTGATTGAGTGCAAGAGCTACATCGTCTTTGCTCATCCGGCAATCATTTCTTGCGGTGTTTGCGAAAGTATGTCTCGCCCAGTACAAAGTAAGTTCGGGTATACCTGTCAATTTGCATAACTGTTCCATGCCTTTGCACAATGCCCAATTGAGACAGTCGCAACCGGAATAGCGTGCGGATAACTTGCCAAGGTATTTTTAAAGTAATGGCCTGGCTTCCTCGACAATCTTGATGCTGATGAATGCATTGTCCTTGCGCTTGCCCTCCGTCTTGGAACGGTTGTAATCCACGCGGCCGTCTCTAATATCCCGTTCCGATAATTGATAAAGGTCTACAGCATTTATTCCGCAGAGATCAAACGAAAGCATATACAGTTCTTTGTATCGTGAAACTTGATAAAATCGATATCTTCATCTTTGTCTCACAGGTAATCGCGTAGAGATTCAGCGGTAAAATAATCCAGTCGGTCGTCAAGTTCGCTGATCATCTTTCGATAATCCCTTAGCTGCTGCTCGACCTTGTCGGCGATGAAAGGGTCTTTTACCTTGTAATCCTTGGGCAGCTGTTTTCTGACACATAAACTTTTGCGCTTACGGTTGCCATAATTTTTTCAATTGCCACACAAAAGTTCCGTTACCTATTTGTTACGGTTTTGTGTGAAGTTCAACAATAAACTATGTAAAACACACCGTTTCGGAGAATCCGACACAGCGTAGGGCGCATGCTCCTAAAGTGCCCTAATAAACGCAAAAAGCCATTTTTCGTAAAGAAAAACGGCTTTTTTTGAAAGTGCGCCCACCTGGGCTCGAACCAGGGACCAAAAGATTATGAGTCTTCTACTCTAACCAACTGAGCTATAGGCGCAGCATTTTGAGTAATCTGTCAAAAGCATCACTACTGTTCTGTTTTGACGATGCAATTATCGATATTTACAGGGAGAAAACAAAATTTTCCATGCAAAAAATTGAAAATATTATACTCGATTACGGTAATGTCATTTTTATGATTGACTTCGCTCGTGTACATGAAGCTTTTATATCCTTGGGTATCAAAAACGTATATGGTTTCTTTGGGCATCGCGCTCAAGGCTCCATATTCGATGCCTTTGATCGAGGAGAAATTAGCGCTTCGGAATTTAGAGATGCTAATTGAACAAGATCGAACTGACCTGATTTGACCGACGAACAAATAGATGATGTTGGAAGGCATCGGATAGCCCTCAACATTTTGGAAGCAGCAGAGAAATTGCGATTCGGTATTCGGTATTACACTGTGTAACGAAGAAGAACCGTTAGAAAAAATTGTGAAAAGGATCACATTGTCGGCATTTCTTTAACAATTCCTTTTAATATATAGATTATTTGTGTATTTTTGCACACACAAAATTAAAGGGCACGAAAGGAGGTATTTAAAAGCATGATTATCGTAAATGTAAAAGAAGGAGAATCTTTAGACAGAGCGTTGAAACGTTTCAAGAAGAAATTTGAGAAAACTGGTGTATTACGTGAACTTCGTTCTCGTCAAGCATACGAGAAAAAATCAGTAACTCGTCGTACCCAGATTAAGAAAGCAATCTACAAACAACATTTAAACCAAGAGACCGTTTAAAACTGTTTGATACGATAGAAAGTTAAAAGAGACTGTTTTTGTGAACAGTCTCTTTTTATTTTATAATCAATTCCCTGAATAGGTCTGCATATTCACTTACCATTTTTTCCCAGCTAAAATGGGTTAAGGTGTAGGCCCTAAAAGTAGAACGTCGATCCTCTGTGTCATCATACGACAGCTTCTGTATAGCTTTGGACCAAGCGTTGGCATTTTTAGGCTCGACTTGAATCCCATTTCTAAGATGTTGTATAGCATCGGTAATGCCTTCCAGCGCAGCGGCTAGAACAATCGTTCCACAAGCACTAGCTTCTAAACAGACCAATCCAAAGCCTTCCATATCCCCGTCTACATTAATGTTTGGCATTAAAAAGGCCTCTGCATGGCTTAAAAGAATACCCAGATCTGCGGAAGGTAATTTACCGACATGTTTCACCCGGGACGAATACGTAGGATCACGTAATAGGTCGCGTATTACTGCTTGATCTGACGGATATCCCATAAATAACATATAGAGGTCGCTCCAGCGACTGGGCAACCGTGACAGCCATTTTTCAATTGGCCGAGTTTCCCTGACAAACGGCCCCGCCATGACTAAATAAAAATCATCCGGCAATAGCGGTAATACCTCCCGTATAAACCAAGAAAATCCCTTACGCTTAACTGGTCGCCCCAAAGTCACCAAGACTTTCTTTCCGACAGGTAAGTGATATGTATGCTGAAATTTTTCCCATTCTGTGATAGAGGTTTTCGGCGCCACCTGATGACTAATACCGTTTGCAATGACAGAGATCTTTTCCGAGCTTATTCCACGTTGGACAGCAGCAGCAGCCGTAGCCTTACTAACCGCTACAATATGATCGTATCGATTAAATCGTGGAAAAATAAAACGTTCGTAGATTTTCAGAGGGAAAACGACATCAAGTCCATGAAGTGTGACCACTCTTCGTAGATGGCTATAACCGACATGCCAAAGACTAACCGCTGCTATCAGTCCATCGTTGAAATGTACAATGCCAATTTTAGGATACCGATGTATCATGGCTAGAATACGACCGTTCAATTTACGGAAAAATTGAAAGTGGCTTTCGCCTTCTGTATAGACAATTTTCCGTACTGTACCGTACGCACGCATTCCCTCAATCAACTCAAAACTTTGCTTTTCCATTCCGCCGGTAGCAGGTGGATATTTATGACTGACGAACAGGATTTCCATGTCTGAAAACTTTAAATATATCGGTCTTCCGAGTAAAAACATAGCAGAATGCTCCTATCAAAATCCAACATAGTTGGCGTGCACGGCGCAATATAGACACCGTTACCCAAGCAGTGACAGCTTGAATACCAAGGCTGGCCAATACTACTTTATTACCTAACTCCTCAATGCCTATTTGACCCGGTACGAACGCTGCTACGCTTTTAATAACGATAACCCCCATATCCGCCAAAACACCCTGCATTAATGAAACATTATACCCTAGAAAACGAAGTATGAAATAAAATTCTAAACTTCCTACCAACCAATGTAAAAAGAAAAAGAAATATGACCACCAAAAAAGTGATTGCCTGTGTTGGAAAAAGTATTGTGTCTGAGCGATTAAATTAGAAACTATTCCCTTGAGCCGGCTCCATAAGTTAAGACGATTATCCTTGTTGATTTTTGCTGTCCGATTTTGGTTAAGTAGATAGAAAAACAATATTTTTAGCGAAACTAATAAGAGTGTCACAGTAAGTATGCCATGTAACCAAATTATATTCAGTTGGTTACTTCTTGTCACTAATAACCAGCATAGGCCCAGGATAAAAAGCAATAATTGTGATAAAACAGCCGTAATACGCGATATTACAACGGACTCTACTGCTCGATCTTCTGAAACTGCATATGATTTCAGCATTTCACTCTTTAGCATATCCCCACCTATTACGCTTGATGGATTATAGAAACCCACAGTTTCGCCAACCTGTCGAATACCGAAGAGCTGCCACAGTGAAACATTCTTCCGCTGTGACCCTAAGCATAACCACCAGCCAATTGTCCCCAGTAAATACGCAAGAAACGTAACGAGCAGGATAGTAATAAACTTACCGCCTATTTCTCGAAGCTCCTGAAAAACAGCCGTAAAATCAATTTGCACAATAAATACAGCTATCGGGACGACGATACAAACAAGAATTAAAATTTTCAGTACCCTTTTATTCATCAGCATGCCGTCCAAACCATACGCCCATTCGACTGCATTCCTAGTCGCGTTACTTCATCGAAATAACGGTCTGTCAAATTATTCCAATCTAATTTTTGTGTATAGGTAACCCCTGTATTACTTACAAATTTATGTAATGTCGGATCCGACAATAGCATACGGATATAAATAAGGTAATCCCCTGCCGATTTAGGTGAACATTTGTAACCTGTGTGTCCGTGACGTATCAAATCTGCACTTCCTCCGCTATCAGCAATAACGCAAGGCAGACCAGAAGCCATTGCCTCCACAACTACATTTCCATATGTTTCAGAGATGGAAGGAAAAACAAAAATATCAGATGAAGCATACAATTTTGCGAGCTCGTTATGTCGCAGTTTGCCCATAAAGAACGCATCGGGCATCTGCCGTCTCATTTCCTCTCCAGCCGGCCCATCACCCGCTATTATAAAGTTATGTGCTAGTTCTGATTTCCGAAGCCGCTTATAAATATCAATTAATGTTTGTATATTCTTTTCCCATACGAGCCTGCTGGCGAATAAGATATTGGGGTTATCATTTCCCGTGATATTTCGCACGTATTCTAGGTCTCTTTTTTGTGGATTGAAAAGTTTTAAGTCGATACCTCGTTGCCATAAAACCATTTTCTCTCTTTCTACACCAAGACTATCCAACTGCTTTTGCATCGCACACGAAGGTACATATACTATATCGCAATGGTTATAAAACCGACGGGTAGCAGAAGTCATCCAGCGTTGCATAGGCTTAATGAGCGTAGGAACTTTGCGAAAATAATAAGGTATATAGGAAAGAAAATTGGTATGATAAAGACTAATGACTGGAATATTTCGCGATTGTGCATAGCGTAGAGCAAAAAAGCCCAAGAAAGAGGGCGTCGCAATATGAACAACGTGTGGCTGAAAGGTATCTAGTTGTTGCTTAATATGGCCTTTTGCCAATGCTGGCAGACTAACGCTATAATCTTTATTTAACCCGGTATTGAGCGTAGGTATTCGAATAGAGCCATATCCATCGATTTGCTCGGGACCTTTTCCGTATATAAATAAAAAAGAAAAACGAGTGGGGTCTATTCTGTTGATAATTTGAAACATAGTGCGGGATGCCCCGTCATATTCTTCAAATAGTATCTCGGCAAAAAAAGCTATTCTTATCATACACCTAAAGATGTTTGTTTTTACGAAAATAAATAGTTCATATTTTCTTAATAGAAACTGAATATTAATGATTTATGAAATTTTAGAGCTCATTTTTATTTTATACATAATTTAAATACAAAAGGATAATTATCGGTTTACAAATAAATAATAAGCATCGTCTAGCTTTGAGATATCAAACGAAAATACATGGTGTTCAATATGGTCTCACATAAAAAGAAGCACTGGATAAAGGTATTATCTGTTTCATTCTTTCCAATTTTTTTAGGTTTTTATCTAACCAAAATCACACATTCCAATACTTATCCTCCGTCTTATATAGAAGCTTATGAAAGTGAATTAAAAGATAAAGATGAAGGTGCGCTGTCATTATTGACATATAATATAGCGGGGCTCCCTGATTTTCTTTCATCTGCAAAAAGTTCTCGTGCCATTAGCACAAAAGAAATTTCACGGAAAATTAGCCGCTTCGATATCGTGAATGTACAAGAAGATTTCCATTATCATCATGCTCTTTATGGAAACGAAAATAAACACCCCTATCGAACTCCGCATAAAATAGCAGTACCGTACGGCGATGGTCTCAATACGTTGTCTAAATATCCTATCCTAAAAACAAAGCGAATTCCCTGGCGACATTGTAATGGTTCAGATTGCCTTGCGGCCAAAGGATTTTCCTTTACTCAAATTGAAATAGCAAAGGAAATTCGGGTGGATGTCTATAACGTTCATGCTACTGCTCAAGATGATGAATCTGCGGCTGCAGCTCGAAAGAAAAATTTATTACAATTAGCTGAATATATTAATACACATTCAGCCGGAAATGCTATCATTGTAATGGGCGATTTCAATGCCCATTTTAGCGCCGTTTGGGATAACATGGATTCGTTTATAGAAAAAACAGGCTTGCAGGACGTATGGACAATACTAATAAAAAATGGCAAATGTCCTATTGCCCATTCCACTTTCATCCCAAAGGAAAAACTAGCTCTTACAAATAATTGCGAGAGTATTGATAAGATTTTTTTTCGGAATAATGCTTATCTTGAATTTTCTCCGTCACAATATAAAGTGGAAAAACGATATTTCTCCAATAACGATGGTATTGCACTTTCCGATCACTATGCAATTTCAAGTGTATTGAAATGGAGGAAAAAATAATTTTTGATCTTAATCTTCCGGAAAAAAGCGTACTTCTTGTTGAGTATGTATGTTTCTAAAACTGACAGACGCGTGCTCTTTTAAATTATGTAAAAGCTCGTAATCAGGGTCCGCATTAAATGCTCGCTCGATTTTTTTCAAGACGAGTACAGCTTCTTCATCGCCTGAACACGTTTTGTAAAGTGCTTCGGAAAAGACACCTAGGTTTTTGTCCTCCACACTTTTAATAATTCTAATAGGTCGTCCTGGCAATTTCTCTTCCATATTTTAAGAACCTTTTTCGATTGAAAAAGTTCTTTACCCCCAACTAAAATGACCATTTATCAGTCCACTTTCGTAAACTCCGCTATCAATTCATGTGTCTTCTCTTGAATGTTCTTTGGAAGCTTGTGGAATACACCCTGATCTAAGGTCAACAGCCCCTCCTCCTTATATATCTCAGGGGTATAAAAACACTCATGTAGGGAACCCACTTGGGATTCATCGGATGTAAAATATTCATGAAACTCCGCTTCTATTTTGTCAACAAGCTTATTAAGCTGCTCTTTTGTAATTGTATTGGTTTCCATATTCAAACTCACATATTTAAAAAAACAACTGAATCCATAAGATGTTCTAATAAACTATAAAAACATCAACAATAAAAACTATCGTAGTTTTAAACGGAATCTCCATCAAATTGTTCCCTTAATAAACAACGTCATATTTTTTTATGGAAAACAATGAAAATATACATACCGATCAGCTACAAGACTTAATTCAAGTCTTGACAGAACGGATAGAAGTTTACACAAATGCTGTTTCTTCAGTAGACCCTGACAAGGATGTGGATCTCATCGCTTTTTTCGAAAAAAGTATGCAATTATCACAACAGTTTAAATCAGAACTCGTTGTGATCTTGCCAAAAGAAGGTTTGTCACCTTCTGAAAAGCAATGGACACCAGGCGAACTGTACCACAAATGGGAGAAACGAGATCCGTGCATCCACGCTTCTGGCCGTGAGCAGGTACTTGAATCATGTGAAAAGATGGAGGAAATTATACAGGACATTTTTAAACAGATCCTTTCATCTAAAAACAATTTCTCTGAAAATACAATTGCGATCCTCAAAAGCCAAGCGGCACTCCAACAAGAAATATACGAGTTGATAAAAGACTTGAAGAGGAAAACGGCGACTTAATTTGGAGTCCGGAAAAGATAGTTAATAATTGTTAACAAATCCTTTGAAAAGATTACTGGCATCCATATTGTAACAAATAAGTGACAACTGGTAAATAATTAAAAAATAGATATATGAAAACGAGTATGAAAATTTTAGGCCTATTATTCATCACATTCATCGCTTTTACTTCTTGTAGTAAAGACGACGATCCTGCAGATAACGATCTCTTTCTAGGTAAGTACGAAGGATCTGTTTCATTTAGTAGTACCGATGACGAAGATGTTTCCGAGCCAAACGGATCGGTTACCGTTACTAAAGTTGGTAACAACTATACGTTCAATTTTTCGAACGGTATTCCGACTCTAGGTGATATTACGATGGAAAAAGGAGACAATAACACACTTGTCTTCAGCGACGGAGAAATTGGAACCATCCGAATTACAGCCTCCACGTTGCATATCGCATATAATAGGGATAATCGTATATGGACAGCTGATTGTTCCAGATAGAAATAGACTCCATAAAACAAAAGAAGGCCAATCGAGGATTGGCCTTCTTTTGTTTCAAAATGTTTACTTTTACAATATGGATGTGACGAAGCGGTTTAACCGAATTATTGCCATTTATTTTCAGCTACAGGCTAAACCTATCGTAAGATCACAGGATCTTGCCGAACAGTTCGACGTTAGTCAACGCACAATTTATCGTGACATCAAAGCTTTAGAGCAAGCGGGTATTCCCATATATGGCGAAGCCGGCACCGGTTATGGTTTAGTGGAAGGATATCGATTACCTCCTACTAAATTTTCCAGAGAAGAAATTTTGACACTTGCCGCAGCGGAAAAGTTAATGCAGAAATTTGTGGATCCTGACTTATTTCGGCATTTTAGTGCTGTACTCAATAAAATTAAGGCATATCTCCGTTATAGTGATAAACTAAATGTCAATTTATTGGAAGAAAATATGTTGATGGGATCGCTTGCACATCGATTTAACGAGAACGTTCCTTCGGCATTATCCATATTATTTGAAAGTATAGCGCAGCATAAAGTGGTTGATATGGAATATCAAAGCGGCTCATCTGTCAAACCTATACATCGAGAAATTGAACCCGTAGGTGTCTTCCACCAGGGAAATTATTGGTATTTTATGGCATATTGTCATTTACGTAAAGATTACCGTCAATTTCGCATCGACCGCATTCAGAAAATTCAATTAACATCTGTTTCCTTTATTAAAGAACATAAGCCGTTATCATATTACCTAGCAAAAGAAGATCCTTCTCCGACCATAACCATACGCATTTGTGTGCCGTTAGTGTACGCACGGCATATGGAATGGGAACGCTCCTATTACGGATTTGTATCAGAAGAGATAACCGATGCGGGCGTAATCATGACTTTCGAGTGTAAAAATATGGAACAAGAATTTGCCCGATGGTATCTCATGTTTGCAGATGAAGCCAAAATTTTAGAACCGAATGAATTGAAGGATCGAGTAAAAGAGTTAGTTTCTAACATTCGTATCTAAACTATATATAAAAAATGCCTCTACGTAACGTAGAGGCATTTATCAGCGTCACTTCCTTCTCTGCCTGCCGTTAGGGTCTGTCCCAGAAGAAAGGAGGTTCGATACCTAACGCCCGAAGATACACGAACCCCTGTGCTCGGTGGTGAATTTCATTGTCAATAAAATATAGCAGATTGCTGTATATCGGAAAATTATATTCTCCGAATAAGTTATGCGTAACGTGAAAATCTTCCTCAGGAATCTGATTGAACAATTCAATGATTTTGGGCGTGTCAGCATCCCACTTTGCCAGCAGCTCTTCTTTAGTATCCAAAGCGAGTTTATGGTCATAAGATTGATCATTTCTTTCGACAATTCCTCGTAAACCGGGTTCTGCAATCGATAATAGCTCCTTAATCAAGTCCGAAAACGGCCGCATTCCACCGATCGAAAATTCAAAAAGTTCTTTCTCAGGAAATTTTTCAAGTGTACGACGTGTTAAATCGCGATGACCTAACCAATGTTTTAAAAGCTCTTCTTTTGTTAAAATTGCTGTAGTTTTCATACTATTAAATAATTAAGATTCAATAAATAATGTTGTTCAAATTGTTATTGTTAGAACAAAATTATATCTGATCGTGACAACAGTATGTCAGCAGCATTTCTTATTTCAACATAAATTTTAGAAATCGTTAGCTCTTGAAATGCCGAAAGAGTCTATATTTAATTATATATAAATTAGTTTCTGAAGATAAATATTGTATATTTGCAATCGCATTTGGAAAGGTGTCAGAGTGGTCGAATGAGCAGACCTGGAAAGTCTGTATACGGGATGACCGTATCGAGGGTTCGAATCCCTCCCTTTCCGCAAAGCTTTAATCGAAAGGTTAAAGCTTTTTTTATTTCTAAAGCATCTTCATTTCGCTAATGAAGGGGATGAGAACCCATAGGGTTCGACTTGAAGAGGGTTCAAGGCTGAGTATGGGGGATGTGGGACTGAACCAATCCCTCCCTTTCCGCAGAGCTTTAATCTAACGGTTGAAGCTTTTTTATTTCTATTTACGGTTTAGCTACTCGGCTTAGTGGGAGGTATTCGAACAGAAGGGCTGGTTGAAGCTTTTTTATTTCCTACAGTTTAGTTAATTCCAAGCATAATTAGACGGTGATATGCCGATGTACCTCTTAAAATCCTTGAAAAAATGGTTATAATCATAATACCCCGAATGTAAAGCTACATTAAATATATCGTCTGATCTATTTTCTTTGTAATCTCCGTATGTATAAATAAATCGCTGAAGTGAAATATATTTTTTAGGAGGAATACCTACGTATTTAACAAAATTTCTGTAAAGCCATTTTGAATTGACTCTTTTTCCCAATTGATGAAGAACGTCGGAAACTGTAGTATCCCCCCTTCTTTCTTCGATGTATTCCATGGCGGTACTCAATATATGTGGAAAGCAATCGTTAGTTGGACACGTTGACAGAGCATCATCCAAAAAGGAAATCCTTTGGGATATTTTTTTCCTTTCAAACATTTTGTCAAAGACTTGCATCCAGTTTTCATCCATAATGTCTTCCAAATTATGTATAGGTTTTGAATGGAATACAGATGGATTAATATTAAATATCGAATAAAAAGAAGATGGTTTGAAACGCAGAACCAAAATATACTCAAGGTCTTTTGGCACCTCCCAATGAGTATCTTTAATAACTCCACAACAAATCCAAGAAGATTTGAATTTTAGCATTTCACCCTTTTCCTTTAAATGAACCGTATCGGATTTTCGCGGCATAAAAATAAGGGACGGTAGACCATCATTAAACAAAGGTTGATTGGATTTCAAGTCCATGCACGGAAAAACATAGACTCCAAAAAAATGTTCATTTTTTAGTTGCTTATATACGATATCTTTTCTCCATACCAGTCTTGATTTGGGAAAAACAGCTGATTTAATCTTTTGTAAAAAAACTAATGGCATAGTGAGTGTAATATTAAGAAATAAACCTATTTAACGTCATAGCAAGTGTCCAATTTTATTTTCTACTCTTTTTGCCTAATTCTATTGTTAATCATAGACAAGAAGTATCAATTATACTAAAATAGTTTTTAATATGAATAAACGATCTGCATTGATGTCCGATTCTTACTTTTCTAATCTATCTGTTTATACTATTTTTGATCGTTTAGATTATGTACCACGCTTATTATGCTTAAAACTATTAAACACTTCATTCATTCTCCGACCAGTGGGGGAATAATTCTTTTCGTCTGTGTAGTCGTATCGTTAGCTCTCGCCAATTCACCGCTCGGAGCTTCATTTGAAAGGGTATTGAATACGTCACTTGGCTTTGAGACAAATTCTGTACACCTAAAATATTCTGTCGCCCTATGGATAAATGATGGCTTGATGGCTATTTTCTTTCTTTTGGTGGGACTGGAGATAAAAAGGGAGTTGGTGAGCGGAGAATTGTCTACTCCTCGGCAAGCCCTACTTCCCATATTGTGTGCTGTTGGAGGAGCTGTAGTACCGGCAGGTATATACCTTTTGGTCAATCAAGGAACAGAAACCGCAAGCGGATGGGGAATCCCAATGGCTACAGACATCGCATTTGCCTTGGCCGTCGTTGCAATGTTGGGCAAGAGGGTTCCGGGTTCGTTAAAGATATTTTTAGCCGCCTTGGCTATCGTAGATGACCTTATTGCTATTTTAGTGATTGCTATCTTCTATTCAGCTGAACTACATACAGTGTACCTGTTGTACGCCTTTGCGATATTAGTATTGCTCATTCTCTTTAATAGGATGGGTGTCAAATCGTTGGCATTGTATCTCATTCCCGGTCTTTTCATATGGTATTTTATCCATCATTCAGGCATCCACGCGACCATCGCCGGAGTATTGACTGCCATGACCATACCATTGATTGTTAAAGGAAATGGGGAACCGCCTTTGCTGAAATTGGAACACGCTCTCACCACCCCAGTAAACTTTCTGATTGTACCCATGTTCGCTCTCGCCAACACCAATATACGGTTTGAGGACGGTATGTTAGCGGGCCTGGTTTCACCGCTCGGAATAGGGATTACATTAGGGCTTATGTTGGGCAAACCCGTCGGTATCTTTCTAATGACTAAGTTGGCTATCGTACTGCGCATCGGTTCTATGCCACAGGGAGCATCTTGGATACAGGTTATCGGAATAGCTCTTTTGGCGGGTATTGGTTTTACGATGTCCATCTTTATCGCCTTGTTGTCTTTTTCGGATAGTTTTCTGATTGCCGAGGCAAAGTTTTCCATTTTGGTAGCTTCGCTACTTTCGGGAGTTATCGGATACGTTCTGTTGAGTAGAAAAGCCTCCTTGTTGAAAGAGGAGGACAAAAACTAATACATAACAATAAAGGTATGAAAAGAATAGCGCTGCATTAGCAAATATTGATAGGTATCTTAGCCGGTATTTGATAACATTGCTTGTGAAAATACAATCACAAATTCGGATATCAAAATATTTTATAGCTTTGCCTCGGTCTTATCATTTTTGAAATGAAAAAGAGTTTGTACAACCCAGCCCAACTATTTATATTCAGTTTTTTTATGCTGATTATTGGAGGCGCATTATTGTTGAAACTTCCATTTGCCCTGAATGAACCGCTATCGTGGACAGACGCTTTATTTACTTCTACCAGTGCAGTATGTGTCACAGGATTGATTGTTGTAGATACAGCCGCACAT
Organism: Sphingobacterium sp. SGR-19; assembly: GCF_011043555.1. Taxonomy (GTDB): domain Bacteria; phylum Bacteroidota; class Bacteroidia; order Sphingobacteriales; family Sphingobacteriaceae; genus Sphingobacterium. The sequence continues at coordinate 332,774 of NZ_JAAKGS010000001.1, forward strand.
TTTACCGTTTGGGGGCAACTGATTATTATGTTGTTAATACAAGCCGGAGGAATAGGTATTTTAAGCTTTGCGGGCCTTTTCAGCTATTTCCTTAAGGGCGGAAGTTCATACGAAAATCAATTGACCATTGGTGGTTTCTCCAACACGGAAAGAATGTCCGAGGTTTTTGATCTTCTAAAGCATACTATACTGATTACTTTTGGAATTGAGATGGTAGGTGCGCTTGCCATTTACAGTAGTATTGGAAATGAGATTTCATCTTTAGGTATCAACAGAGTATTCTTCTCTCTATTCCATGCCATTTCGGCTTTCTGTAATGCGGGTTTTTCTATTTTACCAGCAGGCTTAATGGATACAACTGTAGTCTTCAACTACAACTTTCAGTTGATTATAACCTTGATTTATATTTTTGGAGGGTTGGGATTCCCTATTGTAATTAATATATTAGCTTATCTAAAACATATCATAAAACGACTAATTGGAATATGGTCGTTAAAAAAAAACCTACACCGACCCTGGGTACTAAACATCAACAGCAAAATCAATCTCCTTACCACCGCAGTAATTTCCATTGTAGCTACATTCGTGATTTTCTGCAATGAATATAACCATGTACTCGAAGACCATGAAGGTATCGGTAAATTTGCGATTGCTTTTGCTACCGCAACTACACCCAGAACAGCAGGTTTCAATAGTATCGACTTCGGTTCCTTACAGTTTTCGTCCATTCTGTTCATCATCCTATTGATGTGGATCGGTGCTTCACCAAATTCTACGGGAGGTGGTATAAAAACGAGCACATTTGCAATAGCCCTGTTAAATGTGCTTAGTTTGGCACGAGGAAAAAACAGAACTGAGATATTCAAAAGAGAGATCAGCGGAATATCGATACAGCGTGCCTTTGCAACGATGTTCTTGTCTTTTATGACTATCGGAATAGGTGTCTTCGTCATTTCATTCTTTGAACCTCAACGCCCCTTACTTGATATTGCTTTTGAGTGCTTCTCGGCTTATAATACAGTTGGACTTTCTTTGGGAATGACTGCTGATTTCGTTTTCGGCAGTAAGGTTGTATTAATCTTCCTAATGTTCATCGGTCGCGTGACGATGCTCTCTGTTATGATTGCTTTTATAAAGAAAACTAAATATACACATTATCGTTATGCTCCAGAAGAATTGACAGTATATTAATATTTACATCATGAAGTTCATAGTAATAGGTTTAGGAAATTTCGGTGCTTCTTTAGCGGAGAAGCTTACCATGCACGGCAATGAGGTCGTAGGTGTAGATCAGCGTATAGAAAGAATTACAGCTTTGAAAGAAAAGATAACACACTGCGTTTGCCTTGATGCTACCGATGAAACCGCTTTCCACACTTTACCGCTTAAAAATACAGATGTCGTAGTAGTGGCTATTGGAGAAGATGAGGGGGCAAACATCATGGTTACCGCACTCTGTAAAGAGGCGTCCGTAAAACGCCTGATCAGCAGAGCAGTCAATCGGTTACATGAAAAAGTCTTGACCGCCTTGGGAGTCTCGGAAATTGCCCATCCAGAGGAAGAATCCGCCGAACGTTGGTCTAAAAAACTTTGTATGACAGGCCTGGTCGACTCATTTGAATTAAACAGCAACTATAGTATCGTCGAGGCTATTGTACCCGATAAATATATCGGTAAAAGTATCCAAGAGATAGGCTTTCGCGAAAAATATGAGCTATTGGTATTGACAATTTTAAAAAGTAAGGAACAAAAGACATCCTTTGGAAGCAGTATGGTTACAACAATACTACACGGTATTCCCAAACCCAACACAGTTTTGGAAAAAGGTGATATTTTGGCTATCTATGGATATAATGACCACATTAAATCATTTTTATAGGAGTCTTCGTGATATTATCTGTTTAATCGGGATTATGCCACAATTAAGTATGCTTATCAGATGTCAATAACACGCTGTATCTTTGAATTAACAAGACAGGCGTCTGTCGATTTGGCATAACAGCTCTTATCAAGATATTGTATATCAGCTCCTTAAGAAAGTTCCTTCCAAGAGGTTTCCAAAAGAATGCTCTTTTCTAATTTCGATTTTCATTCCGTTAACCTAAATTGATCTATCCTATCCGGCGAATTATTGGTCATGGATATGGACCAAAGCACATGAAAAGATTGTTAATGCTTCCGAACACGGCGATGAGACAACGAAGCCTCTTGATATTTCATTTTTTTTTTATACCTTTATGATAGCCTTTTGCACTAAATGTGAGTTTGGATAAAAATCTTGGGAAGTGCAGAGTGAATTTATCGAAAACGTTCTGCCGTCATTACTTTATAATGTACGCCTCAATGTTATCCGATTTTATCATCAACCTACGAACGTAGGTTTCTTAATATTGATTTCCCCATTCCTAGACTTTCACACTTTCACGAAAGAGCTTAGTATTGTATTGTTATTTAAAACTAAATAAAACGATTACCAATGAACATTTATGAGCTGATTTCCATAGGTCTATATGTATTAATTATGATTTTGATAGGTATCTATGGATATCGAAAGTCGACAAGCAACTCTGAAGAATTTCTAATCGGTGGACGTAAGATGGGGCCTTTCGTAACCGCGCTATCTGCGGGAGCGTCTGATATGAGCGGATGGTTACTGATGGGACTACCCGGAGCAATGTATATGATGGGATTGTCAGGCTCTTGGCTCGCGATTGGGCTTACCACGGGAGCGTTCCTTAATTACCTCGTCGTTGCCCCTCGATTACGTGTATACACCGAAGTAGCTAATAATGCGATAACATTACCTGTTTTTTTCGAGAACCGGTTTCGAGACAAATCACAACTATTAAAATTGGTTTCCTCTATTTTTATTTTGGTTTTCTTTACATTGTATACCTCCGCAGGGATGGTTTCGGGAGGAAGACTTTTTGAATCGGCTTTCAATATGGATTATAATGTTGGACTTTGGGTGACGTCGTTAGTCGTGGTATTCTATACGTTCATTGGAGGTTTTATGGCAGTTAGTTTAACAGATGCAGTGCAGGGAACTATTATGGTCATCGCTTTGATATTGATACCTACTGTCGTCGTTTTCCGATTAGATGGTGTAGAGGAAACTTTAAATGTTATCACAACCAAAAACATCAACTATGTAGATATGTTGCGAGGAACTACAGCTATATCTATTGTGTCGCTTCTGGCATGGGGATTGGGGTATTTTGGACAGCCGCATATTTTGGTTCGCTTTATGGCTATTGATAGTGTAAAGGACATTAAGAAAGCAAGACGTGTAGGAATGACTTGGATGATAGGGACTGTCTTGGGGTCTCTGCTTCTCGGTTTTTTTGGAATCGCTTACCTTCAACGATTCGATATAGAAATGATGTCGAAGTTTGATGAGTCTCGGGAATTATCCGAGACGATATTCATATATCTTTCAAAAGCACTTTTTCATCCCATCATCGGCGGATTTCTACTTTCAGCTATTCTTGCAGCCGTGATGAGCACGATATCTTCCCAACTTTTAGTGACCTCCAGTTCGATGACAGAAGATATATACAAGACGTTCTTTAACAAACACGCAAACGCCAAGAACATGCTCATTATGAGCCGCATATCAGTACTTGTCGTCGCGGTCGTGGCATTCTTACTCGCACTGAATCCGCGTGAAAGCATTCTGGGATTAGTAGGTAATGCGTGGGCAGGTTTTGGAGCAGCTTTCGGTCCTCTGATTATTTTGTCATTACTATGGAAGCGTATGACCGCAATAGCCGGATTGGTAGGTATGTTAGTGGGTGGAGCGACTGTCTTACTCTGGATTTATGTCCCTCATAACTATAAAGAGCTATATGAAATTATTCCAGGTTTTGTTTTAAGCTTTCTGACAATTGTGATAGTTTCCTTACTAAGTAAACCTGTGTCCAAAGAAATCGAAACGGAGTTTGAAGATGTACGGAAAAGAACCTCAAGCTGAAAAATTTAACATAAACAGGCCATGGCAACTATCCGAACTTCAACGATATTAACGGTCTCATCGTCTTGTACCCAATACGCCTAGATTTAATAACGTCGTGGCTTTGGATCTATTAACAGAAAGATGATGAATATACGAAAACGGGGGTATACAATTTTTTATTAGATTTGGATCGTTTATAAACGATGATAGATAGAAAAAAAATCCAAGTAAAAGACAAGCTGGAATACCAAACACTTATAAAGGTAGTTACTTTTGATCTTTCAAAAAATGTCACTGATCCTCATAAGCACAATGGTTATCTCGAACTTGTGTTTCTTTCCTCCACCACAGGCAGACATTATATTGATGGAAGAGAAACAATAATAAAAACACCATGCTTATTGGTGATCAAAAAAGATAACGTACATCACTGGGAATTGACCAACCCAGTGAAAGGACTTGTTCTATTGGTTAAGAATCAATTTGTTGACCAGAGCTTAGATTTTGAGATCAATAGACTGGTGGATAGGATTAGTCAGTTTGATACGATATATTTTAATCAAGCTACAACCATTGAAAATCTATTAGAACTATTGGCCGTCGAAGAAAACAGGGCCTGTCAAGAAGGTTTGTTCAAAGCAATTTTGGCCAAGGTTCTAGAGTATACGACGGATTCGAGACGAAGTAGATCAGTTCAGCACGATATTTACATTAGGTTCTGTGCGCTGCTAAATGAAGATCCAAGAGTTGTAAACCATGTGGCGTATTATGCTTCGAAATTGCACACTAGCCCTCAGAACTTGAATGCCGCCTGTAAAAGAAATATCAACCTAACGGCTTCGGAAGTATTGGCCGGATGCATCATTAAAGAAGCTAAGAGATTACTCTTGTACACAACCAATTCTATATCAGAAGTGGCTTATAAATTAGGTTTTTCAGACAAATCAAATTTTTCTAAATATTTCAAACGGTATACCGGCATTACGCCAACCGACTTTAGGAAGCAAGAATCTTAAAACTCTTTTTCCCCAAATTCACTTTTCGGTAATTTTAAGATCTGATTTAATTTATGAAGATTAAAATTTAAGTTAACTAAAAATACGTTCTTTTCATAAATATAATTTGTCGTTGTATAGAAATCGTTGGAGAAAGTTGTGATCCGTTGTTCGTTCACCCCCCAATCACCAAGCTCGATAAACTGCCACTGCAGTTGAGCAGTTACTGCTTGTTTTAGGAAAGTCTTACTTAGATTAAAATGAGGAGTCACAAATCTCGAGTCCATACCTTGTACCGTCGGTCTTTCTGATAGGTAGTTTATTTGCAAGCCTGTGCTCCAATTTTTTCGAAAATCAACTTGGACACCGGCGTTGATAGAGTATACCCAATCCCGATTTGTTCTCGTTTCCAGATAATCCAATACTTGACCTGAGACTTTATAATTATATAGATTAAATCCACCGTTTACCTTCAACCGAGACAGCACTTTGCCTTCCCCGCCTAATTCAACTCCATAGCGGGAAGCATAATCGGCATTGGTGAAAACACGGTGAAGGATAGTATCAGCATAAACAGAATTTACACGTTGAATCGGGTTTTTGGTATGTTGGTAGTAAGCATTTAAAAAGATACTACCCTTGTCTAATTTCTTTACCACTCCTGTTTCTGCATTTGCGGTAAATTCAGGCAACAATTCTGGGTCTCCCTGTTCAAGGGTTTCAGAATGTTCACGTTCAGGGATAGGGTTAAGCTCAAAGTTATTGTTTCGCTGAACTCTCCTCGCTGCTGCTAATTTCCATGACCACCCAGAGCCTAGATCATGCATTAAATTAAAGGTAGGATATAATTGATGAATGGCATATGGATATTCCTGATTGGTATTTAGCAAAAGTAAATCGCGTTGATAATATTCGTAACGCAAACCTAACGAAAGCTGTGTATTCGTGAAGTTATGGTCGTATTGGCTAAAAAAAGCATGAACTGTATTGGTTGCATTCAGTTTTCCAGTAAATTCCGGGATCAATTCAAGATTATTTCTCCCATTTTCTGAAGCGAGGTATTCGAAGTTACCTTTCTGTTTATCGTTCCTTAATTGATATCCCGTTAATAAATCTGCGTTTTCTAGCGTCCAGCTATGTTGTAATGAAAGCCTTAATCCTTTCAGTGGATTGGTATACGTGTTATGCGTCCATTGTATCGTGTCGTTTCCGTTTTCGATATTTCCATTTTTAGTGGAACCATAAATGTCAGCATATTCGTAAATGGCACCTAATTGTAGGGAATGAGTAGCGTTGATTTTATATTGATAGGAAAAATCCAATAGATAAAATTCTCCTTGTTTATTTTGGAGGTTAGGATTAAAGTAGTTTGTTCTGGATATTTCTTGGTTTGTGGATGGTCTAATCGTCCTATTGGTGTAGTGGATATCGGCAACCCTGTCCTGAAACCTTCTGGAAGCCAGTACACCTAAATTCATGGAATGCTTGTCGGATATTTCATAAGCACCATTTAACCTGATCCCAAAATTATATTTATTAAAGCTTCTTTCCCCTTTTGAAGGGAAGAAGGTCTGCCGGTCTCCGATAATAGTATTGACATCTCCATCTCGAAATCCGGCATTGTCATTTCTTAAGTAGTTCGCTGAACCATTCAGTTCCAATTTGTCTTGCCGGTATTGGAACGCAATGTCGCCGCCAAAACGCTTTTGGCTTTCGCGGTTATCGTAATCGTCAATACTCGGTAATCCACCTTGGAGGTTGAGTATCCACGCAAATCCGTTGGTCAAAGATTTTTTTGTCTTTAGGTTAATGATACCGCCTTTGCCATCCGGGTCAAATTGAGCGGTAGGACTGGTTATATATTCGACCTCTGCAACATCATTGGCTGCTATCTGGTTTAAGATAGTTGCCTGATCGAGCAACGATGGTTTTCCATTGATTAGTACGATTATCCCCGTATTGCCGCGGACATTGATATTCCCGTTGGCATCTACAGACGCAGATGGTAAGTTCTTCACGATATCCAACGCCGTTCCACCAATGGCATTTTTATATTGACTTGCTTGGTAGGTTTGTCTGTCACCACTATGTTTTTGTTCTGCCGCGCTGGCAATAACTGTAACCTGCCCTAAACTATTATCAGCAAGGGAGATGAGGACGCTTCCAAGATCAATCTTCTTTTGGTTTCCAATTTCAATAGCCAGTCTCTTTTGCTTGTAGCCTATAAATTTAACGGTTAAGTTGTATTTTTTTCCGTTTTGTAAATTGGAAAAATTAAAACTACCTAATGAATCTGTTATCATGCCGTCAACAACGTTATGGCTAGCATCCAGTAATACGACACTGGCATACGCAATAGCTTTCGTCGAAAGGGAATCCTTAACAACGCCGGAAAGCTTTGAACTTTGTGCAAGTGCTGTTTGGATAGTCAAGAAAAAAAAGGTCACGATGAGGAATCTGTTCATAAAATCTAATTTTTCCAAAAGTAGGAAAGAATGGTGAGTGAAAGAGGTGTGTTTCAAATTATACCATTTTTTTTTCAAATTAACCTCTTTCGTTCACTTATATCCTGATCCATTATCATTATATAGAATGGATGTCCTTCCAACATTGACGATTCAGGGCTTTCTGATTACATTAAGTTCCAATCGAAATAGATAGCGGATGCTTTGAGGGCCTCGTTTATATAACTGAAATTAAAGTCAATGTAATCTTGTCTGGAGCTTTCGACATCAGAACAACAAAACCGACGATTAACATAGAAGTACAGACGGAAAGAACCGCTCCTCTCCTCTTCGCTATATTTAAAAAAAGAAACACCAAAGTTTTCCACTTCTGGAGCGCCATCTCTATCCTCCAGATTATCGAAAACAAATGCTTTGATCCGTGCTATTTGCTGCTTCGTCAATAGATCCAGCAGGAAACTAGGTTGCTCCCGACATTTATCGAACAAGGACAACGGAATAGGTATCTCAACGGTGATCGTGGGTTGCATATGCATATATAATAATTTTTTCTATTGTGCTCCATGTGGGGAAATGTTTCTCTAATAATCCTCTTTTGATGCTTTTTCCTATGCCGCCGTAATCGGCTACGGCCTTAAAAGAACAATAGGCAATAGCCTCTAACGACAGGTTTGACAGTTCTTTATCAAAACAAATGCGCTCTTTTCTCCGTTGTATGACGTAGGGCCTATTTTTATTTTTCCGGAACGCGATATGTGAAATCATCACGCCCAATATTTCTTCCCATTGACCAATATGATGTAATACAAGTCGTTGTAACAGTTCTTCCCTTATCTTTGTTTTTTCTGCTAACGACATCCGACCTCCTTTAATATAGCAATGAATGATGTCGCCATTGATAAAGGGCGCCTTTTTTCTTGCAAATAACTTGATCGGCCAATACCTGTCAAATACCTCCAACCGTTCTTCTGTACATAGTGATGCACTTGAAAGTCTTGTTTGCAGAAGATTACGTATAGTCCACACAGCTTCGGTATTGGGCATGCTTACCGGTACTCGTATGATTTTTTTATGTTCATTCCACCGGAGTACCTCTACCTCTCGTCTCGCACTGACAAGAATGTCTATTTCGTGACCGTCCACTACCCATATCATAAGAGCAATATACGGAAAAATCCAAATCTTCCCACGCAATCGTTACTTTTCATATTCTTAAGTTTTATTATGTTTGCATACTAAAACTAAATGACAAAATGGGAAACTTGCCTCGACTGTAGGTTTCCGAATTAAAAAACAACTTATGATGAAAAAATTTCTTGGACTGGCCACTGTCTTAGTAATGACAGCCGGATGTAACGGCACGCGAGAACAACATCAAGCGATCGATTTATCGCAAATGGACACTACCGTCCGTCCACAAGATGATTTCTACCATTATGTCAATGGCAACTGGATGAAAACAGCAGAGATTCCTGCTGACAAAGCACGCTGGGGTTCTTTTGATGAACTTCGTGAAAACACCGACGAGGCGGTATTAAAGATTCTGAAGGCGTCGCTAAACGAAACGTTTGAGAAAGGTACAGATGGACAAAAGATTGCGGATCTATACAAATCCTATGTGGATATAGAGAACCGTAATCAATTGGGCGCAGATCCGATCAAACCCTATCTTGAAAAAATTGATGCTATCGAGAACATGGACGATCTCTATAATTACTTGGTAGAAGTCGGTCCGGAAGGTGGAAATCCTTTCTTTGGTGGTTATGTGTATGCACACATGAAAAACAGTGACATTAACGCCGTTTATCTGAGCGGTGGAAGTTTAGGCTTAGGGCGTTCCTACTACCAGAAAGTGGACGAGAAAAACACCGAAACACTAGAACAATATGCTACTTTCGCTTCTACATTATACAATAAAGTAAATCAAGCTGATGAGGATGCTATAGGCCCTAAAATTGTAGCATTTGAGAAGGAAATTGCTTCTTATCTCAAAACCATCGAAGAGTCACGTGACGCACAAAAACGGTACAATCCGGTTGCAGTAGCAGATTTAGGAAAGATGGTCAAAAACATCGATGTTGCGAAATACATCAAAGAAATCGGTTTTACAGCAGACACGGTGATCATTAGCGAGATCAACTATTACAAGAATCTTGATAAAATTTTTACACCCGAGAAGCTTCCGCAGATTAAGGAGTACCTGAAGTTCAATGTCATGAACGATGCGACCAATTATCTTTCTACCGAGCTGGACGAATTAGCTTTTGAGTTTTACGGACGCCAACTAAAAGGGCAGAAAGAGCAACGCGATATGGAGAAACGCGGTCTAGATTTTGTAAACGGTTCAGCTGGTGAACTATTGGGGAAACTATATGTGAAAGAAAATTTCCCGCCGGAAGCAAAAGCGGCTTGTGAAGAGTTAGTACAATATCTTATCAAGTCTTTCGAAGTACATATCAACGACTTGGACTGGATGTCCGCGGTAACGAAAGAGAAAGCCCTGGAAAAATTGGCAAAATTTAATGTTAAGATCGGCTATCCGGATAAATGGAAAGACTATTCGAAAATGGAAGTTGGCACTTCCCTCTTCGAGAACGTAAATTCCCTAAATCGCTGGGCATTCGAAGACAATCTCGCAAAACAAGGTAAACCGGTGGATAAAACAGAATGGAGTATGACACCGCAAACGGTAAATGCATATTACAGCCCTCTGTTCAACGAGATTGTTTTTCCCGCTGCTATTCTTCAAGCACCATTCTATGATTATCGTGCTGATGCAGCTGTAAACTTTGGAGGTATCGGCGCAGTTATTGGACACGAATTATCTCATGGATTCGACGACTCCGGTTCGCAATACGATGGAAATGGAAATCTAAATAACTGGTGGACACCGGAAGACAAAAAGAAGTTTGACGCAGCTGCAGATGCGCTTGTTGCGCAATTTGAAGCATATGAGCCTGTACCTGGTGTTTTTGTCAACGGACGATTTACCTTGGGTGAAAATATTGGAGATCTCGGTGGTTCGTCGGTAGCATTTGATGCATTGAAGATGTATTTGAATGACAACGGAACCCCTGGTTTAATTGATGGATTTACCCCTGAACAACGATTCTTTTTGTCGTGGGCAACTATCTGGAGAACAAAAACGACGGATGAATTTGTCGTAAACCAAGTAAAAACCGACCCACACTCTCCTGCACAATACCGAGCTGTTGCTCCCATTGTTAATCTTGATGGCTTCCACGATGCATTCAATACGAAAGAGGGCGATGAGATGTATAAGCCAAAAGAAGAACGTATCAAAATCTGGTAATTGATACCTACAAAAAATCCCGTATTGTGCGATACGGGATTTTAATCATCCGTTCGCTCCACATCACCTCTACATTGAGTAATTTCTGGAAAAGCAAGTTCGACAGTGGTCCCCTTGTCTACCGTGCTAGAAAGTGTTATTTTTCCTTTAAGACGGGTCATGATTTTCTTTACTACACATAACCCTATACCTGTTCCAGGAAAACCTTCCGTGTTCGAAGCACGATGAAACTGTTGAAAAACAGACTCCAATTCCTTTTTCGGGATGCCAATTCCGTTGTCTTGTACCGTATACACAATATACCCCTGTTTTTTTGAGCTATTAATCTCTACGATAGGTTTCTTTTGTTTGGAGGAGTATTTTACAGCGTTACTGATAATATTGAAAAATATCTGATATAGTATCCCTTCATCTCCATATAAATATTTCAATTGCCCTATTTTAAAAACACAATCGGTACTGTTGTACAATGTCTGACTTTCGAGACATATTTTTCGAATAGTTTTCTCTAAAGAAACACATTCATTGTCGTATTTTAGCATACGAGCCTGATTCAATTGTATTTTATGTCCTATGATTTGCTCCATGCTGGTAAGAGCATCTAAAATAATGGTAGTCCATTTATACTTCTCGGCTTTAGTAAGCGAATCTTTCGTTTGCATGTATTGTGCTCCCATTTTGGCTATGGATAGCGGATTTTTCAGATCATGTGATAATGTTCTAGTCAATACCTCCAATTCATTATTAAATGCAAGGATATCATCCTGCTCTTGTACTCTTTCTAAAGCACGACGACGGGAAGACACATCCGTTGCCGTGTGGATTATAGCGTACGTTTTCCCATCGTCATCTAAAACAGCCTGATAACTAAAATCAAAATATTTAAGTTCCGTAACCTTGTTAATCGCTACATTTGCTGGATATTCTTTTGCCTCGTAAGTCTCGCCTGTTATCCACACGTTTTTTAATATTTCCGTGAAGCCTTGCTCCGTAAATTCTGGAAAAACATCGCCAAAACAGTGTCCAATAATCTCCTCACCTCGTCCCCAGATTTCGTACATAGCGTCGTTAACGAATGCGATACGTATGTCCACCGTATCATAAATAGCAGTGGCTCCCTTGGATTGCTGTAGGATTTCTAAAAATAAGTTTTCGTATCGATTCATTTCTATGATAAGCGGACGGTATTCAATATATCGACAAGATAACAAATGTTGGGAAATTTTGTTTTGTTTTCGCTATTATAAAAAAAAGGGACAATCAGAAGCCGGCAAGTACTAAAATGGATACAATACACGCATTGGTGCCTTGAACGAAAACGAAAGCAGATTAAGTCTGAATTAGATAAAAGAGATAAAAAAAACAATAAAAAGCCATGTTTTACACGGTAAATACGCGGTAATATATGAGATAAATATCTGATATTGTTCTTCACGATATTTATACGCTTGCAAAAAATAAAATACCTGTTTTACTTTTCGCGACTAAACCATTTCATTTTGAGGAAAAAACGCTAAACAACCTTTTCTCTATAATTTGAGCTTCTTAGGAAAATAACACCTTATACGTATTTTCATCATTTTTCAAATTAGGCATCTGTTTCACAGTCCTTTCCACATTAGTTTGCATTGTTTTTGTTCCATTTATGCTAACACATCGAACGTAAACTAGATAAAAACATCAAGACTATGGAAAGCAAAAAATTAAATCTAGCGCTATTAGAAAACCAAAGCATTCTAAAAAATATAGCGTTTAAGTTTACTAAAGATCCGGAAGAAATTAACGAACTTGTCCAAGAAACGCTGGTGCGTTCTATTAAGTATCTCGACAATTTTTTCAACAATCCGAAATTGGTTTCGTGGTTATATGTGATTATGAAGAATGTATATATCAATCATTACAGACGTAATCAACGACATACGGAATACGAAAATTTCCAAAGTGCTGGATACAGAGAAGAAGGTTGTTCAGAACCATTTACAATCAATACTGTAGAGGGAAAGTTTGTGATGAAGGACATACGCGACGCATTAAAGAAGTTGCCACAGGATCATTATGAACTTTTTGTACAATATATGGAAGGGTATAAATATCGTGAACTTTCCGATCACTTTGGTTTACCCGAAGGCACTGTAAAAACCCGTATACACCATACACGAAAGTTTCTACAAAAACAGTTATCGATATATAGAAAAGGATAAGATGAACAGAGACGTAGCTGTGCTACGTCTCTGTCTCTATTTTAAATAGACCGTTTATAGCCTGGTTTGTCCATTAAATTATCTAACGAATACCTCCCAGAACCTACGATTAAAAATACGAACAACAAAATTAGAACAACTAAAGAAATCCAAAACTCGGAATTGAGAAAGTTGAAACCGTTCGTAATATTTACAAAAAACACGGCTCCAATAAGTATCGGTATTTGAAAGATAACGGCAAGACGTGTCTGAAAACCAAAGATAATAAATAATCCGCCAACAAGGTGAGCGAATACTACGTAATGAACAGCCGACCAGATAGAGAGCTGAAAGTTCGTTTGCCGGATGAGATCCGCAACTGCATCACGGTCATTTACGAAACTGATTCCTTTCGCAAAAATAACAATACCGAGAAAGATTCTTAAGATGTCAAGCCAACGCGGGTGATGTGCATCACCCCATCTGCCAATTTTTTGTACAAGATTCATATAACCTCCTTTTTGAACAAATAATCATTTATCCATTGCAATTTTAAAATGCGGTTTATAAGCTACAGAATAATGCACAAAAATCGTGCTTAATTAAAAAAAGAGGCCAACACACTTAGGTTGGCCTCTTTTTCCAGTTTGTGATTCTAAAAACTAATATTTGACTTCCATTTCATCTACGTAATCTTCGTTTTCTACATAGTCAGCCACCATCAATTCAGCATAATTTTCTTTCTCTTTTTTACCAAATCTTCGACTGATACTATCGAAAATAGAATAGACTACTGGCACAACAACCAACGTTAGGAAAAGTGATGATAAGAGCCCTCCAATAATCACAATCGCGAGTCCTCGGTTCATATCTGCTCCATCACCTGTTGCTAAAGCAATCGGAATCATACCAACCACCATCGCAATCGTGGTCATTAAGATCGGACGAAAACGGGCATGGTTTGCGGCGACAAGCGCGTCGTATGTAGTAGCACCCGCATCCTTCCTGTGATTCGCGAAATCTACCAATAGAATAGCATTCTTTGCCACCAAGCCGATCAACATAATAATACCTAGGATGGTAAAGATGTTCAAGGTTTGGTTTGCAATCGCCAAGGCCAATAACGCCCCGATGAAAGACAATGGGATAGAAAACAGGACGACAAAGGGCGTCATAAAGCTATCGTAAAGTGCTACCATGACTAGATACACTAATAGAATAGCGGCAATTAGTGCCACTCCCAAGGTGCCAAACCCTTCTTCCTGATTTTCCATGTTACCTCCCCACATATAGGAAACACCGGGTTTCATCGTCATGGTATTGTTATCGAGTTGGTTTTGAATTTCCGTTTCCCACTCAGCTGCTACCGTACCCACCGGACGCCCCACTACTTGTGCTTGTACAGATACGGACGGTGATTTATCCCTGCGTTCCAACAGACTCGGACCAGATGCAAAAGTAACATCCGCAAATTGCGATAATTTAATTGCTTGTCCTTCTTGATTAATGAATTTTAAATTCCGAACGTCCTCAATGTTTCCACGTCCGAACTCATCATAACGGATATTTATATCGTATTCTGTATCGCCTGCCCGGAACTTTGTATCCGTATTTCCGGAAAATGCCGTTTGCATGGCCATTCCGACTGTCGCCACGTTCAGCCCTAACGAATTCATTTTATCCCGATTTACTTCTACACTGATCTCTGGATTGCCATCTTCCGATGTCAACTCAATTTCTGATGCACCCGGTACACCTCGAAGAATATCAGCAAAGGAACGTGCCGTCTCTAATGCGTCCTCCGGAGAAGCGCCAACCACCGTCATCATCAATGGAGCTTGTTCTGCGCCCATAATTCCCATATTAACGGTTTTGAGTTTCGCACCCACTAAAACATTTTCCATCTCACGCTTCAACTTCGCAGAATAGACTTTGGTAGATTCGATCTTATTATATCCGTTTTCTAAAATAATATGAATTTCCGCTTTATATTTTGTACCACCGGCGTTCATCATCCCGTCAGAAGCCTGTCCTACGGTCGTAATCATTCGCTCTATTTCCGATTTCTGTGCTAAATAGTTTTCAGCTTTTTGGACTAAGAAGTTGGTTTGTTCCAACGAAGCATCTTTGTTAATCTCCATTTGCAGGTAAAACTCTCCTTTGTCATTTCCTGGGAAAAAGTCTGACCCAATATATCCCATACCGACAAGCGCAAAGGATGCGAACAGTAAACCGATAGAAATAAGCAACACCATCACTTTATTCAACCGGCGCTTCAACGACCACTTCAGTATCCCCGAAATCCAGTTCGTCAACTTTGTGAGTCCACCTTCGAAACCGTGAAGGATACCGCCAAAAAATGATGTCTTATCAATGTGCGACAGTTTCCCGATACGCGAATATAACCACGGCACAATCGTAAACGACACCAAGAATGAAAGCAGCGTAGAAACCATTACCGTTACACAGAACTGTCGCAAGATGTCAGATACCAAACCAGACGACATAGCAATAGGTAGGAATACGACCACGATAACCAAAGTAATTGCCGAAACTGTAAAACCAATTTCCTTCGCGCCATCGTATGAAGCACGTACCTTGTTCTTTCCCATTTCCATGTGGCGGTGGATGTTCTCGATAACCACAATCGCATCATCCACAAGGATACCTACAACTAAAGATAGCCCGAGAAGGGACATCAAGTTTAATGTATAGCCCAACATATTTAAAAAGATGAAGGTAGCTATCAGCGATAATGGGATGGCCACTACGGCAATAAACGCGTCACGCAAACTGTGGAGAAAGAACAACATGATAAACGCCACCAATGCAATCGCAATCATTAAGTCATGAATAACGTTATTTGCAGCGGTCAACGTATAGTCTGTAGTATCGTTGGCTATTGTAATATCCACTCCCTCTGCCGAATAATCCGCTTTGACGACATCAATTTCTGCTTTTACCAATTCGGAAACGGCAACAGCGTTAGCATCAGACTGTTTAAACACCTGCATTAAAATGGTATTTTTCCGATCAATACGGGATATTTTTTCGATATCTTTAATACCATCCTGTACATCGGCAACATCTCGCAAACGAACAGCTGCTCCACTTGGCGTGGTAATAGGTAAATCGCGTAACTCGTCAATGCTCGTGAATTTACCCGCTAAGCGTAGCGTTGTCTGGTTTTTCCGCGTTTTTACATTTCCTGTCGGAAAGTCCAAATTGGCCGCTTCAATGGATTGTTGTACTTGTGAAACAGAGAGACCATATCCTTCCAATTTGTTTGGGTTGATGCTCACCTGTATTTCACGTTCTTCCCCTCCAATCATATCGACTTTTGCTACACCATTGATACGGGCAAAAACAGGTTGAATTTTCTGATCCAGCAAGTCGTATAGATCTTTTTCAGATAAGTTTGATGTCACCGATAGGTTGATGATTGGCACATCATCCAGCGAAAATTTGGACAATGCAGGTGTTTCCACATCGTCCGGAAACTCATTGACGACAGCGTTTATCTTACGCTGCGCATCAGTAAGTAGGAAGTTGACATCAGCTCCGGTGTTCAACGTAATCATGACCACAGAGACGGACTCCATCGACTTCGACTCTATTTTCTTAACATTTTCTAGCGAAGCAACAGCATCCTCTACGACTTTCGTTACAGACGTTTCCACCTCAGAAGGTGCTGCCCCTGGATACACCGTCTGAACGGTGATGACATTGATCTCAAATTTAGGCACAAGTTCGTACCCCATCTGCGTATAGGAGAATATTCCACCAAGCGTAAGTATAATAAACAATACTATAATTATACTTGGTCTTTTTATTGATATTTCAGAAATCTTCATCTAAATAAATTATTTATGCGTATGCGATGAAACTCATTCGTTATTTAATAATTTCTACTGGCGTCCCTTCCAAAAGATTGATTTGACCGGAGGTTACAACTACTGTACCTTCTTTCAAACCGGAAATAATTTCGATATTATCACCGAAACTTCTTCCTGATACTACGTTTTTCATTACAGCTTTTCCATTCTCCACCGCAAAAATTTGATTAGAACTTACACTCCCTACAAAGGCGGCACGCGGTACAACCAAAGCGTTCACACTTTGCTCGCTACCGAAATATGCAGTGCCGTACATTCCTGCTTTCAAATCATTATCAGCGTTATTTTTTATCTCCAACTCAACAGGAAAGTTCAAACTTCCATCTGCTTTTGGTGCAATAAAGGTTACAATGCCGTTGAAGGTTTGATTAGGCAATACGGGTGATTCTACTTTCACACTTTGTCCTACCTTAGTCTGTCCTATATTTTTCTCATCTACATTGATTTTCAATTTTAATGTAGAGACATTAACCACTTCAAACAGTTCCTGTCCAGGGCTTACATATGAGCCCGGTTCGATATTTCTTTTGTTTATAAGACCTGCGAAGGAAGCGGTAATATTTACATCCGAGGCAGAGATCTGTGCCGATTTCAAATTATTCTTCGCATTTTCCAATTGAAGTTTCATCTGATCTAATTGCTGTTTTGTAACTCCACCAGTAGAAAACGCACTTTCAAAGCGTGCGACTTCCGCTTCTGCATTATTATACATTGCTTGTGCATTTGTCACATCAACATTTTGCTTATCACCATTTATAATTGCAAGCGTCTGACCAGCTCTTACATAAGCACCTTCTTCTACGAGCACACGAACGACCTTGCCCGAAGCTTCTGCCGAAAGCATTACTTCTTGTTTAGGGGCAAATACGCCATTGGTTACATATTGTGTATTTACATTTTTAAAATCTGCTGTATCGGCACGAACGGCGACCGCGGCGTTTTGAATAGCTACTGTAGCTGTATCCGCTTCGTTTTTAGCCTTGTTTTGATTCAAAATAAACACAATCCCTGCTAACGCAGCAGCTATGATGATTACCGTTATAATTACCCGTTTCATATTTGTTATGTATAAATAGTTGATTATTCGTTAATTAAAGTTTTTAAGTTTCCTTTCGCTTTGATAAGCTGTATTTCTGCTAATTTATAGTCTAGCAAGGAAGTATTCAGATTCGTCTCTGCATCTGCCAGTGCCTTCTCTGCATCTAGCAAGTCTGTTAATGTTGCCAAACCGTTATTATAGTTGTTTTGTGTATCGCTCAAAACTTCTTTAGCAAGCACTACATTTCTACGATTGGCATCAACAGTCAACAGACTATTCTTGATCTGTGTCCTTGCATTTTCATTTGCCAAGGCAATCCCTAGTTTCGTGTCTTCCAAAGCTACTTTCGCTTTTCGGATATCGATATCCGCTTGATTAATCCGAGCTTTTGTAGCACCACCTGTAAAAATCGGTATCGATAAATTCAGACCAATACTTGATGTTTTCGGCCACATAAAATCTCCTCCTATCGGAAAGCCTTTACCAAACCCCGTAAACCCGAAATCAGTTCCCAAAGACAATTGAGGATATAGATCTGCTTTTTTTGCTTTCTTATTTAGTTCGTACAATTCAATTTGTTTTATACTTAGTAGGATCTCCGATCTATTTTCAATATTGTTGGTTTCCAAAGAAATAGCTGGATTTATCTCAAATGTTTCTTCGGGTAAATCGATATCACGTTCCATCGGCATACCTATCGCAAATTTTAAAGCATTTTTTTTCATCTCCAAAGCGCTCAATATCTGTTGTTTCTGAGATTCCAGATTATTAACAGCTACGGAAAGCCGATCTAAATCAATCTTTTTTGCTAAACCGGCGTCCACCATACCATTAATAATTCGATGGGTCTTACTCGTGTTTTCCAAATTGTTTTGAATAGTCTGCAACTGCAATTGTGTTTGAAAAATATCATAATAAGAATTGGAGACTTTTTCAATCAACTGCTCATCTGTTAATTGCGCATTAACTTGATAGAATTCCCTGGTCGTTTTTGCCGCCTTCAATCCGGTAAAAAGAGATTGATTAAACAATTGCTGGTTCAATGAAACTACAGCATTCGAGTTCCAAGGTAGCCCCATTCTCGCTGTGATAACCTGTCCATCCATATCAATGACCATTTCAGGAATTAGAATGTTATATTTCAATGATCCTGATGCATTGATCTGGGGTAGGGCTCCCGCACGTACCTCATCAATTTGATACTGCGCATTTTCAACATCTAGCTTAGCTGTTTTTGCTTCCGCCTTATTCTCGAGTGCATACTTTATCGCTTCTTGAAGCGTCAGCGTTTCTTGCGCTTTCAATGAGTTCACCTGAAAAAGTAAACCTACCGCTAAAACACTTAAATATTTAAATCCCATTTTTGAAAACATGACCTGTAAAACTAATTTTTCTCTTTTATTTTATTGTTAAATATAAATTTTGTAGCTTTCTTTTGGCTTTCCAGTATAACATCTACATTTCGCGCATTCGGCACGCCAGAAATCATATCAGATACACTACGGATAAGACTTAATCCTTCCATGATCTCCGTATAGGATGTTGCTGCTTCTTCTACAGAATGTATCTTGATTTCACCATGTTTCGTCGCTCGTTCCAATAAATCCTCTACTATAACGATATTCCTTTGATGAAACTGTTCTAAAAGTGTACCTATTCCTTGTCCTTTTATCCATTCCAAATTTTCATTTATGTGTAGAACATAGTAATCCTTCAAAAAATCAGCTTTAACCTCCAGTAGTTTGCACAAAATGTCTAATAAGCTCCCATCATACTGATTGAGAACTGCGTATTGCTGTGTAAGAATTTCATCCGAGATATATGCTAATACATCTTTTATCAACGCGTTTTTGTCGGGATAGTAATAATATAAATTGGCTTTTGTGATATTCAAATCCATCGCAATCTCGCTCATTGTGGTCTTATTGAAACCATAATGAGAGAATCTTTTGAGAGCTGTTTGAATAATCTGTTCCTTTTTACTATCCATTTTTAACTTTATACTTTTTGACTTTTTTCTAAAAACGTTCAAAAGTATAAAAACAAAACGAAATCGCAGGAAACATTTTATCAACAAATTGTAATCTTACTGTAAATTAACTTTTATGAATAGACGGTTCGACTAATTACATTACGCTTATTTGTTTTTGGAATTTGCGTTTATCAAATTTATACAATCTAGCTGCACGGTACGAAACCCCCTTTTGTACTTCGGGCAATTCCTTAAGAAATCCCGCATTCGATATTTTCTTGCGGAAATTCCGCTTGTCCAGCGTCTTACCTAAAATGGCTTCGTAAACCTGTTGCAACTGCGTTAAGGTAAATTTCTCGGGTAAAAGTTCATATACTGCAGTCGAATAGTTAATGGTATGCTTTAATTTTTGCAGACTTTGTTGGACAATTTGAGCATGATCAAAAGCGAGGTCAGGCAGTTGATCTATGGCAAACCACTTTGCTTGCCGCATATAAGAGGTCATCGGCTTAATCTTGTACTTCACATCCTCATATTTCACAATAGTTGAAAAGGCGACCGTTAATACCCGCCCTTCGGGATGTCGTTTCAAACCAGCGAATGCGCCCAGCTGCTCCATGAAAATATCTTTTAATCCCGTGTGTTCATATAAGATACGTTTCACTGCATCCTCCATCTCCTCATCTTTCTGGGCGAAGAAACCAGGTAACGCCCACCAATCTTTGTAAGGATAAACACTTCGTTCGGTTAACAATAGCTGAAGCTTACCTTCGTTAAAACTGTATATTACACAGTCTATTGTGAAATGAGTTTGCAAAACAATTGATTTTTTAAATCTGTAAGTACAATTTATTTATTTGTCAATATTATCATAATAATCCAAAAAAAACAAAAAAAATTTAATAGTGTAAAAAATACACACTATATTCGTAGAACCTAAAATGAGTAATCGAGTGGAAAAAATAACAAGAGTAGGCGTTTTCACATCAGGAGGAGATGCCCCGGGAATGAACGCTGCTATCCGTGCTGTTGTGAGAACAGCCCTATATAATGGGAAGAAAGTTACCGGTATTTACCACGGCTATCAAGGCATGATCGAAAACACCATGTTTGATATGGATAGTCCATCAGTCAGTTCTATTATACAAAAGGGAGGAACTGTCCTTAAAACTGCCCGTTGCATGGAATTTAAAACAGCAGAAGGGCGTGCTAAGGCATACGAGCATGTTCGTGCAGCTGGAATTGACGCTTTGGTGGCGATTGGAGGTGATGGCACGTTTACAGGTGCGGAAATATTTTCTCGCGAATTCGATATTCCAGTGATGTGTATCCCCGGCACTATAGATAATGATCTGAACGGTACGGACCTTACAATAGGCTACGATACAGCAAACAATACCGTTATTGAAGCAATTGATAAAATCCGTGACACCGCAGCTTCCCATAATCGTTTGTTTTTTATCGAAGTAATGGGGCGTGATTCTGGATGTATTGCGCTGAACGCCGGTGTAGCCGGAGGTGCAGAAGCTATCCTTCTTCCTGAAAAGGAGACAGCGATTGATGAGCTTATCGAAATGCTGGAACATGCTGCCGATAGGAAAAAGTCGTCCATGATCGTGATTGTTGCAGAAGGTGATAAAAACGGCGGAGCGAACAACGTTGCTAAACATGTCAACGAGAAGTTCGATTATTACGATACAAAGGTTAGTATTTTAGGACATCTACAACGGGGAGGTGCACCTAGTAGTGCAGATAGGGTATTAGCCACTCGTATGGGCTACGCAGCAGTCAATGAACTTTTAAAAGGCAATACAAGAGCGACTATTGGAATACGTGGATCAGAAATGGTCACTACACCTTTAGAAGAAGCACTCAGTAAAAAAGAATTGAAACTCAACGAAGATCTTGTTGAAATTGCGAAAATAATGGCATTGTAGCCGCTTGTTTACACGCATTTTTTTTACCTTTGAGTTGTTACTATTGTATGAATAGTTACGCGTCTTAAATTTTAATTTTTGACTTTCAAACGAGCTGCGGCGAGTTATTTTTAGAGATTTTTATAATGATTGTAGTTGTTTTTAGTGGATCGAGATATGCGGATTGGCGGATTGCGGATAAAAAACGCGTACTCCACGGCTTTCGCACACCGGGTATCAATTCCTATATACAAGATGAGCGATATATTACACAGCTACTGAATAAAAGTAATCATTTGATCAATAACGCCGAAAAGATTCGTAAAATCTTCTTTTTCGGTGCAGGTGTATCATCACCTGAACGACAACAAAAGATAGAGCAAACATTCGCACAATTTTTTAAAAATGCCAAAGTAAAAGCAGGACATGATATGGAGGCTTCTGCAAAATCAACTTTTGGGGACGAAAAGGGGATTGTAGGGATTATTGGCAGTGGTTCGAATGCCGCTTATTATAATGGCAAAAAAGTGCTACCAAACAATTACGGGATGGGTTATATCTTAGCTGACGAAGGTTCAACAAATTGGCTGGGCAGACAGTTATTGAAGGATTTTTTGACAGAAACTATGCCTAGCAGTATCCGTGAAAAATTACTTCATAGATATAACATAGATAGACGTTCCATATTGGAACGGGTATATTATAATCCCAATCCGAATCTGTTTCTGACAAGTTTTGCCGATTTCATCTATGAACACCGAGATGAACCCTACTTCACACAACATATAAAAAGAGGATTGGAAATATATATCAAAACATACTTGATCCCTTTATCAGAACACTATCCGGACAACGAGTTTAACTTTACGGGGTCGGTAGCCAACAATTACGCCGATTGGTTACGTGAACTAGGCGCAGAACATGGATTACATATCGGTTCTATTATTAAAGAACCTGTTCAAAACTTAATAAAGTATTACATTAATAAAAACTAATAGAGAAAATGAAAATTGGAATTAACGGATTCGGTCGTATTGGCCGTTTAGCTTTTAGAGCTGCTATTAACCGCAGTGATATTGAAGTTGTAGGTATTAACGATTTAGTAGAACCTGATTATTTGGCGTATATGCTAAAGTATGATTCTACACACGGAAAATTTGACGGCACTGTAGAGGTGAAGGATGGACATTTGGTCGTAAACGGAAATACAATTCGTGTAACGGCTGAAAAAGATCCAGCGAACTTAAAATGGGACGAAGTAGGTGCTGAAGTTATCATCGAATCGACCGGCTTTTTCCTAACACAAGAAACGGCACAGAGACATATCGATGCAGGCGCGAAAAAAGTAGTGATGTCTGCACCGGCGAAAGATGACACGCCTACATTCGTCATGGGCGTAAACCATAAAGAATTGAAAGCAGAATACACTATCGTTTCAAACGCTTCTTGTACAACTAACTGTCTAGCACCTATCGCAAAAGTGTTAAACGATAACTTCGGTATTCTTGAAGGCTTAATGACAACAGTTCACGCTGTAACGGCGACACAAAAAACAGTTGATGGCCCTTCAGTTAAAGACTGGAGAGGGGGGCGCGGTGCTTATCAAAACATCATTCCTTCTTCTACTGGTGCCGCTAAAGCAGTAGGATTAGTTCTTCCAGAATTAAAAGGTAAATTAACAGGTATGTCTATGCGTGTTCCCACGGCAGACGTTTCTGTAGTCGATTTAACTGTTCGTTTGGAAAAAGGAGCTTCTTACGAGGAGATCAAAAAAGTGATGAAAGAGGCTTCTGAGGGCGAACTAAAGGGTATCTTAGGTTACACAGAAGACGAGGTAGTTTCTTCTGACTTCATCGGCGACGCACGTACCTCTATCTTTGATGCGAAAGCAGGCATCTCGTTGAATGACAATTTTGTAAAAGTCGTATCTTGGTACGATAACGAATGGGGCTATTCTAACAAGATCATCGACTTGGCGCAAGAAATTGGTAAATTATAATGAAATAAAAAGGCTTGCAGATTCGCAAGCCTTTTTATTTCATCAGAAAACCACCACCAAGTAAATCACTACCTTCATAGAAAACGGCGGATTGACCAGGTGCAATGCCTTTAACCCGATGGGCGAAATCCACTTGCATGGTATTACCTTGTTGCGTTATATTAGATTGTGCGCCGGCGTCTTTATATCGTATTTTTGTTATCACTTCCATCGGTTCTTCTATCGAAGCATATTTAATTAAATTGATATCGCGTACAAACGCTTGTGATTTTTCCAACTCATGCTCCTCTCCTAGTACCACCGTATTGCTTTCGGCTAGTATCTCAATAACGAACATGGGCTTACCCAAGGCAATACCTAGTCCTTTGCGTTGGCCAATGGTGAAATAAGGATAACCAATATGTTGCCCTACCACCGTACCATCCGATAGCACAAAATTTCCTGGTCCGATCTCGTCGTCAAGTGTAGGACGCTTATGACGTAAAAACGCGCGATAATCGTTGTCTGGTACAAAACAAATTTCATAGCTTTCAGATTTCTTCGCCAGTTCCTCCTGTCCCATCTCTAAAGCCATTTGTCGAATTTCCTGTTTCGTAAAATTACCTAATGGAAACTGTGTCCGCGCAAGATTCTCTTGCGATACACCCCATAACACATAGGATTGATCTTTATTTTCGTCTCTTCCTTTTGATATAACATACCTACCATTGTGATGAAGACGAATATTTGCATAATGTCCTGTTGCGATAAATTCACAATCCAATTTATCTGCTCGCTTCATCAGCGCTGACCATTTGATGTGTGTATTACAAAGCACACAAGGATTTGGCGTACGTCCAGCAATATATTCATCAACAAAATTGTCGATAACAAAATCGCCAAACTCGTCCCGAATATCCAATATATAATGTGGAAAACCATAACCTACTGCTAGTGCTCTGGCATCGTTTATACTGTCCAAACTGCAGCAGCCGGTTTCTTTGGATGAACCACCCGCCGAGGCATAATCCCATGTTTTCATGGTGATACCGATCACTTCGTAGCCTTGCTCATGTAACATAATGGCCGCTACGGAACTATCTACTCCACCACTCATCGCGACCAATACCCTGCCTTTTTTACTCATATTAAATTTGTGAAGTGCAAAGATAGGTTATTTACGACACAGCTGTGTTTATTCCGTGTAATTTATTTCCATATGAATCAATTAGTTGAAAAATACTTTAAAAATAATGCAGACAAAAGTTTCAGATTTCAAAAAAAGAATATAGATTTGCAACGCAATCAAGGGAAAAACCTGATTGCGGAAGGTGCCATAGCTCAGTTGGTAGAGCAAAGGACTGAAAATCCTTGTGTCGCTGGTTCGAATCCAGCTGGCACCACAAAATCTGAAAGTAACAGATTACAAACAAAAACTTAAAGGTGCCATAGCTCAGTTGGTAGAGCAAAGGACTGAAAATCCTTGTGTCGCTGGTTCGAATCCAGCTGGCACCACGAAAAAGCCTTTCCGAATTGGAAAGGCTTTTTTATTTTTAATTTTTACTTTCGTTCTGAATCCCCTATATTTGCATCGTACCTATATTAAAGTACACTAATCAGCACCTTGCATTGTGTCAGGTCTTGATTTATAAAGAAGTGGCGAGAGACTGGCTCCATGACCCACTGGCAACCAGCAAGAGAGAATTGAAAAGGTGCCAAATCCTGTCCAAAGCAATATCGTTTTGGAACATATAAATAGATAAGACAATGAAAACATGTAAACTAAGCATTTCTAATAAAATACTATCACTCTCAACAGCATATGCTTGTTGTTGCAGTTATGCACCTATGCGAATGCGTTAGTCGTTCTTGGTGATGTCCGGTTCTGAAACATTCCTTCCCTTCACATTGCCATCCTATGAACGACCAACTTCCATATGATAGAATGCGTGCTTAATTTATTATATTTACATATAAAACATTATAAACTATGTCAACAGGTAAAAACCTAAAATTCGAAACATTACAAGTCCATGCCGGACAAGAAGCAGACCCAACTACAGGATCTAGAGCACTCCCCATTTATCAAACAACTTCATATGTATTTGAGAATGCGGAACATGGTGCGAATCTTTTTGCGTTAAAGCAGTTCGGAAATATCTATACACGTATCATGAACCCCACCACAGATGCTTTTGAAAAACGCATCGCTGCTTTGGAAGGTGGTGTAGCGGCCGTAGCAGTAGCCTCGGGTATGGCGGCACAGTTCATTGCTTTAACAAACATCATCGAAAGCGGTGAAAACTTTGTAACCGGTTCAGACTTATATGGAGGTACATACAACCAGTTTAAAGTATCATTTAAGCGATTAGGTATAGAAGCACGGTTCGCAGAGGGTAGTACAGCGGAAAACATGGAGAGTTTGATAGATGAAAAAACAAAGGCTCTTTATGTAGAAACTATAGGTAACCCAAGCTACAATATCCCCGATTTTGAAAAAATTTCGGCTTTAGCCCAGAAATATGATTTACCACTAATCGTAGATAATACATTCGGTGCTGGAGGCTATCTTTTTAAGCCATTTGAACACGGCGCACATGTTGTAGTCGAGGCGGCAACGAAATGGATCGGCGGTCACGGCACAAGCATCGGCGGTATTATCGTCGATGGAGGTAACTATAATTGGGGAAATGGCAAATTCAGACAGTTTTCTGAGCCATCCGAAGGTTACCATGGCCTAGTATTCGCTGATGTTTTTGGACCAGGAGGACCTTTTGGCAACATCCAGTTCGCGATCCGTGCTCGTGTAGAAGGCTTACGTGACTTTGGTCCGGCACTCTCTCCTTTCAATTCATTTCTGTTAGTACAAGGAGTAGAAACGCTCTCCTTACGTGTACAACGCCATGTGGATAATGCACTAGAAATTGCACAGTGGTTGGAAGCACACCCTCAAGTAGAAAAAGTAAGCTACCCCGGTTTGAAAAGCCATCCTTATCATCAGAACGCCCAGAAATATCTGAAGAATGGATATGGCTCGGTATTGTCATTTACGCTTAAAGGAGGTCCAGAAAAAGCGAATGGATTTATCGATTCACTGAACTTAATTAGCCATCTTGCTAATGTGGGCGATGCGAAAACGTTAATCATACATCCAGCGGCGACTACACATCAACAGCTCCCGGAAGAGGCACAAAGAAGTGCCGGCGTATTCCCTGGCCAGTTGCGTCTTTCAGTAGGCATTGAGCATGTTGATGATATCAAAGATGACCTGCAACAAGCCTTTGAAACAATTAAATAACAGATAAACGTACTTTTTTAGAAGATAAATAATAACAATGAGTAAAAAATTAATCATAGGCATGTTTGGATTTGGTGTGGTTGGACAAGGCTTATATGATATTATAAAAACGAAAAGACTAAATTTAGAAATCAAGAAGTTTGTTATCAAAAATGCGGACAAGAAGAGAACACTCCCAGCGGAACTGTTTACGACCGATGCTGAAGCTATTTTGGCAGATGCCGAGATTAATACCGTTGTTGAACTTATAGACGATGCCAATGCAGCTTTTGAAATCACTAAGCGGGCACTAAAAAACGGTAAAAATGTAGTCTCTGCCAATAAGAAGATGATTGCTTCTCATTTAGAAGAGCTTACACTCATTCAACAAGAATACGGCACATCTTTGTTATATGAAGGTGCAGTATGCGGAAGCATTCCTATTATTCGTAATTTAGAGGAATACTATGATAATGAGCTGTTGCATTCCGTTAGTGGTATCTTCAACGGTTCGTCCAACTATATCCTATCGAAGATATTCAATGAAAACCAGGGTTATGACGTAGCGTTGAAACAGGCACAGGACCTAGGGTTTGCAGAAACAGATCCGACATTAGATGTAGGGGGATTCGATCCAAAATATAAACTAGCTATTGTTGCTTCTCACGCTTACGGAATCTATGTGAATCCCGACGAGATTCTCAATATAGGAATTGATAAACTGGACGATCGAGACATCCGTTTTGCTAAAGAAAAAGGGTTTAAAATTAAACTCTTACCTTTCGCAAAAGAAATCAACAATAATCAGGTCGTTTTGTACGTATTGCCAAGATTGATTACACCTGACAATATCCTGTTCAATGTAGAAAACGAAAACAACGGCGTCCTGGTAAAAGCAGCTTTTGCAGACGAGCAATTTTTCTATGGAAAAGGTGCTGGCGGACATCCTACCGGCTCCGCAGTGCTCTCGGATATCGCTGCATTACGATATGGCTACCGATACGAATACAAAAAGCACTTGGAGGCAGCTCAGATCCAGTACAGTACAGATTATAAATTAAAGGTATATTTTCGTTATGTAAAAGAAGAAACTTTAAATCAGATACAATTTGATGCGATAGTGGAACGTTTCTATGGGCAAGATTTCAAATACGTTATAGGAGAAATTAGTCTACAGGAAATTATCGTAAAAAGAGATATAATCGATCAAACCGGAAATTTTATTGCGGAAGTTCTCTAAAAGGACGTTCCGTAATAGACTTCCATTCATAGGCTAGCGAAAGCATAATAAAAATAGCTCTTGATGGCTGAGGAGAGCGAAATAATTTTATTTTATATGGGTGATGCATATTGCATATAAAAATAAATTTATTTAGGTTTGCCTTGAATTACGGGATGTAGCGTAGCCCGGTATCGCGCCAGCATGGGGTGCTGGAGGTCGTCGGTTCAAATCCGGCCATCCCGACAATCACAAAGCTTTCCATCTTATTGGAAAGCTTTGTTGTTTAATATCAAAACAGTTTTTATCTTAGTGAGCGACAATCAAAATCATATCAATCCGTTCTATATTTCGAATAAACCATCACATTTTTGAAAAACCATTTACTATTTATCGATACAGAGACTTCCGGTATTCCTCAGCGTTGGAACCGGCCCTATTCAGATGAGAAAAACTGGCCACATGTCATTCAAGTAGCCTGGATTATTTATCAAGTTGACGGGACCGAAATCAAGCGTATGAGCAAATACATTTATGACGATGATATAAAGATAACCTCTTCTTCTTACAACGTACACGGTATAACAAGTGAATTTCTAAAACAGCATGGAGATAGAAGAAAAGAAGTATTACGTAAGCTGTCGCACGACATACAAAAGTATAATCCGCTCATTATTGGTCATTTCGTTGAATTAGACGTACAGGTATTAAGTGCGGATTATTACAGAGCAAACCTTAGGAACCCGTTCAACAGCCAATCCTTTTTCTGCACGATGTTAGATAGCGAGAAATATGCCGCTAATCCATCGATAACATATCTCCGGTTACCACAGCTTCACGAATACCTTTTCGACAACTTGTTAACGGAAATTCACGAAGCTGAACAGGATGCCAGTGCAACCGCTAAATGTTTTTTCGAACTTTGGAATCGTCATGAGATAACAGAATTGGATATGGAACGGCAACAAAAGATGTTTTCACGAAAACTTAACTTTTTAGATAAATAGAATGTCTAACATTGTGTTAAAAAGCAGATCATGCCAAATTTAATTGAAATTTTAAAAAACACACAACCCTTTGATATCCTTCCGGAGAGCGTACTTCGAGGTATTTCCGAATCGTTGATACAAACTTCTTATACACGGGATACGCTGGCTTACAGACAAGAGGTAACAGAAGTAAAAGGTGTTGATATTATCGTCAAAGGAGAATATGAAACGTTTTTTTTCGATTCGTCCGAAAACAAACGTTCGGTTGAGATACACCATCCTCTTTATTGCTTTGGCGGCATTTCCATTCTCCTCAACAGAACGAAAGCTTTAAAATCGGTTATGGCGAAAAAGGGCACGGTTGTATATAATTTACCACGTAAGGAATTTCTTGAATTGTGTCATGCTTACGACGATTTTTTCCAATATTATACAACGGATTTCGGAAAGAAAATGCTGAACGAAGAGTTTTCACATTTCGTGAAAACCCCGGCTTCTTTTGAAGAAAGTTATATTGCAGCAGAACAGCTCTATTCCAGAAAAATAGATGGGATAGCCTATAAAGATATTGTGTCTTGTGCCGCAGATACGCCTATCTACAAAGCTGCGAAACATATGGCTAACAATCGCGTAAGCTGTATCTTCATTCTGGACGAAAACCAAAATATCATAGGTTATGCCACCGACATAACCCTTCGAGACAACGTTATTGCTAAATGTATTGATGTCAATGCATCAATCGCCGAGGTTATGGATAATCCTATCGTATCGATATCCCATCAAGCCTACCTCTATGAAGCCGTGCTCATGATGTTCAGCACAAAGAGCCGTTACCTTTTAGTAGAAAAAGACGGACGATATGTGGGTTTCTTGAGCCGAAACCGGATATTAAGCGAACAGGGACAATCACCGCTGGTTTTCATTCAATCCGTAAAGTTGGCGGAAACCATTGAGGAATTACGTCAAAAATGGAATTATGTACCGGAAATCATCAAACAACTATTAGGCCGCGGCATTAACGCTGAGATTACCAATCAAGTCATTACAACGATAGCGGATACTATCGCCATTAAAGTTATTGAACGTGTAATTAGGGAAATGGGTGAACCTCCAGCCAAGTTTGTCTTCATGGTTACGGGAAGTGAGGGAAGAAAAGAGCAAACCTTAAAAACCGATCAGGACAATGCCATTATCTATGAAGATAAAGCTAACGAACAACGGGAAATGGTTCGAAAATATTTCCTCACATTCGCGAAAAAAGTATCAGATTATTTAAATGAAATCGGCTTCAGTTATTGTGAAGGAGGATACATGGCTAGCAATCCCGAGTGGACCCATTCTTTATCACATTGGAAACGCAACTATAAAAAGTGGATTGAGGAAAGTGTACCCGAAAACGCAATTAAATTCTCGACATTTTTTGATTGCCGTTTCCTATATGGCGAAAAAAACATTATCGAAGAACTCAAACAATTTTTAGAGGTGGAACTTCAAAAGCCAAACGATCGGTTTTTCGCTTTTACAGCAAAAAATGCCCTGCAATATGAGCCTCCCCTAACTTTCTTCAAGAATATTAAAACCGAAACCATCGGTAAGACCGAGGTTTTCAATATCAAAAATGCGATGACACCTATTGTCGACTTGGTTAGAGTATATGCGCTTAAAAAAAGAATATATCAAGAAAATACCGGAGAAAGGTTAAAGAAACTGATGGAATCGGGAGTCTTCACGCCTCAACAATATCATGAACTTTATCAATCCTACTATTATTTAATGGCGTTGAGGTTGGAAAACCAGGCTAATCAAATATTGGTGGAGAAGTCAGATCCCAATAACTATATTCGTATAAATACATTAACGAAAATTGAAAAGGCTACTTTAAGAGAGATATTTAAATCGATCGGCAACTTTCAAATGGGAATAAAAATGCGGTTCACGAATAATATACTTGGTTGATATTTGGTCACAAACTTATTAAATGATATAAAAACGTTACAGAATATAAAATAACTAATATCAAATAGCTTGACTTAGTGTAAAAAATACACTATATTTGTACTTTCATAATTTAGGTTTATAATTGGTTAGTTAAGGGCTTTCATTCTCCCCGTTTGAAAGCCCTTTTTATTTTGGAAAGATACTATCATTTCATATAGAAATGCCTCCATATAGGAGGCATTTCTAAAGATATGTTTATCACACCTATTATTGTTTCGTCGCTTCTAGATTAACTCCAACCTCGATGTCCCTGCTTATTCCCCACTCTGCCGGATCCAAATCCGAAGTACCGAATTTGATACCCCAATCTACACGGTTTACAGTAAATTTAGCCTCTACAGCAACTTTATCGTCTTGAACATCAATCTTAGCAGGAAAAGACACGTTCAATGTGCTATCTAATAAAGTAAGATTACCGCTAACGAGTTTGTTTGCGCCATCCACTGCGTCTTTCACGCTAGATAAATCCAAGTCCGCAACCTGTGTAATATGGAAGGTTGCAGTCGCATGTTTTTCAACATCAAAAAAATCTTCGCTTTTCAAGTGGTTTTGCAAATCGCTAGATTTTTTATCTGCTTCGGTTACCGAAGCAGCGTCAACATGTAAGGATTTCATATCAATGGTGAAATCACCTGCATTGACATTTCCGTCTGCAACCGATACTTCACCGGAACTTACGGAAAGCGTACCCCAACGAGGAGCAAGACCGCCTTTATGCGTCGCTCTCCAAGTCACCTCAGAAGCTTCTACATTTGCAATATATACGTCTCCTTGTTTCTCCGCTACTTCTTGTTTTTCGGATACTTGCGTCTTTGAAGAATTTCCCCCACAAGAAGCAAATAGAATGGCAGTACCTGCCACCACTGATAAAAAGATCTTTCTCATAAATGTCTTATTTATTAAATAAAATTATTCTAAAAATACCCATCTTTTTTGACGTTCACAATAGACGTACGCTTATTTTGGCTCATCCAATATTGCCAATGATTTTTGGATGATGCGAATAGCGTCCTCTAATTCTTCTTTAGAGATTACCAAGGGGGGTGCAAAACGGATCTTGTCGCCGTGCGTAGGTTTTGCCAACAAACCATTTTTCAGAAGTTCCAAACAGAAAATGTCAGCAGCATTATCTTTCGGATGATCAATGACGATGGCATTAAGAAGTCCTTTCCCCCGTACCTGTTTAATTGCGGGATGCGTTAAGGTGTTTAATGCCGAACGGAAATAAACACCAAGTTCTGCTGCACGTTCCGCAAGCTTTTCCTCTTTCAACACCTCTAGTGAAGCGATAGCGACAGCACAAGCTATGGGGTTTCCGCCATAGGTAGAACCATGTTCGCCCGGCGCTATCGTCAACATAATCTCATCATCGGCAAGTACCGCAGAAATTGGTATAACGCCGCCGCTCAAGGCTTTCCCTAAAATAAGAACATCTGGCCGGACATTTTCATACTCGCAAGCCAATAATTTTCCTGTTCTCGATAAGCCTGTCTGAATCTCGTCTCCTATAAATAGCACGCGATGTTCTTCACACAATGCTTTAGCGGCCGCCAGATAACCGTCATCGGGAACAAAGACTCCCGCTTCTCCTTGGATAGGCTCCACCAACAAACCCACAACGTTTTCATCTGCAAATGCATCGCGAAGTGCATTCAAATTGTTGTAGGGGATTGTGACGTATCCCGGCATAAAAGGTCCGAAACCAACTCTTGCCGTAGGATCTGTACTAAATGAAATAACATTGATGGTACGACCGTGGAAATTTCCTTCGACGGTGACAATCTTGGCTTGTCCGTCCGGCACACCTTTTACAACATACCCCCATTTACGGGCTAATTTTAAAGCTGTTTCCACCGCTTCCACCCCCGTGTTCATGGGTAACACTTTGTCATAATCAAAATACTGTGTAATATATCGGGTGTATTCTGCCATTTTATCACTGTGGAAAGCCCTTGATGTCAGCGTTAATTGTTTTGCTTGCTTTATCAAAGCTTCGACAATTTTCGGGTGACAATGTCCTTGATTGATAGCCGAATAACCGGATAGAAAGTCGTAGTAACGCTTGCCCTCCACATCCCAAACAAATGGCCCTAGTCCCTTGCTTAATACAACTGGCAATGAATGGTAGTTGTGAGCACCATATTCCTCTTCTATTTGTATGTAACCTGCTGTTTTTTCCGGAATTTCATATCTATTAGTCTCCATGTTGTTGATAATAAGATATAGACAATATAACAATTTTCAGTTTGAATCCCAAAAATTCAGGCATCTGTCTCTTCGATTTAAGAAATAATATCTTGGATTATCGAAAGAGAATTATTAAATTCGATAATCGAATAAACATCACATTATATGACGTTATATAATAAAGTATCCCTAGTTATGCTAACTGTCGTTATGGCGACCATACTTTCCGAAACATCCGCTCAAGAAAAAAGATCTTTGCAAGAAGAGGTTGAAAATGCGACGAAAGCGCTTACTGAAGCCATGTTAAAACCAACGGCGCAAGTATTAAATAAACTTGCATCAGACAAACTCAGCTATGGACATTCCAGTGGCACCATAGAAACAAAAGAGCAATTTGTAAATACGCTCGTTTCGGGAGCTTCGGTCTTCGAAGAAATTCAGATTTCTGAACAAACTGTGGATCTACAAGATAACACAGCCATCGTCCGCCATACATTACATGCGAAAACCAATGATCCAGGAAAAGGCCCTGCCAGTATTCGTTTAGGCATCATGTTGACATGGGTGAAATCGAATGGTAGTTGGCAGCTTCTTGCCCGCCAGGCGTTTAAACTGTAAAAACCTCTACTACGGCTGTTGTTCTTAAAGCACTCTCGCCAGTTGATGGGCAAAGTCCCTCACCACGTAGTTCTCGGACGATAGATTCAATTAGGGCATGTTGAATATTTTGGCTTTTCGAAATCAACAAACTGAGTGCCTGATGGTGTTATTCGGGTTACGGGCGAGAAAACACGCCATTGTCGTGTCGCCAACTTGCACAAACGCTATCGGACGAAATATCCTACCTAGCTTCTTTATCTTTTAATTGAATCTTCAATTCCAGAGAAGTTACTTTTTCTATCAGAAAGTTCCGATACTTTACTAATTGTCCGTTCATTTCTTCAAGCTCACGAACTTTATCTTGCAGGTTTATTACTTTTTTCAGCAATGCATTCTCTTTCATTATATCTTGATGGTAGAAATCCAAATTAGTATCACGCATAAAAGGAATTTCCGGGGGTGTATCAAAAAGCGTTTTAGTCCTCTTACTAGGCACTGACTCCGGTGCATTCAGCAGTGGCATCGTTTTTTTTATCCAAGCCAACATCGTCCGTTTATCCTTAACACCATATTTATCCATCGCCTCCTCTAAAAGCAATTCTCCCGAAATAATCGCTTTTACCGCTTCTATTTGTATTTCCCTTTTTGACTTCTTCATTTAAACTATGGATAGATTATATCACCTATATTATATAAGTAGTCCTACCGAGACTATAGTGAAAATAATTTAAAACTTCCTGTCAGCACTTTAGGTAATTGAGACGAATAATAAAAAATATACTTGCTTGATTGAAAAACACCGCGAACCTAATTTTTTATTATATTTGTTTGAGTCATAAGTAGTCTCGGTAGGACTACATTTTTTACCTAACTTCGCGACACTACGTGTAAAAAAACAATCCACATCCTTATGAAAACATTTGATATAAGATTCTCTGTGGAGAAAAATAGAGTCCGCTTATACCTACATCTTCCACAGGGAGTCTACACATTCGACACTCCTTATCAAATCACAGAGAAAGAATGGAACTACGTCGAACAACGTCCAGAAAACCCTTACACAAAAAATGCAAAGATTATCTATAACGGTTTGAACAGAATCAAAATTACTGTAGCCAATTGGTTAAGGGACGAGAAAGTAAACAAACCCGATATCCAGAAAGGTGTACAAGCTTGTATGTTACAAGCCTATAGACAAAAATCAATTGTAAAGGGAGACAACCTTGCACACCAGATCCAGGTGTATATCGAAAGCCGAAAACACATCATCGAGCCGAACACATTAAAACGATATCATGTATTCCTGCGCCTTGTCCAACGATTTGAAGGTTATGCCATGAAAAACTTCAAGATAAAGGAAGTTGACGCTTCCTTTGTAAAACAGTTCATCCAATTTGGAACAGAAGAAAATTACTCTCCAAGTACGCTATACCGTACGATATCCTTCATCCAGACTGTGCTTAATTTCTTAGAAAAAAGAGGAATAAGGACCTTCGCCTATGAGTTGGAATTACCGAGGATAAAAAAGAAGACACTTTTTGTTACGTTAACTGAAGAAGAGTTGAACAGTATAAAGCAAGCCGTTATCCCGTCTCAATTGCAACATGCGAGAGATTGGCTTTTAATCAGTTGCTATACCGGCCAACGTATATCGGATTTTATGAATTTTTGTTCGGATATGTTGCACACGATAAAAGACAAAAAATGCCTTGCATTTCAACAGCAGAAAACCGGAAAAGATATTCTGCTTCCGCTCCACCCAGAAGTACTCCACATTATAAAAAAGTATCCGAACAAGTTTCCTCCCAAGATATCGGAACAACTATACAACAGACAAATAAAAGAATTTGCCAAGCTAGCAAATATACATACGTTGGTATATTACAACAAGCGATCCGGACATCGTTGCAAACCGCTTCAAATCCCAAAATGGCAAGCGATATCCAGTCACATCGGTAGACGTAGTTTTGCATCTAATTTTTATGGTAAGATACCGACACCGCTATTGATGGAAGCTACAGGACATGGCTCAGAGGGTATGTTTCATAATTATATTAACCAAATGGATATCCAAAGGACAATCACGTTAGGAAAGTATTTTGAACATGCTTATGAACGTTCTCCTATCAAAGAACAAGCGGACGTATGATTACGTCCGCTTCTCGTATCTATTAAAAAGTAATCAAATGACAAGTGCAAGTTTTCCCAAAAATGTGCCATTCTCCATTAATTCATGTGCCTCCGCCGCATTTTCCAATGGAAAAGTTTTAAATAATTGCGGTCGAAAAGATTTTCCGATGAGTGGCCAAACGTGCTGATGTATTTCCCTCGTCAGTGATATTTTGAAGGAAAGGTCTCGGGCTCGTAATGTACTTCCGGTTATTAGGATACGTTTTTGCATTAATTTCAAAATATTAAGCTCCACTTTATGTCCTTTCACGGCGTTAATATACACCAGACGACCGTCCGTATCCAGCAAGTCGATATTTTTTTGGAAATAGCTACCACCTATACTATCTAGAACTACGTTGATTTTCTCTTCTCCTAAAACTTCCCAAAAATCACTTTCTCTATAATTGACAGTGTTATCAGCACCCAATTGCCGACAATAAGCTTCTTTTTCATCAGAGCTAACAGTCGTCAGCACCTTTGCTCCAAAAGCCTTTGCAAGCTGGATAGCGGTACTACCGATACCACCGGCTCCACCGTGGATTAAAATCGATTCACCCTTCTGCAATGCACCGCGACGAAATACATTATCCCAAACGGTGTATACTGTTTCCGGTAAGATCGCTGCTTCTTCAAAACCGATCCCCTCAGGAATGGAGAGACACATGTCCTGATGAGCGGTCACATATTCCGCATAGCCGCCACCTGCAACCAAGCAACATACTCGCTCTCCTACCTTCCTTTCTGTTACTGCCCTGCCCACTCGGGTAATAATTCCCGCCACTTCAAGTCCAGGGATATCTTCTACTACACCGACAGGGGCAGGATACTTTCCTTTACGCTGAAAAATATCTGGACGGTTTATGCCGGCTGCCTTGACCTGTATCAATACCTCGTCTTTGCCAATCGCCGGCTTAGCGCGTTCTTGAACCTGTAAAACATCAAGATCACCAGGTTTTGTAATGACAATTGCTCTCATTATACTACTTTTTTTTCGGGTACTTTTGCAAACGCATATTTAAAGTAACCATAAAATAACGCCCAAGCCGATTATTTCTAGCTTCATATATATCATTACCTATATATTCACTGTACGTACCCATATTTTTATTTTGGTCTAACAAATCAAAGCCCTGGAAACGTAACAATGCTCTCTTATTGTGCAAAAACGAAAATTCCAGATAAGCATTGATGATCGTCGGATTAATGTTCATAAAGCTGCTAGCATAACCAGAATTGAATCGTTGGGACATCTCTGCGCCCAACGTTACGTATTCTCCCAAATAGCTTTTCGTAGCAGCACTTGCCAGCAAACTATGACCCGTAATATTTGTAGAAACAGGCCATGTATAACTCGCGCTATTTAAAAGATAGTTCGCATTAAACATAGATTCAAAATAGTCGCTCCATGTATAACGTAATTGAGTAGACTGTGAGTATATAAACTGTCGCGTTGTATTTCGTTGATCGTTTATATACGATAAGTTATTGTAATAATCGACGTTTCCGCTGATATCCAATTGTACATTTTCATTAAACAACGGCGTATTGAAGAGATAATACCATTTAATGTCGTAATATCCGTCTGTGTTTTTAAACGTTGTCTCCTGAATAGTCGAACCGAAAAATGCCTTTTTATCGGAAACAATCTTGTTAACTACATAATTGTAAGCAAAATTCGTTTCAAAATATTGACCTCTTGACGTCACGAATTTTCGTAATGTCGTGCTAATCCGATTCGAAAATTCCGCTTTCAGTTCCGGATTTCCGATGATAATATTCTGTGAGTTACTATTATCACGTATAGGGATAATATGTAAAAGGTTAGGCTGATTGTTTTTGCCGACGTAATCAACACTCCAGTCCGCTTCGTCGTTCAACCTCCATTTAAAACCTGCGGTAGGTACCAGATTAACGTTTTCATACGTGTACTGCATGTCCTCTCTAGGGAGAAAGCTCGTCAATCTAACAGGTTGCACCGCAAATCCGATATTAGCTTTAAAAGTTTTATTTGGCGTGTATTGGTAATTCAGTCCCATACGGCTATTTCTGAAGCGATAATTATAGTTCACACCCAAAGAGTCTACGTAAAAAAAATTATCGGGTTCCGTAAATTTAAGCTTATCTTCCACGATCCGCTGTGTAGTCATATCCGTTATTTCATAGTTATACAGAAACTCCAATGTACTGTATTCCGAAAACGGTTCAACAAAAGATAATGAAACGCTGGCCCCGTCCGTACCATTACGTTGCTGAATAAAATATCGTTGCTCAAAACGGCTTCTTATCGGATCGACAGGCGTAGAATCGACGGAAACATAGTAGTCCCATACATCTTCTAATTTACGCTGGCTGTTAAAGTTAAAGGAAACACTTCCCAATAACTTTCTACCCGGTTTCTTAAAAGCTTTGGCGTACAATATATCAAGATCCAAATTCGGGTTTTTGTGAGAAGATGAGTCCTGATATTTTCCGTCATTTGTTATTTGGTTACTCTTGGTCAGCCTATCCCTTTTATTCCAAACAGAAACTTCGTTGTACGAAAATACTGGTTTTACCTCCAAGATATCGTGGTTCTTGAAACGGTGTTTAAGTTCTGCAGTGAGCCGATGAAAATTATCATTATTATTTATAACATAGTCTTCTTTATTCCGAATCCGGTTACCGACATAATCGGAGCTTAGAATAGAATTCCCCTCTGTAACGTTTTTTTTTCTGGTGAAGCTATAACTCGCATTGAGCTGCGTATGTTCTGCGAGATTATCTGAAAAGCTAAAACCCAATGATTTTATATTATTAAGACCGTCCGTCGGGTCTACAAAATCATTAACATCAAAAAGTGATTTTTCTCTTTCTCCCATCCCCGTCGGCGAACCAAACGAAAATAAGCTCGTATTGGTATTGTTGATGGAGCCTACCAACGAAAATTCCTGCCCGTCATCAAAGCGATTAAAACCAGCACTACCGATATAGCGTTCTCTAGTTCCTACACCGCCGGTTAACTGGCCAAAAGAAATACGCTTACGGTCATCTTTGAGAACAATATTTAGTATCTTCTCAGGGTCTTCTGCCGTAAACCCTCTATCTATTGCATGATCATCGCGATGGTTTAATATCTGTATGCTTTTGATAAAATCTGCAGGCAAGTTGCGAGTGGCCGTTAATACATCACCTCCAAAGAATTTTCTACCATCTACCCGTACGGATGAAATAGGTTTTCCCTGTGCGTATACCGTACCGTCTCGAGAAACCTGGATTCCCGGCAATTGCTTTAAAGCCTCTTCTAAAAGTGAATTCGCTCGAAAGGTGAACGCATCCATATTATATTGGATGGTATCTCCAGCGTAGACTACCGGAACAGTTTTGACAATATATACGCC
Organism: Sphingobacterium sp. SGR-19; assembly: GCF_011043555.1. Taxonomy (GTDB): domain Bacteria; phylum Bacteroidota; class Bacteroidia; order Sphingobacteriales; family Sphingobacteriaceae; genus Sphingobacterium. The sequence goes on from NZ_JAAKGS010000001.1 coordinate 372,302, forward strand.
CTCTATTAACGAACTTTGTGGTTTTAACATCACATTGGGCATGACTATAAAGCTGGATAAATTTTGTGGTGATAATGTCCTGTTGACGATCTGGTAACCCAACATACTGTAAGAAATCCGGATATCCGTACCTTCAATATCCTTAACGCGATAATATCCGGCATTCGACGTTACTACAGTAACTGTGTCTTCTGTACTCGTCAATCGTATCGTAACACCTTTCAATCTCGTCCCAGCAGTATCCACAACAAATCCCTGAATCTGGCGTGACTCCGTTTGGGCTTTTGCTCCAATCGAACTCCACCCAATAAAAAAGAGCGTTGCAATCAGGAATATAAGATGTCGATAATGTCTCACAAAAAACTAATGTTTACGCATTTTCGTCAATATAACAAAAAAAATGAAATTCAATAAAAGTTTATATAATAACGCTATATCCTGGTCAATCCGTATAAAAGAAAAGCGGGTCATCTCATTCGAAACGACCCGCCTACATAATTCTTTTGTCCGAATTATTCTCCGTCAAACGTTACCTTAACTAGGTGTTTGTCAATTTCCCAACGACCCGTGCCTTCTTCGCCAATAACGTCAAACAATTCCAAGATACGACGGGCTACATACTCTTCTTCCACCTGTTCTTCTAAAAACCATTGTACGAAATTGAATGTAACGTAGTCCCTCGCCCTCATGCATTTGTCCGCAATATTGTTAAACTGCTCCGTCACATGCATCTCCTGTTCCAATGTTTGCTCAAAGACACCACGAAAAGATTCGAAATCAACAGGAATGTTCGTTATCTCAGGAGAAATAGCGCGTCCTCCGCGGTTATTGATATAGTTAAAAAGCTTCAACATATGCTCGCGCTCTTCATCCGCTTGTTTAGCAAAAAATGTCGCTGAATTGTCAAGTCCTTGATCATCGCACCAAGACGACATCGCTAAATAAAGCGCTGATGCATGTGCTTCTACTTTTACCTGTGCATTTAATATATTTTCTATTTCTTCCGATAAGGAAGACTTTAATTTCAATAGATCTTTCATATTTATTCTGTTTTAATCTTAAACAACTTTATTTACATAACAATGTATCCCTCACATTGTTTATGCAAAGATAAATCAAGAAAGCTCAAAACAAATAAATAAAATGCAATACAAATTAAGTCTAAATTACCGAAAATGCACTTTAACTTGTTTAGAATCAGTACAATTAAAAAAGTTAAATGGCAAGCATGGCGTCTTTACGAAGAATCTTTTTTACTTCGCTATTCAGTTCTATCATAAACTTTGCTCCGGTTAAAATTTCCCGTAAGTTTAAAATGTCTTGGACAGAAAGGATGAAACACCTTTCGGTACGGTGCGGCATGACGATTTCAAAATCAGCGGCACGTGAAGTATCTGCTAACATACGCGTAATATCCAACGTATCTATACGCTTCTTGAACAGGAAAAAATCCGAAACCTTAAATGCAGTCGTTGTTTGTTGGAATTCTAGCCAATAGCAGTTTTTTCGGCTACATTGGTATACGGCTCCATGTGTTGTTTTATATACTTCTTCTACTTGTGCTAATGGACAAATCATCGTTCTTTAGAAATTCGCTGAGCAAATATATATCTTATTCAGATTCAATCCAAATAAATTACACATAAAGTAAATAAAAAAGCTGATCTTTCGATCAGCTTTACCTTTTCCGATATTCGGCTCTTTAAAATTCCTCTTCGGGATCGCTCAATAGCTCTTTGTGGTTACTTACTGCTGTCCTAGTTTTTGTTTTATGTTTATTGATCTGTCGCCGTAATGATTCTACAGCAATATCAGTTGCTTCTTCGAAACTTTTCGCCTGTGCTTTGGCAAATAACTGGTTACCGGGTATGTTCATCTTCAATTCTACCACTTTGTTGGCTTCATCGTCTACATTCTCCAGACGAAGATAACATACGCTTTCAATGATGTTGTCCAAAAACTGTTCTAGTTTAGCGGTTTTCTTCTTGATGAACTCAACTAACTTTTGATCAGCATCAAACTTGATAGATTGCACAGTAATGTTCATTTTTCCTCCTTTTTTGTTTAAGCCTTTGGATGGGCTTGTTTATAAATAGATTTTAATCTTTCCACAGAGTTGTGCGTGTAAACTTGCGTTGCCGCTAAACCAGCGTGACCCAGTAGTTCCTTTATTGCATTCAAATCCGCCCCATTATTTAAAAGCGCGGTGGCAAAGGTGTGTCGCAATACATGTGGGCTTTTTTTCTGTTGGGAAGTGATACGTCCCAGATACCTCCGTACTGTCCGATAAATTAACGAGGGATAAGCCTGCTTTCCTTCTTTGGTAACGATTAAAAAGGTTGATTTGTTTTTAAAATCTTGCACATATTTCAACATCAAATAGCGCCTGATCTCTTTCAACAGCGTTTGGTGCACGGGCACTAATCGCTCCTTTCCTCGTTTGCCAAATATGCGTATCCGTTTGTTATAGGTATCGATGTCGCGCTCTTGAATGGCAAGCAATTCCGAAAGTCGTATACCCGTTCCGAACAACAACTCTAAAATAACGAAGTCGCGTGTATCCTCAAAGCTCTCCGGATCCGCCCCCCCCATATCCAGCAAATCCACCATCTTTTCCTGCTCGACCACCACAGGCAATCTCTTAGGGGTTTTGAGCGCACGAACCAGCTGCATAGGGCTTGAAGCCACAAAGCCTTCTCTGACTAAAAATTTATAAAAAGAACGCAAGGACGATATAGACCGATTTATACTTGCAGCTTGTCTACCGTTTTCTTTCATCATCGCCAGATAATGTCGGATAATTCGATAGTCTACTTCTTCAAAAGCAATTTCTTCGGTTAATAGAAAGTTGAGGAAACGATCTATTTCCAGCGCATAGGCTGAAATGGTATGTGCAGAATAACGTTTCTCAAACTCCAGAAAACTCAAAAACCGTTGCTTATTCATCATCTATATCGTTCTTGTATAAATATAGCAAAAAGAGTGATATAAAAAAATTTATTAAGGTATTTTAAGAAAACGAAGGAATAAAAAATAGCTCACAGTTTTTGGCTGTGAGCTAAGTTATAAGGTATACCGATAATAAATACTTACAGTTTGGTATTCACATCGATGGCATTCAATTCGTTAAAGGCTTGTTTTAGACGTTCTACAAATGCCTCTTCACCTTTACGTAGCCACACACGTGGGTCGTAATATTTCTTGTTCGGAGAATCCCCACCTTCCGGGTTACCGATCTGGGCTTGCAAATAATCTCGATTTTTCGCTTCGTAAGCACGAACACCATCCCAGAATGCCCATTGCATATCGGTATCAATATTCATTTTGATAGCTCCGTAAGAAATAGCTTCTGCAATTTCTTCCGGTGAAGAACCTGAACCGCCGTGGAAAACAAAGTTGACCGGTTTCTCCGCAGACAGGTTAAATTTCTCACGGATATACGCTTGTGAGTTATGTAAAATAACCGGTTGCAACTTCACGTTTCCTGGTTTATATACACCATGTACATTTCCAAATGCCGCCGCTACCGTAAATTTATCCGATACTTTCGATAGTTCTTTATAAGCATAAGCTACCTCTTCAGGTTGCGTGTACAATTTCGAACTGTCCACATCCGTATTGTCGACGCCATCTTCCTCTCCTCCTGTCACACCCAGTTCAATTTCAACCGTCATGCCAAGCGGCTTCATTCGCTCTAAATATTTTCTTGAAATCTCGATGTTCTCTTCGATCGGCTCCTCTGACAGATCCAACATGTGGGAAGAGAACAATGGTTTCCCGTGTTGTGCAAAGAATTTTTCACCCGCATCTAAAAGGCCGTCAATCCATGGCAATAATTTTTTAGCCGCATGGTCTGTATGTAATATAACAGCCACTCCATAATGCTCCGCTAGCAAATGTACGTGCTGTGCAGCCGATACCGCTCCCAAAATACAGGCTTGCAATCCATCATTGTTCAATGATTTACCTGCATAAAACTGTGCTCCCCCATTTGATAATTGAATAATGACAGGTGAGTTGACAGCTTTTGCTGTTTCCATAACGGCATTGATTGAATTTGTCCCAATCACGTTTACCGCAGGCAAAGCAAATTTATGTTTCTTAGCAATCTCAAAAAGCTCTTGTACTTGATCACCAGTTAAAACACCCTTAAAATCTTTTAGGCTCATATTTTTTCTATTATTTGTGTTATTCGAGACTAAAGGTATGGAGTTTTTTAATATCACGCAACACTTAGTGTAAAAAATACACCAACACCATTATATAATTCTATGAGAATACCACTATTTTTAATAATATTAATATCTTTATCACATCAACAAATGTTAAAAGAATAGCTAATGGCACTACAGGTATACGGAATTAAGAATTGCAATACAGTAAAAAAAGCATTGACATGGCTGGATGAGAATAAAGTTGATTACAACTTTCATGACTACAAAAAAGAACCTGCAACATTGCAGCAACTGGAAGTCTGGGAAAAAGAAGTTTCTTGGGAATCCTTGGTTAATAAAAAAGGAACAACCTGGCGAAAACTACGTCCCGAAGATCAGGCAGCCGTAGTTGATGCCGATTCGGCGAACAAAGTTCTTTTAAAGAATAACAGTATGATTAAAAGACCCTTAATAGAATCACCTAAAGGTATTATATTAGGCTTCGATGAAGAGCAATACCGGGCAAAACTTAAATAGCACTATGATTAAAAAAATTATTTGCACATCGCTTGCTGCTGTGTTGCTGGTGGCAGGTCAGTTAAGTGCACAAACAAACAGCGTCTACGATTATACAGAAGCTTTTAACCCTATTTTTTATACGCAGAATGGCTCTCCTTATCGTTCCGCCAGCGGAAAACCAGGGCACGCATACTGGCAAAACCGGGCGGATTATACCATCAAAGTATCTTTAGATGAACAAACAAACCGGGTTTCTGGACGTTTATCCATCCATTATACCAACAACAGTCCGGACGATTTACAACATCTTTGGTTTCAGCTAGACCAAAACCTCTTCCATGAAGATTCACGGGGACAAGCTACTATTCCTTTGCAAGATAGCCGCTACGGCTCTGCAGAATCTGACTTCAAAGGAGGGTTTCAATTAACAAATCTTCATTTTTCAGACGGTTCGAAGGCATCCTACGAAGTCATTGATACGCGGATGCGGTTGGAATTGCCTAAAGTATTAAAAGCTGGTGGCAATTCGCTCAGCTTAGAAATGGAATTTTCTTATACAGTTCCGGAATATGGAGCCGACCGTACAGGAATATTGAATACTAAAAATGGAAAGATTTATACCATAGCTCAGTGGTATCCACGTGTGTGTGTTTATGACGATATTTTAGGCTGGAATACAGAGCCTTACACTGGACCAGGTGAATTCTACCTTGAATTCGGCGATTATCACGTAGAAATCGAGGTTCCTGCCGACCATATTGTAGTGGCCGGCGGAGAACTCCTTAACCCTACCGAAGTGTGGACGTCCGAACAGCTTTCCCGATATAAACAAGCCTCTGGAAGTGAAAAAACGGTCTTGATCCGATCAGCAGAAGAGGTAACTAACGCTGCATCACGTCCAAACAAAAAACGCCTAACATGGAAATATAAGCTGGATAACGCCCACGATTTCGCTTGGGCTTCTTCGAAAGCGTTTATTATCGATGGCGCAAAAATAAACAACCCTAGCGGTAAAAGCGCTTTGGCGTTATCTGCGTACCCAATTGAAAGCAATGGAGGCAACGCTTGGGAGCGTTCAACGGAATATACGAAAGCATCTATCGAGCATTACAGTAAAAAGTGGTTTGAGTATCCGTATCCGGTGGCTGTCAATGTAGCCTCCAACGTTGGAGGTATGGAGTATCCCGCTATCTCCTTCTGCGGCCATACGGCAAAAGCAGGTAATTTATGGGGTGTAACTGACCATGAATTTGGGCATAACTGGTTTCCCATGATTGTCGGAAGCAACGAGCGCTTACATGCTTGGATGGATGAAGGCTTTAATACATTTATCAATGGTATATCAACCGAAGCATTTAATAAGGGAGAATATCATAAAAAATTCGGAAACCGCAACAGTATGGCTCCCGCATTTTCCAGACCTGATTTGGAACCCATCATGTCGACCCCTCAGAACATGAAAGAAAAAAATATTGGCATCCTCGCCTATTATAAACCCGCATACGGTATTCGACTATTACGTGATGAGGTGATCGGTGCGGAACGTTTTGATAGGGCTTTCCGCAAGTATATCGAATACTGGGCATATAAACACCCTACGCCTGATGACTTTTTCCGCACTATTGAAAATGAAACGGGTGAGAACCTCGCGTGGTTTTGGCGCGGGTGGTTTAAAAATAATTGGGCGTTAGACCAGGCCGTCCGCTCCGTTGACTACGAAGGTTTAGATGCAAAAAATGGCGCCATTATCACAATTGACAACCTACGAAAATTACCAATGCCCGTCGTCATCGAGGCAACAATGGAGTCAGGAGAAAAAATAAGGAAAAAGCTGCCGGTAGAAATATGGCAACGTAACACATCTTGGCGTTTTAAGCTCAAATCTACAGAAAAACTAACGAAAGTCGTCGTTGACCCAGATAACGTTTATCCGGATATTGATCCAAAAAATAACGTCTGGCCCAGGAATTAGTGATGAGTAATGATAATAATTGAGAATATAATGAAAAACATATCATATTTGGTTCCCCTGTTCTTTCTGCTTCTTTTTGGAGTAGGTTTTAGCTTATCAGTAAATGCGCAGGAAATTAAGGGTATCGTACATGAATTGGAAAGCAGCCAGCGGTTGAGAGAAGTTACTGTCAAGAACCTCCGTACAAACGAATCCACAGAAACGGATGCAGAAGGTAATTTTACGATATCTGGAAAAATTAACGATTTATTAACTTTTAACCAACCCGGGTATGAGGTGGACACTGCCTTTATTTATCAGGAAGGCGTACAACGGATCTACCTAGTCCGCGATAGCAAGTCGATTGTAATCGATGAGATCGTGATAAGCCGCCTTACGGACAGCCGGCTGGCCGCCGAAATAGAAAAAGCTAAAAATGAGGGACAGGTTACAGAAGCTTCGCAGACACGTGGCGGACTAAGGCTTTCGCTTTCCCGCTTATTTGGCAGACAAAGCAAGATGGCCCGCAAAAATTTGGATCTTCTGCTGGAAGAACAGAATAATCGAAAAGTGGATCGCTTGTTTAGCGAACAGGCTATTCGTGCTGTTATACCACTTACAGTTACGGAAATGGCGCTTTTTAGAGAGCAGTTCCGTCCATCGTTGGAATTTATAGAAACGGCTTCGCCAGAGGATTTAAGAGTATATATACTCGATTCTTACAGCAAATTTAAATCGAAAAAATAAGACTTCATCAACCCCTATAAACAACAGAATTATGTTATATAAAAAGTCTATACCACGGATCATCCAAGAAGCGAGGGAAAGTGGGGAGCATACGCTAAAACGGACACTTTCAAGCACCGGATTGGTCTCTTTAGGAGTTGGTGCTATTATAGGTGCAGGGCTTTTTTCCCTTACAGGGATTGCTGCAGCCGAGAACGCGGGTCCAGCCGTTATCCTTTCTTTTATCATCGCTGCTTTGGCATGTTCTTTTGCCGGACTTTGTTACGCAGAATTTGCTTCCATGATTCCCGTGGCAGGCAGCGCATATACCTATTCCTACGCAACGATGGGCGAATTTATGGCTTGGATCATTGGTTGGGATTTAGTCTTGGAATATGCATTGGCGAGTGCCACCGTAGCCGTCAGCTGGTCGCAGTACTTCAATGAACTCCTGATGACTTGCGGGCTATCTATCCCATCGGAATTCTTAAAAGGTCCTTGGGAAGGCGGCTATGTAAATATTCCAGCTATTATCATTGTTTGTCTCCTATCCTTACTATTAATGCGAGGCACAAAAGAATCCTCCACAGTTAATAATATACTGGTTATTCTAAAAGTTGGGGTGGTTTTGATATTTATCGCTTTGGGATGGAGTTTTATTGATTCGTCAAATCACGTCCCTTTTGTCCCGACAAACGAAGGGGAAGAAATGATAAAAAGTGGCGATATGAGCTTATGGTCTTTTCTACACAGTGACTATTTCGGAGAGTTTGGGATTAGCGGTATCCTGAGGGCTGCTGGCGTTTTGTTTTTTGCTTTCATCGGGTTTGATGCCGTGAGTACAGCAGCGCAGGAAGCTAAAAACCCTAAACGTGGTATGCCAATCGGGATTATCGGATCACTCATTATCTGTACGCTTCTATATGTCCTTTTCTCTTATGTGATGACCGGTTTGGAAAACTATAAATCTTTTGAAGGGGATGCCAAGCCCGTAGCCACGGCATTCGCAAATACAGGCTATACATTTCTCAATACGGCGCTTATCATCACGATCATTGCCGGTTATACCTCCGTTATCCTTGTGATGCTGCTAGGGCAAAGCCGTGTGTTTTATTCCATGAGCAAAGACGGATTGCTACCTAAAATATTCTCCGACCTTTCTAAAAACCAGACACCTTGGAAAACGAATCTCATATTCATGGTATTCGTATCTCTTTTTGCCGGCTTTGTTCCTATCTCCGATTTGGGGCATATGGTTAGTATCGGGACTCTATTTGCCTTTACGTTGGTTTGTATTGGCGTGTTGGTACTTCGGAAAACAAGCCCGGAAATCGAAAGGCCATTCAGAACGCCATTAGTTCCGCTAGTGCCCGTATTAGGTATTATTGTCTGTTTGATTTTGATGGCATCTTTGCCCGTAGAAAGTTGGGAACGTTTAGCAATTTGGTTAGCTATCGGTATCGCAATTTATTGGTTCTATAGCAGAAAACACAGTAAGGTAAGGCAATCTCATCGTAAATTATAACCATAAGCGCTATGAAACGTAGATTGTTAACGGTTCTTTTAATTTCGATAGCTTCGATTGGTTATGCGCAAAAAAATGATGCGAGGCTGGAGCGTATGCTAAAGAACGAAATCAAAGATTTTCAAGGGGATGTGGGGATATTCGTACAGCATTTCAAAAAAAACAGAACGGTAAGCATACAGGCGGATACTATCTTTCCTACCGCTAGCGTAGTTAAAGTGCCTATTCTCGTTGGGGTTTTCGATAAAATAAACCACGGCAAGCTGAAATTAAATGATTCTTACATCTACGATGCCAAACGTATATACGGCGGTTCAGGTCTGATGCAGTTTTATAAAGATAGTGCACAGACAAACCTATCCACAATGGTTTCTTTAATGCTGACCTATAGTGACAACGTAACTTCGATCTGGTGTCAGGAACTTGCCGGTGGAGGCATAGCAATCAATCAGCTGATGGACGAGCTGGGGCTTCCGAACACCAAGGTAAATTCTCGCACGGAAGGTCGTCAGAAAATTTGGGAAAAATACGGGTGGGGACAAACCACGCCGCGCGAAATTGTGAAACTGATGACCATGATAGAAGCAGGCAAAGTCATCTCTCCTCGCCTTTCCGATAAAATGTATCGCTACTTGAAAAACCAATATTATAACGGCGAAGCCCTATCCCAGCTTCCAGCCCATATCGCAACAGCGTCCAAAACCGGTGCATTGAACCAAACGCGTAACGAAGTGGTATTTGTGCACGCTCCATCGGGTGATTTTGTTTTTGCTATTTTAACCAAAAACAACAAAGATCAACGTTGGACATACGATAATGAAGCTGAGGTGTTAATCAGAAAGATCTCCAATATACTATGGAATTATTTTGAATCGAAAGCAAAGTTTAAAGCATACGAACCTGTGCTTTAAACTCTTTCATTATAAACCTACACAAAAAAAGCTGTCTTTTTAGACAGCTTATTCTTTTTTATCTTCCAATTTTACCTTGGGATGCTTTCTTGGGCGTTTCTTTCCGTACGATCCCATAATAATTTTTCCTCTACGTGTTTTTTTATCTCCTTTACCCATAGTTTTGTGTTTAAATTTTACAATTATTGATCGATTGAAAGCAATTTAATAATTATAGCATTTAAATCCAAGTATCACCGGAAATTTATCGCTTAGCCTCTACTGTAATTAGGTGCTTCTTTCGTAATGGAAATATTATGCGGATGCGACTCTCTCAGACCTGCACCGGTAATCCGCACAAATTGTGCTTCTTTCAATTTTCCGATGGTATCCGCACCACAGTATCCCATAGATGCTCTTAATCCACCAATATATTGATATACGACCTCTGCCAACGTCCCTTTGTAAGGCACGCGGCCCACAATACCTTCTGGCACCAACTTCTTGATATCCTCTTCCACATCCTGAAAATAGCGGTCTTTTGAGCCTTTCTCCATCGCCTCTACCGATCCCATACCTCTATACGATTTGAACTTACGTCCTTCATAGATAATCGTTTCGCCTGGTGCTTCTTCCACACCGGCAAATAATGAACCAGCCATAATTGTATCGGCTCCGGCTGCGATCGCTTTGGCAATATCTCCAGTTTGTTTGATACCACCATCAGCAATTAATGGAACACCAGAACCTTTTAACGCCTTGGCCACCTCATATACCGCATATAGCTGCGGTACACCGACACCAGCAATAATACGTGTTGTACAAATAGATCCCGGGCCTATCCCTACCTTTACTGCATCAGCTCCAGCTTCTGCTAAGGCTATAGCCGCAGTACCTGTTGCGATGTTTCCGACGATAACCTGTAACTGGGGGAAAGTCGATTTAACTTCTTTCAACTTTTCGATCACACCTTTTGAATGTCCGTGCGCCGTATCAATAGTTACAACATCCACGCCTGCTTTCACCAATGCCGTAACACGTTCTAATGTATCAGCGGTTACACCTACTGCAGCGCCTACCAACAAACGACCATGGCTGTCTTTGGCAGCATTCGGATAATGCTTATATTTTTGAATATCTTTAAAGGTAATAAGTCCTTTTAAATTACCTTCTGTATCTACTACAGGCAACTTCTCTATTTTATGGTTCTGTAAAATCTCCTCCGCACGAATCAGGTCTGTTCCCTCCGGAGCAACGACTAAATTAGCCTTCGTCATCAGCTCATTGATCGGCTTAGCCATATCCTTCTGGAATCGAAGATCACGGTTGGTAACAATACCAACAAGTTTTCCGTCGTTGTTCACAATTGGGATACCGCCTATTTTATGCTCTTTCATAATCTTAAATGCATCACCAACGGTCGAACCTTCCAACAAAGTTACTGGATCCTGTATCATTCCGCTCTCTGAACGTTTTACCTTGCGCACCTCAGCCGCTTGCTCGTCTATAGACATATTTTTATGCAACATTCCTATTCCGCCCGCTTGCGCGATGGCTATAGCTAAATCAGCTCCCGTCACGGTATCCATCGCGGCAGAGACCAAGGGAATATTCAAGCGGATTTTCTTTGTAAGTTGCGTACTCGTATCGACATCACGAGGCAAAATTTCTGAATACGCAGGAATTAATAAAACATCGTCGTAGGTGAGACCTTCTGCTACGAATTTTTGTGGATCTAATTGCATATGGCAAATATCTTTGGAGTTTCTATTTGCCGGACAAATATACGGATTTTTATGATTTTTTAAAAAATATTTTTTTTTCAAACACTAGGATGACTAACCGACAACAAGATTTGGCAGACTATTTGCTCTTCTTCTAGTTTGGAAACATATTTATCGATAACCGGTAAGTTTTGAAATTAAAAATAATATGAAGAAAGTATTTTTATCTTTATTAGCCGCTTCGTTCTTGGCCATCGGCACAAACGAAGTAAATGCACAGGCACGTTATCGAACGGCATTGGGGTTAGGAATCGATTTAGGTGATGGACCGACCTTGGTCGGGCCACAAATAAAGCACTTTTTTGATGGTGCAAACGCAGGGAATGCCCAAGTGCTATTTGGAGATGATGTGACGGTATTGGGCGTGGATTACTCGTATAACCAAGCTATTGCAGGGACAAACGGATTGAATTGGTACGTAGGGGTCGGTCCGCAACTTGCGTTTATCGACGGTGGCCGTTGGTGGTATGACGATAGGGACGATGATCGCACCTATTTTGCGCTTCGCCCGGCAGCCGGGTTGGAATTTAAGATACCGTCAGCTCCCCTAGCGTTCCATTTCGACTGGAAACCTTGGTGGAACCTATCCAATAGAAGTAATTTTGAACCTGCACGTTTTACATTAGGGTTTAAATTTACCTTAAATTAAAAAAGCCTACAGAGGATAACTACCACGTCGGTATATCAACAGAAGGTATACCGACTTTTTTTATACAAGTAAAATAACAAAACACTATCTTTGCACTAGATTAATTATATGATTAAGCTAGAGCAAGTCAGTAAAATATTCTACCAGAAACACAGGGAGATTCAAGCCCTGAAGAATATTACGCTCCATATAGAGAAAGGGGATATTTTTGGCATTATCGGTTATTCCGGTTCCGGAAAGAGTACGCTTGTTCGCACCATCAACTTGTTAGAACGTCCCACTTCCGGGAACATATACCTGTCCAAAAAAAATATTGTATCGCTTTCTGATAAAGAATTGATTCCTTTTCGTCGAAAAATTGGGATGATCTTTCAACACTTTAACTTGCTTTCATCCCGTACCGTTTTCGATAACGTAGCCTTTCCACTACAATTAATAGGTATGGCTAAAGAAGACATAGATAAAAAAGTAGATAATCTACTGAATATGGTAGATTTATCGGACAAACGCGAGGAGTATCCTGTAGCTCTATCCGGCGGACAAAAACAACGGGTGGCCATTGGTAGAGCATTGGCCTCCAATCCCGACATTCTCCTTTGTGACGAAGCGACAAGTGCTTTGGATCCACAAACAACACGTTCAATTCTTGCTCTTTTAAAACGTATTAACCGAGAGCTAGGCATTACCATCGTATTAATTACTCATCAGATGGAAGTCGTGCGTGCGGTATGTAACCGGGTAGCGGTTATATCGGAAGGTGAATTAGTAGAAGAGAACGATGTAGATATATTATTTGAGCGTCCGAGGTCTCCCATCACACAAGAATTGTTGAATCCTACATTGCGTATCGATTAATAAAAGTGAGTATGTCTGAAGAAACATTTTGGTTATTGGCAAACGGTACGTGGGAAACGATTGTGATGACATTTTCCTCAGGATTCTTCAGTTTTTTGATTGGGCTTCCGCTAGGCATATTGCTCTTTTTAACACGCGAACAACAATTACTTGCCAACAGATCATTGAACAGTAGTATAGCATTTTTTGTAAACATTTTCCGTTCCATTCCATTTATCATCCTCATCGTATGGATGATCCCGTTTACCCGTGCCCTAGTGGGAACCTCCATTGGTATGAAAGCCGCTATCGTACCACTGAGTATTGGCGCTGCGCCGTTCGTAGCAAGGTTGGTGGAAAATTGCCTGCTAGAGGTTCCTTATGGCATTATAGAAGCAGCGCGGTCTATGGGAGCCACGACAATGCAAGTTGTTCGTAAAGTGCTTATTCCGGAAGCTCTTCCCGCATTAATAAATAGCGCTTCTCTTACACTCATCACGTTAGTGGGATATTCCGCAATGGGCGGCGCCGTAGGCGCTGGGGGGCTAGGACATATTGGGTATCAATACGGTTATGTCGGCTATGACGCGTTGATTATGAATATGGTGCTCGTACTACTTATCGGTATCGTATTCGGAATACAGTTTATCGGCGACCGATTATCAAAATATGTAGATCATAGGAAATGATGCCAATTACTAATGGTGAATGAACGGCTAATTTATAAAGTATTAAAAATATGTACAATACAATCAAATCTTTATTTAGTTCAGCGATTATCATAGCTTCGCTTTTATCCTGTGGTGGCGCAAATCGTTCTTCGGATATCCTTCGGGTAGGTGTACAGTCCGGCCCTGAATACAGTTTGGCAGAGGAAGCTAAAAAGGTAGCAAAAGAAAAGTACAATTTGGAAGTCGAACTTGTTTCTTTTAACGATTACGTTATGCCAAACGAGGCTTTACATCAAGGTGATATTGACGTTAACGTGTTCCAAACCACTCCCTATTTAGACGATCAAATGGCAAGTAGAGGATATAAACTAGCTGTTGTAGGAAATACCTTTGTTTATCCTATGGCTGGCTATTCCAAGAAAATAAAAAACATCCGTGAACTTAAATCCGGAGATACGGTGGTTATTCCTAATGACCCGACAAATCTAGGTCGGGCACTTTTGCTAATGCAAGAAGTCGGCCTTATCCAGCTTAAGGATAACGTAGGATTACTCCCACGTACACAAGATATCACAAAGAACGATCTAAAACTCAATATCCTTGCGCTGGAAGCTCCCCAACTGCCACGTACATTAGACGACGGTAAAGTGACCGTGGCAGTTATCAATAATAATTTTGCTGCCAGTCACAACTTAACAGCCAAAGACAACGGTATTTTTATCGAAGACGAAAAATCACCTTATGTAAATATCATTGTGAGTCGGGAAGACAACAAAGAGGACGAAAAAGTACTGAACTTTGCAAAAGCGTATCAGTCGGAAGAAGTAGAGGCCGTAGCGAACAAAGTGTTCAAAGGCGGGGCTATAAAAGGGTGGTAATTTTTTGAATCTCTTTTTCTTGATAAAAAGAGAGAAAAATCAAGGCTGGATATGGTTTTGCTATTTTTCTTTGTCTATTCCTAAACAGCATATAACTCGCTACGCTCAGACATTATGCTGTTTTTAACAGAATAGCCTGCTGAAAAATGGTCGCAAAACAATATAAGGCCGATTAAACCCGCATAACCGCGAGGTGTTATTGTTCACTTTTATTTACGCCTTGCACCATCCCCTCCTTAACTTTTAAGGTCGCATCCGAATGTTTTACAACTGCACAAATTCATCCTTAGTACTATTCCAAATGTAAAACATCCGAAGCGGCGATTTTTTTTGGTTCTTTTTTGAGGGAAAAAAGAACACTTAGCTATTAACGATTCGGAACCGTCCACAAAAATATAGTGCTGCCATTTACCGTGACCGTTTTTTCAGGTTCCCAATCACCCATATCAAAAGCATGCGATACAATGCGTGTTCCTGGTTTCAGTTCTTTCAAGATTTTAGAGCGCAGCTTCAAATTCACCTCTGGGAGTAAATAAAGCGTTAACACGTCTGCTTTACTAAAATCGAAATCAAACAAGTTCCCTTGAACAAAAGTTACTTTATCAGTTACACCTGCTTCCTTTGCATTCTCATTTGCTTCCTTAATACGTTGTGGATCGAGATCAACACCTGTTGATGTAGCTCCGCGCTTAGCTGCCGAAATGGCGATACGACCATCACCGCAACCTAAATCATAATGAACATCCCCCGCTTTCACTCCTGCCAAATCCAACATGGCGTCTACGACGGGTTGCTTTGTGGGTACGTATGGAACATCCAGATTAGGTTTCTGCGCAAATACTTGGAAGCCTAACAACAAACAAACCACCAATAAATAATTTTTCAATGCATTCATTTTGTTTAATTTAAATGGTAAAAAAATATAGCTCATCTAGTTTTCTCAAAAGTTCAAGATACTATAGTAATACAGCAAAGTCATGCTTTTTGTTTAGTGTCTTTCGATTCTGCTATAAAAAAGAAAAAGACCGTTCCCAATAACAGCACACCTACACCTAGCCATGCTCCCCTTCCAGCGAACATCAGGCTGGAATACAACAAGTATGAAGAAGTAAGGCAAAAAATAATCGGTAGAACGGGATACAGAGGCACTTTAAACGGACGTGGCGTATGCGGTTCCTTATGGCGTAAAACAAAAAGCGCCAGCCCGGTACATAATATAAAAAACCAAAAAATCGGGGCGGTAAAGTCGACCATAGATTCAAATCCGCTACGGGCGAAAGATCCTATAACGATTAGTGCGACAGCTATCGCTCCTTGTGTCAAAAGTGCATTGACTGGCGTAGATGTTTCCGGTTTCCAAGTTCGCATAAAAGAAAAAATCGAGAAATCCCGTCCCAAAGCGTGATTGGTGCGCGCGCCAGTAAAAATGGTTGCATTGGTCGATGTCAGTGCGGCCAGGATAACCAATAAGCCAACAAGAAACACCCCGGTATCTCCCATAATTACACGCATGGTTTCCACGCCGACTGCTTCCGAAGAGGCTAAACCGTCAATTCCGAGAACGTTGAAGTAGGCTAGATTGATCAATAGATAGATGGCGGTAATAAGGAGGATACTAACCATCATCACGGTAACCATTTTTTTACTACCTCCTCGCATCTCCGAGGATATATAGCCAGCTTCGTTCCATCCTCCAAATGTCAACAACACCATCACCATTGCCCCGCCTATTGCCGGCGTTACACCAGAGCTGACCGTGGTGACGGCGGCAGTAATATTACTTTGCGGAGCAAAGAAAAGCCCCACAACAATCACGGCGAGCAATCCAATAAACTGCAAACTGATTAAGGATTTTTGTGTTCCTGTTCCGACGTGTACACCGATAATATTGACAAATGTGAGTCCAACGACCACCATGGCCGCATAAATAGAGGAAGAAAAGGAGCCCAAACTATATAGTTCACTCATGTAGTCTCCTACAATAAAAGCTAGTAACGCAATAGAGCCTGTTTGAATAATACTCATCCTTGCCCAAGCGAACAAAAATGCGAAGCGTCGACCAAAGGCACGGTGTAAAAAGTGATAGTCTCCACCCGTGTTCGGAAAAGCAGTACTCAGCTCTGCATAGCACATCGCACCGATAAAAGAAACCATCCCGCCCAATATCCAAACGCCAAAAAATAATTCCGGGCTGCCGGTATTTGCTGCAACAATGGACGGCGTACGAAAAATACCCGCGCCAACTACGACACCGACGATAACAACAACGGCGTCGACTACTCTTAAAACTTGTTTTGGGTGGGTGGGTTTATCGGCGTCAGCAACGATGTCGTCGCTGGCTGTCTTTGCTATTTTTTCGATACGGTTTTCCAGGTTCTGCGTGTCTTTCATGCGCGCTTTCCATTTTATAGGGGTTGTTGAATGATTTCCTGTCTATAATAGTACAAACAACTTTAGAAATTGTTTGCCCCATCGTAGTTAGCAATAGGCGCGATGCCAATGGCTGCTAAAATGAAAAACCTAAAGAAAGCATCAACGTACGGGGCGTACCAACGAAACCTCTCGTATAATCAAAACCACCTAAATAATAATACTTATCTAATATATTGTTGATATTGAGGCTCAGCCGAGCTCCGCTTATATGATAATATAATGCGGCATTCCAGACCTGGTAAGCAGGCCATTCACCCCACCTCATATTCCCCTGGTCGTCTATTGCCATCGGGTTCTCCATCCGCCTGCTGTTCATAAAATTCGTTCCACCACCAAATCCCAGTCCTTTTAACGCGGCATGCGGAATAACATACTTCATCCATATGCTCCCCATATGCTTCGGTGCATTAGCTAATGGCATACCGACCTCCATTTCTCGCGAGGAGGATTTCACCTCGGTGCGGTTAAAGCTGTAATTTGCCATCACCTGGAGTTCTTTCGTTACCTGCCCTCTGAAATCCAATTCTACCCCTTGTGAGATAACCCTTCCCGATTGCCTATATACCGGAAAACCACTGTCGCCCATTTCGCCTGTAACAATTAGCATGTTTTCTCTACCGATATGGAATATAGAAAGCTCTGTTTGCAATTGATTGCTAAAGAACCCTGCTTTCAATCCGGTTTCCACTTGAAAACTACGCTCGGGCAAAAATGGGCGATCCGCACCATATTGTTCGTGGTTGTGAATAAAATCTGCCCCCACCGGAACATATCCCTGCGAATAGCTCGCGAAATAATTCATTTGGTCATTGATATGGTATGTCAACCCGAAACGAGGTAACCAAGCGTGTTGGCTCGTTTCATAAGACCGCGCCAAATCCGCACTACTCGAACGGTAATATTCATGCCGCAAGCCGACAATTACGTTTAGGCGTTCACCAATAGTCATCTGGTCTTGCAGATAAAAGCCTATACTTTTGTACGGATTCAAAAACGGAAATTCAGCTTGGGCTAACCACACGTAAGATCCTACATCGATAACATCCCGTACCAGGCTTTCCAGATCAATCGTGAGCGGCACTTCTTCTCCATCCAGCATACGGCGTCTTGCCTCGCGCTGTACGTTATTTTTATCTCCACCGTATTGTGCATAGTCTACCCCCAACACGAAACGATGTGCATGGCCTGGCTTTTGCAGGTTGTAGCTTAGATAACTTACGAGATTATCCGTATAATCCTTTACTTTCTTTGAAAGAAAGCGCATGTTCATAATGGTATTCTCTGGCGGATTGGCATACGTATTCAGTGTACGGAATTCATTCAGATCCTCACTATATATTGATTTCATGTAGTTTACATGCAAAGACAAATCGCTGGTGATGTATTGTGACAAACGGGTCGAAAACGTCAAGAACCTAGAACGGTAAAAATCTGTCGGCTGGTTTACATTGAACGCTCTATCCTGCCCATAGAAATCATTATTTCGGATGCCAAGACCTCTATCCAAAAACCCATCAAAATCATCATAGGTTAAGTCCACATCAATCTGTGTTCCTTCTGCAGGACGAAATCTAAAAGAGGGAGCAACCAATATATTTTTTCGCTGGTTATTATCTCGAAATGTACGTGACGCTTCGTAAGCCAGATTGAGTCTATACAAAAATCGGCTGTCTTTATCCAAAGGGCCACCCATATCCAATGTAGACCGAAGTGTTTGAAAGCTTCCTACACTAAAACCAATATTCGTTTTTTGTTCTTCGAGCGGCTTTTTCGTCACCAGATTAATCGTCCCACCCGGTACGATATCACCAAATAGCGAAGCCCCTGGACCTTTCAGCACCTCGATACTTTCCAAATTTGCTGTTAGCGGTGCACGCCAAAAACTAGTCCCATAGCCATAGGCTGAGCGCATTCCGTTCACCAAACGAAGACCACTTGCATAACCACTGTTAAAACCTCGTATGGTTAAATCGTCATAAACAGATGCTTGGCTCACACCGGCCAGATCCTGTACCATATCCGTAATCTGAAAAGCTTGTCGATCCTCCATGAATTCACGACTCACTAACGATACCGATTGCGGGAGATCTTTCAATATTCCCGAAAACTTACCACCCAGCTCCGTCGTATTGATTAAATACGAATTGTTCCGCCTACCGGTAATCAATACCTCTTCTAAGGTGACGACAGTGGTATCTACTTGCGCATAGCTCATCACTGCGCAACACAGTAAACAAAACGTATAAAAAGCTTTTGCCATCAGCGGTTCTCCATAAATGAAGTAAAAGTATCTGTCGTTATCACTTTCGTCTTATCCAGTGTCATGTGCAATGTCTCAAAACCAGATTCTTCACATGCCAAGACCAAATCGAACCCCTGCTTTAACCAAAACTCATAAGCACCTTCCAGAAAAGGATGTGTATGTAAATACAATAATTCAACGCCCTGTTGCTGTCCTATAGTTTTCAACCGCTGTACAAGTGCTGTCCCGAGACCCGATTTCCGGTAGGCGGGCTCAACATATAACCTCGCAACTTCGACAATCTTGCTCCCCGTAAAAGAAAAATAGGGAAAACGATTATCATACGCCATCATACCTATGGTGCCGATGAGCTTTCCTTGTTTTGTACGCGCTTGTAAAAAAGCCCCTACATCGGTTTGTACATACGTTGAAGAAAAATCTCTTAAATCTCTCGGTATAACCTGATGGTTCAACATGGGAAATAGATGCTCTCGTGTTTTCAATACGTAGGCGATAACTTCTTCACGATCTCGTATGCCTACAGGTAATATGTCTATATCGTTTATCATAAACGCTTCCGTTTAGGGATTATCAATGTTCGCCCATCATGCTGGACATCTGTTAAAGCAACATTATAGGTGTTTTCTAAAGTGGAAAGCAACACAGCTGGGTCTTTCTCTTCTAACCCATGTAATTTTTTGTCTTGCATCACATAAAATCGATCGCCATATAAAAGTGCAAGGTTAGGATCATGCATCACAGACACCACTGTTGTACCAGTTTCGACCAAACGCTTGAGATGTTCCATCACCGCAACCTGGTAATGCAGGTCCAGGTGATTTGTTGGTTCATCGAGTAGCAGTACATCCGGTTGTTGCACCAAAATTCGGCACAGCAAAACCAATTGCCTCTCCCCTCCCGAGAGCGCCGTATATGGTTTATCCTTTAGGTGCCACAACCCGAAGGCACGCAGATTTTCCGCCACTAAGTCGAGATCCACTTGCCGTGGAGCAAACCTAGAAAATGAGGCCCGACCTGTTAGCACCACATCAAACACGGTAAATGGAAAAGTCGTTTGATGGAATTGTGCCATAAATCCTATCCGCAATGGACTGTTCTTTCCCAATTTGATATGTTTTCGGTCTTGATCGCCAAAGAGTACCGAACCGTTATATTGGCGC
Organism: Sphingobacterium sp. SGR-19; assembly: GCF_011043555.1. Classification (GTDB taxonomy): domain Bacteria; phylum Bacteroidota; class Bacteroidia; order Sphingobacteriales; family Sphingobacteriaceae; genus Sphingobacterium. Next base: position 392,739 of record NZ_JAAKGS010000001.1, read on the forward strand.
TCCATACCGGAAAGAATATTGAAAAGCGTTGATTTTCCGCTACCGTTCCTTCCAAGAATAACCGTCAGCTCCTTTGCATAGAAATTTGCCGTGAGTCCGACAAGTACCTGTTGCTTACCAAACGAAAAGGATAAGTTATGGATCTGTATCAACTCTTTCATGCGTTCCAGTTTACAGCGTTTTTACGCATCAGATAAATAAACAGTGGCGCCCCCAGTATCATCGTAAAAACGCCTATTGGAATTTCAAATGGCATAACAGCACGCGAAAAATCATCAATCAACAATAAAAATGTTCCTCCGATGCTCATATTAGCGAAAATACCTATTTCGTTATTCGGGCCAAAAACAATACGACTGATGTGAGGTACAATCAAGCCGAACAAGCTGATCATACCCACGGAAGCCACAGCAGACGCTGTAATCATTGTCGCCAACCCCACAAGTGCGAATTTGATGTTCCGCGGATTAACGCCCACTGCCATGGCTTCCTGATCGCCCAACGCCAGCAAGTTTAGCTTCCAACGAAATGCCGCAATAACCGCCAGTCCACCTATTATGGGCAAAAATGCTGTTTGTACTTTATCCCATGAAGCCGTATGGAGATTCCCCATCGTCCATTGTACGATGGCTTGCAACTTATAGGGGTCGCTCAGGTATTGTAATACAGTCAAGAATGCCGTAAAAACACCGGTAATAATCATTCCCGCCAACACCATTGTTATCAACGAAGTCCGCACCCCCGAATAAGAAACAACATAGGTAATCCCTACAGCCAAAACACCAAATAAAAAAGCAGAGAAATTGATCGGGATTAACGGCACCAACATGGACAATGCCGCGCCAAACGCTGCACCTGAAGATATACCCAACGAAAACGGATCAACGATCGGATTTCTAAAAATCGCCTGCAACACCCCTCCCGAGACCGCCAGTGCCGCTCCAACCATAAAGGTGAGTAGAATACGGGGCAAACGAACTTGCCATAAGATGATCTCCATCTCCATAGGAGCTTCCGTTAATTCCTTAACGAAGAGATCCTGAATGGCTGTCCTGGTATAATGCGCTAAGTCCGATAAACCTACATAACCTGTACTTCCCAATGACAACGAAAAGAACACCACTGCCAAAGGCATCAGGACAAGTAAAAGAATTTTAAAATGCCGTTGCATTGGTTAAGCCTCCCCTTTTGTGTTACCATATAGCGTGTCCAGCGCTTCTTGAATTTCTTTCTCCAGCTCCTCGGCACTTTCCTCAGGATAGCACCAATGTCGTAATTGCTTCGCAAAAAGCATAAACTTAATAGTGTGGGGATCAAAATTGAAGGTGGGAGTCAGTACATACACTTCCTTATTTTTCACTGCCGGAAGAGCGGCCAGTTCTTTTAAATCGTATACATCGTTCAAGCTCGAATTCCACAGTACAATAATATCAGGATTCCAGCTGTAAAGCTGTTCTGCGCCGATATTAGGCGCCTCCATTTCTAACGGACAAGCGTTTTCCGCGCCGGCTGCCTCGATAGACAAATCCATTAAAGAACCTTTACCGGAAGTGGACAAAACACGCCCTTTCGACCACGCATAGTACACTTTTTTACGAACGCCATGTGTAGGTCTGTCCATTTTCTTCAGTTGTTCCTCCACATAAGAAATAAGTTCTGCTGCCCGCTGCTCCTTACCTAATAATGTAGCTACGCCGCGTAGTTCACTATAGATACGCTGTTTATTTTTACTGGAAACAGCAAAAACGGGGATATTTAACCCTTCCAATTGCGTAATCGTCTCCTTATCCTGCTCGTATACAATTGCTAAATCCGGTCGCAATCCAATAACCGATTCCACGTTGTTCGCTCGACCTCCATAAGTGGGCGTAGCAATTTCCTTGCGCGCGATTCGTTCGTCCAGTTTGGACAGAAAACGGTAAGAAGAAGCATGCTGATAAACCTGTTCGGGAATACCTACGATAGCCTCCCCTGCCTGTAGCATGTACAGTTCGTCCACCATCGGTTCAAACAATACCACTACACGTCTGGCAGGGTGTTTCAACGCTACTTTTGTTCCCCTGCTATCCTCTGCGACATAAGTACCATTTCTCTGATCCGTACGCGGTGCAGTTTGCTGGCAGCTCATCAGCACCGCCACACACCAGCCTAGTAACGCATATCTAAAAACTACATCCTTATATTTTCGCATCTTTTTATATTGTACCAAAACGCTATAGATAATTTCCGAACGCTTTGATGGCATCTCTCACATCAAGTCTTTTTGCCTCCATCCTTACTTTATCGCCATATTTAGCGGATAGCGCCTGAAACAGGCGCCCATCATACGATACGACCATCCTATCGTCTATACAAAATATAGGTAAATGACGATTCCCCACATCAAAGCAAAAGTTCCCAATAGTCGCCATATCGTTCGCATGTAACACGATACATGCACAAGGTTCAACACGCGCTTTCACGATAACCTCGTCTGTCTCGTAGAGCACCTCGCCGTTGTAAATAGGCGTCTTAGGAAACCGCGAGAGGGAAACATCTCTGCCCCCCTCGGTCTTCCGTTTGATTACCGTTCGATTGACTTCGTACCATTGGAGCGGTAGAAAGTCTATTTTTGGACCGGAAGCATACATTGTTACCCCTTTATGCCTTTCTTTGCGCGCACTTTGTCTTTTAACCAACTGCACCACGCATCGATTCCCTCGCCATTTAATGTACTGATCGAAATTACTTCCAGATTAGGATTAACCTCGCGTGCATCTTTTGTAACCGCTTCAACCGAGAACGGAACATAGGGCAACAGATCCGCCTTCGACACGAGCATCAATTCACTGGTCAAGAACATACGCGGATACTTCTTCGGCTTATCATCACCTTCTGTAGAAGCCAATAGGGTGACGCGGTAATCCTCGCCTAAGTCAAACGCTGCAGGGCAAAGCAGATTGCCTACATTTTCGATAAACAACAAATCGACACCATCTAAATTGATATGATCCAATGCTTGCAACACCATCTGTGCTTCAATATGGCACATACCTCCTGTTACGATCTGAAGTGCATTGATCCCGACCTCGCGCATACGGACGGCATCGCGTTCGGTTTCGGGATCGCCAACCAAAACCGCGATATTCAACTCGCTGCTCAAGCGTTTACCTGTTTCCTGCATCAGCGTGGTTTTGCCACTTCCCGGTGACGAGCAAACATTGATAACACAAACATCTTTCAAACGTTCCCGGATCGCTTTCGCTACGAAATCGTTGGCCTTTAATAAGTTCAACGTTGTGTTATCACATTGTACAGAACCCACCGGCATCTGATTACTCTTCGGGGTTATTGGGTTACTCATTTTTATCCTCCTGAAATGTTACTTGACTAATTCTTAATTCCTCACCTTGTATAATCGTGTCCGATGGTTGCCCACATTCACAAACAAACCGGTGATATTTCACTTCAAACTGTTTGTCACAGTTCTTACAATATGCGATGATAGGTAATATGGAAACTTCCAATTCGGTATTTTTAAACCTTGTGTCATCCATCACATAAGCTTCAAAAGCATTCTGGATCAGTATAGGCTGTAAACTGCTCAATAGGCCTGCCTCCAAGTTAATTTTTACAATAGATTCGTATCTATCCGGATAAGCCTCTTCCAACGTTCTAAAAATATCCTTTACAATACCTAGTTCGTGCATATCATTCTACGTATTTAAACAGCTTTTTTGCTTACGGTCCTCGCTTTCGCGGTCTTTTCCGCTACTTCTTTCCCCTTTCCGCCAATCGTCTTCTTCTTAGTAAGATTTTTGGCGTCCACGGCGCTAGAAGCGGTTTCCGTTGTTTCTGTTTTTTTTTGGCCCGTCGTTTTTTTTGCAGGCACCTTTTTTGCTTCTTTTTTGACCCTGCTTGTACCGGTTTCTTTTGGGAGCGCCTGGGCTGCAATGCGGGCAGTTTCCTCGTCTTTTTTCGTCAGCTGGTCTTGGGTAAAGACCCAACACATTTGCGCCAGCATGGTCAGAAAGCTATATAGCAATTCACCATCGGTACCCACTGCACGGAGCAAGATGGTGTTCTCTGCACACTCGGTGAATCCAAATGAGACATCCTCGTACTCCCTTGTTAGGATTTCGTCCATCTCACCTTTCATCAGTTTCGCAAATGGGCCACAATAAAGAAGGGTGGCTTGGTGTGTATATCCTTCAAAAAACAATAAGTCAGATACGGGTTGTTCCTGCGGCAATAGGCATTGATTATCAGTCACGAGCAGTTTACTGTCTTGGTAGACACGGGTAATACTATGTAGCTTCCGAAACGCAAACACCTCGTCCCGTTGCACCCGTCCGGCGCTAATGATATCACCCCAAATTAACGTCGCACCGTCATTGACGTGGATAGTATTCACCGTCTTAAAAATAGAATTTTTAAAAGGCGTGACAGGATGCGGCACGTAGTTGAACATACTATCTTTATCCAATAATACATTCGTCTCCTGAGATGCACCCACCTTCATCGGATGCAACTTGTTAAATGACTGTGTAAATAGCTTTAAGTGTGCATTTTCCTTCACGTGTACATCAATGACTAAGGAATCGCTGTCCATTATTCCCGGAGAGGCACTCATGATAATCATCTCCAGATGATCCTGGGCCCGAGGGGAACCATAATGCGTTAACTTATATGGCGCATTGTGATAACTTTCCTTTAACACGCTCCGGTGTCCTTCCCGTTCTACATTAATCTTGATAATACTATCCATCAATACCGACTGTTATTGTTCTAATAAAGCATGTTTCTTGATCCAATTTATAACGTCATCGAGTCCGTGTAGAGACATCAAATTCGTAAAGATAAATGGTCGTTCGCCCCGCATCCTTTTTGCATCGCTTTCCATTACACCCAAATCCGCATTTACGTACGGCGCCAAGTCTATCTTGTTGATCAGTAATAAATCAGAACGCGTAATACCCGGCCCCCCTTTGCGTGGTATTTTTTCTCCCTCGGCCACATCGATTACAAAGATGGTTACATCCGCCAAATCGGGGCTAAAGGTAGCTGTTAGATTATCCCCTCCACTTTCTACAAAAACAATTTGCGTGTCCGGAAACTTTTGAACCAAATCTTCTACCGCTTCAATATTCATCGATGCATCTTCACGAATAGCCGTATGTGGACATCCACCTGTTTCCACGCCCGCAATGCGCTCTGCCGGCAACGCGGAATTTTTTTGTAAAAACTGCGCGTCTTCGCGCGTATATATATCATTTGTAACAACACAGATGCTGTAATCTTCTGACATCGATCGTGTTAATCTTTCAATCAAGGCCGTCTTTCCGGAGCCTACCGGGCCGGCCACGCCTATTTTCACATAATTTCTTTCCATCGTAATGATTAAGAGATATAAATTCTTGTATAAAGTTTTTCATGCTGCATGCAACGAATATCCTGTACAACACAACAGTTCCCTATCATGTCTGCATCCATATCCGACTGCTTATCAACCAGTTCTTTTATCAAAGACTGGAGTTTAAAGAGAATCTTCTGTCCGTCCATTTGACTGATCGGAACAAGCTTCGCGCAGTTTGTCACAATCCCATTCAACGAGTTATAGTAAAACGCACTTAAGGCGTCCTCTAAGTCGATATTTTGGGCATGCGCGTACATAGCAAACGCCATTGGGTAATGACCATGCGCTTCACCTGCTTGAATAGCTTCCAGATAGGTTTTGCAACGCCTTACAGACTGGAAACTCTCTACCACCTTTAAAAACCTGACCGCCAATTTCTTGCTGGCCTCTCTAATCTCATAAGGTGATTTAAGCGATGTAATTAAGCTGTCAAGTTCTACCAATTTCTGCTTCAACGCTTTCTTTTCACATATCTTCCAGGTTTCGTAGAAAAATGCGGCGTCGTTATAAAAGAAGTTATAGCGCAGCATCTTTTCGGCATAGACTTCGGTAGACCTGCTATCATGCACTATCCCCTTATGGATATAAGTTTCCAAACCATAGGAGTGGGTAAAACTTCCTATCGGAAAAACCGAATCATTGATTTGCAACAGCGTCAGTAATGGATTCATTCGCCTTGTTTTGCTAATGTTATATTAAATTTTGTTTTTATTGACCACTCATGCATTTTCAGCGTAAGCGTCTGTATAATCACACGTTCGCCCACTGTCACATCGTAGTTTCCCTTCTTCAACAACTGATGTATGGGCCGTTCATAAGCCAATATGACCTCTGCCTCTTCATTTATGTAGATAGGTAAATGGCGGTTGCCTATTTCAAAACAGACCGTCGCCATTTCCATCTTATTCCGTGGACGGAAAATGAGACAAAGGCAAGGTAATATACGCACAACGATACGTTGATTTTCATCTTCAAATAGGATGTCACCATCCCGCAGCGGTGCGCCGCTCAAATTTCGAAAGCCAATTTCCTGACCATCTACCGTACGCACTCTCAAAACACGTTTTTCGGTATCGAACCATTCTAATTCAACCTGATCAGTAGATTTCTCCAGCAGCGTATTATCTGCCCGTATATTACCCGTTATGCCATTAGATATGATCATTAAAATAAGAAGTAACGTTGTGCCATTGGCAGCTCCGCCAACGGTTCACAAGTTGCAAGTACGCCGTCCACTGTTACTTCATATGTTTCTGGATTCACCTCGATATTTGGTGTTGCGTCATTATGTACCATGTCTTTCTTCATAACTTTGCGACAACCCTCTACCGGCAAACTTTGTCTGGATAAGCCTAAAGACGCAATCGTACCGTTATCGATAGAAACTTTCGATACAAAATTGAAAGAAGTTTTGGTTTTAGCCTTACCATAATTGCCGAACATCTGACGATATATAATCGGCTGTGGTGTTGGGATAGATGCATTGGCATCCCCCATTTTCGAGCTAAGGATCATACCACCTTTAATAATCATCTCCGGTTTCACACCAAACATTTCAGGCTTCCATAGCACTAGATCAGCAAATTTACCAACTTCTACCGAACCAACATACTTATCGATACCATGTGCTTTTGCGGGATTGATCGTAAATTTAGAAACATATCGTTTTACACGGAAGTTATCGTTATTGTTGGCTTTATCTTCTTCTAGTGGTCCACGCTGTACCTTCATTTTGTGTGCTGTTTGAAACGTTCTGGAAATCACCTCGCCTACCCGTCCCATCGCTTGGCTGTCCGAGCTCATAATCGAGAAGACCCCCATATCCTGTAGAATATCCTCTGCCGCGATCGTCTGCGGACGGATACGTGAATCAGCAAAGGCCACGTCTTCTTTTACATTTTTATCCAAATGGTGGCAAACCATTAACATGTCTAAGTGCTCTTCAGCCGTGTTCACCGTAAATGGTTTTGTCGGGTTGGTTGATGCCGGGATAATGTTCGGATACATCGAAATCTTAATGATATCCGGTGCGTGTCCCCCGCCTGCACCTTCCGTATGAAATGTATGGATGACTCGACCATCGATCGCTGCAACCGTATCTTCTAAAAAACCAGCTTCGTTCAGCGTATCGGTATGGATGGCCACCTGCACATCATACTTGTCGGCCACCTTCAATGCCGCATCGATAGTTGCCGGCGTAGCGCCCCAATCCTCGTGTATTTTAACACCCAATGCGCCAGCTTCAATCTGTTCTTCGATAGGTTTCGTAGTGGATATATTCCCTTTACCGAAGAAACCGACATTAATAGGCAAATCCTCGAAGGCTTCTAGCATTTTGTGAATAAACCATTTACCAGAGGTAACCGTTGTCGCATTTGTTCCGTCCGCAGGACCTGTACCACCACCGATAAACGTCGTGACACCGCTATATAATGCTGTTTCCACTTGTGTAGGACTGATAAAATGGATATGTGTATCTACGCCGCCGGCCGTCAGGATGTAGCCTGCACCGCCGTGTACTTCGGTTGATGGGCCTATAACCATGCCCGGTGTCACTCCATCCTGTACGTCTGGATTACCCGCCTTACCTATTCCCACGATTTTACCATCTTTAATACCCACATCTGCTTTTACAATACCCCAGTGGTCGATGATAATTACGTTATTAATACAAAAATCGAGTACATCCTCATCACGCAAGGCACGTGCCGACTGCCCCATACCATCACGGATCGTTTTACCACCACCGAACTTATTTTCTTCGCCGTACACGGCGTAGTCTTTTTCAATTTCGACCAACAGTTCCGTATCTGCTAGACGAACACGGTCACCCGTAGTCGGGCCAAATAGCGAAGCGTATTTATCTCGTGGTATATATAAAGCACCGTCATCGTCATAATGAATCGACGATTTATCCAAGCCTAGTTTTTCGAGACCTAAGGCGTTTAGTTTTGTCGTAGCAACTCCTGCAGTTGCCAGTCCGACAATCTTAATCCAGTCTCTTCTGTTCCATTCTCCCATAATATGTTCTTTTAATTATTTAGAAGATTTAAAATTCTGTTTCTTCATTTTATCGATAGCCGAAGCTTTCACCTTCGCATTGGTATACTTACCATTGGTTAAGCCATTGAAACCGTGGATTTCTTTATTTCCACCAATTTCTACCAATATGACATTTTTCTTCTCGCCCGGCTCGAAACGGACAGCCGTACTCGCTGGAATATTCAGACGCATGCCAAATGCCTCTTCTCTGTTAAACTCCAAGTCTTTGTTCACTTCAAAAAAGTGATAGTGTGACCCTACCTGAATAGGTCTGTCACCTCTATTAGCGACCGATATCGTCTTCGTCTTATAGCCCACGTTGGCTTTGATATCGTCATTCTTCAAAAAGTATTCTCCTGGAACCATGTTCTTTGATTTTTAAGGTTAACGAATAGGATTGTGTACGGTTACTAATTTCGTGCCGTCAGGGAAAGTAACCTCGATCTGTACGTCATGTATCATTTCTGGAACGCCCTCCATCACCTGCTTTCTTTTTAGAAGTGTGGTGCCATACTCCATCAGTTCCGCAACGGTTTTGCCGTCACGCGCACGCTCCATCAGTTCCATACTGATATACGCGATACATTCAGGGTAATTGAGTTTCACGCCCCTTTTTAGCCTCTTAGCTGCAAGCTCGCCAGCGGTATGAAGCATTAGTTTTTCGATTTCACGTGGTGTTAAACGCATAATTGTTATCGATTTATTTTATTCATTTAATAATTTCTTTAAGCTATTCTATAACAATGGGATCGTAAAATAAGCTCCCAATGCCAACCTATTTAACTGCTGGCTCTCCATATTCATCTTATCTGCAAACGAAATGCTGTTGCCGATGTAACCTAGATAGAAACGCATGTCTTGGTTTCGGAAAGGTTTGTGTTGGAGCGCGGCGAAGTAGGTGTAGTTCTGCCTGAAATTTTTGCCGAGTTCTTCATCCTTCGTACTGCCAGCAGTCTCAACGGCACCTTTCAATGCGATTTCCCATTTATCGGTAAGAAATTGGTCATAACGTAGCACTGCCGATTTATAGACAATATCCTTTGCCAATACCCTATCGGATCCGGTATAACCATAAAAGTCGCTGATACCGTTGGAAGCGATTAGCGCATGGTCTACCCCCATATGGGAGTATTGCAGATCCAGGTACACCATTTGCTTATCCGTTTTGTACTTGTTCGCTAGCGAAATGGCCTGGTTGGTATGTTTATCCGCAAACTGCGACAGGTGATAAGACCATTTTGTATGTACTTTTTGATCGGCAAAAGCACCCACCCAGGTAAAGTAAGCACCCATAGGTGTTTTCGACCGCTCCAAATCGCCTAGCTCAAAGCCATTGTTCACGATATGTTCATTAAAGCTGTTGTTCACGGTGTTATGCACCTGCACGTGAAAAGAATGATTTGGGTTTACGTGATAGCCGAACTTTGCTCCCGTTACGAACAAGTTCAATATACGATCGACGTAATCGGTGAATATAAATTCATAAATTGGGTTGTTTTCAAATTCGTACGATCCTACCATCGCACTTTGCTTACCTATCGTCACATCCCAGTTTCTGTTCTTACCGAATTTGTACTCGATCAACGCGAAATCCAGTGCGTTAGAACCATTATCCAAGGAATTTTGAGTAAATGGACGGTTTAAACGAAGTCGAACTTTATACGATAAATGATCGTTGTAATTTCCGTGAAGATGGATACGGATCTCCTCCATTTTTGCCCGGGTAACGGCATCATCCTTCCCCAGGTTGTCACCAAGAAGCGCCCCCCTGAACAATACGTCGAAATTAAATAGCTTGGATTGGTCAGGCTCATTTTCAGATGTATCCTGGACGGCGGCCGGACGCCCACGCCCAACATCTAATTTCCCATTGCCCCCATTCGAATAACCGGCTTTTACCAAAAAACCCAGAGCAAAACACAAAAAAATTCTCTTCATGTACCGTAATTAAAATAACTTTTCACAAGTATATTACGGATTTATAAGAATCACATTAATGTGATATTAAAACGAAATTAGAAAATCAAACCGGTATTTCAATGGTTACACTTGTCCCTTGGTTTTCAACCGAAGAGATCATGAGCTTAGCACCGTGTAGATCGAAAATATTCTTCGCTAAAACAAGCCCAAGCCCGTTTCCATATATTTTTCCGACGTTCGACGCCCGGAAAAAAGAGTCAAAAATATGAGGTTGATCCTGCTGAGGAATACCGATGCCATCATCGGTAATTTTTACCGTAACGTTTTTTAAATGACATTGTAATGAGACGGTCACCGTATTATCTTCACCATATTTACAAGCATTAGATAATATATTACTAAAAGCGATATAGAACAAATCCGGGTTGACAAATACGTTCAATCGATGGCTTTCCTCGGGAATATTCGAAAAGTCCAAGCGGATACGGGATTCTGGGCTCACAGCCTTTTCATTGCGTTGTACATCGTATAACAATTCATCGATCCGTATGAGTTGCTTATTCTCTATTTTTCTATCGAAGCCAGAACGCGAGAGCAACAAAAGATTATTGACGATCAGCTCCATTTTATTTGCTTGCTTCGAGATCGTTTCTATCGAATAATAAGCCTCATGCTGCTTAGCCAGACTCTGTAATGCCAGCTCTGCTTCTCCCCCTATAATGGTAAGTGGCGTGCGCAAGGAATGTGAGGCGTTGCCGATAAAACTCTGTTGTGATTTCACCGAAATATCCAAACGGTTCATCATCGAGTTAAAATTGGCAATCAATGTACCTATCTCATCGTTTTCATTATTGAACTTATTCTGAAGACGTGTATCCAAATGAGAAATGTCGATCTGGGTAAGATCGTTGTTTATCGCCTGAATAGGTACCAGCAATTTATTGGCGAAATAGAAGGATAAAAGAAAAATCAATGCAGTGGCTATCAGTGCTCCCGATACCACCGTTCTGTCTAATGTGCGTTGTTCCCCATGCCCGTATTCATCTATTCCCTCAGAAATAACCAACAGATCTTCCTTATGCAGCGAATCTACGAAGAATACCGCTACGTACGACGTTTTGCCATGAAGATACTGGGCTTTGCCGTTCACAATTGCCTCCGTATAAAAAGATTCGGGCATGGGTAAGTTGGGCTTAACCCTAATGTTGGTGCTATCCTTTACAATCCGCAGAAGATAATCTTTTCCCTCTGACAGCTGTGCCAAGTACTTACGCCTTACTTCATAATATATCTGATTATTGTACGCGTCGTTCTGAACGATATGATTTCCGACGATGGTAGCATTCTCTTCCAACCGATGGTAAAATTTAGTCTGCAGGCTATCACGTGTGAAATAGGATACATAGATCGCAAATGACATGATATAAAATATCGAGATTGTCGTAAACAATAAGATGATGCGTGTCTTAATTTTCATTTCTCAACACATAGCCCATGCCGATTACCGTATGGATCAGTTTCTTTTCAAATGGATGGTCAATTTTTTTTCGCAGATAGTTTACATACACATCCACAACATTTGTGCCCATGTTAAAATCCATATTCCACACCTTCTCGAGGATATCCACTCGGGATAGTACTTTATTTTTGTTAATAAGCAGATATTCCAATAACCGATATTCCGTCGCAGTCAATATGATGGATAAATCACCACGGGTTACGGTCTTACTGTCTCTATCAATAACGAGATTATCAATAGAAATAGTATTCGGTGTAGAGTTCCTGTTGTTTGCACGACGGGAAAACCTATTTACCCTCGCACGCAACTCATCCAGCTTAAAAGGTTTGGTCAGATAGTCATCTGCATCACGATTAAACGCTTCAACAATATCTTCTGTTTGGTTCAATGCACTGAGAATAAGAATAGGAACCTCTTCATTGGCCATACGTATATTTTTACACACGTCCAATCCATTCATTCCCGGCAGCATTACATCGAGAATAATCAAATCATAGTGATTCAATCCAGCCATTTTGAGACCGGTAAAGCCATCCATGGCAATACTGATACAATGATTCTCTCCCTTAAGCGCACGCTCTATCAAGGATATAACTGATGGTTCATCTTCTATTAGAAGTATTTTCAAACTTCCCCTCCTTTAAATAATTAAAATGATTCAGCACTATACTGACACAACATGTTAAAATATACCTTTTTTAATGGCTCTTCATGTAATCATTTGAGAGGTAAATATACATTTTACACGTTACGGAGGTGTACTCTTTGGTTTCTTTTTTTTATGTTTCTATTTTTTTACGCTAAGCTTACGAAAAGCGACAAATACTACTCGACAAGTTTTACCCAAACTAATTACAAAAATACGTACCTTTGCCCTGTTTTTATTTTGAGAAACTAAAATTATGCAAAATATTTATTCATCCCGACCATATGCTGCTATTACCGCTATCGGCGGTTATCTTCCCCAAGGACGAAGAACCAACTTCGATCTGGAACAGGTGTGTGACACATCGGACGAATGGATCGTAAAACGTACTGGAATTAAAGAACGTCGTATTCTGGAGCAAGGGCTGGCCACTTCCGATATGGCGGTTATGGCAATCCGGGATTTGTGTACACGTTACGACAAAGATATTTCTGATGTAGATGCCATTATCGTCGCAACCTCAACACCCGACGTGTTGATGCCCGCCACTGCAAATATCATTGCCCGGAAACTGGATTTAAAAAATATATGGGCTTTCGATATGAATGCCGCTTGTTCAGGATTTTTATATGCACTGGATATGGGCGCGTCGTTAGTGGAAACGGAACGATATAAAAATGTACTTATTGTCGGCGCCGATAATATCAGTGCATTTGTTAATATTAATGATCGCTCCACCAATATTCTTTTTGGAGATGGAGCTGGGGTTGTCTGGTTGGAACCTTCTGCAGAAGAAGGTGTCATTGATGCCTTTATGCAGAGTAATGGCGACGGGCGTGAGTTCCTAAACATTGAAGGTGGCGGCTCCTTGTACCCTACCAATGACGAAATCTTTACGGATGAACGAAGATATTTGCGACAAGACGGAAAGGTTGTATTCAAACAAGCGGTACAATCGATGAGCAATGCCTGCAGAAATGTACTTAAACGCAACCAATTGGATATAGAACAAGTAGACTGGTTGGTACCACACCAAGCGAACAAACGTATTATCGATGCTGTGGGTAAGGAAATTAATATTCAAGAGGACAAAACATTGACCAATATAGAATATCGTGGCAATACGATTGCAGCGACCATTCCCTTATGTATTTGGGAGAATATTAAATTGATACAAAAAGGAGACTTATTGATGTTGACTGCGTTCGGCGCAGGGTTCTCCTGGGGGGCCAGTTTATTGCGCTGGATGATATAGTGGTTAGTCATAAGAAAGATTACAAAATATTTGTTTTTTAACCAAAACAACCTTATCTTTGCAGCATCATAATTTAGGTTTATAATTGGTTAGCTAAAGGTTTTCATTCTCCCCGTTTGAAAACCTTTTTTTATGGCTTATCAAAACATTTTTATACATTTAGCTCTTAAAATAGAAAAGACATACTAAAAATAATATTTAACAGATGAAACGTACATTTCCGGCCTTTTTGTTATTATCAACAGCGTCATTAATAGTCGCTTCTTGCAATAGTAACGGAGCTTCTCACACGTCAGATGAAAACGCTGTTACCGACAGTGTTTATCCCCCTGTAGAAAAAAACAAACCTAATACAGACTATCAACCTGCTTTTGAAGGGCAGACGCGAGCTCCCGGAGTTAAAACACAGACTCCCTACGAGAGCCAAGTTGTGACAGATAAACTTAAATCTCCTTGGGGAATTGCCGTACTGCCGGACGGTCGCCTGTTAATTACCGAAAACGAAGGCAACATGCGCATCGTGTCCGATACAGGCGAAGTAAGCGAGGCGATTGGTGGTATCCCGAAAGTAGATGCACGTGGTCAAGGTGGGCTTCTTGGGCTTACGCTCGATCCTGATTTTGCGTCAAACAGAATGGTATACTGGGTATTTTCCGAACCCGTAACTGGTGGGAACCATACGGCAGTCGCCAAAGGAAGGTTAGCGGACGATGAGAAATCCATCGAAAATGTACAGGTCATTTACCAAGCCTTGCCGACCTATGATGGACGACTTCATTATGGAGGACGTATTATATTTGATAGAGAAGGCAACCTGTTCGTAAGTACCGGCGAACGTTCCGACTTAGAAACAAGACCGCAGGCACAAGATCTCCAATCTGCCTTGGGAAAAATTCTCCGCATCACAAAAGATGGTCAGCCGGCACCTAGTAACCCTTTTGTTTCAAACAGCGAGGCTCGCCCGGAAATTTATAGCTACGGAAATAGAAATGTTCAGGGATTAGCACTGCATCCTGAAACCGGAGATTTATGGTCTACGGAATTCGGCCCTCGTGGGGGCGACGAACTTAATCACATCGAAGCAGGAAAGAACTACGGATGGCCTATTATTACCTACGGTCTGGAGTACAGCGGAAAAGAAATAGGAAATCCGCCTATCCAACAACAAGAAGGATTGGAACAGCCTGTTTATTATTGGGATCCTGTATTGTCACCAAGTGGCTTAATGTTTTATACACACGACGCTATTCCAGAATGGAAAAATAATTTGTTTAACGGCGGCCTGAGCAGTACGCATATTGCAAGACTGGTTCTAAAAGATAATAAAGTGGTGGGAGAAGAACGCTTCTTGGCGAAAGAAGGACAACGTTTCCGTGATGTAGCCCAAGGTAAAAATGGTGAAATATTTGCTATTACAGACGCTGGCAGACTTTACAAAATATACAAAAAAAGCTAGTCGGTCTTTATTTTAAAGGTTTTAAGACGGACGCTTCAAGAGGTGTCCGTTTTGTTTTACAGTCATTCACGGTTTGAAAAAATTAGTACAACTCTATATCAACTCCTATAGGGGTTTATCTACCGAAGCTTGGTTATTGGCACTGGTGATGCTGATTAACCGTACGGGATCCATGGTAATTCCGTTTCTAAGTATGTATATGGCTTCTGAACTACACTTCAACAAAGCGCAAGTCGGCATGGTGTTAGGCTGCTTCGGGTTAGGATCCGTATGTGGTTCCTGGCTGGGCGGCTGGTTAACGGACCGATTGGGCAATTTCCGAGTACAAGCGACCAGTCTATTACTCACGGTTCCTATTTTTGTTATACTTCCACAGTTCAGGACCTTTGAGAGCCTAGCAGGCATGATCTTCCTGTTGACCCTTATCGCTGACACATTTCGTCCCGCCAACTCGGTTGCTGTCGCCCGGTATGCCAAACCGGAAAACCTGACCAAAGCCTATTCCCTCAATCGTATGGCGGTCAACCTCGGCTTTTCTGTAGGCCCTGCATTGGGCGGTTTCCTAGCGATGATTTCCTATAGCTGGATTTTCTATGGAAATGCTATCGCTGCTTTATCGGCCGCAGTTGTCTTTCTCATCTTTTTCCGGAACCGCAAGCCTCGGTCGACTATACATATGCAACGAAAAGAAGAAAAAGTAGTAGCGAAAGACGACCGAAATGCCTATTTAGACCCACCTTTTATCGTTTTCAACATCTTCTGCTGCTTGTTTTCGATGGCCTTCTTCCAATTACTGAGCACAGTTCCCTTATATTATAAAGAAGTTATCCAGCTTTCCGAAGTGCAGATCGGGATGCTTCTAGGTTTTAATGGCTTCAGTATCGTCGTATTTGAGATGCTGTTGGTGCACGGTGTCGAACGACGCTTTACCCCACGACAGGTCATGATTTTCGGAACAGCAATTGCAGGGGCTTCCTATTTCATGCTGTCTTTTCCCTTGGGCATCGCCTGGTTATATGGCGCGATGTTTATCCTTTGTGTTGGCGAAATGCTTACGCTGCCCTTTACAGCCACCATCAGCGCATCCCGTGCCACACCAAATACACAAGGTGCTTATATGGGATTCAATTCGTTGGCATTCGCTTCTGCCAATATTTTTTCACCCTATCTGGGTACATACATCGCAGAACATTTCGGCTATCAGAACCTATGGCTAGGTACCGCTGGCGCGTTGATTTTTACCAGTATTGGTTTTTCATGGATATTGAAGAAATTATAATGTAGTGTTATCCTACCCTATATTTCTTTCATAGGGTACACGCGTGGCGATGGATCGCCCCAATGTGATTTCATCGACATATTCCAATTCACCGCCAAAGGCAATACCTCTTGCTATCGTACTGATTTGTACCTCAAAGCCTTTCAATTTTCTATATAGGTAGAAAATAGTGGTGTCACCCTCCATTGTTGCGCTAAGAGCCAAAATAATTTCCCGGACCTCACCGTTCTTCAATCGATCCATAAGTGCTTCTATCTTGAGATCGGAGGGCCCTACCCCATCCATCGGTGAAATAAGCCCACCAAGTACATGATAAACACCTTGATATTGATTGGTATTCTCGATAGCCATCACATCCCGTGTATCCTCCACCACACAGATTGTTGCATGGTCCCGTTTTACTGATGTACAGATTTCACATATCTCATGATCAGAAATATTGAAACAGGTTTTACAATAACGAATCTGTTCTTTAAGTTGATCTAAGGAGTGTGTGAAGCGGCTCACATCGCTATTTGATTGTTTCAACAAATGCAACACCAGACGCAGAGCGGTTTTTTTTCCAATTCCGGGCAAACGCCCAAATTCATCTACTGCTTGTTCTAAAAGTCGCGACGAAAAATGCATGTACAAAAATAAACAAAAAAATCCCTATCTTGGAAATCTCAACAAGTGGAATCATATATATGGTTAGAGAAGATAAAATAAGAAGTTCATTTGCCAACAAAACCTGGCAAGAAATAAAAGTAAAAGACTCTTGGCAAATTTTTAAAATCATGGCAGAGTTTGTTGATGGTTTTGAAAAATTAGCTAAGATAGGCCCTTGTGTATCTATATTTGGGTCTGCACGAACCAAGACCGACCACAAGTATTATGAAATTACCGTAGAAATAGCACGCTTGCTTGCCGACAAGGGATATGGTGTGATTTCCGGTGGCGGTCCCGGGATCATGGAAGCCGCCAACAAAGGTGCGCACGAAGCAGGCGGAAAATCGGTAGGTCTCAACATCGAATTACCCTTTGAACAGTTTCACAACAAATACATAGATCGTGACAAGCTTCTCGAATTCAATTATTTCTTTGTTCGGAAGGTCATGTTTACCAAATATTCGCAAGGGTATATCGTTATGCCAGGCGGATTTGGCACCATGGACGAGCTGTTTGAGGCCATAACATTAATCCAAACGGGAAAGATAGCCAAATTTCCCATCGTCTTGGTTGGCACCGAGTACTGGAAAGGGCTGTTTGACTGGATTGAGCACAGCATGCTAGGGAATGCATACATCTCTGAGGAAGATCTGAAACTTTATCGCTTTGTCGATACTGCCGAAGAAGCTGCCGATCATATCTTCCGCTTCTATGACAAGTATTTAATGAAACCAAATTTCTAATGGTTGAATGTTTAATTTGTTTTTGGGGCATTATTGCCCCTTCATTAAACTTTCTCCCTGCGAAACCGTTCTACTACCAATACGTCATAATGCATCGTTTACATAATATTTAACACCTATGTTTGAGTGGCTAGAAGAGCTCCCTATTCAAAGTGTACTCGTGTCCATCTTGTGTGGCGCGGTGGTAGGCTTCGAACGAGAATTTAAAAATAAATCTGCGGGTTTCCGTACCATTATCCTGATCTGCCTAGGGTCTACGATTTTTACATTAACATCCCGCATGGGTAATATTTCGGACGATCGTATAGCCGCCAATATTGTAACGGGAATTGGTTTCCTCGGTGCTGGCGTCATTTACCAAGGTAAGTTTACAGTGCAGGGGTTGACAACAGCCGCCGTCATTTGGTCTATGGCAGGCGTAGGCATGATGATTGGTTTTGAGAACTACACCTTCGGTCTCATTCTTACCGCATGTATGGTGGTTGTCCTGTCTCTGTTTCAAAAGATGGAAAACTTACTGGCCAACATTTATTTTATAAGGACCATCCACGTTACCTTTCAAAACATCGAAGTATCCCGTTTGGGTGAATTTGAAAACTTCATGAAGGAATTCAAAGTAAAGCCGCAACGCAAAGGCGTAGAAAAACATGGCGAACATCTAACCGTAGTTTACGAAATAACAGGTAGACAATACAATATCCGTCGTGCGAACGACGCCATTATCTCCTTAGATTATGTGTATTCGTTTAATAACCTGGGCTAAGCAAGCCTTCTCATTACTGGATATAAGCATATGTAATACCATCCCCCCCACGATCGGCATGCTCGTCATCAAAATGCGAGACGTGACTATATTTCCGTAGATAATCTCGAATAAATTTACGGAGAATGCCATCTCCCTTCCCGTGTAAAATCTTCAAGGAAGGGTAACCGATCATCACCGCGCGATCTAACACCGTCTCCAGCTGTCGTAACGCATCTTCCGTCCGCATTCCTCTAACGTCGAGCTCCGGTTGAAACTCTGCTGCAGATTCTGTGGAAATCGTTTTGTGTTTCTTGATCACTTTCGCTTTTTCCTTTCCTTGCAATTTCACGACCTTATTTTTCTTCACAACGGTGCGCAACTCGCCTAGCGCCAAAATCAGATTACTCCCTTTCGAAACTTCGATTACCTGCGCTTCCGTATCAGCGTCCAAAATCTTCACCCAGTCGCCAACTTTGATAGAAGCATCAGCCTCCGCAACTGCCGTTTGTTTAGTTGTTGGTTTTTTCTCAGTGTGCTTGTCGGCTTCGGCATGCAGACGACGCCGTATGTCCTTCGTCTTTTCCTTATCCGCCTGTACCGATTTAATCTCGGCAACCGTATTCTCAATTAATTTGTTGGCGTTCTTTAGAATCTGGCGAGCCTCCTCCTTCGCGTCCCTAAGAATCTGCTTCTTATTTTCTTCCAGATATCCCCGCAAGCTTTCGTATTCCCCTTTCAGTCTTTCCAATTCACGTTCGCGCATGGCGATGGCAGTCTTGGTGTCATAAATCTCCTTTTTATCACGTTCTAAGTCCACTAATAAGGTGTCTACTTTTTTCTGACGGGCACCGATTTTATCTTTTGCAGCATCCAAAATTTCTTTGTTCAGGCCTATTTTCTGCGCAATTTCAAAAGCATAAGAGCTACCTGGTTTTCCAACCTGCAATATATACAGCGGGCGCATTGCAACATTATCGAATAACATCGAAGCATTTTCCAGGCCCCCTGTATTACTAGCAAATACCTTAAGGTTAGAATAGTGGGTGGTTATCACACCACGCACCTCTTTTTTGTTCAGTACTTCCAACACGGCTTCGGCAATAGGCCCTCCAAATAATGGATCAGTACCTGTACCAAACTCGTCGATCAATACCAAGGTACGGGCATTCGCGAACTCCGTAAAGTATTTCATTTTTGAAAGATGAGCGCTGTATGTACTCAGGTCGCTTTCGATAGACTGATCGTCGCCAATATCAGCAAATATTTGGCGGAAAACACCTAACTTAGAAGTCACTTCTGCTGGGATGAGCAACCCCGACTGCACCATCAGTTGGAGCAAACCGACTGTTTTCATACAAACGGACTTTCCCCCGGCATTCGGCCCCGACACCAGAATTACACGGTCTTGCTGATCGATCTTGATATTCAAAGGAACCACGGGCGGATGACTTTCCTTACGGGCATTTATTAGTAATAACGGGTGCCGCGCGTTAACCAAGTTAATCTCCGCCTCTTTTGACAATTCCGGCATTTCCGCTTCCATGTCGATGGCAAACAACGCCTTCGCCCGAACAAAATCAAGCTTGCTCAATAAGCCGTGATACGCCAGCAATAACGGAACATGCGGACGCAACTCAGTGGTAAGTTCCGTCAATATGCGAATAACCTCTCGCCTGCGCTCAAAAGCTAAGTCCCTTACTTTATTGTTAAGGTGGAAAACCTCTTCAGGCTCTATATAAGCAGTTTGTCCAGTAGCAGATTCATCATGTACAAAGCCCTTTAGTTTACGCTTGTTTTCGGCAAGTATAGGGATACACAAACGGCCATCCCGGATCGTTAAGTTCCCATCCGCTGTCCAGCCACTATTTTGCGCTTGTTTAAATACGTGATCAATACGCTTGCGAGCTTCCTGTTCGCTTTTAAGTATCTGTTGCGTCAAATCTAGCAACAAGCGGGACGCATTGTCTTTCATTTTTCCCCGGTCGTCTATCACCGCTTCAATCTGCCGAATAATTTTCGTTTCGATAGGGAGATGTTCAAACAGTAGCTCCAGATGCACATATTGACCTTCCCGTTCATTGAAATAGCGAATGACAGCGTACACCGTGCGCAGCGATAACAAAATACGGTGAAACTCCTCCTCCGCTAAAAAAGAACCTTCTACACGAACCTTTTCCGCCAACGGCTTTATAGGATAAAGATGGTCCACGGGCAGCGGGGCATCATTAATCAGCAAATCCTTAAATTCCTGTGTTTGACGAAGAAACCTATCTATTTGTTCAAGTTTTACCTGAGGTTGAATTTTCTCCACCATCTCTTTTCCGGATTCACTCAAACATTTATCTTTTATTAGGTCTTTAATCTCCATAAAACCTAATTTATCTATCGCATTTTTTGGGAAAATCATAAATTCCTTAATTTTCAAGCGGCTTCGCTTCTACTTTCTGTGGTACGGGACCCCGAATTGGAGTCGGTCGGACTCGCCGGGATGTAGCGGCTGGTTTCTGTTCGACAGATACCGAATTAGACTCTACTTGAGACTTTCGTGGTACATCTGCATGCGGTTCATCCGCTTCTTTGGATACGGTGGGCTGAATCGTTGGTTGATACGTCTGAATAGCATACAGCCCGGCCCCGTCCATAAAATCTTTTTGATGAACGCGATATGTCAACGGTATCGTATCAGCGTGTACCTCCAGAATTAATCTACGAGCAGTCTCTTTTAAACGCTGATATCGTTGCACCACCCGTATGCTGTCCGAAATCCGCGCATTTTTCAACGAATCCGTTCGGCGGTAGTCGTCCTCATAGGCGTTTAACTTTTTCGTTATTTCCACGTAAAGTTCTTTAGAAGCTATAGGGTTACCTAAATAATAAGCTATATTTTCTCTAAATCTCACCGAATCAATACCGTAGTTTTCAAATACCTTTCCATACAGCCCGTCAATAACTTGACGCGTGCTATCCACAGGCAACGTGTTCAGATAGCCATCTACCAGATGTACCTCTGTCATTAAGTCTATCATCGTCTTCTCCGAAAGGGTTCCTTTCGGCTTCGATCTATTACAGGAAATCATCAAAAAAAACGACGACAATATAATAAGTATTAAGCGCTGCATTTCGTAAGTTTGTACAAAATTACAAAAAGGCATTATAATAATCACTTTTTTCAGTTTCTGAACGTTTGAAATTACACCAAAATGAGTATTGCAACAAATATTGAATCTTTACAAATCGACCTCAAACCCATCGGTGTCACCCTTGTAGCTGTTTCCAAAACGAAATCTAATGAAGAAATCATGGAAGCTTACGCCGCAGGTCAGCGCATATTTGGCGAAAACATGGTTCAGGAAATGGTAGAAAAATATGAAGCTTTACCTAAAGATATTGAATGGCATCTTGTTGGTCATCTACAGACGAACAAAGTGAAATATATCGCTCCCTTTATATCGATGATACAGTCTGTTGATTCGTTAAAAGTTTTAAAAGAAATTGATAAACTTGCCGGCAAGCATAACCGGATTATCGATTGCCTGCTGCAGGTGTACATCGCCGACGAAGCTACTAAATTTGGATTCGATCATGCGGAACTTATCGAAATGCTCCGTAGTGAGGAATTTCCGAGATTACAGCATATTCGTGTACGCGGGCTTATGGGGATAGCTACCAATACAGAAAACGAAAAAGTCATCAAAGAAGAGTTTTATGAACTAAAGATGCTGTTCGATGGCGTCAAAGCAAGCTTTTTCCGTAAAGCAGAGACGTTTGACACCTTATCGATGGGCATGTCGTCAGATTACAGCCTGGCGATAGAGCAAGGCGCGAATATGGTTCGGCTGGGCAGTACGATTTTTGGCAAACGTATTATCAAACACTACAAAAACAAAGACTAAAAATGCCAATCGGTATCTTCAGATTATTATAAATGGTAACGATTAGAAAAGCAAAGCAAACAGATTGTCCGGCGATGATGGCATTAATCCACGAGCTCGCCATTTACGAGAAAGCACCAGACGCCGTGACGGTTTCCATGGAGGAATTTATGGAAAGCGGATTTGGTTCTTTACCCGTCTGGGGAGCGTTTGTCGCGGAGCGTCAAAGTAATATTATAGGCCTTTCACTTTTCTATATCCGTTATTCGACATGGAAAGGTAGGCGCTTATATCTGGAAGACCTTATCGTAACCAAAAAGGAACGAGGACACGGTGTCGGGAAAAAATTGCTCGACCGGACGATAGCCTATGCCAAAGAAAACAAATATAGCGGCGTGATGTGGCAGGTGCTCGATTGGAACACGCCGGCCATCAACTTCTATAAGAAATACGAGGCTGAGTTTGACGATGAATGGCTCAACGTATCCGTAAATTTTAACGATTGATGAAAAAAAAAATTATATTTAGCATCGGACTGGCTACCTCGCTGTTGGCCAGCAGTTGCATCGGTAGAAATAATCCGCAGGAAAATCTACCCGCGTCGTCGGACGGGCTTACGGCCGTAACCGACACCCTGGATTATCACATCGAAGTTTTCAAAGAAATAAGTCCCTATTTTTCCGGGGACGGGGCAACATTGGATACGACCTATTATGCCGCGCGTTTTCCCGTATTTTCGTCCGAAATCGATTCCTTGGTTCGAGATGTTGTTTTTATAGATGGTGAGCATAATGCAAGCCAAGTGGCAGAAAGCTTCCTAGGTGGATTCAATGAATATGCAGAAGAACAGATAGAAAGCGAGAATCAGGCGTTTCATGCTTGGTTTAGGAATCAGAATTGTGAAGTCGCCTTGAACGTACGCGGTTTTCTAACATTAAAAAACGCCATCAGTGAGTATACCGGAGGCGCCCATGGTATAGAAATTGAAGTCTGGTCCAGCTACGATATACAAAATAGAAAAAAGCTTGCATTAAACGATCTTTTTCAAGATACACTTGCTTTACAGCAAATTGTGGAAGGCTATTTCAGGAAACAGGAACAATTGAACGATACCAGCTCCTACGGAAGTGCTTATTTTTTTGAGAACGAAACCTTCACACTTGCAGACAACTTCGGTGTGACCCCGACAGGACTTTTGTTCCATTACAACCCCTATGAAATAAAATCATATGCCGAAGGGCCAACAACGCTGACCATCCCTTACCATGCGCTGGCAGACGTGACGACAGACACCGGTAAGCGCTTATTGGAAGCGATAAGTGAGCATCATAAGTAAAAATTAAAACGTTTTAATGCAAGTATTTAAATTTGGCGGAGCATCCGTAAAAGATGCGGATAGCATACGAAATGTAGCACATATTATAACAAAATACAAGCTGGGCGAACTGCTCGTGGTAGTCTCCGCACTTGGCAAAACCACGAATGCTTTGACCGAAGTCACCCAACATTTTGTTGACCAAACCGGGCAAGCCTTTGATCTGCTGGAAAAAGTAAAGCATGCACATCAACAGATTCTGACCGATCTTTTCGGTACAATCAATCATCCTATATTTGATGAGATTGCCAATTGCTTCGTAGAAATCGAATGGATACTGGAAGAAGAACCTCAAGATTCGTACGATTATCTGCATGATCAGATTGTCTCTACCGGCGAAATTGTATCGTCGAAAATCCTGGCTGCCTACTGTGCCCATACAGGTTTACCCATCAGATGGATAGACGCTCGAGACTATATTTTTACGGATAACACCTATCGAGAAGCCGAAGTAGACTGGCAAAAAACAGAAGATAAAATTCGCAGGGAAATGCCCACCATACTCGACGAGCAAATTATTATCACCCAAGGTTTCATCGGTTCCACCTCTGAAAACTTCACGACAACTTTGGGCCGCGAAGGCTCCGATTATTCCGCAGCCATATTCGCTGCCTGCCTGCAGGCCGATGATGTGACCATATGGAAAGATGTACCCGGTGTGCTCAATGCAGACCCCAAATGGTTTAACCCGACGGAACTCATTCCAGAGCTGTCCTATACCGATGCTATTGAGCTCACTTACTACGGTGCAACCGTTATCCACCCCAAAACGATTAAGCCGTTACAGAATAAAAAAATCACCTTAAACGTGCGTTCTTTCGTACATCCAGAGGAGTCGGGAACACTCATCCGTACAACGAACGACGGGCTACCTATACCCTCTTTTATTTTTAAAGTCAACCAGGCTTTTGTGAGTATACAGCCGCGCGACTTTTCGTTTATCGTAGAGGATAATCTAAGCCATATATTCAACCTGTTCCATAGCCATCGTATCAAAATAAATATGATGCACAACAGCGCCATCAGTTTCTGTGTTAGTATCGACAATACCGGAACGAACGTGGACGCACTATTAGAAGAACTGGAAAAACGCTATAAGGTAAGTGTAGAAAAGGGCTTGGAGCTGATTACGATCCGTTATTATAATCAGGAAACGGTTGACCGGGTATTGGTAAATAAAAAAATTATCCGGGAGCTTAAAGACAGCTATACCTGTCAACTTTTGGTCAAGGAATTGTAGAAGTTGTGCATGATGGGTGATAAGTTATAAATGATGAACAACAGCATTTTATCATCGGAGGTCCAAGCCTTTATCCGCCGGCATGCACATGAAAATGCCAGCAGCATCGCTTTGAAAACGAGTCCGTTTGCGAGCGTATCTTCGTCAGAGCTTGCTCAACAAATAAATGGTTGGCAAAAGGTAAGCACCAAAATACCGGAATGGTTGGAACAGGGCGAAGCACTATATTTTCCCAAAAAGCTCAATCTGGAGCAATGTTCATCTGCAAGAACCGGAAAATTCAAAGCATCCCTCCTTTCATCAAACAGTACAATGTTGGACTTGACTGGGGGATTTGGCGTGGACAGTTATTATTTCGCACGACAGGCGAATAAGGTGGTACATTGTGAAATCAATCCGGAGTTATCACAAATCGTAGCCCACAACTTCTACGAATTAGGCATAGACAACGTACAATTCCACACCGGAGACGGTATCGCATTCTTAATTCCATCTCGTGAGCGGTATGATTACATTTACATCGATCCGTCGCGAAGGGTGAACAACCAAAAGGTCTTCCGATTGGAAGATTGCGAGCCTAATATCGTTGCCTATCAATCCTTATTTTTTGAACATTCCGATAAACTCATCACCAAGCTGGCACCTTTGCTCGACATCTCGGGGACACTAAATGTACTGCCACATCTCAAAGATGTCTATGTCATCAGTATTGAAAACGACTGCAAGGAATTACTGTTTGTCCAGGAAAAATCCTTTCAAGGTACACCCAGTATTCATGCCGTGCGTCTGTCGACGGACGAACCGCAGATTTTCTCTTTTAACTATATACAGGAAAAACAGGCAGCACCGGTATTGGGCGAACCGACAAACTTCTTATACGATCCCGATGTCGCGATTACAAAAGCCGGTGCTTTTAAGTCTATTGCTATCACTTTCGGCCTACAGAAACTGCATCAGCACAGCCATTTGTATACCAGTGAAAACATCGTTACCGAATTTCCCGGACGCATCTTCCAAATACAACAAGTTGTGCCGTTTTCCGTGTTTAAAAAGAACATTGCCATTACAAAAGCGAATATCGTCGCAAAAAACTTTCCGTTGAAAGTAGAGGAAATCCGAAGGAAGTTCAAAATTAAAGATGGCGGAGAGGATTATTTATATTTTACAACACTATTTGATGATAGACTTATGGTCGTCTATGGTAAGCGAGTTGTTTAATCCTACCTTACCCACCCTCATATCACCTCAATCACGGTACCTTCTTCTAAAGGGTGTGATACACAAATTAAACAACGGCCGTTTTCCACTTCCCTATCCGTTAACACCTCGTTATAATCCATGCGCACGCTGCCCGCAGTACATTGTGATATACAGGTACTACACATACCAGACTTGCAGGAATAGGGCAGTTTGATTTTATGTTCCAGTCCAACGTCCAATACAGTCTTATTATATGGAATAGTTAAATCATATTCCTTTCCCTGAAAAAGAAGTTTGATAGCATAAGACGTTACATCTATAGGCTCCTCGTCCTTTTCATCATCGTCTTCCTCCTCTTCGGGGAAATGAAACGTTTCCTTCTTTATATTACTGTCGGAAAACCCCATGCCCAATAAGGTAAAACGCACTAAATCCATATAGAAAACGGGACCACAAGTATAAAACAATACTTTACCATGTCCTGGCATCTGTTCCTGTACGATGCGGATGAGATACTCCCTATTTAGTCGCGCATGCAAAAGGTTTTTCGAACTGGAAAATATCCATACGATCTCCAATCGGTCAGGATACTGTTTCTGCCATTCCAGCAATTCCTCATAAAACACCGTACTCGCTATTGACCTATTGCTATACACCAAAACTACCTTAGTTTTATTTTCCTTGACCAACGCTGTTTTCAAAATAGAATAAAGTGGCGTTATGCCGACACCGGCAGCAAAAAGAAATACCGTACGTTCTATATCCTTTTGAGGTTCATAATAGAATAATCCTTGCGGTTCCAATACGTCAATAATATCGCCTATCCTGGTTTGATGATGTAATAAACGGGAAATTTCGCCGTTATCTACCCTTTTTACCGTTATGGCAAGCGGTTCGTCTACATCAGGTGAGCTGCTAAAAGAGTAAGACCTGCGTACCTCTCTGTCCCCAAAGGTGAAGGAAACCGTCAAAAACTGTCCTGGCTTGGGTTTAGGATAACTGCCAGACAGGTCTTTAAATATTACCGTAACGGTATCATTAGGTTGATATATAATATTGGAAATTTCAAA
Source organism: Sphingobacterium sp. SGR-19 (assembly GCF_011043555.1). Lineage (GTDB taxonomy): Bacteria > Bacteroidota > Bacteroidia > Sphingobacteriales > Sphingobacteriaceae > Sphingobacterium. The sequence goes on from NZ_JAAKGS010000001.1 coordinate 420,144, forward strand.
TTTATACATACCATAAAAGTAGCTTAATTCTTGAAACTAGACAAATAGATAGCTTCTATAGGATATAAAAAAATCCCGACAGAATTTGCCGGGATTATATTATTTGCACGTAATACGATTAAAGCTTACGTTTAACTTCTACCTGTTCGTAGGCTTCCACAATATCACCCACTTGTATATCATTAAAGCGATCGATATTCAATCCACATTCATATCCTTGTGATACTTCTTTGACATCGTCTTTAAAACGTTTCAATGAAGCCAATTTACCTGTATGGATGACAACGCCATCACGAATAACACGAATATCGTTGTTACGGTTTATTTTACCTTCTCGAACCATACATCCGGCGATGGTACCCACTTTAGATATTTTGAATGTCTCACGGATTTCGACTTCGGCCACAATTTTCTCTTCGAATTTCGGAGCCAACATACCTTCCATTGCGGACTTCAATTCTTCGATTGCATCATAAATAATAGAATACAAACGAATATCGATTTGTTCGTGTTCTGCTAACTTCTTAGCACCTTGTGTCGGGCGCACCTGGAAACCAATGATGATGGCATCTGAAGCAGACGCCAATAATACGTCAGACTCGGAAATAGCTCCCACTGATTTGTGGATGATATTTACCTGAATTTCGTCAGTCGACAGTTTCAATAAGGAGTCGGACAAAGCTTCAATCGAACCATCCACATCACCTTTAACGATAACATTCAATTCTTTAAAGTTACCGATAGCTAAACGGCGTCCAATCTCATCCAATGTAATATGTTTAGTAGCACGCATACCTTGCTCACGTTGCAATTGTAAACGTTTATTGGCTACTTGACGCGCTTCAGATTCGCTTTCCATTACATAGAGCTTATCTCCCGCGGTCGGTGCACCAGACATACCTAAGATCTGTACCGGTACGGATGGCCCTGCTTCCTTCACACGTTCACCACGCTCATTCGTCAACGCTTTCACCTTACCTGAATGTGAACCTGCAAGGATTGGGTCCCCGATACGTAGTGTACCCGCTTGTATCAATACTGTCGTAACGATACCTCTACCTTTATCTAGGGCTGATTCGATCACGGAACCGACTGCACGCTTTGTAGGGTCCGCTTTTAATTCCAGCAATTCCGCCTCTAGAACAACTTTCTCTAATAATAAGTCAACGTTTTCTCCAGTCTTCGCTGATATTTCCTGCGCCTGATACTTACCACCCCAGTCCTCCACTAAGATGTTCATACCAGATAATTGCTCACGTATTCTATCTGCGTTAGCACCAGGTTTATCGACTTTGGTAAAGGCAAATACGATCGGAACACCAGCTGCTTGCGCATGATTAATGGCCTCTTTTGTTTGTGGCATGACCGCATCATCCGCAGCGATTACGATGATGACGATATCGGTCACTTTTGCACCACGCGCACGCATAGCCGTAAATGCCTCGTGTCCTGGAGTATCTAAAAACGTAACTTTACGTCCATCTTCCAGCTTTACAGCATACGCCCCGATGTGCTGCGTAATACCTCCCGCCTCACCTTTCGTTACATTTGCCTTACGGATATAATCCAATAGCGACGTCTTACCGTGGTCGACGTGTCCCATTACCGTTACAATCGGTGCACGAGGGATTAAATTCGCCTCGTTATCCAGCTCTTCTAGTTCTGTAACTTCTTCATCCTCTGGCTTAATAAACTCTACTTGATAACCAAACTCTTCAGCAACGATCGATAAAGTTTCTGCATCTAAACGTTGATTTATCGACACAAACATCCCCAAGCTCATACAGGTCGAGATGACTTGTGTTACTTGCACGTCCATTAAATTCGCCAATTCGTTCGCTGTTACAAATTCCGTAACGCGTAGAATTTTAGACTGCGCAGCTTCTTCCATCGCTGCCTCTTCAGCCGAAAGTGCTATATCATCACGTTTTTGCCTCCGCAATTTGGCGCGCTGCGCAAATTTGCCTGATTTACCAGCACCACTTAGACGAGCCAACGTTGCCTTAATTTGGTCTTGGATTTCTTTTTCTGAAGGTTCTTCTTTCGGTGTTTCTTGATGGCGTCCTTTTCCGCGGTGGTCATGGCGTCCTTTCCCGTGTCCGTGTTGTTGGCTTCCTTGACCTTGTTTATGATGACCGCCCGCATGCTGCCCGGTGCCTTTATTGAAGCCTCCGCCGCTGCTACGGTTAGCGTTCCCTTCATTTCCACCTCTTTGTCCTTCTGCAGCATTTGGATTGACAGGTGTGTTCTTATTCGAACGCTTGCGTTTGCGCTTATTGTCATTGCTGTGTGAGGGACCAGAGGATGATGCGATAGGTTTACGCTCCACAGGTAGTTGGATTTTACCAACTACTTTTGGTCCACTTAGTGTCTCCGAACGTGCACGTATTACATCTTTATGAGATTCTTCAGAGGCGGTAGGTTTTCGCTCTTCTTTTACCGGAGGTTTAATTTCTTCAGTTTCTTTATTCATGTTGGCCGCAGGCTCTGCTTTTGTTTCTTGTTTTTGTTCCTCTTTTAGCTGCAGTTCCTCCTTATCCTCTTCTTTCTTAGGTTTGATTTCCTGCTTAGGTGTCTCAGCTTTAGGCTGTTCCGCTGCAACAGGCTTAACCTCCTCTTTCTCTACCTCCTGTTCAACAGGCTTGGTTTCTGATGCCTCTATCTTAGGAGAAGTTTCTTGCACTACTTCCTCATTTTCGGATTCTTTCTTAGGTTTGCCACGTTTAAGACTGTCTAAATCTATCTTTCCAACGACTTTTAACGGGCTAGAACTCTCCTCTTTCTCTTTCGCTACGGGTTTTTCCTCTACAGGCTGTATAGGCTCCACTGCGGGAGTCAAGCCGGCATCTTTAATTAGAACTTCCTTAGACGCTGTATTGTCTTCTTCTTCTTGAATATCTTCTCTAGACTCCGCAGGATTCACTCCACCTGTTCCAGCAGCTGACTCGTCACGACGAATTTTACCGATAACAATCTGTTTCGCTTCGTCTTTTACGATTTTGTCTCCTTGAAATTCTTTTAGAAGGACAGTATACATGTCTGGAGACAACTTAGTGCTAGGCTTCGATTCGACATCAAACCCTTTCTTCACCAAGAAGTCAACAGCCGTACCTATCCCAATGTTAAGTTCTTTTGCTGCCTTTAGCAAGTTTATGCTTTTTCCTTCTGTCATCTATTATTTACCTTCTATAATTTTAATACTACAAAAATATGTTTTTTTACACTGAAAAAACAATTTCAGCTCAATTGTTTTTTCAGTATACGGATGCGATGAAACCCTTATTCAAACTCGGATTCGAGGATACGGAGAATCTCCTGTATTGTATCCTCTTCTAAGTCGGTACGTCTCACCAGTTCTGCTTCTGTCAATGCTAGAACTGATTTCGCTGTATCAAGCCCAACGCGTTTCAATTCATCGATAATCCAGCTATCGATTTCATCTGCAAATTCTTCGATGTCCACATCCTCTTCTACTTCATCATTTTCTCTGTACACATCAATTTCATAACCGGTCAATTTACCAGCAAGTTTAATGTTATGCCCACCTCGACCAATAGCCAAAGATACCTGATCCGGTTTAAGGTAGACGGCCGCCGTCTTGTTTTCATCATCAATTTTAATCGAAGAGATACGTGCTGGACTTAAAGCGCGTGTGATATATAACGTATTATTTGATGTATAGTTTATTACGTCGATATTTTCATTGCGCAGTTCCCTAACAATACCGTGTATGCGGGACCCCTTCATACCCACACAAGCACCTACAGGATCTATACGGTCATCGTAAGATTCCACAGCAACTTTTGCTCTTTCTCCTGGCTCACGAACGATCTTCTTAATGGTGATGAGCCCATCAAAAATTTCAGGCACTTCCAATTCAAATAAACGTTGCAAAAATTCAGGAGCGGTACGTGAAATGATGATTTTTGGATTACTATTCATCATATCAACTTTGAATACCACAGCACGGATGCTATCGCCTTTTTTGAAATAGTCGGCCGGGATCTGCTCGGTTTTGGGAAGGATCAATTCGTTTCCGTCCTCATCCAGCACCAAAATTTCTTTTTTCCAGATCTGGTAAACCTCTCCTATCACCAGTTCCCCTTCACGATCTTTATATTTCTTAAAGACTTCGTCTTTTTCCAGTTCTAATATTTTCGAAACCAACGTCTGGCGTGCTGCCAAAATAGCCCGTCTACCGAAGCTCTCCAACGTGATTTGCTCAATATATTCGTCGCCAACCTCTAAATCTGGATCGTATTGGTGTACGTCCGACAACTCGATTTCCAAATCGTCATCTTCAGAAAATCCATCTTCCATTACCACACGTGTTCTCCAAATCTCCAAGTCCCCGTTATCTGGGTTTACAATCACATCTACGTTCTCATCTGTTCCAAAACGCTTGCGTATCATGCTACGGAACACCTCTTCCAATACCGTAATGACGGTCGGGCGATCGATATTTTTAAATTCCTTGAACTCTTGGAAAGAGTCGATCAAATTGATATTGCTGCTCATTTTTTATTTAAATGAAATTAACACCTTTGTTTCTGTTATGCTATCTAAAGGAATCTCAGCTTCTGCTACGATAGCTTTTTTCCCCTTTTCTTTTTTTACTTCTTCTATTACGATGCTTTTATCGGTCACCGCAATCAGTTTGCCTTCTCTTTTCTCGCCCTCTAAGCCCTTTATCCGAACGCTTCGTCCAATATTCTTTTGATATTGCCTATTTAACAACAATGGAGTATCGATCCCCGGTGAAGAAACTTCTAAACGATAGGCCCGATCGATCGCGTCTTCTTCTTCTAAATGGTAGCCCACATGACGGCTAATTTGGACACAATCCTCAATCGCTATTCCACCGTCGCCGTCCATCAATATCTCCAGAAGGCCATTATTGTGCATTTTAATTTTCACAATAAACAAATCCGCCCGGTCAGCAATCTTCTCTTCTATTAGTTCGCGTACTCTTTCTTCTATTTGCATACCCTATTTCGATAGGTAAATTAAACATTTCAATAAGTGAATTAAAAAAGGGGGCATACCATGCCCCCTCTTATTCAGATTGTACAAATATACGCACATTATTTTAAATAAACAAATGGATTTATTTGTTATCGACTACTGATTTTATTGTTTTTTGCATCTGCGCCATCATGGAGGTCAACGTTTCCATCGTAGGCTCTGGACTTGGCTCCGGAAGCTCTGTGCTGATAAATGCTTTAGCCTTCCACACTTCGATGATATCCTCGGCATGAACCCAATACGGTTCATATGTTTTGTTATCAGAAACCAACTTCAATCCTTTTTCCTCTTTAAACTTGTACGCTACACGTTTATATACCACACCGTCCTCTTTAGACACTACGACATATGTTTGACTGGGCTTTATGTCATGCCAATTTTCGATGTACTCTCCAATAATAATACTTCCCGACGGCAGCGGCAACATGGAATCACCTTTAATCTCGAATGCGCGGTAAGTTCCTTGATTAAACATCGGAAGCGAAAATTTAGGCAATTCCGCAACATATTCCGGATCCCCATATCCGTTTAAATAACCTGCACTAGCTTTTACGGGTACTAATTCAATATTCTCTCTTTCATTTCCGTCCACGGTAATACTCAGTACACGCAAGTTTGATGCATTACTTTTAGGTTGCGGCCTCCAGTTTTCGTTTATAACATCATTCGCCAGCTCGTCCATGGTAAGATCATAGAACTGCGCTATTTTTCTTAGCAGCTCATACTTTGGTTCGGCACGATCCTCTTCATAAGCACCGACAGACGCTCTTTTTATCTCTAACGCATCAGCAAATTGCTGCTGCGTTAAACCTTTTTTCTTTCTTAAAAACTTAAGATTTGATGCGATATTTGACATATTTTTCTCAAAAATTTTTTCTTACTAAAATAATTAGTATTATTGTGCCAATAAAATTAGTAATTAATATTCAAACAACCAAATTTATTAGTACACAAACATTACTTAACGCATGGAATCACATATTGTATATATTATTACAGACAGCAACCGAGCATATTTGGAAGTTGGGTATTGCACCGATATGTCTACTCAATTACAAGAAATAAATCATACATCCTCTACCTTATTTGGCAGCTCGCCTAAACTAAGAAACGTGGTTTATATAGAGGTATTTGAAAAAAAAGAAAAGGCACTTTCCTATCATAGCACATTACGCCACTTCACGCGGATGCAGCGGGAAAAATTAATTCGTCTAAAAAATCCCAATTGGCTTAATCTTCATGCTTCTCCATCACACACAAATAGGCCGGACAATAAAAAGGTCGCTGTTTATGCTTAAAACAAAACAGCGACCTTCACAACCTTACCTTAAATACACTAATCTACCTCCACATCTTATTATTGGACTACCAGCCCGGCATGAAGTTTAATCCAAACGTACCGAATTTCGTCCTTGACGATACAAACGGTATCGCATAATAAGGCTCAAGGATCATGGCTCCAAAAAGATTTACTCGCATAGATATACCCGCACTGAATACCGGCACGCGATAGTTGGGATCATAAACAGATTCTCCTGGAATAAGATTTCCATTTTGATCTTTTGCAGGTACTGTCGGTTTTTTGTCCAGATTACTCACAATTTTATTGCCACTATTCCACGCTAATCCTGCATCAAAGAAGAGGTTCAGGTCGGAAAACAACAAACCGGATTTTACCACAGCGAGTTGCTCAGGACCAGTAAACGGCAAGCGTACTTCAAAGTTACCCACTAATACCCTAGATCCCATCAGGTCATCAAAAGAAATATTTCCGACGCGGTCACGGCTTAGATTGTCGTAGCCCCGCACGAAAAAGGGATAACCGATATAGTTGCCGCGCAAGCGATTCTCATCACCACCCGAACGAATATAAGAATAGGCACGAACAGCTAAGGTTACCGGTTTAAAGCGTACGTAACGCCGTAGATCCACATTATACGCGCGCATGTTTAGATCACCGAAATATTGCCCCGCCGATACGCGATAACGAAACCCCTGTATTGGCGATGTTAAACCAAATACGGAATTATCACCCACAAAAGCAGTACTGAGCTGCTGCATAACGAGTGGATCCAGACGAAAACCCAATAAATCCATTGCTTCCTCATTCGATAATCTTTGGCGATCTACGAAACCGAAACTGAAATAACTTTGACGCCATTTTTCCACGCTATAACCGTAGCGTGCCAGCGCACCACCTATTTCGAAGCGGTGATGCTTATTAAATGGATAGGCCACGAAAGCATCGAGCTGTGTCTCAAATTGGCGGATAATATAATCGCTTAGCACCAGTTCTTCTCCTCTACCCAGATCGTCCATTTCATAAGCCCGAAACCCGCTGCGATAAGGAATGTGTGAAAACGAACCGCCCCAGTTCCAACGGCTTCGCTGATTTACGTAAGCTACCTGTCCACCAAAATCCTGTACTTCCCCATTTATATTCAAGGTCGAGTAAATTTGGTTATAACCAAGGATGTCCGAAAAAATGCCGAAAATACCACCCGCCATCCCCGCTCCATAGCGCGTGCCCACGGTCATACCTACGCCCGAATTGGCTAGGTAATCGAGCTTAAACTTCGAACGATAAGGTACAGGCCGTATCAGTGCGGTATCGATTCGACGATAGGAATTGAAGTTCTGCAGATTTGTATTAACAATGTTAACCCCACGATCTATATTCGGCGGCAACATGGCAGCTGTAAAGTCGGAAGCGCTGGCATCAATCACTTCCGGCTCGAAGTCTGAGGCATTTGCTTTATAAATACTGTACTGATTACCTTTGAAATAAGAGTACACAATATCATTTTTGCCGGATATACTCATTGCAGGGGAATATTCTGTAATACCGCTAATTCCCGTAAAGTAATCTGTAAGCCGCTCTACTATGGCTCCATTCAGTGCGTAACGGAACATATTACGGTACCCATCGCCATTGGACAGGAAATAAATATACTTACCATCGCCCGAGAAATGCGGATTTAAATTATTTGCTCCCGGAAAAATATCGATCGTGGTTACTTCCTTTGTCATGACATCAACCAGCGCCATTCCCATAGGAATATCAACTGAACGAGAAGCACTCTCCAACGACATTCTGTCCGTGCTGAAAACAATCATTTTTCCGTCAGGAGAAAAACTTGGCTGGAAATCGGAATACTTGTCATTCGTTAATTGCGTCAGTTCTTTTGTCTTGAAATTAAATATATATATATCGCTCTGCCCCTCTTTCAATCCCGAAAAAGCTACACGGTCGCCGTCGGGAGCAAAGCTGATGTTTGTAAATTCTACGATATCCCCCATTGCTTCGAGCGCAACCGGTCTTCCCGTTTGTATATCAATGATCATCAATTTGTTTTTGCCCTCACTAAATACGCTGAAAGCAAAATATCGGCTATCGGCAGAAAAATCACCCGCCGACTCCAGATAACTAAACTCATCTATATCTTTATTGGTGGTCCGGCTTCCCAATTTCCGCAGGATCTTGCCCGTATGGGCATCCGCCAAAAAAAGATCAATACCGAAAAGATCTTTTTCCGACATAAACGCGACGAAGCGTCCGTCAGGCGAAATCGCCGGTGCTACGTTCATACGGCCACCGTTGACGGAAGTAATTAAAGCCTGGCCAATAGGACGAGAGGTGGTATCTTTATTTAACGCTTTAAAGGTAGACTCCATCGTGTTTCGCCATAAAGTCGACATGGTCTGCGCGTCGTAACCGAAAACGCGACGTATGCCCATTTCGTAGCCGTATTTCGCTGTCTCCATAAACATAGGCATAATGACAGTATCCCCATAGGTGGCCCCGATAAACGCCAAAAATGCTTGGCCATAACGGTACGGGAAATAGTTATAGGATTGCTCTGTCAGTTGCTTTAACGAGGGGATATCGTTACGGGCATAGGCATCCCGCATCCACATTGCTGTAAATGCGTCTTTTTTTCCGATGGAAAGATACTCCGCCATCCCTTCTACCATCCACAAAGGAATATTTCCCACATTTTCCAAACGGGTGGTATCTCTTCCCTCCATCAACATACGGAACTGGAACGCGTGAACCATCTCGTGTCCCAGTACGTGCCTGGTCTGATGGTTAATTTGCATAATCGGCATCACTACGCGCTGCTTAAACGCTTCTGTCACCCCACCCGTACCAACAGATATTTCTCCGGATATGGCAGTCGTTTGTTGAAATTCGGGGTGATTGCTATAGATAATAAGTGGATTTTTACGCAGAAATGTGTCTTGAAACACTTGTTGGTGCATATTGTACCATACTTCAGATTCTTTGGCCAACCAAGTTATCACACTGTCGTTGTTAAGATAACTATACATTTCAAAATGAGGGGTTTGCTTCACATTGAAATCTAACTTCTTATAGCGCATTTTATTCTGTCCAAAATATTGTGCAGACGCTATATTTGGCACAACTAACAGTAAAAACATCCCCACGACTAGCTGTTGGATGCTCGCTAAACCACATGTGTCTTTTATGCTCATAATTAACGATTAGTCTCTTTCAAAAATACAAATTATCTTTCTATTTCGTCTGTTTCTGTCCTTTCTTGTTCTTCCACTTCCGGCAAGGGCAGTGTTAACAGACTTTCCGGATTTTCGTTTTCTGTATCTAATTCCACTGCCGTACTATCACTTGGTATCTCGATTCGTATCCGCGGACTCGGACAATTATATTTTTTCTTAATCTCTACCTTAGGATCCGGGAATTTACCTTTTGTAACACCTAGTTCCGGCCGCTTGTACAGCTCCTCCATGAACGTTGCGTAAATAGGCAAAGCCGTTTTAGAACCCTCCCCCGTCTGCGAATTTTTAAAGCGAATGCTTTGCTCATCACAGCCTACCCAAACACCGGCAACTAAGTCTTTTGTCACGCCCATATACCATCCATCAACGTAATCAGAGGAGGTTCCTGTTTTCCCTCCAATCTGATTTTCATCACCGAAAAGATCCCATTCCCACAATGCTTGCGAAGTTCCCTGCGGTTCTTCGATTGTGCCACGTAGCATATACGTCATTAACCAAGCGTTCTCTGGATCCACAACTTGTTTTTCTTTCGTTTTGAAAGATGCTATTCGGTGCCCTTCACTATCGTAGATCTCTGAAACGAGAACCGGTTCCACCCTTTTGCCCGCATTCATGAAAGTGGCATAAGCATTCACCATTTCAAAAACAGATACGTCATTTGAACCCAATCCTACAGAAGGCACGGATTCCAAATGACTCACGATACCACAGCGATGCGCTGTTTCCACAATTTTGTCCCAACCAACATCCTTTGTTATCTGTGCCGTTATTGTATTTAAAGAACGAGCCATCGCCCAACGAAGCGACATATTACGATAAGAAAAACTCCAATCGGCATTTTTGGGCTCCCAGACCTCTTTTTCTCCCTGCTTATTGACAAAATCCAATCGAACGGGCTTGTCTTCATACTTATCACAAGGCTCCATACCATGCTCAAGCGCCGTGAGATAGACAAAAGGCTTAAAGGTGGAACCTGCTTGTCGTTTTGCCTGATTTACGTGATCAAATTTATAATAACGGTGGTTAATACCTCCTACCCACACTTTAATTTTCCCATTATATGGATCCATTGCCATGACGCCTGTGTTCAGCATACTCACGTAATGTTTTAACGAGTCCATCGTAGACATCTCTACTTCCTTATCACCTTCCCACGTAAAAATTGTCATTTTCTTTGGCTCTCTCATCCTTTGGAATACTTTCTCTTCGTCATCGTTATACTGTTTCATTAACGATATAAATACCGGCAATCTTCTAGCCTTATCTTCCAGAAAACCAGGAATTACAGCACCACTTTTATCCCGCCACGGTTCCTCGTTTCTCCATGCATTGTCTAGACGTTTTTGCAATCCTTCCATCTGTTTAGATACCGTTTCTTCCGCCAATTGCTGCATGCGGGAATCGATTGTTGTATAGATCTTTAAACCAGCTGTGTAAATATCTATATCATGTTCCTGACTCCATTTTTCAAGCCATTTTTCCACAGCCGCCCGTAGATATGAATCATTCGTTCCACCTCGCTCTGGATTATTCACATTCAATGCTAATGGTTCCTTGGAAAAGGAAATATATTGTTCTTCACTAATATACCCCTCCTTTTGCATCTGCCTTAGAACAACATTCCTACGCTCTTTTGATTTATCTGGGTTGCGGATAGGGTTATAAAGGGTCGTTCCTTTCAACATTCCGATCAGTACAGCTGCCTCCACAGCCGATAATCGATTGGGTTGTTTATTGAAATATCGCAAAGAAGCAGATTTAATACCGTAAGCGTTATTACTAAACGAGACGGTATTTAGATACATTGCGATAATCTCATTTTTTTCATATCTGCTTTCCAATTTATAAGCGGTCATCCACTCTTTAAATTTTGTTACGCCCAGACGTGCTCCGGGAATGCGGCCAAGCAAACCTTGGGACTGGTTATATCGTGTTCGATATAGGTTCTTTGCAAGTTGTTGCGTGATAGTACTTCCTCCCCGCTTGTCCCCCCTCAATGTAGATATAACACTAGAAAACAGCCCTATAAAATCTACCCCCTTATGTTTGTAGAAACGAACATCTTCTGTTGCAATAAGCGCATTTAATATATTTTCTGAAATACTATCATAACCAACCGGATCCCTATCCTCCTCAAAATATCGACCTATCAGAACGGAGTCTGCAGTATATAACTCCGACGAAATATGGAGTGTTGGCAGAACAATGTCTTTTTTTGTAGGGGAATACCCAAATAGCCATAAGAAATTTAGCTGAACAGCACATACCAATACAATAAGGCTATAAACCGCTATCAACAGGTAACGGACGACTTTGTTTTTAACCCTTTTAAACATATCGTAAATATGGAAATTGTTTTTCTAAAAACAACGAGGCAAGGCAAAAAAACAGGTTATGGTTTCGGTAATTAACGTATTTTAACGTTTGACGTATACGCGTACATTTCACATTGATAACGAAACTTCCCCTCAATAATTATACCTATTTTAGATGTACGCGATACCGCACACTTTAGTTTTCTGATTTATTTAAGTATTTTTACCCTGCAAAAGAAGCTAAAACATGTTAAAACAGACATTACAGCAAAAATTATTACAGAAACTCTCCCCGCAACAAATTCAATTTATAAAACTGTTGCAGGTGCCAACCGTTTCTCTTGATGCTCGCATCAAAGAGGAATTAGAGGAAAACCCTGCTTTAGAGGACGGGAGTTTAACTAATATGAATGATCCAGTTGAGGAATATCCAGACCATGATCCCGACGATAATTTCGAAAATCAGGATAACGATTTTGACGAGGAGTTTAATGTAGACGAATATATACAGGAAGAGGACTATAACGACTATTCAACCAATTATGGAAGCGATGACGATGACGATAGAAAAGAGATTCCGATAGCTATTCAAGATTCATTCTTCGAGTCTTTACAAAACCAACTGGATTTACTTGCTTTATCGGATAAAGATTACCTCATCGGACAACAGATTATCGGTAGTTTGGATGACGACGGCTATTTAAGACGTCCCATCGTGTCATTGATCGACGACCTCGCTTTTTCACAAAATGTAATTGCAGAAGAAGTAGAAGTCGAGGCTATACTAAAGGTAATCCAAGATTTTGAACCTGCTGGTATCGGTGCACGAGATTTGCAAGAATGTTTACTTATACAATTACGTAAAAAGGATCAAAATAATCCTATTATTAGTCAGGCCATTAAAGTTGTTGAGAATTATCTCGACGAATTTACTAAAAAGCATTATGACAAGATAGAGAGGCAATTGGGAGTAAATTCAGAAGAGCTTAAAGATATTATCAACGAAATTCTCAAATTAAATCCCAAACCAGGCGATTCCGGCGCTTCGGCAGGCAAACAGCTTCATATTATCCCGGATTTCCATATCATGAACAATGACGGTACGCTTCATCTAACGCTCAACGGAAGAAACGCTCCTGAGTTACGCGTTTCCCGCTCCTACCAGGAAATGTTTGCACACTACGAAAAAGCGGAAAAGACGGATAAAAAGATGAAAGAGGCCGTACAGTTTGTCAAACAAAAACTGGATTCTGCCAAGTGGTTTATAGACGCAATAAAGCAGCGGCAACAGACGCTATTGAAGACCATGAATGCTATTATGGAATACCAATACGATTATTTTCTCACGGGCGATGAACGTCTTCTTAAGCCCATGATATTAAAGGATATAGCAGACAAGATCGAAATGGATATTTCAACTGTATCACGTGTTGCCAATTCCAAATACGTGCAGACGGAATTTGGAACTTTTTTATTAAAATCGTTCTTCTCTGAAGCCATCCAAACGGATTCAGGTGAAGAGGTTTCCAATAAAGAAGTAAAGAAAATATTAGAAGAATGTATCGCCAATGAGGATAAACGCAAACCGTTAGCGGACGAAAAATTGACAGAGATTTTAAAAGACAAGGGATACACCATTGCCAGACGAACCGTTGCCAAATACCGGGAGGCGATGAACATCCCAGTGGCAAGATTGAGAAAGGAGCTTTAAGCTCTCTTTTAGTGGATACCAGTTTATTTGCAACAATTTCTGTTGCTTGTTGTTAATATGGTAAAAAGCTTATGGGCGCTTATACAGCGGAGAAAACAGACAGAAATAGGCACTTAGCGGTATTTCCCAAGAACAAGGAAATACCCAAGGTTATCGAGCAATCAGCCATCAAGGCTTTATCCCACTTCCCGGAACTTGAACATACCCACATTCGATTTAGGTTTACCCCAAAACTAAAGAGGTCTGTAATGGCGGCACGCCCGGTAGTAAGCACACTCCTGCAATCCCGCGATAAACGAGTATATGATATTTTAATCAGTCCGGTATTTAAGCTTACGCAAAGTATCGAACCCATCCACCATTTACCGGCGGATGTGTTGATTGGATGGCTTGGCCACGAATTAGGTCATGTTATGGATTACGAACGGCGAACCGTATGGGGCATAGCGAAATTTGGTTTGCTGTATTGGTTATCCAGAAGATATGTGCGTAAAGTGGAACGTATAGCGGACATCTTTGCCGTTAATAGCGGTATGTCCTCGTATATCCTGTCAACCAAGGAATTCATCCTTGGACATAGCGAATTATCTTCCCGCTATAAAGAAAAAATTGTCCGTCTTTACCTTTCTCCGGATGATATCGTTGAACTGGTTTCGGAAATGGAAAGGAAAACGCAACCCGAAAAAGAGGAACTTTTAGCCGATGAAACGGCTTTATATAAAAGAACACAAGATAAAGATAAATAATCTGTTATAACATTTAAAGCCTAGCTATAAATGCTTCAAATGTTTCGAAATCTTCTTCGCTCATCACACGTGGTATTTTGGTTTGTCCACCTAACTTTTTATTATGCTCACTCCAGCGATGAAAGTGCGTTATGGGTATGATTTCCACTTCGATGCCGTCGAGTGTTTGTCGTCTCGCAACGGTATAGTTTTTATTGTTTGCCTGCAACGCAGCGTCAAGTGCTTTGGTAATTTCCGTCGACGCCGGAAATGCCCGGTCTGCTCCCAGATACCACTTGTTAATATACCGTTCGCCCCGACGAACAGATGCCACGGTAAACTCGCGGATTGCCAAACCAAACTGTTCTTGCAATTTCTGGATGGCCTGGTTCATCTGGTGCACTGACAGTTGTTCGCCAACCACATTGAGGAAATGCTTTGTACGCCCACTGATAATGATTTCTGCCCGCTCTTTATCTGTTACCATAACCGTGTCTCCTATTACATAGCGCCAAGCACCGGAAACTGTAGAAATTAACAATACGTATTCTACCCCTTCTTCTACCTCTTGAATCGTCAGCGTAGGTGCTTGTTGCGTTACACATCCATCCTCATCCATATTTTCGGAAGTGAAAGGAACAAACTCGAAGAAGACGCCATTGTCGGTAATAAGCGCCATTGCATCGGTATCTGGACGCTTTTGGGTGGCTAAATAACCTTCCGACGCTAGATAGGTGTCGATATAAATCATAGGCTTCGCAAATAATTTTTCAAAACTCTTACGGTACGGGCCAAACGCCACGCCGCCAGTACTATATACCTGTAGATTGGGCCAAATGTCATGAATGGTGTCCGCCTTATTTTGGCGAATAATTTCTTTAATCAGGATTTCTGACCATGAGGGAATACCGGTCATGCTTCCTATATCCCATTTCTTTGCCGCACGGGCTATTTTACGCACGCGCTCGTCCCATTCCCTGCTATCTGCTATTTTCCTGCCGGGTTTATAGAATCTTCGAAACCATAACGGTAAATTAGCCGCTGATATACCACTAATTTCGCCTTCCAGAAATCCATTATGCTCCACAAGCTTCGTGCTACTACCCAACATCATGATGTCCTTTTCAAAAAAATCTCCTGGAAGATCAAAGTTCTTCAAACTCAATATCTGGTGTATACCCGCCTTTTTAATAGAATTCAACATATCATCCGTTACCGGAATGGCTTTGCTATTGCTAGTCGTCCCACTACTCATGGCGAAATAACGTTGCCCTCCAGGCCATGTCACGTTCTCATGCCCCTCATGCAGATAATGCCACCATTCTGCATGGAGTTTATCATAGTCGAAAATGGGAACTACGCGTTGGAAATGTTTTACAGGGTCTATATCCGCAAGGATATTACTGAAATCATACGTTCTGCCAAAAGCGGTATATTTTGCTACATCTAGCATATCCAGCAAGACTTGCTTCTGGGCTTCCCAAGGTGTAGAGTCCTTATTGATCAAGCCGTTCACATCAATTACCCTTTTAATAATTTCTCCAATAATCGCCATAATATGTCTGCTCTTCTTTATCGTATAATAAGAGAATAAATGTCCGTGAAAATTGTTTTTGAAATCGTAGAATATTCTTCCCCTTCAAACTATTTATTATCTTGCGCCGGCAAATAAAATGATAGTCATTAGTATGCATTCGTGGCACATATAACAGAAGATTCAATTAAACAAAAAGCCATCCGCTATTTGTTAGCGGGTATTGCTGCTCTCGCTGTAGTGCATGCATTAGGTAGATTTTCATTCACGCCCTTATTGCCATAT
Source organism: Sphingobacterium sp. SGR-19 (assembly GCF_011043555.1). GTDB lineage: Bacteria > Bacteroidota > Bacteroidia > Sphingobacteriales > Sphingobacteriaceae > Sphingobacterium. The sequence goes on from NZ_JAAKGS010000001.1 coordinate 436,278, forward strand.
TTTATCAGCGATAGTATGTTGACCATCACACAAGGTGCTGATTTGGCAACTATAAACTATTTTGGCTATCTAATTGGAGCACTACTTGCGGTACGATACTCCAAACCAAAGTTTATCAAGAAGTACTTATTGATTGGTTTAGTGGGAAATGTACTAATCACCACATTTCAATGTTTTATTTCGCACTTTGATTTGTTGCTGCTATTACGATTTCTAAACGGAGTTACCAATGGAATTGTGTTTGTTTTAGCCCCGGCTTTACTGTTGGAGTGGTTCATCATGAACAACAAACCTCAATTAAGTGGTTTAGTATATTTTGGTGTGGCTGGCGGGTTATTGGCAGGCGGGTTATTAGTGGATTCGACAGCAACTTTTTTTCAAGCGGAACATCGTTGGATTCCAATAGGTATTGCCTCCTTATTATTAGCAACTTACAGCATCACACAGTTTGTAAAGGTTCAAGTAGAAAGACCCGACTATAAAGACAAATACCAACGACCGACACAAAATAGTGCACTTTTCGACCGACGAAGCACACCACTATTTCTTTCTTATATCGGCGCCGGCCTAGGCTATATCTTACCTATGACTTTTCTTCCTACGCTCGCCCACGACACGATGTCAGAGGATAGTATATGGATAAAAAATGTCTGGGCTATCACGTCCCTTTCATGCTTGATTTCCATCCCTATATGGAACTGGATCGGGCATCGATTCGGAGACCGATTTGCTCTGATCTATACATATATATTGCAAGCGCTGGGAGTAGCCACCGTATTGCTAATCCCAGCGGGAACCGGCGTAATCGCGTGCGCAATTTTAGTAGGTAGTGGATTTTTAGGATCAGTTATGTGTACGCAACGATTAGCAAGGCGTTTTCAACCACATCAGGGACCGAGATTGTCCGCTGCGCTTATTGCCATTTACGCCGGATCACAATTAATAGGCCCGTGGCTTGCTAAGTTGTGGATCGAGTATGGAGGTACTTTACTCCAAAGCTTTGCCGTAGGGCTGGGAGCTTTCATCTGGGGATTATTCTGGACATGGCGGACACCCAAAACGTAAAATTATCTGTAAACACCTAAAATATTCATTTTGCAGATCTTCTTCCGGTTTCGTCTATAGTATATCATCCGTATATTTAAATTATATATCAATAGGATATTAACAGGGGGTTAGTAGGGGTTTAACAGGGGGTTAATATAGATGTTATCCCTATTAATCCCCTTTAGTCCCCTTATAGAATCGCAGCTAAGTAATAACACGGTGATATGGAGATAATTCCAATTCCCGAATAACTTATTAAATAAGCCGAGCTTGGTTATTTAGGATTATTCTCAAAAGAACCTTTTTATCAAAGTATTGTTCTTACTAATAGAAATAAAGCAAAAAATACTATGAGAGCTATTTGGACTGGAGCAATAGGATTTGGATTAGTTAATATCCCTGTTAAAATATATAGCGCTATACAAAGCAGCTCATTAGATTTAGATATGTTAGATAGAAAAGACAAATCGAACATCAAATACAAGCGCGTTAACGAAAACACCGGCAAGGAGGTTAAGTGGGAAAATATTGTTAAAGGCTATTTGTTAAAAGATAAATATGTCATTTTGGAAGATTCAGACTTCGAAGAGGCCAGTCCCGAAAAGAACAAAATGATAAATCTACATTCTTTCGTTAAGATGGATGAAATAGATAGCATTTATTTTGATACGCCCTATTACCTGGAACCGCAAAAAGGGGGAACAAAGGCTTACCAACTTCTTTTGAAAGCACTTGAAAAAAGTAAAACTGCCGGATTAGGTTCTTTTGTCATGCGTAATGTAGAGCATCTCGCCATCGTGAAGCCATACGAGAATATGCTTTTACTCAACAAGATCAGATTTGAGGAAGAGATCCGATCGGCAGATGAACTAAACTTGCCTGGCAATACACGATTAAAAAAAGAAGAGATGGATATGGCCCTTCAATTGATCAAACTTCATAGCCGGCCTTTTGATATATCGAAATATAAAAATGAGTATACTAGCGAGTTGCTAAAAATTATAAAACAGAAATCCAAAGGAAAACACACATCTATCCGTAAGATGAAAGTGGAAAATACAAAATCCACAGACTTGTTGAATAAATTAAAGGCTAGTTTAGCCTAAAGTTTAGCAAGCACCTGTTTTATATTAACCGCACTATCCCATAGCGTCGCCCACGGATCGTCCAGCTCTTTGACGCGTTTCAATGTTGTCTTGATATTGTAGTCCGCTATACACAATTTGGGCGTTAATTCTTCCCATCGCAAAGGTGTGCTGACGGTTGCTCCTTCTTTGGGCCGCAGGGAGTAAGGTGCAGCGATCGTCTGCCCCCTCCTATTCTGCAGAAAATCCAAGTAAATCATTCCCTTTCTCTTTTTAGGATCGCGGATCAGGCTTGTTGTGTCCTGATGCCTCTCCTGGATCATTTGGGCCACCAGTTCAATAAAGTCCCTTGCGACGTCGTATGTATACTTCTTTTTTAAATATAGGTAGATATGAAATCCAGTTGATCCGGAAGTTTTTAAAAATGCCGCCACTTTCAATTCTTGGAAAATAGTATGCGCGGTCTTAGCAACTTGTATTAGCTCTTGGAAGTCGGCTCCGTTTGGATCCAGATCCAGCACGGCAAAGTCGGGGTGTTCCGGTTTTCCGTATGTAGACAGCCAGGGGTTCACTTCGATAGAACCCAAATTTGCGATATAAAGAAGCGTTGCTTTATCGTTACAAACGATATAGTCTATTTCCTTCCCCGTGCTTTCCGAGTGTATCGGAACTGTTTTTATCCAACTTGGAATATTATCGGTATCCACATCCTTTTGAAAAAAACCTTCTGCTGTAATGCCGTTCGGAAAACGATGCATCGATATCGGTTTATTTTTGATAAACGGAAGTATGTAATCGGCCATCTGTTCATAATACGCAATCATCTGCCCTTTGACATAATGTTCTTTTGGCCAATATACCTTGTTTAAATTGGTCAATTGAACTTTTTTACGACCTATCGTTATTACATCATTATTATTTTCATTTTTCATGGGATCCTCCTTCTCAATTTCTTCAGCATCTTTATCCTGCCGTAAGCCTTTAAATACCGGATGGCGTAGATGATGGTCTGTTGTCCATTCGCTATAGTATACTTCACAAACCAATATGGGGCGTAGCCAGGTCACTTCCTTTTCTTTCGCAACCGCCACGTCTTGATCAAATGGTTTGTGTGTATTCTCATGCTCCTGCATTGCAGTGTAGAGATCTTTAAGGTTTTTCGCATTGAATCCTGTACCGCAGTTGCCGATATATACCAGTTCCCCCTCCCGATAATGACCGAGCACCAAAGCGCCGAAAAATGAACGACTCCCTTGCGGCGACGTATAACCACAAATGATAGCTTCCTGGCTATTCCGCAACTTAAATTTTGTCCAAGAGCCACTACGTTTGCCTGGTAAATAGGTGCTATCGACATCTTTCGCGATAACTCCTTCCCATTGTTGCTTTTCGGCCGTTGCTTTAACTTGTTGGGTTGTACCTTCTAAGATCTGCGTTAACTGAACAATTTTAGGTTTCTTAAGACGCCGAAATAACAGTGCAAGTAACTCCCCACGCTCTTTAAGTGCATAATCCGTCACGTATTCATCCTCCAAACGGAGTATATCAAAGATATAATAGCGCAATCTAAGATGACTTGGGATAGGCTCACCACTGGCGATCAATTGGAAATGTGGTTTCTGATATTTGTCCTCTATAACAAGTTCTCCGTCAATCCAAGCATGCCTGTCCAAGGAAGATAGTTCTGTCACCAGCGATGGAAACAATGTATTCATATCTTTCCCGTTTCGCGAATAAAGTTGAACACCGATTTCGTTCCTTATAGCCAAAATACGAAACCCATCGTATTTTTTTTCGTACCGCCATTCCGTTCCTTCAGGAAGATGTTCTGCCAATTTTGCGAACATAGGTTTCAGGAATTCTTCCGTATTAGATTTTTGGTTAGTTTTAGGAAGTTTTTTAGAGGTTTGAGTTTTCTTCTCTTTTTTAAAATCTACGCCAGCTTGCTTAACCTCTTGTCGTACGCTATCTTCGCTATTGTAGGGTTCGTCCCGTGCGTATCGATCGTTATGCTTTATGAGTAGCCAGGCATTCTCCTCCTGTCCCTTCATTCGCACTAAAGCAAATTCGCCGCGGAGGATATGTCCGTGTAACTTAAATTTTAGAGAACCTTTTTTTAAATCCTGCAAAAATTCTTTTGCGTTCTTTGCTTCAGTGAACTCATAATATCCCGAATCAAAAATAGTGACCACGCCAGCGCCATAATTACCTTTTGGAATAATCCCCTCAAAAGAGGCATAATCTATCGGATGATCTTCGACTTGCATGGCCAACCGCTTATCTTTCGGATATAACGACGGCCCTTTTGGAACAGCCCAGCTCTTCAATACCCCGTCCAGCTCTAAACGAAAATCATAATGTAAGCGAGAAGCATGATGTCGTTGTACAACAAACCGTAACTTTTCTTCCTGATTGTCCTTCCGCTTACTACTGCCCTTTGGTTCTTGCGTTTGTTTAAAATCCCTTTTCTTTTTGTAGTCTGCAAGCTTCGCCATATCCTGTCTTTTTTATTGAAAAAACACGCTCATCTCCATAAGGTTTTAAGGATCTCCTACAGTAGCAGGATAAGTGAGAAGTTCGATCATGGTTTGTGCTGTAGATGCCGCAGATAGTGGATTTTGCCCTGTAATAAGCTGCCCATCTAACACTACGTGTGGACCAAAAGGAAGCTTAGCCTTACTAAAATCTGCCCCGTATTCTTTCAACCGTGTTTCCAGTTCAAAGGGAATATTGCTGTGACGCATGACTATGGTTTCCTCCAGATTGGAAAACGCCGTCAATTGTTTTCCCAACAGGTATCCGGGATAAAGATCCGCCAGCGGAAGCAATGCAGCTGGTCCGTGACAAACTGCTGCAATCGGCTTATCTTCCTTCACGAACTCCAATAACAATCGGCCTACCTCCGGATGCCGGGCTAAATCCCATAACGGGCCATGTCCACCGGAAATAAACACGCCGTCAAAAGCGCAGGCGTGTATATTTTCCAGCTTCAGTGTACTTGCAAATTGTTGTTGTGCAATTTCATCATCCAAAAAACGTCTGTTGGAGGCAGTAACATGCTCCGTCAGTCTACTCATGGGATCGACTGGAGGTTCTCCCCCCAACGGACTAGCCATCGTCACTTTAAACCCCGCATCGACGAACTCATAATACGGATCTGTCATTTCTCCTAGCCATACGCCTGTCGTAGAGTCTGTCCCATCCATTCTGGCGTGAGAAGTGAGTAGCATTAAGATATTGAAAGTTAACCCCATGATTTAGTTAGGTGTAACTGGAGCAGGTGTGGGAGGTAGTACCGAATCAACAGTGTCTCGCATAGTGGTATCTGTCATCGAACTTCCATTTCTATAGTTTTGGTCTCCCATAGTGTCCCTATCCATTGTGTCGGAATTTTCAGTCCTATTACCACCACAGCCGATACCTAATAGACCTAGCATAAATGTAAAAAAAATGATCCTTTTCATAACAATCTTATTTATTTGTAATCTAATATTATGTTGTTAAACAATTGTTGAACAATAAAAATACTTCTATGGTTGTTTTTATTGTTAATTTAGGTATTTATACATCGTTATTGGTTTAAATACAGGTATTTCACGTGGTCGCCGTAAATATCTTGTCTTATGTCAAGTATCCTATTAAAAAAAGTATATAGTATTGTATGCTAAAAGATGTAGGGAAATTTATATTAACGTTTACATAAAAAGGATCTATTATGAAAAAGCACCTATTACATTTCATCAGGGTAACTCCGCTGTGGGCCGTCCTGTTGATAAGCACCCCTGACGCAGTCGCAGATCATAATTTGCGAAATATGCTATCTTTTAGACAAGATAGTAGTCGTGATATTCAAAAACTACTTACGCATTACGAACAGACGGCGACACAACTAAAGAAAAATGTAACAGGTCTTACAGAAGAACAGTTAAATTTCAGTCCAGGAGAAGGGCAATGGTCGATTAGTCAGTGTTTAGAACATATCGTCTTATCAGAACCTATGATTTTTGGGATGTTCAAACAAGAAATGTCAAAACCTGATACGTCCCAAACCTCCCAAAAGCCAAGTTATACTGACGAAGAAATTGTCAAGAGCATCACTAACAGGGGTGAAAAATATCCAGCGCCCGAAATGCTTAAACCCACTGGAAAATACGATGATATAAACGAAGCTTTAACAGCATTCGAAAATGGGAGAAAAGAGATCATCGATTATATAAAAAACGCCGACATAAAGGTTTTGCGAAATCATATTAGCCAAGGACCCGCAGGACCGGTAGACGGCTATCAGAATCTATTATTCATAACAGCACACTCAGATAGACACATTTTGCAAATAGAAGAGATTAAAGCGCACCCTAATTTTCCAAAACAATAAGTTAAACAAAATATGTGAAGTGCTGGAGTTCTTTACTCCAGCTTTTTTTGTTTATAGCTATCATAAACTTTTCTAAACATCTCTTTAATTACACTGTTTTATATATAGGCCGCTTTTATGTAGCAGGACGATTTTTCTGTTTTAGAATCGTCCAAAGAAGAAATGTTTAAAAGGAACATCAATGCATTCATTAAAAACATCTATTATGCAAACAATCGATTTAAAATTACTAAAAGAACTTACAGCAATTCAAGGTGAACCTTGTATCTCGATTTACATGCCTACCCATCGAGTACACCCGGCAAATGCAACGGATCCTATAACTTTTAAAAACCTATATAAAAAGACGTTGCAGTATACCAAAGACAATAAACTTAATCGACATGAAAAATTGATTCAGCCATTGGAAAAACTCATAGACGACAAGAATTTTTGGGATCATAATGATGAGGGGCTTGCAATCTTTGTATCGTCACAGGATACACAAATATTACGGTTGCCTCAAAAAGTCCAAGAAATAACCTGCGTGGCCGATTCATTTTGTGTAAAACCGTTGTTTAAACTATATCATGAGAACCAACCTTATTATCTTTTGGCGTTAGCTTTGGATGACGTTAAACTTTATAAAGGCGATAAGTACCAGATTGAGGAACTCGATATAAAAGACAAGGTGCCTACTGGCATGAAAGAGGCCCTAGGTGCCGAGCTTACCAACAACCATTTACATGGCAACGTCGTCGAGGGGGCCGGACTCCACGGCTACATGGAAAAAAGTCAAGAGGCGGACATCGATATGGATCGATTTTTTAGAAAAATCGACCAAGCTATTCTAGAGCATTACCCTATGCCTCCGGATATCCCGCTTTTGCTGGTTACACTACCTGAGCATCAAAATCACTTTATACGTATCAGCAAACACAACAACTTTGCGCCTATTCACATAGATATAAATCCCCATTCCCTTACCAAAGCCGCGTTATTAGAAAAAATACAAGAGGGATTTGACGGAATATTGGAGAAGCGAAAAAAAGAATTGTTAGAACGTTACCAACTAGCACTATCGGAAAACCTGAGTAGTGTAGATATTAACGATGTGGTAAGGGATGTTATCGACGGCAAGGTAGAAGTGCTTTGTATTGAAAATGGGAAATCTATAGATGGTCATATTGATATGGAGGAACGCGAAATAGTACACCATGATGGACAATATACAGACGTAATCAATGAATTGTCATGCTTAGCGTTTAATTACGGAGGCAATGTGATCGTACTTGACAAAGAAGAAATGCCTTCTGAAGCAGGTGCTTTCACCATTAACCGATATTAAGAAACAAAAAAATACTATCAATGCATAAGTTTTGGCACGGTCATTGTAAGTTATTCGATATTCATAATTTAGGTTAATAATTGGTTAGTTTAAAATCCTGGAGCTCCCCGCTTCAGGATTTTTCATTATTTCCCGATGCAAAACTTACCGAAGATCGTACCCAGTATATCCCGATCCACGTCGATGTCTCCAGTAATTCCGGAAATATGCCTCAACCCATCGCGCACATGATGAGCTAATAAATCCCCGGACATCTGCATCGCCAATCCCTTCTCTACCTCTTCAAGCGCATTAAAGGCCAGCTCTAAAGCTTCTACATGGCGGGTGTTGGTAATAATCTGTTGGTCGTCGATCGCCATCTTCCGGATTTTGTCCAACAAAATATTTTTTAAACCTTCCACGCTATCACTGTCCTTCGCCGATATGGCAACTAGCGAATCACTATAATCGCTAAATAACGTCTTAGTAATGTTTGTATCCATTTCGTTTGGGTAATATCCTCCCTGTAAGTCAATTTTATTACGAACTAAAATGACAATAAGACCGTCGTAATAAAGTTCCTTCACCTGTGCGATGACTTCATTTGCCGTGCTGTCTTTATCATCGTATAAATAGAGTAGCACCTTCGCCTGCCGAACTTTCTCTTTAGCTTTGGTCACACCGATGGCTTCAATGGTATCCATCGTTTCCCGCAAACCCGCTGTGTCGATAAAGCGGAAGGTAATTCCATCCAGATTGATCGACTCTTCGATGGTATCCCGAGTAGTTCCGGCGATATCACTCACAATCGCACGTTCTTCGTCGAGCAACGTATTAAGCAATGTCGATTTCCCGGCATTAGGTTTTCCTATGATGGCAACGGGAACCCCATGCTTTATTGCATTTCCATAAGCAAACGATTGAATAAGTTTGTGGATATGCATCTTAAGTTCTTGAACCAAAGCTTCAAATTGTGCCCTATCAGCAAACTCGACATCCTCTTCCCCAAAATCCAGTTCAAGTTCCAAGAGCGCCGTAAAATTGATCAGCTGTTCGCGCATTTGCTGTAGCTTGTTACTGATCCCCCCACGCATCTGGTTCATGGCGATTTCGTGGGAAGCTTTGTTTTCCGAAGCGATTAGGTCCGCAACAGCCTCTGCCTGTGACAAATCCATACCACCATTTAAAAATGCCCGCAATGTAAACTCTCCAGCCTGTGCTGCTCTAGCTCCCTTTTTGATAAGTAAGCCTATCAAGCGTTCGATAATGTATTTTGAGTTATGGGTAGAAATTTCGACCACATCTTCCTTCGTGTAGGAATGTGGTCCTTTAAAAAGGGAAACCAGAACCTCATCAATTATTTCATCTCCGTCCCGTATTGTACCGAAATGGATCGTGTGGGAAGGCTGGCCTAGAAGGTTTTTTCCTTTAAACACAGCGTTAGTAAGCGCGATTGCTTGCGAACCGGACAAACGAATAACCGCAATTGCCCCATTCACCCCCGGCGATGTCGCTAAAGCCACAATCGTATCTTGTGAAACTAATCCTGTTGACATAAAGCAAAGGTACGGTTTTTATAAGAGTTGGAAGATATCCTGTACCCCCAATAACTTGCGCGCAGTAAACCCTTCCGCATATTTGACCTGTATATTTCGTCCCAATTCCGCGGCTCTACCTCGTGTAGATTCCATGAAGTCAGGATTTGAAATATACGTCTGCGGTTCATCATCATCCAGCGCTGCGTTAAATTGTGTAGTATAGGCCAAAATGGACTGCTCTTTCTTTTCCCAGAAGTCCGTAATATCTAATATGATATTGGGCTGGATATATTTATCTTGAATCACTTGCAGCTGAAGTCGCGGACGGAAAGCTTCTTGAGACCGCCCTTCATCCATTGTTTCGACGCGGCGTAACCCGCTTAGAAAAAGTGCGTCATTTACTAGTTTGCTTGCTCTGCCATGGTCTGGATGACGGTCGTCAAGCGCATTGGTAATCACAATTTCAGGTTGATACTTGCGGATTGCACGTACAACTACAAGCTGATTTTCTTCATTATTGGCAAAAAAGCCATCACGTAGACCAAGGTTTTCACGAACGTGCACTCCCAGAATATCCGCTGCTCTTGCTGCTTCATTCTTTCGGGTTTCGGCCGTGCCACGTGTCCCCAACTCACCTTGTGTCAAATCGACGACACCTACCTTTTTGCCTTCCGCAACATATTTCGCAATCGTCCCCCCTGCCCCTAATTCGGCATCATCGGGATGAACGGTCATCACCATTAAATCCAACTTCATAGTACATTTTTGTTTGTTTCAAAAGTAGATATTTAAGTAAAAAATGGCAAGTAGAACAAAAAAGAGATCAAGAATACTCTAGGCTGTTATCAATTTTTCGATTTTTGCCATCACCCTTTTTGCTTGGGGGCTTGTAGCGCTATAGAAGTAATCCACTACTTCTCCTTGTTTGTTAATAAGGTATTTGTGAAAATTCCATAAAGGTTTAACGTTTATATGTCCGTTGAGGTTTTTGTCGGACAAAAATCTGAATAACGGATCACAATAATCTCCAACAACATGTATTCGTTTAAATACTGGAAAGGTAACCTGTTGCTGTATACGACAAAATGTTTCCAGTTGCAAACCTGTCATCGGTTCCTGTCCGCGAAAATCATTGGATGGAAAAGCTAAAACTTCGAATCCCTGATCCTTATATTTCTGATACAATTGCTCCAGCGATTTAAATTGCCTGGTAAAGAAACATTTACTGGCAGTATTTACAATCAAAAGTACTTTACCAGAATAATCTTGCAACGATTTCTTTTCTCCGTTAAATTGTAGGCCGTGGAAATCATAAACCGTTTGCATAGCTTCCTTTCTATTTAGGTCTAATAATTATATAAATTCTTTATCGGACGTATACGTTCATATCCTCGGATAATATTTTCGATTTCATAGTCTTCTTCAGGGTCGTAAACCGATTTGAGATTGTGGCCGAACACCTTTGCTACAGATTGGTAAAAGAAAGCCGAAAGCCCCCCCTTCATCTCCCGTACAAGTTCATAACTGCTATTCCCCGTTTGGCGCTGCACCAATTTAATTAAGATCGCTCCTTGAGATATGCTCAGATTTTTGATTTCTGTTCTGAATTTCTCCTTAATTTCATCTTCACACGCTCTAATCAAACGCTTTTCTTCTCTCTTGGAGGAAGCAAGAGCAATTTCACGATCCAATTGTTCATATCGTTTTTGTGCATAAATCGCATAAGGCAATACACGTAGGACATTTCGTTCCAAACGCAAGTAGTTTAATCGATCCTCTTCTGTCTTAAACGTGCGTCTAGCTGTAACGACGACATCTTTAATTGGGAACCAAGGCAGTACTTCTCCTGTCTCCAAACGGGTAGTGGTATAATACCGCAACGTTTCACCCTCTCCTTCTCCATAATGGGGAACCTGCAAAGCCTGTCCTTTACCCGTATATGGCAACAAGAAAGCTAAAAATAGACCCCATACAAAAGACCGCGTCATCTCCTTCTAAAAAATATTAATGTATTTCCAAATATGTAAAAAATTTGCTATATTTATATGTTGTTTTTACCCATTTCCACATAAGCGAAAAAACAATAATAAAGTTACGAACAAAAAAATATAAAAGCAACTTTTTCAGTGTGTATATGGAAGAATTTGAGATTGATATTGAGGCAGAAAATAAGGAGATTAGGAAAAGGTATCGCGCTTTACTTCGAGCTTGCAAACCGACTTTACAGCGGGGCGATAAACAAGAAATCCGAAGAGCATTCGACCTCGCGTTGGAGAGCCACAAAGATATGCGTCGTAAATCAGGTGAACCATATATATATCATCCTATAGCTGTCGCACAGATAGCAGCAGAAGAGATAGGTTTAGGAACAACCTCTATCGTCTGTGCCCTTTTGCACGACGTTGTGGAAGATACGTCTATTACCTTACAGGATATAGAAGCACGGTTCGGAAAAAAGGTAGCGCGCATTATCGATGGACTTACTAAAATATCGGGAATCTTTGATCCGAATAGCTCCATGCAAGCGGAAAACTTCCGTAAAATGTTACTTACATTGGCAGACGACGTACGCGTTATTCTGATCAAACTTGCGGATCGCCTTCATAATATGCGCACCATGGAGTTTATGGCCCGACATAAGCAGTTAAAGATTGCATCGGAAACAAGTTACCTATACGCTCCCCTCGCACACCGTCTAGGTCTTTACGCTATAAAATCCGAATTGGAAGACCTCTCGATGAAGTATACAGACCCGGATACCTATAAATTTATTGCACGAAAGCTAAACGAGAAAAAAGCGGAGCGTGAAAAGTTTGTAGCTGACTTCATCGAGCCCGTTAAAAAAATACTTGAGGAACAAGGTATAAAGGCAGAAGTATTCGGACGCCCAAAATCGATTTATTCCATTTGGAATAAAATGCGCAAGAAATCGATTCCGTTTGAAGAGGTATATGATCTATTTGCTATCCGAATTATCATAGACACGCCCACCGAAAGAGAAAAAACAGAGTGTTGGAAAGTATATTCGATCGTCACGGACTTGTACCGTCCTAATCCGGATCGTCTGCGTGATTGGGTTTCTTCGCCCAAAGGGAACGGCTATGAGTCCCTGCATACCACCGTAATGGGCCCCCGAGGCCAATGGGTCGAAGTACAGATTCGTACAAAGCGTATGAACGAAATTGCCGAGAAAGGATTTGCCGCACATTGGAAATACAAAGAATCTAACTCTGACAGTGGGTTAGACCAATGGATACAAAAAGTCCGAAACTTATTGAGTAGCCCGGAGCAAAACGCGATGGATTTCGTGGACGACTTTAAGATGAATTTGTTTTCGGACGAGATATTTATCTTTACACCCAAGGGTACGTTGGTTCAACTACCCAATGGAGCCACGGCGTTGGATTTTGCCTTTGAAATCCATTCGGATATTGGTGCAACCTGTATCGGCGCTAAGGTTAACCACAAATTAGTTCCACTCAGCCATCCGTTGCAAAATGGGGATCAGGTCGAAATTATCACCTCCAGTAAGCAGACGCCAAAAGAGGACTGGCTCAATTTTGTTGTTACAGCAAAAGCAAAATCAAAGATACGTTCTTCATTAAAAGAAGAAAAAAGGCGGGTAGCAGAAGATGGCAAAGAGATTTTAGAACGTAAATTAAAATCTTTAAAAATCACGTACAACACGGATAATATCAATAAAATTGCCAACTATTTCAAGTATCCTAGTTCACAAGAGCTTTTCTATAATGTCGCTAAGGGCAATATTGATATCAAAAACCTTCGCGAATACGCGGAAAGTGAGAAAACAAATACGCCTGGTCAAAGCCATTTCAGTTCACATGTTTCGGGCTTGGTGGAAAAAATCAACAAAAAAGAAATTGACACCATTCTTATCGGTGACGATTACCAACAGGTTGATTATACGTTGGCGCCTTGTTGCAATCCGATCCCGGGTGACGACATCTTCGGTTTCCTAACCGTGAATGATGGCATTAAAATACACCGCACCAGCTGCCCCAATGCATCCAAACTCATGGCGAGCTACGGATATCGGATATTGAAGGCAAAATGGGCGTCTTCTCAACCAAACGTAGCTTTCCTTACGGGATTACGCATTGTAGGAATTGACGACGTAGGACTTATAAACAAGATAACCAACGTTATCTCGCAAGAATATAACGTCAATATCCGTTCGCTTTCCATTACCAGTAATGAGGGAATATTTGAAGGGAACATTATGGTGTTTGTAAATCACATCGAACAATTGGAAGACCTCATGAAAACCTTGAAGCAAATCAACGGGATAACAGGCATAACGCGCTACGAGGCAGACAACTAGCCTTACACCTGTACTTCACGATTAAACCATCGTTTTTTACAGATGAAATTGGTATTTTTGTAGAAATAACTATTAATATGAATAAAGGCGAAAACTATCAAACGGTAAAAAAAATCTTCGAAGCTTACTTAGAAAATAAGAATCTGAGAAAAACGCCTGAGCGCTATGCTATTTTAGAAGAAATTTACTCACGGTCCGACCATTTTGACGTGGAATCATTGTATATCCATATGAAAAATAAAAAATATCGGGTAAGCCGTGCTACCGTATACAATACATTGGAATTGTTAGTATCCTGCGATCTGGTGACCAAACATCAGTTCGGACGTAACATGGCTCAGTTTGAAAAATCTTATGGTTTTAAACAACACGACCACGTTATCTGCATTGAATGTAATAAGGTCGTCGAGTTTTGCGATCCGCGCATCAATCAAATCCAAAGTTTGATGGGTGATTTATTGAAATTTGACATCAAGCACCATTCTCTTAACCTCTATGGCGTCTGTGAAGATTGTCAAAAGAACAATGCTGAAAATACCGAAAGTATGCCTAAAAAAGGCAGGAGCCCGGTAATTTCAAATTAATGTGGTAATCGCCAATTATTGTATTACCTTTGTTCAGAAAAGACCGGCTTGTCGTGTTTTTTCTAAACGTATCATTTAAATTTTAATATCGATATTTCAAATATTATGCAAGTTGATGTGCTTTTGGGCCTGCAATGGGGCGATGAAGGAAAAGGAAAAATCGTGGACGTATTCTGTCCGAAGTATGACTTAATCGCCCGCTTTCAAGGCGGCCCTAACGCTGGACATACATTAGAGTTTGATAACAAGAAATTTGTCTTGAATACCATCCCGTCCGGTATTTTTAATGAAGGTACACTTAACCTTATTGGCGGTGGTGTCGTTATCGACCCCATTATCTTGAAACGAGAGTTGGATAATCTACGCACGTCGGGATTTGATCCGGTAGGCAAAGGTACGTTGGTTCTTGCACGCAAAGCACATTTAATCCTTCCTACACACCAATTGTTGGACGCAGCTTCCGAATCCAAAATGGGCGCTGGTAAAATCGGTTCTACTCTTAAAGGAATCGGCCCGACATATATGGACAAAACTGGCCGAAATGGTTTACGTGTAGGAGATACAACCCTTCCAGATTTTCAAGAACGCTATGAAAAATTAAAAGCCAAGCACTTGGAAATTCTTTCTCACTATGGTGAGATTCCTGATTTTTCTGAAAAAGAAGCGGCTTTCATGGAAGCCATTGATTTTATCAAAACGATTCCACACGTCGACGCCGAACATTTGGTCAACAATTATCTAAAAGAAGGTAAACGGGTACTTGCTGAAGGTGCGCAAGGTACATTACTAGATGTAGATTTCGGTTCTTATCCATTTGTTACCTCATCCAATACGACTACCGCGGGAGCATGTACGGGACTGGGCATTGCGCCAAATAAAATTGGTGCAGTATATGGCATTTTCAAAGCTTATGCTACCCGTGTCGGTGGCGGACCATTTCCAACGGAACTGGATGATGAAATTGGCGAGAAATTACGCCAGATAGGACATGAATTTGGTGCAACTACCGGGCGCTCGCGTCGTACCGGATGGATTGATATTCCGGCATTGAAATATGCCATTATGCTAAATGGCGTGACTGAATTGATCATGATGAAAGCCGATGTATTGGATACATTTGAGAAAATCAACGTGTGTACACATTACAAACACAACGGCGAAACTATCGATTACATGCCCTATGAAATTATCACCAACCAAGCACAACCTGTCTTGGAAGAAATAGAAGGGTGGAATCAAGATATTACGGGCATCCGTTCAAAAGACGAGATTCCTACTGCATTGAAAAATTACATCGCTTATTTGGAACAAGCATTGGAAGTACCTATTAAATATCTATCTGTAGGCCCCGATCGCGTTCAGACTATCGAACTGTAATATAACAAACAAATGGCTACAGCCGTATTTCAGGTTGATACGCAGCAATTCGAAAGACAGGCGCTTCAATGGGCCCAACAATTTGATGAGGTTTGTTTCTTTCAATCCAATGGCTACAACGATGAATACGCGCAGATAAATAGTTTACTTGCCGTAAAAGCTTTGGATTTATTTGTTGGCGAGTATACCGATACATTCCGTGCGTTAGAAAAATTTAGAGCCAAGCATCCCCATAAGTGGATGCCTGGCTTTTTTAGTTACGATCTTAAAAATGAAATAGAAGATTTAACGACCTCTTTTCCTGATCGACTAGAATTTCCGGAAGCTTATTTTTTTATCCCAACCATCGTCTTGCATTTCCAAGATAAGGAGGTGAAAATTGAAGCTCCTTATCCGGAAAATGTATATCATGACATTTTAGCTAATGACAATATAATAAGCAGTGAAATAATAGGAACGGAAAACATCCGTTTTCAAAAGCGTATGTCCAAATCAGCATATGTAGATGCATTTCAGCAACTATTGAGACATATCCAACAAGGATATATATATGAGGTTAACCTTTGTCAAGAATTTTATGCGGAAGAAGTTACATTGTCACCGTTGGCTGTATACCAAAAATTGAACGAGATTTCCCCTACTCCATTCTCTTGCTTTTTCAAAATCAACGATAATTATATTTTATCTGCTTCACCTGAACGTTTCTTAGCGAAACGGGGGAATATCTTGATTTCTCAGCCTATTAAGGGCACTGCACCTCGTGGAAAGACGGCGGAGGAAGACTTTTACATTGTAGAGACATTGAAAAACAGTCCGAAGGAAATTTCCGAAAACGTGATGATCGTAGATCTGGTTCGGAACGATTTAACGCGTAGTGCACAGGAAGGCACCGTAAAAGCCGAACGGCAACTGGAGGTACAAACATTCGAGCAAGTACATCAATTGGTCTCCACCATCACCTGCCAAAAAAGCACCGAGATGTCAGATATAGAAACTATCCGTAATACCTTTCCTGCCGGTTCGATGACTGGAGCCCCTAAAATCAGTGCAATGAGGTTATGCGATCGCTACGAGAACAGCAAACGGGGTATATACGCAGGCGCTGTAGGCTATTTTGATCCAGCGGGAAATTTTGATTTCAATGTCGTTATACGTTCTTTACTTTATAATAGTAAAAAGCAATACTTGTCTTTCCACACCGGAGGAGCGATAACCATTGATGCCGATCCAGAGAAAGAATACGAAGAATGTCTACTGAAAGCTTCGGCTATACTTAAAACATTGGAAGCTAGGTTGGTAACATAAATTCCGTTCCGTATATTTGGATATGTCATCGCCTTACATCAACATACATACCCATTGCACTCTTGCCCCGACAGCACAAATATTTTCGCTTCCCAATGTCATTGTGTCCAAGAACTACTTGTTTCCCCATCCCTGTTCCTTAGGTATACATCCGTGGTATATCGAACAAAACGCCACGGCACAATTGGATGCTCTTCATCAATATGGAAAAAAGAAGCAAGTTTTAGCCATCGGCGAGTGCGGACTCGATAAACTTTGTGATACGGCATGGACCTTACAAGAAACTATCTTTCGAAAACAAATCGCTTATGCAAACAGTATTCAAAAGCCTTTAATTATACATTGTGTCCGCGCTTATCAGGAATGTCTGCAGATACTTCGCGAAGAAAAGGTGCGTGTTCCTGTTATCTTTCATGGTTTCGAGAAAAAAAATGAATTAGCAGCGCAAATTCTCCGTTATGGCTATTTCCTCAGTCTAGGAAACGCACTTCTTTCAGGAAAAAAAGACGAACTTATCCAACAGTTACCGCTTAACAAAATTTTATTGGAAACGGACGATAAATCTGTCAATATCGTTGATATTTATGCTTATTTTTGCCGCGTTCGAAAAATAGAGCTACAGCTCTTAAAAGAACAATTGTATCAAAATTTCACGCATATATTTAACTATCCGATAGGAAAATGAAAGATTTATCTTGGTTGTCTAGAACAGAGGCTTTAACAGGACGCAAGGCATTAGAAAAATTAGCTAGTTCACATGTGATGGTTTTAGGTTTAGGTGGTGTAGGTTCGTTTGCCGCAGAATTCATCTGCCGTGCAGGAGTAGGTAAGATGACTATTATTGATGGTGATACTGTAGACCCCTCCAACCGGAATCGGCAATTACCCGCGCTTGCTACCAATCATGGCGAGGCCAAGGCGCAAATCATGAAAGATCGGTTATTAGCCATCAATCCAGAGCTGGAGCTCCACGTTGTACAAGATTTTATTATTCCAGAAAAAATATCGGATCTTTTAGCGTCAAACCCTGATTATTGTGTGGAAGCGATTGACAGCATCACGCCAAAACTATTTTTTATCAGGCACGCCCTGGAAGCAAAGATTCCTTTCGTCAGCTCGATGGGTGCTGGCGGTAAACTAGACCCCACCAAAATCCGTATTGCCGATATCAGTAAATCGTATAATTGTAAACTTGCGCAGCACATCCGAAAGAAACTTCGCAAACATGGTATCCGGGACGGCGTTAAGGTAGCCTTTTCTACGGAGCTTCCCTACAAGAAATCCTTACTATACACCGACGGCACTAATTTCAAGAAATCTGCTTATGGAACCATGTCATATTTGCCCGCGGCGTTTGGTGGCGCCATAG
This sequence comes from Sphingobacterium sp. SGR-19, assembly GCF_011043555.1. Lineage (GTDB taxonomy): Bacteria > Bacteroidota > Bacteroidia > Sphingobacteriales > Sphingobacteriaceae > Sphingobacterium. The sequence goes on from NZ_JAAKGS010000001.1 coordinate 454,606, forward strand.
CCTCTGTAGCTATTCGAGATTTGATTGGCAAATAAGTTAATTAACATCATTACTTTCGGTATTACTAATTAAATTAGTAATATTGCATTGTGAACAAACAAAAGCATTTTGCCATAGTCGATATTGAAACAACGGGTAGCCACGCCGGAGGGAGTCATATTACGGAAGTTGCCATTTTGATACATAATGGAAAAAAGATAATCGAACGGTATCAAAGTCTTGTTAATCCACAATGCCCTATCCCTTTTGCCATTCAGGTATTAACAGGTATCACACCGGACATGTTGGAAGGTGCACCTACTTTCGGCGAGATCGCAGAAGATGTATACCATCTTTTACAAGGTAAAGTTTTTGTAGCGCATAACGTCAATTTCGATTACTCGTTTCTGGTGAAGGAATTGAAGCAAGCAGGCTATGATTGGCAAGCGCCAAAACTTTGCACTGTTCGGCTGTCCAGAAAAATCTTTCCTGGTCATCGTTCGTACAGTCTCGGAGATATCTGTAAAGCACGCGAAATCAACATTGCTGCCCGACATCGCGCGATGGGTGATGTAGAAGCTACCGCTGAGCTATTCTCCCAACTGCTTGCACACGACGAAAATCAGTATTTGCAAGAGAGTTTGCAAAAGAATACCGAACATCGATTACCTACACACCTTTCTTTAGACCAATTTCGAAGACTGCCTGAAACCGTTGGAATTTACATTTTCAGGGATAAGAAAGGGAAAATCATCTATGTAGGAAAAGCGGTCAATATACAAAAACGTGTTTTAAGCCATTTCGGAGGTATAAACACGAGTCTCAGACGACAACAGTTTATAAATGATATCGCAACGATCGATTTTGAAGAATCCGGCACCGAGCTTATGGCGCTTCTTATGGAATGTCAGATGATCAAGAAGCATTGGCCTGTTCACAACCGGGCACTAAAACGTTATGAGCCAAAATTTGTGCTTATCCATTACGAGGATATCCGGGGCTATAGTAGATTGGCGATAAGCAAAGCAGCTCGTCATGCAAATAGCATCCGCTATTTCGAAACGGCGCAGGAAGCTAATCTATTTTTGGCCAATTTGCTGGAAGAATTTAACCTAACACCTATACTTTGTTCATTTTATTCCCCCTCTACAGAAACACGCGAAGACAGAAAAATTCAAGTAGAGACGCTTCCTTCACTGGAGGAGCACAACCAGCTTATTGATAGTGTATTTCAACAGTTGAGTGATCGAAAGAGGTCATTTCTACTTATCGATCGCGGACGGAACGAAGAAGAAAGCAGTTATGTTTATTTTAAAGAGGATAAGCTCTACGCCTTTGGATTCGTGGAGTTTATCCAACAATGGTCTAGCGTGGAAGATATCGTTTCCTATAAAGATAAATGTATCAGTAACTTCTATATGCAGCAAATTGTCTTACAATATACTGAGCGCTACCCTGAAAAAGTACATATATTACCCCAAACAAAAAGCCTTTCCTAAACCTTACCCATAAAGCTCAAGACCTTATCCACCATGTTTTTACTACCGATGACGATTGGTGTTCGTTGATGCAAATGGGTTGGTTTAATATCCAATACCCTTTCTTTATCAGAAACTGCTTTCCCTCCCGCTTGTTCGATAATAAATGCCATCGGGTTACATTCATAAAGTAGACGCAGCTTACCACTCGGATAACTGGAGGTCTCAGGGTAGAGAAAAACGCCCCCCGTGATCAGCGTACGGTGAATGTCTGCCACCATTGAACCTATATAACGGGAAGTATAAGGTCTTGACGTCGCACTATCTTCTTCCTGGCAAAATTTGATGTAATCTTTGATATATTGCGGAAATTTCAAATAATTCCCTTCATTCACTGAATAAGATTTTCCGTCTTCAGGGATTTTCATATCAGGATGAGACAAACAAAATTCGCCTATAGACGGATCCAATGTAAATCCATTCACGCCCTTACCGGTTGTGTAAACCAACATGGTGGAAGAACCATAAATGACATATCCAGCGGCAACCTGCTCGCGACCGTACTGCAGTATCTCTTCTTCAGATACAGGTACATCGTGCATTTTTCTTCGATAAATGGAAAAGATAGATCCTACAGAAACATTCAAGTCGATGTTTGCAGATCCATCCAACGGATCCATGCACACCATATACTTACCTTTATTTGTTAAGTTTCTTAACGATAGTTCAATACATTCTTCATGTTCCTCTGAAGCGATATAACAACATTCGCCACCTCGGGTCAGCGCTTCGATAAACTGCTCATCCGCGTACACATCAAGCTTTTTTTGTGCTTCGCCCTGCACATTGTGATGACCATTTTCCCCTAATATATCGACCAATCCAGCCTTATTGACCTCTCGGTTGATAATCTTAGCTGCGATACCGATATCACGCAACAATCGCGATAATTCGCCTTTTGCATATGGAAAATCCGCTTGCTTTTCGATGATAAACTGACCTAATGTTTTGAATGCCATAATGTATAGTTATTCCGTTTGGTGACTAATTTTACGGCACAAAACTACATAAGGAAAACAAATTAAAAAACTGATTTTCAGCTTATTGTATAATATACACATATTTATAACACTGATATTCAAGTGATTATTTTTTCAAAAAAATTTAATAACTTTTTTCTTTAGGCACTTTTTTTAGAAAAAAGTTGCGCAAAAAATCGCCACTTTAAAATTTGATGCGTCTCTCTACCCCGCACTTATCCCGCATCGAGAATAGTTTACATGTGGCATTAAGAGGTTAAGAATGGGACAATACAATTGCATGATCCCCCTCAAAAAAGAACATAAAAAGTATGAATCATCGATTTAATATTTTCGTTATATTTAAGACACATTAAGAAGGTATATTTAAAGCGAACAAGCAGTGGCAAAGAAAAAAATGACGAATAGGTTTATTCCGCGTGATATCAGTTGGTTGAGTTTTAATGGTCGCGTACTGCAAGAAGCTGCTGACGAGAGTGTGCCTCTTTCGGAGCGCATTAAGTTTTTAGCTATATTTTCCAATAATTTGGATGAATTTTTTCGTGTCAGGGTAGCTGGATTAAAGAGGGCATTGGTATTGGACGAAAAAGAGTCGAAAGAATTTTTCTTCGAAAACCCACAGTATATCCTAGATAAGATCAATGAATCGGTCATCGAACTTCAAAAGCAGTTCGACCAAATATGGTTACGGGTACAGTCGGAGATGGCGAAGGAAAAGGTCTTTATTAAAGCTCCAGAAGAGCTCAGTGCCACACAGCAGGAATTTGTACGACGCTATTATGAGGATGAAGTAGAATCCAACGTCATCCCATTGATGTTGGACGAATCTCGTCCGATGCCTTACCTAAGGGACAAAAGTCTCTATTTGGGTATTGCTATGCGCAAGACGGATTGGGTATACGAAACACAGTTTGCAATTATAGAAAATCCCACGCGTAATAATGGCCGGTTTGTATTACTACCCTCGCCGAAAGATCAAAAGCATGTCATTCTCCTGGAAGATGTCATCAAATTCAATCTGCCCTATATCTTTTCTTATTTCGGGTTTGATACTTTTAAAGCACATGCTTTCAAAATCACAAAAGACGCTGAATTTGATATCGATAATGATATCAACACCACATTGGTAGAGAAAATTGAGAAAGGTATCAAAAACCGCCGTAAGGGTAAACCGACACGTTTTGTATTCGATAAGGATATGGACTCATCGCTTGTCACCTTCTTAATCAAGAAGTTGAACTTGTCAAAAAAAGATAGTATTATTCCTGGGCAGAAGATTCATAACTTCAAACATTTCATGAGCTTCCCGAAGATATTCAAATCGGAAAAACCCGCGGTCGAACGCAGCTCATTTGACCACCCCGATTTCGCGGGCCGTCAACGGGTAAGTGATGTGCTGGTGAAAAAGGACGTGCTGCTCTCATTCCCTTATCATACTTTTAACCCTATTATCGATCTGCTCCGCGAAGCAGCGATGGATCCACACGTCCAATCGATTCAGGTTACCATTTACCGCATGGCAGAGAACTCCAAAGTAGCCAACGCCTTAATTAATGCTGCGAGAAACGGTAAGCATGTCACTGTTATGCTTGAACTACGCGCCCGTTTCGATGAAGAACACAACTTGATGTGGAAAGAACGATTTGAGATGGAGGGGGTAAAAGTGCTACTCGGTATACCTGACAAAAAGGTTCATGCCAAACTATGTATCATTAAGAAAAGGGTGGACAACAAAACATGGCAATATGGATTTGTCAGTACAGGAAATATCAATGAGAAAACAGCAAAGATCTATGGCGATTATTGCTTTATGACCAGCAACCGAGCTATCATGGCGGATGTCAACAAAATTTTTGCTGCATTGAAAAAACCGAAAGTTGAGCTCACTGAAAGCCTCAAACCGTGCAAAAATCTGCTGGTCTGCCCAACTACAATGCGCGACACATTTTTAAAACTGATCGACAACGAGATTGACGAAGCCAAAACTGGTAACAAAGCACATATAATTGTCAAGGTTAATTCATTGAGCGATAAGATACTTATACGTAAAATGTACGAAGCCGCCAATGCGGGGGTAAAGATCGAGATGATCGTACGCGGTATCTATTGCGCCGTCAACCAAAAAAAATTCAAAACACCACTCCACGCCGTCAGTATAGTCGACGAGTATCTGGAGCATGCCCGATCGATATACTTTTACGCAGCAGGAAAAGAACTAGTCTATATTTCTTCCGCTGACTGGATGCCCCGTAACCTGGACTATCGCGTAGAAGCCGCTGTACTGATTACCAACAAAAAAATAAAACATGAGCTGATCGATATGCTTCACATCCAACTGAAAGACAACGTGAAAGCACGTATCCTGAACAATAAATTAGAGAATAAATACGTGCGGAACGATGAAGCCCCGTTCCGATCTCAACTAGAACTGTACAGATACTTGCGAAAAAAGAATAAATCGTAAAGCTGCTACTCAATACCACTTACACCGCCTGAAACCACCAATTTCATAGCATCCGTTGCTGTCATATCTAAACGTTGCACATTCGACGCTTTGACCACAACAACTTGTCCAGCAACAGAATAAGAATACGGAAAGTAAACTATAACTTCATCTGGTAGTCCGATTTTATGTAGGTCGCGCTGTGTTAAAAATCCGATTTTCTTCATTCCGGTTTCGTTAACCAACACTAATACCGGTTCGTTAAACTTCTTCGCGTCACCTACGAAGGCTTCTGTAAAATCCTTTATAGAAGAATATAAGGTATTAAATAATGGAATCTTATCAATGGTTCGTTTTAGCCACGCGCGTATAGGTTCCGTGACGAAGGTTGTGAAAATGATTCCGACCAAAATCAGGATAAGGAGTACCGTCAATATCCCGATGCCGGGGATATATAGTGGATGCCCCTGTTCATCTTCTAAAAAGTGGGTTGTTAGATTTAAGGCATTATCTAAGGATGCTACCACCCAAACGATTAAAAATACCGCTCCCGCCACCGGTAGCGCAACTAATGTGCCCTTTATTAAATAATACAATAGTTTTTGCGACACTCTTCTCATTACTTTTTATTTTTTCTAACCATAAAAATATACACGCTTTACCCTGGCAGCTATATTTACTAACAATTCATACGGAATTGTACCGATACGCTGTGCCGCTTCGGTCAAGTCAGGAAACACGACGACCTCGTCTAATTCTTGTGCCGCAATATCGGTGACGTCAAGCATGCACATATCCATACAAATCGAGCCAACGGTCCTGGCCCGTTGCCCATTGATAGACATCTCTCCTACGCCGCCACCGAAACGTCTGCTGTAACCATCAGCATAGCCTATTTTCACGGTGGCGATACGGCTCGGTCGGCTCAGCAGTCCTTTCCTATCATAACCAACCGTTGCACCCGCAGGAAGTTTTTTAATTTGCGTAATGGTGGTTTTCAGCTCACTTACCTGTTCTAGTGTCAATTTTCCATCCATATCCACGCCGTATAGACCTATCCCCAAACGTACCATATCCATATAAGCAGATGGCCAATTTACAATACCCGACGTATTTGCTATGTGACGAAAGACCCTATAACCCAACATCTCTTCTAGTTTATCTGCGCTTGAAGAGAACAACGAAATCTGTTGTATTGTAAAATCATCATGCTGCTTGTTGCCCGAAGCAACCAGATGCGAAAATACCGTCTTCACTTTAATCTCTGGAGCAGCGGATAATAGCGTCGTCAACTCGTCCATTTCATCGGGCAAGAAGCCTAGACGGTGCATTCCGGTATCGATTTTGATATGGACAGGAAAAGCTTTCTGTTTACGAATTCGTAGAAAATCTATCAAGGCCCTTAAAATACGAAAGCTATATATTTCCGGTTCTAGATTGGAGGTTAACAAACTTTCGAAAACCTGCTCATCTGGACTCAACACCATAATGGGTAAGTCGATCCCATGCTGCCTCAGTTCGACGCCTTCATCCGCAAAGGCCACGGTTAGGTAATCCACCTTATTAAACTGCAGGAGGTTTGCCACCTCATAACTACCGCTCCCGTAAGAAAAGGCCTTGACCATAACCATGAGCTTGACATTTAGGGGTAACATCGAACGGTACACCTGTAAATTATGTTCCAATGCACTGAGATTAATTTCCAAGACGGTTTCATGTGATTTAGCAACCAACAATTTGCTTACATCTTCCAAATGAAACCTTCTGCTTCCCTTAATAAGAATAGATTCGTTTTCAAACACCATGTTTCCCAGGTTTCGCATCAGTTCTTCCGTGGAATCAAAAAAAACTAGTATTGTCCCCAGTTTATCCTGTAAGCGACTTAAGGATTTACCCACCATAATTATCCGGTTAAGGTTTTGTTGCCTCAGGATCGAAAGAAGCTTTGCCTCGAGATGATCATTCAAACCATCCATATCAGATAGAATGAGTGTCTTTTTTTTATGTTGTTGCTGCTGATCCAAAAAGTCTAAAGCTATTTGTAAAGACGCCAGATCATTTGAATAGGTATCATCAATAATGGAGCAGTTATTTCGCCCTTTTTTTAGCTGTAAACGCATCTCTAGTGGACGTAGTCGACCCAACTTATGCAGAATTGTATCCAATGGATAGTCTAGAAACAAAAGTGTAGTCAAACAAATCAACACGTTTTCTATCGAAGCTTTATCTACAAAAGGCACGGTAAAAGTTACGATCTCTTGCCTATAGCTCACTTGGATAGACGAACAACCGTCTCGCCTCTCTTCTATGCGCAACACTTTCACCTCATCCATATCACCCTCTCCAAAGGTAAACATGCTCGTTTCGGCAGGCAGGTATTCCTCAAAACCATAGCGCGAAGGGAAGATGACATTTTTAGTATGCTTAAAGAGCTTTAATTTCTCTGTTATTTTCAATGTTTTGCTAGCAAAACCGTCGGCATGCGCTACTCCAATATTGGTCATGATACCTATATCCGGACAAATCATCGCTTGCAAATGATCCATCTCACCCGGCAAGCTAATCCCTGCCTCAATAATGGCACAGTCATAATCATCCGAAAGGTTCCATAGCGATAACGCGACGCCCAATTGTGAATTGTAGCTTTTAGGGCTTTGATAAACTTTCTTATCTTCCTGTAATAGTTGAGCAAGCCATTCTTTTACAATCGTTTTACCATTACTGCCCGTGATGCCGATAACTGGTTTTTTGAACTTTTTGCGATGATATCGTGCAAGTTCTTGTAAAGCTGACAGGACATCGTCTACCCAAAAAAAACTCGCATCGGGGTATAACGAGGTGTCGATATCATCATGCGAAACAACGAAAGCCCGAACACCTTTCTGATAGGCATCTGGAATAAAAGTATGTCCATCACGCACATTCTTCAACGCAAAAAAAAGACTGTATCCGGCATTTCTTATTTTGCGGCTGTCATAAGCCAAATCATAAATCGGTTGTTCCGCATTGTGGACCAATTGTCGTTTGGTATGTATATAAGGAAGAATAGATGCAAGTGTGTACATGATAAATTGTAAAGGACAAATTTCATCAATATTTTCAACAATACTATTATTTAGTATATAAAAACGAAATTATTTAGGTTTGCAGGATGGACGAATTTAAGAAACAGAAAAAAACATTAACGACTCTCCAAGCTAAAAGAAAAGCTGAAAACTACTGTGCTTATCAAGAACGCGCCCAGCAGGAAGTACGCAACAAACTATATGAATGGGGGCTTCATCAAGAAGAGGTGGAAAATATTATTGTCCAACTTATCGAAGACAATTTTCTTAATGAAGAACGATTTGCAAAAGCATACGCTTTAGGTAAATTTCGCATGAAAGGCTGGGGAAAAATCAAGATAAAACAGCATCTTAAGGCAAAAAATGTTTCCGAACCACTCATTCGTACTGCCTTATTGGAGATAAATCCTGATGAATACGACCAGAAAATAGAACAAACTATCGAAAAAAGGTTAAATAAACCAATGAAAGAGTTTTCTTTTACAGAGAAATCTAAATTGGCTATTTATTTGCAATCTAAAGGCTTTGAAAATGATATTATTTTTGAAAAAATAAATCAAAAAAAGTGATTTTTTGGTACCACTAAATAGTCACTAACAATATTTTATAAACATAAAAAAAATTAGGTTTAAACCCTTAGAAACCGTATTTTTGTATCTAGAAAATTAAATGTCGTGGATGAAAAAGGTTTGGACAATATATCTATTTCTTCTTCTAGGAAGTATGATTTGTTTGCAAGTTACTTCGACGTACATCACGGGAGATTTCCGTGTGAGTGTCGAGCAAATTTGCGATCCAAACAACGATGCAGAAGAAAGTGAGACAAGACTCAGTTTAGACGATGAAATTATAGTCGAAACAGCTTTTTCTCCGTGTCTTTTACAATCACCCAAAGATTGCTTTTATCTTTTGCCCGGCAGACCGCTGCCTTATGTTAGCATCAGCTTACATTTTCCGCCTCCTAATATTGGATAATTCCATCCATTTATAATAAAGCTACATCCGCGCAAGAACATATTTTTTGCACGCACATGCGGAGATGTGGGTTTCATTAAAATAAATTGCTTTCAAAAACAATAAAGCTTGCATGAAATGACTTGTTCGTATACTTTTCGAGCGGTATTTCAGCAAAATCATACACATTTTTAATAAAAAAACATTACAATGAAGAAAAATATCATCATTAAAGGAATTTGTATATTAGGCATGACCGTTGGCACCTTTTCGCTTAGTTTCGGTCAACAGTTTCAGAAAGACGAGGTAAAAACCAACATTGTACAAATTGAAAACTCCACCGAAAAGTTGAAAAACCTGAATCCTATCGTTTACAATTATGACAGAAATAAATTCAAGAGCCTAGACTTACCAGCGGGAAACCATTACGGTTTTTTAGTACGTGACGTCGAAAACGTATTCCCAGATATGTTGGAGACTTCCTCAAAAATGTATAAAAAGGGAAAGAACACGACTAAAATTGCCAAATATGAAGACGTGGATAACGAGCGGTTAATTCCTGTACTTGTTGCTGCAATTAAGGAACAGCAGGAACAGATTGAAGCTTTGATAAAAGAGGTTGAACAACTGAAAGCGAAATAGAGCGTAAGACCCTGTTTACTCACAAGCGTAAAAAAGCCTGACAGACTCCGCTGTCAGGCTTTTTGTCTTTACGTTTACTCGTTTCTATTTAAAAACCATAAACCAGGGCCAAAGAAAACTGTGAAGCATTCTTAGTCGGATCCAAATTCATGTTTTTGTAAAACATATTTGTCGACCCCTTGTCAAAACGCACTTCTGGAATGACGGTCAACGGACCAGCCTTGACATTCCCTGAAAGGGTCAGCCCAACAACAGACTCACCACCCGGTACAAATGCCCATCCATCGCTCTTCTCTTTATAATATTCACCACGTGCTCCTAAGGCAAAGGCATCTGAAAATCCATATTGGAGATATAATGCTCCGCCGGTATAACCACTATTCCCGTCACCGGACGCAGACATATCAGCAGCATTCAGACCTATGTTCACGGCGTCTGTCGCCTGGTACGAAGTTGTCAAATCAACGATTGTACCCGCGCTACCTGTCAGGAAATTTACATAAGCATCCCAACCTTCAACAGGAGATACTGATAATTGTGCTCCAAAATCAGAGACCCCGTCCAAATCTTGGTAAACATTCCAGTCATTAAACAAACCCACCATCAAGCCTACTTTATCCGAGAAAGCATACTCGGCTTTGATTCCCGCATTCTGGAACGGACCCGCAGAAAAGAGATACGAGGTCGAATAATTGAAGTTGCCCGTAGGTGAAATTACCTCGTAGCCGACGAAGGTCCCCATGAACCCCGCCGTCATCGAAAACTTATCGGTGAAAGCGTAGCTCATATATAGGTTCTGAATGTGGAACGAATTCCCATCGTCACCATTTAGCAATGATTGGTGTTGCCCGCGTGGGCCAAAGGACACATCCCCCACAAAAGATGCTTTACCGACCGATTTACCAAGGATAACATTCACCATCCCCAGTGAGATAGAGTTGTTCTCGTTGGCAAATGAGGTTGGAATATTCCCCATACCCTCTGAACTCTTATATCCGGAGAAATCATATTTGTAATAAGAGTCAACAGATCCAGAAATGGTTAGTGGAGCATCTTGTGCACTGGCCATAAATCCAGCAACCAATAGGTTGGCAACCAATAAAATTTTTTTCATTTTTGTAATTCATAAGGTGCTTGCCGTTTATTTGTTCGTTCAAAATATAATAAAGGCGAGCCGATAAAACCATTGGGTTTGGGATGACGTTGGGGTATAGCACTACCCCACGTTATTCTTTAACCCCTTTCATAATAAAATTGTTAATCTTCCAAGAGAATAGTATAGCCTCGGATGCCGTGTTCTTCACTATCCAATCCATGTTTTTCCGCCTCCTCACTAACACGTAACCCCATGGTTACTTTCAGGATGTAGAAAATAACAAAAGATCCGATAATGGCAGCAGCACCACAAGCTATTACGCCATATAGTTGCGACATAAAGGATGCTCCCTCACCGAAGATACCGGTGGCCAAAGTTCCCCACACTCCGCAGGTAAGATGCACGGATACTGCACCGACGCAGTCATCTAGCTTCATTTTATCCAATAGTACTACCGAGAATACCACTAAGATACCAGCTACCCCCCCTATGAAGAGCGCTTCAAGCGGTGTGATAATATCTGCACCTGCTGTTACACCGACCAAGCCAGCAAGAACGCCGTTCAGTACCATCCCAAAGTCGATACGCTTCATGACAATCATACTCGTGAAATGCCCCCCAATCGCTCCTCCACAGGCACCCAGAGTTGTCGTAACCAGTACAAGCGATGTTAGTCCGGGATCGGCTGATAGTACAGAACCACCGTTAAAGCCAAACCATCCTAGCCAGAGAAGAAACACACCTATTGTCGCTAGCGGCACCGAAGATCCAGATATCTCACTCGTTTTACCGTTATTGTACTTACCAATACGCGGACCGAGCAACCAAATTCCAACGAGGGCGCCCCAACCTCCTACCGAGTGAACGAGCGTAGAACCGGCGAAATCCACAAACCCAAGTTCGTCTAGAAAACCACCACCCCATTTCCAACTACCAATGATCGGATAAACTACACCGACATAGAATAAAGTAAAGGTCAAATAAGCCCCCAGCTTTATCCGCTCAGCTACCGCTCCAGAAACAATTGTAGCAGCTGTAGCGGCAAACATTGCCTGAAAGAGAAAATCCGTCCAGAAAGTATAGCCCCCATCGGCATACCCTTCGCTCACATCCGCTCCTGCGGAATTAAACCAAATGGTGTCCCAGCTTTCCATGCCGAAACCTAAAAAACCGTTAAAATCTCCAGGATACATTAATGCGAAACCTAAAAGTGCATAGGTAACAATTCCCAAAACCGGTGTCAAGGTATTCTTGAACAGGATGTTTACCGTGTTTTTCGACTGTGTAAAGCCAGCTTCTACACTGGCAAATCCCAAGTGCATAATAAATACCAGTGCGGTAGCCAACATCATCCAAATGTTGTTTGTCGTCAGCAAAACGTTCGCAATCGATTGCGTTCCTGCAGAGGGCTCTTGCATCATCACAGACAGCATAGGAAACACACCCCCCACACTGAAACAACTAGCAAAATCCACCAAATTTGTTGTAAACATCTCCATAATTTTTAAATTTTACAATGAAATGGGTTAAAAGTTAATATTAATATAATAAAACATACAAATATTGATATAACTAATCAAAAAAGCAACAAAAAAATCAAAATATTATAAAAATAATACCATTCTTAACAATAATAACACAAAAAACAACAAACAACACAATAAAAAACACATTAATTAACGATAAAACACCAATAAAAACCAAATAAGAAATCAATAAAATAAAAAACAAAGAAAAAAAACATATATATATCGATTAAAAACAACACTTAACGATGAAATTTATTTCTGTACATAAAAAAATAACACCACTACCCAACAATAATGTCATTTTGCCTCGTCAGACAGAATTAAATTAATCGAAACGGATTCATTCACGTTTTATTTTCGCAGGGTGTCTGGAGCTATATCAAGATTGGGAAGAAAAAAGCAAGTTTATATGTACAAATAAAACAAGGAGCGTTTATAGCAACGAGGTATACCCAGCTACAATCCCTAACCTGTTTGTTTCAACGATACGCCAATAAAGCAAAAACGAAAGACCACATGACATCGTCACGCGTGATTACCGCTAATCTCGCAACATTCTAGAACAAAAAAGTTGTCGGTAAATCAAACATCAAAGTAGTCCGATTTACCGACAACCGTTGCTGAACCATGCGCCATCAGAAATAGTTTATAGACAGCTGCTTTTTACCCATTAATAACCAACTTCCGTAACTTTTCCATCGCATCTTCATCAAAATAGGACATCTTATGTATATTTCCCTTCGCAAAAGCTTCTTCATAAGACACAAAATCCCAGCCATCGTTGATTTTAGTTTGAAGCAGATGCGGAATCACGTCACTTACGATCGGACAACGTTTATCAGCAAGTTTTCCAGTTACTAGTTCTTGGTACAATATCTGGAAGCAAAAATAATCCACCAATTTATCCTGTGTTTGCCAATAATACAACATCAAATCCAGCATTACAGCAATCATTTGACTGTTTTTTTGGGCAAACATAATACTACTGAGCATGTTGACCTTGAAATCCGGATGCCAGCCCCAATAATAAGCATAGGTGCTTTCCCAGTATTGTTTGTGCTGTTCATTGGAATCACGCTGATACAGAAAATATTCGTATCGTTCTAAATAAGCGGGTAAAGATCCGGTGAGTAAAACAGTAGCATCCAGCCAAACACCGCCGTAAGCATTCAATAACGCCACACGTAACAGATCAGAAAAAAAAGTTCTGTTAAAGCCCTCGATGTTATCAAACTTCTCCCACACAAAGGTGGGTATATCCAAATATTCTTTAATAGAAGAATCGTCCAAGCGAATAACTTTGTAATCAGCTTTATGTCGGTCTACAGACGCCGCACAAATGGATACGACCTCCGGAAGGTTCTCGTCTTGAAATCCCTGTCCCCAATATTGCCATATAATTTTATGTGTATTTAGTGTTTTCTTTGGCAAAACTTCATACTTCGGCAATTTTTCGGTATCGTAATCATCAATAATAATCTGCCAAAATGCAGCCACTTCTTTATGTTTAGCCAGGATTTTACGTTTGCGCAGATAACTCCACATAGCTTTTACCAAAGGTATTTGAGATACACCCATTACTTCTGCCCTTTCATCGCTTCTTTTTCTGCTACGATTTTTCGTAATCCCGAGCTGGAAAAACGATGATCTCTTGAATTATAATACAGCTCAATGCCTTTTTCTTCACAATACTTCTTACCCGTGAAGCTCTTGTGTCTGTATTCCTCCCCGACTACCCGTACATCCAGTTTAAAAGAGCGCAAAATATCCTCAAGATCTTGTTCGGTAGAATAGGGAACAATTTCATCTACATACATGCATCCACGCAACTGTATGTAGCGTTCCACGACGGTTTGCGTTGGTCTATTTTTTTCCGGTCTATCCAACGATGGATCCATTTGCAATCCACAAATCAAATAATCGCATTGTCTTTTTGCCTCCGCCAACATCATGATATGCCCGGCGTGCAACAAATCAAAGGTAGAAAATGTAATTCCAATCCGCTTTCCAGGATTATAATCGTTTCGCGTATTTATTTTATCTTCTGCTTCCATTTTATTGAATGTTTAATTTTTCTTAAACAAACCACGTAATCCCTTCTTTTCTTCTCCATAGCCATAACCGTAGCCATACCCACCATAGCCGTAGCTTCCGTATCCGCTTCCTCCCGGTTTGATCCCGTTTAATACAACGGCCAGATTGTTAACTTTTTTCTCGGTGTATATACGTTCGATATCCGGCAGCTGTCTGCGATCCATTTTACCTGCACGAATAATAAACAAGGTGAGGTCAGAAATTCTGTCCATAATAGCGGCATCGGCAACGACGCCCATCGGCACACCGTCAACGATGATATAATCATATTGGCTCCGCAGTTCGTGCATCAGCGTATCCAATCTTTGGCCCATTAGCAGGACCACCGGATTGGGTGCAATGGCACCGAAGGAGAAGAAATCCAAGTTTTCCATACCATCGATTGTCTGACGGATATCTTCCATTTGTATATCTGACTTGGACAAATAGTGGCTCAATCCCTTTCCTTCGTTCAGCCCTACTCTTGAGCTCAGCGTACCTTTTCGCAAATCTAAATCCAGCACGGCAACTTTTTTTCCCATATTGGCCAATGTCGCGGCTAAGTTCAAGGAAGAAAACGTTTTCCCTGCTCCAATAGCAAAGGAGGTCAACAGAATCACCTGCGCCTCTTTTCCATCTCTAGACATAAAACTGATATTCGTACGCAAAATACGGAAAGCTTCGGTCAGCGGGTCACGCCCCGTATCCGTTACTAAGATACTGTGATCCTTTGTCTTCCTGCGAGAAAGTGGTATTTCTCCTAAAAACGGCACTGACAAAGCGCCTTCAATATCCTGACGGCTTCTAACTTTGGTATCCAACATAAGCATCATCAATAAGATGGCTGCAGACAGTACGGTACCAATAGCTACACCCGTTACTAATTTCCGGTACTTATTAGGAGAAATAGGCGTATTCGAGCGCGTAGCAGCATCAACAATACGGATACTTTCATCGGTCATCGCCCGGTTGATCGCGTTCTCTTCCCTTTTGTTGAGCAAGTACAAGTAGAGTTCTTCTTTCACCTTTTGCTGCCGTTCTACGGACAGCATCATGCGTTGCTTTCTCGGTGCCTGTATCGCTTTTCCCCGTGCAGCCTGTTCCTTCTGTATCACGTTGTTCAACTTAATATCCAGACCCCGCATAGCATTGTCCATCGCCTCATAGATGTTATCGCGTATGGAAGCGAGATTTCTATCCAGATCCGCCACTACCGGATTGGCGGTACTGCTCCCTTCTACTAATCGGTTCCGGCGCAAGAGCATCGTGTTGTACTCATTAATCTGATTCTCCACATTCGCGTCCACCAAGCCCGTATTGTTTGGCATCAGCTCATATTGCCCGTCTTTATCCGTCAGGTAATCTCGCATCATATTCGCCAAGTTAATGTCTGTTTCGATTTTGGTGCGCTCCGACTGGTACTGGCGGCTATCCGATAAGTACATTTGCCCTTCAGACTTCGCGTCCATCCCTTGATTGGCTGTCTGTAGACGTTCCAAATCCGATTCTACAGAACCCAGTTCACTTTCGATGATCGCCAAACGGTCACGTATAAATTCTTCTGTGTTGACCGCTACCTGGTTTTTATCACGCAAGGCCACCTCATTATATACTGCGATCAATTCTGTAATCACTGCCGCCGCACGCTGCGGATTCGCATCTTCCATCGTCAGCTGCAACAACCCTGCATCTCCATCCAGTTGTTTGATGTCCAGATTCGACAGGAAATAGCCTGCCGCAGCCACAATAGACCGCTTAGTCACCCAAATTGTTTTTCCGTAAGCCTTCTCGTTATAAAACGGTGTAGGCTTTATGGTAATCTGACCAAACGGTGTTTTGGTCGCTTGATTTAGCGGTACTTTGACTTTTTCTTGGCTTTCCGTCCGTCTATCTTCTACCTGTACATGTGTTTTGTCCAAGGGTGTCACCAACAGCTCAAACCTGTCGGCAGACTTTCCTTCCATGCTCACCTGCACCGGACTGGTGGTGTACAGTTCATTGTAGCGTAAGCCCGCACGCACCCGGTAATCCGTTTCGGCTCCAACACGTTCCACGGTAGTTTGCATCAGTTCATTGGAACGAAGCTGCAGGATTTCACTTTTTACGTTCACCGTATTCGCGGCACTTGTTCGTGTCAACCGTGCAGTTACCGGTGTGTTTGCCGGCGTTTTGATCATGACCGTTTCCGCACTGCGGTAAATAAACGGTGATTTATTATATTGGTAATAATAAATTGCACCAAATACCAGAATAGACAGGACAAACCATTTCCACTTGGAAAGCAAATACTTCACTATATCTACCACATTGATCGAATATTCGTTTTTCTCGTTAGCGGTCCTACCGCTGTATTGATTACTGCGCATTTCTATTTTGTTATTATTTTAATAAAGCGAACAAGGTCAAACCAATACCTAACAAACTCATACCAAACGACATATATTGTCTCGTTTGTTGTTCGCGCGGTGTCATGACAGCCGTCTTAGGTTCTACATATACAATGTCATTTTGCCGCAGATAGTAGGTCGGCGAATCGAAAATAGCTTTGGATTCGATGTCGTTTACATATTTCTTCCGTACGCCGTTTTCTTCCCGGATCACCAAAATTGACTGTGGGTCAGCTACAACATTTAATCCGCCGGCACGCGTAATGGCTTCCAACAAAGTGATCTTGGCTTCTGATACATCCAATACCGACTGGCTTCCGACAGCTCCGATGACACTGACTTTTAAATTCAACAGCTCTACTTTCACGGTTGGGTTGGTAATGTACTCTTTGGAAATCAGCGTGCTACGGATTAATTCCCTGACCTCGTCCACCGTTAATCCCTCTACATGCAGCGTACCCAGTATCGGAAAATCAATATTGCCGTTGTAATCGATCATATAGCTGCCGTTGGTACGGTCTACCACAGTTGATACGCTACCATCATTCTCTACACGAAAACTGCCGGCTCCTCCGTTGAATGGTGCAGCGAGTTCCGGCGCACTGGCGCTCACCACAATCTGAATACGGTCGTCCTTTTGCAAACGCAGCGGCAACATTTCCATCGCCATATACGCTGTATCAGGCACCATATCCTTTACATACACTACTTTTTTGGGTACGATGCACCCATTTAACAATACTAGGGCTAATACCCAGGTCAATAAAGTAAATTTGCTCATATTCATCGTTTTTTGTTTTATGCTTGTTTATATATCTCCAAAGCCTTTTCTACCATTTTATCTCTTGTGAAATATGTTTCGTAGCGTTTTTTGCTTCCCTCTGACAGGCTTTGTTTTAATTGCGGATCAGCCGCTATCTTTTTAAACGCTGTTACCAGCGCCTCCGGATTTTCTTTTTCCACCACCAAACCAGAGGTACCGTTCTCATTCACCCAACTCACGCCGGAACCTGGTATATGCGTAGAAACAACTGGTTTTCCGAAGGACATCGCCTCGATCTGCACGATAGCGAATGCCTCTGTTTTCCATATCGAGCTTAGACAGAAGATGTCTGCGGCATCGTAATAGTTGGCTATTTCCTCATCCGGTATAAACCCCAGCAACGTCACCCGATCTTCCACACCTAATTCCTGTATCAAAGCTTCCAAAGATGTTTTTAACGGCCCTTTACCTCCAATAAGAAGATGAAAGCTATCATCCAAATCCGCTACTGCCCGAATTAAATATTCATATCCTTTATATTCGACCAGCCGTCCTAACGAAAAAATTAAATGTTTATGTCCATACCGTTCCCGAATACGGGCTACTTCCTCCTTATCACTCTTCAATGGTGAAACACCAATTGGGATATAGTCTATTTTGTGCTTTACTTTTTGTAGAAAAGGAGATTCTGCGACATATATGGGTGTTGTTCCTACAATAACATCTGCTCTCTTAATCAGCCAGCTTTGCAACGGTGCATAAAGTTTTAATAGGGTCTTTTGCTTCAGTATATCCGCATGCCAATGTAAAACCACCTTACCTTTATAGCCAGAAAGAAACAAGGCCAAACAAGCCATCGGGTCGGGATGATGGATGTGTATGATATCGTAGTATTTTGCGATTCGACGCAATTTCGAAATCATTTTCGGCGCTAACATTGTAGCCGCCAACTTCAATCGTGTAGGCAGCACGATAACGTCCCCATAAGCATTTAGCGAAATGGTTTCTGCGGGATGATCTTCGGTCGACGCGCACAGCATATCGCAATACACTTTTCGCTCGGATAGACCAAGCGTCAAATCGTACATGACTTTCTCCACGCCGCCGCGTATGGGATAAAATTTGCCTAACTGTAGTATGTTCACCGTGTCAATTGTTAATTCGTGATTTGTAAGTCCTTAACTGTCTTCAGCGTTCCATTCACCATTATCCATTTATCATTCATCATTATTTATCAGATAGTTAAACAACACTGACCAATCTTCTGCTATCGGTTCTGTCATAACAACAGGCGGTACAGGCTTAAACAAGCTGTCATCACTTTGTATCAGCTTTTTCATCGCTTCCGCTAATGCTCTTGGCGAATCCGGGTCAAAAAAAGCAGCATGGTTGCTACCTCCCGCTGTTTCATGTGCATATGGCAGATCAGCCAATAACATATATTTACCATAAAGAGCAAATTCGGAAATAGGCAAACCCCAAGACTCGACCTTAGACGGATAAATAAGTCCGTCACAGGTATCGTAATAGTCGAGTAGCTTCTCTTTCGGCAAAAAACCTATAAATCGGAGCGCTGCCAGCCTATTCCAGTTTTTATACAACCATCGGGCATATTTATTCTCATCCCCACGTACGGTGAGATAGACCTGAAAATCAGTGATACCATACTGATTCTCCAAGATATCCACGGCTCGACAGATGACTTCAAAATTTTTATGAATATTCGCCGAAGCCGCATAAATAAATGACTTTACCTTTCCTTGGCTTGTATTTGTGGCGCGTTGAATCGCTTTTATTTCTGTAGGCGGTGCAACGATAATCTTATTCCGGTTTACTGCAAACATGTTATGCATCGCTTTTCTAAACCATTCCTGTTGCACCACCACATAATCATTTCGATGGATATTGGGGCGATAGATATATTTTGTCAAGATGGCGAGCAGCGTCAACTTTGGTGCAAAAAATAAATCGTGCAACTTCCAGCGATAACCAAAAAGTGCATTATGGCAGTAAACAGCTTTGCGCTCCGCTTTTACTGTTGGCGTCGTATCATGTAAAGAAAACCATAAATACACTTCTCCAATGTTCTTCGAAACCTTCCGCAACGAAACATATTCATACCATAACCGATTTATCCATCTTTTTTTCGGCCATTGAGTTTCGATATACTCGATATGCGGATAATCTGCCAGTTTCCGTTTATAAACAATGGCGATTACCCTATACGCTCCTTGCTGTTGCGCGACCCATTGCGAAAGGCAACCTAAACAGTCCCGTAGAATAGCTAATGGACCAGCTTCCACGATATTCACGGCAGATACGACGATTGTCTTCATGACATTAACCGGTTAAAAAGATTCAACCATTGCTGCATGACCTTATCTTCCGTGAAGTTCGCAGATATCACCTTCGCTTTCGCACCCATTTTCCGGCGCAGATCTTCATCTTCCATCAACTGTATCAATCGTGCAACCATCATGTCTCTATCGCCCTCCGTTATCAAGAAACCGCTTTCGCCATCTTGTATAATATCTCCGGGACCACATTTACACGCGTAAGCTACCATCGGTAAACCACAAGCCTGCGCCTCCAACAGGGTCATGGGCAATCCTTCATAACGCGAGGTCATCACCAATAAACCGCTTTGACAATACGCTTTTTCAATATCCCGAACAGGCGGGCGTAGACGTACCGTATTTTCCAATCCTAACCCACGAATCTGCAAGCACAGCTGCTCTTCTAAGGGACCTTTTCCAAAAATATCCAGTTTCCAGTCGGGATATTGTTGATGTACCTCTCCCCATATCGTGATCAATTCGTCAAAACCTTTCTGATAATCATATCGTCCCACGGCAATAGCTCGTTTATGGGCAACATCAGCCTGTGCCACAGGAATAAAACTATTCGCATTGGGAATAACGGCTATATTCGGAAGTTTACCCCAATAGCTACGGTCTTCCTCGGTTAATACGACAAAACGATCATAGCGACTCGCTATCCATTTATCCTGCCAATTGCGGAAAGTATCCACTATACGCCATAACCCTTTTCGGCCATATTGCAAGCGTTTGTAGCGCGAAAAATGGATCTCCAGAACTTTTTTACTGCCATCTTTTATTTTATAGAGAAAAGAGGTATCGTGATCAAACATCGAGATGACGACATCCGCTTTCAACTGGTTCAAGTGCTGCGCCAATCGTTGTTTGTGCAGTCTTTGCTTTCGCCTGTAAGCGAACAATTTCGTTACTAATCCTGCTGTATTATCGTCCGTATAGTTGATATGCAGATCATATACCCGAATGGCGGCATCCAATGGAAAGTACGATGGCCGCCCTTGCTGATCGGTGGTGATGATAGACACGTTATGCCCCTGCGCAACAAGGTAATTTGCCTTGTTCGCCAGTACACGTTCCATGCCACCGGAATTATACATACCGAGAATACAATACGTGATGTTCAAAATATTAGTGCTTATTCGTTAATTCCATAAACAAATCGTTCCACTTCTTCATAATGGCTTCCTCCGAAAACTTTTGGGAGTGGAGCTTCGCTTTTCTACCCATCTCTTTGCGCAGCTGTTCATCCTTTGCCAATCGAATGATAGCATCTGCTAAAGCTTTCTCATCTCCGGTTTTGACCAAAAAACCATTCTTTCCATCTTCAATAATATCCCGCGGACCACATTTACAATCGTAAGAAACCAAGGGTACACCATAAGCCTGTGCTTCCAGCAACACCATTCCCAAACCTTCGTATCTGGAACTCAGCACATATATCGATGATTGGAGATAATCTTCAAAAATATTCCGTTTCGAGGGATTCAAGACCACCACGTTTGTTAGTACCAATTCGTCGATCAAGCCTTGAAGACCTGCATTCACGACCCCTCCGCCAAAAATGTTCAGCTTCCAGTCGGGACATGCCTCGTGCACATACTTCCAGGCGCGTACCAGGCTTTCGAAATTCTTCTGATAACCGTATCGTCCGGCGGCAATGGCTACTTTATTATCCAGTGCTGCGGTTTCCTCCGGTGCAATGGTATTCGCATTGGGGATTACCATGATATTAAAGAGCTTTCCCCAATCGGGCTTATCTTCCTCCGTCAATACGATAAATTTGTCAAATCGACGTACCATCTGTGCATCCAGCCAAGTATGAAACTTGCCAAACAGCCCTTTATCTTTGCGGGAATCAATCCATGTGAAATGCGAGGAATGTGCTTCCAATATTTTTTTGCTTCCGTCTTTTATAAACGGTAACACAAAGAGTTCCCTTCCGAAGGTGGAAATCACGATATCCGGTTTCCATTCGTTAAGGAATTTCCGCAGTCTTTTATAGTGCCATACGATGCGCTTAGGCACTTCACGCAATTTGCCCAACAGGGATTTATCATCAAACCCCACGTAATGAATCCGCAGGTCAACAAAATTGATCTTGTCCGACATTTCATAAAAATGCCCCTTACCCAATTGGTCGGTCGTCACAATAGTTACCTCATGCCCCGCCTCCGCCAAATAATTTGCTTTATTGGCAATGACGCGGGTCAATCCGCCGGAATACCAGGTATTAAGAATACAATAAACGATCTTCATGTACTAAAGGTTCAATAGTTGTTCTTTCTTCCATAAACTCATCCAGGCAATAGAACAGTGCATAAATAAAAAATATATCGGTGGCGACTTTAATCCAAAACACAAAGGTCATGGCGATAAACAGCAGAAACATCGCAGCATATTTTGGCGACTGGCGCATAAAAAAATAGCCGTTATAAATAAAAAATAGCGCAAAGACAGCAAACCCGATAACGCCGCTGTAGAGGATAAAACGGCAATAGCCGATATCAGTACCGTAAACATAGTTGCCAAAGAGACCCGATCCAATAATCCAGGTCTTCGTATCCTCCGGCCAGATCCACATTTCACTGTTCAATTTATCCGTTGAAGCGGTTTTCCACTTGCCATGCTCCACCAGATTAAAAAAGCCTTCAAAGGCAAAGCGCATGTGCCCGTAAAACTCTGCGTTCGTATAGTACAAAAAGGTTGATATCCCTACGGCTACCAACAGGGTTATACCAAACCAAACGCCTAACTTCATGGCACTGAAACGTATTTCGAGACGAAAGAGACCGGAAAACAGCATAAAGTACAGCATCGCCGAGCCAACGCCGATAATCGTTGTACGGGAGATGGCATTTCCGACAACGGCTATCGTAAAAAATACCAACAGCAAAAGGACAATGGTCAACGTGCTTCGGCGCACCTGTTGTTCATGACATATCAAGGCAACAATCGTCACCAGCACTACCGAAAACCGTACGCCGGCGGAGTCCAGCGCCGCGCCAATACCATACAACCTGTCTTTTTCTTCATAAAATGATTGTCCTTGATTAACGTAGCTGTTGACCAGTATCTTGAAGCTTTCGATATTGTCAATCAATAAGGCCAAAATACATTGTGTGAAACAAACCGTCGCCAGGTATAAGACCAGAAAGCGAAACGTCGCTTGCCCGTGAACCGCTTTTATCGCCATACAAACGAGATAAGCACCCGCCAGCCAAGCAAAGAAGCTACCGGTATAGGTCACATAAGAGTAGTCTGCTGTATTATTGACATCAACGGCGATATAGCATACCAATGAAAAAAGTACGGTCAACCCGAAAGCACCCAATAGTCCTTTCGGCATCGAAATACCTCGTGATTGTATGCTGTTATACCCGAAAAGCATTCCGCCCAATACGCCCAATATCATCTTCGTATTAAGCGTATTCGGTAAAAACATAAATCCGATCGGAAACAGGTAAAAGCTGACCAGTACCCCAACTGTAAAATATAATATGATACGTATCATTCTTCTTTTTATCTGTAAATCACGCCGTAAACCAGACGTATAATGCCATAATAATGTAACTTGACCATCCAAAACTGCTTTTTCCACGCCGCCCATTGTATCAGACGGATGCGCAGAGACTGCGCATTATTGTCCCACGCATATCGATTGGATCCCGGAAACCAGCTGCACCATTTTTGATACCGGGCACTCCTACCAGAAATCAACAGCGGCAGCTTGATGTTCAGCTTTAGCAAATCCAACTTTGTTCTTATGACTTCTGCATATTTTCCGGTAGAAAAGAAACGTTCTATTTCTTCCATATTCTCCGTAACTTCCGCTATATGTTTATCGGAATACACTTTTGTCAGCGAATCCGCGTTCGATTGCCCATAGTGATACAAAGCCTGTGGAAGATGACTTACTTTCGTTGCTAGTGCAAAAAGCTTAAACGTCACCATCATATCTTCGCCCATATTCCTTTGCGGTATAAACCGGATATTGTTTTTTTCATACAGCGATCGTTTCACCAGAAAAAGCCACAAGTTCCAACGCATTTTGCCTTCCAACATCCCGGTAATGGCATCCTTTGGTGTCAAAAAACGGGGTTGCTGCATCAGGCGCTCTTTCTTCGCGAAAGACAAATACCAATCAAAGCCAACAATATCTGCCCCGCTTTGCTCGGCTTCTTCTACCGCCAATTGAATCGTATTATCTTCTATCCAATCATCCGCATCCACGTAGTAGATATAATCTCCCGTTGCATGTTCCAATCCGGTGTTCCGAGCGGCTGCCACGCCTTGATTGGTTTCGTGGCTAATAATCTTAACCGTTATGGTTTCCCTATCTTTTGATGACAGCGCGAAGTCCTCAAGCATTTCCAAACTATGATCTGTACTACAATCATTGACAAACAGCAATTCCAGATGCGTATACGACTGCTTTTCCAGCGATGTTAAACAGCTATGGAGTGTATCTGCCGCGTTATAAACAGGAATAATAATCGATACTACCGGTACATTCATCTTATTTCCCCCTCCTTATATACAAAGCACGACATCCGTCCGCCCGTCAGTAATCCTAACAACTTAGGACTGATCGCTTTGATTAAATAATACAACCCGATACACACGAGGATACACAGACAGGGCACAACAAAATATCCGATCAACTTGCCCCAACCCGATTCCGAAAACGGCAATCTCGCCCATCCTCCTTTGAGCCAGTTGATAATATAGACCTCATGCGCCACATAGATAAAAAAGGAAGTCGGTGCAAGCTTTGCTAAAGTAGTCCGCAAGCGCTCGTTGTTATTGAGTACATCAAACAGGTTGATGACAGCGACCACACCCACCAGAATAAAAATCCGGACGATATACTCGTGATATATAGTTCCGTTCATCATCGTCGAAACAAGCAATAACATCAATGCCAGTACCATACTTATTTTTTTGAAAGGGGCAGTAATCAGGAGCAGGTTTTGTTTATACAGCGCGAAATATGCGCCTGCACCGAAAAACATCACCGCAGTAGAGCTGAAACCGGGAGCGCCTGTGTTATGCACCAACAGATAAAATGGAACAAATAGGATTAATCCATAATGTTTCAGGTACGCAAACCAATAATAAAATAAAGGCGCTATTAAGGTCATACAGATTAGATCCCGCATATACCACAGTGGAAAATTGATAGGCATCCCCCACAAAAGCTCGTACCAGGAATAGTCTCGGATGGTAGCATACTCCACCTCGCTATTCGCCACGTTTAATCCTAACTTATTAAACAAATAATACTTCGCTACTATTGCACCGACTAAAATCAGGTTCCACAGCACATAAGGCAATAGCAATGTCCGGATTTTCTTTTTGAGCTGCCCTGTGTATGCCTTGCTGTTCCATTCCACCAATTTCTTGAACAAATAATAGCCGGAAATCAAAAAATAACACCTAACCGAAAGTCTTGCCAAATTGTGGGAAATCATTTCCGAAACGAAGGTGTATATATCATTACTATCCCAAGACAACGTTATCCGAGGTGTATCAAAAGACACCATGTGTGCAATAACCACTAAATAAATCAGTGGAAAACGCATCGATTCAATGACACTTGATAGTCTTTTCTCCGCTTGCAGATACTCCATTAGTTCAGCTCTTTCATTATTTGATGTACGACTTCTATATGCTTGCTGTTGAATTTTCGTGCAAACAGCGCTTTCGACTGGATAAGTGCTTCATAGTTCTTCTCCGTCCAATCCGACAACTGTCCGTTAGCCCAACCGATCTTCCGCATACAGCCTGTTCCTTCGTCCTCCAGATCATATAGGCTTGATTTAAATGTAGAATGCCAGCAAAGCGTTTGTTTATAAATCTCATCACTGCAAAAGGTATGATGATATATTTTCATCACTTCCTCTTTTTTTATGCATAGATATTCCACAAAATCATGCGTTACACTGACCCATTGCGTTCCTTTCTTAAATGCAGTACTTCTATGCCGTTTGTAACCAACGATGTTTTGTACCCGTATGAACAGAAAACGCAAAGCTTTCTTACATAAACTGACCAACCCTCCGTTGAACTTAAAATCTTTTGAAAAAAGGTGATACTTTTGCACTTTTCGTTCTACCTCACCCGCGTAATCGTATTGCGAAAAACCGATAAACTCTTTCCCTTGGTTCGCGTTAAAAAAAAGGTGTATCTCCTCCTGCCCTTTTAACGGCATATCCACACCCGATAGCAAATGATAATAACCATATCGCGCCCGTTTTGCGGCCGCTTCAAACAGCACGTATTCTGCTTCCACAACGGATACATCTCCCCATCGCACATCCACTCGCTCTTTGGTGAGATATAACCCCGCATGCTTTGCCATAAGTTTCGGAATATCTGTTACTTTTTTATCGAAATGGACGTAAATATCATTGCGCTCGTCGTCCAATGCCTTAATAAGGTACTGCAACAACGTAAATTCGTTATGGGCGATAATTAGGTAGGCGTGCTTCATCCGTTTCTTTTACTATGTTCTACCATCTTGTTAACTATCTCCCCATCCATAGCACTAAACTTTCGTGCGAACAAACAGCCTGATGCCACTAATTCTCCGTAATCTGCCATGGTGTAAACCTTTGCGTGGGCGTTGCCTATCACATGCTTCAATAAACGATCGCTATAGGCTATGGTAAAACCTAAACCGGATGCTGACAGCTCCGTTGGAACAAAAAACTCGTCGCCACATAGCGTATATTTATATCTTTTTAGTACCTGTTTACGAATAGAAAGCAAATAGCGAACGGCTTCATCGGTCATGCTCACCCAATTTGAACCATACTGATAATCTGATCGGTTATACCGGCGGATATGGAAAAACCGTTGAATACTTTGTGCGAGGCGCCAACCAATCTGTGCGAAACGGCTAGTCGATTTGTTTACGCTTGCGAAATAGGGCATGAACAAATTATACCTGTTCATCTTCAAATCCATCTGGAAATTATTTATCGTCATCGCCGGAATAAGTTGTTTCCCGTTCTGGGACTGAAAAAAAGCATGGATATAATCTTGCCCATACAACGGCAGGTGTACTCCTGAGATGATGTGGAAATAAGCATACCGTGGGTTGCAGCGATAGGCTTCCATAAGAAGCTCATACTCCGCCTCTATCTGCGAAACATGCCCCCATCTTACATCGACGCGGTCGGTAACGATATAGAGGTTTGCCTGTGCGGTACGAAGCCTTGGAAGCGTTTTAACTTTCGCATCAAAATGAATAAAGATATCATTACGTGGATCGTCCAGTGCGTGCAATAGCTGTTGGAGCACTTCAAACTCGTTATGCGCGATAATCAGATAAGCGTGTTTCATGCTACTCCATATTTAAAGCGTCTAACCAATTGTTGAAGACCGTCTAAACAATACCTCCCTATCCCGGTGTTACTCATTTTGTATAAACGATACATCCGTTTATTTGGCTTCCATGTG
Source organism: Sphingobacterium sp. SGR-19 (assembly GCF_011043555.1). Lineage (GTDB taxonomy): Bacteria > Bacteroidota > Bacteroidia > Sphingobacteriales > Sphingobacteriaceae > Sphingobacterium. The sequence goes on from NZ_JAAKGS010000001.1 coordinate 481,855, forward strand.
CCTTTAATGGCTTCCGGAAGCTGCTCGTAATATTGCCACCAGATCTGAAAAGCTACCGTAAACGCGTTCCAAGGCTTGGCCCCGGTATAATGCATCGTGCCATGCTGTTGAACCGCCTGCCAGTCCGCATCGGAATAGTATCTCAGAAAGTCTGCCTTATACTGCGGCAGAAAGAATGTACGGATACCGTTATAATATGGCGGTAGTCCCAAAATACGCCCTTTGCACAGCTGGTTCAGCACATCCTGATCGGGAAACTGCAAACCTTCCGTCCTCGCCGCTTCCAAAAATTTCGGCACCATATTGTCCGCCCGCAGCTTGGCTAAATTCATCAGCAGAAAGCCGGAATTAATATATTCTCCGGGACGGCAACCTATCGATTCCAAATAGGGAATCTGAAAATACAGGCTGGCTTCAAATACAGCCGCCAGATAATGGGCTTCTAACGCGGTTTCCCGATAAAGCTTAGCCAAATCATTCCGCACCACCACATCGCAGTCGATGTACAGCACTTTATCATACTGTGGCAAAATTTCCGGCAACAACAGGCGGTAAGAAGCCGCGATGGTGTACCGTTCATCTACGTAAATATCCCCCAGCTGTCCCTCCAAATTGAGGTACATCACCTGTAAGCGCTGCGCATCCAATTGGGCAAGCGCCTCCTTCATATTGTCAGGCAGCTCTTCGGTAAGCAAGCAGATCACATGAAAAGAAGCCGTAGTATCACTGTGCTCCAGTATGGAATACAGACAAGTCGCCGCCGGAACAAAATAGTTCGGAGTAAAGGCTACTACCAGCGGTATCGCTTCTTTTCTGTATTTTCGCATCGCTTCCATTTAGTTTCCGTGAACAGCTTTATTATAAAAATCAATCAGTTTATTTGCCTCTATGCGTACATCAAAATGATGTTTACCAATCTCCTGTTCCATATTTACACGCGCATATTCTATGCACTTATCCATAATCAAATCTGCCCAAACACGAGCCGGCTTTTCAATGGCTTCATAATGGCTATAGTCCGAGATACACGTTTCTTTGGATACTCTATCTAAGGATGCTATGCATTTCAACGCTGCAGCCTGCGCCTCCACCATCACCAACCCAAATCCCTCGCTAAAAGAAGGGAACAGCAATACATCCATTGCCATCAGCATGTGATTTACATCCGTTCTGGTACCCAAAAACTTCACATCATCTGCTATAGATAGCGCTTTTACTTTGGCTTCTATCGCCGATCGCATTTCGCCATCACCTACCAGGAGTAAGATCACATTATCTTTCCTATCATTTAGTGCTTTAAAAACATCCAACAGGTAAGGGATATTCTTGAGCGCGGTCAATCGACCAACAAAACCGACCACGTATTTCTTCTCGATTTGCAGATCCTGTCGAACGGTGTTTCTGACTGCAGGATCAAAGATGTATTCCGCGGGGTTAATGGCGTTGGCTATCACCGTAGCATGCTTTACGTATTTCGAACCGAATAATTTCGAAATCGCCAATTTGCTGCATCCTACCCGGTGGGTCACGACCCGGTTAAGCAACCATTGTAGGATTTTATTTTTCCATCCTTTATTATCTATCGCCAAATGGGTGTGTGCTATGCGTACTTTGGTTCCGGCAAGCATCGCCGTACCCAGATAAACGGCGGAGACCAGCTCTACATGCGAATGCACGGCATCATATTTTTCGGTACGGATCAATCTTCTCAGATACGGTAAACGCTTCGTAATTTTCTCCGGCATGAAAAAAACCTTCATGCCTAACGCTTCAAAAATCTGTTGATACCGCTGTGTATAAGATGTTTCAATAGCTACGACATGAAACATGACATTCCCGTGCGACATATGCGTATAGTAGTTGTGCAACAAGCTACTGATACCGCCTACATCGGCTCTTGTCATGATATGTAATACCTTTATCTTATCCACCTTTACCTTATTTAGCTATATGCCTGATAATAACTTGTATTCTTTGCCAACAAATATGCCTTTTGATCCGGCTGCATAAACGGACACGCTGCTATCAACGGAGCCAGATCTATATGGATAGGTTCGTTATCATACGGCAGATTTTCTATCGGACTTTCCCGCTCAAAGAGGTTGATTCTTTCTCCAGGCGCTTTGCCGACAGACAGCAAATAATCGGTAAACTTAAACTCGCCTCCGGCAACACCATCGGATAGCTTAACCGTACAGACAGGGATACCGTAAGCTTGCGCCAATATCAATCCATGCAGTGAACTGGTCACAATTTTCCGGCAGGATTTCAGCTGCTTTACAAAAAGCTCATAGTTATCGCTGATCATAATATTGATCACCAGTATATTTTTATTTCCACGATAGTGGTCGACCCATTGGGCATCCCAATCCACATAATGCGGGATAATGCCGTATTCATACACCGGTTCGATTTCCGGATGATAAATCAACGGTAACAATAAAGCCGGATCTCCGTAGCATGCGGGGCAAGCGATACCATTTGCTTGATAAACCGCTCTCGACAAGGGTCCTCTCACGGCCAGCACCCGGCTGGGTTTGACAAAATCTTTTGTTTTAAACTCCTCTCTGATAAAGCCGGCACCCCAGACGATGGTCTGCGGACGTGACCATTGGCATACACTGCCGATAATGGCATAAGAGGTCGCGTTCTTTTGTGGGGTTTGTTTCAAAAAACGGGAAGGGAAAACATCTTTTCCGGAGAGGTATTTTGCCAGGACGATATTCAAGGCATCGCCGAAGTTCTTGCTTTCCGGAAAGCCATCTACAAAAATAGGATCCACGAGCGACCGGAGCTGCTTGTTGTTTCTGTATCGCTCTACAAAAGGTTTTACTATTTTCTTCATTTTTTGCAACATACCTCTTCGCTTTCTACCATTTTGAATTAATCACACGCGCCGGAATCCCTACAACCGTGACACCCGGCTCTAAAACAGATTTGGTGACAATGGTACCGGCACCGATTTTCACGCCGTCCGCTATCGTAATATCGCCTAATATTTGTGCGCCTTGCCCGATGTCTACACTATTCCCTATTTGGGGCGGTATATCCGGAAATCCGCCCTTACTGCCGATACAGCAATTGCCGTGCAGCGTACAGTTTCTCCCGATTTTAGCTCCGGGATGTACGATAACTGACCCGTAATGGTACAATTTCAGCCCCGCGCCAAAATTGCCGGCGTGGATAAAAAAGCCTAACCTGCTACCAAGCATATTCTTCCTGCGTTGATAATAGTACTTTAGCAGTTTACAGGGTTTGACGATCGTATAATATTCCTCACTGCGCAAATATTTAATATACGTGCGGATATAATATTGCTCTGACTTCAGGAACCGCTCTATCCAATATTTCTTCGAGAAAAAGGATGGATATGTATATCCGTCTATCGTTATATATTTTTTATAAGTCGTCATACCCAAAACCTTTTAACATCCGTAAACAATTTCGCCCAACAGACTTTTCTTTGTAAGCGCACCTAATTTGTACATCATATCCACCAGCAATCTATCTCCGGAGGTAAGTTTTATAAGAGGCAGATGCGCCAACGGTTTTTTCAGCTGTGTTAAAGCATAATTGATGGCATAATTGTCCCAACCGAAATATTCCTGTATAAATAGTGCACTATCTTCACTCTTTTTAAGATAAGCGTTCATCCCTGCCGCTCTGCTGGCTATCTGCTGCGCTAGGTTCAACATGAGATATGCCGGTCTTTCAACCTTTTGCTTCACAATATCATAGTCCGCTCTTTGCCTTAGCTCTTCGTAATACTGATATCCTATATCTTTTATCTTTCCAAATTCATCCGCCCAGGCTTTCATAAATGCTGTTTTCGGCGGACTTGCCAAAAACCATGTTTCAACAACTGGGTTTGCCCTATCGATCGTGCTCCGCTCGCGGTAATAGGCAATGAGATCATACTTTTGTAACGCAGAAAGTTCCTCCAGCCAAGCCAGATTTTCCTTCAGAATAACCGTTGCATCCAACCATATACCTCCATATTGATATAAAAGTTCCAAACGGATAATATCCGCCTTATGCGCAATTTTTAATTTTTGCTTAAACGATATTTCGGGTAGATAATCTTTCACGGTAACTTGATTCAGTATCCTAAAATCATAACCCGGCAATATTTTTTTATTGTGCGCTATAATTCTTTGGATAAAAAAGGGTATTTGCTGTTCATGCCAGTATATCCATATAAGCTTCGGTATCTCTTCTCTATCGGTATCATCCGTCCCCTTTTCCACCATCTGCACCTCCTCCTTTTTATCGTATATTTTCGGAAGTCGTATATTTTTGAATCTATAATAGATTATACACTTTATCATCTGGAGAAAAGTCAACACTGCCGTTTGTTTTTTTTCTTTACTGTTCTTCATCACACACATTAATTTTTTCCAAATCTCTTCCTTAAATCCTCTACGCAGACAGCAAAGCGAATATGATTTTGCTCAAATAACCCATAAAATAGCTTCCGCAGAGGATTCTTCGTCTTTATGTGCTTCCAATAATGATCTAGTTCGTACGATTTGAGTGTCTTCAATGCTTCTATGCGATCACCGCGTTTACTGTTATTGTGTAAACTCGTCATGAAGAACATGCTTAGCTGTATAACTTTGTTCCGAAGGCGTATCATTTTTTCCCGATCGATACGTAAATTGGCATAAAAGCTATCGTTGAGCACTTCCATTACCTTAATCAACGCATTACCGGCAACAGTCATATCTTTTTGATACACGCTATTCCCCAAAGACGTCTCCACCTGACGATAATAATATCTTCGTTTACCAGAAAAATAAATGCCTCTGGTTGCATGTTTCATATATTGTAAGTTAAAAACGAGGTCTTCACAGAATTCAAGTGAAGTATCAAAAGTCAACCCGTGCTCTTGAATGATCTGTGCCCTATATATCTTCGGGAAAGGCCCGGTATGCCCGGTCAACAGCATTTCCATCCACTTGGTCATATCTTCCTTTGAACATTTAGTATTGTCATACGATTCTGCAAGCCTCGACCCATCGTTATACACCCGTTCGAAACCTTGATCTACCAAATCAACATCATAGCGTTCTAGTTCGTCCATTAGCCCCTGCACATAATCTGCAGCCATCCAATCGTCTGCATCACAAAAAACAATATATTCACCTCTAGCTTCCTTCAACCCTACGTTCCGGGTGCTACTAACTCCTTCATTTTTTTTATGAAAAACCTTAATTCGGTCATCTTTTTGGGCGTATTCATCGCATATATCACCAGACCGATCTTTTGACCCATCATTAATCAGCAAAAGCTCAAAGTTCTGATAGTGTTGTGCTGAAACACTTTCAATACATTTTTGCAATGTTTCTCCTGCATTAAATACAGGTACAATAACAGAAACTTTAACGTCTACCCCCATTAGTTAAAAATAATAATGCTATACATGCTCATTTATAAACCCACCGTTTCCATAAACAAAAAGGATTTCTCCATTTCCTGTTGAAGGATCGCATCTGTTTTTTTCCAATCTATTGGCTTGTTATATAAATCAATCGCGCTTTTATTGTCAAAGACGAGTCTATCTTCTAATTCAAACACCCGTAGCAACGTGTTGAACCGACTCATCCCTCGATCTTTATTTCCATACACCATAAACGGCTTATGAAAAAGAATAGCGAACACGCAACCGTGAAAGGAATCGGTGAAGATAAATTCTGCTTGCATAAACTCCTTCAACCATTGTTCAATAGATTTCTTCGTTTCATTTTTTATATCGGATTTATCGCAGGTAGCCAGTCCCAGTTCAACAAGCTGTACATTCGCCATAGCCTGCAATCTCTCTACAATTGCCCGTTTCTCCGCACTCATATCCAGGATGTAGGTCGTTAACTGCCCTTTTTTTGTACTTGTCTTCTGTCCGATCAGTTTCTCATAAGCTTCTCTATTCAAAAGCATGGTGGGATCTAACAGACGAACAGCATCCACGCTGAAATTCTCCCGACACATCTTAACACCTTCGTCTTCCCGCACGGATATCGCATTAAACTGCTGCAACAACAAGGCACATTGTTTGGTTTGCTGATCACTGAACTCCCAATGCTCCACGCCAAATGAAGGAGCATATGCCATTTTTTTTATGTGCCAACTTTGTGCAAAAGACAAAAACGTGTCTTCGATATGGTTATAATATAGGGGACGCCATATTTGATCACTTCCTACTATTAAACAGTCAAACCTTTTATCTTTTAAGTTCTCAAACTTGTTAAGGACTAGTCTGGGAACATTATTTCTTACAAATCTTCTGATCTCCGTCGTCCTACGCCGCACATCATACGTCTTCCGGTATATACGATTGATGTCTTTATTTAACCATAAGCTGACTAACTGACGAAGCAACCGATGTGTATACCACCAACCATAAAACCGACGGGCCGACCAATACATCATAGTACCCTGACTGTCTTCTTCTATATGGAACACGTCATGCCCTCTTGCGATTAAAGCTTCACGCAGGGCATAGGCTTGTAAAATGCCACCATAATTGTCGTTCAACGGTAACGTTAATATCGCTATCTTCATGGTGCAACTCGTTGTACTTTATTTTTTAACCTTCTGATTTTATGATACAGGGCGGTATAACGCTGTAGTTTTTTTAACGGATCTTGCATAGCTTCATCAAAACGCCATATATTTCTTTCTTTTTTCCAATACGCTATGCTCAATGTTCTTACTTTCATCCGCATCTTCTGCACCCATCTAAACTCAAAAGGGATTTGTTCCTTATCATAGCGCTTCGGTGGAATCACCCTATCGTTTTTATCCGCAAGAGCAATGCGATATTTCATACCACGATGCCGATGATTGTATCCACCTTGCTGACTTTGAATGAACTGCTCTTCCGTTAGATGGTCTAGTGTCAAATCTCCCATTGCAAGTCCATCTTGCAGGAGCTTATCTGCCAAAGCACTTCGGGTTATAATAACATTCGTTCCTTTTCCATCCTGTTCATAAGGATTTATCCAAGCGTCACCCAATGTAATATCTGCCAGTTCGGCTGCCACATCATCACAGAAATCGCAGGCATTATTTTTAAAAAAACCTGTTCCCCACATATCACCTACTTTCGCCATCTTGATTTGATAAAGCTTTGCATTTTCATCTTCACAGGAATACGAATAGTTCAACGCATTGCTGTCATAATCTTTCACTCTAAACGCAGGCTTAAAGAATAAGGCAGGGTTTGCGCCGGCTTTTGCCGCCAGATATTCCGAAAAAAAACGACTTTTCATTCCACCACATATAATACCGATCAAGAATGCAATTTTATCTTTCATTTCCGGATGGTAATATTGATGCAAACGGACCGCTTTTATAAAACAAGGGATACCTGCAATGGCTACTTTCCCTTCCATATCAGACAGTTGCTTTAGCACTTCTGCCATAGAGACCGGGAAATACTTCGTCTTCGACCCTTTCAGTACGTCTTCTTTCTGTGTAATTATACTGTACGTATAGGGTTTTCCTTCTTCACTGCTTTCCGTTACAGAGAAAACAGCATCAACAATATGATTTTCTAAAAGCTTATAGGTGATGTAAGTTCCCAACCCACCGGAAGACGACGTCAGTCTAAACTGTTCGGCATGCCCGGCATACATATTGTAGTACCGCCCTATTTTATTATACCGCTTAGGGGATTGGCTTAGAAAAATAGCAGCAAGTTCATCTTCTGTGCGTACCGCATTATCCGGAAAAGGGTTAAAAGGGCATACGGACAAGCTGCTTTCAGGCAGACTCTTGGCGTTCCCGAAATCGGGCACCAAAAAACCGTTCGTATTCCATTTCATTTCGATATTTTCCTTCATATCGGGCTGAGCTATACATGCACCACATCCCACACACATCTCGTTTGATACGATTTCGTTTAGAATCGGTAGCGATTGAAAGACTTTTTTTTCTGTAAGCTCCATTATTATCCTCCCCTTGGCAAAAAGCGTTTAACTTGTTCAACAATCAGTGCTTTTTCATTTGGATTGACACCAAACAACCAAATTAACACCGGTGTCGTAATTAACACAGCCAACCCAACTCCCAAAAAACGCCAAACGCTTTCGTCCAGATTTAGATAAATCAGGGCGGGAAAAACTGGTGTTAACAACAAAACGATCAGCACTTTTAAAATAACCTGATTTATATATTCCCTACCGCTTAAATGAATCATAGGTTTTATCAATACCACTCGGATATAATGCCCGATACACACCATGACTAAATGCACCACAAACACCGTATAAGGCGGAAAACCCAACTTTAAAAAAACATAAGCAACGGGAACAATCATCAACAAGAATGTTCCCAAAACAGATTGATACTTTCTGATCTTTCCGGTGGCTTTGGCGGATGTAATCAACGGATTCGCCAAGCATTCTACCAGCGAAATCAACAGAATAATCCGTAAAAACATAACCGTATGTTCCGGTACGATCTTTAGCCACCAAACTAACAGCTGGTGCGCTTCAAAAAAGACCGGCAAGGCAATCAGCAAGAAAAAGAAAAAAGAAAATTTAGAACCGGCATAGATTAGTTTGTGCATATACCCGTAATCTTTCGCCGCGCAACTTTTCATCAATTGTGGTGTGGTAGCAGCCTGAAAACTCCCAACAAAACGGTTAACGACCTGCTGCGCCTGTACGGCAATGCTCCGAGCCGCATTTAATGCAGGTCCGAAAAAGATATTCAACAGCACATTAATACCTTGCGAAAACATCATAGCCGACGAATCGCCGAATAAGCTCCAACCGGCAAAGGAAGACATTTCCTTTACGTGTTTTCTATCCCAGACCAGTCCTGTACGTGACTCCTTAAAATGCCGGAAGCAATATTGCCAATAAATGAACTGCATCAGCACTTGAACCCCTAATAACAAAATCGCGTAAAGTTTCAGCTTATCCATCGCAAAAAATGGCAGAGAAAGCACAACGCCTAAACGCAGGAATAAATCAACCAGGGAGAAAAACGCATATATGCCCATGCGTTCATAAGCACCGATCATCGCATTATAGGGTACGTTGATAATGGAAAAAAAAACCGTAACAAGGGTACAATGAAATACCCAGGTCGCTGCGTCCATACGGGCTTCGGGAATCTGCATCTTATGATATAAAAACCATAAGCCCACGGGTTCCGCCAGTAACACAACCAACAGTCCTAACAGCACATGAATAGACAAAGCGGTGCCAAAAACACGTTTAAGGTCGTCCAAATCGCCTTTCCCTAAGGCAACGGTAATAAACCGGATCGTGGTATTGGACATTGACATGTTCAGTACACTGAACATACCAACAAGCCCTCCTACTACACCATAGATACCATAGTCTTCTACCCCCAGTTCATTTAGTATTAAACGGGAAATATAGAAGCCGATGAACATAGCCACAAGCATCCGGGCATATAGCGTCAGGCTATTTTTTGCAATTCGTTTTGTTCTGTCTGTGTTTTCCAATGTTTCTTATCTTAAGGGCGTATGCTATACACCCCTACATTAAAACTCCTCTTCTAACATTCTTCGCAAACCTTCCTCCATTGTATAAGGGGGCTGAAATCCCGATGCCATCGCTTTGCTAGAAGAAAATTGTGTTGTGGCGCAGAATTTCTTTATCCGCACCGAACTGATGTTCAATTTTTTGCGTGTTATAGATGCCAAAACATCAAACCCATAACCTCCCATCATCCCCAACCAATACGGAATACGAACAGTCGGGATTTTCTTTCTCAATATCTGCCCGGTGTGACGCACCAGATCATTTGTCGTGAAATCCGGTTTATCCACATAATTATATACTTCATATCCCTCCTGCCGCTTCTCTGCAATCAAGAAGTGTATAAAGGCAACAATATTACCGATGTACGACATCGATTTTTTATTGTTCCCTCTGCCAATCATCATGAACCGGCCACCGGCAATCTGTTTCAACAGGTTGTAGACGTTACCTCGGTTGCCTTCACCAAAAATGACGGTAGGACGGATGATATTGATATTCCAATCGGGATGGTTTCGATACCAAACGTGCAATACCTGCTCCGCCTGCCACTTACTTCTTCCATAATGGTTAAACGGCTCAATAGCAGAAGACTCATTGGGATTATCCCGATCCAATCCGTATACCGCCACCGAACTGGTAAAAACCAATCTTTTTATACCGTTGGCATCCATCGCTTTTAAGGTATTGCGCATACCTTCTACGTTGATGTCGTAGTAGAGTGAAAACGGACTAACATCATCACGATGCTCCGCCGCCAACAAGACCACCACATCGCCACCTTTGGAATGATGGGCCAGCGTCTGCCAATCCATAACATTCCCGATACGTGTCCGTTGCGGATATTTCTCGCTGTTGTTTTTATCGATGTTCAGCACGTCGATTCCGGGTATTTCCAATAACCTGTCGATTAAATGGGTACCTACAAATCCGGAACCTCCGATGAGGACTATTTTCATGTAGATTTTTGTTTCAATTCTTGTATAGGCAAATCGAATTCGCCAACATGCAATATGAAATATTAGGGCGTATGTAATACCCCCCTATGCTTTCTTTCTGCACTTTTTCTGTATATTTCAATAGACGCCGTTAATTGCGTTTCTATTTTTTGTTTTTTAATATTACGTTGTTCAGCTCTATCGAACACATAGTTGAAGCCTAACCACAAGCCTATGTCGCAGAGGATAACAATATTATTGCTGATCAGCTCCACCATGAGGATATTGAATAAGCAAAAAAATAGCACCAAACCTAAGATAGACAACATGGCTACGCGGTGCGACATGCCCATCCGCAGGAATTTATGGTGCAAATGATTACGGTCTGGCTTGAAAACAGGTTTCCCTTTTCGCCAACGTACAAACATCACCCGGGCGACATCCATAACAGGGATAATAAGTGTTGAAAAGGCAACAACAATAGCACCATCCGAAAAAGGTTTGATATAGGTATTGTTCATGGCAAAACTAATCGCCAAGAACGCTATCGAATATCCTAAGGTCGTACTTCCTGTATCGCCCATAAAGATCCTACGGTTTCGACCAGTAGCACCAAATACGTTGAAATAGAAAAAGGGGATTAATAAACCTACCGTGATAAACGCAAACAGTGCATGCCACCAAGCTCCATAGTACATAAATAAAGATCCTAGCACCAAACAACTCGTCCCCACGACACCAGAACAGAGTCCGTCTAATCCGTCAACAAGGTTGACAGCATTAATAATTAGAACAACGACAAACATCGTTAGTGGCATTCCTATCCATGGCGGAAGCGAAACGATAAGTCCGACACCATATAGGTCATTGATCCATAAGCCGGAAAGTGGGAAAAACGCAGCAACAAAAATCTGAACAACAAATTTCCATTTATAACTTACACCAATCATATCATCGGCAAGACCGACCATAAAAAGCATTCCCAAACCGCATAGCAACATCATGAAACTTGGCAGGAGAGCCCAAGATTCCACTTGCATGTCCATATTCGCTATTTTAATGACAAAAACCAGCGATACTATAAACAGAAAACACTGTATGGGAACAAAAGCAACACCTCCCAAACGCGGGACGTTATTATGATGCATCTTACGCGAATTAATCGGATCGAAAAGCCGTTTTTTATAAGTAACCAGCATAATGATAGGGAGCATCCCCCTGCTCAACAGCATGGCAAGTAAAAAACAACCAGATATGAGTAAGATATACATGTTGGTTAATTATTATTGTAGGGGCGTAACTTACGCCCCTATGATAGTTATTACTCCCCGATAACGATAACTGCACGGCTTACGCGTGGGTCATTATAGTACATATTTTCTACGCCACCTTTATGTTCGGTACGTAAACGTGATGGATCAACACCAAATTCTTCTACCAATACTTTTTTGATAGCTGCGGCACGGTTACGGCTCAACAGTTCGTTGCGAGCAGCGGATCCAGTGCCTTTATCGGCATAACCGGTAATGGTATATACCACATCCGGACTACCTCTTTTGATCGTCTCTGCAAAGAATCCAAGATTTACGCGCGCTTCGTTACGAACCTCCCAAGTGTCTATCTTGAACGTCACGAGAATAGGAGCCGCCAAGATTCTGTCTTTAAATTGAATATCGGTGATGACTTCTCCTTTCGCATCCGCCAGTTGACGTCTCAGCGCATCGTTGTCGTCTGCTAATTTTCTGACACGGTCACGTAGCTCGTTCAACAAAGACTCATCATAGCTTGCCTCGATAATCGTTGTTTCTGGTTTATCCCAATCGCGTTTGTTAAATCTGTAAGCAAGACCAAGTGATGCCGTGAGCGAGCCGTCCTGACGACGGCGACCTGGATCACCGTCAAAGCGGTCGTGCACCATCGCGCCGCGAACATCCAGGGTTAAATGCAATGGTTTCGCCAAACGGAATGTGTTGTAGAGACCGATGTTCATGCTCACCTCGTGTTGTCTGGGCTCATCTGTCACGACCATATAGCCTAAACCGGCGTACGGACTGATGTTGTAAAAACGTTCTTTATAGCCACTGAAAAGATTGGTCAGGTTGAAAAGCGCATCTCCATAGACGTGAAATGATTTAAACTCCTCGTGTGATAACCAATAGCCGTATCCGGATTTCCCTTCGTAAGGCTCACCGGTCGAATAGAGACCGCTTTGGGTTACCCCTGTGATTTTTCCGAAGCTACCGCCAACACGGGCACCGAATCCCGGACTGAACCATTTGCCCAGATAACCGTTAAAAGTAGGGGTAAGGCGTTCACCAAACTTCATCTGCTTGTCGTGGTCGCCAAAGAAAATCTGCGCTCCGGCACCAATACCGAAAAAAACGTTGTCACCAAAACGGTTGGTAACGACTTTATAACGGTCAGTGGATACAGTAACCGTTGTATCGCGTGTTACAGGCAGGGATTGCGCGTTTCCAGCACTTGCGCCGCCCAAAGCGAAAAGAGATAAAATAATAAAGTTCTTCATCTATTATGATGTCTTTTTATATTGATTTTATTAATTGATAATTACTATTTTCTAGAAAAGGAACGCATTAACACACTCCCTTTTTATTTTTATTCTTCAATTATGGGTTTACTGGCAAACCGGTCTCACAATCTACAATCTGTTTACCTCCTACAAAGGCTTTCATTTCTGTAAGGCCAATAAGGTTTTGAGATACCGTTACCACATTTTTAGTAACCCCGTCAGAATGCCATGTGATGTTATTAAATGCTACCGGTGTTACGCCATCTCCATCATCGCCACCTACAGTGCCAAATAACTCCATCGGGAATAATGGACCTTCACTGACTTTGCTACCTTCCATCGTAACATTACCTTCCGGGCTGATAATCAAGCGGAGAATTGGAGCGGCTTCTGTTCCTTCTAAATTATATATTTCAGGGTGTGCACCACCAGACGCACCATGCCAAGTTCCGTCAGTAAATCTTGCAGTACGACGTGCTCCAGAGTTATTCTGAAAATCTATCTCATCATTTGCCAACGGTACGCCGTTGATGATCATATTAAAAGAGTTGTCTAACTTGGTGATATCCAATACCACACCTCCGTTAGCAGTCGGTGAGAATTCAAATGTTTCCGAAATACTCCCATTGGTACTAGTTATCGGCCCCATATCAAATTCTTCTTTTTCGACATCGATCATACATCTTCCTCTATTTAGCCGCAGGCGCAGCTCATATTTAACACCCGGAGTAATCACGATATCGTTAAAAATAATCTCTTTACGGACTAGATCACTCAGTCCGTTGGGAGTCATACCTTGTACAGTAACGTAAGGAATACGGAAGTCGGCTGCAGTTGTCGCACCATGTACCAACACACTCGGTGTACTGGTAGCCACCGTAACACCCCCGCTCGGGATTGTTGAGAAATTGATTGCCTTATCTTCAGCAGTTCCCGGATAAATCATGGATCCGTCTGATAGATTTATCGTAGCGCGGTTGCCTGCATTTGTACTATGGGAAGCCGATTCAAAATGAGGCTGATATATTTCTTTTATGGAATTACTACCAAGATTTGTCCCGTCAATAACGGTTGTTATTTCAGTCAATTTGTTTACCAAGACAACGTCAACTGTATTTTCGCCAGAATCAATCTGTAATGGCTGTACGAAATGCATGAATTTGTCATGATCTTCAGAAATGGTAACCTTAAAGTCATCTAACGTACTCCCTTCCATATCCGGAATAGCGTCGTTACCGGCAGAATAGGCAATAAGCGTATACGCTCCTGTTCCTAAATTCAGGCCTGTTCCCTCACCACCTGCACCATTATAGCCCAGGTCAATTTCCGTAAAAGTATGTGGCGTTCCTTGCACAGTATAATCTTTCTGATATTCCAATAAACCATTTTTGAAAAGCAACAAACGGTATTGGGTACCTATTTCCAAAGAGGTTTTAACTTCGGTAGCTGCTGCTTTTAGTCCCCCACCGGCTGATTGCTTTAAAGGAACTTTCGGGTACTCAGTTTCTGGTATAAGCTCAGCAACAATATTAAGGTCATCACCGAGTGAAACGACTTGTGTTTGGGTCTGTAGACCTTTGGAAACAGACATTTTAGAACCAGAAACAAAAGATTTGTTATTATTTTTGATCTGTAAATCATCTTTTACAATCCCACGTGTCAGGTTGACCTTCAATTTGACGCCATCGTAAGTTCCATAAACGCCATTTTCTTTATTACATGATGCTGTAACAAATAGCATCAAGAATAAACACGATATTATATTTGTAGAATTTATTTTCATTGTCTTCATTTTTGGATTTACTTTAGATTAAAAAAGATCGATTTCAATGTCTTTGATGATATCGTCTTCTACCTTCCAACTTTCTTGCACCTCCTCGTCGGTTTCTTTAAGCGTTATCGATCCCGCCGCGATATTGCTTTCCAACTCCACGAGAATCGACCCCATTGTGGGTGCGATGTAATTAAGTTTCCCATTTTCTGTTCTACTCCCACCATGCGATTCTGTAATATTGGGTGGCAGTATGTTGTTTTGCTCTTCCATTTTGTTGTTTTGGTTTTGCTGATTTAATTAATAATATTTCTTGACTACGATTAATAGTTTGGCTTGTTTGAGCCCGATTAATAACGTGACAAAATTAGCGGCATTGGCGTTCTGTAGAAAGTTTTAGTATAGCCAAAACACCGAAAAGAGACAATTTTATTTTATCCGTTTTCGGTAAAAAGGATAATCGTAAAAAAGATATAAAAAACTAGTAAACAGATAAGTAAGATATCCTACCGTAGATACATCGTAGTCGTTCAGCTACATTACAAAAGAAAGTGGATGTAGGCAAATCTTGTAGATATGTGATACCTTATGTTGTATCTAAGATGTATCCCTTTTTTTTATGGGGTATTGAATAAATGTATTTTTGCAAAATGATTTTGTTTAGTATAATACCAACCTCGGTATAATTTTTCATAGGTAGATTAAACCCGGTATTGCATCCCCTGCCGTACTGGGTTTTTATCACACTCATAAAACACAATCGGGGAAGTTAAAAGTAGCTATGCGGTGTTTATAGAATTCAGAAAGTATGAAACCATTAATGATACGTTATCAAAAAGAGGTAAGAGTCGATGTTGTCCAAGCCATCATAAAAGGCGAACTGTTGTTGGAAGAAGCCATGGAAAAATATGGTATTGTGAGCAAAAAAACCGTTGTTCGTTGGCTAAAAAGACATCAGTACGAAACTTTAATAGAAGAACAAAAAACCTCAACAACGTAAATATTACAATTAATATACTCATCTATTTGGATTTCAATTTAAAACATCCTAATATTAATATATAGCTATGAAGACGCACATTAAAGGGTTAATCTATTTTTGTATTTTTTGCTTATTGATATGTAACGTTGTTTTACGTGCACAGGATTTAGAGGCATATAACGAATTGTACGTAAAAACGTATTTGGAAACATCCCAAAAGGATTTTCCAAAAGCCCTTCAGATTGCCGACTCATTATACTCCATATCACGAACCCCTTTATTACAGATTCGAAGCTTGATGCTTACGGCTTCCCTGTACCAACAACGAGCAGAAACGATAAAGTCCATTGAATACGCGCTGAAAGCAGAAAAAATCGTTAATGATACTGATGAGATGAACTGGAAGGCTCGTGTTTATGGTTTCTTAGCGACACAATATAGAATAGCAAGATTGTTTACGCCGGCAAAAGAGTATATAGGAAAAGCATCTGCTATAGCTGAACAAATAAAAAGCCCACAAATAGCTAATACAACCAAAGGGCTGATTAATCAAGAGATGGCTCATAACGAGATGGCAAATAAGCGATATACACAGGCGATAGCCTACGTTCAACAGTCAGAACAATATTTCGAAAGCACCAAGGAAAATCGGGACTTCTTTAAAATGGAGAATGAGCAGTTATTGGGACTTAATTATTACTTATTAGCGGATTATGACAAATCAATAGAACACTATCAAAATGCTTTGCGTATAAGCCTTAACGCTCCCGAAAATTACGTTACCGCTTTAATTCATAATGGCTTGGCGAATATACATCTTAATAGAGATAATATTTTGAATGCCAAAAAGCATTTAGACAGTGCACAACGCATCGCAGATAAATCTTATTATCTGCAACTGAAGAAAGAAGTGAACGAAACGGCATACCGATTTTATGTAACAACTAATAAAATGAATAAGGCATTGTCTATCAAAAAATTACAAGATTCTATTGTAGCCGAAATTTATAAGCAATCGGCTGATTTCGTGGATAATTCTTATACGAGTTTAGGTCTTGAAAGGGAAGACCAGCAACGACAGTCTAAGAGTAAAACAGCCTTTCTCATCATGGGGTTATTGGTAGTGCTCCCCATTACGCTTTACTTTATCTTACCACAGTTTAGACAGAAGCAGAAACTAATCAAGAAAAATGTGGTAGACAAAAAAGTCGAAAGTCCACAATTTCCTTTACCCGATAACACCGAAGAGGAAAGCAATAAAGACGAGCCGTCAGAAATTGAAAATGAGCCTTCACCTACCGCGGTCGTAATTTCAGATCAAATTGTCAACAAGATTATGAACCGATTGGAAGAGTTTGAAGATAAACATCTTTATGTTAAAAGGGACATCTCTCTTTCATACCTAGCTATTTATTGTGATACCAATGCGAAGTACCTTTCCTCTGTTATCAACTCGCAAAAGAAAAAGGACTTCTATAATTATATAAACGAGCTTCGAGTCAATTACATTGTAAAAAGATTGACAAGCGATCCCTATTATCGAAGATTGAAAATAGCAGCTCTAACCAACGAAGCTGGTTTCTCTTCACAGAGCAAATTTGCACAAAATTTTAAAAAGGTAACAGGAATGTCTCCCTCAGAGTTTATAAGATCTATACCGGAAGAGCCGGAGGAGTAATTATCTACTTATCAAAACCGATCAATCCATTTATAAAGATCCTCTTCTGGAGGAATACGAAACGACTTCCGAAGCCGACTTTTCTTCGTCTGCACACTGCGCACAGCCATATGGTTATAATTGGCTATGTCTTTAGTGGTAAATCCTAATTTCAAAAGGGCGCAAAATTTAAATTCCTCTCTGGTTATCCCAGGATTCTCTTCGTGCAACTTCTCATAAAAATCTGGAAAGATCTGTTTAAACATCGGTAAGAAGGCCATGTCATCATCTTTTGCCAACTTCACAACATATGCCGGAGATTTCAATGTAGCAGCGGGTTTCGGTTGTTCTGAATACTCGTCATTCAGCAATCCAATATCACCGCGTAAAGCTTGATGATACAGATTTTGGATTTTTTTGTTCTTCAACATAATAAAATAACCATTAACGGCTAATAGTAGCATTGCTTGAATAAAGGTCGTTTGCGGACTTTTATGAAAATACACTTGACTCTCTTCAACGCCATCGAACCATTCCAAATCAAATAGCTGGACTATATAGAATAGCACAAAAACCCACAAAAACACGAAGATATTATAAAGACTATTTTTTTCATTAAAAATGAATAAAGCAGCAAACAGAATGGCAAAATAATAAGGAGCTATCCCATTATGAAAACCTGCCGTAGAACAAAAATAGAATACCATTAATGTCGCTCCTACTAGTGTCGAAGCAGCAATCTTTGTGCTAAAATATACTCTTGTATACCAAGATAATAGAAATAACACGCATCCTACGACAAGCAAAATTAAGAAATTGAGATGGCGTCCCAAGCATAAATTCCGAAATGCATCTATAACAAAAATCAGCGAAATCAAAAAAGCATATTGGTTCATCAAACGAACACGAACGGCTTGCAATTTATCCATTTCTTCAACAATATGCCTATTGGATATAGCATGCCAATATGCCTTAAGTAACATTATATTCATAATCTGCACTAAAAATTAGTTTATTTCTCCTCAACATGGAATCATTGCCGGAAATGATCCAGTAAGCGAATTTAGAGAATATCAATAACTCTTTGAACAGATAGATGAGGTTAAAAAAAACATGTAGCGTTTAAACTACATGTTTAACACAATTTTCCAATGTAACGACTACCCCCTCTATCTTCCTCCGTTTTGAACTTTCATTTAAGATATAAACTTAGCCGCAACAATATTTAACATGGTCTCAAAACAATCGCAATTGCGGGTTATTTAACTTCTCCAAGTCAGTATCGTAAAAATTAGAGATCGTTATACCCAAGAGCCTTACCCGTTTATCTTTCATGTTCGCATTGCTGAAGAGGTCGGTTATCTGCTGGAAAATATCTTCCGCAGTATTCAAGTAGAACATACTTGTTTTACTTCTAGTTATCTGCGTAAAGTTTGCAAACTTTATTTTCAGGGTAACCGTCCGCCCCTGTTTTGCCTTCCCTTCTAATCTTTTTTCTAGTTTCTCACATAGGACCCTCAACTCTTTCAGCATTTCTTGTTCTTCTTTGAGATCCGTTTCAAACGTATCCTCTATACCAATTGATTTGACGATGCGATTGGGTTTTACAGGTCTGTTATCCTCACCCCGAACCATGTGGAAGAAAAATTTTCCCGATTTTCCAAAGTGACGGGTCAGCTCGCTCTCTGTAAATCCTTTCAAGTCCTTCCCTGTATGTATCCCTATACTTTTCATTTTTTGAGCCGTTACTTTACCAACGCCAAAAAACTTCTCGATGGGAAGCTGCTCTAGAAAAAGAACAATTTTGGAAGGTCCGATAAATGTCAGTCCATCCGGTTTCTGATAATCCGATGCAATTTTGGCAATAAACTTGTTTGTGGACACACCAGCCGACGCAGTGAGCCCCAGTTCATCATGAATGGCCGCTTTGATCGCCTTCGCGATTTCAATAGCCGACCCTATCCCCTGTTTGTCTTCGGTCACGTCTAGATAAGCTTCGTCCAGCGAAAGCGGTTCGATTAAATCAGTATACCGCTTAAAAATTGCCCGGATTTGATGGGAAACTTCTCTATATACGTCAAATCGAGGGCGAGTAAATAATAAGTGTGGGCAACGCTGTAAAGCTTGTCGGGAAGACATAGCCGAGCGTACGCCAAACTTCCGGGCTTCGTAACTCGCCGTAGCCACGACTCCCCTACCATCCGGCGAACCGCCCACTGCAAGCGCTTTGCCTCGCAGTTCCGGAAAATCACGCTGCTCCACCGACGCATAAAATGCGTCCATGTCAATATGAATTATTTTTCGCGTCTTTTCGCTCACCATTTTCTCCAATTATCTTATCTGTACTAGAACTGTACCGCCCCTTCCTTAACAGTAAAGGTCGCATCCAAATGTTTTACAACCGCATGAACTCATTCTTGTACTATCCTCCATGTAAAACATTTGAAGCGACGATTTATGAATTCATGTTTATTTTAGCATTCATGAGCTCCCGTTGCTCGGTTTTGCGCGTCTTTTTCTAAAAAAGACACAAATAGAAAATTCCTATTTCTTTCCAAAATTAAAATGAAATTTCGTATCTGGAAACAGTGCAAAGTAAAACCAAGAAATATTATCTTTGGCATTTTGCTACGTATTAGAAATTACTTTATAACCATACGCATGAACATCAAAATTGGATTACTGCTGGTGACCGTAGGTTGCCTCTTACTTTCCCTTCAAAGCCAGGCTCAAGAACGAGACGATCGAGCCACCATTTTAAATTTCAAAGGGATACAATATATGAGCGACGATTCCCTGTTCTATACAAATTTTAGATTTCGTATGCAAAACAGACTCGGCTATAGTGATATAATGGATAACGACGATAACGGTAAGTTCGATGCGCGCATCCGTCGTTTGCGGCTACGTATGGACGGCTACATCTATACGCCAAAGATTTCCTACTCCATTCAATTAGCATTTACCCGGGGCGATCAAGATTTTGATGATACGGGCATCGCCAATATAGTACGAGACGCAGTGGTTTTCTATAACTTTACAGATGATTTTTATATTTCCTTTGGACAAAATAAATTGCCGGGTAACCGACAGCGCGTCAATTCTTCCGGTCAATTGCAGTTTGCCGACCGATCATTGGTTAACGGTAATTACACGTTGGATCGCGATTTTGGGGTTTCGTTTAACCTAAGCAAGAAAATAGGCGATATGCCTATCAATGCAAAAGCAGCGATTTCGACCGGTGAAGGACGTCCAGCTTTGGGCACCGATGACGGACTAGCTTATACCGGGCGCGTAGAGTTTTTACCTTTGGGCAATTTCACAAACGATGGGGATTACTCGGAGGGAGACCTTGAGCGCGAGGAAACGCCTAAACTTTCCATTGGAGGCGGGTACAGCTACAACGATCGTACAACAAGGGAAGGCGGCCAGCTTGGCCGATATGTGAAAAATCCTTTCACACTCAAAACATCTTTTGCAGACGCTATTTTTAAATATCAGGGCTTCGCCTATCAAGCAGAATACATGCGGCGAGATGTCGATAACCCATTTAACATCGTCGATGACCAATTCAATCAAGTAGACGGACCAGAAGAAGAATTAGCCTACGCACAAAAGGGATGGGGCCTGAATCAACAAGCCTCCTATTTACTCGAAAAGGGATACGAAATAGCTACCCGTTACACCTATATAAAGCCGCATCAGCAGTTGCGAAATTATGAGGATCAGTTAGACGTGATTGAATTAGGACTAACGAAATATGTGAAAGCACATCGGTTGAAATTTCAGCTTAACGCAAATTATACCGTTCCAAATGGAGATTTTGGTAATAATAACAGTAAGAACTCCTGGGGTGGAACTTTCCAAATTGAATTAGGGATATAAATGACGTATCTTTGATATGGTGAAACATAACGCAGTATACGATGAAATATTACCTTATTGCCGGCGAGACTTCGGGAGATCTACATGGCGCTAATCTGATCAACGCATTAAAAAAAGAAGATGCAGAGGCCAGTTTCCATATCGTAGGTGGAGATCAAATGCGCGAGGCATCTGGACAAACGCCGTTGATACATACGTCCGAAATGGCGTTCATGGGATTTGTGGAGGTTATCAGAAATCTCGGAAAAATCAGGAAGAATCTTAAGCTGGTAAAAGAGGATATTACCAAAGAAAATCCAGACACTTTAATCTTAATAGATTTCCCCGGATTTAACCTCAAGATCGCAGAATTTGCCAAAAAGCGTGGTATCCGCGTTTGTTACTACATCTCCCCAAAAATCTGGGCGTGGAACCAAGGTCGAGTACATAAGATCAAAAGAGTTGTCGACCATATGTTCTGTATACTTCCTTTTGAGGTCAATTTCTATAAAAAATACAATTATGCCGTAGATTACGTCGGCAATCCCTTGTTGGACGCGATAAGTCAATATACATTCAATGCCGCCTTCAAAGAAGACAATGGGCTCAATGAGCGGCCTATTATTGCGCTGCTACCGGGCAGCCGAAAAATGGAGATCGAAAAGCTGTTGCCGGTTATGGTCGATTTGTATTATCTTTTTCCAGCACACCAACTTGTCATTGCGGGCGCTCCCAATTTTGATGAAGAATACTACCAGCAATACATTGGTGATTTACCTATAAAAGTTGTTTTCCAACAAACATACGATCTCCTCAACCATGCGGAAGCTGCCGTGGTAACCAGCGGTACCGCTACACTGGAAACAGGTATCTTAAAAGTACCGCAGGTCGTTGTTTATAAAGCCAACAAACTCACCGTGTTTTTAGCTCGTCGTTTGGTAAAAGTTGAATTCATTTCGCTAGTCAATCTGATCAATGGTTTCTTATCCGTTCGGGAATTTATCCAAGAAGAATGTGATACCCGTACTATTGCTGACGAACTTGGTGAACTGATCACTAATAAAGAACATCGCGCCAGTGTAATGGAGAATTATGACATACTCGCGGAGAAACTTGGTTCGCCGGGAGCATCAGAAAAAGCAGCAAAACTTATTGTTCAATATTCATCTGGCGAAACAAACTAAACTATTTGCCCTTTTGTTATTCTAATATAACGTACGCAAATAGTAGAAGTCATGAAACTAACGCACACATTAAGTATAATCTTCCTCTTCTTAGGGGCTTCCTTCCTATCATTAGGATATGCCCAAGAGGAACATATTGCCAGATTAGAACTGGGCAAAAAGAAAAAGAAAACCTTTAACAGTCGGGATTCCTCTGCGGTCATCTATATTGATACACTGATCATGAAAGACAGGTCATCTTTGCAGTTTTACGGAAAAAAAAATGTTAAACTGGTTGTAAAACATGCGGAAATAGGAAAAGGTGCATTTATTAGCGGTATAGGTGGACGAAATAATGCTTCGGACTTCGATATCGATATCAACCTTAAAAAATTAGGTTCGCTCTATGTGATTGCCCGTGGTCAAGATGCCATGAATGGGACGAAGACCGATCCAAACGGCGATGGTGGTCAAGTGAATTTCAAATACGATCCAAGCGGGATTACACCACAGTCAGAAGATAAAAAACAACCGAACTACGTATACATTGATGTATCCGCCGGCGGTCGGGCAATTAATCCCGTTTCTGATTTAAATCAGATATATTCACGTATTGCTACCTCAGCACCGGGGCTTCGAGGCCTGCCCCAAGGACAAGTGTACTCTGGTTCTCCGGGTAAAGAAGGAAAAGCTGTTATCGAAAAAAAATAACATTTTTTGTCGCTCAAGCCGCGACTTGGCTTTTCCACTTTTGACCGCAAAAGTGGAGCAAAACTCGTCACTTCGGAAATTTGACAGGAAGGGATGGTACTAAGGATGAGGTTGTACAGTTGTCAAATTTCCGGATGTGACGTTTTCGTGTTAAGGAGGGTACATGCAATTGTATTATCCCTTATTACCCTCTTAATGCCACATCAAAAATTTTGAAATATGTAGGGATATTATGGATGCATTATCCAATTATTCAAAATTTTTCAGTGGCGATTTTTTGCGCAGCTTTTTTCTAAAAAAAGTTGCTAGAAGACTTACCTACAACGATCTTTAATAGATTATCGTAATCAAAATACGTATTTGCTATCCGTTGCACATCCGCAGCAGTCATGTTGCGGATGATTTCATTATAACGCGTATAATAAGATAAATCGAGTCCATAGAAATATACGGCTTTAAACTTATCGGCATGCGAAAAGATAGATTCGATCGTGCCTAAAATAGAACCCAAGATATAATTTTTCACTAAGGCTATTTCCTGCTCGGTAGCTTGGCTATTCCGTAAAATATCAAATTCTTTTTCTATTTCCCTCAGCGTTGCCTGCGTGCTATCCGCACCGACTTCCGTGGCAATCGTAAAAAAACCCGTATGTTGCAGACTCGCGAAGGCAGAGCCAATACTATATGTAAATCCTTTTTCTTCCCGGATATTCCGCATCAGACGAGAACCGAAATATCCACCTAGCAGTGTATTCACAAACTGTATGGCCGGAAAATCAGGGTGTAAGCGATTGATGGTAGACATACCTAACCGAATCGCCGACTGTAGGGCATCCGTACGCTCTTCTACTATAGTTGTAGGCATAAAAACCGGAAATTCGGGAGAGATGATCCTATTGGTTTCCATGGTATTTTGCCATTGGACATCGAAAAGCTCCCGTATTTGCTTTAAAACATCTTCCGTAATATTTCCCGATAAGATCAACGTACAGTTTTGGGGCTGCACCTGCTTCTGATACAACGCAATCAAATCTTCCCGGCTTAGCCTATCATAAGCTTCCTCCGTCGGAATACGTCCATATCGACTTTCGCCAAACAGGTTTTTGAAAAATAGCCGACGTGCGACATACTCATTTTTCTGCAAGGAAATCTGTAACGTTTGCTTATTGTTGCGAATATAGGTCTCCAGTTCCGCTTCCGGGAACACAGCGTCATTCAATATATCATGTACAACAGGCAATACAGCACTTAAATGCTTATTTAACGAATAAAGCGTTAACGCCGTTTGGTCAAAGCTGTATTCCGGCATGAGATAAGCACCGTAAAAATCGA
Organism: Sphingobacterium sp. SGR-19; assembly: GCF_011043555.1. Lineage (GTDB taxonomy): Bacteria > Bacteroidota > Bacteroidia > Sphingobacteriales > Sphingobacteriaceae > Sphingobacterium. Next base: position 506,318 of record NZ_JAAKGS010000001.1, read on the forward strand.
TCTCTTCAGCGATTTGCGCGCTCGTACGCATTTTTGTCCCTTCTTTTAGCATATGACTAGCACAGGTATGGAGAAGAGCGTTTTCCGAACCATTGAATATATTCTGAAAAATAAATTCAGCCTTTACCAGTTCCTGTGTTGGCGCTTTAAAAATGAAAACCCTTAACCCATTGTCAAAAACAACTTCATCGGGTTGTACAAGGGCAATATCCTGTATGTCATGACGTGAAGGCGCTACGGTTCTATTCAGCATGTTTTTGTTCTTTAGCATAATAAATTAGGGTTGACGAATTTTCAGGAGTAAAAATTTTCTGCGCTACCCGTTGGATATCCGATGGGGTTATGGCAAGGTATTTCGTTACTTCTTGGTTATAAAGATCGGCATCACCAAGTACTTCAAAAAAAGCTAAATTCATCGCACGATCTAGGATAGAAAGCTCTGCAAACACCATCGTCGATTCTATCTTATTCTTCACTTTCTGAAGCTCTGTCTCCTTCATCATTTCGGATTTTAAGATATCGAGCTGGTTCCACAGCAATTTCTCCGCTTCTGCCATATCCATATGAGGAAGAGGTTTCCCCTCGACAACAATCAGATTAGGATCGATAGACCCGCACACGTAGGCATTCACCTCGCTGAATAAAGGTTGATCCTTTACCAATGCTCTATATAGACGGGACGAGCTTCCACGCGATAGTATATCGGATAATAAATCCATTACCGGATAATCGGGATGTGTACGTCCTGGTCCGTGAAAAGCAATGTAAATACTATTTACCGGAACATCCGCATACACCTCCTCTCGTCTGGAAGCCAATTGTTTTGGTTCCCGAGGCAATTTTCTTTCGGGTTTTGGACGCGCGGGGATATTAGCAAACCATTTTTCGGCCAACGTTTTTACTTCATCAAATGTAACGTCGCCCGCGATTACCATAATGGCATTATTCGGCGCATAATGCTTAAAGAAAAACGCCTTTACATCCTCCATCGTTGCATCTTCAATATGGCGAAGTTCCTTACCGATCGTCGCCCAGCGATAGGGATGCTCCTTGTAGGCAAGTGGACGCAAGCGTAACCAAACATCGCCATAAGGTTGGTTGAGGTAGCGCTGTTTAAATTCCTCGCATACCACATTTCGTTGCACTTCCAGGCTTTGCTCGCTAAAAGCTAAACTCAACATACGATCACTTTCTAGCCAAAATGCCGTTTCTAAATTAGCAGACGGAAGCGTAATATAATAATTGGTGATATCGTTGCTCGTGAAGGCATTATTTTCCCCACCTACTTCCTGCAAAGGTGTATCATAATTGGGAATGTTGACTGAACCGCCGAACATCAGATGCTCAAACAAATGTGCAAAGCCGGTTTTGTCTGGCGATTCGTCTCGCGCCCCAACATCATATAATATATTTACACACGCCATTGCCGTGGTATGGTCTTCGTGCACCAACACACGCAAGCCATTATCAAGTGTAAAACGCTGATATTTGATCATAAAAAATTATTATAGGTTAGACCACCCAGTCTATCCCTTTTTTCAACAAAGACAAGGTTTTTTCCTCTTTAGAATTCGCTTCGGGTTTAAAATCATACACCCAATTCGCCTGTGCCGGCAAGCTCATCAATATAGACTCTATACGACCGTTCGTCTCCAACCCGAAACGAGTGCCCGCGTCGTAAACCAAGTTAAACTCCACATAGCGCCCTCGACGCAGCAATTGCCATTCTTTCTCCTGTGGAGAGAATTTCCGATATCTATTTCGGTTTACCAATTCTGTATAGGTAGGGACAAAGGTTCGTCCTAAATCACAAGAAAAATTAAAAAGCTGTTCTGCTGACAGCCCTGTTTTCTCGGGCGTCAGCTTATCATAGAACACACCGCCTACACCGCGTGTTTCTTGTCGGTGTTTGATATAAAAATAATTGTCTGCCCACGCCTTAAATTCTGGATAAAAAGTAGGATGATGTCTGTCACATACGTTCTTCATCATATGGTGAAAAAATCGTGCATCATCTTCCATGATATAGTGTGGCGTAAGGTCAATACCGCCCCCAAACCAGCGAATATTTTCGCCTAATTCGAAGTAGCGTATATTCATGTGGATAATAGGCACCCATGGATTATTGGGATGAATAACAATGGACACACCCGTAGCAAAAAATTCATCCTCTTCAACCTTGAAAGATTTTCTTATAGGCTCAGGCAATATCCCGTGAACAGCAGAAAAATTAACGCCGCCTTTTTCCAATATATCGCCGTTCTGTATAATACGGGTACGTCCGCCTCCACCCCCCTCGCGCTGCCATAGTTCTTCTACAAAAGTAGATTTTCCGTCTAAAGCTTCTAATCCCGAGGTTATCTCATCCTGAATTTTTTTGTATGTTTCTGCTATCTGCTCTTTTGTTAAACTCATTACGTTAATTTTGCTACTAATTTTTTAACTTCGGCATTTGCTGGCTGGCGGTGATACAAGATTTCATATACCATATGGCATATAGGCATATCCAGTTGGTAACGTTGAATAATATTTTGGATACATGCAGACGCATAGTAACCCTCTGCCACCATATTCATCTCCAATTGCGCTGACTGCACGGTGTATCCCTTCCCGATCATATGACCAAAAGTACGGTTTCTGCTAAATTGCGAATATGCTGTTACCAATAAATCGCCCAGATAGGCCGATGCATTAATATCTCGGTCTGCCTCGGGATCAATTGCCGATAAACAAGTCTCCATCTCCTGGATGGCGTTCGAAATCAATACGGCAATGAAATTATCGCCTAATCCCAGCCCATGGCATATGCCAGCCGCCAATGCGTATATATTCTTAAGCACGGCTCCGTATTCTACACCAAAAATGTCTTTTGAAAGAATAGTATTGATATACCGACCGCGAATAAATGTCGCCACACGTTCAACGGTTTCATCATCTTTACCCGCTAAAGTTAAATACGACAGTTTTTCCGAAGAGACCTCCTCTGCGTGGCAAGGCCCTCCGATAACCACAATGTTTTCTAACGGAACATGGTACGTTTTGGTCAAGTAGTCACCCACAACAAGGTTATCGTCAGGAATAATACCTTTAATGGCAGACACCACAATCTTATTGGAGAAATCTTCTGCTCTCACTTCTTTCAACGCTGCCTTTAAGTACGCCGAGGGTGTGTTTAATACAACAATATCCGAATGTTGAATAACGGCTTTCGCATCAAGGAATAAATTATCTGGTTCCACAGAAACCTTGACAGCGCTCAGATAACTGGGGTTATGTCCATAAGATCGGATATAAGCCAAGTCTTCTTCTTTCCTGACCCACCATAAAATATCTTTATTTTCGACATTATCCCCAAGCATCTTTATCATGGCTGTCGCCCAACTTCCACTCCCCACAATGCCGATCTTTTGCACAGATTCGTCCATAAACTTCTCGTTGTAAAAGCTACAAATATACGCTTTTATGACCTTTGGCCACTAATAAATCACCTGCTTATTCACACAGCGACAAGATATCTGCATAAAAAAGCCCGAGGTTGTACCTCGGGCATTGAATCACGTCAATAGCTGAGCCGCTTCGTCATCTACCAGGAAAATCAGTTCTCCTTCAGCAGGTTCCAGCAGTTGGGACGGATACTGCTCCGGATTGTTCTCTCCTTGCAAGACCTCCCGCAAGGCCTTGGCTTTTTTCTCGCCAAAAGTAATCACAACGATCTTCTCTGCCTGATTGATAAACGGAGCCGTTAGCGTAATCCGATACATATCTTGTGGCGCAAGAAAATACGCATCTACCCATTTATCTTTTTCATGAAGCACTTCGGTTCCTGGAAATAGCGATGCCGTATGGCCATCGTCTCCCATTCCCAAAAAAATAAAATCGAGCCGTGCTACATCTTTTAATTTTTCCCGCAAAATTTGCTCGTAGGTCCGCGCATACTCCTCCGCATCTACGCCTTCTTTATACATCGGAAAAATATTGGATTCCGGAATAGGAACGTGATTAAGGAGCGTTTCGTAGGACATCTTGGCATTGCTCAAATCGTCGTCAAGCGGCACCCACCTTTCGTCGCCCCAAAACACAAAAACCTTGCTCCAATCAACTTGTGATTTATAGGCATCTGTAGCCAATAATTTGTGCAGATCAATAGGAGACGAACCCCCAGTCAATGCCACCGAAAAAAAACCCTTTTTATCTATATTTTTTTTTGCTGCATCGACAAATAGATGCGCAGCTGTTTCAAAAATTTGCGATTTACTTTCAAACTGTTCTAACATGTTTTTCCTCCTTTAAATCCTCCATTGTTGTTGATAACCATCGATGTCCCTGTCTGCTCAGCAGTTCATCAGCTGCCGCTGGCCCCCAGCTTCCTGCCTCGTAGGTATGCATCGGCGAATATGTACCATTGGCCCACTCTTCTTGAATGGTAGCGATGATATCCCAGGCTTCCTCAACCTGGTCCGAACGCATAAATAGCGTCGAGTCGCCGTCGAGCGCATCTATTAGTAAGGTTTCATACGCTTCGGGACTATCCGGTGCGCATTCAAAATAGTCAAACACCATTTCAACCGGGTTTAACGTCATATCCAAACCAGGCTTTTTCACCATGAACGATAAACGAATATCCATTTCAGGCTGGATATTGATGGTCAATTGGTTGGGCACTGGGTTATTCCTACCATTTACGAATGTCTTATTCGGCACTTCCTTAAAGTTCACGACAACAGACGATTTCTTCTGCGCCATACTTTTGCCGGTGCGCATATAGAAAGGTACCCCCTGCCATCTCGGGTTGTCGATATAAAACTTCATGGCTACAAATGTCTCGGTATTTGAATTAGGATCTACACCCGGCTCCTGTTTGTATCCTTGTTTTGCTTTTCCATTTATTTCACCATCCGTATATTGCGCACGCACGGTGTAATGATTAATATCCTCCGGTTTAATTCTTCTTACCGCCTTTAATATTTCTGCCTTTTTGTCTCGGATTAAAGCCGATTCAAACTCGACAGGCGCATCCATAGCGACCATGCAGAGAATTTGTAGGAGATGGTTTTGGATCATATCACGTAACGCGCCGGAATGATCGTAGTATCCACCCCGATCTTCTACTCCCACCTGTTCGGCCACCGTTATCTGAACCGATTCGATATGTCTGTTGCTCCATAGCGGTTCAAAAACCGTATTTGCAAAACGAAAGGCTAGAATATTTTGTACGGTCTCTTTCCCTAAATAGTGATCGATACGATAAATCTGTTCTTCTTTAAAGTTTTCATTTAATAGCGTGTTTAACGCGATCGCCGAAGCCTTGTCATACCCGAAAGGTTTCTCGATGATGATACGATCCTTCTCTATATTGCTTGCTAGGCCCGTTTTGTGTATATTAACAGACACCTTATCTATAAAGCTAGGTGCAACCGATAAATAAAAAAGACGGTTCGTTCGTCTATTACAAGCTACATCGAACGCCGTAAGTTTATCTTTTAGGTTCAGGAACGAATTATCATCCGTGATGTCAAAATTCAGGAAGGTTATCTTTTCACTAAAACTCATCCACTGTTCTTCGGTGTATTTGTTATTACGTGAAAATTCCTTCAAATTTTCCAAAACATAAGCTCGAAAGCCCTCCTGCGTGTATTGTTTTCTACCCAGCGCAAGAATCTGAAATTGCTTTGGCATCCATTCGTCGATGAATAGATTAAAGAAAGCTGGGAACAATTTCCTTTTCGCTAGATCACCTGTTCCACCAAATACAACGATGGATGTTGGTGCCGTTGTTCTGTCGTGCGTCATTTTTTACGATCGCTTAAATTAATCCCATTGCGTGTGAAAGACACCTGCTTTATCGATACGTTCATACGTGTGCGCACCAAAATAGTCACGTTGCGCTTGAATGATATTTGTCGGGAGCTTTTCCGAACGGTAGGCATCAAAATACGCCAGCGCATTCATTAAGCCCGATACAGGTATACCCTGATCTATCGCATCTTTTATTACCGAACGGATACTTTCCTGGCACGCGACCAATTTTTGAGCAATATTTTCATCTAATAAAATATTACGCAACTGCGGGTTCTTGGCATACGCTGCACGGAAATCTTCCAATACGGTCGCCCGAATAATACAGCCGCCTCTCCATATTTTAGTTACCACTTCCAGATCTAGATCATAACCATATGTTTCGGAAGCAACGGTCAACTGCGCCAAACCCTGTGCATAGGTGTTGAGTACAGCGAAAAATAAAGCTTGTTTAAGCTGTTCTATATTCTTCTCGTTGGCTGTGGCTTCGTTGTCCGGATTCCAAAGAAGTATGTTGGAAGCTTCTATACGTTCTGGTTTGTATTTGGATATATCCCGCATGTTGACAGCAGCATCGATTACCGGTACGGGCACTTGCAGATCCATCGCATTTTGCGAAGTCCACTTTCCGGTACCTTTGGACTTTGCCCAATCTGAAATCAAATCAACCAAATACGTTTCTCCTTCTTTTTTCTTTAATATCTGCGCCGTAATTTCCACTAAAAAAGAGTTCAGTTCTTCTTTATTCCACTGCTCAAAAGCTTGTTGAATCGTGGAATTGTCCATACGATATACTCTTTTCATCAGGTCATAGGTTTCTGCAATCAACTGCATAATACCATACTCAATACCGTTATGGACCATTTTTACATAATTCCCTGCAGAACCATTGCCTAGAAATTCGACACAAGGTTCGCCATTTACTTTGGCCGCGACCGCTTCGAATACAGGGCGTAATCGCTCATAGGCCTCTCTATTCCCACCCGGCATTAAGCTAGGGCCCCTCCTTGCGCCACTTTCTCCTCCGGAGATACCCATTCCAAAAAAGTGGATTCCGTTTTCAGACAGTTCGTTAAATCGTCTATCTGTATCTGGAAAGTACGTATTACCACCATCAATTATAATATCGCCTTTATCTAAAAACGGCATCAAACTCGCGATGGCCGCGTCAACCGGCTTACCCGCCGGTACCAAAAGCATAATTGCCCTAGGCTGTTGCAATAAACCGATAAATTCGTCCGCGCGAGTCGTCGCTTTAATATCTTGTCCGCCTTGTGCTTCAGCTTGTAATGATTCGGCTTTTTCCGGATCTAGATCCAATCCAGCTACAGCGAAACCGTTATCTGCCATATTGAGAAGCAGGTTGCGCCCCATAACCCCCAGACCAACGATTCCGAAATTGTATTTATTCATCTTTTTCAATAGTTAAATTTGGAAAGCCAAATATATTGAAACTTGTAAGCTATTGAGCAAAAAATCATTTTTTTACCCCTATGTGACCAACATTAAAAGCTATACGCCACACTTCCTAGCACATTTCTGGACATCATGGGGTTAACTGTAGACCATCCCTTGAAATACGTTTCATCCGTCAGATTATTCGCCTTCACGGCCAGTTCGTAATTTTTATACCGATAAGATATACTCGCATTAACCAAGGTATAAGCCGGAACGGTAAATGCACCTGTAGGTACACTGTTTGTAATCAGGTTTTTCCCAGCGTGGTTAACCCCGGCTCCAATACCTACGCCATGCAATAGCCCGCGCCTAATTGTATAATTCGCCCAGAAATTAAATAAGTTCTTCGGTCCCGCTTCCGTTGGGCGTAGATTATTAACCGATGCAGCTGCTCTGGTGAGCTTGCTGCTGTTATTGCTATAGCTCAAAATTACGTCCAGGCCTTCCATTGGAGCAGCCGTCAGATCAAATTCAAACCCACGGCTCAAGCGTGTTCCGTCCTGTACCGTAATGTTATAGAACTCGCCATCACGTTCAATAGTCTCTGGTCTGGTAATATTGCTGACAGAAATATCATAATAACTTGCCGTCAATCCGACTCGGTCATTAAATAAATTAAACTTCACTCCAGCTTCCCATTGTTCGGCTTGCTGTGGTTTGAAATCGCCCGAGACATCCGGTAAGGGCTGTACTATCGGCGCGACATTTTTGAATCCATTCTGATAATTACCGAAGAACGATATCCGATCTTTCATAAGCTCATACACGATCCCTGCCCTTGGCGAGAAAGCAGTCTGACTATATCCACCTGTCGTGGTGTCCGCATCAAAATTATACGTTCCTTTGTTGTCAAAATAATCGACACGTAGTGCAAGATGAACATGAAGAGCAGGTGTCACGTCCAACACATTAGACACATAACCTCCCAATACCCCGTTACGGCTACGGTTATTTGTTTCAGCACCATTGGAGGCAGCAATAGCTTGATCAATGAACGCAGCATTAAATCTATAGTAATCAGGATCATCATAGGATGTATTTATCTTATCAACCAACACATAAGGAGAGTTGTGTGTTTCCGCCTGCTGGAAAAGATAATCGACACCAATCAACGTCCGGTTACGCATCGTTCCGATCCGGTAATCACCCACGAAATTCTGTTGTGCATTGAAGACTTTCGCCACATAATCCTGATCGCCGGCATAACGGCTGATCAATGTATCGTTACCTGGCTCCAGATACATTACGTATTGGAAGTAACCATCCGATTTCCGTTGATTGAAACTGACCGTCGTATTGGATGTCCAGCGATCATCCAAACGATAGTTTACGTTTCCACGAATGTTGGCGACAGGGTTCTTAAACGTCACATCATTATTCGTATAGGACTTATCAAAATCAAACGACAACTCGGATGGTGTACGTGCAAAAAGGTCACGATTTCTATTTAGAAATACCATCAAGGGGTTGGTCGCTTTACTTTGGTAAAGTTCCGCATCGAGCTGGATATCCAAACGCTCGTTGGCCCGATATAGCAAAGATGGAGCGATAAAGAAAGATCTTTTGAATCCGGCATCCTGAAAAGTACCCGTGCTAGTAAAGGCTGTATTTACACGTCCTAACCATTTATGATCCTTCGAAAGCGGACCATATACATCCGCCGTTACACGATGTTGATCAAAGGAGCCAAAAATATAATTTACCCGTCCACCTAACGTATCCAAAGGCTTTTTTGTCACATTATTTATCAAACCACCAAAGCCGATAGCCGCCCCACCATACAACGATCCTGAAGGGCCTTTAATCACTTCAATCGTTTCCAGGTTTATCGGATCGGGGCTTGTACTAGCAATGCTCACCACTCCATTAACCATTGCTGCTTGCGTGGTAAATCCACGCAACGTATAATAAGACGCTCCATCTCCCGGGCGACCGGTCGCACCCCACAACTGATCCACACCCGAAACATTCGCCAAAGCATCGTCAAAACTTGTATTTACTTGGCTCTGCAACAGCTCCTTCGTTATAACAGCGTACGACTGTGAATTCTCCAGATTGCGTAAAGGCATCTTGGCCACATAGGGACTAGTTTTCCGTGTATACGTATTCCGTATCCCATAAATATTGATTTCCTCCAACGAGGCACGATTCTCCGTTAAGTAAATTGTCGGAATTTGCTTTCGGCCGCCTGAACGAATAGAGATTTCACGGGAAAGCGGCTTTATTCCCACCCCAGAGATCGAAAGCATATATTTCCCTGTATCCACATTACTGAAAATATAATTTCCTTTCCCATCGGTGTAAGAAGATTTTGCCAATTCCTCTATATTCACTGTAATACCAGCAGCCGGCTGGCTGTCCGCTGATAAAATTTTCCCCCTGATTTCCACTTTCTGTTGAGCGTACAATAATGTATGAGCAAGAAGACATACAACAACTAAGATTTTTCGCATCGTATACTAGAACAATTAATTAGAACAATTTTAAATCGCGCTAATTTAGATTAATTCTAGACAATCTACAAACAAACGTTAAAAAAATCTAATTATCTACCTTTTCTTATTTTGCAGTTAAATTTTTTACTTTTACCCATCGTTCAGCTAATTCCTTATATCTGTCATGTCTACGACACTCACCGTTATCTCGCTACTCTTAATATTTTTAAGTGTAGTTCCCTTTATCCAACATCAGCACTGGTTTTTCCGCGTTGCCGAATTTATCAAAATTCAGCTTGTTATTCTACAAGTTCTAGTCTTTGGCATCATGATGGTATATGTAACGGACAATGTCTGGTTATGGACGATTCAAATTCTGCAGTTTGTACTAATTGTTTATCATATCTACATCTTAATGCGGTACACCAAATTCTGGAGAAAACAAAAGCCCACCAAGACATCGTTTAGTTCTGATAAAATAAAGATCATCTCATGCAACATATATCAATTTAACAACGAATATCATCGTTTTATCGAACTGATTGAACAGGAGCAACCAGACATCTTCGTTACGATGGAGAGCAACGCTGACTGGGAAAATTCGCTGCGCATTCTGGAAAAAGATTATCCCTATCAAGAAAAGGTGACGCTTGAAAATACTTATGGGATGCATTTCTATACAAGATTAAAGGTTAAAAAAATACAGACTCACTATTTTGTAGCTGATGATATCCCTAGTATAGAAGCGGAACTCGAAACAGGCGATGGCCATCGCTTTGTTTTCTTCGCAGTACATCCGCCCCCACCGAGTCCTACGGAGGAAGAGAATTCCAAAGAACGGGACGGCGACCTACTCTCGGTGGCAAAAAGAGTGAGAAAACTTCAGTTACCCGTTGTAGTGACCGGCGACTTCAATAATGTGGCATGGGCAAGATCCTCTATTTTGTTCAAAAAAGCCAGTGAATTAATTGATGCACGTATCGGACGAGGTATACTGTCCACGTTTCATGCGAAATATTGGTTTTTTCGAGTTCCATTAGATTTATTATTCCACAGTACAACGATCATTATAGACAAGTTGTTTATTTACCCGTCCGTCGGTTCGGATCACTTTCCAATAGGCTGCACTTTCCATGTCGACGTCGAATCAGACGATCAGGAAGAAGAAGTAAAACATCTTGAAAATGGAGAAATGCAAGAGGTTAACGAATTTATAGCCGACGGAAAGGCAGAAGAAAGCGAAAATCGCTAGAACCCAATTACTTGCCAGCGTCACCTATTGGTTTTAATAGGAACAAATTATTATCCGCTAGATTAAATACGGCGTAGTGTCCTTCCGTGCCCATCGGAACAGAAAATCTAAATCGATCGTATCGTCGTTAAAATTTATCGATTTTCATATACGAAATACGGTTATGCAGATATTTTTATGAAAATAAAGCTTCATATTCGCACTAAGTTTATTTAGATTCAATATAAACAAAGGATTATAATTATTATCAAAAAAAATGAAGAACTATAACTATCTAGTATTCAACCTGCACCTTTTATTAATATGTACAGCTTGCTTTTCTTGTAGCAAAAATGACGATCCACAACCCGATCCTGACCCAACGCCAGATGAAGAATTTTATTACAAATTGCATCGTGTTGAAAACTTAGCCATGGAAACGGACGACGACAATCCTACAGAAGCAAAATCAGCCGTCTATTTCAATCTCGCAACCCAACAAGAAGTACCAAATGCACAAGCGAAAACTATGCGATGGGATCTCTCGTTCAGTGGGCTTTACAATAGCTTCATAGGCGGAAATAATGGTACCAACGCAACCAATTTTGGATACGGCGGAGCGGGAAAAGGCGGTATTCTTATTCTAGAGAAACCTTTTGACGAGGTTACCGAAGTACCTGATGGTGCGCAATTTAAACTAGGCAGCGGTGTCATTGGTACAGATGATGCTGGAGCCTTCGGTGAGGGAATCGGCTGGTATCTTTATGATTTTGGAGGCACAATTCTAGGAAACGGAACAACAGAAAAGACACACGTTGCCTATGCCCTGGGGGCATCCGTGACGACTAATGATGGTACTGTAATCCCCGCACGTACGATCATCCTCAAGACGCCGAGAGGAGATATCGCAAAAATCAAAATGATCTCCTGTTATAAAGATGTTTTCACCGCCGACAAATGGTTCAAAGACACGCCACATATGTACTTCACCTTCGAGTACCTTGTCATTCCCGCAGGTTCTAAACATTTCGAAATCAAACCGTAATTAACCGCAGCATATGAAAAAATTAACATCTCCAACAACCGTTTTATTCTTCATCTTGCTTATTGCAGCTGGATGCAGTAAAACAGAGGAATTGCCTCCCTTGAACCAGAGCCGTATATTAAGCTTTAAAGTTCCCACTGCCGATGGCGAGATCATTGGAGCCGTTGATGAATCCGACAAAACCATCACGCTCTATCTGCCTTTCTATTACCAATTCTCAGTCATCGATCCAGAAATAAAATTAAGCGACGGTGCAAGCTTACTCGAAGAGTCTGTACCGGTCGACGTACTCGACAATGGCACGATCTACACGGTTGTCGGCGCAGATCATAGTAAGACAAGCTACACGTTGACTATTCATCTGCAACAGGTCTCCCCGCTTATCATCACGGAACCTTCAACGGCCGATCAAACGGCTATATGGAGTATAGGAGATAACCGCATCAGCATCAAAGCAAACTTTCATACAACAGACCCAACCCTTATCAAAGCTTCGCTCGTTGATGAAAGCGGTCACGATCATCCTTTTATTGCCAATACAGGGTATGGCCCAGCGGGCGTAGTCCCCTCGATAAGTGCTGATGGAAAAAAAACCTATAGCTATGGTTCCCTGCAAATACCTCCAGAACTTTTACCGGGAATGTATCATATAAAAGTATCACATTTAGCCCTAAACGCTACAACAACTTACCCTGTACAGCTAGTATGGGGTCGGCCAGCTTCATTTGTGTATGCACCGGTCACCATCGGACCGGGCGAAACTTTCACCCTCGAGAGTGCCTCTACGGCCATACATGATGTCCGGGAAGCCTACTTCACGATCGGCGGAGAGAAAAAAATGTTGGAGATCCTCAGCCAAGACACTAAAAAAGTTATCATTCGCGTACCCGATGATACACCAACGGGCACACACATCCCTTCCATTGTCTGTGGCGAATTTGAACCGTCAACTCCGGGTTGGTGGGGTATTACTATAACGAAATAATCATTATGAAGCTATTTACTCGTATCAGCATCTTTACTGCATCTATAGTAGTTGCAGTCGCTTGTAAAAAAGAAGAAGCCTTGCTACCATACAACGATATCGTAAACTTCACTGTAGCAGTCGATGAAAGCGCTATGATAAAGGCTGCGATAGATGGAGATTCTATCGTCCTATACTGGCCTATCGGGCAGACGATTCCAGAAACATTGACACCGACGATCCACGTCGCTGATGGAGCAAGCATTTCACCTGCATCCGGCGAAACCATTGCTTTACGTGGAGAAGTGACTTATACCGTTACCGCCGAAACAGGCGACACGAAGACCTATCGCCTACGTATCCCCAATAACCGTCCCCGACCATACATTAACAGTTTCGGAGGATTACAAACCTACCAAGATAAACAGTATATCTTTCAAAACTTTGCGCTTTCCATTCGTGGAGACTATTTTGATACGTTGGCGGATGGTGCAAAGGTGTATTTTGTCGATATTGCCGGAAACGACCATGAAGTAGAAATACAACATAGTACCGAACTTGGCTACAATGTTTTAGCATCTGTACTAGGAACCTTCTCCGGCTTGAAGATTTTTTCCTCCGGTTACACGATTTTCTACGAAACAACTCCCTTTGAAGTTGCGGAAAACCCCTTTGTAATTATAGAGACACCAAAATCAACCCTATCCGTAAAAACGGGGGGCACCATCACCCTCACTGGGGTAAACACAGATAACGTGGAGAAAATGGAACTGGGAAATTACTTTAGCAACAGCTATAAAGCCGTGACAATAGTTAATAAAACGGAGAGCAGTATTACATTTCGAGTACCGGAAGACTTTCCGCCGGGTGAATACAACGAACTGGTGGTCCATTATCCAGCAGGTCCCTATCATGACGCAGGACAAGCAAGCACGTATATGGAGACATCAAATAGTATCGTCATAACCCAATGATGATGTTAAGCATACAGAGCCACCCGTAGCCTGTACACACTCCGGGTGGCTTTAATTCAATAACCTGCGTCCAGCTTCCAAAGAATTAACGTTTATTTCACAGCATCTTAACGGTGCTATTGCATTAAAAAAAGAAGTTTGTACCAAAAGGAACTATTCGTTACTTATGATATGTTAGATGCTACGTGTGTACAAAATATAGCTCGTTCTGACTACAAGGCGTTCAGTCACCTTTATGACAGATACTGGGATCTCCTGCTTTCCGTCGCACTGAAAAAAACGGGCGATAGCGATATCGCCATGGATATCGTACAAGATCTTTTTGTCGATATTTGGCAACGCCGAAGTACCCTACCCCAAATCGACGATGTACGTAAATACCTTATCACATCCTTATACTTCAAGGTATTCATGTATTTTAGGAAGCAAGGTATCCAACAACGCCACATAAGTTCCTATTTCACATTCCTAGAAAACGAAAAAGAAGAAGATTTCCTCCAACTATTAGAAGGCGAGATACAGCATACTCAATTGCTAACCGCAATAGAAGAATCGGTTGAAGATATGCCTGAACGCATGCGGCAAGTCTTCAACCTAAAGTACTACCGCTCACTAAGCAACAAGGAAATTGCCGAAACCATGGGTATATCTGTACAGACGGTCAAGAATCAGCTTATGCGATCCCTACAACATATACGCAAATCTGTTCCAGAACACCTATCCCATTCCACTACCTTCCTATTTGCGCTTTTTTTCCTTTCCTAAGTGCAATATAACGTTCACCATATCTTTATATAAAGTTAATATGATTACCGTGGTACCTTATTAACCTTTCTGCAACTACTATATATATGCAGGACGACAAAAAACATTTAGAACGTTTAATCAACGAATATTTGCAGGGCACTATTACACCGGAAGAAAAAAAGCATCTCGAAAGGTGGATGGAACATTTGGATATATCGGATGGGCAACCCGCGGCAAGTGAATTCAGGAAGATGGTGATGAAAAAACAGATCGACCTTCGTACGGGAGCCCTTGAAAATACGAAATCGCTGCACAGACGAAAAATGTGGTGGTCTACTGCCGCTTCTGTTCTTTTGGCACTTGCGATCGGCGCCTACCTTTGGCAATCCAACCAAACCGAAGCAGAAGATCGGCATACCGTGGCCGCAAAGCCATTTCCCACTATACAACAAGTGACCAACAATGGCAGCCAGGATACCCTAATCTCCTTAAGCGATGGATCTGAAGTACTTCTGAGCTCAGGCAGCGCCTTGATCTGGCCAACAGAATTTGCAACCGACGCACGCGAATTACGATTAGACGGAAAAGCCTTCTTTCGTGTCGCAAAAGACCCCAAACGTCCTCTATCCGTCTACTCCGGCGATATCATCACTACCGCTTTAGGCACATCTTTTTGGATTGAAAAAATGGAAGGCAAACGCTCACCAAGGGTAAAACTGGTAACCGGTAAAGTCAGCATCACACAACAACGGGATTATGGTCAGGACACGCTTTTAGCTACGTTAACGCCCGGAGAGGAATGGAATACTACTGCGCTCGAAGAGTCGACCATAGTACCAGAGAAAAATAAATCTATACCTGCGCGCACTCCCCAACCAGACACCGCCACAGCATTGGACTTCCATCACGTGCCGTTATCCGAAGTCTTTCCACGCTTAGCAGCCTACTATCACGTCACGATCAAATTCAATTCCGACGATTTAAAAGGTATGTCATTTTATGGTACATACGACAAGGGGAACCAAATACAAGAAATCATACAGACAATTGCTTTAGCAAACGACCTTACCGTACGATACGATGAAAAAGAAGTAGCTTATACCATCAAAAAGTGAACAACTAAATAAATAATATACAGAATAAATAAACGGCTAAAATCAGCCGTAGGGAATACTTATGCATCAGAAAAACCAACAAAATATGAACAAATCCATTATCAATCGCACACCTTTCAAAGGTTTCTTCAGCCTCCTGCTGCTTATCGGTATGAGCAACTGGGCGATGGCTCAAAAAGTAGGCGAGCTTGTAATCGTTGTGCAAGACGGCAATTCGCAGGCTATTCCAGCAGCCACCATTTCAGTCACGAATGCTACACTGGAGATCGAACGCACCTCCGCTTCCGACGAAAAAGGTAAGGCACTATTTAGCAACCTTCCAGCAGACAGCAATTACTGTATTTCCGTATCCTACACGGGCCTCTCTGCTAAACAGACATGCCAATACATCGTCTCTGTCGGAAAGCGGTCAAGCGCTGTCTTCACACTGGATGAATTCAGTAGTACCGATATGGACGAAGTCGTGGTCACGGCCATCGGTATCAAACAACAAAAACGAAAAGTAGGATACGCTACACAGGAGGTACCGACGGAAGTACTGGAAGAATCAAAAACGATGAATATTGGTAATGCCCTTTCAGGCCAGGTAGCCGGTCTAATCGTCAACAATCCGACAGGTATCTTCCAAGCTCCCTCCTTCAACCTCCGCGGAAAACAACCGTTGATTGTCATCGACGGTATCCCGGTAGAGACCGATCTGTTTGACATTCCTAGCCAACACATCGAGAACATCAACGTCTTAAAAGGAACAGCTGCCTCCGCGCTGTATGGTTCCAGAGGGAAGGACGGAGCGATCCTGATTACCACCAAAAACGCCAAAAATGAAACACTCGAGTTTACGGTTGGTTCCACCAATATGGTTTCCGCGGGCTTCACGGTATTCCCCGAATCACAGACCGAATTCGGAAGCGGCTCCAATGGCCAGTACGAATTTTGGGACGGTGCCGACGGCGGTATCTCCGATGGCGATATGACCTGGGGGCCAAAACTCAACACCGGCGAAAAATACCCACAATGGAACAGCCCGATCCGTGACAAACAAACCGGCGAGGTAATTCCCTGGTGGGGTGATGTCAGCGGGACCATATACAACGACAAAGCGCGCTACGAACGCGTGCCGACAGATTGGGTGGCGCACGACAATCTACGCGACTTTCTCCGTCCCGGCATTGTTACGGAAAACAACTTTACCCTATCCTTTAAAAATGATAAGTTAAGCTTGTTTACCTCAGGAAAATATGCTCTACAAAAAGGTCAGGTTCCCAACACCAAACTCCACTCCGGCGGGCTGAACATGAATTCTTCCTATACATTTTTACCCACACTCAATCTAGATCTGAATGTTTCCTACAATAAGGTCCAATCACCCAACTATCCCAGATATGGTTATGGTCCCAAAAACCATATGTATACCATACTCCTTTGGATGGGTAATGACGTCAATGGAAACGACCTTGCCAACCATTTCTATGTCCCGGGACAAGAAGGATATCGTCAAGCCAATTACAACTATGCCTGGTACAACAACCCCTACTTTGCAGCGTATGAACTAAACCAGGAGAGCGATCTGGGCGTGCTGCACGGACACACCCGCCTGAACTGGCAAATCACACCTAAACTGAATGTACAAGGACGCATGGCCCTGCGTCAGCGTACCAAATTTGAGGATATGCAGAGTCCAAAATCGTATATGAATTACGGCGACTCACGTAACGGTGATTATAAGATGTGGGACAAAGACCAACTTAATTTTGATGCCGATGTACTCGCCACCTATACCGACTCATTCAGCGACAATTTAGGAATGACCGTCAACGCGGGTGCATCAACCTTCAAACGTGCGTACAGCGAGGTCTTTCAATCTACTGACGGTCTTGTCGTTCCGGGCGTCTACAATCTAGGAAATACACAGGGGCCGATAAAGGCCGAGAACCGACGCACGGATAAGGTAATCCGAAGCGTATACGCATCCGTTAATTTTGACCTATTCCAGTCGACTTACCTCAACCTATCCGGACGTAACGATTGGTCTTCCACCCTGTCTAGCGAAAACAACTCCTATTTCTACCCATCAGCGTCCTTAAGCACGATTCTATCCGACTACATCAATTTACCGAGTCAAGTAGACTTCTTAAAGCTATACAGCTCCTGGGCATCCGTATCGGACGACTTGGACCCCTATAACCTATTGGCCTACTATAAAAAGAACATTACCTACGGGTCAACACCTTCTGTTACCTATCCCGAGAGCATTGTCAATCCGTCCATCTTGCCGGAGCAATCTATTTCATGGGAATTAGGTACCTCCATGGCATTTTTCAAAAACCGGTTTTCAATCGATCTGGCGTACTATAACGTGCTAGACAAAAACCAAATTATCGATCTTGAAATTTCCGAAGCATCCGCATTCAGATACCGTAAAGTCAATGGGAACCGCTTCCGGACGCAAGGGGTCGAAGCCGTGTTGAATATGGCCCTCATCCGGAACACTGATTTTTCTTGGAACACCACCATTAACTGGATGCGATCTGTCGAGCGGTTGGAATCTATCTATGGCGACCAAGCTAAGCTTGGAAACCTGCAAAAAGGTGATCGAGCAGACGCCTATTACGATCAGGTATGGCAAAAAAGCGCAGCCGGCGAGGTCGTCCTGAATCCGACTACCGGTATGCCCCTACGCGATCCATTTCCACGTTACCTAGGTTACTTCAATCCCGACTGGCAATTCGGTTTCCTACATACGTTCAAATGGAAAGATTTCACGGCCCACCTAGACATCGATGGCTCTATAGGCGGTGTGATGCGGTCGCAAACCATCGAGAAGATGTGGTGGGGCGGCAAACATCCCTCGTCCACACGCTATCGACAAGAAGAATATGACACCGGCGAATACATTTACGTGCCAGAAGGCGTCATCGTAACCGATGGCGACGTTACGTACGACGTAAATGGCAATATCACCTCAGACACCCGCGTCTACCAGCCATTCGATAAAGCAATCAGCTGGCAGTCATGGAGCCAAAACTACCCTTACCAAGCGCGTGTCACCGAATCGGAAAGTGAACTATTCGCTAACGTATACGACCGTACCTTCGTCAAGCTCAGAAGACTATCGATCGGCTACGATCTAAATAAGATCATCCGCAGCAAGAAAATGAAAAGCCTCGATTTCGCTGTCTTTGGATATAACCTGCTCGTTTGGAAGAAGATTCCATACGTAGACCCCGATTTCGGTATCGGTAACGACGATAACCTCCAAGATCCTTCAACCCGATACATTGGCGCTTCCTTAAATTTCAAATTTTAACCATTCCAGACATGAAAACGATACAACACGTTCTATTTACAGGAATCTCGATCCTCTTCCTCCTATCTGTTAACTCCTGTCAAAAACTGACGGAAATTAACGAGAACCCAAACGAAGCCGCCACAACCCATCCCCAGGCTCTGCTCAGTAAAGTGGAATGGGAAGCCTTCCGTGTATGGCATGGCACTACACCGCTTTACATCCTCAAAATGATTGTCCAGACGGACGGTGAAAACGCCAACCAGCTTTACAATTGGCAACGCGGGGGCTTCGGCGAATACCAACAATTACGGAATGTTCAAAAAATGATGGAAGAGGCGGAAAAACTTAACGAAACAAACTATATTGCTCTCGGCAAGTTCTTTCGAGCCTACTATTTTTACAACCTCACGCTCTTTTTCGGTGATATTCCCTATTCCGAAGCGTTGCAGGGTGAGTCGGCGTCCATCTTCCAGCCCAAATACGATAGCCAAGAAGCTGTATTCCAAGGCATACTAACCGAATTAGAAGAAGCTGTTACGCTGCTCAAAGACAACCCCAACCCGATGGATGGTGACATTATCTACAGCGGTAATCCAAATAAATGGATAGCGCTTATCAACGCATTCCGTTTAAAAGTACTGATGACCTTGTCTAAACACGAAGAAAGCGTGGCTATGGATATTCGTTCAGAGTTTGCAGCAATCTACGCCGCAGAACCGTTGTTACAAAGCATAGAAGACGATGGACAGCTCGCGTTTCTGGATCAACAGGATGTGCGCTATCCAGAGTTCAACTCCAGCAGCTACGGTTCCGGAATGTATATGGATTCAACCTTTATTCGCCGCCTTCAAGATCACAAGGATCCCCGTCTATTCGTCATTGCCACACAGACGCGTTTAGGCCGGGAGGCGGGGGCCGCCTTGGACGATTTTAGTTCGTACGAGGGCGGAGACCCCATCGCCCCTTATGCACAGGTCAACGATAAAGCCGTAGCAGGGCGTCTGTCTAAAGTACACGACCGCTACACAGACGATCCCACCAACGAACCCTTTGTACTGATGGGCTATGCCGAGCAACAATTTATACTCGCCGAAGCGACGGTTCGCGGTTGGATAAGCGACGATGCAAAAGCCCTGTACAACGAGGGTATACGCGCATCCTTCGCCTTCTACGCCGCATACGCGAAAAACTTGGGCGCCTTCGTAGCAGAAGATAAAGTTGAAACGTATATCGCCCAACCGCTGGTAGACCTGGATGACGCAACGTCTACCGAAGCCAAATTAGAGCGGATCATGATGCAAAAGTATTTGCGTTCCTTCCATCAAGGCGGATATTCGAGTTATTTCGATCACCTCCGTACAGGTTATCCTACGCTACGCAAGGCAGCCAACGTGCAGGTAGCCTACCGGTGGATGTATCCCCAAACCGAGTATAATCAGAACACGCAGCACGTAAACGACGCGATCCAACGCCAATTTGACGGCGACGACAACATCCATAGCCAACCATGGTGGTTAAACTAAAAAATAACAGTAATTTAACACGATGATGGATAACAGAAGAACATTCATAAAAAAAGCGGCTCTATTGGCGGGAGCAACCGCCGCCTATCAGGCAATGCCCAGCTCTATACAGCGCGCACTGGCTATCGAAGCCCCGGAAGGGAGCACTTATCTGGATGCGGAACACATCGTCTTCCTGATGCAGGAAAATAGGTCTTTCGATCATTGTTATGGCACATTAAAGGGTGTACGCGGGTTTAACGACCCGCGCGCTCTCCAGCTTGACAATGGCTTACCGGTATGGTTACAAACCAATGCCAAGGAGGAGACCTTCCCACCGTTTCGTCTGGATATCGAAAATACCAAAGCCACCTGGATGGGTTCCCTCCCACATGGATGGCGTGACATGGTGGGCGCCAGAAACGACGGAAAGATGGACACCTGGTTAGAGGCAAAAAAAGCCGGTAATCCAGACTATCAGCACATGCCCTTAACGATGGGCTATTACGCCCGACAAGACATACCGTTCTATTATGCCTTTGCCGATGCCTTCACCGTATGTGACCAACATTTCTGTTCCTCCCTCACTGGTACCAGCGCGAACCGATCTTATTTCTGGGCAGGTACCATACGCGAAGAACCCCATAATCCCGAGTCCACTGCCCACGTCGATAACGGGCAGATCAACTATCAAGATGTACGGTGGACCACCTACCCCGAACGATTGCAGAAAGCCGGAATCGACTGGAAAGTGTATCAGAACGAATTGAGCCTTCCCGTCGGGCTCACCCCTGAGGAGGAAGATTGGCTTGCCAATTTCACAGACAATAATTTAGAATTCCATGCCCAGTACAATGTGCGCTTTCACCCGGCCCATCGACAGTATATGGCTCAAGAAGCCCATCGTCTGCGAGAAACATTGAACGATAACATCACCGACGACGAGCAGCAAAAGATCCAGGAACGTTTGTCCCAACTCGAAAAAGACATGGCTTATTACACTCCCGAAAATTTTGAAAAGCTCGATCCGGTGGCCCAGGATATACATAAGCGCGCATTCGTTACGAACACAGCCGACCCAAACTATCACCGGCTCGAAACCATCCATTACCAAGATCATACAGGTGAAAAAAACGTACGTGTTCCCCAGGGCGATATATTCCATCAGTTTCGCGAAGACGTAAAGAGCGGAAATTTACCTACCGTATCCTGGCTCGTCGCACCCTGCCGTTTTTCCGACCATCCCGGATCGCCATGGTATGGCGCCTGGTACGTTTCAGAAGCACTAGATATCCTGACAGCCAATCCAGACGTCTGGAAGAAAACCATATTTATACTGACGTACGATGAAAATGATGGCTATTTCGACCACGTGCCCCCCTTTGTTCCGCCTCACACCGCCCGCCCGAATAGTGGCAAGACACCGCAAGGGATGGATACTGCTGCCGAATACGTTACCGCCGAACTCGACAGCCCCATTGGCTTGGGGTTCCGCGTACCACTGGTCGTCGCCTCCCCTTGGACCAAGGGTGGATGGGTCAATTCAGAGGTATTCGACCATACATCCAATCTCCAGTTTTTGGAGCATTTTCTAGAGAAAAAATTCAGCAAAAAAATCACCGAATCCAATATCAGCCCTTGGCGCCGACTCATCTGTGGCGATTTAACATCGGTTTTTCGTCCCATTCAAAAACAATCCGACGTTGCCCTTACACCTGTAAACCGGAATGCCTATGTGCAACGTATTTATTCTGCCAGAGACAAGACAGTTCCGAATAACTTCCGGCCGTTAGATGCCGAGCAGATTCAATCATGGCGCCGCGGGGATGCCAACCAATCGCTACTTCCCCTACAAGAAGAAGGCACAAAACCAGCTTGCGCGCTCCCCTATGACGTCGAAGTCAATGCGCACGTCGATGAGCGTGCAGGCGAACTTGTCGTACAGTTTTCCGTCGGCGGACAGCTTCGAGCTCACAAAGCCATCGGCGTTCCGTTTATCGCCCTCACGTACGACAGCTACAAGGATGGGTCGCGCAATCGGGGTGTCTGGAATTTTGCGGTGTGTAGCCAAGAGCCGCTGACCTATAGCTGGAAACTAAACCATTTCCGGGACCACAGGTATCGGGTAGATATCCATGGTCCGAATGGCTTTTATCGATCATTCCAAGGCCCTATCACACCTGCAGTTACCAACATGGGAATCGTCCGTCAGAAACAGGATAAGCAAATGTTATCCATCGATATGCGTCAGTCTGACGGTCCACATACCATCCGTGATCTCTCTTACGGGCAGGGCACACTGATCAAAAATACAGCCCAACGGCGCGTTGTAGAGATTGATCTCCGTAAAAGCTATGGATGGTATGATCTGGAGATACGTTCGCTAGACGACGAAAGGCAGGTCTATCGCTATGCAGGGCATCTGGAAACCGGTAAATCCAGCATGACCGATCCGCTCATGGGATATGGGAAAGTTCCGCAGGGTTCCTAACCTAGTAAACACCCGAAGCGCACGCTTTGGGTGTTTGAAAATAAAAAGGTATTAAGTTTGCAAAGCCATTATAACACGTTTTTGACGACATTACCAGTACGTACAAGTACATGTAATGCTTATTTTTGTTTGACAATTGAAGAAATTATCTTAGCTTGCTAAGCATATGGACAGATCGATGCACACTACTCACCTTTTCACCCTACGCTGGTTTACCTATTGTACGCTCCTACTCGTTGCACTACAGGCTTGTCAAACGCCGAGCAAAAGTGGTACGCAGGTTACACAGGCAGACTCTTCCCGGCCAGAAAGCATGGATACCACTGCATCCGTGGCGAAGCCATACAAGCTGCAGTCCCAAGCAGTCAAATTCCTTTGGCGCGAAGACCGGCCTATGGATGGATATGATGCAACCGTCAGTACCATCGTGCTGGACGACGCCTATGTAGCCAGTATATCCGATCCGGAAAAGGCCGCACTAGGCTATGTGGCAACTTTTATTGGAAATGAATGTGCTTGGGACGGCAAGGCAGCTCCTGACCGCAGCAACCTAAAATGTAAAATACTTACTGCATTAGATCTGGGTTACCAATGCTCCGACACCCACCTAGGCTTCCTGCGTCACTGGTTCCGCGACGACAGCACCACATTGCAAAAACTAGAAAGCTGCCCTACGATCCCCGATGGTTCGACTATACAAGAAACGTTCGACAAGATTGATGTAGCGGTCGACGACAACGAGATTATGGTAACTTATACGGTTGTCAGTATCAACACCCGACAGGGCAAAACCTGGACCTGGGACGTTAAGGATCATTTCCAGTTGCATGACAACGGTCTTGCATTGGTCGAAACTGAAAGATCAGAACCGACGGCGGCTGATTTTGATGTTTCGATCTAAACAGCGCCTAACTATCGAGGAATCACGTCTCTTTGCCTTCAAAAAAATAAACAATCAACATTACGGCAGGAATAGTTCCAATGTTTTTCGGCGTGTGCGAGATCCTGCCATCAAAGAAAACAGAATCTCCGGCTTCCAGCTCGATTGTGCGGTCAGGAAAAATATATTTTACGTTTCCAGACACGATATACTTATATTCAAAGGCCTCCGTTTCCACCATAGGTCGTGTTGCATCAGGAGCCAGTTCCAGCAATACGATATCTAGGGTCGAACTATCGATTGAAGAAGCAAAGATCCGCTTATAATGAAACCCGATCGCATGCTCCTTCTCAAAATTTTCATATTCTTCCTTTTTCCGGACCACAATAGGCCCAGCTTCATTATTCGATTTGAAATCTTGGAAAAACTCATTAAGATCTACATCCAATGCACTCACGATGTTTATCAGAACGAGTAGAGATGGGACAGTCCGGTTATTTTCAATTTGAGAAATAAGACCTTTTGTTACGCCCGCCTTATCCGCCAGTTCCTGTAACGTGATATTCTTTTCCTTTCGGATCTCTTTTATTTTCGCACTTATTCTAAATATCGTATTATCTTCCATCGCTTTTATTCCCGAGGGGGTTACGTTTGTAATATAACGCATCTATATCCAGGATATTGATACCGGACTAAATATAATAAACTTTAATAAAACAACACATGTATTATAAACAAAAAACCAAGCTATAATGTTTAGCTAAAGTAAACAAAATATTAATTAACATCTTCTTTTATGGCAAAAAGCCTATATAAAACACAATTAAGCTTCAATAAAGTCGTCATACCATTATAATTATTTATAAATACTAAACTAATCCATATATTTGTATCATATAAATAATACAGATAATTAGTTCCATAGCAAATTAAATATGACAATACTACAGGGAAAACAAAAAATCAAAATGGTTGTTTGTGATATGGCCGGCACGACCGTGGATGAAGACAATCTCGTATATAAGACCCTACAGAGAGCGATCAATCAACGAGGATATGATGTTACATTAGAACAGGTCCTGGCCGAGGGCGCAGGAAAAGAGAAAAAACAAGCTATCGAATCCGTATTAAATACATTTTTTGAGAAACCAGATGATATCATTATCGAATCAATTTTCCAAGATTTTCTGAATATGCTTGACAAAACCTATCAAACCGCCGCAATAACCGCACAAGATAACGCGCTAGATTTCTTTCGGGCATTACAGCAAAGAAATATACGCATTGTACTCAATACCGGCTATAATAAACATACCGCGGAAACGTTGTTAAATAGGCTTGGATGGCGTGTTAAAAAGGATATAGATGCACTTGTTACGGCTGATGATGTGCCTCAGAACCGGCCACACCCCGATATGATTAAATTCGCCATGCACATGCTCGGCATAACTGCCGGACATGAAGTCGTCAAAGTTGGCGATTCCATAATCGACATTACAGAAGGAAAAAATGCGGGGTGCCGGCTCACCATCGGTATAACGACGGGTGCCCATACGGCAGAACAATTAAAGACTGCAAACCCAAGCTATATCGTCAACAACTTGATGGACATTTTACCCCTACTAGATTAAAAACAAGAATGGTTAAAAAAATGGAAAATCATAAATACGATTTAGTGATAATAGGCGGAGGCATTTTAGGAACCTTCCACGCCTATCATGCCCTGCTACGTGGATTGCGGGTTCTACAATTGGAAAAAGACAATTTCCCCGTCGGTTCTACTGTGCGCAATTTTGGTCAGGTTGTACCTTCCGGGATGTCTGATAAATGGTTTGAATTTGGTCGTCGGAGCTTAGAACTATACAAAACTATACAGCA
The DNA here is from genome assembly GCF_011043555.1 of Sphingobacterium sp. SGR-19. Lineage (GTDB taxonomy): Bacteria > Bacteroidota > Bacteroidia > Sphingobacteriales > Sphingobacteriaceae > Sphingobacterium. Next base: position 532,123 of record NZ_JAAKGS010000001.1, read on the forward strand.
CGAATTCGATATCACGGCAAGAAATAATGGAAGCTTTTACATTGCATCTGACAAGGATGAAGTTCAATTAATACATGAACTCTCCACACACTACACCACAACGGGTTATGCACATCAATTATGGAACAAACAGCAAATCTTAACCAAATTTCCAGATATCAAAGCAGACTACGTTAAAGAGGCCATCATTTTTGAGCAGGAACTCAGTGTCGAGCCAGAGATCATGATTCATCGTCTTCATCTATACCTACGGCAAAAGTTCTCCAACTATACACTACATTACAATACAACGGTATTATCTTGTGACAGTACTGCAAGCGGAGTCAAGCTCAACGCAACAGATAACCAGGTATTTCAGGCCGAAAAAGCCATCATCTGCAACGGGTACGAATTCAAATTACTTTTCAGAGAGCAGTTTGAAGACAGCGGCTTGCAGATCAGTAAGCTACAAATGTTGCGTACCGTTCCACTTCCACAAATCCAGTTACCGGGCAATATTCTCACCGGGCTAACCATCCGGCGCTACGAAAGCTTCGAAGCCTACTGCCCCTCATTTTCCAGTATGCATACACCACTGCATTACGAAGAACTTCAAGAATGGGGTATCCACATTCTATTTAAGCAAGCTACAGACGGGAGTATCATCATTGGAGATTCACACGAATACGCCAAAGGAACGCAATTCGAGGAGTTAGGTTATAGTATCAATGCACACATCAATAAACTTATACTTGCCGAGGCCAACCGAATCATACCGATAAACGAAAGCCAAATCGCTATCTCCTGGGCCGGATATTATGCCCAGCACGATGAACATATCTTAGAACGAGAAATAGACGATCGTATCCACATTCGTACAGGTATCGGTGGCAAAGGAATGACTGCTAGCGCCGGATACGCAGAACACAGTATCGCAGCCCTATACCATTCATAAGTTAGGCAACATCAAATAGACCGGTCTAGTAAATTATAGACCGGTCTATTTTTTGATGATAAGAAACATATCAACTGGCTAGTTCGACGTTCTCCACACGAATCCGAGCCATCGCTTTCTTCTTCTTAAAATATACCCATGAAAATACCACGGAAATTCCTCCCAGTATTGCAGCCCCTAATACAGCATGCTGAAAAAAATCACCCCAACTTGTCTCCACAAGGCCGAGTTCTCGTACCAACAACACACAAACGCTCCCTAGATACCCAACAGAATCCGCCAGGTACATTAAAAAACCAATATTTCCTTTCACTTTAAAAGAGGCGAGAAAACGTTCAAAGAAAATGGCGTTAAAGGGTATATACACCATATATAAGCCCAGGCCCGTCATAATCATCCAGAGCACACCATCCACCACCTTCGCATGGAATAAATACGTAAAAACGCCCGCAAGCAAACATCCCAAGAACAGCATCCCATGGATATATGTAAATGCTTTCATATTATTTTTCACACAGATAAGTAATCCCATGAGTACCAATACCACGAGTGCGATCAGCGAGTCCGTCTGCACATAAATAAGCGTTTCCCTCACCCCAATATCCGCCCAAATTTCTACTTCGAAATTGTCTCGTATATCACGCAGCACACTAAATATAAGGTAAGTAAACACGACAATAATCAATCCTGGTAGAAACTTTTTTAAAAAAGCGAGACGTTCCTGATGCGACATAGCTTTACGCTCATTCCGTAAAGTTTTATCTTTGCTATCCGGCGATGGAACAGCCTCCAGCACCAACGTAAAAAGCACAAGCGGTACCGCAAACAATAGCCCTGTGGCAAAAGGCATCCATTGCTCGACAATATGGAATTCTTCCATCAAGAACCGCGCTAGTGATTTCACAAAGCCAGACGCAAACACTAGACTCACACTCATAATCGCGGCCAGAAACTCCGTCGCGCGCCGGCCTTCCAGGTACGAGAAGACGATACCCCAGATCATCCCCAATGGCAAACCATTGATAAACATGAAAGCGATATTATAAGGAGCCGGTACGAGGGCAAACCCCAACAGCGATAACCACGCTACACCAATCAGGATGAGCAATTTGATTCCCCGCCTTTCCTGCCCAAGTTCTGATACGAACTTAATACCGTAAAACTTGCTCAGCATATAGCCAAACACCTGTGCAATGACAAGCCATACTTTATAATCCACACCCCAAAGCGGTAACTCGGTAAAAACACCCGCCGTAAACGCCTTTCTATAGGCATACATGCTCGTATAGCAGCCAAATGCCGCTAAAGCAAGCAACACCATCTGCATACGATACGAAACACCGGATAGGCGCTTTGATACAGTTCTCAACAAAGTGCTCATCTTGCAGAAATATTATCGCCCATAACGTCTATTAAACTCCTTTCCAGTATCCCTAACGCAATATCCAACTCCTGTTTGGAGATGATCAATGGTGGATACAAAGACAGCGTACTGCCATCGGACACCTTTAGACTAAGACCCCGTTCTAGACAGAGGTACATCATCCGTTCGGCGGCCATCGTATCCTTTTCTCTTGTCTCTCTATCGCGCACCACCTCCATTGCCCATAAGAGTCCAACTCCTCGTACATCGCCTATTATTTGGTATTTATCCTTCAAAGCCAGCAGCCTCTCTTGAAAATAAATCCCCATTTCATTCACATGTCCCAGCACATCCCTTTGCTCCATAAAATCAAACGCGGCCAAAGCTGAAGCCGCGCCCAACGGACTTTTCTCGTGTGTAAAATGACCCAGCGAAATCGAAGACGCCACATGGAGTTTCTCTTTACATACCACAGCAGCCATCGGCATAATTCCAGCACCTAACCCCTTCCCTAACACCAATATATCCGGCTCGATACCGGTATGTTCATAAGCAAACATCTTCCCGGTACGCCCCATTCCGATCGGAATTTCGTCCAGTACTAATAATACATCATATTTGTCACAGATCTGCCGCACTCGTTTCCAATACGCCTTAGAATGCACATGTACCACCGTACTTCTTATCGTCTCCATGACGAGCACACCCACATCTCCCTCCTTTTGAATCACATATTCGAGGTAATCGGCATAAGCCGTATCACCATAAACGCTATCTTCCTTATACCACATACCCCGATATGTATCTACCGGGGGGATGTGAACACTCCCCGGCATCAGTGGCCCTAATCCCTGCTGAAATACATATTCTCCACCCAATGAGATGCTATCCATAGACGCGCCATGAAAGGAATCATACATACCGATCGTCTTTTGTTTACCGGTATAGAAACGGGCAATCTTTAAGGCGATGCCAATGGCTGATGTACCCCCCGGAGCAAAAAGAACGCGCGTAAGGGAATCATTCGTCAAGGACACCAGTCGCTCCGCCAACTCGATGGCAGGCATGTTTGTAAACCGTCTCGGACAAAAGGCAAGTGTATCCAGCTGCGCTTTGACCCGCTCCAGAATATAGGTGTTATGATACCCCAGTTGATGCACGTTATTCCCATGAAAGTCCATGTATTGCTTTCCCGCCAGATTCTGAATATATACACCATCACTCGAACCGACAACATCCAGACAAGGCGTAGAAAGCGCCTGGTGCATAAAAGACGTCGAATCCCTGTTTAATGCTGCTGTCGTCTCATCATCCGCTATTCCTTCTGCCCACCGCTTCCGCGCGTGACTGAGGTTGATATCACCCTCTGTCTGTAAATAGTTTCGATCCGTCATAGGTGTATGATTATTTCTTTAAAATAAATTGATCAAGAATGTTTCCATTCAAGTCAATCGCCTGAAAGTGCAGTTCACCGTTCACAATCCGCACGTAGCCAAAGTGATGATCTAAAAATAATTTATTGGTGAACCATGACCGCCAAAACGAGGGTGTTTCCAATCCTCCACCACCACCGCCCATGGTCATATAAATCGTTCCATTTTCAAGATCAACCTTATTATCACGTAGCGGCCATGTTCGCTCATAGGTGTGAACGTGACCGTAAAAAACGATATCCACATCGTATTTCTCATATAACGGAGCAAGGTGCTTTAATTTTGGGCTCCCTAAGGTAGACTTCGCTACACGTGTATTCCCGTAATCATCGTTATCAGACGAATAAATAGGATGATGGTGCGCCACAATTTTCCATTTCGCTGTCGATTTCGCTAAATCTGCTTCAAGTTTTTTGTAAATCTCACTTCCTTCAGAAACATCTTGATTTGTATCAAACATGAAGAACTCCGTATTTCCATACACAAAGCTGTAACAACGTAACCCTTCAGGATGCCCTAAATAATTATGGTAATTCGGCGCATCATTTTCATGGTTTCCCGGTACGGCGAATACAGCATACTTGTTCATAAATGATTCACCCTGCGGAAAGAACTGACCGATCCAATTGCTTCTATCGTGTCCATTGTCCACTTGGTCGCCACTATGAATCGCGAAGTTTGGTCTTTCCCTTTCTGCAATCTTAGCAACCTGACCCCAAACCGTCGGATTAGGCACACCCTGTGTATCCGAGAAAACCGTAAAGGCAAACGGTGAATCGTCTTTTACCGCCGTTTTAAAAGGATAAATCCGGCTGCGCAACGTGTCGCCCGCTGCACTAATGCTGACAGCGCGATAGAAATATTCGGTTTCAGCCTCCAAACCCGTGAGTGTCGCGGTCTGCAAAGAGACGTCCGCCTTACCCTCCGCTTTTTGCGATAATACGGGAGATTCGGCGTTAAATGTTGCTTTACCGTACTCCACAAATCCCCTCATTGGTGTGGAAGTTTCCCATTTAACCGTCATTTCGTTCTGTGTAGACCACTGTAAGTAGGGTTTTACGACAAAGCTAGGCCGTTCCGATGCCGATACCATTTGTTGGCACATGACGATCAATCCAATCAATTTAAATGTGTAGTTCATATGTATATAATTTGTAAATTATTTATTGACGGGTTAAGGTCACCTGAAAATCTCCTTCACCGGTTTCGCCCGTTTCTATATTCTCCCATCCCATGTAAAAAGACAAGGTTAGATTATTTGCATCCACCTGTGCTTGAAATTCATCAACCGGCGCTGTCCCCGACAGTTTAACCGTTGTAAGTTCCTGCGTACCTGTTACCACCCAAGAACTTTCTGCCGCGCTAAATACAATGGGACAGTCCTTCCCAAGAAATGCAGCAGGATTACCGGCATCATCCGTAGTGAACACCAATCTCATATTGCCAAAAACTTCAGGGGGCACATCGGTTGGTGTGATAATGTTCACCGGATTAACCCAAGTTCCCGTTAAGCGTCCAGCTAATAATTGTTCAGGGTTAGGAACAGTTCGTTCAATCATCTCTTTTTCGCAGGATGTAGTAGCCAATACCATCGCAACAAGGATGAGCACCAGGCTTAAAGTGTTCTGAAGCTTCATATGTAAGAAAATTCGTTTCATAATTTTATGTATCCTTAATTAACCTTGAAGAGACGAAAAGGCACATTCGATTTTAAAGGGGTTCCATCCAAACCCCACGAAGCCTGCACGCGGACACCTAAATGGGTCAATATATTAACCGCTACATCTGTAAGACCTATCGGATAATAAGGATGTCTTTGGCTTGCAGAACCAATTAATTCGCCGTGATTACCCTTCCCACTATAATCTGTCAAGAGATTTCCCCGCACTTCATCCAATTTTAAATAGAGATTTAAATATTGAAGCTCCGGATGGTTGCTCTTTTCGATATTCGGCAAATACATATAGTTTCTTATCGTCTCTTCCGAAAGCACTGTCGTCCAGATACGAACTTCATTGAATGCTCCTGCCCAATTCGGTCCGCCACCGCCGTATGTGCCGGTACCTTCCTGCGCCAAGTGTATATAATTAAAAGGGGACGTCATCAGATCACTCTCTTTATAAGACAGTGCAGCACCTCCTACACGTTCACCATCCTGATACACCACACATTCCTTCGTTTTGTCAAACGAAACCGCAATGTGGTGCCATTTACCATCCTCGATAGCTTTCGTCGATCCAATATCGTATCTCGTTCGTTTGTCGTTTGCAAAGTTTATTTTCCAAGAGGAGCCGCTACGACAAATGACAAACCCCGGATTCCCTCCCGAACCCCAGTCCTTATCGCCCATAATAGCAGGGTCGCTGGAGTTTGTTCCCGCTTTGATCCACATTTCAATAGTGAATTTATCCATCCCTTGTAGTGCCGTTTGCGCAATCGGTATTCTACCGTACGTTCTTTCCCCACTACTTGCCTTGTGAATTGCTAAAAAATTATCCGCATTCTCTTTAGCAGCCATATTCGTTACTAAAAGCTGTCTATTATCCAGCTCCGAGCCCGAAAAGATCATGGGTACCTTCATTTCTTCCTCGGTATTGTTGGATGACACGCCGGTTTCTGTCCCACCATGTGTAGACACAACGAAAATTGCCCAATTCTCTTCCGAATAAGTTTGCCGCCCTTTTACCACCTCAAACAACTGGTCGATGTATCCATCTACCTGCTGAATAGCTAAAACATAAGGTGCTTGTCTAAGTTGATATCCGCTCGTATTTCCTACCTCTTTCGGGCTGCTAAATTGTGTAAATACCACATCAGCCTCTTGCCCAGAAAGCACTTCCTTTGTCTTTTCGAATACCATACCATCTGCGCTATAAGCTGCCGTCAGATCAGCATCTTTATTTAACAGCCTATTGATTTCCGCCTCGCGAACAATGGAGGCCACCCTAATTTCAGGATTTTGACTTTTAATATATTTGACGATCGAAGGATACTCTCTTACATTATGCTTATCGACCGAAACGCCTGTTAGCAATGTCGACCAGCCAGCCGTTGAATTTGCTGGCAGACCACCATACCCCTCCATACTATAGGAAGCTTCCGAAATGAGCTTATCCATCCCCGGCGTTGTCGCATAGTCGATTGCAGTGTGGATCATACCATCCACACCAATTATCAATATTTTCTTCACCTTGGCCGTTTGCCCAAACGAAAAACCCATCCCTATCATCTGGAACATAAAACAGCAAAACACCCATTTAATTTTCATATCGCTAACCATTTCTAATTATTTAAAAAGTCGGATTACATAACTCCCTGGACGGCCGAGAACAAAGTCCAGATTCTCTGTCACATAGGAGAAACTGCCCGTTTCGTCTGCATCGTCCAGTATTTGCCAAGAGCAATACGTTTGAGCCGATTTAACAGGAAAATTCACCTTCCATATCTCGCCTTCAGGTGTATCATTTACAAAACTCCCTTTGAAGCCTGATGCCCTATCCGTTGTAAAATCAATCCGATTTCCCGGGATTGGCATCCCATCCAGATGGCCAACAAAGAGAATTTGATTAGGCGCATCCGCTATCCGCTCAATTTCTGGGGCTTTTGCCATACCACTCGACCAGCTTATCACCTCATGTTCCCTAAACTCGATAATAATCGCATCTTTTAACAAAGTCGTTCCCGACGTGTTGGATACATTAATATCAAAATGGTATTCCCCTGCAGGAATGTTATTACCTTCCAATATTTCCACCTTACCCGTAAATGGGTTTAACGATACCGCCGGCCTACTCACTGTATCACTTTTAAGACGCAATTCCTCCTCCGTCTCACCACCCACGATTGGTGTTTTAAAATAAACTACGGGAATTTCTTCCTTAAATGCAGACACATCCTTGCCACTCGATTCGCGTATCTCAACGATCTCAAAATTCAAGGGTAGTGAGGAAGTAGAAGGCAAGAAGTCTCCAATATTTTGTTCCATACCCGAGATGGCATACTGCTTCCTGTTCTTATAGCGTACATCCGGCGCGATACTCCCAAGACCAGGTACCTCCGCACAACCGAGAAACAGGGTCGTGGCAACGAGTACGGAAGAGATAAAATGTAGCCTTGCCTTTTTCATATAAATTTTCATTAGATATCAATTAAAGCCAAAAATGTGTGTATCAGATACCAGAACATGAACCCATCCATCCGTTGTTTTTACATCAGCCCGTATCACTTTTGCCGACTGGTATCTCTCCGGCATACCCGATGCGCTCATATTTATGGAAAACACGACAGAAGCAGCGCCCATATTCACGTTTCCTAGATAATCTTCTTTCACTAAGTTAAAGCGTGCCTTCCTCCCTCCTAAGGTGGAAGAAAACGTGTAAACTGTCGACAGATCCTCTCTGCGGATTTGTTTGTCAGGAATAATATAATTCCGAATACCTGCCGCGATCTCCGCCATCTCAGAGGCAGGAATGTCCTCTAGTCTCTTCGGCCGATTTTGAGCGTCTGGATACCTTAAAATTAAAAAGTTGTATATGGAATAATTTTGCGGAGCAAAAAAGGTACTGCCCGCCCGATTCACCTCAGCCTCCAGTCCATTCAGCTTAATCAGTGTCGTGAGCGTATCGAACATCGCCGGCTGACTTTCCAGATAACCCATGGTCGTACCGTTGAACACACCGACATCGCTGTCCAACACCCCACCATCATTGTAATATTCATCATCACATGCTCCTAAAAATATGCCGATGCAGCACAGTAAGAAAAATAATCTCATAGCGTTCTTCATTTGGAATAATTATTGGTTAAACTGCCAGTAGTACGTTTGCTCCATATTCGGGTTGTTTGCAAACGCCTCGTCGCTCACCGGGAAAAATCCCGCACCTTCTTTCTCCTCCTGCTCACTGATAAATGCGTTGAACTCGTGCAATCTTCCCAAACGCACCAAATCGTAAACCCGATGAAATTCACCGATGAGCTCGCGTCTGCGTTCTGCCATTATTTCTTCTATCAAGATGGTTTGATCCGTTCTCGTAAACGCCGGAATTTCTGCACGCCGACGCACCTTATTCAAGTTCAGCATTGCTTCGTCCACTCGATTAAGCCGCGCATCCGCCTCTGCTTTCAACAAGAGCAATCCCCCATACCGAAAAACAGGAACAGTACCGTCCATACGGTTATAGGAGCGGTCTTTTACCTTTCTAAATTTCGCAAACATGATCTGGCGCTCACCGTTTTGTAGAGGGTCCTCGAATATAGGGCGCAATTCACTTGCGCTACCCGAAAAATCGATACTTTGAAAAAACTCCGCTACCCGCTTATCCGAACGATCTCGTTGGTAATCTGGAAAAATTTCCAGAATTCTTGACTTCGGAATAGCGAGTGAAAGGTCAGAGCGGCTCGTATACGGATTCGTTAGATAGTAGGTCAATATATGCCCATAGTAATCTGAGAACTCCCCAAATTGATTATCATAATACATTTGAAAAACCATCTCATTTGATTCGCCTTTATCAAAGAGGTCTCTAAACCCCGAAATAGGTGCCAGTTCAAAATAGTTCGACTCGATGATCTCCTGTAATTTCGCTGCCGCCCCTTCATAATCCTTCAACCACATATACGCGTGCGCCTGTAGCGCGAGGGCAGCGCCCCTTGTCCCTCTAGAGGTTGATAACTTACGGGTCATACCTTGATATTCCCAAGGGAGATCAGTGATCGCTATCTCAACCTCATCGACGATCATTTTCATGACGTCATGGAGCGGTGCCCGTCCCAGAGGCTCCACATTGCGAGCTTCCAGATTGATGGGTATATCCCCCCATATCCTAGCTGCGTAAAAGTGAGACATAGCTCGCAAGAACCTTGTTTCAGCGAGTAGTTCAGCCTTTCTATTCGCTGTAAACCCCTCGGTTATCTCTGGCACCCTTTCGAGCACCAAGTTACACTGTTCAATAGTACGATAGAACAGGCGCCAGTTTGTCATCGGTTCCAACTGTGTACGGGCAATCAACCGATTTTCAAATCCGGCCTGCCAATCTCCATCATTATTCGGCGTAATCCAATCGCCCGAACGGGCATCGCCCCAAAAGTAGTAGTCTCCCCAGGCGCCATTTCTGGTGGTCGAGGGTGTATCATCTTTCGTTAGGCCAGCCAGCCCACGGCGGAATATGGAAAACGCAGCCGCAACCGCGCCCTCCGCATCACTTCCATTTTGCCAAGCCTGATCTTCCGTTACGGTATTGATCGGAAGTTCCTCTAACCAGTCCTTACAGCCCGAAAATACAAGCATGAGACATCCGAGGCTCATTAAAATAATATTGCTTTTCATATCTATTTACTTATTCATTAACAAAACCGTCATCCTATTTACAACCCTAGAGAGAGACCAAACAACATCATCCGCCGCATAGGATATCCTCCAGAATTATCAAAACCATCTACGGTAACCAGCTCGGCATCCGGCCCGCTGTAGCCCTGAAAAGTTATCACGTTATCCATCGTACAATACACACGCACCCTATCAAGCCGTAGTTTGTTCAGAACCGACCGGGGTAAGTTGTACGATAAGGTTGCCGATTTGATCTTAAAATACGAGCCACTTTCGATATATTCGGAATCATATTTGATAATCTGCGACGCATCATTCCATGGATTCAAACTTGGATAGCGTGCATTGTCCCCGCTTTTCTCCCAGATGGAATAACGGTCGAAGTCGGGTAAAGAAGAAGAGCCGGCGAAATCTTTTCCGAACTGCAGCCTCTCCAGCAGTTCTGTATTTACGATATCTCTTCCAATCACAAAAGTAGACACGAGGTTAAACGAAAAGCCCTTATAATAAAAATCATTTGTCCATCCACCCGTCCACTTTGGATTCGGATCACCAGCATATATTCTATCCTCCACATTAATGATATAATCGTTGTTTTGATCCTTAAAATTCCGGTCTCCTACGGCTAATTTTTTATCCTGCAGCCCGAGCAATCTCTGCCCCGATTTTGGATTGACAGGAATTTCGTTTTCCGCTTGGTATATGCCCTGCGATTCGTAGAAAAAGAAACCATTGAGCGGTGCGCCCGAACGAATAATAGATCCGAAATCCTGCCCCGACGTACTTGTTTTGATGATGTCTGCATTTCCGTCTGGGAGGGCCACTACACGGTTTTTGTTATAAGCGAAATTAAGGCCCATATTCCAACTGAAATCTTTAGACGATCTCAGGTTATTATTCAGTGTAAACTCCACTCCACGATTCAATACATCCGCTGCATTTCGGTATACCTCGTTATAGCCGGAAGTTGTCGGTAATGCCGTAGTCAATAGCAATCCCTTTGTCAATTTCTCATATACATCCACGATAACCTCCACCTTATTGTTAAAAAGCGACAGGTCTAATCCCACATTTCCCATCTGACTTTTGACCCAGGTCAAGTTTTCATTCTTAAAGCCGTTGTACCAGGTTGGTGTAAAACCGGCGATCCCCCCGTACGAAATCTCCAATAAAGAGTTATACTGATCTAGCGATCCGCCGTCCATCAAGCCCAAGGCTAAATAATTTTCGTCCCAAGTCGTGCCCGACATACCATAACTACCTCGTATTTTACCATTGCTCAACCATTCCCAGTTTTGGAATAATTGTTCCTTACTAAAATTCCATCCCGCCGATACCGAAGGAAAAATACCCCATCGGTTCTCCCGACCAAACTTAGATGATCCGTCCGTTCGGATCGAAGCACCCACGAGATATTTCTGTTGGAACGAATAATCAATCCGACTGAAATAGGACATCAAGGTATTTGCGCCATAATTACTTATACCAATATTGTTTTCCGTTGGCCATTTCACGTTCGAGGTCAGCAACGGTGCACTCGCGACGCTGTTTACCTTCGTTGTTTTTGATTCTATTTTTTCAGCACTTTGCCCTACCAATACACTGAGATGATGTCCATTTCCAAAACGAGGTGCATAATTAAGTGTGTTCTGGAATAACAAGTTTCTGTTCTCTCCCACTGCGCTCTGGTTTGTTCCCCAGAGGGTACGCCTAGATTGGTTGAACGAATCGTTCATTGCTCGCGTATATTCGAGGCTTAAACTCACTTTATAAGTTAGATCCTTGATAATCCGCCAGGATACATCCGAACTGAATCGAACCCGGTCATTTACATTTGATACATTACCCAAGCCGTACACTTCGGCTCCTCTCACCAAAGGGCTATTAGGCAAGGGCAATAAAGAAGAGAAATTGCTAGAAAGTGCATCAGGATTTCTATTTTGATCTGTACGCGACAAGGCGAGTGTATTATTGATGACCAAGGCATTGTTTAAGGCGTTGAAAGTAGTATTCGTCATCATACTATACCGCTTAAACCCCGTATTAAACAAGATTCCTTCATTGTCTAAATAACCAAGGCTCACACTATATTGGCCAAAATCGCCTGCTCCACGAACCGAGGCATTGTAATCCTGTGTTACAGACGTATTGTAAAGATAATCCTGCCAATTCGATGAGTTATTATAGAATGGATTGGTCACATCGGTATACATACTCGGCATGGCTATGCCATAAGGTGCATAGAGCTCATACAACCGGGCTACCTGCTCCCTTTCTTTCTGTCCGCCGGCCACATCCAATAAACGCGGCACAAAGTTTATACCTGTACGGCTATTGATGTTCATTTGCGGTTTACCTCTTTTTCCCTTCTTCGTCGTGATGAGGATAACACCATTCGCCGCTCGGGAACCATATATTGCCGCGGCATAGGCATCCTTCAGCACAGTTACATCTTCAATATCGCTTGGATTCAAATCAGCCAAAACATTCGTACTGGTTACGGCAAATTCGTCACCCGTTCGGGAAATAATGGGTACACCATCCACAACATACAATGGCTCCGATATGGCCGACCCATCATCACGGCTCACGGCTGCCAGCCCCCTGATGATAACATTTGGCGTTGCGCCGGGTTCACCCGAATTCAGCTGAATATTTACCCCGGCTACACGGCCCTGCATCATCGATTCGAACGACTCCGCTACTTGGTTTTCTGTAATCTCTTCCATTTTGAGTGTCGATACTGCCCCGGTAAGCTCTTGTCTTGTCTGTGAGCCGTATCCCACCACGACCACATCATCGAGCATAGCTTGATTAGCCTCTAGTCTGATGGACAGAAATTCCGTTTGTTGGAATATGATTTCTTTTGTCATGAATCCAACCGAAGAACTCACGATGACATCTCCCGGTCGGAGAACAATCCGAAAACCACCCGTAACATCGGTTTTGGTACTGTTCGATGTACCTTTAACCCTGATGGTAGCGCCTTCTATTGCATTTCCTTGCAAATCCGTCACTTTTCCGACCCGTAGACTCTGCGCTATCAGGAACACCGGAAATACCACCATCATGAAAAGAAAAAATGTGCCCTTTATTATTGTCTTCATTTGATTCTATATTTAGCCCAGTACCCATTCTGTTCTAATCCATTACTTGTTATGCTCTGCGCTGATAGCGGCCAGTACGCGGCGCCTGCTGCCAGATCTCCTTCGGTATAAAAAGGGACGAACTGCCTTATCTTGTTAAACCTGATAAGATCAAAGAAGCGCTGTCCCGATCCCATCAGCATCCGTTGCCGTTCCAGTAGCAGCGCTGCACCAAACGTATCCGAAGTCAGTAAAGTGTAATCTTCTGTTGCACCTGTTGCCGCCGCCATTAGATGCTCTTTTGCTTTCTCCAGCTGCTCCGATCGCCAAGCAGCTTCCGCGAACAACAATTGAATCTCTTGCTTTGCGTAGATCATTAACATATCCCGCTTTTCAATAATTAAAGATGCCGTCGCGCCGTCGGCAGAAACATTGAACATCGACCGCCGCGTATCGCCTCCCGGATAAACGCTACCGAACTTTTCCTCCGACATATGTATGTTATGGTCCGTATAGGGATCTGATGGTACATTTAAACCCATATCCTTCCCCAGCGACAAACCAAAATGGGATAGACTATCGGGGCTTTGCCCCTCAAAAACTTGTGTTAAATCCTTATAAGCTTCTTGTCCTTTGCCTAGCCAGAGTTGTTGGTGGGCTAATAGCAAACTCACCGCCGTTTTATTGAACCGAACTTCCGTTAGTGCTGTGCTCACGATACCGTCATCGTTCACCAGCTGCCAAGGCAGCAACTCCTTCGCTTCCTTTGCCCATTGGCTAGCGCGCGTTAGTACCTCTACCTGCGTCAGCAGCGTTCCGCGATCCGAAGTCTCGGCAGAAGGAACCTTATCCCATATCCGCGTCAAATAAAAATAGGCCATCGATTTGAGCGCTAGCGCCTCCCCCTTGTACAATTCATATTGGTAGCTGCTTAACGCAGGGGTTTCGGTCTTCTCCAGTTTGTCCAGTATGTGATTTGCATCGTTAATGGCATCGTAGAAATAACCCCAATCCGTCAATTGCCTTACCTGCCTATCGTTATCAGCTAAATGCTGTTCCGCAATATGTCCCATATATTCCACGTCGAGTGTCAAATCGCCTGTACGTCCTTCTCCATACATCAGCCAAGCATAATTTTGTAACAAGGCACGACGTAGATCAACATATACACCAATAACCGCCTGTTCTACCTTTTGCGGTGAGTCGTAGTAGCCGGTCGATACCGTTCTGTTTTCCACCTCGGCCACAGTTAGATAATCCTCACAAGCTGTGCATGTCATAACGACCACAGTCAAAAAAGCCCCCAACTTTCTATGCGCTATCCTATTCATAATTCCATTTCTTATCTCATTAAACTTGAAGATCATGTTATTCTCGTTTTAAAATGTAAGTTTCATACCCAACACGACAGACGAAGGCAGCGCGGTGCCTGTGTACCCCAGATTGGCTTTCCGAATTCCCGTTATATTTTCCTCGGGGTTCAGCCCTTTGTATGCAGAAAAAGTCAGTAGATTTTCGCCGCTCAACGTCAGCGCAGCATCCTTAATTTTCCATTTTTTAAGGTAATCGGTAAAATGGTACGACAGTCCGAACTTGTTCAAACGAACGAAATCGACATCCTCTATATCACTGATTCCTCGATACTCGGTATTACCATCCGGAAGTTCCGTTGTAAAGTAAAAGGGCGTTTCATGAGCTGCCAATGGAAAGCCAGCACCCAGTCGTTCTGCGATGTACCGGCTCTGGTATGATTCCAGCACGGCATCAGCGCCCGTGCCATAGGTTAATGTGAAGCCGATAGACACGTTGCCCATACGTAACTCATTGGTCAAACCACCAAACGTGCTGGGTTGACTGTTTCCGATTATCCGGCCTTCATTGCCTTCATACGCGATAATCGAACTCACCTGATCCCCTACCGCTACAGGCGAGAGGTAAGCAAGGCTCGTTTGCGCGACCTCCCCAGGCAGTTTCGTTACCCTGTTGCGATGTACTGCAAGGTTAAATCGGCTAGACCAAGCCAGGGCCTTTCGCTGTATCCAACGCGCCTGTAACGCGAGCTCAAAACCGTGCAGTCTGATCCCGCCCCCGGTCTCGAATGCATAATCCAGACCTTCCGTATTTGGCAAATAGCGCATATAGGTAAAATCACGATATTGCTTATTAAAATACGTCAGTTCTACCTGTACAAATTTGTGAATAGCGACATCGACATTTGCATCAAATTGATCAATCGTCGCACTTTTTGCGTCGGCGAAGGGTGCATACAACTGCGTTATTCCGAGTTTATTTCCGCCATAATAGTCGCCAAGCCCGATAAGCTCGCCACGGTAGCGTTCCGGGCCAGAGCGCTGCCCCGTTCGTCCGTATCCAGTCTTGAAGCGTACCGGAACTCCTAAATCTTGGTGCATATCGTACGTTAAGCTCAAAGCAGGGTAAAACGCCCACTTGTTTTTATACAAAGAACTTCCATCAGCACGGCCGACCATATTCAAAAAAAGCTTTTCCTTGTAATCCCAATGGAATGTACCGTAGAACGAAAGCAGTTTCTCCGGCTCGCTATCTGAATAAGCTTGCGTTTGGTTTGCATTATAGCCGTTCACTACCTTCACATAGTCGGAGCCACCACTCTCTAACCCCTTTGATCCCTCAACGGATGTCATCCGACAGTCGGAATTGACGAGCTGATTTCCCAATGTTATATTTACCTTGAGCAAATCAGAAAAACGATGCTGATAATTCAAGCTCGTATGCACGCTTAACATCTGTCTTTTAAAAGCTTCACTGCCCGCTAGCACTTGGCCATCCAATATATTGGATGGGATGTAGAGATCTCTTCCTGCCGTTTCATACGATAGGCCGGCTACCGAACGGACGGTAAGATGAGGCGTAAAACGATAGTTGAGATCAATGGACGAGAGCAAACCGACGTTTTTATTATCATCCATAAAAAAGCCTTCATCCGCTAGCTCCGAAGCAGACAGATCGCGGTTATATTGACCCGCGTATCTACCCTCCCGGTCGGCTAGCGCCAAATTGCTGTAAAACCGTATATAAAAGGGTTCCGATATCTTATATTTTGCATTAACAAATAGATTTTGCCGTTGATAACCGCTGTTCTCTATTCCTCCCGCGGCATTGTAGTTATTCAGCCCGAACAGATAAGAACCATAGTCGCCGCCCCCGTCGATCGAGATATACTGTTCATGGATCAATGATTGGGCTGCATACACCGATTTCCGTGCTGCCGGATTGTAATTATAGAAGGCATCCTTCTCCGCATCAAAGCCCGCAAAATAATCCACTCCAGCAGCGACCTTGGCAAGCACACGTAACAGCCCGGAAACGCCTTCTTTAATAATGAGATTAATGGCTCCATTGGGGGCCTGTATGCCAAGGGCCGCCAACTGGTCAATGTCTTTAATAATTTCCACCCGCTCGATCTGATCCGCACTATAGTAGCTCAACGGATTGATCCCGGTAACAGCAGAAGGACTGCCAATGAAGGGCACACCATTAACCATAAAAAGAGGCAATGTAGATTCATCGGTCCCTTTTAAACTCAACCCACGCAGGTTAATGATCGACTGGCTGCCTGCTGTACCCGTCCAACTCTTGACCAGCAGCCCCGCCACCTGACCTTGCAGAATATCCTCCAGCCCACCTGTATTTGTAGGCGGCACACTGTCCAAAACAATAACATCCTGCGCCCGACCTATCTGTGAACCGGCGACCGACAGCAACACAGCCATGATCAATCCGGGCACGTCTTTCGACCACAGCTTTATTTTCACCGACACCCTTCTGGGGGGTATCCATGGACTTTTCTTATCCATATCTTTATTGGCTCTACTATTTTTAATGGCGCTCATGTTATTTACTGATTTGTCTTTTTCATGCATTGCGTTATTCCCACCCTTATCCCATTCATCAAAAGTTAAGCAATGTTAAACATTAAGTATTAAGCCTACACTAGGTGAAAATTAAATTATCATTAACTGGCGTTTCTGCTCACAAAAGCACTATACGCTTTTAAAAAAGCAATATATAGTTAATAATAAGATATTTAAAGGATAAATTAAAAAGATTATAACTAGCCAAACTTCTATAAAAAGTGGCGAAAACGGCTACAAAAACCAAAACCAAAAGTTCAGTGTAACTATACTATAACAGAAAATTTGGAAAAAGAGGAAACGCTAACCTAATCAAACACCCGGAGCGCGTGCTCCGGGTTTCTGAAAACAATGAGTCATGAACCTAGTGGGATGTGCGGCTTTTTATGAGTACTACTACCTAAAACTATTTCCCCACAATAATTCGATGGAATAGGCATAACGGTTCGGTTACTTTTGTATCCGATGAATACGATATTAATTACGCATCTTTTCGTTGAAGAAGGTAAACGGCTACGACGCATCGCCGTACAGGATATCCGATACCTGAAAGCTGCAGGCGACTATACCGTAGTTTATGTAGACAAGGGTGAGTTTATAAGTTCATCAGGTATCGGCTGTATCGAACAAAAACTCGATCCATCCCGCTTTATGCGTGTGCACCGTTCGTTTATCGTCAATCTGGAATACATCCACGCTTGTCATCGGGATATCGGCAGGCTCTATCTTATGATGGACGATGGGCAGAAAATCGGTGTAGGAAAACGTTATATGCATCAGATCAAATCATTAATACTGTAGTCGCTGCGTATTTTCTATATGGACGGCGAGCCGTTGCTAATTTTAAAATTCAACACCACAGTAGTTGACGGGGGAACCTCGCAGTTTTGTACATCCATTGGAAAGATTAGGCCCGAAAACGAACCTTCTATGTACTGGCCAACATCCGTCAGCGTAGCTGTTCCGTTAAATATATGGTCATTCTCACACGTACGGTAGAAACTAACAGCATTACGCCTTTGCCCTCCACGATATGTTGTATAGTACAGCACGGCCTCGCCTCTGCCGGTGCCACCAGGGTAGGTGCCGGGGCCAGTACCAAAACACTGGAGGGTCAGGGTAATCGGAGACTCGTCTCCGCCTAACCGTATGTATACACTACCATTGACAAGTTTAGCATCGTTTCCAGTTTTGGATAGATCCTGCTCCACGCCATTCACGATGAGTTGAACAAGATTTTCGGGTACAAGCCGGATGGTCGTCAATAAAATAAGCTTTCCAAGCTTTCGCCGACCGCCGGGAGCGCCTCGGTCGCTGATGTAACCGTTCTTGCTCTCCACTTCGACCTGTATTTCCACATCCGTAGCTCTCTCGATCGTGGTCGGGGCGGTGTAAACCGCGTCACCAAGTACCATATTGGTATTGATCTTCGGCGACAGCGATCCCGGGCCGGAGATAATCTTCCACCCGCTCACCGTCAAATCCTTAGAAAAGCCGATATCGTCCATTGCTGCTAACGAAACACTATCGATGTGGTTTGCCGGCATGAGTTCGCCAAGTATCTGTTCCAGCAACTTCAGATTGACCGTTTCACCTGCACCTACCGATTCTTTATCTTTCCGCAGCGACAAGAGGTCAAACCACACCCAGTCGCTGAAATGTGTCGTTTCAACCGTTAGTCGACGTTGCGGAGCATCCAGTTCGGTAGAGCTACCGCACCATACCCCGTCGCTCCGCTGGAAGGCCACCATGCGTGTCGTCGGGTTACCATCGGCACTCGGATCATACAAAAACGAGAGCTCAACAGGTTTATTAAAGCGGATACCCTCGGGCGTCAGCCGGAATGCCGGATTAGCCGATGTCTCGTCCAATGTATTGCCGATGGGCTGGATGCTGAACGTCGTCAGTTCGTCCACGGCGCCGGGCGGGATTTCCATTCGTATCATATCCCCATACAACAGGACGCCGCCATCGGGGGCGATCATTGCCGAAACGGCATCGCCCACAGGCTGTCCCTTGGGTTTAACTACCGGCTCGCCGAAAACAGGGTCGGGTTCCTCTGTCAATGGTGCGTCCTTATTGCAGGATGCCGCCAGCAAGAGCGGCAACATGATTACAAATCGATAAACTGTTAACGTAAGCGAATTCATGGGCTTTTTTATGCAAGTATCGGCGATTGCCGACAAATATTTTCGTCAATTTCGACGAACAATCAATAAGGGCGATAAAGAGCCGGAAAAGGCGGTAAACATAAACAAATACATATCCTGACTATAAACTCCAATCCCCTCGATAAGGTCGACTTCGCATCATATTGGCAAACGGATCGTCAAATTCCTCTTTTACTGGATCCCATCGCAATTTCCTTTGTAACTCATAAGCAATATTAACTGCGTTACAAACTGTCGACGTACGCTGTCCGATCTCCACGTCACAAATTGGCTTCGAACGGCATTGAATAGCTTTCACCCAATCCTGATAGTGATTATCACTATAATACAGACGCTTATCGTTAGCCGTTAGGTTATGTGTAACAAGTGTCGTCGGAATTGTTTTCAAGAAAGACCTACTTACCTCTATGGTGCCGTCGGTCCCTATAAACTGGATAGCATTAGGTTCTCCCCAATCAACATGATTGACACGTGCGCCCTGCTCATAAATATATGTTAACCCCTTTTCTGCCTGTGGAACCTTCGGCGGGATAAATTGGACAGGCCCACTATTATCCATGCCTAAAGCCCATTGAATAATGTCAAACATATGTGCGCCCCAATCTGTAATATACCCTCCCCCAAAGTCTCGATATCCTCGCCACCACGCCCATTTATCATCTTCGATCGGCGGTGATAAAATGGGATGATAACCGCGGTACAAAGAGGGGCCGATCCACATATCCCAATCTAAGTAATCCGGTATAGGAAAGGAAGGCAGATCACACTGTCTTACCGGTTCCCCTACCGACACGTTGATTTCTTTCACATCCCCTATATAGCCGTTATATACCAATTCCGCGGCGTGTCTAAAGTTGAACGACGAACGTTGCATGCTCCCCGTTTGAAAAACAACCTCGTATTTTCTGGCCGCGTTCACCATGGCTCTTCCTTCTGCTATGGTCAGGGCTAATGGCTTTTCGCAATAAATATCTTTCTTTGCTTTCGCTGCGTCTACAGCGATCTGCGCATGCCAATGATCCGGTGTAGCGATAACGACAGCATCCACCGAGGTCAATTCCAGCAGTTCTCGAAAATGTCGATATTTGCCGATAGAGGAGTCCGATTTTCCCACCGTACTTTGAGCAGTTGTAGCCGCTTGGGCGAAATAATCTAATTTCTTGTCATCCACGTCGCAAGCGGCTTGAATAACCACTTCCGGACAGCCGTTCAATCCGTGCAGCAAATTTAGACTCTGTTTACCGACGCCGATAAAGCCCATTTGAATTTTGTCACTTGGTGCCAGGAATCCATTCCCGCCCAAGACACGCCGCGGAACGATGGTAAAAGCAACCGCGGACTTCAAACCTATATCAATAAAATCTCTTCTTTTCATTTTTTTGATATTACATTAATTTTCTGTTGGCACAAGGCTTACGGCGCTAATTTCAGGCAAACCATTGCCATCGATTGTGGTCGCTTCGAGTACAAACGAGACGAATGGTTCCCCTATTGCTTTTTGTGGTATTTCGATCGTGCCCATTTTTACTTCTTCAAACGATTTTCCTTCCTTCCCCTCAAAGCTATACGTCACCTTACCGGCGTCCGTATGGAAAACCACTGTTCCACCCGTTGTTGGCAGTGGCAAATGCTGAATCAATACGTCGTATCGTCCGGGCCGTTGTATCTTTACCCTCCAAGATACTTTATCATCGGTATGCGTCCATCCCGCAAGGGCATTCGGACGTTTAAAATCATGTCTCGCACCACTTATTTTCATACCATGAGTCGTATGGATGTCCGCATTGTCGGCAGATAAGACAATCCTGCCATCCGATAATGCTTGGGCAACACTCTCTTCCACTTCGAGGGCACCCTCCACCTCCATCACCAACACCTTTGGTCCGTCCTCCAGCGAAAACGTAGGGACAGAAATTCCTAAACCCATTTCCTGCGGAACCACATCTATCGAACCATCTTTCGAACCCATCTCATAAAGGCTCTTCACGGCATTTTTTAACGGTACATTGATAACATTACCTTGTGGAATATCAAATACATGTAAGTAAAGCTTGTCCCCTTTTATGGTACAATAGCCCCAATCCAATTTTCGAAAGGGACTCGCCTGCGTTCCATAAATAGATTCGCCGTTTACGGACATCCACCTTCCTACCCGCTCCAATATTTCCACCGCTTGATCTGGAATTTTGCCGTTACCGTCAGGCCCCACATTTAAAAGAAAATTTCCTCCCTTGCTAACGGTTTCCACCAATAGGCGCATAATCTGTGGGAAGCTTTTCCAATTTTGGTCATGCGCACTATAACCATAACTTTCGTTCATCGTATGATTTACTTCCCAATTCGTTCCGCTGATACCCGTTGGCGGCACGTATTTCTCAGGTGTTCCTATATCACCGTTCTTGTTCTCTAACCCATTCCAAAACCGATTGTTGATCAATATATTCGGTTGCCATTTAATAAGATCCGTCAAGATCCGTTTCGTTCCCCAGCTTTCGCCTTCGTGTTCCTTACTACTAAAGTCAGCCCACAGTACATCCAGTGCACCGTAATTGTTAGCCAATTCTTTGATCTGACCATACATATAATCCTTATATCGTTCATGGTCGGGAACATGTCCTGTAGGATTTGGATTTAACTGGAACGCTTCATACGAATCCGGATGCTGCCAATCCAGTAAGGAGTAGTACGCTCCCGTTTTTAGCCCTTCCTGTTGAAATGCCTCCATAATTTCTCGGTATAGATCTCTTCCATCAGGCGACAGATTTGCTGTCCCCGTTACCTCATTGTGCAATGCAAAAGGTTGATCACTGTTAAATAAACTAAACCCTTCGTGATGTCGCGAGGTCAGAACCATATATTTCGCTCCCGACTTCCTGACCAACCTTGCCCATTGCTTGGGGTCAAAGTCCTGTAGCGTAAATTTAGGCTTCAAATGTTCTGTATATTGTTTACTGGGAATCTTACCCCAAGTCTGTATCCATTCCGCATAATGCTGCGGGTATGTTTCACCTTTAAAAACACCGCCGGCAGCACTATATAGTCCCCAATGGATAAAAACACCGAAGCGGGCTTCTTGAAACCAAGCGAGACGCTTTTCCTGTGTTTCCAACCATCCCGGAACACCCTCAAAAGGTTCGGATTTACTTTGAGCAGTTAAATCGTTAACGGATAATAAAAGAAATAGATAAATGATGATCTGATATTTCATAGTCGCTGCGTTTATAATAATGTTTTCTGTAATTTTTGTATTTTATTCTGAATGCGCATACTTTCTTTTTTTGCTTTATCAAGCGGCTTTCCCACAGGTAGCCCTGGCCGTTCATGCCCGGTATATGTTAGCCACGCATTTTTTACTATTTCCTGTCGCTCTTCCAATAGTTTATAAAGTTGCGCATAATAAGACGTGTTGTCCAGACACGCAGCTAGAAAGTCTTTTGTGGCAAAGGTGTCATCAAAATAAGGAATGATACATTCGGCTATTAGGCGGTGACCTTCCAAACCAGGATGAATACCATCCTCTGCTAATTTAAAATTAGGTTCACGTTTCTTTTTTTCCATTAGGTAGTCTTGCATAGGAAAGTGTATATCTATGACTTCCCAGTTTCTTTCCCTTCGTTGGTCGAGAAGCCATTGTGCATACCGATTAAGCACGAGGTTATAGCCTTTAAGACCCCGTATAGGATCTTCATGGACACTTGGTGTAATAAAAACAATCCGTTTAACCTCTGCCGCTTTAAGCTTCGTATACAAACCTATCATCCCTTCTTTGTATCGCTGAAAATTCGACTCGCTAAACGGTTGATAGATGCCGTCATTCATACCATAGCACGCAAAGACAACATCCGGTTTTATCCGTTTGGTGACATTATCAAGCCTGCGAAACAGCCACGGCCGCACAAATGCTCCCTCCGCATGACCATCTTCACTAAGACCCGAAACGGTTTCGCTCGGCAATCCCAGATTAATGGTTTCAATCTCTGAGGCTGGAAAAGCCGTTATCAAAAAACTTTCAAACAGGGCTACATACTGCCCCGCATACGTTATGCTATTTCCTAAAAATAATATCTTTTTGGCATCCCGTATAGGAAACGGAGTTTCCAAGGGGTGGTCCTGACCACGCCCCTCTACAGCAAAGCCTAAACATACAAGGAAGACAATACAGATACGATTCATGGCGAGCTCGGTGTTATTTTCAAAGTATATCCTTTTGGCAGTTTCCGAACTGATTTTGGTAGTTTTACCAAAAGACCTTCTTCTGTTTGGCTAAAAGCGACTTTGCCTATCCCCAGTATCTCCACTTGTTTCACACCGATTTGTCCCTTGGCCAAGCTTTTTACAACGGCTACCCCACTTCCAGGCAATTCGAGCGATACCACATACAGATACTTCTCCCGTTCTGTAAACCAAAAATCTTGGGACGTGAACGCTGCTTTAAACCCTTCCCTCTCGCGTTGTTCGGTATCTGTTATATGCACGGTCGTCGGGCCCTCGCGTTGCACTTTCCACGGTTTAGATCCGTAAATTGCTTCCTTGTTTACCGTCATCCAACTACCGAGTTTTTGTAGGTTGTTCCTAACCGTTGGCGCTACATTTCCTTGTGCATCCGGACCGATATTCAACATATAGTTGCCTCCTTTACTTACGATTTCGACAAGCCAGTAAAGCAACTCATCGACACTTTTCCAATCTTGGTCGTATGCCTTGTATCCCCAGGAATGGTTAAACGTACCGATCGCTTCCCAAGGCTTATCAAATTGATCTTCAGCGGTTGGGATACGGTTGTCTCCGGGAATCGCATAATCTCCCATATTATTGCCGATACGTTCAGCGACAAGGACACTTGGATTGATATCATAAACTGTTTTATAAAAGGTATAGCTTTGCTCCCGAGTCATTAAACCCGGCATGTCAAACCAAATGTAGCGTATATCCGGATATTGCTCCAGTAGTTCTTTTACCTGCGGGATAGCCTTATTTTTTAGATATGAAGAAAAGGTATTGGGACTCGGATCCCATAAATTTGCGCCGAAGCTATCCGTATCTTTCCCCATCCGATCGTTAGCGGCTTTTGTCGTCGCGTATTGTGCGTCAGCCCCATCTGCCCAATCAATATTATGGGAATAATACACCCCGAACTCCAACTGATGCCGTTGACAGGCATCATACAACTCCCGCACAATATCCCGCTTAAACGGTGTGGCATCCATCATATCGAAATCGCTGACTTTCGAGTCGAATAGCGCGAAACCGTCGTGGTGTTTACTCGTAATGACGATATATTTCATTCCAGCTTCCTTGGCCATGGTAACAATATGGTCCGCATCGAAATCGACAGGATTAAATGAAGCAGCTAAATCCGCATATTCCTTTCGTGGGATCTTTGCAACTAACTGAATCCATTCAGCTACACTCGGAATCCCCATTTCTTCCATTGTTTTCCCCTTCCATACCCCGCCAGGAATAGCATATAACCCCCAATGGATGAACAAACCGAATTTTTGCTGCTGGAATTCCCGTAATGCATGTTCTTTTGACCGATTCATTTTATCCCAATCGTTTTCCATTGATTGGCATAGTGCATTACCGCTCCAGACAGCCGTCAATAATAACATTATAACATATTTCATAAACTAATCTTCCATTGAAATTTTTAACAACTGATGCTTGTGAATATCGGATTGGGGGATCAAGACGTGTAATACACCGTCCTTCATTTCCCACGTCTGGATGGTCAGACCATTTAATTCTATCCGATTCGGTTTACGATCGATATTAAACACAATCTCATACGCTCGCCTATCCAGCATGCCTTTATAAGCACCAGCGGTTGGAGCTATCGTGAATTCGATCTCATTACGTTTTTCATGACATTCAAAATGTGTTTTCGAAATTGCACCTTGCTCAAAATCAAACGATTCACCGTCATCTTCCAATAATATATAGGAGCTTTTCCCTTCCGGGTATACCTTTAAGATAAGCGTGTCTAACGGATTTTGATCAACATATTGCATCGGCTTTTGAAACGGAATAATGGCACCAGCCTTCACAAAAAGCTGACCACCGGTATGTGCAGGAATCCTCGGCGAGACGGTCTGCCCACCCTTTACCTTTTCGCCCGACCAGTAATTCACCCATTTACCTGCAGGCAAATAGACTGAATCCGTAAAGGCACTGACCAATAGATGTTCCCCAAACATAAACTGCGTCGTCATATTTTCCACTTCCTTATCTCGTGGGAATACCAAAGGCATTGCCCGTAGGATGGGCATTCCCGTTTGGCTGCCGTGTATGGCAGTCGAATAGATATACGGCAATAGGCTGTTACGCAACTGTGCATAGAAACGAAACGTTTCCTTATATTCGGGCGAAAAATACCATGGATAATGCATACTTGCCCAACTATTGATTTGTACCCATGGTAGAAAAAAGCCAAAATGGAAACCTGCTTTCACATCTTCTACCGCGTCCAGTACATCCGCGGAAGTATTAAGGAATCCGCTCAACCCCAGGTTGAGTTGATCATAGAGCGCGTCCCGACCACCACCATTGTCTCCAGCGGTAGACGCTCCCCAATGTTGGCTTCCAGCATACCCTCCACAATAGTGGTGAAAAGAACGGATTCCTTTATGTTCGCGGAAAACACGGTACATCTGTTTTGGCAATAGCACTTGATTTAAATTGTGCATTTCCCGATCCGTGTATCCATTGTAATATACTCTATCGGGGTGCTCGTCGAGTGTACGTCCCGGATCGAGCTTAAACCCGTCAATCCCCTGGTCAACAAATTTCATCAGATGGGGAAACCAATGTGCTTCGCCCGACTGTTTACCACCCTGCTGAGCAGCCAAATGGTCTTCCTCTTCAATACTCAGATCGTGATCAATACACAACCATAACGCTACATGATAACCTAGTTGGCGTAATTTGGATAAAAACAACTGCTTGTTCTCATACCGGTTACCTTCGCCCTTCTGCCAAAAAAAATAAGCTGGAAATTTAGATAAATCCCAATCTTTCTCCGTTGAGTAATCGTAAAATTTAGCCATCCACTGCGGTTCGATCCAATACACATCAACCGGAATATTTTCCGCTCGGAACCGTACTGCGTTGTCCAACATTCGAAACTGATCTTCCATCATATTCCCCCCGAACGCTAAACCATAAGCCCATTTGGGTAACAGGTATGGTTTGCCTGTTATCGTCGTATATAAGTCGATTGTATTTTCCAAGGATTGCCCCGTCATTAAATAAAAATCGACCGTTCCATCCGTATTGTAAACATAAAGTTGGTCATCTTCAAAATGACCAACATCAAAATAGTTTAAAGCTGTCGTATTGTTAAATATTCCCCAGCCGCGGGAGCTAACAAGAAATGGCGCAACCATATCCGACTGCTGATACGTAGCCCATATCCGCAACAGCGAACCCCGATGTTGAATAGCTTTACGACTGGCCGCACCGCCACCATAAAAACGTTCGTTTGGCGTAATGGAAAGACTTAGTATAGCCGGATCTACTCGTTTTTTTGTCTGCTTTAGATTTTCCGAAACCTGATCTTTCCTTGTCGTATCTCCGATAATTTCCTTCTTTGGCAACGACTGCTCATAGTCCGTGACCGTCCCATACAGCGCTTCATAGGTTTGATTTCCTTTTTCCACTACGGACAAACGAGTGATGATCTCATCGTCTGATGATGATCTAACGGTGACCGTACCATCTTTCCCATTTATTTCCAACCGATTTCGGTCTGTTGCTAATCGATAGTCCGAACCATGCTTTGTTACTTTTGTTTCCTTGTTCCAGTCTCTCTTTACAATATCATACCGCTCCATAAGTGTCTCTGGAAAACTATTTGACGGCGAAACTCTTATCCTAAACGTCTGATCATTACAAATTTGTATATTTATAAAATTACCATTCGTGAGTTTGATGGTGTGTCCTTGTCCGAAAGCGCACCTAACGAACGTACAAATCAATACTACCGTTGCCAGCAAGCTCACCCGCAAAGCCGATGTCCATTTTATCTTCATTATATTGATTACTTTAAATTAAAGTTATGCGGCTACATGTGCCGCATAACCTATAAGAAACAGGTTAATTCGTTTATCAATAACCTGGATTTTGGATGAGCAGATCATTTTTAAGTATTTCATCCCGCATAATGGGAAAGAAATACAATTTGTTATGCCAAATTCTTAAATCACCTGGAATCTCGATACGATTATACACGGGCGTACCCCAGGTCGACCCATCGGGCTGCCGATAGGACGCGACTTGTGTTCTGTCAACCGTATAACGGATATCTACTCCGTGCGTCTGATACGAAGCATCGGGTCCGATAAGCCATCTTCTCACATCCCAAAAGCGGTGATCCTCAAAAGCAAGTTCTATACGACGCTCTTGCCTAATCGCTTCCCTTAAAGCGTCTCCGTTAATGGTCTCGGGTAGATCAGGTTGTCCGGCACGCTTACGCACCATATTAACAAACGTCCTTGCTTCCGCGTCTTCACCCAGTTCATTACACGCTTCTGCATAAATCAACAATATTTCGGCATATCGCATATATCGGAACGGTATATCTTGCTTTTTTCCATCCGTCGGCGAAATGGTGGGATCAACCGCTTTACGGAGATAGTATCCCGAATAACTACCATTCCAATCCTCAATCGGTCCTTTTCTGGTATCGAGACCAGCTTTAATCATCGTGCCGTTTGTGCTATAAACATATCCTGTCTGAATCCTGCTGTAAGGATCCATTACCAGTGCATCCGATGGTCGAGTCGCCCATTGAACCCCTTCATAAAGTACCGTCGCATAAAATCGCGCATCACGATTTAAATAGGGGTTGGCCTTGTGCACCGGATTTTCCCAATTAAATTTAGAGCCGTCTTTCATTTCGTAGTCGTCTACTAAATCCCCTATGGGGTTTTGGTTTCCTGTACCGTGATACCCGTTCGGATTGGACGCAATAACAGGATCTACCCATCCGCCGGTAGACGTTTTAGGCGTATAGTGTATCGTTATTATATCTTCAGCTGTCAATTCTTTCGACAGAAAATAATCAGCAATGGTTTGCGGAATGGAATCCCCTTCGGCAGGTTCAGCGGCATGTAAACTATAAGTTTGCAAATCGATAACCGCTTTGGCGGCATTTTTCGCAAGCCTCCAGCGATCAGCGGAAGAGCCATTGGTATAACCTAACAGCTCAGGATTAGTGTAGCCCTGAAGGATAGCGCCATTTTTCTCCGGATTATGCAGATCGCTTGCTGCATAAACCAATACTTTCGCTTTAAACCCCAGTGCAGCCCCCTTCGTAATCCGCCCGGCCCTATCTGCCGAATAACTTTCTGGCAACAACACGGCAGCACTGTCAAGCTGCGATACTATAAAATCTATACATTCCGCATAGTTGTTCCGGGGAAGAAGAAAATCGTCATTTAGTCCATACACATCAGTAATGATCGGAACCCCACCATAAAGCGTAGTCAAATAATGGTACGTGGCCGCCCGCATAAAATAAACCTCTCCTTTCAGCCGATTAGAAAAATCCGGATCGTCAGCAGCAATATCTTCGATTTTTGAGAAAAAAATATTGGTCTGCCGGATATTAGCGTACAGCGAATTCCAGTTTAAATGCGCTGTAGCGTATGTTGCGGGCCAGGTATACAAATTATCTGAAGTAATCAATCCTTTATTAAAATTGCCCGTACCCCAATCCGGCACAAAATGGGATTCGTCGCTGTAGTCGGAGAGTCGCCATGCGGCAAAGGGTGTTCCGAAGACGTTTATATACATTTTGTTTACAAAAGTTTCAGCTAGATTCAAATCTTTCCAAACATTGGTTTCCGAATATTCACCCAGCGGCTCTAGATCCAGAAAATCCTTGTCACATGCCAAATGGAGGCTTATGCAAAAAAATATGATCGTTTTAATAAGTATCTTTTTCATTCTAATTTTCGTTTAAAAAGTTAAACCAATCCCCATGTTAATAATTCGTTGCGCAGGGTATGAACGACCGGTTTTAACCGCCTCCGGATCAAAATGTTTTAATTTATCCACCGTAAATAAGTTGAACGCATTCGCATAAATACGTAACCTCTCTATGCCGATTCTCTCTGTCAAGTTTTGTGAGAAACTATATCCCAATTCGATATTTTTCAAACGGATATAGTCCGTCGGTTTTAACCAAAATGTATTCGCGGAGTTCGTCCAGTAAGGTTCCGATCGGTTATATGCTCTGGGATAGGTGGCAGCGGTGTTATCTGGTGTCCAATGATCTTCTGCAAAAAATTGATAATAGTTCCCCCAATCACCAGATTCCACCATGTCGATATACTGCACCCCACCCGCAGCGCCTTGAAAGAAGATGCTCATATCAATTGCTTTTTTATAGCTGAAATTCAAGGTTACACCACCAAGCAATCTTGGCATACTTGACTTCGTATTCATCACCCTATCCAATCCGTTTATTTCCTGGTCGCCATTCACGTCTTTAAATATAATATCGCCTGGAGCCGCGCCGGGGAGGTGAGGATGGGCGTCGATTTCCGCTTGGTCTTTGAATATCCCAATAGCTTCGTAATACAGCGAGGACCCCATCGGGCGTCCTGTAGATTGCTGATAATCTGGTATCCCAGGCGTTTCGTCCCAAAACACAATCTTATTTTTGGAATAACTTGCATTAAAAGCTATCGAATAATCGAAATCGCTTTTCGTGTCCTGATAACCGACATGAAACTCGAATCCTTTGTTCCTTACTTTTCCAATGTTTTCCGGCGGCAAAACCAATCCTGTGCTTCCCGGTACAGACGCGTTACGTGTCACCAATATCTGCGACCGCAGATTGTTGAAATAATCAAATTCCAAAAAGAACTTATTCCCAAATAGATACGTATCAAATCCAACATTAAATTGGTTTGCCACTTCCCAAGTTACATTTGGATTGGGGATTTTCATTTCTTCCAGCAGCTTATTGTCAATGGTCGGAACACCAAAACCATAATTCCGATCAGAAAATCCGTATGTAGCAAGATACTGGTATTCGGCGATACGATCGTTACCGGTTTGCCCCCAAGATGTCCTTAACTTGAGGTCGTTGATGAAGGACAGGTTGTCACTCCAGAAGTCTTCGTCGGAGATTCTCCAACCCACAGATACACCCGGAAAGAAACCGAACCGCTTATCTTTGGGAAACATGTAGGAACCATCGTACCGCCATAAAAATTCAAGCAGATATTTATTTTTGAAGTCGTAATTTGCACGACCGAAGTAGCTCATGTATTTATTATGGGATGCCGATCCCCAGTTGGTCATAAATTGATCTTCTGCCCCCGCAAATAGTTCTTCAATGGCATCGGAAATAAAGTTCCTTCTAAATGCCCCAAAGTTTTTCCCTCTTCCACCGCGGGTTTCCATGCCGGCCATCAATTTAATATGATGCTCCGTATCAAACGACTTATCGTAAGTAGCAAATGTATTCAACAGGTAATTGTCCCCTCCCGAATAGTTCTCCGTCAATTGTGCAGAATCGAAACCCCGCTTTCCCCGTGTTGTTACATGATCCGGGTTTCCATCCCACGTATACAAATACCACGGTTTATTGAAAACCTTTTGCAAACGGAAAGAACGGTCATACGCAGCGTTACCTGTCAATGTAAGGCCTTCAACCCAAGGTATCCGGACATTTGCCCGAAAGTTACCTTCAAAAACATAATTATCTACTCGATCATAACCCGGCGCGTCAGAGACAATCACAACCGGATTGTCGCCGCGTTCAATATCCGGTCCAGGATCCCCGTTCGGCCAGTACGCCGCCATATTTGGTTTACCTCTGGTAATCATCGACCAGATGATATCTTCCGTGGGCCGTGTCGGCAAATTATAATCCTCCAAACGACCAGCCACGTCAAATGCTACATCGATATATTGGTTCACCTTTGCATCAACATTGGATCTAAAGTTATATTGGCGATAATCCGACGAACTTTTTCTGTAATACGCATCCTGATATTTTTCGCCTGCGGAAATAAAGTATTGTACATTGTCTGACCCACCCGATAAGGTAATACTTGTTTGATGCTGCGCCGACCAAGGTTTCAGCGTTTCCGAGAACCAGTCGGTGTCAGGATGACCCCATGGATCAGACCCATCGGCGAATAACCTGATATCCTCTTCGGTGAATCGTTGGTACCATCCCCCGTTCGGATTTTTATAATATTCCAGTTCGTTCAGCAAGGTCGTGTATTGTACAGCATCTGCCATTTTCGGTATGCGGGTAGGTTGGTTCATGCCCATTCCGAGGTCAAGATTTATTCTTGGCTTACCCGAATTCCCCCTTTTAGTGGTAACGATGATAGCGCCGTTAGCGGCCTGTGCACCATAAATAGCGGCCGCAGCGTCCTTTAATACCGTAATACTCTCGATATCATTTGGGTTTATGCGTTCAAAGCTACGGTTAGGGACACCGTTTACGACAATTAGCGGACTGTTATTGCCAAGGGTATTCAATCCACGGACCAGTAAATTGGCACCGTCCCGACCGGGTTCCCCACTCGGTGAAATTGCGCTCAACCCAGGCACACGGCCTAGCAAATTGTTGGTCACATTCGTTGCAGGCGAAGAAGCAATTGTCGACCCCTTAATCGAAGCAATCGCACCCGTGGCCGTTTCTTTTTTCTGCACACCATATCCCACTACCATGACTTCTTCCAGATCGCTAACGGCTTCCTTCAAAATTATATTGATAATAGATTCTTCGCCGACTAGTTTTTCGGAAGGCGTAAATCCGATACTGGAGAATATTAGAACGGACTCTGGTCCGGGTACTTCGATTTGATAAGCACCTTCCCTATCTGAGGTCGTTGTAATCGTTCCGCCTTTAACAGTGATCGTTGCGCCGACAAGCGGTGTACCTTGTCCATTCGTTATCCGCCCTGTTATACGGCGTTGCAAAGAAGTAGCTGTAGATCGTTCGAGGCCGGATTTTGGGTAACGACGTTTCACTATTATTGTTTCATCTTTGATGGCCCACTCGAGGTTTAAAGGTCCTAACAGTCTGCTCATGGCTACATCGAGCGTTTCATTTTTAATTTCGGCACTCACGCGTGCAGTCGCTATTGCCTTTCCATTCAGGAAAAAAGCATATCCGCTTTGTTTCTGGATGCTTCGCATGGCGTCTGTAAGCGTAGAATTATTTACTTTAAGATTTATCGTCTGCGCAGTTCCCTCCGCATGAACCTGCATCATGGCAATGAATAGAAATACGATCACCAACTTCATCATAACAAATATTCGGCGAGTTAAAGTCCAAGAGCAGGCTTTAACACATGGATAAAAAATCATATGTTTGTATAGTTTTGTATTGTTTTTATAAAGGTTAACGACAAGCCGTCTTTTTGGCGGCATATAAAAGCATTCAAAATTTTAGGTAGTGCCCCCCAGCACTGCCTTTTTTTGCTTTTCTAATCTTGCTATGTCAAGTTGGTTTTCTTTTCATGTTTATCATTTATTAAGTTCACAATCAAAAATTAGTCTCCATTTATTGTGCGGATAATACCGTCAATACATTTTTCGTTTTCTCTTTTGTTAACCGGAAGCGGACGTTGCCCTCTTCCAGGATATTCAATACATTTTTAAGTGACTTACTTCTCGGGATCTGCCCATAAAAATAGGTTTGGGAAACATTCCCGCCGTACCTAATTTCTATATCGTACCAACGACTAATCTGTAGCATCGCATCCGTCAACGCCGTCTCATCAAAGTAAAATAAACCTTCCTTCCATCCAACTTCTGCCATTAGGTTACCCTCCCTAACCGAAATTTTGCCCCCATTTTTAAGAATGGACTGCTGCCCTGGCCTTAAGTACACGGAAGAAGATAGCTTGTCCTTCAGATCGACTCTTACCTTCCCCTCTACCAAGGTCGTGCGAACAGAGCGTTCATTGGGATATGCACTGATGTTAAATGTCGTACCGAGTACTTCCACCGTCTGATCCCCGCTGGTAACCCTGAACGGCCGCTTAGCATCTTTTTGGATTTCAAAGTAGGCCTCTCCTTCTATTACCACCTTTCTTTCATGCTGGCTAAACTTAGCTGGATAGACTAATTTAGAGGCAGCGTTTAACCAAACGATGCTTCCGTCATCCAAGGTGACACGATAGCTGCCGCCATTTGGTGTGGAAAGCTCATACCGTACTTCGCTATCATCATTATTTATGGATTCTGCCACCTCCGAACCGTTAGTGTAGGTAATTTCGTCTCCCATAACTATACCTTCCTGTGCCTCGTTAAGTACGATAACACTTCCATCAGCAGTTTTAAGCATGGCCTTATTGGAGCCGGGCGCTACATCGACAAGTGTCGTATATCGCTGGGTTTCGGGAGTGGTTTTTTGAAAGGTGCCGTTATAGAGATAGAGGCCGAATAGGCAAACGATGAGGACAGCAGCGGCAGCCCAAAATGGGATCAATCGTCTTACTGTCCGCTTCTTAGAAATTGCTATCGTTTTAGAAGATATCTTGTGATAAAGATCTTCGAATTTTTGATCATTCAGCTTGGCAGTCTCCACTTCCTGCAGCAGACTTTCCCATAGCGCCTTATCTACATCGTCGTTATTATTAGACAACTCATCGTAAAGATGTCCTAATTCTTCCCGCGAACATTTGCCATCCTTGTATCGCTGTAACAGCGCTCGTATGTTAGATTTATTATGGTCCACTTTCAGTCTATTTATATATAAATACACCTACCAGTGAAAAAAGGTCTGCTCTGTCTATTATTTTTTTAAGAAATACCCAGATAAAAGAAAAGAAGCAGTAATGAAGAAAAGCTTCCTTCGTACATCAATACATCTTTAATGAACTTATTAGCTTTTACGATATGGTCGCGGACCGTAGAAACCGAAATCTGGAGTTCCTCAGCGACCTCCTGATAACTTTTTCCATCTAATTTACACATCCTAAAAATTCGTTGCCGTTGGAGCGGAAGCTGACTGATTACATTTTCTATCAGCTTCTGTACCTCTTTTTTATGGAGTATGCTATCTACGGACTCTGCAAGTTCAGCACTTTCATAGGCCAAGTGTATCGCACATTCAATCTCTAATTTCAGTCTTCTTTTGAAATTGAAGGCTGTGTTTCTTGAACAGGTAAATAAATAAGCGGCAAATGACAGACTAGGATCAATGGAGGCCCGGTGTTCCCATACCTTTACGAAGACATCTTGCAGCAGATCGTCTGCCACAGACTCATCATTGATAAAGCGCATGATGTTACCATATATAAGGCGACTATAACGCTCGTAGAGCATACGGAAAGCATCATCATCTCCGGCCTGTAGCCGAAGAAGAATCTCATGTTCGGATAGATTCTGATCGTTTATCATTGTCGATTAGCTTTATTGGCTGCTTTGATCACCGAAACGCCAAAAACCAAATATAGCACATAATTTTACTATTTTTTCTCCCGGCCCAAATTTTCTTTCCAAATGCAATTTGTCCTAACCCAATGATAATGTCAGGGATGCAAAACCACCCGAAGCGTGCATATGCTCCGGGTGGCTTTAATTCAATAATATCTTTTCATTTATGGATTTGTACTAAAAATGGAACCATTCGCGATCAGCGCACGTCGATTCATTTTAAGAATATCCACGACCCACTCCGCAAAATCTTCCGGCTGCAACACTTTATCCGGGTTACCATCCGTTAAACCACCTTGTATACTCATATCCGTAGCAATCGTGCTCGGTGTGAGGGTCACCACCCGGATATCATCTTTTCGCCACTCCGCCATCATCGACTGCGAAAGTGAAATTACTGCTGCTTTGGAAGCCGCATACGCCGCCATACCTGCGCCACCTTTTAAACCGGCTGTAGACGCCACATTGACAACATCACCTTGTCCTGCTTCTTTTAGATACGGGTATACCGCTCTGGCCACGAGGTATACACCAAAAAAGTTAATATCAAATACCTTTTGGAAATCTTCCGGCGCCATCTCCATCACTTTGCCGAACTGGCCTACGCCCGCATTATTTACTAAAATATGTACACCTCCGAGCGCCTCTACCAACTCGTTTATCCCTTTTTCCACCTGCGCATGATCTGCGACGTTAAATACGGCATAGTGTGCTTCCACGCCATATCCGCGAAGTTCATTCACGGTAGACTGAAGGTTTTGCTCATTTTGCCCAGTGATACCCACTTGGACACCCTCTGCCGCAAGCGCCAGCGCCACTGCCTTTCCTAAACCACGACCTCCGCCGGTAATAATTGCCTTTTTTCCTTTTAATTCTGTCATCTTGATGTTGTTGTAATCTACCCAAAAATAAGAAAAAACCCTTAGTTCATGCATTTCTTAACACCGCTTCTTTTTTCCATGTATATACATGGCTTAATACAGAAAACCAAACAGCCAAAGCGGTATTTTACGACCATTGCCAACCGGTTCGGGAGGCGTAAAACAATCTTTTTTCTCACATGCAGTAATCAATAGACAAAGACATGTAAGTATTAGGTATACCCGTATCGTGTTCATATAATGATTTTAAAATACATTTCGCTCTTTTATACAAGTATCGGTGATTACCGACAAGCGCTGGAAAAGACAGTAAGAAGCGTACCTTCCGTTAAGAACTCCATTGATTATTATATCGTTTTTATTACATTTGCTTAGCTACGCTTATATGAAGCGTACTACGCAGTAAACATCTACAAATCTTATAAACAACTATGAAAAAAAACGACATCTGGCGGTATATCCACAACTGGAAAGGTATGCTTGAGCGCCATGAAGCTCCTAGTATCTTAGAGCGCCTCTATAGCGATAAATCCCATTTTGATTTCTGTGTATTGGATTTTATGAAATCGGACGCAAAAAACGTCCATGTGTACCCCGGTGTATCAGACGATTATAAACAACTCCGATTTTTTGTACTATCAGAAACCTTTGATCGTAGTACATACCGGGACCGTATGGATCACTATATCTATGTATCAAAACCGGTAAAAAGTACCGATCAGGAAGCAGATTTAAAATCTGATATCAGTGAAAGGGAAGCCCAAAGGCGCATCGATCGTTGGAACGAGACCTTTAGCGGCAAAGCTATTGATCCCGCTATTCTAGACTTGCTAAAAGTGCGGTGTTTTATCATTCCGATGGAGGATATTTCAACCTGTGTCAATAGCGCATACTTTGCATTTAAGGTCGATAAAAAGACATCCTTATGGTCTATGGATTTGATTATCCGAGGGTGCTACGACGATCAAGACGATGCGCGTTCTGCATCGCAGGCGTCTTACGATACGATCCGCCTAGTGCCTCCGTTTCCCCCAAAAACCGAAGAACAGCAATTTGAAATCTTGTTTGATTAAAACATCATGTCAAATTGGATACAATGGCTGGATGCTGCAACCTGGTCCATTCCCATTTTATTGACCCTAAGCCTTGCAGCTTTAATCTGCTATAGGAAAGCGGCCAACCCATGGGATTACTATGTGTCTGCGTATCTGGCCATTGCGCTTATTGTGGATCTATCCAGCCGATACTGGTTATCGTTTCATACCGATAATCTCGTTTTCGTACAGTTATATGCCCTGGCGGAATTGATGTTGGTGGGCATCATGTATATGCGGTTTTTCCTTACCCGCCTACGAAAAATTGGGGGGCTACTGCTATTCGTCAGCGGAGGTTTCGTGACCTGGGAATTTGCGCATCATATCCTTCGGGACACCGATCAAGATTTTTCATACTATCAATCGTACAGTCGCGTAGTCGTTTCGGCGACGCTCGTCACCTACGGACTTATGTCGCTGTTGCAAAGGGTTCGCCGTTCCGAGCAGATGGATCATCAAAAAGTACGTCTGATCGTAGCATTGACCTTTTACTACAGCTTGAATTTTATATTCTATCTTCCGATCAATTTTTTCGTTACGGCACATACCCATTTCAAATTTTTACTCTGGGCTATAAACTTACTGGTTACCAACATATTTTACATCTATTTGACCCTATACCTATGGCGCTTTGGCAAAAAGAAGAAACCATTATTTTCTGGATAATCGTTTCCTTGTTTTTTATCTCCGCTATTTTGATCTGCTTTTTTTGGTTATTCTATCGGTATCAGCAAAACATGTATCAACAAAAAGTAGCGCATCTGGAAAACGAACACCGGTTTAAGGAATCATTAAGACTCTCCATGCTGGAGAGCCAAGAAAATGAGCGTGCCCGGATAGCTCATGATTTGCACGACTCCCTAAATGGTCATTTAACCGCCCTACAGTGGTCTGTAGACCTTGATGTCGAGCGCCCGAAGCTGCAAGATAAGATTAAGTTTTGCATCGCAGAAGTACGACGTATATCCCACAATCTCTATCCGCCCCTGCTGGAAGACACATCATTAGAAACGCTGATTTCCCATCAGGTACAACATTGGATTAGCCGTTACGAAATCGATTATTATATCGATGTCCGTACGCAGCAATCTATATCAAACCACGTAAAACTACATTTTCTTCGCATCATCCAAGAACTCTTCGTCAATAGCGATAAGCACGGGCACGCTACTCGAGTCCGCTTACATTTACGGATTACACCAGCCTCCCTATGTATGGCTTATTGTGATAACGGGAAAGGTCTGCCGCCTGGATACCAAGCCGGATTAGGCATCAAAAGTATCCAAAACCGGATGATGATGATCGCCGGACAATACAAAACTAAATCTTACCAGGGTTTTCAGTTTATTTCCATTTGTTCCGATAATAAACACCTCTATAAACAAGCCCATTCATGACCACTTCCCTACCAAAAAAACACCGACTGGCACTGGTTGATGACGATCTTTTGCTCATTGATCTGTTGAGCTCCTATTTAAAAAACTTCGATCGGTTCGATATCGTTCTGCAAGCCTCCGACGGCAATTCCTGTCTCGAGCGCTTAGACGCTATGGAAGATCAACACCCAGAAGCTTATATTATCGATTTGAAAATGGAAGGAATGGACGGGCTAACCCTACTCGAAAACATTCAAGATCGCTACCCCGATGCGCATATTATTGTTGTTTCCTCCCATTACCACAACGATACCTTGGGCTTTATGATCAAGAAAGGTGTAGCCGCTTTTTTACCCAAAGGTGTTTCTTTAACAGTTTTGATCGAGGTGCTTGACGAAGTTATGCAAAGAGGCTTCTACCTGCTACCCGATCAAGTCGGTATCCTGAGGCAACAAATATCCCATAAGGTATCTCCACCACGGCTTGGAAGCGACTTGTTAACCTCGCGTGAGCGCGATGTACTTATTCGACTGGCACAACAAAAGACCGCCAAGGAAATCGCTGATGAACTATTTATAACCACCCGAACCGTGGAAGGCCATAAGAACAATCTGTTTGCAAAAACCGGCGCGAAGAATTTAGTCGGTTTGGTCCTTTACGCCATCCAGCAGAAAATTATCGATCCCGATAACATCAACATATAGCGTACCCGTATTTTTAC
This sequence comes from Sphingobacterium sp. SGR-19, assembly GCF_011043555.1. Classification (GTDB taxonomy): domain Bacteria; phylum Bacteroidota; class Bacteroidia; order Sphingobacteriales; family Sphingobacteriaceae; genus Sphingobacterium. The sequence goes on from NZ_JAAKGS010000001.1 coordinate 570,817, forward strand.
CTCTTTCCTATAGTCAGGTAATTACTACCTGAAAACACCACTCTATTACTGCAAACTTTGTGTATGCCCAATCCAATATAGGGACGGGGTAAAGACATTGTATTGAACAAACAATCCTATGAAAAAATGAAATCAACTACCATTAACACACAGCTTAATCAGGCCGACCAGCAAAAGATAAAGCAAAGCTTTATATCGCTGGCGGAAATGCAACGGATACAACTGCCCGAAGCGCTCCTTGACTTAAAAAAAAATCCGCCACCCGGAAGAAACTGGCATTTTGGACTCGAACATTATTCCAGTGATCAAGATTTTCGAGAATGGGCCGGCATCAAAGACGCAGACGGTATGTTAGTAACCGCATTGATTGAACACCCCATGCATGCCTTCTTAAAAGTCTGGGCGCTTCTGCGAACCTCCGCCGTCAGTGAATCAATTAAAAAAAGGTGGTATATCTTCGTCTTGGCCGACCTACTCGAACGACTGCGCACAGCCGTGGGCCATATGTTTTATCACCAGTGCATCTATACACTACAAAGCAAGCTCGATTATCTCGATCAACAGATCAGCTTAGGAAACCAGCTCCATGTCGAGCGGCAGGCCCACCAACTCTATACCATGAGCCTCCAATTTGGCAACGACGTCGAGATCCTATTGTCATCCGCCCTTTCCAACGAGAAGGCTAACGGTATACCGCAGACTATAAACGATCTGGCTGGTGGCTATGCGCTGACCGACTTAAAAACAAACGGCTTTAAAGCCGTCATGAACTGTATAATAGCTAGTATTCAAAAATAAATCCCTTCCCTCATGAAAAACAACAGCTCCGATGCCCCCGTGGGCACCATCATACCCTATAGTGGCGATGCCAAAACACAACGCGACACCTTAAAGGCAGCAGGGTGGTTAATCTGCGACGGCGCGGAATTATCACAAACAGAATACAAAGAACTATTCGACACCATTGGTCAGGCGTTTGGAAGCCCAGCCGACGGTAGATTTAATATTCCGGATTTCAGAGGTCTGTTTCTGCGAGGCGTAAGCGAAGATTCCGGCAATGACCCGGATGCGGCCAGCCGAACAGCACTTCACGACAATGGAAACGCAGGCAACGCGGTAGGTTCCTTTCAACCGTGGGCCACCGGAAAACCTCGTAAGGACTTTACCGCGACCATTCCCAAAAACAAGATCGGAAATTCTAAATTGGACAAAGGAGCTTGCGTCGACGATGCTGGCAAATACCGCGATGAAGATGGCTATGGCGACACAGATGGCACAGGTGGCGACAAAGAAACAAGACCAATTAATGTATACGTCTATTACCTGATCAAATGGAAAACAACGACCAACAGTGGTGGACTCGCTACCCCGCCCGTAGGCACGGTCATGGCGTATGCTGGACATGCTATTACAGCCCTCGCCAGCAATTGGGCAAGCTGCGAAGGCGCAGAACGCCAGCGCGTGGGTAAGTTTGAATCGCTATTTGCAGCCATCGGAACCGCATTTGGGTCTACCGGTGACAACAAGTTTAACCTACCCGACCTGCGCGGCTATTTCCTCCGTGGCGTAAACATGGATGCCGAAAACCGCGACCCCGAAGCCGAGGGCCGGGAAGCACTTCAACCAGGAGGAAACACCGGCAACGCGGTGGGCTCTAAACAAGCTGACGCCACCGGTTACCCGGTCTCCAAACCTTTCCGTACCGCTATTCCCCACCTGCCGAACCAATCCGGAGCACCTGCTATGTCAGGTTTTGCCAAAGACGTCTACAAGTGGAACAATAACTCTTTCGGTCCTATTGCGGTAACGACGGGTGGCGGCGACGAAGAAACACGCCCAATTAACACCGCCGTCGCCTGGCACGTGCTATATCAGCAACTGCTGTCCGATGACTGGCCCGTGGGTACCATTATCGCCTACGGGGGTAGCACATTGCCCGAAAACGATTACTGGTTACCATGCAAAGGTCAAATCTACCCGCAGCATACATACAGCGCGTTGTACGCGGTGGTCAAAAACCTGTATAACAACCCGGATCAAAGCATCCCCGCTGATGCATTTCAACTTCCCGACCTACGCGGCAAATTCTTACGTGGAGCCCAAGGCGACACGCAGGACGATGACCCCGTCATCGGACAGACGCAGTCCTACGCCACCAAACGTCCCGGCACGCCGTTTAGTGCCAGCTTTGACCATCTACCCACATCCTCGAAAGGGACGCACGGCGTCACCAACAGTAATAATACAGCCGACAATGGCCAATATGAACAAAGCACCTGTACCGACGGCGGTGATTCCGAATCCCGCCCCATCAATGTAGCTGTCCATTTTTATATCAAAGCAAACAAATAATCCCTGGTATGAACGACAAAACAACATACAGCAATATCGTCACCCTCAGCCACCAAGGCCGCGCCGTGTCCTTCGTGCTGAAACAGGCAGTAAATACAAACGAAAGTACCACCTCCATATGCTTCAACATCCTCGATCCGGATATTGCCTCCTCGCACGACGATCTTGATTGGCAGACCTACCAAGAATTGGCATTTCCGACAACCGTGAGTATGGCCGGGTTCAATATCCTTCGTATCCCGGAACCCACGTTAGGCGTAACCTCCACTTTTCGGGTAGTCACCGACCAACACTATATCTATATTTTCCGATGCATCGATAATCAACTGTACGCGAATCGCTATGTCCTTTCCGAACAACCTGCAACGGCTAAAAACAGTGACAACAACCTTAAAGCTCGCGCGAACTGGATATTACAACCAAGCTGGGAAGTCCGGTTCCAACGTAGTGAAAAACCAGATACACCCCTGGGTCCTAAAGACAACCAAAGCTTTGTGGATATGGACAATACACCTTTCGAGGAACCTGTTTGGGTACTTCCGCTGACACCCACAGGTGAAAAAGTCTCCATTTCAGGCTTTGACGTACAATTGTTGCCCACCGCGACACCCGATGAATATGCCTGGCAGATCGCTCTGATAGCAGAAGGCAAGCTCTTCACCTACTCCATCATCAAACCCGCAGGTGGTTGGTTCCAATTTGACGACGACCAGTTCGATCCCGCTGAGCAGACCATCAGCCCCAATGTGGTTCTATCGCTAACACAACCCAGCAGTGGCACGACGAGTGCCGCCATCACGCTCACCGGTGAACCCTCAGCATGCCTGTACAACAAACAAGAACAGGTACGCACGGCTAACAACGAGCAGCTCAAACTCCAAAATGCCTACCGCTATATGCTCGCCTGTCAGGGTGCGGTCGCGGCTCCGGAAAACGAAACAGCGCATGGTATTGTGGTTCTGGATTTCGCGGTAGCCGAAACCGGACGACTGGCTTACCAAAACACGTACAATGCCACGCAGACATTGGCAGCAGGCGCCTTGAATACGCGACAGTTCACCCTCTCTTTCAATGGCTGCGCACAGTTGCTTATTCCGGCAAACCCGGCCTTAACGCTCGGACCGACATTCACACAACAATGCTGGGTCATGCCCAAAGGCACCACATTGGATAAACAATACATCTTCGGTGTAGCGCCAGGCACAGCAGCTGCCGACTATCCCCCCGTAGTTTACATTACCAATACCCTAAAAATCGGTGTCGGGTTTGGAGATGGCAAGCATCTACTCTCGGCCGAGACCAAGGATAATGTACTAGAACTAGATACCTGGACAAACGTAATTGCCTGTTACGATGAAACTGGTTACCACCTGTTGATCAATGGATCGGAAGTAACACTGGAAACCACGGTCGATTTTAAGGGAAAGACGCCAACTCCAACCGTATTGACCGTCATTGGGCAAGGCGCTGACGGCGGCAACTTTACCGGAATGCTGGATGAAGTGCGGCTGTGGCAGGGCAATCAGGCGGCCGTAGCAAAGAAAAATCTCTTTAAACCACTCGATCTTCAGGAGGACCACCCTGATTTACTAGCCTATTGGCCGCTCAATACAGGCAAGGGTTTGATTGCCAAAGACCATTCTAAAGCCGGCACACACGACGCCACCTTATCGGGTGCGCGCTGGGTACCGGGCACCCCGCCCCTGCAACTCCCTACCGGCGACATCAGCAGCATGGACGAAATGGGGCTGACAGTGAACACCGGCATTGCGCTCCCGGTAGCCGACGACGATGGTTACCACCTTTTTGGCGCGATCAAACCAGATAGCACACCGTTTTTATTGGGTGGTAAAGACGGGCTAATACATCTGTATTACCAAGGCAATAACGATGCCTTCCTTGCAGCACAATATGATACCTCGATCTCTCGGCCGGTGTTTGGTATACCCTGGACAGCCGGACCCGCTTCTGCAGACGCCGTAACCAGCGGCAACCTGCTATTTATCGGGCGGCAAGCCGGCACACTGCTCAACAACAGTGTCGTGCAACTCACTAAAACGGCTACCAATTTGTACAGCTTAACGCTGGACGACAACATCGGTAATAACGAGACGTGGCAGGGGCTACTACAGCGCGCAGATTATGTGGCAGCTGTACTGGAAGAACATTACACCAACGATCCACTAAACCCCGATGTGCTCGACAGCAACACAGTATTCTACGATAGCTTAGGCGTATATAAACAAGGCTTTTTGGCTGTGGGAGATCCACTACAACACGGATTTGTACAAATAGTCGGCACGCAGTCCGATGGTGTAACGGTCGACAAAGTGGAAGTGAAGGTAGCCGAAGAGGCCACCTCCGCCACCGTTATACTGTCGGGCACCATACCAGGCAACCCCGAAAATCCATTACACATCCAAATCAACCATGTACCGACGGATGTCACGTTATTTTCACAAGTACTCAACGACCGCTCAAGCACCTACGATTACACCGCAGGCGCTAATAATGATCCGAACAACACCGCTTGCTATCAGTTGCCCACCGATGGACCGGACGGACTCTTGCTGGTGCCGAGCAAGGAAATCAAAACAACCACGCTTTCGATAACAAACGGAAACAGCAAGACGACATGTACCGTCAAAATATCCCTGCAATACAGCGATTCAACGAAACCCGAAACTGTAGGAATCTGGAAAAACATTAACCGACAGCTTGGCCAGCTAAGCAAAATTATCAAGAAAAGTGCCGACGGCGATAACAAAATCGTCGCGGACCACATCGTATTCCATTGTCCAGCCCTAGCGCAAGATCTGCTCGTCAACAACGTGGCGGCAGCCCCTACAGCTGGCTTACGGGCTTTGCTGGCGTTTATCCGGGTGTTTACCATCGGTGCCAATGGATTGGTCGGCAACGCAAGCCTTCCTTTAAGCCAAATACAGGGTGTAAAGAGCAAAGGGTACGCCCTCAAACAACGCTTAGCTGTAAAAAAGACAGCACCGGGATCGCCCCTGTTTGCTGTCAGACTTGATCGGTCAGCAAACAACGGCTATCCTCAACTATTGACAACGGACAAAAACGGAGCCGCCACCGCCCTACCTTTAAAAACGGGAGTAAACGGCGGTTGGCTTGATATAGCGCCATCATCAGCGCTAGGGTTACGCGGCAAACATTCGCTGGTCACGATCGATAATAGCGGAAGTCAGTACCAACGGCTGAACCTTCAACAGGCACGTACATTTGAAGCTTGGACATACCCGACCCTTTCCAACGATAAGTTGGCTAGCGACACCAACCGCATCCTACACCTCGATTTAGAAAATGGCGTCGATAAAAGCCAGAATATGCTGGGGCTAAAGCGCAGCGACATGCTTTACCTGATGGGTAAGGGTAAGCTAGAAGTAAATGATGCGGATTGTATGGACGATTCGAAAAGAGACAAACGCTTGTTTCCTGACCAGAATAACTATGCCATACAGCTCTATATTAAGCCCGCCTTGAAAACAATTGAACCGGATCACCCAGCACCAGTTTTGACGCTTACCTTCAAGAATGGCGAAACAACAGATCAGATCGAAACACTATACTTGGACCCTACAGGTAGGTTGTCTTACACCATTCAGACAGGCAGCTTGGATCCTGTAAGGTCAGCATTTACCCAAGACATAGCCGACAGCAGCTGGAGCCAGATTACCGTGTCACGCGCAAACGGAATTCTTTCGTTTTTTATCAACGGCTCTTCGTCTGGAAAAAGTGACACTACCCGTAAGCCCGAGGGCAATAACCATGTGGTAACCGTTGGCGGCAACGCGCAGTCTACGGAGGGACAGCTAGAAATGGAAATGGGGCTTAACCAATTTTCCCTATACCGCGACAGTCTGTCTCCACAGTTTGTCACCGACCACTACCACCGGGTTATACAATCGAGTGCTGATAACCTGCAACTGCTTTGGCGGCTGGATCGCCAAACGAGTGTCGGATCCGTTGTCAATGAAGCGATCGTCACACAAGGTCTGTACGGTACAAGCTTCGATACTGAAAAGTGTATATGGGAAAGCCTTGGCGTGTTTAAATATGCTTATGCCGCTGTTGGTAAACAAGCCATCGTCACCGAAATGGCTGCCGTACCGAACAATCAGTGGACGCATCTCGCCGCTACCTATCAACCACATTACGGTGTTCGATTAAACGACGGAAACTATGCGGACTGCGGCGCAAACAACGGCCTCAACTTCGACAAAGCATTTGCAGCCTCACTTTGGGTGAAAGCCGATCAAACGACCAAGGAGAAACAGGTGCTGCTTAGCAAATTTGGGGCAACGGAAGACGAGCAAAGCTACGAGATTGGTCTGCAAGATGGTAAGCCTTACCTGACGGTTCGCTGTAAAAACGCCACAGATAAAGACGGCAATGCCTTACCGCTCAACAAGCAATATATAACATGCCGATCCACGAGTCCATTGACCAGCACAGAAATGACACATCTGGTTTTTACAGCCGAGCTCATTGAAGTCACAGAAGAAGTGGAGAACGTCGCCCAAAACCAAGATGGAGAAAAAATCAAGCAGCTGAGTACATCGATAGAAAATTACCACCAGTTAGTCTTGAAATTGTTTGTAAACGGTCAGTTCGTTGCTACGTATCCAGAAGACAGTGCTAGTAACGACGCAATATTGTACGGCAACGTCCGCTTTTTTGACTCCAATACACCACTGAATATGGGGCGGACACGGCCAGATGCGGAAGTATCCGAACAAGCATTCTTTTCGGGTACTATCTCGGATGTATTGTTATGGAATAAAGTGCTTGGGGACGAGCAGCTAGCCGCATTGTATACCATCAAAGAAATTCCGCAGGACGGGCTTATATCAGCGTGGTACTTCAACGAACAAAATGGACGCACGGCCTACGACAGCGTGTCATCAAATGATGCTGTATGGTTAAGCAATGAGGAGGAAATGTGGATTTTTGTCCATGATAATGCTACCATGCAGCTGCTCATTAACGGCAAGCTGACTACAGGCATCAATGCACTTCCAGGCGACTTCGGCGGCTATATGACGCCGCAAGCTGCCATCGGCGGCTGCATAAACGATAGCGCCGTGGTCACAAATGGTTTCGAAGGTTATCTGGAAGAAGTACGGGTCTGGTCGGAGCGCCGAACCAGCGAGCAAATTACTGATAACATGAATCGGCATATATCGGGATTGAAGACACATTTGGTCGGCTACTGGGCCTTTGATACCGGATCGGGCGATCGATGTGTCGATGAATCAGCTTACGGCAACAACGGCATATTTAAAATCGATACGCATCAAGCATCTCCTTATTGGGTGCCATCGACCGCACCGGTCGCAAACGAAGGGCCACGGGTCCGGAATGCCATGGGAGGCCTCGCCACCGATGCCCAAGCATCTCTTCGCTCGGGGCCAGCAGCAGTGGAATATGCCGATGTGCAATATGATGCGACTGGCCAATCATTCAGTGTCTTAAAACGTTGCTATCTGTATGTTGATCAAGACGGCCATATCGTACACGCCTCGGGGTATAAAGTGGGCGATCTCAACATGGTGTACCTAGGTCAGATCCAAACCAACCCGTCGCTAATCGGCTATGTGGAGGGCGCACCACCGCTGCCCAGCGAAAATCTTACTAAACCCTATTACCTAGATCCTACCAAGCCGTCATACTTCGCGTATAACAACAGTTCCTCCGTGGCGTTGACACAGCAAAAAACAACCGCCTTCCGCTTTTCCGGATCCAAGCATACCGGTAGTCATCTGGCTTTTAACACCAAGCTTGGCGGTGGCGTATCCTTTGAAAAAGAATTAGAGAAAGTCATCCTGATCACCAAAATCGTAAAAAAAGAAGTCATCGGTAAAGTGACATTCGGACTAGGATGGAATGAGAGCGAAGACACCGGCAGCCAATTCGCTGCCCACCTGCTATCAGGCAACGTCAACACCATGTATAACTGTGGCGACTGGGAGCCAGACGACGGGGCAGGTATGCTCCTTAAAAACGGTGAACGGCGCTTTATCCCGAACAACGAGGGGTATGCTTTGGTCAAATCAGCTACAGCCGATGTTTATACCTTGCTACTGCAAGACACCGGCGCGCTCATGGGCACTACGATCGTCCCCAATACAGAGATTCCGCCAGATGTCAATCTGATTTATTTCCCGTTGAACCGAGCGTATGTGAAAAATGGCACATTGGATGGCAAAGTAGGATTAAAAAATGATCCGGACTATCAAAATGCCGATGTACAAAGGGGTAGTTACTTCAAGCCGACCGAAGCCTATGCACTCAAACGTCAAATTGAACGGAAAGACCAGGAATTACTGGCTCAGTATCAGCAATTCGATGCGAAAAAACGCGGCAAAGACCGGAATTATAAACTCGATAATGATATTTCATCCAACGCGCTTTACGACTGGAAGCAGGGGGCGCCAAAAAAAGGCATGTACAGTACACACGTCTGGACTGCCGCGGGAGGGCTCTATCGTGAGCAGCAAGGTTATGTCAGCCAAATTGAGGAAAATTACGGTGGTTCATACAGCTTCGACTGGTCATTGGGGCTGACCGCAGAAACCACATTGGTATTTGGGGGAGCGGGTTTCTGGGGCGAGTTGGACCTCAACGGGGGTACGCATATGAAATACGAAGTCAGCAAGGCAAAAGAAGAAACGTCTGCTATATCGTTGGATATCCAGGCCGATCCTGATGGTTTTTTGAACAAATACTTGGGCAACGATCCGAAAAAACCCTTTTACGCATCTAAGTCAGAGCCAGGAAAGGTCGACACCTATCGCTTTATGACGTTTTATCTACCCCCGGACAAGGGAAACTTCGACGATTTTTTCGAAAGAGTAGTCGATCCGAGATGGCTGAATCTATCTAACGACCCGCGAGCAGCAGCACTGCGGGAAGCTAGAGCCAACACCAATCAGAGTTGGCGTGTGCTGCATCGGGTTACCTACGTTAGCCGGATACCGCCTGAATACGACGTCGCACCAAAGGAAAAAGTTCCTGATACCGATATTGCGCCAGCAAACGCACAGGCGAACACCTTATTGTTCGAACTGGTTACACATCACATCAAGAAGTTGCAATTAGCGGCACACTACGCGCCCGCGCAGATCGGTCAGGCCGTTAAAGACGTGCTCGACAAAGACTTGGTCAACTCGCTCCCGCTCTGGAAAACTTTCAGAGAAAAAGCGTCGGTCCCTAATTCAACGGAAGCCAAGCAGTACATGACATTGTACGACGATATTGTTGCCTATATGGATGCTTACTACCAATCAATAGACAACTAGGATAACAAATTTTTTAATTTCAAAACTTATATGTTATGGGACAAGGAAGTCACATTTTAATTAAAAATCAAACAGATCAAGATTGGGTCTGTTTTCACAACCATCAATATCAGATGGACGGCTGGGGCTTTCCTGACAAAATTAAGTCAGGTTCAGTTGTGAAGGTCTATGTAGAATTTTGTGAAAATATCTTTAAGAACGAGCATGATGATGCCGGTGAAGTAAAGTACAAATTTGGTTCAGATACCTCCACCAATCCAAGCTGCTATCTTGAGTTCGGTGCAAGTTATAAGCACGATAGGGATGTCTATGTAAACTTGGTTAATATACCAAGCAATGGAAATCTTCTAAACAAGACCATAGACTTAGGATGGGATCACGATGGGACTATGCCTTTTGCCTTGTACGGTTCATCTGGAGATTACATGTTGATAGATCCTTCTAGGTGGATGGAGCAGACTTTAAGTCGTATAGGGGGTCTTCCACTTAAAGATATTTTGATCCCGGGATCGCATGATGCTGGGATGTATACACGAAATGGTGGAACGGCGTTCGGGCGGGACTGCAATACACTAACGCAGACTGGCTCCGTGGGCGAACAGTTGGCCAATGGCGCTCGCTATTTCGATATCCGCCCTGTTATCGCTGCAGGGAAGTACATGACCGGGCATTACAGCAAGATTATAGATGCTACCTGGCAAGGGGCTAATGGTGAGTCCATATCCGATATAATCAGGGAGGTCAACAGCTTTACAGAAGGTAGGAAGGAAATTGTCATTCTTAACCTTTCCCACACCCTTAATACAGATGTCGGCAATGCCAGTTATCGAAAATTTAATGATGAAGAATGGGCCACGTTATTCCAACAGTTAGCTGGCATCAATAACTTGCTGTTTTCTGATAAACCCGATCTTACCCAAGTCAAATTAAACGATTTTTTGAGCGACGGCAGTAAGGTTATCATCGTGGTCGAAGGTGTGGATAGCGACAAGCTTGGCGCGTATTACAGAAAAGGGTTTTATACGACAAAAGAGTTTAATGTATATAATAGTTATGCCAATACGAATGATCTTTCTAAAATGATCAACGATCAAGTTGATAAAATGAAGGCGCATAGCGATAGCTATTTCTTGCTCTCCTGGACACTTACCCAGTCTACATCGCAAGCAGTCACCTGTTCGTCCAGTATCTTGGATCTGGCTAGAGAAGCCAATGCAAACCTCGATAGGGTTCTTGATTTTGTATCGCCTTCTTTATATCCGAATATCGTATACATCGATAAATTTGACGATACACTGGCAACGATGGTGGTTTTAAAAATAAATGATGGGAGAACCTAAGAGGTCGATAATTGCTTATCAGAGTAAACAATATTCTTAAAAATTGTTTACTCTGATAAACAAAATAGACCAGACGCTATTATTTCCATACTTTTATCTTTAGCATCTTCCGCATTCACTGGATAATCAGGTTGAACGCCTCTTTGCTCCCAGTTGGTTTTTGTAATTTCATTGACAGGAGACGCAGTAGAGATGGAAATGCGAAGATTATGAGGCAGTGGAAAGAACGAATTCATATTGGCAGCTCCTGCTGATGTCTCTCCCACCACAACGGCCTTTTTATGCGCTTGCAATGTATAAGCGAAATATTCGGCTGCAGAAGCTGTATTTTTATCAATCAGAATGCATAACGGCGTTCCTAACCTGAGCTTCCCGTAAATCAGGTCGGAGGTGTACTTCGGAGCGGGGTGCAACGTACTATCACCGAAAAAAGTTGTTGACAGCAATGTGGGCGGCCCATCAAAATAGTGATTCAGAATGTATTCCATAATGCCTGGATAACCACCGCCATTTCCTCGCAAGTCGATAATAAGGGCATCTGTACTTTCTACGAGTTTCATTGCAGCTACAGCCGTTTGCATGGCACGCTGCGGATGCATAAACTCCGTAATTTTTATATAACCTGTATTGTTTTCTAATATCTGCACTTCCCGAAAACCGTAATTCGAACGGATTTCCTGCTCCAATTCCTGTTTCTCCCAATCTTTTACATCCTTTTTAGCAGTATCGTTATTGCTTAAATATCGTACATATAAATGTCCATCATTACTGATCGATCTCAAATCGTTTGAAAGTATCCCCGCGAGACTATCGGGACTTGTTATTGCATTATATTTGCCACTTTTTACTTTCTGCTGGAATCCTGATACAATTCGCTTTTTATTCTCCTGAAAGACATAATGTTCATTGATCAGATTTTCGATTTGATCGGTGATTAACTTAATGTCGTTTTTTGTTAAAATTTGCCCATTCGTGTTTTGAAACCATAAGGTCAATACGACGAGCGGCGCGATTAATTTAATGATCATAACTTGCTATTATACCACAAAGATACTTAAGATTATAAAAGGAGCATTACAAAAAAACCGTTTAGACGCTATTGGTCGTTTTATAATTTTGCCGACGGGCAATATGATGTGCCGACGTAAATTTTTCAGCATCGTCTGTTGCCTCCTCCCAAGCTTGTAGAAAAAGGGCAAGTGCATCTTCATAATTACCTGTCTCCTCCAGATGCATGCCCTGTATACATAGCTTAACCACCGGGTTATTTGCGCTAAATTCCATGTTATAATGATTTTGTTATGCTAGGCTTTATTCGCGTTCTAAAATTACCAGAATATAACCCTCCTTCTGCTCATACTCCACGTCATCCAAGGTTACCTGTTCGATGGTTGTACCTCCGCAGCCTTTATTTTTCGTGGCCTTTATCAAGAATGAGAACGATTTTATGGTCGACAAAAATTTGTATTGTATAACCCCATCAGACCAGCCCACTTTAGGAAGACTGATACGATCATCTTCCCTAATCCCGTACTCCACCAGCTCATTTTCGTGGTTTCCCAATTCTTCGCGAAACTCGAAGTTGTCTTTATGGAGCTGACCGGTAGTAACCAAGTTATTTCCTTCGGTATCCACGAACTCAAAAACGACCGGTTCGGGAGGCGTAAAACAATCTTTTTTCTCACATGCAGTGATCAATAAACAAAGACATGCAAGTATCAAGTATAGCCGTATCGTGTTCATACAATGATTTTAAAATACATTTCGCAATTTCGCACCGAAAGTTATAAAAAATAATCCTTTGTTGCGCGTCAGTCAGCCGGGCGATTTGATGATAGCCCAGGACAGTCTTTTGAACAGCGAGGTTAGATTTTTTTTCAGATTACCATGAAAAGAAACAAAAACGACATTCCCGTAAGAACATTGCCCAAGGAATACCGCAATGGTATTGCTGTTGCAAAAGTATCAGCAGATTCTTTTTTGGCGGATGATGAAACGATGCATGCACATCGGCACGATTACCATTTTTTTGTACTGCAGAAAAAAGGCATTACGCACACCGAAATCGATTTTGAGCAATACCTGATTACCCAACCTACCATTCTATATCAATCGCCAAACCAAGTACACCGCGCTTTGAAAGTAGAACATGTCGAAATGTAAATGCTCGTTATCAACAACGAACATATACATTCGGATTATCTCAAAAATTTACAGGCTATCGGGCCGTTAAAGCCGCTGTCTGTAAACGATGAGGATCTCGCTCTCATCCAGCAAACATTCGATCTGTGTAGAAATCTATACGAAAGAACGGCAGACAAACTTTACGTTTCGTCCCTAAAAGATAGTTGCAACGCCTTAGTCGGCCTTTTCATTTCCTTATACGTAAAAACGACAAAGCCTTCCGAATCCCTTTCGCGATTTGAGCGTATTACCCATGATTTTTTACGGTCATTGGAGCAACATTTCCTAACGATGAAACGCCCATCTGCTTTTGCGGAGAATTTGCATATTTCCGTTTCCTACCTCAATGAATGTGTGAAAAACATCACCGGAAAATCCGTTTCGCACCACATTCAGCAACGCGTAATTTTGGAAGCCAAGCGTTTGCTTTATCATTCCGACAAATCGGTTAAGGAAATCGCCGCAGAATTAGGTTACGATGATTACCCTTACTTTTCCCGTTTATTCACCACGGTAACTGGAATGACTGCCGTGACTTTCCGAAGAACAAACCGCGAATAATCCAATAATTGCACTTTTCCGTCCTTTTTCCTTTTGTCCAAAGCTTCGTCCTTTGTGGCTAACAAAATGAAATAATATGCCAAGTGCTCCAAAATGGGTTTTCGATACACTGGATCTATTTATACCCAAGATCCCTTTTGTAGAAATTGGTAAAACAATGTATCTGTCGCCGTCTGTCAAACAAATTCAATTGAAAGGCGACTTTAAAAATCTAGCCTTTCCAGTCGGTGCTTTCTTTGATGTCCGAGTAAGCGATACCGACGCCAGACGATATAGCGTCGCGCAGATAAACGAGGAAAAGGACAATTTAGAACTTATCGTCCATCTGCATGGAAAAGGTTGCGGGAGCGACTATTCATGGAATAAAAGGAATACCCCGTACGAGAATCAGTACAGAAAACCAAATAACCATAAAGGAATTTTGTGGTGGAAACCGTGCGTTATATCATCTGACACGATATAGGCATTATCCAGCCCTTTGACTTGCTTTTCTGTCTTATCTTTCCCACCTATTTCAAAGGTATATTGATTATTCACCGTAAAATCTCCTTGTTCCGCGTAATTGAGTTCGTAAGCGTACCCCACTTGATTCGCAAAAAAGGTTTCACGCAAATTTCCCCGATTGGCATTCTCCTGCGCCAGCAAATATAGGAGGTTCGTGTTTTCCAGATAGATTTTAGATGGTTTTTGTAGTAGGCTAATTCCTTCGCTAGATCTGAAGAGATTACGTGTTAATTCAATTTCATCCAAATAATGCAAATAAGACAATAGCGTACTTCTATTAATCCCAATCTTTTCGCTCAATTTACTCACGTTAGGGATAAAAGGTACTGATTCTGCAATAACCGTTAACAGCTGTTTAATTTTAGCCACATAGGCTAGGTCAATTTGGCGCAATAACGGCAGTTCAATCTCCAGCATCATATTCAAAACCTCTCCCAAGCGCATAAAATAAAGATCCGATTCTGCACCCGATGCGCTGAATTATTCTCTTAACAATTTTCTTGATTCCTCAAAAAAGAGATAGCCTTTTTAGCCAAACCAAATAGATATTGATTTAATTGATTTTGTTCCTGTTCAGTCATTAACTTTTGTTGTTTTAATTTACTTAAAATCTTTGTTTATCTAATTTAATCTCAAAATAACAAACATCTGCATTGTGGTAATGAGAAGGAAGATTCGCAAAGTCTTTCAGCTTTTCAATACCTAAAAAATTAAAACCACAATTTTGGTAATGTTGAATCAACCCTTTATTTTCACCACAAGTATCCATACGGATATATTTTTTGTCTTTGGCGAAATCTTTTGACCAATCCACGATGATCTTTACGAAATTATTACCTCTAAAATTCGGGTTTGTGGCTATTCTATGAATATAAAGAGAAGATACTCCATCGTCATTTTTCCAGATTTCCGGGTCGCTGTATGTAATTGCCCAAATGCAGGCAATTTTTCCATCAATCAACAGTTTAAATTGTCGATTATCAATTACTTCCTCTTCTATTAATGCTTCATCAAATTGTGGCCATTGGTTTTCAGGAAACTTTTCACGCTGCACAGAGGTGGCTAATTTATAAAGTTTAAATATTTCCGGTATATCGTTTTTCGTACTATTTACTATTTCCATAATGTGTTACTACTATACTGTTGAGCCTAAATCACTTTCGTTTGAGTTACCTTCTATTTGCAATAATAGTGTCAGAGTTTATATTCTCTTGTCTCTTATAAAAATCATTCATAAAATCACTCCCCCAGTTTTCCATCATATCAACAAGGGGTAAAAGCGATTCGCCTACTTCAGTTAAAAAATATTCAGCCTTGGGAGGAAGTACCGGATAAATAACTTTTCTAACAACACCATATGCCTCCAACTCTTTAAGTTGTAAGTTCAAAACTCTTTTGCTCGCGAGCGGATGTTTCTTTGCGAGTTCACTCGGTCTTCGTATTCCTTGGTTGATAGAATCAATTAAGCAGGGCTTCCATTTACCTCCAATAACCTCAAAAGTAATGGTCATGCCACAACTAAAATCTTTCGGTATTTTTTTCTCGTACATATCTATACTACTTAATGGAATAAATTTACAACATATTTCTTATTCAGTACCATAGGGATAATATTATCCCTATAACAATATTTTTTCACTTATTTTTTCACGTGTATAACGTAAGTACATTTGCTCATAATTAATCACTAAAATTAAAAAAAATGGAATTCTCAAATAGAGACAAAGCTGAAGCTATACAAAATAGCATTGAAACTGAAACTTTGGCGGAAATAGGGTTGATCAGTCCTACCTCCTATAAACAACACAATCCAAATGTAGCAACGGGCTTACAAGCAATTTTGGACTTGCATGATCAAATGCCCATGGATAAAGTTTACACAAATGTAGTCCGTAAGTTTCAAGACGGTGATTATGGATTTGTTCACGTAGACTATTTCCTTTTTGAACCCACCGTCGCTTTTGATATACACCGTTTTGAAAACGGAATAAGTGTTGAACATTGGGATAATCTTCAAACAAATCCGAAAAAGCTGAATAAAAGCGGAAGGACAATGACCGACGGAAAGACTAAGGCAAAAGATCATCATAAAACGGAGGTTAACAAAGCACTTGTTGAAGAGTTTGTTCAAAAAGTCCTTATTAATGGACAAATCGAGTTGATTTCAAATTATTTTAATGGAGACGAATTGATTCAACATAATCCACATATGGACGATGGAGTACACGAATTTCTTAATGTGTTGCAACAATGGAGTATCGAGGGTAAACCGCAAATTTACAATAAAATACATAAAGTGCTTGGAGAGGGAAACTTTGTCTTGGTGTTAAGTGATGGTACTTTTAAAGGAGATCATGTTGCCTTTTACGATTTGTATAGAGTTGAAGAAGATAAAATTATAGAACATTGGGATGTCGTTGAAAAAATACCTGAACCCGAAAAACAAAAAAATGATAATGGTAAATTCTAAGGAAGATAGACGTTACAGAATAATTAGTACGCTTTTTGTGGTTCTGCCGACAACGTTTTTAATGTCCTTTTTATCAAGTATTACTAAAGAAGTTTTAACGAAAAATTGGATTAATGAGCTTTTTAAATCATGGCTTATTTCAATTCCTGTTGTTTATGCTTGCGTAATAGTTCTATTGCCTCTTGCTAATAGAATTACAAGCAAGCTTTTAGATAGAAAAGTACAATCATAAAAAAAGTGTTCCTGAAAATATGTATCTTTTCGGGAACTCTTTTTTTTAGCTACCACAACTATTTGGCAATTATTTTTAGTGCTATTTGTAAGTAAATGTGTGTTCTTTTTCTTTACTTTTATTTGACATAGCAACTTGTATCATACGTATGGATGGCTGAATTCCTTACAAAAGATGAGTCTGTATCTTTCAATAAAATGCATGCCAGTGAAAAAACATCTGTAGCACGACACAAATTGCCTTATGGTAGTCTAATATCCTTGCTTTCCACGAGGAATCCTTTCCAGAAGAAATAATACACTCATCGTTATTGAGCATAATCTAGATGTAATTGCTCAAGCCGATTGGATAATAGATATCGGGCCAGGAGCAGGTAAATATGGTGGTGAGGTTGTGTTTTCTGGAAATATTTCAGACTTGTTGAAAGATCGTATTTCCATTACAGCAGTAAGCTTGCTGAAGTATTATTATCGTCTCTAATCTCATATTCCACGAGCTCATTTCTTGGTTTCCCAGTTGTTCGAGAAACTCGAAGTTGTCTTTACGAAAAAACGATTTTGCAAACTGCCAGATATCGAAGTTCATGCTTTTTTTGAATGCTTACCTCAAATTACGACTTTATCCATCTATAATAGAAAATCACAAAAACCTCAGTTTTATAACCGTTTTTCATTTTATACAATTATTTTTCATAAATTTGTATTAATTAAAATTCATAAGAAGATATGAAAAATAATTATTTTTCACAAAATATAACCGTTTTTCATGGACGGTCTGCTCCCGAAGAGGGGTATCTGGCCGGATATGCGGCTCTACTTAATGCCTTTGATCTGCAATTACCGCTACCGGATGTGCTGAGCATCATAAGCCATAAGCATAAGCACTATACAACGCCGCAGTGGCGTATCTTCACGCCACGTCACCAACCGGAAGATACACTCATGGGGCACTTAACTTTTGCCCTTAAATATGAAGGCGTAGAACTAGGACTTTTAAAGAAGCTCTTTGAAAAAGTCCCTGAGCATGAGCTTACCAAAGTTATTGCAAGGGAACGTACGGGGCAATACAGCAGAAAGATATGGTTCCTTTATGAATGGCTGATGGACAGGCAGCTAAATTTGCCCGATCTGACTACGGGTAACTACGTCGAAGTGGTCGATACCAGTATCCAATATGGAGTTGTCCGAACAATGGAAAACTCGAAAAGACACCGGGTGCGTAACAACCTGCCCGGAACTAAGGACTTTTGTCCGATGATTCGAAGAACAGCTGTACTTGACGAGTTTATCCATGCGGATTTACCTGAACGTATCCAGACGATTATGGGGCGGATTCATCCGGATATCATGGCCAGAACAGCCGCCTTTCTGTTGTTGAAAGATTCGAAGGCATCCTATGCCATAGAAGGAGAAAAGCCACCGCAGAACAGAGCACAGCGTTGGGGAAGGGCGATTGGACAGGCCGGACAAAAACCGATAGGCACCGATGAGCTGATCCGCCTGCAACAGGTTGTAATCGACAATCCGCGCTTTACCAAAATGGGTTATCGTGAGCAGGAAGGGTTTGTTGGCGAACACGACCGTCTTTACGGAACACCTATTCCCGATCATATTTCTGCGAAATGGAAAGATGTGCAGCAACTGGTGAACGGATTGATCTTAACAGGAGACAAACTAGAACAGGAAGCGGAATTTGATGCAGTTTTGGCCGCTGCTATGATCGCGTTTGGGTTTGTATTTATCCACCCCTTTGTGGATGGCAACGGAAGAATACACCGTTACCTCATGCACCATGTACTGCTACGAAAGGAGTATGTTCCAAAAGGTATGATATTTCCGGTGTCATCCATTATACTGGAACGTTTGGATGAATACCGCCGAACGCTAGAAGCGTTTTCCATACCAAGGCTGGATTTTGTAGAGTGGCGTCCAGACGGCAAGAACAATGTGCATATTCTCAATGAAACAATTGACCTATACCGGTATTTTGATGCTACTAAACAAGCAGAGTTTCTATACAGCTGTGTCATGCAAACCATTGAGCAAACCTTCCCCGAAGAGGTTGACTATCTGGAAAAATATGATCAGATGAAAGACTATTTAGACAACGTGTTTGAAATGCCCGATAAAATGGTGGCCTTGGCGGTGCGTTTCTTAGAACAGGGAAACGGAAAATTTTCCGAACGGGCGAAGAACAAAGAATTTCAAGAATTAAGCGCTGATGAAGCTACACAGATAGAGCATAAATATCAGGAAATTTTTGGCATTAAATCCAGTTAAGGAACAAACATCAAAAAATGAAACACCAGTTGTTAAAAGTGATGTCTATTCCTCAGGAACCTGGCATTCCAGTTGATCTCCGCCATCAGGCTACGGGTAAAGCCAACGTTGACGTACAAAAAAGCTTTCGCGGATACTGCCACACAGAAGCAAAGTGTACTTTCATCCTTATAACGGAACATTTATTGTTAGTTATGTTCAATAGTCAACAAATATGAAACACATTCGCGTCACAAATGCACGTCAAAATAACCTGAAAAATATCTCTTTACAGATACCCAAAAATAAGATAACCGTATTTACAGGTGTGTCCGGTTCGGGTAAATCGTCATTAGTATTTGAGACAATAGGCGCTGAAGCACAAAGACAATTCAACGAAACACAGGGGAGCTTTATCCGAAACCGCCTGCAGCACATTGGCATCCCAGACGTGGATAAAATTGACAACTTAAATGTTCCTATTATTATTAACCAAAAGAGATTAGGAGGAAATGCGAGGTCGACCGTCGGAACAGCCACCGATGTGTATGCGTCTTTAAGGTTACTTTTTTCTCGTATGGGAAGCCCATTCGTAGGCTATTCAAATGTCTTTTCATTTAATAACCCTTTAGGAATGTGTAAAGAGTGTGAAGGGCTAGGTTTTGTTCAAACCGTCCGTATAGACACCCTCATAGACAAGCATAAGTCTTTAAACGAGGGTGCGATAATGTTTCCGACTTTTCAACCCGGTGGGTGGCGCTTAACGAGATATACGTTATCAGGTTATTTTGACAATGACAAAAAACTTGAAGATTATACGAAGGAGGAATGGAATATACTTTTGAACGCTACCGAACACAAACCGAAGAACCCTAATAAAGAGTGGGGAAAAACGGTCAAGTATGAGGGTATAATCCCTCGAATTGAAAAAGCATTTCTAAAGAAACAGTCAAAGGAAATTATTAGTCGAAAAGAAGTTTTAAAAAATATTGTTATCACCAAAACTTGTCCTCTATGTAATGGACAAAGGTTGGATGACAAAATTTTATCCTGTAAAATAAATGGAAAAAACATTGCCGACTGTGCATCTCTTTCGGTAGACGAGCTCTTGGAATTTATTGGTTCTTTGCATTCGTCGTCCTTTGCGATAATTCTCGACGAACTAAAAAAGAAACTTCAAAACATCGTTCAGATAGGCTTACAATATTTGACATTGGATAGAAGGACAGACACCTTGTCGGGTGGGGAAAGTCAGCGCATAAAAATGGTGAGGAACCTTGGAAACAGCCTTACCGATTTACTCTATATTTTTGACGAACCCAGTATCGGACTCCATCCAAAGGATTTGCAGAATATTTCTTCAATCATTAAGCAAATACGGGATAAAGGCAATACGGTCTTAATTGTTGAACACGATCCTGATTTAATCAAGATTGCTGACTGGGTTATTGACATGGGACCTCAATCAGGAAAGAAAGGTGGAGAAGTTATCTATGAGGGTACATTTGACCAATTGAAACATTCAACAGGAAAAACCGGTGTATACTTTGCAAAAACACCTAAAATCAAGAAAAATCCAAGGTTTGCTAAAGGATATTTACAGATCCAAAACGCTAATCTGTATAATTTAAAAAATATAGATACAGTGATTCCGAAGAAGGTAATGACAGTCGTTACGGGAGTTGCAGGTTCAGGAAAAAGTACATTGATCAGCAAATTACTACCTAAATTTTATCCAGAAACCACGATAATTGACCAATCGCTATTTGCTGCAAGCATACGCTCCAATCTACTCACCTATCTGGGGTTGTCCGATGCTATAAGAAAACTGCTTTCAACGGTAAACCAAGTATCCGACCGGTTTTTTAGTAGAAATAGTGAAGGAGCTTGCGAAAACTGTAAAGGAATTGGCGTTGTAAAAATCGACCTCGCATTTATGGATGATATTGACCAACCCTGCGAAGTCTGCGGAGGATCTGGTTTCAAACCGCAGGTTTTAACCTATCAATACAACAACAAAAATATCGTTGACATCATGGATATGACCGTAGAAGAAGCCATTGATTTTTTTCCTGATAAACGCTATCAGCAATCTTTTGATACGTTGCTCCAGTTAGGTTTAGGGTATCTTACATTGGGGCAAAGGCTGAGTAGTTTTTCCGGTGGCGAAAGACAACGATTGAAATTAACCAAAGAACTGAAGAACTCCAATAAAATAATCGTTCTTGATGAACCAAGCACAGGTTTACATCCAAGCGACACCGAAAAGCTATTAAATTTTATGGATTGTCTGGTTGACAACAATAATACACTCATCGTTATTGAGCATAATCTCGATGTAATTGCTCAAGCCGATTGGATAATAGATATCGGGCCAGGAGCAGGTAAATATGGTGGTGAGGTTGTATTTTCTGGGAATGTTTCAGATTTATTGAAAGATCCTAATTCCGTTACAGCCGACTGTTTACGGCGGCATATTAATTTATAATCTGCATAGACCAACTTTAATCTCCCTTGTATTAATTGGATTGGATTATTTCCACACTTTTATCTTTTGCATCTTCGGCATTCGTTGGATAATCAGGTTGAACGCCTCTTTGTTCCCAGTTGGTCTTTGTTATTTCATTGATAGGAGAGGCAGTAGAGATCGAAATGCGAAGATTATGGGGCAGTGGAAAAAACGAATTCATATTGGCAGCTCCCGCTGATGTCTCTCCTACTACCACGGCCTTTTTATGGGCTTGTAAGGTATAGGTAAAATATTCTGCTGCAGAAGCTGTCTTGTTATCGATAAGGATGTATAACGGCGTACCTAACCTGAGCTTCCCGTACACGAGGTCGGAGGTGTAGTTCGGAGCGGGATGCAAGGTACTATCACCGAAAAAAGTTGTTGACAGCAATGTGGGTGGCCCATCGAAATAATGATTCAGAATGTATTCCATAATGCCTGGATAACCACCACCATTTCCCCGCAAGTCGATAATAAGTGCATCTGTATTTTCTACGAGTTTCATTGCAGCTACAGCCGTTTGCATGGCACGCTGCGGATGCATAAACTCCGTGATTTTTATAAAACCTACATTATTTTCTAATATCTGCACTTCCCGAAAGCCATAGTTCGAACGGATTTCCCGCTCCAATTCCTGTTTCTCCCAATCTTTTACATCTTTTTTAACCGTATCGTTAGTGCTTAAATAGCGTACATATAAATGCCCATCATTACTGATCGATTTCAAATCGTGCGAAAGTATCCCAGCGAGACTATCGGGATTCGTTATTGCATCATATTTGCCACTTTTTACTTTCTGCTCAAATTCTGATACAATTCTTCCTTTACTTTCCTGAAAAACATAATGTTCATTGATCAGATTTTCGATTTGATTGGTGATTAGCTTGATGTCCTTTTTTGTTAAAATTTGTCCATTCGTGTTTTGAAACCATAAGATCAATACGATGAGCGGCGCGATTAATTTAATGATCATAACTTGCTATTATTTCATAAAGATACTCAAGATTATAAAATGGAACGTTACAAAAAACAATAAAAATAAACTCTCTAATTTTTCAAAAAATATCTATATGGTCAAAAAATGTACAAATAGACATGTTTTAAATGGTTTATTTTTACTTTTTTTGACTAAATAAGAAAATAAAGTAGATGATAAACAAGATACCAAAGTTGTTAGTGAAATCAACTTCACATTTGTTCCTTCTTCTGTTTACGCTTACAATATTGGGGAAGTTACTTTAAGAATGAAAAATGGATAATAGAATTTCTTATGTTTTAAAACGGCAATTTTATCGGCGCCAGCAGTACCACTTGTAACGCGCGGCTTATTTTATTGATTATCTATCTCATTTTCTGATATTTAAAAGTTAATTTTGCGTGAATTAAATTCATTTTGGATGAACTTAGTTCGTGCATTTTAATAAAAACTTCTCCTTTTTCCATCATGGCTGCAAGCTGCTTGTAGAGCGGGATGTACGCTTTTTTTTGGATTGCCGGATTTCAAATTCATGATTTTTTTTGAAATATTTCTTTGTTTTTCCAACTAAAATACTCCCGCTGTCCTTGGTGAAACCACCCAATGCTTGTTGTTTTATGTTTATCACATATTGTTTTAACAGCAGAGCCTATTCCCTCGCTGTGAAACAAAAGTGGTGTGAGCAGGAAGATTTTAACGGAAAACGACGACAGATGGGCACATTTGGGCACAAATGGGCGCTATGACGACAACGTTAATTAGTTGAATTGAAAAGAACTGAATAAAAGATGCAATAGCCCTCAGTCTGAGATATATGCACGGTATTCCTTAGGTTTTATCAATTATAATTTGTAACTTGTCTACTATCAGGGCATATGTCTATTTGATCGTTATTTTGGGCATCAACAGCCTCTACTTTTCATTATCTCTATTTCAACTTTGGATAAACACATCATTTTACAGTTTCCCAATGCACAAGCAAAGGAACTAACGGTCAACTATAGCGAGGAAGAACTACATGATTGCTACATTATCAAGTGTCAAGTTAAATGTGAACCACCCAAGCCCTCGTGGTTGCAACTTTCAAAATTTATTTTTACTTCCATAAAAACCGATGGGCTTTACAGCCTTTTGTTCGAAGAAAGGAAATACAACAAGAACCTCCAGACTTTGTTATTTATGGACGAGGTTTATGCAACGATCATGCGGAAGTCAAATTATGGGGTAAAACGGTAATAGTAACGTAAGAAAAGAGCTTCTTAGAAAATGTAGCTCACTTTCATGCCCTCTGAAACTATTCTTCGCTGTACTTGTTCCTTTAAGCAAAAGGCTTAAAATCAAGCTTTGCCGTTATTGGCACGCGCAGCTTATGTTTGCTGCGTCCTTGTATAGGTCACGACCCATGATGCGCCCACTATGAAACTGATCGATGATTTTATAAAATATTACGACCCCGACTATTACCAACGGCAATCGCAAGCTATCGCCGAGCAAATTGAAGATCAACTTTTTAGGAGGGGAATCAAAGCGATCGTTACCTTTAGGGCTAAAAAAAAAGACAGGCTAAGAGATAAACTGATCAAGCGAAACGCTGATAAACACTATTACTCTAAGGAGGATATCCTAGAAGATGTCGTTGACCTGGCGGGTGTACGTGTGTCCTTATATTTCCCTTCAGAACGGGACATCATCGACGAAATAATCACCGATATATTCAACGTTGAAAAGAAAAAAATATTTCCAACCGAAGCGCATACCCCCAAACACGCGAAGCGATTTTCAGGTTATTGGGCGACCCATTATAGGATCAGGTTTTCGGGGGAAATCAGAGAGAAACAAAACAGAGACATCATCGCAGAAATCCAAGTTGCTTCGGTTTTAATGCATGCGTGGTCCGAAGTTGAACACGATCTGGTCTATAAACCCTACTCTGGCAACCTATCAAAGGAAGAGTTATCTATATTGGATGAGATAAATGGCATGGTATTGAGCGGGGAAATCGCTTTGGAAAGATTGCAGTCTGCCATGGCGGAACGTACGAAACGGAAGAGTGACATTACCAACAAGTACGAGTTAACCAATTTTCTGGTCAGTGCTTTTGACAAAAAGCATAAAAATAAAATCAAAATTGGTGACACCTCCCTGCTAAACAATTATCTGAGCACCATAAAAAAGTTAGATACTGATCAATTCATTGAATTCATCAATGATATCGATGTCAGTTCTAAAGATTCGGCGACCGACCAGTTACTGAATATGTTGTTGTTTAATTACCGGGTAGGTCTTAGGACTTACTTTAAAAACCTTGGCATTGCCTACCATAAAATATCCAGCTGTGAAGCGTATATTTTGTGTTGGGTAAAGCTGGAGAACAATGTAGCGGAACTATATTTCCCTGAAGAAACAGAACGTAAGAAGACGGCGTTCGATGTTCTTAAAATAATACAGCACCAGGGCCGTTTAACCAAGGGAGAAATGGCGGCACTCGAACGGTCGAGAAAACTACGTAACGATATCCTACACGGCGTTCACATACCCTCCAAAAAAAGTCTGGAAAACAGCTTGTCAGAGCTCATGGATCTATCGCAGAAGGTTACAAGCAAGTTTCAGAGCTCTTCAGCACCGGCAAGCTCATAAGTAACCTTCGGACGTCTAGCTAATCGGCCCGGACATGTGCTTCAGCACGAGCACGTGTGACTTAAATGCCTGCCTGAAAGATCGAAATTCGAGGTATTTCACCTGGAATTCGTCACATGTTTGTTGCACAATCTTATTGATAGCTGGATAATGAACATGGCTTATTTTTGGAAAGAGGTGATGCTCGACCTGAAAATTCAACCCACCCAGCAGCCAAGTAAGTATCCTGTTTTTTGTGGCAAAATTGGCCGTCGATTGGAGTTGATGGATCATCCATTCTTCTTCTACCTTATCGGCTTCAATGGTTTTAAATTCCGTTTCTGAAACAACATGTGCTAGTTGAAAAACGGTCGCTAAACAAACTCCGCACACCATTCCGGCAACCAGCAGACCTATCAATGTCGGTAACCACCCTATCACCATCACGGGCACGACAACGAATATTACTAAATGGAAGGTCTTACTCACCCAAAAAATAATTTTTTCCCTTAACGGAAAAGGGAATTTATCGGAATCCCTACCGAGTCTCTGGCGGAAATACTTTTCATAATCCTGAAAGAAAATCCAGGCCAGATAGGACAGGCCATACAGCATGATAAAATAGAATTGCTGATATTTATGATGTTTACGTAGCTGCTGATCATGGTGGATACGCATGAATTTGATCTCGATATCGTGGTCCTCCCCGTCGATATTGGTGTAGGTATGGTGTGCGATATTGTGTTTCAGTTTCCAGAAATAAATATTGCCCCCTAC
The DNA here is from genome assembly GCF_011043555.1 of Sphingobacterium sp. SGR-19. Taxonomy (GTDB): domain Bacteria; phylum Bacteroidota; class Bacteroidia; order Sphingobacteriales; family Sphingobacteriaceae; genus Sphingobacterium. Next base: position 596,918 of record NZ_JAAKGS010000001.1, read on the forward strand.
CAGGTTCAAGGTATATGAAAGAAGCGTATTCACTTTCTTGCTGCGGGAGAACGAGTTATGCCCGGCATCGTGCATAATGTTAAATCCAATTGCTGCCAGATTAATTCCCAGGATTACACACAAGAGCGTGCCGACAGCCCAGTGTGGTTGCACGACCACCAATAACGTATATATTATCGACAATGAAACCAAGAGAATAACAGCCTTCAGTATGATCCTCCAATCCCCCGTCCTTAGCTTCCCCTGCGCGCCGAAGTACGTGTTGACCCGCATTTTAAGCGATTTTGAAAATAGTGTATTTACATTGTTAAATTTTGTTGTTGTTTTCATATGCTGTAATGTTATTAAAAAACGGTTGACGGCATAGCCGTCAACCTGTTATTTCTTTTTTTTACTGAAGACATTATCAACGGTGTCCTTGGACGGGCTGTCTTTTTCTTTTTGGTAGGAAGACTGTGTCTTCTCTTTTGTGCTTTTAGTCTTTTTTTGATCTTTGCTCATGATGTATATTTTTTAGTTTACTAACGTTATTATGTCAACTCGCGCGGCGTGCTTGCTCGACGATAGACATGAAGGCATCCAATCGGCGCCCTGTTGCCTGTTTAATCTAGAGATATTACGTGCTTTAAAGAGAAGGTTGCTTGTCGGTAAACCAGCAAAAATTTCAGGATAAAACAGTATGTTTTATTTTCATATCGGACTCGCGAAAGGGATTTAAATTAATGCGAATCTTTATTTTTAAAGATACGAATAATAGTTGATATTCAAAGGATTAAAGCTAGAAAGTTTCGGAAGTCTTTTTCTTTTGAATGTATCCGTCCATAATTAACCTGGCCATTAAGTAACTAAGTGTCGATTCCGCCCCCTGATTGATATTGACAACCTTTTCTTCCAGACCGTCGAAGCATCCACCTGTAACCGGATTATAGACGTGCTGCCTGATATGGTTCCTACCAAGAAACCACTCGAATGATGTGACCAGCATTTCCCGATATCGGTTATCGTGGTCTATACGGTAAAAACGATCAAGCGCTATAATGGTGTATGCGACATCTATGGGCTGCTCCCCTCCCCTGCAATTATTCCGGGGTTTTCCTCGATGTGCCCACCCCTTGTTTGTAACAACATGTATTTCGTCATCTGCCATCACCTGGCCTAACAGAAACTCGAACGATTTATAGGCAATGATCTTATATTCCGGTTTTCCTGTAATTTCATAGGCACAGAGCATCGCCTCGGGGATGCAGCTGTTGCCATAGGTTAGGTAAGGCTCATACCAATGCCACCCGTCCCTGCTTTCGTGTCCGAACATCGCAGCCAGTCGAGCGGCCAGCATATCCAGTTGGGCATGATAGCTCCGATCTGCTACACAGCTCAACCCTTTCATTATAAAAGCCATGGATCTTGTTGAATAGTAGCGTAAAAAATTAACCGAGGCGCGCTCCATCAAATCGCCGGCAATCTTGGTGAACGCTTCCGGCAGTAGCTGCGCCATCCCCAACAGCTCACCCAACGCCCAAATGGCGCGACCATTTGCATCTTCCAGATTTTCCTGTTCGTTCTGTTCGGTAAAACGCCCCTGCTTATCCACATAGTTTAGAAAGGTGCCATCTTCCTGCAGGCATCGGGCAATGAAATACAGATATGTTTGGATCAAGGCCAGGTCTTCATCTGCCTGATAGGATTTATAATGGTGCAGTATCGCTATTAGTGCTCGCGCGTTGTCATCAAGTGCGTAACCGCTTTCCAGGTCTGGCGAACTTATATCAGCAAACTGTACCATCCCGATGTCTGTCGTCATGCGGAGAACATGGTCAAGGTTAACCGGTGGCAGGGAATAAATAACCTTCCTCCCCCCTCCGATAAGATCTTCAAATAGTTCCATATGCGCTATGGCAACATTAGGCCACGAGGTGGCCACGGTTTTTTGTATATTGATATGCCGGATCCTGTCCAAGCGTACTGTGTCGTCCAGTATCTGATTGACTGCGCTGGCCAGTTGCAGGGGTGCGTTAAAATCTATTATAATCCCCATATCTTCCTTTAACACTTCACATACATGTGGTATCGGTGTCGACACGATCGGGCATCCAGAGCTCAATGCATAGGCAAATGTACCGCTTACGGCTTGTAATGGATCTTTGGAGGTAAAAAGGTAGACATCTGTCACCAAAAGGTACGAAAGTAGATCCTCCGTTGATAGAAAATGATTGACGAACCGTACATTCTCTGCGATCCCATAGGTATCGACCAATTCTTCAAGTACGAGACGGTACCGTTCGCCTTCGGATTGAAATAAGGTTGGATGTGTCACCCCTAAAATAAGAAAAATGACCTCTGGCGCCTTTTCTATAATTTTGGGCAACGCTTCCAGGGTTGTTTCGATGCTTTTGCCGGGACCTAGCAGACCGAAGGTGCTGAGTACCTTTCTCCCTTTAAGGTCAAATCGCTCGCGTATCTCATTCTTGTCCGTCGCCGGGGTCAGGTGCGTACCGTGCTGGATGACAATGACCTTATCGGGATTGATCTGATAGTCGCTAGTAAGAATATCCGCGGAATGGTAGGTCATTACGACGAGCTTAGCGCACGCCTCCGCTATAGCGTTTACCTCCTTGAAGAGTTTTTTATCAGGACACGGCAATACAGTATGGAAGGTTACAATAACATGCTTTTCTATCTGGGAGAGCCATTCCTGAAATCTCTCGCTTTGGCCTCGGAAGAGTCCGAATTCATGCTGAATGAAGACCAGGTCAATTTTATCGGACCGGTTAAGATAGGCCAGCAAGATCCCGAAAGAGTCGTCATCGGATATATTGAGCACGTGATCACTCATGAAATCATATGAAAGCCTTTCATCGTCATTTTCTATTGGTATAGGGACGTGGGAATAGGCCTGTAGAAACTGATCAGAAATTGCCGTCATCAGATCTGTAGTATATGCTGCTATGCCACAGGCACGTGGCGGAAAAGTGGACAGGAATACTATTTCCCGTTTTGTTCTTGGTGTCATATATGTTTTTGAATAGATGTGAAATCTTCGCGCACCGGCGTCCTTATCCCGCAAAGTATGGGCAGTTAGGACGTTGCATAAATAAGTAGGCAAAGAACATTAAGTACGGATAGTAAGTGCGGTTCCCTTGCACTGCATTGAACGGAGAGTGATCGTGGAGCACGTACCGTAACGATCGGAAACGCTCAACTTTTATGGAGACCACCATCTTTCGGAAATGGTGTTTGAATTTGCAAATTAATTAAATATCCAAAACATTACATTAACGTATATAAATGTACGACAAATAATTTAATTAAATATTATTTACAAGATTGTTACGTGTGGATGACATAGAAGCACTACGGTTGTTAGTCGTTTCGGTTAAAAATTGTGGTGCCAGTAAGGAAATCAGTGCAGGCAAAAAGTCGGTAGTGCTCCGGAGGTCTACGCTGTGCCTGTTTTCCATAAAAACCCCCGAAGCGCTTCGGGGGTTTTTGTTTATCGTCTGCGCCGTCTACCCTGCAGCAAACGACTCGTCAAGTAACTCACCGCTGCACCGACCACGGCCATTAGCGCCGTGTGTGCAAGGTTACTCCAGTCGAAGCTGTTCCAAACCGAGCAGATCGTACCGCCGAGGGTACCCAGCTGCACATTACTCAGCGGCCTCATCATTTCCCTCCTTTCCTTCCGTTTTTGGTTTGTCGCTATCATCCTGTATCACCTGTTCGATAATACCTAACCCTACGGCAATGTATTTCAATACATTCAATGTCTTCGCCGGCAATTTTATTGGCGCCAGCAGTACCACCTGTACCGCTTGGCTTATTTTCCTTATTATCTATCTCATTTCCTGTTATTTATAAGTTCATTTTGCATGAACTCAGTTCATTCTGCGTGAACTTAGTTCGTTCTGCATGAACTTAGTTCGTGAATTTTTACAAACACATCTCCTTTTTCCATCATCGCTGCAAGCCGCTTGTAGAGCGGGATGTAGGCCTTTCTCGATTGTCGGATTTCAAATTCATGCATTTTCTTGAAATATTTCTTTGTTTTTCCAACTAAAAGACACCCCGCCGTGTCGGAGAAATTATTGCCCATGTGGATATAGATGTAGGAGAAGTTCAGAACATCCATCAGCTGTATCATAACCTTAGGGCCCGTTCACTCGTCATGGCAAAAAATGGTCGGAGTCGGAAAATTTTAACGGAAAACGACGACAAAAAAGCACTAATGGGCCCAAAAGGGCACTAACGACGACGACAATAATTAGTTGAAAATAATTTGTTATATTTGTATCGGTATGAAAAAGCAAGAGATCAAAAAAGAAACAATCGTCAAATCAGTATCTAAAATGATTGCTGATAAGGAATCCGTGCGTTCATACATGAAGGGAAAAACCTCTCTTAAAGAACTGAATAAAAAAGGTATTAAGTTTGCAAAGCCATTATAACTACGTTTTTGACGACATTACCAGTACGTACAATTTCGTAACCAAAAACAGCATTTTATATAGAGTTGCTTTCGTCGTGGACGAATCTTTTTCGTCTATCTCTGGCGAAGAGATACAAAATGTCTATCAATTAATAGTGGAAAAAGCAAGTGAAGAACTTGAGCCTTTTGATGCAAAAGTTTCTAGAACTATCCAAAATATCATTCAGAGATTCTTTCAACAAACAGAAAACTCCCTTATTTACATATGCTCGGATGACGACCAAAAATCAAAAATACGCCATGAAATTTTTAGCCGATGGTATAAATACTCCAAGTATCAAGAGGATATTATAAAGCTCGACAACATTATAAAAGTTGATATACATTTAACATCTCCTCAAATCCTATACACGTCTATGATGTTTCATAAAAAAAATACCCAGTACGAGAAGCTCATCTCTATCTACAACCAAGTAGAAAAGGTTTTAAACGAAGATAAATAAGTAATTGGAACACTAACAACGACGACAACAAACAGCTAAGCCCCCCTGTTGTATAAAACATAGTGATAGCATTGGCGAGACGAAACTTATTTTGCCTTGATGAGTTCTCGGTGAGACATTCCCCACTGCAATAATTTTTCAGCAACAGGAACAAAAGACTTACCGTATTCCGTAATAGCATATTCTACCGTTATAGGTGCAGTAGTATGTACAATACGTTCGACAAGTTTATTCATTTCCAAATCCTTCAATTCTTTGGATAGCATTTTACCCGAAATGCCGGGAATTCCTCTGACAATCTCCATAAAGAAATTTTTTTCTTTCACTTTTATGGTCAGGTAAAGCAAAATCATCAGTTTCCACTTTCCGCCCCAAATTTCAATGCTATCTCTTAAAGCCAACATGGCTTCATTACATTGTTCAGCAGACACATTTCTTCTTGATTTAACCTTCATTATTTATAAGATTACAAAATTTCACTTAGTTACCAGTAGTTAATCCATGACAAATTTACACTAAAAATTCATGACCTTTAAAAAAACAAATAAAATGACAATTACAATTTTTGGAGCCACAGGGCGCATGCAACATCTACTCGTGCAACAAGCTCTTGACACAGGACACAAGGTAATCGGTTATGCCCGGACACCTTCGAAAATGACTATTCAACACCCTAACTTAACCCTTATAAAAGGCACCATGCTTGATAAAACAGCAATAGAAGCGGCCATAGAAGGCAGTGATGTGGTCATAGAGACAGTAGGCTGTGTAAGCGAAGGGACAAAACTCATCATTCAAGCTATGAAAAAATTTAAGGTAAAACGCCTCGTTGTGGTTTCCACTTCAAATGCAAAAGACAGCAAAGACCTGCCTGATAAAAAATTTGCGCTACTCCTAGGTATGACAAGAGGCGTATTGAAACTCTTGGGATTATTCAACCGCCAGTACCGCAACGCCGTTTCAGAACTTCGTAAGATCGCCGAAATTGTTCGAAATTCGGATTTGGATTGGACGCTCGTCAGAGTTGCAGGTTTAAATAATAAGGCCCGGTCTAACCATGTCAAGTCAGGATATTTAGGTCAGGGCAGGCTTAGTTTTACTACTTCTCGCGCAGATATGGCCGACTTTCTGCTACAACAGGTCACAGACAGCACATACATCAAACAGGCCCCTGCTATTAGTAGCTAAACTCGTACAGGTGATCGAAGCCTATGTCCATACCCGTGCGTTATGGTTTTTCCATAAAACCACCCGTAGCATACGCTACAGGTGGTTTCGTTATGGAGCAATAAAACGTAGATTAACGTCGTCTCCTCCTACCCTGCAGCAAACGGCTGGTTAAGTAACTGACCGCCGCACCCACCACGGCCATCAAAGCCGTATGTGCAAGGTTACTCCAGTCGAAGCTGTTCCAAACCGAGCAGATCGTACCGCCGAGGGTACCCAGTTGCACATTACTCAGCGGCCTCATCATTTCCCTCCTTTCCTTCCGTTTTTCGCTCAGTATCCTCATCCTGTATCACCTGTTCGATAATACCTAACCCTACAGCAACGTATTTCAATACATTCAATGCCTTCGCTGGCAATTTTATCGGTGCCAGCAGTACCACCTGTACCGCTTGGCTTATTTTTCTTATTATCTGTCTCATTTTATGCTATTTATAAGTTCATTCTGCGTGAACTCAGTTCGTGAATTTTTACAAACACATCTCCTTTTTCCATCATCGCTGCAAGCCGCTTGTAGAGCGGGATGTAGGCCTTTCTCGATTGTCGGATTTCAAATTCATGCATTTTCTTGAAATATTTCTTTGTTTTTCCAACTAAAAGACACCCCGCCGTGTCGGCGAAATTATTACCCATGTGGATATAGATGTAGGAGAAGTTCGGAACATCCATCAGCTGTATCATCCCCTTATGAAAATCGGGAAATAACCGGTGATACCGCGCGTGCATACCACCATAGCGTCGGAATGCCAATTTGTAGCGACCTGCAGGAATGGCGGTACTCCCTTTGATCTTCTCATCCCGAACCGAATCTTCCAGTACATAACAGACCTGTTCGCCATCGATGTAGAGAACAGACAGGGTACTGTTTTTCCCCTGCCTGCTGCGTTTTACATGGATCTCCATCCGCTAACGCACGACGTGTGACACCATCTCCGACCAATCCGAGCGGCCGTAGCCGTTCACTGCCCGCACCCGCACGCCATAGCGCTGATAAGGTATCAACGGGGCGATGATATTGAGCCTTGACGAGCTCGTCGTGTATGATTCTCCCCATTCATCCGGTAAGCCATGTGCGTCGATCTGGCACAATTGGTATTCGTACAATTTGGCCGACTGATTTTTGTCGAAATCCAATCGCATCTGTCCTTTCTGCCGTCCGTCACCCACGGTAATCCCTGTCACTGGCAACGGCACATCATCCTTCTGCGGTAAACTTGATACCGCAAACCCCGAACTCAATAGTTTCGGCAGATCGCCATCAGCTGTCTGTGTCACGTAGAATGCCAAGCGCTTCAGCATCTGCTCCGTCGCTTTCCTAGCCTGGTTCTTCGCGGCTGTATCCTCCGGACTGCCGCGTCGTTTTGCCATGGATAGCTTCTGCTCATAATCATTAAGAACTTCCGTCACCGCTTCCAATGTTGGTTCCGGTGTTTCAAAGTTGGCGTTGCCCGTCATGGCAAGCAGCACCGTTTTTCCTTTGACCAATACGGTTTCATCGCTGTCCTTGGTGAAACCGCCCAATGCTTGTTGTTTTATGTTCATCACATAATGTTTTAGCAGCAGGGCCCATTCCCTCGCTGTGGCAACAAAAGTGGTCTGAGCCGGAAAATTTTAACGGAAAATGACGACAGATGGGCACATTTGGGCACAAATGGGCACTAATGACGACGACAACAGCGTCAGCAACCCGAACGGAAATGTCCTGTCGGCGGACGGAAGTATCCTATCGATGGGCGGAAGTATCACGTCGTCGTACGCCGACGTTGTTTCGTTGCCCTACCTGATCAAGCTCCTGTCTATCTTTTTCATATCGGTGTACGGGACAACAATTTCGTTGCCCAACGCATACATGTTTCCGTATGCCGAGAATGCTTTAGCGCACAGAAGTTGCTTCCAGGCACACAGGGAAATGAGCATGATGGACGGAAGTATCATCTCGGTACAGGGAACCATGAATATTCCATACAGGGAGACAAACATGAAAGGCAACTAAATTGCCTCGACGTGTGAATATATCGCTGCCCCATACGAAAGAAGCGTGCCGTAGTCCGGCATATGGTTCTAGTCGTACGCCGCCAAGACGCCGGCGTACGGAAAAACAAAGGGGAAGCACGATGATAGATGTACCTCCCCTTGCGCGATTAAAGCGTCTAAAGCTGTTTACGTATTAACGCTTGCCTTTGCGCTTGCTTTCCTCGAAAGCACGGTCAAGATCTGATTCGGTAAAGAAATGTCGGGTTCCCATTATCCGCGGCACCAAGATACCGCGGTCTACCCAACGGGTATAGGTACTATCTTTAATGTTCAGCTTATGCATCACTTCCTTTCGGGTTAATAGTAAGTGCATTTCATCCGGTTTCGGAGCAGCCGTACAGTTTTGCGGTAACTCCACATCAATATGCAGTGCTTTTAAGATGGCCAATAAGATGGCACATTGTACGCATTTACGTGGCTCGTGGCCACAAGTATCATTGTTCATTATAAATCGTGTTATAAGGTTAGGATTATCGTGTCTTCATAAAATGAACACGGAGCATTAATTCTATTTTTCGAGTTGTTGATAAGCTATTCTATCATGGTTACCTCCTTTCTTTTATAGTAGATACTATCTTCTTATTTCCATGCAAAATATCGGTATGTTGCTAAATCCGTATTAAACTGTTCCCTGTACTTGCGACCGATAGGAATGATCGGCTCCACGTCTTCCAAGTTAATCTCGCTACCATTGTGCGCGACAACAGCATCAAGGGCTACGATAAAGCTCTGATGTACCCGCGAAAATAAGCCGCTGGGTAATAGTTCCATCAACAACTCCAACTTCGAGCGAACACAAATAGTCTCTTTGGTCGTGACGATCGACATAATTTTATCTTGGCTGGAAATATAGCGGATGTCACTGACCAGCAGGCTGAATTCCATTCGATTCACATCGACGACATTGATCCTCGCTACATCCCTCTTCTCTTCCTCACGGCGATCTACTTCCGCTATCATTCTCCACAGCAAGCTTTCCAGGTCCTCTATAGCAGGCATCTTCGGAATATATCCTATCATTCCCCTCTTCGACGCATCATAGGCTTGATTGGTATAGCCCGAACATACTGCAAATACAGGTGGTTTCTGTAGTAGATTAAGCAATTTGATACCATCCAAATCCGGCATCTGCATGTCGATAAACAGCAGATCTACCGGGTTGTCCCGCAAAAATGTAAACGCCTTCAGCGGATCAGACTCGATAGGCAGCACCTCCAAAAAAGGAAACTCCGACAATAAACTATGCAAGATCATAATACTTCCTGGCTGATCATCCACCATCAGCAACGTATAAACAGACTTTTTCATCTCTTATTTATATTTATCGTAAAAAAGAATTTTCCTCCATCCTGCTGCACGGTAATAGATATGGGGAGCCCCAGCACGCTTATCTGCTTTTCGACCATCTCGATACCTTTACCTGTACTGCCCATTGATTCTACGCCCCTCCAATCGATATAATTGACACATCGAATTTCCACGCCTCCATCCACTCGTTTAATTGCATATCTTACCGGATATCTAGGGTCCAGACGAGCATATTTTAAACAATTCTCCAGCGGTAAAAGCAGTATGCCCAATGGTATAACATCTTCCGACTTGTTGCCGTTATCCAACCCAGTACACATTACCGTCCCTTCTCCATATTGCTGATTGATCATTGCTATAAAATGTTTGAGTTGCCGTAGCTCTTGTTTAAGTGATACCAAACCCATACGTCCTTGATCCACCTTATTGAAATAAGCGAGCAACTCAATCAGGGCTATAATTTTCTTTTTTTGATCAGGTTTAGAATCCAAGAGTACCGCACCAATATTTGTGCTTAAAATATTACTGATAAAATGTGTTTTTATCTCCCGCTTGATAAACTGCTGCTGCAAACCAGTCAATTTTTTTAGTAGCTGCCTCTTTTCGAAATGATGTTGTATCAAACGCGTTATCGCCACTGTAAACGCAGCCATGCTCACCACGATTATATAAGGACTTATCAGCCGTTTGCGAAAATCTGCTTCATTATAAGGAACCGTATCGTCGAACAACTGCAAACCAACAGTAGGCATCCATTCTTGTATTAGCTTATACATCACGGGAAATAATGTCCAGTAAAGTACGGTGATGCCAACCACGCCAATTATCCGCCTTGCCCACCCTCCTTTCCATACCATATCAAAACAGAGCAGGTGCACGCTATAGTAGGCCGCATACAATAGTACCACAGCGGCAATATGGCGATGCGGGATATGATCTTCTACATACTTCGCATTTACATTCCACATAAGACTATAGAGGGCAATAATAAAGATAATTGCCAGCACAGGCATTAACGATCTTGAACACGTCATATCCATTAGGTTTAGTAGATGTACGTAAACCTAATGAATCTCGAAAAAAAATAAAAATTTAATTAGTGAATTAATTGATACGAAACACGATCAAAATGCGCCATTCGCCCCCGCCATTGTATAGGTATCCATGCCTCTTTCGTGCCCAGTCGCTGTTTCCGGAAGGGAAGCAAATTTGCCGGATCGAAACTTCCATTTTGATGTAAGTAACCCCAGCATTCCCATACCCAAGGTCGGTCGGCCACCTTCTTTTCCAACCGATCGTATAAGGACTGCATACCGTGACCTATAAATCCCCGCCTATCATCCCACACACCCGGATCAATTCGCTCTACCGCGCTCAGCTTGCAAACTCCGCTTACTTCTTTCATCCACAGAGGAATAATCGGCACCTGTAATACATGGCTTATCATCGCTATTCCCTGCTTTACCTGCAAACTTCCCCCAAGGAACCGAATTGCCGTACGCAGATCTTTGTTCCCTGCTAACGTGCCTGAATTACCATCGGCAAATACGACGACATGTCTCTGCCCCCGCAAGGCGGATCTCATTTTTAGCAGCACAGCGCGGTCGTCGCTAAATAAAAAACGGTATGCGCTGCCATTGCGTTGGAGTTGTGCCTGTAACCCCCAAAAAGTGGATTCATAGCGTCTATACACCGCCCTATCTAGCAGGAGATCGAAACTTAATCCGACCTTCCCCAATGCAAGCACCGTCTCAAAATGGTTTCCCAAATGGTATAGGCAGAGCAAAGCCGGTTCAAGTTGGAGCAACATCTGTATATCGGCGGTATGTTCGATTTCCAAAAGTTTATGTTGCTTGGGTTTGTGAAATGCCTCAAAACGCCTGTATAAATCTTCATGTTCCTGCCATGGGATATGCGGCAAAAAATGGTGGATATGTGCACTAAAGAGCGCAAAAGGCCACTCAAATAATGTCTTGTTCATGTTATAAAGGTTTTATCAAAGAAGGGAGGGCGGCTCATTGCCCCCACCCTTCTGAACGTTAGCGTCTAATATGCGTTACAGCGTAAATATCGGGCATCTTTCTTTGGTAGGTTCTTCCTCCAAAAATGGAACGATCTCGGACCAAGTCAATACTTCCGATGGTTGTACATTAGGCTCTCTGTTGAACAATACCTGTAGATTTTCCATGTTGCTTTATCTTTAAAATTTTACCATTTATCCCCCAGCAGCTTGTACCTTTCTGTTGGGAAGATATTTCTCATTTTGTCGGATCCAACAGCCCAAATCTTATAAACCCTTTCGAAAAGAAAAAAATGTGACCGTACGTTACAGCCTAAACGCCGTAAATAACGTATTCGCGTTCGTGCCAATTTTCATGCTGCAATGGGTTATTTGAAGGTTAAAATTTAGTGTCGTTTACGCCATATAGACGTCGTTTACGCCATATCTGTGTTTTATTCGCTTGATCTTGGAATGAAAAGTTATCAGGTACCAGCCGTTTTTTCTTTACAGAATATTTTCTTTAGATTTGACCCGTTAATTAATTTATACAAACCTAGTTCAATGTGTAGGCCGCCTTTTACTGATGAGAGGGAACTGTTGCAAAAGCTGCGGGATGGAGATTCGTCGGCATTTGAACAGGTATACAATTTATATGCTGCCCAACTGGCGTATAAGATACATAAGTTGATTAAGATACAGGCTGTTGTTCAAGAATTGCACCAGGACACCTTTTTGAGATTATGGAATAACAGGAAAAGCTTAACAGAAGGTACGAATCTAAAAGCGTATATCTTCACTATTGCCCAAAACTTGTCTATAGATTTCTATCGTAAAGCTTCAAAAGACAAAGAGTTGGAAAAACAACTCGCCGTCCATATTAATTTATCTTACGATCATATAGAACCCTTGCTAAGCTATAAAGAAACATCAACTATATTAGAGCAATTAATTTCACTCCTACCTCCACAGAGACAAAAGGTTTTCAGATTGATTAAACTCGAAGGCAAATCCTACGAAGAAGCGTCTGTTTACTTTGGTGTTTCGATAAGTACAATAAAAGATCACATGGCAAAGTCTTCCGATTTTCTCAAGGGAAAGCTATCTGAGAACTATCCACACCTTTTATTTACCATAGCGAGCTATATTATTTTAAAATAATTTCGTTTTTTTTAAAACTGAAGCCGAGAACAATTTCATTTGGTTCGTCTATATAATTAAACGAGGTTTGCCATGACGTATATCGACGATATATTCAAACGCTATTTAAACAATTCCTGTACCGAAGAGGAGCTCAGCATCTTGTTACGGTACTTTGAGCTAGACGAATATTCGGCCGATCTCAAGTCCCTTGTGGAGCAGGAACTTCTTCATATTGAGCAAGAACAGACATTGTCCAAACCACTTCTCGAAATGGTGGAACAAAATCGTTCTTTGCTGATGGAAAAGATACAAACCAGAAGCAAAAAAGATAAGATCAAAAAATTGCTTATTGGTCTGTCCATTGCAGCATCCGTACTACTTGTCTCGACATGGACATTTTATTATTTTGGCCGTCAACCTATCGAGCAAGTCGAGCTTGCCGACCAGCACAATATAGAAATAGGACCGGGTGGCAACCGTGCCACCCTTACGCTGGAAAATGGTCAATCTATCGTGTTGAACGAAAATAAAACCGGCATTGCTATAAGCGAAAATGGATTTGCATATACCGATGGCTCAAAAATTACGCAAAATACGGCAACGCAATATGCCACGCTATCCACGCCACGCAAAGGACAATATCAGATCGTATTGCCCGATGGTACTAATGTATGGCTTAATGCAGAATCTTCGATACGATACCCAACTGCTTTTAGAGGTAATGAACGAATGGTAGAATTGAAAGGAGAAGCCTATTTTGAAGTAACCCATAAACCAAAACAGCCCTTTATTGTGAAGACCAAATCACAGTACCTGAAAGTACTAGGCACAACATTCAACGTCCATGACTATCCCGATGAACTTCACACCGTCACCACCTTAATCAGTGGCAGTGTCGAGCTAAACAGCGTAAAAAATAATACATCACAAATACTTAAACCCGAACAGCAAGCGGTTTTACGACAAAAGGGGTTTGAAGTTTCCACGATAGATGTAGCACCATATGTTGCTTGGAAAGACGGAGAGTTCAGGTTCAAGGCCACACCATTGCCCGAAGCTATACGTCAGATCGAACGATGGTATGACTTGGATGTAGATTATACACACATACCAGATGATATTAAAGTACACGCATCTATACAAAGAGATAAAAACCTGTCCAGTGTGCTGTATGCCCTGGAAGAGATAAGCAATGTCAAATTTAAGATCAAAGGGAGGAGGCTACAACTTATGAAATAATAAAGTTTACGTTGTTTGGCATCCTCTTCAAAAGAATAGCCAAGGTAGTGGAATACCTTGGCTAGTAAGGAGCTAACATTCTATTTATTTATCGCTAACAGAATAATATAACCCTATAAACAACAAAGTTATGAATATTCACTTTGTTTGCAAGGAGAAAAGAAGCTATGTAATGAAGTCATCTTTTCACCTTGATAAACACATATTAAAAACCTTTATCGTGATAAAAACTATTGTATTATTGGTACTGGCATTTAGTTTTCAGGCTACGGCTAAGGTATCAGCACAAACCATAAGTCTGACGCTAAAAAATGCAACGCTTTCCAGTGCATTGGAACAAATAGGCAAACAGACCAAATACGACTTCTCTTATAATGACAGAATCTTAAAAAATGCCAGACCAGTGAATATATCGTTGCAAAATGAAACATTGGAAACGTCATTGCAATTATTGTTTGCCGAGCAGCAGCTTACCTACGAAATACGCGATCGGATTATTATCATTAAAGAAAAGAAAACCGTTAGTCAAAAGCCCCTATCGTCCGTCGTACAATATAAACAAGAACTGATTCGAGGGCGCGTTACGGATGAAAAGGGCGAGCCGATGTCCGATGTAACGGTGCAGTTTAAAGGAACGACAACCGGAACCAAGACAGACGCTCAAGGACTGTACGACATCGAAGTTATCGGAAGCAACACAAACTTAGTCTTCAGCTATATAGGATATGCTCCCCAAGAAGTTTCCATTGCCGGGAGAAAGGAAATAAATGTGGTCTTAAAGATGCAGGACGCCAGCTTGGATGAAGTTGTCGTGGTGGGCTACGGCACCCAGAAGAGAAGCGACGTAACCGGGGCAATCGTCTCCATCAGACCGGAAGAGCTGGAAAATACGCCCTACTCCAATGTCGTACAGTCGTTACAGGGCAAGCTTCCTGGGGTGAACATCACCAACACAGGAACCAGTGCCGAAGGAGATACCCGGCTGCGGGTTCGCGCACAGAATTCAATCAACGCCGATGCCGGACCATTGATCATATTAGACGGCATTCAGTTCGAAGGATTCCTTTCGGAAATAAGCCCGAACGATATCGAATCGATCGAAGTACTCAAGGATGCTTCTTCTGCCGCGATTTACGGAGCACGCGGAGCGAATGGCGTTATGTTGATCACCACCAAGCGAGGCGTTAAGGGCAAAACTCGTCTGGCGCTGGAATCCATGCTTAGTACCAGCAACATCATCAATCGGCCAGATATGATGGATGCCACCCAGTTTTATAATTTTAAACAACGACGCATGGGATTCGTCAGTTCGTTTGAGGAACAGCAATACCAGAACGGTGTCAATACCGATTGGCTGGACTACGCCACACAGACCGGCTTCAAGCAGGATCACAACCTATCCATTTCGGGCGGCGCAGAAAAAACAAAGTTTTTTATAGCAGGAAACGCTTCCCGAACCGATGGTGTAGCACGTAATGACGTATACAATCGTTATGCACTGCGGATCAATATGGACACCGAGATCACCCCTTGGCTAACGTTCGGTACCGCCTCTACCATCGGCTATTATGACCGTCCCGGCGAGGGAGCCAACATCAGTAACGCCAGCCGGATGAATCCGTTGACAGCACCCTATGACGAAGACGGAAAATTGAATTTCCAACCCAATCCAGACGATCTGAATATTGTAAATCCATTGGAAGGATTAAACATCCAAAAAGAAGATGTAGCCAGACGGATATTGACCAACAACTACATCCAGATCGATTTCCCATTTGTGGAGGGGCTTTCGTTCAAGACCTTAACGGGTTACAACTACCGCGCACGACTGATCGAACAGTACAGTTCGTCCTCAAACACGTTACGGGGCAGTCAGGTGGGGGGATCAGCGACGGTCAACAATCAAAACCGAGAAGAATGGTCTATTGAAAATATTCTGAGTTATACCCGAGATTTCGGACGCCATAATGTTTTCCTAACGGGGGTGTATACCGCCCGGGCGTACGAAACGAAATTTCACGACAATACCGGTGTAGGGTTTCCGGGCGATCACATGTCCTACTATCAATTCAGATTGGCTACCACGCTAACCCCATCCGATCAATATATCAAGGAATCTTCCTTATCACAAATGTTTCGAGCGAATTACAGTTACGACAGCAGGTACTTGTTTACCTTCACGGTGCGGCGTGATGGCTTTTCCGCTTTTGGAGCGAACAATAAATACAGTGTGTTCCCTTCTGCGGCTGTTGGATGGAATATGGAGCGGGAACCTTTTATGGAATCCCTCACCTGGCTAGATCGTTCGAAATTGCGGCTATCATTGGGCGAAAGTGGTAACCAGGCCATCGGTGCCTATTCGTCGATGCCGACCATGGCCAATCAATATTATCTGGATAATGCAGGCGATCCGTTGATCGGGTTCTATCCCAACCAGCTAGCCGATCCTACCCTTAGTTGGGAAACCACGCGTCAGCTCAATATCGGATGGGATTTTTCTATACTTAAAAACCGACTATCCGGAACGGTCGACGCCTATTTTTCCAATACCCGAGCCTTGCTGTTGAACAAACAGATCCCCCAGATCAATGGCGTGACCACCATCCGACAGAATATTGGTCGGACGAAGAGCAGCGGCATAGAGGTGGCGTTATCTTCTATCAATGTGCAAAGTGATAACTTCTCTTGGCGAACCAACGCTAATTTTACGTACGCCAAAAATGAAATTGTAGATGTTGGTTTGTTTGATGACGATGGAAACCCGTTGGACAATGTAGCCAGCAGCTGGTTTATCGGCAGGCCCATTGGCGTCATCTATACCTATGGATTTGACGGGATTTGGCAAGAAACCGACGACATACTCCATTCACATATGCCCACCGCAAGACCAGGCGATGTACGGATAAAGGATCACAATAACGACGGTATCATCACGGTGGATGACCGGCATATCATCGGCCAGAACTTCCCGAAATACACCGTAGGTCTCACCAATACACTCGCCTACAAGGATCTATCCCTAAGCTTCTTTATATATGCATCTCAAGGAGCGACCCGTTTTACCGAGCATATGAACACCTATTTCAATGGGTCAACAACTATCCGGCAACGGGAATGGTGGACACCGGAAAATAAAACCAACACTTACCCCGCCAATCGAGATGATTCCAATCCTTATTCACTCAATTATTTTGGAAAGACAAACGACGCATCCTTTATTCGCTTAAGCGATATTTCGTTGGCGTATAAAATACCCCAATCGATTACCAATAAAATAAACATAGATCGTCTAGAACTTTTTACCAACGTGAAAAATGTGCTAACGTTAACCCGATTCATAGGGCTGGATCCCGAATACGAATCGGACTTCGGCATTCCGCAAATACGAAGCTTTCTTTTCGGTGCGCGGATCGGATTTTAACCATTTCAATTACATCCAATCATGAAAACACACGCCTACAAGCTATTCATACTCCTAACGCTGACCGTAATGACGGCCGGTTGCAGCGACAGCTTTCTCGACGAAATTGCAAAAGACGAGACTTATGCAGATAATCTCTATACCGATCTGAACGGCTTTCGCCTGGCTAAAAACGCGCTACTCCATTTCCCAAGGCAGGAACGAATGGAACCCATTCAATCCGCCGAACTAGGTGTGATTTGGAAGATCGGCACCGACGTTGGCTGGGCCAATACAGAACTCTCGTGGACGAGAGGCCTCAACCAATATACAACGGCCGACCTAAACGGAATGATGCAATTTTTAAATGGTGACACCGAAGGAAGACCAGGTATATTCCTGATCTTATACAGATGCATCAGCTCCGCCAATTTGCTCATTGCCCGTTCCGGCGATCCGGATGTCGATTGGCAGGGTGGCAATGCAGCGGACAATGAAATAAATAAAAATGAAATGGTCGCTCACGCTCGGCTTATCCGTGCATGGGCATATCGCCACCTCGTCATGACCTTTGGTGCAGTACCGATCAACACGACGGAAATTACCGGGGAGAACTACCGCGACGATTGGCAACGGGATCCGGTAGAAAGTATTCAGGCCCTTATTGAGGAAGATCTGCTTTTCGCAGAACAATGGTTGCCAGATAATTCCAACGACGTCACCCGTTTATCAAAGGCGATTGCGCAGCATTACCTAGCTGAACTGTACCTTTGGCAAAACAAACCCGATCAAGCAGAAGCCAAGGCCAAGGCTGTGATTGATAATCCGAACTACCAACTCATTACCGAGCGATATGGTGTCCGTAGAAATGAACCGGGGTGCGCGTTTATGGATCAATTCTATGACGGCAACATACTCCCCAGCCAAGGCAACACCGAAGCGCTATGGGTATTTCCAAATTCAGATGTCGACAATATCCTTGGAGCGTACAGCAATACGATGCGGCGTACCTGGGTGTCGGCGTATAACAACCGGAATATAGCTTATTCGCCCGAATACGGTGGCCGGGGTATCGGGCGTGCTGCAATCACGGCCTGGGTATTCTCCCTATACGAATCATCAGACGATCGATTTAGCGAACACGCTATTCGAAAAAGCTACGTAGATCGGGATGGGAATACGGTCGTGTGCCAAATGTCTGCATCTCAAATGACCACCAATAACCATATCTGGGCCAGTACCCGAAAATGGGATTGGACGTACGATAATCCTTCTCGCTATGGAGAAAGTTATTCTTATGCAGACCAGACCTATCTGCGACTGGCAGACACTTATTTACTGCTTGCGGAAGCTTTACACATGCAAGGGAACAACAGTGAGAGTAATGGTGCCGCATTTTACATCAATCAAGTGCGCCAACGTGCCCATGCGACACCTGTGTCGGCAGGCGAGGTTACATTGGATTATATACTCGATGAACGAGCCCGCGAACTTGTAACGGAAGAACCGCGTAGGGAAACGCTTATGCGTACAGGGAAATTGATCGAACGGACACGGCGATACAACCCCATTGCATCCGGTGAACGGAACGGTGGAGCCGGCATTCAGCCATTCCATACACTTTTACCGTTTCCACAACGGATTATTGACGCCAATACCGGGCATCCATTGAAACAGAATCCTGGGTATAACTAATAGAAACCAATACGATGAAAACGATACTAAATTTAATATCCATTTTAATCGCCTTTACCACATGCAAAGGCGAAAAATTTGAATCAGACAACCGCATCCAAGGCTATCCCGAAGCAGCTATCGAAACGCTGCGTGAGGCTCCATATCCCATAGGCGCAGCCATTTCGATGGGACCGCTACGCAATAGTGAAGCATACCGCCAAACGGTCATCCAGGAAATGAGCAGCATCACAGCCGAAAATGCGATGAAGATGAATTTCATCAGCACCGGCCGTGGGGAATACTTCTGGGAGGATGCCGACTATTTGGTTGATTTTGCCGCACAAAACAATCTCCGGGTACATGGCCACACGCTACTATGGTACCGTCATACCCCCGATTGGGTAAGCGGATTTTCGGGAACAAAGGAAGAGTGGATAGCGATTATGCGCGAATATATTCAAGCGGTGGTAGGTCGCTATCGAGGGAAAATTGCCTCCTGGGACGTCCTTAATGAAATAATCCTGGATGATGGCACCCTACGCCCGTCAGTTTGGCTGACCAACATTGGCTTGGAGTATATCGGTTTGGCTTTCAAATTTGCGCACGAGGCTGATCCTAATGCACTCCTTTTCTATAATGATTATGGACATGAATACAGCCACAACCGTCGGTTAGCAACTAAACAATTGGCAGACAGCTTGGTGAATGCCGGCGTTCCTATCCACGGCATCGGATTGCAAATGCACACCAACACCAACCGGTCGATCGACGATCTTCGGTATGCCATCATGGCCGCGGCTACAACCAAACTTATGGTACATGTGTCGGAGCTCGATGTTGCTGTAAACCCAGATCAAAATCCTAACGCAACGTATACAGAGGCATTAGCCGCCCGGCAACAGGAGAGTTATCGCGCCGTAGCCCAGGCTATGTTAGATCTGCCGGAAGAGCAACAGTTCGGCATTACATTTTGGGGAGTGTCTGACGACAACTCCTTCATGAGAGATAATCCCGATTGGCCATTGGTTTTCGATAGCAACTATCAACGGAAATCGGCTTATCGGGGGATTTTACAAGGAATTTACCGAAAAGGCGATCCAATGGTACCCGTATCACTTCACCAAACATCGGCGAACTTATTTGCGAATGCCCAAGTAGAAATCGCTATTTCAGGAGGTATGTCCCCCTATGTTATAAGCAAGAATTCCAATCCCGCTACTGCTACGGCCGTTGTTAAAGGTACTAAACTTATCATAACCGGTGTAACAGAAGGGACAACGAACATTACCATCACCGGAGAAGACGGAAGCAGTGCCCAGCTACCGGTCAATGTAAAGCGGACGCCCAGTCTAATTACATTTGAACAATTGAAAGCCAACTTGTCATCACAAGAATCTATTATCTTACCTGATGATATTAAAATCAAAGGCGTTGTCATCTCGGATACTAAAAGTAGAAATATCGATGCTAAAACTGTGGTATTGCAAGAAGACAACAACAAAGGGGGGCTTTTTATAGAAACCACGGAAGAAGCCGATTGGAATGTGGGAGATGAAGTAGAGGTGATTGTATCACAACGCACGCTAGCAAAGGTTTATGATGAGTTTACGATAAAAGATATTCCGACAGACCATATTCAAAAGTTAGGAGATAAAACCATTATACCGAATGAAACGACTGTCGATCAGATACTCGCCTACAAAAAAGATTGGACGGGTACACTCGTGAAGTTAGGTAGCGGCAGTTTTTCGGGAGGAAGTGGTAAGTATAGCGGCATGTTGGCATATACCGACGTCAGCGGTTCCGTTAAATCCATGATCAAGATACACGCAACCTTTGCAGGAACTGATTATCCCGAACAGGTAGACAACCTTATTGGTATTATACGAAGTGAAGGCGCTAATATCAGATTGGATATCCGGAATACCGATGATGTTATAGGAAAAGTGAAGCCACACACCTTTATCCTAGATAATTTCGAAAGCGGGGTCAAGGATATCAAATTTAGAGGTGGAAACGATGCCGCCGTTGTAGACGTGGTGGACAACCCGCTGAAATCGGGTTTAAATACGAGTAATAAAGTGCTGAAGGTCACAAAGAGCTTTGCAAGCCAGCAATTAAACGTTTACATTAAACGGGCCAGCAATCCAACGGTAGACATATCTGGTGAGGTTTGGGGTAAGAATTTCGATCGGGTGCGCTTTATGTATTACAATCCGGTAGCTTCCGGAAGATCCGTTGCGTGGAAATATAATGGACTAGACCCTATACTTAATATTGCGCCGCAGCCGGCGTTAGGCGTTTGGTCTTACGTAGATATTGCTTTGACATCAAACCAGATGGATGCGCTCACATCCATGAACCTACGCTTAAATGATGGATCCGGTACTAGAGAAAATGACATAGTCTACATCGATAATATCGAATTTTACAATGCTGAGCTTATGGAAGAATGGATGGGGCAATAGATAATCTCCTCCCCTAAGTCAAATATCCCCGACACCATTCTGTGTCGGGGATTTATTCCACTCCTATTCGACCCAGTTATCCCACCCCCCGGGATTAGCTATATTACCAAGTTTTTATCGCTACTTGACCGTTACAATTTGGTGTCGTTTACGCCATATACGCGTCGTTTATGCCATATCCGTGTTTTGTTCGCTTGAACTTGGCATGAAAAGATGATTTTTTGTAAGCTTGAGGGACTAACAATCGAAAAAATACCTGTTATGGAAAAAAGCCTACATATTAACTTTCGATCGCACTTTGGCCAAGCGATTACCGATCAAGCGTCCGGGCAGCCAAAACCTTCGCTCAACATCCGACACGCAGACACGCAGTACTATGCCAAAGAAGAAAATTGGGCCATTGCACAAGAATTTGATGGCAAACATGGTTATCTCTTTGGTTATGATCTATGGCTCGAGCAGGCTGTCACTATTCCTGTCCGTGTCGATATCGGGGATTTGTATGTGGTCTATGTCGTCGAGGGAAACGACGACATTCTGATCCGGGATGCTGGGGCCGATCTTGTTTGCACCCTTGCTCCCAGCCGTGCCCGTTATCTTTATGTGCCTCCCGGTAATTATCAGGTTGAACTTTCTCGTGGACAACATCAAATCTTTGGGTTTTACTTCGATGGCGGCATCTTTCGCGATGGCAATGAGCGCAGCTTTCGTTTTTTACATGAGGTGATCGATGGCTATCGCAATAACGTGAAAAGCCTGATCCACAGCATCGATTTTCTCATTGGGCCGAAAACCCGGCTACATATTACCCATCTCTGTAAAAATTTAACGAAAGGCGATTTCAATAACGAGACTTTCATTTTTGATGAACTGAGCCGGCTGGTACAGCTTTCCAGACGAAAGGTCTACGAGGAATACGAACAGATCAACCCAATACAACATCTGGCCGATAATGCCATTGAGCTGGTTAAAGCCTATGTGCATACCCACGGGCAGGCCTTCAGTATCCAGCACGTCGCCGACGATCTGGGTGTGACCGCAGCACATCTATGTCGTGTATTTAAAGACGAGAAGCTTCCTTCTCCCAGAAGCTATAAAGATCGTTTTCTTCTTGCGCGTTGCACAAAAGAACTTCTACACGATCAGCAATTGGGCGATGTTGCCGAGCGTTGCCAGTTTTCCAGCGTCGCGTCATTCAGCCGGTTCTTTAAAAAGCACACGGGGCAAACGCCGGGTGCATACAAAGATGAGCTATATCGCTTACACCATCGTGTTTCGCTATAAATGCATCAGGATGTTGACCAACTTTCCAAATGGATCCCGTACATAAAACCGACGCACGCCCCAGGGCTCATCGACCGGACCGTATGCGATTTCGCATCCATGTTCTTTCATTCGCGCATACGCTTCCTCGACATCATCCACTTCGATGGATAGGTCGGGTACGGCAGTTCCAGATCCACCTTCGGTTGCAAAAGCTATCTGCACACGCATGGTTTCCGTATTTCCATAACTCGTTATCCAACCGTGATCCATCAAGATATCCAAACCTAACAGCTCACCGTAAAAATGTTGTGCAGCATCAATTTGTTGCGTGTTTATATTCGCGACTATTCTTTTTACCTCCATTGTACCCGATTGTTTTAGCATGCTCCTTCAATAGGTCTCCGCAATTTACAAATCAAAAATGGATAATTCAAGATATCAAAAACGGACAAACACCTGCACTACATTCTGTATTAGTTTTGCTTTCTAAGTATCACGAATCGATAGAAGTAAACATGAAAACAAATGTGAGAAATATAACAGAAATTGTCATCAACATCAGCAGAATATTACTGATTGCCCTCTGGGGATATACCGCCTCGATGAAACTGGGAAACATGGAGCGAAATTTAGATTCGATGCACAAGCAGTTTTTTCCAGCCTATGTCGGCGATATCCTGGCCTATCTTATACCGATCCTGGCTTTAATCACCGTGGTTTTTCTGTTTTATCGCACAAAAGTGGGGCTATGGCTATCTATCGGTCTACTCGCTTCATTCATCGCATTTATAATCACCGCATTTGCTGATTTATTCCCGGGGCAGACCTGCGCATGTGCGGGGATATTTCCGACGCTGGGCTATGTTTTTCATTTAGGGTTCAACATCATCATGCTTGGTGTCGCCGTTACCGGCTTGATATTATATAACAAACAAATACGCGGGGAAGCCGAAAACCGCTACCAGAGTAGACAACATAAACTTTTTTATGAACAACATGATTAACAAAGTCATGAAAAACAATTCCACTTTTTGGGGAATAATGGCAGCAGCTGCTATTATGTTCTCCGCCGGCGCTGGTTACGCCGGTTCAAAAAATGTTCAAACCGCTACGCATTACAACGCTGAAATGGATCCCAATATCCCTGCCAATTGGCAGCCAATCACACCAGGGAGTCCGGGCGAGAGTGAGTGTACCCTAAGTACGCGCCCTTGTAAAGCCGTCCAAGACAGTCAGGGTAATTTTATCGTCACCGAATCAGGCGATCTTCCGTTAAACTAGTAACGGCACTTAAATTATCAAATCCCCATTTTTATCCAAATGGGGATTTTTTCGTTAACGACTTCTATCCCGATCTTCTATGATCAGTTTATCATAAATCGCCATTTTTTTTTCCAATCGCAGACCATAAGGTTTCAATGCAGCGTTTATCTCATCTAGCGAACGTATCGATCCCAATAGATGTACACTGATCTTACCTGTGTATCCAGTTTTATCAACGAGGGGCTGCTTTGCTCCATAAAACACAGTAGATTCAAGTGCTGTCATTAATCCTGATATTGTTCCGTTATCGATTACGATACCATCCATATCGGTCCGGTAGCGTCCCTCCTCTTCGCCAACCACTTTCCATAGCTTACGGGGATTCGGATCAAATTCAGTCAATACCAAACAGGTGTCCGTTGTTTCGACGGTGTGCGCATGGAACATCGGAAAGGCGACGCGAAGATCGGATATCATTTTTTCAAAAAGATCTTCTTTCGAAGAAACGACGGCTTCATAACTTACACCATGATCCACGAGCCAATCCAAAAAACGCATTCCCTTCAAACCTGCAGTGGCGAAGTAACTCGACCTCGACCTCACCTCTATCGCACTGTCGTTAATGAACCTTTTCATTTTACCAAAGGCGACCCGGTACAAATTCTCCAGCGCCATGTTCGTTCCCGTGAATTTAGTTTTGTCAATATTATCTATGTGGTTTAAACTGTAACCACTGGAAGTCCCAATTCGTTCGATGTAACCAGTGGCCAAGGAGTAATTTTGAATGTCGATAAGATTTAGATCGGCATTCTTTTGCAAAAATCCCAAAAGTGTTTCATTATGCCGGTCAAACGATTCTATTTTTTTATCTATTTTATTCCTGAGATTCGTTCTTCCCTCTGTCAGGGCCAACTGCACAGCTTCCCTTGTTACCTCCTCCGTCACTGCGATAACTCTCCCCTCTTTAAGCCATACGTAGTGTGGAATAACGCGGTGCGGAAAAAGTCTGGAAAGAAGCGTATCGCCGAATAATTTTGGAGAAGTATGCACATACATTCCTCTACTTTTGCGTTTCTCCAGAAATTCCAGCACCGTCTCCTTATTCTCTGAAGTTATCGTGATCACCTCTACTTGATCGAGATTTTCCTGCGCGATACTATCTACTTTCGGCATCGCAGCCAAACAGGCTCCACACCATGTAGCCCAAAAATCTAATAGAACAAGTTTTTTCTCACTCAACGCTCGGAGATCAACACTCGACTCTGAACGATCATGAAGATCGTTTAACATAATGGAAGGGATTGCCTGTGCCCTAAGCGTAAGGCAAGCAAACAGCATACCTATTATCATAAAATATTTCATATTATTATCTTTCTATTCTCTAATATTTTGTTCCAGCCCCGAAATCTCAACCTCATCCTGCGGTATCGCGAAAACGTACCGGCTACTGTTAGGCGGGAGATGGAACTCTTCTCCATTATATGTCCTCGACAGCTCGATATGCGTATCGCTACCTCCATTCAACCGTTTCAGATCTGTCCAGCGCGTTCCACGTCCCACCAGCTCTTTCTGCCTTTCACCCAGTACCCATTGAAGCAATTCGCTTTGGTTTTGTGGTACATCGGCAGTTGATACATTATCTACATAGCGGTTCATCAGCAACCCTTCCATTGTTTTTATTCCTTCCTCCAACCGGTCATTACGAACAAGGCTCTCTGACTTGATCAGATAAAGCTCATCTGTTGCCAGTCCGGTAAAATGATAGGACGAAGCACCGGAATATGTACCCGTATACAATTTCCCCTCGTTAAAAAAAGTATGTTTGCGGAGATCGTCATCGAGGTAACTGTTATACAGTTCATCCGCCCCTTGAATACCCGCAACACCGACCAATGGAACATTGCTGCTTGTGAAGAATATGACCTCTGGATGCGTCGAAAAATTAAACTGGGAAAAAGGCAAAGCGCCTGTTGATGAGAGTGTATTGAAATCTAAGAGCGTTCCGCTGATTTCCAAGGCCCGGTCCGCAAACAACAGGGCATTATCGAAATCACCTATGTTGAGAAACACACGCGCCATCAGAGCGTAAGCTGCCTGCACCGAAGGGTGCGTCTTCACCTGTGCCTGCTGTGGTAGAAGATTCATGGCCTCTGTGAGTTCGTCGATAATAAAGCGATAACCTTCATGCAACGTTTCCCGTCGAGTATCTCTGGGAAAAGCACTGTCGGTAATAATCGGCACACCCAGTTGCTCGGTCGCAGATGGATCATAACCTTCCGCAAAATCCTGCAACAGATTATAATGCGCCCAGGCTCTGAAGTATAAAGCCCGCCCATACAATTCCTCCCAGACATTCCGATTGCCTCCATAATCGACCATTACACCAAGCGTCTCCAGTGCAATATTGGCATACATAATCTGCTGATAGGGCAAGTCCCAGGGAGAACTGTTTAGTCCGGTGGGATCAATTTCGGCATTCCATAGGTATAAATTCCGCTGCACTTCGGGAAGCGAAAGGATTTTTGAATCGGTATAATAAAAGTCACCATCCGAGACCATGCGGTAATAATCCGTACGGTTCAATACGCTTGCATTATCCAACAGGGATTCGACATCCTGCAACGTTTCGACTATCACTTGGGCCTTCCGGGGCTTGACCTCGAGAAACTCCCGAGAACACGCCCCCAGGACAGCCAATGCCAATAGCACCATAAAATATCTTCTATATATCTTTGTCATTACTTTATTTCTATTTTTGATTAAAGGATAACGTTAATTCCAAGACTGAACGTCCGGATCGGTAGATAATCGACATTGGTAAAATCCGGATCGTACACAGCATCCGATTTCTTCCAGAGCAGACCGACATTATTGACATAGCCATATATACTCAAACGGTCGATTCCGCTCCGCTTCCATTTGTCCAAAGGAAAGCTGTATGATAGACGAACATCCTGCAACCGCACGTGATCCGCTCTCTCAATATTGACATCGGCATAACCATAATAAGTTTCCCGGCTTGCTACTGCTTCGGACGGCATGGAGGGTATCTGCGTATGCCCTTGATCGCCGGGCTGCTGCCAGCGGTCGGCGTAATCGCCGTGTCCGACTTCTCCTCGGAACAAACTGGCTGCGTAGTTGACTGAATTCCTTCGGTAATAATAGCCACCTCGGAAAGTAATGTTCGCGGAGGCAGACAGTCCGTTCCAGTCCAACGTGTTCCGAAATGCGCCGTACCACACGGGGCGGGCAGGACCATGATACGTTAAACTCTCCGTTGTTGCAGACTGCAATATCTGTGGGTAGTCTTTTGAAGCTTCTCCATTTAGAAAACCAATTGGATCTCCGTTCTCCGGGTCCAGTCCTCCCCAAGGCAGGCTATACAGTGCCCAAAGCGGCCGGCCTTCGATCGGATTGATCGTCATGCCATCGGTTTCCGCAAGAATACGTGTAGCAGGAACTGGGTTCGCCCTGTAGGCAACCACTTTATCCTTCACCGTATTGACCAGCAACTGATTGCTCCACCGGAATTTTCCATCGACAGGTACGGTATTCACTACCAATTCGACGCCTTTGGCATTTGTTCGCGCAAAGTTACCCGTGATCGTTTTAATGCCGGCTGTTCCTGGTGAAGGTATCGTGCCGATAACATCATCCCCATCTTTGTTGTAATATTCTACCGATCCGGATAACCGTCCTTTCCATAGGGAGAAATCGACGCCCAGATTATAAGTTGTTATCTTTTCCCAACGCAGGTCCGGGTTTCGCGGAGTTACTATGTTGGCAAATGGTAACTGCGTCAATGCGTGCCGCGTATTGTAGTACGCTGTCGTATAGGCCGTCAAATTCCTATTGATATTTCCAGTCCGACCATAAGTGGCACGTACGTGTAAACGGTCCACAGTTTCGGAGCGAAAAAAACTTGCGTTTGTCAAGTTCCACCCGACACCAAGAGAATATAACGGAACACGCTTTTGGTTGGTATTCACTCCGAACAGATTGCTCTCGTCGAAACGTAGACTTCCGGTAAAGGTATATCGGTGGTCGTACACATAGGAGACGTTACTGAACACCGAACGGAAGCGGTCAACCGTCCCCGTTTCATTATCCATAAAGGGTATGAGATTGTAAGCACTGTATGGATTGAAATAGGCAGTATAGTAATCCTTATAATTTACCGACTGGCTCACCCCCACCCGGTCATCATACCCATAGGAACGTCTCCTATCGGTATCCGTCTGCTGGTCGCGGATTTCGTAACCAAGGATACCGTTAAGCTCGTGCACAGCATTAAAATTATAATTAAAATCGGCTTGTAGACGGAGGTTGTGCGCCTTCGAACGGACGTTGTCCAGATCCAGTATGCCGCCCATCGGTATCGGATAGGAAAGTGCGCCGGTGGTCGCGTCCCGTTGTGTCAGCCGATTTATCTCATTACGGGCATAGTAGCTGTCCATGTTATACAGTTGCCTGTTGTGGGTGTTGCCCGTCCAATATTGGTATTGGGCATGTATATTGATTCCCGCCATTAATTTATACCGAATTCCGGCGTCCATACGCAGGTCGTTTCCTCTGCTCGTCCTGTCGTTGTTGTCCCTGTCAAGGAGCGGCACGTAAGACCAGTCGAGCAGTCCGTCGCCCCCGACCGATTCCAGGTAACCCAGCCGGTAGTCTTTTGTTACCGGCAACGGGTTTCCCTGTTCATCGGCGAGCCTTGCGTAAGGAAATATGGTCGATGTGGGAATATTCCGGTATCCCATATAGGTAATCTCGGTCATCCCGTTGGTCTGATTCCGTTGGGAAGTAAGGGAAGCCTGACCGGAAAGTTCCAGTCTGTTATCCAGTAAAGACCAGGTGTTCCCGATGATACCGCTGAAACGGTTTCCGATATCGCCCACGACCTCGGTCTGGTTCCGGTCGTAACCGACAGATGCATGGTAACGGTTGCCACCATTGTTGCCCTGCGTGCGGAAGGCATACTGCTGCATGACCGGTGCGCGGTAAAAGTATTTTTCGTAATCCGAACGGATATCGTATCCTTTCAGCTTCTCGATCTCCCGCTCGAATTCGTCATAGCGGTCTGGGTGCTCGCGCTGCTGGATAAACAGTTCGACCGCAGGATTCAGCGGCATTTTGGACACCGAGTTCTCGTAGTTGGTGTAAAAGCCACGGTCGAAGAGCATCCGTTCGACCTCAATAAAATCCGCACTGGACATCAGCGGCTGGTAATGCACGTCCGGCGTATGCCCTACGGTGGTATTTGCATTTGCTTCGATCTGCGTACCGCCTCGGTTACCCGCCTTCTTAGTAGTAATGACGATTACCCCATTACCTGCCCGCGCACCCCAGATACTCGCTGCCGCAGCATCCTTCAGCACCGTGATACTCTCTACATCGTTTGGATTGATGTTATTGATATCGCCTTCATAGGGAAAATTGTCTACAATGACCAGCACACGGGCATCGGAGTGTATCGTGTTCTGCCCGCGGATACGCATCTGTGCTGCGGCTCCCTTTCCGTTGTTGAAGATCAGGCCAGGTGTTACATCGGCCAGACGGTCCAGCACATTGCTCCCTACCCTGCGGTTTAGCAACTCATTATCAATCTGCACAAAACTCCCTGTAGCGCGCTCTTTCGGTAATTGCTGATATCCTGTACTTACCACCTCGACTTCTTCAAGCTGGTTTTCAAGTGGCTCGAGTGATATAGTTAAATAGGTAGTCTTTTCATCATAGTCAATAGATTGTAGTTGAAAGCCAATGTGTTTCACCTCGATGGTTCCTGTACTTTTATTCGCCGGTATGCGGAACCTGCCCGTTTCATCGGTACTGGCGGAAACCCCGTTAGCACGGACAGAAACCCCTTGGATAGGCTCACCATCGACGCTCGACAGCACCTCTCCCATCAATACTGTTTTTTGCCCTTCGGCAGTCCGCGGAATCGCGGACTGCGCCCAGGCGTCTGATAGATTAAACAACATGAAACATAAGAATCCCAAACAAAGGATTCTTATGTTCTTCAATGCCATTAAAGAAAATAATCTTCTTGAAAAACAAAGTAACCCTGTCAGACAAAGGGTTACTTTGTTCGTCATTGCCTCTGCCCCTACTTCTCTCCTACTCTTACTGTACCGCTGATCTACGCCAGAGGTACATGCGTTTAGTAGGTCAGTAGTGGATCTCCAGTAGCTTCTTAGTAGATCTCCAGTACCTTTTCGGTACACTCCCCGTACACTAACAGTACACTCGCGGTACATTAACGGTACCTCAGCTATTTTACGCAAAGGTTGCGTAAAAGGTACTACATCCTTACTGCATCTATACTTGATCCTCGCTTTAAGTGTGCCTAAAAAACGGTAAAAAACCAACCTGTTTCTTCGGGTGCTGTTCGGGTGTCCTTCGGGAGCGCTTCGAGTCCGCTTCGGGACTGGTTCGGGACAACTTCGGTATTGCTTCGGGTGAGCTTCGGTTGTTCTTCGGCTGCCACCCGAACAGCAGTCGAACACTTCCCGAACAGCGCCCGAACCAGTGTCGAACAAATCCCGAGGATATTCCGAAGAAACGTCGAACACCTCTCGAACGGTTGCCGAAGGCAAGGCAACAGACGCTCTTTCTCCTTGGTTGGTTAAGATTTTTGAAAATCTTGGTGGTTTTTCTTTTCGGAAACAGGCTCCTCCTTCGCGTTGGCTAAAGGCCAGTCCTCTCCCACCCTTGTAAAAATGTTTCATTTTTTAAGGTTTTTAGGGTGTGGCCTAGAGCTTTGACTATAAAGTGTTTTTTGCTATTTCTCCTTTGTGCCTAAACAGAGCTTAGGCCACACGGTTAGTAAAATTGTTTCAGAAATGATGCGAACGATACGGGTTTTCATAATCGAAATAATCGGTGTGCATTGACGCATCTTTAGGAAAGCCAAAATGACTTATCAAGCTCAATCAGCTTGCGGGTTTAGTAATATTTTTAAATAATTGTTTTTTATACATAACTCGCTTGTTTATAAACGAGTCTCTTAGGAGCGGGTTTATAGCTATAAGCATGAGGTCCCAACCTATGGTTCTGGAGGGCTAGCACACCCTGAGCACACATAAGAAGGGAACCCCATGCTTATAACATGGGAGTTCTTACTTCTCATCTTGTGCTCAATTGAAAGTGCTAGTTTCCAGAACAAGACTCGAAGCAGAAGCTTCATTGTTTCTATTGAAGATTCTGCGAATTTACTAAATTAAGTAAACTATCCAATCAAAATGTAATAGTCACTCTGTGTTATACATTATTAAAAACAAAAGTACCATGATAATTTGTGAAATACTATTATTTTTAGTAGTTTTACCACCATAAAAAGTAGTAAAAAACTATTTACCAATTGAAAATCAAAAAAGTTATCTTTGTTAAATATGTCAACTGAAGAGAATAAATCATATCTAGATTTGGACAATAAAAAAATTGGGCAGAAAATATATATCCAACGAAAAATCAAGGGTCTAAAAGCTTTTGATGTAGCTGAACGGCTTGGCATAAAGGAAGCAGCTTATACCAAGTATGAACGTGGCGAAACAAAAATTACAATCGAATTTGTTAGGAAAGTGTCAGAAATATTAGATATCGATCCGTTACTTTTACTTTCTTCTTCTGATATAAATTATTTCGACAATATACATAACTCACCAATACTGAGTACTTTTCACACTTATCAATCAACAAACGAACGACAGAACGAAGCTATTCTATTATTGATTGAAAATGTCGTAAGAATGAATAAAAGTATCATGCTTCTGCTGGATAAGGAACTCCAAAAACAGAATAAATAAGTTTTAATTACTATTTTAATTATGGATATTCAAAAACTAATTGAGAATATAGATAAAGAAAAATTTGCAATCAAATTTCAGGTACATAGAGAAATAAGTGGTATATCCACAAAAGAGGCAGCTGTCAGATTAAATGTAGAGGAAAATGAAATTGTAGCCATTGAAAATGCGAATGGCAAAATCACACCCGAGTTAGTAAAAAATACTGCTGTCTTATTCAAAACAGACGTTTCTTCCCTACTTTCTTCTTCCACAAATCTAAATCATTTCGAACATGTATACAGTTCACCTATAAATAGTACTTTTCATACTTTTAAGTCTACTGATGAGAAACAAAGTGAGGCAATTTTGCTATTAATTGACAACGTTACCAGCATGAGTAATCGTATAACAGAATTACTAGAGCAAAAATAGCTTTGGGTTTAATTAAAGATATAGGGAACGTGCGTGAGGAGATTAGGCGGTTAATGGAGGTATAAAAAAATAAAGGGACACCAAAACGGTATCCCTTTAATCTCCTACTTAGTTACGTTTCATTGCTGAAAGAGGCTTTACCAAGTCTTACGCTACAAATATACCAAATATTAAACCAATTATCAAAATGAAGATTGATCTCAGACATAAATATTTATCTAGACCGCGATACAATAGGTATCTTCAAGCAACACAATCCGATATACCTCGAGCAAAGCGTCTATATAATGCCAATATACGTCTAGCACAGGCTTTTCATCCGTTACTTACACAGTTTGAAGTGGTATTGCGCAACTCTATCCAGAACACAGTAACTACACATTTTAAAGACGCAGATTGGATAATTAACCAAAAGAATGGATTTATGTCACACCCTTCGCTCTCTAATTCCAGATACTTCTTAAAGGAATCTATCTCTAATACGGAACGAAAGCTTCGTCGGAGAAAAATTGCCATCACAAGCGGTAAACTTTTGGCTGATCAAACATTCGGTTTTTGGACAGCCCTCTTTCTTGGGCATCACTATTCATTGCTGAACGGATGTCCAATACATGTCTTTCCTCATAAGCCGTCGTCTGAAAACCGTGCAAGCATCTATACCAAATTAGAGAAAATAAAAGAGTTCAGGAATAGAATAAATCACTGTGAACCGATTTGTTTCAACGGCAGTCATATCGATTGTTTGAATGCAGACGATATACACAAAACTTTATACGATTTAATAGCGTGGTTAGATCCGCAGTTAACTCCATTCTTTTCCGACATCGACAATGTACCAAGCAAAATAAAGCTGATCAAGAGGATTTGAAAATTAAAGGAAGGTCATTACAAAACGAACTGAAAAGGCACCCGAATGTTCAAGTCGATCCTCACCCAACGAAAAAGAATACGAATTTATACAGTAGGAAGTGATTAAGATTATCGTTGACAAGACGAACTATGAAGGGAAATGACGGATTTAAAAGCTAATCATGAGAGGTAAGAAATATTTACTTATATTGCTGATAGCGCTGAGTACTTTATTAGCATACGTCTACTTGAGAAAGTCTAACTTTTTTGAGATCGACGCATGTTTAGATTGCGGAGGACGCTGGAATTATGAAACCGAAGAATGTGAAACTACATCTATAGAAAAAGGTATTCGACGATAGATATTACCCATAAATAAGACATGATGAACTCAAAACCGTATTGGTATACCTTACTCAGTCATTTTGAAGAAAATAGATATTTTACAAATGGCCTTACTTTGCCCTTTATTTTGGGTTCTCGCAGTATTATTGAGCCGTATTTACCTATACAATCTGTTGAAGAGTTCTTTAAAGAAGTTGAAGATTTAGGACTGTACCTAAACTTGCTAAAATGCGGGGGAATTGGTGAAAATGTTTTTCGAATTGGTGACGTCGAAGATATAAAAACCTATGGTAACAAAGGGATCTTCATCATCCCAGACTTCATATTTGAGAACTGTTCGAGTGCTTATGAAATCGTCAAGCAGTTATGTGACGAAAATATGCCTCACTTAAGAAAAAATGAATTCTCTAAAAATGCAGGACATTGGGGAAATTATTCTCAAGTTGAGTTGGAGGAACTCAACGAAGTAAGAAACTTAGTTAATTAAAAGGTGGTGGATATGGTAAAAGATAATTGACGTGTATTATATATAGGTTCTATGAGAACAAGCAGTTACTCAATCAGTATCATAGCCAACTTGGCATACTGAGAAAGATTATCAATTCATGGAGCTTAATTCCTGGATCTCCAATGGATGAATTTGACACAATGGCCAATAAGATATTAATCTACACAAGGGTGCGGATCTCGAAAAAATTCAAAACATCATCGCAAGTGATCTAGTAGCTATTTATGGTTTTTATAATTACGAAATTGATGCAACAGTTTTTGCTCGAGAAATCTTTGACTGGTGGCTATTGGAGCAAAGCGTTTAAAGAACATTATTATAAAGCCTAAAAAGGGAATACTAACGTTTATAAGAAGAAGTAAGATTATAATGGTCATCCTTTCGGGCGGTTCATTTTGCATAGAATACGGGAAACCGTATTTTTCTTTTAGGGAGAAAATCTATTTTTGAAAATCAAGATGATTTACTATGTATCTGCGGTGAGCCCCCTTTGGTCGGTTCGCTATTCATATTGATAAAAGAATCATTGTGTTAATATTGCTTCGCTATACACACATAAAAAAATATTTAAAACACATTATATTAACAGAATAAACAATTAAAAGTTATATAAAAACGAAATTCGCCTATAGTGATGGATTAGCGAAACATTTTGTATATTAGTTTCGCTAACAGAATTGTTGCCAGCAACCTATGAAAACGAACAAATAATAAGAAAATGTTAGATAAACATATAATTGATTTTAATGAAAGTCTTATCGGTCTAAGAGACTTTGTAGAATTAATAGACCCTTTTCTGAACGATAAAGTTGAAGAACACGACCAACACGTAAGACCATTAGTTGCATCCGCTTTATTGAAAGAACTTCTTTCAGAACACTCTGAATGGAAAGAAGGAGAGAAAGAGAAGTTTATTGCAATGCAAGAAAAAATTCAAAGTCAAATTGATTCTAAATATTCTGAAGAAACAGAAGTGATTTTTGAAAAAGAAGAATCAGATGATAAAAAGGTTAAATCCTTTTCCATAAAAATAAAGTCGAATGACGACACAATTGCTGACCATATTTCAAATGTAAAAAAGGCAAATAAGCATATAAGTTTGTTATACACGAACTCTCTTATTTCTCTTTTAAGCAACGTTGAGTGGTTCTTTTCTCAAATACTTCATTATTATTATGACCAGCATCCTGAATCCGCAGGGGTTCAAAAAAGAACCCTAACATTGAAAGACTTAAAGACTTTTGGCTCTGTTGAAGATGCAGAAAAGTATCTAATTGATGTTAAAATTGACGAAGTTTTAAGAGGCAACTTTGAAAGTTGGACAAGTTTGCTAAAAGAAGAATTAGGATTAGGTCTTGGCTATCTCAAAGAGATTATGGACGAACTAATTGAAATATATCAGAGAAGAAATTTGTTTGTTCATAATGGAGGTGTGGTTAATTCTATCTATATATCAAAAGTCAAGGAAATTTTAAGAAAAGATATCCAGGTTGGTGACAAATTAATAGTTGAAAAACAATACCTTGAAAATTCAATATGTAAATTGCAAAAGGCATTTATTTTAATCGGTTCTGAATTATGGAAAAAACTAAGTCCAGAAGACGAAAATAGAGGTGAAATACTTGGCAATATTATTTACGAAAATCTTCTTCATTCAAGATGGGACATTTCTGAGGGTTTGTGTTACTTTTCATTAAATGACTCAAAGATAAATCCAGTTGATAAAACAATAGCACAAATAAATTATTGGTTGTGTAAAAAGGAATTAGGACAATATTCTCAAATATCAAAAGAGATTAAGAATATTGATTATTCTGACAAAAAAGAAATTTTTCAATTAGGACTTTTTGCTATTCGCAGTGAAACAGAAAAAATAATTGAATTACTACCTGTTGTACTTGAATCAAAACAAACCAATGTAGAACGTATTGAAGAGTTTCCAATTTTAAGAGAATTTAGAAATACCCCTGAATATAAAGAGTTCAAAGAAAATTCAAAATTCTTCAAAGAAGAAAACAAGGAAGTAATAACAGTTGATACAACGGAAAAATAAAAAGGCAGCTGCCAACAGCACCTTCCCAAAAGTGGCGGTTCAGTGGTTAAATCAAGCTTTGTGCTTCTATCAAAGTTTGTGCTTGGTTGACAGTGAAGTGCTTCGAAACCGGATTGAATCAGACAAACAACCCTAGGTTATCTCTAGGAATGGAAATTCTTTTTTCATTTTTAAGGCACCCACAATGGTTAACGTAATAATTAAATTATGAAATATTTTAAAGAAATTTTTGGAACGTGTATTTTATTATGCGTGATTGTTTTTATAGATGCTTACAAGGAAAGAACCCGTCAACAACGGTTTCAATATATTACCGTTGAGCGATCTACTACTATATTTGATTCCAAGACGTTGAAAAGCTACATGCAGTTACCTGATAAAGTTAGAAACATCTACCTATATGAATATTCCGATTTTATCAAAAATGGTACATCTGCAAAAAAATACAGACCCCTTCAACTGCTTGACCAGTAAGATGAGATAACAACTGCATACACTGGAATAAGCTGACCCCACAGTTC
Source organism: Sphingobacterium sp. SGR-19 (assembly GCF_011043555.1). Classification (GTDB taxonomy): domain Bacteria; phylum Bacteroidota; class Bacteroidia; order Sphingobacteriales; family Sphingobacteriaceae; genus Sphingobacterium. The sequence continues at coordinate 633,363 of NZ_JAAKGS010000001.1, forward strand.
CGGTGAGTGTTTAGAGATGTAAAGCTCGATTGTGAGCGATAATCGCATGGCATTCCGGCAGATGCTGACCCCTCAGGTGTCCACCCGTTATCAGATTCCAGGGCAAATTGACCCCTTGTGTATATATCGGTCATAGCGGGCCAGTTGTATCGGTGATTACGGGCCACTTTAAACAAAGTACTATTTTGCAGGGCACTAACTCTGTAAGATATGGCTGGTCACCGCATAGATATGTTAGATATCCAACGTATAGTTCAATTAAAAGCCCGTGGGGAGAGTAATCGCTCCATCGCCAGGTTGCTGGGCATCAACCGTAAGACAGTCAATGAATATGTGCTTCATCTGAAAGAAAAGGGGAAGGATTTTTCCGAACTAAAAGATCTTGATGAAACGTCTCTTGCATCGGTATTGCCCTCTCCGAAGGTTTTCAATAAGCCGGATACGTACCAAGAACTGTCTGGCATGTTTCCAGAATTCAAGCGTTCGATGCAAAGTTCTGGTTTTACCTACCTGAACATCTGGGAACTGAGTATTCAGAGAATAGGAGCTTCAAGGAGAGGCAGGAAGAGCTTGGTGTTACACATGATGATAGTATTAAGAGATTTATAAAGACTGTTCGTGTTGTTAAGCCATAATCACTCCAATTATAGGTTGCCTATTTGTGCTATATTGGAAAAAGGAGAGAACTAAATATTCGCAACCTATAAGCTTACGCCGATCGAGGGTACATGCCGCACCTCGGATAAAACGAATTGCGAAAGCTAGTGATATATTTGATAGCCTAGACAGCAAACGTCGGGACAGTATTTTAAAAAAAAGAAACCTAAACGATACTACCATACATTTCTGGGCGGCGAAAAGATAGGAACGGCTGGACTTGCAAAAGCAGACGCACGAATGTGAATCGTGCTTAGACAGTTACACTTTTGAACCGAAACAGCTGGCATCATCCTTCCGAAATCACTGGCACAAATCGAACCGTAGTATCCAACGGTTAATCTAGTTTGATAGTCCATAACAGATCCAGTTGTTAATCTATCTCCTGAGGAAGAGACTGGCAATTCTTTATATTGAACACTCTATTCCTCATTTTCAGTTTATCACGGAAATGCCGTGAAATATTTTGTGTTAGTTCAATATAATTATTGTAGCCTTCATTTTCGTAGTAAAAAATCTCTATTGCTGCGCAGTTATCATGCTCAAAAATCATATTGAGAAGCGTTCTGTCAGAAAGACTACAAGAGTGCCCCCACAAGTAAACAACAAATGGTTCTGAACTAAGATAACGAACTAAATCAGAATAATGTTGATTTTTGAAATATCCAAAAGATTTGATATTGCGCATATACTCGTTCATATTAGACTTCTCCATTTCATGAAAAACTTCGTCTATTTCATCGCCATAGCCAAAAATCATTTCATCCAATGGTCCGTTTATAGTGCCGTGTATTGGAATATGAATGTATCCAGAGTCTGCACTTATTTTTTTATGAATTAAGAATGTATAGTTGAAATCTAAGAAAAGCACCTTTCCATGAACATTAAAATCCCCTAGTTCTCTTATATCTTGCGATCTTCCTCTACCTTTCTGTTCCAAAATATGACGAAGTTCTGTTTTCTTTCCAGCCAATGCCATAAATTGATCGCTTGCATTCACATGTTGAGTTTCTTGGAGCAGATATTCTCTGAGAAGCTCTTTTAACCTATCCAAATGATTGTTGAGAATCGTTAGCTTCCGTTTTGTTTCAAATGCATCTTTATTGTCTGCTAATACTTTTTTTAGTTCTTGATAAAATACGTGCTCAATATCTCCCCAGTTGGGATCACCTTTTTTCCCCAGAAGTCTTTCTAATAGCTCGGAGGTCAGCGACACTTTAAGCGTATATAATGTTCCCCACGGATTATTCAGATCGAGTATTATCGAACCGCTTTGTATAATTTCTCCACTAATATAGCTGTCTATAAATTCTGAAAAGTTACCTCTAAAATCAACGTCTGGATTGGAGTAATTAGGTAGAGGATCGATCACAATTTTCAAAAAGTCGTCGGTATATTCCCTCTCTTTGGACGCGTTCTTGAAACACCGCGTCAAATACCAAGTTAAGAAAGATTTATAATCTGTTTTGAGACCGTGCGCTAGATCAAAGCCATTTCCGATAATAATTAGTTTGTTCATAATAAAATATTGGACGTAAACTAATCAGTTTTAAGCGGTCTGTTCCAAACTTTTTAAATAGTTGATAAACGCAGAGCATGATACCAACATAAATTTAGCCTCTTCAAAAGATGGGTCTTTAGAATCATCAGTAACAATTAAGAAGTGCGTGCTTTGTTCTCATATTCCTCTTTGAAAAGGGCTGGAGCTATCAAATCGAGCAGTGGTGGCGACTTCCACAATCCACGGCTTTCAAAACAATTATTGATAAAAAGGGAAAAAGGGATGAGTTTAGACATTAACATTTCTTTCTGATTACCTAAGTACCTATCATACTCTTTTTGTGATTTTAAAATCTTCTTTTTTGGTCTCTCTAATTTTTTGCTTTCGTGATAAAGTTTTAATATTTCATGCAATGGGATTTCACTCGCTAAACCCATTTGATGATAAACAAGTGAATCGATATTTACAACAGACAACGGTTTAACATGATGCGTAAAAAGCCCCTCTCCTGCCAATTCTGAAAGTGCATCCTGAAACCAAAAACTAATAAGTTCATTGAAGCCTGGAGTATCGTATTGATGATCATGAGTAAGCAGAACAGGATAAATGAAAACATCTTTGTAGTAATAATCCGTATCAGCAATAAAATCATTTTTTAGAAGTCTACGTATACTGTTTATCAATTGCATAACGGCTTTGGCTTTTATCTTTCCGTTAGGCAATTTCTCGTAATCTAAAACTCTTCCGAACTCTTCTTCATACACGTTATAATCAAAAGACATTTTCTTATCTGCCGCAATCAAGAAATCCTTTGATTCAATTAACAATATATTCTTGCCCTTTCTCACATAGTAATCAGGTGCAGCATCAATATTCATATCCTCCAATTGCTTTCCTGAGAATCGAATGCATCTAGCAGGGTAAATACTTTCCATAACCTTATAACAAAGCACTTTTTCTGAAAATTCGTTCCCGTAAAAGCTTCTTACGTCTTTAATCCTTTGTGCTGTTGGCAAAGCTTTGTTTACATCCCTCAAAAGGAAATAAACACCTTTGAATATCTTTTCAACGACAAACAAATTGAAGATAATCCGATAAACACCGTCATTCACTTTGTAAAACGGCTTTGCTCTGGTGGAAAGAAAGTCATTTTGGTCAAGTTCATCTTTCTCCTGTATCATAATCTTTTCAATAAAAGCGCAGCTCTGTTCAAATTTTTCTCCCTGAGTAACAACAATATCAGTATGTCCTTCTCGTTCACTTTTTATTGCTGAATGTGTTAATGGCAATAGACTTTTTAAATATTCTTGCCATGATGTACAACTGAAATGAGTAACAAATGCAGTCAATAAAGGTTGAGCTATTCTATCAGTTTCAAGAAATTGAAAGAGGTAAATAGCTTTAATCATTTGTGTTGCCCAAATTTGATGAATGTCATAGTTTAATTTATCTGAAAGGGGGTATTGCATACAAAACATCATCATTGCGATTCGTAATTCTTTATTACTTTTTTGCGCTGATGGCAAAGCGATACTTTGCTTTCTTGTCAACTCAGAATTTAGGACCAAATAAGCTTTAAACAAATTTACCTCTAACTGTGCTTCTGTTTGAGTTTGGGGTTCTTCTGTCTTTGAAAAGTAATATTCAAAAAGTCTCAAACTCGAATACGGATTTATTATCTCAATACGCATGCCTTTCTTTTCAAGTTCTCTAATCCTGCTATAAACATCATTAGCGAACTCGCTGTTTTCTGATCGAAAAAACATCCCTAAAAATTCCCTATTGTTCTCAAACTTTGATTTACGGTTTTTGAACCCCAAAAAGAAAGCTGCTGCATTTAAGATCTTTTCTCTGCTACAGCCTGCTAAATATTGTTGAATTGTTAATCGTTCTTCTTTAGGAAAAACTACTTCAAATTCCAAGATTTGTCCCAAGGCAATTGATTTTGAGACAGATGATTTATTGTTTTTTAACATAGTTCGGTTAACTTGCCTTGTACGTCTTCAAACTAAATTAGACACATTAGCATGAAACCTTAAGGAGACTTTCTAGTTATAAATGTATTAATTTTTGTTGATTATACAATTTTCTTCTTTTGTTCAAAGAATCGATTTTGCCTGTTGTCTTTTTTCCAAAATTCTTTCAGATCGTCCACAGTACGCATCTGCAGGTGTTAAGTTTTGCAGCGACTCATGATAACGCAGGTTATTGCAGTTAGGTCTCTACTAGGGTTATTGCTGACATAGACTACGTTAGCGTTAAACCCATCTCTTTCAAGCATTAATCTCTTTCATACCTATAATTTGAGCTATTGTGTGAGGAATATCAAACACCCTCCCCACTTTTAACTCAACCATATTGCCAACGAATATAGGATCCTGCAAAACACTGAGTACATCCCCTTCAAATATGTAATGCGGTTTTGCCAATTCAAGAGCGTAGTCTCTAAATTTCTCAAATTGCTTGTATGTTGCAAACCTGACAGAATAGGATTCGTTTTTCAATTTTGAAAAGCTAATTTTCCATTTCTGCTGAAAGCTAGCTAAAATCTTTATTATCTCTTGTTCTTTTTCTAAGTATTCAATATCAAATAATTCTTCTTCGTCGTCATTAGCTTCGTAGTACTGGGTCCTATCCCAATCGATTGAAATATGCTCTTCAAGTATAAATTCAAATTTTCCGCCTAAGACATCAAGACCGTGTAATAGGGATTCATCATTTTCTTGAACTCCGTACTTCAAAGCTGATACAATCCAGATAATAGGTGCACTTTTGAGGTTACGTCTAGCACCCTCCTCAACATTTTCTATTCGGCCCAGTATCTCCTTACAATGATAGTCTGCACAGGATGAAAAAAACTTCAAAATTTGACCAGACAGATCTAATAAAGCATAACCGTTCTTCTTCAAATCGTATTTCTCTAAAACATTTGCTAGTTGCCTATAAAGTGATTTATCTTCTTCATTTTGAAGCAAGTCAAGCGGTTTATACCAATTATCTTTCCTGTAAATATTGCCCTCATACTCAAATTTTCCTTTACACAATTGCAATATTTGCTCTTGTACATAAAGGTTGTATAAGAAATCACTTACGGTATAACCAACCTTCATATGCCAATTACGATTATATCTGTCAATCTCTTTGCTAGAATGGGTACTAAACAGATACTTTCCAAATAAAATATCTTCGCTGGCTCTTTTGTAGATATTCTGCAATACAGATCTTTCTATTTTTTGAGGGGGATCGAATAATTCAAGATCATACTTAATATTGGCAAGATTCTGTTTCAGTCGTTGATTAATAAATTTTATTTGTGCCTGTACACTATCAATTGATATTCGTTCCTCGGGTTGCTGCCTTATCATATTTTCGACGAGATTATCGAGCTCAAAGAATAATGGATAACTATCAGCTATTAACTTAAATTGGGAACCTGCAGGATTTTGTTTTGTAAAACACTCATTAATTATTAATCCTAATGCATAGATATCGGCTGCTGCGTCAACGTTCAAAGCATTATTTTTCAACTTCTGTTCTGGTGCCATGTAATTACGGTTTGCAAGCCAGTCATTCTTCTTTGTTATATCATACTGCTTGAAATGAGCTATTCCAAAATCTGCCAGCACCAATTCGTTCTTATCGACTAGAATATTCTCGGGTTTAATGTCTCGGTGTTTTACTCCTTTCTTATGAATAAACTCTACCGCTTTACAAATTTTAATAATGCATTTAATTAGCTTATCAGCATCCTTTTCTTTATCTATTACATCTCTTAACGTTTTTGAGTAATACGGCATTACATAACAAGGTATGTCGTTATTATGGTCGGTTGCTATCACTTTTACGATATTCCTATGCATAGTATTTTTGCAAAAGACTACCTCATTCTTAAAACGAGCAATTTTGTCTTGATTTGTCGAGTCAATAAATTTTATAGCGTAGGTATTTCCGTTTGACTCTGCCCGCCATACTTTACCAGAACCGCCACTACCTTTTTGTTCTTTCAGTAAGTAATCGATACCATCTAAATTTATAATCTTATTTTTTCTGTACATTATTTCCCACTTTGTATAACTTCACATCCCTATAGTTCTCAATCCAGCCTGTTTAGTAACAATAGTTGATCCTTCAATTTAAGTAGTCGCCCTACTAAATGCTTGATCCGATTATGAAATACCGAGATCTCTTGCTGATACTTCAAATACGACAGTACGAAGGAGTCCATCACATGCGTATATAAAATAAAATCTTCTTTAACGACGACATCAAATATTTCCAGCTCCATTATTTTATCTACATTGCACTTTAGCAGGTAAAAATTGTTTATATTACTAGTATACTCGTTAATCAAAGAATAAAACTTTGCTAGTTCTTCCTCTTTTACTTTTCTACTTTGTTGGTCGTCTTTTTGATGGTCGAGTATTTTTTGTTCTAAGTATGAAGTAATTTTTTGATAACGCTCCATCAATAATGTATCGTATTCACTAATGAAAGAATTTATTTTAACGACTTCTTCAGAAATTATTTTATACGTATCTCTAATACCAGAAATTCCAGCAAGTGCGTAATATAAGTTTGATAGATCATCTTCGTCAAGCTCATCAGAAAAGAAAACGGAATGATATCTCAATTTATCGATAGAATCCAGAACATCTAACTCTGGAAATAAATAAAGCATATTGACCGGCATAATCCCTTTCTCAATATTATAGCCCACAACGAATGATTCCAAAAATTTTGTACTCTCCTCGGTGACTTTATCTGAAACGATTTTTGCATTTCGAAGAATAACCTCTTTTAACTTAGCATCATCTCGATCTTTTTTAAGTTTCTCAGCTTTGGTAGTTCGTAGAAACGCCTGTTTGGATAAAAAAACGGAGGAAAATATAGTCGCTATTGTGATAAATGCTGGCCAAACAAATTCTTTAAAGTTATCTCTATCGACAAACCAATCATAAAGCGTAAAAACGTAAGAAACATCCATAGTTAATAATTTTTTTAGTAACAAAATATAGTAGCAAAACTCAGAATTAGTCATGTATATGGCTACTCTATATTTAACTTTTTACTTAACAAACTCTAGGGTAACCGAACAAAAGCAAACCGGCACTTATATCCTGCAAATTCCAAACTCTTATTAGCTACGTTATAAAAAGTTACTTTGCTGAAAAAAGGAATATCTAGCTTTTTACTATTCTTAGCCACTACCGACACAAACAGAATATTATAAGACGATGGTACCAACGGTTTAAGCTTAGCCGCATCACTATATTTATCATTTTGTAAATGTTCAATAAATTGATCCAATAACTTCTCATCTTGTCTCAATACAATACCACTAAAATTTCCTTGCTGGAACAGATGACTCAAACTAAATGAAGATTTACCCATCTTGACATGAATAAAGGTATTCGTTGTAGAATCATATACATCACACGCCTCATTCTGATCTTTACCTATATACTTAACTTTAGCATCCGGGTGTCCCAAGTCAAAAAGATAACGTCCCTTTAAGGCATCACATATCTCCTTATTGTATTCTGACTCCTTAATCTTATTTTTTGTCGGCGTCGGTAATAATGTACTACCGTCAATAACACGCTTTTGAAAATAGCTATTTATCAAGTCGTAAAAGTTCGGAGAGACTTCATACCAACTGCCTTCCGACAGAATATACCTATTGTCATTTAAGTCTGTTTCCCAAGAAAGTGCTCTTTCCAAAGACCAACTTCTTCCCCTTCCATCTTCTTTTATTTCGTGAATTTTAAATCCAGACAAAGTGTCTATCGTGATTTTTTTTCGCTCGTCGCCTATACTCTTCTTCCAATCAAGTATAGAAGGCATTTCGAATACAGACTTTTTATCTACCCTGGTTCCATCTCCGGTAGTGAAGGCAAAACCTTTAATAAGATTATCTTCTCCAAAATAAACAGGAGGTATAACGTATACCTCATCCAATTTCCCATTCTTGAGTTCTTTCACAAGCAACTTATTCAAGTCCTCTTCTAGTTTTTTGTCTCTAACTAAAGATATGTTGTCTATCCACGGATATTCAGTTTTGTAAGTTTGCTTTTGATAAAGTTTGTATATCTTACGAACGTATTGTTTCAGCACCTTCAGTGATCCAATAGGTTTGATCGTCCGCAAGCTGTCACGCCCTTCAAAGGCCTCTCCTACTTCCATATTTTTAGGTACCTTACCGACAATACCTCTTAGAATTTCTTTTTCTTTATTAATTTCAAAATCCTCTGGTGTAGTACCAACCACCGCCAATCTCTTGGTTTTTTGTGATTTTTGTTCCGGTTTAGTTGTATCCAACTGCCTAATTTCATTTTTAGGAATAGCATTAATTGCCGTCTTTAGACCAAAATTATATTCTGTCTTACTTAGATCCATTAGATGAACCCCCATACCGAAAGGTATCGCAAAATATCGATTTTTCACTTTTATCACGACAACGGCGTATGAAGAGGAATTATTAAAAGGATTGGAATTCAGTTCGAAGTTTTCTAATACAAAGCCTGCCCAATCAGGGGTATTTGGTCTACTTCGTTTGTAGTACAATATACAACCGTCTTCTTCTCTGCTTTGAAGTCGTTGTTTAAATAGCTTTTTAGGATCTGTTACGTCTTCTTTTAAAAGATAAATGGTTGGTTTGATAGTGCCCATAACGAGTTAGTTTAGTAAGATACAAGATAAACAATTATAAAATATAATGCAATAAAAACTACTGAGTAGGCAAAGTTAACAACCTGTATTGTACAATTTTACGGAAAGCCGTAAATGCATTTCGCGATTACAGTCTCGTATAATACATCTATTCTCCTCATTTTTGCGGAATAGCATCTGCCGGATTAAATTCCACAATGAGTTTCCGCATACGTCCTTTGTCGCTAAAAAATGGCGACCTAGATTTATCGTCTTATCAAAGAAATCATTTTTTCCACTATCATCTGTATAATGGTATATTTTAACAGATTTACAATTTTCATGATCAAAAACTTCTTTGAACATCGTACGATCAGAAAGACCACAAGAATGTCCTATAACAAGTACTTGAAAGTGCCCATCATTTAAAAATCTTATTAAATTTCGATAATTGGGGGTTTGCATATAGAAATAAGATTTGATATGTGCAAATAGATCATTATTCCGTTGTTCCTCAAATTGCGTATAAGCAGTATCATGTTCGTCTCCAAATCCAAATATAATAGAGTTATCAGGATTATTTAACTGACCGTGAATATGGTTTTCCTCAACACTTAAGTATCTTTTATGCTCTCTTATTGCGTCAAGATAACTTTTGAAAGTATTCGTATAATTGAAGTTTAAAATATATGCTTTATCGTTGTTAAGCTCATTTGTAATATCCCATAACTGCCCCTGTATTAAAGACTCTTTATCGAGTAAAGTGTCAAAATCGTCCGTCTTAAGATCAGAAATTAGAGCTGATAGAAGTTTATTATGTATTTCTATACCAGACCCGTCTTCAGTAATTAGATACTCTTCCAGTTTACTTTTCAAAAACTCAAAATCTTTATTTATTCTTCGAAGATAATCCAAATCATGTGCTTTATTGCCATCATTATATTTCTTCAACGCATCAAAATACTCTTGCTCGATATCTACCCATCCGCATTCTAGACAAGCATCAGTTAATCGTTTAAAGAATAATGATTTAAAAGATACACGGTGAGCGGTTAACTCAGACACTTTACTATATTTTTCAATGTTGCTTTTTGCTCCATATTGCTTATCAGGATCGAAACTCAGATAAGGTTCCAGAAGCCCCTGTTCGTATAAATATTCACTCAATCCTTTTTGTCCTGATAGGTTATACAAATTCGTAAGCCTATAATGTTCAAGAACCGATATATGAAGAAATTCATCTTCGTGCGGCTGACTATTAGCATATATACCTGCACGTTTAAAACATTCATCCAGATACCAAAAGATAAAATCTTTGTAGCTCGTTTTTAATCCATGAGCTAAGTCAAAGCCGTTTCCAATCAATATCAATCTATTCATAATAATATCAGTATAGTTCTTCAAACTATTAGGTTCTTTAGTGTTGTGCCCGCCCCTCCAGGATCCTGAAGCCCCCTTTTTATCTGCTTATTTCGCAACCGAAAACCACGAAGTGGAAGCATCCGTAGAAATAAACGTTTTCTAGCCTTTTTCTGAAAGGGCATAATAATTGATCGACGTCAATATTTTTAACCTCACCACCCCTCAGCGACTTAAAAGCTCCTCAACCCATTCGATATCAGAAAATTTAATATGTAATGCATGTTTCATTCAGTCATTTCTTTAAATGTCCTTGTAATGACACCGTAAGTGTTTGTCCTTGTATTTAATGCCGGATACGTGCCTTCTAAAATATTAATCACCGCATTGTTAATTGCTGGATTTTCCAGAGAACCACTAATGAAGCTTATCTTATTGCCATCTTCCTTGTCCATACTCACATGGACAATTTGTTCCGCATTGCAAGCCACAGCTAAATTTGGATTGTGCGTAACTATAATGATTTGACGTTTTTCCTTTGCTCTTTTGATGAACTGAACAAGGATTTTAAAAACACTCTGATTATCCAAGTTTTCTTCCGGTTGATCGATAACCAAAGGAATATCATTTTGATCTAAAGTGAGATAGAATATCAGTAGCAATGCGCCTCGTTCCCCGGGTGAGAGTTCTGAAAGATTCTTTTCTCCCAATTTTAATTTGTACTCCGGTTCTAAATAGTCCAAATTAAACAGGTAGGTGTATAAATCGAGTACGGAATAGCCTTTCTTTAACTGTGCTTCTATCTCTCTTTTAGCTTGCTTTTGATCTTCTCGCTGATCTGTATGGAGGTTTAAAATAATCTCATCCAAAAAGGCAATTAACCCACCAGATGACTTCAATTCATGGTCTTCAATAATTTGATGCAGCTTTTCAACTCCTGTTGGGCTTCCAATAAAGCTCCCTTTACTGCCCAAACTAACATGGTCAAAAAACTTTTCTACTAAACCCACAATCTTTAGATCAACATCTAATTCGATGCTATAATCCGACAGAAGTGTTCCGAAATTTCGAATAAAGGCGGTTATCGGCTCAAATAATCTTTTATATAGCGTTATTATTTCTTCTTTTTTCTTAAATAGCTCTGTCGTTAAGGCTTTTCGACTTTCTTTCGCTTTATCCAAATCGGCTGTCAGCCGGTCTTCAATGTACGATATTTGGGCTTTTAATGCGGCGATTGACCCATCTTTATCCTCGTCGCCAATAATTAGCTCTCGCTTTTCTTCCCAAGTTTTCTTAGCATCTAAAAACTTCTGGTAGGCTCTTGATTGTTCGTCAAGCTTCTCCTGTAGGTGATGTAGTTCTTGGTCCAGAGCTTCTCTTCTATCTAAAAATCCTGTTTTCTCTTCGTTTGTGATGGATCGATTTAAAGCAATAGATTGATCTTGCTTGGATCTCAGCAAATGCGCAAGGGGCTCTTTATTTACAGTCAGTGAAATACTATCATTTAGAATTAATGAATGTTTATCAAAGGTAGGTTGGACCTCAGTCTTTAAGTTGCCAAACTGCCTTTCAAACGATCCAATTGATTGTATTACTTTTTCAACTTCGGCTATATCTATTTTCGTATTGGCGAGAGATTTTTGAGCCTTGTCAATTTCACCATCAAAAGCGGGGATTTGATCTCTTATGGCAGATATACGCTCGGTTATTTCTTTATTTTTTTCAATTGCGGTTTCGTCCGTTGGTGCTTCAACAGGTGTTGGCTTAGCGGCATCATGCGCCATAAGTTCGTTGTCTTTCTCCTTAATTCTTTCCTCTATAGCCTTTCGATAACTTTCAGAGTTCTTTTTCTCTAGTTCAATGATTTCTTTATTAACATTTTGAAGTTTCCCCTTAATTTCCTCAATATCATCATTTATTATTTCGGAATGGAACTCAACAAGTTCATCAAGATTATGTTTACCTAATTTATCTGAATCTGAAAGGTGGGAAAAAATTACATTTCTAAGCTCGCCCTCAAAATCCTTTAAATCTTCGTTACATAGTTTTTCTATAAAGCTTTGAGGTAGGTATTTAACTTTTTCAACAGCGGTTTCCTCTGGGTTGTCGTCTAACAGGCTAGAATCAGTTGTGCCGTCCCCCCATTTTAAATCACCTGAAAAGCTTTCTGCTCTATTTGGTTTTGGTTTTCTGAACTTCTTTCTTTCCAAAAAAGAAAAATCCGCATAATTTCGTGTATTCCCAAGAAGTCCTATTACATCCGCTATCGCACTCTTTCCCTGACCTTTATTTCCGATGATAGCAACCATCGATGGGTTCAATTCTACCTGGAAATTTTCGAACCATTTTTCTGCCAAGCCAGAATTTTCAATTTTCTTTATAGAAAGTGAATCAATAAATTTTGTCGGGCTATTTTTTCTTCTATCTAATAGAGGTGGGGTATCACCTATAAATATTCTAGTTTTATCATTGGCAACTTGCTTGAGCCCTTCGAATGTTAAATCAGCTTTCAACCAAGTGAAGGAATTGCCAATTCTGTCTTTTTCCGTTTTCCTTTCCGAATAGGAATGCGCGTCACTACAATCCAGCAAGTAGTTTCTAACTCCCACTTCCGTTAATTTATCACCATGCCTTTTATAATGGTCAGGCTTCTCTAAGGAAACAAATGAAAAAGTAGCCTTATTTATTGTACTTTTTTTATCAGCGGCAGAGCCGTCCCAACGCATTACATCCCATTCTGTTTTACCAATCGCCGTCAAACACTTATCCTTAAAATATCCACCGACCTTATCCAAGACATCCTTGTAATCAAAATTTATATTCCAAAATCCGACTTTTAAATCGGAATGGGTAATTGCTACATTGGCACTTTCTTTGATTTTTTTTCCTAATTCTTCAAGGTATTCTTTAGTAGCGACCCCCTGAAATTCAATTCCTTCAATATCCGGTGAAATTTTGACAGAATGCTGTATCGAATTAAGAAATTGAGCTTCAATCACTTCAGGCGAAAGTTCGTTTGAAAAAATGATATGAAGGTTGACTTTCTTCCAGGCTTCATCACCAAGCGAAGCAAATTTATTCACCCTTAATTCTATAATAGGTAAAATAAGATCAATATTGGCCAGCCTACCTTCGTCCTTATATTCCTTCACCTTTTTATACCCATCAAGGAATATATAATCGTTAATACCTAATGCTTTGAATTCCACTGGCAAAGCTTCAAGATCAGTAATATACTTTTCCCAAGCTTCTTCAGTATCACCCCCATAATGCTGAATTATCGATTTCGGAGTATGGACGTGTAAATCCCATTTGTTCCATTCCGAACCTCTTGCAAACTTATTCATAACTTCAATACTATTTTTTCGTTTCCAATGTTTTATCTTTTATCGCTTCTGCAACGTAAGCGATAAGATCGTTGATAAAGAATTTCCGCCCTTTATTGGAGAAACATCTGTCCAGTGCTTCGTAGCGGATAATTGCGTGCTTGTTGGTGGCCATTGATCAATTTTGTTGGTCTACATACGAATATACGTCTTTTGCGTGTATGTGCACAGTTAATCGTCAACCTGTGTACGTACAGTGCATACCGTGTGTTTTACTTTGTGACAAGTTTAATCATCCGGTCATAACTTTCCTTACGGGAAACCGTATGGTAGGGTCGAATGAACTAAATATGTTTGTGAAATTTTTAAACTATGTATAAAACGATACTTTCCGGATTATTAATTTTATCCCTCACTGCTTGCAACAGTTACAAATACGGCACCGAGGGGTCTGCCGAAAAAAGCAATCTGACCATCGGGGTGGTCAAAAGCAAAGTTGTCAAAGGAGAGACAACGCAGGATGAAATCCTTAAACTATTCGGCTCGCCTAATCTGGTATCGAAAAACAAATCCAACCGCGAGGTATGGAGTTACAACAAAATGTCTGTCGAGAATAAGGCTGGTTCAACAGATTTCTTTGCGGGGCAGCGTGCCAGCCAAAGTACCAGTAGTAAATCTTTCGATCTGATCATCACTTTCGATGATAACGATGTTGTTGCCGATTATTCTGTCGTATCCACTGCTTATTAACCTTAGTCTATATACCAAAATGAAGAAAATTATTACATGCTTATGTGCTGTAGCGCTACTAAGCTCGTGTGCTACGCAAATGATTACCAAAACGCCGGCTGAAGTGAAGATGATGACGACCAAACAGTTTGAATCTGACCAAGATTTGGTATTCAAATCCGCTATCAGCTTATTGCAGTCCGAGAGCTACATCGTAGACCGTGCCGACAAGGAAACGGGATTGATCAACGCCAGCAAACGTATAGAGAACAAAAATGCCAATATGCAACGGGCGTTATGGGGCAGCTCGAAAGACGCGAACACCTCCAAAGCGATGTTTTATGTCGAGGGCATAAACGAAGCGGTAACGGAAGTAAAGATTACGTTGTATGAAGGTGCTGAGTCCAGCCGCAGTGGTTACTGGGGCCAGGTGAATAAGGACACAAAGGAACAGATGATTTACGAGCCTCAGGTTTATCAGGCTTGGTTTCAAAGCTTACAGGCTGAGATCGAGCGGAGAAAGGCGCTGGGAAGATAGTGTTTGCGCAGAAGCCATTCTCTTGTGGGATGGCTTTTGCTTTTCCAAGCTTGTGGCTGGCTGATCGGTAATTAGACAAAATCTTTCTCCGATTGCAAATCGTCAGCGAAAAACAATTCGTCTCTAGATGATTAAAACCTTACTTTCTACTTGATTTAGACGTTTCCAATTATTAAAAACCTTTGTATTGTCCCAATTCAATAAATGTTTGTGACAATTAGAGGGGCCAATCAGTAAGTGAGTCTAAAATTTATAAATATACCCAAGTGAAAGACCCCAGGTAGTTTTCAATTTTGAAACGGTTGGACTCTCGGGTTTAATTATAGGTTGGTAGTTGTCATCATTGAAAACATTACTTTTGACATTTACGTTTCCCGCTATACATAATAAATCTAGGCTAATCATACCATTTCTTTTACCGAAAGATAGGCCTCCGCCTCCGGCAATACGCGGCAAGGGTTTATTAGCGATAGACAATCCCGGGCCTACAGTTCCGTGAACACCGAATCCGTTATTACCGATTTTGTAACCGACGTGCAAAAGTACCGCAAAGCCGACCTCTCCTCGTCGGTTTTCCTCATCCACAAGAGAGAAAACAGATGTCGAGTCGCTGGTGGGGATTTCTTTTATACTGTAGCTTTCATGTTTAAAATTCGCGTAATAAAAGGCTCCACTTAGTCCAATATAGATCTTGTCAATTGGAAATTTGTAGTTCATTGTATAGGATTGTCCATATTCTGGTTTCTTGGGAGAGATAGTTATAGTAAGATCGCTGATATCACCATTATGCTGAAAGGGCATTGATACGTACTTTCTACTATTATTGTTGTCCAAATGCATGATAGAAGTCAGGTATTCAGATATCTTAGTGGGGGAAATTTTTTCCAAAATGGTGTTTACGGTTTCTTTAGCTTTTGACAAATCAGAATTCAACGTCGCGTCCTGCTTTTTTATTTCGGCGTCTTCATATTCCTTTGCATATGCTGGATCGCTTTCCTTAAATTTCTTATAGTCGGCTTCCAATTTTTCCAAAGCGCTTCTGATTTTCCGAATGGCTCCTCTGGCTGTATCAGAATCCCGAACAATTTCTTGAAGTGTTCTGGCTTTACGTCCCTTCAAAATACCGTCCAATTTGGGTTCACCCAACCCTTCTAAATAGGACAGCGCCTGAAGATTTACATCAAAAATCAAGTCATCTGCGTTCTCGAAATCTGCATTTGCATCGGATAAGATGTTCTTTATTGTCTGTTGATTAGTAGCTATTTCTATCTTGATTTTCTCTTTCGCTTTCACGGCATAAATTGCTTTAACTATCTCTTCGTAATCTTCAACCCATTTACTATCTAAACTTGACGTTATCTTTGATATTTCAAAAGGATCACTAACGATCTTCTCGCCAAACAGGTTTACTTTTATTTTTTCGCCACTTTTTAAAGTTGCTTCATCCAAAAGATTAACCGCCGGTATACTTGTCGAAGAAGTCGCTATGTTGATACCGTCTATTACATTGTTAATGGCGTCTGCTCCGATTAACTCAAAAGTCGGAAATTGGACATCGGAGATGATAAGACTATCTTTTTTACCGATTGCCACGTTATATATGTTGAGATTAATATTATCAATTTCTATCTGATATAGCTGCCCTCTTTTTATCGAAGAAACATTTTCCAGTCTAAAGTTTTTTGGATCTTTAAAATCTATGGACAGTGTTTGGACTTTTATCGTATCTTTCTCATTTTTATGAACCGCTTGAACCTTAGAAGCCGCGGTAGATCTGTTTGCCTTTTGACTTAGCGACTTAATACGCTTGGCTTGAAGATGATTTGTCCCAACTAAAATAAAAACGAGTAGGAATAAGGATGTTAATCTCATAATTTCTTTTTTCGGTTAATTTGTTATTTTCTATCGTAAGAATTAGACTCCTTTCTGCGGTATGGTTCGCTTCTCAGAATAACTTCGATAATTTCATTTAGTCGCTTTAATAATTGTTGATATTTGTACGAATAAAAATATATATACATTTTCAAAAAAACAACAGCCCCCAATGTTTTTTGCCGATTTCAATTTTTTTCATGTAAAAAACTAGGATTACGGTTTGTTTCCATAAATCATACGGGACTTAAGGTCGACGGATTCCGACTAAGGTTTGTTGAACTTTTTTTGGACATATGTCTTATTGCACCCGCCGGCCAAAGCGCCAACAGGATTAAGACAGGCTGAAAGAACAACGCTTGCTCATGGCTGATCGTTCCGGCATGTTGCAGAATCTCGTTACCCGTCATCCGAAGAAAATCATCAAGACGTGCTACCCAGTCAGTCATATACAGCGGTGACCACGGTTGAGCACGTTTAGTTCTTCTTCGTTGAGGTAGTTTTTTGCAGTCTGTAGCTCTGGCTTAGTGGGTGTATCTCCTTTAAAATTCGTCAACCCCAGATTTGCCTAACCTCTCGTTCTTGCGTTTTATCTTTGATTGCACCGTGCTGAGTGGTTGTTCGGAAATTCCGAACAACCACTTCCTCTTCGAGCTCTCCCTCTTCGAAAATATACTTAATATGTTCACTAACTGTAGCTTTTGATTTTTAAAAAAGCTCACATAATTGTGCTTGTGTCAACCACACGGTTTCGCCCTCGAAACGGGTCTCGATACGTGTAATACCGTCATAGCTCTGATAAATAATAATTTCGCCTTTTGCTTCATAGCTTAAAAGTTTAAATCAAGACGCGCGATAAATCCACCGATATTATTTCATCAATGCTCAACCCATAATACCGCGCGATCTTGACCAACAAATCTATCGGCGGCTCGGCCATGCCGTACTCGTATTTCGAGTAGCGGGTGCGGGTAATACCCAACTCGTCGGCCAGCTGTTGCTGTGACCGCCCCCACTTCGCGCGCAGATACTTCATATTGTCAGCCAGATACAACATTGTTCCAATTTTGAACAACAAAAATACTAATATTTTTAGTATTTCAACATAGCTTTGTATGAAATTTAACAGGAAAGGTATAGCATGGAACGCGCAATAGTACACATGGATCTGGACACGTTTTTCGTATCCTGCGAGCGCTTGAACAACGACAAGCTGAAGGGAATACCGATCATCATCGGTGGTGGCGAACGCGGTGTGGTAGCCTCCTGCTCCTATGAGGCACGTTATTTTGGGGTGCACTCGGCCATGCCCATCAAGATGGCGTTGCGGCTCTGCCCCGAGGCCAAAGTAATGAAGGGCGATATGGAACGATATTCCAAGCTTTCACATATGGTGACGGAGGTGATCGAAGAAAAAGCACCGGTGGTAGAGAAGGCAAGCATTGATGAGCACTACCTCGATATCACGGGTATGGACCGGTTTTTTGGCGCCTATAAGTGGACGGAGGAACTTTCCCAATCCATCACCCACCATACGGGACTACCGATCAGCTTTGCGCTCTCGGTAAACAAGACCGTGGCCAAGATTGGTACAGGCGAAGCAAAACCTCTCGGTAAAAAGGAGATCAGCGCCGGGATGGTGCGTCCTTTCCTAAATCCACTGTCGATCAAAAAGATACCCATGGTGGGCGATGCTACCTTCCAGCTGCTCTCGCGTATAGGCATCCGGCAGATACACACGCTAGCGGATATGCCGATGGAGGTATTGCAGCAGATGATCGGTAAGAATGGTATCGACCTCTGGAAAAAGGCCAATGGTATAGATTATACGCCTGTAGAACCGTATACCGAACGTAAATCGATTTCGACCGAGCATACGTTTGGCCAGGATACGATCGACTTGGCCAAACTGCGCAGCGTCATCAGCGGTATGGTGGAGAAACTCGCCTATCAGCTGCGCAGCGAGCAGTGGCTGACCTCTACCGTGGTGGTGAAAATACGCTATTCCAATTTTGACACGGAGACCAAGCAGTGCCGCATTCCGTATACTTCGGCGGACCATACGCTGTCGCGCTGCGTGATGGAGCTATTCGACAAACTGTACAACAGGCGCATGCGCATCCGGCTGATCGGTGTGCGGCTGACGAATCTGGTGCGGGGCAGCCTACAGATCGACATCTTTGAGGATACACAGGAAATGGTGGCGCTCTACCAGGCGATGGACCGCATCAAAAACCGCTTTGGCGTGGATAAAGTGGGCCGGGCTTCGGGATTCAGGGGGTTGCGTAGGGAGGAGGTCTAACATGTACCTGAACTGCCACTCCTACCACAGTCTGCGCTACGGCACGCTTTCATTGGAAACGCTGGTGCAGCAGGCGCTTGCCTGCGGGGCAACTTCGCTCGCCTTGACGGACATCAATACCGTAACGGGAATCTATGATTTTGCCAAGATATGCCGCAAGGAAGGGATAAAACCTGTGGTGGGCATGGAATTTCGTGAGGGAAACCGCCTACTTTACATCGGCTTGGCGAAAACGCAACGGGGTATCGGGGAGCTGTGCCGACTGCTTACGGCCCGCAACTGCGAGGGTATGCCCCTCCCCGATCGGGCTCCAGATTTCCAAGATGTCATCACTATCTATCCGCTGTCCAATGTGCCGCAGCAGCTGGGCACGGATGAATATATCGGCATCCGCCCCAGCGAACTGAACCTGCTGGTACAGGAAAAATGGAAAAGCTTGTTGCCGCGCATGCTGGCGCTAAACCCGGTAACGGTATCGGGCAAAAAGGAGTATAACCTGCACCGCATCCTGCGCGCTATCGACCTGAACGTGGTGCTGTCCCGCTTGTCGGAAGATGCTTGCTGCCGTACCGATGAATATATGCGGCCTACCGGGGAACTAATGGAAATATTTGGGGAGTACTCGCAGCTCGTGGCCAATACGGCTCGGGTAATGGAAGCTTGCGATTTTGCGTTTGATTTTAAAACACCCAAGAACAAAAGGCACTATACGGGAAACCGCGAGGGTGATATCAACTTGTTGACGGGGCTGGCTTATGCGGGTTTGAAAAAGCGTTATGGGGAGAAAAACCGACCTGCGCGGGAGCGTGTGGAAAAAGAGCTGAGGGTAATCGATGAGCTGGGATTCAGCGGTTATTTCTTGATTACCTGGGATATCGTTCGCTACAGCAACAGCATGGGCTTTATGCACGTGGGCCGGGGCAGCGGGGCGAACAGCATCGTGGCATACTGCCTCGGCATTACGGATATATGCCCCTTGGAGCTTGATCTGTATTTTGAGCGCTTCCTGAACCTCAACCGCAAGACACCGCCGGATTTTGATATTGATTGGAGCTGGCAGGAAAGGGATGTAATATTGCAGTATATATTTGACCGCTATGGCAAGGAACATGTGGCTTTCTGCGGCACGAATGTGGAATTTAAGTACCGCTCGATATTCCGGGAGGTGGGCAAGGTATTTGGTCTGCCAAAGGAGGAACTGGACGGGCTGGCAACCCAGCCGATGGAGCTGCACGATAACAACGCGGTGGTGGCGGCTGTACACAAGTATGGCAAGATGCTCGAAAAGTTTCCGAACCAGCGGAGTATGCATGCCTGTGGGATATTGATATCGGAAACGCCGATAACCGATTATACGGCTCTGGAGATGCCGCCCAAGGGTTTTCCGATCGTGCAGTTTGATATGCATGTGGCGGAGGATATCGGTTTTGAAAAGTTTGATATCTTGAGCCAGCGGGGTCTGGGCAGCATCAATGACGCGGTTAAACTGATCAGGAAAAACCGGGGGATACAGGTAGATATCCGGGATACGACGCTCTCCAAGGGGGAAATGCGCTGCAATGATTTTCTGGCTCGCGGCCAGACGATCGGCTGCTTCTACATTGAGTCGCCGGCCATGCGCGGGCTGCTGCGCCGCCTCAAGTGCGACAACTACCCGACGCTGGTGGCGGCTTCTTCTATCATCCGCCCGGGGGTAGCGCAATCGGGCATGATGAAGGAGTATATATTCCGGCATAACTATCCGGATCGTTTTGAGTATTTCCACCAGGTATTCGAGGAGCATCTGGGCGATACGTACGGTATCATGGTGTATCAGGAGGACGTGATCAAGATCGCGATGCATTTTGGTGGCCTATCGGCGGCTGATGGAGATATTCTGCGGCGGGCCATGAGCGGAAAAGGCCGGTCGCTGTCGGCCTTGCAGCGGGTAAAGGATAACTTTTTTGCGTCCTGCACACGCCTTGGCCACCCGGAGGTGCTGAGCCGCGAGGTGTACCGGCAGATCGAATCGTTCGCGGGTTACTCTTTCTGTAAGGCGCACTCGGCTTCTTATGCAGTGGAGAGTTACCAGAGTCTTTACTTAAAGGTGTATTATCCGCTGGAATTTATGGTGGCGGTGATCAATAACCAGGGTGGTTTCTACCGCACGGAGGTGTATGTGCACGAGGCGCGTATGTCGGGCGCGCATATCTTGAACCCATGCATCAACAAAAGTGGTTATGAGACGACTTTATATGGTCGGGATGTGTATCTGGGCCTGATGCTCCTGCAGGGATTGGAAAGTAGGCTGGCGGAGGGTATCGTGGAAGAGCGTGAACGCAACGGCGACTTCTGGTCACTGGAGGATTTTGTGCAGCGTATACCGATCGGCATCGAGGGGGTGCAGCTGCTCATCTTTATCGGGGCTTTCCGTTTTACGGGGAAGTCGAAAAGTGAGCTATTGGTGCAGGCAAGACTGCTGCTGGTAAATTTTAAACCGGAACAGCGCATGCCACTTTTGCTGCGGGAACCGGCCAAGGAATGGTCGCTACCGAAGTTGGAGCGCTCTTACTTCGAGGATGCTTTTGATGAGATCGAACTGCTGGGCTTTCCGGTTTCCTGCTCGCCTTTTGATCTGTTGCAGACGACTTTTCGGGGAGATGTGATGGTGGCTGACTTGGTGAACTGCCACAAGAAGCAGGTCCGGATGCTGGCTTATCTCATCGCGCGGAAGCATGTGCCGACGAAAAGGGGCGCAATGTACTTTGGTACGTGGATCGATGTGAAAGGTGATTACTTCGATACGGCGCATTTTCCGGACTGTCTGGAGCGCCATCCTTTTAAGGGTGGCGGCTGTTATTTGTTGCTCGGCACGGTAGAGGTGGACTACCACTTCCCTACCTTGACGATCCATAAGATGGCTAAGCTGCCTTTTATCCCGGACCCGCGGTACAACCACGACCGCGATAGCCAGTATAAGATTCATCAGCAGATCCGTGAGGATGTGAGCATGACGCATCGCGCGCCTTATCCGCAGGCGCACGAGATTGGGCTGCCGAGGCGGAAGATGGGGTGAAGATTTTTATTGGGTCATAGAAGCTCCGCCCGGAATTCAGCGATACCTTATAGCTATTGTTCTTGGTTTATTGCTATTTTCATGCAGTTTTTCGATAATTTTATCATAAATCAACCGTTCAAATTTTTTAACCTCCTTCCTGTTCTCAAAATAATTAAAATCTCTATTCATTTTCTTTATCTCACCGTTATCGCGTTTTTCAAACTCTATGGAGTTGCTACCTTTGAGTGGAGACAGATTTGAAAAATAGATTTAAATTTGTTAACAGATGAAAAGAGTATTTGACGATTCCTTTAAGAAAATGGCAGTAGAGCTTTCTTATAGCAAAGGATCGGTATTAGAAGCGGCAAAAGAACTGGATATGGATGCCAGTAGACTAAGTAAATGGCGCATGGATCCAAGATATAATGGTGGCACGATATTACCTAAAAACGACAAATTGACTCCCCAGGAGCAAGAAATCAGGGAGCTAAAGAAGAGGTTGCGGGATGCAGAATTAGAGAACGCTATCTTAAAAAAGGCGGTGGCCATCTTTTCCAAGGGAGACTGAGAAAGTACGAGTTCATACGTAAACACATAAATATCTTTCCAGCCAGAAAAGATGTGCAATACAATCAAAGTTAGCAGCAGTGGATTTTATAAGTGGCTGACCAGACCACAAAGTAACAGAGAAAAAAAGACAGCGGAATTATCTGCCCTGATACAGCAGGAATATGAAAATAGCCATCAGATCTACGGAAGTCCCCGTATTACGCAGGAACTGAAGAAAAAACACTGGCAGGTATCTAGGTCGTATGTAGCGCGCTTAATGAAGAAACTGAACTTAAGAAGTAAGATCCGTAAAAAATATAAGGTGACCACCGATTCCAGCCATAGTTATGGTATAGCTGAAAATCTCCTCGGGAGAGATTTTTCAGCGAATGCATTATCCCAAAAATGGGTCGGTGATATTACCTATATAAAGACTACCTGCGGATGGGCCTACCTTACTGGTACTGGAACACAAACCGACAGACAAGATCTACATCGATTTCTCGGGTAAGAAGCTCAGCGACACTTTATACTCTTAACAAGAATGGGATTTTAATGCTTACCCTTAGACTTCAAGAAGATTTTAATGAAAGAGAATGGAAGAGTGATAAATTTCTTGAGTAGCTAAAAAAAATTGTGATAAGGAATTTGATATGGTGTTGATAGCTGAGCACTTGGTCCATATACAGTATACTCAATAGATAGCTATCCGTAAAAACATATTTACTAAAATATTTAGCTTTATTAAAATATTTTTTATATTTGGAGGATGCAACTTGGAGTCATAAATTATGATTTCAAGATTACAACATTATAAAATATTAAAGTATCACAAAATGTGATACCTCTATAGAATTAAACACACTAATCAACGATTATCAGTTATGGCAAAGCAGACCCAAGATATAATTATCCCTAACGGAGTTTTGGCGGATAGGATATATACGCTACGACATGAAAATATCATGCTAGATCGGGATTTGGCAGAGCTTTATGGTGTAGAGACACGTACTCTCAAACAAGCTGTAAGAAGGAATATCGAAAAATTTCCAGAACACTTTTTTGTCAAAATTATATAATGGGTAAAGCTTTGCTTATGCGCAATTAGTTACAAATTCCCTACACAGTGCATAGGGAATTTAAAGCCACCCCTGCTTACTATATTTTTTAGCAAAACAAACACAAATCAAAGATATTTTAATAAATTTGCCTGAAGGCTTATAATCATGAAGAATAGTACCAAGATAACAAATGCGAGTATAGACTCGGCAGGGCTACCAAAGGATGCTAAACAGGTCATTGCGGAATATCTATGGAATGGATTTGACGCCAAAGCTACAGTTGTAGCTATTGACATCACGAGCAATCAGCTCGGTTACATAGAACAAATTAGCATTAGTGACAATGGCGAAGGTATTGCTCCCAATACGCTGGATTATTCTTTTGGCAATTTTCTGGATTCCTTAAAAAAGGGACAGCCTAAACGAACTTCGTACACACGTGGTAAGAAGGGAAAGGGACGATTTGCCTTCTCTCTATTCGCAACACGCGCTACCTGGTACACGGTCGTAGCTGCCGGCGATAGCTTGGTACAGTATAAACTCGTGATAGACAGAGACGCGAAGGACGAATACGATAACTCGGAACCGCAGCCTTCGACTGCATTAAATACCGGCACAACAGTAGTGTTGGAGGGTGTATTTGGTCTGAATGCTATGACATTACAGTCGGAGGAATTTGTGGATTTTCTGGCGCAGGAGTTTGGTTGGTTCTTGCATCTAAACAAGGATTTGGGGTACAGCATCAAGATAAATGGCAAGCCTATCTCCTACCAACAGCTGATTCAGGAAACGGATGAAACTTCGTTTACAATATACAGCCCCGAGGAAAATTCTTTTGTCTTCAAGGTAAACTATATCCGTTGGAAATACCCTATCGGCGACCGTTACTATTATTATTTCCTGAACAGCCATAAGGCGGAGGTAGCTAAGCTGTTGAGCAGCTTTAATAATAACGCTATCGATTTTCACCACTCCGTATATGTGCAGTCTTCTTTTTTTAACGGTTTTGAGATGTCCGATATGATGTTATCCGGTGAGGGAAACTTATTCAGTGAGAAGGAACAGCAAGTGGTATACCGCAAACTTGTAATTGAACTACGTGACATGCTGGAACGTAAACAGAAGAAATATGTGCGCGACCAGGCGGTGGATATCAAACTGCAGGAGCTGGTACAAAAAGACTTATTGCCTCACTACAGTTCATCAGACGTGGATAAACAGCGTAACGTGACCCTCCTGCAACTGGTACAGGAACTTTATATAGCTGATCCGCGCGCCTTTGTTGGTGTTAAAGCTGACTTAATTCGGACCTATCTGGGATTCCTAGACCTGCTGCTTCAAACTGACCGTAAAAATGAGATACTACCCATTGTAGAACGGGCTATACCCTTATCGGACAAAGAGCGTGAAAGGATAGTTAAGATATTGAAGTAGGTAATACCGTTTGCAGGCTAATCGGTAAATTCCAGTCAAAGCTTTTCAACTCCTTATTTAGTTCATCCAACAGCTGCTCTTCAGTAGGTAAATACAGCTTATATTGACAGGCAATAATTTGTCTCTGCCCTTCAGCTTGTCTTTATGAAATTAGTTTTTAAATAGGTAATAAAATGTCGGTACTAACATAATATAAGGAAGTGCTGCTATTACTAAATTATGGATCGGGTATGGACGTAGATCGTTCGCAAACATGCTAAAGAGAGTGATCGACAGGAAACAAACAATTATTAATATTTTTAAAAGGCGAAAAGTATGAATACCTTTTCTGTACAATCTCTCCGCATTATCTTCTGTAACTTCTTCTAGATAATTGAAGTACTGGGGAATGAAAGCGAATGTCGTCATTACTAAATAGAGTATTGTTGCGGAAATAGGAAGATTCCATATTTTATTCTTCGCTACGTAACCATCAATTTCGCCCGAATTGTTATAATGTATAGGTACGGTGTCGGGCAATACTTTGTAATTGAGAATCACCAGTAGCCAATAAGCGAGTAAAACTAGCAAACAGAATAATTCAAAAAGTTTATCTTTTTGTCGAAATTTCAACTTAATATCAGGGCGTCTGGGCAATCTAGTCATTAACAAATTTCTTTTAGTAGAAAATAAGCCTATGGATTACCTTACGGTTTTCAACAACTACAATTTGTACCATATGTGTAGATTCACAATCCATAGAATCAGCTACATTACGCGATTAAATACAAAACAGAAGAAACTATATTCTCCACATCCTAAGTAGATATTTCAAATATCTATATAAGTAGAGAATTATAAAAACCTTATTAAATAAAGTTTTTAATAGTGTAAAGTCTGAGGTTCCTTTTACTGTTGCATACACCGGAGTAAGCTGACCCCATATTGCCGGGCAACAGCTATCCGATTCCGGAGCATATTGACCCCTCATAAGGTTCTGATTTTGGTTTACTTTGGGAAAAAGATATTACCTAATGGCCGGAAAACCCAGGCCCATGTGTCAGATAAAACAGATGATCAGGCTGCACGAGCAGGGCTATGCGATCAAATCGATAGCACGCAGCCTAGGTATAAGCAAGAATACGGTATGTCGTAACTTTATAACAGAACACGCATACATTATTTCCTTTTTGCAACATTTTCCTTAACAAGCTTTTCCTTAATAAGTTGCAACCCCTTAGTCGGATTAAAGCTCAACAATTGTTTGGATAAATCTGTAAAATTGGGCAAAAAATATACCTTCGATTCACCAACTTTTATGTAATAGGTAAAAGGAAAAAAGGATTCGCTAATCTCACTGATCCTTTCCAGATAAATTTTTCTTGTCGTAAACAGCTTCTTTATAATCACGTGGTTTTCCGACAAATAAACATCAGCATAAGAAAAGCCAAATTTCAAAACCAAAGAAATTGCGGCAAGAAAAATGACTAAAAAGACTCCGCCTTCTACTGTAAGGTTTTTTGAAAATGTGATATACGTTAGGAACATTGTAAATGGCACAAAAAATAATAACAGCATTATCTGTGCTACTTTCGGATATCCACCGCTCACCTTTTTAGTTGTCATTTTCACTCCTCTTTTTATTTGTATCCCGAACTCTAAGCTCCAGCTAAATCCAGCGGATGACTTCACAATTTTACTTCTTTTTTCTCATACTTTCGCCCTATAGTTCAATTCTCTAGAAACCACGGATAAATCGGTTCAGTATGGCGTTTGTGAACAATAAATCTCTCTGCGGTAATAGTTGGCCATTGCTTCCGATCAATAATTCAATGCTATTGAGGAATAGACAATTAATTGGGAACAAATAATTTGTATTGCTAATCTAGTTGATATTCTCTATTTTTAGGGTAACAGTTACTGGGGCCAGGTGAATAAGGACACAAAGGAACAGATGATTTACTAGTCTCAGATTTATCAGGCTTGGTTTCAAAGCTTACAAGCTGAGATTGAGCGGAGAAAGACGCTGGGCCCGAGAATAACGTTGTTGAATTTGCTGATGTATTGGGACTTGCATAAAGATCGAAACGCATAGTATCAAAATCAGAAGGACTAAAGAGCTAACAAGGCTGGATTCTTATTACTTAGGATTTCACTTTTTTTACATTAATACTACATGTACCTCACGCCATTTTATATAATACCGCGTACCTTCGTAGTGTAAATTATGGCTTCAAGCGTTCACCAGTTTAAGGATATAAGTGATTACCTGAATGTAAGTAACCTTCAGGTCCAACCAAAATTTTCCGATTTCGTCATGTATGATTGGGAAGACATAAACTGGCATGCATGCGTGGATGACATTCCCTACCGTCATCATTATTTTGAGCTAGTGTTGGAAATCGATACTGATTGCAACTTTACCGTTGACCAATTTAATTTCACATCGGTCCATGGTCAAAATACGTTGTTCTTTATCAGTCCCTACCGTCTCCAATCTTGTCAATCTGGAAACGGTCTAGGATCTCACAAAGGCTTTACCATCCTATTCAAACCCGAGTTCCTGCACCTTCAGTCATCCAACACGTTATTTTTACAGGATTTCCCGTTCTTCAACCACCTCAGCTCGCCGAGCATCTCACTTGATGGCCAATACGCGGAAGATATGATCGAAGTATTCCGTAAAATAAAGTATGAATACGATAATCACAATGTATTTAGCAGAGAGGTCATCAAAAACTATCTCCATATCCTTTTGCTGAAAGGGAAACTGCTGTACCGGCATCAATCTCCCCTCCATAACGGTATTGGCCGCGAGCAGGAAATCTACAACGAATTCATGCTACTCGTCCAAAAGCACTATTCGGAGTTCGACGCTGTGGGCGAATATGCAAACCACATGCATATCAGCCCCAAACATCTTTCGGAAACCATAAAAAATGTCAGTGGACAAAGTGCGTTGCAGGTCATCCACCATGCCCGGCTCCACCATGCCAAGGCACTCCTGCGACAAACCAATATGACTGTTTCACAGATTGCCCATAATCTCAATTTTAATAATCCCGACTACTTTTCCGTCTTCTTCAAGCGCCATGTGGGTGAAAGCCCGGTAACTTTCCGTAATTCTTAAAGAATCTTCCTCCTTTTGTAAAGTATACACTCTTCATTGTCCACTTACTTTTGTACCAACAAAATAAGTGAACTTCATATGAACAATGTAACAAACAACAAAAATGCGGTAACAATTATTGGTTTAGGACCAATGGGACAGGCCATGGCAACGGTATACCTCAACGAGGGTTACCGGGTAAATGTATGGAATCGTACCGCCAGTAGGGCTGAGAGAATCGTTGAAAAAGGAGCCATAAAGGCAAATACGGTTGTCGATGCCCTAGGCGCCAGCAAATTTGTTATCCTGAGCTTGACCGACTACAGGGCGATGTACACCATCTTTGCAGGAGCCGAAGACGCCCTGAGAGATCGACTTATCGTCAATCTTAGTTCAGATACACCCGACAAGACAAGGGAATCGGCCACTTGGCTGAAAAGCCATGGAGCTGAGCTCCTCGTGGGCGGGATTATGGTACCCGCCGAACTAGTGGGGAAAGAAGGGGCATACGGATTTTATAGTGGACCAAAAGCGGCATTCGACACACATGAAGCGAGCCTTCGGCTCATCGGTAGAGCCGATTATGTTGGCGAAGATCCCGGACTCGCTCAGTTTTACTACCAAGCTCAACTCGATATTTTCCTCACATCCTTAGCTGCGTATTTGCACGCCACGGCGCTCGTGGGTTCCGCCGGCGTTTCCGCTAAAACATTCCTCCCGTATGCCATGAAAACATTTGAATCCATGTCAGTTATTGGTGCGTTGGCAGAAGCTGCTGATCACATCGATTCAGGCAAATATCCTGGCGATATGGCCAATGTCATTATGATGGGCGCAACTGCCGACCACATCGTCCGGGCGAGCCAAACTGCGGGGATCAATACCGTGTTGCCGGAAGCGGTAAAAACGCTCTATGACCACACCATTGCAGCAGGACGTGGCAAAGACGGTTGGCCTAGTTTATTTGAGGCAATTAAAAAGAATTCCTAGAAACTCACAAATAAAATCATTATGACAACAAACAATAAAACAAAAGGAGCAGTAACCGTCGTTGGCTTAGGGGCCATGGGTACTGCGTTGGCCAACGCATTCTTAAATGCGAATTACACCACTACGGTATGGAACCGATCGCCGGAAAAGGTCAGTGACATGGTAGTCAGCGGTGCAAAAGGTAGCACAACAATCACTGAGGCCGTATTGGCAAGTCCGCTGATTGTAGTTTGCGTCCTCAACTATGAGGTGGTTTATCGCATTTTCGATGAATTGGACTGGAGCGTTTTGGCAGACCGCATCGTGGTCAATCTCACCAATGGTACACCAAAACAAGCTCGGGAAATGGCAATCTTCATCGAAGGGAAAGGTGCAAAAGGTTATGTTGATGGTGGAATCATGGCAGTACCGTCGCTTATCGGCCAAAAAGAAGCCTTCCTCCTTTATAGCGGTTCGAAAATCGGGTTTGAAGCATATCAAAGTGTATTGAGCGCCTTGGGTGCTGTGAAGTTCCTCGGCACTGACGCTGGAATAGCAGCACTACATGACCTGGCATTGCTCAGCGGTATGTATGGTATGTTTGGTGGGTTCCTTCAGGCAACGGCATTGATCGATAGCGCTCAGGTTCCGATAACGGAATTCACCACGTCCTTACTCATACCATGGCTACAGGCAATGACAACCGCCATGCCGGAGATGGCAGCACAGATTGAGGTGGGAAACTACGTCTCCAAAGAAGCCAATTTGGCGATGCAGGTTGCCGGCGGAAGCCTCGTTGATTTCAGCATCGCACAAGGAGTAAAGCCTGATCTGCTCGTCGCTGTGGAACTACTGATGAAACAACGTGTTGCCGACGGCCACGGCGGGGATGATTTCGCGAGCTTGTTCGAATTAATTCGAAAGAAAGCCGCGTCAAAAACTGAGGTTATCCCTTGACCCTCACATTAATTGTCCATTCATCGACGTACGTCTATCTGGTTGTTTTCCCGTTCGTTTTCTGTTAATTTTTTGAGGGCACTTTTCGGGCGCTCACTGATTTGATCATGAACAATCTGCGTAAACCCACGCTTAACTAAAGGTGTGAATTGCTCCACTTTGGCGGTTACGACGCTAGGATATACTTGTTTGGCAAAATATCGGACAAATTCCTTGCTTGGAGCCTGCATCTCGCCGTAATCAATATTTGAAGTTCATTGAAAAACTTAAGATCGCTGGCAACCGAAGAAATACTATCGAGATCGAATACGGTTTTATGGAACTTCCGAAGTTCGGCAATTTCATTATCCTTGATATCTGTAATCTTAAACTCAAAGAAAGGTTTACACCAACAAGCTATGTCGTGACAGCAAAACTGCAACGTAGCGTTGCAGTTTTATATCTCATTGATAAGAACCTCACAATCATATAATCTATCAGCCAAACCCTGTTTATTTAAGGTTTTCAGATTAGTCTATACTCTTCTAAAGGGGTCCTGTATCCAGACGCAGCGTGTACAATAATCTGAGAATTTCATATGTTCATAATCTGATACTTTCAAAGACAGGAAACTTCACCGTGTAGGAAATACGGGAAACCGTACGGCTTTCAGTCACTAGCCTACTTGTCTTGTCACAAATTTGGTTAATATTCGTGGCAGTCGACAAGATGTTGCTGTATCCATTGCGAGCTGTTCTAATGCACTTCTGATAATTTTAAGATCTGACCATTTACTATGACCTCAGGATCCACTATCCGTTTTTTAGTTTTTAACTTTTTATTTTTCAACCCTTTGCTCCGGATTCTATCAATCCACTGCTTTAAATTTAATTTCTGATTAATTTTATCCATAAGATAAAAGTCATCCTCGAAAAAGTCCTGTTCTTCAATGATCCCTGTTCCCAAACAACTTCTAATTATTTCCCTCATTATTAGATTTATCTCCACATTTTCCGGACTTTCAAAATATTCAGCTGTGAGGAAATTGTATTTTGATTGAAACCACTCTGCATAATCTTTAGATTTCAGGACAATTCTATTATCAAACATCACTAAACCCTTTGTAAACCAAGAAATCTCGGCAAGGGTAACTTCTCCAATCTGACACATATCCCGAAGTGTATAGTCTATCCTATCAGCTGATAAATATGGTAGCGGGTATTCTAGAAGCTTAAATTTTTCCGTATCCATAAACGTCGTTCTATCAATCTGATATTTCTTCAACACCGCGTTTAATTCACGATCCTTTAAAACTTCGTGATATCTTTGTTCATGGTAATCCTCTTCTTCTACTTCAAGTACATAATCAATTAAATGAGAAAATGCGGTATGCGAAATATCATGAATTAATCCGGCAATTTGTTCTTCAATGCTTCCTCCTAGTTTTTTTATAATGAGCATTACTCCAATCGAATGCTCAAATCTTGTATGATTTACTTTCGGGTTACTCAAAAAAATAGAACCTCCTTGGTGAATTTTCTTCAATCGCTGAAAGACATCTGTATTTATGATTTCTTCAAACACTCCTGAAATTTCAAACTCTCCATATATTTTATCTACATATTTCATTTAGCGCTATTGTCCGTTTTGCGTGGAGTTATACCGAGACTGCTGCACGAGGCATTCGATATCTGCCATACTATGCTTCAAAATGGCTTAATGGTTAAATTTACGGATTTTGGGGGAGTATCGGGTCAGAAAATGTAAATAGATATATCGCTGAAATAAAGAAATAAGTCGAATT
The DNA here is from genome assembly GCF_011043555.1 of Sphingobacterium sp. SGR-19. Taxonomy (GTDB): domain Bacteria; phylum Bacteroidota; class Bacteroidia; order Sphingobacteriales; family Sphingobacteriaceae; genus Sphingobacterium. The sequence continues at coordinate 665,173 of NZ_JAAKGS010000001.1, forward strand.
CCTTTAGGAAAACCATATAATTAAGTTTACGACGTTAAAAAATGTTGCAGTATTATTTTACGTAATAGACAATTGTACTTTTAGATATACAAAAGCAGTAAATGACGCACCCCTCTATCTGACAAGTTTAATCGTTCAGCCATAGGTTTCCTTACGGGAAGCCGTATGGTTGGGTCGAATGAACTAAATATGTTTGTGAAATTTTTAAACTATGTATAAAACGATACTTTCCGGATTATTAATTTTATCCCTCACTGCTTGCAACAGTTACAAATACGGCACCGAGGGGTCTGCCGAAAAAAGCAATCTGACCATCGGGGTGGTCAAAAGCAAAGTTGTCAAAGGAGAGACAACGCAGGATGAAATCCTTAAACTATTCGGCTCGCCTAATCTGGTATCGAAAAACAAATCCAACCGCGAGGTATGGAGTTACAACAAAATGTCTGTCGAGAATAAGGCTGGTTCAACAGATTTCTTTGCGGGGCAGCGTGCCAGCCAAAGTACCAGTAGTAAATCTTTCGATCTGATCATCACTTTCGATGATAACGATGTTGTTGCCGATTATTCTGTCGTATCCACTGCTTATTAACCTTAGTCTATATACCAAAATGAAGAAAATTATTACATGCTTATGTGCTGTAGCGCTACTAAGCTCGTGTGCTACGCAAATGATTACCAAAACGCCGGCTGAAGTGAAGATGATGACGACCAAACAGTTTGAATCTGACCAAGATTTGGTATTTAAATCCGCTATCAGCTTACTGCAGTCCGAGAGCTACATCGTAGACCGTGCCGACAAGGAAACGGGATTGATCAACGCGAGCAAACGTATAGAGAACAAAAATGCCAATATGCAACGGGCGTTATGGGGCAGCTCGAAAGACGCGAACACCTCCAAAGCGATGTTCTACGTGGAGGGTATAAATGAAGCGGTAACGGAAGTGAAGATTACGTTGTATGAAGGTGCTGAGTCCAGCCGCAGTGGTTACTGGGGCCAGGTGAATAAGGACACAAAGGAACAGATGATTTACGAGCCTCAGGTTTATCAGGCTTGGTTTCAAAGCTTACAGGCTGAGATTGAGCGGAGAAAGGCGCTGGGAAGATAGTGTTTGCGCAGAAGCCATTCACTTGTGGGATGGCTTTTGCTTTTCCAGGCTTTTGGCTGGCTGATTGATGAATTTTAGTCTTTTTACCTGACGTAAAAGACTGATGAGATTTCAAGAAACTCCGACCGAGCTATACTACCGGCTATTTATAAGCTGCGTAATCAGCTTGACCATCAATTCTTTTTCCTGAGGGTCACTCTGGGCTACTAATAAGGCCAATGTCACCAAGGCATTGTCATTGATCTTTATTTCACCGTCCCGTTTAAATCGATGTTTATTCTTCTCTAAAAACCACACGAACATAAAAGCTCCAATACGTTTGTTACCATCAGTAAAGGGATGGTTTTTAATGATAAAATAGAGCAGATGGGCAGCCTGTTCTTCTATACTGGAATATAAATATTGCCCCGTGAATGTCTGCACAACACTTTGCAATGTTCCCTCAAAGCTGTTATCTTTCTCATTGCCGAATAATGCGGTTGCTTCTTTTTTACCTATTAGCTGTTTCTTAAGTTCAGCAATGGCAATCTTTGCTTCGGGATAATTAATCTCGTAAGTAATATTCTCGTTGAGCTTTTTCGGTTCGATAGAATTGCTATCGAATTGGTTCAAAAGAACAAAGCTCTGGGTATACTGTGAAATGATATCCATAATACCCCTCGCCTCGTCTACATTTTCTAAATCTTTTGCCTTTTCGGCAATGAATTGCACAGTCTGTTGTAACTCGTCCAGACGTTTTTGATTGATAGTGTAACCTTGAATAAGGTACTCTTTCAATCGTTGGGTTGCCCACTGACGGAAAGCGGTACCTTGTTTGGATTTTACCCGGTAGCCTACAGATATAATAACGTCTAAATTGTAATGTTCGACTTGGTACACTTTACCATCTGAAGCAGTTGTCGCAAATTTTGCGACAACTGAACCGGCTTCTAATTCTCCTTCCGCAAATACATTACCTATATGCTTACCAATGGTTTTGATGTCCCTATCAAACAACGAAGATATCTGTTGCCGATTTAACCAGACAGTATCTTTATCAAATTGCACCTCAATCTGGGTTCGATTATCTTTTGTTTGATACATTAAAATCTTGCTCATAGCTTTATATTCTTTGGTTGAAGCGAGCTTCAATTGGTCTCTTTTACAGTTGTACGCTAATATATTGTGGACGCAAATATACTATTCTTTTATACTAAAAAAAATAGTAACAAACCCCATGGAATAGCTATGGACTCGGCTCATGTTGAAAACAATAGCCATTGACATTTTTTGTCATACGCTTGCAGCGAGCGCCCGCTTTGGTAATTCCCCGACATCGAATAGAAGTACTTCGCACACCTTTTGCCTCTCCCGGTCTGATTCCCAATCCTGACGAAGAAGCATTACTTTGGCCAGCTTGATCTGGCCGACATTGGCTGCACGGAGAAAGTCCCAATTTTCTAGCGTCAGAAACCGTCAACTTTGTCGATACATTCTTAACGTAACGACAGGTAGCTGTATGATATTTTTGGCCAGAAGGTGTCTTGTAGACTGTCTGTCCAATTACTATCGAAACGCTTAAAATAAACCCAGCAATAAGTAAAGCTCTAATCATGGATAGTCAATACGATCTTAAAGATAGCTATTTAAAGCGTAAGCGTAGAAAGTATCTTCTTCTTCATATCCATAGTTATTTTTTATTTAAGGCAACTCGTGTGATTGCTGAGTTGGGCTCATTTTTAATTGACTTAACATCTCGGCTCGTACATCAACCTGATGTGCTATCAGTTTGTCGTAATCAGATTCTTTGTCACTCATCTTCATGATAAGGATGAAAAGCTCCAATGAAAGGAAGAAAAACAAAAACAGGCCATATACAAACATACCTACCCAGCTTTCTGCTACAACTTCTTTCAGCAGAACGAGTTCATCTAGAAAGCCGGTCGCTTCCTTAAGCTCCTGCTCCTTTTTAGTTCGTAATTCTGTGATAGACTGGCTCAATTCAAATTTTTTCTTATTCAGTTCGCCTATTTGGTTTTGTAAGAATTCAAATTCTATTTTCAGCGGATTGTCAGCCACCGTCGTATTAATATCTTCTGTTGCACTTATTCGCCTTCCTAGACTATCTCGTGTAACGCTCCCTGTGGTATAACGGGTAACGATCACAGGCCTTTTTTGCAACTCTTCGCTTAAACTGAACAGTTTTTTATTGGAGCCATCCAACATGCTATCTATTTCCGCGACTTGGCGACGTATATCGACTTCGCTGATCTTTATTGCTTCTTCTACTCTTAAGCTCAGTACCTGCGATTTTCGCAACTCGATATCATCTTTGAAGGTAAATTGGTCCATGATCATCGCTCCCAATAATGCCATAACCAATCCAAGGATTATACGGAATACCTTACCTCCCCAACTGATGTGGTGTGACAGAATAATAATACGCTCTATCTGTAGAATGATAAAAGACATGAGCAACCCTCCTATTATTCCCCCTGCTTCTCCTATATGGAGATACCTCGTCGCAAAACAATAGCCGATAAAAAACCAAACGAGCATAATAATCAACAAAGCGCCGGTATATTTTTTGGCATTTTTCACGCTCTGTTCGCTAGAATTTCGAATCAAAGGATAGCTTAATCCGGTTAAGAAACAACAAAACTTTAAATAAGTATGATGAGCTTTCATAACTTAAAATGATTTAGTTAACAGACTTGCCTGTGTGATAGATGCCATACCTTTCGTAAAGCCTCGTTGGTACGAGAGAATCGCTCGCTCACAATAACCATTGTTACTTTTCAACGAAGTATCTATTTCGTTCACTTTCTGAATGTGCTCCATCAGATCGGTCTTGCGACTTTTTAACTCTTCCACTAGATCCACCAATCCCGCTCGCGATCTAGACAGGATGTGAAAATCCAAATCCTTTAAAAGGGAATCATGGTATATTCTGACTTTTTGGATGATAATCTCCAAGTCATATTTAATCAGTTGGACATTCTCTCTTTTATAGCTTTCATCGGGGCTAACCATAGCATCATTAAAGCCTTTTGTTTCAAAATCCCCTTCTAGATAATGGTAAATGGCTAGGATTCCTTTGGTATTCGATGAATACCCATCAGAAGATATGGGATTCTTTTCGATAAAGACTTCTTCTTTAATATCCTTGACAGATCGGTCTTCTTTGACGGATTCTGGAACCGGAGGAATAGAGGCATCGTTTCTTCCGAAGATGTTTTTGAATAAAGCTGTCATATTTTTTATTTTAAATTACTATTGATGGTACTTTGTACAGGTAATGCCCTCGTTGGTGGCAAGTTTCACAGAGGGTAATCATCAGAACATGGGGGTAATCCCAAGGTTCTTTGAATTTCCTTGTTTTGATATCGAAATGGTATTGTCTATGATGTACTTGCAATTTTTCTTTGGCCCCACAGTTCACACATTGATGTTGATCCTTCTCCAAAATTTCTTTCCGCTTCTTTTTCCACCTTTCATCTAACAAGGACGCACCATACGTACCGTGGGTATGTTTACGCAAGAGTTCTAAAATAACGGTCATCGGTATAATTTCAAGTGAACTCCGGGGATAATCTTTACACGTCGTCTAAATTTCCATGCCATGATCATTCATATTTAGTCATCTGGTTATTGTTAATGATACAAATGTATGGCCTCCAATGGTTTTGATTTTACGGCTTCCCGTAAAGCAGCCATTTTGTATAAAAAAAGAGACTGCCGATTGCAGCAGTCTCTAGGTTAGAATTAATAATTGGGAATATTATTTGGGTACTTTCCCCCATAAGCCTTGTTTCGCATTACGCGCCTGTTTTTGCAGATCGATAAACTGCTCCACATGCTTTACATTGGGTGGATAGGTATCGACTACGGCGTAGCCTCGTTCGACCAACGAGGCATTGAGAAACGTTCCGTCCTCCAGATAAATGTAGGCTAATCTACGTTTGTACCTATCCATAGCTTGTACATCAAACTCCAGGCGTACCCATTGATGCTCTGTCTTAGACTGAACGTATTCTTTGGATTCGGTTGCAAAGTATCCTTTTTGCTTCCAGCGGGAGTTCCGTGTTTCCGGCGCATCAATGCCGATGAAGCGCACTTTGAAGGATTCTTTACCGTTGTCCACCCAAAACGTATCGCCGTCGATAACTTTAGTGACGTAGGCGTAGCCTTCTTTCCATCGTTTTTCCTTTTCTCTGCGAGGCGGTTCATTTTCGCGGGGTGTACTCGTGACTTCCTCGGTTTCGCCTTTAACGCTATAAACGTAGTCTGACTGACTCTGGCAGGCTGTGGAGATATAGCATAATAACACCGATAAAACGGTAAAAATGTAACGGTTCTTCATCGTGCAAAGATAGACTTCGGTGTGCTAAATTATGCCAACGTCTTTACAATAGGCGACGAGTTGTTCATTCTTTGAAAAACCTAGAACAGTACGCATGAGGCCTAGTCTTTTTTCGACACTACTGAGCCCGGAAGGCTTCATATTCTTCTCCTCCAGATAGGAAGGAATGTTCTTCTGCGGCACCCCTTCTGCCAACAGGGAAATAATATAAACATCAAAAGCCGTGAACTCATGACTATGTTTTTCCTTTAATGATTCTTTAACCTCGGGTGAATAATACGTTCTATTGTTATAAACAGTTTGCAAAGCTTCTTTTAGATGTTGTGCGTCGCGACGTGCCTTACGGACGTAGCCGTCAATAGTCTTCTGTTTAAACAGCTCATCGATAACACTGGAACGTGTTTCTGCTGAAAGTACGATTATTTTTAAATCTGGCTGAACTTGTTTTACTGCGCGAACGAGTTCTGTGCCGTGGGTGATCTGCTGCGGCGTATTGTCATCCTCAAAAATCAGATCGGTAATCAACAGGTCGTAGGGTTCGTCCTCGTTCAGCGCTTTTTTTATCCAGTTTAACGCGTGGTCACAGTAGTAGACATACTTTGCCTCTTGAATACCTAAGTCATGCAGTGTTTTCTGAACCGAAATATTGGCTATCTCGTGGTCCTCAGCGATCAATATTTTTTTAAACATACATCTCTTCTTTTAGAAAATGGGAATAGCGATTTCTACTTTCAATCCTTTTCCCAGTTCGCTAGCAAAAGTAATTTGCCCTTCTATATTTTTCATACGGGAAACCGTATTCTTTAAACCATTTCCTTGAGAATCTACATTTTTCATCCCAACACCGTTGTCTTTGTAGTATATTTTTAATTGTGCGTCGGTTTTCTCAAAACGGATGATCACTTGATCTGTATGACTATGTTTTCGCATATTGACCATGAGTTCCTGCAACACATGCTTAATTTCGGTTTTCACATTTTCGTTGACATCGTCCCAGAGTTGACTTTCATTCCCTACGATGAGTACTTTGTGCTGCTCGTTGGCAAATGATGTTAATAGTTCGGTTATCTGTTGCGCATAGGTCTGTTCGGCGGGGAAGGATTCTTCGGCTTCATAGGATATGTCACGGGATTTATGATAAACGCCTTCCAACTTATCCAGAATTCCTTCCCGATCGATAGCTTCTTTGTTTTCTATTTCGCTCATCACCCGGTAGATGCCGTTGGCTACGACATCGTGAACTTTGCGGGACGTTTTAAGCTGGCTGGCTTTGATTTTATGCTGTGCTTCGAGTTCCAGCCGTTGTTTACGCTTTCTGTACCAAAATCGTCCCCCTAGGACGGAGAGTATGAATAAAAATACAAGGCTTCCGGTAAAAAACCGTTGTCTTGTTAGTCTATTGATTTTTTCTGCATTTTCCTTCTGTAATCGCAGGTTATCTGCCTTATTTTTCTCTACTTCGTATCGAATGAGCGCAAACTGATTTTTAGCCGCGGCTCTAGCTTGATGCAAACTATCGGTAAGTAATTGGTAGGTATGAAAATATTCTTTTGCCTTTCCTTCCGGACTTAGTTCGATGAGCTTACTTAAGGCATAGACTTGGTCGTCCGGACTTTGGATTTCGTTGGCTGTGTCGTACATTTTTCTTGCATACCATAATGCGGAATCGGGGCGTGTATGGGCGTAATAATCCGTGAGGTGAACGTAACTGGCATGCAGCCCCCATTGGTCGGTTTCCTCTTTCCGGATAGTAAGCGATGTCAGCAATTCGTCCGCGGCTGGGTACGTAGGGTCAGCAAGCCATTTCGTTCTGGCCAAATTTGACAGGACCCGAGCGTACTGTCTCCTATTATGCTGAACGCTATGGTAGATATCTGTATAAATCTGTACGGCTTTATCATAGGCTTTAAGATTCTGATAACTTATCGCCATATTGTTCTGATAGATCAGGCTATTCAAGGAGTCTTGGGAAAACTGGAGCGCTAACTTATAGAACGCTAAAGCCTGTTCAAAATCGTTAAGTTTTCCCGTAGCAGCCCCGAGATTGTTATAGTTCGTACTGAGGTATATATGGTGTTTAGGGTTGCTCTTGTCTAGATAATCTACTGCCTGCAGCGCGGTTTCCTGTGCGCCAAAATGATCGCCCTGGTCTTTTTGTGTAATGGCCATGTTGATGAGGCACTTAGCCACGCCGAGGCTATCGCCACTTTCGAGAAATAATTGTCTCGCTTCATCAAAAAAGAAAAATGAGCTATCGGCTTTTCCTTTTTCAATGTATTCATAAGCTATATCGAAGGCAACATTTGATATTGGAGTTTTCTTTTCTTCATTATTTTTTATACACGAAACACCAAATAACAAAAACAGATATAGCGAAACTTTCTTCACAGGTTAATTTTTATTCTAATATATATACTATTTCGCTCTTATAAAAATACTCAACAAAAAAAGGCAGCCATAGGCTACCTTTATTAAGTTGATTGGGCTTATTGTTAATTATTTTTAGGCGGTCTTGGCGTATCCGTTTCTCCACCATGATCCCCTGATTTTTGAACAGTTTGCTGTCCAGATTTATTACCATTGTGAGCTGCGTCACCACCTTGTCCAAATAATAGGGCTAAAATTAAATACCACATTTTTCAAAAATTAAAAGTCAAAAACTTGGTAGGTCCACGTGCTCCATGCACGGGATTGCTACGGTTGTTTCAGAAGGCCTTCTGAATTTTTGGGAAGTGGGAGTTTCCATCGCGGGAGACAGTAACTGCTTCCCAAACCGGCTAATGCCTACCGCGACTTCTTCTCTTTTTGGAATCTCTTTCGTATCTTTCCTGGAAAGAACTAATCGGTGTTTTAACTGATTCCGAAAGCAAATTTATGAGCAACAAAATCCTAAAAACCAATGTTTTACGATATTTCCGATATTTCCGGGATCATTCCGGTTCTTCCGGCACATTGCTGGAATTTCCGATGGATTTACGTGGGTTTTAGGATTGCTCTGTTTACGGATTTCCGTAATTTCCGGTAATCTGATTGATTTATTTTTGTTAAAATGTTTGAAAAATTCCAAACGGCGGTGAGAAACGCCTACCTAGATTTAAAGAATGAAGGTCATCTCCATTTCGATAGAGTATATCCTTCTCCGGGAGAGCTTAGATCCTGGTGTTTAAAACGTTACCTAGAAAATCTCAATCATGATGACGAAAAAGTCTTTATTGATTTTTTTAATAGCGGAAAGTCCTCAAAGGATCTCTCCGTTCTTATCGAAAAATTTGATTTGGACAAGCTAAAGCCCTTGCGGAGTTTTATAAATGGTGATACGAAGAAAAGACCAGACGAAAATATCGTGAAGTTGCTAGCGATTTTGATAGACTTCAAACCTCGTCCCTACAAAGCTTATCACTGGGGTGAACATGTATATCCGGGTGATCTGAATGAGGGTGAAGAAAATTCTTTGGCTTCAGGTTCGGACTCCGACAGCTCATCTGCAGAGTGGCCCTCCACAGATGGAGCAGAAAAGGAAGACGGTACACTAAAAGCTATTGAACAGGCAGAAGTTGAAAATAAGGAATATAAAGAGGACACGCTAGAAGCGATAGAAATCAAAGGAAGATCGAAACACAATAAACTATTATATGCGGGAGTTGGTGTGGTTATTGTGACGGTGTTGTTTGCTGTTTATAATATATTTACGCCTGCGGATTGTATGTGCTGGAACGGGGAACGGTATGTGGGGATCGATTGTCAGGATAAAGATCAACCTTATCAGGTTATTGGTTTGGACAAAAGCAAGTTGGTCCATTTTCAGAAAATTACGCGTACAGACACGTTGAACCATGAGGATGTTGGAAAGGTTTGGTACTCGAAGATCAATAATGAAGTGGAGTTTTTCACCTATCCCGGCCATCACCCGGTAGAATACGGACGATCACTGAAAGCGGCCACTGAACACATTATTGACAAATATGCAGGGAGACGTGCAACGGACGAGTGATGTGACACAGTTCAGTTTACACTACCAGTATTGAAAAACAATCATGTACAAGTTAGCATTCTAAATGTATTCATACCTGACATATACCAAATTCCTCCTTCGTTAGCGTAAATACGCGTGATACCAATATCAGAAAGATGGTTTTCGAACCGCCAAGGAGGCGTTTCCTAATAATTTATTTGTCAATTTTGTGTATGTCTGTTTTATAAACATTGGGGTCGAATAGCTCCATATATAATTCTGGCTTTGGCAGTTTACGAAAGCCATACTTTTCATAAAGCCAATCAGCTGTGGATGTCAATAAAATCCACCGTCTTAATCCTTGTAAATTCGGATGTTTAATTACAGCGTCCATTAGTTTTTTTGAAAGTCCTTGTCCTCGATAAATATCCAAAACATAAATGTCTCCCAAGTAAGCAATAGTTGAAAAATCCGATATGATTCTTGCAAACCCAATCTGTTTGCCGTTATGAAATAGTCCGAAGTTTAAAGAATTGTCAATTGAAGTCTTCACTCTTTCAATGGGAATATTGTCACTCCAACCTGAATATTTTGATAGAAAGTCGTGGATTGCAACTATATCCATTTTTGATTTGTCTGTCGTAATTGTAAAGTCGTCAAAAGTGATTTCAATTATTTTCATTTCGTACTCATTTTTATTTCAGTTTTATCTATTTGGTTGGTCTTCGCCAATCACCGCTATTCCTGCGGTGGTGAATATTTTACAATGTCAATACCAACTCCGTTTGGGTCTTGTATAGCAAAATGCCGATCACCCCACGGTTCGTTGCGAATGTCTATTTTGATTTCAGTTCCTTTTTGTTTCAGTTGGTTGTAGATACTATCAACGTCGTCTACTTCAATGGTTAGATAAACTCCCTTATTTTGAAATGGCGATTGAAACAACGATTGCTGACTGGGGTGGTTTGGAAGTAAAAAGCTTATTTCCGCTTCGTGATTGGGTGTGTGCAACAAAAGGTAAAATTCATTTTCAAATGTTACACCAAAACCCAATATTTTGGTGTAAAACTCTTTTGTTTCTGCTAATTTCGGTGTTACGATACCTGCGTTTAATTTCATCTTAATTTGTTTTTTAGTTGTTGAACTTGATTGAGAAAATACATTTGCAGTTAAGCAAAATGTGGCAATGATTAAAACTATCCATTTCATTGTTTTTGAAATTGATTAACGATACAAAGTTCAAACAAGTGAAGTGGATAGAATAGTAAAAATCGGACAACCTTATCTGCCAAATGCCTTGCTTGGCGTAACACCGTAAAAATTTTTGAACTCTTTTATAAAATGTGATTGGTCATAGTAGCCTGCGTCAAAGAATAATTTATTCTGCCACAAACTTTGCTTTGAGGGCTTTGCTCTTAAAATATTTTGAAAACGAATAACTTTGCTAAATGTCTTGGCAGTATCTCCGACATAAAACTCAAAAATTCTGCGAAGTTGTCTTTGACTGATACCTGTGTTTAAGTCTTTCTCAACATCAAGCACGCCAAAGTTTTGTAAAATGATGTCTATTGCATTGTATAATCGGTTGTCGTTATCAAATTCTATTTTTTTAATTAGTTCGAGAAAATAATTGTCAAGCAAGACTTTGATTTCTTCCTGCTTTTGTTTTTCATTAAAACTATTTGAAATAAAATTGGACAGATACGGAACAACCAATTGCAAATGTTCATATCGGTTGCTTAATTCCATTGCGTTAATTCTGAAAATTTGCGGAAACATGGTCGGCAAAAAACGAAGACCAACATAGTTGAAAGTATGATCAAGCGGAAATTCTGTAAACTTTTTGCAGAAACCCATTACATAATTTTCCTGCGGGTTGTTGAGTTCAAAATAAATATCAATGCAACCGTCGGCTACAACACGATAATTAAATTGTTCGGATAATTCTTTTGTGGTTTTTAGTTGCCAATAGCAATAAAGGAATGGTTGAAGTTTGATGTCGGGCAGAAATTCAGTGTATATTACATTATCAGCCGATTGTCTGACAGTCGGTTGGACAGGTTTGTATAGGCTTCTTATTTCGGTCGTAAAGTTCACTATTTATCGTTTAAATATTTAATGTTTCCACAAAGTTAGCTTCAGTCGGCAGTCTGCACTTTGGAAAAATGCGACAATTTAAAGTTGTGATGGAGAAAGCCCCGTATTTCGTTTAATTTCATTGGTAAGATGTGAATGGTCGTAATAACCACATTCAAAAGCAATATCAAAAAAACTTCGATTTTTATGTGATTTTTTGATAATACTCAATGCTTTCTGAAAGCGAATGATATTTGAATATTCTTTTGGGGATAGTCCAACGAACTTTTTAAAGTTCCGCTCTAATTGTCTTACAGTTGTAAAATTACGTTTTGACAGTTCGTAAATGCTGATTAGTCCGCCTGTAGAATGAATATCCTCAATAACCAATTGCAATGGATTGTTTTTTATTTTCATTCTGTCAGAAAAAAATTGGTTAAGATAATCAAATGGGTTGTCAAGGATTTTATCGACATTAAATGAATTGGATTTTTCAAACTCAATGGTATCGTTCATCAATTCATTTTGAGAAGCATAATTATAGAAATTTGCAAAGGTTGCAGGTTTTAGGCACACACCCATTAAATGTGTATTACTACCAATAAAGCTATCTTTAAAAGAAGTCATTGCACCAACTACATATGTCTTTCCAAATTCCAAAGAAAGTGAGCCATTATCTGTTAAACAAGTATCTCCCAAATTCATCAATACACCTGCACAGCCGTCTGGAAAAACACGTTCCAATTGGCTTTCAAGTTTATTTCCTTTTAACTCCCAATAGAAATGAATAAAGGGTTTTAAGTCTTTGTGGGGGTTTGTCTTTTTATATTTCATTTATTTTTTTGACGGTTCTACAGTGAACACTAATCTGTTTATAGATACAACAAAATTACAAAATATTTCCTGCTGTTTGTTTTCATGTTATGCCAAAGCAGACCCAAGATTTTTGATTGATAGTATAGCCTTGTATAAGGTACTCTTTCAATCGTTGGGTTGCTCACTGACGGAATTGTGCTGAGTGGTATATCGGAAATTCCGACATACGACTTCTTCTTCCAACTCACCGTCTTCAAATATGTTTTTCATGTGCTCTATAACCGTTGTGCGGCCCTTTTGACAGTCCGCCATTTCAAGACACGCGATATAAATCCACCGAAATAATATCATCAATACTCAGCCCATAATACCGCGCTATCCTGACCAACAAATCTATCGGCGGCTCGGCCATGCCATACTCATGTGTGTTGGTATGCCTGCCATAATGAAAGGCTTTTTTGACAGAGCATTTCTACCAGGAATAACTTTTGAAAGCAATAAGAAAGGTATTAGCAAAGGTTTGTTGAATGCAAAAACAGCAAGGATTATCACCACAGCAGGAGATTTATCCATTGACACCTATGAAGAGATATATAAGTCAAGTGGACTCGTTCAATTGGAAAAAGGCATTTTAGCATATTGTGGTGTATCTTCTATTCAAAGTGCTTTTATCGGACCCCTGTACAACATGAATGAAAATGATAGAATAAAATCCTTGGAGAATATTGCTTCAATGGCCTTAGATGATGTTAGTAATACTCATTAGAACGTAGAATAAGCTAAAGTGATTGTAATCGGTATTTCAATGAATATGAGTATATTTATCGTCTATCTAAAAGTTAGACAAATGGTACAATTTTTCAGGGAACTCTTCGATTACAATCTCGAATGCAACCAAAAATTAGCGCAGATGATAGTCTCCCTACAAGAGCAACTGCCGGAAAAGGTTATCGGATTATATAGCCACATACTTGACGCGCACCAGATCTGGAACAACAGGATTCATGCACGAGAAAAAACTTTCGGTGTATGGCAGATCCACGACACTACTGATTTCATAAATCTGGACCTAAAAAACTACAGACATTCGTTAAGTATTTTGGAGAGCTCCGACCTCACTCAAGTTATAAATTACAAAAACAGTACTGGACGGCATTTTAATTCCTCTATCCGGGACATTATTTTTCATGTTATCAATCATTCTACTTATCACCGCGCGCAGATTGCAATAGAGTTCAGGCAGAATAATCTGGATCCTTTGATGACAGATTATATTATGATGAAGAGGTAGTTTTCCACGAGGTCAGTTTCATTCAAGGGATCATCGTTCTCTAACAATGCTTTATCTAGCTTCCAATTGGTAATGTGTTATATATATCTGGCAGCATCGGGAAAGTTCTTGATTTGTTTCAAGAGTTGTTCGATATCTGCCACGGTGTTCTTCAAAAAAGCTTGATGCTATATTTACGAATTTTGTGGACCATCGTCTTTCTCGCTTGACAGCACGGTTTATTAGAAGACAAGGGCAAATAAAGAATTTTTCTTATATTGGTTGATAAACAATCATATTAAATAGAATAAAAGAAAGTCTTTTGTAACCATGAAGCCAATTTTGTTAAGCATTTTTTTGATTTTAATCAGCCATATAGTTTCTGCTGACGTTCCTTTACGGTTGGCTGTAGCTGGGCTAAGCCACGGGCACGTCGACTGGGTCTTCAACAGAAAAGACAAAAAGGATGTGGCTGTAATTGGCATTTATGAAACCAATCCACAGTTGATTGATCATTATGCTAAACGGTACCAGCTAGATAAAACTCTTTTCTTTACCGATTTGCAAGAAATGTTGGATGAAGTCAAACCGGACGCGGTGTCAGCATTCGGCGCTATTAACGAACACATTGTTGTGGTACGTGCCTGCGCACCGCGACAGATCCATGTGATGGTGGAAAAACCGCTGGCAACGACCGTGGCGGATGCTAAAGAGATAAAAGAACTCGCTGAACGATATAAGATACATGTTCTGACAAATTTTGAAACGTCATGGTATGAAAGCAATCAGCAGATTAAAGAAATATTAGAAGAAGGACAATTGGGAGAAATACGAAAAGTGATAGTGAATGACGGGCATCAAGGACCAAAAGAAATCGGGGTCAGCAAAGAATTCTTAGAAATACTAATCGATCCGGCAAAGAATGGAGCGGGTGCATTGGTAGATTTCGGATGCTATGGAGCGAACTTAATGACCTGGTTGATGAACGGCCATAGACCTCTTTCAGTGACGGCGGTAATACATCAAAATAAACCACACATCTACAAAAATGTAGATGACGAAGCAACCATCGTTCTACAATATCCAAAAGCGCAATGTCTGATTCAGGCTTCGTGGAATTGGCCATTTCCTAGAAAGGATATGGAAGTATACGGCACCAAAGGTTATGCAATAGCTCTTGATGCAACAACTTTACAACAGCGCTTGCTGGGAAACAATAAAGAAGAACGAAAGGAACTTCCTGCAAGACCGGCTCCGTTTGATGATCCATTTTCTGTATTAGCCGCTGTGGCGAATGGTTCTTTAATATTGAACAAACTTGATCTTTATGAATTAACCGTTAATTGCATAGTTGTCGAAATCCTCGATGCGGCAATGCAATCGGCAAAACAGAAAAGAACTGTATTCTTAAAATAACACAAAATCCTTAGCATGGGAAAGCTGGCGGGTAGTAATTTATATCTGCTTAAGAATATCATGACGAATCCCATGGCAATTCACCAATTCCGGAGGATATGTCCTGCATATATTCTGAAGAGTTGATGTTTTTACCGTGGTCATAATAGCGCGTCAATTTAAAAACCTCTTCATCGACCGACACTGGACAAGTGCTTTGGAATGAACTATTTTTTGTAATTTTATCGGATGGAAGCACAACCAAACAACCCTTTACATGGTAAAAGACTTGACACAATTATCGAAGAATTGTTATCGCACTACGGAAGTTGGAAAGCACTAGGCCAAGAGGTACGGATTAATTGTTTCGTTGATAATCCGAGTCTAAAATCTTCATTGACTTTTTTAAGGAAAACACCCTGGGCACGGAAGAAAGTTGAGGATTTATATCTTACCACTTTTTCAAAGCAATAGCGCTTGAGAATGAAGGAAAAATGACTAAAGCAACCTACTAAATAACACTAGCTTTTACATCTTTATTGTGCATTGCATGTTCATCGGTCCAAGACTGCCGGGCTTCAAATAGGCAGGTATTATATAAATGTTATATATTCGAATTCCTGCTACTTCGTTTTCAATTTCTGTAAACGTTCTTTTGCTGAAGGAATGACATCATCATCTCCTTCGTAATTTTCGATCACACTTTGCAACGTACTCCTTGCTTGGAGCTTATCGCCTTTGCCCCCATAGGCATCCGCAAGCAGAATGAAACTCTTGGCCACCCAGTAATCCTGTGCCGACATATTGTTGATCACATCAAAGGCTGTTTCCTGGGCTTTGTCGTATTCTTTGTTTTCATACTGCAGTCTCCCGACGCGGTACCGTGCCTCTGCGCCAACCACCGTTTGGTTCTTTAATGCGGCCAGATTCAGTTCTTTCATGGCAGCCTCCATGTTCCCTTCCTGCAGCAAAGCTCGCCCACTGTATAGGTGTGCCTTGGCAATTTCTTCCTTAGATGACCTATTGTGGCTCTTTACTAACTTCGCGTACTTGGCCGTCTGTTCCAAATCACCGAGCTCGAAATAACAAATCATCAGGTTGGTTACCGCGTAGCTATAGTTCTCTCTATATGCTGAGTTGAGCTCCAATTTTTTGAGATGCACAATGGCCTCGTTGTATTCCTTTAGGCCCAGATACAGCGCAGCAACCGTCAGCAAGGTATTCTCCGTATACTTGCTCGTCCAGTCGTTCAGGATGATGTTCAGGTCGTGCAGCGCTTCCTTTGGGTTCCCGGTATGGTACAAACTCACCCCACGGATGTAACGGGCATGTTTTTCTTGTCTGGGTTTCGGAAATTTATCAAAATACGCATTGATCGCTTCCACAGCCGAGCCGTATTCTCCCCTTGCAAACAGGGAATGGGCAACTTGGAAAGCTAAGTTATCCTGCTCCGCGGTGCTCAGATTGTTGATATTGGTGCTGGTCGCGTAACGAATATAGCTCGAAGCATCCCCCTGATCTAGGTAAATGTTTTCAATAGAACGCAGCGCTTGCCCTGCTTCATCGGTTGCGGCATGTTGCTCCACCACCTTCTGAAACGTGGCTTTCGCCGCTTCGGTGTCACCTTTATTGTACTGGACAAGGCCGATGGTCATCAACGCACGGGGTACATAGCTGCTGCGGGGGTACTGTCCGATCATCCGCTGTAGCCCTTCGATAGCGGTATCGTAATCTCCGGTAGTGAAATATGTGTACGGGATCTCAAAGGCCACATCATCCGCATAGTTCGAACCCGGAAATTGCTCCACAACGGACCGCAGGGTGCTGAGCTTGGTTTCATTGTCGCCCTGCAATCCAAAGATAACACCTCGTTGGAACAACGCATAGTCTTGATTGGGAGCTTTGCTGTTGATCAGCTGGTCATAGTATCGGTTGGCTCGGTTGTAATTGCGCATGGACAAATATGAATCGCCCAAACGTGCGATCACGTCATGACGTACACTTTCGTCTACTGAACTTCCATCCATAGCCAAAAAGCGCTCAAAATAGTCTGCCGCCATGCCAAAGCTGTTATTGCGAAACGCCGCATAAGCTAGTCCATAATTTGCATAATTATATACTTTAGTGTTTCGTGCGGCGGGCAATCGAAGGAACCGGGAAAAGTTCTCCACCGCTTCCCTGTATTTGCGCACTTCATACATCGCCTCCGCTTTCCAGTACGTGGCCAATGCCGCCATTTCTGCATCAATCGGGAATTTTTCCGACCTCATGAACATGGATATGCTATTTTCGAAGGCACGCTCGTTATAAAATTCCAACGCGCGATAGTACGTTACTTTTTGATAGGTCGAATTGCCCTCCTCCCCCCTGTTGTTCATCGATTCCAACATACTTACCCCTGCATGGAAGTTACTCGTACCTAACAAAACCTCTGCCGATAGTGTTTCCACACTTTCTTGTTTTTGGCCACCAGGATCACTGTTTGCATGTTCCCGAGCGAGATATTCGCGGAGGACTTCCTGGGCGACCTCAGCGGAGTCCAATTCATACAATATTTTGGCATAGTTAAACAGCGCATCCACTTTCAATACGGGATCGAGATCCAGTCTCGTCGCTTTGAGAAACGCATCTCGTGCACGTTGCTTATCACCGGTTTCTAAGGCGATATGGCCTAAGGTAATTAGTGAGCCTTGATAAAAGGCATCGGAAGTTTCCAACGTCTCCAAAATAGAGCTCGCTCTGGGATATTCGCCTGCCCGATAAGCCAAATAGCTGATCCGGTAATTATCGATATTGTTGCGTGAAGCGTTCGGATTTCGTTTCAGTAATTCATCGTTATAAGCTTGTTTATATCGGTTCCTTGCAAGATATATGGAGGTGGCAATCTTTCGCAACTCAATCTCAATTGCTCCCCGGTTGATACGCATATCCGGGCTCCGGCGGACCTTTACGGCATCGGCCAGCATCGGCCGGTAGTCACGCACGATATCAATGGAATCCATAACGGTAGCTTGCCTTTCGTGCCGTTGTTCACTAGGCTGTTGTTTCTCTTTCTGCTCTTTCTCATCTTGCTGCGCATACCCCGTAACCAGCAAAGCTGAAAAGACACCCGTAAGCAGGTATTTCAGGTAGTTATAGCCGATGCTTTCTTTCAATATCATTGTTCGTCCGTGTTTCTGAGTTTTTTCCAAACGTTCCTTTGCCGAGGAGATAATATTGTAATCTTTCCCTAACTAGCTATAGCCAAAACTAAAGAATTCCAACCACAATTATGTAAATCGTCAGGAAAAAATTGGACGCTAAAAGGTAATTATACGTCATATACAAAAACCAAATGATTCAATTTCACCTTACTTTTGATTGTATTCTATATAATTACTATTTTTTGTAATTTTATTGAATGGACAAACAATCAAATCACACCATTGCATCGCAAACTATTCAAAACAGATCAATGACATTAAAATCAATATTTACCATAAGATGGTGGGCTGGTGCCACCCTATTGTGATAAAAACCGTTATGCACAGAGGTATCAGGATCCATGATCGCAAGTATTCTGGAAGTGAGATAATAATAAATGATGCTTATTATTATGTACTAATACTAAAACAGGTAAAGAGGGTAGCAATCAATGTAGTGAATTATAAGATTTCGGACTGTTGCATTTTATTTCTATCACCATTCCAATTAGCAAAATTTCAAATAAATGAACATTCAAAGGTTAGCATATTGGAATTCCATGCAGATTTTTATTGTATTGAGTATCACAAAAAAGAAGTCGCATGTAATGGTGTATTGTTTAACAATATTTTTGAACAACCGTTTATTCATGCGTCTCCAAATTTTAGGGACGAAATGTATACGTTATTTGAGCGAATAGCACGCCTTCAAATATCGAATGAATCATATGATTCATCAATCATGAAATCTTACTTACAGCTCATTTTAGCGATTTGTAATAAAGAAATGCTTCTTCAGCGTAAAGTATATTCGAGCTCCGCAGTGCATTCTTTATCCGAATTTAGAGATTTAATTAACGAAAATTTCATTCAGCACCGAACAGTACAATTTTATGCAGATTATTACAAAATGAGCATAGCAACTTTCAGCAAACGAGTTAAGACAGAGTATAGCAAGTCGCCTCTGGAACTAATACAGGAGCGATTGATTTTAGAAGCAAAGAAACTTTTGCATCTAACCTACAAAAGTGTAAAAGAAGTAGCATCCGAATTAGAGTTTCATGATGCGTTTTACTTTAGCAGATTCTTTAAGAAACATGTAGGGGTGTCACCTAAAAAGTTTAGAAATGAAGTAGGGATAGCAGAAATAGCAAAAAAGTCCATATAATATACGAAGTTGTCCATTTTTATTAGTTTGGATTAAACATACTTTAGCTTTGTGCAAATTATTTGGTAAAGATGAAAACTTTGTTAGTATTTTTCGGGCGTTCAAACGCATATTTTATTAATTTCTTACGTATATCAATTTTTGTCGTAACCGCATGGATTGGGGGGTTAAAAGCTTTCCAGTATGAAGCAGATGGTATTGTCCCATTTGTTATTAACAGTCCATTTTTGAGTTTCTTTTATACGAAATCAGAAGCGATGGAAAGTAATAAAGATGGGATATTAATAAAACAATATCAACTGCATAAAAACCCAGAGGGTTTAGTCGTCCGCAAGAATATTGAATGGCACAAAGAAAATGGTACATATGTGTTCTCTTACGGACTAGGAACAGTAATTTGTGTGATAGGTATTCTAGTTCTGCTTGGCATATGGTTCCCTAAGATTGGATTTTGGGGAGGGATATTAACCTTTGGGATGTCAATTGTTACGCTTTCATTTTTGATTACCACCCCGGAAGTTTATGTACCCAATTTAGGCGGAGATTTTCCAACACCGCAATTTGGGTTTCCTTATTTATCAGGTGCAGGGCGTTTGGTTTTAAAAGACATCATAATGATGGCTGCGGCATTAATTATTGTATCAGATTCAGCTCGAAAATGGTTGAAAATGATTAAAACTATTGACAGAACTGCGCGACATACTGGATCATAAGCAGAAGAAATGGACGAACAACCATTTACTTCTCAGCAATTTCTTTTAGCTTGTCCAAGGCTTTGGGATAAATGCCGTTGAAATAATCGAAATATTCGTCGGTCGTGTCCATATCTACTGTTACGGTTGTGATGTCTTTATTCTCCCGAAAGCTGTAGTTTTCATATCCACCTGCCCATTTTTCCACTTGCTCACCCGTAGTTACTTCGGTATCACCATCCAAAAAGCCATAGTGACGAATGGAAACAAACTCAGCGGGTCTATGTTCGGCGATCTCCGAAACCATTCCACCTTTTTCGCCATTTTCATCTGTGCCAACGAAATGGATTTTACTCCCTTTGTCCCAACTTCCTTCATAAGTGGAAGTAGGATTAAATGCCGACGTCCAGTGCTCGTAAGTCGACTTATCATTTAAACCCAACATCGCTTCATATACCTTTTGAGCTGATGCGTTAATTTCTTTGGAGAATTGTAGTTTTTTCATTGCTTTATATTTCTAGTTATTAACCAGGTTTCTTAACTATCTACTATTTACAAGTATATGAAGATTTCTCTTACTTAAAATTGCCCCAAGGCAAGAAATGTGAGTAAGTTTACCTTGCGTATGTTGTCCGTCGATAAATATTTTAGCGGGGATGGCGTATAAATGACATACATGTTCGTAACTTGTACTCGACTTTTTCTAAGTATAAGTAAAATATGATCATTGGTTTAGATATTGGAACATCATCAACAAAAGCGATCGCATTTGATCGAGCAGGCACAATTATTACGCAATTTAGCGTGACATACCCTATTTTATCCCCGCAAAGTGGCTTTTATGAACAAAATCCACTCCAAATCTATGAGGCTTGCGTACGCGCAGTGTCAGAGGTGATGGATGCTTTGAAGAATAGTAACCAGGAGCATCGTCTAAAGGGTATAGCTTTGAGTAGCGCTATGCATGGCGTAATCGCGGTGGATGATATGGGCACTCCTCTTACAAATTGCATTATTTGGGCTGATACGCGTAGTCAAGATATTGCGGATAAGTTAAAAGGAACGTCTGCAGGCCATCAGCTATTCCGAGAAACAGGTACGCCCATACACCCGATGTCTCCTTTGTGCAAGTTAATTTGGATGAATAAGCATATGCCAAATATCTGTCAAAAGACACATAAGTTTATAGGTATAAAAGAATACATCTTTTTTCAACTGTTCGGAACCTATGTTGTAGACTATTCTATCGCTTCGGCAACAGGTTTATTAGATATCCATAGCATGCATTGGAGCGAACTAGCGCTTTCAAAGGCAGGAATAACGGAAAAACAATTATCTTCACTAGTTTCTGTTGATTATGTACTAACGGTAGATGATAAGGCGACAGCGTGTTTATGGGGAATTCCTATAGGCACGCCTTTCGTGATTGGTGCTAGCGACGGATGTCTCGCTAATTTAGGTGTCGATGCAACGACGCCTGGGATTGCCTCCGTGACAGTCGGTACCAGTGGAGCTATAAGAGTAGTGACTGATCGTTCCAATACAGACTCCAAAGAGCGGGTTTTCAGTTATATCCTTCGTCCTGGTGAATTTGTGGTAGGTGGTGCGATTAACAATGCCGGAGTCGTGCGAAAATGGTTTATGGAGCAATTTATGTCCGAATTCACTCAACTATCCCTAGGAATGGATTCCGCAGCTTTATTTGATGACGAAGTCAGATCTGTCGCTCCTGGATCGGACGGGCTAATATTTCTACCTTATGTTACGGGAGAACGTGCGCCGTATTGGGATGCAAAGGCAAAAGGTGTTTATTTTGGCATCCAGCTTCAGCATAGTAGAGCACACTTTGCACGCGCAATGATTGAAGGGATGCTATTTTCGTTGTTGAGTGTTGGAATTGCACTGGAAGAAACGACACAGCGTATAGAAATTATTTATGCGAGTGGTGGCCTAGCACGTTCCGTGTTGTGGGTTCAAATGCTGGCCGACATATTTAACAAACCGGTGTATGTGAAAGAGAATGTAGAAAGTTCGGCATGGGGAGCTGCTATCATAGGAATGGAAGCATTTGGCATTAGGAGAGCATATCTATCGACACATACAGTTGATACGCACAGCACACAATATCTTCCAGATGCGCATAACCACCACATTTACATGGAGAACTTTCGGAAATTTGAACGTCTCTACTTCAAATTGAAGGAAGAGTTTTAAAATCATTTTTATTATGCCATTATTGATTGTTTTCGCTGGAATAGTTTTACTTCTACTATTGATAACAGTAGTTAAGCTCAATTCGATCATTTCTTTACTAATTACGTCGATAGCCGTTGGTTTCGCTATGGGAATGGATGGAACCTCTATTATGAAATCTGTGGAGGTTGGCGTGAGTAGCACAATGGGCCAGTTGGCTTTAATACTTGCCTTCGGTGCAATTTTAGGAAGGTTGTTAGCTGATGGTGGAGCAGCCCAAAAGATAACCGATGTTTTGACAAGAGTATTTGGTGTGAGATATATACCTTGGGCTATGGTGCTAACAGGATTTCTCGTAGGAATACCGCTTTTTTATAACGTAGGGTTCATCGTGTTGGTTCCGTTTGTTTTTATGGTGTGTCGATCGAACAAACTCCCGTTGCTATATGTAGGTATTCCCTTGCTAGCGGCACTGTCTGTAACACACGGCTACCTGCCACCGCATCCTGGGGCAACAGCTATTGCGATCATTTTTCAGGCAGATATTGGGTTAACGATGATCTATGGAATGATTGTCGCCGTACCAGCTATCATTATAAGTGGTCCAATTTTTGGACGATTCCTGAAATCTATACCTACCAATCCGCCCGAAGAATTATTCGCACCTCCATCTAAAGTCCAGACAGCTTATCCTGGATTTGCACTTAGTATTTTCACGGGATTGTTTCCGGTATTTCTCATAGCGCTGGGATCATTCGGACCTATGTTTCTTCCCGAAGACTCGCAATTTCTCCGGGTTATACGATTTTTAGGAGATCCTGTCTTTGCTTTACTTTTAGCGGCTTTACTAGCAATGTATACCATGGGAATAAGGCAGGGCAAGAGCATGAAGCAACAGGCTGAGAGCATTGAAGAAGCTCTCCGTGGTGTAACAATGATACTGTTTATTATCGGGGCATCTGGTGTGTTCAAACAAGTGCTCGTGGACAGTGGCCTGGCGCAATATATCACGGAAATTACTGCTGACCTTACCCTCTCACCATTAGTTCTAGCCTGGGCAATTGCCGCTATTATACGTTTGGCCGTTGGATCAGCTACTGTGGCTGGCCTTACGACAGCCGGGATTATGCTACCGATCCTGGAGTCTTCACACAGTAGTCCCGAACTTATGGTGCTGGCGACCGGAGCAGGAAGCCTCATGTTTTCGCATGTAAATGATACCGGTTTCTGGATGTTTAAAGAATATTTTGGCTTGACTATGCGGGATACTTTCCTATCGTGGTCCATTATGGAAACATTGGTTTCCGTTATCGGCTTATTTGGCGTTTTACTCCTTAACTGGCTTGTTGTCTAGCTAATTTTAAAAGAAAGATGAAGCTGATAAAGTATTTATCTATATATTCGTTCCTAAGATGAAGCAAGCAGCAATTTTACTAGCGTTGGTATTTCAGGTATTATGCGTATGTGCACAAGACAGCATAGCGTATAGAGGGTTAACGATCCGTCATGGTGATCTTTTATTTGTTGGAGCACAGTCTGAAAATCTCTCCGGTGCTATCAACCGCGTCACACAACGGACAAACAATACTTCTTTCGATCATATAGGCCTCATCGAAATAGCGCACGGACAACCCTACATACTCCACGCAAGTAGTAAGAAAGGATCTGTAAAGGAACCTTTGGATAGTTTAATAAAAATCGATCATGAAGCTACAAGGCTATTTGCCATATATCGCATTGATAGCATTTACCAAAATGCTATCCCTAAGGCAATAGAAACGGCACACCAACTGTTGGGTAAGCCTTACAATTGGAGCTATACGCTAAATGACAGTTCGTATTACTGTTCAGACTTTGTGGAAAGAGCTTTTCGACACATCAGGTTATTTAAACTAGAACCCATGACATTTAAGGATCCAAAGACGGGTGATTTTGATGAGTTTTGGATAAATTTCTACGCAAATCAGGGTCGAGAAATACCAGAAGGCGAATTAGGATGTAACCCTAATGGCATGGCGGCCAGCCCTCATATTTATCATGTCGGTTCTTTTCATGTTTTGTAACAAACATTACGAGAGGAATATTTTTTATTATTCCTCTTGTTCAGCTGGGATTTTTGACATATCCATATAGAAAATCTCCCAAGTGTGTCCATCCGGGTCTTCAATCGTACGCTGTTGCATAAAGCCATAATCTTTCATTTCGCTGGGCTCCACTCCTCCTGCATTCAATCCATTTGTCACAATATTATTGACCTCGTCAACACTGTCGACCGATAACGAAAAAAGTCCCGCGACATTATTTTTTGTGTCTGCGATAGGTTTGGTCGCAAACGTCGCAAATTTTTCGTGCGTTAAAAGCATCACAAAAATATGGTCACTCCATACCATACATTTACCACTTTCGTCCGAAAATTGAGGATTGTTTGTAAAACCCAATGCCGTATAAAATTCCATTGACTTTTGTAAGTCTCTTACCGCTAAATTAATAAAAACTTGTTTTGCCATTTTTATTGATATTTAAATGTTAATGTTATATAGTAAGCCCGCTTTCTAGTGGCTGTCTGTTCCAAAATAAACCATATAAGTTTTCACAAGCTATTATATTTCAGATTTTGTCAGCTTGTCTTATGGCAAGAAATCCGAATCGGATATATTTTCAACCCCCTTGTTAAGGATGTCCCCCTCCTCCTGCTGCCCCATAAATCTGCCCCGTGGAATAGCTTGCGTTATTGTCTGCTAACTGTACAAAAATCGACGCCAGCTCGGCAGGTTGTCCTGCTCTTCCTAACGCCGTGTCTGCTCCAAAATCAACTAACGTTTCGGGTTCTTTGCTACACACCTGTAATGGAGTCCAAACGGGCCCGGGTGCGACGCCGTTTACGCGAATACCAATAGGTCCCAGCTGCTGCGCTAGTGCTTTGACCAGAATCACATTTGTAGCCTTTGTCTGCGCATAATCCAAAAGTGATGCTTCTGGATCATAAGCTTGCACAGAAGCGGTGACGATAATAGATGAACCTGCCGGCATGTGTGGAATAGCGGCCTTTGTAATCCAAAACGGAGCGTACACATTTGTTTTCATCGTTGTATCAAAGCTCTCGTCAGGAATATCCAAAATAGATTCGTAGCTCTGCTGATAAGCCGCATTGTTTACCAAAATATCCAATCCTCCTAGTTTATCGATCGCTTCATCTATTAGTTGCCGGCAGAAATCCCTGTCTGTAATATCTCCCGGGATAGCGTAACCTTTTCGTCCGGCTTTTTCGATCAGGTCGATAACCTGCTTGGCATCTTCTTCCTCTGCCGGCAGATAGTTAATCGCTACATCCGCTCCTTCTCTGGCAAATGCAATGGCTGCGGCTCGTCCGATACCGGAGTCTCCGCCCGTAATCAATGCCCGTCGATTTTCTAAACGACCTGAACCAAGATAACTATCTTCGCCATGGTCAGGAAGGGGATCCATTTTTCCTGTTAACGCCGGAAAGGGTTGTGATTGCTTTTTGAAAGGTGGCTTGGGATATTTATCCACAGGATTTTCAAGTTTTGATTTTATTTCCATGATCTCTATATATTCTTTTTGATTGAACAACATGCTGGACATTCCGTTTTACCTTTTTAGTATATTATCACGTTGTTTATCGAGAACTATCGGAGGGCAAGCGTGTTAATACTAGAAAGAAAGGTTTTTATGAAGATTGGATATCATGCTTCTCACGAGCAATTTTCACCGAGCCAACTTCTTGCTTATGTTCAATTAGCGGAAAAGGCGGGCTTTAATGCGGTAATGTCTTCGGATCATTTTCATCCGTGGAGTGAGAACTATAGTCAAAGTGGATTTGCCTGGAGTTGGCTGGGAGCGGCTATGCAGGCGACCTCGATAGAATTCGGCATTGTGAACGCGCCCGGTCAACGCTATCACCCCGCCATAGTTGCACAGGCTGTAGCAACGCTTGATAATTTATTTCCGGATCGATTTTGGATAGCCTTAGGCAGCGGACAAGCCTTAAATGAAAAGATTACAGCTCAGGTGTGGCCAAGTAAAGAAATCCGCCATAAACGGCTGGAAGAATCTGTTCAGATTATGAAACGTCTTTGGTCGGGTGAGACAGTTACACACTATGGTGCTATCGAACTCGAAAGTGCAACGCTATACACCAGACCTCTATCTCCTCCTTTTGTATATGGCGCAGCGCTTACGGAATCTACAGCTGCTTGGGCCGGTACTTGGGCCGATGGACTAATTACGGTCAATCAGGATACCCCAACATTACAACAAATTGTCAATGCTTTCCAAGCAGCGTGCCCGAATGGGAAACTAGCGATGAAACTTGAGGTGTCCTATGCTTCAACCGAAGAAGAGGCTATAGAATCCGCTTGGACATCGTGGCGCAATAATACACTGGGCAATGAACTACAGGCCGAATTGGCCCTCCCCGAATTCTTTGACCGTGCCGGACTACACGTGACACGCGAACACGTGAAAAACCAGGTATTAGCGAGCAACGATCCGTCGCGGTTTGTCGACGCGATCCAGCACTATCGAAAAATGGGCTTCGAGAAAATTTTTGTCCATAACGTAAATCAACAACAGGAGGCGTTTATCGCCTTTATGGGAAAAGAAGTTCTTCCTTTCATTAAAGATTAAACAGATATGAGCAAAAATCTTTGGTATAAAAACGCCATTATCTACGCTTTAGCGATTGAGTCGTTTAAAGATTCAGATGCAGATGGTTCTGGTGACTTCAGGGGACTTCAGCAGTCGCTTGACTATTTTCGCATTTTGGGTATAGATTGCTTGTGGCTATTGCCATTTTACGATAGCCCGAATAAAGATGATGGCTATGATGTACGGAACTACTATGAGGTTGACAAACGTTTCGGAGATCTGGGTGACTTCGCGAAACTTGTCGATGCGGCAAAGGCAGCCGGCCTGCGTATTATTATCGATTTGGTCGTAAACCATACTTCGAAAGAACATCCGTGGTTTTTGGAAGCGGCCAACAACCCGCATTCTGTTTATCGGAATTATTATATCTGGTCTAACGAGAAACCCGAGGAAAATGGAAGCAAAGCTATTCTTGCGGAAGAGCAGGGATACACGAATTGGACATACAGCAAAGAGGCCGATGCCTTCTATTACCATACATTTTATAATGACCAACCGGATCTAAACATGACCAATCCGGCCGTAGTCGAAGAGGTTAAAAAGATTATGCGATTTTGGCTCAAACTAGGTGTAGACGGATTCCGCATCGATGCGGCACCTCATATGATTGAGCAAAAAGGAAACTGCAAATTCGACGGTGACCCGCATGATATATTCAGAGAATGGCGTGCGTATATCGAAGAGCTCAACTCCGATGCTGTATTTCTCGCCGAAGTCGATGTCCCCCCTAAACGCTATACGGATTTTTTGGAACATAATAAACAAATGCACATGTTGTTTAATTTCTATTTGAACAACTATTTCTTTTTAGCTTTTGCCCGCGAAGAAGCGGAACCGATCGCAACGGCGTTACAGGAAATCCCCTTATTTAGTGAAGAAGAACAGTTGGCTAATTTTCTGCGAAACCACGATGAACTGGATTTAGAACAATTGAGCGAAGCTGAACGACAAAAAGTATTCGATACGTTTGCTCCGAAAGAAGATATGCGGATTTTCGATCGTGGGATACGTCGGAGGTTGCCGCCTATGTTTGACAACAATCGATCACGTCTGGCCATGGCCTATAGCATTCTATTCTCGTTGCCGGGCACACCGGTCATAAGATATGGACAAGAGATAGGTATGGGAGACGATCTGCAAAAAGACGGACGACAGAGCGTGAGAACGCTGATGCAGTGGAATGCAGGCAAAAACGGGGGATTCTCTGAAGTAACGGCGGGCGCAATGGATGAAGATATCATCGCCGAGGGCCCCTATAGTTATAAAAAGGTCAATGTAAATAAACAGTTAAAGGACGATAAGTCTCTCTTGAATACAATACGAAGATTTATACACGCCAGGAAAAACATGGATTTTCAACGAGGGAAATTTACAGTGCTCAACACCTCATCGAAACATTGTTTGGCCTATCGGTATGAATTCGACAAAAGAACTGTATTTATATTGCAGAACTTAAGTGACCAACCCATCACAGTTTCATTGGAATCGGATCATCCAGAACGATATCACGTTGTCGTCTCCGATAAAAAATACAGTAACGACACGAACAATAAACAGAGAATAGATTTGAATCCTTACGGCTATAGGTGGTTGATTGATGAATGGATTTTTTAACAATAAAGGCGTCTTTTTTTGGACGCCTTCTTGTACTTTTTATGCCCACATTTATTTGCCCATCCTTGTCAAAATGGTTTCCATTTCTTCCATTACTTTATTGATCTTAGCAATAGTCAAGTCGAAAGGTTCTGAAGTATTCATATCTACACCTGCATCGACAAGTAGCTCCACAGGATATTTAGTACTTCCTGAAGCTAAAAAATCGAGATACTTTTTGCGATCTTCATCTGTTCCATTTAATACCTTTTCGGAGAGAGCCGTAGAAGCCGTGAAGGATGTCGCATACTGGTACACGTAGAAATTGTAATAAAAATGCGGAATGTAAGACCATTCGGATTTGATATAGTCATCGACTATACAAATATTTTGATCATGACCGTAGTACCGTTTGGTCAGATCAAGGTATAATTTGTCGAAATCTTCCCCGGTTAGTGCTTCACCATTCGCGACTTTTTCGTGGATAATGGATTCGAATTCGGCAAACTGCGTTTGACGAAATAATGTTCCTTTGGCACCTTCGAGATAGTTTCCGAGGATAGCGAGCCGGAGCTCATCGTCTTTGATCTGTCTCAACATATAATCGTTAAGCAACTCTTCATTTAATGTAGATGCCACTTCAGCGACGAAAATGGAATAGTTCGCATTGGCAAACTGTTGCTTCTTATTGGTCAGATAACTGTGCATAGTATGTCCCAATTCATGGGTCAGTGTGGACATATCATTGTATTTCCCGTTGTAGTTCATGAGTATATACGGATGTACGTCGTACGCAGATCCATTCGAGTAGGCGCCAGATCTCTTTCCTTCGTTGGGATACATATCGATCCACCTTTCATTAAAGGCTCGTTTTGACACATCCACGTAGTTGGTACCCAAAGGTTGCAATGACTGTAAAATGTTTTCAATTGCTTCTTCGACTGTATAGTCCAAATCTACTTTTTCCACCAAAGGAGCGTACAAATCATAATAATGTAGGGTGTCTACCCCCATCATACGTTTTCGGAGATTCAAATAGCGGTGGAAGGTTTCCAAGTTTCCGTTTACATTTTTGAGAAGATTATGAAAAACATCTGTCGGAATGTTATCACTGTCCAGCGCCCGATTTAAGGTACTCTTGTAATTTCTGGCTTTAGTCTCGAACAGTGCGGCATTGATATTTCCGTATAACTGCGCTCCAAAGGTGCGTTGAAATTCGTTCAACTTACCGAAATAGGTTGCAAACACTTTACTTCTAACTTCTCTGTCATCACTCGCTCTATACAATGCAAAATTGGCAGGATTGAGTTTCACACGCTCACCATTTAGGTCAGCCTCTGGATGCGGAAACTCCGCATTAAAAAATGTATTGAAGATATTGGCGGCGTTACTGGACATTAATGAGGAATAGGCCATTACTTTTTCAACTTCTTCGGAACCCCGGTGGGCTCGCTTCCGAAGGAGATCCGTAAGGTAAAATTTATAGGTTGCTAACCCCTTTTCTTGCGTAAGGAAGTTATCAAGTTGATCGTCTTCAAGCGTCAGTAACTCCGGCTCTAAAAAAGATGTTAATGCCCCATATTCGGAAAAAAGCTGCTGCAGCTCTTGTTTCATACCGGCGTATTTAGTTACTCGGGTATCTTGATCAGATTTCATCGATGCGTAAGATGACAGCCGAACCATTTCCTTAAGGACCGAAGTATGTAGTTCCAGCGCTTCCAAAAGTATGGTACCGGATGTAGTCAGCTTCCCTTTATAGGATCCTACGTCCTTCATTTTCGTTTGTATCCGTTCTTTCTCCTCTTTCCATACCTCGTCTGTAGCATAGAGATCGGACAGATTCCATTTATATTTTTCGGGCAGTTCTTCTCGAACCTTCATTTGACTTACTGCAACCGTCGTGGAAAATAACATCATGGCGGCGATTATTTGTGTTTTTTTACGCATACTTTTATGATAATAATAGTGTGCACAATTTACAAAAATCTTTCCTATTTAGTCGATATTCAGTTTAGTATATTACCGACCGCCAGGATATTTCGGATATAAACAAGACCTCGACATCGTAACGCCAATTATATTTTAGCTAACTTTGTATTTTATTCATTTAATATTCAGCTGTGTCATTAGATAAATTAAAGCTTAATAAACGTCTTCATGCATCCATGAATGATCTGGGTTATTTTACAGCAAAAGAATTCCAGTTAAAATCACTCTCTAGAATCATCGGTGGACATAGTGTAATCGGCATCGCACCTGAAGGAGCCGGAAAGACTACCACGTATGTACTCGGTGTACTGATGCGTTTAAAATATACACAGGACGAAGCCCCCAAAGTCTTAATTTTAGCGCCTAATGAAGAAAGAATTGCTGAAATAGTGGAACGCTTTCTGACCATTAGCAAGAATAAGAACCTTTACATCATGGGGCTTAAAACGAGCGGAAGTATGGAAGAAGAGATTGAAGATCTAGTGCGTGGGGTAGATATTGTGGTAGCAACTCCTAACCGCGCACGTGCGGTCTATCTAAAACTAGGACTTAATTTAAATCGTATTCAGACATTTATCATCGATGATGCAGAAGAAATAATTAAACAAGGAATGCAAACTCCGGTGAGGGAATTGGCACAAAGCTGCGGAAAAGTTCAATATCTGGCATTTAGCACTGTAGAACATGAAAAGTTGCATTTAATGATCGACGATTTCATGCCTTTTGCTACGCTAATCGAGGTAGAGGAACACGGTGAGAAAATGATTGAAACACATGAGCTCATGTTGTATCATGTTCCTAATTTTAGCACAAAAATCAACTTGCTAAATCTGTTGATGACAGACGATGACGTATTTGATAAAGTAGTCGTATTTGTTAACAGTCGACTTACTGCTCAAAAAATAGGTCGAAGTCTACACGCAGAAAAAGGAGAAGTTGCCGTATTACATCCCTTATTTCATGACGATGCTGGTATTGATGAGATCCGTGATTTTAAGCAAATCGCTGAATGTCGGATACTCATTGTTGCCAATGAGGGCTCGAATAATATAGACTTAACGGGGATTCCTTTTATATTCCATTTTGAAATACCGGAAAATAGAGACGTTTTTGTGCAGCATATCGCAAAAACGTCAAATGATGAAGTTATCGCTATTACATTTGCTACGGACATCGAGCTTCCGGAACTAAAAAAAATAGAGCAATCTTTAGGGAAAAAGATCCCCGTTGTGCCTCTTCCAGATGATCTCATTATTTATCGTCCCTCTGCTAATTCAAAAGAAATGAAAGAAGTGGACGAATCACAAGGCGGAGCTTTTCATAAAAAGAAAGACAGTAATAACAAAAGCCATAACTATGGCGCGGGGGTAAAAGCCAAAATGACGATGAAGAATAAGAAAAAGTAGTCTTATTTTTTGTAGTTTTATAACATGGAAAAACAGAGGATTAATACGGGTATACTCAGCTTCGGAATGTCAGGACGCGTTTTCCACGCTCCTTTTATTTATACCAATGAAAATTTTAATTTCACGGCGGTCGTCGAAAGAACAAAGAAAATTGTCAAGGAAATTTATCCCGATGTGAAAAGTTATAACAGTGTTAACGAACTGTTAGCTGATGATAATATAGAGCTTGTTATTGTCAATACGCCGAATTATACACATTTCGAGTTCGCAAAGGAGTCTCTGGAAGCAGGAAAGCATATTTTGCTAGAAAAGCCTGCTGTAGATAATCTTGGTCAACTCGAAAAATTAAACGAAATAAGTGAAAAGACAGGCAAAAAAATTTTTTTCTATCAGAATAGACGCTATGATAGTCATTTCATGCAGGTGAAAGAGGTTATTGAAAGTGGCCAACTCGGAAAAATCATAGAAGTCCATATACGTTTTGACCGTTACAATATGCAATTGGGACCAAAAGAATTCAAAGAAAATAGTCATTATGCGTCTAGTGGTGTGGCATATGATTTAGGTCCGCATGTTCTTGACCAGGCCTTTTCTGTATTCGGAAAACCTAACAACATTATCAAAACAACGGGTATTAATAGACCCGGATCACAAGTGCCCGATTTCTTTAATTTCCATTTACTTTATCCCGATAATCTACATGTATTTTTAACTGGAAATCTTTTGGTAGCCGATCCACAACCAGCTTTTGTCGTTCATGGGTCCAGAGGAACTTTTACCAAAAAAATGGTCGATGTGCAAGAGCGGCAATTAATTGATGGCATGCTCCCAGACGCACCAGGATATGGGATAGAACCAGCGGGTAGCGAAGGAAAGCTGGTGATCGTTGATAGAAAAGGAGAGAAAAGTACGTCATTACTTCCTGCACAAAAAGGAAGTTATAACCTCTTATTTGATGCTATTTACGATAGTCTACGTAATCAGGTTTCATACCCTATAACTATAGATCAAATTAAATGGCAAATCGAAGCTTTACAGACATCGGACTTTAGTTAATAGCTTTATTGCCATCTTTGCATAGCACATGATGAAGTTTACTTTTTATCGATATTCTTTCAAAAACTTCTGTAGCTTGGGAGCGATAACTGCCGCACAATAAGGGTTACCGGGATTTTGGTTAAAGTAATCGTGATGATAATCTTCCGCTTCCCAAAATGTTTCTGCAGGTTCCACCGCCGTTACTATAGGTTTTGAAAAAACGGCCTGTTTTTCCAATTCTGCAATGAAACGTTCCGCAGTTTCTTTCTGTGACTCATCATGATAGAAAACGACAGAGCGATACTGCGTTCCGACGTCATTACCCTGCCTATTCAATGTTGTGGGGTCGTGCGTTTTAAAAAAAACCTTTAATAATGTATTAAAGTCAACCTTATGCTCATCAAAATCTAGTTGTACAACTTCGACATGATCGGTACCGCCATTACACACTTCTTTGTATGTCGGGTTATCTCTTTTCCCTCCCATATAACCGGGCAAAACACTACGGATACCTTCTGTGTTTTGGAATATCACCTCGGTACACCAAAAACATCCTCCTCCAAATGTTGCTTTCATTTTGCTAAATTATCTTCCATGAATCCTTAAAATGGTTAAAAAGTAAAATTTTTCCACCTTATTAACCTTTAATATTCCCATTGCAATTATACAAAAATTATGTCAGCTTTGTTTTTGCTCCATTTAGTTTATATTCGTATTTATAATGATAACGATGATGCATTTTTTCAGTAAAACGCTTTGGTTGGTATTTTTCACTATTTACACTACGGGCTCCATTGCCCAAGGAGATTCGTCTGTACACCACAAAGATTATGGTATAATCAACCTATCCGTTGCCAATCTCCGTACCAAGCCTGCCCATTCCGCCGAAATGGCCACTCAGCTCCTTTTGGGGACACGCATAGATATTCTTCAAAAGCAAGGGAGTAATTATCGCGTACGTACTCCTGAAGGATACATGGCGTGGATTCCCTCTTCGTCAATCGTTCCGATGAGCAAAGCCGAAATATTGGCATGGAATGAAAAAGATAAAATTATATATACCGCGGAATTTGGAAAATCTTTTTCTCTTCCGCATAAAGCTAGCCAACGTGTTTCTGATTTAGTGTATGGCAATATTTTATCGCTGCAGGGTGAAGATCACAATTTTTACGAGGTTGTCTATCCCGATAATAGAGTAGCGTATATTCCCAAAGAGGAAGCCATGTTATTTATCAATTGGCTAACAACTCGCGAAACAACCCCAGATCAGATTCTTATCAGCGCTAAGTCGATGCTTGGTTTGCCTTATCTGTGGGGAGGAACTTCTGTTAAAGGTGTCGATTGTAGTGGTTTCACGAAGATGTCGTTCTTTATGAACGGCTACGTTATTCCGCGGGATGCATCACAACAAGTAATGGTCGGAGATACAATTGACATCTTGGATGATACCAAAAATCTTTCTCCGGAAAAAGCCATAAAAAACCTCAAGCCTGCCGATTTATTGTTTTTTGCCGCCGACAAAAAAAATAAACCTGATGCACGTGTGACACATGTCGCTATCTATATAGGCAATGGTGAGTTTATTCATGCGGCAGGAATGGTCAAGATCAACAGCTTATTAAAGGGTGCTGCAAATTATGATGATGTGCAAACCCGAACTATTGTTGCGGCACGCCGTTACATTGGTGCTGACGATGCCGCGATCCAGAAAATCGAAGAAAGCCCCTATTACAATAATCAGTAAAAATAATCTATGCTTATACAGGAAAATTACACAATAAAGAAAATGGGCAAATTTACGTTGCGTTTCAGACCTTATATTCTGGAAATGAAGCACGTATTTACGGTTGCCTCGTTCAGCCGTACGACTACGCCAATTATTTTGACGGAATTGGAATATGACGGTGTGGTCGGTTATGGTGAAGCCAGTATGCCCCCTTACCTCGGTGAGTCACAGGAAAGTGTTGTCAATTTCTTGAACAAGATTGATTTATCTACGTTTAGCTCTCCGTTTGACACGGAGGAAATACTACATTATATAAACAACATCCAAGAACAAAATACCGCCGCAAAGGCTTGTATCGATATTGCTCTACATGATTTATTAGGAAAACTCATGGAGCAACCTTTCTATAAAATATGGGGATTAAACCCAAACCTTATTCCACCAACTTCCTTTACGATCGGAATCGATACCGAAGAAATTATACGAAAAAAAGTGGCAGAAGCCGCCCAGTTTAAGATTTTGAAAGTTAAACTGGGTTTGGATACAGACAAAATGATTATCAATACTATACGGTCTATAACCGATGTTCCTTTATGTGCAGATGTTAATCAAGGTTGGAAAAACAAAGAGCTAGCACTGGAAATGACGCATTGGCTTGCCGAACACAATGTAGTCTTTCTC
This sequence comes from Sphingobacterium sp. SGR-19, assembly GCF_011043555.1. Taxonomy (GTDB): domain Bacteria; phylum Bacteroidota; class Bacteroidia; order Sphingobacteriales; family Sphingobacteriaceae; genus Sphingobacterium. The sequence goes on from NZ_JAAKGS010000001.1 coordinate 700,466, forward strand.
GAACAACCCATGCCTAAAGAACAATTAGATGATATGGCTTGGCTAACGGAGCGAGCTCCTATTCCAACTATTGCAGACGAGGGATGTCAACGCTATGGTGATATTATTCGTTTAAAAGATGTTTATACAGGTATCAATATTAAGTTGATGAAATGCACCGGAATGCGCGAAGCTAAAAAGATGGTGGAGCTTGCAAGGGCCCTGGATATGAAAGTAATGCTTGGCTGTATGACGGAAACCTCTTGTGCTATTTCAGCTGCGGCACAGTTAGCTCCTCTTGTAGATTGGGCTGATCTCGACGGCGCCCTTTTAATCAACAACGATGTATTTGATGGCATGAAGATATCAGATGGTGAATGCCGATTACCAGATCGACCTGGTATTGGCATTCACCCTCTTTTACCAATACATGATATATAAAGCGGCGGTTACCAAAGCTACTAAAAGTGCGCCTACAATGAAACCTGGATGCGCTTTGAACATCTTCGTATCGACTTCCAATCCTCTTGGTACTACACCACGAGCATTCTCGATTTTACTGATGATATACATACCAATGATACAAATCACAAATACAAATCCCATACGGTCGATGAAAGGTATTTCGTATAAACCACTTGCCGGATTTATCACCGCAAAACCTGTGGGGTTCAAGAAAGATAAATCTGCAAAATTCGGCAGGAACTTGAAGAAAACAGACAATAAGAACCCACCAATGGTCGCAAATAATGCCGCACTCGAGGTGGTCTTCTTCCAGAAGAAACCAAGGATAAACATCGCAAAAATACCTGGCGATACAAAGCCGGTATATTCTTGGATATATTGAAATCCTCCTTTTTTATCGATGCCTAGATGTGGGGCAATAAGTACAGCGAGTATCATCGATACAATAATGGTGATCTTACCTGTATTGACCAATTGCGTTTCTGAAGCTGTCTTATTAAATACCTTTTGATAGATATCGAGCGAGAAGATGGTTGCCACGCTGTTTGCCTTTCCAGCCAGTGAAGCCACTACTGCTGCTGTTAAAGCTGCAAATGATAAGCCTTTCAGACCCGAGGGCAATAAGTTTAGCAAAACGGGATAAGCACGGTCTGGATTCACTTCTCCGCCCTGCAACATTTCTGCTTGGAAATGCCCGTCCTTCCAGAGTACATAAGCAGCAATACCAGGAAGTACAACGATAACTGGCATCAACAATTTCAAGAAAGCAGCAAACAAGATACCATTACGTGCCGTTTTTAAATCAGCTCCTAAGGCTCGTTGCGTTATATACTGATTACAGCCCCAATAATTGAGGTTCACAATCCACATGCCGCCGATCAAGACCGACAATCCCGGCAAATCCAAATAATTTTCATTATCCTTCGCGAAGATCATCTCAAAATGCTCCGAAGCTTTATCCGTCATGATAGCGTAGCCATTCAAAATTCCCTCTCCACCATATTGTTCAGATACAAGGCTTAATGCGAGATAGGTCGTTGCTAAACCACCTAGAATCAAGAAAAAGACTTGGATAACATCCGTATATCCAATCACTTTCATTCCTCCTAACGTAATGATAACAGCAAATACCGCAATGGCGTACATACAGAATTCCAAACTAAATCCGGATATACTGCTAACAGCTAGTGCTCCTAAGTATAAAATAGAAGTTAAATTGACAACGACGTATAATGCCAACCAAAAAACAGCCATAATCATTGCCACGGTCCCATTATACCGTTTGTTCAGGAACTGGGGCATTGTGAAGATTTTGTTCTTTAGGTAAACAGGTATAAAGAACACTGCTACAATAATTAATGTAATAGCAGCCATCCATTCATAGGTCGCTATCGCGAGTCCCATCTTAAAGCCCGAACCGCTCATACCGATGAACTGCTCTGCTGAAATATTAGACGCAATTAACGATGCCCCGATAGCCCACCACGTTAGCGAACCTTCTGCAAGAAAATAATCCTTGGAGTCCCCTCCGGCCACTTTTGATCTTTTTTTGTTATAGACCCAGATACCATACGTCGCGACAATCACGAAATAAACGAGGAAAACTAAATAGTCTGGTGTTGATAAAATATTGTTCATACGGTTTATTTGATCTCGGCTGCTAAGGTAATAAAAGAATTTAAAAATTAAATAAATCGATTTATGATATTTTCGATATATTCTTGTTTACCACTGATTAACGCAGGTTCTCCGTGCTGCACAGCATAATTTCTTAAATCCTCCAAACGCAAATTACCATTTTCAAACTCAGCTCCCTTTCCGCTGTTAAAGCTGTTGTAACGCTCCGAACGCATCTTTTTGTAGTCTGAATGCTCTAAAATACTATCCGCGATAATAAGCGCTCTTGCAAAATTATCCATTCCGCCAATATGCGCGTGGAATAAATCTACTGGATCGGTTGAATTCCGGCGTATTTTAGCATCAAAGTTTACACCACCTCCCTTCAAACCGCCCGCTTCTAAAATAATAAGTAGTGCTTCGGCAAGCTCGTTCAAGTTGTTTGGAAACTGATCGGTATCCCATCCATTCTGGTAATCACCACGGTTCGCGTCAATAGATCCCAATAGACCAGCATCTGCTGCTACTTGCAACTCGTGTTGAAACGTGTGGCCGGCTAATGTGGCATGATTTACTTCCAAATTCAGCTTAAAATCCGCTAGCAAATCAAATTGACGCAGAAAACCTATTACGGTGGCCGCATCATAATCATATTGATGCTTCGTCGGTTCGCACGGTTTGGGTTCGATCAAAAATGTACCGGTGAAGCCTTGTTGTCTAGCGTAATCTTTAGCCATATGGAGGAAACGTGCAAGGTGCTCTTGTTCTCTTTTCATGTTGGTATTTAACAGGGACATATAGCCTTCACGTCCTCCCCAGAAAACATAGTTCTCTCCATCCAAAGCAATAGTCGCATCTATGGCCGCTTTTACCTGTGCTCCGGCATGGGATAATACATGGAAATCCGGATTGGTGGCGGCACCGTTCATATATCGGTGGTGGCTGAATAGATTTGCTGTACCCCACAATAGTTTTACACCGCTCTGTTGTTGTTTTTCCGTCGCGTATTCCACGATTTGCGCCATATGACGCTCGTTTTCCTCAATATTATCCGTATGATCAATTAAATCCACGTCATGAAAACAATAATAAGGAAGCTGCATTTTTGTTATAAACTCAAAAGCAGCGTCCATTTTATCTTTTGCACGTTCGAGAATTGTTGTTTTTTTATCCCAGGGAAAGAATAAAGTAGGCCCACCAAATGGATCTGCTCCATTTGCATTGAAAGAATGCCAGTAGGCACAGGCAAACTTAAAGTGCTCCGCCATTGTCTTTCCAGCTACTACGCGGGATGCATCATACCAACGAAAGGCTAAAGGATTATCTGAATCCTGTCCTTCGTATTTTACCTGTCCGATGTTTTTGAAATACGTTTGATTTCCTAGTAAAATCTCCATTGTGTGTTAAATTGATAGTTTATATTCTAGACTTTTTTTCCATTTATGATATAGCTCATTGTACCGTTCTATTTCTTTAGGTTCAACTATTCGTTGTCTTTTTAAATTGGAGAACGCTTCTTTCCGATCGACATAAATACCCGCCCCTATGCCTGCTCCCAATGCCGCACCGACACTTCCATCGTTATCATATAGTTCGACGGGAATGCCTGTTGCGCCCGCGAAAGATTGTTGAAACACTTTGCTTAAGAATAGGTTGGCATGCCCGGCTCGGATAATCTCCGGCGCAATACCGTTCTCCCGCATAATATCCAGTCCATAACGAAATGCGAAAGCAATTCCTTCTTGAGCCGCTCGCCAAAGATGAGCGGCATCGTGACGTACAAAATCCAAGTTTTCGATATGCGCATGTACTGTTTTATTCAGCAGCATTCGTTCTGCTCCATTACCAAAAGGCAAAATTTGGACACCATCCGACCCAATAGGAATTGCAGCCGCCAATTCGTTAATCTGCGGATAATCATATCCCATTGCGGTTATTTTTTTCAACCAACTATTCTGAATACCTGTGCCATTGATGCACAATAGCACGCCCATATTCGGCTTGTCATCCTTATAATTTACATGTGCAAAAGTATTGACTCGGGATTGCTGGTCGTAAATCAGTTTGTCCGTTACCGCGTAGATAACACCTGATGTTCCTGCAGTAGCGGCTACTTCTCCCGGCTCGAACACATTCAAAGAGAGTGCATTGTTAGGTTGATCTCCCGCTTTAAAACTCACTACGACTTCAGATGAGAGGCCAAGTTCATCGGCTACTGTTGGACGGATTCTACCATATGTCGAAAAAACAGGCGATAGGTCTGGTACAAGCGTTTCCTCAATGCCATAATAACTTAGGAGTGTCTCCGATAAGCGATGCGCTGCGAAATCCCACAGCACGCCTTCCGATATGGAACTTACATTTGAATTTATTTCTCCCGTAAAGCACATACTTAAATAATCGCCGGGCAGCATAAACTTATATATCTGTCCATATAGTTTCGGTTCATATTGCTTAACCCAGGCTAGCTTGGAAGCTGTAAAATTTCCGGGAGAATTCAAATGTGTTGCTAAAAAGGATTGTCCCTGTAACTGGGAAAATGCATTATTGCCCAGTTCTACCGCCCTACTATCACACCAAATGATGGCATTTCGCAATGGCTTGTGGTCGCTGTCAACAACAACCAATCCATGCATCTGATAAGCGATGCCAATAGCACCAATATCTTTAGGGTTGTATAGTCCGCTCTGGTTTGCTTTCTGAATCGCTTCCTTTGTATTAGCCCACCAAGTAATCGGATCTTGTTCAGCCCACCCAACTTTATCTGACAATATGGGTGCCTCCGATTCCGGAAAACTCGTTGAAACTATTTTAGTATTGGTCGCAGCATCTACAATAGAAACCTTAATAGATGACGTACCTAAATCTATCCCTAATAATAACATACACAATAATATATTAAAGCGACACATAATGCAACCGCTTGCATAAAATTATCTAATAAATTTTATATTTACAAAAATTAAATTTAAAAGATTTCATTTTGGCTAAGAAAACAACTGTCTACGACATCGCAAAAGAGCTTAATATAACCGTATCTACGGTATCTAGAGCATTAAATAATATATCGACCATCAGTGAATCAACCCGCAAAGCCGTTTTGGAAACCGCTGCGCGTTTGAATTATCGCCCAAATAAAATCGCCTCTTCCCTCACCTCTGGTAAAACATATACTATAGGTGTTTTGATTCCGAGTGCACAGATACAGTTTTTTGCGTCGTTTATCCATTCTCTTGAAACGTCCTTAAAATCATTTGGTTATAGCATTCTTTTATATCAAACCAATGAATCGTTAACCTCAGAAAAGAATGGGATAACGACTCTTTTAGAAGCACAAGTAGATGGTATAGTTGCCTCTATGTCGTTGGAAACCAAGGATCCTTCCCATTTTGAAAAGGTCAAAGAAGAGGGCAAACCGCTTATTATATTTGATCGGGCGCACGACAATCTGCAGTGTTCGATGGTAAAGATCGACGATCTGCACGCTGGCTACATTGCTACAAAACATTTATTAGACGAAGGTTATCAGAAAATAGCTTATATCACCACTAAACATCAGATTAAAATTTTTAAAGAGCGATATGAGGGATACCTACTTGCCTTGCAAGAAGCGGGGCTTATCGCAAACCCTGGATATACAATATTTGGAGAACTGAATGTCCAAGGTGGATACGTAGGTGCACATGAACTACTGAAACTTCGAGAACGTCCTGATGCAATCATTGGCGGTGACGACTATGTTGCTCTTGGGATTATCAAAGCCCTTCATGACAAACATATCACACCTCCAGAAATTGGCGTGATCGGTTTCGCAAACCAAAACTTTTCCGAACACATTATACCCAGTCTTTCCACTATTGATCAACAGGCTCTGAAAATGGGGAAAGAATGTGCAAAAATGTTTCTCAAAATCATTGAACAACCAGTTACCGCACGTACAGATCAGACGTCGGTTGTGATTGAACCGCTACTTTTAGCCAGAGAATCGACCAGTCGAAGGAAATAAATAGGCTGTTAACCTATTCTTTGGTAAACATATTACCAATTTCCCGGCTGATCTTTCGGAAGATAGGTGCTGTCTTCACATCTTCATAATCATCTATATGCTGATTTTCCCGTCGGCTGGGGAAAATTAAAATCAGGTTTTGTTTTTTGAAGTAACGACCTACTCTTTTTGCCAATCCATCCAGTGAATCCCGATAGGATACATCACCATAACGTGCTGAGACAAATACCAACAACGCATCCGCGTTGCTAAAAGTAGCCAGTCCATAAATGTTATCCCAATCTTCATAATTATCAAAAGAGCAAGGAACACTGGTTTCAAACATTTTCAGCACTTCTAAAATCGTGGTTTGCGTACGCCTATTACAAACAAATGTGAGCGGTAAAGTTAGCTCGCCGGCTAGCTTTAACATTTTTTCCATCCAATATTCAAATCCTTTTTCCGATTCTGCCAGTGGTGGAACAAAAATAATGATAGATTTATTAGACAGGAAAGGATTATCAAACTTGCACATAAATAAATTGGCGTCGGTACGGTTTAAAATACTTTCTGTTTTTTCGCCCACAATCTTATCTATAAAGGATGTCGCACTCGGCCAACCTAAAATAAGGCAATCAGCTAATACATCTTTTGAGGTACGCCCGATACCGCTGGCTATATTGAAATCTATAGTGGCCAGTAATTCTACATCTGTTTCTGAGCCTGATGCATACTTGGCCATATTATCAAGATTCTTACGTGCATTTGCCATATTTCGTTCCGCCTGTTCATTATCTGCCACGACGCTTAATATATGTAGTGGATGCGGGGATTTTTTTGATTTTATCAAGGTAGCGAAATCCAAAATCGGCTCCATCGTATCCAAATTTGCTATCGGCAGTAACAGGCGTTCTTCGTGCTCGGGCACATGTTCGATGTGTTCATCATCCTGATGTCCTTCCATCACGATACGACGCGACGCGTTTTCGGTAACCAAAGACGCAATAATACAAGTTATAAGAATCAAAACAATCGTGCCATTTAATACATTCTCGTCTATAATCTCCTTATCATACCCCACCATGATAATGGCCAGTGTAGCGGCCGCGTGTGCATTACTCAGTCCAAAGATTAAGTTTCGGTCATTTTTAGAATACTTAGCCAAGAAACTGGTTGCTGTGGCCGCCAAAAATTTACCGGTTACGGCAACAACCGTCAACGTTCCTGCTATAATAAGTGCCATAGGACCTTTCATTAATACACTAACATCCACAATCATCCCCACTGAAATTAAAAAGAAGGGGATAAAAATGGCATTGCCAATGAACTCTATCCGGTTCATTAACGCGGAGGAATGCGGTATTAATTTGTTTAGTGCTAGCCCTGCGACAAATGCCCCGATGATAGGTTCCAGTCCAGCAATTTCTGCAAGAAAAGCGGCAAAGAAAACTACCGCCAGAACGAAAATATAATGTGCCGTTTTCTCGCTTTCGATCTTCTGGAAGAACCATTTGGCAATCCGTGGGATAATGCCAAACATGATAAACAGAAACAATACAAACGACACGCCCAAAGTCACCCAGAAGTCTTGGTTTATGTCGCCTTGGGCTGCACCAACGATAACAGCCAGAATAATCAATACTGCGGTATCGGTTAATATCGTTCCGCCAATAGTGATCGCTACGGCTTCGCGTTTCGAAATACCGTAACTATTGACAATTGGATAGGACACCAATGTATGTGTAGCGAACATACTGGCGATCAGTATACTTGGCAAAAGGTCGTAGCCTAACAAATAGTGGCAAACAGGAAATCCGATACTGATGGGAATAATAAACGTCAAAAATCCAAATAGTAAGCTCTTGTTTTTAGTTTTTTTAAACTCATTCATTTCGAGTTCTAATCCAGCTATAAACATGATATATAAGAGTCCAATCGTGGAGAATAAGTCGATGGCATCTACACCTATTCCCTGTAATGTATCCTTATCAATTTTTGCTAGCCAGTTCAAACCATGAGGTCCTAACAGTACCCCAAACAAAATCAATCCTATAATGCCCGGCACTTTAATAGGTCGCAAAATAATGGGAGAAATCAGAATGATAGTGAGGATAATGGTAAAAACCAGAACAGGGTTTGTTATCGGCGTTGAAAACGCTTCTGATATATGATGTAAGAGTTTGTCCATAAAAACAACTATTGTTATATAACAAATAGAAGTGGAAAATAAGAAAACTTTAGTCTATTTCCTAATCCTCTGGATATAAGCGTACCAATATTTCTGGTAATGAATTATTTAAACTGTATCGTTTTAATGGGTGAAATCCGGCTAATAAGCATCGCGGGGACAAATAAGGTCAGCAGCCCAATTATCGCTATGGCAACGTTTAACCCAACAACTTCGTACCAGACAATATCCATTGGTACATAATGAATATAATAGGTATAAGGATCTAATTTAAAAAAGTGTGTTTGTGTCTGAAAAAAATAAAGAGAAATCGCGATTACATTTCCTATAAATAAACCTATGCCAATAAGATACATGGAACCATATAAAAACACCTGCCGAATCCCCCCGTTTGGATACCCTAGGGCCTTCAATATCCCGATCATGGAAGAACGCTCCAAAATACTGATCAATAAAGAAGATACCATATTGATAACAGCTACGATAACCATTAATACAAAAATGATGTTATCGTTCATGTCGAGCATATTCAACCAGTTAAAAATATCTGGCATTTGCTGCACAATATTGCTCGCATCCAGTTCGATAGGCAGCATATTATCAATTTCCTGTGTTGTGTTTTCTAATAAGTCAAAAGAGGTTATTCTAATTTGATATGCCCCCACTTCATTCTCTTGTAAATCATTGAGCCTTCTAATCAAATCTAGTGAGCCGATGACATACGTTTTGTCTAGTTCCTCCGAATGTGTAGTATAAATGCCTTGAATAGTAAAAGGACGCCGGCGTATGGGATCTTGGACAAAATACATAATGAACTTATCCCCTACATCTAACTGCAATCTATTTGCCAAGTATTCAGAGATCAAAAGTTGTGTATTCCCAGAAGAGGAAAAGTCTAGTGTGTCGCCTTTTATAATATTTTTCTGTAAATATTGTTGGTTGTAGCTTCGATCTACACCTTTTAATAAGACCCCCTCTACTTGTCCGTCGACATTCATAATACCCGCCTTCGTAGCAAAAGGCGTTATATCTACTACCTGGGGTAGCGCTTCCATTTGTTTCAGATCTTCGGATGATAATTGGATTGGGGTATTTTCGTACGAAGCGCTTAGATCGTTTTTAGTTATGACAATATCGCCGAAGAATCCTCTTTGTTTTTCAATAATCTCCTGTTTGAATCCGTTCAATATAGCCACAGACAAGATAATGGCAGAAATAGCCAACGCCAACGCCCCGATAGTCACACGAACAATGAGCTTCGAAAAAGTTCGATGCCCCATGAATGTGATCCGCTTAGCTAAGAAGTAAGGAAAATTCAAGGTGAATATTAATTTTGTAACTTCGCAAAGTTAATAATTTTTGTCACTTAGCGACATTTCGTTTCGATACTAAAAAAGAAAAATATATGCGGATTATTTTTATGGGTACCCCTGATTTTGCTGTTGCATCTCTAGCGGCGTTGTTACAGGCTGGCGAAGAAGTTGTCGCCGTAGTTACTACACCAGATAAACCAGCGGGACGAGGGCAGAAGATGCATGAATCAGCTGTTAAGCAATATGCCATACGGCAAGGGTTGCCTGTTCTGCAACCAGAAAAATTAAAAAATTCTGAGTTTATTGCAGAAATCCGATCGTACCGTGCAGATCTACAGGTTGTTGTAGCTTTCCGCATGCTCCCTGAAGTGGTGTGGAACATGCCTCCTTTAGGGACGATCAATGTCCATGCATCACTTCTTCCACAGTATCGGGGTGCTGCTCCTATCAATCATGCCATTATTCAGGGCGAAACCTATACCGGTGTGACCACGTTTTTGCTGCAACATGAAATAGATACGGGTAATGTCCTATTTTCGCAACGCGTAGAAATCGACCCTCAGGACACAGCCGGTATACTACACGACAAATTGATGATCGCGGGAGCAGAAGTATTATTAAAAACAGTCAATGCGATAAAAAATGACGATGTCTGTCCCGTTTCTCAATCGCAATTGGAAACCGTAGAGCTAAAAACAGCGCCAAAGATTTTTAAAGAAGACTGCAAAATTATATGGGATAAGCCTACAGACCAAGTATATAATCAAATAAGAGGACTGAGCCCTTATCCTGCTGCATTTACATTATTAGATGAGAAAGTTTTAAAAATTTTTGAAACGGAAAAAGGACAACCTCTCGATAAAACACCTGGAGCACATGTCACCGATGGAAAAACTTTTCTGTCATTTGCTACGCAAGATGGTTCGCTTTCCATTACCTCGCTCCAACTCGAAGGTAAGAAAAGAATGCACATCGACGAATTCTTGAGAGGATATCGCTTTGATTGATCAGTCTTATTTTTCTTCTTCTATATATTCGATCATATCTCCTGGCTGGCAATCCAGTGCTTTACAAAGTGCCTCTAAGGTACTTAGTCGGATTGCTTTCGATTTCTGATTTTTGATAATAGAAAGATTTGAAAGCGTTATCCCCACACGATGACTGAGCTCATTTAAGGAGACTTTCTTTTCGGACATAATCTTATCTAAATGAATTTTAATTGGCATAACTTCTCATTTTAAATATGACATATTTTACCTAAAGGTAACAATCCTAATATAAAATAAGTTTTATTGAATAACAAAATTTCATTCACATTTAAATTAAGAACTTCATAACAAAGGCGTTACAACAAGGATTTAAAAGAAACAGACAAAACAAATTGAGGATTCTTACGTTTACCTTAGTAATATAGTGGGGTTTGGAATAATTTTTGCTGTTATTTTTACACTAAATCCCCTATGTTAACTTCCTCATACAGAGTATTTAATTTACACTTATATGAAGGAACTACGGGTAAAATTCACTATTTTTGCAGACATTTCAAAAGAGAAAGGTATTTATACATTAAATGAGACAGCTCAAAATTACACAATCCATTACCAATCGCGAATCACAGTCGTTAGACAAATATTTGCACGAGATTGGTAAAGTAGACTTAATTACTGCAGAAGAAGAAGTGATCTTGGCTCAACGCATACGCGAAGGAGACCAAGTTGCTTTGGAGAAATTGACAAAAACCAACTTACGTTTCGTTGTTTCCGTTGCTAAACAATATCAGAATCAAGGCCTTACATTAGGCGACTTGATTAACGAGGGCAACTTAGGCTTAATTAAGGCAGCAAAACGTTTTGATGAAACAAAAGGGTTTAAGTTTATCTCTTATGCCGTATGGTGGATTCGCCAGTCTATCTTGCAAGCGATTGCTGAACAATCACGTATTGTACGTTTACCTTTGAACCAAGTGGGTTCATTGAGTAAAATCAGCAAAGCTTTTTCCAAATTGGAGCAGGAATATGAGCGCGAGCCGTCTCCGGAAGAACTGGCTGATATTTTGGAAACAACTGTTGACAAAGTGTCAGACACGTTAAGCAACTCAGGAAGACATGTATCCATGGATGCACCATTTGTTCAAGGGGAAGAAAACACCCTTTTGGATGTATTGGAAAATGCAGACCCGGATACAGACAGTATATTGATTGATGAGTCGCTGTCTGAGGAGATTAAACGCTCATTGGCTACTTTGACAGAAAGAGAACGTGAAATTATCGTCTTGTTTTTCGGATTAGGAACAAACCACCAATTATCCCTTGAGGAAATAGGTGAAAAATTTAGCTTGACGAGAGAACGTGTACGTCAAATCAAGGACAAAGCTTTACAGCGCCTTCGCCATACGTCGCGCAGCAAAATTTTAAAATCTTATTTAGGCTAATCGCCGACACATTATTAGCAATGCGCAGCCCAAAAGCTGCGCATTTTTGTTTTATCAATATATTGCATTTTATTTTTCATCTGGCAAAAGAATAAACTTAAAGAGTTGATCTTCCTTCAGATACTTATTGGCTACCTCCTTAACGGATTCCACCGATATTTTATCCAGATCTTCTAGATAACGATTTATATATGTCGGATCTTCTTCACGTTGGTATGCCCCTGTAATTTGCCCCATCCAAAACCTATTTTCTTTCAACGAGAGTTCCAATTGACGCTTTTGCTCTATCTTGAATTTTTCCAAGTCCGAAGCCAAGGGACCATTTTGCTTTACTTTGCTGATTTCATCGAGTGCAGAAGCTACCAGAGATTCATATCGATCCACTCCCGTACCAAATGATACGGTAAAGCTATAGCGATTTTTCGGTTCTTTACTTGTCGACGATCTCGCTCCCGTTCCATATACGCCACTTTCTTCTTCCCGCAAACGCTCAATTAGCTTGATACTCAAAACTCTCTCCAAAGCATTCATGTTCAGATTTTCTATCTCACCGTACGTATAATCACCGTAATAAGTCAACATTACATTGGCTTTTTCTTCCTGACCTTTACGCACTACTTTTTCGAAACCTTTCTCGGGTTCGTAAAGCCCTAAATCCTTTGCTTGTTCTTCGCGATCTGATACGGGTAAAGCTGCTAAATAATTCTCTAGGTAAGGCTTGATTTCCTCTTCCGTAAAAGAGCCAACGATGGTAAATACGAAATCCGACGCGTCGGCAAAACGTTCTTTATAAATAGCCAACGCACGTTCTTTATCTATCTGTTTAATACCATCCTCAGAAATAGGAACACGACGGATGCTACCGTTATATAAACTCTCCAAAATGGTTTTTCTAAAGACAAAATTTGGATCGCTTTCCTGGTTGCTTATCATAGACAATGATCTCGTAACAATACTTTGGAATATATCATCTTCTATTCGTGGTTCTGTAAAATAACCATAAATCAATTCAAAAGCGGTATTTAACCCTTCTTTATCAGAATAGCCGGACAGTCCTTCGGCACGTTCGTTTATATATGGGCTGATATTGACATTTTTGCCTGTCATATATTTACGAAGTTCAATCGTATTCAGTTGGCCGACCCCACTACTATTGACCAAACTAGAGGCTTGCGTCGCAGAAAAATAATCGCTGTCCTCGTATAACGAAGTTCCTCCTGGACTAAAGGCACTGATCAAAATTTCATCATTCTTAAATGTGGTAGGCTTCAAAACTACTTTTACGCCATTACTCAATGTCAATTCTTTAGCTTCTATCGCTTGAATATCCTTCTCCGAAGCCACATTACCTGCTTGAGGTTCTTTAGCAAGCAACGGCAAATCAGACACTTTATCTTCGTAGGCACCAATTTCTTCGCCCTCCACCTCTGCAAACCATCTATTTACACGCTGTTCATCTGGAAGATTCTCTTTTTCCTTATCAGGCGCCATAATGATAACATCCCGATTGGTATCCACATAAAATTCCTTGCCTATTACCTCTACCTCTTTCAACGTCAAGGTAGGCAACAGTTGGTTGTATAGCTTATACGAATCTTCATTGCTCAATGCGGGACTATCTTCCAGATAAAAATTTAGATATCGATTTACGTAGCTATCTGATTTCTTCTTATCACGTTCGATATAAGCCGTTTCATTGTTCTTTTGAATGGCAACGATTGCCCGTCCAAACTCCGTTTCTGTAAAGCCAAATTTTTGCACGCGCTCCAATTCACGAACCAACGCTTTAAAGCCATTTTCAAACTCGTTTGGCTTTGCCACAAAAAAAGCCGTATAGGCGTCCAACCCACCTAAGAATCCACCTATTCCAACATTAGCTTGTATAAAGGGTGGATTAGCGGATTGTGACAGTTCGGAAAGGCGCGCATTTAACATCGTATTATAAACCGATTTTAAAATACTTCTTCTAAAATCACGAACGGTCTCGACTTTTTCTTCTGGATGTTTTATGGAAATTTGCCCCAGTGTATATGTCATTTCGGGATCTGTCACGGCTATAAACTGGTTTTTATCCAATAGGGATACTTTATGCTTTACGCGTTCGGACGGATTTTCAGGTGATTTCAAATCGCCAAACAACCGACGCACTTCTGCCTCCATCGCTTCTACATCAACATCGCCAACGATAATCAATGCTTGTAAATCCGGACGGTACCATTTTTCATGAAAATCCCGCAACACGTCGTAGGAAAAATTCTTGATTACCTCTTCCGTACCAATAGGTAAACGACTTGAATACAAAGAGTTATTCAACATAACAGGCAAGTATTGATCGCGCATACGTTGTTGAGCACCGCGCCCACCACGCATTTCTTCCAACACTACTCCCCTTTCCTTATCAATTTCTTCATCTGTCAATAAAGCATCCTGGGCCCAATCTCGTAACACTTGAAGTCCGTTTTTCATCAATTCGGGGTCGTCCGAGGGAATCGGTAACTGATAGACCGTTTGATCAAAGCCGGTGTACGCGTTGAGGTCACTGCCAAAGCGTACACCCGCACGCTGCAGATAATCAATAAGTTCATTTTTCGGAAAATGCTTTAGACCGTTGAAATTCATGTGTTCCATAAAATGAGCCAAGCCCAATTCTTGTTCTGATTCCAAAATAGAACCGACTTTGGTCGCCAGGTACATCGTAACACGATCTTTGGGCTCCACGTTTTTTCGTATGAAATATTGAAAGCCGTTTTCCAGTTTGCCTGTTTTGACTTCCTGATCAAAAGGCAAAGGTGAGTCCCAAGACAGCGTATCGGCACGGAGAATACTCCGTGATTCTTCAAACATCGTCGTTGGAGCAGCTTGACTGAGCTGACACAATCCAGGCAATAAGAATGCTATTGCAATAGGTTTTATTAGATTCATTCGTAATTTAATTTGTTGTTTATAATAACCGAATATGGTAAACCTACAAAATTTCAACGGTTTTTCCTCATATATTTCCGCAATATTTCGAGTGCGACGTTATATAAAGAATATTATTTGTCAGGGAAAAAATGGTATAAAAAGAGAAAACAGCGTTTTCGTATTATGAAAACGCTGTTTTTTGAAGTTTTTTGTGTTCCCGGCGGGGGTCGAACCCACATCGTCAGAACCGGAATCTGAAATTCTATCCATTGAACTACGGGAACTGCGCTGGCAAAAATACTACTTTTTGCATTACTTTAAAATCTAAATGAAAATTTTTAAAAGACAGCATTATATTGAAAGTGGGATTTCGGCTCCGCTCAATCGCCACTTTCGTCTCTCAATTTTCAACTGCTTAGTGATCATGGTCACCTTCATGAACCAAATGCACGGGTACTTCTAGGTCCAGGTCATTTGCTCCAGTAAATTTGGTAAAATCTTTATTGTTCCAATCGGAGGCTTTGATATTTTCCTTCACACCTGGGTTTAAATGGCGGAGCACATAACGTAGTACAAAGATATCTGCTTCTTTACGAACCGTTAAGTAACCTGTAACGCCCACGTTTACTGTTTTTCCATTGGCATCTTGATCTGCATATTCATACTCCAGACTTCCCGTTTCGTCGCCTAAAATAAATGCTTGGTGAGTCTCTGCACGATCTACAAATGTTTGTTGGCTTTCACGTCCTAAAAAATCTGTGGATTTCAATTCTAATCGATAACTTTTGTCTACTTTCAGATGAAGGTGTGCATTCACGGGCGGAGCCAGATCTTTACCTTCAAATTTAACTGATATCGTCTCAGCGCCTTCAATATCATGGTAATGGTAATGGCCCTCGTGTAACTCCCGTTTTACCTCTGTAAAAACCAATGTTGCTATCCCCACTTCCTCTTGGTCTTCTTCTGGTATGGGGTCATCTTTTGAACAAGATGGCGCAAAGAAAAGTATGCTAATTGCTAAAATAAAAAGATTAATCTGTTTCATGATTTTGATAATTCTAAAATTGATAAGAAATTTTTACATTCACATTTCTACCCATCTGGTGAGCGAAATACCTAAAACGATCCATATAATCCTTATAGGAACTATTGAATAGATTTTCTACAGACAGCATCACATTCCATGATCTGTCGGTATGATTGTCTGCTTTGATCTGCTTATTCACCACGACATCAAACAAATGATAAGCCGGTGGTGGCGCCACGTAATCCATACCGTCGTTATATTGGGTTTGCTTTGCCACAAAGCGATGAGCAAATTTGATATAGCTCTCCGGTTCAGATTCGCCCAGATAAGACAGAGAAAGTGCTTGTTGAAGACGTGCTGATGGAATATAAGGGAGATAGCTATCCAATTCTACATTACGGGCACGAACCAGAGATGCGCTTGCGTCATAATGTAATCTATTCAGAAACGCATAGCGTAAACGTAAATCAGCGCCATAAAAGAAAGCATCGTGCTGCTGATAAGCGAACAGCGGAAACGTACCTCGAATCGTTTGACGAACAGCATCTGGGTTGGGTTGTGCATAGATATAACCATACAACATCTGTGCGTACACATCTATCGTTGCCTGGAGACGTTCATCACTCCATATAAAAGCATTTATCCATTTCAGTCCTTTTTCACTACGGAGATCAGGATTTCCCAATTCATAGGTCGCACTTCCATGATGCACACCATCGCTATACAATTCATTCACGGAAGGCGCCCGCCAAGCCAAACCAATATTACTTTTCCAACTTAGTTTAGATGAAAAATGATAAAGGGTACCGGCTGTCCCTGAAGCGTTGTGAAACCTGCGCGTATCCGTTAGGAGATATTGCTCGATCGTTCCATCGTCCGCAATTACGCTCCGCCGATAACGATACCCTGCGATATCCAAATATTTAAAGTCATAGCGACCACCTATCTCCGCATGCCATCTATCTATATGGAATTGATGTACTGCAAATATTCCTGCTGCGTAGCTATCGAAGTTGGGAATAATAGGCGTCGTACCTGTACCCGGTGTATTATTATTAACCTGTATCAAAGATTGTACGCCTATCGAACTATGCCCTTGCTTCACAACGACATCCAAGCTTTGTGTTGTCAATACCATATCCGCCATGGGGATATCGTCCGATTCTACCCTCCGCAAATCATATTCCCGACGATGGTTCCGTTGCAATCCATATTGCACCTCCAATTTACGGTCGGCCTGAAACCGATGCTCCCAAGAGGCTTTAACTAAATCGTGTGTTACTTTTTGTCGGGGTGCCTCGATCTGATAACTAAAATCGTACGTTTCAAAAGGACGTCCGTAATCGATACGCGCTTGAATATCTTCAACCGTACCGATGTGTGCACCCCGAAAGATGCCCAGTTGTGTTCCAAAATGACTAAAATACAATTCTAGTTGATTTCTGTCCCGTTTATATTGCAATGTCCCAGCATAATTCAGTTCCTCTATACCCGTATTACCCAAAAAGTAATCAGCCGTTTTATAACTCCCCAACTTTTTACCGCTAGCTTGCATGCGCCAACCTAATCCTGGCAATGCCTTTACAGCACCCTCAACACGTATATTTATAGCTCCTCCACGTCCATTCGACTGCCCTATCAGATCCACATCTCCCGTCCATTCCTTATCTAAATCAATATCATTTGCCGAGGCTAGTATAACACCGCCTAAAGCATCTGCCCCATACCGCACACCTTGCGCACCTTTCACTACCTCCAAATGGTCTGCTGTAAAAGGATCTATTTCAGGTGCATGTTCGGCGCCCCACTGCTGTCCTTCTTGGCGGATGCCATTGTTCAGGATAAGAATCCGATTGCTATGAAGCCCGTTGATAACGGGTTTCACGATACTGCTTCCCATTCCTATAGTAGATACGCCCGAAATATCCCTTAAAGATTCCGCCAGCGTTTTCCCTTTGTTTTCTTGTGCTTCTTGTGTGGAAAGACGATGTACGCTATGGGATAATTCACCACGACGCCCGATAACCTCCACATCCTGTAAGTGGATGGAATCCTGTTCTTTTGTAGGCACGGGGCGTTCTTGTTGTCCGTTACATAAGCCGATAAAAAGCCATAGCATCCCTAATAGGGCTAAGCATTTGTATTGCATTTATTCAAAAAATTTTATGAATGATATAAATCTGAATGTCGTGGATTTATATATATCGGGGTGGGTCTTTATTCTGCTGCAGACGCTCTGCTCCATCCTGACAGGACAAATAGTATAGTCCGTAGAGCAGACTTGTATGCTCTTTTACCGCTATATCGGGTAACAAAGTATCAAACACGAACTGATGGCCTATTTGATGAAAAACGAACCAACAAAGCGCACATTCATCTGCCTCAGGATGTTCTTGATGATCCGAAGACGAACAATCATGGTGATGTGTAACATCATGCGTATAGTGAAGTCCACTGCTTGTTGATAAAACAACCAATGTCATGATCACACCTATAAACCGTCCTATCTTTGCTATCATAAGATGGGCTCAAAGATACATCAAATGCAATTGTATTGCAAATTAAAGTTTACCCAGTTGCATTAAGCCGATATTTATGATCTGGGATGGTATTGCGTAATGACCGATTGCAAATAGTCTTTATCGATATGCGTATAAATTTCCGTAGTCGTTATGCTCTCATGGCCAAGCATATCTTGAACCGCACGCAAATCCGCTCCACCTTCCACTAAATGAGAAGCAAACGAATGACGAAATGTGTGGGGGCTAATAGTTTTTGTTAAGCTTATTTTCTTTGCCAAATCTTTGATAATAAGGAATACCATGACACGCGTCAGCTGCTTCCCTCTCCTATTTAGAAATACGATGTCTTCATGCCCCATTTGCAGTGGAATATGAGGGCGGACTTCTTCCAAATATATTTTCAAGTATTTAACAGCCTGATGTCCGATAGGAATAAGACGCTCCTTACTCCCTTTCCCTTCTACTTTGATAAACTCGACATCTAGGTAAAGATTGGAAATTTTTAGTGTAACCAGTTCAGAAACACGTAGGCCACATCCGTATAATACTTCCAAGATGGCTTTATTGCGCATTCCCTCTAATGTAGATAAATCAATAGCCGCAATCAGCGCATCGATCTCTTCGATATTCAGCACACTGGGAATTTTACGGTTTAATCTAGGGGATTCCAATAATTCAGTGGGGTTGTTTTTTCTATCATATTCGATCTGAAGAAATGTAAAAAACGTCCTCAATCCCGAAAGGAGTCGAGCTTGTGTAAAAGGCGAAATACTAAAGTCATTTATAAAAACGAGAAATTGTTGTATGAAACGGGTATCTATCTGGTTCAGTTCTGTTTTTTTAAAGCTGCAATACGCTTCCAACTTTTGTACATCATTTAAATAGGCATCTATAGAATGGTTTGATAGATTACGCTCCAATTGCAAGTAGCGCTTGAAATCATTTTTCACGATGTCCCATTTCATGCTACCAAAGGTACTGAAAACAAATAATTTTCAATAACTTCGCAGCATTATGGCAAAATTAATCAATCCAAAAGCCCTTAAAGACTTTTTAGATTCAAGTACAGGAGGAGGTATATTATTATTTTTATGCCTTATTTTATCGCTAATCATTGCGAACAGTCCATTATCTGAGGCATTCAATAATTTACTTGGCACCCATTTGGGATTTGAGAACTCCAGCATTCATCTTCGATATAGCGTAGCCGATTGGATAAATGATGGGCTGATGGTGATTTTCTTTTTGTTGGTAGGATTAGAAATAAAACGAGAGTTGGTAGAAGGGGAATTATCTTCTCCACGCCAAGCCGCCTTACCTATATTATCTGCTATTGGTGGTGCTTTGGTTCCCGCGCTCATCTACACATTGTTCAATGCAGGAACAGAAACCCATCATGGCTGGGGCATTCCGATGGCAACGGATATCGCATTTGCACTTGCCGTTATTTCGATGCTGGGAAAACGTGTACCAACAAGTCTCAAGGTTTTCTTAGCTGCACTGGCTATCGTAGATGACTTACTTGCGATTCTAGTTATTGCTGTCTTCTATTCTACCGAGCTTCACTTTGCTTATTTACTATATGCAGGAGCCATTTTATTATTGCTTGTAGCATTTAACCGTTTTGGCATACGAAATTTATGGCTATATCTTATTCCCGGCATCTTTATCTGGTATTTCATCCATCACTCTGGCATTCATGCTACGATTGCTGGTGTCTTGGTTGCCATGACCATTCCGACCAACGATAGCGACGTCGAATCTCCACTTGAAAAACTAGAGCATGCCATTGCCAAACCGGTCAATTTCATTATCGTTCCCTTATTTGCCATAGCCAATACTGCCATCACCTTTCAAAGTGAGATGATTGGTGGATTGACATCGAATATGGGGCTTGGTATTATGGTTGGACTTTTCGTTGGGAAAACAATTGGCATCTTTAGCACTTCTTTCCTGTGTATAAAATCTGGCCTTGCTCAATTACCTGATAAAGCGACATGGGCACATATCATGGGGGTTGGCATGTTAGCAGGAATCGGTTTTACCATGTCTATTTTTGTCTCGCTCCTTTCATTTAGTGACCCGCTACATGTTGAGGAAGCAAAGTTAGCCGTTTTACTGGGCTCGTTAGTATCTGGACTCTGCGGTTACTTATTTTTAAAAGCGATGAGCAAACGAAAACAAGTATAATAAAAAAAGGCAGGTCGTAACCTGCCTTTTTTCTATCTAATATTTTTTCTAAAATCCTGTTGGTTCTACCGGTTCGTCCTGCGTAGGCACGTCCGTTTCTGCAGTCTCCGGCGCTTTATCGATCAGCTCCATAAACTGATCCAGTTTCGGCGTAATGATAATTTGCGTACGACGGTTTCTTGCTTTGCCATCGGGTGTCGTATTGTCGGCAACAGGATTGTATTCGCCTCGTCCGCCGGCTGTCAGACGTTTCGGTTCAACACCATATTGGTCTTGTAATGCTTGTACAACAGATGAAGCCCTTAATACACTTAAATCCCAGTTGTTTCGGATATTCTTTTGCGAAATCGGATCTGTATCGGTATTACCCTCAATCAACACATCATATTCTCTATAATCTTGAATGATCTTCGCAATTTTACTAAGTGTTTCTCCTGCTCTGTCGGAAATTTCGTAGCTACCAGAACGGTAAAGCATATTATCAGATAGTGATATATATACTACACCTTTTAATACTTTCACGTCTACATCACGCAATTCTTCGCGGCTCAATGAGCGGGTCAAATTGTTTGTCAGCACCATATTAAGCGAATCACTTTTGTTTTTCGTATTTACCAAATGCTGAATGTATCTGTTTGACGCGTTAATCTCATCAACCAATTTCGAAATATTCACATTTCCTTGCGTATTTTGGCTGATACTCATGTCCAACGTTCCTTGGAGACGCTGTAACGCGTCCCGTAAGGATGCATTGTTTTTGCGTTCGATTTCCAACAGCTCTTCCAAATTTTTAACTTTTGTACGACTTTCCGCCAACTCCATTTGGCTTTGTTGATAACGTTCGGTCAAATCCTGATGCTGCATTTGTAATGCGGCATATCTTTTCTTTCCTCCACAACTAGCGAGGAATAAACCAGAAATCAGGACGGCCATGATGATTATTCTTCTATTTATCATATGTTGACATTTTGTTCCCTAATACCAAGCTATGCAAAAGTGATGCCTAAAAATTTTCAGATAATCGCGGTGTTGAAAATATATTAAATCGTTATTTTTAAACAAAAAAAATGAAGATTCTCTGTACTTCTGATATTTACCAATGGGAACAAGCCACCATGTTGAGCCAAAATCTTGCTCCTGCTGAATTGATGGAACGGGCAGCGGAAGCATTGTTTCAAGCTATACAGCAATATGTTGGCGAACGACAGGCCTCTTTTGTGATCCTATGTGGCTTTGGCAATAATGGCGGTGATGGTCTAGCTGTGGGGAGGATGTTACAGGCCGCAGGACATATCGTTAACGTCTATCTGCTAGCGCATACAGTTTACAGCACAGAAAACGAAATTAATCAACAACGTCTACGGGATATGGAGATACCTATTTCTGCGTTGGCACCAGAAAGTTTTTTGGAAGTTCCAGAAAAAAGCATCCTTATTGACGCCCTATTTGGATATGGTTTATCCCGTCCATTAGATGACGACTGGAAAGCACTCATTGATCAGATTAATACTGCTCCCAATCCGGTATTGTCCGTCGACATCCCTTCCGGACTTTTTGCAGACAAACCGACGCCCATAGAAGCTCCTATTGTACAAGCAACCGTAACGTATACTTTTGCTTGTCCTAAACTTAGCCTCCTCTTTCCAAAATACGCTGCTTTTTCAGGAAATTTACAAATACTGGATATTGGCTTAAGAAAGGACATACAAAACACATTATCAACAAACTACAATTATATACAGAAAGAAAACATTCAAGCGTTAACGCGTCCACTAAAAAAGTTTTCCCATAAGGGGACTTACGGCCATACGTATATCGTCGGGGGGCGCTATGGCAGTATCGGAGCCGCTGTCTTAGCCGGTAAAGCGGCGTTAAAAACGGGCTGCGGATTGATAACAGCGTATATTCCCACTTGCGGTTACACCGTATTGCAGAGCGCTTTTCCGGAAGCGCAAGTACAAACTGACCCACTTGAAACGCATATCAGCATGCTTCCGGAACAAATCACAGATTACGATGCTGTCGGCATAGGTATGGGTATGGGAACACATCAAGATACGGAAAACACGTTACGCCAGCTATTTGAGCGGTTTAAACTAACGTCCAAAATACCAGCTATGTTATTCGATGCGGACGCCATAAATATCTTAGCTAGAAATCCTGACTGGCATGCCCTCATCCCATCGAATAGTATTTTGACCCCTCATCCTAGAGAACTGGAGCGTTTAATCGGCACATGGACAGATGACTTTGAAAAAATCGACAAAGTTCGTGACTGGAGCCGCCTTTACCAACAGATCGTCGTCGTGAAAGGAGCAAATAGTGCTATTGTTTTAACAGATGGCACGGTACACTTCAATTCTACAGGTAATCCGGGTATGGCCACCGGCGGTAGCGGCGACGTACTTTCTGGGATTATCACGTCTTTGTTAGCCCAGCGTTACCCACCAGCTGATGCTGCTTTATTAGGTGTATACTTACATGGTTTAGCGGGTGACATTGCGGCCATATCTATTCACAAAAAAAGCATTACAGCTACCGATATTATTAATCACTTATCAGCAGCATGGCAACATGTTTCCTGTGATTCGTAATTAACTTCGTTGAGCTCGCAAAACCCGGTTAACTTCGTTGAGTCCGCCAGCTGACGGGTTCGTAACTCGTTATTCATCGTGTATAATTTCCCTTAAAATCTTTATCTTTGAAAATCACAAACCCCATTTATCATTGATGAAACTGGACATCGGATATGCTATCTTTTTCTTCTTATTTCTGGTAATTCACAATATGGCGACGGCACAGCTAATGAAAGCCAAGGAATTATTCAACAAAGCAGATTCCCTCCGTGGTACACTGACACCTCTTCGGACGTGCTATGATATCAACTACTATCATCTCGACATCAAGGTAGATGTAAACAATCGCTTTATATCAGGTAGTAATCTATTTAAATTTGAGATTGTTGAAGATTTCAAAAGACTACAATTTGATCTTTTTGAAAACCTTTCGGTAGACCGTGTGGAATATCAAGGGAAAGAGCTACCTTTTGAGCGGTCTTATAATGCTGTTTTTGTAGACTTTCCCGACATTATCCAGAAAGGAAAGATCGACTCTTTTAAAGTCTATTATTCCGGCACCCCTATTGCCGCTACCCGCGCACCTTGGGATGGCGGGTTCGATTGGAAAACAGATAGCAA
The DNA here is from genome assembly GCF_011043555.1 of Sphingobacterium sp. SGR-19. Taxonomy (GTDB): domain Bacteria; phylum Bacteroidota; class Bacteroidia; order Sphingobacteriales; family Sphingobacteriaceae; genus Sphingobacterium. Next base: position 724,284 of record NZ_JAAKGS010000001.1, read on the forward strand.
AGGAAAACCTTGGGTAGCTACTGCCTGTCAGGGTCTAGGTGCCAGCGTATGGTGGCCTAATAAAGATCATCAATCAGACGAAGTGGATAGTATGTTGATTTCCGTTGCCGTTCCAAGCGAGGTGATAAATGTCTCCAATGGTAGATTGGTAAAGACCGAAAAGCTAGATAAACATTACACCAAATACCATTGGAAAGTGAACAACCCGATAAACAATTATAATGTCGCATTGAACATTGGAGATTATGCGCATTTTACCGAAACTTATTCCGGAGAAGAGGGTCCGCTTTCCATCGACTACTATGTATTAAAAGAAAACAAAAACAAAATCAATCATTTACAAAGAAATTGTAAAGAAACACTAGAGGCTTTTGAGTATTGGTTTGGACCTTATCCATTTTATGAAGATGGTTATAAATTAGTAGAAACCGCCCACCTTGGTATGGAGCACCAAAGTGCTATTGCGTATGGCAATAAGTTCCAAAACGGTTACTTAGGTAATGACGGCTCGGGTACAGGATGGGGCTTAAAATGGGACTTCATTATCGTTCACGAATCTGGTCATGAATGGTTTGGGAACAACATCACGGCTGAAGATCTAGCCGACATGTGGATACACGAGAGTTTCACTAATTATTCGGAATCACTTTTCATCGACTATCACTATGGAAAAGAGGCTGGTCAAGCTTACGTAAACGGTAACCGACAAGGCATTTTGAATGACAAACCGCTGCAAGGCCCCTATGGAGTCAATAAAGAAGGTTCGGGCGACATGTACCTTAAAGGTGGTGTGTTACACAACATGATTCGAACTATCATTGACAACGACGATGTCTGGCGTTCTGTCCTCCGGGGGTTGAACAGCAAATTCTACCATCAAACGGTAGATTATCAAGATATCCTAATGTATCTGAACAGCGTATCTGGTATAGATTTTACGAAAGTATTCGAGCAATATATTCAGTATAAAGCTATTCCTGTATTGGAAATCGTACGACGAGATGACGGGAAGGTATTTTGTCGTTGGATTGCCGAGACACCTGACTTTAGGATGCCTGTGCATATTGGGAAAAAAGGACACCCCAAAATACGTTATGAAGTTGGTTCCAGCTTCCAGGCTTTACCCTTAAAAGTGGCCAGTACAAAAGAATTGGAGATCGATACATTTAATTATTATATAGGGGTATTGGGGTTGTAGATAAAACCATTTTTTTTACTTAGGTTTGCATTAAATTTGAAAACAAGACAATATATACTTCATGGGGTTATTTAACTGGTTTACGCAAGAAGTTGCTATCGATTTAGGGACAGCAAACACCCTAATTATACACAATGACAAAGTAGTAGTGGACGAACCTTCTATTGTCGCTTTTGACCGTACCACCAACAAGGTGATTGCTATCGGAAGACAAGCGATGCAGATGGAGGGAAAGACCCACGATAATATAAAAACGGTAAGACCATTACGCGATGGTGTGATAGCGGATTTCACAGCTGCTGAGCATTTGATCCGCGGGATGGTAAAGTTAGTGAACAAAGGTAAATCTTGGTTTTTTCCTTCATTGAGAATGGTCGTTTGTATTCCTTCGGGCATTACAGAAGTAGAAAAACGTGCCGTCCGTGATTCAGCTGAAATAGCAGGAGCTAAAGAGGTCTACTTGATTCACGAACCCATGGCAGCTGCAGTTGGTATAGGGATTGATGTGGAAGAGCCGGTCGGTAACATGATCATCGATATCGGTGGCGGTACCACAGAAATTGCTGTTATCGCTCTTTCTGGTATCGTCTGCGACCAGTCTATCCGCGTAGCAGGAGACAATTTTGATTCAGACATCGTGCAATATATCCGTCGTCAGCATAATATTATGATCGGGGAACGCACGGCAGAGAAAATTAAGATTGAAGTGGGTGCAGCTCTTCCGGAGCTTTCAGAGCCACCGGCAGATTTCGCCGTACAAGGCCGGGATCTCATGACGGGAATCCCAAAACAGATTACTGTGTCATATACGGAGATAGCACATTGTTTGGATAAATCTATTTCGAAAATCGAAGAAGCCATCCTAAAGGCCTTAGAAATTACGCCTCCTGAATTATCAGCGGATATATACCAAACCGGTATATACCTCACAGGAGGAGGTGCGCTATTACGGGGCTTAGACAAACGCATACAAGCAAAAACAAAACTTCCTGTACATGTAGCTGAAGACCCGCTACGTGCTGTGGTTAGAGGCACAGGGATAGCGTTGAAAAACATTGGAAGATTTAAATTTTTAATGCAGTAAGGGTGTTACAATGAGAAACCTTTGGCTATTTCTAGTTAGATATAATGCTATATTTTGGTTTATTCTCTTTTTTGTAGTATCCATTATCTTAGTTGTTCGTAACAACAATTTCCAACGTTCTTCTTTTATCAATTCATCAAATGTTATCATTGGTTCGTATTATGAACAAGTGAACTCCTGGAAAAGTTATCTCTCCTTAAATGAAACGAATAAGGAATTGGCGGCTGAAAATGTGCTATTGAGGCAACAGATCCAAAATCTTCTTCAAGCTGATACTTCTGCAGACACCGTTCATATTATAGATTCCATCGAACAAGGACGATATGCTTTTATTGTAGCGAATGTTGCCAACAACAGTATCCATAGAAAAAATAACTATCTTACACTTGACAAGGGGTCTGCTGATGGTGTAGAGACCGGTATGGGGGTTATTACCTCCAACGGGGTTGTCGGCGTGGTGCTCCAAACCTCTCCTCATTTTAGTTCTGTACAGTCGCTGTTGCACCCCGATACTAGAATTTCTGTTACGTTGGATAGCTCCGAAGTAATCGGCTCATTAGTTTGGGGAAGCAGCATAGATCCCCGTTACGGGATGGTAAGAGATATCCCAAATCACGTCCAGGTCAAGAAGGGCGAAAAAGTATATACTTCTGGGTTTTCTTTATTTCCGGCAGGCATCCAGGTAGGAAAAATCGTAGAAACAGGTATAAAATCTGGAGAGAGCTTTTTAGATTTAAAGATCGAGTTATCTACAAATTTCAGTAATTTACATCATGTATATGTCGTAAAAGACTTATTAATTAAAGAAAAAGAAGAACTAGAAGCTGACAGCCAAGACAATGGGTAGAGTAATAATCATAAATATTTTCCGATTTATTATCATGATATTGTTACAGGTAGCCTTATTTAAAAATATCGGCTATTACAATGTCGCGACTACTTATCCGTATATCTTTTTCATCCTTCTTTTACCGATAGGGTTACCAAACTTATTATTGTTTCTGATCTCCTTTTTAGCGGGATTAACCATAGATGCTTTTTATGATTCCGTTGGCGTACATGCGGCAGCATGCGTGGGCTTAGCACTATTTCGCATATTTTTCCATAAGATCACTATAGAAGTCGAGCTAAAAGAGTCTTTTAATACCCCTTCCTTAGGGATAATGGGCACGAAATGGTTCTTATCCTATGTGTTTTTTGGTACATTTGTACATCATTTCTTTCTTTTTCTTATAGAAACGTTTACGTTCTCTAATTTTCTGTATACACTGGCAAGTACTGTTTTAAGTAGTATATTTACAACTTGTATCATCCTATTGATGAGTTTGCTGGTTTATAAAAGAAAGTCACGCATTGGTAGCATTTAAATAAGGAGCTTTACGTTCATGAATAGTTTTTTCGCTCGTAAATTTGTTATTCAGGGAATTTTCATCACGATCGCAGTCGTTATAGTAGCTCGTCTATTCTACATTCAAGTTATTGACAAAACTTATTTATTGTCAGCTAATAACAATGTATTACGTAAAGTAGTTGTATATCCGGCAAGAGGTGTTGTATATGACAGAAATGGAAAAGTTTTGGTACAAAACGAACCAGTATACGACTTGTTGGTGACCCCTATTGAAGCAAAAGAAATTGACACGGCGCTTTTGTGTCAGCTTATTGACATCGACCATGAGGGGTTCCAAACAAGAATGAATAAAGCCCGTACACATTCCCCTTACCGTCCTTCCATATTTGAAAAACAATTATCTGCAACAACTTATGCACAATTACAAGAGCACTTGTATAAATTCCGTGGATTTTATGTGCAAAACCGGACCGTCAGAAGCTATCCAGATAGTATTGCGCCACAACTTCTAGGGTATATCCAAGAGGTAAATGACAAAGATATTGAACGATCTGAAGGTTTTTATCGTCCGGGTGACTATATTGGTGCAAGTGGTATCGAACGGTCTTACGAAGAACTGTTACGTGGGCAGCGAGGTGTAAGAAACCAGATGGTAGATGCGCTCAATCGACCAAAAGGTTCTTTTATGGAGGGTAAATACGACACGCTTGCAGTTGCCGGAGATGGTTTGGTTTCAACTATCGACCGCGATCTGCAAATGTTGGCGGAAAAGCTCATGAAAAATAAGATGGGCTCTGTTGTTGCCATTGAACCGGCTACTGGAGAAATCTTAACGTTTGTTAGTGCGCCATCCTACGATCCGAATTTGATGGTGGGAAGGCAAAGGGGCAACAACTATATGAAACTTTTACGGGACGAGACACGTCCTTTGTTTATTCGCCCTATCCAAGCCTCCTATCCCCCGGGATCGGTTTTTAAGGTGGTTGCTGCATTAACGGCACAGCAAGCGGGTGTTATTGACGAAAAAACCGTGTTCTATTGCCCTGGTGGATACCGTTATGGAGGAGGCAGAGCAATCATGCGATGTACCCACGTAGACGGTGCTACCACTTTGGCAAAGTCAATACAGACATCTTGCAATACATACTATGGATACACATACGCACGGATGATTGACTCTCGGGGCATGTCTGGTCCGAAAGCTTACGATCTCTGGCGTGAAGCATTGAGTAAATTTGGCCTAGGTCATACCTTGGGCATAGACCTTCCGGGTGAAAAGCCAGGTCTAATACCTACTTCCGATTTTTATACCAAGCGTTATGGCAATGATAAATGGCGTTCCAGTTTTAATATTTCTTTGTCTATCGGGCAAGGTGAAATGGGCATAACGCCACTGCAAATGGCTAACATAATGGCGATCGTCGCCAATCGTGGCTTTTATTACCGCCCGCATCTGGTTAAAGCAATTGGTGAAAAAGGAATAGTAAAAGATGAATTTAAAGAAAAAATAAGCGCCGGCGTAGATGCAAAGTACTATGAGCCTGTTATCGAGGGAATGCACCGCGCGGTGAATGTTCCGGGTGGAACGGGATACCGGGTACGCGTTCCGGGTGTGGAAATGTGTGGAAAGACAGGTACCGTACAGAACCCCCATGGTGAAAACCATGCGGTATTCTTTGCTTTTGCCCCGCGTGAAAACCCTAAAATAGCCATTGCAGTGTTTGTAGAAAACGCCGGGTATGGTGGCGTCTGGGCGGGACCGATTGTCAATATGCTCGTCGAAAAATACCTCAAGGATACTATCTCTTTACCCAAATATGAGCAAGACCGCATTTTTAATGCAAGTTTCCTTCCTGAGCCCAAGGTCAAAAAAGAAGAGGAAGTGAACAAAACCACGTCGGACAGGAAGAAGCAAACAAGACGACATAAGACACCGGAAGCACAGGCTACAGAACCGAGGCGCGAGTTTTTCGTACATCACAGCCAGATAAGAAAGGGACATCAGTAGAATGAGAGAGAAAAATTTTTTTGGTCGCATCGACTGGTTCACTATTTTGTTATGGTTCGCTCTCTGCTTAATCGGCTGGTTCAATATATATGCGGCCGTTTACGATCCAGAACAGCCCAGTATTTTTAGTATGGCAACAAATTACGGCAAGCAATCAATTTATATTTTTACTGCTTTGATTATCGGATTCAGCATTCTGATTATCGATGCCAAGTTTTTTATTTCAGCCTCTCCACTCATCTATATTATCACCGTTTTATTACTGATATTGGTATTGATTGTCGGTCGGAATGTTGGGGGAAATCAAGCTTGGATACCGTTGGGAAGTTTTCGTTTACAGCCGTCCGAATTCGGGAAACTGGCTACTTGTTTACTCCTTGCATCCTATCTAAGCTCTCAAGCTAATAAAAACCCGAATATTAAAACCCTGTTTATAGGAACCTCGATTGTTCTCTTTCCCGTCGCATTGGTCATGCTTCAGCCCGACACAGGGTCTGCATTGGCATTCTTCGCCTTGATTTTTGTTTTTTATCGCGAAGGTTATGTCGGGAACACACTCTTGTTGTTAGGCGGCCTAGCCATTCTTTTGTTTATATTGGCGCTTTTAGTCAATCAATGGATTATTATCAGTATGTTGGCAGTCATCGCTGGATTACTGATTTATTCATTACGGAAAAAACGCAAATATATTATCAACGTTGGTATACTCTTTTTGGCATGCAGTGTGTATGTCCTTTGTGTAGATTACGCCTACGAACATGTTTTACAGTCGCATCAACGTGACCGCATTGATATTATTCTGGGAAAAATAGATGATCCCCGGGGAACAGGATATAATCTCAATCAATCTAAGATAGCCATCGGTTCGGGACAACTGCTCGGTAAGGGTTTTCTGCAAGGGACCCAAACTAAATACAAATTCGTCCCCGAGCAAAGTACCGATTTTATTTTCTGTACCATCGGTGAAGAATGGGGATTCGTAGGTTCTACGATACTTATCGCCATCTATCTTACATTGCTGCTCCGTTTGGTCAACATCGCGGAGCGCCAACGGACGGCTTTTGCACGGATTTATGCTTATGGGGTCGCCTCTATCTTATTTTTTCATTTCTTTATTAATATCGGCATGACGATTGGTATAGTACCGGTTATTGGCATCCCTCTCCCCTTCATCAGCTACGGCGGTTCTTCTTTATGGAGCTTTACTATTCTCCTTTTTATTTTATTGCGGTTTGATTCAAGTCGTAAAGGGTTAAATGGGTGATCCCCAAAAGCCAATTGTGCTCCATCTATTTACACAGCACAAAGGGCCAGCTTCTATTTCTTAAATAAATTCGATAACTTTAACACACGATACAGCAGAACATGATATGATAAAGACGATTGTTAAAGAACATCCCTTAAAAGATATTACACTCGATTTTGATGATGAAATTACACCGCCTCCATTTGAACAGGAGGCCTTACAATCCTATTATGAGGCGCATGATAAGACATGGGAAGTTAAAGAACACGTATCGAAAATAAAAGCCGAACTAAAAGCGGCAGACGATACCATCGAAGATCTGTCTTTTCGACGTTTAGGCATAGAACAAGAGTTGGAAATACTAGAAGATTGGCTCGGTGTGACGGAATTGGAGGATAAAGAACTTTTTGATGGCGAAATTACCATTGATATCGGCACCTTTTTTACTGTCTGCGACAAACATAACGTCGATATACAAAATCTCTATGAAAAAATAGTCGACCTAACGGAGATATACAACCGTGATATAGAAAATATCTACGAAGATGATGCAGTGATCAATCCGGAATATTTCAGTGCACTCGATGAGGTTTATCCACGCTATGAGGAGGTGTCCGTCCATACCGTATCGTTAGATGATGATCATCAAGCGTTTCTAGAGGAATACGGAAAAGTAGAAGAACTTTTCTTTCATTACACAGAATTAGCAAAAGAAATATTTGACAAATACAAAAACCTAGTTGAAACAACTCAAATTGTCTATCGTCGGGTCGAAGTAATAGATCAGTTGATAAGAGATAAGTTAAAAAAAGAAGGAAAGTAATCAAAGCTGGCTAAATCCTTTCCAGCACAAAACGTATAGCCTTGTCTACAATCTCTTTCGGGTTGTCCAAAAACGCATCGTGTACTCTATTTGCAAGAATAGCGTTAACAGAAAGAGCATGATGTCCAAACATATTTGCTAAAGCATAAATGCCTGCCGTTTCCATCTCCAGGTTCGTAATCGATCTTCCCTGTAGCTTAAATGCGTTTGCTTTTCGTACAAGATCAGGATATACATTTCTTGTTCTCATTGACCGACCTTGCCCATAAAACCCCGGTGTGGTCATTGTTATACCTTTTGGAAGATCGCGAGCTATCCGATTGATTAGCCTTTTACTGGCACTGCCAATATAAGGGATAAAACCCAATGTCCCAAAATGGTTCATTACGGCATGTTGGATATCTTTTTCTTCTTCCGAATAATTTTTCACATAATACTGCATCAGTGCATCAAAACCTATTGCATATTCGCTAGCCAAGATGGTACCCATCCGAATATCACTTTGTATCGAACCGGAGGTTCCGATACGGATAATATCCAAGCTAGTTAACTGTTCTTTTAATGTACGTGTTTCAAAGTCAATATTGACCAATGCATCAATTTCATTGAAAACGATATCAATATTATCCGTACCAATCCCGGTGGAGATAACCGAAATACGCTTATTTCTCAATACGCCTGTATGAGTAATAAACTCACGTTTTCCTTTTTTTAAATCGATTCTGTCAAAATAACGAGATACTTCTCCTACTCTATCGGGATCCCCCACTAAAACAATGGTGGATGCCAAATCCTTTGGCAACAGATTAAGGTGATAAATACTTCCGTCGGCATTAAGTATCAGTTCTGAATCAGCTATCATAAAGTATGAAGATATGCATATTGAACATCATCTAACTTGTCGAGCTTTTGGACAACTTGGTTAACTAGTAACTTCCTCACTTCAACATCCATAGAACAGTTGTTATCGAACTCTTGTTTTAAAATAGGCAAATTTTCTTCCTTAACCAAACGCATAACATCATTCATCTGCAAATAGTCAAAAGTAATTCGATAAACATCGTTAACTGTTTTCTCCACAATTTCAGCAGTCTCTAGCGCTTCTTGTGTAGCTGTTTTATAAGCATTTATCAATCCCGGAACACCCAATAACGTGCCGCCGAAGTAACGTACCACCACAACCAATACGTTGGTGACCTCCTTGGATAACAAGGTGTTTAAAATAGGGCGACCTGCGGTTCCAGACGGCTCCCCATCATCGTTCAATCGAAAAATAGAACGATCTGGCGTTAAGCGGTATGCCCAGCAGTGATGCCTTGCCTTGGGATGTAGCGCCTTTAGTTCAGCGATGATATCTTTTAGTGTATCCTCACTTTTAAAAGGATAAGCGTAAGCAATGAACTTGCTACCCTTATCTCTGAACAGTCCTTCACTTGGTTCTTCAATGGTTAAATATGTATCTTCAAATAAACTCACAGATATGCTATAATTAAAACGGAAATAACAGCTAATAATAACCCTATCTTATTCAATCGTGTCAGACGTTCGCCAAAAAAACCGACACCAACAATCGCTCCTAACAAAATAACACCAATGTTCATCCCCGTAAAGACGACAGACGGACTGTTCGATAATGCTTGATGGGCCTCCATGTAAAACAAGATATTACCAAAGTTAAACAATCCCAAAAGGATTCCCCAAATGACAGACTTAAATTGTATACGTTCTTTCTTGATTGCAATGCGGTAAGTGAGTAAAAGAAACGAAACGACGATAGCCAAAATAAATATCAACAACATGGAATAAGTATAAGGTACTTGTCTATAAAGCGCTACTTTTTTGAATAAAATATCAATAATCCCCATTCCGAAAAAAACCATCACCGCATAACCCCACGCTCCTTTGCTTTTGGCTATACCACCTTTCTTCCATCCAATAGAACATAGGATGGCTGCAATGCCTACTGCTATACCCGCCAATTTGAACACACCTATACTTTCATGAAAAATAAAAAATGCGGCTAACAATGGAATAAACAACGAAAGGCGTTGCGCAATTTCCGTTTTAACTATACCGCTATATTGAATAGCGTACGCAATGCATAAAAATATCAATGGTAGAAGTAATGCTAACGACAAATATAATCCCCAGGGCAATGCACTTAATGGAACGGTCGTCGCTCCCGGCTTTAAAAACAATAAAGTCGCCAGTGCTGCCACCGGGTAATTCCATACAATAAGATGGAGATGCTGTATCCCACGCTGTTTAGCCAACTTAATGACGACAGATACAGTAACGCTGCAAATAACGCTGATGAGTACGTATAACATAGAAAAAACAAAGGAATGAAATTATGTATTCTTCTCCAAACCGGACTATGGCCGATTTACGAACCGGATCCATTTATAAAAAGTAATATATTTTAATGTAAACTAGTCAAATTACATCGACGAAATATGTGGTTTTATATCTATTTTTTTATTAAAAAAATTAACAAAAAATACACATAAAAACAATATAAAAAAAGTCATACAAAGTATAAATAAATACGCACTATCAACACCATTATAAAATTAAAGAATTGAAAACAAGAAACTTAAATATAAATTAAAACATAAAAATGGTTTAAAAAAAAATATTTATTTAAAACAAATAGTAGTCAAAATTTATATAAAAAAACACAATTTTTACACTTAAAAATCAACGACAAAAAACAATTATTTTTAAATATATTTTGCATATATAAAATAATAGTTCTACTTTTGGATTGTAGAATTTGAGACATGATGATACACAACACATATTTTTATTTTGGCAACTTTTACTTTAAAACGTAAAGCCGGGATTTTATGTGTTTGTGTGAATAGACAAAAAGTCCCGGATGATGTTCGGGACTTTTTTTGTAGGACGAGCTCATTGATACCTGAAACACTTAACTCATCAATATAATAATTGGATGAAAACAAAAATTGCAATACAGGGCGTTAAAGCCTCCTTTCACGAAGAAGCCGCTCATAAATATTTCGGCGATGAGGATATCGAAATTTTGGAGTGCGAATCTTTCAAAAAGACTTGTGAAATGCTTAAACACGGCAAAGCGGATTATGTCGTTATGGCAATAGAAAACGCAATTGCGGGCAGCATTTTACCTAATTACAATCTACTTCGCGATTATAAATTCCATATCATTGGCGAAGTACACTTAAATATACAGCAAAACTTGTTGGCATTACCTGGCGCAAAACTTGCAGATATAAAATTCGTTGAATCACACCCGATTGCTATCCGTCAATGCGATGAATTTTTAAGTGAACATCCGGATTGGACAATAAAGGAGGGCATGGATACTGCCGCCTGTGCCAAAAGCATTATCGAAAATAAGCTTACCAATACCGCGGCAATTGCCAGTATAGCAGCAGCCGAACTATATGGCTTAGAAATTCTGGAAAAAAGAATAGAAACCAATAAGAAAAATGCGACACGTTTCTTGATCTTATCAAACGAGATTATCGAGCAAAAAAATGCAAACAAAGCTTCCCTATCTTTTCAAACAGGAAACGCGGTAGGTGCTTTAGCCAATGTGTTACAGTGTTTCGCAGAACAAAATGTGAATCTGAGCAAAATCCAATCTATGCCTGTAATTGGTCGTCGAAACGAATATGATTTCTATGTAGATGTGGAATGGAAAAAGCAAAGCGACTACGATGCGGCTATCCGCAAAGTACTAAAACACACGATAAATTTCACCATTATGGGGGAATATGTAAAAAATGAAAAAGTATAGTATAAAAAGATTAAGTATAAAAATATGAAACATACATTAGACATCGTTCCTTTAAAATCTTGGATAGATACAGGCGATAAACCGTTGATCATTGCAGGGCCCTGCAGCGCGGAGACCGAAGAACAGGTAGTCTCTACCGCGCACCTATTGGCAAACACAGGAAAAGTAAATGTTTTACGTGCGGGTATCTGGAAACCGCGTACTCGTCCAGGCGAATTTGAAGGAATAGGCAGCGTAGGTTTGGAATGGCTAAAAAGAGCCAAAGCAGAAACAGGTCTATTGACCGCAACAGAGGTAGCTACGGCCAAACATGTAGAAGAAGCGTTAGCTGCTGGAATAGACATCCTATGGGTAGGCGCGCGTTCTACGGCAAATCCATTTACTGTACAGGAAATTGCAGATGCTTTACAAGGCGTTGATGTACCGGTATTAGTTAAAAATCCGGTCAACCCAGATCTTTCCTTATGGATTGGCGCATTAGAACGCATAAACCGCGCGGGTATTAAAAAATTAGGTGCTATCCACCGTGGATTCTCTTCTTTTGAGAAAACTGCTTTCCGTAACGAACCGATGTGGGATTTAGCCGTCCAGTTGAAATCAGCCTGTCCGGAGCTTCCTATCATCAATGACCCTAGCCACATCTGTGGAAATCGCGAACTGCTCCCTTACATTGCACAAAAGGCAATGGATATGGACCAACAGGGTTTGATTGTAGAATCACATATCGATCCTTCGGTAGCGTGGACTGACGCAAAACAACAAGTAACTCCTGCTGCATTGGCAGACTTGATCGACCACTTATCGGTTCGCCATCCAGAATCCAACAATCCAGTTTTCGATGATAAACTTGCCGAATTGCGTCAGCAAATAGATAAGTTAGACGATGCAATCCTCAAGCAAATTGGTGACCGCATGAAAATTGCTGAAAAAATCGGTGAGTACAAACGTGATAATAACGTAACTATCCTACAGGTTAGTCGTTGGGATGAAATCGTAGAAAAAAGAGTTCAACTTGCGAAAGCATTGTCACTTAGCGAAGACTTTGCAACTAAATACCTGGAATTGTTGCACAACGAGTCTATTCGCAAGCAAAATGAAGTGATGAACGCAAAATCTGTGGCGGAGGCGTAAATGAGTTCAACACCACTTACACTTCGTCGTCCGTCGAAAGTAATACAAGGCACGGTTCAACTTACTGGTTCCAAATCAGAGAGTAACCGTGCTCTTATTATACAAGCGCTAAGCCGAGGAGCAGTTAAAGTAGAAAATCTATCCGCTGCTGCTGATACTGTTATTATGAATAAGGCGCTTACATTGGCTGACACATCCCGTGAAACAGGAGAAACCATTACGGTGGATATTGGCCCGGCAGGAACAGCTATGCGTTTCCTTACCTCTTATCTGAATCTGGTAGAAGGCAACTTTATCCTCACCGGTACGGAACGTATGCAACAGCGACCTATCGGCATCCTAGTAGACGCATTGAAAACACTCGGTGCAAACATTGATTATGAGAAAAAGGATGGCTTTCCACCGTTGGTAATCAAAGGGGGCATGGCACAGGATAAACAGAAAGTTCGAATACAAGGGAATGTTAGTAGTCAATATTTGTCTTCCCTCCTCCTCATTGCCGCCTCCCTAAAACAAGGACTCGTACTGGAAATTGAGGGAGAACTGACATCCAGACCTTACGTCACGATGACCTTGGACATGTTGCAGGAAGCCGGAATAGCCCATACTTGGACAGACAATACTATTGAAATAGCACCGCAGGAATTTAAACCGACAACAATTTATGTTGAGCCGGATTGGAGTGCGGCTTCCTATTGGTACGCCATGGTCGCTTTATCCGAAAAGGGTGAAGTCGTGTTACCTGGTTTAAAAGCCCACAGCCTACAGGGCGACATCGCCATTGTGGATATCATGACACACTTTGGGGTAGCTAGCTCTTTTCAGGATGACGGATTACATATTGCAAAGGTTAACGAAGGCTCTGATAAGGTATTATTTGATTTTAAGGCATGTCCGGATTTGGCACAAACAATTGTTGCATTGGCAGCGGCAATCCGTCGCGATATCTCTATAACCGGAGTAGAAACCCTAAAAATCAAGGAAACAGACAGACTCACCGCACTAAAGAATGAGATAGAAAAATTTGGAGCCACTATTACAGCGGACGGGGAAACCTATCATGTCAAAGCACACGAAGTCTATGTGCCAAAACAAATCACGTTTGACACATACGAAGATCATCGGATGGCCATGGCATTCGCACCATTGGCATTGATTTTTGACGAAATAACGATTAAAGACCCCGTGGTAGTAGAGAAGTCTTATCCCGATTTTTGGGAACACTTGCAACAACAGGGTTTCACCATCAAGCAATAGGCAAACAGTTAAACAACTAGAAAAAAAATACATCATGGCAGGAAATTCATTTGGTAACCTTTTTAAGATAACAACCTTCGGCGAATCGCATGGAAAAGCAATTGGTGTTATTATTGATGGTTGCCCCCCCAATATTGATATAGACGAAGATTTTATACAATCGGAGTTGGATAAGCGAAAGCCGGGGCAATCTAAAATTACAACGCAACGTAAGGAAAGTGATGTTGCTCAAATCCTATCGGGAGTTTTCGAAGGAAAATCAACAGGTACACCTATTGCTGTATTGATACCAAATGAAGACCAACGATCTAAAGACTATTCCCATATTTCGGATAAATACCGTCCATCGCATGCAGACTACACGTATCAACAGAAGTATGGTATCCGGGATTATCGTGGTGGGGGACGATCTTCTGCAAGAGAAACAGCAGCACGGGTTGCGGCGGGCGCCATAGCCAAGCTGTACCTCAGGAACCAGGGCATTGAAATTTTTGCCCATGTTTCGGCTGTTGGCACTTTAGAAGCTCCAAACTTGGATATCACTAATTTATCAGCGCTACTCGATGTACGGGAAAGCAACATCGCCCGTTGCGCAGATCCTGCAACAGCAAATGAAATGATTGCCCTTATTGATTCTATAAGAAAAGCAGGAGACACTATTGGCGGAAAAATATCGACGGTGGTCCGCGGTGTACCTGCCGGACTTGGCGAACCGGTTTTTGACAAATTACACGCGGATCTAGGAAAGGCTATGTTGAGCATTAACGCTGTTCATGGATTTGAATACGGTTCGGGATTCAGCGGTTCGGAGATGCAAGGCTCCGAACACAACGATATATTTGTGAAAGAAAAAGAGCAAGTACGCACCCGCACTAATTTCTCAGGCGGGATCCAAGGCGGTATTTCCAACGGCATGGATATTACGTTCCGTACAGCTTTCAAACCTGTTGCTACAATTATGCGTGATCAGGAAACACTAAACGAGGACGGTGATAGCACCATCATCTCCGGTAAAGGACGCCACGATCCCTGTGTTGTGTCACGCGCTGTCATCATTGTTGAAGCCATGACGGCACTGGTGTTAGCTGACCACCTGTTGCGATTTAAGGCGTATAAAGATTAACTGTAGAGACGCCCTGTCGGCGTCTCTACCTAGTTATAACTAAAACAATCTCGGAAAGGCGCTTTCATTATATTCACTCATCATCTCGTATGCCAGCTCAACGACATCGTCTACGGAAGGTTTTGTAAAATAATCACCATCAGACCCATAGGGCGGGCGGTTGGGTTTGGCAGTAAGCGTTCTAGGTTGTCCGTCCAACAGATAATAGCCATTTTGCTTTTCCAATATCTCCTGCATAATAAATGCTGTTGCACCACCCGGCATATCTTCATCTACCACCAGTAGTTTATTGGTCTTCTCCAACGATTGGCGACAAATTTCTGTTCGGTCGAAAGGTTGTAAACATTGTGCATCGATAATTTCTAGAGAAATACCTAACTTTTCCAATTCAATAGCAGCCTCCTGTACGACACGCAACGTGGCACCATACGATACGACCGTAATATCCCTCCCTTCGCGTATCTGTTCCGCCACCCCAATTGGCACCATAAAATCACCTACATTAGCGGGCATTTTTTCCTTCAATCGGTAGCCGTTCAAACATTCTATCACCAGCGCCGGTTCATCAGAACGCAAAAGTACATTATACATTCCCGCCGCTTGTGTCATATTACGCGGCACACAAATATGTAAACCACGAAGTCCACCAAGGAGTACCGTCATTGGTGATCCGGAATGCCAGATACCTTCTAATCGATGGCCTCTGGTGCGGATAATGACAGGAGCTTTCTGCGTTCCTTTGGTACGGTAGCTCAAACATGCCAAATCATCACTTAATACCGGCATGGCATAGATCAAGTAATCGAGATATTGGATTTCAGCAATAGGGCGCAAACCGCGCAAAGCCAAGCCAATACCCTTTCCGATAATAGCGGACTCACGGATACCGGTATCAAAAATACGTAATTCGCCAAACTGTTCTTGCAGTCCTGCAAAACCTTGATTAACATCTCCTATTTTCCCAACGTCTTCGCCAAACGCAACAATACGCTCATCACGTCTGAAATTGGCATCAAAACAAGCATTCAATACTTCTCTACCATCCACAATAGAGACATCCTGATCATAATGGGCAGATGTGCCGTCTTTTTTTAATGGAGAATCGAGTGTATCAGAAAATAACTTATCGTTATAGCGATCAAAATTTTGCACCTGTTTTTGGGCATACCAAGTCATCAAAGCATCCTTTTCGGGCGAATGTATTCCTCGCAAATCGCGAATTGCCCTTCTTACATTGCCATAGACTTCCTTCAAAGATGGTTCTGCCAACGACTGCAAGGTCTTTAGTGGCACTTCGACCATCGGATTGTCAATAGCCGATAACAATGTTATTGCTTCATCTAAATCAACTTGAAGGGTCTTATGATAGTCCGCCCAAGCACGCCGCTGTTCCTGACGGACAAAATCTTTGGCTTCTTTCTCCAGATCCTTTAATTCCTCTTCTTGCGCAATACCCGATTGCAACAACCAATCCCGCATCTTCAGATTACAGTCGAATGCATCTTCCCATTCTAGTCGTTCGGTCGATTTATAGCGCTCATGTGATCCAGATGTAGAGTGCCCTTGTGGCTGCGTCAACTCTGTAACATGAACAACACATGGTACATGCTCCTCTCGGGCATAACGAGCCGCTTGTTCGTAAACTTCGCATAAAGCCGGATAATCCCAGCCACGTACTTTGAATATTTCGATACCGTTACTACCGTTTTCACGTTGAAAACCTTTCAGCACTTCGGATATATCGGCTTTCGCCGTTTGCACCTCGTTCGGAACAGATATTCCATAGCCATCATCCCAAACGGAAATAACAACCGGAATTTGCTTTACCGCAGCGGCATTAAGTGTTTCCCAAAAAACGCCTTCTGATGTAGAAGCGTTCCCAATGGTACAAAAAACAACTTCTCTCCCTTGGCGCGAAAAATAGGTGAGATAATCCAGATTTCGATTTTCCTTATATAATTTAGATGCTAAACCTAGTCCCATAACACGCGCCATCTGTCCGCCTGTTGTCGAAATATCAGAAGCGGAGTTCTTCCGCTCTGTCTGATTTAACCAATCCCCCTCCTTATCAAGTAGTTGCGTAGAAAAATGGCAATTCATTTGCCGGCCACCAGAGGATATATCAGCTTCCAGATTAGGGTTGGCATATAGTTGCGAAAAGAAATGATAGATACTAGATATACCTAAAGCAAAGGCAAATGTTTGATCCCGGTAATAGCCAGAGCGCCAGTCACCGGGTTGGAATACCTTAGCTAAGGCAATTTGCGCAATCTCTTTACCATCACCAAATACCCCGAATTTTGCCTTTCCAGTTAACACCTCCTTACGACCCGATAGGCTTGCAATCCGGCTTTCAACCGCTAATCTATAATCGTTTAAAATGATTTCACGAAAATCGTCAAAACTGATTTTTGACGTTTCAAAATCACTGTTTATATTCATGGTGATATTAGACATATTTAACCAATGGTTTCAACAAAAGTAGTAAAATATACGTGTTATTGGAAATAGCAGCAAAGATACGTTACATTACTAAAATACTCCGTATATTTGTACTTTGATTTGAAGAACGTTCAAAATACACCATTAGTAATGATTCATTTCTTTGTGAACCCAAGCCGCACCGTGTATGGTGTGCAAACCCAAAACGACTTATCGGCAGAAGATATTTCCAGGTTAGATTGGCTTTTTGGAAACGCGCAAAAGCTCGACGAACAGACATTAGACGACTATTACGTCGGCCCCCGCGCTGCGATGATAACCCCTTGGAGCACCAATGCTGTTGAAATCACGCAGAACATGGGTATTCAAGGCATTATCCGCATTGAAGAATTTCATCCGGTAGATGAAAACTTCACAGATTTCGACCCGATGATTTCGCAGAAATATGCCGTACTGACACAAGACATATACACGATCAATATCCAACCAGAACCTATTCTGGAAATTGACGATATTGATGCATACAATAAATCGGAAGGTTTAGCTTTGAGTCCAGAGGAAGTGGAATATTTGAACAAGCTTTCGGAGAAACTCGAACGTAAGCTGACAGACTCCGAAGTTTTTGCGTTTTCACAGGCAAATTCGGAACACTGCCGTCACAAAATATTCAACGGAACCTTTATCATCGACGGTGAAGAGCAACCGTCTTCCCTATTCAAGTTGATTAGAAAAACATCGGAAACCAATCCCAATGAAATTATCTCGGCTTATAAAGATAATGTGGCGTTTGTTAAAGGGCCAAAGATTACCCAGTTCGCCCCCAAATCGGCGGACAAACCGGACTTTTACGAAGAAAAAGCATTTGAATCGGTATTATCGCTCAAAGCTGAAACACACAACTTCCCAACAACGGTAGAACCATTTGCCGGGGCCGCAACAGGCTCGGGTGGTGAAATCCGTGACCGACTGGCGGGAGGTCAAGGAGCTTTGCCTTTGGCGGGTACCGCTGTGTATATGACCGCTTACTCACGTCTTGGATCTGATTTAACAGAAGACGGATCCTTCGGTTCCGCTCAGGACAAGCCGTGGGAAAATGGTATGAAAGAACGTCCTTGGTTGTATCAAACACCAATGGACATCCTTATCAAAGCATCGAATGGAGCTTCTGATTTTGGCAATAAATTCGGACAGCCTTTGATCGCGGGTTCTGTACTGACCTTTGAACATGAAGAAGGGGGGCGGAAATTAGGTTATGACAAAGTTATCATGCAAGCCGGTGGTGTTGGCTATGGTAAAGTAGACCAAGCTAAAAAACATACACCAAAAAAAGGTGATAAAATCGTTATCCTCGGTGGTGAAAACTACCGTATCGGTATGGGTGGTGCGGCTGTATCCTCTGCCGACACAGGTGCTTTCGGTTCGGGTATCGAACTGAATGCTATCCAACGTTCAAATCCCGAAATGCAAAAAAGGGCGGCAAATGCTATCCGTGCTTTTGTAGAATCGGACAACAACCCCATTGTTTCGATTCATGATCATGGTGCTGGTGGACATCTCAACTGTTTGTCAGAACTAGTAGAAGAAACTGGCGGACTAATCGATATGGACAAGCTGCCTGTAGGCGACCCTACCCTATCAGCAAAAGAAATCATCGGTAATGAATCCCAGGAACGTATGGGATTGGTCATTGCCGACAAGGATATGGAAACCCTGAAAAAGGTAGCAGATCGTGAACGCGCACCGATGTACGCCGTAGGTGACGTTACGGGAGACCATCGCTTTACTTTCCAGTCGAAATCAACTGGAGAAAAACCAATGGACTACGATCTGGCGGACTTCTTTGGTTCTTCACCAAAAACGGTGATGAACGACCGTAGAATCGACCGTCAATATGCTGATATCTCTTATGATGTTAACGAAGTTCCTACCTATTTGAGACAGGTACTGCAATTGGAAGCTGTTGCTTCTAAAGATTGGTTGACGAACAAAGTAGATCGTTGTGTAGGCGGCCGTGTTGCCAAACAGCAATGTGCAGGTCCCCTACAACTTCCATTGAACAATGTGGGCGTTATGGCATTGGATTACAACTCAGCAGAAGGTATCGCAACTACTATCGGCCACTCACCGTTGACAGCGCTGGTTGATCCGGTTGCAGGTTCTCGCAATGCTATTGCTGAAGCCTTGTCGAATTTAGTATTCGCACCTATCAAAAATGGTCTAGCGGGCGTATCACTTTCGGCGAACTGGATGTGGCCATGTAACAACGAGGGGGAAGATGCCCGTTTGTATGAAGCTGTAAAAGGCTGCTCTGACTTTGCCATCGCTTTGGGTATCAACATCCCTACCGGGAAGGACTCGCTATCGATGAAACAAAAATATCCGAATGGCGAAAACGTAATCGCTCCGGGGACATTGATCATCTCTGCCGCAGGCAACTGTATTAATATCAATAAAGTAATTGAGCCGGTATTATCAAAAGATGTAGGTTCTATCTACTATATCAACTTGTCGCAGGACACATTCAAGCTAGGAGGCTCTTCCTTTGCACAGATAAACAATAAAATCGGTAAGGAAACACCAACCATCCAAGATGCTGAATACTTTAAAAAGGCATTCAATGCCATACAGGAAGCCATCCTATCAGGTCATGTAGTCGCCGGACACGATGTCGGATCAGGTGGATTGATTACGACGTTATTGGAAATGACATTTGCTGACGTTAACTTGGCTGCACAATACGATTTAAGTGGTTTAGGTGAAAGAGATACAGTTAAAGCATTATTCAACGAAAATATCGCAGTCGTATTACAGGCGAAAGATGATGCCGCTTTTGAAACGGTATTATCTCAAGTAGGCATACAAGTCGTGAAAATCGGAAAAGCTATCAACGGAACCACCGTATCCTTCAAAAATAATGCAGACGAATTTACATTTGACGTAGCGGAAACACGCGATAACTGGTTTAAAACGTCGTTCTTGTTAGACAACAAACAGTCTAAAAACGGCATGGCTCAAGAGCGCTATAACAACTATAAGAACCAACCGCTAAACTATGTATTCCCATCTCAATTTGACGGCAAAAGGCCTACACGCGCAGCAGAGGCGACAACAAAACCAAAAGCAGCTATCATTCGCGAAAAAGGTTCAAACTCCGAAAGAGAAATGGCTAACGCCATGTATCTAGCGGGTTTTGATGTAAAAGATGTCCACATGACCGACTTGATTTCGGGTCGCGAAACGCTGGAAGACATTCAATTTATCGGCACTGTGGGCGGTTTCTCTAATTCCGATGTTTTGGGTTCGGCGAAAGGTTGGGCGGGGGCTTTCCTCTACAATGAGAAAGCGAAAAATGCCCTGGAAAATTTCTTTGCACGTCCAGACACGATGTCTGTCGGTATCTGTAACGGTTGCCAGTTGTTTATGGAATTGGAACTTATAAATCCGGAACATGAGGTACATGGAAAGATGTTGCATAATACGTCCCAAAAACACGAATCTAGTTTTGCTTCGGTAAAAATACAAGATAGCAACTCCATTATGTTGTCTACTTTGGCGGGGAGCACATTGGGTGTATGGATTTCACACGGCGAAGGTAAGTTTAACCTCCCCCACAGCGAAGACCAGTATAATATCGTAGCTAAATATGCTTACGAACAGTACCCGCATAATCCAAATGGATCGGATTTCAACACCGCTATGCTTTGTGATAATACTGGGCGTCACCTGGTGACCATGCCTCATATCGAACGTTCCATCTTCCAGTGGAATTGGGCATACTATCCCGCTGACAGACAGGATGAGGTTACCCCTTGGTTGGAAGCCTTTGTGAATGCACGCAAATGGTGTGAACAGCATAAATAATCAATAAGACCCGTCAGTTGGCGGGTCTTTTTTGTATATTCGGAAAACACTATTATGAACATCATGCGAGGAACATTATGAAGAATACGGCCAAAATCATCTGTTTTCTGCTTTTATCTGTTGTACTTTTTCAGTCGTGCAAGTTAGGAAGATTTGTATTCTATAACTTTGCCAATATCACTGATCATAAAATATTCCCCTACCGAACGATAGAAACCTCTTCTTCGGCTTTCATCTTTCCGGAAGCACGTCATCCGAAACAGCCAGATAATATCGATACGGATAAAGGCGATGAACCTTTTGATGCTTATTTGGAACGCACTAGAACAGTTGCTTTTCTGGTTATACAAGATGACAGTATACAATATGAAAAATATTTCAACAAATACGCGGAGGAATCCGTCGTTGCATCTTTCTCGATGGCAAAATCCATTACATCTATGCTCATTGGCATTGCCATTGAAGAGGGAAAAATTCAATCAGTGGATGAACCTGTCACCAACTATATTCCGGAATTAAAGCCGAACGGATTTGACGCTGTCACCATAAAACACTTACTGCAAATGACGTCCGGGCTGGATTTTAACGAAAGCTACACCAATCCATTTGGACACGCGGCTACTTTTTATTATGGCACCAACCTTCGGAAAGCCATCAATAAGTTAAAACTGAAAGATACACCCGGTGAAAAATTTGGTTATACCAGCGGGACAACCCAACTTCTCGGGCTCGTATTGGAAAGATCGCTAAGAACCCAAACTGTCAGTTCCTATCTGGAAGAAAAAATTTGGAAGCCACTAGGGATGGAATACGATGCTACTTGGAGCCTCGATCGGAAAAAAGATGGGCTGGAAAAGACGTTCTGTTGTCTAAATGCCCGCGCAAGAGACTTTGCTAAACTAGGAAGACTATATTTATACAACGGGAAATGGAACGATACGCAAATCATTCCGGAACGATGGGTAAAAGCGTCTACTAAATTAGATACTACCGAACATAGTGCCCCATTTTACCAGTATCAATGGTGGCTCACAAAAAACGCAGAGCAGTTTTACGCACAAGGTATATTAGGGCAATACATTTTTGTTGATCCTGATAAAAACCTTATTATTGTTCGTTTGGGTGAAAAAACAAGTAAGGTAAACTGGGTTAGGTTTATTGCTCGAGTCGCTGATTCTTATTAGGCTCCTATCCCCAATTTTCTCCTATTCAGAATCTTCCATATTTTCATTAGATCCTGTGGTCCTATTCCATGAATTTTGCTTGGGAATATTCGTCTCCGTTTCTGTTACCGCTTGCTGGTACCTCGCCATCGCATAAGCAGTTGTAGGTAAAAAAATAAAGACAAAAAGCCCTCCGAAAAATCCCGCAAATTGCCCTATTAGGCCGCTACACAACAAAACAAATAGCGGATATGAAAACAATAATACCGAGAAGAGTAATGAATCGTAGAATATGGTGCCGTCAGTTTTCTTTTTAACGTAATCCCGCCATACACGATAAAACCAAAACTGCGTGTAATATCCTATTTTGGCGAGGATACGCCAAAAACGATTATCTTTGCTTAAAGCCAGTTCGGCAATCCAAGGGCTTTCGACTACCGCTTCGCGGAGATTATTCCGCACATCCCGGATAATATCTGCTGTTTGTACTTTATGATCGTTTATATACTCCGTTGTATCTAAAGGCGGCAATGCCTCCAATTCCATCGCTTTCGGTACATGTCGGAAAGAGTTATAATTTAAAGTATAGGTTTGAATTTGCAAAGGCAAGTCTACCCTGTAAGAGCGTTCCAACAGCGATATTAATCCACCGTTCATAAAAGGTTGTAATTCCCAGAGATTTCGAGATCTGCCTTCGGGAAATATCAGCACATGTTGCCCTGCAGCCAATCGTCGCATGCACTCATCGAATGTAAAATCATTCTTCACAGCAAAGTCCTCGTCATCGTTCCGTTTATAGACGGGTAACATATATAGCGATCGTAGGACTACATTTGCTACCGGATGTTTAAAAATATCTCCTCTTGCGAGAAAGCAAATTTTTGCCGGCACATACGCCGCAATCACCAAGGCATCCAAAAAAGAGTTAGGGTGATTCGCTATGATAATAGTGGGATAGGTATATCGAGCCAGTCGTAGATTCCTAGCTTTCAATCGGGGAGCATACCACATCAATCCCAAACGTACAAACAATCGTAATATGGAATAAAACATATCGTTAAGATATACTTATGTTGTTACCTTTTAAACATTTTTTTTCTAAAAAAGTTTAATCCCTATCTTTTCAATAATTCTCTTTTCGCTAACACGAACGATGCATTCGTGTTAACGAATTCTCTTTTCCTTATAAAGAACGATGCGTTCATCAACACGAATAGTCTTTTCCTCATAATGAATAGTGCTTTCCTGTTGGCGAATTCTCTTTTCTTTATAAAGAACGATGCGTTCATCAACACGAATAGCCTTTTCTTCATAATGAATAGTGCTTTCCTGTTGGCGAATACTCTTTTCTTTATAAAGAACGACGCGTTCGTCAACACGAATAGCCTTTTCCCCATGAAGAATATTGTATTCTTGTTGGGGAAATTTTGATTATTTTTTTGAGGTAAACAAAGTAATGACTTACTTTGGATATGAGAACAATTGGAATTATCCCGGCAAGGTATGAATCGTCCCGTTTTCCGGGAAAACCATTAGTTGATATCGGCGGCAAATCCATGATTCAACGTGTTTACGAACAGGTGAAAGGTTGCGCTAGTCTTTCGGAAGTTATTGTAGCTACGGACGATGCCAGAATTGAGGAGCATGTGCGTTCATTTGCCGGAAATGTGATTGTGACATCTTCAACCCACCAATCAGGAACAGATCGTTGTGCGGAGGTGGTTTCGAAAATAAGCGGTTTTGATGTGGCCATTAATATTCAGGGTGACGAACCTTTTATAAGTCCGTTGCAGATTGAGCTCTTGGGTAATCTTTTTCAAGATGCAGCAACTGAAATAGGAACCTTGGTAAAAAAAATAGACAACCCCGATGATCTATTTAATGAAAGCACACCGAAAGTGGTGGTCAATTCCAGAAAAGAAGCTATGTATTTTTCGCGACAGACCATCCCTTTTCAACGCGGGGCAAAACAAAACGACTGGATAAACAATTATACCTATTTTAAACATATCGGCATATATGGCTATAAAGTGGATATATTAAAAGAAATTACGAAACTTTCTGTGTCTTCGTATGAAAAAGCAGAAGGGTTAGAACAACTACGGTGGTTAGAAAATGGTTACAAGATCAAAATAGCAGAGACCGAATTTGACACCATCGCCGTCGACCACCCTGAAGATGTCGAGCTTATCAAAAGGAAATTTTTTAGCCTATAAAAACGTATCTTTGCCACATTATGAATCCATTTGCAGTTATTTTTGACATGGACGGAGTTATCTGCCATACGAACCCCTATCATGCTAAAGCTTTTGAACAATTTTTTGACAAATATAAAATCCCCTATACGGAAAAGGAATTTGAAGAACATATGTATGGAAAGCATAATAGTTATATTATGACACATTTCTTCAAAAGGGAGATTATAGGGCAAGAATTGAAACAGTTGGAAGAAGAAAAGGAAGCTCTTTTCCGGAAAATATATCACCAAGAAGTTGTTCCATTACCTCATTATCTGCCGTTTCTGGATGACTTAAAATCTGCCGGATTTAAGACAGCTGTGGCGACCTCAGCACCTTTGGCAAATCTAAAATTGATTTTGGACAGCTTACAAATCGATGCTAGGATGGATTCGCTAATGGCAAGCGAAGATGTCTCCCAACATAAGCCTCATCCCGAGGTTTATCTAAAGTCTGCTGAAAAACTAGGGGTATCACCGGATGCTTGCGTTGTATTTGAAGATTCTTTTTCCGGTGTAACCGCTGCATTAAATGCGGGAATGAAGGTGGTGGGGGTATTGAGTTCTCACAGTCGAGAGGAATTGCCTCCATGTTCTCTATACATCAATGATTATCGCGAAATAAACGCAACACGCGTACTGAACTTATTACAACAATAGTTCATGGGCGAAGCACTACAACTTATTTCTTCCCCTTGGGGATGGGTCTTATATTTTGTATGTGCCTTGCTAATAGGTATGTCTAAAACAGGCATCCAGAATATCGGCACATTGGCCGTCCCCCTATTCGCCTTCCTGTTTGGCGCAAAATATTCAACGGGTATCGTGCTCATCCTCCTTTGTATTGCAGACTTGGTCGCCGTTATCTATTACAGAAAAGAGTTTCTGTGGAAAGAAGTGAAGATATTATTACCCGCTGCGCTATTTGGACTCGTTGTCGGTTTACTCCTGGGGAATTATATTAATGATAAATTATTTAAGCTACTGATTGGTGCATGCATCATTGTAGGAGTAGGTATCATGATCTGGTTGGAAAAAACCTCTCAACAGAGGCAAGACAGACTGACAAAAAACCGATGGTATTCGCCTATTTTCGGTTTTATTCTGGGTTTCTCCACTATGATAGGTAATGCCGCCGGCCCTGCTCTTTCCGTCTATATGCTCTCGAAGCGATTGAGCAAGATCAGTTTTGCCGCTACCTCCGCTTGGTTTATTATGCTTTTGAATTTCACTAAAATCCCCTTACAGGCATTTGTGTGGCATAACCTTACTTGGTCAGGCATTTATCTGAATTTATTTGCTATCCCTTTCATTCTTTTAGGTGGTTTCATAGGTATAAAAATAATCAAGATCCTTCCAGAAAAGAAATTCCGCATGCTTATTATAACACTGGTCGTTATTTCAGCAATATTGCTAATCGTATTGTGACCTACGCCAACATATCTTGTTCACTCGGGTAGCGATCAAATACAGTTTTCGCGAACGAGCAAGCTGGAACTACTTTCCATCCATTGTCCCTTGCCTGGCGGATAGCGGCCAAAACAAGTTCCTCCGCAATTTTATTACCCCGATAAAAAGGTTCAACCTCGGCGTGGGAGATCGTCATTACATTATTGTCTACTTGATAAATTAACTCACCAATCTGTACTTCATCATTCAGGGCCAGCCATCTGCCGCTATCTGCTACATGTGTTAATTCCATAATATCAATGTTTTTTTAAGATAGTTTATCATATGTTTTCAAATAAATATAACAAAATTTTGGGATAATAGTTCTTTAGCCGTATAAAGCTTACATTAAAAAAATAAAAATCCTATGTATCTTTGTTGACGATGAATGTAGACAAATTACTTGAGCGTGCGCTTAATTTCGAATTCCTATCTAAGGACGAGGGTATTTATCTATACCAAAATGCTGCGACGGCAGATCTGACCTATGTCGCTAATGCATTACGAAAACTACAAGTTCCTCATGGCAAAGTTACTTGGCAGATTGACCGCAACGTCAATACAACCAATGTCTGTATTGCGAACTGTAAATTCTGTAATTTCTTTCGCCGTCCGGGGCATGAAGAAAGCTATATTACCGATATTGAATCGTATAAACAGAAAATCGAAGAAACATTTCGATATGGTGGCGACCAATTGCTTTTACAGGGCGGTCATCACCCGGATCTAGGCCTTACGTTTTACACGAGCTTGTTCAAGCAGCTTAAAGAACTTTATCCTACCCTCAAACTACACTCACTTGGACCACCTGAAATTGCCCACGTCGCAAAACTAGAGGGACTTTCCCATATTGAAGTACTTCGTGCATTGAAGGAATCGGGATTGGATTCGCTTCCAGGTGCAGGAGCTGAAATACTAAACGACCGGGTACGCAGATTAATTTCAAAAGGTAAGTGTGGCGGACAGGAATGGTTGGATGTCATGCGCGCTGCCCATCAAATCAATTTACCTACATCGGCTACGATGATGTTCGGCCATATTGAAACGATAGAAGAGCGTTTTGAACATCTAGTATGGATTCGCGAAGTCCAACACGAAAAACCTGTCGATGCTTACGGGTTCATTGCCTTTATACCCTGGCCTTTTCAAGATGACGGCACCTTGCTAAAACGCCTTCGCGGCATCACCAATAATGTAAGTAGCGAAGAATATATCCGAATGATTGCATTGAGTCGTATTATGTTACCCAACATCAAGAACATACAGGCGTCGTGGCTCACTGTAGGAAAGAAAACCGCACAACTTTGTTTACACGCGGGGGCCAACGACTTCGGCTCTATTATGATAGAAGAAAATGTCGTTTCCGCTGCAGGTGCACCGCATCGCTTCACTTCTACATCTATACAGGAGGCTATCTTGGAAGCTGGTTTTGAACCTCAATTACGTACACAAAAATATGAGTTCAGACAGCTGCCGCAGATGGAAGAACAAGTCATTAACTACTAAAGTATATCATCGTGAAGGATATATTGTTAAATATAGAGGCTATTATTTTTGCATCCGAAGAGGGAATCAATGCCAATGATCTAAAACAGGTACTTAAAGATGCCTTAGCCATCGACATCAATAAACAAGAAGTATTAGACCTGTTAAAGAAGATAGAGGAAAAATATGAAGCCGAAGAACATATCTTTAGCCTAAAGATTTTTAATAGACATTATCAGTTTCTAACTAAAGAAAAGTACCACGAAGCGGTCAACCAACTTCAAGCACATAAGGACAAAAAGAAACTTAGCCAAGCTGCCTTGGAAACACTGTCTATCATTGCCTATCGACAACCTATTACCAAATTGGAGGTGGAACAAATTCGAGGTGTGAACTGTGATTATTCTATTCAACGGCTGTTGGAAAAAAATTTAATTGAAATTGCTGGGAAAGCGGAAACCATCGGTAAACCTCTCTTATATACGACCAGCGGGCAATTTATGCAACATTTCGGTATTAAGTCGGTTAAAGATTTACCCCAGCTGAAAGACATTATCACGGAGGATAATAGTATAGGCGAAGCCTCAAAATAGCTTACAGGCATTTTAACTTACTGGCTGACAGGTGATAAAAAAACAAAAAAAATTTCAAGTTAGAAGATTCTTGATTATTTTTACGGTCGATAACAAACAGTAGATTTATCATTTATTAACACGACAAGACTATGATGGCAGCGGCAGAAAAAGAGGTTTTGGTTGAAGAAATTATTAACTTTAACGGTCCAGAGGATGATGCGGATGATGTTTATGATGACGATTTCGAATTAGATGAGATTGATTCTATCGGAGAGTTCGATGATTTCGACGATGACGACGATGATTTTTAATACATGATCACGTAAAGTTGGTGGGAAACATTAAAAAAGCAGGATTTTTAGAAACCCTGCTTTTTTATTATTAATAGTTTGTAATCAATGCCTGTTTAACTGAATGGCAAATCCTCTTGTATATAATTTAAAAATTAAATTACTTTTTATGAAGCTGTTCGTAGAGTTCGATTACTTTCTTTTGCAGTTCTATCACTTCAACTTCCCGAGCTTGTAGTTTATTGTTCAATTCATCAATTTCATCCTGCGCTTGTCTTTCTTCTTCTGAGTCGGATGTAGACAACAACTGAACCAATGACATACCAAATAGTTTAGAAATCTGGTTCAATCTAGATAAGTTCACATCGGTAATCCCCGTTTCAATCTTCGAAAAAGCCGGGATTGAAATGTCCAGACGTTTCGCTACGTCCTCTTGACTCCAACCTTTTTGATGTCTTAACAGACGAATTTTCTTTCCTAGTGCATTCATTTTGGTATTGCTGTCTTATTCTGTTAGATAATTCTCTCCTTTTCCAAAAGTAATAAAAAGATACTAAAGAGACTGCATTTACAGAATAATTAATAATTTTTAAGGAATCTATCCGCAAAACTGACAATATCCATACTGTTCTGATGGGGCGAAACCATAAATAAGAGATTGAAGTTTAACGATTTAAACTTGTCCAAATAACCTTCTAAAGAAGAAATATCTGTCAAAAATGTAAAGTTTTTATGATTAAAAACTTGCTGAATTTCAGACGCTAAATTACTTATTAATATATTTTTCTCTTTGATAGCTTCTTTGTTAATTAAAACCACAGCATAGTCGGATTCGTCCATGGATTCTCGATAGGTATCCAAAAAACTCCGGTTCGCAACGTCGTAAGGGTTTAATTCGATGATCGTTACAAGTCCTTGGTTCGGAAATTGTTCCTTAACCGCATGGATGCTTGTCCGGAGCTTATACGGTGAGTGAAGAAAATCTTGATATACCACACTCTCGTTGTCGCTCGCTACAAATTCTAAATAGCGGATGGAACTTTTAAAATCTTTGATGGTCTCGTAGAAATCGATTCGTTTGATACCCAACCATTCACAAACCGTATATGCTCCGGCTATATTCGATAAATTCAATTTCCCAAACACTTGCAAAGAAATACGCTCTTCCCCTAGATGGAGATATGTCACACCTTTGTTAATGGAATATTCAGGTAGCTTATAGCCGTGTCGGTTAATATTGCAGTCCGAAGTTGCCTCCACTATCTCTACCAGATTTTGATTATCCTTGTTGTAAATCAGTGTACCTTTTGGCACGATAGTATCAATAAACGTCTCAAATTGCTTAAAATACTCTTTTTGCCCCATATTTGCCCTACTCTCATTCCACTCCACCCCACTGATTAAAGCTATGTTAGGGTTAAAAAGATGAAATTTTGATCGGTGATCTATCGGAGATGCATAATATTCATCTCCTTCTAATAGAATGACCTTATTATGAGCAGTTAATTTCACCAGAGAATCGAACCCTTCTAACTGTGCACCTACAAGATAATCAAAATCGCGTCCGAGTTTCTTGAGCACGTGCATAACCATACTCATAATAGTCGTCTTGCCATACGTTCCGGCAATAACTACCCGAGTTTTGTCCATGCTTTGTTCGTAGATAAATTCTGGAAAAGAGTATATCTTAATATTCAACTCTTGTGCGCGAAGCAATTCAGGATTCTCGCTTTCCGCGTGCATACCCAAAATTACGGCATCAATATCCTCTGTTATCTTCTCGGGGAACCAACCCGTTGCTTTAGGTAAAAGCCCGGCATTTTTCAACCTAGACTTTGACGGCTCGACAACTTGGTCATCGGATCCACTCACTTGATGTCCCTGCTCTGCCAATGAAATGGCTAAGTTGTGCATTACTGCACCGCCAATTGCTATAAAATGAACTCGCATACTTCTTAAAAATAAAAAGTCAAAATCCTACCCATCAGTTTAGGCATTCCCGTCTGTGCAATCATTTCCTAACAAACTTCGCTGCACACCATCTATCACGCATTTTTTTATGCTGATAGTCAAATCCAGCAAATTGTGCTCTTTCTATCAGCATTTCCAGATCTTCCCCATCATAGAAACCGCTAATATACAACTCTCCACCAGACTTTGTACTTAAACCGTATTGCTCCAGTTGTTCCATTAAGATGTTACGGTTGATATTGGCAAGAATAACATCAAACACCTTATCTTTTATACATTCTTCAGACCCTAACTCACCATCAATAGATTCGATATTATTCCGTATTTTATTCTCGTTTACACTATCTATACAAATTTCATCATAGTCTACCGCAAGAGCGTGTTTTGCGCCACGCATGACAGCCAATAG
The DNA here is from genome assembly GCF_011043555.1 of Sphingobacterium sp. SGR-19. Lineage (GTDB taxonomy): Bacteria > Bacteroidota > Bacteroidia > Sphingobacteriales > Sphingobacteriaceae > Sphingobacterium. The sequence continues at coordinate 755,170 of NZ_JAAKGS010000001.1, forward strand.
AGCAAGAATCCCCGTACCGCATCCCATATCTAACACTTCCTTACCTTGGAAGTCATTCTCTAAAATATAGGAAAGCATCATCGATGTAGTTTGATGATGCCCAGTTCCAAATGACATTTTGGGGTCGATAATAATCTCGTAGGGCATACTAGGTTTCCGTTCATGAAAGGTTGCCCGTACATAACATATATCATCCACGGTAATCGGCTGAAAGTTACTTTCCCATAGCTCATTCCAATTCTGATCTTCTATTTCCTGGATGGTGTAACGGATATCAAAACCCTCCGTTTCCCGTAATAACAACGTCTCTAATGCCTGTATATCCAAGTTGGCCATCGGAATGTAAGCTATGAACCCTTGTTCTGTATATTCGAATGTGTCATAGCCAATCGCTCCCAGTGAATCAATCAGCAGGTCTCTCTGCCAATCTTCCATAGTTGGAGAAGTAAACGTAACAGAAGAATACTTCATTATTTCGTATTAAAAACCTTTACAATTTCTAAAAAGTCTCGTGATTTCAGGGATGCTCCCCCAATCAATCCACCATCGATGTCCTTCTGCGAAAACAATTCATTTGCATTTGCCGGATTACAACTTCCCCCGTATAGGATGGTCGTCGCATCTGCAATTTTCTGCATATAATGATTAGCAACCGTTTCCCGTATAAAAGCGTGTACCTCCTGGGCTTGCTCGGGAGAAGCTGTTAATCCCGTTCCAATAGCCCATACCGGCTCGTACGCCAACACTACTTTTTCAAAATCTTCATTAGATAAGTGGAATACGCCCTTTTCAAGTTGTGTTTTGATAACATCGAAAACCTGACCTCCCTCGCGTTCGTCTTTCGTTTCTCCAATACAGAAAACAGGTTTTAAACCGTTGGCGAGTGCAGCATCTACTTTTTGTGCTAATAAAGCGTCTGTTTCACCAAAATAGGCTCGACGCTCCGAGTGGCCTAAGATAACATAATCTGCACCTGTGGATTTTACCTGCGCTCCGGATATTTCACCGGTATATGCTCCGGATTCAGCCTGATGGATATTCTGAGCTCCGACAGCAACGTTGCTTACTGGTTCTGCTAACTTTGCAATGCTATGCAGATGGATTGCTGGGCTGCATACTATAACCTCTTGATCGCCCACTACCTCATCTTTCACCATGTTAACAATTTCCGAGAACAAGCTTACACCTTTCTCATAATCCAAATTCATCTTCCAGTTTCCTGCTACAATGTTTTTTCTCATCGTTTTTTATTGTTATCTATTTTAATATTAATTTTCTTCTCGTCTTGTTAAACAATAAACCTCCCATAGTATACGAAGGTCTGTTTCCTGTATTTCTTCATTTATCATTCCTCCACGCTCTTTCAACATATCTTCAAATTTATTCCAAACATACGTTTCTTGTTTTTCGTCTGTCATCCAAGAAAAGTCCGGCACAAACTTCGGAATAATATTTGACATAGACAGTTGTACACCTACACCTATTACTGCACCTGTTGTAATGGAAGAATTAATCCCGCACATCGCGAAATCGCCCATAAACGCTCCCACTTTTTTTCGTTCTGTTTTCCGCCAATCAACAAGTTTATAATCATACAACTTAATCGCCTTCCAATTGTTTTGAAGATTAGAATTACTTGTACCTGCGCCTAAATTACATCCTTCTCCGATTACAGCGCAGCCTAGATACCCATCATGCCCTTTTGCACTATTCTCCCACATGACCGTATTATTGACCTCTCCGCCAATAGTGGCTTTTGGACCAACACTCACATTCGGATACAAACGGCTTCCCATCTTCACTCTTGCACCCTTGCCGATCGCTATTGGACCTCTCAAATGACTCCCCTGCTCTATTAATACATCATTAGCAATATAAATAGGACCTTGCGCTGTATTAAAGGTACAACCAAATGCTTCCACATTTGTTCCGACATAGAGGTTATCCCCTATTACCAGATTGGAAGGATGCAGTGGTGAGGAAGTTTTATCTTTTGTAAGCAGATTAAAATCAAAGACAATTTGTTTGGCATTTTCGAGATAAATATCTTCTAAAAATTGAATACGTCGCAGCTCGCCTTCAAAATTATGCACCTTTAACGTGCTTCTCTCCGGTTGTGGACTCCACTTATTGATTTTATACGCTATCCAATCGCCATCCTTTTCCAATACACACCCTTCTTCTAGTGTACATAAGGTATTGACCAGGTCCATTGTAGGACAAAGGTTAGCGCGCACGACTAAATATGTCGCGGAAGATGAAGGACCATGAAATTTTTCTTGAAGGTATGGTTCTGTATAAAAGCCAACGGGAACATCGAATAACAATTGCCATTTCTCTTGTAGTGTCAGAATTCCAATTCGAAAAGCTCCCACTGGTCTTGTGAAAGCCATAGGCAATAAATGTTCTCGCCACGGGGCTCGATCATGTAATACGACTTCTAACAGCATAATTCGATAAATTTACATAAAAAAATCCCGACAAGAAGAACCTATCGGGATGAAACTTATTTATGACCGGAGCCAGTGTTCTAAATTACTTTTGGTAACGGCTACGGAATTTGTCGATACGTCCAGCTGTATCAACCAATTTCATTTTACCGGTATAGAATGGATGAGAGGTATGCGAAATCTCCAATTTCACCAATGGATACTCATTACCATCTTCCCAAGTAATAGTTTCTTTTGTGTCTACACATGATTTAGTTACAAAAGAATAGTCGTTAGACATATCTTTGAAAACAACTAATCTGTAGTTTGATGGATGCAGATCTTTTTTCATTTTATCTTTATGATTATTATATATTCAACAATTTGAGGTGCAAAGATAATCTATTTCTCTAAATAAAACAAAAGAATATTTTATAGATTTTTTCCTACTTTTGCATTCTCATTTAGCATTTTGAATCATTACCATGAGCACCGTATTATCAGAACAGGAGCAACAGCGTAGACTAAATCTCCAAGCCCTTATCGACTTAGATATCAACCCGTACCCAGCGGACGAGTTTAAAGTAAATGTCTCGGCTGCAGATATTCTGGAGAATTACGAAAGAGATAAATTGAATTACAAAAATATCCGCTTTGCGGGACGAATGATGGGTCGTCGTATCATGGGGAGTGCCTCGTTTATGGAATTGCAGGATGCTACCGGGCGGATCCAGGCTTACGTCAAACGCGATGACATTTGTCCTGGTGAAGACAAGACCTTATATAATACCGTTTTTAAGAAACTGTTGGATATTGGCGATATAATCGGTGTTGACGGTTATGTTTTTACGACACAGACGGGGGAAATCTCCATCCATGTTGAAAAACTCACGGTATTAACAAAATCCCTACGCCCGCTGCCTATTGTAAAGGAAGCAGACGGCAAAACGTATGATGCCTTTACCGATCCGGAACAACGTTACCGCATGCGCTATGTAGACTTGATCGTTAATCCGCAAAATCGAGAAATATTCGTTAAACGCACCAAATTATTTAATGCCATGCGTTCATTTTTCAACGATGCGGGCTATATGGAAGTAGAGACACCTATCCTTCAATCCATTCCCGGAGGTGCTGCTGCACGTCCGTTTATGACGCATCACAACGCATTGGACATTCCGTTATATTTACGTATTGCAAACGAGCTTTATTTAAAGCGTCTTATCGTAGGGGGTTACGATGGCGTATATGAATTCTCCAAAAATTTCCGTAATGAGGGAATGGATCGCACACACAACCCAGAGTTTACCGCAATGGAAATATACGTGGCGTACAAGGACTATAACTGGATGATGAGCTTTACAGAACGCTTACTCGAGCATTGTGCGCTTGCTGTCAATGGAACAACAAAAGCAATTTTTGGAGAACACGAAATCGACTTCAAGGCTCCTTATAAAAGGGTAACCATGGCAGATGCCATTAAGGAATTTACAGGCTTTGATATCTTAAACAAATCCGAATCCGAAATCCGCGAAGCAGCTAAAAGCATGGGCATTGCTGTAGACGACAGCATGGGAAAAGGCAAACTGATTGATGAGATTTTCGGAGAGAAATGTGAAGGCAATTATATCCAACCTACGTTTATCACAGATTATCCTATCGAAATGTCCCCATTAACCAAAAAACACCGAGACAATCCGGAATTGACGGAACGTTTTGAACTCATGGTATGCGGAAAGGAAATTGCCAATGCTTATTCAGAATTAAATGATCCGATAGATCAACGTGAACGTTTTGAAGAGCAACTTCGTCTTTCTGAAAAAGGAGATGATGAGGCGATGTTCATCGATCAAGATTTCTTACGCGCGTTGGAATATGGTATGCCCCCTACTTCGGGACTTGGCATCGGTATGGACCGTTTGATTATGTTCCTAACCAATAACGCTTCTATCCAAGAAGTACTCTTTTTCCCGCAAATGCGTCCGGAGAAAAAAGAAATCGTTATCGAATTGACAGAGGATGAAAAACTGCTATTGGCGCAACTTCAGGAAGAACGTAATATCTTGGCAGACGTGAAACTAGCGACAAGATTGAGTGGAAAAAAATGGGATGCTGCGACAAAAAGTTTACGTCAAAAGGATTTAATTAATATTGTTGTCGAGGGTGACAATAAGTTTATCGTAAAGAATTAGAGATGTAGGGGTAACCCACATCTCTAATTTCCTATTATAAAATCGCTTCGCGGATACGCACTAATTTTTCAAGTAAGCCTTCCAACAAATCGAGATGCAGCATATTTGCCCCATCTGATTTTGCATTGGCCGGATCGGGATGCGTTTCTATAAATAGTCCATCTGCTCCAACAGCAATAGCTGCCTTGGCGATCGTTTCAATAAGTTCCGGTTTTCCTCCGGTAACGCCCGACGTTTGGTTAGGCTGTTGCAGTGAATGTGTACAATCCATCACCGTTGGTACGCCAAAAGCACGCATCTCAGGTAACCCTCTAAAATCCACAATCAAGTCTTGGTATCCGAACGTGTTCCCTCTATCGGTTAGAAATACTTTATCATTTCCGACGTCTTTCACTTTATCTACGGCAAATTTCATAGAAGACGCTGATAGAAATTGTCCTTTTTTAATATTGATCACTTTTCCCGTTTCCGCAGCAGCGACCAGCAATTCCGTTTGTCTGCACAGAAACGCCGGTATCTGCAATACATCAACATAAGCCGCAGCAATAGCGGCTTCATGGCTCTCATGTATATCCGTTACTGTCGGAACGCCAAATGTCTGCCCCACCTTTTCCAGTATCTTCAAGGCTTTCTCGTCCCCTATGCCTGTAAAAGAGTCCGAACGCGAACGATTGGCTTTTCGATAAGACCCTTTAAAAATGTAAGGAATCCCATATTTATCCGTAATCTTTACGATCCGCTCCGCAATGCGGAGAGCTATTTCCTCCCCTTCAATAGCACAAGGGCCTGCCATTAGAAAAAAACGGGTGGACTCCCCGTGTTTAATGGCAGGTAAATATTGTTGAATCATATATTTTGATTATTAATTGCCTAATTCAGACATGAATTTAATCCGCATTAACTGGATATCTTCATACGTATAATCATCTTCTCCAAGCTCTTTCAACGCTTCCTGGATAGAATCCACCTCAGCTGTTCGAAAGTAATCATAGACTTCTTCCTGTCGGTCGCTATCTATCATCTCATCCACAAAGTATCCGAGATTAAGTTTTGTACCAGAATTGACAATAGATTCCACTTCTTTAAGTAGATCTTCATAGCTAATTCCCTTTGCGGATGCGATATCCTCCAAACCGATTTTCCGATCAATATTCTGTATAATGGAAACTTTCAAAGCCGATTTATTTGCAGTACTCTTGATAACAAGATCCAATGGCCGATCGATGTCGTTGTCTTCTACATATTGTTTAATCAACTCAACAAATGGTTTCCCAAATTTAAGAGCTTTCCCCGCTCCCACACCATGCATTTGCTTCAGCTCATCCAAGCTGACCGGATAGTGTGTACACATTTCGTCCAGCGATGGATCTTGAAATATCACAAAAGGTGGTAAGGATTTCTGCTTTGCGATTTTTTTCCTTAAGTCTTTCAGCATCTTCAACAGATCCGTATCCAACGTTCCGGAACCTTGCATGACTTCTTCTGTACCGTCCTCATCCGCCTTTTCCATTATCCTATTTAGGATAAACTTGATATTATAGGGATTCGCCAAATATCTTCTGCCCTGTTCAGTAAGCATAAGTAAACCATAGTGGTCAATGTCCTTCTTTAGGAAGTCGTTCAATTCCGCTTGTCGAATCAACGATTTCCAATAATTAACTCCTAAGCTTTTACCTTTTCCGAACAAAGGATGGAGATCATGTTTATACGAAGACACCGGTTGATTGTTTTGCCCAATCATGACATTAATGACATGATGGTCATCAAACTTCTCTCCTTCTTTCTCTATAAAACGCAACACCTCCATTAGATTTTCTTCGGCATCAAAATACGTTTTCGGTGCACGACAGTTATCGCACATATTATTACAACCCGTCTCGTCAAACTGCTCGCCGAAATAATGCAGGATTTGTTTCCGGCGGCATACAGACGACTCGGAGTAATCAATAACTTCTTTTAGTATCTGCGTGCCTATTTCTCTTTCGGAAACAGGCTTATCTTTCATGAACTTCGTCAGCTTCTCAATATCCTTTTCAGAATAGAAAGCTAAACAAATACCCTCACCTCCATCACGGCCTGCACGCCCCGTTTCCTGATAATATCCTTCCATCGATTTCGGGATATCATGATGGATTACATACCGAACGTCCGGTTTATCTATGCCCATCCCGAAAGCAATAGTTGCCACGATGACCTCGACATCTTCCATCAAGAACTTATCCTGTGTTTCCGCTCGAGTCTTCGCATCTAATCCCGCATGGTACGGTAATGCTTTTATTCCGTTAATATTAAGCACTTCTGCGATTTCCTCCACCTTTTTGCGACTGAGGCAATATATAATACCCGTTTTTCCAGCATTGTTCCGGATGAACTTTACGATTTCCTTAACGACACTTTTTTTGGGCCGAACCTCGTAATATAAATTTGGCCGGTTAAAGGATGACTTAAATAACGTCGCATTGTTCATCTGCAAATTCTTGCGAATATCCGATTGTACTTTTGGCGTAGCTGTTGCTGTCAAAGCGATAATAGGAATATTTTCGCCAATCCCGTTAATGACCTGTCTTATCTTACGGTATTCCGGACGAAAGTCGTGTCCCCATTCCGATATACAATGTGCCTCGTCCACAGCAACGAAAGAAACCTTGATCTGCCTTAAAAAATGTACGTTTTCCTCTTTTGCCAACGACTCTGGCGCCACATAGAGCAACTTTGTTTTGCCTTCTGTCACATCCTTTTTTACTTTTGTTATCTCCCCTTTGTTAAGCGAAGAGTTTAAAAAATGTGCAATGCTATCATTCCCCCCGAACGCCCGCAACTGATCTACTTGATTCTTCATGAGCGCTATAAGCGGAGAGATGACAATAGCCGTACCCTCGCTCATCAGCGCAGGCAATTGATAACAGATGGATTTCCCCCCTCCTGTGGGCATAATAACAAACGTATCTTTCTTATTCAAGATGTTCGTTATAATGGCTTCTTGATCTCCTTTAAAGGTATCAAAGCCGAAAAACTCCTGCAAATTGTCAAATAGTGATTTTTCTATTTCCATTGACCTCAAACAAAAATTAGATGGATCCGTGGCTCATTTGAGCGCTAAATAACCTACTTTTGTAGTTAATTAAAATAAAATTAACTATTTTTTCTGTGATACACAACATCGATATCAAAAAGACTGCAATAGAAACATTGGAACTGGAGGCTACAGCAATTCAGAAACTAACGCAATTCATTGACGACGATTTTATTAAGGTCGTAAATCAAATATTGAATCTACCAGGCAGGATTATTGTAACGGGTATTGGGAAGAGTGCAATTATTGCACAAAAAATAGTCGCCACCCTAAACTCCACCGGCACACCCGCCATTTTTATGCATGCAGCAGATGCAATCCATGGTGATCTGGGCATCATCCAGGAATACGATCTTATTATTGCACTTTCTAAAAGTGGCAATACCCCCGAAATTAAGGTATTGGTCCCTTTTTTGAAGCAAACGGGCAACACGCTGGTGGCGATGGTGGGTAATATAAATTCTTTTTTAGCACAACATGCAAATTTTATCTTGAATACTTCTGTGGAGCGGGAAGCTTGTCCAAATAACCTTGCTCCTACTACGAGTACAACGGCGCAGTTGGCCATGGGAGACGCTTTAGCTGTGTGTTTACAAACATGTCGGCAATTTTCAGATCGTGATTTTGCTAAATATCATCCCGGCGGATCGCTTGGCAAGCAGTTGTATTTAAAAGTTAGCGATCTGTCGGACAACAATGGCAAACCCGAAGTTTCCCCATCTGCAAGCGTACGCGAAGTGCTTATTACGATCACGAAATATCGTTTAGGTGCTACAGCTGTCATTAATGCTGGAAATATCGAAGGTATCATTACGGATGGCGATATCCGCCGGATGCTGGAAAAATATGAGGACGTATCACATTTAACGGCCAACGACATCATGTCACAAAATCCGAAAGAGATAAAAAGAGAAGAATTAGCTGCCGACGCGCTCCATACTATGCGCCAGCATAACATATCACAGCTCTTGGTTACCCAAGGGGGGCAGTACGCGGGCATAATACACTTACAGGATCTATTAAAAGAAGGAATTATCTAGTTATTTCTGTAATATTTTTGTCTATTTCGGGGAATTTGAGCCGCATGCTTTGCTCTATTGTAATTTTGGCGTATCTTTTGATAATTAATCAGAAGAGGTAAAAGTAATAGTAAGATGAAGAAAAAAACATTAGGAATATTGGCAACGTTTATAGCCGTCATTGGTTTCACATCCTTGACAGTGGCTATCGGTGAATTCAAATTTGAAAAAGAAACCCATGATTTCGGGAATATCCCCCATAATAAGCCGGCATCGTACAACTTTAAATTTTCCAATACTGGCGATGCCCCTATCATTATCAGCGAGGTAAAACCTTCTTGTGGATGCTCTGTAGCAGAGTTCACGAAGACCCCCGTTAAACCCGGGGAAGGAGGTACTGTAACGGTCACATATAACGCTGCCGCCAAAGGGCCTTTTACGAAACAATTTACGATTAAGTCCAACACGAAGACGCCTGTAAAAACACTAACAATTAAAGGAACCGTAGAATAAACCTCTCTCCCCAGAGAAGGAGATATAGATTAAGCAAAAGGCCGTCGATTGACGGCTTTTTTTATTAGTTTTGCAATATACTTAAAAACGTACACGGTAATGCCAGAAATTTCAAAAAGAGGTCGGGATATGCCGGCTTCACCAATTAGGAAGCTTACACCTTTTGCTGAGCAGGCAAAAAAAGAAGGGAAAAAAGTATACCATTTAAATATTGGACAACCCGATATCGAGACACCCGAAGTTATGCTAAACGCTTTAAAAAACATCGATTTCAGCATATGGGCCTACACGCCATCGGAAGGCATCGCTTCCTATCGGGAGAAGTTGGCAACGTATTACAACAAATTGAATTACCGTGTCGCTCCAACAGACATCTTAGTGACCAACGGGGGGTCAGAGGCGCTTACTATCGCCATGCAAAGTTGCCTCAGCCCGGGTGATGAAATTATTATTCCCGAACCATTTTATGCAAACTATAACGGATTTGCCTGTGCAGCAGATGCCGTAGTAAGACCTATTCTATCTTATATAGAAACGGGCTTCGCTTTGCCGCCGATAGCGGAATTTGAAAAATTAATCACCGATAAGACGCGCGCAATTGCAATTTGTAATCCTAATAACCCTACAGGTTATCTCTACTCGCGCGAAGAATTGGAGTCTTTGAGGGCATTATGCCTAAAATATGATCTTTATTTATTTGCGGACGAAGCTTATCGTGAATTTTGCTATGATGGTAATACATTTTTTTCGCCTATGCATATAGAGGGGCTTGAACAGCATGTGGTCATTATCGACACTGTGTCCAAACGGTACTCGGCATGTGGAGCAAGAATAGGTTGCTTAATCACTAAAAACAAAGAACTGTATCAGACTGCTCTCAAATTTGCCCAAACACGTTTGAGCCCCTCCCTTGAAGGACAGATTGCTGCCGAAGCAGCGGTAGATACACCAGACAGTTACTTCGAAGCGGTATCTAAAGAATATACTGCCCGCCGGAATACGCTTGTTGAAGGGTTAAATAAAATAGAAGGAGTCTTTTGCCCTGTTCCGGGTGGCGCATTTTATGTCGTAGCTAAACTTCCTATTGATAATGCAGACAAGTTTTGTCAGTGGATATTGGAAGAATTTTCGTATAACAACGAAACGGTTATGATGGCCCCGGCTACCGGCTTTTACAGCACACCAAATGTGGGTGCTGACCAGGTACGTTTGGCATATGTACTTAAGCAAGAACATTTACGCAACGCGTTGGTTTGTTTAGAGAAAGCTCTGAAGGAATATCCAGGCCGCGTAACACCCTAGTAAGAAACATTACCTTTTCCAATGTTCGGATCTTTGGAAAAGGTAATGTTGTTTTCAAACAGACTTATGGAGATATTGTGCACTCTCTCTATCAATAAATAAGTGTGCATTTTGATGCGTCCGCAATATAGTGGAAGGATACCGAGAGTCTACTCCTTCATAAAGCGTCTGATAGACTGCTCTAGCTTTATTCTTACCAGGTACCATACAATACAAAAATTTCCCTTGCAATAATGCTGGAACGGTCAATGTGATGGCGTGGGTCGGCACGTCATCAAAGGAGTTAAAGCACCCATCATTTACTTGTTGCTGGCGACTTTTATCATCCAAGTCAACGATTTTTACCCAATAAGGGTCATCAAAATTCGCAACATGAGGATCGTTAAACGCAATATGTGTATTTTCTCCGATGCCCATACATACAATATCTACAGGATATGTTCTTAAGAGTTGCTCGTATCGCTCACATTCTTCTTCGATATTGCTTGAATCTCCTTGTATATAATGCACATGATGAATCGGTACTTTATCAAACAAGTTTTCCTTTAGGAAATATCCAAAACTCTGCGGATGGGCTAAATCTAAACCGATATATTCGTCCATATGGAACGCAACGACTTTCTTCCAATCTATATTTGTGGCTTTCGCTAACGTTTCTAAAAACTCGTTTTGCGAGGGTGCAGAAGCAAATATGATATATACATAGTCCTTGTTCTGTTGCAATTCCTGAATTTTTTTGCTGACCATTTCCGCAGCATCTTTTCCGAGCTGTTTACGGTCATCATATGTTCTGACCAACAATTGCTCTATTTTATTTTCTTCGACTTCCATTATTTATTTTTTATTGTTCTGATTAAAAAACCGCCTTAAAGCATAATTGTGTAGGTACACGTTATTTATTTAAAAAAAGGTATGCATCATATACCTAATTACGATAGAATCTTTGGTTCTCCCGATGGATAATATCAATGGGCATAAAATATTCCTTCTCTTGTTTTTCTTCAAACATAAGATAACGATATAAAGCTTTTACTCCTCGATAAGCTTGTTCCTGTGGTTTTTCACAAATTAGAAAATCAATCACGCCTTTATTAAGAAAATCAATATTTCGATCTAGGAAATCATACCCAATCAGAAGTATATCTTGCTTTTTCTTTTCGAGAAGATATTTTGCTACCAAAGAGACACGCGAGTTTGTTACAAAAATGAGCTTAATGTCAGGATAGTCTTTCAACACTCCCACCATCATTTTTTTTACTGATGGGTAGTCTGTTTCATAAAGATTCCGTTTCAGTATCCTATTAGAATTTCTCGTTGCGAAATATTCGCTAAATCCTTCTTCTTTTTTTAAGATATGGTAATCTGAGTCAATATCCTTGGCGATGTTCATAAGTAATATTCGTTCAGACTCCCCAACAAGGTAATCTACCAAATGGGCCGCCGTATATCCACTATAAAAAAGATCCGGCCCAAAATAGCTGAGGTTCTTACGGTTTGGAATATTGGAGTTAATGAAAACAAACGGAATCTTTCTTTTTTGACAAACATCCGTAAATGAAATTGCTTCTTCTATAAACGCCGGTGCTAACAGCACACCATCAACGGATTCTGCTTGCAGAATCACTTCCGTTTGCTTAACGAAAGAGTCCTTATCGTTCATATCATAAAACAGTTTCTCGATTTTAACATTGTAAAGCATAATCTCATTCTCTGCCTGTATAATGCCTTGTAAAGGTACCGACCAATAATCTGTTTCTTCCGAGACCTCCGGTATCAAGGTATACAGGTGCATGGTTTTAGATGAAGCTAAACGTCTAGCTAAAATATTGGGCTTATAGTCCAATTCTTTGATAATGTCGTTAATCTTTTGTTTGGTCTTTTCCGAAACACCTGTCCGATTATGCAGTACCCTATCAACCGTTGCGATAGAGACATTCGCCCGACGTGCAATTTCTTTTACGCCGACCAGTTCTTTTTCATTTTTCTTCATATAAAAACGTTACATCCCTCTTACAGAATACAAAAATAACGAATATGTAGCACTCTCAAATCATCTTACCAATGTTCTGCTTTACTAATAATTTGGGAAGCGTGAATTGTGTACGTTACCGAAGATAAGCCAAACTTTCTTTAATCCAAAATATTTTTTCAAATAAGCTATATATTTGATTCCCTTCTATTTCGTGTTATAGCTTTTTCTCCTGTATTAGGTCCATAGCGTGGTTTGCTGCCCGGGCTGTAAGTGCCATAAACGTAAGTGACGGATTTTGGTTTCCTATACTGGCCATACACGCGCCATCGGTTACAAAAACATTCTCACAAAGATGTAGTTGATTATACCTATTCAACAAAGATGTATTGGGGTCATTTCCCATTCGAACACCGCCTACTTCATGCACTTCTAATCCCGGTTGTCTCCCGAATACTTCGTGTTGATCTAATGTGCGGATATTTTCTGCACCTGCCTGGGTCAACATTTCCGTTCCTTCGTTAAAGAAATCTTCCATCATCATCATATCATTGGCACTATAATCCACAGAAGTAATTAATTGGGGTAAGCCATATTTATCGACCTTGTCTGGGCTCAACCGTACATGATTATCAAACGATGGGAGTACTTCACCTTGCATCATCATTGAGATCTTCCAACCGCCCGGTTCCAGTAAATTATCCTTATAATCAGCTCCTAAACCTTCCATTGCGATTCCCCTAGCCCACGAATCGCGATAAGCGGCAAAAGCGATAAGATATGACCCCTTAAAAGTCTGCTCCGTCCGATGAATGTTTTTGAACGCTGGAATAAAAACCTGGGTAGGACGCCTACCGTAATAATACGAATTTTCATATCCAGGAAAGTCGGCCGTAATACGACCCCGATAGTTATGAAAAGTAATATATCTTCCCATTAGTCCATTATCATTCCCTAATCCATTCGGAAACCGATCGGATTTCGAATTCAGTAGTATCAAATTAGAATTAAGGGTCGACGCATTTAGAAAAACGACACGTGATTTAAAAATTTTTTTATCTTTTGTTTTGGTATCAATAGTTTGTACACCGATCGCTTTCTTCGTTTTCTCGTCATACAAAATCGATTCTACAATGGTATCCGTTATAATCGTTAAGTTCCCCGTTTTCTCCGCATAGGGGATGGTAGAAGAATTCGAGCTAAAGTATGCTCCGAAAGGACAACCTCTCTCACATAACGAACGTGCCATACATCTGCTTCGCCCCTGTGCTATTTGCTCTTCTTTTATCCCCGCCAGGTTTGCGCAGCGTCCGATAATCGCTTTCCTATCCGAATAACGCTGCGAAATACTATTTGCAATGGCTTGCTCCACTTGATTCATTTCAAAAGCGCCGACCACTTCACTATCTGGCATATTGGGGATACCATCTTTTGTCCCTGCAATACCGACAAATCGTTCTACATGCGCATACCAAGGTGCGATATCCTGATAACGTATCGGCCAATCAACCGCATACCTGTACTTCCGAGGTGCTTCAAATTCAAAATCACTCCACCGCTGTGTTTGCCGAGCCCACAGCAGCGACTTACCGCCTACCTGGTAGCCCCTAATCCAATCAAAGGGTTTTTCCTGAATATATTCCTGTTCCTCGTCGTTTATGTAAAAATGCCGAGTAGCTTCTGAATAAGCGTAGTGTCTGCTAATCCATTTGTTCCGCGTTAGATCATCTCGCGTTCTCTGGCCCCGATGTTCAAACTCCCATGTATCCGTATATGCCGTAGGATAATCCTGAATATGCTTGACCATCCGGCCGCGTTCGATCAACAGTGTTTTAAATCCTCTTTCGGTAAATTCTTTGACCGCCCAACCGCCACTGATTCCGGATCCTACCACAATGATATCAAAATCTCTCTCTCTATCCATACTATAACTTATAAGGTAAATATAGTATTTTTCGGTAACGTAACCATTATGTAACAAAAACTATGCATATCATGTTGTTTTGACGTTTTGTAAACCATTCCTTATAGAGCTTTCTCAAAAAGTTTCAAGGTAGTGTACACCATTCCCCCTATCGCATAGTCAAACGCATCTTCATCAATCTGAAATGTTGGTGTATGTAATGCAGAACCAATTTCTTTATCAGGATTCGCTATTCCAATCAAATAAAAACATGACTGGTATCGATGTGAATAGTAGGCAAAATCTTCTGCCGCCATCCAAATACCTGTGGATTCAACGTTATCAGGTGCAACAAACTCTTTTAAATAAGTGGAAACGGTACCCGCCAGCTTGGGGTCGTTAATTAATACCGGGTAACCTCTTCGTATCTCCAATTCTACAGTAGCCCCGTATATAGCTGGTAGCTCTTTGACATGTTTTGCAATTAGTTCAAGCGCTTGGGAACGCCAATGTTCGTCCATCGTCCGAAACGTCCCTTCAACATATACTTCACCCGGAATCACATTGGTTGCCCCGCTTGCAATCACTTTGCCAAAGGAAAGTACAGATGGAATAGAAGGGTTGGCAAATCTGGATACAATTTGCTGTAGCGACAATATCAATTGTGCCGTAATCACTACGGGGTCAATATTTAAGTGAGGTTGGGCTCCGTGCCCTCCTTTACCTCTAATCGTAAAATAAATTTCATCACTTGAGGCCATGAAATTGCCTAATCTGAGTCCAATTTTCCCAACTTCCAAATCGGGTGAAACATGAAGACCGATAACACCTTTTATATTCTGATGCGGGATAGGTAATTTTTGAGAAGCCAGCACGGAAACCGCGCCACCAGGTATTTTTTCCTCTGCCGGCTGAAATATCCCAATAACCGTTCCTGCGAAGTCATGTTCCAGCGCTTTCAATATTTTGAGTACAGCCAACAAATTTGCAGTATGAAAATCATGGCCGCAAGCATGCATAACGCCTATATGCTGAGATGTATAGTCTGCTACATTTTCTTCCGTAATGGGTAATGCGTCTATATCCGCACGTAAGATCACCGTTTGTTCACTATCCGCTTTTTTTCCTACTATCTTCGCAATAACACCTGTCTCAGCTACGCGTTCAAAAGAAATATTATAGGTCCGCAGTAATTCTTTTATATATCGACACGTATTATATTCCTGAAATGATAACTCGGGAAACTTATGAAAATATTGTCTATTAAAACTGGCTTCGTCCTTAACCTCAGAGACCAGTTGTCTTATTTTTTCGATCATGCAATAAACCAAGTTTTATATTTTCATCAAATTCTGTTTCAAAAACTCCGCCACGAATTTGTCATCATTTAATTCCGGATAGGCTGCATATATTCTTGAGATCTCTTCATATTGTCCCGGTGACAATACCTCATCTGGGTTAAGACACCAGATACCTTTCATCAGTCCTTGCCGTCTCAGCACCTCGTGTATCCCCGGTATACATCCGTGAAAATTATTCGCTGTATCGAATAATGCCGCATTCGCGTCAGTCGTTTGGTTGGACAATATCTGTAACGCCCTCCATTTACTATACGATGGATTATCCTTATAATCTTTGACTTTAGCCAATAATCCTACAGCTTTATGGGTCCATACCGCCCAATGTCCTAACAAACCTCCTCTGAATTCTATTTCTATATCTTTGCCATTTACATTAAATCGGTAAATAGACAACAGATCCTGCACAATATTATCATCGTTGCCTGTATATAAAGCAATTTGATCCCGTCTAGAGGAATTGGCAATCGCCCGGACTACGTCTAAGGTCTGGTAACGGTTAAAAGAAGCACATTTTATGGCTTCTACGTTATCTATTTCTACAAATTTAGACCAGAAATCATACGAAAACACCCGTCCGCCAACCGATGGTTGCAAATAGAATCCAAATACAGGAATCACCTTGGCAACTTCTTCTGTACGTTCGAGTATTTGCCTTTCACTCAAGTCCTGCAGCCCTCCCATGCTTAACAGCCCCATATCATATCCGTAATCCACCGCAATCCGCGCTTCCTGAACAGCTTGTTCGGAGAGACCACATATTCCCGCGATTTTTACAAATGGACGATCCAGTTTGATCCCATCAATAACATCGGCCGTCACTCGTAAAACTTTCTCAAAGAGATTATATTTAGGTAAACGGATCTCGAACTGCGTAGAATGTACCGCCACAGCTATTCCTCCGGCACCGCTTTGGATGTAGTATTGCGTCAATAGTTTTTGGTTTTCCTCATCGAAATGACGAAGCTCGTCCAGCGCGAGCGGATGAGCAGGAATGACTGTACCTTCCATGAGCAAAGACTTTAGTACACTATCTAATCTTTTCATTAAAATTTCCCTCCTCTCTCCTGGAAATGTGTATCCTTCCCAAACTCGCCACCGTCTTGCAATATCCATTGCGCCGTAATGGCAATAATATCCAATATACCTACTTTTGGGTAGCCAAATATCCTATGGCATTCCGACGCATTATTTAATAATGTTGTCTGTTCAGGTTCAAGTACAAACAAGGGTTCCTTTCCCAATATTTCCCCAAGCTTTTCTGCAACCCATTTTATAGACAATATTTCCGGTCCCGTTACATTCAGCACCTTCGCCGGGCTTTCGACATGCAATAAGCTACGGATAGCTATTTCATTGGCATCACTTTGCCAGATTACATTGACATTATTTGTACGTATGTCAATCGGTTGTTGGCGATAAACCTGTTTTGCAATTTCTCGGATCACGCCATATCGGAAATCCACAGCGTAATTTAATCTGTACAACAATATCGGTGTACCGTTTTTCTTACTGAAATAAGCGAAAATCCGTTCACGCCCTAATGTACTTTGGGCATATTCTCCTATCGGCTCCGGAAGGACCGATTCGTCTACACCTCCCGATCGAACGTCGACAAAAGGCAATACGTTACCGGAGGAAAATGCGACGATACGCGAATCCTTGTACTTCTCCGCTATACGCCCCGGGAGATAAGTATTCATCGCCCAAGTAAAATCTTCCTTTCCTGTCGCACCGAATTTAAAGCCTGCCAAATAGATAACGTTTTTTGCATGGGGAAGCGATTGTAAAGCTTCGTCATCCAACAAGTCACAAACGATGGTTTCCACACCTAAATTTTCCAAGTATTGTCGGCTGCTGTCGTCTGAAAAGCGTGAAACACCGTACACCTTTCGAGAAACACCAATTTGACGCAAACCCTCCAATAGCAATTTGGCCATGCTCGGCCCCATTTTTCCTCCAATACCCAGAAATATAAAATCACCATCAATATGCGCAAGATCTTCGAGAAATAACGCGGACGGTTGGGTAAACTTGTACTCCAATTCTACTAAAACCTGATTCTCCATTTTTATTTTAAAAACATATCGTAAACATTACTAACCATTAATATACAGATGACAATTAAGCCTAATGCCCCCGCTATCTTGTAAAAGAGATTGTTAGCTTTATCTCCCATAATCGATTTATTGTTTGCAATCAAATAAATAGACACGCCGATAAAAGGCACCAAAAATATAGTGACGCTTTGAGCCAGAACAATCAGCTCCAAAGGTAGCCTGCCAAAAGAAATAGCCACAACACACCCCAAAACCATGACGATGGAAATCAATATCTTGACTTTTTTGGAATCCAGGCTGCTTCCAACTCCCAACGCATCTCCTAGTAATGTACCTCCTATCGTTGCATTACCTACCAACGATGAAAAAGCAGCACCAAACAACCCTACAAAAAACAGCGAACTGGCATGTTTTCCAAATAATGGCTCCAACGCCTTGCCCATTTCAGCGGCACTACTTACATGTATGCCTTTGGGGAATAATACCGCCGCTGCACAAATCATCACAGCTGCACTCATAAAACCCAAAATAGCCACTCCTGTATAAGCTCCCCTCGCAGAATTGCGAACAGTGACACTCCCACGATTTAATTTCCGTCGCTCCTGAATCAAATATGTCTGGTAAAATGCACCGACAAGCGAAAAACAAGAGGCGGTAAACGCTATTATCAATCCTAGAGAGCTTTCGGGCACGGAAGGAATAAAACCCGAAAATAAATTACCTAATGAAACATCTGCAAGAAATAGTGTAGCAATAAAACACGCCAGCATAACCAATACCAAGGTTAGCATCACCTTTTCCATAATCTTGTAGAAGGAAGGAAAAAACAACAAAGCAATAGCTATCGCGGTAAAAACAATGATCCAGATATACATAGGCGTTCCAGTTGCTTCACCTATGGCGATACCTACACCAATACCATTACCCGCTTGAAAAGACGTCGCCACCAAAAATATACCTACACCTATGGCGACACCGATGCCTTTGCCAAATCGTTCTTTTGTCAAAGTCAATAAAGATTTGTCATGAACCACTCCTATGCGAGAACACATTGCTGTATATATCCCCATAAAAAACAGCGCCACCAAGACAATCCATAACAATGAGTATTCGTAGTCTGCCCCCATTTTGGAGGTAATGGTCATCTTGCTGGGGCCAAACACAAGTGCGGCTGTGATAATTCCGGGACCTAAGATGTTTAATAGTCTCTTCATCTATTTTCTTTTTTTCTTAACATTATCGTCACTTACTTGCTTCCCTTCACCAAATTCTTTCTTGACATAATTGATAATAGCTGCCAATTCCTCATCCTTCAAAAAGGAGAAGCTGGCCATACCCTGTTCGTAAAAAACACCATCTATCGTACCTTTACCTTTGCTGCCGTTCAACAAAAGATCGATAAAAGCATCGTTGTCCTTTACCCTCGCAGCATTCTTCAACGGGGGAAAAGTACCTTTAACCCCAAGACCATCTTCTTTATGACATGAAGCGCAAAAGCTGGTATACAGCTGTTTTCCGTTATGCTCTTTAGATTCGGTTTCTACGACATCTTCCTTCAAATGATTATCTGGCGTCTCCGTAGCTCTTCTTAGTCTTAGTATCCTATCATCAGTTGGCAACGGAAATCCGGGTTGGGGGTTCCAGTCCCTATTGCTGGTCGACAAATAGATATCGCCATTCGGCGTCACCAACACGGCTCGCATCCTTCCATATTTTTTAGAAAAATAGACTTGCTCTCGTTTGATTTGTTGATTTTTATCATCCAAATGTAGTACCCTTAATGATTGCGATTTGAGCGTAACGAGCAAGAGTGTGTTCTCCCATTCCGGAATACCGCTTTCTCCGTAATATGCTAAACCGGCGGGTGCTACCACAGGTGTCCACGACCAAATAGGCTCTGTTCGTGAGGAGTGCTTAGCTATTTCTATCTCATCAGGTGTATCGTGCATACCCTCTATAGCGGGCCAGCCATAATTGTTCAACGGTTTGATCAGATTAATCTCGTCTTCAATCGCGTCACCATGTTCAGATGTAAATATATTCCCTCGGTCGTCTATGGTTAACCCCTGCATATTGCGAAATCCCCAGGCATACACGAAGCTGTTTGGTATAGGATTATCGGGGGGAATTTCCCCGTTTATCGTCATCCTCAGAATCTTACCATTCAATGTAGTAGAGTCTTGTGCTTCTGTATTATCGGCCACATCACCCGTTGCCCAATATAGCGTATTTTTGCTGTCCAGCATTAGTCTGGCGCCATTATGTCCGTTTGCACCTCTGACCGTCAACAGATCGACCGGGTTAATCAATGTATCTTTTTGATAAGTGTATCGCACCAATTTAGAAATGATACGATCATTCTCTTTAGCCGTATAGTTAATAATAACATAGGGATTATCTTTTATATCTTTCTGTACGACAATATCCAGTAAACCCGGAGTTGTCCTTGTAAATACATCCGGCACACGCAGGAGTGTAGAAACTTGACCGGTCGACAGATCTAGTTGTTTAACATTTCCGATAATTTCCGTAAACAAAATTTTATTATCAAAAAATGTCATTCCCCACGGCACCTGCAAACTATCTGCTACCGTAGCTACCTCCAAAAATGAATCATCAAGTTTGACATAGTCGAGCACTTCTGTGACATAATCATGTGGATGTCGATTACATGACTGGCATGACATCATACATAACCACGCCGATATCCCCATTACCCAAAACACGAGCTTTCTTTTTCCAGACATTATAGCTTCCTTTCGAGATCCTCCATATATTATTATCACCAACCTGGATTTTGTGTCAGGTTTTCTGGATTTAAAACAATCTGGCTTTCGGGAATAGGATCCAGGTAATCCCTGTTCAATTTAAAGCCGTACCCTGACGGCATCGCTTTTTGATAAGGATCCATAAATCCATTTTCGTCTTCATGAAAGGGATTCTTTGTGATTTGGCTTGCTTTAAATCCTTTGGGCCTTTTTCCAACGATCAATTCATCTGCTGCAGCCCAACGTGCTATATCATCCCATCTAAAACCTTCTCCAATCAACTCTATCCGGCGCTCCCTGCGGATTTCGTTAATTAAAGGCGTTAGCGCCGGAAAATCCCAATCGGGATCCGTTGCGATTGATTCTATATTGATTTTCGGCATTCCCACACGATCACGAAGGAGCTTAACAGTCTTATCGATATCGCCTTGTGTAATATCACCCAATTCCGCTTTTGCTTCGATATAATTTAGCAATACTTCCGCATACCGAAAGAGAATAGATGGTTCCTCTCCATATTGCTGTACATGATAGGTGACCTGTGGATCATATCCTTTTTGGATCATGTAACCTGTTGGAGCGTTGAGGTCAGCATTATCATTCAACCTCGAAAATACAGAAGACCAATTTTCTACGTTTCCGTTAGCCTGTATTTTCCATACTTGATCGGGAGAAGCGACCGTCTGTCTAAACCTAGGATCTCTGTTTTCCATTTCCTGTACGATGGTTGTATATCCTTGAAAGAGTGGGTTTCCTGTAATTGCCCGCCCATCGGTACAAAGATAATCGTCGATAACACTTTTGGAAATAGAGCGTCCAAGTGGTTGCGACATCCTAAAGTTCCTGTCATTGGTAAATGCCCCATCTCCCCGGGAGAGATTATTGTCATATTTACGCCAGAACATGACTTCACTATTGGCTGAATAATCTCGTTGGATAAAGAGATTTCTATAGTCTTCATCTGGATTATTGTTATTATATATTGCATACAGCCCCGACTCCATAATTTGCTCGGCAGCTTCTACTGCTTTCGAAAGGTATTTATTCGGATCCGCATTTTCGACTCCAAATGGTGTACCATTATGATATTTCTGCCATGTACCTTCATACAACGCCACACGGCTTTGCATCAGCAATGCAATCCATTTATTGATACGCTCATATCCGTTGGTCTTGTCTGCTGTCAGATACATGGCGGCTGTATCTAGACAACTGATGATGCGATCTGCCACAATCTGTCTGGGTGTGCGTGGATTGTATAGTTCAGGAGAAGATGTACCTAAATCTATATCCAACCATTGGATATCGCCATAACTTTTCAGTAGATTAAAATAGGTAACCGCCTTAAAATAGTAGGCTTCACCTACATATTGCTTATAACTGTCAAATTCGTGAAATTCTTCAATTTTTTTATAATGTGTCATAAAATAATTGACGCTCCGCACGTTTCCAAACCCAATGCTCCCTGTGGTCACGACCGGTCTTGTACCTTGTAAACGCGTATTTACGGTAGGCCCTACCAAGTCATCACTATCATAATCGTTTCCATGGTTAGCATACTTAGGAAAAAAAGTCGTGTTATAATATTGATTTACATACGTTTCCAAATCTTTAGGTTTTTCAAAAAACCTATCAGATGCTACTTGATCTAATGGAGGACGATCTAAAAAGTCGTCATTGCAAGCCATTAAGAAAAACAAGGGAATCAGTCCTATTATTATTAAATTTTTCATAATCACAATTATTTTAGTGTGAGATTAAGACCAAAAGAAAACACCTTACTCATTGGGTATATCACGCCGTTAGTGAGATATCCGTCTTCCCGGCTATCCGAGGCAATCGCTGTCTCCGGGTCAAACACTTTCGGCAGACTTGAAAAGGTCAATAAATTCTCTCCTGAGAAATAAACACGTGCTTTACTAAATATGTTCCCTACCGCAGAAGACGGCAGCGTGTAACCGACTTGTACATTTTTGAGGCGTATAAATCCCGCATTCTGTAAATAGCGTGTCTGCACCTGTCTATTCTTATTTGTTTCTGCCGTAAAATAAGGTTTAGGTAGGTAAGCTCCTGTATTTGGTCCTAAGATGTTGGGCTCATCCGCTGGTCGCCAATAATCTAGTGCTGGCGAATCCTTGTAAAGACCCGAACCGGCCCAAGCACTTGTCAGACCCCAGAACAACGGTGAAGTCGTTTCCGGATAAAATTCCCGTTTTAGAATACCTTGCCAGAACATATTGAAGTCAATACCTTTCCAGCTGGCACCTGCGTTGATACCGATGTTATAACGCGGACTGGTATTCCCGATCACTTTCAAATCACCATGACTATCCAATGTGCGATTTCCTTCATCAATAACATTATCATCGTTCTGATTTACATATTTGATATCCCCCGGTTCCCAATTCGCATGGTATCGCTGTTGCATCTCCGACACAGCCTGCGCTTCTTCGGCCGTTTGGATAATCCCACCGGTCTCAAATCCCCAGATTTCACCATATTCTTTTCCAGCATACCAACCATCTATTCTATTTGTAGGATTCCAGTATCTCGTTATCATTGTTCTGCTATCTCCTAATGCCAGTTTGACGTTATAGCTAAAATCTTGCGATATTTGGTCATTCCAGTTAACAACCAACTCAAATCCCTTTGTGGATAAATCCGCATTGTTCGTAATTGGTGTGGTTGCGCCCAACACATAGGGCAATTCATAAGCAGCACCCCACATATCTAGCGTCTTCCGATTATACCAATCAAAGGTAATTCCTAGACGGGAGTTAAGGAGATTCATTTCCATCCCTACATTAAATGTATTAATTGTTTCCCAGGTCATATTATCACTCACTAAAACAGGTGCAGTGGCATACGGCGGTCGCAGGTTTCCCATAATCCAGGGTGCTTCGGGATATACATTCAGCTTATCATAAAACCAATAGGGCTCTGCGGCGCTCGGGTCAATATTTTGGTTGCCTAATGAGCCGTAAGACGTTCTTAGTTTAAGGTAGTTGATATAGGGCTGTACAGATTCCCAAAACGGTTCATTAGATATGGTATACCCCACAGATGCCGAAGGAAAGAATCCGAAACGGTTTTCTTTTGGAAACCGCGAAGAGCCACTGTAACGCCCACTTATTTCGACTAGATACTTTTCTTGATAATTATAATTCAATCGACCAAAAGCACCTCTGGTTGCCCAGTGTGACATATTATCTGTTGCAATTACACCTCCCAAAGATGTTCTAATGGAAGGATAATCGTCCACTACCGGCGATGTTCCTGTAGCCGTTAATCCCGTTGTCAATGCTTCTTCCTGCTCGAAACCCAACATAATATTAAAAAAATGATCGTCTATTTGCGATTCATAAGATGTCACCGCACTGAGCAGTTTATAAACTCTTTCTGAATAATTTGATATATAGGTAGATTCCGGTTTTCCAATATTACCCACCGAACCATCTCCCAGTTCTACCATCACCGGTTTGGGATTAGCTTCTGCCTTTGTATTCCGGATGTTATAATTATAATTGAGTGTGGTTCTCCAGCCCTTGATAGGTTCGATTTCGGCTCCAATATTGGCTAAAAAATCTGCTCGCTTATTTCTGTCCCGTCCAGAATCTTGTAATAGGCGTACCAATGGACTTTGAACCGTACCATTAATATTATAATGTGGCATCATCGGGGCAAACATCAACATCTCACGAAACGTATGCTCCCTTCCTACCGTAGTCTCCCCCATAGGATAATCCGTATCGGATGAAGCCCACTTTAAGCTGGAGTTCAACCGTAACCAATCCGTCACTTCCGTCGACACATTAGACATCAGGTTATATCGTTGATAATGATCGTGACCGAAAGCATACGTCCCGTTCTGTCTGGAATAACCAGCAGATAGAAAATATTGCGTACGCTCTGATCCGCCCGAGACGTTTAAACTATGCTTGTGGCTGAGTTCATTGTTCCCCATCAAAATATGTGGCCAGTCATTGTTCGCATTCCCATTACGTCTACCGGCCCAGATATTGTCAATTGGATTCTCCGGATCGTATTCATAAAGAAAAGTACCATCAATATAACCTTTTATTCTTTCCATCTGTTCATCAGAATAAACAGGGGCAAGTCCTGCATTGGCATTTGCCTGGTTATAGGCGGTTGCCCAGGTATACGAGTCGATAAAATGCGGTAAACGGAGAAGCGAGGATAGCGAGAGATTATTAGAATAATCAACTTTCACACCTTCCGTCTTGCTTCCTTTTTTTGTCGTGATAAGAATTACACCATAAGGAGCTCGTGAGCCATATACTGCCGAGGCCGAAGCATCTTTAAGTACAGACACACTTTCTATCGTTTCGGGATCTACGCTGTTGATATCTACCTCTACTCCATCGACCAATACAAGAGGGGCACTACCTCCATTTAATGACCCTACACCTCGAATATTCCAACCACTTGCTGCTCCCGGCTCACCGCCCCGCATGCCCATGTTGATATTCATATTCGGTGATGCCCCTTTGATGAGATCGGCCACGTTCGCAGACGGACGATTAGCCAACGCATCGCCTGAAACCACGTCAACAGCTGCTGTCATATGAGCACGTTTCTGTGTACCATAGCCAACAACCACTACCTCTTCCAACGTCGAGTCCTGTCCTTCCAAAACTATATCGAAGGACGTTTTATTGCCAACACTCATTTTTTGAGTTACGTACCCGATATAAGATATGACTAAAACATCGGAAGAACTCAATCCCGACGCCGACAGGTTGAAAACTCCGTTTTCGTCTGTAGAGACACTTGATTGTGTCCTAACAAGGGTCACCGTTGCTCCTACAATAGGCTCCCCATTTGCATTACGTACGGAACCTTTTATCTCACTTTGATTATACGGGCTGGTATTTAGCATCATTCCTTCATCCAGCTCAGATGAGTAAGCTGCTGTATAACCGCTTCCTATAAAGAATGCAGTTATACCTATCCCGCATATCCTGACCAAAGGATATAATCGTCCCCGTTTTTGCATTCTACCCCTAGGATAAAATAAAAAAGAGTTGTTCTTTGTAACCATAATTAGTCTTATAATTTTAACTCCGCTGTATTTTAATTTGATGTTCTATTTTATACAATTTATAGTTATTTCGATATTTTCTCGTTAACGTTACCGAACACTATGCTAAAAAAAGGCGACATGCCTTATTAGTTAAAAAAGTAACGGTAAATTTTCTATGGAAATTCTTTTCATCACGTTAGTCTTTGTATAATATCAACTAATTTATTGCTTATAATATGATCCAAGGTAGAATATAAACATTAAAAAAACAAATATTTTTTTCAATTTTCGTAAAACATATAATTTTCAATGGTAATAATATCAATTGGCATGGGTTTAAAATTCGTGACATTCTCCTTTAGCAAAAAGAATCTATACAGGTAGTTTAACGCAAAATATCCCTGTTTATCCGGACGCTGACAGATTAAGAAATCTACAATCCCCTTTGAGAGATAGTCTACGTTGGCTTCCAAAAAGTCAAATCCTATAATATAGGGTTTCTTTATCTCCTGATGATCATGAAAAAAACGTCCTACAACAGAAACCCTGGAATTCGTAACAAATAATACATCAGGAGTAGACTTTCTAATACTGGTCCACAACTCCTTTTCTACCTCTGTATACTCATTATAGGGAATATCGACAACTTCTATTCTAAAATTTTTATTCAGATTATTAAGATACGTTCTATAGCCCTCAATTTTTGTATCTAAATACTTATAGTTTTCCAAGCCTTTCGCAATGTTCAAAATAAGTATCTTGGCATTTGTTCCCACTAAATAAGAAGTCAGGTTTCCCGCCAGTCTTCCCGTACTGTTCAAATCCGGGCCAATATAACCTAATGTTGATTTAGTTGGAATATCGGAATTTATATATATCGTCTGCAGTTTTTTCCGATGGCATTTTTTCACAAAAGCTTCCGTTTCTTCAATGAATATCGGCGCTATGACGACAGCATTAAAGTGAGACTTTATCGTTTTTTCCGAAACTTCTAAAAAAGTGTGAACATCCTCTTGATCATAAAGAAACACCTCGGTCTGTATACCAAAGGGTTCCAGCTCCTGTATACCTTTGCTAATACCATCTAAACACAATTGCCAATAACCTGTCTGTAAAGATGTCTTAGGTATAATAACGGAAATCTTAATATTATTTTTAACGGATAGTGATCTCGCGTAAAGATTAGGCTGATAATTGTATTCTTTTATGATATCCTTAACCTTTTTCCGGGTTGCTCCGGAGACGTCCTTTCTATTGTTAAGTACACGATCTACCGTCCCAATAGAAACATTGGCAAGTTTGGCAATATCTTTAATCCCAAAACGTTTTTTTTCCTTGTCATCAGACATCATACTTCCCTAATAAAGTTAGTCTACGATAAATTTACGTTAAATTTTCCAAATATCCATCGTCGCGCCCGACCTATCGTTTCAAAAAATAATCAAAAAATAAGAATGCCTGTTCATTGGAAGTGCTATCTGGTGAATGTGCTACGCGATTTGTCATCGCTACCCGGTTTTCAAACCCCAACAATTCATTCACTGCAATAGTATGGTTCAGTGGTATCCATCTTTCCAAGGGGTCCGAAGATCCACCTGAAACCAAAAAGGGACGTGGTGCCATTAATGCATGTAACTCGTGTAGATCATATCCCTCTTCAATTAGTTTTGGATATAGCCCCTTTGCATCTGCTCCCATTCCTGTTTTTCGCCATGTGTTTTTCCAGGGTGGAGGATAATAACCAAGATACCAGGGCTCCCAATAATTCACACCGCTTCCTTTGGTTTCGTCAAAAACAATACCTGGGTCGGACCATACCCCACAGGCGTATTTATCATATAGAGCAGAGGCAAACATCGCCCATTTGCCACCATAAGAGTGCCCCATAATTCCGATGCGAGTTTCATCAACCTCTGGATATTTCGCCAATGCCTCCCAAGCATTCGCCCCAGCATATGCCAGCATAGACAAGGGTTGCACTGTAGCATTATCTATTGACGGATAATAAAGCGAATAGGTTCTGTTGGCAGATGTCTCTTTCGTGCCGATGGATAATGTTACAAACCCACGTTTTGTTAATTGCAAAGCAAAATCGCGATGTGGTTTTCCCGCACCTGTTGCTGTTTCTGGTTCATAGAAAACCGTTACCACTGCTGGTTTTTTACCTTTTGTTTCGGGTACTAAAAGATATCCTGTTGTTTCTTCGTTCGGCAACCATTTAAAAGTCACCGTATATTGTGTGTACCCCTCTTTCTGAATAGAGTCCAATATGTTTAAGGTCTGATCTTCTATTATATCAGGCCACTCCCCCATCATGTCGTGCCATTTTTCTCTAATTTCTGTCCTCCGTTCTTCCCAATCTTCCTTTGTTTTTACTACCCTGCCATCATAAAAGTTCAAAGGGGAACGATATTCACCTAATTCTTGTTTAAATTGTTCGGGTGGTACAAAATACCGCTCTATCTTATCCCATATTTCTTCTTTGGACACTTTCATGGTTTGTCCGTGAGTGACTAAGGTGCCTAACATAAATACTGCCGTGCTCCAAAGTGCCATATGCTTCTTTCGTCTGCTTTTCATATTAAATCGTGTGCTTTTTCTATTAAAACAAATCATTATAAAGTTTCCTTGACCGTATATACCACTAGCTTATTCAGCAGGGTATCTGTCCTTTGTTTATTAAAAACCGAATCTAGCGTGATTTCATAGAGATAATCTTTCTCCATTTCACCGAGGTCTATCTGCAATCTCTTTCCTCGATTCGATATTTTCCATTCGTGTACCGACATCTGTTTAAGATTTACTTCTGGCGAACCATATTTTTGATGGTATAGATAGTTATAGCGACGAACTCGGATAGCTTTGGCTATATTAATGCTATCTCCCAGATCGATAGGTTGTGTAAAATACATTTCAAACCCGTTTTTAAGAAGATGTATGTCCGCTACGTCAAACGGCGTTTTGCCGGTAAACGAAATGCGTTGGATTCCCCTATCTCCTAACCAGCCATGATCTGATTGGCCTACCCACAGACTACCATCCGGCGCAAAAACTAACCTGTTGTTTCCTTTTCGTAGCCCCTGACCATCTATAAACGGTGTCACTGCACCTTGGACCACTCCGTTTACATCTTCTAGCATAATACGAACTAGGCGTTCTTGATTCATCTCGCCTACAATAAACTGTCCCTCAAATGGCTTTAGCATTTTATTATGTCTAATTTGAACAGGTTGGGTAGGTGAATTTGCGATGACGTTATGTGGAAAAATCACAGCAGGCTTCTCCCGCATTGCATTTAATGTATCCGCATTCAGTTCAAATGGGTTGCCTCTATTCCATCCCTTCGTCCATACCAAGCTTGCCGGATGTCCGTAAAATTTACCTTCCTGGACATAGTGCAAGGGGCTCGACCCTACCCAATCTCCTTGGTTATCGGTAACAAACAGCCTTCCTTTTGCATCAAACCCTAATCCATTAGGCGAACGAAAACCCGAAGCAAACGGCAAAATCTCTCCGTTTTTTTTCATTTTCATCACCCAACCTCTATAGGGTACAATGGAAAACATAGGTTTACCTTCCCGACTCTTGCCGTCCATCAACGTATCTCCTCGAAGTTCAGCAGATATCCCTCCTCCCGCTGAGGAAGAATTCAAGGCAAAATACAAATTGCCGTCGCTGTCTTCCACGGGGCCATAGGTAAATTCATGATAGTTTCCCGTCATACCAAATCCGTCATATACCGTTTCATACATATCCGCCTTTCCATCGCCATCGGTATCCTTGATCCGTGTTAGTTCGGGTAATTGCATGACCAGCATCTCACGGTCATTAATAACCTTTAAACCAAGCGGTTCGTGCAGACCTGTTGCAAAAACACGCCATTCCTTCGTATCCGGTTCGTAAATCATCACCTCTCCCCGCATAAAAGCCGCTACCAACCGACCATCTGCTAAAAAATCCAATGCGGCTACTTCTGCTGTCAACCCAGGAGGTGTTTCAATAGTATCTATTTGAAAAGATGCACCCTCACTGACTAGAACATCGCCTTGACAAGCCGCTAAAGCTATCGACGCGCCTAAAAAATATGTAATCGCCGTTCTCATTATTTCTCTATTCTAAACTCCACACTAAATTGCTTTCCGTTTTTTTTATCCAAGACAAGCGGCCCAGCCGGTAATGGTACGCCATTATAATAACAGGTTATTTTTTTTTCTTCTGTATGGTGAAAAACAACATTATCATCTAATGTTGGAATCCGAAAATGACGTACAATCCCATTTTTATTTTCCAATTCTCTTATCGTTTCAAAAATCTCGATACCTTCTACGATATAACAAAATTCTAAATAATCACCATCCGTTACCCGATATCCTTTAAATTTAGGCGGATTCTTGTTTGTATTTTGTTCGCCGATCGTTAGTACGGCCGGCCGGGTTTCGCGGTACACAATTGTCCCTTCTATCTTCGCTTTCGCATCTTTATGGCCTTTCCACAACTCCGTATTATCGACAAACCCGTCTTTCCATACAAATCTCATCTGACACGGAGTTGCATCCCAACAAAAGGATATGTTTCCAGGTAAGTGGACAGCAATTGCTGCTGGGCTTGCGCCATCAATATATAGTCGATAATAATAAGGAGGTACCAATTCATAAGGATGATTATTGGTTTCTGCATGAACATGCACTTTATTCTTAACATGGTGTGGCACTGCTTTATCCTCAGTCAACACGGGCATTTCACCAGATTCATTAACATACATCGCTCCGTACATGACATGTCCGTGTCCTGGTAGAGTACAAACATACGGATATACCCCCTCTTTTGATGGTGCTGTGAAAGACAATGTTTCTGTTTGATCTGCATGTAAAACAGACGTATGCCACATCACGTCATCAGTTTCGGGAATATAACTTTTTGCTACTCCTTCTGCCCCCAATTTGGCGGCGAGATTTACCACCTTTTCTCGAGATTTCGGACGGATAACCAAGAGGTTATGATCCATATCGTCTGTATTCGTAAAACGAAGGACGACCTGCTGCCCTGGAACAACATGAAATCTAGGTAGACTAAACTGCAATCCGGGTAATACCGATATGTTAATTTCCTTAGGTGGCTCTTTTTGGGTTAAATATCCCTCTTTGTAACCCAAAATACCGATAACTATCAAAAAAGCAAAAGCTACGGCAGCCAGCTTCTTAACCGTTGGCGTTGTTTTTAATATTGTCTTCATAATCCCTGCCTCGCAATCCCCATCATTTGTTGGTAATATGTTGAAATGGAAAAAATACCACCTGCAGTGTCATAAAAATTTTGGTCTAATGTAAATATGCCGTTTACCACCCGCGTCCATTTAGCGTCCGCAAGCGGATGTCTCTTCTTCATATTTTCCCAATTCACATAGTTCATACCACCATTGGTTTCCATCAATCCCATCCCAATTGTAGGAAAAGGAGCCAGTGTAGCAGCAACATTCTTGTTCCACTCCATCAAAATTGGATTGACTGTCAAATCTGCGCACAAACATGGTATATCATTTTCATGGGCTATCTTAGCAATCTTAACGGTCTGACTTAATGTCTTTGCTATACCCTTCAAGATAAATGCTTTATATCCCAACGTAATCTTACGACGGGCATCCTCTTCGCTGTGAATACTCTCGTCGGCTCCGATAATTACTCCGAGATCCGAAACGTCTTCATTATCACTCTCCCCAAAAGGTTCTTCATATAATAGGATATGTTCAAATGCGCCAATTTCTTTTGCGTAATCCAGATACTTTCGCAATGTTTCCTTTTTTTCATAGCGTCCATTGGCATCCATCGTATAATAGATTCTGTTTATTCTTTTATTTCTTTCTTCATTAAGGATATCATGGATCTCTTTTAATCTAGCTTTATCCTGTTGCAACATCTTTTCTTGCTCACCAGGACTTCCCGTTTTTATCTTAAATACAAAATATCCTTCTTCAGCTGCCTTTTTAATATCTGCCAGTGGCATGTCATAAGAAATCTGAAACATAACGGCGATCCGATCATTTTTGTGACTAAACGCTTGACGATAAGTCGAAGGTATAAGTTCGGTAAATGTTGAGATACCGTTCTCTTCTGCATATAACATCCACATTGCATTATCGATACTAACCAAGGCATTGTATACAAAATTTATATTAAGATTAGGATATCCTGTTAGTTTTTTACCTTCTTCGATCAACCAAGGTAGCATTTCATCGAACAGCTTTATCGGGCTATCTAATGATCGCCCTTCTATCCATTTTAACGCTTTATTTGTTAGTACAAACATATTTGCATTTCCGTTGGATTCAGAGGTAGAGGCAAATATCTCCGCATCACCATATAGGACACTCTGTGTAGCTAATCCCAGTCCTTTTTTTCCCCTATCGTTCTCGAGCAAAACGACTATTTGCCATAATTCGCTGAGATATGCTCCCTTAAATCCAAAAGGAAACCGGAGCTTCTCTCTCTCAAAATCTGACTTTGTTTTTATGATTGTTGATTGATTTATCATTTCTAACTTTCTACCCGTGTTTGCATTTCCTATCTTTATTCTTGTTGAAGCCCATAAAATAGCAGAACTTGTCAAGAAATATCTACGATCCATTGCTATCTTTTATGTTCCACTTTGGCTACTTGCTTTATTTTTCCTCAAATTATCCATTAACCAATTGTAGGTTTTCTGTCGCTGTGGAGGATATATCTTATGTTCCCCTTCAGGGATGATAAAAGTTTGTTTTGGTGCTTGCACCATGTTATATGCCGCATAGAAGGAGGTGGGTGGTGTGGTGACATCGTTAAAACCCCAAGAAAAGAAACCCGGTACATTGATATGTGCGGCAAAATTGACCACATCGTAATAAGACAATGCTTCTAATACTTCCTTTTCCTTACCTTCATATAATTCTGGGCGCAGAAAAAAATGTGGCCATCCCCCTGCCCGCTCATATAAATAGCCTGAAAAATCACACATGGCGGGACATAACGCGACAAAATAATCGATACGCTTATCCAATGAGGTAGTCATGATCGAAAGCGCCCCTCCTTGGCTTGATCCCCAAGCACCCAAATTTTCGCCATCGAAATTAGGCAAGTCATTAATTAGATCTACGGCACGCGTACAACCTAGGAGTACATTATGGTAATAAAAAGAATCTCGGTTGTCTATACCTTTATACATATAGTCCTTCAGTTCATTGCTCTTCAAATCCTCATAGTACGTCTGCTTCTCTGTTACAGGCCTGCCATGTATATACAAATCGAGCGTGATGAATCCCTTCGCGGCATTTTCCTTATCGCCCGACAACGGAGCCCAACCCGCACCTGGAAATCGTATGATTGCAGGATACTTCCCTTCCTTTTTTGGAATACAGAGCACAGCATAAAATTTCTCGACATTTTCACTCAGAAATTCGTATTCAACCTGATAAAAGTTAACCTCCTCTGTTGTCCGATCTTCCAGTAGGGTTAGCTTTTTATGTAGCGGCACAGATTTAGACTTTTGAATCGCTGTGTGCCAAAAAACGGAAAAATCCTTAGGTTGCTTCACCGTTGGTTTAATTTCCTCCGGTGCGAATGCTGCCGTCGCCCGAGCGTTATAAGGGTGTCCGTCGATATCCATTTTCACGTCGCACCTTAAAAAACCGGGCTTCTGCATTGTCCCGCCAGAGATCAATGCTTCCCCGCCTTTTATCTCCACTTCACCACGTTTCGTAAGCGGCATCTTTTCGGGGCCTATTTCAAATTGGATTTTTTCATTGTCGCAAGCCACACCGTTTTTGTATGCCTTTACGACAAAGACAGCTTCCTCTCCTATATCATATATCCAATCTTGCTTTTCCAATACCACGGCAATTTCAACCGCCGTGGTGGTTTTCTTTTTCTCGGATACGACGTCTATACCTTTTAGATCTTGTGCCTGTGCTCGCCAAAATACACCGCTTAAAAATATAAAAGCTATTGAGCAGAAAGCAAAAGCCCTATAAGCGTTAACGTACCCGGAAAGAACACCAAATTTTGAATAAATATCTCTTATCATCTCTTTTCTTATTGGGAGTTTCAGATTTATAGTACAAACGAATTTAGAAACATTATTTATTACATCCAAGTTTTTTCACAAACTATCAACGAATTTAGTTAACTTCCTTTTTACCCGAATTTCCTACAAAACTAGTTTTGATAGTTAAACCATACATTCGTGGCTCCGCTAAATGTACTGCTCCAAAATCATAAGCATAATCAATATATGTTTTATTCATCAGATTGGATACCCATAAAGCTGCTTCCATTCTTTTATACTGAAAGCCTAAACGGAAATTTAGCAGATTATACGCATCTTGCTGGATTGTATTCGCCAGATTAAAATACTGTTTTCCGATATTTCTGTGCTCCAGCCTCGCAAATAATTTAGAATTTGTATTTGAAGCCAAACTTCGGGTATATTGTAATGACAAAAACGAAGTTGTTTGGGGTGTAAAGATCTGTTTATTACCACTTAAATCTTTATTTTCTCCATCATCTGCAATAATCAGTTCTCTATAAGAAGCATTGGTATAGCCAAAAGTATAGGTAAATTCAAGCCCCTTAACAGGAAGGCCAGAGAGTTCTAATTCTACACCTTTGCTCTCCAACTTTGCCGCATTGCGAATTAATGTCAGTGCTTCCGGCATAATTAGAACAGGGATCTGTCCGTTTTTTATCCGGGTATAAAATAAAGTAGCATTCAACCTTAATCTTTTGCCTGCAAACATATTTTTGCTTCCTATTTCAAAGTTGTCACTATATTCCGAATCGTACGGAACAAGAGGTGGCGCTGAAGGGTCAGAAGACAATTGACTGATACCTCCGGCTCTAAATCCTTTACTGTATATTCCATAAAAATTATGTTCTTTGGACAAGCTGTAATTCAATGCAATTTTCGGGCTAAAGTTTCCGTACGCTTCAGAAGCTGACGTATCCGTCCTTGTAATGACTGCTTGGGGGGGGAAGTTCTTCCTTCTTTTCCAATATTTTCACAAAAGTATCTTGAACGATATCCAACGCAACGTCTTGACATTTTACAATATGCCACGAAAATTCCACGAGCGGGATATAATATTGCTCAAATAGTATCTTTATCTGCGTTTCTGTCAAAACACTTATCATGCGTGGATATTTATAATCGCTTCGGGTCAGTACTATCCAAAAGTAAGAAATAGGAACTACATTATCAAATTTTGAATGAATGTAGAACGACAATGTCGTCGGGATAGTAAAAATAAAAAACGTTTCCCTTTTTCTCGAAAAAACGGGAAACGTTAAATCACATTACCTTTTAAAAAGTGTAATGTGGATTTTGCTCTAATGCTTTGTTTCTATCCCAAGCATCTCTAGGAATAGGAAATAATATCGGCTGTGTCTGCAGCCATGGTTTTTGATTTACGTTTAAGCTCGGAAAATTAGGACGTTCTGCTTCAATAAAGTCAAGAAACCGTCCTCTCCGATTCAGATCCGAAAATCCTCCCGTTGGTTCCCATATAAATTCCATCCTTCGCTCTTTAAAAATCGCATCTAAAGTTTCTGTTTTTGATAAAGTAAGTGGTAAGTCAGCTAGACCTGCTCGATCTCTGATCTTATTCACTTGATTTATGGCCTCTTCTGTACGGTCTCTTTCATTCAACGCTTCAGCATAATTCAGCACTATTTCAGCAAACCGAATCACTGGTGCATTGACGCCAGAGTTATTCAGTGTCGGTTTTTGCCAATATTTAGTCATAATATATCCAGAATGTGACCAACCAGCTGGCACATTATCGGGCATCACAAAAGCGGACATATCCTGATGATGTTCACCCGGGCCGATAATTGCCGCCCAATATCTTTTGTCGATGATTCTTCCGGAACCGTCTGTTTCATGTGCATCAACCCAATGCTGCTGCGGCACAAAGTTACTCCATGCAGCACCACCTGTAAACTCAGCAGGAGCGCCTCTAGGTGCTGTACGTTTCACAAGATTGTTTCCTTCAGCGTCCACGCCTTCCCTAAATTGAGTAGAAAACAATATCTCCGCATTATTCTCATTTTCTTCCATAAAAATGGAACGGTAATCCGGCAATAATGTATATACTTCTTCTTCAAAAAGCGATTCTGAAATGGCAATCACATCATCGAACTTTTCCTGCCACAGATAAGCTTTATTCAATAAAGCTTTGCATGCCCCTGAAGTAACCCTTCCTACATCATTTCCCGTCCATGTAGCCGGTAGCACATCTTTCGCCTCATTCAGATCATTTTCTATTTGCTGCCATACCGCTTCTGTTGTAGCACGAGGTATCTGCAGATCGGAATTAGCATCTAAAGGCTCCGTAATCAACGGCACACCACCGAAATATGTTACCAACCGATAGTAGAACAATGCCCGAATAAATTTGGCCTGTGCGATAATTTGGTTTTTTGTTTCCTCATCGCCTTCTTCCATCTCGACAACTTTTGCAACGACTACGTTAGCCCTACTTATCCCTTGATACGCAGCGGAATAAACATCCCTAAGAATTGTATTTGTAGACGGTAATGTCAAGGAATGCAATTCGATCCGATTTGCGCTTCCATCCATCTCGTACATATCCCCCGATATTGCCCATTCAATATCGGCGGCATCCCGGACGTTAGAAAACGCTTCTTCTTTTTGAAGCGTGGCATAAACGCCTGTCAACGCAGCTTCCGCATCGGAGATATTCAGAAAAAACTCATCTTCAATCAATGTATCCTTTGGTGACAAAGACAAAAAATCGTCGCTACATGCCAAGCATAGCAGCGTAGCGAAAAATAAAAAAGTGTTATGTATGTATTTCATGATCATTATCTTAACAAATTAAAAACCTACTTTCACGCCAAACATATACGTTCTGGGCATCGGGTATACGCCATTGTCTACACCACTCGCCAATGGGTTCGTATCTCCAATTTCGGGATCAAAACCTGAATATTTTGTAAACGTGAACAAATTCTGTATCGACGTATACACTCGCAGCCGTTTTAGCATGTTTGTATTCTCAAATAATCCTTGTGGCAACGTATATCCCAACGTGAAATTCCGCAAACGTAAATAGGAACCATCTTCGATATAGAATGACGATAGGTTGGCGTAATTGCCATTTAAATCCGTATATTTCAAAATAGGCACGGTATTTCCACCATTTTCCGGCGTCCACCTGTCCAATACATCCGCAGAAGCATTGATGACACCACTTCCACCAAAATATTTGATTGGATACGTACTGAATTTATTGACATGGAAGATATCATTACCTGAAACTCCCTGAAGCATGAGGTTCAAATCAAAATTCTTATAAGACAGGTCTATATTCATACCATAAGTAAGTGTTGGCCAAGGAGAGCCTAACATAACCCGGTCTTCGTCCGAAAGCACATTATCACCGTTGACATCCTTGAACTTAAAATCTCCGGCAGACGCATTCGGTTGAAATGTTTTATCAATCTCCTCATCTGATTGGTAAATTCCTTCTACAACATAGCCCCTAAAATATCCAATTGGCAGCCCCACTTCGGTATAAGAACTATTCATGCTCGTAAACCCCACAACGGGTCCGCTGATCGGATTTCCGGCACCTAATGACAGTACTTCATTTTTCAATGTAGAAAGATTGACACTGACATCATATTGAAATTCATTTCCTCCGCCGTAGCCCACTAGCAATTCGAAACCCGAGTTTCTGATTCGACCGCCATTCACCGAAGGTGCTGATTCAAATCCTGCTTCTAATGAAACAGGCAAACTCACCAACATATCCCGCGTATCTTTAACATAGTACTCGGCGGTCAAATACCCTTCTCCATTCATAAATGTAGCGTCTATACCGAAATTCCACTGCTCGCTCGTTTCCCACTTCAGATCCGAATTACCCGGACGTATCATACCTGCTCCCGTAATCAAACGTTGGTCTGGTCCGAGAATATAGTTATCAGCCACGCGTCCTAAACCAAATGTACTAGAATAACCAAATGCGCCGATAGCATCATTGCCTAATTGTCCCCAACTGGCACGCACTTTCAAGCTGTTGATTGCTCCGTCAGCATTAAAAAAAGACTCTTCCGAAATATTCCAACCGGCGGATACCGACGGGAAATTCCCCCATTTGTAAGAGGGACCGAAATTAGATGAACCATCACGACGGATGCTTGCAGAAAACAGGTATTTATTATCAAATGAATAGTTTGCTCTTCCCAGGTAAGAAGCTAAGGTATACATCGAGCCTGTACCTGTCCCCCTTCGTTCTGACTCAGAACTCGTATTGATTACTCGGATGGTTTCATTTTGAAATTCACGTGCCGTAATTGAAATCCAATCATTTGTATTCTTTTGTGCCGTTTGTCCGACAATGAGAGAGAGATTATGCCTGTCAAACGTCTTATTATAACTCAACGTATTTTCAATCAACCAGTTGAGTCCCTGATCCTGCCTTTCGCTCAACACCGCCTGCGGGTTAGTATAAAAACCACGCTGTACCTTCGGTTGCCAAGCGGTGCCTCTGTTAGATATAAAATCTAAACCAATACTACTTTTGAATTTTAAGCCTTCCATGATCTCAAATTCGCCAAAGGCATTTCCATAGAGGCGGAGATTATTCAAATAGTTTTCCATCGACTTCGCTCTCAAATAGGGGTTATCACCCTGTGTGGAGTAAAATGCAGATGAGCCGCTGACAACATCCTCTCGTCCCAGAGTCGGGTAAAACTGCTGAGCAAGATTAAAAATACCTAGCCTAAAATCTTCATTCCGTTGTCCTTTACCCTGTATATAGGAAAAAGCCAAGCTACCTCCGAAGTTTAATCTATCTGTTGCTGTTAGGTCTACGTTGGCACGTCCGGTATAACGTTTATTCCACGTTTCCATTAAAGTACCTTGTTGGTCTCTATACCCTAGTGATAAGGCATTTCTTATTATTTGGTTTCCACCTGTCAGCGACAAGTCCACATTATACATGGGTGCTGTACGAAATACTTCATCCATCCAATTTGTTCCTTGCCCGAAGCTACTTGGGTTTTCCCATTCGGGATTGGTTGCCATATTAGAGTTTTGATATAGCTCATTGGCTAATGTAGTAAACTGCTCCGCATCTAGAAATTTAGGCTGTCTCCATAAGTTTTGGAACCCCGTATACGCATGTAAATCTGCCGAAGTGACACCTTCCTTTCCTCTTTTAGTGGTGATGAGGATTACGCCGTTCGCAGCACGGGCTCCGTAGATAGAAGCCGCGGCGGCATCTTTTAATATCTCGATTGATTCAATATCATTCGGATTGACAATCGACATGCCGTCAATATTGTCTGTACTTCCATTAATGGCTATATTCGACCCTCCGACCGGAAATCCATCAATAACATATAGCGGTTGGTTCCCCCCTGTTGTACCCACCCCTCTGATACGTACAGAACTCGCCCCACCTGGTGCTCCCGTCGTTTGGCTAATAGTTACGCCCGGCACTTTTCCTTGTATAGCACTGGTAAATGATGGTGCAGCTACCTTTTCCAAGTCTGACGATTTCACGGAAGATATAGACCCTGTCATTTCTGAACGTCGTTGTGTACCATATCCGACCACCACCACTTCGTCAATATTGCCTTGCTGTGTTGTCATTACGACTTGAAGCGTTTCAAAATTAGAAACTATTATCTCGTTTGGTACGTACCCGATATAAGAAAAAGAAAGAGTATCACCCATATTTACACCGACAACCTCAAATATTCCTTCCTGATTTGTTACACCTAAGGACCTGCCGTCTTTTGCAGATATTGTAACGCCGGAAATAGCTTGTCCAGAGTCATCCACAACCCTTCCTTTTAATCTTTGTTGTATGGACTCCGGCGTCCATCTACGCTTCTCTATCTCCCCCGCAGCATATCCTATCTTCACTAAAGCAAAAAACAACAAAATACATGTTAAATAAATTTTTCTTCTCATAGTCATGTGTATTTGATTCCGTATAAAAATATTAGGACACCATAATTCGTTTATAAACCTGTATTCTTAATGGGTACGTAAACGAATATACAAACACGAAGTGTAAAAAAGAAAATTTATATAAAAAAATAATACGGCTACCTGTTACTAGGCAAATATGATCTATTTTTTGAACGTACGACCTTCCCAGTTATCCGTACGAAATGATGAAGCAGGCAATCCATCTTCGTTATATAAATTTGCATCTAATGGGTTATTTGACCAGGCATATCTAACCGCAACGGGACATTTTATTTCATCAGCCCATACAACAACAGTATTATTCTCTATTTTCGCTTTTGCCCACACAAATTTTTTATCTGCTCCCGCTATGGTGAAATATGTTAGCTCCGCATCCCCTTTTGCTTTAAGACCTGCGCCTGTATTTTTGAAGCGGATGATGATTTTATTGCCTTCGACACGAGAACTGTCGTAAACGGGCCCGGAAGCAATAATTTGATGGCCATACGAAACCTTCATCGCTGCTAGTGCTAAGCGATCCCCCACTGTTTTTTTGTCCTGCGGATGGATGTCATTCGTTTCTCCGACATCGTGTATCACGGCCATACCCGTATGCGGTAAGGCAAGTGCCATCGACTGCGCTTCACGCAACTCCGCCCAGGAAGATTCAACCGGTTGATCTTCTTCCTTTCCATAATTCGCTAATTGTACGTATAGAAATGGGAAATCCCCTTGTTCCCATTTGCTTCGCCAATCAACAATCAGATCCGCAAATAACTGGCGATATTGATATGCTCTTCCGGCATTGCCCTCTCCTTGATACCAGACTACTCCTTTGATTGAATAATTCGTAAGAGGATAGATCATACTATTGTATATCGCTGTAGGCTTTATATTAAACTTGGTCGTCATATTGGAGCGTAAGGCCGACAGTTTAGCACCGACTTTGTATTTCCA
The DNA here is from genome assembly GCF_011043555.1 of Sphingobacterium sp. SGR-19. GTDB lineage: Bacteria > Bacteroidota > Bacteroidia > Sphingobacteriales > Sphingobacteriaceae > Sphingobacterium. The sequence continues at coordinate 795,731 of NZ_JAAKGS010000001.1, forward strand.
TTTTCCTGCCAAGTCAATCCTTTCATTTACCGAAATAAAAACACATTCCTTGTCTGGGTAAAAACCTCCCGGTCCATCCGGATTAAGGATTCGTACCACAATACGATTTTTCCCTGCTTTGACCAACTTACCCGGCACGTTATAGTTTCGCTCTCGGCCACGCATATAGGAGTGTCCGACTTTAACACCGTTGAAGTAAGTGCTATCGCGATCATCTATAGCGCCAAAAAACAACGTCGCATCCCTACCGGCTAGATGAGCAGGAACATCAATTTCCTTCACCATCCATACCACACCAGGCATATTTTTGATCCCAGCTTTGTCCCAGTATCCGGGCACATCCGTGACCTCCCAATTCGAAATATCCAGCATGGGATTTGCCCAATTGGTCACATTGTCGGAATAACCGATATCTTCTTCGCGCGACAGCTTATACCAATTCGACTTCAACACATCATCGGCGTCTTGTGTCTGCTTCACAACATTTGGATCCTTGAATTTATTAGCTTCGGCAACAAAGTCGGGAAAATGCTTCAAACCTTCCTCACTAATCCATGCTTCGGCTACTGTCGCAGAATAACTGGCGTTTATAATCCCTATCGGAACCCGTGTATCGTCATACACCGCTTTCGCAAAAAAATAGGCCACCGCGCTAAAATCCAATACATTTTGTGGATTTGCCGATTTCCACCCTTCCGATTGAACATCGTTTTGCAATGAAAAATTCCACGACGGCTTTACTAAAAACTGACGGATAAAGTTGTTGGATGAAGCGGCTATTTCTTTCGTATACTTTTCTTTTACTCTATCCATCTTAAAGGCCATATTCGATTGCCCGGAGCATAACCACACATCACCTACGAGGATGTCCCGGATCGTTATTTCGTTTTCGCCTTCTATCGTCATAACGTATGGCCCTCCGGCATCTAGCTTAGGTAAGGTTAATGACCATGTACCATCTACTGCCGTAGTTACCTGATATTGCTGTTTGTTGAATTTCACGGTAATTTCTTCTTCCACATCCGCCCAACCCCATATTTTCACAGGTTGGTCCCGCTGCAAAACCATCCCATCATCGATCAATGCCGGAAGTTTCACTTTAGCATAGATGATAGATGTATATAATATGCTCAACACAAGCAATAGCGTTCTTTTCATTTGTTATCTTTGATTAATAAACGTTGTGTCCAAAATAACTAATCTCCTATCTCCTTTAAAGCCCATCTCTACCGCCGTAGAATTGACGGGACAACTCACCTCTTCGGTACTATGCGGTGCAATTTCTTTTGATACTGCTTCACCGTTGATCCATACCTGAACTGTCAAGGGTATATCATCGGGGTTCCAAACCTTACTAACAGCAACGTTGACGCCAGGCAAAACGCTACACCAAAACCTTCCCTCCCCCTCTGTTGACTTTTTATCCTGAATCTCTGGCATGGCTGCAAAACCTCGTAAAAAATATGGTCCAAATGGACGGCGACCATTAGCTACATACTGCATTCCGGGACGTGACGCAAATGCGACTCTCAAACCGGGAGCAAATTGATCCCCTTTATCCGTGATCGTAATCGTCTTATTCTTATTCAATTCGGGAATACGCGGGGTAGCGTTCACCATCAAACCACTATTCACTCCAGTCAATACGCCGTTTTCTGTTTCATAATCACCCCAGACGATGGTACTCCTAATCAACGGGTGTCGTGCATGCCCCTCGTTCGTTCCATTATAGGCAATTAAATTACGTAAAAGTCGGTCTGCAATAGGATCTAGTCCGGTACGACGTGCTAAATCGAATCCACTCAACAAAACACTTCCATCGCCGTTAAACTGTTCTGCTAATGCCACGCCTTCCAGTCCGGCACCATAATTACCCAAAACAGCAATCTTCTCCAGCGCGGACTTATCAACGGGCGTAAAGCCGTCTGTCACCGGATATATCGCCGGCAAGTTACTTTTCGTTTCGTCCCAGTTGGTGTAATCAGACCATACCCGTAGGTTACGCCGCTCTATTCCAGCCATCACCGGATGATCCGGACGTTCCGCATTCACATAGTATCCGTTACGTGAAGGTCGGATAGGTGCCGGATAAGCCGGATTATCTATATCGGGAAGAGCACTTTTGAAAGGCTTTTCAACGATGGCATTCACATGGGGCATATGAAGAGAATCCTGACGAAGAAACAACACCCGTCCGCCTCTTGTGATGTAATCTTTAATGACAGCGCTATTTCGTAGGATGATATCGTCTGCTGCATTTTCTCCGATAACTAAAGAGGACGTAAGCGGTATCCGTCTAAAATCCGTCAATAACTGGTAGTCGATGCCCAAGCGTTGGAGTGACTCGGCTGTCGTTCCAATTGGATCATACAATAGTACATCGGATGTTGGCGTAGCTGCCGATTGGACAAATGTCTGGTTTGCTATAAAAAGCTGATACGAGTTCTTACTGACTTTGCGGTTTCCAGCGATAATTTTACCGGTAAGCACATACTCTCCTGTAGCCAGATTATCGGGTATTTTCATCTCAATCGGCTGTTGGTACGTGCCATAATAAGGGATGTCGACAATATCAACACTATCTTCCCATAGTTTCTTATGCGTTTTGTCCGAAAGAGAATAAACAATCCGTGCGTTTTTCAAATCACGTCTCTCTTCATCATCATTTACCACATGCGCTATTGCTTTTACCGTTGCGCCTGCATAGACCTGTGGCGTCCAGCACTCCCAGCTCAACAAAATAGGCTGAAAGGATCTTTTCAGCTGTTCGGCCGCCGGTTTAGGATTCATATCGGCAAATTCATTTACGGTATCCCAGTTATAAAATAAAATCGTAAACGGGAATATACCACTCAGCTCGTGGTTGATCACGCGCAACCGTCTGAAAATTTCTACGGCTTGCTTTATGGTATAAATCTGATGTTCGTCTGCCAGATTTGCTTGTAGATCTTGATGTGCATGTCCGGTCCAGGCTAATTGAGAACCCGGGTTTTTGTGATTAGGCGTCATGTTATACCGTCCATCAGGTCCGGTATAGTTACCGATACACTCTGTAAAAGTTATGGGTTGTACCCGTTTCGGAAATGGAACAATCTGATTATTATCTCGCGTGTGGAGAAAGGTAAAAGGCGAGGAATAATACCAGCCCCAATAACGGTGTAGATCACAAATATCTCCCACCTTCCCATAGCCGTATCCTGCGTTGGCAATATACACACGCGTTTCATCCCATTTCTTCAATTCGTCGTATGCATAGGATAGAAACTTCTCCCATTCGGCGGCTCGTCTACCTGCGAATGGTGTTTCGTTAGTCATGGCATAGATCATCAAGCTCGGATGGTGTGCTATCGCCCCTAGTTTGTTGTGTTTATACCACGCAACTCCCATATCATAATCTCGCGGGAAACCACCATCTGTCTCATCACCAATTTTCTCAAAATTCTCAACCTTTGCTCCTCTAGCAACCGTGCCGCTGTAATTTCCACCAAACACCATCATCCCCAATTCATCACATACATCATACCATGTTTCATCGTCTGGAATACGTATAATATTCACATTCAAACTCTTCATAAAACGTACATATTGCATAGCAAATTCTCGACTTCGCTCCACGTGGGACGGAATTCCTCTGTTGGGTGGATTTATGGCAAAGCCTCGAAGAAATATCGGGTCCCCATTCAAAAACAAATGCCCATTCCTTGATTCAAAACTTCTGAAACCAATTCTTTCGGTCAGGCTACTGACTAATTTCCGCCGCTGGTATTGTTCCAACACCACTTCATACAAATAAGGGTTTGTAGGGTTCCATAATTGTGGTGCAAGATCGCTTATTGTACAAGAAAGCGTAGGTTTGCCCTTATCCTCGATAAGCACAAAATCCACCTCCCCTTGCCATAGGGTACTGTTGTCATCCAAGGAACGGATTTTTACGTTGAAGGTATTTTCGGATGCTTGCCGGAAGCTTTCGTCCACCACCAAACGCACAAAATCAACGCCTGTAAAAGGTGTCAATTTCATTTGATCCTGCATGGCTCCGGCTTGAAAAGCAACGATTAGAAACGCGAAAAGTAAGCCGACTCGTTGTCTCCAGTGATATTCATGCCTGTTTCTGTGATCAACTTGTGGATATTCCATAAACGCTCTATTTTTTCTCGTTGATCAATATTGATGTATTATACCGGATAAAATGGTCGTATACACCATGCATCCACATGACGATCGGTTTGCCGGCGTGCCGGTCGACCACATAAGGTCGTATGTTTTTGGCGGAAGAATGATGGGTTAATGCGGTAGTTTTCCATTTTTCCCCCTTCCGTTGCCAGTGTTCGATCTCAAATACACCATTTACCTGACGGGACATAAATACATTTTTAGGATTGTGATGATCGAGTACCAGCCCTCCAGAGTAATGTTCTTCCAATACTTTCCCATTTTTCTCAGGTTCCGTCATATATTTTCCAGCATTTATTAATTCATGATCCTGCCATTTTTTACCATCCCAATAAGCGTAGTAATAGATATGATCATATATCGACGGGAAGCGTGCATAGGCTATCACCGGACGTCCTTTTTTGTCTAACGCAATATCCCATATCCAAGATTTGACTTTCACTTTATCATAATCATACACCTTGTCTATTTTGGTTATGTCCAGTGGAATTTCGTGTATTCCTTGAAGTTCATTTCCATTGGTTTGATAAAATTTATCTTTCTCGTAATATACATGATATACCGATGACAAGCTAACTTTCGGGTGCCCGTCTGTAAATAGAAAATGAATTTTTGATTTATGATCAGAAACGATCTTTAAATAAGGTATCTTGTTATGGCTTCCTTTACTGGTCAGGTATGCTTTGGCAATTGACCATGTTTTTCCCAGATCATCACTATAGGAATAATGCTGTTTCCAGTTTACATCCTGTGCTGCGCCTGTTCTTCTGTTTCTACTTCGGAAAAACATATAAATACGATTATTTTCATCCGATAGCATAACAGGGTGAGAATAGGTAATAAACTCATCGTCCAACCCAAACGAGAGTATCACCTCTTCTTCCCATGCACTTATATCTTCTGCATTTTTGCTCTTACGCATAAAGAATTTCCCATTATGCTCGGTATAAAACACCAGTAGTTTCCCGTCTGGCAAAAACAAAATAGTGGGTACGTTATGGTCATCAATTTGCAGCTTTTCATGTAAAACAAAATTTTCAATTGTTTTTGTCTTCATATCTCGCGAACTAACGACCACATCTCCTTGGCTGCTGATATAACCATAGTATATCTTTTCCTGTTTACCTTTATGATAAACAGCGCGGGGATCGGCAAACCAACACCAAGCGCCATCTTGCGTAGCGACCTGATAATCCGGCGCAGCCGGCACATTTATCTGGGAATATACGTTTATACCACTGAACAACCCTATCATAAAAAGGATAATATACCTCCTAAATTCGTTGTTTTTCTTCATCATCGTGTTACAGTTATTTGTTATGTTCTTACATTCCTAAAGTCCCGGTCCTTCATATAGTCCCCTATTGGGTATTTTTTTACTGTCTACCTTGTTGCCATAAAAATCTATACCACCGTTGTTAGGTATGACGTTACCGGAGCGCAGTGCCGGTGATCCTTTCCTGAGCTTATATCCGTCCAATGTATTCAAGCCAATACTTCCTAGTCCTGGAGCTACGAATAATGGATCTTCCGTGATTTTAGCCGGATCATCTGGTTCTCCTTTAGGATGATTTCCGTAAAAAACATTATGACCAAACGTTCTGTTCTGAATCGCTTTGTAACCTGGAAGCGCAAACCGATACGTAGCCCCCTCACTCTTGTTGTAGATAATGTTATTATGGAAGCTATAGGTGTGATCCGTATTTGATCGTTCACGGATGATGACTGGTGACACATGTTCGCCGATAAAAAACACGTTGTTATAAACGGACGCTCCCGAAAAAGCATAGTTAAAATAAACTAATGCTCCCTTGTCATTCTGACTCAGGTTATACCGCACAATAATACCATCATCTCTCTTATGCGTACAAAACCATACCAGTCCGTGCGCATTGTCATGGCTATAGCTGTACTGCCAAATGGTGCCGGGGCTGTTGATATCGGGGTCGTACAGACTCCCGTCTGCATCGGGAGAACGATTGAGAAAGCCTTCATTATATTGGAATACGGTGCCGCGAACCGTTCTGGAAAAAATGGTATTTCCGGTGATATCCGTTGCCGTTTCATAACACAGATTACGCTCCACCAAACCGCCCTCTGTCATCCGGATTATCATTGCATTCTTGGAAATATGATGAATCACATTATTTCGGATAATCAGATTTGTCATTTTTCTATTTTCCCACTTTTCTCCCTCGGGATAATCAAACACGCCTTTTTCGTGACTCGTTGCAATACCCTGGTTTTGAACATGATGGATATGACAGTTCTCTATTAAAATATCGTTGTAGCGTGTCGGTTTTATATCATCTGCTACGGTGGTAATGTAGATCCCCGCTGTTCGCTTTTCGGGATGCCCGTTTCCAATTATTCCTTTAATATGATGAATATGCAGATTTCTCAAATAAATATGATTGATCAATCCACCATTTGCTGCACTCACCTCTATCCCTCTTCTATCGCCGGGTGTGTCGGCATCGTTCGTTATTTCGAGATTATTTATTTCCCAATATGCTTGGTTGTACAAATAGACCACACCTTTGCCCGTCATCCCATTCCCGTCTATTAGTGGCTTATTACCTTCTCCGTACTGATCTATTACAATTGGATGCTGTTCAGCGCCCGATCCTTTCGGATGTAGTCGTCCAACCCACATACTCCCTGCTTTCAACAATATTTTGGCGCCAGGGCCAAACGTTGCCGCATTTACTTTAGTCAATGACTGCCAAGCTGTCGCCTCAGAAAGACCATCATTTTTATCATTGCCCCTCTCCGAATCAATGTACACGGTCGTGGTGATGACAGTCGCCGACAGTGTACCGGAAATCATACATAACATACAAAAAAACAAGGAATTGAAAATAAAATAACGAAATTTGAAAGTAACCATCTAAACTATCTTTTTACTGTTTTATAATCTTGTGTACGGGAATGCTGTATTCGCTATTTAATATCGATTTTTGCAGCTTTCGTATTTATAGCAACCAAAGCAGCGTAAGCATCCTCTATATAGGCATCTCTGACTTGACGAGTGAATTCCTTCAACGTATATTTTTCGTCGTTGTAAACGGTTTCCTGTAGCTTCTTAAACTTATTTTCCAGATCGCCCTCCGTAATCACGATGACACCTTCGGCAACCAATCGATGCTTTAACTGAATCAGTGCATTATTAAACCGATAATCAAAAAATGTCTGCTCGTCAAACTCCACTGGCCCATACATCACCTGGTTATCCGTTACGGTGTTACGACGGCTTTCATTGTTGCGACGTAGGTCAGCGAGAAATTCCGGATAGCTCGTGTAAGGCCATAGATTTCTTTCGACCAACATCTTTTCCTGTACCTTGATAGTGGTCAGAGCGCTTATGGCTTTCGCGCGCAAAATGTCTATCGCTTTTACGCCATCGACTTGTGATTCTTGCCAAAAAGCACTTCCTGAATTTTTCAGTCCGTTCTTTTGGACCACGAGACGAAATACCTCTGCCCTATATTTCCGCATTTCTCGTTGTATTTCGTCTTCGGTAACATCCAGCCCTTGTACTGTTCCGATACGCTGCACTTTCACATTATCCAATTGGAGTACACTCTTCAAAAAGCCGACAATTTCTTCGGTTTTTTCGGCAGTTATATAATTGTAGATAGCATGTCCTTTACCTTGAAAGACGTGTGTTTCGGATAGGTCGCTACCGATCTCCTTCATTTTCTTCTCCAAATCATAGGCATAGTCTACATGGATCAATTTATCTTGGTCACCGTGATAAGTAAGTAATGCTGGTGCCCCACTTTTGATATGGTTTGAATTCTCCAAACCTCCCCATAAATTGACTACCGCCTGGATGGGTAGTATTGTCTGGCCCGAGGCATACGCCGTGTATAAAGCGGTCATTGCACCTGCAGATCCTCCCGATATAGCAACCGACGACAGGTCAAATCTATAGACGTCCGTATTGTCTTTTATCCATTGCAGTGCCAATTGCGCATCGTTGGAAGCATTTTTAACGGCCTCTTGCAATTTTGGATGAAAGCCTTTTGTCGGCAGCCCCTTGGACATATTGGCTGTACAACTGGCTCCAGCAGTTTTCTCGTGCTTTAGCGTGAGGTAATAATTGATAGAAATCACTGCAAATCCATGCTTGGCAAGCTTTGTACAAAAAGCTTGTGTACCCGCATTGCCTTTATCGCCACCGGCAAAACCACCACCGTGCACAAACATGAAAACGGGTAATTTACCCGCTCTGTTCTCCGGCAAATAGAGGTCTAACGTCCTGTCAGAGGTCGTATCCTGTCCAATTCCCTTTGGTTTCTCCCCGTATCGTATATTACGATGGACTTGAATATCCTCGCCAGCAGTTTGGGGCTGCCCGGCAGCGGTCGTGGCTGCGGAGAAGCAGCATAAAATTGCCAAACTCAAAAGTGCAATAAGATGTCCCTTTCTACCACCTCTTTTTTTGTCTATAAATCGTCTCATCTTCCTAAATTTATCTTCCATTATTTATTTCGCAACGCTTTGTCTATTGGTGCAGATTTCCCTTTGTAAGCCGACTTCGAGGTCCAGTCTACATTTTCACCTGTCCAAAAAACATCTGAAGAAGGAAGTCCCAAAACGAGAAAAGCTTGCGAACATAAATATAAGCTACCCGTGCAGATATAATTTTCAGCCAATTCGGGTTGATGTCCGTAAAACCCGATCTGCAACCAACCATCTTTGTCAAATGTACCAGGAGCCTCTATTTGGTTTTTGATTACGGTGTAAAGCGCATATCTCACCTGCTGGGGTGTAACGTTGGCAGGAAGAAACTGTAACTGTGCCGCTTTAGACAACAACTGAAAGGCTCCAAAGCGATAAGGTATCGAACGGCCTAGCAAGGGATAGGTACCTTCGGGGGATATCAACCTTTCCTGTACTGCCGCATACCGGCTCGCTCGCTTTAATACGAGATCATAATTATTTTCCGGATCAAGATCGTTCTCTTTCAATACCTGCAGAATCTCTAACAGCATAGGTTGAATAACGAAACTATTATAATAATCCCAGTGAAATTCCGGACCGTCTCCATAGATACCGTCCCCCTTATACCAAGCCAACATCTGCCTAACGCCATAATCTATTCTCATCAGATCTCCCGAACGGTCAAATTGTTGTAATGCAGCTTCAATAATACCACTGAACAATATCCAATTATTGTATCCCGGTGTGATTCCCCTCGTCGAACGCAAAGCATTTAAAACATTTTCTTTCGTACCCTCTGTCAAATTGTCCCATAATTGATGAGGAGCCCGTAACAGCGCCTGGGCCAAAAAAGCCGCATCTACCAACGGTTGTTTTCCTTCGGTGAAGTTCATAAAATCAGGAGATTTCGGATCGGTAGCATGATGAATTCCTGTCAAGGAAAGATCTATGTACTTTTTGCGGAGCTTGCCCTCTTCGGTATCGTCAGGACCTAACTCCAGCCAAGGTGCCATCCCTGCCAGTAGCCGACCAAAAGCTTCCAAATGCATGAAATCTCGACGGGTATCTGGATATTTAGCCTCCAAAGGCATCCTTTTTTTCAACTCATTCTTGCTCAATGCATCCAATACAGGATCCGCGATACGCACTAAAGTTTGCACATAATAAGCTCGCTGCGCTTTACCATCTGGCATATCACCCTGCCCATATGAATGGCAGGGGCCCCAAAAAAAACAAAAAATAACTATCCACAAGACGCTCTTCATCATAACTCTTTTAAAATACTATGGTTTTCTATTATTTCGATAAGTTTTTATATCTCAACATGGCTTCGGCATAATAATAATCGGCATAAGAAAGCGGGACGTCCACTTCTCTTCCTTTCGTTAGGTTCCCCACACTGTGCATAAGTATAAAACCACCGTTTTCCTTCGGAGCAGATGTGTACGCCGGAGAAGAAAGTGACCTGATCATTGTCTCTGCTGCCTGTAGGTATTTATCTGCTTTTTCCTTGTCCGAATAGCCCGAAAGTTCAATCAGCGCCGAAGCGACCAATGCACCCGCAGAAGCATCCCGAGGTATTACAGGATATTTTGAAGCATCGTAAGCCCAGCTGGACGGAAAATTAGGCTCACCGGCATTAAAATCCCAATAGGGGATCTTGTCTTGCGGCAGGTTTTCATGGCCAAGGAAAAAATCTGCCATTCCCTGTGCCGTCTTCAGAAAACGTTCGTCTCCTGTTTCGCGGTATACCATCGTAAATCCATATATCCCCCAACCCTGGCCTCTCGCCCAAGTAGAATTGTTCGCAAAACCCTGATAGGTTTTACGGCTTTCCACGGCTCCCGTCTCGGGGTTGTATGCCACCACATGATACGAACTATAATCTGGTCGCACATGATTTTTCATGGCTGTTTCAGCGTGCTTAACCGCGATGTCCTTAAAACGAGCATCACCCGTGGCCTTGGATGCAAAAAACAGCAATTCCAAATTCATCATATTATCGATAATGACTGGAAAATCCCAGTATTCATCACTGACAAAAGACTTGATACGGTCCCAAGATTGAATACTACCGACCTTGGGATTGTATCTGCTCGCCAGCGATTTTGCCGACTGCACGAGAATGTCTTTATACTCCTCTTTTTGCGTAAGGCGATAGGCATTGCCAAAACTACAATACATCATAAACCCCAGATCGTGCGTTCGTTTATTGTCTTTTTGGCTTTCCAAAGAAGTCAATTTATTTTCGACCTCCTGAAATAATTCCTTGTCTTGACTATATTCGTACAGATAGCATAATGTACCGGGATAAAAACCGCTCGTCCAGTCCCTCGCACTACTCGTCACTAAACGTCCGTGTTCATAATTTTTAGGAAATCGATCTTCGTCCGTCAATGACTTCATATATTTATATTGACCTACAGCTTGCTGCAAACTGTTGTCTATAATCGTCAATAAGTGCGGATCTGCTTTTACTAAATTTTTCTTTTGCGCACAAGAAACGGAAAGAATTAAAAGGATAGCCGATACACTAAATAGTCTCTTCATTTTATATTGTATTTTTCTATATTTTTTAGTTATTGATTTTTAAAAAACGATTACTGGACAGTGACCGTAACCGGTAAAAGCTCCTCGTAAACACCGCCAATAAAATCCAATGCCTTCAACTGGAAGCTATCATTACCGCTTCCATTATGTACATATTTTATAGCGCCACGTGCCAATTCTTGCTGCGTAAATTGTGCAAATTTCGTCATAGGGAGCCCATATTTTGTCAACGTACCATTAACCGGAACTTCCATTAGCGAAAAAATAATGTTATTGTCAGAATAAGTATACGTTGATGATTGGTAGCTTGCCATACTAAAATGATCCTTTGTGAGTATCGTTATACCGTTGTTAGCAACAACAATTGGCTCATTATGACGAAGGATCAATTCGCTTGGAATCGGCCCCATCAAACTAATAAATTGCGTATAAATACCATTGGAGGCCTCCCTATTCCTTATCTGCACGCTGGACGATGTAATATTTTGGCCATTAAGAAGTTGAAGTCCTAAAGAAATGACTGGTTTTTCATCTTTATAGACGTTTTGCATGTAGCCTGTTAGATTGATCTCATTCCAATTCAAGGCAAGCTCCGCTGTTACTAGCTCTGGCCCGAATCCAGGCATCGTATTATACGTCAAAGTCGGCGCCGTCCAATTGTCATCTGTCGTTTCATGCACGGCGCAAAATGGAACAAAATTCGATCCGTTGATGGTATTGACAAAGAAATGTAGCTTTGCCGAGGTTAAGTCATCTACGTAGTCAATAGGAAGCGTATTAAATTTAAAAAATGTATATCTATACTGTCCAGATCTGGACACGAGTTGATTAACACCAGAATTGTAATTGTTGTTTCTGCCCCCTGCATATGCGTGCGCGTCATCCGTCACCCATATCGTATCTTTCTGTGCTTCGCTGTAATCCACATCATCCGGAACGGAATCCGTCGGTGTCATGAGCTGTTGATAAGTTGGAAAATAATCCACCACATGCGCTACACCATCCATAAAAACATAATCCTGCCGAATAACATCAATGGGCGGCGTTGCCAGCCGAGCCGAGTTATTGACGACCACACGATACCTATCTGTCGAAGAAATGAGTCGTGTTAGGTATAAGGGGTCACCAGTCAACGTCTCTCCTTCAATTGTTTCATTCTCATCCAAGTCAATAGACCGAAATGTACCCGGAAATATCAAATAGGAAAACAGCCCTTTAACGACATTGGGAGAAAGATCTCTTATATTTGATATTCCGGCAGATGCCAGCAGTGTCCTAATTGCATTATTAGTCGGTACGACCCTAGTTTGTTCACCTTTAGCGATTAGTTCGGTGAGACCGGCGTACTCGATCGCCTCCGCATATAACGTCAAACTGGTATCGCGCCCTTGCTCGATATAATCCACTAGCGTCATGGTCTTCAAAAAATCTGGATTGGTATCCAACTCATAGTCCTTGATCAGATCCTGACAACTCCACATGCTAGTGACACCGAGTACTAACATTAAAATAAGTTTGTTAGGCATTTTTATGGCTAATTTTTTCATCTTAAAACTTATTTATAATATTCATTCTGTTCTACTCCTTCACCTCTTCTGATCTCCTCGATATGAATTGGCCATACCAGACTTAAAGGGTGAATATCGATTCCTACCCGTTCTTTAACAATCTCAATTGCTTTACCGGCACGAACCAGGTCAAACCAACGTTGTCCTTCATAGGTAAGCTCAAACTTTCTTTCTTCCAATATGAAATCTTTCAAATATTCCGGATAGAAAATATCCCGATTAAGATATTCGGACTCTGGTATTTCAAAATCTACACCTCCGGCTCTATTGCGAATTTGATTAACCAAATCCATGGCAGCCCTTCGGTCATCATCTGTATCTCCTAAATTAGCGATAGCTTCAGCTTTCAATAGGTACAGGTCTGCTAGTCGCAATAGGACAATGTTACGCGTGTCTACGTCAGAGCTGAATCCGATTGTAAATTTGGTTACCGTGTAGTTACCGTTCGAATTGAACCTGTGTGCTATGATAGCGCGCCAGTCTAAATCGTCAAACGTTTCTGCATACTCGGGATGAGGCCTCACGATAGGGAACCCACCCGAGAGATAACTTGTCAAATATTGATTATCGTCTCCGTCATCCAAGCTAAATGCCAATTCAAATATTGATTCCTTGCTTCGTCCGTTATTGAATATCCCAGCATATTCAGTGGCTTGTACCCGCTCTACAAAATTGGGATCGTTCACACTTATCGCCGTGCTATGTAGTGCTGTAAGCGAATAATTGGAATTACTCAAAACCAAGTCTATTCGTTCTATAGCCTTTTCATAATTATGTTCCCATGCATAGGCATGTGCATCAATAGCGTAAGCCGCAGCTCTCGTAAATGCCGTACGGCTCGTTCCTGAAGCAGGAAGCTTAAGCGCTCCCTCTTCGAGATCACGATGTATTTGCTCAAAAACCTTAGTTTGTGATTCGCGACCATACGGTACCAAATCATTGTTTGAAAGAAACGGCTCCGTGACAAGCGGCACATCTCCCCATATCCGTACGAGATAAAAATAGGTATAAGCTCGTAGAATATAAGCCTGTCCCATCAGATCGTTGGCTACAGCCTCTGTAATGATACGCTGTTCCAACAACTCTGGGGTATATTTCAGAACGATATTAGCTTGTTTAACCGCCTCATAAAATGTCCTCCAAGAGGCAAGTGACATACCGTTGTCCAATCTATTGGCAACGACTTTGTCGATGTTGACATTGAATGCATTATTAAAGTAGACCTCCGAACGCATATCGCCATACACCATGAAATTTACACGCAGAGCGGCCTGAAGTCGACCGTAGCCACCGTATAAAACGCCATATAGATGCGCTTCTTCTGTAGGCAAGTTTGTACCAGTCCACGACGTTGTCGGTTCAATTTCCAATATATTACATGAAGATATCGTCAAACTTGCACCGAGAAAGAGATATAAAATAAATTTTTTCATCTTTATATTTTTGATATATGTTAGAATTGAACCCTTACCCCTAAATTATACGATCGGCTTTTCGGAAAAGAACCGTTGTCCACGCCCGATACAAACGGATTTGTAGACGAGTTAACCTCCGGATCGTAGCCACTGTATTTACTCCACGTAAATAGGTTGGTACCCGATATATAAGCACTTGCCGATCGGATGAATAAACCTTTAAGATAATCCGAAGGTACACGATAAGTCAAGGTAATTTCTTTCAGGCGAACAAAGGATCCGTCTTCCATATTGAAATTAGATGGTCTAAAATTCTGCATGGAATCACCATAGCGTACCATTGGAAAATTGGTCACATCTCCTTGCTGCCGCCAGCGATTCATAGCATCTTGCCCGAGGTTTCCAGTAAATGTCATTTGGTTTCTACGCCGTCTCAACTCATTCATCACCATGTTCCCCTGTGACCAATAAAAAATCATATTCAACGAAAAGCTTTCATAGGATAATTTACTGGTAAAGCCAGCAATAAAATCTGGATTGGGATCACCGATAATCGATCGATCGTAATCATCAATAACACCATTATTATCTAAATCTGCCCAGATCATATCCCCGCCTTTGAAAACCTCTCCGGTAGCGGCACCTCTACGGTATTGCCCCTGTGTGCCATCCGGCGCGAAGTATACATTACTCTCGTCCCGATCATAGACACCGAGTGCCTGGTGCGCAAAAAACACACCTATAGGCTGCCCTATTCTACCCAGTGCATACTCATTGACGAGTATATCGTCTCCATTTGGTAGCTGTGTAATCTTATTACGGTTCAAACTAATATTGAAACCTGTTTCCCAACGAACTTTTTTATCGATGTTTACGGTCTCGATTAGAAATTCCAGACCTCTGTTTTCTATACTTCCAAAATTTGTTGCTACTGAGGTAAATCCGGTGTAATAGTTGATCGGAAAATCAAACAAAAGATCTTTACTGCTTTTAAGATACGCATCGGCAGTGACATTGACTTTTCCTTTCCATAACGTTAAATCCAATCCTGCATTGTACTGCGTGGTTGTCTCCCAACCTAAATTGGTATTCATCAGACTGGCGTGGTTAATAATTACATTTCCATCATATCGGCCAGAAGAAGCTGAATACTCTCCCTGCCAAGCATAATTGGAAATACTCTGATTACCCGTTATCCCCATACTGGCACGCACCTTACCATCCGTCAAAAAGGATCTTCTGATACCGCGCATAAAAGGCTCGTGGGAAAAACGCCATCCAGCGGAGGCAGAAGGGAAATAACCAAACCGCTTATCGCTACCGAACCGGGATGAACCATCAGCTCGGATTGTAAAAGACGCCAAATATTTACTGGCATAATTATAATTTGCCCGCCCAAAAAAGGAAAGTAATATACGTTCCGATTCGGTTCTCGATAGCGACGTAAAACGTGCTGCTGTTTGTATAGGTGTTACTTTCGAATCAATATGGTTTTCGCCCTCCAAACGGATATTTTCACTAAAATCCCGTTCTATAGCTTGTCCCAATACAACACCAATACGATGCTTATCTATCTTTTTGTCATATGACAACGTATTTTCATTGACGAATTTTTTCACGTCTCCCTGCCTAAATTTACCAAAATCTCTTCTTGGGGTGGCCGAATCGAAGGTCTTTGGCTGGAAGCTCGATTGCTTTGTTTTATCAAAACTAGCATAGAGACTTGTTCGAAGTGTCAAACCCTCCATTAAATCTGCCGAGACAAACTGATTCAACGTTATTCTATCTTGAAAGAAGTTAATGGGTACTTTCTGTGCCATTGCCAATGGGTTTCTCATTTCCCGCTGACCTAACCAGTCAACCAATTCACCAGTAAGTGGATCATAAGGTGAAAACACCGGGTTTGTAAACAATGCAGCCCGGAGAGCACTGTAGTTATTACTACTTGAGGAAAGTATACGGTTGTAGTCCACATTGGTATACGATACCCGAGTTCCCGCAGATATCCGACTAGATAATTTATAAGAGAAATTTCCGCGCATATTTAGTTGCTTATAGCCAGTAGCGACCATGACTGGATCAAGATCACGATAGCCGATGGATACACCGTAAGAGAATGTTTCCGAGCTGCCCTGCAAACCGAGGTCGTGCCGACTTTGATACGCCGGTCTAAAGATCACATCTTGCCAATCTGTGGTACGATTATAGTACGGATGATAGGGATTGGTTACCCATAATTGTGTAATACCTTGCCCGTTATTGGCTCGAGCTTCGGCATAGGCCGTTCTAAATTGGTCTCCGTTCATAACATCTAGCTTTCTCGAAACCGCCACCATACTCGACGTATGGTCATATGTTACTCTCGGACGAATTGCTCCAAATTTATTCCCACCTTTCGTCGTGATGATCACCACTCCATTTGCAGCACGCGACCCATAAATAGCTCCTGAAGCGGCGTCTTTCAACACCTCTATCGATTCAATATCATTGGGATTAAGACTGGCTATGGGGCTAAACGTCGCATCGCCATCAATGGATGAAATATTGGAGGATTCCATCGGCACCCCGTCAATAATATAAAGCGGTTCGCTACCGCCATTGATTGAAGACGCACCTCTAATCTTGATGTTCGAACCTGCTCCCGGCTCCCCCGAAGTGGTCACGATCTGCATACCGGGTATCCGTCCCTGCAAGGCGGAGTTAATCGTTGCCCCAGGATTTGTTTCCATGTCTTCGGCCGAAATCGATGTAATGGCTCCGGTGACATCCCGTTTCTCTTGTGTACCGTACCCGATAACAACGACCTCGTCAAGGTTACTTGCAGTTTCCCGCATTTCGACGTTCAATGTGGTCTGGCCATTAAGTGCCACCTCTTGTGTCTCTCTTCCTAAAAAGGAAAAAACAAGGGTCGCATCCTTGGGAACACCTGACAGCGAGAAAGCACCGTCTTGGTTAGTAACAGTCGTAATGACCGTTCCCTTGACGGTTACGGAGGCTCCCGCGATAGGTTCGTTAATTCTAAAATCGGTGACTGTACCCTTTACCGAGAGGGATTGCGCGTGAAGAAGTATCGGCGACAAAAGAAGTAAACACAAGATAATTTTCATCTGTAATTTCATATATCTACTGTTTATAGTTGCTAGTTTATTAGGTTTATTCTTGTTTAAAGATATTATTTTACGTACACCACGCTCCTCACTGCCCGCTGAGAACCTCCGCTTGGAAGATTGACAAGACCATTACTGCCCAATCCTTGTGCATACATTGTCGTTGAGCCGCCACCATCGAAGTTCATTCCACTTGCCGCTCCTAAAGCTTCCAAGATGAGTCCCAACTGCGGGGTGGTCACTCCCGTTACACCATTGCCGGTATCTACGGTCACCATAATGACGCGTTTGCCATCTGCACTGACGCCTAAACCCGTTCTAGCCGTAGACGACGTATTGTGGGGGTTATCATCCTGTTGGAGATGATTATGGTCGACAAAAAGTATGGGGCCGCAGACAATAACGTTTTCAGCTTCGGAGAACGGTATTTGTGCAGCTTGTAAGTTCAGATTGCCGCTTCCAGTAATATGGCGTACCGACGCGATATTATTGTTTATGGTCAACGCGGCATTAACAAAACGAGTAGAAACACTGGTCAACGTACCCTCCTGCACTTCAACTCCGTCTATTCTGATATACGGGTCTTTGTCTACCGCTCCGGATATCGGAAAATAACCTGCATTGATACCTGCTATTCCTCCTAAACCAGCAATCATGTTTACGGTAGAAGCATTAGTTGTCGAAAAACCAATCGCCAATTCATTGGACTCGTCGAGCGTTACATCCAAGACATTTATTCTCCGTTGAACATCACCGAATAGTGCAAATGTACCCGTCTTATGGACTATCCCGTTTCTAACCGGAGTAGCAGCCCAATCATATTTAGCAATTGTATTCTGATCCAAATTAATATCTATTGGCATGGCGTTGGAAACCAGATCAGCTCTGGCTACTGTAATATCTGTAGAAGTTACATCACCCAAATCGGGCACTAAAACTATTAAGGATGTTTCACTCGCCTCGGTAACGGTTGCTTCGATGTCACCAAACTTTACGATATTTTCTTCTGCTACTGGGCTAAAGTTTATACCGGAAATAACCAATACGGCATTATAAAAAGTAGTGGCTGGGACAGATGTGATTTCCGGCCGGAATCTTTCTACATAATAAAACTGCGCATATTGGGAAGGAAGGAGCTGACCCGACACAAACACCTGAATATTTACCGCTTTATCTGAAAACCCACCAGGTGCTTTTACTTTAATTTCCGTATCCGAAACGGATAATATTTCCGCGGCATCCGTCGTATTATCAAACCGGACCCTCACCTTTGTGGCATCTGTTCCAAATCGGGCCCCGGCAATGGTGATAACCGTACCGGCCTCCCCGGTCTCCGGAAGCACGGTAGTAATCTCGGGTTTTAATGCTGCTGGTGGAACGCTCTCCATATCGCTCCAGCAAGATGTGGTCAACGACGATGTTGTGAGGAAAAACAACCACACAACGTAGGAATAATTTAGTTTCTTCTTGATAGACATATTTAAATTTATTATGGTTTGTATCTCAAATTATTATACTGCTTTATAGCGATTTCTTCTCTCGCTATCTCAGTGTCTCCATAAATGTTAACGTACCCGATTTCACAAAAAACAACCTCTTAATCTATTTTTTTATTGTCCGGTCTCCCTGTCTCCTATATAATGTCATTATCCAGACAATACATCGCGCTAGTACGCTTCCTATAAAAATCGCTGTTGGTTTATATCTTTGTATTAACGAATCGGTAACGTAACCGAAACATTGTATCAAATATAAAAACTAATATTACAACAACAAAAAAAACACAAAATATTTTTTCTATCTCTATTTTTTTCAATAAAAGGCAGGACTTCTAACCTATATTTTTGGTTGATAAATTATTGTTAGGCCAAAATTTGGACTGCACACCGATAATTGGTATTTTCGAGGGAAATTGATTCGAATCATAAAAAACCTGTCCTTATTATTATATTGATGAAAATTATATCGAGCCTAATCATCTTGTTCCTCAGCATCGTCCTTTTTTTTCAGGCTCGTGCCGACGAATTTACATGCGCCGTCAACAGTTCATTTTCCGACTCCATTTCCGAAAATTGGATTATCAAGCATCTCCAGACGGATGAGCCTAAGATTATATTAAGTAAGCGCCGACTAAACGAAATTAAAAAAGCAATTAAAAAGGATTCGATTGTTAACACCTACTACGATTATCTGTACCAAAACGCGGAGTCTATTTTGAGTTTACCAATTTTAGAACGTAAAATGGTGGGGCGCCGATTACTTACCGTATCGAGGGATGCATTAAGTAGAATGGGCATACTGTCAACCGTTTTTGCCGTTTCTAATGAAAAGCGTTTTCTAACCAGACTTAATGAGGAGATAATTGCGGTGTGTAATTTCACAGATTGGAATCCCAGTCATTTCTTAGATGTCGCCGAAATGGCTTATGGTGTATCCATCGGTCTCGATTGGTCACTAAAGAAGCTCCCTCCTTCAACCATTGCCCTGGCTAAGAAAGCATTGGTCGAAAAAGCACTACAACCAAGCTTTAAAGAAAAATACAGCCGCTGGGTAAAAAACAAAAATAATTGGAATCAGGTTTGTCATGGTGGCTTAACGATTGCCGCCATCGTTGTGGCGGATGAACATCCGGGCTTGGCTGCTCGAATTATGAACAGGGCTATCGCAAACATACCCATTGCTTTGGCGCAATATGGTCCTGATGGTGTCTATCCGGAGGGTGCTTCCTATTGGGCTTATGGCACCAGTTATACGTTATTAATGCTCTCGGCCCTCCAATCTGCTTTTCAAACTGATTTTGCACTTGAAAAAATACCTGGTTTTATAGAAAGTGCCCTGTTTGTGGAAATGCTGACCGGACCATCCGGATTATATTATAATTATTTTGACTCCCGAACGACCAATGCCTGGGGACTGGAGAAGTATGAATTATTAGCCTGGTTTGCCGGCAAAACTAAAAATAGGAATTACTTTAATCGAGAAGAGTTTATGCTCGCGGCAAAAAAAGCGAGGCATGACAAGCTACTCGCTTCGAGACTCAGCGGAGCGGCATTACATTGGATCTCGGCAACACGTGATCTACCACAAAAAGCCTTTCCCGAAAACTGGAAAGGAGATGGTCCCAATCCTTTGATCATCTTTAAATCCAGAAAACATTCCTCTTCTAATTTTTACCTAGCGGCAAAGGGCGGAAGAGCTAATATAAGTCATGGCCACATGGACGCAGGATCTTTTATTTTTGAGCTTCAGGGCGTAAGATGGTCTGTAGATTTAGGCTTACAGGGCTACACACAACTGGAAGAGAAACTTGGATTGAAAGGGCTATGGAGTTCTACCAAAGATAGTAAAAGATGGACATTATTAAGCAAAAACAATTTTGGACATAGCACACTTACGGTAAACGATCAACTGCACCAGGCCAACGGAAACGCAACACTGCTGTTTTTTGTTGATTCTGTGACACACCCGCAGGGTCAATTTGATCTCGGGCCATTATTTCCAGACAAACTTTCCGCCGCTACCCGAACGTTCCGGAAATTATCCGAAGAAAGGCTGGAAATAATGGATTCATTGACCTTAACGTCAAAGACAGAAACGGTAACTTGGGCCATGGTGACCCAAGCCGAAGCTGAAATTACGAACGAAGGTTTTTTGCTTACTCAAGATGGCAAAACTTTAGCGGTAACGCTATTGTCACCACTAAACGCCGAAAAAAAAATAACTTCGTTAGATCCGCCTCCGCTCGAATACGATATGCAGGTTCCGAATTTGAAAAGAATTACTTTCCGCATGGAGGCAGCTGCACTAAAAGAGCATGGAGGAAACATCAACGTACATTTATCCGGTGAGGATGAGAAATAACATGCGGCATACGAACGTTAATGTATTTGGGTTCCTATAAATTTAGCTTTTTTCATCATACTGCATTTTTTATCGTTTTTAATTTATTTAACCTCTTGATATAAAGTGGATCCCGGTTCTAACAGTTCCATCGACCATAATGCACTTAGTGCGGCGTATTTAGTGGCTGCCAGCGATTCTCCATGTACGGGCTTCGGAAACGTCTGCGAAAGGTTTCGCATAGCGGACATCGATGTGTTGGCTCCAAAGCTCCATATATACTTTAGCAGAACGGCGCGATTGCTGGCGGTATTGCTCATAAACTGCTGGTAATAAAGCAAGGGGAGTGCCCGCAGCGTGGAGCGTGATCCCAGATCATACATGTCGTTTACCTTGCCACGGTATAGCGGAGGCAAAAAGGAAGCATCCAAATTTTCGAGGATAACCTTTTTTATCGCTTTGTCGTCGGTTGTCAGCCAAGCCCAAAACAGGGCTTCCGCCTGATAATACCCGGCAGCAGAATATTTGGCATTTGCATAGAATTTAATATTCCGATCCGCAATTTTCCGATATATCTCGTTGCTGGGATGGTTGTCGATGTAAGCTGCATAAGCTTGCGCAGCCAAGATATCGGCAAGCACCCATGAGGGGCCCGTTTCCTGGCGGCTGCGCCCGGCTTGCCCAAGACCATACCGTCCGGCGGCAGCATTTCCCTTCGCATAATCCTTTGGTCTGCTCACTTTTAGGGAGTCGGATTTTGCTTCATCAATATAGAATGTCTCCGCCCAGTCAAGAAAACGATAGCAGACATCCAGATAGGATTTTCTCTTCTTTTCATCTTTTACATAGCGGGACAGCTGAAATAAAGCCAATGTCATCTGCCCTCCATCGGCAACGTTGTAGCCACTGGCATGTTCGGAGTAGCCCATCGGAAGAGCGCCACTTGGCAGTTGTCTTTCGACAAGCATGTCGCAAAAGTGGATAGCACTTTCCAGGATGTCATTTGGCGATATCTTTGCCCAGAGATCCGTGTTGTTCGCCAGATGCTCCGGGTTTCTTTCCAAAAAATCCAGATAGGCTAACATGGCACGAACGCCGTATGCATCTCCAAAATAGTGATGGCTGTACCGGCCGTCGGGATATTTTTTCTGTACGTTGACGAGGTAGATGAATGCTTCTAGCATAGAACGCTCCACATCTACTGTTTCATTTATGCGGTCATGGGAATCAGGAGTTTCCAACTCAATGCTCCAATCAAACTGCTGGAAGGAAAAGCCCGTCGGCACCTCCCCGAATTTTATAATTCTGTCAAGTGTCTCTCCCGGTGAAATTTCTACATCTACCTTCTTTTGGGGTATACCCTCAATATGCAAAGAAAGCTTTCCTTTTACCGTTTTTGCAGTAGGGTTTTGAAGAGTAACGACAAACTTAGGAACAACACTTTCCTTGTTCTTTTGAATCGTTGTATTGATCGTTGTTTTCAAAACACGAGGTGTATGCAGTATATAATCTGCGACGCCGACCAATGTGTTTCGTAACTGCGGCTGTGCGACGATGCTTTGGGGGCTAAAACCAAATACGGCAATCGAGGAATGTTTATAGGGTCCACCCGCATGGATATCGAGACGGGCCACTATGTTTCCATCGTCGGTTGTCAAAAGCGGAATAACGCGTTTTTCTCTATCCATACGGTGATCATAAATACTTTTGGTATCCGTTCCATTCAATGATCCGGGAAATTCGGCAAGTGTATTTGCCAAGATGGTGACATCCTGAACGGTCTGTTGTGCTATCTCTCCGAAAGGAGAATCTTTGGCCGAGATGATGTGTACAGCGTCCTTTATAGACATGGATTGGAAAAAGGGATCTATAATCCATTGCGGTAAAGTGGTTTCGTTCTCCTGAAAGGGTAGCGACAAGGGTCTAAGCGCTGATGTGGGGGCATATATATCGGTCTCATTTTCACATAGGGAAACATCCGCAATGGCAAAGGCCATGCCTTTTTCCCGCCAGACAGTCATTAAGTTAGTGCCCATTGCCAGCGAATCTATACGGGAAGGGCCGAGTAAAGGGTATACCATGTCTGCGGCGTCCCAACCTTCTGGTATAAAATCAGCCAACGAAACGGTGTAATCTCCCCAGTCCGAGGATAACGGAACAAATGTGATCCACTTTTTGTTATCGCGATCTTTGATTTGTAGCGATAACAGATCCATATAGTGGTTACCTTTCGCTTTAAAGGTTAATACGGATCTATTAGGGGCAGCTTCTTTTACTATCGAAAACTGTGCATATATATCACGCATTCCTCTTTTCTCCGTAGCGAATTCTAACCCTTTCCCGGTGCTGTTTGGAAGGTCTACGGTCTGGATAGCCGGCTTGTCCATGGATGCTAGCCTCGGTGTCCTTGGCGGTTCGATTATCTGGTAATCATCGATATTTTTGAAGTCAACCACAACCACAGGATTCACAGGTTGGGGCCTATAATCAAAGCTAGCTGGACCGACAACGATGATGTTTCCGCCATTTGCGAGATATTGGCTGATGGCGGGTCGGCTTTTCGGTGGACAGGGTGCGTCTTCACCTATCAATAGCAGTCGGCCTTGATCAACGGAGATATCTGATAGGCCGTCGGCTGTTATATTCCGTACCTCCATTTTTTTTCCTGCTAGCTCTTTTTTCAATGCTGTAGACTGGTTTAGGGCATCACCAAAAACGAGTATACGCTCCTGTGCTGACAGCATAATAGGAAAAAATATAAACAGTGATAAACACACTAGATAAGCTTGCTTCATCATATTACTTCGTCTTTTTAAAAGGCATCATAGTTTATCAGTTACTTACCAAGCAATATATCGACAATATTAGGATAGTGAATGGTCATGTTTTCGTTAACTACGCTATAACCCGCTCCTTTGTAATCAAAAGAAGTATAAGGAACGTTATGTTTATTCAATATAAATACCACATCACGATACCAATTCGACCGGCTGGGTTCGGGAGTCGTCGTCATAGTACCAACTCCCCTATAAACAATGGGGCAAGCCGTAGGCGGTTAATAAATATGGCCCATAGAAGTGATCTGTCAGTAGTATATGATGATTGGAAGGTATGGTCAAAAACGTATTGGTTATCTCACTTACGTTTTCGGAAACTAAATCCCTTCCTCCTCTATCGTCTTTGCTTCCTTCAACGCTTTAGTCGTCAAATAATACTTCGCTAGTATAAACGATTTTTCCCACGCAGGCAAAACCCCGTCCTTCCGATATTGTAAGAATCCGTCCAATACCTTTGCAAAATGGTCTTCATGGCTTAGATAGAGATTTTCCGGAATAATAATTTTATAGCCATCTGATAAGTTCTCTGCTGTTAAACCTGTTAGGTTGTCGATACCGCTTAGCGCATCCTTCAATTGGGTTCCAAAATCAGGAGTATCCTCATTCGGGGTGACAAAAACAGCCGCTTTACCTCCTTCATCAGGCTTGATCTCTATTTTTAACCGATTGGTAAGAAAGTGTGCATAAAACTGATCTCCCCTCCCATCCAACGACTCGGCATGCCACCTAACATCAATGGAAACGGGTATACCTTTAAAGGTGTACGCCAGTTTTCCATTGCTAAAAACATCAATATGATCGTTGCCGACAACATGCTTTTGCAATACAGATGGAAAGTTGGATAAGCCGGTTGACTTTTGAAATTGTTCCTTCGATAGGCTGGTTTTCCATCGTTGAGAATCAGTAAGCTTCACATCTTGGTTAATGTCGATAACCGTTTCCGATGACAGCATCCATTGTACCAAATCGATATAATGTGTCGTGACATCAACAAGGCCCTCGCCTTGTTTTTCGGTATCAAAAAACAAGGCCGGACGTAAGAGTGGTTTGCCCGAAACATCCTTGATAAAGTGATGCACACTTTGGAATAGAATCGACGGATCATCATCCTTTACATCCAATAATCCGCCTGAAAAGTCCTGATTATTTAGTAGCGATTTGACGATCTGATTTTTCACATCGTATCGTTCTGTCATCATATCGTAAACCAATACCTGTTCTTTTTCTCCATTACCTTCCATTAACGCTTCCAGTTTACGGTAACCTGTTGCATCGATGACCAAAGGTTTGTCCGCAAAAACGTCTCTCCCCTGCTGAACGGACTTTTGGATATAGTCTATCTTCCGCTGATTATCACCAGCCAGCACCACAACATTCCCTGCTGTAGGATCAAATGCTTTTTCCAAAAAATCTGCTCCAAAATAATCAACAGTCTCCCATTGTGTCGGCTCACTCTCCCGCGTATTGTATTGTGTGATCAGTTGTTTATATCCTTCCACTGTGGCACTAGAATCTGCAAATAAGTGCACGACTGAATCGATACCAGGATGCGTATGTTTCTGCACTAAAGCCGCATGAAAATGCTGTGGATCGATAACGGTCAATCTGGCTTTATCTTCTTCTTTTTGATTAGCAGGATTCTCACCGGTACATCCAACTCCGCACAGAAGGATTATTGGTAAAGAAAAATAGCTTAATGTTCTCATTTTACAAACTCCATTTTCTAATTTTATGTGCATATACCGCGTAGTATATAAGATACAGGTAGCAGGGAAATAATACCCAATACGCTTCGCGTAAACCATATCCATCTGCAAAATATCCATAAACCATAGGCAAAATGGCGTTACCACACAGCCCCATGATCATTAATGATGCACCGACTTTGGTAAATCTTCCCAAGCCGTCCAGTGCTAACGGCCAAATACCTGCCCACGTCAAAGAATTAGAGATTCCAAGCAAGGTAATGAACCAAATAGATATATCCGCCGTATGTCCAAGAAACGTCACTTCCCCATTTGCGTAAACAATAAGCAAGGAAAGCACCGCACCCAATACGGTGACAATCTGTAATAAAGTTGTTTGGCTGATGAATCTGGGCGTAACGGCTATCCCCATGAAATAACCTACAATCGCCATCGCGAGTGTATAGGAGGGAAATACTTTTGCTTCCACCAGCGAGATTCCCATAGATCCCGCATAATTAATGATGGTATCGATGGAGATAACCTGTGCTCCAACATGGATAAAGATTGCCACCGCGCCTAAGATGAGATGGGGAAACTGGAAAATACTGGTTTTACTACTATTTGTCTCCGCTATTTCCTCACTTTCTTCGTCCGTATTTATTTCCGGGAGTGGGGAATACCGCACACCAATACCAATGAGTAGCATGACACAGCCTACGACTGCATAAGGCACGATAACCCGCCGGATCAATTCATCAAGAGCGGCACTCCGATCTGCGTCGGTCATTTCAGCCAAACTATCAAACATAGCTTGGTCTGTCGGGCGCAATACGGCAGCAGCAAATAATATCGGCGCCAGAATCCCGGCAAATTTATTACAGATGCCCATAATACTGATCCGCTGTGTCGCCCGTTCCTTCGGGCCCAAAATAGTGATATAGGGGTTTGCCGCAGTCTGTAGAATAGCCAGGCCAACACCAATGGTAAACAACCCGATCAAGAATACCTCATAGGTACGGGTCATCGCAGCCGGGATAAAAATAAATGCCCCTGTCGCCAAGGCGAGAAATCCCACCATCATCCCCTTCTTGAATCCAACCGTTTTTAACAGGTACGAGGAAGGTACTGACATAACAAAATAAGCGATGTAAAAAGCGAACGCTACCAGATACGACTGGAAGTGCGTTAGTTCACAAGCAATTTTGAAATAGGGTATCAGGATGGCATTAATCCATGATAAGAAACCGAAAATAAAAAATAATAAGGCAATAATACCAATGGAAATAGTCGTTTCCCTTTTGGTCAGGCTCGCCACCGTTTTTACCGTTGTTGCACTCATCCCTTATTTAGATTTTGGGTTCCCAACCTTTAGCATATTCCCTGGACCAAAATTCTTGCATGATCTTCTTATCATTGCTTATATGTCCATTAGACGGGTCTATTTCCAGCTGTTTGCCAGAACGCAAAGCAATATTACCCAACTGTACCAATAAGGTACTTTGATGACCGCTGATAATATCCGAATTTAAATTTTCTCCATTGTTAATAGCCGAGAACATATTCTGTATATGAATAGCATCCAGTTGCTGAGAAGGATTCGTCAGACTAGTTGTATCAATAGGCCCCGAGTCTTTTACCTCTTTGACGAGTTTTCCCTTTACATCAAATATTTTATAGGAATTCGCGCCATCTATCTGCAAGGAACCATTAGATCCATAAAACATGACACCAACGTTTGATCCGTCTGTTGGCGTGCGATTACAGCTCCTTCCTTCCCAGGTAATTAATTTATCTGGACCAAACTCGATGCTGATCATCTGTGTGTCTGGTGTCTCCCAGTCGTCCTGATAGGCATAACGCCCACCATTTGAGCTTACTCGGGTAGGGTAATCCACCTGCAGCCCCCAACGTGCAAGATCCACCATATGCGTACCATTGTTCAGTGCTTCGCCCGTACCCCAATGCCAGAACCAGTGCCAATTATAATGGATGAGGTTGTCTTGGAAATCTCTTCGCGGCGCAGGTCCCTGCCACAAGTCAAAGTCAAGCCATTCCGGTACGGCCACCTTCTTTCCTACACCAATGGACGGACGGTTATTCGCGTACCAAGTTTTAGCGTAAAACACTTTCCCGATTGTACCATTATGTACCTCTTGGATACCTTTGACTACATTCGGCCAAGAGCGGCGCTGGTTCCCCATTTGGATAACATTCTTATGCCTATTTACGGCGTCGATCAGTAGTTCGCCCTCCCGTGGATTATGCCCACAGGGTTTTTCCAGGTACACATGTTTTCCGGCCTGCGACGCCAAAATAGCGGCGGGTGCATGCCAATGGTCAGGTGCAGCAACGACAAGCACATCCACATCTTTGCTTTCCAGCGATTTTCTGAAATCAGCAAAACCCGTTGGTATTGTCTGCTGGTATTTTGTCAGTCCTTTTATACACTTATTAATGGCCCGGCTGTCCACATCACAAACGTGGATGATATCACTATTAGGTTGAGCCGCAAAATTTTGTGCTAATGCATTTCCCCGCGCATTAACCCCCATCATCGATATGCGCAGCTTATTATTCGCTCCTATGATGTTGTTATAACTTTTGGCGCTAAATGCCGGTAATACACCTCCTACACCAATTGCCGCCGAAGCAATCAATGTCTTTTTCAGGAAATCTCTTCTTGAATTATTTTTCATAATAAATTGATATTATTTTATAACATGATTTAAGTCAATTGAACGACCGCTAGAAACTTTACTAACATCTGCCGCCTCAATAAACGCACAAATTTCCAATGTTTCTTTGCCATCAAAAGGAGGAGTCTTTGTATCAAAAAACTCAACGATTTTTTCCAACAGCAAATTGTACCCTTTAAATGCCCCCAATGCTACCGTAGCCTTCTCACAATAAATAGTGCCTCCGTAAGCACTTTTGCCTTGCCGGGTACCACGGACTACGCCGATACGATTGTCGTCCCATACGCCCACAATAACATCAGAACCCTCTGTATGCGTCCTCGATACAG
Source organism: Sphingobacterium sp. SGR-19 (assembly GCF_011043555.1). Classification (GTDB taxonomy): domain Bacteria; phylum Bacteroidota; class Bacteroidia; order Sphingobacteriales; family Sphingobacteriaceae; genus Sphingobacterium. The sequence goes on from NZ_JAAKGS010000001.1 coordinate 824,383, forward strand.
ATTTACATCCTACACCCATTGCAGCGAAAAGCATTTCCACACCATGAATACCGTACCAGAAAAAATCTGGATGACTCGGGTCTAACGCCGCCGGACTATAGACATCTGCGCCTAGTACCTTACCGTATTTACCATCAATAACATCCTGCATTCCGTCGATGTATCGGAGGGAGGAAGATGAAAAGAACGGAATTTTATATTGTTCGGAGAGTTCAAAAATTTTATGGGCATCCGCATAGGAAGCGGCTAACGGTTTATCGATAAAAAGCACTTTATTAGCTTTAAATACTTCTTCCGCCTGCTCTAGATGAAGACGTCCATCGTTAGTTTCCAGCAATACAAAGTCCACCTGCTTCAATAACTCCTTAATAGACTTGGTAATCTTCACACCATAAGTCTGGATATCCTCCGTAAACTTAGGTATACGATCCGTAGCCGATGGAATGGTTTTCGTACCGTACGGGTATGCAGCTACTACTTTATACCCTCTATACTGTTCGGGATTCTGGTTGATAGATTTCGTAAAAGCTACTGAATGGGATGTGTCTAACCCAATAATACCTATGCGCTTCTCGTTTTGAGAGGTTATCGGCAGCGTAAAAGCGGAAGCTTGATTCGCGGCTAATCCTAGCATTGCTAGGGAACTAGCACCTAAAAAGTCTCTTCTAGTAAGATTTTTCATTAGAAAAAGTGTTTATTAATGGCGTATTCATATATTTTATTAATGGCAAATTATGTAAGGTTTATTTAAATAAATTGTGCCGGTTTACTTCGTTATTGTTTAAATATAAAAAAATGTGTACGTAACCGAAAATATTTTTAAAAAATAATTCATATTATCTCCGTCAATTCCTGCTTCTATTATTGGTATCGAAACCTGTTATTCGGGTTGTCGTTCATATACCATTTTTCCTTTTACCATGGTATACTGGATATTAATATTATCATCGAAGACAATAATATCTGCATCTTTTCCGATATCGATCGAGCCCTTTTCCTTTTCTACTTTCATTACCCGTGCAGGATTTAGGGTAATCATACGAATGATTTCGGTCAACGGAATATTCCCCAGCCCTAACATTGTCCTAACTAGCCTATCTGCCGTCGCGACGCTACCAGCAAATGCGGTTCTATCTTTAAGTTTTGCAACGCCATCTTCTACAAGCACTTCTATGCCATCATCATAACTCCCTAGTATCGATTTTGTATCCTTGGTTCCAGCAGCGCGCATAGCATCCGTTATCAACACCATCTTCTCCGGCCCTTTTATTTTATAAACCAATTTCAAGAGTGGATCTGGGAGATGCACACCGTCAGCAATAAGTTCAACATCAAAATCATCAATTAAATACCCCGCCTCAACGACGCCCGCATACCGAAAAGCGTGGCGTCTTGTGACGCCGGACATAGCCGAATAAAAATGGGTCATTAATTTATATCCGGCTTGATATGCTTTTTCAACATCTTCATAGATTGCATCGGTGTGGGCAATGGCCGCAATAATATCATTTGCCACTAGGTATTCTCCAAATGCCAGTGCGCCCTCTAGTTCTGGAGCGGCGCTCCATCGAACAATACTTTTATAATTAGCTATCAATGCTTTATATTCATCCTGATTAGGGTTTCGTATATATCTAGGGTCTTGAGCACCCCGTTGACTCATGGCAAAATAAGGGCCTTCTAAGTGGATACCTAATAGGTTTGCGCCCCCATTTAAACTCTGTTTTGCATTTTCATAACTTCTTAATGTCTCCTCTAGCCGCTCTGTCGTAGTCGTCAGCGTAGTTGGCACAAGTGATGTTGTTCCAAATCGGGCATGCGTTTTTGAAATTTGAATAAAGGCCTCTTCTGTTCCGTCCATAAAATCATATCCCCCTCCACCATGAATGTGAATATCGATAAATCCGGGGGATAAATATTGCTGCTTCACATCAATCAATGTATATCCTTGATATTTATGGATGTATGAAAGTTCATTCGTCGGAATAATAGCTTTGATTTTACCGTTTTCTACCAGTACGCCACCGTCTGTCAGGGTATCTTTTAGGATTATTTTTGCATTATAAAACAACGTCGGTCTTGCCATTTTTAGGTCTGTTTTATTTCTGTGTACGTACACGAAGATACAAACTTTTTTTATTTATCAAAACTTCACCTAAAAAAGTTACACAATTTTCTGAATGTCCACCTTTGAAGTCTTTTTTTCTGACTTATCTAATTAGAATTACCTTTGAGCCCACTCCGATGGCTCTCTTCTTTGAAACAAAAAAGATGAATTATCATACAGATGAAAAATCACTATTTTTGTCTATATGATAACGATAGAGGAATTGAAAAACGAATTGTTGGGAAAGTCTTTCCCCAAACGGGTGGAGATCTCACAGGAACAGGCCGTGGTAGATGTGGACACTTTCTTGAAGATACAGTTTATCGAAGTGGAAGCTTGGAAAAAAGATTTAGAAAAATGTCCCGCTTATTTACGATTAATCAAGTTCCGGGAAGCAGTGAAGTAATATGAAAAACGGGAATCTTATTCTCTGATAGTAAGAATAATATCCCCGTTATTTTAACAAAAGTTGTTTTACTCCTATTGTACTAGTTGAACCGAAAGCTCGTTAAGCAATGCTTTTGCATCATTGAGATCTTGATTCCACGTTTCGTTGCGCTTCGTAATCTTCAATTTCTGGATGGCAGTTTCCAACCGATCCAAGTTTGTCTGGTCTCCTTTGTCCTCCAACGCTTGTTTCACGACTTGAATCTTCGCATAGTCTTGAAGCCCCTCCAACAGACGCTCGTAACGAATCGAGCTTCTGGCATTTGGGTAGACGATATAAGTATCGCCCGCAGGCCAGGTGCGGAAACGCGAATCTAACAATGGATTTTCTACCCAAGAATTGAATGCCCAGCGCAACATACCATCAAAATTCGCTGCTTCGGCGTACCACGCCACGAGGACAGATTCCGCAGGGTCAGAAAATGTAAACTGATTGGGAAACGCATTACCGCAATAGATATAAAACGTCGTATTCAATCCCCGTGATTGACGGTCTTTAAGATCCTCTTCCGAAAAGGGATGCCCCAAAGCAATACTAATATCTTCACTATTTGGATAGCGCTGGTAGGTTTTTTGGTTATCAGCGTAAGAAACACCTAATTCCGGTGCCACTTTCTGTAATAAAGACAATGCCCCGTCCACTTCTTCCCGCGTACGTTCATCCATCGCGATATTGGTTTTTTCTAGCCAACCTTTTTCGCGCAGGTGCTCGGCAAAATCAACTAAGAAAGGGGTCCATAATTCTTCAAATATAGGCGTACCGGCTTTCGCCTCAACATTGACCAACTCGCCACTTGCTTCATCCTGATAGTGTATTTCGTTATTCCAGGGGATAATCGAATAACAATTGATCATTTTGTTAATACCAAGGTCTAACATAAACTGCACCCATTTATCAAATACGCTGTAATCGTACTTCCAGGAACCATCCTTTTGCTTTGTCCATATAATCATATCTGCATAGGGGTCAAATGTCTGCACATTCCAAGGATCTTTATTAAGTGTAGCCGTAATCACTTTTTGCCCCACATCCGCTAACATCTGCATCTGTGGTTTCAATGCTTCAAAATGTTCATGCGACCACATTTCCACTTCTTCCACACGGGCTACAGCAGAGGGATGTTGCCATAAATCTAAATGATAGGTCCATTCCGAAGCCTTTGGCAAGGCTTGATTGATAACCTGCAATGATAAATCCAGTTCCTGAGTGGGACTATCATCTGCTTTTACCTGTATCTTTGCTGTATAGCTTCCCGGTTTGGCATCTTCCGGAATACGCACGGTTATCCAAACAGGCCGTACCTTCTTTGCTTCAAGATCAAAAGACGAAAGTCTATCCAACATATCAGGCGATAGGGACGACACAAAATCTTCCGGTTTACGGTGTCCACATCCATCGGCAAACTCATCGGTCATCACATAGCGCACAAAATGAGCAGACGCAATATTTGCTGACAACTCGCCGCCGTTTTCGGTACGAAAACCTGATATTTTCACTTGTGCACCAGGTAATTCAGCATTTGTCCATAGCAATATTTGAGCAGAGACACGTTCTCCTCTCCATCCGGTAACGGAGGCTTGCTTTTCGACAGCGAAGTCGGGAGCCATGGACTTCGGAAAACGTTTATCAATCGTCACAAAAGAAGCGTGTAATCCATTTTCTACCATAGACCAATCGGACAAAGTATCCGCCGTCGGGTCGGGTAATTCCTTAAAGTTGACCAAATCGAAAGAAGTTTCCCGCTCTTGTTCTTGTTGGTTTTGGCCGCATGCAGAAGCTATTCCGATGAGAATGGCACCACATAGCATACTTTTTAATTTTAGTGTGTTTAAGTTCATAATACGTCATTATTCATCTATGTCAGTATGACTCCACCCGATACCGTTGATGGAGTTCTAAGACATAATCTGACTTAAACTTCGCTAAAAAGTCCAGCAGATGCAAACATTGTTGAAACACAATCGATTGCTTAAAAATACTTTTACTTATTTTAACGCTGCCTCCCACTTTTCCTGCGCCCACAATGTATTAGAAATCCCATAAATAAAGCGTATCTTTGCAACATGATTAACGTGTCTAATTTATCGCTTCGTTTTGGGAAGCGTGTGCTGTTTGAAGATGTAAACTTGAAATTTACGCCTGGGAACTGTTATGGAATCATAGGCGCCAATGGTGCAGGAAAATCGACATTCCTTAAAATTGTCTCGGGAGAAGTTGATCCTACTACAGGGTCTGTATCTTTTACCCCGGGCGAGCGTATGTCCGTACTGAAGCAAAATCACTACGAATTCGATGAATTTACAGTCCTCGAGACAGTCATGATGGGCAACCAGGAACTTTACAAGGTGATGAAAGAGAAAGATGCCATCTACATGAAGGAAGACTTTACCGACGCTGATGGCGAACGTGCGGGTGAGCTGGAAAGCCTCTTCGCGGAAATGGACGGATGGAATGCCGAGAGTAACGCAGCTACCTTATTGAGCAACTTAGGAATCAAAGAAGATCTTCATTATAAATTGGTTAAGGAACTGGATGGTAATGAGAAGGTTCGAGTGCTTTTGGCGCAAGCCTTATTTGGTAACCCAGACATTCTGATTCTCGATGAACCAACTAACGACTTGGACATCAATACGATTGCTTGGTTAGAAGATTTCTTAGCAGGATATGAGGCTATAGTCCTAGTTGTATCGCACGACCGCCACTTTTTAGATCATGTCTGTACCCATATCGTTGACATCGATTTTGGTAAAATGAATATCTATACCGGTAACTATAGTTTCTGGTATGAATCCTCACAACTGGCGTTGAAACAGCGTGCGGACCAAAACAAAAAGATGGAAGATAAAGTCAAGGAATTGCAGGAGTTTATCCGCCGCTTCTCGGCAAACGCTTCGAAATCTAAACAGGCGACTTCCAGAAAAAAAGCACTTGAGAAACTCAATGTCGAAGAAATCAAACCTTCGAATCGAAAATATCCCGCAATCATGTTCAACCAGATGGACCGTGAGCCGGGCGACCAAATATTGCACGTAGAGGGTCTAAGTAAAACTGTCAACGGTGAAGTTTACTTTAAAGATGTTACTTTCATGATCAATAAAGGCGACAAAATCGCACTATTGGCTGAAAACTCGTTGGTAACTACGGCTTTCTATGATATATTAGCAGGTCGCGACAAAGATTTTGGTGGAGAGTTCAAATGGGGAGTTACCATTACGCCAACTGACATGCCTATTGAGAACGCTGAATATTTTGAGGGTCGCGATGAGAATCTGGTGGATTGGCTTCGTAATTACACATCAAAACCAGAGGCAGACGAACAGTTTATTCGTGGATTCCTTGGAAAAATGTTGTTTTCTGGCGAAGAAGTTTTGAAAAAGGTATCGGTATTATCCGGTGGAGAAAAAATGCGTTGTATGTTCTCAAAAATGATGCTTCAAGGAGCTAATTTCTTATTATTCGATGAACCCACAAACCACCTTGATTTGGAGTCCATCACTGCATTGAATAATGGTATGTTAGATTTTAGAGGTTCGATGTTGTTTACATCGCGTGACCATGAATTGACGCAAACAGTAGCAAATCGCATCATTGAACTTACACCTAACGGTGTAATTGACAAATTAATGTCTTACGATGAATACATCAATTCAGATGTTGTGAAAGCACAACGAGAAGAGATGTCTGGCAAAATAATTTCTTAAATACAAATTCATATAAAAAATAAGGGGAAATATACGTTTCCCCTTATTTTTTGTTACTTTGGCTTTCTAAACTTATAAATCAGTCCATGAAACTAAACACATTGTCCTCGCTTATATTGTTAGCAGGAATTGCCTTTTTATCTTGTTCGTCTGGAACAACGTCATCAAACACACAAGTTGAAGACACCTTACAGGATACTATCGGTTATCCCGAAGAACATCTAAACTGGAAATTAGGCGCACAAGCGTACACCTTTAAGTTATTTACTTTTGCCGAGGCATTGAATAAGATAGACAGTGCCGATTTACGATTTGTGGAAGCTTTTCCAGGTCAAATTGTCGGAGCTGGGAACGAGGAAAAGTTAACCTATACACTCTCGGAAGAAGGAAGGGATGTAGTGCGCAAACTCCTATCCGATCGTAACATAACATTACATGCCTTTGGCGTAGTTAACGGCAAAGACGCGGAAGAGTGGGAGCAAATTTTTGCCTTCGCACAGGATATGGGCGTAAAAGTTATCAATTGCGAGCCTAAAGAAGAGCATCTAGATATCGTATCCGCCTTGTGTGAAAAATACGATATTCGTGCCGCGATTCATAACCACCCAGAACCTACAACCTATTGGAAACCTGAGGCCGTTTTGGCAGCACTAGAAGGAAGAAGTCCGAAGATGGGTGTAGCAGCCGATGTTGGCCATTGGATGCGCTCGGGATTAGACCCTGTAGAATGCCTAAAGAAATTAGAGGGCAAGATTATACATTCACACTTTAAAGATTTAGATGCTTTTGGTGATAAAAAAGCACACGATGTACACTGGGGAACAGGTAAGCTTCCTATCAACGAAGTTATCGAAGAACTGAAAAGACAGAACTTTGACGGAATGCTTTCCGCAGAATACGAATACAATTGGGAAAACAACCAGAGTGATGTTGCCCAGAGCGTACGCAATTTCCGTGAGCTATTATCGGCATCCGCTAATTGATCCAGTTTTTATAAAAATTTTCCTGCGGTGGTCGACTTAGATCGATAAGATATCCGTTGACCACTGCATATTTCAAATTAGTACCGTCTCCCAAAAAGAAATTACTGGTTCCTGTCAATACAATTTTAGGGGTCGGAACGAGCTCACCTTGGGCAGAAACAACCAACGGAAGATTATGTAAACGATCCTGTCCTCTGGACGTTACTCTAACCGCAATATACCCCTCTTTCAATAACTCCCAAGCTCTATTATTACTAATATCATTAACCGCTTGGAAAGCTCGCGGGTAAACTTTTCCCTGAACGAATTTCAGTCCGCCTGCGTCCAGCTCATCATACCCGTACGTACCTTCCAAGTCACCTATATCCTCTATCCAACCTCTTACACAGTAATCCCTTTCCACGGTCAATTCTGCCCGGCGGATAGCGATATCGGTTTTTAGTGGCACACTATCCGTTCCCAAATCGATTTGGCGGATAACCACATCATGTAGCTGAGACGCGTTAAAAGGAATCTTATCGTATGCCTTACAGTCGTACTTTTTATACGAACCTTGCGCAATTTCCAGTAAAGCGTTAAGGATAATGGCAAAATTAAATCTTCTTATTTGCTGTTTTTCTGGATCGCCTTTCAAGCCGCCCGATTCAATCAACACTGTACTAGCTCCCCATGCCTGGAAGTTATCACCGAAGCCGCGTGGTGAATGTGTGTCATCATACTTTGCCACCGCATGGGGAACGTATTGCTGCAGAAGGTCGTTCATTCCTACAATCAGCTGCATCGCACCTTTTCGGACATCATTTACTTCCCTTTCTGTATTATAAGCTGGTGCTAGCATCGCTATAGTAACTGGATTTTTCGTTTCGGGCACATTATAATATATGCTCTGGTCGTGGAGGTTAAAGCCGTAGCTTGGTTTAATTTCTTCCGCCATTCGACGCAGTATCTTCGCTTCCACCGTGTGATTGGCACGTGCGTCCCGATTCAAATCTATATACTGTGCATTTCGTCGTATAAAACGGTCTGCACCGTCGGGATTAAGCATCGGAATAAAATGGATGGTTAGGTTATCCCTTAAACAGGTTCGAATGGAATCAAAGCCGTCATCTTTACCTCCCAAGAAATTGAAAATATCGAACAAAGCCATCGTCGCCGTCGGTTCATCCCCATGCATCTGCGACCACAGCATTACCTTTTTCTTGCCGTTACCGTATTGCAGTTTATATATTGCTCTATTTTCCACTGATTTCCCTATTTCCCTTACCTGCAGCGTCCCTTTCTCCTCGTGCACTCTCACCAGGTCGATAATATCGTGATGCTTAAACCGTCTATTCGTTAAAGCGGTTTCTCTATATGTTCTATGTAAGCTGTTATAAGCTGTTGTATCGAGCGTCATTGCATCTGCATAGTTGTTCAGTTCCCCCGTACTCGTGGCTTGATTACAAGATTGAAGGCTTGTGACTATACATAAAAGAAATAAGGTGCGTTTCATAACATTTCAACACGTTATAGCCATCTATCTATACACTGTATACGGCCGTCTACCTATTAAATAATAACCGATGTCCGGTACCTACTTCAATAATCTTGCCATCCGTAAAGGCCAAATTTCCCGAAACCAACGTGTGGGCTATTGTAGACGAGAATGTATGTCCTTCAAAAGGAGACCAACCACATTTGGACAGGATATTATCTTTAGAAACTGTGTAAGGCCGGTCGAGGTCCACTAGCACCAAATCTGCCCAATATCCCTCTCGGACGAACCCTCTGTTTTCTATTTGAAACAGTTCCGCCGTATTATGTGCTGTTTTTTGCACAACCTGTTCCAATGTCATTTTGCCTTGCTTTACCAAATCCAACAGCGCCTGAAGTGCATGCTGTACCAATGGACCGCCCGAAGGTGCCTGTGCATAAGGTTTCGATTTTTCTTCGAATGTATGGGGAGCATGATCTGTAGCAATGACATCGATATGACCATCCAGAACCGCTTGAAAAACACCTTCCCTATCCGCAACCGTTTTCACCGCAGGATTCCATTTAATGAAATTGCCTTTTTCTTCATAATCTGCATCAGCGAACCAAAGATGGTGCACACAGGCTTCCGCAGTAATTTTCTTCTCCTTTAAAGGAATAGAATTAATAAAAAGTGCGGTTTCTGCGGCAGTCGAAATATGCAATATATGAAGTCGGGTATCATGCTTTTTGGCAAGTTCTACTGCTTTGGAGGAAGAAAGATAACAGGCCTCTGCTGTCCTGATAAGCGGATGCATAAAAGGCTGAAGCCCTTCTTCGCCATATTTTTCCTTAAAAGCTTGAAGATTGCGCTGTATTGTCTCTTCGTCTTCACAATGTACCGCTATCAATGTCGGTGCTTCGGCAAAAATCTTCTCCAACGTCGCCTCATTATCTACCAGCATGTTACCCGTAGACGAGCCCATAAAAATTTTGATACCACATACATCACGTGGATTCGTTTTTAAAACCTCGTCTAAGTTATCATTGGCGGCTCCCATGAAAAAAGAATAGTTTGCTAATGATTTTTCGGCGGCAATATCGTATTTGTCTTGCAACAATTTTTGGGTCAACGTATTCGGAACCGTATTCGGCATTTCCATAAACGAAGTTGTTCCTCCTGCTACAGCTGCACGGCTTTCATGCCAGATATCTGCTTTATAGGTCAAACCCGGTTCGCGAAAATGTACTTGGTCGTCGATTAATCCCGGTAACAGGTGTAAACCCCGCGCATCTATCGTTTGATCGGCAGCATGATTAATTTCCTCAGCGATCATTTCGATTCGCCCGTTACTAATATAGATATCACTCAAAGAAGTCTTTCCTTCGTTAACAATTTGTGCTGATTTTATGAGAATGGATGACATGTTTTAGTTATAAATTTTGAGTTACGAATTATGCTATCTATCTACTTCCCCCAATACAATATCAATAGAGCCTAATATAGCAATGAGATCTGCTATAAGCTGTCCTTTGCCTAATTCGGGCAATACAGAGAGATTATTGAAACTCGGCCCTCTGGCTTTCACCCGTCGGGGCACATCGGTTCTCTCTTGCGTTACAAAATGAAAGCCTAACTCTCCTTTGGGATTTTCAGCCCGAATATAATATTCCTGCGCTTTCAAGTTCACCTTTTTTGGAACCAATCCCCGCGAATCGAAATCCGGTTTTCTTTTAAAATCTGTCTGAAGCCTTTGCAGACATTGCTCGATGATTTTTACAGACTCTTTCACTTCGTCCACCCGCACCTTATATCGGTCCCAGCAGTCTCCAAGTGATCCCATTTCTCCTTTTCCAACTGGAATCTCAAACTCCAATTCAGGATAGACACTGTAGCCATCCACCCGGCGCAAGTCCCACCTGATGCCCGAAGCACGCAGCATCGGTCCACTGCATCCATAGTTGATAGCTACATCAGCAGGCAAAGCTCCGATATTCGCTGTACGCGAAATAAATATCTGGTTATTGGATAGCAAATCATCTAATTCCACCAATTTAGGTTTAAAATAATTTACAAATTCCTGGCAACGTTCTTCAAATCCCACAGGCAAATCGTAAAATAAACCACCTACCCAAATATAATTATACAGCATACGCGATCCCGAAGCCCATTCCAACATGTTCATAATGTGCTCTCTATCGCGGAAACACCACATAAAAGGTGTAAAAGCTCCAATATCGATGCCATAAGTACCGATAGCAATTAAATGGGAAGCAATACGGTTAAGCTCGCAAACCAACACTCTAATATATTCCACGCGCTTGGGGAGCTTGTCCTCTATCTTGAGCATACGCTCCACACCCATCACGAAAGCGTGGCTGTTATTCATGGACGACAAGTAATCCAATCGATCGGTAAACGGTATAGCTTTCCCGTAATTCATTGATTCTGCATGCTTATCAAAGCAACGGTGAAGATAACCCAGATGCGGAATGATCTCTCTAACGACCTCTCCATCGGTAATGAGCTCCAAACGGAGCACCCCGTGTGTAGAAGGGTGCTGTGGTCCCATATTGATTACCATTTCCTGCGAAGTAATCGCCGCAATCTTCTTCTTATAATTTTCCAGTCCTTCGGTATAACCTGTCATCGTAGTCTATTTAATAGCTATTCCGTGATACGTTTCAGCATCTTCATAATCTTTGCGCAAGGGATAGCCTTGCCAGTCGTCAGGCAGCAAGATACGTCTCAAATCGGGATGCCCAGTAAAAAATATCCCCATCAAATCGAATGCCTCCCGCTCATGCCAATCGGCAGTACGCCAAACGGCGGAAACGGAAGGGATCGCGGGCAAATTTTCAAGCCGGCGATCGTTCTCGATCTCCACTTTCAGTATAAATTGTGTCTGGTAAGGAATCGACGCCAGATGATACACAACGGCAAACCGGTTATCAGGATAATAATCCACTGCAGATACATTAGAGAGAAAGTCAAAATAACATCCTTCAGTATCCCGCAAAAATATGGCAATTTCTACTAGATTCTCAGCGTTTACAATTAGGATAGGCTGTAAATGCTCTTCTTCTATACGGACGACAGCCTGTTCGCCAATATTAGCAACTATTAAATCTCTTATTTTGGTTATCATGTCTCAGGGCGCTAATCGTTGTATAATCCAGTTCCCCTGTTGGAAAACATACTCAATGCGGTCGTGCAAACGATTACTTCTACCCTGCCAAAACTCCATCCGCAACGGACTGACTAAATATCCACCCCAAAAATCAGGGCGGCCGATAATCACCTGGTCCAGATATTTCCTCCTCGCCTCTTCTACACGTGTTTCTAACACCTTTCTTTCAGCAATGATTTGGCTCTGTGGGGAGGCAATCGCTCCTATTTGGCTTCCTCTCGGCCGAGATGCAAAATATTCATCGGAATCTTCCGAAAGTAATTTCTCAGCCAATCCCTCAATACGTACCTGACGTTGCAGTTCGGACCAAAAAAACAAAAGGCTTACCTTCGTTTCTTTCGCGATGGCTTGCCCCTTTTTACTGTGATAATTCGTAAAAAAACTAAATCCGGAGGGCTTTATATCTTTTAGTAGGACAATCCTCGAAGAGGGAAAGCCATCTTCTCCGACCGTCGCCAATACCATAGCGTTCGGCTCTACGACTTCAGCACGACGAGCTTCGTCAAACCAGCGCTGGAATTGTTCGATAGGGTCGCGTAAAACATCCTTTTCGTCCAATTTATATTTACAATAATCTTCCCGTATAGCTGCAATATCTTTATGGATAATGGACATGGGTTAAGTATGTTGATGCAAACACAAACTTAATCAAAAGCAGCGGGATTCGTAAGATGCGAAGGCAAAAAATTGCTTTTTTGGTAAAAATCGCTTATATTGAAACAGGTTTTTGACGAAAGATTCATATTATGTTCAATATGCACACACCTCAAAAGGGAAGTTTATTACTCTCCGAACCGTTTATGCTCGATGACAATTTCGAAAGGTCTGTTATTTTATTATGCGAACACGACGCTACTGATGGAACGATGGGTGTTATCGTCAATAATCGTTCCTCTCTTCTGTTATCTGATGTAATACCAGATGTAGAAAATCCACGATTTCCTTTATATATTGGCGGTCCGGTGGGTGTAGAAGCGTTATTTTTTCTTCATAAGGTTCCCGAAAAGATTGAGGGAGGCGTTGAACTCGTCGACGGTATTTACTTTGGCGGAGATTTCGAACAGATACGATTTCTGGTTAATGATCATCTTCTTCAGCCCGATGAAATTAAATTCATCCTCGGCTACGCTGGATGGACGCCGGGACAATTGGACGATGAGATCGCACAAAATAGCTGGGCAGTACACAACAAATTCCCAACCGATCTACTCCTGCTACAAGATGGCGAAGACCTGTGGAAACAAGCACTTATTAGCCTAGGCCCGAAATATGCACATGTTGCGAATTTCCCTAAAAGTCCGGATTTGAATTGACATAAATCAATCCGACTTCGTGTTTCTTTTAAAACCAATGCTCCCTCCTTATTCCAAACAACCAGAAGTCGGATGCTTATAATACTTCTTCAACAATTGATAAGGTACGTCTATTGATTTAGCTGACACACAGTCTACTTCCATGTTTGTGATGGCATCGCTATCCGTATTTTCCGACGAATCCGAATGTATACTGTATTTCTTTTCCAAACATTTTATTGGGCCTCCTTTGACAATGTAAATTCTACGTTCCTTAATGTCGTCTTTTGTTATGCCTTCCCCAGATGCAAAAGACCAGTAAGTCCCTTTAAAAAACGCAAAATAAACAGAGTCATTTTGTATATAATATCGGTCTATTGCCTCATAATGATCGTATTCGTTGTATTGATGTTCAATAACCAGAAGTTTGTCCTCTTTGGTATAATAAGTAACTTTGCCCCTCTTCTCCTCTTTACAATTGTAAGCAAAAGAAAGCGTATCGAGAAAAACACCATTATAAACAAATCAAAAAAAAATACCGCTTTCATCCTAGCTTTGTTTTATCTGTATTAAACGTACGGATACTTTAATTGTTTTCCGACATTTATTGCTGATTTAACCACCATAGAATATTTCGTAATAGCTTCACGTGATCGCCGGCATCAGGATGGTTCATTCCCTGTTTTTTACTATTTATACCTTTTAACAGCGCAGTAAAAGGAGAAGCATCAGCAAAGATACACACTCGGCCATTGCCACATTCTAGTAAGGCTCCATTCGCAATATTCCTACCCGATATATAAGGGATATCGTGCTGGATAGCGCGCTCCATATCTTTTGTCTTTGAAGGCAGGTATATGCGATATGCATTGCCTAATACTGAAAAAACTTCTGCTTCTTCCGGAGGAATAAAACCGCTTCCTCCCCAACACCGCAATTGGTTAACCGTGTGCCCTTCTCTGTCAGTAACGGCAGACGGAAGTAAGTTTCCTATATCCCTGTTGAACAGCTCAGCTTGTCCATCTTTATGGTATGTGATACCATTGATAACATTAAAACCAAACCGTTCCGCCAAACACCCCACCGCACCAGCACTGGGCATCTGATCTGTGATAATGAATAAGCCGCCTCCTTCATCGTGCACCCAACGGTATAATGCTTCTATTTCATTTTCTTTAAAAATAGATACGTTGGGAAGGTTCCAATCCGAAGGATGACTTAACGCATTGACCGTTACAAATATCTTCGCTTTGGATAAGACTTTTCTGTCGATAGAAGCATTATGGTTCTGAAGTTGATACCCTTCGGCCTGTACCACATCGGCAAATCCTTTAAACTGCCCTCCTAACGTAAAAGCATTATGATGATACTGGTCATACAAAATCACCGGACCATCCTTCGCCGGATAAAGAGGATCTTCCAGTCTCATCACAAAGTGAGGGTCAGAAACAGATTGTGCCAATATGAGCATCGGCATAGAGATCAGAAAGAATGCAAATACAACGAACTTCATAGCTATTCCACTTTAATCCAACGATCACTTTCGAAACAGCGCATCACAATTTTTTGGTCACTATCAATAAAAAACGTGACAGGCATAGCAGCTTCTTGATTGATAAATTCCTGATCAGTGATGCATGCTAATTCGATACGTTTACTATCCCAGCCCTGAATAAGTACAAGGTTCCCACCATCCGAAATAACTTTAATTTCGAACTTTTCGTTGCCCTCACGATGATAACTTCCGGCATATAGCTTAGCTAATAACGGCGGCACTGATTTTCGTTGCTCCGGATCGAAATCGACTTTGGTCAGATCAACTCGATCCAGAATCTTTACCTCAGTAGGCGGTGCAGCATCAAAAGCCAGCTTATACTGTTCTTCCACAGATTCAAAGGTTAACTCTCCTGTTTTCTTTAACTCATATTGTCGACCATCCCACACTTGACGTGCTCGCAACTGATTGTTTACTACGTCAAATTGGATATAGGCTACCCTATTGGGGAAGCGGTAAAAACCTTCAAACTGCTGTAACGAGGTTTGTTCCTGAGTAAAATCATTATCTCGACTTTTATCACCCATCGCGACATGTGGTCCACAGAGCCCAACTAGAGCTGCTATTACCAAAATTTGCTTTCGTATTCTTTTCATCTTTACTTTGTTTTAGTGAACAAGGCAAGGATAAGAAATTACTCCGCTATCAGTGTCCGCTTGGATAAACTTGTACCGCAATAGCTTTCATTCTACCTTTAAAAGGTATCGTTTCGGGGTCATACCCACTTCTTGTTTAAAGGAGGTGTAGAATGTGGTTTTAGAATTAAAGCCCGACCGGATGGAGATTTCCTGAATACTGTATCCATTGAGTATATTATCTTTTAACAGCTGCTGGGCATAACGAATACGATAGCCATTGATAAATTGATAAAAATTCGAATCGATACCCGTATTCAAAACGTAAGAAAGCTCGTGTATAGATAATCCAATCCTTTCAGCCAAATGAGGTAAACTCAACAGCGGGTCTAAATAGGGTTGATCTTTGTCCATCAAATCCTGTAATCTTTCTTTGAAAAACTGCACCTGTTCCATCGTTAGGCGCTCCTTATCTTTAGATAGTACCGCCGCTTTGATAACCGGGACTTGCTCATCACGCACAGGATAGATTGCAGTTTGCGATAGCGCATAATAACTAAAAAACAGTATTCCAACCACATACGAACTATCAATCAACAATGAGACCAAAGGAAAAAAACGTGTCACAAGCGACATAATACCTAAAAATAATATAACCCACCAGATATTCATAATCCACCGAAGATCGATAGCACCAGGACTGGTAGAAAATGTATTTAACAACAAGCGATGCTTATACAGCAGCACATACGACCAAACTCCATAGACCAGAAGTTGCCCATATAAAAAATAACGTATTACATAACGGAGAACATCGGGCAATGTATAAGGACTCCAAAGTAGTGGAACCAAAATTAAGGTAGGTACAAAGTGGATAGCGTATTTCTTATAAGGCTGATCAGGAGATAGGTATAGTTGTATAGCGATGAAGAAACAGGGGAATATCGCCCATCTTCCAAATTCCAGAGACGCTAGTAACATGGCGTTTTCCAGATAATTACTATTTTCCAAGAGAAGCTGAACAAATACACTGCATAAGAAAAAGCTACAGATCCCCAGAAAGATATTAGCTCTTTTATTGACTTTGGGCAAGTTGGATAACAGCAGTAAGGAGAGCAGCAATAAAATGCCCCCACATAATCCGTATATCAATGCTTGGTATGCCATATTCCTCAATCTGTTAAAGATAGCGAGACCAAATGGAATATTTGGTCGTCTGTATCCAGACGGACAAATTCATCACTGACCATTTACAGACTTTTACGCGTTCTGCTTCCCTTTGCCGTAAGGTTTCATTTGGACATTCGCCTAATTTCGTTCAGGCTAACAACTTTATATTTTTCTTTAAATTTAAAATAGGAAGCAATCATAGCTTTTGCCAATCTTGCTGTTGTTATCGGTTGGTAACGCTTAAACAGACCTATCGCATTACATATTTTTAATAATTTAATAAAGATTTTTTCGCCCGCTCGATCAGAGTTAGGTCGTTCGATGCCGCCGGGCTGCAAGATAACAAATTGAGGGAAAACTAATTTGCGTACATTATTCTCCAACGTTCCTTTCATTTTGTTGTAGAAAAAAGAAGAATTTTCATCTGCACCGGTAGCCGACAGCAGCACAAAACTTTCGATGTCATTCGTCTTTGCTATAGAAGCAAATACCAATTGATAATCGTGGTCTACTCGCCATTGTGCTCCTTTACTACCAGCATCCTTTAAAGTGGTTCCTAAACAAGAAAAAGCCACATCGCCTTGAATCTGATCCTTGTACTGTTGTAAGTTTTCGAAATCCACGAGAAACTCTGTCAGTTTAGCATGTTTCTCAAAATAGGGTCTGCGAACTAAAACGATCACCTCCTGAAATCTTGAATCTTGTATAAGTTGCTTAACAAGTTCACGCCCTGTAGCGCCGGATCCTCCGATAACAACTGCTCTCATATCATTTCATTTTGTAGACCTCGGCGTTGACAACCTGCGGCATCCGCTTTCCATTTTTTGCAGCGACCAAATTATTCGCTGCCATAACGGCCATTTTTGTTCGCGTTTCCATAGTCGCAGAACCTATATGTGGCAGTACACATACATTCGGCATATTTAAAAGCGGATTATCGGGCAACATGGGTTCCGGATTCGTAACGTCAAGTCCAGCTCCCCAAATATCACCGCTCGCCAGTGCCTCTGTCAAATCCACTTCGTTATGAATCTTTCCTCTTGCCGTATTGATAAAAATAGCTGATTTTTTCATTTTTCTGAACGCCGCTGCATTAAATCGATCTTCTGTCTCGGGACTTAAGTTGGTATGTATAGATATCACATCGCTTCTTTCCAATAATTCGTCAAAAGATACATATACTGCATCCACTTCCCGTTCCGCTTCGACATTTCGATGCCGGTTATAGTAAATAATCTCCATACCGTATATTACTTTCGCTCTACGGGCCAGCGCTAGCCCTATCCGTCCCAATCCAAATATGCCCAACGTTTTTCGGTAAAGTTCGACGCCGAGGTCTTCCGTAGCGCCCGAACCCTTCCATTCACCGCGGAGTACCTGATTTGCCCTAAAGAAAGCTTTTCGGGAAACTGTCAGCATGAGAAGCAATGCAATATCCGCTGTTGCGTCACTCAATACGTCCGGTGTATTACTGACCGGTATGCAAGCCTTAGTAGCTGCAGCAACATCCACGTGATTATATCCCACACTTGTTAAAGCAACACCTTTCAAGTGGCTACAATGCAAAAAAAAGTTTGCGTCTAACACTGTGCCTCCACGATGTAATAAAAAATCCACGTTTTGGCAGGCGTTGATGAGCTCTTCGGAAGTCCAAATCTTTCCTTTTTCAGCAGTTATGACGTCAAATCCTTCTTCCACTAGCCGTACCGCTGTTGTATCTGGAATATTTCTAGAAATGAGTACCTTCATGCTACCAAATATACAGGTTTAAACTTCTAACAAAGGTAAAACAGGTTAGATTCGTCGTCGAACCAGCGCCAATTATTCATCAAGTATCTCATCGATAGGCGGATCCCCTAGCACCGTATCTCCAACGACAGATCTCAAATAACCTTGAAAAGAAATCTCTAGTGCATGGGCAATAAGTTTAGCATGGTCATCGCTCGTGCCGTAAGACCCTAACACAACTTTATGATCACTCTTCCCAACGATAGCCATTACACACTTATCGCTACCAGGAAGAAAAAGCCCAACCCCAACGGTCTGATCACCGGAATTAACCAACCATGTTTCTTCAACCTGGTCTTCAACTGCTTGCGGAAGGCTAGCCTCTTTTTTTAGCTGCTCCAATTTCACATTATCAAAATCAAGATTATTCATAGCGATATGTTTATATCTCCATAAACGTTCACACATTTGATTTGTTTTAATCCACCATATTTTCCTTTGTGAGCACCTCCACGCGTTCAGCCTTAAAGAAGTAGATTCTACACCGATGGAAGGTTTTGACACAACGCAAGTAGATCGCATCCTAGGCTTAGCCCAACAAGGCCTACGCAGTGTAGTGTTGTTATCATTAGGTTATCGAGACGAAGAGCAAGACTGGCTAGCACCGCTTAAAAAGGTTCGGCTACCCGTTGAAGAATTTGCTCCGCAAATAGGCTAGACAGATCTCTAACAAACACTCCCCGAGACACCTCAAAGTTTCGGGGCTCGTTTACCGATGTTGCATCTGCGCAGCTTTAGCAACTGGAAACTATACGGTAGCCTAACTGTTCTATAGGAAGGTAGAAACTAAAGCAAAACGATATGAATACGAACAAGAACAATCAAAAGCCGCAGACAGACCGCGAGCGGGGCGTTGCGGAAAACAAAAAAGCGAACTACAGCGACTTTCCTCAAAATGAACCCACAGCCGAGGACGATAAAACTGATATCAGAGAGACAAATCGATCCGATGGAGCCGAGAAAGAGGGGGGCGATCTTGCCGGTAATGCAGCGGGAAATACCCCCGCAGAAGAGGAAGAATAATAATTGAGATTACCTCTTGGAATCAAGATTCCAAGAGGTAATTGCTACAAGACGATGCATTATTAACATAGTTTTCATTAAATTTACGCCATGAGCAACAATGATATTATGAAAAAGCTCCGCGTGGCTTTAAAATTTACCGACGATGACATTATCGAAGTATTATCCTTAGTTGATTTTAAGATAACGAAAAGTGAACTAAGTGCAATCTTTCGCAAAGAAGACCATCCGAATTACAAACCTTGCGGCGATCAGTTTCTTCGAAATTTCCTCAACGGACTAATTATCTATAAACGTGGCCCAAGACCTGACACTCGCTCCAAGACTTAAATTGGTCTTGATATATAATAAAAATAAAGCCTCAAATCACCCACCCCTTAAACTCCTATCAAAATCGATCACCCCTTCCGTAGCTCGTTTGGGAATCAAATGTATATATGGATTACGGGGAATAGCTACCTCATGAGGGTCAATAACATAAATGGGAGTACCCACTGCCACATAGTCGACCAACGAAGCAGCCGGATAAACCTGTAATGAGGTGCCAATGATCAACATCATATCGGCCGTCAATGTTTCCGCTGCCGCTTTCTCTAACATCGGTACCATTTCCCCAAACCACACAATGTGGGGTCGCAGTTGTGCACCATCTACTCCAGTGTCTCCTAAAACCAAATCCTCATTCCAATCGTAGACAAGCTGTTCATTTTTTACACTGCGTACTTTGTTTAGTTCACCGTGGAGATGGATGACGTGAGATGATCCCGCTCGTTCATGCAGGTTATCAACATTTTGAGTAATGATAGTTACATCATATTCCTCTTCCAACCGCTTGAGATAGCGATGTGCCTCGTTAGGCTCCACAGTTTTTAATTGACGTCTGCGTTGGTTATAAAACTCCAGTACCAACCTAGGGTTCCTTCTCCAGCCCTCGGGGGTTGCCACATCCATGACATCATGGTTTTCCCACAAGCCGTTAGCATCCCGGAATGTAGAAATACCACTTTCCGCGCTTATGCCCGCACCGGTCAGTACCACAATTTTTTTCATCATCTCCACTCGCTATGTTTAACAATCACAAATTAATTAAAAAACCCCTTTAAAACAAATTTAAAGGGGTTTCTAGTCTAATTAATGCCATTATTATAAAACCTTTGAAGCTTCCACGAGGCGTTTTAATTTAGCATGTGTAACATCGATAGGCACGTGTCCAAATCCACATTCGCTAGTCAAGATTAAGCGATCAGCGGGAAAGTAATCCAGGGCCGGCTTCAACCGCTGGCGTATTTCCTCTACAGTTTCTAGATCATCACTACGCTGGTCTATCACACCGATCGCCAAATCTCCTTTAAAATCCCATTGATCAAACAACTCAAGCATATTGTAGCTGAGTGTACAATGTTCCAGCAAAAGTTCATCTACCGGTACGGCCTTAAAGGCGTCGACTATATCAGTATACTTCGTAAAATAGACCCGTTTTCTTCTCGGATTTCCACCACATACGTGCAATCCGATACGCACTTTTTTCGGCAACGATTCTATTAACTCAGCCAGAATCTCCGCCGCCCAAACGCTTTCTTCCGGAGACTCCGTCCACATCGGTTCATCAAACTGTACATGTTCGCACCCAAGAGCTATAGCTTCCGCAATTTCATCTCTCAAAACATCGGCCCAAGCGCGACATAAAGCCTGGGCATCAGGATACAGATCTTCGCGCTCGTTTACGCTGAATCGATATAACACATGAGGACCTGTTACCGTCAGTTTCACGTCTACATCGGCTGGAGCTGCGTCACGGGCGATCTTCCAATTGCGTGCAATATCAAAACGTGGATTTTTAAGTTCACCGATTACTCTAGGGCATTCAATTCCAAAACCAGCCGTCCCAAAAGAAACCTTAGGCATATCTTCAAAAGTAATACCGTCAATACGCTTTTGATAGAAGTAATACATATTCTCACGGTATCCTTCGCCATCAGTAATCGTATCCAACCCCAAATCAGCCTGATCTTTTGCTGCCCATTTAATATAATCATCTACCTCTTCCTGGGTCATTACCGGCCGCTTCATTGTGTCTTCTAACTTTTCCGGACGCGGGTAACTCCCCACCACTGTGTTACGAAATCCTGCCATATTTTGCTTAGTATTTTAAATATCGATAAAGATAGAACTTTTCTGTTAAACGGTCTGTAATTGCCTGTTTCTAGCTTCCTCAATCTGCGCTCTCACCCCATCGGCCAAAGACCTCGGTGTAAATCCAATTTCCTCTTCCAAACGAGCGCCATCACAACGATCCACTAAGGATGTCCGCTGCACGCTCTCGTTGAACGTATACCGAGCATCTGGCACAATGTCCGCAACAGTCTGCATCAACTCCTCAGCCGTCACCGAATGTCCTCCATTGTTATACGCGAAGTACTTGAGCTCCGGTTTCAATGTCAGCCGGACAAACTGCTCGGCGACGTCATCGACATAAATCCAGCAATCACGAGCATGCTTAGAGAAGGGCAGTTTAACCTCCTTCCCTAATGCCGGATTGGTAGCAAATTCACAAGCCCAAAGAACCGACCCACGCATGCGTCCATCTCCGTAGACAACCGGAGGACGCATAGAAGCAATACTGACCCCTTTCGTCTGGATATATTTCTTCGCCGTAAATTCATTTAACATTTTCATAACACCATAGGTATAAAAATGGTCGTCTAGTGAACAAAAGTCATCCTCCTTAATAGCGTAATCTTCATCGCCATAAGCACTATGATTTGCCCCATAGATTGTCTCGCTACTGGCAAACACCAAACGAGTCAGTTTATGATCCACCACCATATCAAACATGTTGACCATACCTAGAATATTGACGGATGCGCCACGATGATGATCGGCTTCCACTTCAGCACTCATGAGATACGCTAAATGGATAACATGGGTAATATCCGGATCAGTCAAAAAAACGTTATTAACTGCCCCTCGATCGGATACATCCAGCTCAATAAAGGTGGTCTGAGCAATCTGCTCCTTCACTTCAGCAAGTTTGATATCGTCGTTTTGATATTTTAACAAAGCAATCTGCTTCGTCCATTCTATATTCAGGTTCAGGTCAGCAACCACCACCGGAATTTTACGTTCCCACAGGTTGACTACAACGCGTGCTCCAATAAATCCCGTACCTCCGGTAACTAAAAATTTCATAAATAATACTGTGTTTTTCGGTGAACAGTCTTGCAGATGTGAGAATAACTTAACTTTATCGCGTCTGCTTATACACTGCACAAAGTTAGTTTCTGTTTATTAACAACCACAATTTTTTACATAATTAGATAATTTAACCGAATAACATATATTTTTCAGCATAATTAGCTTTTTGTTTATTAGATTTGTTCACCAAAAAGTGTTTTATGCTATGGAAGAACTTGACAAGACAGACCTGCTGTTATTGAAAATATTGGCAGACAATTCCAACCACACTATTAAGGAGTTGGCCAAACGGGTGAATCTCTCTCCTACCCCGGTACTGCAACGAGTTAGAAGGTTAGAGAACAATGGATATATCAAAAAATATATAGCCCTACTCAATCCTGAGAAATTTAGCCAAGGATTTATCGTTTTCTGTAACATTAAATTGAAGCAGCACGACCGCCAGGTGGGCCATCGACTAGTGGCAGACATCCTGAAGATCGATGAAGTCGTAGAGTGCTATAATGTCTCCGGCGATTATGATTTTATTCTAAAAGTATTTGCAAAGGATATGAAGCATTACCAAGAGTTTGTATTCAATAAACTAGGCACACTCGAAAGCATCGGCAGTACACACAGTACGTTTGTCATGGCCGAAATAAAAAACTCCCACAATATAAATCTGTAGAGCGTCCTGGATCCATACGGTCAGAAACGCTCGTCCACAAGCTCTTTGTTGACGAGCGCTCCGGTAGCATTTCCAGAAGCCACAGCATTTGCTACCGAGCGCATCATTTCGACATTGTCACCACAAGCAAAAACACCTGCTACAGTGGTCTCTTGCAGCGTATTGACACGGATATAACCGTATTCCGTCAAAGCACAGCCCAACGCTACAGGAATATCTGAATGCTGTTCGAAAGGTAAAGCAGCATATACCGCTTTAAATGTCTCACGGCTACCATCTGCGAAAACCACCTCTTCAACACGACCATCTTGATGTACGATCTCGACAACCCTTTTCTCCGTAATCGCGATATCATTCGCTTTCAATTTCTCCGCAGCTGGAAAATCAAACTCAACTCTACCATTCGTGAGAAGCGTAAGATCATCCGTCAAGTTGTTTATCAAAGACGCTAAATGATAAGCTTTCGCTCCATTGGCAAGAATGGCCGTTTTAGCATTACGAAATTCATATCCATGACAATATGGACAATGAATCACGGTTATTCCCCAGCACGCCGAAAAACCCGGAATATCGGGCATAATATCTTTTATACCAGTGGCAAATATGAGTTTTTGCCCACTGAAGGTCTCTCCAGTCTGGGTAGTCACCGTAAATCCTTGGTCTGTTTTCGAAGCCCCAACGGCAAGACCATGATGAAACTTTATCGTGTCGTATTTCATGAGTTGCCTTCTGGCTTCTGCAGCGATCTGACCGGGTGTATGCCCATCATGCGTAAGGAAGTTCTGTGAATGCGGAGTTTGCAGGTTGCAAGGTCGTCCGCTGTCAATAACTAATACAGAACGTAAAGAACGGCCTAAGGACATAGCCGCTGACAGACCGGCGTAACTACCACCGATAATGATAACTTCGAAGTTTACACGTTTCTCCATAACATATACATCATTCCACTACCAATAGATCTGCCATATGAACAATTTAAAGTCAGTACTGTTTTTTGGTATCCCAAAATGTGATTCCTTTATACCTATTTATGACAAAGTCAAGAGAAACTGCCGTTTTATGGGAACCATCCCTTTAAAAAATTGTTATAAAAATAATAAGCAAACAGACAATAACATATGAAACAGAAGATTGTATCTCGGACAAGACGTTTAGCAATACTATTACCAGCCATAGTCCTTCTAATTTCCTGCGGCCAGTCAGGCAATAAAACCTCGAACGAAACCGATACATTAATCCGTGACGACGATACCAGCGCCATTACCAACGAATATGGTGTCGATGTCAAATTAAAAGCGCCTTTCGATACACCACCACAGAACAAATTTGCAAAGGTAATTGGCTGGAACGGCGAAAGTACGCCAACTGCACCATCAGGATATCAGGTAGTCGCATTCGCCCGCGACCTTAACAGCCCCCGCAACATTTATATAGCGGAAAACGGAGATGTTTTTGTGGCCCAGTCGCGAACAGAAAAGGAAGGAGAAGATCCTGAGAAAGAGAACTCGCGCAATCTTTTCCGCGATAAAAGCCCTAATGAGATACTGCGCTTCCGGGATGAAGATAATGATGGTATAGCTGACAAGAAAGACATTATTTTAACGAACCTATCACAACCTTATGGTATGTTGATAATCGGCAATTTTTTCTATGTAGCAAACACCAACGCGTTAGTGCGGTTTCCATATGATCCTTCTACAGGAAAAGTAACAAGCAAGCCTGAAAAAGTTCTCTCGCTGCCCGCAGGAGGGTATAATAACCACTGGACGCGCAACCTCACTACAAACGAAGATAAATCCAAGATATATATATCTGTCGGATCAGGCAGCAACGTCGGCGAAAACGGTATGGACAAGGAGGTTGGCAGAGCGCTAATCCTCGAGATCAACCCAGATGGATCGGATAAGCAGATATATGCTGCGGGTCTACGGAACCCTGTCGGCATGGATTGGGAATCAACCACAAAGCAATTGTGGACTGCCGTAAATGAACGAGACGAGTTGGGCGACGAAATTGTGCCCGATTATATTACCGCAGTACAACCCGGCGGCTGGTATGGCTGGCCATATACCTACTGGGGCAAGCATATCGACCCCCGATGGGATCCCCAACACGACCAACATCTGGGAACCGCGCCTGATTCGTTGACCGCCAAATCGATTACGCCAGATTACGCGCTTGGTTCGCATACTGCGTCGCTAGGCTTAGCATTTAGCACGACATCTGCTTTTCAACAAGGCGCATACATTGGCCAACATGGATCCTGGAATCGCTCTAGCTTGGTTGGGTACAAAGTGGTGTTCGTTCCGTTTGAACAAGGCAAACCTACAGGCAAACCCCAAGACTTTTTAACAGGTTTTATCGCCAACGAAGAACAAGCTGAAGTATACGGCCGTCCCGTAGCGGTGGTCTTCACGCCACAATATATGTTAGTTACTGACGACGCCGCTAATGTTATCTGGGCGGTACTGCCAGATAAAAAATAAACTGATCGCGGTAGATACCAGCACTTAACAGAACGAACATGCATATACGCATATTGCGCATAAAAACCAATTTGTATAAGTTTGTGATATCAACACTATATATATGAGATTTATTTCAGTCCTAGTTTTACTTATTGTAAGCATGCTGGGTTCCGGCGTGTCTGCACATACTGCCGATACGCTTACAAATGTGGTCTATAAAACATCACAGGCGGGAAAACCGCTCTCGTTGGATATCTTTTTACCAGATCCTAATCCGGTCTCGAAGCGGACTCCCGTTGTCATCATTGTACACGGAGGGGCATGGGTAGCAGGAAACCGCACATTAGAAACGCTGTATTATATGCGAACCCTTAGAAAAGCATTAACTGAAACTGGTGTAGCCGTAGTGAGTATCGATTACACCTTATTGGATAAAGAAATACACTTTCCCGATCCTGTTATTGATTGTAAGGACGCTATACGTTGGGTGCGTGCTCAAGCGGATAAGTATAATTTCGATGGCAACCGAATAGGTTTGTGGGGAGGCTCCGCTGGAGGCCATCTTGCCATGTTAGCCGCTTATTCTGATGATTCTAAATGGCTAGGAGATGAGCGCCTTGCAAACTTCTCAGCAAAGGTCAGCTGCGTGGTTGACAATTTTGGTCCCACCGACTTAAACGCTTTATTGCGTACAGATGCCGGAAAGCTAACGGTATTTTTTTACAAGACCTTTGCAAGCAAACTACTTCCTCTTCGGCAAAAAGTGATCTACGCCTTAACAGGATACACTTTAGAAGAAAATAAAGATGAGGTAGTGGAAATAGCAAAAGAATACTCACCGTTGTATTATGTTAATTCAACTGCAACCCCTACCCTTATCCTACATGGCACGAAAGACCGCATCGTGCCGATAAAACAATCTAAAGAACTGGCGAAAACCCTTACCAAATATGGTATACAACATGAACTTATAAAGGTAAAAAATGGCGATCATGGGTTTAATAACATTTCAGAACAGGAAATTGATAAAATAATAGCGGAGACCGTTATATTTTATACCGAACATTTGCATTAAAACTTTCACGCCCATCAAAATACCGTCCAATATATGACCGAGTATAATTTGCCTGTCATCATAAGAACGAATTAGTTGGCGAGCATAACCCGCCAACTAATTAACATCACCAGTGCTGTTTAAACGGCTATATGTGCCGTATACGGTTCGCGCATCCAATTTCGGTGTTTAGCCAGTGCGCTGGCGAACTGCTCAGGCGTTCCATTCAATAAAATGGCTTCGTCATTGACAAAATCCTTTGCAGCTGAAAGCTGAAACAGTTCTTCTGCCTCTCCATCAAAGGCAACCGTCTTACAGTGTTTTAACGTTTCATTTATAAATTTAAACACCTTTCCTTCTTCTTTAAGCTTTTGTATACTTCCCGCACCTCCGGGGATATACAACGCGTCAAAAAGTACGCTTTCGGTTGTCATTAATGCGTGGTCCACCTTATGCTCCCTGCTATCTGCGCTAGCTACCGTACCACCATGGGGTGCTATAAGCAAAAAACTCGCGTGTTTTAGTTCCTCCAGATACGTTTTCATTTTTTGTAGTGCTACCATATCAAACCCCTTCGCCACCAATACGGCAATTTTTCTGCTCTCTATAATGGCGGCCGGCAACCGTTCTTGGCTGAGGGCGTCCGACTTTTCCAAATAATGGTTAACCGCAGGAGGTTCATGTTTGTGCGGATCTGCATCAGCACCAATGTTTTGATTTATCGGTTTTTCTATACCGGTCGGTATTTGCATTCCCAGCTTGTCTGCCACAGCCGTGGCTAACCGATTATCTATCTGTGACAAAAGCCACAACATACGTTGTTTAATCGGATCTAACATACATTTCCCCAATTCAAATGCGTAAGCGTTAATCAAATGAGTCTGTTCCCACGTTGTTAAACTCCTAAAAAACAAAGCCGGTTGCGAAAAATGATCGTTAAAGCTGGGACTCCTGTCCCTAATCTTTTTGCCGTCTATCCGCTCCTCAAAGGATGTAAACCCGCCCTCTGCCATCTTCGCTAAATGCGGGCATCCCCCACCTATTGTATTAGGGAAATACGCCGCTTTACCTTTGTTGATCGTCATGCGCATTTGCGCGTCGCGGTGGTTATTGTGCACTTCATTAACCGCACGGTTAATTGGTATTTCCCGAAAGTTAGGCCCCCCTAATCGAGACAATTGCGTGTCCGTATAAGAAAAAAGCCGTCCTTGCAATAATGGATCATTCGTAAAATCGATACCTGGCACAATGTGTCCTGGATGAAAAGCCACCTGCTCGGTTTCAGCAAAAAAATTGTCCGGATTGCGATTCAACGTCATCTTTCCGATAATTTTTACAGGCACAAGTTCTTCCGGAACAAACTTCGTTGCATCCAGCAGATCGAACTCATACTTGTGCTCATCGTCTTCCGGAATGATCTGCAGACCAAGCTCCCATTCAGGAAAAATTCCAGCTTCTATAGCCTCCCACAAATCGCGTCGATGGAAATCAGGGTCTGCGCCATTTATTTTCACTGCCTCATCCCAGGTAACGGAGTGAACCCCTAATTTTGGTTTCCAATGAAACTTGACGAAATGTGACTTCCCTTGTGCATTGACCAGCCTAAAGGTATGTATGCCAAAGCCTTCCATCATCCGGTAGCTTCTGGGGATACCCCTATCACTCATTGCCCACATATGATTATGCAACGATTCGGTTGCCAACGAAATAAAGTCATAAAATGTGTCGTGTGCAGACGCCGCTTGCGGAATCTCCCAGTCTGGCTCTGGTTTCACCGAATGTATAATATCCGGAAACTTCATCGCGTCTTGGATAAAAAATACGGGCGTATTATTTCCGACAAGATCAAATATACCTTCCTGCGTATAAAACTTAACTGCAAATCCGCGAATATCCCGTGCCAGATCCCCCGAGCCTTTGCTTCCGGCTACCGTAGAAAACCTGACAAAAACTGGAGTTCGATGCTCAGTATCCGTAAAGATTCGAGCACGAGTATAGTTACTCATATCTTCATACAACTCAAAGTACCCATGCGCACCGGAACCACGAGCATGTACAATCCGTTCCGGAATACGTTCGTGGTCAAAATGGGTAATTTTCTCACGAAGTATAAAATCTTCTAACAAAGAAGCGCCTCGTTCGCCAGCCTTCAACGAATTCGCATCGTCGTTGATTTTTACACCTTGGTCTGTAGTCATCGGTTTCC
Organism: Sphingobacterium sp. SGR-19; assembly: GCF_011043555.1. GTDB lineage: Bacteria > Bacteroidota > Bacteroidia > Sphingobacteriales > Sphingobacteriaceae > Sphingobacterium. The sequence goes on from NZ_JAAKGS010000001.1 coordinate 853,258, forward strand.
CCTCACTCGAGACTCTATTTTTTTGCAGATCGTTGATTTTAGAATGAAAGGGGCATCCAGAAGTTTCGTGTTCATTTTTTTTCATGACAATTTCGTTTTTATCTTTCTATTCCTAAGAGTTGTTTACATAAAGAAGAACATATGATGCACGCGAAAGTTTTCCTAAAATAAATTTCCTAGGAGGTCGAAATACAAATTTGTATTTACACGGTGGTCGATGCGGGAATCTACAGTATTTTAGTTAGATTTGTGAAGTAAATCAGCATATGAAACCGAGATATAAATAATCATTGGCACAGGCAATGGCTGTTTGCTCGAGCTCTCATCGGCCATAAGAAAAAAATAATAGATGAAATATTTATTATGGGTATTTTGCTTCATCAGCGCCACATCCTGCCAGAGGCAAAGCGAACAAGCATTAGAACAATTGGATAAAAAATCGGCACGCGAAGTCACACTAAAAACGGTGACCAAGGGAGACTCCGTATTACATATCACCACGCAGCATATCTGGTTCAATGGCGAGCAGATTACTTCGGCCAGCGATACTATCGTGACGGCCATCGCACCAGGCACGTGGAATACAATGGATTCATCAGCTACATTGAGCAAGGTACCTATCTACGTAACTGTACAATAATGAGAAAAGCAGCAACAAAGAGCATCAAATTAGTTTTGATTACTTCTGTATTAGCTTCCTGCGCCCCCCAAAAAGATCAGCAGTATAATGAGGACAAGCAGCGTATATTTATGCGTGCAGACTCAACGGCGGCTTATACAGAGGTCACCGACAACTATTCACAAGGACATTCCGGCGGAGGGATGGGCTCTGCCCTACTCTGGTTTATGGCCTTCAGACATTTGGGTGGGGGCTTTGGTTACGCCAATAACAGTTTGCATCCCCAGTCTGTGGCTGGCACCAATGCCGCGAAGGCCGCGGCCTATCAAGCCCAGCGTGGCGGTTTTGGCCGTAGCGCAGCTTCCACTACCCGATCCTCTTACGGTTCCTAATGCAGATTAAAAAATTACGTATCGATCCACAATGGCAGTCCCGCTTGGAGTCTATTGGATACGGCTACCATACAATGGATGGGATACCGTATTGGATTGACGACTATTATTATGAGATTCGTAATCGAGATGCCGACCTGATCTATAACGCGACCAACGAACTGTGGCAAATGTGCTTGGACGCCGTCGAGTATATCATCAAAAACAAACGGTATCAACATTTCCATATACCTCCTTTTATGGTCCCTCACATTGAGCGGACCTGGAACGATGACGAGCCCTCTATATACGGACGCTTTGATTTTGCCTACGATTCCGTGCATGGCAAGTTAAAGATGTTGGAGTTCAATGCGGATACACCAACGTCGCTCTTTGAGACCAGTATTGTGCAGTGGTATTGGAAGAACCACTACTTTCCCCAGCTTACAGATCAATTTAACGGTGTCCACGAACAGCTGATAAAAAGTTGGACCGAATTAAAGCCCTACCTTAAGGGGGATATACTGCATTTTTCCTGTGCCAAAGAGACCTTAGAGGATCTGACGAACGTAGAATATCTCCGGGATACCGCACTTCAGGCAGGTATCAAAACAAAGCTTATCTATATCGACGATATCGGTTGGACCGGCAATAGCTTTGTAGATATAGAAGGCGAACCCATTCTATCCATTTTTAAATTATACCCGTGGGAATGGATGACGCGTGAAGAGTTCGCCGTGCATATTATAAACGATCCGAACCAGGCTCAATGGATAGAACCATCGTGGAAGATGTTGCTATCCAACAAAGCGATACTTCCCATTCTCTGGGAATTATTCCCTAATCATCCCCACCTCTTAGCTGCATATGTTAACGAACCGGCTCATTTGAAACATTTTGTTAAAAAACCTATCCTGTCCCGCGAAGGCGCTAATATCGAGATGTATTACGATAAACAGATGATCTACCACACCGAAGGTGAATATGGAGAGGAAGGCTACATCTATCAGGAGCTCGCTAACTTACATCATGAAGATACAGGCTTTTCGATTATCGGCAGCTGGATTATCGGACAAGAAGCTTGCGGCATATCATTCAGGGAATCTGACATGCCAATCACCACCGATCAGAGTCGTTTCATACCACATATAATCCGGCATTAACTAGTTTATAACAATCTCCCAATCATCCGGTTTATAGAGAATATTAAAACCTACCTCACCGTATTTCGAACGGTTGATGACCAAGCCACACGTTTCATTCCCCAGTTTCAAATCCGTGAGACGAATTTCGTGGAGATAATCCGGAAGCATAATCCGGTCGAAGGTTATTGTTTTATCTATCGCATTTATATCGATACGCAAACAAGACTGCAGCAGCATAAATACCGTACCAACTGCCCACGCCTGTGGTGAACAGGCAACCGGGTACGCCGTAGGTCCTATACCTTGCCGTCTCTCAAAACCGCAATATAGTTCAGGAACCCTTTGCAGCTCGATGAATAATGAAGCATCAAATATGGCGCCCATAATTTTTAAAACATGCTTTTGTAAACCATACTTTGATAACCCGTAAGCTATCAAAGCGTTATCATGAGGCCAGATTGATCCATTATGATAAGACATCGGGTTATACCTTCCCGATGATGACGACAGGGTTCTGACCCCCCATCCGCTAAACATATCCGAAGCGAGTAGTGTATCCGCAAGAACAGCAGCCTTATCGTCGTCGGCAATCCCTGTAAATAAGCAGTGTCCAGCGTTCGAAGACTTTACCCTACAAGGCTTTTTCTGACCGTCGAGTGCCAAAACGAAACTAGATAAATCCGCATCCCAAAAACGCTCGTTAAAGCTCTTTTTTAAAGCGGTGGCCTCATCGTATAGTCTCGACGACGTATCTTGTTCACCAAGTATAAGGGCGAGCTTTCCAGCATGAAGTTTTGCACCATACACATAACTTTGAACTTCACATAGAGCAATCGGCGGGTCGGCAAGTTGATTGTTTTCGTGCATGATAGAATCAAAGGAGTCTTTCCAACCCTGATTCGTCAAACCATTTTTAGCCTTATGTATATATTCCACGAAACCATCACCATCGATATCCCCGTAGTTATCAATCCAACTGACCGCAACCATAATATTCGGCCAAATTTGCTTAACTAAGTTCAAATCACCGGTACGATCATAATACATTCCCGCCAAGATAATAAACAAAGGCGTGGCATCTATTGTTCCGTAATATTGCTTAAAAGGAATCTCACCCGTATTCGCCATTTCACCGTTGCGCGCTTCATGGAGTATTTTTCCAGGTTCGGCATCTTTTTCCGAAATTAGGTCAACAGCTTGGTTTGCGGCCAAGAATAATAATACCCCTTTTGCAATTTCTGGATTGATCCATAAGATTTCCATAGCGGCAATTATCCCGTCCCTCCCGAAGGGCGTATTGTACCAAGGAACGCCAGCATATGGATATTTTCCATAATCGGTTTGGGATAGGAGCGATATAAAATCCTTTTCCGACCGGTATAACCAGTGGTTAAACTGCGTATTAGACGTCTTAATCTCGGCGAACAAGGTTTTGCTTTGATTTAACTCAAACTGGTTTAATTCACTGGCTTCAGCGTAGGACATAGCGTCTTTTTTCTCATCTCCTGTCAAGAAATGAATACAATACTGAATAGTTACGACCTTTTTAGAAGTTAAATTAACAGAAAAGACAGCTCGATTTCCCTCTAAGCTATATTCCCCGTCAGACTGGAAATAGATTTCAAAAGAACGTTTGATACCATCTAGTCCTAAATAAGTAGTTTCAAAATATTCATCGTGATCAACTGGGTACGCATTATGGGTATCTACTTTTCTCTTTATCCCTCTAATTTCAAAGATATCCTTAAAATCCCCGTCAAAATCCAAGCTTAAATCAAAGGAGCAATTTTCAGGCTCATATTGGAGAATCTTGATTTCCTCGTAAAAAGCACCTTCCCGAACAAATTGGTGCCTTTCGATATGAATAGAATTTTCGGGTATCTTGCATGCTTTTATCATGGGGTTTGTAAGATCCGCCGAGTAGATGGAATTTCCTTCTTTGATTGAGCCGCTTAGTAAAAGAGGTTTCTGACCATTAAACTTTAACACTAATCTATTTATAAAGCGGGTACCCTCGTGGTAAATGCCCTGTACCATTTTTCCATAAGGGTGGATGTTCCCGGCTCGGTCAAAAACCGCAAATGTATTGGAATAGTTTAACACCATATTTACCTCATCTGAATTAACGGCATCAGATGAGATGTGATATTCTTCTTCTTGTGTTATTTCTTCTTTCATGCTGGTTTATTTAATCTTGGCATACTACGCCGATGGACATTTTTGTATCTGTCGTTGACTAGAGAATGATACACATCAATATAGCTGTCTGCCATGTGAGCTGCTGTGAAACGTCTTTCAAAAACACGACGTATTTCCATTTTTGATAAATACTTTAATCGACTTACAGCTTCGATAGCTTCCGTTACAGAATCTACGATAAAACCAGTAACATGGTCTTCCATGATTTCTGGTACAGATCCTCTATTAAATGCGATCACAGGTGTACCACATGCCATAGCCTCGATCATGACTAACCCAAAAGGCTCAGGCCAATCTATAGGAAACAGTAAAGCCATTGCACTACCCAGAAACTCCGTTTTTTGTTGTTCGCTTATTTCTCCGATATATTCTACTAAAGGATGATCTAAGAGAAATTTCACTTTTTCCTCATAATAGGCTGAATCAGTCTTGTCAATTTTTGCGGCAATCTTCAGTTTTGTATTCGTTGCTAATGCAATTTCGATTGCTCTTTCCACACCTTTCTCGGGCGAAATCCGACCTAAGAAAGCCAAGTATTCACCTCTTCCATTTCCTTGGTGATGAAGGTTTTCAGGAAGTCCATGATATATGGTTTTGACAAAGTTTCCTTGAGGAATTGGCAGACGCTGATTTTCAGAAATTGATATTAGGTTTTGGTAAGGGAACGTATGATAGATATCCTGTAGCTCAGGGATATCCAGTCGGCCGTGTAAAGTTGTAACAGATGGAATTTCTAACATGTTACTAAACGGGAAATGAAGGTAATCGGTATGAAAATGCAGGATATCGAATTCATTGACGCGCGTATTCAACTTTTGCATTTGGATAATATGATACGCTAATGGATCATTACAATCTCGTTTTAACCGCAGCCCCTCATCGACACAGGCAATCAGTTTAGCTGTTGTACTAGAATCTCCTGAAGCAAACAGTGTAACATCATGCCCCTGCCGAACTAATTCTTCTGTCAAATAATGCACTATCCTCTCCGTTCCGCCATATAACTTTGGAGGCAGTGACTCATACAACGGTGCCACTTGCGCTATACGCAGCGCTCTTTTTTTAACCGTTTCACTTCTGTATTTATCCATCACTATGGTTATCTTTTCCTTATAGATAACCTAGAAAGATGTAAATAGTTCAATGAAATTATGACACCGTGTGCGACAATTGAATTTTATAAATTCAAATCGCCTTGCTCGCCAGTTTCGATATTGCTTCCCGTAATAGCACGTGCCGCCACTTTAAAAAAGGTTATTAATTTACTTGATTTCGTATCCCAATAGTGAGCCTCATAAGGAACAACCTTAAGTACACGTATACGCGGATCTTCTTTTCCACGGTCAAACCAGCCTTCAACCATCTTATTCCAATATTTTTCTATCCGGTCTCTATCTTGACTAATTTCGGCCTCGCCGCTGATGCTCAGAAAGCTATAATTGCGGACATCCGAATACAGCAAGCTAACTTTAGCCGTGTCCTGTAAGTGTTTATGTGTCTCACTTTCCGAAGAAAACAGAAACCAAATATTTCCTTCCTCATCGACTTCCTGCCGGCTCATCGGAATTGCATGAATATAGTCGCTATCTTTTGGATACGTTCCCAACATGCCAATATCAATCTGATCGACGATTTTCTTTAACTTCTCTACCGCTTCTTGATTATAAAGATTTTCTGTGCCCATAGTTATGCTATTTAGTATATTACTTATAGAACAATGAAAAGTCTCTTTTGTTAAGTCTTTTTTTACTTTATATTATCCGCAACCCACACACCAGAACTAAAGCAAGCTTGCAATAAGTACCCCCCGGTAGGCGCTTCCCAATCGAGCATTTCGCCAACACAAAAAACATTAGGGTACTTTAACAGTTCCAAAGAAGCAGACAATTCGGCGAAAGAAACTCCTCCAACTGTAGAAATGACCTCGTCAATAGGTCTAAAAGAAGTAACTTCTATAGGGAAATTTTTTATTGCAAAAGCTAATTTGGTAGAATTGGTATACGTTTCTTTATCCAAAAATCTCAGTAATTGTACAGCTGTTTTCGAAAGTTTTAATTTGTCTTTAAGAACAGAGGCAACGTTCCCTTTATTTTCCAATTCCTTTTCGATGGAAACCATTGCGTGGGTAGGCTTTAAATCTAAAAACAGACGATTCGGAAAAGGATGCTGACGCAGGAAACGATTTAGATAATATACGGGGGCTCCCTCGATACCGTATGATGTAAATACTATTTCACCCCACTTGTTGTGTTCTGCAAATTTTAACTGAATATTTTTTAGTACTTGGCCGGCAAGTGTAGAAAATTCATCTTTCGTGTTCATACCCGAATTAGCAGGTTGTAGAGTATTAACTTGAATACTTCTTGTTTTAAAAAGATCTACCCACTTCGCATCTGAACCTGTTTTAGACCAAGATCCGCCGCCTAGTCCCAAAATTAGTTTATGATAAGCGATTCGTGTAAATTCTCCTTGATGAGTGAAGGTGGCGGCATGCTCATCAAAATCGACCATGCGATAGCCGTAGTGAATTCTTACACCAGCATCTACTAATTTAGCGAGTATCGCTTGCAATACCTGTATAGGCTTTACCCCGTTGGCTGGAAATATTTTACCGGAGCTGCCGATAAATGTAGAGATTCCCAAGCTACCAAGCCATTCCGTCGTTGCTTTATTATCGAAATGTTTAACGATACGTTGTATTTCGACCTTATCATAGTTCTGAATAAACGTATTGATATCTTCACTATGCGTAAGGTTAAATCCGCCGTGGCCAGCTACCAAAAATTTACGTGCAGCAGCTTTGTTCTGTTCGTAGATGTGCACCTCAAACCCCTTCATTGCCAGCTGTTGCGCAGCTATTAATCCCGCTGGCCCCGCTCCAACAATAACAATGGGTGATTTTGACATGCCGCAAAAATACGCAAATCTCTTTTAACCGGATGGGTATTACTCCCTTTCATTCAGTTTCCGTTTACTGCTTTCGCTCAAACCAACCGTTTGTTGCAGCCCTTCCTGAAGACTTTTCCAAATGGTTTTAAAGTGAGAATATTCGGGAACACGCTCATAATCTATCTCTCCAATGTGGTACACTTCATTTGCATCCGGATTGCTATCATTGATTAAAAGCTGGTTGATTAAAAACGTGAGGATACCGCGCTTTCCTCTTTTATTGCTTTCCGCATCGGGAGGATATAAAAGATTCACTTTAAGTTGATCGTAATCAAAATAGAGTTTACCCCAATTTCTGTAGTCATTTCCCTGCATGTCAAAACGTATACGATGCACATTCCCAGAAGCAAACTGGAGATTAAGCAGCGGTGTAATTATACGGTTAAAAGCTGATACTTCCATACTTCCTAACGTTCCAGCATAAGAGTGACTACCATTTTTGCTCAGCATATCGAAGCCAAATAGGGCATGCAATCTTCCCAATCCCATCAGGTTTGCCTGCAAATCTGCTCGCATGAAATTATCCTTTTCCAGTTGACTTGTATCGTTAGTGACATTGGTAATATCACCATGTGCCTGTTGAAAAGTAATCACACCTTCACGATGGTATCTCCCGCTCAACTCGTGATAGGAAACATCTATGTTTTCTACAAAAACTGTATCAAAGTAAAGTGGCAGATTAACCGCCATTATTTTTTGATGTGGGGCTTCTCCTATCTTATTTACGTTATCTTTTTGAAAGCGCTTATCTTTGTGAAATGAGGCTGTACCTCCGGCCATATGTACGTATATAGAGGAAATCCGTTGCCTATCAAATATATCTCGAAAACGGATCTTTTCCATTCGAATAGTATCAAAGTTTAGAAAAATCAAAGCTTTATTCTCCTTATCATTTCGGAAATAATCTACTTTGTTAATCTTCGGTGACAAGTCGATTTTCGTCAATAACAGTTGATCCTCCCTACTGTCTATCATCAAACGTTCAAAACCTATTCTATAAGGGCTGGTCGGAATCTCGTATTCAAATTTTGGAATATCTATCTGTAGGGCTTTGAAATAATATAGACGTGTGGAATCCTCTGCTGCGTTTTCATCTATCAGAATATCATAAAATCGGAATTGTGTACTGTCGACTTTTATCTCGTTTGTGTTACCGCTTTCTGTCTTTGAGTACACGACATTAAAACGATCTAGACTCACTTTGTCTACCTGTATCGACTTGAAAGTATCTTTAATACGATCATACAACGAAGTGGCCCTATCGCGCTTAACCGTATCGTTATAAGCCTGGGGTTCATTCAGCACGAGCAAGTCTGCTCCCCTCAATGTAACATGTTTGATAAATAACTTTTTGCGTATCAAAGCAGACCAGAGGTTCACGCCTTTCACTTCTAAGGATTCTAATTTAATATGGAAACGGCTGTCTGACGCGGTCTTCGACTCAATCTGTTCACGGTAAACTGTGGAATCAGAAACCAGTTCCGCATTCGTCAGACGAACGGTACCTGTTAGGATCTGCAGTTCCATATCGTCATAAGTCAACGTGTACAGCCCCTTGCTTTTTTGTTGGACAACTCCCTCCAGTTTGGCTTTGATTTTGGGCTTCCAATTACGTACGTAGTATGCACCTAGTGACATTGCAACTATAAGCACTAATAACAGAATCCCTCCACTCCACATCCATATACGAGGTATTGAACGTATATTTTTCATCATCCCGCTTAGCCTCATCTGGGTTTACGCGTTTCTTTCCTCTTTTGGCTCCTGATCACGAAGAAAATTCCAAGTGCAATAAACAGAACCGCAAATATAATCGGTAACACCATAGTCTTATCTATTTTTTAATGAACATATTGAATCACAAAAAGGTTTAGATTATTCAAATTTACATAGAAACCCGCTTCTAAACCTTTTCTTCTTTTTATTGTTAATTATAGGTGATAGAAAATTAAACTCGAACCCTATGCGTACACGAAGAGAATTTCTTCAGAAGATTACCTATTCAGCCATGGTGTTGCCTTTGCTCCCTTCCTGGCAATTTGGCTCATTCCGTATTGACAATGAACCCTATGACGGCCCGGTTTTACGGGTGGCTATCATGGGGCTTGGTGGATATGGAACACGCGTTGCACAAGCTATGAAGGCGTGTAAAAAAGCTAAATTGGTGGGCGTAATCAGCGGAACACCCGCCAAGATCAAGGAATGGCAGTCGAAATACCAAATTCCAGAGAAAAACTGCTACAACTATGAAAATTTTGATGACCTAAAGAATAACCCCGACATTGATGCCGTATATGTAATTACCCCCAACGCGTTACATCACGATCAGGTTATAAGAGCCGCAAAAGCAGGGAAACACGTAATCTGCGAAAAGCCAATGGGCTTAAATGCGAAAGAAGGCGAAGAAATGGTTCGGGCATGCAAGGAGGCGAAGGTTAAGTTATTGGTTGGGTATCGTCTGCATTTTGAGCCGAAAACGCTCGAAGTTGTCCGCATGAGACAAAACGGTGATTTTGGAAAAATCCTTTTTTTTCAAGGACAATGCGGGTTTAGGATAGGTGATCCTAACCAATGGAGATTGGATAGAGCCTTGGCTGGTGGTGGTTCCTTAATGGATATTGGCATTTATGCTGTCAATGGCGCTCGCTACATGGTCGGGGAAGAACCCATATGGGCAACCGCACAGGAAATGAAGACAGATCCGGTAAAATTTAAGGAGGGTGTAGATGAAACGATATTATTTCAGTTGGGTTTTCCAAGCGGTGCCGTATCTTCTTGTCTGTCTACATATAATATGAATAACCTCGATCGATTTTTCTTAAACGGGGAAAAGGGTTTTGCCGAGATGCAACCTTCCACCGGTTATGGACCTATAGAAGGAAGGACGCATAAGGGTACGTTTACACAACAGCATGTTACCCATCAAACCATACAAATGGAGGAAATGGCGTCTATTATTCTAGAAGGGAAAGAGCCTATTATATCCGTTGATGGCGAGGAAGGCTTAAGAGATTTAAAAATAATAGACGCCATCTATAAATCTTGTCAGACAGGCGAGAGAGTCGAACTAGTATAAACGCCCATCCACCCCGCGATTTCCGCGGGGCTTCTGAGCGATCACTCGATTACTAAACAACAAAATGAAACAAACTTATGTCCGCTAGGAAAAGCGAACGGAATATTTTTTTTAACCTAGAGGCGGATTCGTATTATACCCCCGATGATTTCTTTGCTTATAACATAGATTGCTTACTTGGAATAAACAACTATAAACATACGAACGAATTATGATTTTTCCAAAAAAATCATAATTTTTTTAACACAAAAATTAAAAACACCGATTATTATTAATGAAAAACAAATTGAATTCATAGATCTACGAGTGGATACGGTATGCCTGTGGTGAAAAAAGATCTTTAAAAAGATACATCTTAAAATTTGTTTGATCCGAATTATTACGCTAATTTTAGCCAAAATGAATAATTAAGATATTGAAATTTATTGAATTTGGTTTCTCTCCCACATTAGAGGAGGGCCTTGATAGTATGGGGTTTGAAGAAGCTACACCCATTCAAGAACAAACGATTCCGGTTATTTTAAATGGAAAGGACATTATCGCTTGTGCACAAACAGGTACAGGTAAAACAGCTTCTTATCTCTTGCCTCTATTGAACAAAATAGCCGAGAATCCTCGAGAACAGATTAATAGCCTTATCCTCGTTCCTACCCGGGAACTCGCCGTACAAATCGACCAACAGATTATGGGATTTGGGTATTTTACCGGAGCCACTTCTATATGTGTATATGGTGGTGGAGATGGCGCGGGTTACGAACAGCAAAGAAGAGCAATTCAAGAGGGAGTAAACATCATTGTTGCAACTCCGGGTAGGCTTATCGCCCACATGGGATCGGGAAAGGTAGATTACAGCCATTTGGAACACCTCGTGTTAGACGAAGCAGATCGTATGCTGGATATGGGGTTTCATGATGATATCATGCGCATTATTAGTGCATTGCCCAAAAAGAGACAAAGTCTATTATTTTCTGCAACAATGCCTCCAAAAATCCGAACGCTGGCAAAGAAGATACTTCACCAGCCCCTGGAAATCAACGTGGCTATTTCTAAACCCTCTGAAGGAATCGACCAACAAGCATATTTGGTATATGATGAGCATAAAATGGAGCTTATCAAACATATATTAGATAATCCTACTTATGAGAGTGTTATTATTTTCGCTTCAAAAAAAGACATCGTTAAAAGGTTAAACAAAGAATTGGTTAAAAAGGGAATTGTTGCAGAAGGTTTCCACTCGGATTTGGAACAAGTACAACGGGAAGATATCATGCAACGATTTAAGGCAAGAAGAATAAGGGTACTGGTAGGTACGGATGTCATTTCCCGAGGTATCGATATTGTTGGGATTAGCTTGGTCGTGAATTACGACGTACCTCCTGATCCGGAAGATTATGTACACCGGATTGGGCGCACCGCACGAGCAGCCACCACGGGTACCGCCATTACATTCATCAACGAAAAGGATCAAAATCGATTTGCCCGTATCGAGCGGTTGATAGAAAGAGAGATACCGAAAACGCCATTGCCTCCTGATTTTGCAGAAGGTCCTTCATACGAACCACGTAAGGGAACCAAAAAGAAAAATAACAATCGGAAAAAACCTTTTCGGAAATTTCCTAAACGCAAAACGGAATAATCCGTTTTGCCTCTACCCTTACCTTCTACGTCTGAAAATCAGATAGTCTAAACTAAATTTGCCCGGACCCAATGTTAAAATCGAGAGATAAGCTATAAAAAAAGCAGTGGCTAATTCATATTCCCCAAATAATTCCCAGTTATGGATATACAAAGCTACCAACATGGTAGCCAGTAAAGGGATTGTAGCCAAGCGGGTGAATAAACCGAGAATCAATAGAACCGAACAGAAAAATTCTGCGAATACGGCTAGGCCCAATGACACCGTACTGCCCAACCCCAATATATCAACAAATCCATCCTTACGTTCATTAAACTCAACTAGCTTAGCATAGCCATGGTAAGGTATCATCAGTACACCAAAACCTACCCGCAGGACAAACGCTGCAAAATTGCTAGATGTTGTTCCTTTCTGGACGGTTAGAAAAAATTTCTTCATATATAAAGATTATATCATGGTAAATATAACAAAAATAGAGACGCAACAATACCCTTCATAGTAAATCGTTTACGTCTCTATTAACGGCGGTAGGTCACACTAACGCAGGTGTGCACGTAGCATCCATGCGGTTTTTTCGTGTGCTTCCATAATACCAACCAAAAAATCTTCCGTTCCGGCATCGTTATGCTTTTCACCAACCTTGTCTATCTGCTCACGAATGGATACAATAATAGCCTCATAATCCGATAATAGTTCTTTTATAAGCCCTTGACTATCGTTTTTCTTATAACGTCTCTCTGTCAATTGGGTCAGCTCCAGAAATTCTTTCATAGTACCCACCGCATAATGCCCAATCGAACGAACACGTTCTGCAATTTCATCAATGGTTTCTGCCAATTCACCATATAGACCTTCAAAAAACAAATGTTGGGAATGAAAATCAGGTCCTTCCACATTCCAATGGGCATTCCGGATTTTCACATACAGCACATGTTCGTCGGCCAATAACTTATTCAAAATGGCTGCAACAGCATGTGAGTCTTTTTCTTTAATACCTATGCTAGCCGAGCTCGCTAGAGCTTTTTCAAGCACAGTTGTGTCTGTTTCTTCCATATCCGTTTTCATAATTAAAAATTTAAGTAAAAATTACGTGTTATTGAGATTAACACAATTTACGGCTTTTTGTTGGTTTTTTTCTATTTTTGCAGCACAAAGTTTTTCGTCCGCATGGTTGCCAACAGCCCTAGCTTTTTTCATCATTTTCAATCGGATATTACCGCACTACCAAAACCCCAAGTGTTCACTTTCCCTTTTTGCTATGAACCTGATGAACTCAGTAAAATAGCTGCTGAAGAATTGCAGATCTATCTCGAAAAGCAACAGGACTTTACGCACAACTTTGGCTTAAAGAAAATGGAAGGTTCTGCCATTGGTAAGATGTTTGGTGTATTAGTAGTGGAAAATGAAGACGGTCAAATGGGCTATCTGGCTGCGTGTTCTGGAAAACTTGCGGGCACGAATCAACACACCTTTTTTGTACCGCCTATTTTTGATATGCTGACAAAAGAGAGCTTTTTCTTGCAGGAAGAAGAACAAATCAACGCATTAAATCGAAAAATTGAAACCTTAGAAGGTTCTCCCGATTTCCCGGCACTCCTCCGGCAGCTCAAAGAAACACAGCAACAGGCTGACGAAGAGTTAAAAACTTATCGCCTCCATATGAAAGAGGAAAAAACAAAGCGAAAAAAAATAAGAACGGAAAGCAAGGATATACTGTCGGTCGCCGACTATCAGTTGTTGGAAACCGATCTCATCAAACAAAGCTATCGTGACCAACATGAATACGCCGTCCTTAAAAGCAAATGGAAAGGACAACTAGAATCTATTGAAATATTAATTCAGGATAAGCGGCAGGAAATAGAAAGTTTAAAAAGCAGTCGTAAATTAAAGTCTGCAACGCTGCAACAGCGATTATTTGAGCAATATCAATTTTTGAATGCGCGGGAGGAAACGAAAAATGTGTTAGCCATTTTTGCCGAGAGCAAGCAGCCTATCCCTCCGGCAGGCGCTGGCGAGTGCGCGGCCCCAAAATTGCTTCAATATGCATACCAGCATCGATTAAAGCCTATCTGTATGGCGGAATTCTGGTGGGGAGTTTCACCATCTTCCGAAGTTCGGAAACACAAAAACTTCTATCCCGCTTGTAAAAGTAAATGTGAGCCCATACTATCACACATGCTAAAAGGTTTACAAGTGGCGCCCAATCCGATGCGCATAAATCCAGCATTCGGACGTACATTTGACATTATTCACGAAGACCACGATATTATCGTCATTAATAAACCCTCGGAATTTCTTTCTGTTCCGGGCATCCATATTACCGATTCCGTTTATACCAGAATATTAGAACAATATCCGGAGGTTTCCGGCCCTGTCATTATCCACCGGCTGGACATGTCTACATCCGGTATTCTGGTATTAGCGAAACATAAAGACGCACATCAATTTATTCAACAACAATTCATACAACATACCGTCATAAAAAGGTATACTGCTATACTAGATGGGATGGTGAACCTAAAAAATGGACTTATCAACTTACCCCTTCGGGTCGATTTAGACGATCGTCCCCGACAAGTAGTGTGTTACAAATATGGCAAACCGGCACAAACGAAGTTCGAGGTACTTACCCATGACAATGGGCTTACCCGTATCCATTTTTTTCCATTGACCGGCCGTACACACCAACTTCGCATACACGCCGCCCATCACCTAGGACTCCATACCCCCATACTGGGTGATGATCTATACGGGCAACGTGCAAACAGGCTACACCTCCATGCCGGGTATATCCAATTCATTCATCCTAGCACCGGAAAGCTGACAACTTTTACAGCAGAAGATCCTTTCTAATAACCAACCATTTCCCTAGTTTATCAAGAAAAAGTCACATTCTCCCCACGTCACACTTCATTCTTTAGAATCATTTAAAGTATTATTACTTTTGTTCGACTTCCTCAAAAACTGACTTGCATAGTTTAAAAGTCAGGTAGAAGGTTCATAAAGAGATATACTATGTCAGGTTATCGCGCAACGTCAATTACCAACAAGCTGTTAGCCTATAGGTTAAAGCCCGGAATGCTTATGGCATTCATTTTTGTTTCCGTTTTATCGTTCGGACAAACCCTTCATTTAAAAGGAAAAGTAATGGATGTAACCAATAAAGAACCTATTGGTTATGCCACCGTCGCAGCGGTAGGATCCACGACCGCAGCATCGACTGACGATAATGGAAATTTCATATTAAAAGTCGAGCCGAATTTTTACAAAATCCGTATATCCTTTGTAGGCTACGAACCCCAAGATGTAAGTATTAGTGGCGAAACTTACCAAGAATTAACAGTTTATCTGGTTCCGGAGGAACACACGATTGAGACTGTAAATATTACAGCTCCGAAACGAGCCAAATATTCCAATAAAAACAATCCGGCTGTCGAACTTATACGAAAGGTTATTGCCCATAAAGATGAAAATCGAATCGCGTCTTACGAATATGCCGAGTATCGACAGTATGAGAAAGTTTCTCTAGGTCTGAGCAACCTATCTGAAAAATTCAAAAACAGAAAAATATTTAAAAATTACCAATTTCTATTTGAAAAAGAAGACGTAGAAACAGGAAGCACCACGAGAGGCTATACGCTACCTGCCTTTATAGAAGAAAGGTTGTCGCAGGTATATACACGTAAAAAACCAAATACGACAAAGCAGCTTATTTTAGCAGAACAGCGTGCGCAATTCGACCCTAAATTCGTAGACAACGATGGCTTGAGCACATACTTTAATAAACTCTACCAAGATATCGATATCTACGAAAGCAATATCGAATTGGTAACAAATCAATTTTTAAGTCCGATTGCTGGATCATCACCGACGTTTTATAGATTTTACATCACCGATACAATTAAAACAGAAACTCCTTATTTGGTAGAATTAAGTTTCTTTCCCCGGAATAAAGCCGATCTTCTCTTCCAGGGAAAATTATATATTACCCTGGATGGGAAATATGCTGTTAAACGGGCCAATCTTACTGTATCCGACGACATTAACCTCAACTTTGTCCGCGATCTGGATGTCAAACTCGACTTTCAGCAGGATGTTAACAACCGTTACTATCTAAAGACAAGCTCTTTAGGATTGGATTTCTCGTTAACAGATAAAGGCACAGGTATCAAGGGCAATCGCACCGTAACTTTCGATGACTTCCGAACAGGTATTGCCCGACCCGACAGCGTCTATGCAGGACCGTCAGTCGTAAAAGCCGTTCAAGAAAATGATACCACATTAAATGAAACATATTGGACAACCCATCGTCCAATTGCACTGAAGCCCAATGAGCAAAACATATATCGTAATATCGACACCTTACAGCTTATTCCCTCCTTTCAGCGCTTTATGGATATAAGTGCTTTAGTTCTGTCGGGCTATAAACAAGCAGGGCCGGTAGAGATTGGTCCTGTCAATACGTTTTATAGCTTTAATCCGGTAGAAGGCTTTAGATTGCGCTTGGGTGGACGCACAACGGATAGACTAAGTAAACGATTTTATGCCGAAGCTTACACTGCCTATGGATTTAAAGACGAAAAATGGAAATATTTCTTGAGCGGAACCTACGCCCTCAACAACAAATCGGTATATACATTTCCGCAACATTACCTACGAGCGTCTGTTATGCGAGATACGAAAATCCCGGGACAAAATTTAGAATTTGTTCAAGAAGATAATTTTTTGTTATCGTTTAAACGGGGTGAGAATGAGCGTTATCTCTACAATGATATCTACCGTTTGCAATATAAACGCGAATTTGAAAACAATTTCTCCTACCTCATCGGTTTATCCAAATGGCGGCAACAGCCAGCTGGCATATTGTCGTACCAAATGTTGGATGATCATGGAAATAATAGATTGTTCAATGAACTTAACACAACGGAACTTTCTGTCAGTTTACGCTATGCACCCCATGAAGAGTTTTATCAAGGCAAATTGTACCGCACACCTATATATAACAAATACCCCATCTTTTACCTCAACTATGTCGCCGGTCTTAAAGATGTTTTAGGAGGAGAATACAATTATCATAATTTCACGTTAGGAGCAGATAAACGCTTTTATTTTTCACAACTTGGCTATGCTGACGTAAATATAGAAGGAAATTATATTCTTGGAGATCATATCCCATTCCCATTTTTGAATATCCATCGGGCGAACCAAACATATGCTTATCAGCTTCGGTCTTATAATCTTATGAATTTCCTAGAATTTGTAAGTGACCGTTCTATTTCCGCAAACGTACAATATTATATGAACGGGTTTCTGTTGAACAAAGTACCCTTGATAAAAAAATTGAAATGGCGTGAGGTGTTCAGTATCAAGGCGATTTATGGCGATTTACGTAATGAGAACAACCCTGCTTATACGAGCAATGTATTCCAGTTTCAAAAGAATGAAGACAATGAACCAATTACATATGGATTTGGAAGCAGACCTTATGTCGAAGCTAGTATAGGCTTAACCAATATCTTTAAATTTATCCGAGTAGATTACGTTAAACGCTTGAATTATCTCGATCAACCCGACGTACCGAAACACGGTATCCGGGTCAGGGTGAAGTTTGATTTTTAAATGGTATGTGTTTTGTTTAAAAAAAAATCTATTTTTAAAACAAAAACCCGCTATGTACCCAGACAAACTTCGCCTAGTTTACCAATATCCGACTATGTCCTATGCTGATATCGACCGGATTATAGAACGGCATGAAAAAGTCTCCTTTAAAAAAGGTGATCTACTATTGCGTGAAGGGCAAATTAGCGATTGCTACTATATATTAGACGAAGGTATTGCCCGCTCTTTCGTTCATGATTACGAAGGTAATGATATCAGTACCAACTTCTTTTGCCCCGGCGAAGTCGTCATTGAAGTTGCTTCTATATTCCATCATATCCCTACGCAAGAGAATATTATCTGTATAACAGATTGCATATTGTGGAAAATAAAGATCGAACAATTCCAAGGGCTGTTCGAGACCATTCCCGCACTGGCAGAATGGGGACGTGCCTGGATGGCCTATCAGTTACTCATCACCAAAAAAAGAGCTATAGATATCATCAGCCTATCAGCAATAGATCGGTATAAACAACTCCTGGCCGAGAAACCACTTATCTTTCAGCAAGCACCATTAAAACACATCGCTACTTTTTTGGGTATTACCGATACCTCCCTCAGTCGTATCCGAAAAGAACTGGTGAATAAATAGCGTCTCTTGAAAACTTGCCCTACGGCAAGTAACTTCAACACCTAGTGCTTTATTTTTGAATAGTTGAAGAGACCAAAACCCCGTTTATTATGGAAATTAGATTCAAAGGCGGTGTGAATATTGCTATGAAGATTCCACCAGAAAAATACGAAGAAACAGTGGCATTTTATAGGGACATTCTCTTATTTGATGTGGAGGAAGTACCTATAACGCACTCTGCTGTATTGGCAACGCACCGATTGGATTTTGGACAAAACATTTTGTGGTTGGACTGTGTTGAGGGAATAACGGATTCAAAAATAAGTTTAGAGATAAGTACGGAGGATATAGAAAGTGCCACAAATTATTTGCGTGTAAATGATGTTACTATATGTGATGAAGTGGAGGAAATAGATCCATCCATGCATTGGATCGAAGATCCCGCGGGTAATATATTTCTGTTAAGGGAAGGGATTGCATGATAAGTATAAACGGTAGGGATTAAAAGTAAGGGCCGAACTGTGACATTCGGCCCTACATCTACCTATGAAAAACATGCCCTTTGGGAGGGCTAATACAAAAGTAGGCTTTAAATTAAGAACCCCACAGCATTTTAAAGAGTTTATTGGCAAATGTCGAAGTATAGCTACACCATATTTTTTTGAACACATCAAATCTTATTCACATTTTATCCGTTTTTCACAAAATTTTATTTAATTCGTAGACTTCAAAGGATATACAATGAGCTTATATAAGTTAGAAGAATATATTGAAACAGGGAATCACCATGACCTGGAAATATTGTTGCGTGCACAACCGGAATTTTTGAGAGAGCAAACAAGCCATGATATATCTCCCTTATTACTCGCTTGTTATTACCACAAAGACCAAGTAATCAAAACGATATTAAATTACTTAACCGCCATCACGATCCATGAGTCCTGTGCGATCGGCTTAGTAGACCAGATAGAGATCATGCTCAAACAGAAACCTGAAGTCATTGACGAGGTTTCCACACACGGCTTTACACCCTTGGGCATAGCGACACATTTCGGGCAAGAAAAGGTTGTGCAAACACTTTTAGCAAAAGGTGCAGACCCCAATATAAGCTCCCAAAATGGGTATTATGTATATCCGCTGCATACAGCGCTTACCGGAGGCTATGATCAGATAAGTAAGATGTTAATTGAAGCCGGCGCAAACGTAAACGTGGCACAACATGCCCGTATCACACCATTGCATATCGCCGCACAACAAGGCAATATTGATATGATCATCATCTTATTGGAAAGCGGAGCAGATGTTTCCGTAAAAACGGAAATGGGCTTGTCCGCTTCTGATCTAGCTCTCGAAAAGGGACATAAGGAGCTGGCGGAAATATTACGGGTAGCCTAATTATATTAACGTTTTATATAATAAAAAAATACATCCATATTTTTGGCGTATATTTTCTTTTTGTTACCTTTAAGGTAGATTATAAACTTCCATCGCTATGCACACAAAAACGGAATACCTCATTTGGGATAAAATTGTCAATAGTGCTAAGACAAGAATCAATCTAAGTGACTATGGTGAAAAGGCAACCAAAATCAGCTCGGAAATTTTGGATAAGTTCATACTACATATCATTGTCGCTTTTGCATCCGGAGAAGAACACTGCACCATCTCTACCAATCTCCACAATGAATTGCATCATATCGGAATCAATGTCCATGAAGATGTAATCGACAAAATAGTTTCAGACAAACACGTCGTATTCAGCGCCGAGATATACGCCGCCTATCTTACGTTCTCTATGTTGGAAGATGGCCACACCGAACAGGAAGTATTGGGGTATGTGACCGATCTTCTGGATACACCAAAAATACATTAAGCATACCCTTCTTTGAAATAAATCCTCAAGTCATCGGTACCCACCTTTTGGATGCTGCTTACTGTTGATTTTAATTGAGGTGCAAGCCTCCCTTTTCCCCAATGAAACCGAGAAACAAAAACGCGCGCTTCATCCCAGATTCCTGCGTCGATGAACGATTGTAGTGTTTTCGCACCTCCTTCGACAATCAAGGACTGTACATCCATCAGATAAAGCTGATATAACATCTGTTGTGGCAGATAGAGATCGAAATGCTCCAATGCAATCAATTTCCTGTTTTTTTGCCAGTCCGTTTGATGTGCGTTGAATACGATCGTTTCAGCTTCCTCATTAAAAATTGTCGCCTCTGCTGATACTTTTAATTCTTTATCGATTAATATACGCTTTGGGCTTTTTCCATGCCATAATCGCGTCGTCAATGCCGGATTATCAATAAGAGCAGTGGATGTGCCGACCAATATCGCATCCTCTTCCCCTCTCCATTTATGCACAAGTTGTTTGCTCGCTTTATTGCTTATCCACTGCTGCGCTGCGTCCTCAGGCGAGAAAAAACCGTCTTCCGTCTGTGCCCATTTCAGTATAACATAGGGGCGTTGCTGTTGAATCCGTGTAAAGAACCGCCGATTGATCAATATACAAGCATCTTCCAGTACACCTATAATTGTATCAATACCCGCTTGTTGTAGTTTTTTTAATCCTTGGCCATTGACTTTGGCAAACGGATCGAGACAGCCAATAACTACCCGCTTGAATTGCAGTTCGACAAGCATATCGGCGCAGGGTGGTGTTTTTCCGAAATGAGAACAGGGTTCCAGACTGACATACATCGTGGATGTGCGAAAGAGCACTTTTGCTTCTGCTTCGCCCAACTTTCGATAGGCATCCTGCACTGCATTCACTTCAGCATGAGGCCCGCCATATGGAGAGGTATAACCTTCGCCAATGATACGATCATCGTGCAAAATGACAGCGCCCACCATTGGATTTGGGCTAACCGTACCAGCTCCAAGCGTCGCCAAATCCAGGCAACGTTGCATATATCTCTCGTCTTGTACCATATTGCAAACTTAGTATTTACCAAAGAATATCGAAAGTGTAATCAGCTTTTGTAAGTTTGTGGTCTTAATTTAATGAGATGAAAACATTCAAGGATGTAGCAAATATGTATGAAGAAGCTCTGTTACCACTATATCCCATAGGGGAAATTAAACAGCTGTTTTTGATGTCATACTCTTTTGTTACCGAGAAAAGCCACACGCACTACATGTTGAACAGCACAAACGAAATCACGGAAACAGTGTTACATCGATTTTTGAGCATACTGGAGGAGCTGAAAACAGGACGTCCGATACAACACATCCTTGGGGTAGCGGATTTCTATGGGCTACGCGTTTCGGTAAACGAACATACATTAATTCCCCGTCCCGAAACCGAAGAACTAGTCGAATGGATTGTCAAGGAGCATCAAAATAGTGAACAGTTGTCCATACTCGATATCGGAACGGGATCTGGCTGCATCGCACTTGCCCTTAAAAAGCACTTACCCCGAGCGCAGATTGATGCGATTGATCTGCAAGGCGAGGCTATAACGGTTGCCCGTGCTAATGCTGCTAATTTAAATCTTTCGGTTAACTTCATCCAAGCAGATGTTTTGGAGTGGGACAGTTTTATGCAAAGAAACCAGCAATATGATGTTGTCGTCAGTAATCCCCCCTATATCACGCCAACCGAACAAAAAGACATGCAAAACAATGTTTTACTTTATGAACCGCATACAGCACTTTTTGTCGAGGAGCAGGCCCCTCTCCTTTTCTATGATGTTATTGCTGAAATGGGGAAAAAACATTTGTTACCGAACGGTAGTCTCTATTTCGAAATTAATCAATATCTGAGCTGCGAGACGTGTGATCTCTTATTAAAAAAAGGCTATGAAGACGTAACATTGCGTCAGGATTTAAACCAAGTAGATCGAATGATAAGAGCGCGTTTTAAAATTATTTAAATGAAAAACAGCTGGTTAAAGCAATCTATTAAAAATAAACAATCAGGTATTTGGCAAGAGTAAACATTTTTTCTACCTTTGCAACACTTCAACGCAAGTATAGTAAGATTCCGTAGCTCAGCTGGTAGAGCAATACACTTTTAATGTATGGGTCCTGGGTTCGAATCCCAGCGGGATCACAAACAAAAGCAACTCTAAAGGGGTTGCTTTTGCTGTTAGCTGGGATGAGAACCCAAGGGTTCGATTCTCGAAGGTTCAGACATGAGTTTGGGCAATGTGGGACTGAACCAATCCCAGCGGGATGAGAACCGAAGAGTTCAAAATCCGGCTATTGTACGACTGATATTTCTACCCGCCGATTTTGTTCCCTCCCGCTTTCTGTATCGTTGGATGCGACCGGTTTGGAAGCACCAAATCCTCTGGCGCTAAGATTTTCTGATGGCACTCCGGCGTTGACAATATAGAGCTTGACCGCATTGGCTCTGTCCTCAGATAGCGATTGGTTGTATTCGGCCGTACCCTCGACAGATGAATGTCCATTGATGATAAAATTGGCCGACGGATCTTTTTGCATCTCTCGAACGATATCGTCCAACACCGCATAGGACTCGGTTTTGAGTACACTAGAATCAAATTCGAACAGGACGTTCTTGAAATTGAAATTGGGTTTTTCGACCACCGGCTCAGCGTCTTTGCGCGGATCCTCTTGAGCGATGGCAGGTTCTTCCACTATCTCTACGGGCTTTTCCCGTACGGGTGTCTGTTCAACCTGGCTACCTGGATTAACCACGATTTTTTTGGACTTACAGGCAGACAGGTGTAAGACCAATAGAACGCAACTTGTTGCTAAAAGGCTTTTTATTATACGCTTCATAGTATGTTCCTTTATTAAAGTGTATGCCCCAAAGATACTATATATTCTTTTATCCTCCCCAGCAAAACGGATGATTTTGGCTGTACGCCATACCTCTTGGAGGTAAAATGTCATTTTATTGCTTCATCGATCGAAGTAATGGATACAGACAGGTATTTATAAAAATCAAAGAACCTGTCCCCATTCCGTAAACTCGGTCGTCATTATTATATATTTAATTTAAAATTTAAGACAGTGAAAGAATTTGCATTAATTTTCAGACTAAAGGACATTTCAGATTTCAAACCATCACCCGAACAAATGCAGGAAAGGATGAATTGGTTAGCAGGTATTGCCTCGCAAAACAAATTAGTGGACAAAGGCA
The DNA here is from genome assembly GCF_011043555.1 of Sphingobacterium sp. SGR-19. Classification (GTDB taxonomy): domain Bacteria; phylum Bacteroidota; class Bacteroidia; order Sphingobacteriales; family Sphingobacteriaceae; genus Sphingobacterium. The sequence continues at coordinate 876,595 of NZ_JAAKGS010000001.1, forward strand.
ATACACTTTTGCCATTTGCAGGTAACGCAAAAACCATTCAGTCTAACAATGTCATAACGGACGGTGCTTATACCGAAATCAAGGAGTTTATCAGTGGCTACATCGTCATAAAAGCTGATACCATTGATGAAGCCGTAGAAATGGCAAAAGCCAATCCTATTTTTGACCAAGTAGGCGGTAGTATTGAAGTGAGAGAAGTTTTACAACGTGATTAATCCAAAAATCACATAAGGAACTTTTACCACATTATTCCGACAGGAATATGCCAAGATGACGGCTGTACTTTGCCGTCATTTTGGCTGACTGAAAGCCAGCTAAGGCGTTGAATGGATAAATTCTACAATGAAACACTGTTTAAACTCGACACTTCAATCAATAAGTTAACTAGAAGTGTTGTAAGGCTTGTTTTACATTATCCTTGTTAGGCTTAGAAATGGGTATTTTTTCACCGGATAGTAAGAGTAAAATACCGCCGTCTTCTCTTAACCAGCTTTTCACGTATTTTGGATTCACCAAGTGGCTTTGATGCGTTCTTAAAAATCCGTTGGGGCACAATAAATCTGCATATTCTTTAAGTGATTTAGAAACCAATATTTTTTCATCACTCGAAAGAAAGAAGTGAGTATATGTATTGGCTGCTTCACAACGTATGATATCTGATAAAGCAACATACCTTATTTCGCCTTGCATCTGTAGGGCAATCTTGCTCACGTTCCTTTCAGGCTTTTTTAGCTGTTGCAGTAAAAAATCGAGCTGCGAGGTTTGCATTTGTGTAGCCAATTTATGCTCGGCTTTATTTACCGCATGCATCAATTCCTCAATATCGATAGGTTTTAGAAGATAATCTAAAGCGGCAAATTTCACAGCTTGTATTCCATATTGGTCGTAAGCGGTAACAAAGATAACTTCGAAATTACGTGACGGCAACAGTTTTAGTACATCAAAGCCTGTTTTATCGCCCATTTGAATATCCAGAAACACCAAATTAGGTAAATGTTTTTCAATAGCATCAACGGCATCACTTACATTTTGCGCCGTTGCGATTATAGCTACCTGCGAACAGTGCTTTTCCAGCAAAGTCCGTAGATTTTCTACATTGGAAATTTCGTCATCTATTAAAACTGCTCTCATCATGTTATAGCCAATCCGTTAATGTCAATCCTATTTTAGTTCCGTCGTCAGACGATTGTGTAGCTAAGATAAAGCGATTTTCTTTATAAATACTATTTAATAGCGCTATTCTACTGTCGCTTAATTGAAGACCTAAACCAGGGTACCTTTTTCCCGTGTCAAATCCATTTCCATTATCGGTAACAGTCAAGACCAAATCATCTGCTTGCTTCATAAATTCAATGACGATTTTTCCAGCAGTAGCTTGTTGCGAAATGCCGTGCTTCACTGCATTTTCTACAAAAGGTTGCAACAGCATACTTGGTATTTCTATGTTAGCTAAATCCAAGTCTTCGGAATGATTGATTTCGTACTGAAAGCCAAACCGCAATTGCTCCATTTGTAGGTAGTCGTCTAATAAGTTTTTTTCTTGTGACAAACTGATCAGTTCTTTATAATCAAGTACGTTGCGCGTTAATCGAGCAAATTTAGAAAGGTATTTATTGGCATTGTCTGTTTCGTTCTTATTCATCAGATTTTGAATACCAGAGAGTGCATTAAACAGAAAATGAGGGTTTAATTGGGAACAAATGGAGTTAAGCTGAAGCTTTGCGATGTTTTTTTGCTGCTCTTGTTCTGCTAGCTTTTTCTTGTTTCTTTTTCTCGTAAAGTAGAAGATAACAAGAAAAACGAACCCAAGAGAAAATGTTATAATAAGGGTATATATAAAAGCTTCTTTTTTTGTGTAGCTTTCTTGATCTAAAGTGATAGCGAGTGTATATCTGGCTGTATATTTTTCTATTTCTTGTGGTGAAATATCATAATCGAAAATACCCTCATGGGATATATCCCATCGAATCTTTGGCTGAATGATGATTTCATAATCTCCCGATTTTTTAAAAATGCTTTTGTCGACCTTTACATGAGGTAAATACTTATTACCTTCTTCATTAAGGTAGCCGCCATATAGCCATGAAGTGGATTCAAAGATTATTTTATCTGTTTTCTTATCTTTTATGGAGGTGGAGTAGATATAGTCAATATATGTCTTGTCTTTTATAATAGTCAGTTCGTCATCTTTTTCAGTGAAAGTGAGGTCTATTCTTTCTTTTGGCCGTATTATACGAGTGTAGTCAATGCCTTTTTCAGTTGCGAAACGCTTTGCTATGATTTCAATTTTTGGTCTCGGAATAGACTTCCCGTAAAACACATTTTCATAAACATCTTGCGGTCTTTGGATGTCATAAGTTAGTATTGTAATGGTTTTGCCTTTTATAGGGAAGACACCAAGTGTTGTGGAATCCAGTACTTCGTCTTTCCATTCATGATCTTTCCTGATGACATCTTTTAATTCCTCTTTATTGATCGGCTTGTTTACCGCTATCGGTTCATCATCGGCCAAAATGGTGTACCGATAGTTCTGCGGATTCTCTGTCTTTTGAAAATACATCTGGACACTTACATGGTTGACTTCCGGCAAATAATTAAAAGAGGTGTTGGGTTGATTGGGAAATTTATTGCCATAATAGACATTGTTTGCTGCGCTATCAACATGCATGGTTAATCTTCCTCCGGCATCGTAGGAGATATAGAAGTTGATGCCTTTTTGTGCACGTACTGTCGATAGCGTGATGATGAAGCTAAGAAATGTAAAGACGATCGTTTTCATGGTGTTGGGTTTAATTTTCATCAAACTTGCCACAATAATAGCAAAACTAAAACCATAAAACAGCAAGGGCAGTGTTTGAATTAGTAAATGTAATATTTTGTGCAGTATTTGAATTACCGATCGGACAAACCACAGGCCATAGGCTTGCCCTCTGTGAGCTATTTTGTCGCAAAACGGTTTTGGAATACATCCAGTTAAAAATAATGGCACTGGCTAAACAAAAGATACTAGACAGCAGCAAGACCATTAACCAAATCGCCTACGAGTTGGGCTTTAGATAGTTAACCCCAAATTCCATTCATCTCCGTCAATATGATGGGCTTATCTCCGGTAATAATAATCGTATGTTCATGTTGCGCCATATAACCTCCTTTGTCTCCAGCCATTGTCCAACCGTCATCAAGCTCTATTGCATAAGAGGAAGTAGTTGATATAAAAGTTTCAATAGCTACTACCGAATTCTTTTTAAACCGTCTCTGGTCAAATCGATTTTTATAATTCATCAGCTCGTCAGGTTGCTCGTGCAATCCCCTTCCGATACCATGTCCGCCGAGATTTTTAATCACCATGAACCCTCTTTTTTTAGCTTCGGTTTCCATTAATTGTCCAATGTCAGAAATTTTCACTCCGCCTTTTATGGTATTTATTGCTTTTTGTAAAATCTGTTTTGATGCATCAATAAGCTTTTGATGTTGGTGAATGTCTTCTCCGAGTACAAACGAACCTCCGTTGTCAGACCAAAAGCCATCGAGTTCTGCAGAGACGTCTATATTTATCAGATCGCCCTCTTGTAGTATTCTATTTTCTGTAGGGATACCATGACAAAATTCATTATTTACGCTTATACACGTTGAGCCTGGGAAACCATAAGTAAGATGAGGCGCTGACTTTGCCCCGAAGCTCGAAAGTATTCTTGCTCCGTAGTCGTCTAATTGCTTTGTGGACATTCCAATTTTAACGTAATTTCTCATTTCCTTCAAAGTGAGAGCAACAGCATCACTCACTCTCTTCATTCCAATTATATCGCCTTCGTTGGTTATCAACATAGTTCCGTTTAATTTTCTATTACCATACCGGATACAAAAGTATACCTTCAATGAGGTTTGGTAAAGTAAAAAACGGACATTTACCGTTTGCTATCCATATACTCCATCTTATAATCGCCAATGTGTTTTTCACTATCGGCGATATTCTTTTTCTGTTTCAAAAAATTGAAAATTCCAACCGCCAACAGAATTGCCGAAATCACAATAAATACAATTTCGATAAGATGTCCCTGTTCTATAGTCGTTAAATTATTGATACTAACACCGGCCACCAGAAAATACATAGATGTCCGTATAAACGACAACAAGGTAGATTGATTGGCCAACACGGTACGTGCGAGCGCAAGTTTTTCCCGAAGTATTAAATCTTTATTCATCATATAAACAAAAGCAATAGTCGTGTGCTATATTTTCTTTAACACTTTCTCAAAAGTGTTGATATTACGTGACGTGAAAGAATTTTTTAAGTTCTTTCGTCCCAATATATTTCCAAACTCGGAATCGAGAGTGTTTCCTTTAGGAACAGTCCAATAAAAATTACAGCCTATGATCTGTGCCGCTTCTCCCGGTGCTTTTCTTGATTTCTCAAATTCTGACATCAATATTTTTTCTATCCCATCCACACCAACGAAACTGTAAATATGGTATCCGGGGTTTGTCTCAAAAGGATTTTCACGAAAAATAGCCTCTATTTCCTTCTTGCTTTTGATGAATAGAAAAGCTTCGTAGGAAAAATGTGCTGACATAGCCTCCTCCAGTGTATTTTTTAACTCTTCCACTTCTTCTTCCGAGGAAAACAGGATATTTCCAGACGCCAAAACAGCGGAAACATCTTTCGTCCCCGCTTCCGCGAAAACGGAACAGACTTCCGCCATTTTCATATTCGTGCCTTTGACATTCACCCCTCTTAAAAATGCACAAAATCTATTATCAGAATTAGAGACTTTCATTACCGGTGAGTATTTTTAATGTTTAACTGATTGATAACCGCAAGATAGATAAAGTTTTATTTTAGGTCTATAATTTTATAAAAATATTTGCGTAGTCAAATGACTACATTTATATTTGTAGCCAAATGACTTCACAATGAATTTAAGACGAGATGTATTTCAGGCGATCGCGGACCCGACAAGAAGAGCAATTCTTGTTTTGGTGGCAACACAATCTATGACAGCAGGAGCTATTGCTTCAAATTTCGATTCGGCCAGGCCTACTGTTTCCAAACATATCCAAATCCTTGCCGAATGTGAGCTTCTGCAACCCGAACAAAATGGCCGGGAGATCATCTATCATCTAAACGGTTCCAAGATGAAGGAAATAGCAGATTTCATCGAACCTTTTCGCAAAATATGGGATGATCGTTTCAACAAATTAGAAGCTTTAATGAAAAATTATAAAACCAAATAGCATGGAACTAAAAACACAAGTACACGCCGAAGAGGGCAAACAGGAACTCTTTATCACAAGGGAATTCGATTTACCGTTAGGATTACTCTTCAAAGCTTATGAAGATCCAGACATCGTAGCACAGTGGATGGGTACGCAAGTTATAAAACTAGAAAATACAAAGTATGGAAGTTGGCAATTCGAAACTTCCTATGAAGGAAATGTTGTATTCAGTGCCAGCGGTGTCATTTTGGAATTTGTCCCAAATCAAAAGATAACACGGACGTTTAAAATGGAAAACACGGACTTTCCTGTCCAGCTAGAGTTTTTCGAGTTTGAGGCATTAGACGATAACACGAGTAAATTAACCATGCAAATTATTTTCAAAAATGTTGCATTCCGGGATCAGCTACTCCAGATGCCATTTGCACAAGGTTTAAATATGGCACACAACAGATTACAGGAAATCCTAAAACAACAATAATCATGAACAAGCGGAATAAAATAGTATACTGGATCTCGACGGTATGGTTGGCGCTAGGTATGACGTCCACTGCTATCGTGCAATTAGTTAAAATGGAAGAAGAAATCCAAAAAACCAGTTTGGAATTAGGTTATCCCATATACTTCCTTTCCATTATCGGTGTTTGGAAGTTACTCGGCGTAGTCGTTATCCTCCTTCCAAAATTTGCTTTGCTCAAAGAATGGGCTTATGCCGGATTTTTCTTCTTGATGTCCGGAGCCATTATTTCCCACCTTTGCATCGGAGATAACATGGCAACTTTATTTGGACCGTCCCTATTGTTGGTCTTGACAATTCTCTCTTGGTATTCCAGGCCTGCCAGTAAAAAGTTACTCAATCCAGATTCGGGCGGCTAACTGTGTCCTTGCTGTTATCACGATTTAAATTGTCCAATGGGACACCGGAATGATTATCTATTCGCTGATCAACGGTATCGGTGTCTCTATCTCTTTCGAGATTATTCAGCGGAACACCATTATTTTCGGTCGGCCGTTCAAGGGAATCAGTCTTATCCGTCGATGATGAGCCTGATTCCCCGTTACAGGACAATAAAATGATACCACTCAGCAGTAAGGCTGTCAACAAACTAATTTCTTTCATCGTATCTATTCTTAGAACTGTACTCATCATGTATATCTTGTTATTTAAAAGAACAACATTCCCAAGAAAAATGTTCGGCTAAACCGGTTAATTCTGCTTGCCTATAAAATCTCGGATCAATTCCTGCGAACGGAGGGTACTATCTGGTCTGAGATAGCGAGGACGCCATCTCTTGTATTCCTCTAAGAGATTTGTAGCACGATTGTCAATCAAGGAGTCGAGCTGGCCGATGCGATGACCTTTCGGCACAGCGTAAACAAAATTCCCCTCTTCTGAGCTAAACGTGGGCATCCGGAAGAAATCTCTTTCCACATGCTTACCAGAAGTATCAGCGGTATGAAACGCCTCGACAAAAAAGTCTACCGCATAATCGGGGTAGCCGAACAAGTATCCATAGCCGCGCAGGCGATCGTATTTCTTACCATACTCGTTGGCCGTTACGACCATTGCCGGGTTAGCACCCCGTGTTATGCCAAACTGTCCAAAGAATGCCTGCTGCGCGTCCAACAGGCTATCCAGCAACGCGGTACGAACCACACTAACCTGTAGCGAACGGTTCTTCCCGTAAGCTGCTGCGTAAGGTACAAACACCACGTCCAAACCGTCTAGGTTTATGGAATTGACCGCCCGCTGTATACAAGCAATTTCCGCAAGATATGCCCCTGCAGAATCTGGTTCGAGTATATTTCCTTCCAACAATTTCGTAGAATCCGTATTGGCAATCGGAAAAGAAAAAGAAACCAGACTGCTCATAGGCTTAATGTCTGCGAGCAGCGTAAAAAGTGCCTCATTATCCAGCCCGACCTGTAATATGGAATCAGCCAGCCTATAGTGGTCACTAATCTCCACGCCAGTTTGCGGTGAACCTTGATATTGCGTCTTACAAGATAGCAATAAAATCAATGTCAATAATAGAGCGAAAAGGGGTTTGATAATCGTCATCTGGAATGATTTTTTAATTGTAGTATGGATTAAATAGTCGTCTAAAATGTTGCACCTACGCTAACCTGCATACCTTTACGATGATCGAAAAACGTTTGGTCTGCTCGTTGATAAAAGCCCTCACCCTTGATAAACAGACTGGTTTCCCGAGCTGCGGAAAGTTCGAACGAATAAACGAGTGGCACGCCAATGACCAGGAAATCCGATGCGGAATAATTTGTTTCACGCACCATTAAATCGGCCACCGGAAGGGAATTAGGGAGCGATCCACCATAATGGTAATCTGCGTTTAGACTTTGCCTATAATCCACCGATACACCAATGGAAAGAAAAGACCTCGCCCCCTTTCCCAGTGAAAAAGCCTTTTCAAAACTTGCTCCGTACAGCATTTCTTCGAATGCAAACGTAGAGCTTGGTATCAGGTATCTATCCTTTGCCATACCATAAGCTAGCCTTCCCTTAGCTCGGTAGCTGTATTGGCTGCCATTCATTTTAATCAGCTCGTAGCTTGCTCCAATGCCAGACTTATCATATGTAGAACGTACGCTGCTGTATCTATTCATATAGCCGTCACTATCGAGCCCAGGAACGAATTCGTTGATATATTCCGAACCTCTGGCATTTGACCAATGGCCTTTCACATCGATAATGTGCTTCCAATGTTCTTGCGAACGGCGTACCGCCACTGTAACCGTCCAATCGTCCCGCAAAAGTGTCCCTTCAGGCCGGGTATCCATAAAACCAACGTGTACATTCTCAGCCCCCACTTCGTAGTTCCCCGAAAGCAGCACAAACCAAGGACCGTCAAATCCATATTGTAACCCAACCCCTATCCTATCTGCTTCATAGTTTGTCTGGCGAGTTGTGGTTAGGTTTTCATAGCCTAGCCGGGCGATCGAATGTCCCAGCCCATACAGCGAAAAATACCCTTGGTCGATCTCATTGTTTACGCTCCTATTGGTCGCCTCTTCCTTATGATTACTATACGAAACGTTGACGCCTATCCGATGTTGCGGAGCAATCTCATAAACTACTCCTGGGCTGACCTGAAGGGCGTAGAACTTGTTCAATGCACGCACATCACGTTGCTTAGCCCCACTAGAGGAGCGGTACTCCATGGCCAATCCTAGCTGTAACCTGTCGTCTTTGAGCGGGAACGCCAACTCGAACCCAAGGCGGTAATGCTCGTTAGCCCAATGACTGGCATTGGTGTCTGCAATCATGTATGGCATTCCGCGAAACGGGTCAATCAAGGATGCATTGTATTCGGCAGCTCGACGATCTTGTCTAGCATAACCGAAGTGTCCCTGTATGTATAGATCACCCAGGTATATATTACCTAGCGTACCCACATCAGCTTGTGTGCTTTTTCGTGCTTCCTGCGGTCTTCTGAAATCTCCAGCTTGACTACTGTACCCAGCCTGTAGCACAGAAAAGTGAGCCGGTCGGTCAACTAGCAGCCCGGCAGCGTTACCTGTGTGACGCCAATTGCCGTATTGCTGATCCACTTCCCATTGCAGCATATTGTCTACCGTCTCTTGCTGTGCCACTACGCTGTTAGCATAGCCAAGGGAAAGTAATGTCAATAGGTAGAAAGTGATATTTTGGTATATACTCATGTCGCTCAATTCTATTTTTAATCCGTGATTAATTCGCAGATGACCAATCGGGGACGCCTTGTCCGTGGTACCTGAACTGCGGAACCACCTTAGGCTCGAAATCATCTGTGCTGTTGTTAGTATCCATCAAGATAGGTGATCCATCGTTTCTGTTTCCCAGCTTTTTCCGCCGAACGCCCAATGAGTTGTAGGTGGCATCGACATAGGTAATCCCCGCATCCAATACAGTAGGTACGCGTTTTGCGGTTCCCATAGTTTCATTTTGTACCGCTTCCACCGCGTCAACGACATAGCTACGCGGTATCTTGGCGTACAAATTGGGCGAGGTCGTGGACAGGTCACGGGTCTGTAAATTCGGATTGCCAACGGGGTCATACGTCTCTCCTTCCGGAACGCGGAATATAACCAACGCACTTCCAAATACCGAAGTCAGGTATTGCGGAGACGAACCCATCGCAGCGTTCCCGTTAAAAAATATATGTTGCATATCGGTGGCCGGCTGGTCCGGGAAATTAGGATTATTCATATTGAACTCAAACTCACATTTCGAGCAGTCAATGGGTGAATTTGGACTATACTGGGGCAAACGGTGGTTTGCGGCAAACTGTGCAATGGTAAAGGATTCTCCCGGTTGCAGTGGATACTGCGCGCCATTGCCCGGAACACGCCATATACGATCAGTGTATACGTATCGATTACCGTCTTCTTCCGGCCAGATCGGCATACTTGTCGAAGCCGCTATAGGCACCAGTCGAGCAAAGTATAACCCATCGGCATAAGCAGTTCCATCCGAATTGTTGGTAATTTCGTAAAACTGGTTTCGAAAGTAAAAAGGATCTGTCCCGGAATAAAAGATTTCGCTGAAGGCGAAAGGACCCACCGTAGCACCGTCGACTTCGATTTCCAACGTCTCGTTCTCCCGAAGGATCATCACATTGTTCACGCTACCATTCAGGAAAAAATTTCCCTGGTCACTCTCTACCGTCCCGCTCACGGTAACGCTATACACACCGGGCACCATGTTATCGATATAGTTGGCCCCAGCCTCCATGGTACGTTCGATCCGGATTCCCTCCGGAAAATTTTGCAAAACCAATCGCAAGCCCTCGGTCGATGTAACTTCCTCGATAACCGGAATAGCCTCCAAGCGTAACGAAGCATACTGAATATTTTCTATTTCGCGTGCATCATTGATTTTCTGACAGCCTTGAAAGATGGTACAGACGCCCAAAAAGACAACGATCAAACTACCCACGTTATATTTTTCTAATTTCATATATATATACTTTATTAAACTCTTTAAAATTTAGCACCGACTCTAAATCCAAAAAAGAAGGGAAGACCGGGACTATTCCGTGTATTGTCAGGCATATTTCGTGTATAGTACCGCGTACCGACCCGGTCAGATTGTGCCACCGGATATGACCGGAATAGGTTGTTTGCAAAAAACGATATCTTCAGAAAGTCCTTAATCTCTTTGCTGATGTTCATGTTGAAATTGAACATGGCCGGAAAGCTTTCCACCACTTCCAATGGGCGCGCTACCGGACGAAGGATCTCCTGAAATTCCTTTTCCGTAACATCTTCCCTATTTTTGAAATTAAACTCATATACCTGGCCATCTATTTTACTGATGTATTTGAGAGGAATAGAATCGTTGCCGTAGACCGTCCAATTCGATTCGTTCCAGATGGCATCGGTCGTGAGCGTCACGACAAACCCAATGCGCGGAATGTTATGGACGATCTTTAACGTTGTCACGGTTGATCTTTCATTAGCACTTGTCATTTCCGGCGCATACAAGCCAATGTGTGTCCGATCCGCTGCTCCGGCGCCGCTCTGTTCGTCGTAGAAAAAATAATCCGAAGAATAGGATTTCTGTTGAATGTGGGCACCGTAGAGCTGAAATGCTGTCCTTATCGCATCTACTCTCCCCAAGTTTAAGTCGAATTCCAGCCCCCATTTATCCAGCTGGTTATTGCTATGGGGTTGGTTGAAGGAGGCCAATACCGGATGGGAAGAAGCAATCTTTAATGTCGGATCAACTGCTTGGGCACGTTCATATTGTAGGTATTCTACCGGGCGAAATGTATTCAGGGTAGGACCGATGCCGTACGCATTGCGCAGCTTTTCTTGAAATAACGTTACATGCAATTGCGTCTTCCCTAGCCGTAGATCCACTCCGGCTTCCAATTTGGTATTCGTCGCAATTTTTAGATCGTTATTCTTGGTATCGAATACGCGCGTTGTCGTCATGAATAGCGCATCTTCACGCCCGCTGGCCATTTCATTGATGTTTATATAATCGAAATAAGCCGGTTCAGGATGCGTGTATAGTAAACCCGGTGCTTTGGCCAACGAGCCGTAACCTAATCGAAGTACAGCCCTGTCAGGAACAATATCGGCAGAGAAGTTTATACGGGGCGAGACGCGGTCATCCACGCCTGAAAAGCGATCATAGCGAAGACCAGCAATCACGTTAAGACGGTGATCTCCGATATGGTAAACGATATTGTCTTCTACAAAAGCGCCGATCTGGTATAGGGCAGGAATATTATCAAATGGCCAGTTACGAAAGGAAGAGTTGACGTAGCTCAGGTTTCGGTATGGCGGCAAGCTGTCTGCAAAAATCCTTCCGGTGCCAAAGTTCCGGTCGATCTTAAAATCTCCTCCTGCCAACCAGGTGTGATAGGAATTACCAAGTCTATGAAAGAAGGTGGTATTCGCCGAGAAAAAGGCGTTGAATTCTTTACCGTCGATCTGGTGCATACCTAAATAGGTACTGGGGAGATAAATGGCGTACCGATGTTCATCGCCAGGTAGGATACGCGTTATTTCCCGCCCCTCTTCATCGAAAAGCCGACCTCCCGGTGTATTCGATAATATAGCCCCGTCCTGTGTTGACATCCCATAGGCTGCATTAGCAGCGGTATAACGCTGTTGATAATAGCCCTCCTTGTCTGTCACCCCGATCCTACCCGAATAAGACAGCTCGCGCCACCAAGAGGAGGATTGCGGCCGATAGGTACCCGAGCTGTTCAACACCCAACCCAGTTCTTTCGCTGATGACCTCAGCTGTCGCGTTTCGTCGTTGGGATTTTGTCTTCTTGTTTCGCCCCCGTGGAAAACCACCAATCCATGGTGGGTACGCAACTTATTCTTTAGCCAGTTCGAACTGTAAAGCGCATTTAGGGACGTACGTTCGTAAAAAAGGTACGACTGAACCGGATCATGGGTATTGTGTGCATAATCTGCACCCATACTGAGGGCGTCCTGCCTGTCGTTGAGCGCAAATCCCTTGGACAGGTTGATGCCGTATAGATTGGGATTGGTGCTACCTTCTACCGTTAGCGGATGTACACCGGCCTTTTGATTGACGATCACCGCCCCGGACGTCATATCGCCATATTTGACACTGGGTATCCCTCGAATAACCTCCACAGACTCGATATTATACAGCGGAATATTACGTGTATCAAAACCTCCCGTCGGCGGTGTACCTCCAGACATAGACGATCCAGTGTGTACGGGCGTGAGGGTCTGCAAGTTTGCGTTATTGGATACAGGCGAACCATTCAGCACAATAGAGGTACCAAATGCGTTCGCATTGGAGGTAGCATTGGCTACATTTCGAATATTGATCTGTTTCGGTTCATTCAGGTTCGGATTCACGACCAAGCCCCCCGGTACGAGTGACATGACATCCGACAAACTATTGGCTTGCAGATGGTCTATAGCGTTACGACCGATATGCGTACTGGACGAACCGTTTGCGGACGAACTTCGTCCCGTAACGTCGACCTCCCTAAGCCTATACGAATTGGGCCGCAGGATGAGACGGAGTTCGTGACCTCTTGTCAGCACCATGTTCGTATCCAAATCGGCCATCCCAACATGACTAACCGTAATCCGAACAGCCCCCACCGGAACGTCTTCTAACTGAAACTCCCCCTGTTCATTGGTATGAGTCTGTAAACCGTACGGCGACAGCTTGACGGATGCAGCGCCAAGTGGCCGTCGGTTATTCTGTTGCATTTCATAAACAGTTCCTCTGAGTTTTATGCTTTGCTGTTGGGCATTCGCTAACGTTGCTGCGATACAAAGCGCCAAGAATAGAAAAGCATACCTGATAAAGCATCTTTGGTCTAACATGTCTGATAGATATGGTATTTGATCGCTGCAAATGTAATAAATAAAATATTACAAACGCAACAATGTTTCTTTTAAAACCTATCTTATCACGACAATTTACTTAGAATGTATACGATAATCCTACCATTCCACCACCGTGTATGGTCTTTCTGGAAGCATCTGCCCCCCAGAACTTCCATAACACAGCATTAGCGCCAGCCTCTTTACGTGTAGCTTCTGCATAGGTCAGTGATGGCGCCGCGTACAACTGCAACGATTTATTCAAACGTATCGCCGGAATAATCCGTAACGAACTCCGGTTTGCCTCATTATATTTCCAGTCTTTATCAAACTGAATCCTATGGGTAAGCTCCGCAGATAATGAAAACCGTTTCTTTTTCACGAGAAAACCTCCCAAGCCGGTTTCAAAACCATATCGCAAATCTTTATCGTCTATATATGTTCCCGCACCTAGGACCGCATACAGCACGCGTCCTCCGGTCTTGAAATTTAACGCTGCAAACTGGCTTTCGTCCAGTCCGATCGAGAACTGCCGTGTACCATTTTTAATCCAATTGAATACACCTATCGGATAGTCACTGCTATCCGCTATATTGACAACCCCAAGTTGTATACCACGTACTTTTTTTGCCATGTTGATTCCCCCCGCGACTTGGTTCCCTACCTCGTTTGTTGATTTATTCATCGCGCCGGCGATCTGTAAACTCCGTGTAGCGTCCGTCGCCAAATTTGCCACGCCGGCTATCTGCGCTCCAACAATTAACGTATCGATTGTATTCCACACACCAGCTAACTGCACGCCCTTTAATGTATTTAGACCAACATTTGCTACCCCTGCCATCTGTAAGCCACGCACATCGCCTCCTACCACGTTCGTTACCCCGGCAACTTGTCCCCCCCGCATATCAAACTGGTTCACATTAAAAACACCCGCCCACTCGGTACCCGATACTCCTGCTGTGTAACCGCCGATAATATTCAGCGAGAATTTATTCACCACCTGTGAATTGAAAAGACCGTGCGTACTCAATCCCGGAGTCATGGAAATCTGAAATGGGCTGTACACAAAGAAACCACCTACGTTAAGACTCTGGATACGCTGCTTTGAACTCGTAAAAAAACGTCCGAATGCCGAGTTGGCAATGGTCTTTGTCGAGTCTAGCGTTTGGTGGTAGCCCACCTTTCTGTTTGGATCCGGATTCGTCACATCTATCGGAAGCAATAAAACAAGCATGGTATCCCGGTAGTTTTCTTTACTGAGTGCAACCGTAACCGTATTTCCCAAGTTCTTCAAGTCCAGTTCAAAATAACCGTTTTTACGCGTTAAGGAGGCTGCCTGGAATGTAGTTCGGTCATATACCGTCACCAGATCCAACGGTTTATTCGTTTGTACATCCATCACATATCCCGTTATCTTCGCGCGGTTATTTTTCAACGTATCAATATCGATCGTATGCACGTTCAGTCGCTGTGGCGCATACGTAATGATAATATGTGAATTGGTTTCCTTGAAAGTATATTTCTCACCAAGCAATACTTCCAGATAATCAATCATTAGCCCTCGAAAAGGGGCTGCATGAATCGGCTTATCTAGATCAACCAGATTACTATTGAACGAGAACAGCACTGATTCTTCTTTCTTTAATTGATCAAAGATCACCCGCAGCTTCACATTTTCAAATTTCGGCATCTCGATACGCCGGGAAAGATTATGTTGCCCTTGTACCGACAGGAAAAACATACATAAAATGGGCATAACCAAAGCTCTAAGTTTAGATCGACGAATAATATATAGTATTATTTTTAGCATTTTTAAGAAATTATTTAGCCTATACATGATGATCAATTTATATGATAAACATTATCCTTTTTAACGATCTTCAAATCAAAGGTCTTTAAAATAGCCTCCAATATCTCCTGTAGGCTTTGCTGTTCAAACGTGGCCGTATAAGGCAGTTCCCGTGTCTTTGGATTATCGATTACAAACTGTTTTCCATAAGCCTTACCCAGAACTTCAAAAACACGTTGTAATTCGGTATTTTCAAAAATAAATTCCTGGCGCACGTAATAACGATATAGCTGGTCCGGAACGGTATCTATACGGATCTCTGCTGTAGAGGTATCAGCTAATAGTACCATCTGATTTGGCTTCAGTACGACCTGCTGTTGGCCGCGTGCTACTTTTACCGAACCACTTGCCACAATGACCTCCGTAAGGACACCTTCCCGGCGGACGTGAAAGCTTGTGCCCAGCACCGTAATTTCGCTTTTTCCCGCTTGGATCACGAAGGGATGTTTGGGGTCTTTCTTGACATCAAAAAAAACCTCCCCTTTATGAAGCTGCACATGCCTATATTTGTCCAACCATCCTTTTCCATAATGCATCTCCGCATGCGTATTCAGGTGTACGGTACTTCCGTCTGGCAAGGTCGCATATTGTACCTGTGTTTCCGTCCGGAATGTTTTTCGATCCCCTAATGACGCCTCCATGGCCCAAAAACCTAACGCGCAGAACACCAATAGCGCAGCAGCTATCGCCCACCTATTCCAACTGATATGCTTTTTGCGACCATCACGCATCCGCAAAAAGTTCGACCATGCGTCGTCGATATCCACATCCGGAACTTGCTCAGTCCACTCCCCCATGTCCCATATTTTTTTCATCTTTTCGAACTCTTGCTTATTGTTGGTGTCTTCGGCAATCCAGCGCTCCACCACAGAACGCTCTTGCTGATCAGCCTCGCCGACTATATATTTTACAATTAACTCACTGTTCATAACCTTGTCATTATAATGAAGACCACGATATTTAAATAATCCGCTAAATGAATGCGTAAGTGCTTTAAAGCCTTGCTCATGTGCCCTTCCACTGTTTTCAATGATAAGGTGAGCTCATTGGCAATTTCCTGATATTTCAACTCCCGAAATCGGCTCATCTCGAACACCAATCTGCTCTTTTCCGGCAATTGCTGTAATGCCTCGTGCAGCTGCTGCTTCAATTCCCGATCGTTCTGCTGCGAATACGTATCATCACGCCTATTATATTCCTGATAAGCTTGATATTTCATCTTATACTGCTCTCTCTTAATGGCATTCATACATTCATTGTGTACCGAGCGATAGAGATATGATCGGATTGACGTATGGATATCCAGCTGTGCATCCCGTTCCCAGAGTTTTAGAAAAACCTGTTGAACGATTTCTTCCGCTGCCGCAGCATCTTGTACGATCTTAAACGCATAGCGGTGTAATTCCTTAAAATGCGTTCGAAATACTTCCTCAAATTTCTTTTCTTTATCTATGAGCATAACGTCATGCTGTTTTCTTTTTCCTGGCCATTTTTCCGGCCTCTTTACTATCTAGACAATCCATTTTCATTTTACCCTTAGCGAAAAATAATTTTTCTTTTCTGATAAGGGTATCATCCGACTTAACAGTCATAGGTATAAAGGAATTCATAATATTTATTTTATCAGCATTAAAAAATGAAAAATTTCAAAAAACAAGTAAAGAATGTCGCCATGCTCTTGGCTTTGGGTTTAGGCATGCATGTAACCACGCAAGCACAGGAAGTCGAATTTGGCATCAAAGCAGGCGCTCTTTACAACATGCCTAGCTATGGAAATAAGGCAGTCAGTGATAGTGATTCAAAATTTGGTTTCCAAGCTGGCGTATTTGCTCGTACGACCGAAAAGCTCTACGTGGAAGGCGAATTGGCATTCTCCAGTTTTAAATCGACCTACACATTGGAAAGTAAAAAATTTGCCCCCACATTCTACCAATTAAATTTACCTCTTCAAATAGGTTATCGCGTCGTGGATACCGATAAGATGGTTTTGCGTACATCTATTGGTCCACAGTTCAATTACAACCTGAAAGCTAATAGTGCAAACGGAAAAGTAGATTATAAGAAACTAAACTACGATGGTTTTGTCAATATCGGTACGGATATCGACCAGTTTTCTATTGATCTTCGTTATAATCACGCCATCAATAAAACAAGCAATGAACTCGAGAGCCGAAATCGTATGATCGGTTTATCCCTAGGCTATCGCTTTTAGCGTATGTTACCCCTAAAATAGGAAAGGTGTGGAACATTCCACACCTTTCCTATTTTTCCTAACGGTTTACCTCATCATGTTCATCTTTCTTATATAGGAAGAACACCGACTGACGTCTTTGGTTTACGCTGTGTTACATTTATTTCTCTAAATCGGATTCTGTATGCATGGCGCAAAGCCACTGATCATTTTCCTTTACCCATGTTGATGCACATGCACAGCGAAATGCTGACGTTTGTCCGCCGACGACATATTCCAATTGAACGATGTAAGCAATAAGAGCCGTTGTTTCATTGATTGCTTGCGACGTGATATCCGAAATATCAAGAACTCGCATCCGCATGTTCTTGCTAGATTCGAAATTCTTGTGAAATTCAGTTTCATCCACTTTTCGCACGCCCGTTTTCCCGGTAATAATACAAGGAAAGCGGGTAAGATTTTTAACAGCGTCAATATCGCGGTCTTCCATGGCTTTCCAATACCGTTTTTCAAATTCCAAAGCTTCCATATTTCTTTATTTTATCTTTAAAATAAACTTATAATCACAAATACCTTTCCAAAAACCGACCGAATGTCTACATACAAAAAGGCAGTCCGTTTGGACTGCCTCTTCTATACCATTAAAAACTGTATAACGAGAACTCGAACGTTAATTACAACCGACAACTTCTAATAATACGTTTCGTAGTCCCCTCTTAAGAACAACCATTGCAAAATAGGATATCCTTTGCTGTTTACGGTAGAGGCCCAAGGCTTCTGTGGACCAAGCTCCCAGCCTAGTATACTTTGGTAGTTATTCATATCACTCAGAAACGCTTTACTTTTTGTCTCTCCATCGTAAGGTGTATCCCGAACAGTAACTACGCCTGTAACGAAGCTAGATGACGGAACTGGACTGCCGTTTTTTATCACGACAACATCTTCAGACGCCCAACAGTTTTCGCCCTGAGCAATCACGCCGGCTACTTGCCCCATATTGGTAACAACGCGACCTGCCAACCCATCCCCAACATTTTCCACAGTTGGATTGAAAGCTATTAATCCTTTAACATTACCATCTGTCCAACCCAACAGGCCTCCAGCGCCCCGACCAGCGTTTGTATTGGAAAGGATTTTTCCTGCAGAGAAGCCATTATCCACTTTACCACCATCCCATACGATACCGGCTAAACCTCCGGCCCGGCTGTTGCTTGCCCCCGAATTCGTTGCAATAACTTCGGCTGTCGAGAAGCTGTTGACGATGAGACTCGTTTTGCCTCCATTCGCTTTACCAACGTTACCAGCAATTCCACCTACTGCATCTGTTCCAGTTACTTTACCCGTAGAAAAACAATTCTCAATGATACCAACTTTGACAGGTTTATCTGGTGAACGCAGACCGAGATAGCCACCAAAAGCACCTCCTCCGTTTGTAGATTGTATATCCACATTTACAAGACCTAAATTCTTACAAGAACCAAATAGAACGCCAAAAAAACTGGCATACGAAGCATCCTTGGAGGTCAAGTTCTTGATAAGATGTCCATTTCCATCGAAATGAAGAAATTTCATATACGGGTCGGCGTTATTAATAGGTTTCCAATTACGTCCAACCATATCAATATCGGCCGTCAACTTAAAGTAATAGGGATTATTTTCTGTATTGCTCCAATTAAGCGCATGCATATTTTGTAAGTGATTGGCAGTCGCTATCAAATAGGGATTTCCTTGCGTGCCATCTCCCCCGGCGAACTGGTCTGCACTACCCTTCTTTTTGACCAATATAAACGTTCGCAATAAACGTTGCCCATAATGGTTACGGGCACCATTATCCGTGGGGTAATTGACAACCCTCTCGTAACCTTTATCTTTAATGTACATGGTGGTCGAACCACCACCGTCCATATTCAGCGCAAACCGCGGAGCGAAATAATTGGTTAAAAACTGTGTTGCTTCTTTTGCCGTCATGCCCGCCGATTCACTAAAACGACCATCAATCGTGATCAATAGAAGTTTATTATCTTCGGTCAAGGCAACCGCGGTACGTGGATGCCTAACGCCTTGATGTCTCCGATAATCTTCATAGTCTAAGCTATTTAAGTTAATCCCGGTAACATCTCCGATAAAATCTTCGCCCACCTTCTTGTAATCGTCAATGAGCATTGGAGCTCCCGAAAATATATTAAGATAAGGCGATTGCGCATAATCTTCTTTTGTTCCATATCCTATCGTCAGGTCCTGACCGGCATTATACGAAATAGCTCCCTCGTGCTTCCAAAACCGCAAATGCCCTTCGGTTAATGTAACCGGCGAGGCGATGTTCCCATTCGCTTTTATAAAACTCGCATCTGCTTCATAGGTCCCATTAATAGCAGCGATGGCGCCACGGGCTTCGGCCACGGCAGACAGCGTATCTCGATCTCCTAAGGAGACAAATTCCAATTCATAGTCTGGGTTTGACAAATCCAATTCCACCACGTTTACAAACTGGTTGGCAGTTTGTGCTTGAATATACTTCGAAAATTGATAATGGATAAAGCCATTGTCGATCGTATCACTCACCCAGCCATCCTTATCTTTTAACGTTTCATTCGTAACCGGCGGTTCCGGTTCCTTGAGTTCCGGCAACAGATTACCAAATTCCGAATTATCTAATATTTTTTTACTACACCCACTTATCGGAACAAGTGTAGTAAAACAACTTATTAGAAATAATATAATAAAAAGATTGTGCTTTTTCATAATGATTACCATCTAGGGTTTTGTTTTAAAGTTCCGTTCGATAAATTGATCTCCTCTGAAGGAATCGGGTATAGATAATCCTTACCCTCTACCTCGTCAAATTTCCTGTTGATGTTGCCGTGTGCCACCACATGACCCCTAGTTCCCTCTGACAGTACGATGTCTTGGCCAACTTCCATAAACAGACTCGCCGACGATCCAGGTCTCGTACCCTGATATAGACAGAGGTCTATAGTCCCATTTCCGTCGAGGTCAAAATCGCCTAACCTGCTGAAATACATACCTAAGAATGGCTTTTCAAATAATTTACCAGCTTTCCAACGCATGATATCGTAATATCGGTGGCCTTCCATCACCAATTCTATCCCTCTTTCTCTTCGTATTTCCAAGATAACACCCGTATACTGCGTATTTTTTTCCGACACATTCGGGAAGCCGGTATTTTCATTTAATAAATAAGGATCAGGATTTGTATTGGCCTGCTCTAAATTTAACGCAGGCATTCCCACCCTGGCGCGAAGTAAATTCACCGATTTATTTAAATCCGATTGTGTCAACGTACCCAATTCTGCTTTTGCCTCCGCAAAATTCAGATAGGTTTCCGCTATCCTGAACAAGGGCATATCATTGACACTCGCATCATAAGCATCATATATCTGTTCCATAGTGTACTTAATCAGATGATAACCCGTAACGGTAAAGGACAGGTTTGGTGCGGCAGCTCCCCCACCAATTCTAGTATATCCAGGCGTACGAATGGTCTGCGCAAGACGCGGATCGCGATTTTGCATTTCCTGTACAAATTCTCTGGTATTATAATTTGGTTGATCCGTGAACCGAAGCCCTCCTGTTGTCAAATAGGTGTTCACGAAGCTCTTCGATAATCCCGGACGTCCCAACGTGCTCGCATTTGTAGCATTCTGTACACTATGTGTCAGATTAAGTCCTTGGTCATAGTGCCGCGCCAAGATAATTTCCTGGCTTCTGGCATCAGGTGTTGCGAACAGATCTCTATAAGGCGTGCTTCCATTCGTGTACAAGGTATATCCTCCGTTATCTATCAGTTCTTCCGATGCGGCTACGCAGGCATTTAGATATTTTTCTGCATCTGCCATGCCGTGATATTTCCGGAAAGTACCTTCGAACAAACCTACCCGCGATTTTAACGCCAATGCCGTCCATTTATTTACCCGATACACATCTTTCGTTGTGGGCAAGTATTCAATCGCAAAATCCAAATCTTGCATAATGGAATCTGCTATGAGGGTTCTCGAATCTCTAGGTTTAAAGAGTCTTTCGTCATCAGAACCCAATACTTCGTTAAACCACGGCACATCACCAAACCGCTTCATTTTCTCAAAGTAAAAGTAAGCACGGAAAAACTTGGCCAAGGCATCATATTCATTTCTAACTGCTATATCATCCGTTTGATGCGAGTTCTGCAGGAGATAGTTAATTCTCCTTAATGCTTCCCACCCCCATCCACCTCCGGTGGCAGGCACTGTCCGTTGACCGGATATTTCTGTATTTAGCGGCGTGGAAATAATGACGTCGGCCCTATCATTGTATATATCTGCCGCTTCTGGTAATACATCTTCATAAAATTTATTACTATATAAGCGAAGCTCCTCTTCGTTAGAGAAATAAGTTTCCGGAGAAAGGGTCGCTAATGGGACTTTATCCAAATCACAGGATACCAAGCTTACTATCAGCCCTACCCCTATCATTATGTTGTTAAAATTCTTTTTCATCGCGCTCTATTTTAAAGACTGATATCCAACCCAAACGTAAATGTCGTCGCCCAAGGATATACCTTGGCGTGGCTTGTCGACCTATTGTATGTATTTTCTGTTGCCGCTTGTTCGGGATCTATATACTTACTTTCCAGCTTCGTAAACGTCAACAAATTTTCACCACTAAAATATACCCGAAGCTTCGATAGCCCCGCTTTAGACGCTAGCTTCGGCGGCAAAGTATAACCAACGGTAACATTTTTCAAGCGCATATAAGCTAAATCCTGTACATACTTGCTGTTTGCGACCCCCAATGAGCGGTTTGTCGCATTCAATGCGATGTACCCCCGTGGACGTGGGAAGTAGGCATTCGGGTTATCCTCGCTCCAAACGCGGCTCAAAAAATCCTGGCCTATAAATGTCGAATACGGTTGTGCATAAGGCCCCCAGAAATAAGATGATCTCGTATCGGGATACCAGTTCTGTCGCCCTATTCCCTGTACAAAGACCGAAAGATCGATATGATTCCAATCGCCACCGAATGTAAAGTTGAAGTTGTATCGCGGCAAGGAATTCCCGATCACACGGCGATCGCCCGGATTGTTTGCGGTATTATCACCAAGTGAAATAACATTGTCCCCGTCCAGGTCTTCAAACTTCATATCTCCGGCATGTAAACCCTGATCAATCGCTGAAGTATTGATAATCGTATTCACGGATGTTTGGTCAACCGCGTAATTTGCAGCCTCCTCATCTGTTTTAAAGAATCCATTTACTTCGTATCCCCAAATCTGCCCGAGCCGTTGCCCTTCATAAAAATTGGATAGGTTTTTGTTCGGGTTGTCAAATCGGGTTACCCGAGAAATATTATCTCCAACCCCTGCGCCGACATAATAATTGAAGCGTTTACCATCCAGATCAAACCCGTCTTTCCAATTCACGCTAGCCTCCCAACCTTTCGTTAGTAGATCGGAAGCATTTTCCAACGGAAAATCTGCTCCATAATAGGCTGGAATTGTTCTCCCGGCTGTTAGCATGTTTAAGGTTTCGCGCTGGTAGATATCTCCCGTGAACGTTAATCTCGATTGGAGCAACGCCACATCAATTCCTATATTTGTCGTGTTTACGGTTTCCCAGGTCAAATCGCTCGCGTTCGGTTCACTCTCTTGCGCATAAGGAGCCATCACGTCACCAAAAGAATACTCTTTGGAAACATTCCCCGCATTGATGGTCTGCAAGTAATCGTAGTACCCCACTTGCTGATTACCCAACGACCCATATGAAGCTCTTATTTTCAAACCGTTCAGCACATTTTGATTCCATTCTTCAAAGAAGCTTTCTTTGTCCACGCGCCAAGCTGCGGAGAAAGACGGAAAGAAACCAAATCGGTGTCCCTTTGCAAAGCGCGACGTACCGTCGTATCGTCCCGCTGCTTCTACTAAATATTTATCCTGATAACCATAATTAAGCCTATAAAACGTACCAAACAACGCATATTCATTTTGCCCGCCGTTGATTTCCAGCACGTCGCCGGTAGCAATTTCGAAGTCGGTAAGCTGATCGCTTAGCAAGCCATTCCGCGCGACTTTAATATCTTTTAAATGCTTCGTTTCATAATTATACCCTGCCATGATCTTAAAATCGTGATCATTGTTAAATACGTTCTGATAAGTAGCATACGTGTTCACCGCTTGATATTGATGATTGACCTGCGTTTCATACAAACGGTCATTCCCAATGCCGGATGTGATATTTAATACCTCTCCTGGGTATTTAGAATACGCTATATTTGCCGATTTATTCATCGTTTGGTAATTGTAATGAATAAACCGGTAACTTGAGCGGATATCAAAACCTTTGAAAGGCCTGATCACCGCTTCTATCGTAGGCGAAAACTCACTTACCTTATCCATGTTTCGGTGAAGATCCTGCCCGAGCAAAGCAGCATAACCATCCATCAGATTGTAATTACTGATACTTGTTTGATACACTTGCGTACCATCCGGATTCACCGGAACGATGCTTGCCAGCCCGTGCACCACAGCCGCGCTAAAACTATTATCTACACCGCTTGGCCCCGGATAGGCATAAGAGGAATTAAAATAAGACAGGTTTGTATTAATATCCAACCAGTTGTTTACGGTAAAATCCACGCGCGACCGTAAATTATACCGTTTCAAATCATCCGTATGCTGACGAAACACCCCCTCTTGATTAAAATAATTCCCCGATAAGCTATATTTCATGTTTTCGGAAACCCCATTCACACTAAGGTTATGTGTATGCATAGGCCTTCTCAGGTCAAACAAATGGTTATACCAGTCGGTATTCCCGTAATACACGTAGCTTTCACGACCATCTCTATCGTCCACTACTACCCAAGGTCTGTCGGGATGCTCTGTCTCATCGTTTCGACGCAGCCAGAGCTCATAATAGTCGTCGTCCGTATACCGGGTATAATTGGAGCCGGCATAGTTAGAGAAAAACAAATCATTTATGCCCGCTGAATAATAACCGCGGGTTTCAAAATCCGTCGATGTCGTTTGCGCACTTACGGAGGTCTGTCCGGAGTAGGTAATCTGCGCCCGGTTTCCACTTCCGGTTTTGGTGGTCACCAATATCACGCCATACGAAGCACGTGCGCCATACACGGCTGCAGCAGACGCATCTTTAAGCACCGTAATCGATTCCACATCGGCGGGGTTAATTCGATTGATATCCCCTTCAAATCCGTCAATGATAACCAATGGTGTAGCATTACTGGAGATGGAGTTGACGCCGCGGATATTGAATCTTCCAGAAGCGCCCGGTCTGCCCGAACCAAAGGTAACCTGCAGGTTCGGAACAGTTCCTTGTAGCAGCGATGATACGTTTGCAGCAGGTCGGCTTTGCAACAGCTTGGAATCTACTACTGTAGTAGCCCCTGTCAAATTCTCTTTCTTTTGTGTTCCGTATCCCACGACAACGACTTCGTCCACTTCCTGTATATCTAGCTCTAGTCTAATATTCATATCGTTGGAAGCTCCAACGCTCTGCTCCTTGGGAAGATAACCCATTAAGGAAAACCGCAACAGCCCATCTGTGCCTTGCAGCTGCAACAAAAATTTGCCATCGCTATCAGTAGCGCTACGGTTTTCATGCCCGATCTCTCGCACCGTCACGCCACTTAGCGGCTGTCCACCTTCATCCACAACGGAACCCTTTATCGTCCGTTGCTGCACAGATTCTTCTATTTCGTCAGCTACCGTCGTGGTAGGCGCAGCAATCTTGCGTCTGCTCAATACGATATTCTTTCCTACGATGCTATATGTCAATTGGTATCGATCAGAAACATCTTTTAATACCGTTTGTATGGCAGCATCATTATAAGAAACGTTTAGCACAGCTGCTGCTGGCACCATCGATTCGTCATAAAAAATATTGTATCCCGTTTGACGTTGTAATTCATTGAACAATTGTTCTACACGCAGTTTGCTCTGCTTTAAGGTAAATGTCTGTCCGAATGTTAATGCGCTAACATGTAGGTTGGCGGCTAATAACAATGGAATGGCTAGACTCAATTTCATCAGAATTGAATATTTTTTTTTCATACATTTGTATATGATTGATTATTAATTAGTCCTTAGTTATTTTTCAATCTTTAGTCATGTAGACGGAAACCAGGGGCGTTACGACCGCTCCTGCTTTTTTTTGTCTCATGAAAAAAGTAAACCTTATTCTTCCACGATGACCCTCCTTCCTTCTATTTTGAAGTGAACACTGCCGGTTAATTCAATAAGTTCAAGCAAGTTATCAATTTGCTCAAATCTCGATATCGTTCCTGTAAAAAGGCTGTTGTCGACCGCTGCGTTATAAACCACCTCCACATTGTACCAACGCGCTACACTTTCCATCACTTCTTTGATGGTCGCCTTGCGGAAAGCAAAATTTCCATTTTTCCATGCCGTTGCATATATAGGATCTACCTTTTTTACATCAAATCGCTGCGTCCGATTGCTTATTGTGGCCTGATCGTTTGGTTGCAGTAAGACTTCCTGTCCTCCGGCCTCAAGCCCTAAACGTACTTTCCCTTCCACCAAGGTTGTTTTTATATTCTTCCCGTAAGCTTCGATGTTAAACGTCGTGCCCAACACTTCCAATTCCTGTGCACCCGTTTCCACTATAAACGGTATGCGTTTAGCACCACTCGTTTGTTTAGCTACTTCAAAATAACCTTCTCCTTCCAGCTCTACCACTCGTTTGTCCTGTCCAAAATATACCGGATACCGCAGTTTACTCTCCGCGTTCAACCAAACACGGGTACCGTCTGGCAGCACCACTTGATATTGGCCACCTTTGGGTGTCACTACGGTATTGTGGACGGCCGTTTGTGTCAAGGTCGTTGCATCGTCATAGCGATAATAAATTGTACCGTTTTCGTCTTTAACGATGGAAAAACCGTTTTGAACAATGACCGTATCGCCTAGAATTTCTTCTAGATTAATTTCCGAACCATTATCAAGAATAATACGCGCGCGATCGCCTCCCGGTACAATGACATTTTGCGCCAGATTGCTTGAAGGAGTATCTTCAGGCGCATGGAAAAATGAAAGATTATTATATAAAAAAGGCACCATGACAATTAATGCAGCTGCGGCTACGGCTATCCATGGCTTTTTCCACCAAAGTTTACGGATTGACACGGATTCATCCGCTACCTTTCGGCGAACGCGTTTATCGTTTAAAATTTGTTGATAAATACCCGCTTTACGCTGAAACAGTTTGTCGTCAGGAAATCCTTCAGGTAACGTATCATACAGCTCTTCCAGGAGTTCGGTATTCTTGGAATCGGCAAGCATAGTGCGGAGCCGTTGCATTTCCTCCTCGCTACATTTACCTTGTTGATAGCGTATTATTAACTCCTTTAATTGGGGCTCGTTACTCATTTTCTGGCTGTGCTTCTATATAGATACACGCCCTATAGCGAAAAAAGTACTATATGGAAAATAAAATTTTTATTAAAAGGAGAAGAAAGAGGAAATTATGGAGTTTAAGCCGTATAATTTTGGTCGCGGTTGCGATGTGGTTGCGAACTGTATTTTTCGAAAGACCTACCATATCAGCTATTTCATGATAAGATTTATCTTCCAGCTTATTCATTTGATACACGATCCTCTGCTGTTGAGGAAGCTCATTGATTGCATTTTGTATCACCGCACTTAAGTCCTTATTTTCTATTCTTTTCTGGTTCTCATCTGTCGATTCTTCCCAACTAGATGCACGATAATTTTCATATTCTTCCTGATTTACCTTTTTCCGGAAGTGCGATATGGCCAATCGTTTAGATACCACATACAGATAGGGATATATGCCCTCTGCGTCTTTTAAATTCTCTTTATGTAAATAAAGCTGCACAAAGGATTCCTGCGTAATCTCCTCGGCTACAGCCACCTCTTTGCACAGACGATAGACCTTTTTAACTATCACATCAAAATAGACATTATAGACATATTCGAAGATATGTTCATCACCTTCCTGGAAAGACAAGAATTCTTCTGCGGTCAATGGTGGCTCTAGAGACATATAAAAATCTATTCCTTAAAAATCGACCCAAGTTAAAACATTTAAAATCTCGTTACAAATTCCTGGTATTAAGTTTATGTGATATTTAGGCCGAGATGAAAATAAAAAACGGATCCCTTGCCCAGCTCACTATCTAACCCGATCCTGTCAATAAAGTTAATATTATTTTCCGTAACATAGCAAATCTCACGACGGGAGGATGAAATTTTTCGGTCAGCATTTGTAACGACATAAAAAAAGGCAGCCCAAAACGGACTGCCTTTTCTATACCATTAAAACTAGATAACACTAGAATTTGAACGTTAATCCAAAGTGAGCTGTGTTAAAGAAGTTATCAAAAACGTTGATGTTCGTAGTGAATTCATTTTGCGCTTTCGCACCGTCAACGTCTACTTTTGAAGAGTTAAATGCTACAACGTTTCCGAAAGAAAATCCAACGGCGATGTTGTTTGTAAGGAAATAATTCGCACCTACACCTGCGTTTACTCCGAAACCTTTCGTTTTGTCAAGCTCGGTTGTTTCCGTACCGTTGTTAAATTCTCCGCCCACTTGGTTGTAACCCGCACCTAGTTCAGCATAGGTTTTGAAACGTGAACCTACTTCTAGGAAATAGTAACGTCCGAAAGCACCGATACCAAAGTTGTTACCTTTCTCGTACACGTCGTTTTCTCCAGAATAATCTGTTGTTTTGGTATTACCCACGGCCAACTCCAAACCTACAGCGATTTTATCGCTTACAAAGTATCCGAATTTAGGATTAAAGTTGAATTTAGAAACTTTTTCCTCTTCTTGCTTATCATTCGCATTTGAAGAGTTGATAAAACCTTCCACGATGAAATCTGTTTTTTGGAAACCGAATTCCTGTGCTTTTGATGCAACGGTAAGACCTGCAACTGCAGTTAAAGTAAGTAATAATTTTTTCATATAAAATTGATTTTAAATTAAACTGGCGCAAATCTAAACGTTTTACCTTGTGAAGCAAAAATTTCAAAACATATTTTTCTGTGAAAAACCGATATTGCAAAATAATATTCTGACCATCAACGCATTGACCATGGTAATATAATTGTCATGAATTTCCGAGGAGCGACTGTCTCTTTTGAATCACATTAATTCCCTCCAAAAAAATGATGACTGATCGCATAAGGGAGATTTAAAGGAACACCATTGATTACCCCCGTACTTATGGTCTGTCCGTTCGGAAATAGAAGTTCTCCCGTTTGCGGGCGGTATACCGCTCGATCGGTCTTGCCATCACCATTATAGTCACCCGGTGTAGGGATATCACCAGTCTGTCCGATAATGACCGGATCAGCAATTCCGTCCACATACCACTCGTTTGTAGAGGGTCGGTATATAGAACGTTCGGTGATACCGTCACCGTTGTAATCTCCGGGTACCGGGATATCTCCCGGTTTTCCGTATTGGCCTCGATGAATGGCAAACCGAAACCATTCTGCAGTAGACGGACGGAAGAGCGCATAATCTACTTTGCCATCGCCGTCATAATCAGCTGGAACAGGAATATCGTCTGCCGCTCCGTAAACCTGTGTCACATACCGTGGAGAGGGCATATAGTTGTACCGTACGTACCAAGTACGCTTGGATGGTCGGAAAAAGGCATAGTCAACCTGGCCATTGCCGTTAAAATCGCCTGGTGTAGGGATATCTCCCGGTTGACCGAAAACATCATCCTCCGCATCGGGGCGTATCCAGCGGTTATAGGTCGTGCCTTCTCGAAAAATAGCAACCTCGGTTTTGCCATCGCCGTCATAATCTGCCGGGACCGGAATGTCCGTAGGACGATCGCCAAAGGTTTGGTTTGGCTGACCCGGAATAATCCAGTTGCCGTCTTGGAAAAATGCAGGTTCGGAACGCCCATCATTGTTATAGTCGTTTGTTCGCGACATGGTATACGATCGCTTCCAGGGCAGGCTGAATGTGCTCTGCAGATTGTCAATAGGCGCACTTCCCGGAACAAATGTCTGGCAGTCCAAGCGGTCGTTGGAAGGAGAAAATTTGATGGTACGCAGCAAGCCCGGTACATACTCCCTGCCTTGGTAGTCCACGGTCATGGCATGCACCATGTTGCCATTGTATACATCTACGCGCCTGCCTTCACCGGACACATGGCCGCCGAGCATCAGAAAGAAATTCGGAAGTTCGCGAAAACGGGTATACATTTGTTCAGCTTGACTGATACCGTCCTTTTCTTGCAGCCCCCAATCGCTTTTGCCATCTATATCGACATCTTTATTATCCGATACCGTGTAGTGGGTCACCACAATGGCCTGCCGGTCGGGATGGGCGGCAATCTGTTGATAGGCCCAATCGATGGCCTCGGTAACCTGTTGCTGATCGCGGTTCCAACGCAGGTAAACGACCATCAAGTTGACCGAAGAAGTATTAATGAAGTCGTAATGGTTTTCATTGGTTCCCTCCGGATAACCCTCCTGATAATAAGACCTTCCGCTGAATCGGTGTTGACCGAAATGCGTATCGTAATACGGACTGACGCCCCATGGTGCACTGAAATCGATATCGTGATTGCCCGCCACGACCCCATATGGTATCCCGTCAGGGAGTCCGGGTATGTTTTCCAACTCGGCATAAGCCTCGGAAGCACGCATCCATTGTTGTTGGGTCGCCAGATCCGTATGGTCATAATCATCGATAATATCCCCGACACTGATCACGGCAACAATGTTGGAGTCTACACGATGCTCCCGGATCCAGTTGATCTGGTCGTGAAGTTGCTCAATATATTGTCCGTTTGTTCCTTGGTTTTCTGTATAATACTGGGTATCGCCGATAACGGCAATCATAAAATCTTCGGCTGCAGCTTTCGGCGTTACCGCCATTTTACTAGCGCCGTTCAGGTATTCCTGTATCTGCGCTTTGCTACAGGCTATGCATCCTAAGACAGCCAGTACAGTGAATAATTTAGTAACCTTCATTCTGTGTTAATTGTTTATTAAGGTCTAATTCCGGTTGCGGAATAGGCCACAGGTAATTACGTTTGGTAAACTGATTTGTACTGATGATTTGAAAAATGGTTGATCCATTGTTATAGACCGGATGATTATCTTCGTCAATGGCTGGTATAATAGGGTCATACCAATGCGCTTTTCGCCGACGCCCGAGAACATCTCCGGGCATCACTTTTTCGGCAATGCCCCATCTTCTGATATCGAAAAGTCTGAAGCCTTCAAGCGCAAATTCGATCGTGCGCTCATAGCGAACGGTTTTCCGTAAAGCCTGTTGGTTCATGGCGATGTTCACCGCCGGCATTTCCACGCTTTTTCTTGTCCGCACCTCGTTAAGTGCTGCGACGACGCTCTGATCAATTTGATTGAGCTCGATTTTGGCTTCCGCATAGGTCAGTAGGACCTCTGCATAGCGAAACAACATGGTGCTGAAGGTCGACTGGTTCGCATTGCCTGGCATGTCATCCTCATCATAATATTTATTCCATAAGTAACCCGTAAACGTCGCATAGGCATTGGTTACCTCCGGGTTGCCCACACGTTGCAGGCCATTTGCTGTCCGTTTGTAGGTTTGTACGCTGTCCGGATGGGTTTGGAACCTCAGATCGTTAATCCACTCGCCAGGTAATACGATCGAGTGGTCCAGCCGTGGATCACGGTTTTCAAAAGGCGATGCAGGGTCATATAAAGGGCTTTCGTCAATGGGTAGACCATCTTTGCAGGCATACATATCCACCAGTATCTGCGTAGGCACCAATACAGAGTAGCCCCCTGATTCCCGGTTAGCTAGGTAACGGGGTATGGCGGTTGTAAAAACATCTAAATGATATTGCTGTTCCATGATGACTTCGGAAGAGCCGGTTCCTTCGGGCTGGAACAGATTTCGGTAATCTGGGTAGAGCTGATATTGATCCATATCGATCACCGCTTTTGCTTTTTCCGCAGCAATCTGGTAATCTCCGGCAAGTAGGGCTGTACGCGCCATCAGCGTAAGTGCAGCCGCCGCAGATGCTCGGCCAGAGCGATTCGCAGGCAACTCCTGGGGAAGATGTTGCGCTGCGAACTCAAGATCGGCGTAAATCTGCTGACGTACTTCCGACACGTTTATACGAGGCATATCGGTATCCGATAGCTGTAGCATGGTGGTAACCAAAGGTACGTCCCCGTAAAGGTTGGTGAGGTAGAAATAAAAATAAGCACGTAGGAAACGGGCTTCAGCCTCTATCTCTGCGTACTTTTCCGGCGTTACTACTTCCTGTGCACGATGCATATTTTCCAGGATATTGTTTGCGCGGGCAATTCCTTCGTACATATGTACCCATACGCTGTTGAATAGGGGCGTCTCTGCCGTAAATTGACCGCCCTGGGCGGTCAGCATACCGCCGAAGTCACCGCGGCACCAAGCCAGGTCGGTACTCGCATCCAACCATAAAGGGTAAGGTACTTTATACGAGTGCCAATAGAGTTGACGATAGGCCCCGTTGATCGCCAGATCCAGTTCGTTTTCCGTCGAAAAAAAGCTGGCATTGGAAGGCTGATCTAAAGGAACCCTGTCCAAAAAATCTGACTGGCAGCCAGAGAGGCAGCAGCTGATCAGTAGGAGAAGAATCAATATTGTTTTCATCTGTTAATTTTTTTGTTAAAACGTGATGTTTACACCAAAACTGTAAGTAGCCGTGACGGGATAATTTGTGGCATCACCATTCGGTCTTTCAGGATCCCATCCCGGCGGCATGTCGTGCAAGGTGAACAGATTATCACCTGAAGCAAATATCCGAATACGGTTTGCTTTTATTCGGTTAGCCCAATTGGCTGGAAAGGTGTAACCAAGCTGCAGGTTTTTCAGGCGGGCGTAGGCCGCATTATAGACCCAATAACTGGAGTTTTGAAAGTTATTGTGCGTGCGGTCTGCAATAAGTCTTGGATACGCAGCATCCGGATTATCGGGTCTCCAGGCATCCAATTGCCAAGTGTTTATTTTGCCGGCATTGAAAAAAGCCCAAGCCGCATCACGGGCTAGCATCACATCTGCTTTGCCTACACCCTGAATAAGAAAGCTCATGTCAAACCCTTTGTACTGTGCCCGGTAATTAAGCCCGAAGGTGTAGCGGGGGATGATATTGCCGATGATGACCCGGTCGTCCGGCCCAATTGCGCCGTCGCCACTTACGTCATCATAGCGGATGTCTCCCGGGGCGTATATTCCAATATGCTGAGGCGCTGTTTCCACTTCCGCCTCATTTTGAAACAGGCCAAGCGCCCGGTAGCCGTATAGTGCGTTAATAGGGTATCCTTCCTGATTCACCGTATAGGACCCAATAATTGGCCCTGCACCTCTCAGGTCGAGCACTTTATTGGCCACATTGGACAGGTTGAGCTTTACCTGGTGATTGAAGCGCGCATAAGCCTGTTGGTACGACAAGCTTAAATCCCAGCCACGGTTTTCCACTTTACCGGCATTTTGGTAAGGTGCCGTAAGACCTATCGTTGCCGGAATAGGAAGCTCCAACAAAATATCATCGGTTTTTCTGAGGTAATAATCGAAGCTGAGATCAAAGCTGTTGTTCAAGAAAGTCATGTCTATACCAACATTGGAAGAAGTTGTGCTTTCCCATGTAATTTCCTCGTTGGCCATAGCCAGCTGAGCCGCGCCATCCAGTGGAGCCCCTCCGTTCACATAAGATTGCCCTAAGTTGACGACCGATGCGGCGGGGTAGTTTCCGATCAGCTGATTGCCCAACATCCCCCAGGAGGCACGTAGTTTCAATGTATTGAAGAACGATACGCTTTGCATAAACGGCTCATTGGATAGCAACCAGCCAGCAGAAAAACTGGGGAAAGTACCCCATTTTTGTCCTTGGGCGAAGCGCGAAGATCCGTCAATACGTAGGTTGGCCTCTAATAAGTATTTATCAGCAAAGCTGTAATTCATACGCCCAAAGCCTGACCGTAGCGACCATTCTGCTGCTGTGCCTGAATTGGTCATGAATTCAACCGAACCAGCATTGAGTTCGGTATATTGCGGAAAAGGATACCCTTCTCGTTTTGCCCCGAAATTGTTGGCCTGATAAGCGATCTGTTCATAGCCCGCGACAGCACCTAGTTGGTGTTTGCCTAATCGACGCTGGTAACGAGCCAATAACCTAAAGGTGTTCTCCCAGGTCTTTCGGTAGCTTTGTTCGAGATAGGCACGAGCAGGCACAATAAAGGTTGGTGTTTGACTGTCTACTTCGTATGTTTCTACCGCATTGACAAAGCGCTTACTTTCTGTTGAACTGAACTGGGGCGTATAGTTCATTTCCAAATCAAGCCCCTTCAAAGGTTGATAATTAAGCTGTAGTGTCGGTCGAAGGAAGCCATAGATCGTTCTGTCGAAGCCTCCCTCTGTAACCTGCGCTAAGGAGTTGAATCCGTTCATCCCTGCAGCCCAGCGCCCGTCCGTATAACGTGATGCGTAAATAGCCGGCAAACGGTTGACATTAATGATGACATTTCCGTCGTTGGCAGCAATATCGGTCGGTGCGTAACGGCCGTTAAGCAACAGTGAAGCCTGCAGGCGGTCGGAAATCTTCATCTTGGCATTGAAGCGAAACGAATATCTTTGCGCATCATAGCCCGGAATAAGCCCCTCTTGCTTTTGATAACCCATAGACCCCATCACATTGACTTTTTCTCCTCCGCTAACGCTCAGGTAATGACTTTGGGTGAACCCGGATCCGCTATACACTTCTTTTTGCCAATCCACGTCCGGGTAGTGGTCTGGATCGGTCTCTTTGTGTTCGAGATATTCCGCTAAGTAATCTTCGGAGTAGAGCGGATCACGCCCCATATTTTCATAGGCTTCATTCAATTTAACCATGTAGGTATAGCCGTCCGTATATTCGGGAAGTTCCGTAAAGCGCTGCCAGCCAATATAGTTGTTGTAGTTGACCTGCAGATTTTCGCCCTTACCCTGCTTGGTTGTCACCAAGATGACGCCGTTAGCCGCTCTGGATCCGTAAATCGAAGCCGAGGCCGCATCTTTCAGAACAGAAATCGAAGCGATGTCATTCGGATCAACGCCGTCTATTGCGCCTTCAATGCCATCAATCAATACCAGCGGACTTGCATCGCCTAGCGTACCAATACCTCTTACGCGCAGCGAACCACCGTCTGCACCTGGCCGACCCGATTGCTGGGTAACGGTAAGTCCGGGTGCGAGCCCTTGGAGGGCAGCCGATGCCCGTATGATAGGTCTGTTTATGAGTTCCTCCCCCTTCAAGGAAGAAATAGAACCGGTGAGGTTCTCCTTCTTTTGGGTGCCATATCCCACCACAACCACCTCATTTAGCGATCGTAAAGCATCCTCTAGCTGTATTTCAATTGCCATCCGGTTAGCGATGGCAACCTCTTTGGTCTGATACCCCATAAAGCTGACCACCAGTATTTCCGGATTTCCGGTTACTGCGAGCCTATAGCGCCCGTCGCTATCCGTGGTTGTCATCTGGCCGCTACGGTCTTTCACAGCCACCGTAGCGCCTGCCAGCGGTTCTCTGCGGAGGTTGGTAACCCTGCCGCGTATGGAACGCGGCTGTTGTGCTTCGGTGAGGAAGACGATACCGTCCCGCTCAAAGAAGGTGATGTTGTGCCCGGCCATCATGGTTTTCAATATAACGGACAACCGTTCGTTGGTAAAGTCGGCTTGACCGACTGATAAATCATAGAGTCCGAGCTCATCCGTGAAAGCAAATTCGGCTCCAGATCTGCGCTGCAAATCCAGCACAGCCTCGTGGAGGCTCATGTTGGAGAATGAAACACTAACCCGTTTTTCCAATGTCTGCGCCCGGCCGGGTGCTGCCTGGAGGCAGGTCGCTGCGGCTACGAGTAGGACATTGATGACGGTAAATATTCTCATATATGTATAAGTCAGTGAAAGAAATTTATCCATAGTTATTTATACGCCTCAAAAGTTTTCCTACTTTTGAAGGTCGGTGATTTAATATTTGAGTTTTAATGCTTTGTAGACATGGCGGCAGAATAGGGTTCGAAGCTTTCCGCTGCCACACCGATCCGGCAGGAGCTGCACTGTGCAGCCCTGCTTTTCTTTATACTAGTAAATAATGATGCGCTCCTCGCCCTCCTTTCTGTATTTTCTGCCAATAAGCGTACATAAATGTTCGAGTGCCTGCGTTGCCGGGCGATCACTACGTATCGTCAGGTTATACCTGCCGTTCCGTACGGCCGGATCCTCGCTTTCCAGCTGCAGACCGTATAGAGTTTCGAAAGCCTGCGCCAGCTCGATAAAGCTCGCTCTATCCAGCAGGGTGCGTCCTGTTGTCCAACTGCGGATGTCTCCCGAAGTCCGCCCTAGGTCAACCTGTCCGGAGGCTTTATCATAGTTCAGTTGATCGTTTGGATTAAGCTCCGTGATTAAGCCGTCGCTATCCGATATACCGACATGCCCTTCGGCCACAGCAACCTGTATATGATGCGTATTCTCGTAGGCATTGACGTTGAACGAGGTGCCCAGTACGCGCACTTCCAGGTCGGAAGCACGAACCGTGAAAGGTCTGGCACTATCGGGCTTGACATCGAAGAAGGCTTCGCCGATGAGCTGTACACCCCGATCTGTTCCGCCGAAGCCCTCTGGAACGATCAGGATGGAGTTGGCATTTAGGAAAACTTCCGAACTATCTGGGAGCAGGGCTTTTTTTAGTTGCCCCGGGCCGGTGGTAATTTCCACTGCTGTTTGGGTGCCGAGATGACCGGTGGGGCGATCGCCATACAGACGGTACAGGAGAAATGCTGCGGAGCAGACCACTAGGATTGCGGCGGCGGCCCGTAGCCAAGTATTCCATTGTGCCGGACGATTCATCTTTCCGGTGGCCAAGGTGCTGGCAATCACCCGGGCTTCATAGTCCTTCCGGGCAGACTCGTCGCATAACCAAGCGGCCGGCTTTTCCTTCTGATCGAAGGAATCATACCAACGTTCCAGTATATATCGTTCTGCGGGTGTTGCTTTATTTTCCCGATAGCGGGTAATCAGTCTTTTTAAAAATGATAGCTTCACGCGATGTTAATTTTGTCCTAAGGACGAACAGACACCCGCCGAAGTATATTTCGGAATAATAAATAAAAGATTAATTTTTTGTTAAGAGGTGAATCAGTGTCAGGATGAGCGTACGGTTGATGTCGGGATATCGGGTTGCTATCGCTATCCGCAGCCTGCGAGCCAACTCGGAACTGTAGCTTTTTACGGTCTGCTCGGAAAGCCCCAACGCCCCGGCGATCTCTCTGAGAGAATAATCTTCCCCCCGAAGCACAAAGATCCGTTGCATGTTTTCCGGTAATTCGGCGACGGCCTGCGAAAGCATGTCGCTCAGGTCTTTAGCGGCGAGCATGTCCAGTACGGATGTCTGCATTTCTTCCAGACGATCCAGCAATCGCTCAGCGGCCTTGCGATGCAGCACTGAACGGCGGATATGGTCAAAGATCCGGTTGCGCAGGGCAACATTAAGGTAGGCGGTCAGTGAGCCTTCAATGTATAGCTTTTTCCGCTTTTCCCAGATATCGATAAGCAGGTCCTGAACAATATCTTCCGCATCTTCCCGATTGTCTAAACGGTTGAACGCCTGTTGCAATAACCGATGGGCATGATCCCTGACCAACGTTTCGTAGGCATTCACAACCCCTGAACGCAGGGCTTTGACGAGCATTTGATCGGATGGATATGTACCACTGGTTGTCATGAACAGTAAAGATTCAAGTCTGGACAAAGATACCCAGATGAACGGTTTTTTTCGTTTTGGTGGGTGTTATTTCTATATTAAATTTCGTTGGAATACGCTCCTTTAGTACCTGGCTTGGCTTAAAATAAGTGCAATTAAAGAAAACAAGTTCTCTCATCGTCTTATCACCCGATAGGCTACAACGAAGCTCACCACCGGTAATAAAAATATAGCATAGCGCAGCAAGTAATTGCTGGCGCTATTCCGGGTCGACTCCTTTCCGCTATATTGGAGTTTGCTGGTGCTGTCTACGGTATACTCCTCTGATTGATGGTTCACACGGTACTCCCACCCTAATAAACGACCCGAGAGCGTACGCAATCCGTTATCGGGGTGGTAGGAGAAAGCCGAATCGGAAGCGAAGTACCAATACCGAAAAGCACTGTCCGAGGCGGAAGCCGTATGTGTATAGGCAAATCCATGTTGCTCCGCGCTGTCCATTCTTTTGCGCATCGTATAGCACGATGATGTTAATAATAACGTCAAGCACGCTATCGCGTGTATAGTCGCCAGCTTTCTCATCTCCCACCTCCTATCCAATCGGCCAAAGCATATATCGTAGACAGATGTCGCCGTTTAGACTCCACCCGGTCGTTGCTGTTGCCTTCTATGGTAACGAGATAGTTGTTTCGCGCTTCTTTTACCAGACCCACGTGGTTTATCCGCCGGACACCTTGACCATAGATACCAAAGACATCGGCTGGCTTTATCTGCGTCAACGTAATGGGACGACGACAGACATCGCTCCTGCAATATGTGCGGGCATTTGGGAACAAGGCCGGGCTCCAGGGGTTGCGGGGTTCGGGCAGTCCGGCTTGACCATAACACCAGCTCACGAAGGCTGAACACCAGGCATAACCTTTACCCAAACCAGTATACCGGAGATATTCCTCTACCCTATCGCCATCGTTATTACCTGTGGCTTCCCGTACACCGATTTCGGCCGAAGCAATATCGATAATTTTTTGCCTGATGCCTATAGGATGATGGACAACGCCCACAGCACCGCAAAAAGCGATAAGAACAAGACCGAAAAATAGATGATACATTGTTGCCATGATGTCAGTTGATTAAAATGGTAATTGAATTCTTTACGGAATGCCTTGAAGGGCTGCCAAAGAATTTCCTGCAACCAGAGGCTACAGAAGATGGCTGCCATGCCTACCAACAGGCCAAAGAGCCATACCGATAGGATGCCGATATCGAGCACGCCTGCGGTGGGATCTACGAACTGTAAGATCGTACCGATAAACAGGAATAATGCTAGCATCAGCAAGACGACAATCCCTATTTTGTGTTTTCCAGATAGTTCCCCTGCCATATCCTTGATGAGCCAAGGGGTGTTTGTTTGAAGTGTTTTCATTTTTTCTATATTGATTTTAGCTTCTCGACGTATTTCTCAAGAATAAGGGCAGACCGATTGGTCTCCCCTTACCCTAACTATGGATTTACATCTCTGTCCTCGCCATAGGCTTTAATCACTTCCGTGATATTCTTTGGCGTATCCATCATGGTGATCCGGTAGATAGCATCCGCATAATCTGTGTTCTCAGTACTAGCTGTGTACTTCCATCCCGTGTTTTCCTCGTCGGTAGGCTCGGCCTGTCCCGCTTCGATAACTGTTTCATCCTGATCAAGGATCTCGAATTCTATTGCGGTCACTTTCAGTATATCCCTTACCAAAAACGTGATCTCGTCGCCGGCGTTCCCTAGATATCCGCTATCGTTCAGCAACCGTACTTCTGGGCGTGCAAAAAAATCTTTGAACGCTACATTGTACGCCGTTTGGTTTATAGTGGCTTTCTTAGCGTAAGCTTCTTTCAACTCCGGATCCTGTATAGCTTGTTTAGCATATAGGGATGCGTTTAGGAAGCGGTTCTGCACCTGTTGTTGCTTTGGGGTAAGCTCACGACCTCCCGCTACCACGCGAGGACGCTTTGCGATAATTGTTTGATCTCCTCTTTGACGAAACACGAGGTTTCTTCCTACTTTGCCTGATGCGCCCTGCATCACGACATTGTCTCTTGATTTTGCCATTTTTTTTAGAATTATTTGTTTAAAAATTATTACTGCTGTAAGCACTTCCGGGTACCCATTCCTCTGTCTTACAGAAGCAAAGGTTCATAATAATTTTTACAAATCAATAGTAATCAGATGGTTGCGAAGTATTACGAAGGATTATGAAGGAAAAAGACGTTTATTAAAATCCTTTTTATAAAAAAGGATTCAAAAAAATCGTCGCTGCGGATAATTGAAATAATGGGTATTGCAAGGGCAGATTTATACAGTCTTCAAATATCCGGATGACCTTTTGTGTTAAAAAGGGTATTGTGCTTTTATTCTGTGATGATAACTTTGATAAAATACCTTGTTTTTGTTAGGTATAGCTTGTTCTTTTCTTGGGTGTTTCTTGTGCTTAGGCAGGGTAGTGATTGTTCCTTTGTTGGGTTGGGCTGGGGTCATTCTTGGGTCATTGTTAGGTGTTTCTTGGGTTGTTGTTAGGTCATCCTTGGGTGGAACGGGATAAAGTATCCCGGAAGATACGCGCCGCATCTGCCGGGAAAAACATTATCAGCTAGATCTGTGTATCCGAATAGCCTCTAATATCTCATTTTCCAAGTAATAATCCTTACCGTTTAGGCGATAGGTAGGGAAGATCGTGCTTCTTTTTAGCTGGAAGAACTTTGTATCTCCGACTTTAAGAATACCTTTCAGGTCGGTGTTATCCAGCAATTGGTCTTTGAGTGGCGGGGCAACCCGGTCCAAGAGATTTGTTGATAGGTTTTCAAAACGCTGGTTCAACTTCTCCAGCAGCTCGATTGTTTTTTCGAGCAATTGCATTGTCTTTTGAGCATGCTTATTCATTTTCTTTGTTTTTTGTTGCCCCATCCATAATAGAGAACACCCTTTCCGGTCTGTTAGACAGGCTACTATAGATGGAGCGGTTGTTTAACCATAGAACGCCGTACAGTTTAGTTTACGGTTATACCGCCGTGTGTAATTCTACAGCTGCTACCCGATCGTGCAGCCCCTGGAAATATAGGTTTCGTTGCCGTTCTGCGCCCATGCTGAGCGCGAGCGACTTATTGACTGTCGCATCGAACCATTTTGCACCTTCTTCCACAAATTCAGGCTGCCCCGTGCTCATGCTATTGATGATTTGGAGCTTTAAGGTCAGCGACGAGCCACTGCCATCGCTGAGCATCATATAAGGCAATCGATTTAGGCTTTCGTTCTTAAAGAACTCAAATTTGACACCGGGATCTTTTTCTCCACTTTCGGCCAGGGTGCGGAAGCCGTATAATAATTCTTTCAGCTGGCCTAGCAACATCGCCACCGTTTCGCTGCGTTCAAAACAGTTCAGGTCGTGCTTTCCACCGATACTGAAAAGCAGCATGTCCAGCACGTGATCATCCCAAACCTCTACCGACTGTATCCGATCATACGCATCATTGATACGCCGAAATATAGGAAGGAGACCCTGCTCCCGGAAGCTATCCAGATACACCTCGAAGGACGTGTTCACAACCTTCATATCATATGCATAGGAATAAAGCTTAAATGCCGTCAGTTCGGGAAAACGCATATAATGAAAAATAGGTATATCATCTGCCACGAAATAGATCTTGCTTTCCGGTATAGCCGCAGCGCTCTCCAGCATATCGGTCAATCCCTGAATATAGCGCAAATAGTTCTCTACGCTCGGATAGTCGAGTCGGATATACTTGAAGCTTACGTCCTGATCCGGATCCCTAAACAGTTCATGTCTAGAAATAGAAAATTTCTTTATGAGTTTCTGCAGCTCAGAATAGCGTAATTGCGTGGAACCGTTAAGGCGTCTGCGTATGTTCGACTCCTCAACACCCAAAATATCGTTCATGGCCTGTTGGAAGTCTGACGTGTTCTCAAATCTTCGCTCAATAATCTTAAAAAGTGTTTCCTGATCTATCATAATAAGCAGGCGTTTAGTTATACAGTTGGTTAAACAGCCTAAAGATAAAACTTTTATTTCAGGATAGCAAGTCTAGATCGAAACTTGATCGATCAGCTGAGAAAACTAGATAAAAATGCAAGTTTCAATTGGTTTCGTATTTCTATCGCTTCATTTCAGACGATTTCTGCCCCGAACAGCTCAATCACAGCCCTTTCCGTGCATATTTTACACTTATGGCAAACAATCATCTAGTCAAGATGTAAAAAACGCTTAAAGATAACCCTCAGCATTGAATTTCCGCATAAAAATCGATTATATATTTCTGGCTTTCCTATCGTACTTAGCAGCATAAAACCCAAAACGGAAGGTTATGGAAATAAAACAATACGATAGCATGGAAGAACTGTTGGGCGGCAGAACGTCCCGCTACTTTGCAGAAGCTTTTCGACATTATCACGTCCCTATGGACATGCTCACGGAAAGCGGTAACACTATAACGGGCATGATAAACGTGTGCTACGATGGTCCCGCACGTCCGCGGAACGAAGATGTTCATTTGGGAAGTCTCGAATATACCGCACTGGTGATGCGCCTGGGCGGGCATGCGCTTAACCGGTTAGGGATGATAGCCCCTTCAGACATTGCCCGTGGCTTCGCTTCTTCTGTAGATGTGAAGATCAGTCGCAGCTTAGGTACAGGTCAGATTCCGGTCCGCTGTCGCTTGCTGGCAAGCCGTAACGGATTAAACTGTGTACAGGGTACCTGCAGTACCATCGAAGTGGATATCGGCGGGAATAGATGCAAAGTGACTATCGACCACCGTGGAGGAAAGCGCTACCTCGTTCTGCCCGAAGCCCAAAAGATGGCTGATACCGATGGTGAGACACAACTTTACGGTACGGGCTACCGCACCCGAGGACTCCATATTAGCGACGTGGCAATTGACATTTCACAGCGGTTTATCTGTGCAACATTCGAATATGACCCGATGTTTTTAGAGGAAACCTACGAAGGCATCGGCACGGCCCGTCATATGTTGCTTCCTACCGAAAGTATCCAGCTTTTCGGGCAGCTTATGCAGGCGCTGCTTTACCAAATGGATAGTACAGACCGGGAAAGTTGTCCGAATATATGGCTACGTACCATGAGCCTGCGGTGCCAGCGACCGCTATTTGGAACGAGCGGACACGCATTTGTCCAGTTCGACCGGATCCAAACCATCGTCTCGGGTGGCATCACCTGGCAGATCATTGATCTTACGGGGCAGGTCGGCAACTACCATGGTAGGTTCCGTGTAGCACACAAAAAAGACAAAGTGTATGTCTTCAAACTAAATTAGACACATAGGTCAAATTCCTTAAGGAGTATTTTGCGTTATAAATTTATTAATTTTTGATGATTGTACAATTTTCTTCTTTGCTGTATTGAATCGGCTTTTATG
>NZ_JAAKGS010000010.1 GCF_011043555.1 Sphingobacterium sp. SGR-19
TGCAGCTAACGCAACCTTATCAGGATTGAATGGCGAAATACCAGCTGCTATGTTGTCTGCATTGACAAATTCTTTACAATCCAATATTTCGGGCAAAACCGTATAGCTAGCGGTTGTTTTACCTGCTCCGTTACATCCAGAAATAATATAAATATTTGGCATAAGATATTTTCGTTGGACTAAGGTACATAATAGTATTAGAAAACTGGTTTTATTTTGAATGATGAAGGTTGGATGTTGTCACCAGCTTATGATCTTAGCCCCTCTATTGACAGAGATGGTTTAGCTTTGAATATCGATATGCACAATAATGCTTTGGATTTTGATCTAGCAAAAAGTGTAGGTGAATATTTTAGGTTGAATGATCGTCAAATGAACAGCATTATAGCCGAAGTTTTGATTGTTGTGAAAGGATGGGAATCCATATCAAAGCAAATAGGTATTTCAAGAGCTGAGCAAGAGTTGATGAGGTCTGCATTCCGAACAGAAATAGATTAATTTTTTATTGAAATTATCAGCTAAATCGGTCGTTTTATAGAGTTTACTGACTACAAAAAAGTGCATTACTTCAATGGAAATAACGCACTTTTAAAAATCCAATAAGGATTAGCAAAATTTTAGTACGTTAATACAAAATCTTCTTTAGGTACACGTACTTTTTTCATGGTCGAAAGCCAATCTTTTTCTGCATCGGCATAACCTACATACATCAAAGAAACGCTTTTCAGACCCTGTTTTTCCAATTCTAGCACTTCGTCTATAATCGCATTATTAAAACCTTCGGCTGGAGTAGTGTCTACACGTAATTCAGCTGCTTGAGCCAATGCCATGCCTAACGCAATATAGGTCTGACGTGCTGTATGAGCAAAATTGCGTTCAGCAGGTTCGTTGAGATAAATATTTTTGAGCATATCGGTATACGAATCAAATCGTCCGCGTGGCAATCCTCTTTCGTCTGTTGTGAAATTATACACATGATCTATACGATCTGCCGTATATCTATCCCAAGCTGCAAAAATAATGATGTGTGAAGCATCGCGCATACATTCTGGATTCAGCGCACCTTTTACCAATTTGTTTTTCACTTCCTGGTCTTGTACTATGATTACCTTAAACGGTTGTAGACCAGAAGAAGTAGGTGCTAAACGAGCTGCTTCTACTATTTTGTCAATATCTTCTTGACTTACTTTTTTATTCGGATCATACGCTTTGACAGCATGTCTCCATTTCAAATCTTCTATTAATGACATTGTTATTTATTTTAAAAAATCTTTTTGTTTAAAGCTTGGATTTGGATATTTATAAAACCCTTCACCTGTCTCTACACCCAATTTACCTTTATCTATAAATTCTGCTTTCAGCTTATCTGCAATTTTAAGTTTTACAGGATCCTTGGTTTTATCTGCCACCATTTTATTAATATTATAAGCGGTGGTAATTCCCACAACATCCAGAATACCAAAAGGACCTAATGGAGCACCTGTAGCAACCATCCAAGTCTTATCGACAGTCTCAATATCTGCTACATCTCTTATCCACAAGTCCATTCCGGCGCTCAAAAGAGGAACTAGCAGTGAATTGACAATGTAACCTGGCTGTTCTTTATGGATGGCCAAAGGCACCATGCCGATCTGTTTAGCAAATACTAATAAAATTTCAAATACTTCATCCGAAGTACCAGGATGTTTCATTACTTCCCCAGTATTATGTTTCCATATTTCATTGGCAAAGTGTAGGGCCACAAATTTTTCCGGACGTCCGGTATACGCTGCAAATTGACTCGGTAATAAGGTAGACGAGTTGGTGGCAAAAACGGTTTTCTCCGGAGCAACTTTTGCTAATTTTTGATAAAATTCAATCTTAATTTGTGGATTTTCAGGTACAGCTTCAATCACTAAATCTGCGTCTTTAACTGCTTCAGCTAAATCTGACGTATACGATAATCTCGCTTTTGTAGCTTGCAACTGATCATCTGTCGCACCCAAATCTTGTTTGAAAGCTTCACTCAAAATATCAAATTTTGCTTTCGCTTTTTCTAATACTTCATCGTTAATATCATAAACAGTTACGTTAAAATTGTGGAATGCTGTTTGAAAAGCAATCTGATAGCCCAATACACCACTCCCTGCTATTGTTACATTTTTAAAGTCCATACCATTTATATGTTACTTTTAATTGTTAGTTACTACCAATTTTACTTCTATATTTCCGCGTGTCGCATTGGAATAAGGACAAACTTGATGCGCCTGTTCTACGAGTTTGTTGGCTTCTTCTATGGAGACCCCTGGAATATTAACCTCTAACTCGGCCTCCAAACCAAAACCACCATTATCTAACTGCCCGATCCCTACCTTAGCGGTTACAGTAGTTTCTCCTGTCTG
Organism: Sphingobacterium sp. SGR-19; assembly: GCF_011043555.1. GTDB lineage: Bacteria > Bacteroidota > Bacteroidia > Sphingobacteriales > Sphingobacteriaceae > Sphingobacterium. The sequence goes on from NZ_JAAKGS010000010.1 coordinate 2,382, forward strand.
AATACGTGATTTTTTAATCACCAAATTCAAAGCGCTATCAAAACATGCTGCATATCCACCTGCAAATAACATCTCGGGATTAGTAAAGTCATCACTTTTACCGCCCAATGCTTTCGGTGCACGTACATCTACATTCAATACACCATTTTCACTTTTGATGTGTCCGTCTCGTCCTCCTTGAGCGGTAACACGTGTTGTATACAAAGTTTTCATTTTTCTATTTTTATAAATTTGATAATATCTTGTCTATACTATTTTTCAATAGTTTTAATTCTGCTACAGGTATAGACATTGCATCAACCATTGCTGAAGGTACATTTTGTGCTTTCGTTTTTAATTGATGACCCGCTGCTGTAAGGGAAATGACTACCATTCTTTCATCTGCCTGACTTCTCTTCCGCATTACAATTTCCTTTTGTTCTAACCGCTTTAAAAGGGGGGTCAGTGTACCACTGTCTAGATTCAACTTCTCTCCGATGGCCGAAACAGATTGTTCATCTTTCTCCCAAAGCACGAGCATCACCAAATATTGTGGATAAGTTAACTCCAAATCTTCTAGCAAGGATCGATATTTGTTCACCATCTCTTTTGCCAAAGTGTAAATTGGGAAGCAAACTTGATTTTCTAATTTTAAATGATCCATCTTGTACTCGTTTACTCTACAAAGATAAAGCCATTATGTATTGCGCACAATATAATTTTGTAAAATTAATGTATTTTTAATTCTAGCCTTAAAGTTTCATAAACGGTATATTCAATAAAATTCTGCAGACCATATATAAGGGAGGTAAATACGCCAAGATCTGGACATGATGACTGCCGATTCTTCACAAGCGGAGCAGATAGCAGAAGTGGTATACGAGCCCGCCACAGATGAGAAAAACATTAAAAGTCTGCTCACCGACAATAAAAGCTATATTGACTACAATCAAAACATTTTAACGCCAGCCTAATTCAGGTGCTACATACTTCAAGATAGACTCTAATACGTGAATATTATAGTCTACACCTAGCGTATTGGGAATCGTCAACAATAAAGTGTCAGCTTCTTGAATCGCTTCATCGTTTGCCAATTCTTTGATCAATTGATCCGGTTCAGCAGCATAGCTACGACCAAAAACTGCTCTCTGTGTCCCTTCCAATATGCCGACTTTATCTACACTTTCGGCTTGCTGACCAAAATAATATCTATCCTGATCATTCACGATAGCAAAAATTGATCTACTAACCGAAACTCTAGGTTCACGTGTATGTCCTGCTTTTTTATACGCTTCTCTATACTTCCGTATTTGCTCAGCTTGTTGTACATGAAATGGCTTACCACTTTCATCATACTTTAATGTAGAACTTTGTAGGTTCATCCCGATTTCTCCTGCCCATTCTGCTGTTGCATCAGAGGCAGAACCCCACCATATGCGATCTCTCAAACCACGTGAATTTGGTTCTATTCCTAACAATCCAGGCGGATTAGGAAACATGGGATTAGGGTTAGGTTGTGCAAACCCCTCTCCTTTCAGCAAATTGTAAAACTCTAGTCCCTTTCTTCTACCCATATCTTGGTCGGTTTCCCCATCTTGTAATGTGTAACCAAAGTGTTTCCAACCATCGATTACTTGCTCTGGAGAACCTCTACTGACACCAAGTTGCAACCTGCCCTCAGCTATTAAGTCTGCAGAACTCGCATCTTCAACCATATACATCGGGTTCTCATAACGCATATCGATCACACCAGTTCCGATTTCTATTTTATTTGTCTTAGCCCCTATAGCCGAAAGTAATGGAAAAGGAGAAGCCAATTGACGCGCAAAATGATGTACCCTAAAATATGCACCATCAACACCAATAGCCTCAGCTGCAACTGCTAAATCAATGGATTGAAGCAAAGTGTCACTAGCTGTTTTGGTATCATAGGCTGGAAGATTAGCCCAATGACCAAATGATAAAAACCCTATATTCTTCATACTACAAATGTACACCGGATCTTTCTTCTTATTCTTGATCTATGATAAGTAATTGTGGTCAATCTAAATGCTGAACACCAATCTTGATCAATGTCTTTCTTTAAACTTTTTGTCGGGCTTTCCCAATGATTGGTTTGCTGTGTTATTATTCGGATTAAATTTTCAGGTAGAACACCATCTATTCCCAAAGGTAAGCCATGTGCATTATCCCGTTCTAAACATTCCTTCAGCAGGCTTTATTAAATTTGCATATATGGGAATATAGTTATATATTTGCAACCAACACAAGGCTCTGCCTACGATTCTTCTGCCAGTTTGGTTATAACCTCGCTTTCAGTTTAGTTTATTCAGTCGCCATTTTAAAGTTTTCAATAATATATATAGCATTAATCTGCTACGCGACATTTAGGTTCCGATTTTTAAGTCTCTCATATATTTCTGTTAACAAAACGAAAATTGTCTTACAACATGTGTAAGCAACGCCTTGTCTTAAATAGGTATAATTCTTATTTCCTAATGATCGACGATAGGGATAAGATAAACAGTCAACAGAAAACAATGGATTTCAAAAACATCGGGCTGATAGCTCCCCTTTTAAAAGCTATCGACGGATTAGGGCACACAGCACCTACCGACATACAGAAGCAATCTATTCCATATATCCTCCAAGGTAAGAATATAATAGGTTGTGCACAGACAGGAACCGGAAAAACAGGAGCTTTCGCAATACCACTTTTACATTTATTAGCTACAGAACAATATACCGGCAAAAAGCCGCGCGCATTGGTCGTGGTTCCTACAAGGGAATTGGCCGTACAGATTGGTCAGAGTTTCGCCGGTTACGGTAAATATCTCCCCATCGAACATATGGTTATTTATGGCGGTGTTTCGCAGGTTAACCAGGTATCCCGTTTACAAAAAGGTGTGGATATACTTGTTGCTACTCCCGGACGGTTGTTGGACTTAATGAATCAGGGGCATGTAGACCTCGGTTCAGTCCGAAGGTTAATTCTTGACGAAGCAGACAATATGCTTGATATGGGATTTGTCAACGATATCAAAAAAATATTGAAACGTATGCCTGCCCAAAAGCAGACGTTGCTTTTTTCAGCAACCATGCCCAAGGCTATACGAAAATTTGCCGGAGAGATCTTGGATCAACCTGTTGAGGTCAGTGTTTCTCCCATATCTTCGACATCTGAAAAGGTGAGCCAGTCTGTGTTCTTTATAGACAAGAACCAAAAGACAAAACGGTTGACCAAGATGCTACTTGGTGAAAAAAACATACAGACTCTCATATTTATGCGCACCAAGCATGGTGCAGATCGGTTGGCAAAGTCACTCGGAAAAAGCGGGGTACAGACAGCGTGTATACATGGTAATAAATCACAGAATGCTCGGGAAAACGCCCTTCTATCCTTTAAGAATGGTAAGATCAATGTACTTATAGCTACAGATATAGCATCCAGAGGAATTGACATTAAAGAGCTTCCACAGGTCATTAACTACGATCTCCCAGGAGATTCCGAAACATACGTACACCGTATAGGACGTACCGGACGGGCAGGAAAGGAAGGGAAAGCCGTTTCATTCTGTAGTGAAGATGAGAGGCCGATGCTGGCAAAAATCCAAAAACTGATCGGCTTTCAGGTGCCGATCGCACAATAATCGAATAATTTATCAATAAAACAATAATACAATGCAAGAAGGAACAGTAAAATTCTTTAACGAAACAAAAGGTTTCGGTTTTATCACACCCACAGATGGCGGTGCAGATATTTTTGTCCACACAACTGGACTTATGAGTAACATCCGCGAAAACGATTCGGTGACATTTGACGTAGAGAATGGAAAAAAAGGTGTTAATGCGACAAACGTCCGTGTAGCACGATAAATTCAATACCTCAAAAATTAAGATAGAGGATATAATGGGGCAAAGTTATTTTGCCCCTTTTCTTTCGATAAAATTATCACACAACCTCCTTATAAGCATACCGTCAAGTAGTTATCCGCAAGACTATTTGTCTATTACTTTACCTTTATGTATATGTACATCTAAATGCGTGCACTGTACGATTTTACAAGATATTTTATCTACGAAGGTCGACAGCGAATACCATGATGAATCTTTTAACAAAAACATTCAGCGACCGTACAATGCGGGAGTAGGGAAATGGTAAAATTCAACACTATAAAAAGCTCTCGGATCTAAAATATGTCGGGATCAACAGGTTATTGCTTATATATTTTGGCAAATTGCGCGACATAAATCTTGTAAAAAAGCTCTTTCGATTGTAACAAACGACTAATAGATCTACTCCCTCCTTCTCAATCATCCAATCGATCGCACGGGGTATAGGCATGTAATAGTCCAATCGATACACTGCATTCTTTTCAATATATTTAATGCTATTAAACTGAAGCTTGTCGGCAAATGCTGCAGTAAGACTATTGATCGTCTCTGGAGCAGCAGTTATACCTTTTTCCGTCACATGCATTAACAGCAGATCGAGCGTACCGGGCACGCGATCGGTTAACGATTGCAACAAGGTTCGTTCATTATTTTTAAAATTAGTGAGTAATCCCACCTTTTCGACTTTGGACTGTCCTAACTGCTCTGGTACAGCTATTATCCCAATGGGACAACACTTGATCAAGTTTAACGTGGTACTGCCCAAAGTACGTTTTTTTAGTCCACTCGCACCAGCTGTTCCCATCACGACAAAGACGTAGCTGTTTTCCTGCAACAAATTCAATACTGTGTCAGCCACGTCGCCAAACATACAGGCCGTGGTCACACGGGCATCCGGGTGTAGATCAGTTAATTTTGCTGCCAAAGTTTTCATTTTCGATTCCCCTTCTTTTCGCTGTACTTCTGCTACAGCTTCTCCAAAATGATCTTGAAAGGTCAAATTGGCCGATGGGGCATAAGTATGCAAAATATGTAACTTCCACTGAAACTGCTCAGCTAGAAATGCCGAGTAGCGGATGCCAGACCAAGCATTGTCTGAAAAATCGGTAAGTACCAGTAAAGTATTGTTCATGGTCGTCTATTTACGCTTAACAATACAACAATGCAGCTTGAAATAAGTTTGTTACAGTCCGTCCAGTCTTCATTCTTTTCTAAAAAAAATCTGCACTATAATTTGGTCTATTGCGGATAGGAAACGAAAAAGTTACGTTACATGCTATTGTTGGTTAACAACGTTTATTCGCTATTACATTGCTTTCATGTTGATAAATTATGGTATGATAAAGCTGGTTCATGCCCAGATGCCTCCTCCCGGTCTAGATCGATTGATGCAGCCCTTAGGCGAATTTTCTCCCATGGGATTAGCTTGGACTTACTTTGGATATTCGAAAGGATACAACATTTTTGTCGGGATCGTGGAAATTCTAGCTGGGTTTCACGGAACCGCCGATGACGAAATATCCATACACGAAACGGAAAGAATAGTTGACTCCTTACAAAAATGCAATGGAAACATAACCTTCCATCGACTTAAAGGTGAAGGCCATGGTATCCAATATCTCTATGAACACAATCCAGAAATCTATAAACGGATGTTGAAGCAGAAGAAAACAGCAATTTGAAACTGGCGTCCACCACGTTCAAGCCACTTAAATTCAATTTCGGGGTAAGCTATTTCAGGAAAAGACATAGCGGTGCAATCGTTTTGTTACCTATATCAGTCTTTTGGAAAATAATCTACAACTCAGATTCTAAACCCGTCGAATTCGATGGGTTTAGACACATGATCATGGATAAGATGCAAGAAATATACAAAGATTTCCATATGCAAATGTTAACTCCGGACGGTAAAGCTATCGATGTTTATAAAAAGGTAGGCTTCGAAAGGGCCCTTATCTTGCCTTTGGCATATTTGCAAGAAGGTCTTTTGCCGGAACTTCTTTCACCTCTCCTTCTATCTTTACCACCAAACTTTCACCTTTTAGCGCACTTTCTTCGGCTAGCTTACGCAAAGCTTTTTGCACACCTAGTCGGACACGCTCAGCAAAGGGAAGGGTAGAAATGTTGTCTTTATCCGTTACCATAATAATCTGCATATATTCTTGACCAAATTTCGTCATTTACAACGACTTCTCCAAACTCATCTTTTTGAGCAATAATTTCCGGTGTCAGATCCATGTTGTCGAGTACCAACCATCGCTCACATATAGGGAGATAAATATTCAATAAATTTGATAGACCTCGATGGTACCGACGGACAACAACCTCATCAGGAATATGGTGACCTCCCATGGAAACCCTCTTTTTTACTCGCTGAATAGCTAAATCCGGAGACTCTAACCAAAAATATAATAACGTCACGGTGTAACCAATAGTTTGTGCTTTTTGAACCAATGATTGATAACTTCTGGTGGAGAGGGTGGTTTCAAAAGCAAAATCAGCCCCCTCCTTCATTAGTTCGCTTATCCTTTCGAGCATGATACGACCTGCAGCTAACGCAACCTTATCAGGATTGAATGGCGAAATACCAGCTGCTATATTGTCTGCATTGACAAATTCTTTACAATCCAATATTTCGGGCAAAACCGTATAGCTAGCGGTTGTCTTACCTGCTCCGTTACATCCGGAAATAATATAAATATTTGGCATAAGATATTTTCGTTGAACTAAGGTACATAATAGTATTAGAAAACGATAAAATGAAATGGAACTCATCAATAACCTCTATCCTTATTGATAAACTGCACTTGAAACTTAGCATAGACACTTTTCGCATGCGTAGACTTTATTAAGACCTTGTTCGCATCTTGTTCGCATCTTGTTCGAATGTTGTTCGGAAGATTACCGGCATTCTACCGGTAAATTACCGTGTATTTACCGTGTTGCGCACGTTAAATATACGGTAAACACACGGTAAATCATCGTTCAATGGGCGAACAGAGTCCGAACAGTGTATAAACAAAGGCCGAATAGCATTCGAAGAGACGTTAGAAACTTTCACAGCTTTTCGTTGAGCCCCTCTTTATTATTATCTTTATTGGTGCAATTTCAAATGGAAATAGTCCGGGTCTCTCCTACCATAGTATCTAGAAGACTTATTAATCAAATAATGATATATTTATAGTAGTTTAGTTTTACCATCCACAGGCATATTTTTGGGAGGCGACTGTCAGGGGTTGACTATCCTTGGTTAAAAAGGGAATAATGCATATGTCTGCACAACCAGCGCACCATGGAAAATAATATTACGAATGTTAATGACTTAAATATCAAAACGGATATCTTGGACGTATTCGATAATACTCTCCATAGCTATTCTAGGGATACTTTACTCGATATGCTCCTGACCCCGCTTCAAAATATCGATGCGATAAATAATCGACAACAAATACTTAAAGGTTTTCTTGCCAACAAAAAGTTATTAGAGAGGTATTTTTATAATAGCCGGGACTTCGCCGATGTACATACACTTTTAACGAAACCCGACAACAGAAAATTAAACTTTCGATTCAAATTACTGCTATTGTTAAACAAAGCAAAGCGTAATGCGGCTATGGGTATCTATATCCAACTTATTATATTCTTACAACAGCAATACACGCTCATCTCCAATTTTATTGACACCGATACCTTCCCTGATTCCTACAAATACGAGATCAAGAGCTTAACAAAATATTTCCTGAACTTTGAACTGGATTTTTTCAGCACACTTATACGCGAAAACAAGTTTAAAATTGCTCATATAGTCGCTCTTCAAAAGAAAATTAACAAACTGCAGGAGACGGAAACGAACGACTTTTTTAAACGTTTATTTACATTTGAATCGTTATTATCCCTAAGTATCTCCATTCATAAGAGAGGTTTTATCTTTCCTAGCATTGGAGATCCGGCATTTACAATCGCGGGCGTTTACCATCCGCTATTACCTAAGCCCATACGTAACGGCGTATCGCTAGACAAGCAAGTCGTGTTGATCACGGGGCCAAACATGGCCGGCAAATCTACTTTCTTAAAAGCGATCGCCATATCCGTTTATTTAGGCCATCTAGGCATTGCTATTCCTGCGGAAGATGCTAAATTTCCATTTTTCCAGAACATCTGCATATATATTAATCATACGGACAACTTACGACAGGGTTACAGCCATTTTTTACGTGAGGTTAAAAACCTCAAAGAGGTTGCACTTAAAGCGTCGGAAGGCACACCTACCTTCGCCATTTTTGATGAAATATTTAAAGGCACCAATATGAACGATGCATTACAGATTACGCGGGCCACCACAAAGGGTCTTGCGCAGTTCCATAAATCGGTGTTCTTTATATCGACACATATGGATGAGTTAAAAGATATGGCATCAACAGCCGTTAATTCTTATTTCTTAGACTGCAAAGTGGAAGATGGGATTCCGAAATTTAGTTACCAATTGAAAGAGGGATGGTCCAGTGTCCAGATTGGTAAGATATTGTTTAAAAATGAGGGACTTTATGAGCTCTTCCAATCGTCTGGCGACTGAGATTGAAATTCGCTTAGATATTTCTATTTTTAGTTATATTTAGATCATGGACGAAACAAAAGAAAGAAACCTAAAACTGGTTAACGAGTACTTCGATAAATTACGCGCAGATTTGTTGGAACTACTTGAAAAGCACGACGACGTGAACTTAGATATGGAGCCGCTAAATGCGGACGAAACATGTATAACAGAAAAATACACACCTTCCGGAACCAAAATAACCATCAAGCAGGGCGATGTAGTGAAATTTGGAATCCGGACAGCATGAGCTTACGAAATGCGATTAAAACTAGCCATCTAGTCTTATGGAGTGCCCATCTCCTCGCCTCCCTATTGCTTTGGGTAACTTATAAATATGAAATCATACCACTTGAATCTGTCAGAAAGGGTATTTCGCTCTATTTCTGGATGATCCCAGCATTATTGTTGATGCAATATTACATACAGTTAAGGAATTACAAGGTCTACTTACTTTGGCTTATTAGTGGTATTATTCAATTTGTCGTTTATTTCATAGCAAAAGACAATTCAGACTTCCAAGAAGTCAACGGCAATAATTTAGCGCCGCTGAAGACTCTACTTGTCATGCTTCTATCTTATCAGTTTTTCCGTCAGCTGTTTAAAATACTTACACCATGGGAATTGATAATTACGGCCAAACGATTTTCTTCCTATGATTTGGATGATAAGAGAAAGTTGATTTGGCTGGACTATCTGTTTTCTTTTATTATTGTCGCGTGTTTGGTCGCCAGTTTCTTATAGAACGGAGAATGGTGTTGGCTACACAGATAAAAATTACACTCCGTGAAAACCAACAGGAGAATTGTTTTTAATACAACGGTTTGTTAATTTTATAGGACTGCCAACCACACTATTGGATACATGGGCATATACACACGCCTTGTCAATACAATATCGGCAATACTAAAATTGTATGCAATCCAAATGGTTACATCGACGAACCTTATAATGGCTATCATAATGAGCTCGTTATTGAATTATAAAACGCAAGCATTATTGCATTACAATAAAAGTTTATTGTTAACTTTATTGGTATAATGAATTATGAACGAAACCATTAAATTATGAGTAAAACCAAAACAGAAATAAAAGCAGTAGCTATAGCGGACGATGTTCTCGCCAACAAAATATATGAGTTTAGGGGACAAAAGGTAATATTAGATAGTGATCTTGCAGAATTGTATGGCGTCGAGACTAAACAGCTCAAAAGACAAGTCCGAAGAAACATAGATCGTTTTCCAGAAGATTTCATGTTTGAGCTTACGAAGCAAGAGTTAGAAATCTTAAGGAGCCAACTTGGCACCTTAAGACATGGCGAACATACGAAGTATGCACCAATGGTATTTACCGAACATGGTGTATTAATGTTGTCGAGTGTACTAAACAGCAAACAAGCCATAGCAATTAATATACAGATTATGCGCGTTTTCACGAAGTTGCGTCAGTTCCTGACAGACAACTCTCGTATACAGCATGAGCTTACAGAAATGAAATTAGCTATTGAAAAGCTTTCAAAAAAACAAAAGGGCCACGACCAAAATATAGAACTGCTTTTTGAATACATCGATCGCTTGCAGGAAAATGCACCCCATGCCTCTTCTAAGGGAGTAACGGTGGTAAAGGGGTTTGATATTGGGAGCAAGAAGAACAATTAGCGCAATTACCGAAACCATCAATTTCAAATGGAAATAGTTTTAAACGATACAAGAAATATAACCACAGATCAAATTTTGCCATTATACGAAGCCAATGCGTGGAGTGCAGCCCAGAAACCTGATCTACTGCTGAAAGGGCTAATAAATTCTCATTCGCTGATTACCGCTTGGGATGGAGACGTCTTAGTAGGACTTGGTAATGCAATTTCCGATGGACATCTTGTCGTATACTATTCGCATTTACTAGTCCTCCCCTACTATCAGGGAAAAGTTATTGGACACCTGATTATGGATAAGATGCAGCAGATATACAAAGATTTCCATATGCAAATGAATAAGGTGGCAATCACACAGATGAGCTCGATATTTTTTTGGGGCCGATGTGTCAATCTAATCTTTTTAAAGAGACCTGATTTCTCGCCCGGCTTAACGCCTCTCTACTCACATGCAGAAATTTGGCAAGATTGGTTAACGAAATTTCCTGTAACCAGTTCTTTTTGGATTCCAACAAATGAAGATATCGTTCTTCTGGAGATCGAAGGGTGAGTATCTCGTAATGCTCCTGTTTTTTTCTGATCATTTCTTGAGAAAGGTCTACACATAATTGAAGTAGATCTGGCTCGTTGCTGAATGTCTTCACCATCTTTTCAAGTGGGTACAATATAATGGTGCTTGAAGTTATTGCGCTTACAGAATACGGCAATGCCTGCTGTTGATGAATCGAGTTCCAATTGTCGATATATTCAAGACTTTCACAAAAGGCAGATATTCGCTCGTCCCCTTTTTCATCCAGATAGTAAAGTTTTAGCCATCCGGTAACGACAAATATTCCGAAATGCAAGCGTTCTCCATGCCTAAGAAAGATATCGTCCTTTTCAAGATATTTTACCACAGATATCTCCCGCAACTTTTCCCAGCTCCGGGAGGTAACGTACGGAAACTTCTCGGACAACTTTTGATAAAAATCATCTAACACTTTAGAATCATCCATATCCGTCATTGCTTGATTAAGGTGCTATTAAATTCTGATCCGATAAAGATAAGCTTTTTGTCAACCTTTTTATCGAATTGCTAGCAAAAGGATTGTGATTATGATCACATGTTACAGCATATTGGTCAGATATCTTTGTAGGAGATGAATAACATGATATCGTTATGGAACAGGAAAAATTGATTAAGGAATTATTTAGCAAATATGTCACTTATTGGAATAACCATGACATAGAAAACTGGGGAAAGTTATTTACCAAAGACACAAAGTTCATTACGTGGTCTGGTGTAATGTACGCCACCAATGCAGAAAATATAAAGCAACATGATAAAGCTCATCAAATTTTGTCGACGCAAAATCAGAACATGAAATATCATCTCGACGTTCTGGATATTAGTTTAATCCGCGATGGCATTGCTATCGTTTACGCCGCATGGAAGTGGGAGAATTTTAAAATCGACAATCTGCATACCGAGCTACGTACCGGGATATTGACAATGTTGCTGTTGAAAGAAAACGGCGTATGGTTGATTCGATCAACACAGAATACACGGACATCGGAAAACCTGAGATAACATGCACAAAAAAGTAATATTGATCATTGGAGCGGGTGAACGCCTGGGAAAAGCTATTGCTTCGAGATTCTTACCGGAAGGTTTTGACCTTTTATTAATGAGCCGCAATGCTAGCAAGTTGATAACGAACTGCCTATCTTAAAAAACGGACATGCTAAAAATTGCTATAATAACGGGCAGCACCCGCCCGACGCGGATAAACCAAAAAGTGGCAGAATGGGTTTATAGTTTCGCAAAAATGCGATCAGATGCAATCTTCGAACTGGTAGATATTGCAGATTACAACCTCCCGATGTTCGATGAACCTCTCCCACCCACTTTAGGAGAATACCGACAAGAACATACCAAGATATGGTCGCAAAAGGTTGCTGATTTCGATGGTTTCGTGTTTGTAACGCCAGAATATAATCATAGTATCACGGGCGTTCTTAAGAATGCGATCGACTTTTTATATAGCGAGTGGAATAATAAATCCGCGGGCTTTGTAAGCTATGGTGCAACAGGCGGCTTGAGGGCAATTGAACACCTACGGTTGATATTGAGCGAAGTACAGATAGCACATGTTAGGCCTCAGACCTCTTTATCTCTATATGATGATTTTAGAAATTTTGAGTCGATAGCTCCAAGGCCGTTTCAGATACGGTCTCTTAATGAGATGTTGGAACTGGTGTTATTGTGGGCACAAGCACTTAAGAGTATTCGCACTAAGCATTAAATGTTTTGTACCGGAACAAGTTACGTATGTTCGTTGCGTTGTAGATTATGTTGTGTGATATGGCCGTCAGCTACCATGCTTTACTGGTTTATGTCATTGTACATATTGCCTATGTACAGTGCTGTTGAGGCTATGTATATGTACAAAATGGAAGATTCTTCTAAAAAATACAGAAAAAGGAAAAACTATTAGCGAAAGAATCAAAAAGAAGAGCCAATCAACGCCTATCAGCACTATCGGGATAGAGGCTTCGCTATTTTGAGTGTATCCATAGATACAGACAAAAACAAATGGAAGGAAGCCATAGAAAAAGACGGTATCACATGGACACAGGTATCAGATTTACAGGGACATAAAGGTGACGTGCATCTTAAATACGGTATAACGTCTATTCCAGCTAACTTTTTAATTGATCCGGAAGGAGTAGTCATCGCGAAAGATCTAAAAGGAGAGTTTTTAAATAGAGAACTAGAAAAGTTATTTTTGACGCCACAACAATAACTGAAAAGAGTGATTGCATTGCTCATACGAAGTATGCACCAATGGTATTTACCAAACAGGTGTATTAATGTTGTTGGGAGTACCTGATAGCAATTGTGTTATAGTTCTTAGCACTTGAATCTTAGTATACATACCTGCTTTTCGCTGAGCTCGTCTTTATTATTATCTTGGTGCAATTTCAAATGGCTTGAAAGTATTTGATAATACCCTCCATAGCTATTCCAGGGTTAGATTACTCGATACAGCAACAATAATGGGTCGGTTTAATTTGCCTTTGGCAACCATTTGGTGGCTGAGATTGAAATTCGCTTAGATATTTCCGTTTTTAGTTATATTTAAACCATGGACGAAACAAAAGACAAAAACCTAAAACTGGTTAACGAGTACTTCGATAACCTACGCAGAGATTTGTTGGAACTGCTTGAAAAGCACGACGACGTGAACTTAGATATGGAGCCACTAGGTGCTGAAGAAGCATGTATGACAGGAAAATACACACCTTCCGGAACCAAAATAACCATCAAGCAGGGCGATGTAGTGAAGTTTGAGCTAATTGATTACAGGAAGGATTCTGATGGAGATTAAAAACACACGCGGTAGAACCCGCACGAAAATGCGACGTCGGCGCGCAACTGTACGCACCATTTGTGAGAAGCAACACAAGTTGTTTTAAAAATGATTGTTATCTCAAACAAAAGTATAACTTAAGCCACATCATCCCCCCAGTAGGATTCGTACGCTCATCCACGTCATGGCAACAACGATAACAATACCAATGCAAGTTAATAAGAGGGGCTGCTTGTAGGATCCGACAATATCTTTCTTGTACGCAGCGATCAACATAACACCCAGTGATATCGGTAAAATGATGCCATTTACCGCACCTGCCATGATCAATAGATTGACAGGCTTGCCGACCACCACGAAAACACATGTGGAGATGATAATAAAAGTAATAATGATCCAATTCTCGTTCCGTTGAATGAATGGGCTGAACGATTTGACAAAGGACACAGACGTATAGGCAGAACCGATCACCGAGGTAACGGCTGCCGCAAACATGACCAAGCCAAACAAGCGGTAACCAAACGCACCGGCAGCTAATTGGAATACGGATCCCGTGGGATTACTATCGTCAATAGCCATACCTTGGCTGATAATGCCCAGTGAGGCCAAGAAAAGAAATATTCGTATCGTCGATGCAACCGATATCCCCATGACGGCACTTTTATTCACCTCGGGTAAGGACTCCTTCCCCACCACACCAGCGTCGATAAGCCTGTGACCGCCTGCAAAGGTGATATAACCTCCCACAGTACCACCTACTAAGGTCACAATAGCCATAAAATCGATCGCAGATGGTACTATCGTGCGGAGAGCAGCTTCAGCCATAGGTGGCTTACTGACAAAGGCAATGTAGATAATGGCGAGGATCATGACAAATCCCATCAATTGCGTGAAACGATCCATGACTTGCCCTGCTTGACGATTGGCAAAAACGGCAACGGCAATACCGGCTGCAAGCACCGAACCTGTGGTAACATCGAGGCCAATCAATGCCTCTAAACCAAGCCCCGCTCCAGCGACATTGCCAATGCTAAATGCTAAACCTCCAATAACAATGAGACATGACAAAATCGTACCCAAGCCAGGAAGAACACGATTGGCTACATCTTGTGCGCGCTGTCCGGATACCGTTAGTACCCTCCAGATATTGAGTTGAACGCCAATATCAATAAAGATAGATAGGAGGATAACGAATCCAAAGCTGGCCCCCAATGATTTGGTAAAGACGGTAGTCTGCGTCAAAAAACCTGGTCCGACGGCTGATATCGCCATTAGCATCGCTGCCGCGATCAATGCAGAGGTGGTATTTCTCTTTGTATTCATGCTATGGTGTACGCGATAATTTTAAGGTGTGATGCACTTTCCTGGCTATCGCAATAGCGGATTCATTGTCACCATGCATACAAATCGTATCTGCTTTAATGGGGATGTTGACGCCGTCCGCAGTGATCACTTTTCCTTCTGTAGCCATCAATAAGGCCTGTGCAAATGCTTGGTCGTGATCCGTTATGACGGCATTGGCCATCGTTCGGGGTGTCAGCATACCATCTGCTTGATAGATACGATCCGCGAATACCTCGCTATACACGGTTAGCCCACGCTGTTCGCCTTCCGTAATAAGTGCACTTCCGGATAGGCCGTACAGAACCAAGTTCGGATCAAATGCATAGACCGCATCGGCAATCGCCTTGGCTAGGTTGTTATCTTGTGCCGCCATATTGTACAGTGCGCCATGTGGCTTGACATGGTGTAACGATACGCCCTGTGCTTTAGTACAGGCATAAAGCGCACCGATCTGGTAGAGCATCAGGTCGTATACTTCCACAGGCGTCAGAGCCATTTGACGACGACCGAAACCTTCCATATCCTTAAATCCAGGATGCGCACCAATATGTACATCGTGGCTGGCGACCAGTGCAACAGTTTTCATCATGGTAGATGGATCACCTGCATGAAAACCGCACGCTATATTTGCCGAAGTTACAAAAGGTAATATCGCTTCATCATTGCCCATGCTCCATGGCCCAAAGCTCTCGCCAAGGTCACAATTAAGATCAATCATTTTACTACTCGCCATATTTTAATGCTAAAGATAATTTCAATTTATGGAGTTCATCTTCCTGGTCTCTCCATAGGGATTGTGCCTTCTTGACCGTGATTAATGCAAACTGAATTTTTGCACCGGGTGGCAACTGTGCCATCTGCGGTAGATCGACAGTCGCTACCTGCGCTATAATGGGATAACCGCCCGTCGTGGGATGATCAGCCATCAAGACAATGGGTTGCCCGTCAGGTGGCACCTGTATCGTCCCAAAGGTGGTGGCCGAAGAGAGAAGTTCTTTTTTCTCACGCAGGTACAAGTTTGCTGATTCTAGGCGGTAGCCCATTCGATCGGAATTGCTGCCGATCGTAAACACTTCGGCAGTGAATCGTTGCTGGCTATCGCTATCGAATAGCGGGTGGTGCGGCCCGGTTATAACACGAATCACGTTGTTGTCAAGATCTGGATAATAGGAAGATGCCATACGCCACTTGAATGATGAACTTTCCTGCGACCAGGCTGTACAAAAAGATAGTTGATCGCCTTTTTGCAAAGCACGCCCTTGCCACCCACCTATAGCGCCACGAAGATAGGTAGAAGCGCTCCCAAGTACTTTTGGCACATCGAGTCCACCGTAAAAACAGAGGTATGATCGCCAACCTTTTTTGGGCTTACCAAAGGTGAGCTGTGCACCTGCTGGCACGACGACAGGCTTCCACATAGGAATAGGTTGCTGATCGATTGCTGGGGAGAGATCTGCCCCGGTGACACAGATAAGCTGCTGTTCCTGAAAAAGCAAACTAGGTCCAATTGATGTGCACTCTAATGCAGGAGTGTTCTCTTGATTGCCCAAAAGGAGATTACCCAGTCGAAATGCCAGCTTATCCATCGCACCACTCGTTATCATACCATATTTTTGGAATCCAAAGCGCCCTAGATCTTGTACGGTCGTCAACATTCCGGGCTTGATGACACTAATCCCCATAATCAGCTCCTTTCATACGCAGGTATTCTGCTTCGCTAATCGGATCAAATCGCAGGCGGTCTCCCGCGGCGAGAAATGACGGAATCTCTTTGCTGGTGTCAAATAAACGTACCGGTGTTTTTCCAATAATTTGCCAGCCGCCTGGGGTTTCGATCGGATAGATTCCGGTCTGCGCACCGGCAATCCCTACTGATCCGGGTTCGATTTTGAGGCGTGGCGTTGGTTTGCGGGGGGTGGATAGGCGACTGTCCATACCGCCAAGGTATGCGAAACCCGGCGCAAATCCAATCATATACACGATATATTCGTTTTCACTATGGAGCCGGACGACTTCCTGCTTACTCAGTCCTGTATAGTCCGCGACTTCGTCGATATCTGGACCCTCGTACCAGACGGGGATAACTTTATCGGCGAAACTGAAATGTATTTCTGCAGGTAAGGCGGCTACAATGCGCTGCATTTGTTCGACAACTTCCGCAAAATCTATGGATATCGGATTATAATACACCGTAATGGTTGTAAAGGCAGGCACGTACTCCAAAATAGCGGGATTTTCCAGTTTGTCCAACGCTGCGCCGACGATTCGGATCCTATGATTGACCTGTTCCGAAATAGTTTCGCTAAATACGGCAACGACTGCCGCATCGCCCAAAGGGTAGTAAGATACACTTTCCGGGTTATTCATCATGAAGGACAAGGTAAGAAAAAGTAACGAATGAAGACTCGGAAAAATATGGCAACAGCGATTTGGTGAAGTATATATTAAGATAAAACCGAAATTAAATTATAACTTTAGCATAAATGGACGTAACACTACTCAAGAAGGCTATCGATGAACAAATGATAGAAATTTCTAAAGGTAAGATAGATTTGAGGGATGACAGAACGAAACAGCTGTGGACGGTTCATCTGCATTCATTTTTAATCTCAAAATTTACGGTTACACAAGATTTGTATTTTCAGGTTATGGGCGAGAATCCCAGCACATTTAAAGGAGCACGTCGGCCTGTGGAAAATGTAAGTTGGAAAGATACGGCTGTTTTTTGTAACACATTGTCTCAAAAACTGGGTTTCGATCGCTGTTATTCGTTTAGCGAAGATTGTGACCACATTCGTTTTGACTCAACAGCTAACGGATTCCGCTTACCCACTGAGGCGGAATGGGAGTATGCCTGTAAAGCTGGAACTACCGGTATTAGATATGGCGAATTAGACGCAGTGGCTTGGTATAAAGATAATGCACAGCATACGACACATGATGTAGGAGGTAAAGAACCTAATGCTTGGGGCCTTTACGATATGTTGGGCAATGTATGGGAATGGTGTTCAGATTTGTATGATACGGAAGTTTATGGTTCTTATCGTATTTTCAGAGGCGGTGGTTGGTGTGACCACGCAAGAAGCGTGATGTCCACAACCAGGCGAAGAAGCCATCCGAAAAGCTTCAAAATTGATGATCTAGGTTTTAGAATAGCAAAAAATGGGATCGAGGGCAATATAACAGGATCAAATTAACTAATATTCTAAAGCGATCAATCGCATTCGTATTTTTTTACAGGGGATACCCCTAACCTATCCTACCGCGTCACGAGCAAAACGCATGCTACCTCGAACACCTCGTTCGGATCGTTGATGAGTACCGCAAAGGTATGGTCGTCTCAAAGAGTGGTTTTACAAAAGTTGCTGCTGATTTTGAAAGATATGCAACATATTACCAGAAATCTGGTTTTATTACGTTGTTTTTTTAAATTTACCCGCATAAGTAATTGTTAGAGCTTCTTGAAAAGAGGTGAAGCGCGGCGGTTAAATTTTGTTTATGAAATTGCTAAAGAAGCATTTATCCCGATGGAAAAAATCAGACAATTTTTTGGTGAATTTGTTACAATAGATGACCTCGACTGGGAAATTTTTTCGTCAAAACTTGAACGGGCCGCCTTTCCTAAAAAATCTGTTATTCTTGAGCAAGGCAAGAAAGAACGGTTTCTATCCTTTCTGGAAAAGGGTATCATTCGTTTTAATATACCGAAGGTCGATTACGATTTCACGTTTGCCTTTGCTTTTGAGAATACGTTTTTCAGCGCATACGATTCCTTTCTCACCCAGACGGGTTCACATTACAACATCGAGTGCATTACCGATTGCGTATTGCATCGGATTTCCTACAAAGATCTGGAATTTGTATATGCTAACACATCAATTGGTGACCGCATTGGAAGAAAAGTAGCCGAAGATCTATACGTCAAAAAGATGAAACGAGAACGCTCCTTGCTAGAAGATACAGCCAAGAAAAGATATATGGACCTTCTATCAGAACAGCCTCACCTTCTCAAATATATTCCACAAAAGTATCTGGCATCTTATATCGGAATACGACCACAATCCCTGAGCAGGATCAGAAAGACTATTTAGTTAACATATGTTCATCGATTGCGTCTGGATCAAGTGTTAAATTTGCAAGAAAAAAATGAAACCATTATTTGTGTTGATCGGCGTCTGGTTTATATCCGTCTGCGTGATCAAGCTTTGGAAATCAGAGCTCGACTATAAATTATCTGGAAAAATTGCGCTGTCGGTTATGCTCCTGTTCACCGCTTTGGGGCATTTTTTGTATACGGAAGGCATGTCAAAAATGTTGCCCCATTTTATACCGTTTAGCACGCAAATAATTTATGCTACAGCGTTTATCGAAATTATAGCGGCCTTTTGCATATTCATACCACCGTTACGCTATATAACGGGCGTACTACTGGTTATCTTTTTTGTAGCCGTTCTTCCTGCCAATATCTTTGCTGCAGTTGAACATCTTAACTATGAAACAGGGGAATATGACGGTGCAGGTGTAGATTACTTGTGGTTTCGGGTTCCGTTCCAGCTCTTGCTGATATGCTGGACATATCTATCAGTGATCAAATAATATTTAATCGGTAATGAATACACAAACCCTCTTCTGCCCAAGATTATTGTACGCTACGCTGATTAGCCGAACGGTCACTAATTAATGAATTAGTTGGATATACTCACCGCTTTGTTTAAATAGTTGTCACTATGCAGCTGACGGAGCATAAAGTCTTCAACATCAGCTCGCGATATTTTAAGGTTAAGTTTTTTATATTTTTCATCAAAACCTATTTTATATCCGTCGGTTATGGCGCCACCTGTCAATGCGCTTGGTCTTACTATCGTATAATCCAAGTTACTGTTGCATATATACTCTTCCTGCAATTTGTGGTCGTTAAACGCTCTTTTGAGTAGCATACCAAACATGATATGCTTCCAGATAAAAATGAGATTCCCATAGCTTTCGCCTACGCCAAGCGTTGATAAACATATCAGCTTCCTGATCGCAGCACTGTTCATGGCTTAGATGATATTTAATATCCCTAGCGTCCGTATTTTACCAGCTCTTCCATCCCTAATGCACAAAGAATCGCGTCGTGATTTTCACTGCACGTTTGACCTCTTCTACGTTCGATACATCGCCGGTATAAACATCGTTATGATATAGGCCTCTTGAGACTACCTCGTGTTAGTATAGTGGATATCCCTAAAATGGTACTATATCGAATGCTATTGTGGCAACCTCGTCTTCCAATCCATGGAGATTAACTGTTTCCCCATTTACCCACAGTATGGATTTCCGACCTCCGTCGGACTCCATATTTCCCAATACAAGTGCATTACCTCCACTTACCTCAAGATCGAAAGCATACGTATGTCCATTATTGGAATCATCCAAAGGTTGCTCCACACCGTCTTTAAATAACCTCGGCTCGTATTTACTTCCTACCTGCTCATAGCCACAGGCATAAACATCTCCATTTTCAATGACTACTTTTCCTCCTCTAATCACAGACCGGCCACTAATCAGCCTATTTGCTTTCCCATTTTTCCATAATGTAAGGCTTCTACCTGCTGTCGATAAGTTATCTACATACCCCAATACATAAATATCCGCTCCATCAACCGCTATACTTTTGGCGTAGGTAGTAACGTCCTCGGAGGACAATATAACCGCGTCTCCGTTTTTCCAATATTTGGATATAATCCCTCCTTGTATATTTTCATGACCGGCGGTATACACATCATCTCCCGACACGAAAAGGTCCGCAAAAGTAGTAGATTCTTTGCCATCGGTGACCACAAAGGCGTCGCCATTTTTCCAAACAACGCCTATCCTTTTACCACCGTCTGCAGGGACATACGAACCCGCCACATAAACATCTTCCCCACTAACGAATACAGCGGTTGCTTCTTCGTATTTAGTTTCGGGAGTACGCAGCTCCAACCTTTTGCCGTTCTTCCATAATAGCGCTTTTGTTACATGATCGGAACCAGATTGACCTCCATTTTCGGTACCGATAACATATACATTGCCTGATGCAACTGTAATGTCCGCGGGATTAACCTGCACACCTGTGCCGAGTTCCAGAGGAAACGGTTTATTATTTCTATAATAGCTAGGTATTCCTGTATTGTTTTCCGAGGAAAAACCGATAAAATAGACATCTCCCCAGTCTACGATCTTGCGCTCTTCCACTTCTTTGTTATCGTCATCACCATCTTTCTTACAGGACTGAAAGACAATAGCGACAGCAAGTATACAATACAGTGTAAAAACAAATCTCCTACCCATTTTCTAACATTTTTATAAACCGACGGGTTTATGTTTCAAAAAGTCGGTTGTGTATATCAGCAAAGGTATAATGTAATTTGTTAGACAAAGAAAAACTATCGTATACAAAGTATCTACGTTCGAACTTCAAATCGACTTTTGACATTTGTCAGTCGTTTAAATGAAAGTAGGGATTGTAAATTAAACCGATAACATTCCCAAATGGGTCTTTAACGGTTGCAGTCATTAATTCTCCGCCCACATTAGTTGGTTTTTCATGCTCAGTCGCTCCTAGTTCAACCAACCGTTCAAAAGCTTCTTGTATGTTTTCTACTCCCCAATAGGAAACCACACTTTCACTTTTCTCTAAAGTTGGGTTATCTTCTGGTTGGAGTCCTAATTCATACCCTTTAATGTTAAAACCTACATAATAGGGCTCGTTGAAATAAGGGTTTGTCTCAAATGCCTTTGAATACCATTCAGTTGCTTTCTGGATGTCTCCAACTTTATAAATTGTCGTTCTAAGTCCTAACATTTTTTTTATTTTTAATTCTTGCCTATTCCTATACTAAGCACCAAAAAATTCAAATTTAACGAAAAGTACATAGATAGAAGGTTGAAAAAAGATCATATCACCCATGGAATGTTACTTTTTTCGTTTGTAATGTAGCTGCATCAATCCCGTTTCAAATGTTTTTGCTTTAATGAATTCCAGTATTTGCTCAGGTCTTCCGTCTTTAAAGAGTCTTGTTCCACTACCTAACAAAACGGGGATAACCGAAATTATGAACTCGTCTATTAAATCGTCCTTTAATAGCTCATGGATTACTTCTGCACCACCATCGCAATAGATATGCTTACCCGTTTCAGATTTTAAACGATCAACCAGTTCGGTTAGGCTTCTTGTATAGAAAACCGTTCTACCTACTTGTGGTCTTTCAGTTCTTGTTATGACGTAAATATCTCTTTGTCCATTGTCGTAGTGAGATGCTCCAATTTCCTTTACGACATAATCATAGGTTCTTCTTCCGATAATTATGGTATCAATCTGAGACGTAAATTCCGTATAACCATAATCTTCTCCTTCTTTTTCTACAAGTTTCAAAAAGCTTAAATCGTCATTTGGCTTGGCTATATAGCCATCTAAACTCATGGCTATGAAAAGTGATAGTTTTCGCATTTGTGTTGAATTTTAATATGTAGCAAATTTACGCTTAAACAAGTACTCGCACTTTGTAAAAATGCGACAAATTAAAGCAATGATGGTGAAAGTTCGGTATTCCGTCTGATTTCGTTGCTAAGATGGCTACACGGCTTTTATCGTAGGTGTGTTGTTTATTATTTTCCAGTGTCCATTATCATGCACACAAACTATCAATGAATAAAAAATTAAGTATTGGCTTTCTAATTTTACCTGTACAGCCGCGATATTGCCGGTTTGTTGGATAGAGTGGAAGTCTATGCTTCTCGGACTTCCTCCAAACTTCTCTCTACGGATGAGTTCGATATAGTCTGCTTTCGAGAATACAAAAATCCCTTCCTCATCAAAAAATCCGTCTTGGATATTCTGAAAATCGGAATGTAAAATTTGTTCCAAAACTGCTGTGTCACGGTTATCACCGGCTTTCACAAATGCCGCTATGGCTGTTTTTACCTGTTGCATAGTATTTATTTAAACATGTTATTAAATGATGTAGTTTGATTGTTAAGTTGTTGTCTCACATAGCTTTCATCAGCGGTGCCATCTAGCGAATAATAAAAAATATCCCTGATCCCTATATAGTTTAAAATCTGTTTCAGATGCATTTCCACAAGACTCAAGGTGTCCGTCTTGACATCGCCCATTGATGATAGAATGTATGTCTTTTTATTTTTCAGTAACCCGATGGATTTATCTTCGTATCGAAAGGTTTTACCTGTTCGCACCACAAGGTCGAAATACGCTTTCAGTGATGAAGGCATCCCAAAGTTGTACATAGGAACCGTAATAAGGATTTCATCACATTCAAATAGCTCTGCAATTAATTCATCAGACAGTTTTAATTTCTCCGACGGGTTTTGAACAGTATGAAATTCTTCAAATAATGCCTGGTCAAGGTGCGGGATAAAGTCCGTACCTACCTCCCGGCTTTTGATTTTACCATCTGGATTCAGTAGTTTCCATTCCTGCACAAAACGATCTCCTGCTCTTCGGCTATAAGAGTTTTTCAAACGCAAGCTGCTATCAATTCTCAATAGTGTCTTCATCTATTTTTTCTTTTTATAGAGAAGACACATCGGGCGTTAAAGATGTGACAGCCTGATAAGATTTTTTAGTTTCTCCGGGTCAACAATAGAATAAATTTCCTGGATCAGACCACTATTATTCAATTGAAGAATCTGACAATTATGTAATTTGTCATTGTCCCAGAAGCAGATTGCGGGTTGATGATTAAAGAATTGAAAAGTAAATTCTTTGTCGAGTAAAAATTGTTGCTGTACATAAACCAATAATGTTGCCGTAGCAGTTTTTCCCATTTCTGTTCCTTTAATTACCTGAACTTTAGTTCCGCCATCTGCATTCAGCTTTATGTCGCTAACTAGTAAATGCTCTAATTCTTGAATATTAGCTTCGGCCAATGCTACTTGATATTTCTCTAATATTTCGATATGAATCCCGGAATACGGATTATGTGGTGAGAATTTGCCTCCCTTTAACTGTTTGTTTGCCCTACTTAATAGCTGTCGGGAATTTTCCGTGTTTATCTCAAGCAGTTCGGCTATTTCTGCATGCGAATAATTAAACGCTTCCTTCAGTATAAAAACAGCTCTTTCTTTTGGAGACAGATGCTCAAATAGAACGAGCATAGTATAGCTTGCAGTTTCGTCTCTAATAAGTTTTGTATCGGCATTTTCAAACGAAACAGGTTCGGGCAGCCACTCACCAAAAACTTCCTTTTTACTTTGCCGGGTTTTAAAATTGATAGCATGATTAACCGTACTTTTAATTAAGAAGTTTGATTCGTGACGGATGTTTGATTTATCCAATGTAATGTATTTTTCCAGCACATCCTGTACTACATCCCGGGCATCTTCGTAAGAACCAACGATGTTGTAGGCATAGGTCAGGAGTTTATTATAATGTTCCTGCATTAGTTTTGAATTCTTGGTTAAATAGCAATTCCGCTTCCACCAACTACTTTTATACCTTCGGGAAACTTTTTCCAGAAACGGATATATCTATAGTTAGCTTCAAAAAATTCATTATTGTAACTTCCTTTTAACTCCATCTGCAAAGTTATGATAGCCAAGTCATCTATGATGTTCAGTTCTTCTACGCTGGGAATGATTTCGTTTAATTTTAGATTGCCCTCGCGATAGGTTTGCAAATCCATTTCTTTAGTTATAACCTGACCGTTGGGAATTACAAAAAGTAAATCAGCATGCAATAGGTTGTCGAGAACTTCTGTATTTCTATTTTTCATTGCCTCATAAAGCTTATTCTCAAGGCTTAAAATTTCATTTTTTGTTACCATTTTCTATAATTATTTGTTTTCACTATGTTTAAAAGCTGCAAGCATTTTTAGCTACGTTGGCAAATGGTTACAATATACGACAAATGAAATTCTTTAAACGTGACAACAAATAAGGTTTTCCCCGTGGCACATCGTAATGATTTCATCACGGATTTATTTCTTGACTTTATAAGTGCAATTGCTGGGAGCGCCGTGTCAATAAATGGCGTACCTTTGGGTGTGATTAGTTAACGCAGTAAAATATGGAAAATTTAAGCGCTAAGCGATTCAAAAGGACTTTTGTGGATACTTTCTCAGGGGATGATAGTGGTGATCTGCACCCTCGTCAAACGCCAGGAGTTTTATACAGCAAGGCAGTGCCTACCGCTGTACGAAAACCCGAACTTGTGGCCTGGTCCGACGAGCTGGCAGATAGCTTAGACATCGCGAAACCTAATCCAGACGACATACAAATTCTAGGTGGC
The DNA here is from genome assembly GCF_011043555.1 of Sphingobacterium sp. SGR-19. Classification (GTDB taxonomy): domain Bacteria; phylum Bacteroidota; class Bacteroidia; order Sphingobacteriales; family Sphingobacteriaceae; genus Sphingobacterium. The sequence continues at coordinate 27,470 of NZ_JAAKGS010000010.1, forward strand.
AATCTGATCACGCCGACGATGTATCCTTACGCAGCCTGCTATGCGGGCCACCAATTTGGCAACTGGGCAGGCCAGCTTGGTGATGGCCGGGCGATCACGCTGGGCGAATGGGAGAACACGCATGGAAATATTTGGGAGCTGCAGTTAAAGGGTGCAGGCCCCACCGCGTATTCGCGGAGAGCTGACGGCAGGGCAGTTTTACGCTCGTCGGTACGCGAATACCTGATGAGTGAAGCGATGCATTACCTGGGTATTCCTACTACACGGGCATTAGCGCTTGTAACCACGGGCGACATGGTGACGCGCGATATGTTTTACGATGGGCGCGCTGCGGATGAGCCTGGCGCCATTGTGATGCGTACAGCACCAAGCTTTTTACGTTTCGGTAACTTTGAGATGCTTGCGGCTAGGAACGAGATCGATAACCTCACGCAACTGGTGAACTGGACGATTGAACGCTTCTATCCGCATATTGAAGGGGATGACAAGATATTCCGCTGGTTTGGAGAAGTCGTGGAACGTACAGCAACGATGATCGTTGAGTGGCTGCGGGTAGGTTTTGTACATGGGGTGATGAACACCGACAATATGTCTGTTCTTGGTCTGACGATTGACTATGGGCCATATTCTTTTCTGGACAACTACGACCCGGATTTTACACCGAATACCACCGACTTACCCGGCAAACGATATGCTTTCGGTAAGCAAGCGAATATAGCTTACTGGAATCTAAGCCGCCTGGCGAATGCTTTAGTACCGCTGATTTCCGACACGAGCAAATTAGAAAGCCAACTGAGAAGATATGAAGACTTTTATTGGAGTAAGTACTACGCAATGATGGCAAACAAGCTGGGTATGGACGGCATAAACAACGAGGATGATGTAAGGTTATTGGCCGAATTTGAGAACGTACTTGCAACTGTCCAGCCGGACATGACAATGTTTTATCAGCTGCTAATAGACCTACCCAGCGAACTGAACTCACAGCAAGACATGCTTAACTTCTTTAAGAGCAGTCTCTACGGCGATCCTGAGCCAACGGACATCACGAAACTCTACTCGCTCATGACGAGCTACCAAGCTCGCTTAAAAGTGAACACCTGCACAAGGGAGGACAGCTTACTGCGAATGCGAAAAGCCAATCCTAGGTTTATTTTAAGGAATTACCTGCTTCATATGGCCATAGAAGAATTACAAAGAGGCGAAAACCACCTCTTTTTAAAATTACAGCAGGCTCTTAAAGATCCGTATTCAAAAAGCCACGATGAATTCTTTGGGATGCGCCCGGATTGGGCCACACAACAGGCTGGCTGCTCGATGTTGTCCTGTAGCTCATAACAGCCGGGGGAACATGGCTACCCCACCCTTTCTATATCATTAAGGTTACTCATTTTCTTATATTCCAAGAAGCCCTTGATATCTTCGAAGTGCTCTCTTACGCGCTTGTTGCCAAACTCGAAAACTTTCGTTGCCAATCCATCGAGGAAGTCTCTATCGTGCGACACCAAAATCAGCGTGCCATCAAATTCCTGTAGGGCATCTTTGATGATATCTTTGGTTTTCATGTCCAAGTGATTGGTAGGTTCATCAAGGATGAGCACATTTACAGGCTCTAACAATAGCTTGATCATCGCCAGACGTGTTTTTTCTCCTCCCGAAAGTACTTTCACCTTTTTAGTAGTATCGTCGCCGCTAAACATGAATGCACCCAGAAGATCTTTAATTTTGACACGTACGTCCCCTACAGCGATTTGGTCGATAGTTTCGAACACGGTAAGCTCTTCATCCAGCAACGAGGCCTGATTTTGTGCAAAATACCCGATTTGGGCATTATGCCCCACTTTTAGAACGCCTTCGTAATCAATTTCACCCATGATCGCTTTAATCATGGTTGATTTACCCTCTCCATTTCTACCCACGAAAGCTACTTTCTCTCCACGTTCGATAACCATCGAGGCTTTTTCGAACACGACATGTTCTCCATAGGCTTTAGTAAGTTCTTCAACGATGACAGGATATTGTCCCGAACGGGGTGATGGCGGGAATTTTAGTCGTAGCGCGGAGGTATCTACCTCGTCCACTTCGATGATATCCAGTTTTTCCAACATCTTAACACGGGACTGCACCTGCAATGTTTTGGAATAAGTACCTTTAAAACGATCTATAAATTCTTGCGTATCGGCAATAAAACGTTGTTGTTCTTCGTAAGCCTTCAGCTGGTGCTGGCGTCGTTCTTGACGCAACTGTAAGTAGTGAGAGTATGTTGCTTTATAGTCGTAGATACGGCCCATCGTTACCTCGATCGTACGATTCGTGATGTTATCAACAAATGCACGGTCATGGGAGATAACAATAACAGCTTTGGCCGAATTGACTAGAAAATCCTCTAGCCACTCAATACTTTCTATATCCATGTGGTTGGTAGGCTCATCAAGAAGTATTAAATCGGGCTTTTTCAACAGAATTTTGGCGAGTTCTATACGCATACGCCAACCACCTGAAAACTCAGCTGTCTGACGGCTAAAATCTCGCCGCTCAAAACCCAAGCCTTTTAATACTTTTTCAACTTCTGCATCATAGTTGGTCTCTTCGATGGAATAGAACTTTTCGCTTAGCTCGGAAACCTGCTCGATTAACTTCATGTACTCGTCCGAGTCATAATCGGTACGGATAGTCAGTTGTTCGTTGAGCGCTTCAAGTTCGTCACGCATCCGGTAAACTTCATCAAAAGCTTTAGAGGTTTCCTCAAAAACCGTCATATTATCCTCCGTCAACAGGTGTTGAGGAAGGTAAGCGATCACCGCTTCCTTCGGTCCGCTGATATGGCCAGTAGTGGGTTTTCCTACGCCGGCAATGATCTTTAGTAAGGTGGATTTTCCTGCACCATTCTTTCCCATCAGGGCTATCTTGTCATTTTCATTGATGGAAAACGATACATCACTGAAAAGGGTTGTTCCGCCAAAGGATACGGAGATATTATTTACGTCTATCACGATATGCGTCTATTAAAAACAGCCGCAAAGATACAGCAATATAACGGCGCTTGGATATAAAAAACTCTAAAATTTCGCATACGCACGTTCGTTGATCCCAGCTATAAGAATCTTTTTCAGAGTTCAATTTTTGAAAGTAATTCCGGAAAAGCCTGCTTAAACCACACGGTATAATGCGATGGATTCTCATTTATATCCGATAGAATTTCAACGGTATTCATCCATTTATAATCCGATGCTTCATCTTTATTTAAAACCGGATTTTGGTTCGTTTGCCCTATAAAAACATAATCCAGCTCGTGCTCGATTAAATTGTTTTCAACTGGTTCATTGTATATAAAGGAATAAATGAGTTTCAAGTCACATTTTATGCCCATTTCATAATACAACCGATCCATGGCACTCATCGTTATATCTTCGCTCCATTGCGGATGTGAACAACAGGTATTAGTCCACAAACCACCACCATGATATTTGTTGGCAGCTCTTTTTTGCAATAGCAACGCTCCCTCATCATTAAAAATAAACACCGAAAATGCCCTATGGAGCTCTCCTCGCTGATGAGCAAGCAGCTTTTCCATCTCTCCGATGGCATTATCTTCTATATCTACAAGGACGACTTTATTTCTTTCCATATTTACGTATTTTCTTTTACTGCATCTTTATATACTTTCAAAGCTCTTTCCCGTGCGAACGTATGTTCAACAATAGGTTTGGGATAGTTTTCTGCACCAAATTCAGGAATCCAATTTTTGATGTATGTTAAATCTTTATCAAATTTTTCGGTTTGTGTAGTCGGATTAAAAACCCGGAAATACGGGGCGGCGTCGCAACCCGAGCCTGCCGCCCATTGCCAGTTTCCGTTATTGGCTGACAAATCGTAATCATTGAGTTTTTGAGCAAAATAAGCCTCCCCCCATCGCCAGTCTATCAATAAATGTTTGCACAAAAAGCTCGCTGTAATCATCCGAACACGATTGTGCATATAGCCTGTCTCGTTCAGTTGCCGCATTCCTGCATCGACGATCGGATAGCCCGTTTTTCCCGCACACCATTGTTCAAATTCCTCCTCATCATTTCGCCACTGGATTGCGTCATATTTAGCTTTGAAGGCTTGATTGACCACTTTGGGGAAATGATACAATATCTGCATAAAAAACTCACGCCATATTAGCTCGCTCAACCAAATTTGATTATGCTCCAAAGCAAAAGCAACACATTTACGAATGCTAACTGTGCCAAAACGCAAAGCAATACCTAGCTGGGTAGTTCCTCGCAATGCGGGATAATCACGATATTTGCCGTATTCATCGATTATCGAAGCATCCAATTTGGGCGTTTCAAAATTCATATCCGTTTTTTCAAATCCAATTTCTTTTAACGAATGAATCTCTTTAAAATCCTGCTTCAGAAAATTTGTAAAATCCATCTGATATGGCTTACAATGGTCTTCTGTTAATCGTTCTTTCCATTTTTTGGAATACGGCGTATAAACCGTATAAGGCGTTCCGTCATTTTTCAGCAAGTCATTTTTATCAAAAACTGCTTGGTCTTTGAATGCGCTGAAAGGAATGTTCTGTTCTTTGAAAAAATGATAAATTTCAGTATCTCTTTTAATGGCTTGGGGTTCGTAATCCCGATTACAAAAAATGGATTGAACAGCATATTTTTCAGAAAGCATATTGAAAATATCTGTCGGATTCCCGTAGAATGTATTCAGCCTTGTATTTGACGATCTTAGTTCTGTATTTATTTTTGAGAGTGCCTGATGAATGTAATCCACTCTTCGGTCTTTCTTATCCTCAACGTTTTTCAAAATATTCGTATCGAAAATAAAAATTGGCAAAACAGGACATTCCGAAGCTAAAGCATGAGATAAACCTGCATTGTCTTCTAAACGCAAATCTCTGCGAAACCAAAAAATGGAAACTTTACTTTTCATTCAAATTGGATTGTCTTTTCAATATTTGTCCACATCAGGTTCCTTGGCTGCCTTTGCGTTCTTTATTTTCATCGAAAGAATGTTTATTAAATCGTTTAAAAAAATACAGTACTAAAAGAAATTGTGTATAGCCATATACAGCATCTTCTACGGGTATCGTGAGCATTCGTATGCCAAGAAAACAATTCGGGTTGTAATTCACGATAGGCGTTTCCAATCCGGTCCCTGTCAATACTCCGTTTACCGGGAAGAAACCTAGCATCAACACCGTAAAAACAAGTGATGCCTTGCCAATCCAGTGTGCACGGACAATAAAATGCAGATAGATTAAGGTGAATATCGTGGCTATTGCTGTTACCAGTGTATATATTTTATCGTGATGAAGTAGAGCCATCACCGAACACACAATTACGCTCACAAAGACAATCAAGTTATTCATCCCCGAAAGCCAATCCAACTTGAAAAATTTTTCAAAACAGAAATAAGTAAACACGCAGGAAAAGGGAATGCAGATGAAAAACAGCCATTCTTCTAGTGGTAATCCGGCGATGACTATTCCAAGCGTATAATCGGTATTAAACCACCAGACTCCCCTTGCCGTAAACCAGATATCCCAAGCAACGAACGGAATGGCCACCAAAATAGCCGATTTCAGAAATGCTGTAAAATAGCGGTTAAACCGTATACGCTTGTCAAAAGATGCGACGAAACAAATGATGACCGTGAAGAATAATATCGATACGTAAGTGTATGCATTCATTTTTTAATAGGTTTAAAAAACATTCTGAAATATTTGAAAGGCACATACAGAAATCCGAAACATTCGCCATCTTCTTTGCCCGTATGCTTGTGATGTTGCTTATGGGCCCTTCGCAGTGCCAAGAAATAAGGGTTTTTGCTGTTTGTGAAATACCTAAGTCGTTGATGAATAAAAATATCGTGTACAAAAAAATAGGCCATTCCATACAGCATAATGCCCAAGCCGATAAAGAATAAATAATTAAACTCCTTTAATGAACCGAAATACATCAAGGCAATCGTTGGCACGGCAAATATCACAAAGAAATAATCGTTCTTTTCAAAAATACCCTCATTGCTGTGGTCGTGGTGATCTTTGTGCAGAAACCACAGAAAGCCATGCATCACATATTTGTGGATAATCCAAGTTGCTCCTTCCATCGATATAAATGTGAGCAATATGATTAATACGTTCATACCGAAATTATTTTTAAAATTGTTGTTCTCTGTATAAATTGATATTTCATTTTTTAGTCTCTTAAAAGCGCTTCGATATTGTTTTTCAGAATATCTGATTTAATTTGACTGCGATTTTTCTTAATCAATTCAGTATCCTCCTTTATATTTGATTTATAGCCTAAAAAAAAGGGCGCGTTTTTCTGCACCGAAAGCCGAATAAACCTCAGCTCAGCATTATTAGGATCTTTTTTAATAGCTTGTTCTATGTTGTTCTTTCCTTTATTGAATGTATTCAGTTTGCTAATCGGACTAAAAACGTGGTTTGCCCTAATGGTTTGCAAGCCGCCCAAATATCCTAAATGCGTTACCGAATTGTCTTTTGCTTTTTCTAGTTCGGATATCGTTTTTTGGCACAATGCTTTATCCGATAAAAACGTATCGTAATTTGCTCTTACTTTATCTAAAATGCTAACTTGAAAACTTGTCAGAAAAAATAAAGCGGGTATAATCAGCGTAAAAATTTTCATTATAAAAAAGCTGTTTTATACCTCACATAACTTTTGAACGCTACATATGCTTTTTCGGAATTGGGAATACGTACCCTACTATTCAGTATCTCCATTGATGATTTTCGTTTTATTTTTTGAAATAAAGCCCAATAATATTTATAAGCCAGATACACCCCAAAGGTTGAAGAACTTGGGAGCTTTTTTATACCGACTAGAGCTTCTTTAAATTCTTTTTCAATTTCTGTTTCAATTTCGCATTTCACAGCATTGTCAAATACATTCATATCTATATTTGGAAAATAAGTGCGTCCCAAAATCCGATAATCATCTTTCAAATCTCTCAAAAAATTGATTTTCTGAAAAGCCGAACCCAGCTTCATTGCATAAGGTTTCAGTTCATCGTATTTCTCTTTATTTCCATTGGTAAAAACCTGTAAACACATTAAGCCAACGACTTCTGCCGAACCGAAAATATATTCTTTGTACAATTCACAATTGTAATCTACCGGTTGTAAATCCATTTCCATACTGTGCAAAAACTGGTCAATCAGACTTTTGTGAATAGCGTATTTATGCACCGTTTCCTGAAAGGACTGTAAAATAGGATTTAGAGAAATTTTTTCTGATAAAGCGTTTTCAGTTTCAATTTTCAAACGATTCAGCAGTTTGCTTTTATCATAATCGTGAAAGCTGTCCACGATTTCGTCTGCCAGTCGCACATATCCGTAAATTGCATAGATAGCCGTACGAATAGCGGGATTTAGAGCCAAAATACCCAAAGAAAAACTTGTGCTGTATTTTTGGGTGGTCATCTTACTTACCGAGTAGGAAAGTTCGTCAAATAGCTGTTTCATATTACTCAGTTTTTTATTTTGATAATTTCGTTGGCGACAATTTTTCCCGATATGATTGACGGAGGAACGCCAGGTCCCGGAACCGTCAGCTGACCTGTGTAAAATAAGTTTTTCAGTTTTTTATTGCTGATTTTAGGTTTCAAAACCGCTGTTTGACCAAGCGTATTTGCCAATCCGTAAGCATTGCCTCCATAAGCATTGTAATCAGTCATAAAATCGCTGACGCAATAACTTCTTTTATATTCAATCTTAGACTGTAAATCGCTTATGCCTGTGTACTTTTCGATTCTTGAAAGCATTTCTGTTAAGTACTTTTCTCTAATACATTCCTCATCGTTTACTCCGATAGCCAAAGGCATCAGCAAAAACAAATTTTCTTTTCCTTTAGGAGCAACACTACCATCAGTTTTTGAAGAACAACAAACGTAAAACAAAGGTTTTTCGGGCCACTTTTTTTCTTTATAGATACAGTCAATATGTCCGTCCAATTCATTCTCAAAGAAAAGTGTATGGTGTTTCAGGTTGGGAATGATTTCATTGATACCCAAATAGAAAATCAGGCTCGATGGTGCAAATGTTTTTTTCTTCCAATAGTCGTCCTTATAATTTCTATACGCTGCATCTAAAAGTGTCTCGGTATGCTGATAATCCGAAGAAGCAATCACGGCATCAAATTCATAGTTTTCGCCATTGATAATCAAATATTTCACCTTGTCGTTTTGTGTATTAATACGTTCGACGGTTTTATTAAAATGAAAATTTGCACCTTGCTTTTCGGCTACGCTTTTCATAGCCAGCACCAATTGATAGAAACCGCCCAATGGATAATGCGTTCCCAAAGCATACCCTCCGTAGTTCATGAGGCTGTACAATGCCGGAATATTTTTGGGAGAGGCCCCCAAGAAAATCACGGGAAATTCCATCAGCGTTCTTAACTTTTCACTTTTAAAATATCGGGCAACATACGTTTTGAAACTGGTCAGCAAATCTAACTTTAAGGCACTTTTCGCTATTTTGAGAGAAATAAATTCCGCCCAGTTATGGCAAGGCTTATTCACAAAATCCTTCATGCCGATTTCATACTTAAATTTTGCCGATTGCATAAATTTTTCCAATTGCGATGCTGCACCTTTTTCGATTTTTTCAAAGACGGTTTTTAATTCTGCTAAACTTTCAGGCACATCAATTTTCTCATCAGAAAAAATCATCTCAAACTGTGGATTTAAAGATACCAACTCAAAGAAATCAGCCGTTTTGCAACCGAAATCCGCAAAGAAACTCTCCATAATATCAGGCATCCAATACCAGCTTGGCCCCATATCAAACACGTAACCTTGTTCGGTAGTAAATTGCCTTGCTCGGCCGCCTGGCTGGTCGTGTTTTTCAAAAACGTGCACATCGTTTCCTGCTTTGGCCAGATATGCAGCAGCCGATAAACCCGAAAAACCCGAACCGATAACAGCTATTTTCTTTTTCATAAGTTTGTATTATTTAAAGCTTTTTCCAACAAAAATTCGGGTTGTATGTTTTTGTCATAAATCGGCTTATGAAAGTTATTGAGCTTATCGAGCAAGCGGATCAGTTCCATTTTTTCATTTTTGGTTAAATCTCCTGTAACAATTTTAGTTGCTTTTCTGATTTTACCCATCTGCTTATCTAAAACCTGGATACCTTTGTCAGTAATTTTCAAAACTTTACTTCTTTTGTCGATTTCCGAAGCTGCTTGGTTTACCCATCCTTTTGAAATTAAGCGATTGATAATCTGCATTCCGACAGGTTTTTCGTGGACGTTCTTTTTTATCAAGTCCATTTTGGTCATCTCGCCAAAGGCTTTTAGATTGATGAGGTAAATAAAATCTTCCTGCGAAGAAAAATCGGAGCGGAAAATTGCCGACTTTGAATAGCTTTTGGCGTAGCGATTCATATGCACAATTAGCGTATTTATGACACTTTCGGGGCTTCGACCACTCTCTTTGCCCTCCCAATTGGGCTCGGCAGTCAAGTTCTCCGCATTATAATTTATAATAATCCACTTTTTGAAATCATCGATGGTAACTGCCGACTTATTCGAACCGGCGTTTTTGTTTTCAAATTCCGCGACCAAATCAAGTACATCTTTAATCAAATTATAATTCATATATAATCACTTGGTTCACAAATATACTAATTATACTTAATATAGTTTGTTTATAAACTTTTTTTATGATAGTGTAATTTATCAGAAACAACAAACGGGAAATAATGAAATGGCGTTTTATAGATCACTGGTTTGAAATCTAGGATAAAAGAAATTGAGGAACGGTTTGATAATGATGTGGACCGGTTTTCTAAGCTGGAAACGGGTCAACAGAAGACCCTGGATGCGTCATTTAATATGGAGCTGATAACAGAAGGTATCGTCCGTCATTATCCCACCCCTAACATACCACTGTCCTAATTCAAGGTTACTTTACTGGACTTTTATCGAATTTTTAAACAGTTCCAAATGTTTATTGTTATTCTGATAAACAAAAATGCGGATCAACAGTAAATTAAAAAAATATAAAAAATGAGCGGTATAGTTTTAAAAAAGGAACACGAACTAGGTCTCGGTGGAGTACCGATCGGGACGGCATTCGAAGATATTACCGACGATCAGTCACAGAAAATTTTGCAGGAAGCTTGGGGTCTGGGTATCCGCCATTACGATACTTCGCCATGGTATGGACTCACGAAAAGTGAAAGAAGGTTTGGTGAATTTCTGAAGGACAAAAACCGCGAAGATTTTGTTTTCTCTACCAAAGTCGGCCGTTTGTTTACAGAGGTTCCCGAATCGGATGTGCCACCAACGATGTGGAAAAACCCGCTGCATTTCGATTTCAAACATATGTACACAGCCGACGCGGTAAAAAAGTCTATTGAAGACAGTCTAGAACGCACTCGACTCGATTATATTGACATTGTTTACATTCACGATTTATCGGAGGATCAGGTGGGCGATCGCTATGATTATTATATGAAACAAGCCAAAGGAGGCGCTTTTAAAGTGTTATCAGAACTCCGTGATGAAGGGGTGATTAAAGCTTGGGGAATGGGTGTGAATAAGATCGAACCGATCCTAGATTGTATAGAATCTGCCGATCCTGACATCTGTCTGTCGGCTACACAATACTCCATATTAGAACATGAAGACGCGGTGGACCGTCTCCTTCCCGCGGTTAAAAAAGCAGGTGTAAAACTGGTTTCCGGAGCGGGTTATAATTCCGGATTTGTTGCTGGTAGAGACCGCTACAATTACAAGGACGTCATCCCGAAAGGAATGACCGAAAAACGGGATAAAATCGAGGAAATCACTAAGAAATATGATACCGACATGATTACCGCAGCCATACATTTTGTACTGGCATGCGAGGAATTTGTGGCTATTATTCCCGGTGCGAGTTCAACCGATCAAGTTAAAAGCAATGTGAAATCCTGGAGATCGGAAATTCCGGTTGATTTCTGGAAAGAGCTGAAATCGGAAGGTCTTATATACGACAAAGCCCAGACTCCGGCATAACGGTGGGCATGCCATCTTAAATGATGTTTATTCTTTACCTTTTTAGCTTTCGAAACTCTTCAAAATTGTTTTGGTTTCTTTTTCTGCCCGGCGAGTTCGGCAATTTCGTCTATGCGTTTTTGCCGAGTTTCGGTTTTTTTTGCAAGAACGAGCGAGGTCAGCATCATTTTCCGGACCGTTTTGCTCAAACTCAAAAAATAGTCTTTTGAACCTTTGTATTTTTTGAACGCTTTCTCTAAATCGTTCGGGATTATCAATTCTTCTACTTCGTCCAAAATTGTCCACCAACCGTTTTGTTTGGCGGCTTCAATAACATCAAACCCCCTTTGTGTCATTAACCCCTCCTCAATGAGTTTCCCTACTTTTTCTTTGTTGATTTTACTCCAGGTACTTTGTGGTTTTCGTTTACTGAAAAACTGGTGTGCTGTCTCATTGTCTATTTTAATTTTCTTGCTGTCAATCCAACCAAAACAAAGCGCCACATCAACGGCCTCGCTCCAGCTAATAGACGGTTTGCCTGACGACTTAGCATAAAAAACAAGCCACACAGATTGTTTCGATAAATGATTTGTTTCCAACCATTGTCGCCACTCCGCTTGGCTTGTCGGATAAAATATTTCTGTTTCGTTCATAGTTACGTTACCATCGTAGCTTCTAATTTTTACCCAACTCCTAACATTTTTTTAGCACCTTGGATATGAAGATCACTCTTGGTTTCCACCGCGAAAAATCCATAGGCTAAGGCAGCGGCAGCGGCTCTTTCTACGGTTTGTTCGAAAATTCTATCCCAAATCTGTCCGCCTTGCTTCTCATATTCTTCAATCAATTGTTTCAGGCTTTCTTCTCCAAATACATTGAGATGGCCAGCAAAATCCATTGCGGGATCGCCGACGTGCGCAGTGGTCCAATCGATAATTCCTGAAACTTCATTGTTGTTATCGGTCAAAATATGACCAGCATAAAGATCAGCATGGATAAACTTTGTGAACTTAGGCCAAAGGGAATCATTATTCAACCAAGTTTTATATCTAGCTTCCAATTCTTCCGAAATACCAATTTCCGATTTAACCAATCTTAGCTGATTTTCTATTTCCTTTTTCAAATCTGTAGTGGTCTTTATCTTTAGATTCTTTACGCTGACCTCAGACGCTGGAATATGATGAAGCTCCACAAGTACTTTTGCCAAGGAAGGAACATAATTAGGACTATCCTTATCCATATTCCAGGTAACTTCATAGGTGACGCCGTCATAGGTCAACGCCGGCTTATCCTTAAGTAGCGGATAGGCTACTAAATCATGGTTTGCAATTCTCCAGTCTGGAACCTCAACCGAAAGGTGCTTCTTGACCAAATTCAATATTTCTCTTTCTCCTTTGATTTGATCTGCCATATTATTCCGTCTGGGAATTCGAAGTACCCATTGCTGTCCGTCGATATCTGATACGATACCGACTCTAAAATCTATACCCATATCATTGAATTTTATATCGTCAGTTATCGTAAGCCCATGGGCTTGAGTAAGATTTTGAATGTCTTTGGTAGTCATCTTAATAAATTAATCGTTCGTAAAATAGCTTTTTGAGAAAAATTCAATGCTATTCATTAGCTGAATACTTTCCCAGAAAGATTGATGAAAAGTTTTTAAAAAGGCGGATATGCTACAACTCCATGGAGTTAAATAGCCCAAGGTTTTGCAATTGTATGGTCTTTAGTGTATAACATATGGCAAAAATAAAAATTCGATTTAGTTCAACAAAAAAAATCACGTGTGTGCCAAAGTTAAACATCTTCCTATCAGCTACCGCAATGAAACCGGTTTGCTTCATCATTTCCAAGGATTGTGACCGCTAAATATTCTCTCTATATTAATATTCAGTTAACACTACATACCTAGATTTGTCATGTCTTTTAACGCTGGTGCTCCGAAGGGGGTAACAAGAGTTTCTAGAAATCAATAACAGAAAAAATGCATCACTCCGATCCTAAAATTGACTGCTTCAACCATATATACAAGTTGTACTGGAAAGAGCTCTACTACTTTGCATTGAAAAAAGTAAAGGATCATGCTCTTGCTGAGGATCTAATTCACGATGTATTTCTCAAATTACTAAAATCCCAAGACTTAGAAAATCGCTTAGACACGATCAAAGGCTACCTTTACACGGCTCTCCGCAATCGGATTACCGACCATTTCCGCAAGAACAAACTCCATCTGGCTCTCGAACAAGACGTACTCGCCTGGTATGGCCAGCAAGACAACAAGGCTCTGGAGGTCACCGTCAAACGGGAGCTTGACGATTTTTTGGAACTGCAGGTCAATCGGTTACCCGATCAGATGCGTCGTGTGATACAGCTCAATACCAAGGAGGGATACAGTACGACAGAGATTGCGCAAAAGTTACTCATCTCGGACAAGACCGTTCGCAATCAGCTCTCTTTGGCCAATCAGAAACTACGATCTGCTATTGAAAAATTCCTTCGTTAGGATCGAAAAAGAACGCATCTGTTAAGTTTATATAAACGTAATATTTTTTTATAATTAAATCGAAAAAACGGCCGGGATTTGCTAGAAGGGTGTTCGTATACTTCACATGAAAGCACCAAAGCATACGTCATCAGATACAAAAGCAGCGGAAAGCACTATAGGGGGAGCTCCCTCTCTCGATAATCAAGCCGAACGTCTATTGGAACAACGTCTATATGAACGCGTACTTAACAGTTACACCAACCATCTTGAAAAACGTAAACGACGTATCCGTATGTGGCGGTCGGCAGCCATATGGATAGGTGCCGTGATGCTAACTGGCGGCGGTATCTGGAGTAGTGTATCACTGCGCAACAAAGTGACCAACGAAAAATCTGTGGTACAAGTATTCAGCAGCATGAATAGTACTAAGAGAATATGCTTGGTAGATAGCACAATAGTCATACTCCGGCCCCACAGCACCTTACAGATTGGTGCCGATTACAACCGTGTAGACCGCCACGTTATGCTGGAGGGAAATGCTTTTTTTGAGGTCAAAAAAAGTAAAGAAAAACCTTTCATCGTGCGCAGCAAACACTTGGAGACAACGGTATTAGGCACTCGATTTTCAGTTAACAGTCCGACAGACGGCGGAGAGCACAGTGTCTTTCTCGAAGAGGGAAAGGTCAGTATCCGAATCGACGACGAGCAGCACTTCCTTGCTCCCAACGAAAGGATCGTGTACCACGAAGCTATTAAAAAATGGGAAATCAATAAATTGAGCGATGTGAATCTCAATATGCAGACTGGTGCTTTGACCCTGGACGGCGTGGATTTTGCGACCTTACGCCGATGTCTCGCGGATTACTACGGTATTTCCCTGATACATCTCAGCGGTAAAGCAACACAGGTACGATACAAGATTACGTTGAAACCGCAGACACCGATAACGGATATTGCAGCACTGATCGGTACGATCAGCGCACGACGTACCGTCATCAACGGGCAAACAATTATCATAAAATAAAAAGAGTGTCAGTCTCTCGCCAAAGTCGCCGACACTCCAAATCCAATTTACATTTAATTTAAAATCAAAAGTATGAAAAAAAAGGTTAAGACGGTTCGCAATTTATTATTTGCTGCTACGGTCTTCAATGTCAGTATCCTGCCACTTGTTCCTGCCGTGGGACAGACATCTAAAATGCTACACGACAAACAGATTTACTGGGCTGGAAGTAAGGGAGATCTGGAGAAAGGATTGGATCAGCTTGAAAAACAATTGCATATTCCCATTTCCTATGACAAGAACCTTGTGCGGGGTAAAAATGCCAATACTCCCAAGCAATCCACCACAACGGCAAATGATGTACTGAGTCAACTATTGGCTGACAACGGGCTTAGCTACCGTATCGTTCAAAACAACATTGTAGTGGTACCCGCACCCAAGCCTGTCGCTGAAAATTCGGCACAAAATAATATCATTGCCGGGTATGTCAAAGATGCTACATCAGGCCGCGTATTGCCGCATTCCACACTTGTCAAGCTTTCAGATAACCGTAAGACCATGACGGATGCCAATGGCTACTTTATCCTACAAGGGCTGAAACCAGGGACAATCGAGATACTCGTCTCTTACATCGGTTACCAAAACCAGATTGTAGAACTCACTTATCCTAACGGAGGAATCCCAATCAATATTCTGCTGGAACCGAAAGACAATAATCTAGAGGGTATCACCATCAATGGAATTCGTCGCGGCGAAGCATTAGCATTGAGCAACATGAAAAATGCCGACAATGTACGTTATGTACTATCACAGGAGCAGATCGAACGCTTTCCGGATGCAACCGTAGCCGAGGCACTACAACGCGTACCCGGTATAGCGATGGATTATAGCTACGGATTACCGCGCAATGTTGTGATGCGCGGTCTCAGCCAAAATATGGGATCGGTGACCTTAAACGGTACTCGGCTACCGTCCACACAGACCAATAGCCGCGAGATCGATCTTAACGGTATCCTTTCGTCAACAGTCGAAGCCATTGAAGTCAACAAGACTTTTACGCCGGATATGGATGCTGATGCAACAGCTGGCTCGGTAAACATCGTTTCTAAAACACCAAAAGCAGGCGAGGAACTCTTCCGGGTAAACGTCGGTGGAGGCTACAATCAGTTGCTGTCTAAAGCAAATTACAATTTAGGCGCCGTTTTAGGCAAACGTTACGAAAAATGGGGGTTTCTTGCCGATGTCAATTACAGCCAGACCTATCGCGGCGAGGATCGCGTACAGGTAGACTATGACACTTACGAGATCGACGGTAGCGAGCATCTATTGATGTCTAACCTCGAGTTGGAGGGCAGCGATCTGGAGCGTAAAAACACAGGCTTACAGTTCGAGCTGAACTATTACCCAACCAATGCGACCAAGCTTTACGCACGTAGCTCATACAATAAATATTTCGAACTACAGACCAGAGGAACCAAATCCTACAATATCGGTGAATACAGCAATATCGGTCAAGCTGCCGATATCAGTATCGGCTCTTCGGGAACACCTCGCGATTACAACAGGGATATCATCACGTTCTCGCTAGGCGGCAAGACAGCCTTCAGCAACTATGAGGTGGATGCCGATGCAACGTACGCCAAAGGACGCTATGACCAACCGCTCTACTACGACGGATACTTCCAGCAAGGGGGCCTTAGTGCAGCGATCGACAATACCGATCCTAGTGCACCTCAGTTTTTATTCGCCGGGACAGACCACAACGATCCCGCAAAATACACGGCGAACAGCTACAACCGCCGTCACCAGTTTGCACACGACCGGGATATACAGTTGTCCGGCAATATTAAACGCTCGCTTTCGTTAGAGGGTGGACACACGTTAGATCTTAAAGCAGGTGCACGTTTCCGTTACAAAGAGGACGCGCACACACGTAACTATTTCCAGTACCGGTTAAAAACCGGCTCATTGACTATGGATGATTTCACATCGGACTATAACCGTACTTCGTATTTTGGAGGCAAATACAACCTTTCTGGGGCCATCGCCAATGGATACCTCATGGAGCAATATTATCAGCGTAACATGGATCTCTTTCAACCCAACGATAACTACATCCGCCAAAATACCGATCCAGATTCTTACGAAGGAAGTGAAAATCTATCTGCTGGTTATTTTATGGGCAAACTAACTACAGGAAAACTAGAGACTGTATTGGGTATGCGTTATGAGCGCACAGGATTTCAGTATACGGGCAATATTGTCTCCTTCGATGATCAGGGCAATTACCAATCTACGCAGCCGGTAGATACCGAGGCTGCCTTCGCTGGATTCTTCCCGAGCTTGAATCTAAAGTACAAACTGACGGAGCAGACCAATATCCGGGGTGCACTTACACGCACATTATCACGTCCTTCCTACTATGACCTTGTTCCTTGGGAAGAGATTGAGGTACGTCGCAAAAGGATGAAGAAAGGAAATCCACAGCTTGATCAGAGTACATCGACCAACGTCGACTTATTGTTCGAGCATTACTTAAACCCTATTGGCCTACTGTCTGGCGGTGTGTTCTACAAAAAAATCAACGATTATATCTACGAATCCATTTATACCCAATCCGGTGGAACCTATGATGGTTATGCAATTACGCAGACTGTCAATGGAGCTGCAGCAGATGTATACGGTTTAGAAATCGCCTGGCAACAGCAGTTCACGTTCCTGCCGGGTTTTGCGAATGGATTCGGTGTATTTGCCAACTACACTTATGTTAAATCATCGTTTGAGGTTCCAGGGGTGGAATCCGTACGTAGAGTAGCGCTACCCGAGATGCGCCCAAGTGTAGGTAACTTTGCTCTTTCGTACGAGAAATATGGTTTCTCTGGGCGTCTCGCACTCAATTTTTATGAGACTTTCATCAGTGAACTGGCAGAGGAGGAAGCCAATGACTTAATGGAAAAAGGCCGTACACAACTTGACTTTTCTGCTTCACAAAAGATCAACAAGAATTTCACCGTATTCGTCGGTTTGAGCAATATCACGAATTCACAGGTACGATTTGACTTCGGAGACGGACGTCCAAACGATTATAAATACTATGCACGCTGGGGTAATATCGGTGTCAAATACACGATTAAATAATAATTTAAAAGTATTTAAAAAGGGGGTCTTCGGACACCCTTTGCTTTGTTTTCTCAACAAATTTAAATAGCTACAACAAATATACATATATGAAAAAACTGATCACCACACTTGCGTTAGGCCTAACTTTAATTTCGGTAGCCCAGAGTCAGAGCTATGTTGCGGAGAACCAGCCAGATCGCGTCATCCTCAATCTGACCAACGACGCTGCGCATAACCAAGCGGTCAATTGGCGTACGAATGTCATCCAAGGAAGCGGACAGATCGCCCAGTTACGTTTAGAGAACAATAGTCCTGAATTCGCCGACAGTGTCGTTCAGATATATCAAGCTGAAAGCAAGCTATTCACCGATCGTGAGAATAACCGCTCGATGTATCATAGTGTACAATTTGAGCGATTACAACCCGACCGTATCTACAACTACCGCGTAGGCAAAGACGGCGCGTGGAGCGAATGGTTTCAATTCCGAACAGCTCGGCAAACCGATAACGTATCTTTTATCTATTTGGGCGACGCGCAGAATGATCTGCGTTCACGCTGGACACGTGTATATCGCAAAGCTATACAGACTTGTCCTAAGGCCGACTTTATATTGCATGCGGGGGATCTAATCAACCGCAGCAATTCGGACAACGAATGGGGCGAATGGTTTTATGCCGGTACAGGCATAAACAGCAGCTATCCGCAGTTAATGGTACCGGGTAACCACGAGTACTTTCGTGATGAACAAAAAGTGCTCACACTCGATCCGCACTGGCAGCAGCAGTTCAGGTTACCTGAAAACGGTGTCGCAGGATTGGAAGAATCCAACTACTATGTAGACTATGGACCTCTTCGCATCATCGCACTCAACACACAGATGATCATGTTGGACAGTACCTACCGTAATGCACAGGCGCAATGGCTAGAGCAAATATTGAAGAGCAGCACCGCGAAATGGACAGTGGTCATGTGTCACCATCCCGTTTATTCAACGGCCAAGTCGCGGGATAACTATCAGTTCGCCGATTTGTTTAGACCTCTCTTTGAGAGATACGGCGTTCATCTGCTATTGCAAGGACATGATCATACCTATGCCCGAAGTGCGGTGCCATCAAATAAAGAAAAGAAACCGGTTTACATCGTATCCGTAGCTGGACCAAAGATGTATCAGGTCGATCCACAAAAAGAATGGATAGCGAAATCTGCGGAACACATGCAATTGTATCAGGTTATCGATATCAAAGGAAATACATTGCAGTATAAGGCCTATACTGCAGATGGTACACTCTACGACCAGTTTGAGTTGAAGAAATGACGCTAGAAAGAAGAAAAGGCGATTGTAACATAACGGATTAAGTGGTTGTTAAATGAAAAGGGACAACGATATTGCTTTTCATCTATTCATTTTTTATTTTTATAAGGCTAACGGGCTAAGGAGTATCTGGTCGACGCCATTATCTGAGCTGAAGACGGGCTTCTTTTTCGCACCAGGCTGGAACATAATAGAACTATGGAATTCGATATTCAACCGACATTAGAAAACGAAAAAATTGTCCTTTATCCTTTACAGGAAGGCGATTTTGAAGCGTTGTATACCACCGCTTCCGACCCCAAAATATGGGAACAACATCCCAATAAGAACCGCTGGAGGAAGGATGTATTCAGCATGTTCTTTGACGGAGCAATCCAAAGTAAAGGGGCGTTTAAAATTGTAGACAAAGCTACAGGAAACATCATTGGAAGCACGCGGTTTTATGATTACGACAAACAACAAGACAGCCTGTTTATTGGCTACACATTTTATGCTATAGATTATTGGGGCAAGGGAATCAACCAATCGGTAAAAACCATGATGTTGGATTACATTTTTCAGTTTGTCTCCAAAGTTAAGTTTTATATAGGTACAGAAAATATCCGTTCACAAATTGCCATTAGCCGCATTGGTGCGCAGAAAATTGCAGAACAGGAAGTAACGTATTTCGGTGAGGCACCGCGGTTAAATTTTGTTTATGAAATTTCTAAAGAGGAATTTTATGGGTGAACAAATCGATGGATCTTTACTCGGCCTTGCCATGCAACCTATTCCTATAGAAAACACCCCAATTTGCGATCTCGTCGATGATCGGTTCCATCGTTTTTCCATATTCCGTGACTTCGTATTCAACGGTTATCGGTTTTGTATCGACGACTGTCCTCGTTATAAGCTGGTTCATTTCTAAATCTTGCAGTTCTTTAGAAAGCATTTTGGCTGCAATGCCATCGATCTCTCGTAGAAGATCCATAAACCGCATTCTTCCACCTTGCAAAAGCGTGCCAAGGATATGGATTTTCCATTTACCAGATAAGACTTGCATCGTGTCTGTTATCGCCGTTATTCTAACCTTACATTCTAACGATTTCTTAACCGCTTTCCTCTTTATCATACTGGAGTTTTTTTTCAAAAATAAACAAATGAAGATTAGTTACCAATTGGAAACTAGTTTCCAATTGGTAACTAATGCATTTTTTAAACCGACCTTATATTACCTTTGCAGCGCTATTTAAACATAACAGTTAAATAAAAAATGAAAAAATTATCAGCTTTAACAATCGTTGCCGCGTTAGCATTAGCGGCTTGTGGAGGTAATTCCAACGCAGACAAAGTACAGACATCAACAGCTCAAGAGGTTGCGACGGAGAGAGGTACGGTATTTCATCTTGATCCTGCGAACAGCTCCATAAAATGGAAAGCATACCACAAAGGTGGTTTCGATCCACGATTTGGAACATTGGATAGCGAAGGAAGCCTGACGCTGGAAAATGATACAATTGCGAGTGGTAAATTTACGATCGATATGAATTCTTTGCGTACGGATGAAAATGCTGTGGATGTTGCGAAAACAGGCGGAAAGACAGCTGCAGATTTAGATGGACATTTGAAAAACGAGGATTTTTTCGAAGTTGAAAAATATCCTACAGCAAAGTTAGACATCACATCTGTAAGGCCTTTTGATCCTGCAAAGGACAAAAGTGTACTAGCGGATGCGACAAACATTATTAGCGGTAATCTAACCATTAAGGAAAAAACGGTAAATGTATCTTTCCCGGCTAAGGTATCCATCCAAGAAAACAGCGTGAACGTACAATCAAAATTCAGCATCAATAGACAGGACTGGGGTCTTACTTACGGAACAGACGGTGATCCTAAAGACTGGATGATTTCACAGGAGGTTGACTTGGAATTCGATATAACCGCTAAAAAATAAAAATAGCTCTTCGCTATAATAGATCCGAGACAAAAATCCATCTATGTGAAGGTAGATAGGCAGGCACGTTACAGATGCCTGCCTTTTTGTTTCTATTCGAATTTATGGATAACTTCTACTTGTAAATCTATAGCAATATGCGATTTAAAACTCGATCATTTCCAAACACATCCTACCATTATGATATGGACACTTCCAAAAGCCGGCCTTGTCTTCTCCGTCGCTAACCAATCCGTTTTCCAAACGGCTCCAATACCATTCCCCATTTTCCTTATCCACGATATACTGTTGAATATAGCTCCACAGTGCCTCCGCTTTCCGTTTGAAAGCATCGTCGTTAAATATCTTCGCCATATATTGATAACCCACTACCGCTTCGGCCTGTACCCACCAGTGTCTCTCTTGGTCCAAGTGGCCGTTTTTTAATTCATACGCCATGCTTCCGTCCCGTAGTATCCCTTCAGCAGCTGCTTCCGCTATTTTTCGGACGACCAGGCGAACCTCGTCTTGGAGTTTCACATCACCCAGTACCGTTACCGCTTCCCATAATAGCCAAGCAGCTTCAATATCGTGCCCATATGAAACCACGGTGCCTTTGGTATTCCATTCCACATCAAAGAACAACTTGAGGTGGCCTGTTTCGGGATTAAAGACGTGGTCCAAAAATACACGTACTAAATCTTGCTGGGCTGCCAGTATACCTTCGTCCCGCCACACGCGAATTAAGCTAGTATACGCTTCCAGAACATGCAAATGGGTATTCATGGTCTTTGCCTCATTCTCGTCCTTTTCACTTAACCGCATATCGGCTATAGGTTGCCAATCTTCCGTGAAAGCTTCCCAATATCCGCCCAATTTTTCGTCCTTACAGGTCTCTATGGTATGAAACAGGGAGATCGCGAAATCCAATGCTTCCTGTTCGCCTGTCGCTCTATAGTATTCTGAAAAAGCATAGAGGGCAAAACCCTGTGCGTAAGTTTGTTTTTTTGTATTTACCGGCTTTCCCAAGTGATCCACTTCCCAAAATATGCCACCATATAGCGGATCCACAAAATGATTTTTGATATACTGGAAGGCACGTTTGGCCATGTCGCGGTATCGCTTTTCATTTAACACGCGATAAGCTGCCGAGAAGGTCCAAAGCACCCTTGTATTCATTACTGCACCCTTATTCGCGCCAGGCAACAGTCGGTTTTTTCCATCAATCCTCCCGTAAAAACCACCATGCTCCTCGTCCACCATCTTTTCTTCCCAAAAACGTAGGATATTATGCTCTAGTTCCTTTCTAAATCCGTTCATCACTGTATGTTATTTCGTATTAATTTGAGGTCCTTCTTTTTTCCAATTCTGTTGTGATATCGAGCATCTTCTTTTCACTCAATGGATAGAAACTGATAAACAAAACGGATAAGACGGTACCGATTGCGGGAAAAAAGCTAAGGAACATGCGTATGCCCGACAACGTCTCTGCACTTTGTGCCTGATTAGCCTGAAAACCGTAGTACCCCAACAGCCATCCTGTCACAGCGGTACCAAAAGCCCAGCCTAATTTTTGGCTCATCGACGACGAACTAAAGATCAAACCGGTAGCGCGGTTTCCCGTCCGCAATTCCGAATAGTCTGCACAGTCGGCATACATGGACCACAATAATGGAAAAATCGCCCCGGCACAAATGCTTATCAAAACCTGAAGTACGAAAATCATCAACAGCTGATCACGTTCTAACCAATAAAAAGAGATGCTCGCTGCTGTAGCAATTAACATCGCTCCCATATAGGTATTTTTTTTTCCGATCTTATTACTTAACGGCGCTGCCGCAATAACCCCCAGGATATTAGCGGACTGTCCTAACGCAAGATACAGCCCGCTCAATACGAAAGGTATATGAAAGAATACTACATTACCAAATTGATCTTCTCCTACATAATATTTAAAGTAATAAAGTGTCGCCCCGTCCCTTATGGAATTGAATACCAACGCAGCCACTCCCGCTCCCAACAGAATCCACCAAGGTCTGTTGTGTAATAGGTCACGAATATCCTGTTTAAGCGTTGAACTCGTCGAGGCTATCGGTACTACCCGCTCTTTTGTCCAATAGAAACACAACAAAAATAGCAAGACCGAAAAAACAGCAATGACTGTGGCGGCCATAAACCATCCGTGCTGCTGATCGGTCATGTTTTGACTGTTTCTGCTAAAATAGTTTACCAACGGATTGAACAATAATAACGTCACAAAACTTCCAATATACGCAAAAGTCATCCTGAATGTCGCCAGTACATTGCGAACCTTTGGGGATGGGCTCATGACGCCCAATAATGAAGCATAAGGGACGTTAATCGCCGAGTATACCATCATCATTAACGAATAGGTAACATACGCATATACTATTTTCCCTACCCCGTCCAGTGCAGGCGTCAAAAACGTGAACGCCCCGATCACGCCAAAAGGAATCGCAACGTATAAAATATACGGTCTGAATTTGCCCCATTTTGTCCGTGTGCGGTCGGCGAAAGCACCGACAATCGGATCAAATAAAGAATCCCAGACCCGCGTGATCAGAAACATGGTACCTACTGCTTTTGCCTCCATGCCGAAGATATCGGTATAGAAAAACATTAAGTACATGCCAAATAGCTTCCAGAACATAGAAGATGCGGCATCTCCTAAACCATAACCGACTTTTTCCCGAAGGGTGACGTTATCTGATTTCAATTCCATGATGGGTTTATCTGACGTCTAAATTAACGATTTAAATTTTTTGTAATAATACGGGACAATGTACCGACCGAAGTAGCAGAACGAAGCCCGTCCTCCGCGGTGTTTAAGCAATAGTCCAGGAGCCTGTCAATGGAGGATACGGCTACGTGCATTCGTGTATCGCTTGATGCATAATAAATGTAGACTGTACCATCCTCGTCGGCTATCCACCCATTTGTAAACAGTACGTTCGAGACATCTCCTACACGCTCCTCCCCTTGCGGAGCCATCAAATGTCCAGCCGGTTCAGCAATCAATTTGTCAGGCTGGTGAAGGTCGGTCAAAAACAAATACAGGACATAACGAAGTCCTGCCGCGCAAGCACGGACACCATGCGCCAGATGTAACCAGCCTTTTTCCGTCTTTATCGGCGCAGGGCCCTGACCATTTTTTAGTTCTTTAATGGTATGATAGGCACGTGGATTGACAATTTTTTCCTCCAATACCACAGCTTTTTCCATACTATCCACTACTGTCCAGCCGATTCCCCCTCCACTTCCCGCATCGATGAAACCATCTTGCGGACGAGTATAGAGTGCATATTTCCCGCCTACAAATTCCGGATGCAAGACCACATTACGCTGCTGGCTTTTAGATTGCAGGTTGGGCAAGCGTTCCCATATTTTTAAATCTTTTGTACGTACGATTCCGGCAGCGGCGACGGCGGACGATAAATCGCCCGGTGCAGCGTTAGGGTCTTTGCGTTCGGTACAAAAAACACCGTAAATCCAACCATCCTCATGTTGGGTAAGACGCATATCGTATACGTTCGTATCTGGATTCTCTGTTTCAGGAATAACAATGGGATAGTCCCAAAATCTAAAACCGTCAATCCCATTTGGGCTTTCTGCAACGGCAAAGAACGATTTTCTATCATTACCTTCTACCCTCACCACCAAAATATACTTTCCCTGCCACTTGATGGCACCGGCATTGAACGTGCCATTAATGCCGAAACGCTCCATCAAGTACGGATTAGTTGTTTCGTCGAGATCAAAGCGCCAGTGTAAGGGGGTATGATCTGCCGTCACCACCGGATTGATATACCGCTCGTAGATACCATTGCCAGGCAAAACGGCTTCATTCTTTTTATTTAATAACTGCTCATAAGCTTCCTTTACGGCGGCCAACCGGTTTTCAAATTTGCTACTCATTTCTATTCCCAATGTATTTATATAGTCTATGTGATTTTTCTTTTCTCGTTTTAAAATAGGTGCGTGGTAAATTTTGCGAATTGTTCTCGCCAAAATACCCATTCGTGTCCGGCCGGCGCTTCGTCACTTTGGTAGGTTATCCCCTGTTTGGCCAAGGTTTTCAAAAAGATCAGATGACCTTGGTAGCGTGGATCTTTGGTTCCGCAACTTGTCCACAAGATCTTAACCTTCTCATTTATTTCTCTTTTTTTACGCTCCCAATCTGGTATGTAATCTGTAAGTTTTAATTTTTCGTCACTTAGCAGCCCCGAGCTGAACTGACCGATGTAGTTAAACTTATCCATATTTCGCAGTCCGATAACGAAAGCCTGTCCGCCGCCCATCGACAAGCCGGCAATAGCCCTTCCTTCTTTGGACTTCATTACATGAAACCGTTCCTCCACCAGCGGGATCACATCATGGAGCAGTTCATCTTCCAAGATCTCCATTCCTTCTTTTGAACTACCTCCTGCCCACGACCCGTCTGTATGCCCGTTGGTCATGACCACCAACATCGGTTTCGCTTTATGCTGCGCAAGGAGATTGTCCAGCACATCTGGCACACGTCCGTCGCGTGTCCAACTCCCTTCATCGTCTCCACCGCCGTGCCGTAGGTACAAAACAGGAAACGCTTGCCCGTCTTCTTCGTATCCGGGTGGCACATACACATATACCGTTTTACTCCTTTGTAGTGTTGTTGCACGATAGCGCAGTATACGTACCTCGCCATGTGATACATCCTGTGCCTGATCGAAAAGAGGGGATTCTCCTCTTACCTCGAGAATATTTCCGTATAGAGAGGTACCATGCTTGACCCGAGGGTTTTCTATATCCAACACCTTGAGTCCATCCACTTTAAAACTATATTGATATATACCGGGATACAGAGAGTCTACGGCGACAGACCAAACTCCGGTCTCATCCTTCGTCATTCTCCATTCCTGAATATCCCAATCGCCTAGTTCGACCAAAACGACCTTAGCATGAGGAGCTTTAAGACGAAACGTTACAATTCCATTCTTATCCACCTGCGGAGAAAACGTGGTTGTATTCGGTCTCCACCATCCGTCCGTGCTGAAATTGCTTCCGCCGATAGCTTGCGCGTTGGCAGCGAACAGGGAGAACATCAACAGAAAACCAGTTAGTATTATTTTTATAGACATCATATCGTACGTATTAAATAGGCCATACATAGGTTGCAATAGCTCCGGCAGCTAAAGGAAGGTTAACAAACCGACCCTGGTATTGAATCTTTACACTCCGGTCAGTAAAAGAATTATTCGCAACAATGAGTACAATCTTCCCCTCAGGTGTCTTAAATGCCACATTCGGCAATACGTTACCCTGTGCGATGGAAGTCGCCCTTGTAATTTCAGCATTTTCCTCATCTGTCGTTAAATTGACGACCGCATCAAATGGACCATTCGACTGTATGCGCACGGAACCCGGAGGCACAAATTTGGAAGCTTGCGCTATAACATGGAAGGCTACATTTTTGGAGACTACGTCGCCATCCAGTGTAAGGGCACCTTGACAGATAGAACAGCCCCCATTATCGGTATGTGGGTCATTATTGGGATCTGCAGCAAGATTCCATAAAATAAGGTTCTTACTCCAATTGCGCATGGTTCCTATCACCAAACGTTCTACTTGATAGGCCATATTCATGATCGGCACATCACTGTTCTGAATGACCATCTGCTCTGTAAAATAAATATTCTTATCCGGTCGTGCCTGATGAACAAGGGACATGGTACTTATATCGCCACCGTAATGATGAAACCCTGAACCATCCACATATCCGTCCAGCTCCATATCATTTAATAAGGCTAAGGGATAATCCGGCCGGTCGCAGTTATGATCAAAAAGTACAATTTTTGTTTCCGGTGCGTTTTTGTCAAAAAGAGGCCCAAGGTGATCGCGCAAAAATATACGCATCTCTGGCACCGTAATAGGCATACTAGGCGTATTTCTTGAATTCAACGGCTCATTTTGTACTGTAATCGCGTCGATCACAATCCCTTCGTTTTCCATTTCTTGCACATAACGCAATAGATATTTTGCATATACCGCATAGTATTCTGATTTTAGCGAACCTCCTTGCACCTTTCCGTTGGTTTTCATCCATGTCGGTGCCGACCAGGGAGAAGCCATTATTTTTAATGTCGGATTAATGGCTAAAATTTCCTTTAGTACGGGAATGATATCATCGTAATCATGTCCTAAGCTAAATTTTTTCAGATCTATATCCGTCTCGCCATCTCTTAAATCGTTATAGGAATACACAAATCGATTGAGGTCCGAAGCGCCGATACTTAAGCGTAGGTAACTGATCGAAACATCATTCGTTCCTTTGTCAAATAACTCTTTCAATAAAGCAGAACGCGAAGATGGATGCATTTTATGAAGCAACTCTGCGCTTCCACCCGTCAATGCAAAGCCGAAGCCATCAATCTCCTGAAACGTCTGTCGTCCGTCTACTACAATCGGAAAATGTCTTCCATCGTTTTTCCCGAAGAGCTGAATAGGCTGCACTTCCAGTAGTGCCGAACCGTCGGCTTTAGAAATCCAACTTCTTACGCCAGGCTGCTGCGCAAAACTGGAGGACATCCATACAAAAGTTATCAAGTAGAGCAAAAGTGGTATATTCCTTATTTTCATACGATCACTATTTAAATATTGTACTATTAAGTTCTTTCAATAGCAGTACCCGATCAGAACCATACACGTCTTTGATGGTTTCGATGCTATTGTGCTCAAATACGAGCTCAGACCAGCCCATAAAGAAAATCCAATCCTTTTGCTCCTGCAATACAGCCACGGAGGGTAGTTTTTGACATTCGCCTATGCCCATCGGTTTTCCGTTGGCAACCCGTTTGATGGTCTCATATTTTTCGTTCGAAAATCCAGAGCCATCATCGTATACATCCAGGGAGACGATATCCCAGTATTGATCCCCCGGATTGTATAGATCCGCGTCCTTGTCCAAGGATGGAAAATCCTGAATATTCCACACCCATAATAAGTTGTCCAGTCCCTTCTCTTTTACCATGTAATCATGTACCCAGCGGTAAAGTTTAACAGTACCCTCTTCACCCTGTCGGCCGCCCCACCAGAATTTACCCTGGTTCATTTCGTGAAATGGTCTGAACAGGACGACCACTTTATTATCTTTCAATCGCTGAAGATGGACCGCTACTTCCTCCATCATTGTAATGAATTGCGTATGGATGGTTGTTCCTTCGTTAAAAAGCTCTTCCCACTGTGTATCCGTCAATGTGCTCAACACCCCTTTTCCGTCATCCCAGGCGCAGGGTTGCCCGTTTGCAGGATTACAGGCGTGCCACATGATATTGACTATTGCACCGTTTTTAAACTGTTTGATTGCTTCGTTAATCATGGTTTCGCGGTGTTCAATGTTCTCCTTCTGGAATAAGAAATCTCCGCTCCACAACGCAGGGTAATCACCCACCACCTTCTGTACGGCATCGGTCCATTGCGCGGGATTACTGTTTGGTTCCCGATTGTGGATACCACCGAGCACATAGTTTGATTTAATGTCGGATAGTAATTTCAGTATACGGGTTTTCTCTACCTCGATCGTAACCGAGTTGGAATCCACCGTTTGCATTATTGTCGAATCACCTTGTTTTGCGGTCGATCCATTACCGCCACCACAAGCCGAAAGACTTATTAAGGCCGCTGCGACCAATCCTTGATAATATGGTTTTCCTTTCACCATGCATATATTTTAGTTTAAAAATTCGTTAATTAACCGTCACATTATCCGCTAACACATACATATTGGGCAAATCTTTGGAGAATAAACTCACCGAGCTTCGATAAAGCACCTTGAAATCTTCCGTCGAACTATGCCCTTTCCACGGTCCATAAAAGTGGAAACCTTCCTTCAAGGGGTCGTACGCATTCCGCCACATCACCACCATGCTCACCTGTTTACCAATCAACGGCGTCAGTATTTCCTTTGTCCAATATTCTGTGTGCGGAGCGCCTCCATTTCGTATACCTTCAATTCCTACTTCTGTTACACCACAGGGTTTGAGCTTTTCTTTTGACAAATCCTGTAGTGCCCTAAGATTAGATTGAAAAGCCTGTGTGTTGGTGCCATGATAGCAATCCATTCCAATAAAATCCACAAAGTCGTCTCCCGGCCAGCGGAATAACAGCTCCGCCCGGCCACCTACGTTATCCCGTTGCGGGGAAATCGCATAAATGAAGTTGTGCACCCCTTTCACCTCCTTTAGATAGTTTAAGGTGAATTTCCATAGTTGAATAAATTCATCATTTGTTGTACACTTGCTTCCCCACCAAGACCATTGCTGCGTGTGTTCGTGAAAAGGTCTGTAAATAATTGGAATCAGTTTTCCCTGCTCATCTTTAAGCGACAAGGCAAATTCGGCTAAGTTATCCAGCCATTGCTTAAATTTCACGTTTGTGGCGCTACCTTCCTGTAGAATCTGTTTGGCCACATCGTCGGATGAGTTGTCCCACGAATCCCCTCCTGTAAGGGGATTATTCAGGTGGCATACTGCCGTAATCACCTCGCCACGCTTGCGTGCTTCCAAAATTGTCCTTTTCCGTGCGGCATTCAACGTAGATGTCGCTCTGCGGTCATCCATCACTTCAGCAAAGTCCACGCTGAATACAGCCGGATAGTCTTCCACTATTTCGTATACGTCTGACCGACCCGGTTCGTTCATCCATTCGCGACCATAAATCAACGCATCATGGTGCCCAAACATAAAACCTTTGCTCTGTATTCGCCAGAGCTGCGAATAAAGCGCTTTCGTCTCTGACGTAGCACTTTTATCAAATAAGCTCAATGACACTGCCTCATCGTTGCCCTTGTCATCATCGATGATATCGTCTTTCGATTTTCCGCACCCTATGGTAACCATCAGCAGAAAGGCAAAACTTAAAATCGTACTCTTGTTCATAACCTGCTATTTAGTTTTGTTTTTTTACTTCAATCCAATATCTTCTCGGCTTTTTAACAAATTTGTCGTAATCCGAGTAAATGGCGTCCCAATCATCTGTCCCATTTAAGGCGAAAGCAAAAGCATTATGCTGTATCGTCTTGGTCAAATTATTACCTAAATTCTCCGTCGTAGCACCTAAGAAAGAGCAGTTCACACGTGTTCCATCCGCGAAGATCAATGTAAGTACATCCGTTGTGTAATCCCGTTCCCATGTTCCTTCACCTTTCGGCAATTTCCGATAAAAGTGATTCACGTCGGTCCGCGGATCAAGGATATAGGTAAAATCCGCATAATGACCATCAGCTCCAGCATCATTTATAAAATCCCCTGTTGTTCTACCAGTAGGCGTTACACCGGTCAGGGTAAAGGTTAACTTATTATCCAGCTCTACTTGAGGGCCATTCGTAGCCGACCAAATCCAAGGCTTGCTCGTTAATGACAGTACGGCACCACCTCCATATTCAGGACCCGTTCCGCCATATACGACTAAATCTGTGATATCGTATGTTCCGGTGATGGTTTCCTCAAATGGCTCCACTTCGATCTCCCATTCCCTCGTTTCTCCCGTTTCTGCGGTTACTTGATATTTAAACTTATAGTCGTTTGTCAAAAAATTAACCTGTTCTCCCGAATTCGGAGAAACCGAAGCTCGGTATGATTGCTGGATAATCGGACGCACGTTAGAAAAATCTGTATGCTCTTCCACCAATACCTTTACCTTCACCTTTCCCGCTGTGCGGTCTACCACCGCTGCTCCAATCTGGGTGAACCCCTCGCCCATTGTAAAGTTCTCGATAGACTTTTCGTTGCT
The DNA here is from genome assembly GCF_011043555.1 of Sphingobacterium sp. SGR-19. GTDB lineage: Bacteria > Bacteroidota > Bacteroidia > Sphingobacteriales > Sphingobacteriaceae > Sphingobacterium. Next base: position 58,104 of record NZ_JAAKGS010000010.1, read on the forward strand.
TTTAACACCATCATAAGGATCTTTCTGACATCCCATAAAAAGCCCAAGCAATACTAGAACTGTCAGTGTTGCTTTTATTTTTATTGTTTTCGATTTCATGGTTAACATACTTAAGGTTGTATTAAAGGATTTGAGTCAATTTCACGTTGTGGGATAGGAAAGAAATAAGCGCCGGATGTGATGCTTTTCCCATACTTCTCCACCAGTACCTTCTCCATACTATTCGTACGACGAAGGTCGAATAGCCTATTTCCTTCAAAAGCCAATTCAAATGCGCGCTCCTCAACAATGGCCTCTCTAAATGCAGCGGGCGAAAGATTCGGAGTCAATGGCCCTAAGCCCGCACGGTTGCGGATCTTATTCACGGCAGCATAGGCTTCGGTAGTGGGGCCAGCAGATTCGGCATACACCAGTAAGATATCCGAATAACGAATTACCGGCGAGTTAGTACTCATCTTGTCTGCATCCCGTAAAGGATCTATAAACTTTCGGGTAAACGGACGTGAAAAATCGTTTATTCCAAACTGGATAACGTTGCCGTCGGGGTTAATTACTTCCGAAACAATCAGGTCTGTTTTTCGTTTATCACTCGCATTATAACTGTTATAATGATGCGCCTCCATCTGGAAGTGATTCCATCCTCGGCCTATATTGATCGTCTCCGTATTCGGATCACTTGGGTTATACGGAATCGTCATGACAAAGCCCGGATCTGGCAGAAACATATTGGGTAATTTGGAATAGTTACCTTCCCGTTCACCGGAACGGTCTACTGCTGCGTCGAAGATATGCTCCGAAACCGCCGCATTTTTATACACTTCCGTATTCCATATATCCGGGAGGACATCGGTAAAATTAAACACCTGTTGATCGTTAATTACTTTACCTGCATAACGCAGTGCCTCATTATACATCTCATCACTATTGGCAACGAAATCATAACCAACCGAGCCCGAAGCCTTAGCGGAGGCCAAATGCAAATACACTTTTGACAATAAGGCCTGTGCTGCAACTCGATTTGCGCGACCTTCAAAATTTTTCGCCGCAGACATCAGTTCTTCGCCCCTTTTCAAATCGGCAATAATGACATCGTAGACATCGGAAATGCTGGACTTTGCCACCGGTATCTGTTCTGCTTCGACCAAAGGCTCCAAACGAAGAGGCACTTCACCAAATAAACGAACCAGGTTAAAATTATGCAACGCACGCAGGAAATACCCCTCACCGATAATTTGATTGCGATCTGCATCCGGCATATTCGGAACGTTCGGTACATTTGTAATGACGGCATTGGCTCTTGCAATTCCCCGGTACATATAGGTCCAGAGGTTATCAAGGTCGGAATTCGTCGACGTGGTGCGCAACTGCTCTAGTTCGAAGTTTGCCTGCCCAGCGTCTGATTTTGCCGTGAGGTTTTCCGTCGGCAGCTCTGTAATGATGTAATAACCTCGCGAGTAATATCCTACTTCGGGCAATATCGCATAGGCATATATCAGACCTGATAAGGCATCATCTGCGGTTTTATAGAATGAATTCGAATTCACGATACCATAGGGTTCTTCTGTCAATTTCGAGCACGACAGAAAAGTGCTACTTGCTATGCCCGCTAGGCAAATGCCAGCTATAATTTTATTCATTTTCATGTCTTATTGAAATTTAGGTTAAAAGCCTACTGATACGCCAAAAGAGTAGGCTCGGGGGCGTGGGTAATTACCCCAATTTATCCCGTCTAAACCTACCTCCGGATCAAATCCTTTATTGAATTTCGTAATCGTCAACAAATTATTTCCCGATGCATACAACCGGATATTGCTAATCCCTTTAATGATGCCGGGTCTAAGGTTATAACCCAGTGTTACATTCTGAAGACGTAGGAATGATCCATCTTCTACAAAGAAATCAGATGCTTTATACCCTCTTGTGTTATTTGCACGTGGATAGAGATTGCTTGGATTATCCGGCGTCCAGCGTTGCACTTGCCTACTAGGCGTCATCTTCTGCAAATCAAACACATCATTACCATACACGCCATAAAACTGCGCATTTAGGTCGAAACGCTTATAGGAAACTGAGGTATTAAAACTATAGATAAAATTCGGGGTCGGATCGCCTATAACGACGCGATCATATGTCGGATCGATCGTACCGTCGGGGTTACCATCCGCACCAGCAATATCAACATACTTGATCTCACCCGGGATCGCTTCTGCTCCTGTAAGTCCGGCTTCTATCCCCTCTTCTAACGATTGGATAATACCGTCGGAGCGATAACCGTAAAAGGCATACATCGGCTGTCCGATAATAAAGTGATTCACATTTTGACGTACCATTTCGATCAACGATCCGGTCACAACACGGTCGCTTTCGCCCATGGCGACTACTTTATTTCTATTCAATGCGAAGTTACCGCCTATAGACCAGCTTAATTCCTCCCGTTGAATAATACCTGCATTAAATCCCAACTCAAAGCCACGGTTACTGATTTCTCCATCATTGACCCATTGTTGGTCAAAACCTGATGAAGGCGAGATGGTACGTGTGCGTAATAAATCTTTTGTATGCTTATCATAATAATCTAGGGTTAACGTAAAGCGTTGGTTCATAAAACCAATGTCTAACCCCAAATCGTAAGAAGTCGTCGTCTCCCATCGCAAGCTTTTGTTTCCTAAACCGCCGACAATGGTTAACCCCTGCTCATTGTTTGCTCCTGCCAATCCCGGGCCAAAGCCTGTCATAAAACCATTCTGTGCGCCAACGTAATAGCGTTCCGAGCCAAATCTATCCAAGGTTTGATAAGGTGAAATACCTTGATTACCCGTCAGACCATAGCTGGCACGTAATTTCAGTTCGGAGAATGCGTTCAGATCTTTGATAAAGGATTCCTCATTTAATTTCCACGCCACGGCAGCCGAGGGAAAGAAAGCCCATTTGTTATTTTCACCGAATTTTGTCGATCCATCTGCACGCCCCGTAACCGTAAATAAATACTTATCCAACAAAGCATAATTCGCCCTACCGAACCAGGAATGTAAGGTAGACGCCGACAGGCCATTATTGAGTACCTTCGTTTTCGCGCTGTTTAGATTTTCGTTCTGCAAGTTGTCGTTCACGAAGTTCATCCCCATCAGATTGCTCGTGCGCGTCCGTGAATTTTGGAGCGAGAACCCACCCACAACATTCAAACGATGGGCATCGTTGAATGTCTTATCTATAGTCAAATAATTCTCGTTGACCAATTCATTGTTATTATAGTTGTTAATTGCGCCATACCCGGTATTCTCGTACCCTCGAAATGTAACATTTGCTGGCTCATACACATCACCGATCGAATTCCCATATTTCGTGCTAAGCTGCGTTCTGAACTGCAACCAATCGGTGAGCTTTGCGGAAACGAATACAGTTCCTAGCACATCTATCGTCTTCGACTTATTGAGTACCTCATTTGCTATGGCGATAGGGTTACCGAAATCCATAGCCGATGTACGGAAGTAATTTCCATTTTCGTCATATACCGGAAATATTCTTGAACGGCCGGCGCTCAAGTTCTGACCTGTATTATTTGTATAGGTTAATATAATATTTGTTCCAGCAGAGATTGCATTCGTCAATTTCTGATCTAGGTTCAGCCGTCCTGTATATTTGTCGTACGCGTTTTTTATGGCGAGCCCTTCTTCTTTATAATAATTACCCGACATCGAATATTTGGTATTCTCTGCACCGCCATCTATACCCAGCGTATAGTTTTGTGAAAAAGGATTGCGGTATACCAGATCTACCCAGTCGGTATTTGTGGCCCATTGTGGCTTATTGGGATCGAGGCCACGGAGTTCGGCGATGGACGGAAAATACACACCACTCCGCACTTCTCCAAGATACGGCAACTGGCTAAGTGGGGTGCCACCATTAAGTGCCGCCTCATTGGCATAAACAGCTTCTTCGATACCATCACGCCAAAGATCCGGCTTTACGGATAGCGTAGACACCGTATTTAAGGTGTTCAACGATATCCGCGGCGTACCCGCACGTGCTTTCTTCGTTGTCACCATGATGACACCATTGGCACCTCGTGAACCGTAAATTGCTGCCGATGACGCATCTTTCAACACCTCAATCGATTCAATATCCTCCGGATTGATTTGCTTTAGATCTCCCGCGTCCCCCCAAGGAAAGCCATCGACAACTACTAAAGGCGCATTTGAACCACTTAAGGAACTGTTTCCTCGGATTCGAACTGTCGCTCCAGCACCAGGTTGTCCACTTGATATGGCTACCTGTACACCAGGAATCTTACCTTGCAGCAACTGGTCCACTGACGAAGCGGGCGTCTTGTTTAAATCGCTCCCTTTTAATGTCGCAACAGCGCCGGTTAAGTCACTCTTTTTCACGCCTCCATACCCCACTACGACGACATCGTCTAGATCTAGCGATGTACTCAGGAGCACCGCATCTATGGTAGACCGATTATTGACGGAAATCTGTTGTGATTGCAACCCTAAAGAACTGAAAGACAATACATTTCCCTGGTCAGAAACAGTGATTTCATAAGTACCCTCGTCATTTGTGGTGGCAGTGTAAGCTCCTGATTTGACCGTGACGCCCGGGAGTGGGTGCCCTTCGTTGTCTCTTACTACACCAGACACCATACGGTTTTGGGCGAACGCGAGCTGGACCGCAAAAAGCACACTCCAAAAAATAGCGCAGGTTCTTAGTAAACTTTTTCTCATTGTATTAACATTTAGATTTATACATTACTTATTTAGGCTACTTGTAATCCGTCTCGATCGGTAAGCCGGATTCCAAATTGGTTAGCCCCAAGCTTTAGACAAAGATATTCCAAAGCAAGCTATTGAAAGCAATACTATTTTAGCCAATTATTATACTAAAAATAGTAAAAAGGCTATTTTAAATTCATGTAGCCCACAAAAAGATATATATTATTTTAACTGTTTATATAAAAATACGGCTACCGCTAAAGTTTACGCGGTATTCGGAGGGGGTACAATTTTTTTTTCGTTTAAAAGCTCTGTTAAAATTGGATATGTTATTAAAACCACATAAGTAACATATTTCAGCTACCGTATTGCTGGTTTCTATCAACATGCGTGTAGCATGCCCTAGCCTGATTTCGTTGAGGTTATCAATAAAGGTTTTCCCCGTCCTTTTCTTAATAAATCGGGAAAATGAAACTTCAGACATATTCACCTGATCAGCGACTTCCTTGAGTGTGAGTAAAGTGCTATAATTCTTGTTCATAAACGCAAAAGCTGCGTCAAGTCTTCTGCTCCGATAATTTAGGCTTTTGTCCAGCAACATATCTCCTTCTACCAGTGTCTTGGTATCGTTGCTGACTGACAACTCCCGTAAAATCAGCATAAACTTAATAACGGAGTCGAAACCTATCGTTTTATGGAGTGTGAGGATTTCAGGAGCAACTTTTTCGACTGTATCCTTCGAAAACTTAATGCCAAAGCGGCTAGTTTCAAACATTCGCTTGATGAAATTCAATTGGTTTTTATTCAGAAAATGTTCACTAAAAAGATCTTGGTTCCATTGTACAGTGACTTCTACAATTTTCTTTGCAGCACAACGATGGTTAAACCAGCCGTGGGGAAGGTTGGGACCGGTAAGCACCAGTTCAAAATCATCAATTTCTTCCATCCTGTCCCCCACTATGCGCCGCGCTCCCTTGGCGTGCAGGATCATGTTTAATTCATATTCCTCATGGTAATGATAGGGAAAATCAAACTTTTCCTTTTCTCTATGGAATACGGTAAAACATTCTGTTTCCCGTAAAGGCGTTACTTCTTTGATCGCGTTATGGTTCATACTATCAGGAATACAATCATCGAAAATAAAAAGTAAAAACGGAAATTCATAACGCAAATAATTCAATTCATCTCACCTTAATCTGGAGAAGGAATGGAGAGATCATCCATTTTCCGAAATATGACTTTATGTGCGGCCTGGGATAGATCTCTCCAAAAAGATACAGGATGGCGCATGTTGCCCGCTGAAATTCAATGTGCTATTTTAGGCATCGGTAAACCTTCAGTAAATCTAATTGCATGCGCACATTGATCAAAACATTATTTATCTCGGTCTTGTTATTACTTATACTCAAAACTGTTAAAAGCCAGACCGACACTGCTTCCAAAGGATTCCTACCTATTACAAACGATGTATTTTGGGATACGAAAGATGAACATCCTATCTACAGTCAGGGCGGCGGTATATTTAGGTTTAAAGATCCTGAAAGCGGGATCGAGAAATATTACTGGTATGGTGCGCAATACAGAGAATCAGCATTATATCGTAATGACCCATCGGTTACCCCGCCACGCGACAATTTTGTTTCTGTAACCTGTTACACTTCTACCGACCTGAAAAACTGGGAATCAAAAGGAGACGTCCTTACGCGAGATGAAATGGACAACCATCAGCATACCCGGTGGGCGGGGCGTTTAGGTGTAGCCTACATCCCAGAAATCAACAAATATACGCTATTTATTCAGCACAATACCGAGGTATTGGTAACAGTTGCAGACAGCCCTAACGGTCCCTTTACATGGCACCAACGTATCAATATGGAAGATATGATCGGAACATCCAATACGGGGGATCAAACGGTGTTTACGGATGAAGATACCGGCACCTCTTATCTGGTTTATTCCTATGGAAAGGGGCGTCATAAGATTTATATTTCGGAAATAGGTGTGAAAGACGGAAAAGTTGGCTTGTTAGACTGCACGCAAGTTTACAAAGGCGCCGGTCGTGAAGGAAACTGTATGTTTAAGTATAATGGTAAATATTATCTGTTCGCGTCCAATCTTTACGGCTGGGATTCCTCCTATGCCTATTATCTCGTGGCCGACGATATTAGGGGCCCTTATACGCCTACTAATGAGATGTTGGTCTTACGCGGATCAGAAGCGGACTACGCACATGTGACCCAGACCGGTTTTTTTGTCAAAGTCAAAGGGAGCAAGCAGGAGACCGTGATTTATTGCGGTGACCGATGGGCTAATTTTGCCGGCAATGGCCTCGGTTACAACCAATGGTGTCCCCTGTCGTTCGATGGCGACACCCCGTATTTCAATTCGCTCAGCGCATGGAACCTGAATCCGACCACTGGCGAGTGGACGGTGGGCAAGGGGAATAATTATATAAAAAATGGGAGCTTCGAGGCCGACCGCCGCAGGATCCCGAGCCCGGTCAAACCCGTACAGGAACAACTGCTGGGATGGGCTACAACGATCGTCGAGGGTACGAAGCTATCTGTCAGCGACTCCACGTCTCCCAGCCTAAACTATTTTAACACACGGCAGGATCGACAAGCCGTGATCGGCGAAAAAAGCCTCCAGATTAGTGATGTCGTTAATTTTAAACGCAAAATCATGCAAACGGTCGAATCCGGCCCCTACATCGAATTGGAAGACGGATACTATACCTTAACGGCAAAAATTAAAAACAGTAATGGGTTTCCCCGCTTGGAGATGTATGCTGAAAGTGATAGTCATATCGTGAAGAAACCAATATCTAGGTCGAATGAAACTTGGACTACAATTAAAATCGAAAAGATACCCGTTAGAAACGGACGTGTTGACATTGGGTTCGTGGCTGAAGGAAACGCCGGCGCATTTTGCTATGTAGACGATATATCACTGATTAAAAATTAAGTTCCTGCTATTGAAAAACAATACTATGTCTGCCTTGGCTGTGGCATTGTACTCCTGTGTGCAAAACAACACTATTGGTTTACGTGTTATACTTTAAACTGTGATTAGTATGAAAGATAACGAAATATCAACAGGTCAGCCCAGGCGATTTTCAAACCGGAACATTATGATGCCCCTTATTTGGAGCAATATCATCGTTTCGGCGTTATTGTTGTTTTACCATCTTATCCATATTTTCTTTCCGGGGAGTATATTGGCTAAAGTGATGGGCGGAATAGGGGAAATTTTCTCTTTTTTTGTGTTCATCTTTGTCGCGGTATCGCTGTTAATCCTTGTTTCCAAGTTGCTAACCAAGAGTCGGGAATATTTCTATCCATATATGTTTGCGGTGTTAGTGACGATAATTATCGTTTTTGCGTTACCGTATTTGGTTGGCTAATACCGCCGGGGAGGAATGATGGCTCAGTTTACCGTGCACAAGCCGATATAGGATTGGCACAGCAGCATTTTAAACGGGAAAGATTAAAAAGGGATATGAGCAATATACGCAAAAAAACGATTGCTATTGTAGGGTCTGGTGCAAGTGGAACGGCGTGCTTTTTACAGATTATCTTAAAATATATCGTGGAGGGCAAGGATTCGCCATTGGAGATCAGGCTATTCGAAAAACGGGACACCTTCGGGGAAGGGTTAGCGTTCGGCACGGGTCAGGAAGGGCATCTTCTGAACACGAAGGCTGGGCTCATGGGGATTTTCCCCCATGAAAGGCTGCATTTCGTCCAATGGATGCATCAAAACCGGGACATGATTGCTCGGGATTTTCCCCAGGTGAGCATACATCCTGATGCTTATCCACCACGCATGCTTTTTGGACGGTATGTACGAACCATATTGGAGGAGTATTGTGCCATAGCCGGAGCACATGGCATTGTGGTGCACCTTTGCCGAAGTGAGGTCGTCGATGCGACGATAAAAAGAAACAATACGCTGGCTATAATAACGGAAAAGGGCGAAAAATACACGGTGGATTATGCGATTCTTGCGACGGGAAATCCGGCGTCAAGCACTTTTCATAAATTACACAAGCATCCACGTTTTTTTGATTCACCTTGGCCGTCCAGTCGTATTCTTTCTACCATAACCAATAAGCAGGCGCGCGTCAGTATCGTAGGCAGTAGCCTGACGGCCATCGATGCCCTGATTACGTTGATAGATAATGGACACACGGGACCAATCACGTTTTTCTCGTTAAGTGGCCTGCTGCCTCGGGTACAACCGCCAGTGCAAGTATCATATGAGCGGAAAGTGTTCACCCTGGCTAACGTGCGTAAATCGATCCGCGAGAAACGAAAGCCGTTACGCCTAACGGATTTAATCCGCATGTTTCGGTCTGAAGCAGAGAGCTACTTAGCTCAACCTATTGACTGGGCCGCAGAAGAACGTACCGGAAAGGATCCTTTGGCGTTACTTGATCAGGATATTCGGCTGGCAACTGGCGAATCATGTTTGTTACAAAATATTCTTTACTCACTACGTGATGAAACGTATGCCCTATGGAGATTGCTTCCGGTAGACCAAAAGGAGCTTTTCTTGCGTTGGATGAAGCCTCACTTTGACATCAACAGACACGCCATACCGATTGAAAACGGCATAAAAATTGGCGAAGTTTTACGGTCTGGCCAACTCACGGTTATCGGCAATACTGATGACATTTCTTGGAAAAATGATCGGTTCTTACTAAAGACCGCCGACGGAATAGAAAAGGAAGCAGACTTCGTGATTAATGCCTCGGGACCAACCGTAGCCGTACAGAAACTGATTGACCAACCTCTACTTCCTAATCTTCTTAAAAAAGGGTACATCGAGGAGCATCCTATCGGCGGTATCTTAGCTGATTTGGATACGCTACGTGTGGAAACTTCCAGCCGAAAACGACCTTCGCCCCTCTATGTAATAGGCCATCAACTCGCCGGATTACAACTGGATATCAACTCCCTATGGTTTAATGTGGAGCAAGCCGACTTACTGACTGGGGATCTTCTAAAGCACATCCGTTAAGGTATGTACGCTGCGGAGTGTTCCAGTAGACGAGCTAGCTACCTAGTCCAGCTCTGCCGATCTTGCCCAAATATTCAACCCACTATCGGTCGCAAAACGATCTATCTCGATGAGTTCGGCTTCGTTAAAGTCTAGATTATTTAACGCACCTACGCAATCGACAACTTGTTCTGGTCGACTTGCGCCAATAAGGGCGGATGTAATTTGCTTTTTCTTCAGAACCCAAGCGATCGCCATCTGTGCAAGGGTTTGACCACGCCCTTCAGCGATATGATGCAATGCACTTATCTTTTCTAGATTTTCTTTGCTGAGAAAATTTGGGTTTAAAGATTTGCCTTGACTGGCGCGGCTATCTTGTGGTACATCTGTGAGATACTTGGTGGTGAGCATTCCTTGGGCAAGTGGCGAAAACACGATGGATCCTACCCCCAACTCGTCCAACGTGTCGATCAGACCATCTTCTTCAATCCAACGATTGAGCATGGAATAGCTTGGTTGATGTATAAGACATGGTGTCCCAAGCTCATTAAGTATAGCAACAGCTTCTCTTGTACGCCGACTATTGTAGGAAGAAAGCCCTACATATAGTGCTTTTCCGGATCGAACAATCTGATCGAGTGCTTGCATGGTTTCTTCCAAGGGCGTATCAGGATCAAAGCGGTGGGAATAGAATATATCGACGTATTCGAGTCCCATTCGCTTGAGGCTCTGATCGCAACTCGCTATGAGATATTTCTTACTGCCCCATTCACCATAGGGGCCTGGCCACATATCATAGCCAGCCTTCGTTGAAATGACAAGTTCATCCCGTAGACCGGCAAAATCCTCTTTTAATATCCTACCGAATGCTAATTCTGCCGATCCCGGTGGGGGGCCGTAATTGTTCGCAAGATCGAAGTGGGTAACACCGAGATCAAATGCCGTCCGGCAAATCTGCTGCTTGAGATGGTGAGGCTTGTCGTCACCGAAATTGTGCCATAGCCCTAGCGATACTGCTGGAAGTTTTAAACCGCTATTACCGCATTTGTTATAGACCATTTGCTGGTATCTATCTGAGTTCGGAGTATAACGCATAGGCTGCTTTTTTTGTTTTTTATCTGTTATTGCCTACTAATATAAGTATATAAACTTAAACCTCGGAGGCGAAAACCCGATTTAAGAACTAAGCGGTAATCGACCCATTGAAAATACGTTGTACTTCGGAAAAAGGAAACAATCTCTATTTATGGATGAGATAGAATGGATAGAAAAAGTTTTGATAGATGAATTTAAAAAGTTTGCAAATGCGTATTGATTTCTTTGGTTTCACCGGCATTTTTCGCATTAAGGTCGATGCGAACCGGTCTTTGTTTGGTTTATGATAAATTGCTGTCTCTCTAGTACGGACACTTTCGGTACCTCGATGACATTGTAACCGTATTCCCGATAAGTCTCTTTCATTTTGTCGAAGGTAAATAAAGCTTCCTTCCAAGATTGTTTTCGTTCGTTATCGGTTTTGTAAATCGCCTGCCAAGGTGGAAGAATAAAGACATCCCTATTGTATACGCATTTATAGACTATATCGACCGTCTCCTTAGTTACGGGTATGTTTTCCATATGCATATAACAAACCGCATCCAAAATGCCGCGGTCAAAATATACGGGTTCCTGAAAATTCGTGCTTTTGATTTCCCCGTACGCTCTTACAGATGCATCGAGCATCAATTGAGCATATAATGCTTTGCTCTTCCACGGCACACCATCACCGCCGATGGCCTCCTGTTCTTTAATAATTCTTCTGGCTTCTTCTTCTACGGTTAGAAAGCCTGTTTGTCTAAGCGCATGGATAAGGGTTGTTTTCCCGACGCCCGGGCCACCACTAATTATATAAAAATTGCTTTTTGTCATTTTGTATTATGTTGAACATTGATAAATCTCGAAGTCTCGTTTAAAGCGTAGGGGTGCTACCTTGGTTCATCGACGTGCGAGCACGGAAGTAATAGCAAATATACAAAATAATCTCCGTCTGGCCGTAACAGCATCTAACTGCGTTGACAGGTTGAGACGGTAGTCTATCGAACTTCAAGATTACAGGTGAATCAACGGGGTACATCGGCTCAATATTTTTTGTAAAAAAGCAAAGGAACAGCAAATAATTCCTTAAATTGCTTACTTTATAAACCGAAGAGGTGGAATCTCTAAACTGAGGGTTATGTGGACATTTGCGATTAAACAGAAAATGACGGCGGCTATATTGTTGTTCAGTGTGATTGGGCTAGTCATGTTAACCAATATGCGTGAACAACGGATCGCTACGCGGATAAGCGCCGCAGTTACTTCTATTTACGAAGACCGATTGGTTGTCGCACAGTACATCCTGCGATTATCAAAACAAATGGAGGGCATCATCACCGTCTTGGAAAAGGAAAGGGGTATGGATTCGCACATAAACCGACACCTCGCAGACGTTGCCGCGGTAAATGAATTATATGAAAAGACGATACTTACCGAAACGGAAAAAGCGAATTTCGAGACTTTTAAACAGCTGTGTCAGGCGATATCCGTAAACAATAAAATCGGTAACTCTCCCGCAGCACTAATGGCCGCGCGCCAAGCCGAAGAAACATTACAGACACTATCCTCGATACAAGTGGAGGAAGGAAAAAATCAACTAGATGATGTACTTAGCATGACTAATTTTTCCAACATATTATCGTACTTGGAGCTAGCTATTCTCATCATCATCGCGATCATCCTCCAAATGCTTGTGTTTGCATCAAAGACTATAATAGGCGCCAAGAAGCCGAAACATGAACATATGAATTAACGGTTAAGATAGACACCTCGCTTTTTACGAATCTTGAACAAGAACCTCTCTTTTTCTTCTTTCGAATAGACGCTTTACCCTTCCTATTTTATAAAAATCATAAAATGCGATGACCATTAAAATAACACATGTTAGATAGAAGACGCCGTTTTGAAAGTACAGATAGCCAATGCCGCCAAACAATCCCCCAGCCACGTAACTCATCATAATAGAAAGAAGCAGGTGGAATTTGTTCACCAAACCTTGATTATGTCTGTTTTCACGTTTACTGAACATCGAGACCAAAATAGCGAGGTCAGTCGTGAGCCCTGTAAGATGCGTCGTTTTCACAACCGAATTGGATATACTCGCCGTTAGGCCATTTTGCAATCCCATAGCGAATAGTAAGGCTCCTACAAGAATTTCTGTTTCTTTTAAGGAGTTTTGGTAAAAAAATTCCAAATAAATCCCAACAAACAGAATACTTAACAGCTCCAGAATAACAGGAATCGCATGCGATATATATTGACTCCACCGCCCCTTGCCTTGAATAATCACCAGATTTGAAAGGAAACTCCCTAGAAAAAACAAGGTTATCCATAGCAATACGACCGCTCCCTGATACCAATTCCCTTTACTAACCTCTTGTGCGAGTACGGCGTAGTATCCGGTTATATTAGATGTAAAAGCAAAAAAAACGGTCACGGACGTGACATTGACCATCCCGGCTGAAAAGGCCGTCAACGCGCCCAATTTTACGTTGTCGGATTGTGTTCTATGGTTACTATATTTTCTCAGCATACTGGTTTGAGTATTCCTTTCTTTCCAAAACAATTTCTATAATACCTTTGACTTGCAAATCAAAATTTAAATGCAAAACTAACTTGCGGTCGTTGATTTGTTGAATTTGAAAACTTTCGATCGTTCTTCCGTCTCTACGTAGTTCTAAAACGTGGCCGCGACCTTTGATAAACCATTCTATAGAATCACTTTTCGCAGAGGATGGGGATTTCAAACTGCCATCCTTTTCAAATCTCCAAATGCCTAGATGTAAATCTTCTACATTCCGCAGAATCTCCTTCTTTAACCCCGATTGTACCTGTAATTCTTCAACTGGACTCGCGTTGTCTTTCTCCAGTCGCCAATCGGTTTCGACCCAATCTCCCGCGATTAGACGTTCGGGGCTTTCAGCGTGTCTAATAACTAAGGATGCGCCAATCAGCAATATGGCAAGCAACAGGTAGTTTAATTTCACTAACACATCTCTATTCATAGTTAAACCTCCATTCTTTTCGAAAGAAAAAGCTGTCCAACGTATCCTGTGCCTGTAATTTTTCTTCCCCCATATTAACCGTTACGATTTTTGGAACATTAGCCGGTTCCATCGTATTCATCAGCTCGACGATATCAAAACAGTTCCCTAGATACTTAAATTCGAATGCGTCAGGTAACACAATCTGCGTAAGTTGACGGCCCTTTAAGTAATTGCGTACATAGCGTTTATTTTTTGAAATCATCAAATCGGAATACATCTCTACTATTTTATCCTCAAATCGAGACCTTATGATCTCACAGCCTTTGAGAAAATCTTCCTTTTGCATTTCGGCGAGATGATCGTCCAATGTGAATCCCAATAGCATACCAATGGATTCACCTAGATTATACCCACAAGCAAGTACTAGCTCGACTTGCTGATGATCACTGCTTTCTAGATACTCCAGAACGATTCGCAGGGAGTTGACGGTAAAATCTGTTGGGATAAGCACGCGTTGTATCATTGACTTCGTATTGTTTGGATACAAATGTAAGTCAGCCACATAGCAACCGCATGAAACACCAATTAGAATTCCATTAAACTTTTCAAGCGGAAATTAAAATGAGATTAAAAGAAAATCGTGAGATTAAAAAGGCATTAAATCGGGGTAAAAGTGGGCAATTCTATCCGCACAGTTGTGCCTTGTCCTAAGGTTGACGTAATCGATAGTTCGCCGTCATGCATCTTGATAATATTCCGTGCTAAAGGCAGTCCAATACCATACCCAGAAACATGTTGTGTATTAGAAGCCCTGAAATATGGATCGTAGATATACGATATTTCCTTTTCTGGAATGCCAATACCCTCGTCCTTAATCAGAATGAGAACGCCATTTTCAAACGCGCCCAACGCTACGTAGGCCGTATGGTTAGACGAATATTTGCAGGCATTGGAAACAACATTGGAAATAGCTAGCTGCAGTAGCGGTGCCAATCCGTTCACCTTGAGCTTCATGCTATCATCGGGAAGCATACTGAAATCTGTTTTTATATGGAATCGCTCATTGATGGCTTTGACCGTCATTTCCGCGTCCATAATGATTTGGTCGATACGAACGGGTTTAAAATTAAGCTTATTGTTTCTCTCGTAGCCTGTTCGGGCAAGCAATAATAATGCACTGGTCTTTTTCTCGAGATTGCCCGCGGCATCGACGATCTTCTGCATCGCCTCTTTATACTGTTCAACTGTTCGATCTTTGGACAGTGCAAGATCGGCAATGCCGATGATGGACGTTAAGGGGGTATTCAGTTCATGCGAAGCATTGCTAATAAAATTTTTTTGCGTTTCAAAAGATGTCTCCACGCGATTAAGCATCCTGTTAAATGTATCTGCAAGCTTACGCAATACGCCTTTGTATTTTACTTCACTGAGACGGAGATATAAATTTTCAGAACCAATTTTTTTTACCTCATCGATCAGTCCATGGATAGGTTTAATAAACGAACGCTTCACTAACAAAGAAACAACAACAACAAACAGCACGCCTAACAAAAGCGCGATAATCAGCAAATTTTGTAGATAGCGCAGATGGTGGTTATAGAAATAATTCTCTGCTGAGACACCAACAATATAATTTTTTCCAGCCTGCTGGTAAAGTTTAGTCGAATAAAACGTATTTCCTTCTTTGAAATTGGCTTCTCCTTGTTTATCTACTCTCTCCCATAAAGCGACATTGAATCCGCTGTTGTGAATTATATTTGCTTTTTCGTCAAATTCGACGATAAATTCGTGTTGGTTGTGTAACTCTTCGAGGTGCCTTAATGACCAATCTTTTTGATTTGACTTCCCATTTAGCATTCGTTCGGTAGCTAAGTCGCGCCGAAAATCCAATCGCTTATAGAAATCAGAAAAAGCGAAATTGGTAATCGAATACATGATAAATGCGCCGAAAGACACCGTATAAATAATTAGAATGGCGATCAGTGCATATAATGTTTTGTTATAACTTCTCATCTAATCTTCTATCTTTAGTACATAGCCCATTCCAATGACGGTGTGAATAGCTTTAACCGGGGAGACTTTTTCTATCTTTTTACGTAAATAGTTTACATATACATCGACAACATTAGATCCAATGTCGAAGTTGATGCCCCATATTTTATCCAGCAGCTCACTTCGCTGAAAAACTTTTTGAGGCGACTGGATAAATAATAGGAGTAAGCGATATTCGGTAGCCGTTAAGTTGAGCTCTTGCCCATCAACATAAGCTACCTTTTTATAATCATCGATTTCGATCAGTTTATAAATATAACGGTGTTTCTCGTTGACTTGCGACTGTTTTGCTATCTCGTGATTTCGACGTATCAATGTGCGTACCCGTGCCTTGAGTTCTATTAACTTAAAAGGTTTGGACAGGTAGTCATCTGCTCCACTGTCTAAACCCAATACAACATTTTCAGGACCACCGAGAGCAGTGACCATCAGAATCGGCAGGTTGATATATCCCAGGTTCCGAAAATTTTTACAAATATCCAATCCATTTGTTTCAGGGAGCAGAACATCAAGAATTACTAAATCTATCTTATTTGTTTGCAGTAGTTGAAGCGCGCGTTCATAATTGGTAGCGTGCAAAACGGAAGCCCCATCTTCTTCCAAACCTTGAATAATGACATCGGCGACATTTTTCTCGTCTTCGATAAGCAATATTATTTTTCCTGTCATAATGCGCTAAGTTAAAATTTTCAAGCTTAAAAGTTTTTATTCTTACGGAGGATAATGCATATCTTCGATTCAACCTTTGTTTATTTGTTACGGTATGCTAATATACTACAATAGACTACAATCTATACACAATCATGATGAGAATTGAATATTTTATTAAAGCATTTACAGAATTAAATACGACGGAACTTTATCAGATACTGAAGCTGCGAAGCGAGGTTTTTGTGGTAGAACAGCGTTGTGCCTACCAGGATATTGATGACAAAGATCAAGATAGTTATCACCTGATGTGCTTTGTAAACGACCGTCTGGCTGGATATACCAGACTTCTCCCGCCGGGTATATCCTATGTCGAGCCCTCTATAGGAAGGGTTGTGATCCATCCCGATTTCAGGGGATTAAGTTTAGGAAAACAACTTATGGAAAATTCCATCGCGGCTTGTACGGAGCTTTTCGAAAGTTCCGCTATCCGTATAGGAGCCCAAACCTATTTAAAAAAATTTTATACCGCGCTCGGCTTTATAGAAACGGGAGCACCTTATGACGAAGACGGAATACCTCATATCGAAATGGTCCGCATTTAGCCTATACGAGAAAAGCAGTCCAATCTGAGTGGGTTTCGTAATCCAACACCGGATTGACATCGTTTTTCGAATGTAAATGTCCATGGGACGCGGCTAAATCTCTACAGATATATTGGCGCGTAATTTCAACCAATTGCGTATTAAATCCGTCCAACATGAGGACAAATTGGAAACTGATAACACGAGCGATCATACTACCGAGCGTTACCAAATCACGCTGTTTCATTACGCCATGAATACGGAAGTCCAGATAAGTCCGAAAGAAGTCCACGCTTATATTCGTGCGGTTGTAGGTGGTTAAAAAGCCTAATACGTTGTCCTCTTTTACTTTACGCATCAGTTTAAGTATACCCTCTGCAATCTGTGCATACAACATTTCATTGGAGCCTTCGAAAACCTGAAATGGCCGGCTATCGACGATCGCTCTACCCGCTACGTGGTCTAACCGAAATCCGTTGGCTCCCGCTAATTGCAGGCTAACCTGTGCCGATTCCTGCATCAGGTCGGTTACCAAAGCCTTTAACGTATTTGCTTCGATACTAAGGGCTGCCAGATTGTGTTCAATGCCACTTTGCCCCACACTAAATGCACACATGCCTGAACAGATGGTGTAGGCGGCTTGAATTTTGGTAATCTGGTGTTTTACGGAGTCAAGGTTTAACAAAGGAACACCACCTACTATTCTTGTCTGGCAGTGTTGCAATGATTCGTCTAAAAGTCTTTTAATGAATCCCATTCCCATGCCAGGAAATTGTAACCTGCTGCGGTGGAGCATATCTAGCATCAATTTGATCCCTGTACTTTCTGCCACCAACTTCTGTTCCGCAGGCACCACAATATCGACTTCATTAATACCATAGGGAATAGCGTATAACCCTAGGTTATTATAGCGATGTACCATTGGAATATGCTGCTCGGGCATATTATTATCCGTAACAAAGAAATCGATGTCCCTAGCGAGGTCACCACTTGCGTTAACCGCGCGGGCGGTTACAAGCCAAAAGTCGGCTGCACCGCTCAGGCCCTGCCAATGCTTTTGCCCTTTGATATAGTAAGTATTATCAACTTGTCGATACGCCGTTTTCATGTTCAGCGCATCGCTTCCATATGCTTTTTCCGTAATCATCAATCCGCCCATAGCATTGTTTTCAATAAACTGCTTAAACACACGCTCCTGGACGGAATAGTTTCCATATTTTGCTAATGGCTCAAGAAATAAAGCGATGTTGATCCCGAACATTAGCGAAAGCGCTAAAGATTCATAAGAGGCCGCTGAAAGAACGGATAGACATTCTTTGACCGAAACGCCTCTTCCGCCATGAGCTGTAGGAATTGCAACGGCCAACGGCTTTTTTTTCATGATCTCCGAAAGAAAATCAGCCGGAAAATCGCGATGAAGGCTCATCGCATTGTAATCAAATTCCTCCCGAAACAAATGCTTCAAGTGTTTCCTGAAAGCACTGATATACGTACTAAAGTCTATTTGTTCTCTTACTGCATTCATGTCCATCCTATTTTTTTAATGTCCGTCGCTGTGGTTGTAGATAAACCGCAGCAACGTTGAAACAAAACTAAGCAGTTAAAAAAAATAAGACTGTCAGTACTGGGACAATATATAGGACAAAACGTGCATACAGACATTTTAAATCACTTGACACTTCTCCTGTAATCGGAGGGTGACATACCCATAATCTTTTTGAAAAGACGTGCAAAATAGGACGGGTCAGCAAAATCTAACTCATAGGCTATGGTTGCTACGCTTTTGTTGGTTTCCAATAACAAAAGCTGACTATAAATAATCGTGACCTCCAAAATGAGTTCTTTTGAGGATTTTTTAAATACGGAGGAGACGCATCGATTCAGATAATTAACCGACACGGCAAGGCGGTCTGCATAAAAATCAACCACTTTATATTTCTTAAAATGAAGATGTACTAACTGTTTGAAAGCGATAGCAATCTCTTGTCGCCGTTCCAACGATCTATTTGCTTCAGACAATTTTATTACCTTCAAAATGACCGTTTTGAAAATACTTTCATACAGTTCTTTGTAAGGCGACGAATGATAGATTTCCTTATATAACAGGCCAAGCAACGTGTCCAGTTCCAAACTATCAGAGACCGTGAGATTAAGTAAAGGAGAAATCGTAAAAATATTCAGGATTTCCTGCTCTCGAAATAGTGATGTCATGGCCTGTTCTTTAATCAAAACGCAGTAGCCCTGTGCCGATTTATCAACTGAGTGAATAGCGGATATATGTCCGTAGTTACAGATCAGCACCGCTGGAGCCTGCACTGTAAATGTGGTGGACTCAATTTGTTGTGTAAAATATCCCTCCGTAATATAAATTAGCAGGTTATAGCCGAAGAAAATAGGAGGAATGGGTATTTTTAGATAAGGTGCAATATCTTTTAGTGAAAATATTTTAATCGGGGTTTGGATGTAGGTTAGATGATTTACGCTGCTCTCCATGAATTTGGAGACAAATTCGTCTGCGTTTATTTGATTCTTTTCCATGACTTTTGCTCATAATTCCTCAGACGTCTTCTTTCGAAAAATCTTAATCATCGAAAAATCGCTAGTTCTGATATTCCACTTGTATTCAAACGCTATAGAGTAACCCTTTGATTGAATAGTATACGTCTCTTCATTATCATTATCTGCACCGCATACATAATGTCGGAAACCGCATATCGCATTTTTTCCGATTTCATTGATATCTTCGTTGAAAGAGAAAATGCTGTTGGTAACTGAAAACAGATAATGAGCGGCTTCATCCGGTCTGATAATACTCGTTTGTAAGACTTCCTTTAACTGTTCTTTTTCGTCAATGGATAAATCTATAAATTCTTCCCAGCCTCCGCCCAGCGTAATACCTTCTGCTAGGTTTTTCAATATTCCTTTTCGTACGCTGGAAAAACGTATCTGATGTTCTCTGTAAAATGCGTTTAGGCGTAGATTGACGGTATCTTGCCACGAATGTGCATATGCTTCGCGTAAGAGGGTAACCGAATATGTGTTCCACCGAACCTTGTTGATATCTTGATAGAGTGCATCTATCTCAAAACGTTGCGTATAAGGGATAAAAGGAAGTTGAAGTTGCAGGTATTCCGGCGTATTTGGCACAGTATACAACAAATCGCTAACTATCATCGTACCGAGATCCAAATCGAACCGTAACGCATAGGCTCTATTGACAGCCCAGATTTGCCATTTGTCATCTTTTAGTTTCGTTGCAAAAACTTGCTGACCAAATGTATAGGGAATACTCGCTTCGGTCATCCCAATTCCAGTAGCTTGATAAATACCCGGCTGTATTAAACCATGTATCAAGTTGCCAATTTCGACAGGTTTATAGCATTGCGATAACGTAACCGTTGTAAATTTCGGATTGCTTAGCATCGTTATCAAATCACGGTTCTGCACGCTGTCGAAAGGTATACCCAGTAAACCTTTCGGCGGCGGTGGAATTTCCTGCAAATATTTTTTACGTAGTTCCTTTGTTGCGCGGGTTGTTTTGTCTGCGACATCCAGAATGGGAGCGAACAAGTCATACTGCTGTTCTGTTGTTAGCGTTGAATCGGATAATTTATCCGTTATTTCCGGAAAAAATCGAAAAAAAGCTTCTTTATTTTTTTCTCTGTGGTTTTCAAGCTTGCGATCATAAATTTGAGAAAAAGATGTGCCCCCAATCAATAGAAAAAGTAAAGTCGCTATTGTTTGCCTACTTAACATATCGATATATTAGCTAGATATTTCTAAGGTATCCTTGAAAATTATCTTGAAACTGGAGTCCACTGCCTACCCTATATTTACTTAGTTTATTGTATAAAGTCAATCCCCAGAGCACGAATTCACTCAGAAAATATATATCTTCCGGTTTTGTCTCTGGTTGGTATTGCTGTATCAATTTACGAATAGGTTCCGCCTGATCCAATGCCTGCCGATAATCTGCATCCGTGAGTTCATCCGGCAATTCGATACCATCCGAATCCGAAAACCACCGTACAATTTCATCGTATGGATATCGTTCGTTTTCCTTTTCAAGTTTCTCTATCTTCGGGAATAATGTGGAAAACAACGTCTTTATGGCACCTTCAATCAGCTGTACGGCTACCAACGCCGCTCCCTCCTGCTCACCTTCGTACACTAACTCGACTTTTCCGGTAATGGCCGGCACGATACCCATAAAATCGCTGAACCGAACCGTCGTCGACGCTTCTCCATTTCGCAACATACGCAGTTCTGCTGTACTCAGCAGGTTCTGAAATGCTGTGATGCTCATGCGCGCACTGACGCCACTTTTCGTATCGATATATTCGCTATTCCGGGCTTCGAAACTGATCTGCTCCAAGATTTCACGCGCTAATTCTGGTACATAGATCTGTTCTTTTTGTCCAGCTTCCAGATCCGCTTCCTGTGCCGTAATTGTTTTGGCCACCGCTACCGACGTAGGGTAATGTGTCAAAATCTGCGATCCTATGCGGTCTTTCAATGGGGTTACGATACTTCCCCGATTGGTGTAGTCCTCCGGATTGGCTGTAAATACAAACTGTACATCCAAAGGCAGGCGTAATTTGAATCCTCGTATTTGTATATCGCCTTCTTGCAATATATTGAAGAGCGCCACTTGAATTCTGGCTTGCAGATCTGGAAGCTCGTTGATTACAAATATGGAGCGGTTGGCCCGAGGTATCATTCCAAAATGGATCACGCGATCGTCGGCATAGCTCAGCCGCAGATTTGCCGCTTTGATAGGGTCAACATCACCGATCAGGTCGGCTACGGTTACATCCGGGGTCGCCAGCTTCTCCGCGAAACGCTCGCTCCTATGAAGCCAGCCAATGGGTGTATCATCCCCTTTTTCACGCAGCAATTCAACAGCATAGCGCGATATGGGATGATGTGGATCATCGTTGATTTCCGATCCATCCACAACGGGGATATATTCATCCAACAAATTGACCATTAGCCTCGCCAATCGGGTCTTCGCCTGACCACGCAGTCCCAGCAAATTAATATTGTGTTTGGAAAGAATAGCCCGTTCCAATTCTGGGATAACAGTATCTTCATAGCCGTGAACGCCTTCAAAAACAGTTTCGCCCTGACGTATCTTCGCTACCAGATTCTGACGTAGTTCTTCTTTTATCGTTTTCGGTGTATAACCTGCGTTTTTTAACTCTCCAAAAGTTCTAATATTCGTGTAATCCATATCTTCTTTTTAAAGACGCGCACGAGCGCGCGAAAAATCGTTATTCTAAATGTCCTTAAACCAATGTTTACCGGATTCTCTTTTTGCGATTTTCTTCATAATCTTCGAAAATCATTTCACCTAGGTCTCCCAATCCGGTATAGTAGGCTTTACCCCGGTTCGACGCAGTAAATTCATCAACAAACTCCTGCAAGTAAGGATCAGCGGTAATCATAAATGTAGTGATAGGTATCCCCAGCTTTCGCGCCTGTGCCGCCACGCTGTAGCATTTGTTGGTAATGAAAGGATCCAAGCCCATGGGATTCTTATAGTACGTACCGTCGGGCATATTCAAGCAGCTGGGTTTACCATCCGTAATCATAAATATTTGTTTATTGGCATGTCTCTTCCGCCTGAGTAAATCCATAGCTAGCTGTACGCCGGCGACGGTGTTGGTATGGAATGGACCGACTTGCAGATACGGCAAATCTTTGATCGCAATAGGCCAGGCGTCGTTGCCAAAGACAATAACATCTAGTGAATCTTTAGGATAGCGCGTAAGGATAAGCTCTGATAAAGCCATGGCTACTTTCTTTGCCGGCGTAATACGGTCTTCCCCATATAAAATCATACTGTGGCTGATATCAATCATCAGCACCGTACTCATCTGTGATTTGAACTGCGTATCCTCTACAACTAGATCATTCTCCGACAGACTGAAATCCCCTATTCCATGATTGATCTGCGCATTTTTCAAACTCTCAGTCATGGATATTTTTTCTAAACTATCCCCGTATTGATAGTCCCGAAAATCTCCGGTATTCTCATCACTACGCCCTTGGTAACTGGTTTTATGATTCCCAGACTTACCTTTGCGCATCTTGCCAAAAATCTGATCCAATGCATTCTGTCGGAGGGCTTTTTCCATCTTCGAAGTGAGGCCGGCACCCGCTTTCCCACCGAAACCGATACGTTCTACAATATATCCCTTGTTCTTCAAATCCTCCACAAAATCATCTATGGTATATTCTGGGGTGGTCAATTTGAACTCTTTATCCAGTTCCCGCAACCAGTCGATGGCTTCGTCAAAATCACCGGAAGTATGGGTGATAAGCTCCTTGAAAATATCAAATAACTTATCAAAAGGCGTCTGAAAGGGTTCCTCGTATTGCCTAAACACAAAACCTTTGTTTCTCTCCGCTTTCTTCATACCATAAATTTACGATATAATTATCGTTGTCACGTCTTTAAAAAGTAAGAATATGAAACTTATCAAATGTTGTCACCCTGAAATTCATCCATAAAAAAGAAAAATGTAGAACCTCTTTCTTTTTCGCTTTCGACATGAATCGTCGAGCCGTGTTCTTGGAGGATTTTGGAAACGAGAAAAAGACCGATCCCAAATCCGGATATATTTTTACTAGCCTCATCATTCGCCCTGTAGAAGCGCTGGAATAATTTCCGCTGCTCAGCCTTACTGATACCGATTCCTTGATCTTGGACAAAAAGCTTTAGCTTTCCGTTGTTCCTTTCAAATCCCACTATTACCTCGCCACCGGCCGGTGAGTATTTTGTAGCGTTACTGACTAAATTGCTCAATACTTGTCCAATTTTGTCGCGATCGGCTTTGACTTTTACAAACGGATCGCCTATCACTTTTATAGTGTGCCGGACATCGAGTAAAGCAGCATCCTCCACAATCTCGTTTATCAGTGTAGAGAGTTCGAATGTATCCA
The DNA here is from genome assembly GCF_011043555.1 of Sphingobacterium sp. SGR-19. Lineage (GTDB taxonomy): Bacteria > Bacteroidota > Bacteroidia > Sphingobacteriales > Sphingobacteriaceae > Sphingobacterium. The sequence goes on from NZ_JAAKGS010000010.1 coordinate 82,110, forward strand.
TACGGAGATGGATCTTTCCTTCTTCTAACTGTGTTAGGCTTAAAAAGTCGCCTATCATCGCGATCAACTTTTTTGTTTGTACCTCGATTTTTTCCACCGTTTTTAATGCGACTGTGCGACTATTTCTGAAGTTTTTGGCCGTCACTTGTGCGTACAAAAGAATCGAAGTTAACGGCGTTTTAAGTTCATGGCTTACTATCGATATAAAATCGTTTTTACGACGTTCTTCTTGTTTTTTGTCGGTGATGTCTCGAACAATCTTGGATATGCCTATAATATCTCCTCTTTTATTCCGTATAGGAGAGACGGTTAACGATACATCTAGCAAATTACCGCTACTTGTAAGGCGTCTGGTTTCAAAATGCTCTACAGTTTCTCCTTTTCGTAGCTTGTTTAAGATATAGTTTTCCTCGTCCAGCCTATCTTCGGGAATTATTTTTATTATAGAATTTCCGATCATTTCCTCTGCCGTGTATCCGAACATGTGTTCGGCCGCTGTGTTCCAAGTCATCACATCGCCATGCAACGACTTACTGATAATGGCATCGTAAGAGGTCTTCACGATGGCTGCTAACTGTGCTCCTTTTTCTTCCTCTCCTTTTGTGTCAGTAATGTCCGCGACTGTACCTACCGCCCGATAAGGTGTCTGATATGCGTCGAAGTAAATCGCCCCATAAAATTTTATATGCCTCTGCTGGTTATCATCGACATTCCGGATGGCACATTCAAACTCAAAACGGTGATGGTTCTCATTGTTACTGCATTGCTGCACCAGCTGTTCTAAATCTGTAATATCTTCAGGAGAACAACGCTCCAAGATATCTCCTATGTAAAAACGGTTCTCCTTAACACCTAGCGTTCTTTTAGCGTCCTCGCAAAGGTGAATACATTTTTCGTCGAATTTCCAGTCCCAAATACCGAGCTTGGCGGCGGTTACGGCCAGTCTCAGCCGTTCTGAACTTTTTTCTAAAAGTGTAAATTGATCGCTTTTCTCTTTTTTATGATGCTCTGTTACTGCCGTATCTTCGGTGACACATTCCGTATGCTTTAGTCTTGCTTTTATAAAACTCGTCCAGCCGGCCACCTTGTTCCGAAGGTATCGGTTTTGTTCCTCAATCTCGCGCGATCTTCCTATGGATTCTTTATCTCCTTCCATGAATATAAAACAAGGTTGCGACCTGAAAAGTTTTACACAGGCTTCTCTCCATCCCTCCATATTGTCGAATTGAGGAAGGTTTAGTCCCTGGGTTCTTCGACCAATAGGTTTTGAAACATCTTAATCATTTGCTAGCCATACCGCTAGCTATCTTGAACCAATGATAATATCGCTTCCATATCGAATGGTTTGGGGAGAAACACATCAGCTCCTGCGTCCTTAGCAATTTCCTCGCCGTCGTAGCTAGCGGATATGCATATAATATACATATCTTGCAGGTCATCATTATTACGCGCTTCACGCATCAACTGATGTCCACTGACTTCAGGCATCCACAGATCCACAATCAAGATATCAGGTTTTTCCCTGATTATTCTTTCAAATGCATGTGCACTACGTTGTTCCGCAATTATTTCTGCATCGGCAGACTCTAATATCAATTTTAATACCTCTAAAATCCCACTATCGTCATCACAAATAAAAACTTTCTTCTTGTACATTACTCTTTTGTTAACGGCAATTGTTTAACCAATATCTAGGAAATCAGCAGTCGACAATTGCCAAACTTAACTCGATTCTAAAAACTCTGGCAAGTGAACGAACGAAAATTCTAAATAGTTGTACCAATATATCAAGACGCGTATTAATCTTGAAGAGCACGTATCTTTTCCACGCGCTGTCAACGTTAACTAACATGTGGTGTATCGGCGTAAACGACGAAATAAGCAATTTTTCGGCACTACTATTGTAAGTACTATGAACAAAACCAGATACAGATGAAATATTTTATATTATGTGCTATCGCACTAGTTTCGTGTATGGGTAGCGGGAACCGGAAAGGCGACGAAACATCCTATTGTTTTATTCGAACGGACGGCACTGACCAACAGGACACAACGACGGTTAGATTCACGATAGGCGCCGATAAGCTGGAAGGCGAAATGAATTGGATACCGAAAGAGAAAGACAGTCGTAAAGGCGTGTTAGTTGGAACCATCGCCGGCGACGAAATTACGGCAATATGGCGCTATATGCAAGAAGGCATGGAAGATTCGATAGAGGTAGCGTTTAAGTTTTCGCCCAATCAATTAGCCCAAAAGCCACTAAAGGTTAATACCAATACCGGTGTACAGGAGACTGATGATGATGCAGATTACACCTTGATATACACACCTGTTGGTTGTGACGATTAGTAGGATTAAAACTGATTTCCGCAATTAATAACTTGGAGTAAAAACGTCACTCTTTTTTAGTATAAACGTATCGGTGTGCATCTTTACCCTCGATTATCTCGTCGTCTTTGTCTAATTGGAAGAGCTTATCCTCTCCTATTTGCAACTTTAAATCAGTGTCCGTACCTCTAAGATGGATAATCGATGCATTTTCAATCAATTTATAACGGCCGTTATCTTCTAGTTTTTCGTTTTTCCCCAGATATTCACTGCGCATTCGAAACGTTTGGTCGTTGTTGATAACGATGGTCTGATGGATACTCTCGCAATCCTCACAAGGAAGCGTAGCTTCATAAGTACCTTCAAACTCAGATGGATTTACGGACACATCCGTTGTGGACTCATCATTTTGTGCAGCAGAATTCCCTGCCTGTCCCTGTTGTTCTGTAGGCGTACCTGTAGCACCCTCCTGACCATTATCTCGAGATTCCGATAAGTCAACGCAGGAGGTGAACAGAAAACATAGGAAAAGAAGATAGGCTATCCCTGTTCTTAACTGTTTTTTTGATAACATGACCATCAGCACTGCCTTTGAAATAGCAGATAATAATGTTTGTACAGAACAATATTTAGAAACAAGAAATTGCCGCAGCGTCACGCCCCGCTCCCTGTCCCGGCTTTTTTCGCAATCGTCGCAGATCAGCAAAAAACTACTTTCGGGAAAAATAAGTTTTAAATCTTCTAAACCAAACGGCGACTGGTTGTGCGCTCCTTCGTAATCAACCAGGAGAATGTCCGGCTGACCGTATTGTGTTTGACACGTCTTCACGTCCTCACTCAACAACGTATCCCATAAAATCGTTATATTGGAAGTACCCTCCTGCTCCAACAATAATCTATATGCAACCCGCAACCGCCTATTATTGCTTACGATGCCTACTGTTATCCTGTTCATATCTCTGTATTTAAAAATTTTAGTATTCTTAATTACAGACCAACTAGTTAATTGTTTTAACCAGCTGCTCTTTCGTAAGTTCTTTCTCCGTCACCACCTTTCGTAGCCTATCACTTGTAAACCGATGCTTACGTTTTGTATAATATAATTCGATCCCCTCTTGTAAACAATAATCTTTTCCCGGAAAATGGGATGGCATACCTTCTACAAACCGGATATCGATTGGAAGGGACTGCAACATATCCATTAGTTCTTCGTCCGAACCATATGGGATGATTTCATCTACGTATCGACAACCTTCCAGTTTAATGAAACGCTCTACGACGGTTTGTGCCGGATGCGAACTGCTTTCATCTCGCTCCTGGGTATCGGTTTTCAACCCAACAATTAGATGGTCGCAGTGCCGCTTTGCCTCCTCCAACATGACGAGATGACCTAGATGTAAAAGATCAAATTCGCCAAAAATAATTCCTACCTTCATATTTTTTCTGTTAACGTTTTATTACTTTCTCTACGCTACTCCAGCGCCTTATGCATTTAGCCGATGTAATGGCAACTCGATGTTTTCTTTCAGATGAACAATCGAAACCGATTCCTCATGCTGCTTTTCTGCTATAATTTTGCGTAACGACGAACTAGAGAACCGATTCTCCCTACGATTAAAATAAAGCTCGATACCTTTTTCTTCACAGTACTTCCGTCCCGTAAAATTCTTGTCCTTGTACTCGTCCCCCAAAATACGTACGTGGATTTTATAGGAACGAAGTATATCTTCCAAATCCTGTTCCGTAGCATATGGAATGATTTTATCGACGTGTTTACAACCTCGCAATTGCATGTACCGCTCAAACACGGTTTGCGTAGGTTTATTTTTTTCCGGACGGTCTAATGTGGGATCAGTCTGCACACCGCAGATAAGAAAGTCACACTGTTCTTTAGCGTCTTCAAGCATTTTAATGTGTCCTGCATGTAATAAATCAAAGGCAGAAAAAGTTATTCCTATTTTCATCATAGTATTTTTTTTATTTTAAAGGTGATGAAGCTATCAGATTTACTGGATCACTGTGTGATCTGAATAAATCATGACGGTTTCATGGTAAATTATTTTTGTTTTTAGTTTCAATTACATCTATTCAACTTCCTTTTAAGGGCCGATGAAAACTTTATGTAAATAATATTGTCCGGTTATTATTCACATCTCGGTCTCACATAGGTATATAGAGAACACTGTAGCGATATTCTCGTTTTGAAAATTTTTATTTTTATTTTTTTATGACCAAACGTTTACTTTCCGGAACGAGATGAAGATAACGGCAAAAAAGTAAGAACAAAATCCTCCTCTTCGACGTTCTGTGTACATAGGAGCGAATTACAGTGTCTTCTTTATTTCAGGATAATTTTATTTTTAGCGAAACGATAATGGACATACCACGCGGCACGTACCGTATCCAGTTTAACGACAAGTTCACTTTTCAGCATCTCGGACAGATCGTGGACTATCTGCATAACTTGGGTGTTGACACGGTTTATGCTTCTCCTATCTTCCAAGCTACACCGGGTAGTGTGCACGGCTATGATGGAACCGATCCGAACAATACCAACCCCGAAATAGGGACTTTAGATCAACTGATAGACCTCAAAACACAGCTCACCCGACTTGGTATTAAGTGGCTGCAGGACATCGTTCCCAATCACATGGCATTTCATCACGAAAACCGGTGGCTTATGGACGTGTTGGAATATGGGGATTTATCTCCGTATAGTACCTATTTCGACACGGCACACCACGGTGTATTATTTAAAAAAGGCAAGCTAATGGTCCCTATTCTAGGCAAGGGTCTCATTGATACCGTGCAATCGGATGAAATTAAGGTCGTGCTTGACAATCAACGGTTCTATTTTACTTATTTTGATTGGCAACTTCCAATTACCCCTACTTGTTATGACGAAATCAACCAATGCCTAGCAAACATCAATGACGATAAGGAAAAAATATTAGATATATTATCCAGACAACATTATCAACTTTGTCACTGGACCGAAACAGATCAGCGCATAAATTATCGACGTTTCTTTACCATCAATGGGTTGATTTGTTTGAATGTACAGGATGAGGATGTGTTCAAAGGCGTACATCAATTTGTGAGAGAGCTCCTTGCTAAAAAAATTGTGGATGGCCTTCGGATCGATCATATCGATGGGCTTCACAATCCAACTAAATATTTAAGAGATCTGCGAAACATGTGCGGGACGGACACCTATATCGTTGCAGAAAAGATTTTAGAACAAGGGGAGAACCTTCCGCTCAACTGGTCCATCCAAGGTACCACAGGCTACGATTTTTTAGCGCTGTGTAATAATGTTTGTACAGACAACGGCAACGAGAAACTTCTTACCGAATTTTACGATGGGTTTATCGGGAAGTGTATCTCCATTGCAGAATCGCAGATAGAGAAGAAAAGAGCTATTCTAGCTCAACACATGCAGGGAGAAATTGATAACTTATGTCAATTATTTTTGGATCTGGGGCTTGATCTTGGTAACCCTCTTATCGCTAGAGAGGAACTTCGATCGGGTATCGAGGCGTTCTTGGTATATTTTCCGATATACCGCCTTTACGAGGAGAGCTTCCCATTCCCGGTGGAAGCTTATGAAACGATAGCAGCTATTTTCGATGCGATACTGCAGAAAGAACCGGATAATGTTCAAGGAACGGAAAGGCTACGAGATGTCATGAAGCGGGCGCAGTACGAGCCAGACCACGCCTATCGCAAAAACGCAATGGTTTTCTTCCAACGTTGTATGCAATTTACAGGTCCCGTAATGGCTAAGGGTGTCGAGGACACACTCATGTATACCTACAATCGATTCATTGGCCATAACGAAGTTGGTGATCATCCTGCAAATTTTGGTGTTAGCGTGGCCACGTTCCATGATGCGATGCAGAAACGACAAATGCATTGGCCTTCTACACTCAACGCCACAGCAACGCACGACACCAAACGGGGCGAGGATGCAAGGGCTCGTCTGTTGGTACTGACGGCCTGGCCCGAAGCCTGGATAGAACAGCTTAATACCTGGCAAAAAATCGTTAAAGAACATTACGAGGGAGATCTACCACATGCTAACGATATTTACGCTATCTATCAAGCGATTTTTGGTTCTTACCCGATGCCTGGCTGCTCGGACGATGGCTTCGAGGACCGGTTTTTAAATTACCTGACAAAGTACTTACGAGAAGGGAAAGAGCATTCGGCGTGGGCAGACCCGGACGAACGCTATGAGCAGCGTACCCAGCGTTTTGCTCAATTTCTATTAGATAAGGAACGTCCTTTCTACCCGGTTTTCCATACTTATTTAAAAGGTATGGTAGATTTCGGCATCATGAATTCGCTAGCGCAGTTGTTATTAAAACTCACCTGCCCGGGCGTACCGGACATATATCAAGGGACGGAACTCTGGGATTTGAGTTTTGTGGATCCAGACAACAGACGACGAGTTGATTATGCTATCCGGCAGCAATATCTACAGGAAATCGACGAGTTAGCCAACGATAATGTTCTGCCGATACTTTGGAAAGAGCGGTATAACGGCAAGATCAAGCTTTGGTTAATGAAAACTCTGCTCGCTATCCGCAATAAATACAGCTCGATTTTTACAAAAGGCGAATACGTCCCGTTAGAGGTAAAAGGAAAATACCACGAGCATATCTTAGCTTTTGCCCGAAACCATAAAGACGAGTGGTTGGTAGTTGTTGTACCTCTCCATCTGGCAGCCATTGAGGAACTACGAAACCGCGTAGTACAGGGTTTCGATTGGCAAGACACGACCGTTGTTTTACCAAACAGCAAACCGGTGCAATGGCGTCACCTGTTATCCCCGATCGAAGACGAGGGTACAACGTTAGCAATTTCGTCTGTATTTAAGGATTATCCGCTGGCTGTTATTCGTTATAGCAAACCACCGAATCCCAGGAGCGCGGGCGTGTTACTACATATTACTTCGCTGCCTTCACGTTCTGGTATCGGCGATCTCGGCCCAGGCGCATATGATTTCGTTCAATTCTTGGAATCTAGCGGACAACGTTGGTGGCAAATACTACCCCTAGGCCCCACCTCTCAACCCCAATGCCATTCTCCCTATAGCACCCGGAGTGCCATGGCTGGCAACCCCTTATTAATAAGCTTGGAGGCATTAGCAGATGAAGGTTTGTTAACGCAAGAAGAACTGGAAATAGCTACTATGGATGATAGAGGTATGCCGCTTGATTTCGCAAAGGTCGAGTCTATAAAAAGAGCGGGGCTACACATCGCCTTTGAACGGGCGGATCCTGCCAACGACCCGAATTTTAAAACTTTTTGTGCGGAAGAAGGCTATTGGCTGGATGATTACGCCTTATTTGTTGTTTTGCACGACACCTTCTCGGACGCTCCGTGGTATGCTTGGCCGGAGCGGTTTAAATCGCGTCATCCACAAGCACTAGCCCAATTTGAAGCTGAACATCATAAGCAACTTCTCGAAGAAAAATGGACGCAGTACACTTTCTTTAGGCAGTGGAAAAAACTGAAAACGTATTGCGAAGAATGTGGCGTCCGGATCTTAGGTGATGTACCCATGTACGTGGGTTACGACTCGGCGGATGTTTGGGCACATCCACACTTATTTTCGTTAGCGTCGGACGGAAGTCTCCAATCGGTAGCCGGGGTGCCACCGGATTACTTCAATGCGGAAGGCCAGCTCTGGGGTATGCCGGTATATAACTGGCAGGCACTTGAACGGGATAACTATACATGGTGGATGTTAAGATTGGCCCGTAATTGCAAGCTTTTTGATATGGTCCGGCTTGATCATTTTAGGGCGTTCGCGGCATATTGGGAGGTTTCTGTCCAAGACAAGACGGCACAAAATGGCCAGTGGAGACCCGGCCCGGGAAAAGATTTTTTCACGCGGGCAAGAGCTGAATTGGGCAAACTCCCCTTTATTGTAGAAGATCTGGGCGACATCGACGACGCGGTCTATGAACTGCGGGACGCTTTCCAACTTCCTGGAACTAAGGTTCTGCAATTTGCATTTGGCGACAATATGGCGTCGTCACCTCATATTCCACACCATTATACTCGAAATTTCTTCGCCTATACGGGAACACACGACAACAATACTATTTTGGGCTGGTTTAACGAAGAGATTGACGATGCGGCTAAGGAAAGGCTTTCACAATATACATCTATTGCTGCCGACCAAATAAACATTGCCGATATCATGCTGAAGATGGCGTATGCCTCGGTAGCAGATACGGTCATCGTACCCTTGCAAGATATTTTATCCCTTCCGGGAACACACCGTATGAATAACCCAGCGAGCACAAGCGGAAACTGGCAGTGGCGGGCACCACACGATGCTTTTGGTGAGCATGTTAAAACAAAATTACGTCACTATATGGAATTATACGATCGGATATGACGCATAGTATTAAAACTACAGGCAAAATGGAGATTACGCGAGTTTTCATCAGCCATGAAAGAAACTAATTATAAAGATGAAAAAAATGGACACAAAAATACTTGTCGGGTCACCCTACCCGTTAGGTGCCACCTATGATGGCAGCGGTGTGAACTTTGCAATTCATGCTGAAAATGCAGAAGGCGTGGAACTCTGTCTTTTCGAAAATGAAACAGACAAAACGGAGTCTTTGAAAATCACCATCAAAGAACGGACGCATCAGATATGGCATGTCTATATTCCTGACATCGGCCCCGGGCAGCTATATGGATATCGGGTGCATGGTCCTTACGAACCTGCAAAAGGACATCGCTTTAATCCGAACAAGCTTCTAATCGACCCATACGCCAAAGCGATAGCAGGTACGTTACGCTGGGACGACGCCTTATTTGGTTATGACGTGGGGCACCCGGACGCGGATTTAAGCTTTAGTAAAAAAGATAGTGCGGCCTATGTTCCTAAAGGCGTCGTGATCGACGGATCATTTGACTGGGAAGGAGATAAACCGCTGCGAATCCCGATGCACCGTAGTATTATTTACGAGGCGCATGTGAAGGGCTTTACGGCGCGACACCCGGAAATACCGGAAGAGGTAAGAGGCACTTACGCTGCGTTGGCTCATCCTGTAACCATTTCTTACCTCCAATCGCTTGGCGTAACCGCAATAGAACTTCTGCCCATACATCATTTTATTACCGACAGACATCTTGAAGAAAAAGGATTAACAAACTATTGGGGCTATAATACTATCGGGTTCTTCGCTCCGGATATTCGCTACGGATCTACCGGCAGCCAAGGTGAACAGGTTGTTGAGTTCAAAAATATGGTAAAAGAACTCCATCGCGCCGGAATAGAGGTCATATTAGATGTGGTGTATAACCATACGGGCGAAGGCAACGAGATGGGACCGACACTTTCCTTCCGCGGCATTGATAATGCCTCCTACTATCGTCTAACCGAGGACCCGCGCTATTATATGGACTTTACGGGTACGGGAAATACGCTTAACGCACGACTGCCAAATGTTCTCCGTTTAATTATGGATAGCTTGCGCTACTGGATTCAAGAGATGCATATTGACGGCTTTCGATTTGACCTCGCTTCTGCCCTCGCTCGTGAGCTTTACGACGTAAACAAACTGAGTTCATTCTTTGACGTCATTCACCAAGATCCGATTATTTCGCAGGTAAAACTGATTGCCGAGCCGTGGGATATCGGCGAAGGCGGCTACCAAGTGGGCGAATTCCCCCCTGGTTGGGCGGAATGGAATGGGAAATACCGTGATTGTATGCGAGATTATTGGCGGGGCGCAGATAGTATGCTCGGTGAGTTTGCAGATAGGTTAATGGGATCATCTGATCTCTACCAGGATGATAATCGGAGGCCCACCGCCAGTATCAACTTCATCACAGCACACGACGGCTTCACCTTGCATGATCTTGTTTCCTATAACGAGAAGCATAATGAAGCAAATGGTGAGTACAACAAAGACGGTGATAGTCATAATCGTTCGTGGAATTGCGGTGCTGAAGGACCCACTGAAGATCAAGAAATTAACAGCCTACGTACAAAACAGAAAAGAAATCTCCTGACGACGTTGCTCCTTTCACAGGGCGTCCCGATGCTTGTGGCGGGTGACGAATTGGGGCGCTCGCAACAAGGAAATAACAATGCGTACTGCCAAGACAATGATATATCATGGCTCGATTGGGAAGATAGGGATGAAAACCTGATGAATTTTACCAGCCAATTGATTGCTTTCCGGAAAGAACATCCGACGTTCTGCAGACGAAAATGGTTCCAAGGGATTCCTATAAAAGGCATAGGCCTGGAAGATATAGCCTGGTTTAATCCTGAGGGACGCGAGATGGAAGAAGAACATTGGCAGAATGACTTTGCCCGATCGTTAGCTGTTTACTTAAACGGAAATGGCATACGTTCCCTGACCGACGACGGATCTAAAATCGTAGACAACAGTTTTTATGTCATGTTTAATGCTTATTGGGAAGATGTAAATTATAAACTGCCGGGCGCAAAATACGGTAAAGAGTGGGCAGCGGTTATAGACACCAACCTAGAAACTGTCGATACGCATAACACCTATGCCGCTGATACTTCTATCACTGTACCGGAACGTTCCATCATCGTTCTCATGTCGACCTAACTTTTCACGATTGAATCGCAATACGAGCATATGGACAGTAAAAGAATAGCACCGCTGGGTGTAACAATTGTAGACGATAAAGTACAAATAAGAGTTTGGGCACCAAAAGCCAGAAACGTGATATGCCGTACCTATCAACCTGATGTAGATATCCTTTTGACACCGCAAGTTCATGGCTATTGGTATGCGGAAAGCACGCGCATAGCAGCTGAACAGCAGTATCATTTTATTGTCGACGGGGAAGCATTTCCCGATCCCGCGTCCCGCTCCCAACCGGAAGGCGTACATGAACCATCGGCTGTTGTTGATCTCCGGTTCGATTGGACCGATCAAAATTATCAATGTCCGTCTTTACGTGATTTCATTATTTACGAACTTCATATAGGTACATTTTCGCCAACGCACGATTTTAATGGCGTCGTCGAACGCTTGCCTTATCTTAAAAACTTAGGTATAACGGCTATAGAAATTATGCCGGTTGCGCAATTCCCCGGCGAAAGAAATTGGGGATATGACGGAACCTTTTTATTTGCTGTACAACACTCGTATGGAGGCGCCCGGGGTTTGCAGCGGCTGGTAGACGCTTGCCATCGAGAGGAGATCGCCGTAATTCTAGACGTTGTATATAACCATTTTGGTCCGGAAGGCAATTACCTAGAGAAATATGGCCCATATCTTACGGAAAAATACCATACACCTTGGGGAAAAGCTGTAAATTACGATGATTCTTGGAATCACGGGATACGTGATTTCGTCTGTGAAAATGCCCGGATGTGGTTCGAGGATTTTCATATCGATGCACTTCGTTTGGATGCCGTCCACGCGATAAAAGATTTCAGTCCCTCTCATATACTTCAGGATATCAGACGTACGACCGATGTTTTAATGCGTGAAACCGGACGGACACATTATCTGATAGCGGAATGTGATCTCAACGATAAACGTTTCTTAGAACCATTGGGGCAGAATGGCTTTGCTATGGATGCACAATGGCTTGATGAGTTCCATCACGCCTTGCGTGTCGCTGCTGGTGAAGAAAAAAAAGGATACTTCAAAGAATTTAATGGTGTAGCAGATTTAGCAAAAGCTTATGAACAGGCTTATGTGTTTACAGGACAATATTCTACGCATCGTCAAAAGTTTTTTGGCAGCAGTGCTGAAGGTATTCCCGGAGACAAATTCGTTGCTTTTTCACAGAATCATGATCAGGTCGGTAACCGCATGCTCGGTGAACGCAGCAGTATTTTGTTCACGCCGGATTTACAGCGTTTGATGGCTATGGCGGTTATGGTATCTCCATTTATTCCGTTGTTGTTTATGGGCGAAGAATGGGCTTCAAAAAAGCCTTTTCTTTATTTTGTAAGCCATAGTGACCCCGATTTGATCGCGGCTGTCCGGAAAGGGCGCAGCGAAGAATTTACTGATTTTCACGGCGATGGAGAAGTTCCCGACCCGCAGGATGTAAAAACCTTCGATGACAGTGTGCTGGATTGGGACGAAAAAGATAAGCCGTTGCATCAACGTATGTTGCACTATTATCAAGATCTAATTACCTTACGAAAGTCCCATACGGTACTTCGGAATCTAAAAAGGGAAGATCTTCGTGTAAGTTGCGATCCGCAGAAAGGCATACTGATCCTACATTTTGAGCACGCAGGAGAAACGCTTATTGGTATGCTCAACTTTTCATCGTCGGCACAACACTTTGCCATTCCAGAAGATAAAACGTGGGAAAAAGTCTTGGATACAGCCGACAACAGATGGGGCGCCGTTTGTCCAACGGTGTTGACTGATGGCGTCGTGCATATCCCTGCTCAAACAGGTATTATAATGCAAGGTGCAGATTTAGACGAAAACAGTACACAATCATCCTAACTAAAAATAATTGATATGGAAGACGTGTTTTTTAGCGACGGCAAAAACCTATTAAGAATCATTATTGCAACCGTTGTGTCGTATTTTGCAATTTTGGCGGTTATCCGAATTATGGGGAAAAGAACATTGGCTAAAATGAATGCATTTGACTTTGTAGTCACCATAACACTCGGTTCAACGTTATCGTCTATGTTGCTTAACAACGTCCCTGTACTAGATGGCACGGTTGCTGTATTGATCATAGTATCTTTACAATATCTGATAGCTTATTTGGCACAACGCTCGCAAACAATCGAAAAAAAGATTAACTCCACCCCTACTATCCTTTTTTATAATGGGGAATTCATTAAAGAAGCCTTAGAAAAGGAAAGAATCACTAAGGAAGAAGTACTCGCGGAGATCCGAAGCTACCGCTTGGAACAGCTGAGCGAAGTCCGTGCAGTAATTATGGAGATAAACGGCACATTTAGCGTTATAAAAAAAGGATCCGGCGAGGAACCTACGTCATTAACGGATTTAAATCCTGGCGTATAATGTTGATATTAAGTGCTTATTCTCCTTGATTTCTATCGGCTTTCTTTCCGGAATCCATATCACTCAATTCGAGTTCTAGGGCTTTGTTGCTCAATTGAATTTCTACAAAAGAAATACCTAATGACACGGTGAAAAACAAAAGACTCATTGCAAAAGCGATCTCAGCCACCAATACATTGTCTAGGTAGATACCATACATACACAAAATGCAGCTTATAAAGCTTAATACGCCCATGCCTTGCATATGTCGTAATAATTTAAGCCGGTAACGAAGATTTCCAATCTGACCTTGCAACACACCTTTTTTATTATGCTCAAGATATTTGGCATGCAGGCTTCGCACTAAAGCAGCCAAGGCAAGAAACCGATTTGTATATGCCAACATAATTAAGCTGATAGCCGGAAAGAGTAAAGCTGCCGTGTTGTATGTTATCATGAGCTGAACGGTAATCTTTTTACACTGAAGAACAAATATGTATCAAAGATATAAAGCTCTTGTTTAAAATCCATATCGATCTGTAAGTCTTTTCGGCAAAATTTGGATTAGCTATTTTTTCCCTAAACCCATAATAAAGCGGTTAAAAAATGATAAAACACCAATGAGGGCTATAATTCCGCCGAGCACGATGAAGATATTATTCACCCCGAAGAAATCTGCCGCCCATCCGGTTCCAAGTAAACCAATGACAGTAGGAATAATAGCCATACTGAAATAGAGAGAGAAAACACGTCCCATAACTTCCGGGCGTACCTCTTCTTGCAATACCGTCATGAAGCTTGCGTTATAGATTGTTGCCGCCACGCCACCAATAGTCGTTAAACCGACCAAGATCCAAAAGGTGTTGGGCGGGATAATACCGGATAAAGACAGCGTTAGACCAAGTACGATGTTCATTATATTAATCATCACTACTTTTCGTATGGTGGGTTTAAAAATTCCCAATAGCGCCCCGCCTACCAGCATACCAATTCCCCACACCATTTCTACTATACTCATTTCCCATTTGCCTCCACCAAAGTATTGTAAGGTTAACAATGGAAACAAAACAGCTACAGGCATAATACAAAAGGTACCAACCGAAGTATAAATAAACAGCCATGTTAATCCTCTGTTATCTAAAATAGCCCTAAAGCCTAATTTTAGATCGTTCCAAGCTTGTGCGAAGCTGGCTTTTGCCTTTTCGGGTATGTCAGGGTTGGGAATATAGACAAATAGCAGTGCGGTGATAGCTACCACGGCACCAACAATATCCAGCAACAAAACATTACCAATAGACAACAATGTGATCGCCAGTGCTCCCAAAGCAGGACCTGCTATTGCAGAAATTGACTGTATCATCTGGTTAATACCAGCGATGCGTAACAACTCGCTCTCGGGTGCAATCATCGGAATGGACGCTTGCATAGCGGGCATATGGAAGGCCGATCCTACCGAACGCAGCGCGAGCATAGCATATATTAGAATAAGACTTTCGTACCCAAGATAAAAACTAATCGACATCACCAATGTGCACAGCGCTACGAAGCCATCGGCAAACATCATGGTTTTCTTTCGGTTCCACCGGTCAATATATATCCCAGCAAACGGACCAATAACCGCAGCAGGTAACATTCCTGCGATAGCACCATACGCGAGCACCTCGGCAGATCCATGTTCAATACTTAACCATATAATAATCGCGAAATTCACGGCTGAGCTCGTAATCAATGATATAAACTGCCCAATCCATATAATGAGGAATTTCTTTTTCCAATTCTCTTTTTCGTGCATAAACTTTTCTATGTAAAACGTAATCTTTCGAACGTTTTGTAACCAAACAATAAAATGTATATATGAATAAAATAAGCGCGAAATGGCTTATTTAATGGATATCTAGGCACTGTGGATACCTAGCGTTTACGCTATTCTGTCGCGTACAATTAATATCCTATATAGAGAAGTTATTTTCATTAGAACATCGTTTTAAAAGGTCAAGAAGCGCACATGAGCTGATTTCATTTTCGGCTCCCTTTTTTTGAAGCGTAGCTCACGCAAGTTTCAGGATAAGGCAAAGGTAAAAAAAAGAAACTACTTTTTATTAAAAAACAAAAGCCCCTGCAAAAATCTGCAGGGGCTTTCTTCTCACCTTAAAACAACACCACACTACTTACAATTATTTTACTTCGATAAGTCTTTTTGCCACAATAGCATCTTCTTTCTTACCAACTGTTACTTGCAGTACACCATCTACATATTCTGCTTCGATGTCATTGTAGTTTACAGACTCCGGCAGTGAAAAAGAGCGTGTAAAAGATGTATAATTGAACTCTTTTTTACTGTACAATTTTTCTTCCACTTCTGTTTCTTCTTTTTTCTCCGCAGAAATGGTAATCAGATTTTTATCTACGTTGATCTTGAAATCTGATTTTTGTAGTCCGGGGGCTGCCAACTCAATTTTGAAAGCCTTATCGGTTTCCGCAATATTCACCGCGGGAACGCGGGTCACCAAACGATCCGAAATAAACGAATCGTTAAAAATATTGTCAAAAAAACTGTTAACATAAGGGTTAACTACATCTGAATTGACGGTTCTGTTCGGAAATTTGATTAATGCCATTTTATGTCCTCCTAATTTTTTAATTTTTCTTTGTTTGTTACGCTTGATATTAATCAAAGTTTGTACCGAAATAACAAAACCCAAAATATAAGACATTATGTCACACCACACTAATTAATAAAGACAAAATGTCATTAAAATTGTTTTTTATGTTCTATAATGTAGCGAAACGACTGTTTGCACTTCATCGTGTCCAAATGGTGGCGTTGTTTTACGAATAGAAACCCGTACTTCATCGAGAAAACTATAACGCGCCTGTATACCGGAAAGCAGCTCTTCTGCTGCAGACTCAAGTAGTTTCCGCTCTTTTTTCATGACCGCACACGTGAGGTGGTAAAGTTCTTCGTAATTAACGGTATTCGTTAATTCTTCCGCATCGGGATTACGGAAAGGAAAATAGACAGACACATCCACAAAAAATTCATTTCCCAGAATACGTTCTTCTTCATAATAACCAATAGGTGAAAAAAAACGCACCTTATGTAATGCTACTTCTTGTATGACTGATCCCATATACAAACATATAAAAAAATAAAACCGAGATGTAAATGTAGAAATTAATACATATTATTGCTGTAACCAAAAGCAACAAAAAACATTATTCAAATGAAGACTCAATTGGGAAGCACATTATTATTTTTGGCATTATCTATAAGCAGTATGGCGCAGACAAAATTCAAACCGGAAGACACAGAATTTTATTCCCCGAAGCCTCCTATTATCACGCTTAAAAACCAAATGCCCAGCGATGCGATCGTTCTCTTCGACGGGACAAACCTTGAACAATGGGTAAGTCGCAACGAACCCAGACAACCGGCTG
Organism: Sphingobacterium sp. SGR-19; assembly: GCF_011043555.1. Classification (GTDB taxonomy): domain Bacteria; phylum Bacteroidota; class Bacteroidia; order Sphingobacteriales; family Sphingobacteriaceae; genus Sphingobacterium. The sequence continues at coordinate 98,882 of NZ_JAAKGS010000010.1, forward strand.
CCTGGACGGTGGCAAACGGCATACTCACTGTTAAACCGAAGACAGGTGACATCCAGACCAAACAAGTATTTGAGGATTTCCAACTTCATGTGGAATGGAAAAGTCCGGAAACGATAAAAGGCAAAGGCCAAGGACGTGGAAATAGCGGCATATTCCTTCAAGGTCTATATGAAGTACAGATATTGGATAACGATAACAATCCAACCTACGTCAACGGCCAGGCCGGAAGCATCTACAAACAAAGGCCTCCGCTAGTAGAAGTAAGGGCCGCAGAAGACAAATGGCACCGTTACGACATCGTTTATAAAGCACCGCGATTTAATAAAGATGGCATGGTGATCAGCAAAGGTAGTGTTACGGTGTTACATAACGGCGTATTGATACAGAACAATACTCAAATCGAGGGCACTACAGAATATATAGGTTTACCAAAAATGCAAGCACATGGTGCGGGGCCTGTTATATTGCAGGACCACGGCGATTTAGTGAATTTCCGTAATATCTGGATTAGGCCCCTATAAGTAAAGGCGCTGCATGCAGTGCCTTTACTTATAAAAGATCCATAAATAATGTTAAACGGCTGTGTGAGCTGTTTTTTCATAACTATCGTTATGCACATGGGCAACTGCCCTACCCGATGGATCGTTCATGTTCTGGAAAGAAGCATCCCAAGCTAGCGCCTCTGGTGTGCTACAAGCAACAGACTTCACAGACGGCACCGTTTTAGCCGCAGCTTCCGAAGGAAAATGGGATTCAAAAATGGATCGATATAAAAATTCTTCTTTATTCTTAGGTGTGTTGACCGGAAAACGAGTTACTGCTGTCTCAAATTCAACATCCGAAACCTTGTTTTCTGCCAACTCTTTTAGTGTATCTATCCAGCTGTATCCTACACCGTCAGAAAACTGCTCCTTTTGTCGCCAGGCTATGCTTTCCGGTAGATAGTCTTCAAATGCTTTTCTCACTACCCACTTTTCCATCCTTCCGTCTTTAATCATCTTATCTGCCGGATTGATCGTCATAGCGACATCCATAAATTCCTTATCCAGAAAAGGTACACGCCCCTCAACACCCCATGCTGCCAACGATTTGTTCGCTCGAAGACAATCATACAGGTATAGTTTTCCTAATTTGCGAACGGTCTCTTCGTGAAATTCCTGCGCATTAGGCGCTTTATGAAAGTAGAGATATCCACCAAATAATTCATCCGAGCCTTCACCAGACAATACCATTTTGATACCCATAGATTTGATCACACGTGACAAAAGATACATCGGTGTTGATGCGCGTACGGTCGTTACATCATAAGTTTCTAGATGGTAAATCACGTCACGGATAGCATCCAAACCTTCTTGAATCGTAAAATTAATTTCATGATGGATCGTACCGATATGGTCAGCGGCCTTCTTTGCCGCAATCAAATCAGGTGCACCTTTTAATCCTACTGCAAAAGAATGCAATTGCGGATACCAAGCGGCTTCTTTCCCACCGGTTTCGATACGTGTAGAAGCAAATTTCTTTGTGATGGCAGCGATAACAGAAGAATCCAGCCCGCCAGATAGTAATACGCCATAGGGAACGTCTGACATTAACTGGCGTTGTACCGCTTCTTCTAGTGCTTGACGCAATTTTGCCACATCCGTTTCGTTATCTTTCACGGCATCGTAAGACTCCCAATCACGCACGTACCACTTCTTGGGTTCGCTTCCCTCCTTACTGTACAGGTAATGTCCCGGAGGAAATTGTGCTATCTCTACACAGAAGCCTTCCAACGATTTTAATTCGGAAGCAACGAAAAGCTGTCCACTTTCGTCTTTACCATAATATAAGGGGATGATACCCATATGATCACGCGCAATCAAAAAAGAGTTATCGCGCGCATCGTATAACGCAAAGCCAAATATACCATTCAAGTCCTCTATAAACGAAGCACCTTTCGCCAGATATAATGCCAAAATAACTTCCGAATCCGACTGTGTGGTAAATTCGTAATTAGGTAGTGTATTTCGAAGTTGTTGATGATTATAGATTTCACCATTCACGGCAAGAACAACGTTTCCATCCGGACTGAATAACGGCTGACTTCCCGATATAGGATCCACGATAGCTAGACGCTCATGCGCCAAAATAGCTTTCTCGCTGGTAAAGATGCCCGACCAATCTGGTCCGCGGTGACGAATACGTTTTGACATTTCCAATACCTGCGGCCTTAACTTCTCTGAGGAGAATGGCTTTAATTTAAAAGCACCGACAATTCCACACATAAATTTAAATTTTAATACTGTTTACTAGCTTTCATTTGCATAATGACACAAAGAAACATATTAAAAAATTAAATTCATAATATTATTTGATTTTTATTGAAAATAAAACAAAAAAACAACAGTTTGCTTATCAAAATATCATAAAAACAAAGACTTCATTAAATAACTCCATGTAAAGAACCACCTTTTGCACCCAAACGATCGACCCTCCGTTCCACGGCATCGTCTTTGATTAAATCCGGGGCGTGGTGAGGTTTGCTACGCGCGTCGATAATGAGAGGTCCCTTGCACCCCCAATGTTTAAAGGAGGTAAAACTATCTATGCCATAGATATCATAAGCAGGATTGCTGCGGGTAAAGGTTACCCAAACGAAATTATTAATCGTATCTGCCGTAAAAGCTGCATCGTCTGCCAATACAATCAATTGGATACCGTTCCAATCCTGGGATTGCGCTTCTTTGCACCATGCACTAATAGTTCCTTCCTCGTCAGTATATGTGGTAAAAGACTGTCCGTCCAGCACAATAACACCCGGTAGCGGCATTTTAGCCTGATTAAATGGACCAGGAAGATTTAAGGACGTCGGCATTTCTTTACACAGCTCTCGTTTTTTCCTTCCTACCGCTGCAAACGTGACCTTTGAACCGGCGTTCAGTCCATCACCGGAATAATCTAACGTATCCATGGTCGTATTCGTTAGAAAGTGCAAATCGCGAGTTAGGTCAATGCGCTCTAAAATATGCATAAAAAATCTCGGGATATCATGAATATCCAACTGCGGGTTATCTTCATGAGCGCCAATGAAAAGATATTTCGCTAAACTAAGCTGGTTCGTTCCCAATATCTGATTGGCAATCGTCAAGACCTCTTGCGGGCGTTCCACGGTTTGATAAGGTGTATACCGTTCGCTTCCTATCGCAAACAGCAATGGGTGCACACCTGCCGGATCAACTGCATGGACAGCGTGCAAACCATTTATTTGTTGCGGAATAGCGTTGCCTGTGATTTCATGAATCAGCGCACCAAAACTTGTATCTTCCTGCGGTGGTCTTCCGACGACCGTAAATGACCAGATGGGATTTTGACGATGATAAACTTTATGCACTTTCATTAAAGGAAATGGGTGTGTCAAGCTATAATAGCCTATATGATCACCGAACGGGCCCTCAGGCTTGTTTTCATTGGGGTATACCGTGCCGGTGATAACGAAATCTGCATCTGCCGAAATACAAAATCCCTCATCGTCATAAAAATAACGAAACCGTCGGTTACCCAATGCTCCCGCAAAAATCATCTCCGAGAGACCTTCGGGCAACGGCATCACTGCCGAGAGCGGATGCGAAGGCGGCCCTCCAACAAAAACACTGACCTTTAAGGGCATACCAAGCTGATTTGCTCTCGTTTGATGTACGCCGATCCCGCGGTGTAGTTGATAGTGAAGACCAATTTCTTTATCGGGTATATATTCGTTTCCAGATAACTGTATGCGATACATTCCTAGATTAGCTTGCATAATACCCGGACGCGAAACATCTTCAGTATAAACCTGAGGCATCGTCACAAACGCGCCACCATCCATCGGCCAATTGATCACTTGCGGTAATGCAGAAATTTGCGTCTGCCCGTACAAAATAGGGGCTCCGCTTTTCTTCTTCCATGGAAGTGCACCAAGTGCAACCATAGATGAGCCAATGTAAGAAAAAGGATTTTTCAATACGGACATGGGGTTCATCTTCACGTCGACTAATTTTTTCACGTGGTCTAAAGTATCACGAAACATAAATTTAGAACGATCCAATGTCCCAAAGAGGTTGGAGACAGCAGGAAACTCAGAACCTTTAATATTTTCGAAAAAAAGTGCCGGTCCTTCTGCATCAAATACCCGCATGTGGATAGCTGCCATTTCTAAATATGGGTCGACCTCTTCTTTGATGCGCACCAAATGCCCGTGTTGCTCCAAATCAGCGACACATGCTGCTAAACTGTTGTATCCCATTCCATGCTCAATATAGTGAACAACAAAAATAACAGAATAACCCGAAAACAGGCAATGGTTAAGGAATATTACTCTGCCAAAAGAATTTCTTTCAATGGGGTAAATGTAAAAGGCAAATTGGCTCGCCAACTGTTATCAACGACTCCATCAACCTGTATAAGCCGTAAAAATTCTGCTGCCTCCGTATTGTCGCTGATCTTTCGTTGATATATCAATCTAAACAACCAATTCGGCAAGGATATCATCCATTGTGATTTCAGTTTCAATTTTAACCTACGGTAAAGACGATAAAAATCAACAGTCGAAATTACATCCCCTCCTCCTATTTCCAGCACATTGTGGTGAAAGGCAGGAACATCCAAAATCGCCTTTAACCACCGTATAAAATCATGTATCCCGATAGGCTGGAATCGCCCGCCACCATATTGTCTGGAATAAAACACCATCTTATAACCAGACACCTGCTTATAAATATCATAGATTAAGCAATCTTCACCCACGACGATATTTTTCAAAACCACCGTATAATCCATATTAAATTCTTCTAACAAGTCTAGGATGGGTTGTAAACACCGTTTGTCCATTATTCGAGCCACATAAACCAGCCTATCACAATTTAGACGTTTTATCAAGCGGATAAAATTACGCAAGCACAACAATTCCACTCTTACATTGACCATGTCATCCAATGCAGGAACTTGGGTAAAGTAATAAGATGCATCTAGGTACGGGAGTCCAATATTACCGTCGGCATCACCCTTCAACAAATCTATCTCAAATATCCTGGCACGTATCGGGTCAGCCATACGCTCTTCGAACAGCTTTCTATTTCTCGTGATAGCGAACAAGCGAAAGTCCTCATCGGCCATCAGGCTGGTACATCGCCGCCCTACGTAATTATTGAGTCCGCTTATCAATATATCCATAAAAAATTCAGTTATATAATTATCTGATTTCATAACACAATAGAACTATGAATGTTCGCAGCAAATTCCATTTGTTACAAAAAATGAGTTCTACTTTTTTGCGACTTTATTTGTCTCCCCTTTGTAAAAAGACCTCATACACCTAAATGGCATCGTATTTTACCCTATATTTGTGTCAATCGTTAACATTTCCGCTTTGCATTTTCTTGTATGACAAAAAAGGTAATTTTAGTATGGTTTAGGAATGATCTGCGTGTTCATGATAATGAAATTTTACATGAGGCCGTACAAAAGGGTGATATTGTCATACCCGTTTATTTTTTTGATCCACGCTATTTCAGAACAAACGATTCAGGTTTTCAGAATACGGGTGTTATCCGAGCTAAGTTTCTTTTGGACTCTGTTGCCCATTTCAAGGTGACTCTACAAGAAATGGGTGCTGACTTGTTGGTTTTTCATGCACAACCTGAAGACATCATAGGTACGCTTTGTGCCAAATACGAAGTAACTGAAGTGTATCATCACCGGGAGGTTGCCCAGCGAGAAACGAGCATATCAGAACGTGTGGAAGAGGCACTTTGGAAAGAAAAAATTAATTTAAAGCATTTTATTGGGCATACGCTCTATCATAAGGAAGATTTGCCCATCCCTATTAGAGACATTCCTGACCCTTTCAATTCGTTCAAGAAAAAAGTAGAAAAAGAGAGCTTCGTACGGCCTGTCCTGCCGGCCGTCACCCGTATCACGACTCATCCACATCTGGAAACAACGCACATCCCCACATTGGAAGCATTAGGCTTTTCATCAGAAGTCATAGCATCGTTGGACGACGTGGGAGTTCCTTTACACGGAGGAGAGGAAAAAGCGCTGGAAATGATTGAAATTACACTCGCGACAGATTACAATAATATAAACGACTATAACCTCATATCCCCTTATATTGCAACTGGAGCAATTTCACCGGCTTTTTACTACCATAAAATTAAAGCGCATTACCTTCCTTCAAATAAGAAGAAATATGACCGATTATTAACTCGCCTTTTATGGCGGGATTATTTCCGATTTATGTTAAAAAAATATCCAAATATTTTTTTTAAACCAAGCGATTCGAAAAAAAGTACAAGAGTGACTTCCGGAATTACTTTAAAAGAACGCATAGCAGATGGCAACTATCCCCCTGCTATCCGTGAACTTATCCGAGAACTGCAGACGACAGGAAACCTACCTTATGAGTACAGGGAAATCTTGGCTGCCTATATGCTGCAAGAGTGGCATGTCGACCATTTAACCGGAGCAAGTTTTTTTGAAGAATATTTATTAGACTATGCGCCTGCAACGACGTACGGTTATTGGCTTCACTTTGCCGGCTCCGGCACGAGTCAAAAAGACAATTTAAAAATATCCTGGGAAGAGTTACTGAAGAAAAACTACCGTAATAAAAAATGAAACGATAACTTGCCTGGTTACTGGCGGATACCTGCTTTTCAAACTTGTTTTTTATTACATTTATCCGTGATATAATATGTAATAATTATTAACTTTGGACAAAATTTTTATACGTAAGATTTCCTCATGGATAAATTAACATATTTGAGTAACGCGGATTCAGGATATATTGACTCGTTATATCAAGCATACAAGGAAGACCCAAGTTCAATAGACGCCAGCTGGCAAAAGTTTTTTGAAGGATTCGATTTCGGACAAACCTATGGAGGAGAAACTACTGCCGAACAAACTCCCGAACACACGATTAAAGAAATCAAAGTATTAAACATGATTCACGGTTATCGTGACCGTGGACACTTGTTCACCGAAACCAATCCTGTTCGTGAGCGCCGCAAGTATTTCCCTGGCAAGGAGCTGGAAACGTTTGGGTTATCTGATTCGGATATGGATACGGTTTTCAATGCCGGTGTAGAAATTGGTCTCGGTCCTGCAAAACTCCGTGATATCCGTCAATTTATCGAGGAGACCTACTGTCGTTCTATTGGCGCAGAGTTTCGTTATATTCGCCATCCCGAAAAAATCAAGTTTTTGCAAGACCGGATGGAAGCGGATAGAAATATACCCAACTTCCCGATAGAAACCAAAAAGCGTATTTTAAAGAAGTTAAATGAAGCCGTCATTTTCGAGAGCTTTTTGGGCACTAAGTTTTTGGGACAAAAGAGATTTTCGTTAGAAGGTGGAGAATCTTTGATTCCAGCACTGGACTCTGTTATTCAAAAAGGATCCTCTCTCGGAATAGAAGAATTTGTTATTGGCATGGCACACCGCGGCCGTCTGAATGTGTTGTCCAATATTATGGGCAAAGCCTATAAAACTATATTTTCTGAATTTGAAGGAAAAATGTATGAAGCTGACCCAGAAACGCAGTTTGGTGGCGACGTGAAATACCACTTAGGTTTTTCTTCTGATATTACCAGCCAAGAAGGCAAAAATATTCACCTTAGCCTCGCACCAAATCCATCACATCTGGAAACCGTAGATGGTGTGGCAGAAGGTATGGTTCGTTCCAAAATTGACATGAAATATGCCGGCGATTCTTCTAAAATTGCGCCGATCCTTATTCATGGCGATGCAGCCGTAGCTGCACAGGGCATTGTATTTGAAACCATACAGATGTCAAAATTGGATGGGTATAAAACTGGCGGCACCATCCATATCGTGATTAACAACCAGGTTGGTTTCACGACAAACTATAAAGATGGACGGTCTTCTACCTACTGTACAGACATCGCAAAAGTAACATTATCTCCTGTTTTCCATGTCAATGGGGATGACGTAGAAGCATTAGTATATGCGATTAATTTGGCAGTAGAGTATCGTCAGAAATATAAAACGGATGTGTTTATCGATTTGTTAGGCTATAGAAGATATGGACATAACGAAGCAGATGAACCGAAGTTCACACAACCTTCACTATATAAACTCATTGAAAAGCATCCGAACACCTTGGCAATATACGTGGACAAATTGATTAAACAAGGTTCTATCGATGCTGCGTACGCAAAAACGCTAGAAAAAGATTTCCGTGCGATTTTACAGGATCGTTTAGATGCGGCGAAAACGGTAGAGGAGATCAGTGATGAACGTCCGATGTTTGCAGGGGCATGGAAAGGTCTTCGTCCGGCGAAACAATCGGATATTGGCAAACCCGTAATCACTAAAGTTACTAAAACGTTGTTCTTAGAACTGGCAAAGGAAATGAATACCCTACCAAAGGGCAAGAAATTCTTCCGAAAGATTACCAAAGTATATGAGGATCGATTAAAAATGATCGAAACGGACAAATACGATTGGGCAATGGGTGAGCTAATGGCTTACGCCACCTTATTGAACGAAGATTATCGTGTCCGTATCTCCGGACAAGATGTGCAACGCGGTACATTCTCGCACCGCCACGCGGTAGTTACATTGGAGGATTCGGACGAAACGTACACCCCACTTAGCAAATTAAAAGGGGGGGATAAGTTTAGTATCTACAATTCGCTGCTTTCAGAATACGCGGTATTAGCATTTGAATATGGCTATGCGTCGGTTAATCCCAATTCATTGACGATTTGGGAAGCTCAATTTGGTGACTTCGCCAACGGTGCACAAATCGTATTTGACCAATATATCTCCTCGGGAGAAACAAAATGGAAACGCTCCAACGGGCTTGTTATGCTCCTTCCTCATGGGATGGAAGGACAAGGGCCAGAGCACTCTTCATGCCGTATAGAACGTTATCTGGAATTGAGTGCGAATGACAATATTATCGTGGCGAATTGTACTACACCGGCCAACTTCTTCCATATACTACGCCGCCAGCTTCACCGAGAGTTCCGTAAACCCTTGGTCGTAGCAACGCCGAAGAGCCTTTTACGTCATCCTAAAGCGGTTTCTTCCCTTGCTGATTTTACGCAAAAGGGTTTCCAAGAGATACTGGACGATACAAATGTAACAGCAAAATCTGTTAAGCGTGTCGTGTTATGTTCGGGCAAGATTTATTACGATCTGGTCGAGAAACAAGAAGCTGATAAGCGTAAAGATGTCGCGCTGGTACGTGTAGAGCAACTATTCCCTATTGCATACGATCAACTGGAAGCACTTCGCAAGAAATATGCGAAAGCAGAGTTCGTATGGGTACAGGAAGAGAATGAAAACATGGGGGCATGGCCTTTCTACTGTCGTAAACTTAGTGGTTCATCGCTGAACCTGCGCGTTATAGCACGCCCGGAAAGCGGATCGCCTGCTACGGGATATATGAAACGTCATTTGGCACAACAAGCAGAGATAATTAATAAAGCATTCGAAATATAAAACATATCAACAATTATCCTTGTTGATATAATAGAGAAAAACAATATGAGCTTAGAAATCAAAGTACCTGCCGTAGGAGAATCGATCACAGAAGTGACCTTGGCACAATGGCTAAAACAAGATGGCGATTACGTTGAAATGGACGAAAACATCGCTGAATTGGAATCCGACAAAGCGACTTTTGAATTACCTGCAGAAAAGGCAGGGATCCTTAAAATTATTGCACAGGAGGGTGACACTTTAGAAATTGGTGCGGTCGTATGTACCATCGAAGATGGGGATGCTCCGGCTGGAGGTACAGATAAACAAGAAGAGGCTCCTGCTGCAAAAGAAGAGACAACTGCGCCGGCAAAAGAGGAAACTGAAAGCTCAGATTCTTATGCTGCGGGAACAGCATCTCCGGCTGCGGCGAAAATATTAAGAGAAAAAGGAATCGACCCGTCGACCATCAAAGGCACCGGCAAAGATGGTCGTATTACCAAAGAGGACGCAGAGAAAGCACAAGCAAAACCTGCAGCTCCTAAAGCAGAAAGCAAACCTGCCGCTGCTCCAGCTGCATCTACTCCTGTTGCTGCTGCGGGCTCACGCAACGAACGTCGGGAAAAGATGACGTCGCTCCGTAAAACAATCGCGAAACGTTTGGTAAGCGTGAAGAATGAAACGGCGATGTTAACTACTTTTAACGAGGTAAACATGCAGCCTATCATGGATCTTCGTGCGAAATACAAAGACGCCTTTAAAGAAAAACATGGTGTTGGTCTAGGTTTCATGTCATTCTTTACGAAAGCTGTAACCATGGCGTTGAAGGAATGGCCTGCGGTGAATGCACGCATCGAAGAAAACGAAATCGTCTACTCAGATTTCGCTGATATTTCTATCGCCGTATCTGCTCCGAAGGGTTTGGTGGTTCCAGTTATCCGCAACGCGGAATCCATGAGCCTGTATCAAATTGAAAAAGAAGTTATTAATCTCGCAACAAAAGCACGTGATAACAAATTGACTATTGAGGAAATGACAGGTGGAACATTTACCATCACCAACGGTGGTGTGTTTGGTTCCATGATGTCTACACCGATCATCAACGCTCCTCAATCGGCTATTTTGGGCATGCATAATATCGTGCAACGTCCAGTAGCTGAAAACGGGCAGGTGGTTATCCGTCCAATGATGTATATCGCGTTATCTTATGATCACCGAACTATTGATGGCCGCGAATCCGTTAGCTTTCTCGTTCGTGTGAAGCAATTACTGGAAGATCCAGCAAGGTTATTATTAGAAGTATAAATAGATACCTATACACTCTAAAAGGTCGTCTTCTTCTATAGAGAGACGACCTTTTTTCTGAAAACACGCTTTTGCTATGGACAACTATTACTCATGAAAGAATATATACTCGTTTTAGCTATTGCCGTCACTTGCTTCGGCGTTACCTCGACATCCAAAGCACAGCAACAAATCGGTTTAGAAGTTGATTTCTTTGGATATGCTGATAATAGAGAATATAAATCAGTCTATACAGAAGATAAAACTTTCTTTGACGCCATTTTATCCCCTAAACTTTATTTTGCGCTAGACAGTAACCACCGCATCTATGGTGGACTTCATTACAATCAGGATTTCGGCATACATAGTGAAAATAAGAAGCGTATCTCCCCTATTGCTTACTACAATTTTCGCAATAAAAATATTGATTTTGCATTAGGACACATGCCCCGCCATGAGCGATTGGCTGACGTGCCCAGAATCGTATTAGCCGATACATTTATGTATGATCGTCCGAATATAGAAGGTATGTATTTTGCTTTCCGCAACCAATATATGAAACAGGCGATCTATATCGATTGGCTGAGTAAACAAAGCTATCATCATCGGGAACGTTTTGTAGTTGGTCTTTCGGGAAAATATACTTTCGGTAGCTTCTATCTAATCGACGATGCTCTACTCTACCATAACGCAAAAACAAGCAATGAAGAGCTTGAAGATAATATACAGGATAATGGTATCGTCATGCTGCGTATGGGTGCTGATTTAAGCCGTAAGACATTTTTGGACTCGCTGACTGTAGATGTTGGTATGGCCATTGGCTTCGACCGTGTACGCAACGAGTATGACCTCCGTGTAGCAAGAGGTTTTATTTCCAACATTTACATCGGATATAAACGGTTTTTCATAGGCAACGCCTTATACCTTGGTGATGCCCAAAATCTTCCCAACGGCGATTCCTTTTATCAGCGGGATACGTACAACCGTCTTGATTTGGGCTGGACACCTTTCAGAAAGGGAAGTCTGGAAGGGAGGTTTACGGCCTCATTCCATTTCGCACCGGATCAACTCAGTAACCAACAAGCATTTACCTTACGGTACCGGTTCGGAAAAGTATTGTTTTAATATCTCTTTATGGCGCTATCAAATCGTTATGGATCATACGGTTGTTGTATTGCTGGATAAAAGCTTTTAAGCTCCGTTCCAAGCTATCCGCAACTTCTGGCTTCTTTGACAACAGATCATGCTGCTCCAGGCGGTCTTCTCGCAAGTTGAATAAGGAAAGGGGCTGTTCTCCATCGTGCGTCATAAAATAATCATCTTGAAAGAAACAATAGGTACCACTGATGTTATTGACTAAGAAATTATTTCTATCACTGGAAAAAGCATCAAAACCAAAAGAAAAATAGGGCTTATTATACCCGAGATAATTCATTACCGTAGGCATAATATCGATTTGCTGTACCAATTTATCTGAAACGCCCTGCAGATTATCATCGCTCGGTTGATAGAAGATAATCGGAATAGCTACGCTATTGGCAGATGTCTTGTATTCAGGCAAATGGCTTACGGTCGCATGGTCGGCGCAAATAACAAATAGCGTATTGTTAAACCAGGCCATCTTTGAGGCTGTCTTAAAAAACTGTCGTAAAGCGTAATCCGTATAACCCACAGGTTCTTGCACCGGAAGAGGACCTTTGGGAAATTTTCCTTCGTATTGAACAGGTACTTTAAAGGGGTGGTGAGACGATAAAGAAAAAAAGCCAGCAAAAAAAGGCTGTTGGAGATTGTTCAGCTCTTTCGCCATAAACTGCATGAAAGGTTCATCCCAAATACCCCATATCCCATCGAAATCCTTGTCATTATTATACTCGTTCTTACCAAAATAATGTTGAATTCCGGCGAGTTGCATATACGCCGAAAAACCCATACTTCCATTGGGAGCTCCGTGAAAAAAAGCCGTTTCATATCCCTCATTACCCAGCAGCTTCGCCATGCTCGTCGTTTTATTTCCAGAATATATAGATAAGACAAAAGGTTCACCTATCGATGGGATGCCTGTAACAACCGATGGCAACGCATCAATGGATTTTCTACCATTCGCAAAGGATCTGGAAAACGTATAGGATTCTCCAATCAACGAATCCAAAAAAGGGGTGTATCCTTTGTAACTCCCTCCTTGTATATCTTTATTCAATGCACCGATATGTTCTTTTGCAAAACTCTCTAAAATCAAAACCACCACATTCATTTTCTTAAAATCGGCGGTATCATTGGGTTGATGAATAACAGGATAAACTTTCTGCAGTTCTTCTTCGGTATAAAAATGAACTTCTTTAAACTGAACAGCTTTTAGCGTCTTTAAGATACTAAAAGGCGTATTTAGCACAATATTCATTTCTTCGGGATTGTGTACATAGTCGCCCGCATTGCTCAATGTGATCGGACGGGTGCTGTGTGCCCATCCCCCACGTACTCCCCCGATAAATAGAAAAGCGACTAATAGAAATAACGCAGTATGAGCTGTATAAAATGGGAAAGAAAGTTTCTGAGGACGGTACATAATAACTATACGGGCTATGGCCCTCACTACAAAAACCAAAACAATAAAAAACAACACCAGCCACCAATATCCCCACACGAAATCAAAAGCCAATTTACTAAGATTCTCTTCGTTCGCAAATTGACGGAATACCGTTCCTGTTGTTCTTTTTAAGGTAAACGGATAATACGCATAATCAATCACATTGAGTGCAACGCCGAAACTATTGGTAACGATAAAGATCCAATGCGCTATTCTTTGATAAGGACGTGCATATTTGAATGCGAATGGTATGGCCTGCATTAAAATATAGAGAATATTTAAATATAGTAAAGCAACCACATCAAATTTTATCCCACCCCACAGCATCAAAAGAAAATCATCTGTAGCCACATTGGGAAATAACGAGCTATTATAAACGTAAAAGCCTATACGCAATAGGGCATATAAAAGTAACAACAGGAGAAATTGAATAGTTAATAACCAGAAGGTATTCACTAAATTATAAGACCTATATTTCATTCGTAAATAAAAAAAAGAAAACTAACGGCAGCCGCAAATTAACATAAAATTAACTACAAATTTACACAATAATAATGCAAATCAACGCATTCGCACAATTGCGGCTAATTCTGTATTTTTGCATTTCGATTTTTGAACGATTTACGATAATGAGCATAGCAAAAACTTATAACCCAAAAGAAGCGGAAGAAAAATGGTACTCTTATTGGATGGAGAATAACTTTTTCCGTTCGACACCTGATGAACGTGAACCGTATACCATTGTGATGCCGCCACCGAATGTTACCGGTGTGCTGCATATGGGACACATGCTGAATAACACTATTCAAGATGTACTGATTCGTCGTGCGCGTATGCAAGGCAAAAATGCCTGTTGGGTACCAGGAACAGATCACGCTTCGATTGCTACGGAAGCAAAAGTGGTTGCTATGCTTAAAGAACAAGGTATCGACAAAAAATCGTTGACACGTGAGGATTTTTTAAAACAAGCTTGGCAATGGAAGGACAAATACGGTGGTATCATTTTGAAGCAATTGGAAAAGTTGGGGGCGTCTTGTGATTGGGAACGCACGAAATTTACAATGGATCCAGATTTATCCGAAGCGGTTATCGATACGTTTATTAAATTTTACAAAGACGGTTATATCTATCGTGGGGTGCGGATGGTCAATTGGGATCCGCAGGGAAAAACTGCACTTTCGGACGAAGAGGTGATCCGTAAAGAAGTTAATCAGAAATTATATTACATTCGTTATAAAGTCCAAGATAGCAAAGACCATATCATTATTGCGACCACTCGCCCCGAAACGATCATGGCGGATACCGCTATTTGTATCAACCCTAACGACGAACGCTACCAGCATCTCCAAGGAAAAACCATCCTTGTTCCGTTAGTCGATCGTGAAATCCCTGTTATCCAAGACGAATACGTGGAAATGGAATTTGGTACGGGCTGTCTAAAAGTTACACCTGCTCACGATTTGAACGACTATGAATTAGGACAAAAGCATAATCTGCCGGTTATCGATATTTTGAACGATGATGGAACACTGAATGAAAAAGCACAGATACTCGTTGGCGAGGACCGCTTTATCGCCCGCAAGAAAGTCGTTAAAATGCTGGAAGAAGCCGGTCAGATAGAGAAAATCGAAGACTACAAATCACAGGTTGGTTTCTCGGAGCGTACGGATGCTGCTATAGAACCAAAACTCTCTATGCAATGGTTTTGCAAAATGGATGCGTTAGCGAAGCCGGCTTTGGAATACGTTGAAAATGGAACAATAAAGCTGATTCCGGAAAAATTCTTTGCTTCATACAAGCACTGGATGGAAAATGTAAAAGACTGGTGTATTTCCCGTCAATTGTGGTGGGGTCAACGTATCCCCGCTTGGTACAATGAAAATAATGAATGGGTAGTTGCGAAGACAGAGACTGAAGCGCTGCAAGAATTGGAAGCACAAGGCAAATCCGTAAACGGTATCCGTCAAGAGGATGATGTTTTAGATACCTGGTTTTCATCAGCCTTATGGCCAATGTCTGTATTTGATGGTGTACGCCATCCGGAAAACGAAGATTTCAACTATTATTATCCAACCAATGATTTGGTAACCGCACCGGAGATTCTATTTTTCTGGGTGGCACGTATGATCATCATGGGACATGACTATACACAGAAACCACCGTTCCGTAATGTATATCTTACCGGGATTGTTCGTGATAAATTAGGAAGAAAAATGTCTAAATCACTGGGCAATTCACCCGACCCTATTGAGCTCATGGAACAATATGGCACCGACGGGGTACGTGTAGGGATGCTTCTCTCCTCTCCTGCAGGTAATGATCTCATGTTTGACGTGGCTTACTGCGAACAAGGTCGAAATTTTGCTAACAAAATCTGGAATGCCTTCCGTTTGGTAAAAGGTTGGGAAAGCACTAATACTCCAGCAACCGCAGCGCAAAAAACAGCCGCACAATGGTTTCAAAACCGATTTAACCAAGCGGTGGCCGAAATAGATGAACATTTTGCGAACTACCGTCTTTCTGATGCCTTAATGACAACCTATAAGTTGATTTGGGATGACTTCTGTGCTTGGTATTTGGAGTTAGTAAAGCCGGCTTATCAAGCGCCTATCGAGAAAGAAACACTGGAAACGGTCAAAGAATTTTTCCAAAAAGTTTTAACATTAGCTCATCCGTTCATGCCGTTTTTGACGGAAGAGCTGTGGCATGATGAATTATTTGGTTCACGCGACACCAAAGATTGTGTTATCGTGGCCCAATATCCCACTGTACGAGCTTATGATGAACAAATCATTAAGGAATTTACCATGGTACAGCAAATCATTTCGGAGGTACGCAATGTGCGAAACTCCAAGGGGATGTCGCCTAAAACGTCGCTTCCGCTAGCCATTAATGCTACGGAGATAGATTTCACAAAATACCAAGATAGCATCATCAAATTAGCCAATATCTCGGAACTCACCTTTGTACAGGAAAAGGTGACGGGTGCATTGAGCTTTCTCGCCGGAAAAAGCGAGTGTTATGTCAAATTGGATACGGGAAATATCGATGTAGAAGCGGAACGTGAACGAATTACAAAGGAAATCGCTTATCTCCAAGGGTTCTTAGTTTCTGTAGACAAAAAATTATCAAACGAGCGTTTTGTACAGAATGCCAAACCGGAAATCGTGGAGAACGAACGCAATAAAAAAGCAGATGCCGAAACAAAGATTAAGATTTTGGAAGAAAGTTTAATGGGATTGGAGTAGTAGTATTATCTTTATAATGATGAAAACCCATACAACAAACTACATCGACACCTTCATTACCGTAGCGGAAGATACGAAGGCAACTTGTGGAACGATACCGCCATCTAGGGAAAATAAAAAGACAATTGCGGAAATGCAATATGAAATATTGGCGAAAAATCCCTACAAATTCACATCCGATGATGTACTGTTCCAGGTATTTGCGGATAGGAACGATTTAACCAAAGCAGAATATGAACAGGCGCGGAAACAATTCTTTTCCAAAGGGCAACCTTGCTTCCGCGCTTCCCCCCTAACCAAGACATATGGTTTTGGTATACATTGTGATGACCAAGGTAAAATAGCTATTTATGGTATGGAAACATCCGAATACAAAAATTTTATTACCGACAAGCATTTAAAACTTGTTAAAGCCATGAAATCCAGTAAATAAAAACCAAACCCATTTTCTGCTGTTCTTTTAGTAAAACATAGGATTAGGATTATGTCATATACTACATTTAAACAGCTTCATCAAGAAAATCAGATATTGGTACTAGGAAATGTGTGGGATGCACAAAGCGCAAAAGTAGCACAAGATGCAGGCTTTAAAGCACTAGGAAGTTCCAGCCATGCTATTGCAAATCTTTTAGGCTACGAAGACGGCGAACAGATATCGGTAGACGAAATCTTGTTTATGGTGGAACGTATTGTGAAAGCCGTTGATATTCCCGTATCGGTGGACTTCGAAGCGGGGTATTCCGATGATCCCGATACCGTTGCCAAACATGTTCAGCAACTGGCCGACCTCGGTGTAGTAGGGATTAATCTGGAAGATGGTAAGGTCATTGACGGTGAACGAAAGCTACAGGATGCGCTATTGTTGGCAAATAAAATCAAAGCGATCAAAGCCAATACACCCCAAATGTTTATCAATGCTCGCGCTGATACGTACACAACCGAACATACACAACCATTGGAAGAATCTATCACCCGATTGTCCCTATATGAGAAAGCTGGTGCCGACGGGCTCTTTATTCCCCTCGTGGAAACAAAAGAAGATATTCAGAAAATTGTTTCTTCTACCCAGCTTCCACTCAATGTTTTCTTAACAGACACCCTACCCGACTTAACCACGTTGCATCAATGGGGTGTAAAACGGTTAAGTCATGGAGCAAAAATCTATGAATGGTTAGTGGAGAAGAATATAGATGTATTTCAGTATTTTGTAAATGACCCTAGACTTCCAAAATCGTAAGTGGGATTCATGGTCAAACTATAAAACAGGAGGTGTAGAATCTCCTGTTTTTTTTATACTATCCAACAACTTCATCAGTCGATATCCGCCGATCAACTCCGTTATTATCATATCAAATCGCCATTAGTTGTTCTTTCTGCCTGCAATACAGCTTCGAGTAACCTGCTTCCGTCTGAAGGATCAGAAAGATTGCAAAATTCTATGACGAGTTGGCTACGAGTAAAAGTCCGATCTGGGCGCTTGCAGAAGCAAACGAGCATATCTTTCAGAACAACCAACTTCAGGTACGAATCCTCGGTACTGGTCTAATATTGCATATACCGGAGCGGATATAAAAATAGACTTGCAAAAGCATGCAAGTCTACGCCAATCCACATGGACGATATCAATTTCTTTCCTTGAGCTAGCTAGTTGCCTCTATAGCGTACTAAGGTTTACAAAGTTTAAAAACAAACAAAATAAAACCTACCATAAACATCAGAAATGATTCATTTGGTATCATTCCCTGTGGTATACTTTCATGGCTTCCTTGAGGCGCGTCAAAATCCCTTTCCATTATTTAAATCATTTGATGTTTTACCCCTCTTTTTTCATTGTAAAATTCATGCTCTTCTCTAGAACAATCATTCTCGATAAAAGTTTCTTCATCGTGTTAATTTTTCACATCTTTTTACCGATTGCTACACTGTATTTACCGAGAAATGCATTGGGCACGCCTATTGTATCTGGATCGGTATGGGTAAACGGTCTATCTTTGGAGTGCTTAAAAATAAGTAAATTTACAAAACATTAAAACAACAACGCTATGATATTGATCGCAGTCCTATTCCCTTGGTTATCATTCTTTTTGAGAGGAAAAATATTAATTGGCTTTATCTGTCTTTTCTTGCAGTTTACATTGATCGGTTGGTTACCTGCGGCAATATGGGCAGTAGCCTCCCGTGTCGACGAGAAAAACAAGAACCGCATCCGCCAATTGGAAAGACGGATGCAGCGTTCTTAATTATCTTTAATCATCAACCCTTATAAACTCGCCTTGTTTTGAGAACTCCAAATCAAGTCCGTTCGAAATCTCCACCTGATAACCGTTTTTTCCCCTCTTCACTTCTTTCACGA
The DNA here is from genome assembly GCF_011043555.1 of Sphingobacterium sp. SGR-19. Taxonomy (GTDB): domain Bacteria; phylum Bacteroidota; class Bacteroidia; order Sphingobacteriales; family Sphingobacteriaceae; genus Sphingobacterium. The sequence continues at coordinate 117,819 of NZ_JAAKGS010000010.1, forward strand.
ACGTATTCGGAAAACTTTTATGGATGTATTGGGAAATTGTAGCTGGCACGAGTTGAGCGGGCACAGCTGTCTCTTTCATCTCTACCTTTTCCCATTCTCCATCATTGTCAAATTCAATTTTTGAACCATTTTTTAAGATCACTTCGTATTCTTTTTTAATAAGATACTCTGTATCCATCTTAACTGTAACCACATTTTTTTCTGAAAAATGCTTTTTCACGAATGTTTGTGCTTTAGCCGGTAGCTTCGCAAACGATATAACTTTATCCTGTGCAGAAGCGCTTGTTACAGCAAATAGCAACAATGCTATTCCGGTTATTTTTAATAGCGTTTTCATTTTAATACCTTCTTTTAGTATTACAAAAATTCTATTTGATTTGGGAAAGATTTGGGAACGAAGGAAGGTTTTTTATCTTATTTTTTCCAAAGAAAAAACATGCATATTTTTCTCGAATCGATAATCGATAGATAGTTCAGGATAAGTATCGACAATAGACTTCACGATGGCGAGCCCAAGTCCATTTGACTGGCTATCTTGCGTGCCTTTATGAAAACGGTTAAAAATCTTCTCTCGGTTTAGTATAACTTGATTGCCTGTATTCGCTACCAAGAGATGGTTTTGACGTATATTTACGATTATCTTTCCTCCTTTAATATTATACCGTATAGCATTTCGGAACAAATTAGAGATCAGCACAACCGCCAAATCTTTGTTCATCGATACATCAAAATTTCCATGTGTTTCTATTTCCAATGTTATATCTTTAAACGATAAAAAATCTTGAAAATCGCTACTAATCTCTTCTATTATATGATTTAAGCTAATCCGTTTAACGTCCTTATATTGTTTATTTTCAATTCTCGACAGCATTAACAATGCTTTGTTTAAATTTACAAGCCGGCGCAAGGATGATTTCGAATTAGCCAATTGTGTCAGTTGGCTTTCCGTAAGCGATTCGTCTTCCATCAACATTTCCAGTTTATTAATTGTAACAGCTAAAGGCGTTTGTAATTCATGTGCAGCATTTTCAATAAAACGTTTTTGTTCATCAAATACCTCTTCATTTCGCTTCCACATCCGATTAATCTCTTCATCTAATTGGTTAAATTCGACAATATTCGTGGACACAGGCTGTAAATCCTCCTTTTTTCCGAAGCGATAGAGATTCAAATTCTCCAAAATAATTCGAAACGGACGCCAAGCTCGGCGAAGAACCAGTTCATTAATTAAATATACACCCAATACCAGAACTAAGTACAATACAATAAGTGCCGTGGTTAGGTTCAGGATTAAATCGTCTTCTTCAACCGTGGATGTACGAATTTCCAAATGATACGGTTTTTGATCGGGTGCATAAAACCCTGTTCGTAATACCCGATAGGGCTCCATCTCATCGTCATAGGGCATATAGAAAAACTCATTGTCTAGATAATTTTCCTCCGAAAAATCATCTTCATCACCAACGGGTGTAATTCGAAATTGGTTAATGCCGTATTTATTTGTTTCCAGAAGTTCTGGATGCTCATAAACCTCTCTTAGAATCAATATCTTCTGGTTTTTTAGCCCGTCATCCACATTGTCGTACACCTCTTCCAGGATAAAAGCGTAAAACAACGCTGCCCAAATTGTGATAATAATCAGGAAAGCGATGCTCAAATAACGCAAAGTATAATTCTTGAGAGAGACCTGCATCGTATTATACCAATTTATAGCCTACACCATAGACTGCTTGAAAATCCACTTCTGCTTGATGGCTTTTAAGCTTTCGTCGTAAATTCTTTATTTGTGAATAGATAAAATCAAGGTTATCCGATTGGTCGGCATCATCGCCCCAGACAGCTTCTGCAAGCGATGTCTTCGTGACCAGTTTTTCAGGACGTATCATAAAATAGTATAACAAGTCATATTCTTTTCGGTTTAATTGTACCTCGTCTGTTCCAACAAGAACCTTACGTTCTTCCGGAAACAATTTCACATCTTTAAATTGAATAGCTTGTTCACCATGGTGACTTTTCCGGCGGATAATTGTTTTGATACGAGCAAGCAACTCCGCAAGATGAAAAGGTTTCGCTAAATAATCGTCTGCTCCCAATTCCAATCCTTCAACCTTATCCTCCACGGAGTCCTTGGCTGAAACGATAATGACCGAATCGACCTTTCCAAATTTTCTTAGCTCGGACAACAATTGCATACCTGTCCCGCCGGGTAGCATGATGTCGAGCAGTACGCAGTCGTAATCATAATTAGCTAATTTAGCCAGGCCACTGGCATAATCACTGGCGGTCTCTACGATATATTTTTCGCCTTCAAGAAATGATTTCATCACATCACAAAGATCCGCTTCATCTTCAACAATCAGTACCTTCATAATTAAACTAAACTACAACATTAGTGACATAATTAGGAAAGATTTTGGAAATTTTCGATATAATCACCTATTAATTAGATTTTTTAATTTCATTATTCGACGTTTTTTTAAAACTCTACTATTGCTAATAGTTCGCAAATCTTATCTTTGTTCGTCGCTTTATATCGGTAAATAATAGAATTAGAAATAAACATTTCTGTTCTTTTTACGTTTGTTGGTAAAGAGGATTGCAAATAAAAGTCGCGTACAAATTTAACAGAAAATCACCTTGAATCGATTCGGACGAATAGCTTTAAAAACAATATTGTGGATTATCGGCAGTATCATTGCCTTACTGCTATTGATTATTTTACTTATACGAATGCCAGCGGTTCAAAACTACGTGGTCGGCAAGGTTACGAATTATTTGGAAAACAAGATCGGAACACCGGTCGATATTGGATACATCAACATCACGTTTCCTAAAAAATTGGTATTGGAGAACGTCTATTTTGAAGACCAATCCCAAGATACATTGATTGCTGGAGAAAAATTATTGGTAGACATCAATATGTTCAAACTATTGAAAAATACCGTTGAGGTACAACAACTAGAACTAAAAGGCATTACCGCAAAAATAAACAGAACACTCCCCGATAGCAGCTTTAACTTTGATTATATCGTTGAAGCCTTTGTTTCCGAAGAGGAAAGCACTGTAGATGCTGATACTACCTCAGCACTCGTTTTCGATATCAATGATGTGTTGTTTGAACGGATTCATTTTGTTTACAATGATAAAGTTATCGGAACCAGCGCCGATATAAGACTAGAGCACTTTGATACAAAAGTCAAAAAGTTCGATCTATCTAACAATATGGCATTTTCGATGCCAAAGATCAAATTGGACGGGCTAACGGCACTGATTAAACAGTGGGCACCGACATCCGAAGCAGAAGCTCCGTCGGCAGAAGATTTCGGTATTAAAGATGCATCTGTCGAGGAATCTTCCTTACTCCCAGATCTCGAGATAAAAAAAATGGACTTAAGCAACATCTTTGTAGCTTATCAGGATTCGTCTTCCGCAATGGATACCCATTTTGAAATCAAGAAATTGGCAGCGGATATCAAAGAACTTGACCTGAATAAAGAGATTGCCCGCTTAGGTGATGTTACGTTAGGTGAAACCGATGCACAAGTATTCATGGGAAAAACAGCGTCTACCGCTACCGTAGGCGCCGATACCACAGCTTCTGCAGACAGCAGTTCGGTAAATTGGATAGTTTCGGCGGATCGCTTAGCGATCAATAAAACTAATGTTTGGTTTAGAGATGAAAATCAGCCGCGCATGGAAGGTTTTGATTATTTCAATATTAAAATCAGCGACTTTCTTGGCGAATTAGAGGATCTATATTACTCCACCGATTCTATTTCCGGATCGTTGAAAAACTTAGTCATGGCGGACCATTCAGGGTTTGCTATCAAAAAGCTGCAAGCAGATTTTGTATACCATAATACAGGGGTGGAAATCCGCAATTTTATCGCACAGACACCAAAAACTACTATTCGGGATTATATTAAGTTGTCTTATCCTTCGCTGGACGCTTTAACAGAAAACCCCAGCCAGGTTCTGGTAGAAGCCAGTATCAAACAGTCCACGCTGGACATGAGCGACATCCGCTATTTCGTACCGGATCTGGATACGATGGAAGTTATGAAACCGCTCTTAGCGCGCTCCTTTTATATCAATGGAAGCGTAAAAGGACGGATGAATGATCTTACTATTCCGAACATGGAGTTCAAAACGCTAGATCGTACGCATTTGATAGCGAGTGCTGTTATTAAGGGACTTCCCGATACAGACAAGCTCCACATCGATTTGAATTTGAAAAAGTTTACGACGGGCAGAGCGGATATAGAACGTTTAGTCGCTAAATCCATGATGCCAGATAGTTTACAACTTCCTAACGCCGTAAGTCTGTCGGGCACATTCAAAGGAGGAATGGCCGGTTTCGATGCCAACATGAGCCTCGTTACGGAAAAAGGAAACGCTACAGTGAATGGCAACGTGCAAATGGGGACAGATACCACTTACAACGCTTACGTATCGATCGACGATCTGAATATCGGAAACATCTTAAATCAAGATTCTGTTTTAGGAATTATATCTGCGGAAGCGAATGTAGTCGGAACCGGATTAGATCCCAAACACATGAATGCGTCGGTAGATGGTCGTTTAAACCATCTGGACGCAATGGGGTACACCTATCATGATATACAATTGCAAGTGGATGCCAAAGACGGGGATATCGCGGGTACACTGAATAGCCCTGATCCGAACATACAATTCCATATGGATTTTGCTGCCGACATGCGCAACATGTATCCAAAAGTACGCGCGACACTTATGATCGACAGCGTAAATCTTCAAAATCTCAAGCTTATGGAGGATGATTTTCGATATCATGGAAAGATTATTGCCGACTTTGAAACCGCCGATCCTGATTTTCTGAATGGCTCGATCGTTGTCGCCAACTCTTCTATTGCCTATAATGACGCGCGTTATACATTAGACAGTATATCTTTGGAAGCAACCGCGGATACCAATAGAAACACGTTGATCCTAAGATCAGAATTTCTCCGCGCCCATATGGTGGGGAAATATCAACTCACGGCATTACCCCCTGCCATACAGGATATTATACAGATATATTACAATCCGGGTAACGTACCGAAGGACACTACATCGTATGATCCGCAACAGTTTGAATTTAGTGCCACACTCAATCACTCTCGTTTTATCCGCAATTTCCTCCCTAGCTTGGAAGAAATGCGTGATATCACATTGGATGGTACATTTAATAGCGCTACCCAAAATTTTATGGCTAAACTCATTGCACCAAAAATTGTGTACGAGGGCACGTCGATAGAAGACGTTGGTTTTGACCTGACAACATTCGACAGCACACTATATTATTCCGCGCTTATCCACAAAATCGAAATGGGAAATATAGAATTGAATAACACCGTGATGAGTGGTAGCATCGTAGAAAATAATATCGATTTGGGGCTCTGGATAAAAGATGAAGATGATAAAGAGCAATATCATTTAGGTGCGAAACTACGAGCTGCTGAGAATAATTTTATTTTCAGCTTGAATGAAGATGGACTGAAATTAAACTATGAAGATTGGAACATCGATACTACGAATACGATTAGTTTTGGAGAGAGCGGTGTGTACGCCCAGAACTTCCACTTAACGAATAATGGACAGGAACTTCTTATTCAATCCCAAGATTCTGCTCTAAATGCGCCTATTGATGTTACGTTTAACAACTTTAGAATTGAGACCTTTACACAGATGCTAGAATCGGAGATGTTAAATATCGGGGGTGGTGTCAACGGTACAGCTACCATATCTCGACTGGAGAGTAATCCCGTATTTATTTCTGACTTAACCATCGATAGATTTTATTTCGGAAAGGATACCGTAGGAAATATTTTGGTCAAAGTCGATAACATAAAGGAGAACACGTTCTCTGCCGATGTGAAAATTGAAGGTAACGGTAATGATGTACAGTTGTTAGGTGATTTCATCAGTCCGCCTGATGGACCTGCTACGTTGAGTGCTACCCTCTCTCTGAAACCCATGAAGATGACGACCATTCAGGCATTTAGTTTAGGTTATCTGGAGGATTGTGCAGGAGACTTAACTGGTGACTTGAAAATATCCGGCACGGTAGATGCACCGAAAATCAATGGTGGACTCACATTCCAAAACAGCAGGCTGAATGTCGCCATGTTGAACGCCGATTTCCTTATGGACAATCAGACGATACATTTCAATGATAAGGGTATACAATTCAGAAAATTTGAGATCAAAGACTTGCGTGGTAACTCTACCTTGTTAAACGGTTCTATAGCCACGACTACCTATACCGATTTTGACTTCAATTTAAATCTGAACATGAACGATTTCGCTGCGGTCAATTCTACAAGAGAAGACAACGATTTATTCTTCGGGAAGCTGTATCTGACATCTAATCTTCGTATCCGAGGTAATTTGGATCAGCCACGCGTCGATGGTAGTATTATGGTCAATGAGAATACCGACTTTGTATTTGTCGTACCTAATGACGACCCGGGTGTTGCACAGAGAGATGGTGTAGTTAAGTTTGTGAACCGTAGCGATACCGCAGCAAGGAATATCTTTGCTAGACTTGACTCCATGACCACCGCAAGCCAACTATCCGGAATGGATATCGCTCTCAATCTCTCCACCGACCGAGAGGCGAAGTTTAAAGTGATATTGGACGAAGGGACAAAGGATGCACTTAACATACAAGGAGTAGCGGAACTAAATGCGACTATCGATGCCAGCGATAAGATTACGATGTCGGGAACGTATACCGTAGAAAAAGGGGACTATACATTTTCATTAGGTCCTATTTCTAGGCCATTTATCTTCCAAAAAGGAAGTACTATCACGTGGAACGGTGATCCACTCGATGCACGTTTGGATATTACGGCTATCTACAGGAATCGTTTTGCTACACTGGAATTAGTACAATCTCAAATTGGAGCAGAGAGTCAAAATCTGTATAAACAACGTATTCCTTTTGACGTAAAACTTATCCTAACAGGAGAGCTTTTCAAACCAGAAATCAATTTTGACATTGATTTAGATGAAAATAACGCCATTGTTTCACAAGATGTCGTAAGTAAAGTAAATATCGCATTGGCGAGCATACGCGAAGATCCCGCCGAACTAAACAAACAGGTGTTCTCATTGATTGCACTGGGTCGGTTTATGTCGGCCAACCCATTTGAAAGTCTTTCAGGTGGTGGCGGAGCCGAAGGTATGGCGCGCAGTACGGTTAGTTCATTTTTAACGAGTCAGCTAAACAACCTGGCTTCCGATCTAATTAAAGGTGTGGAACTAGACTTCAACTTGCAATCAGAAGAAGATTATCTATCTGGAAATGCCCAAACACGAACAGACCTAAATGTCGGGGTCTCCAAAATGCTATTTGATGATCGCTTAAAGATTACGATCGGTTCTAACTTTGAAGTGGAAGGGAATACGCGTCCGGGCGAAAAAGCATCCAATATAGCCGGTGATATTTCCTTAGATTATCAACTTTCGAAAGATGGGCGTTACTTCGCACGTGTATACCGAAAAAATCAATATCAAGCGACACTACAGGGACAATTCGTCGAAACGGGTATTGGTTTCATTATCACGATGAGTTATGATAAATTCAAGGAATTGTTTATGAGTTCGCGGGCATTGGAGCAATATTATAATACCGATAGCAAGGGGTTCCGTCGCCGTTTCGATGTGGAGCGCATGGAATCTGACTCGGTGTATCGAGACAGCGTCCGCATAGTCATCCGGGATAGCCTGATGAAAAACAGCCCCGAATTTCGTAAACGTTTCGAGGAACGTCAAAAAGACGAACAGTTAAAACGTCAAGAAAACCACACAGACAGTTCAACGACTGATGCACGGACAGATTCTACACAACGCGTTATTCGCAGGGAAGAGCTAGACGAACAGGAAGAAAAAGAAACAGAACGTGAACACAAAGATTCAACGAATACAAACGTAGATGGGACACCAGATACCGTCAGAGACGATGAAGAAGAAAGGGGGCCACATGAAAACTAACCGACATATTATTGTGGCAGGTATGATTTCGCTAATTTTTGCAGCAAGCTGTAATCCTACGAAATATCTTGCAGAAGACGAAAAGCTCTATAATAAAGGGCATGTGGCGATTCATCAAGATAGTATACCCACAGATAGGAAAGAGGCATTTGAAGCTCATCTCGAGGACATGCTACGTCCCAAGCCTAATAAAAAAATCTTAGGTGTCCGTTATAAACTCGGACTCTATAATATGGGTGGCGGGCCGGATTCGACCAATAGCTTTATCAAAAGGTGGTTAAAAAAACAGGGCGAAGAGCCAGTTCTTCTTAGCGATGTAAACCGTGAATATAACGAAACACTTCTACGCAGCCGGATGGAGAATCTTGGTTTCTTCAACGCTTATGTCACTTCCGATACGACAATAGATGGTAAATTTGCAGAAGTGACCTATGACGCATTTCCCGGCAGTATCTACCGCATTGCAAAGATCGACTTTGAAGTGGATTCGACTAAACAGCTTGGTAGGGATATTTTAAGCACCAAGCAACACACATTGTTAAAGCCAAAGAGCAATTATAACCTTGATGTTATCCTAAATGAGCGGGATCGCATTGACAACGACCTGAAAAACAAGGGTTATTATTACTTTTCTCCGGATAACATCTTGCTAGAAGTCGATAGCAGCAAAGGAAGTCACGAAGTCGATATGTATGTCACCCTGAAACCGGAAACGCCGCAAAAAGCTCGACAGCCACAAAAGATAGGAAATGTTTATATCTACCCCAATTACGAGCAAACTTCGGGAGGACTCCAATTAAGACGCCCTCGACGTGCCCAGTTATTTGACGATAGGTATTATATCATCGATCCGGAAAACACATACCGAAAGAAGGTACTGGCTAACCATATTTTTTTTAATACTGGACAGATGTACAACCGGTGGGATCACAACCTAACGATCAGTCATTTGGTAAATTTGAATGCATTTAAGTTTGTAAAAAACACATTCGTCGATAGCCCGGACTCTGCGAATACCTTGGATGTTTACTATCACCTCACGCCTATGCAACGCAAAACGATTCGTTTTGAGGTACTAGGGAAAACGGCGTCTGTTTACAACGGTACAGAAGCAAATATTAATTGGACATTGCGTAACGCATTTAAGGGTTTCGAAACATTAAATTTGACCTTGTTCGGCGGCTACGAAACCCAGACAGGCGGCAGTGTCAACCTGAACTCCAGTTACATACGTTATGGAGCAGAAGTAGGCGTGGTGTGGCCACGTTTATTATCGCCCTATAAATGGGCTCCTGCGCGACGGTATATACCTAAAACATATACAAAAGTAGGTTATGAGTTTTTAAATCGGAGAAATGCATACACGCTCAATTCACTGTCTATTAATTATGGTTATAACTGGAAAGAAAATGAACAGAAACAGCACGACTTAGCCCTAGCTGAAATTATCTATGTGCAACCGCGTAATATTTCGGACGACTATCGGGCACAAATGGATACTGTTCCGACTCTACGTCATATTGTTGACCCTCAATTTTCTTTTGGCCCTAACTATAATTATACATATACGAACTCGATGGACGCAGAACGTAAACATACCTTTTATGCAAAAGCGGGCTTAAATACTTCTGGCAATATATTAGGATTAATTCAAGGAGCAAATTATGACGAGGGCGCAAAAGAAATTTTTGGAACACCATACGCACAATTTGTCAAAGCGGAAGCTGATTTTCGTCACTATATGAAATTGACAGCTAATTCCCAACTTGCCTCCAGGATAATGGTGGGTATGAGTCATTCGTATGGAAATTCCCGCTCCCTCCCCTATTTAAAACAATTTTTCTCCGGCGGTCCCAATGGACTACGTGCTTATCGCGCTAGAGCAGTTGGGCCCGGATCAGCTTATCCTGAAAACCTAGGTGAAAACAATTTCTTTGCCGACCAGACCGGTGATTTCAAATTGGAGCTTAACACGGAATACCGAGCGCAGATAGCCGGCATGTTACATTGGGCTGCGTTCATCGATGCAGGGAATATATGGCTACAGCGTGAAGACGAGAACAAACCTGGCGGAAAATTGTCCAAAGATTTTTACAAAGAACTAGCCGTAGGTGCAGGTCTGGGACTACGTCTTGATCTGGATTTCTTGATTGTCCGGACAGATTTCGCTATACCCGTACGTGTACCGTATCGGGATCCGGGAGATCGTTGGGTATTCAAATACATTGATTTTAGAGACAGGCAATGGAGACGCGAAAACGTTGTGTTTAATTTAGCCATCGGTTATCCATTCTAATTTCTTTTATTTTTGCTCTCTTTTCCGTACATTTATCTACACATCAATTCCACCAGCAACAAAGGAGAAAAAAATATGCAGACGAAACCATCACGATTTATTCAGACTACATCGAAGGATGAATAAATCTGATAGCTTCGTCACAATCTAAAAACAAACATGCAGATGAAAATAACAGTTATTGGAGCAGGAGCTGTGGGCTCGACTACAGCGGATAATCTTGTACGGCGGAACATCGCAGAAGAAGTTGTATTATTGGATATCAAAGAAGGTGTTGCGGAAGGTAAGGCGCAAGATATGATGCAGACAGCTGCGCTTTTGGGATTTGATTCTACCATAAAAGGGGTCACCAATGATTATACACAGACGGCGGGTTCGGCGGTAGCGGTCATTACTTCCGGTATCCCTAGAAAACCGGGGATGACACGTGAAGAACTCATAGGCACGAATGCGGGTATCGTCAAATCGGTTGTAGAAAATTTAATAAAACATTCCCCCGATATTATTATCCTTATCGTGTCCAACCCAATGGATACCATGTCGTATCTTGCATTAAAATCAAGTGGTCTTCCTAAAAACAGGATTATAGGCATGGGTGGTGCACTGGATTCTGCACGTTTCAAATACCAAATTTCCCAAAAGCTACAAGCGTCAGCAAACGATTTAAATGCTATCGTAATAGGTGGGCATGGTGATACTACGATGATTCCATTGATACACCACGCTACGTGGAACAGCATTCCTGTGCGTAGTTTCCTAACACAGGAAGAGCAAGACGATATCGTCAAAAAAACAATGGTAGGTGGAGCTACGTTAACCGCATTGATCGGTACTTCAGCCTGGTATGCGCCAGGGGCAGCAGCAGCAGCTATGGTAGAAAGTATTGTACGTGACCAAAACAGACTATTTACCGCTTCTGTATTCCTTGAGGGAGAATATGGCGAAGAAGATATCAATATCGGCGTACCTGTCATTATAAACAAAAAAGGTTGGGATCGCATTGTTCCACTGGAACTATCGGAAGACGAGAAAACATTGTTTAAAAACAGTGCAAATGCCGTACGAAACATGAACCAAGTATTGAAAGATAGCAATATCATTTAACACACTTTTTTGCATGGGTTTTATTTTTATATATTTCCTCTTATAAAATAGCCCTTGATGGCAGAGGAGAGCGAAATAAATTCATTTTATATTATGCGCAATTAAATTGCATATAAAAATGAATTTATTTAGGTTTACACCCATGCAAAAAATTCCGTTAGAAATATTGGAACTACAGGGCGATGGTTACCATGTATTGATTGATGTTCGCTTATTTGATCAACCTTTTAAAATGGTGCTAGATACCGGCGCATCAAAAACCGTACTTGACAAAACCACACTCCTACAGTCGGGTATTCCGGAAGAAAAAATTGAAAATACCAATATCATCTCGACGGGATTAGGTACGAATTCTATGGAAAGTTTTATTCTAGAGCTACCAACTTTCGAGATAGGCAACTGGAAAATAACGAAATTTATAACGGCAGTACTCGACTTGAGTGCCGTAAATTATGCCTATCAGCAGATGAACTTACCCCCTGTAATCGGTGTATTGGGTGGAGACATCTTGGTATCGTATGCTGCTCGGATTGATTATAGAAAACAACTTTTGACCTTAAGGAATCGTAAAGTAAGTTGAGATGGGATATGTTTTTGAGTTTAAAATCAATATTTTTCCATTTATTATTATTCTGCGGTCCTCTCGTCGCTTTCCCGTTTGACACATTACTTCGGGATACACTTTCGGTTGATACCGCACATAAACTAAATGGCGCAGGACGATTTGCACATCACTTGGGGATAGAAATTCGTCCGGGCTATGTATTACCTAATGTACCATTTTATGCGGGAGTTAATCAACAACGAAAACCTATTCAAAACGCATTATCGGGTCACATCAAATACGCCTTTCGATTCCCAAATGGATCTCTGGGCGACCAAATTTATGCCCATACCTATCAAGGAATCGGTGTGTCTTTCTATAGTTTCGGCAACCGACGAGAATTGGGATCTCCTAAAGCGATGTATTTTTTTCAGCGTTCCAATATCACACAACTCAATACAGACTTGGCACTAGATTACGAATGGAATTTTGGCTTATCGACCGGCTGGAAACCACATAATTTTGAGTACAACCCTTATAATGTTGCCATCGGTTCCAAGACCAATGCCTATCTAAACGCCGGCCTGTATTTGAGATGGATATTAACGAAACATATGGGATTGACAACTGGTATCGATTTCACTCATTTTTCAAATGGCAACACCAATTTCCCTAATGCGGGCCTCAACATGCTTGGACTAAAAATTGGTGTTTTATATGACTTCCGAAAAAAAGAACGCATCGCAACGCCTGCTGGAATTCCCGATTCTTTGCTCACACAATATCCTAAACATATCAACTATGATCTAGTTTTTTTCGGCTCATGGCGACGAAAAGGTGTCGAAGTTATGGGGCAACCTGTACCTTCGCCACATCAATATCCGGTTTTGGGAATGTATTTTGGTCCGATATACAATTTTAGCTATAGGTTTCGGGCAGGCGCTTCTATTGATGTTGTATATGATGGCAGCGCAAATGTTTACACCAAGAATTACTTCTCTGCCACTTCCGAAGAAAAGTTTTTTAAACCCTCGATAGATAGACAGCTGGCATTCGGATTATCGGCAAGAGCCGAATATATCATGCCTATTTTTACTATTGGTATCGGTCTAGGTGGTAACGTACTTCATAAAGGTGGAGACCTGCGGGGTACTTATCAAACATTTGCTCTTAAAATAGCAACTACTAGAAATTCATTCTTACACATCGGTTATAATTTAAAGGATTTCCACGAACCAAATTATCTCATGTTAGGTCTGGGTTATCGATTTAAAAACAAAGCACCGTCGTTGTTATATTGATAATATTTTATATTTTTTTAAACAATCGTCGATGAATATGTAGCCGTAGATACGTATAAAAGCTTAACGCTATTGCGATACCTGCTGCGCCCATTGTATATAGTGTACTCTTAATTCCAAGATATTCAGCCATTGCTCCTACCAATAACGTTCCGATGGGAGCAACACCTTGGAAAGCCATTACATAATAACCTATTACACGAGCACGGTAGCTGGGAACAGCATGCGTCTGGATATACGTGTTAATGGAAGAATTTTGCATCATCATGGCAAACGCCACCATCATGGTGAATGCCAAAGCTAATGGCAGAAGACGCGCAAATGCTAATAAACAAAGCGCTGCCCCCATTAAAAAAGCGGAAAATAAAACACGATACCGGAGATTTTCCCCCGTCTTCAACCTGGCCATATTGATAGCACCGATCATTGCACCAAAACCTGCTGCACTTTCAAACCAAGAGAATGTTGATTCGTCTCCCGAAAAAAGATCTTTTGCCACTGCCGGCAATAGAGACGTATAGGGAATAACGAATAAACTCGAAAAGACCAATACGACAATCAACGAAGCAATATGTGGGGAACGCCGTAAATAGCTAAACCCTTCTATAAGTGCCCGCCAGTTGCTTTCCTTTATCAGTTTCGATGGATCTTCTGTCACACGCATCAGTAGTAGACATATAATAACGGGGACAAAACTAATAAAGTTGATGCCGAAGCAAACAAATTCCCCATAATTGGTCAACAGAATACCGCCAATGGCAGGCCCTACCATCCTCGCCGCATTGAAGATGGAAGAGTTTAAGGCGATGGCATTGGGCAAATCCCTTTTATTATCTACGAGCGATATCATCAATGATTGGCGGCCAAGCACATCAAAAGCGCTGATGACGCCTTGTAAAAAACCTAACATAGACAAGATAAAAACAGTTTGCAGCTGCAATCCCACGACCAAGGTCAATACACCTGCTTGTATCATTAATCCTATTTGGGTAAGAAATACCAATTTGTATTTCCTATGCTTATCAACAAATGAACCGACAAACGGAGAAAGAATCAGTGAAGGAAGCAGAGCAATAAATTGTACAAAACCCAACCAAAAAACAGAGTTTGTCATTTCGTAGACCATCCAACTGATAGCGATTCGCTGCATCCAAGTACCTAAAAGTGATATGGCTTGGCCAATGACATGTAATCGAAAATTAGGATAAGAAAGCGATCTAAATATATCCATGAACGGCAAAAAATGTTTTGATTAAACGCAATCAGATTGAGATAATATAATTACTTTTGTAACATACATACGTATATTATGTTTTAAATATTTTAAATCACTATAAACAATCTATTAAACATGAAGTTTTTTATCGATACCGCAAACCTTGCTCAGATCAAAGAAGCGCAAGATCTAGGCGTGTTAGACGGCGTAACCACGAATCCTAGCCTCATGGCAAAAGAAGGTATCAGTGGAGAAGAAAATGTAATTAATCACTATAAAGCCATCTGCGATATCGTAGATGGGGATGTCAGTGCAGAAGTTATCTCCACGGATTTTGACAATATGGTTAAAGAAGGTGAAGCATTAGCTGCCTTGAATCCAAAAATTGTAGTGAAGGTTCCAATGATCAAAGATGGTATTAAAGCTATTAAATACTTCAGCCAAAAAGGTATCAAAACGAATTGTACACTAGTATTTTCTGCCGGCCAAGCTTTATTGGCTGCCAAAGCGGGAGCTACTTATGTTTCGCCATTTATCGGCCGGCTGGACGATATATCCGTAGATGGTCTAGCATTAATTGAAGAAATCCGTTTAATTTACGATAATTACGGTTTTACAACACAAATCTTAGCCGCATCTGTACGTCATAGCGCACATATATTAGGATGTGCGAAAATTGGAGCAGATGTGATGACCGGTCCTTTATCCGCTATTTTATCGCTATTAAAACATCCGCTAACAGATAGCGGATTGGCACAATTCCTAGCCGACCACGCGAAAGCAGCAGGAAAATAAAAAGATACCGTTTACGGTTTCAAAGCCTCTTCGAATATCATTCGGAGGGGCTTTTTAATGCAAATGACCAAGCCGGCCTTTGACTGGGTACCATCTTACGTGCATTGGGCTTATTTTGTAGGCTGAAAAAGAATCATTAAACAGGAACGGATTTTGATCCTTCGGACTTCTTTTTTGTAAAATGGAAAAAAGGAAAACCCAAACTTTTATTTGGCGACCCACACACAGCGTCATTTTAAAAAAAAACGTAACTTTACACTTATCATGGCGAATGAAAAGACAGAAAAAAACAAAGACTTCACCGAGCTTCTTCGTGAAAATGGATTAAAAGTAACCTCCCCAAGATTGCGTGTTTTGAATGAAATAACGCAAAAAGAAGCAGCAATATCCCAACCTGATTTAGAAAAAATTATAGGAAAAGACATTGACAGGGTAACTTTATACCGTATTCTATCGAGCTTCGAAGAGAAGGGAATTGTACATAAAATATTCGATTTGAATGGTACAGCAACCTATGCCATGTGCACGTCAAACTGTACGGAGAACCATCACCACGACCAACACGTTCATTTCATTTGTTCGGTATGCAATAGTGTATATTGTCTCGACGAGGTATCCCTTCCGAAGATCACTTTACCTCCTCATTTTGCACTTCATTCTCTCGCGATAAACGCCGTCGGATTATGTGCAAATTGCCAAAAAGAAAACTAAATATCCTCTCTAAAGCACGTTATTAAATGAAATGCTTTCCCTAACCGGAAAGCATTTTTTTAAACAAAAAATACTAAAAAAACAATTTAAAAAAACACAATAAAATTTTACTATATAACACATAATATACTTATTATAAATATATTAAAACAAGTAAACAAATGTTATGATGCACAAAAATAATTTTACTATCTTCATAAAGAAACCAACGTTTAGACACGAAATTGGCTTCATTTCTCAAAAAGCAATCCGAAAATTAAACAATTTTTAGCATAAAATATTTTATCATGCACATTATCAATATATTAAAAAAGGTAAAGTAAATAATAAAAAAACATTACTAATTAAATTGAGAACAGGTTATTTTTTGAGCAAACATCGAGAACAATTTTTATGTATCTTAGTTATATAAATGAGACAACGATACCGTTCCATCTGGAGCTTACATATATCCGCCCCTCCTGTTGAATCTCCTACTTAGATTCGACAATGAGAGAACTGGAATTGAGTAATAATTTTAGACACATGAAACAAAAAAAAGAGAACGCTTACAAAGACGTACTGACACATCTCATCGTCGATATATTTGAAAAATCAAACAACACACCACTCAACTATAAACAGGTAGCCGCAAAACTCAACCTTAGTGATATTGACTCAAAAAGCGCAATTGCAGAGATTCTTTCTGATGAATCTAAATCCGGCAAATTCCTGCAAGTGGAACGCGGCAAATTTAAGTTGCATCAATTGAATGTTTACATCCAGGGAAAGGTCGACATGACAGCCGATGGCTCGGCATATGTCATCCCAGATGATGAACTGGAAAATGATGTTCATATCGCGCCTCGAAAACTGCGACAAGCTCTTCACAACGATATTGTAAAAGTGCATGTATACGAACGTCGAAAAGGCCGGAAGCGAGAAGGAGAAGTGGTCGAAATTATCCAACGGGCAAAAACCGATTTTACAGGAACTATAGACATTTCCAAATCGTATGCTTTTTTCTTACCTGACGACAGAAAGATGATCCATGATATATTCGTCCCACTAGACAATCTAAACGGTGCCCAGCATGGAGAAAAAGTTGTCATCTCGATTGTCGAGTGGCCAAAGAACGCCAAGAATCCGATCGGAAAGGTTAAAACTATTCTAGGTAAAAAAGGAGAGAATGACACGGAAATGAACGCGATTCTCGCTGACTTTGGTTTTCCGCTAGCATTTCCATCCAAAGTCGAAGCAGAGGCAAACGCGATTCCAGAGCTATTGCCTTCTAATGAAATAAAGAAAAGGCGTGATTTCCGTGACGTGCTTACATTCACTATAGATCCTTTTGATGCAAAGGACTTTGACGACGCTATTTCTTTCCAAACACTGGATAACGGAAATTACGAAGTAGGCGTACATATAGCCGATGTTTCTCACTACGTACAGCCAGATTCGCTATTAGATAAGGAAGCTTTTGAACGGGGTACGTCCGTATATCTGGTAGACCGTGTTATCCCTATGCTTCCCGAACGTTTATCAAATGGTGTGTGTTCCTTGCGTCCACATGAAGACAAGCTCTGTTTTTCCGCCGTGTTTGAAATGGACGACAAGGCAAACGTTTTAAACCAATGGTTTGGACGCACCGTTATCAACTCCAATCGCCGTTTTAGCTATGAGGAAGCACAGGAAGTTATTGAAACAAAACAAGGAGATCATGCACCGGAAATACTCAAACTAAATGAACTTGCCTATATTTTGCGGGAGCGGAAGTTTAAAAATGGCGCTATCAGCTTCGAAAGTGAAGAGGTTAAATTCCATCTTGATGAAAAAGGGAAACCCTTGGGTGTCTATACTAAAGTGCGGAAAGACGCGCATAAGCTTATCGAGGACTTCATGCTTCTTGCCAACCGAAAAGTTGCAGAATATATCGGCAAGCAAGGTAGAGGTAAAAATAAGCTAACGTTTGTCTATCGATTCCATGATACGCCCAACTTGGAAACGTTGACTACTTTTTCCCAGTTTGCTTTACGGTTTGGACACAAGCTCACTATTAAAACAGATAAAGAGGCTGCACGGTCACTGAATACACTCTTGACAAAGATCGAAGGCACGAAGGAGCAAAACATGTTAACTACACTAGCCATCCGATCGATGGCAAAAGCTATTTATACAACCAAAAGTACTAGCCACTATGGGCTCGCTTTCGATTACTATACGCATTTCACCTCCCCTATCCGTCGTTATCCGGACGTAATGGTACATCGCTTGTTGCAATTTTATCTGGATGGCGGAAAGAAAATCAATGCAGAGCATTACGAAAAACTGGCAGAGCACTCCTCCCAAATGGAGAAAAGGGCCGCCGAGGCGGAACGTGCTTCTATTAAATATAAACAGGCTGAATTTCTGGAAGACCAGATCGGCATAGAATACACGGGAATTGTATCAGGTGTCACTGAGTGGGGCATGTATGTGGAAATCCAAGAAAATAAATGTGAAGGTATGGTACGCCTACGCGACATCACTGATGATTTCTACACACTTGACGAAAAAAACTATGCGATTATTGGCCAACGGAAAAAAAAGAAATATCAACTGGGGGATGAAGTACAGATCAAAGTAAAGAAGGTCGATCTGGAAAAGAGGCAGATTGATTTTACGTTGGTATCGTAGGAAATAACTTCAGCCATAATCGGGCAAACTTTCAGCTATATATTTCTACCGATTATCTGCGAAGAACAAGTTTTTGTGTAGGAACACCATGTTCCTCTCCTACAAAATAACTTTTGAATCCAAATTTTTCTAACAATCGGCATGATGCAATATTATCGGGATCTACAATCCCGATAATATCATCATCAGGTGCTATCTCCGCTGCGCGCTCTAAAAGGGCCTTACAGACCCCCGATCCGAAACCTTTTTTCCAAAATACCTGTTTCAAAAGATACCCTATTTCTAACGCGGAACGATCGCGTTTGTATCTTACCAACTTACAATCCCCAATCAGTCCGATATCATGATCTATAACTTTAAAGTAGCCCAGCAAATCATCTTCTTCATTAATCTGCATGATGGATGTAAACTTTTCTCTTGCTCGTTCTTCCGACATCCCCTTTCCAGTAATGTATTTCATGACGTGATCGTCCGCGACTAGAGAACAATAATCCTGAAAATCTTCCCATGTGTATTTTTGAAACTGTAGCATAAATAACGTTATATGTATATATTTGAAATTACATTACTCGAACATTTGTTTTCTACACCCAAACGACAAAATAATTAGCTTTGCCGAAAATAACAAACAATAATGTTTCGACGTATGCATTTTTTAGATATTGCCAAAAACAGATATAGCACAAAAAAATATAATCCAGACGAAAAAATATTGGAAGATACGATTCAGCAGTTAAAGGAAATCTTACAACTAAGTCCCTCCTCGATCAACAGTCAACCATGGAAATTCACAATTATTGCAAATACAAAAGTCAAAAGCGAATTAGCGACAGTGTCGTATCACAATCTGGAAAAAATTAATCAAGCAAGCCATTTGGTCGTATTCAATGTGATCGATAACGTAGAGAAATTTGAAAACGAAAACTTGCGTAAATTACCCGAAGGCGCTATAAATTATTATAATCAACATGTAAAACCACTAGGTGAAGCAGGTATAAAAAATTGGATGCAACATCAAGTTTACCTTTCGTTAGGTTTTTTCCTCGCCGCTTGCGCCAGCATGGGTATTGATTCGACACCCATGGAAGGCATTCAAACGGATGAGTACAACAAAATATTGAAATATGATGGATATACAGCACTGTTTGCAGCTGTGATAGGCCGTAGGAATGTCGCGGATTTTAACCAACCGGCTCTCAAGCCGAAATTTCGCAGACCACTAGACGAGATAATAGAAGATATCTAATCAAACATAATACGCTTTTTCGCCCAAGATGCACAACTTTTATATAGGATCTAGCCCCTATATTGCGAAGGCACAGGAAGACACTCATATTTAGGCTGAAGGAACTCAATTGTAGAATTGGCCAGTTCTTTCAACACATCTTGATTGATGTCGGAAAGCTTTTAACAACTCATCTTGTCCCGCACAACCGCTATAAACGTACAGAGAAATTGCCGCTTTTCTTGGTGAAAAACCAATCAGCGGCCAGTCTCCCTCTTGTTTGCTCCTCTCGGACTTATAATGATACCTCTATTGGTCCCAGCTAAGACCTACACACTAAAATTTTATATATCAACTATTTATTATTCAAAACAGAATCACTATCTTTGCAGACTTAAAAATTAATTTTAAACAAATTAAAAACAAAAACAGGTAAATGCCTACTATTCAGCAATTAGTTAGAAAAGGTAGAGTAGCTCTGGAAGACAAGAGTAAGTCTCCGGCGTTGGACTCATGTCCACAGCGAAGAGGTGTGTGTACGCGTGTATACACTACTACCCCTAAAAAACCAAACTCAGCAATGCGTAAAGTCGCTCGTGTACGTCTTACCAATGGTAAAGAGGTGAACGCCTACATCCCTGGTGAAGGACACAACTTACAAGAGCACTCTATCGTGTTAATCCGTGGCGGTCGTGTTAAAGACTTACCAGGTGTTCGTTACCACATCATCCGTGGTGCATTGGATACTTCTGGGGTTAATGGTCGTAACCAACGTCGTTCTAAATATGGAACTAAGCGTCCTAAACCAGGACAAGCTGCAGCTCCAGCAAAAGGTAAAAAATAATTAAACGGAGGGAAAGAAAATGAGAAAATCAAAACCAAAAAAAAGAATCATTTTACCTGATCCAAAGTTTAATGATGTTCAGGTAACACGTTTCGTAAACAACATGATGGTAGACGGTAAGAAATCTATCGCGTATTCCATCTTTTACGATGCTGTAGAAATAGTTGAGCAAAAGACACAGGAGAACGGCTTAGAGACTTGGAAAAAAGCTTTGAATAACGTAATGCCTTCAGTAGAGGTTAAATCTCGTCGTGTGGGTGGTGCCAACTTCCAAGTTCCTATGGAAGTACGTCCAGAACGTAAAATCGCTTTGGGTATGAAGTGGTTGATCTCCTACTCTCGTAGACGCGGTGAAAAAACCATGCGTGAAAAATTAGCAGGAGAAATCATCTCCGCTGCTAAAGGCGAAGGTGCGGCTGTAAAGAAGAAAGAAGATACGCACAAAATGGCGGAAGCAAACAAAGCGTTCTCACACTTCAGATTCTAATATCATGAAATTGATTACACAGATATAAAAGGATTACACAGATGGATATACTTGAAATCTGTGTAATCCTTTTTCGATTTGTGTAATTTCATTTAAAAACAAAATGGCAAAAGATTTAAGTTTAGTAAGAAACATCGGTATCGCCGCTCACATTGATGCCGGTAAAACAACAACAACAGAGCGTATCCTATTCTACTCTGGTGTTAACCACAAATTGGGGGAAACCCACGAAGGTTCTGCTACAACAGACTGGATGGCACAAGAGCAAGAACGTGGAATCACGATCACTTCTGCTGCTGTTACTGTGTTCTGGAACTATCGCAACAAGAAGTATCAAGTAAACGTTATCGATACGCCTGGCCACGTAGACTTTACCGTAGAGGTAAACCGTTCTTTGCGTGTATTGGATGGATTGGTATTCCTGTTTTCTGCAGTCGATGGTGTTGAGCCTCAATCAGAAACAAACTGGCGTTTGGCTGATGGATACAAAGTGCCACGTATTGGTTTCGTTAACAAAATGGACCGTTCAGGTGCTGATTTCTTGAAAGTTGTAAAACAAGTAAAAGAAATGTTGGGCTCCGAGGCAGTTGCATTACAATTGCCTATCGGTGCAGAAGATGATTTCGAAGGTGTAGTCGACTTGATCAATAACCGTGGTATGGTATGGAATAAGGAAGATAAAGGGATGACCTTTACAGAAGTACCTATCCCAGACGATATGGCTGACGAAGTTGCTGAATACCGTGAGAAATTATTGGAAGCTGTGGCTTCTTACGACGAATCATTGATGGAGAAATTCTTCGATGATCCGAATTCATTAACGGAGAGGGAAATCCTTGACGCTTTGCGTAAAGCCGTATTGGATAACGCTATCGTTCCTATGGTATGTGGTTCATCTTTTAAAAACAAAGGTGTACAGACCATGCTTGATTTGGTAATGGAACTATTGCCTTCTCCATTAGATATCGAAGCTGTTAAAGGTACAGATCCACGTAACGAAAATGAAATTGAGCGTAAACCATCTGAATCCGAGCCTTTCGCAGCGTTAGGATTCAAGATTGCTACTGACCCATTTGTTGGTCGTCTATGCTTTATCCGTGCATATTCGGGCGTATTGGAAGCCGGCTCTTATGTTTTAAATACGCGTTCAGGTAACAGAGAACGTATCTCACGTATCTTTCAAATGCACGCCAACAAACAAAACCCAATCGAACGTATCGGTGCGGGTGATATCGGTGCCGTAGTTGGTTTTAAAGATATCAAAACAGGTGATACCCTTTGTGATGAAAAGAACCCTATCGTTCTAGAATCTATGGTATTCCCTGAGCCAGTTATTGGTTTAGCGATCGAGCCTAAAACACAAGCTGACGTAGATAAATTGGGTATTGCTTTAGGTAAACTCGCTGAAGAAGACCCTACGTTCGTTGTAAAATCGGATGAAGAAACTGGTCAGACGGTTATCTCCGGTATGGGTGAGCTTCACTTGGATATTTTGATCGACCGTTTAAAACGTGAGTTTAAAGTTGAAGTTAACCAAGGTGCCCCACAGGTAGCTTACAAAGAGTCTATCAATGGAACTACTGAACACCGCGAAGTATACAAAAAACAATCCGGTGGTCGTGGTAAATTTGCCGACATCAAAGTAGTTGTTTCTCCTGCAGATGAGGACTACGATTTATCAAAATCCCCTCTTCAATTCGTAAACGAAATCGTGGGTGGTGCTATTCCAAAAGAATACATTCCTTCGGTACAAAAAGGTTTTGAAGTATCTATGAGCAATGGTGTATTGGCAGGTTATCCACTTTCAGGCATGAAGGTTCGTTTGATCGATGGTTCATTCCACGCGGTCGACTCGGATTCTTTATCATTCGAATTGGCAGCTAAAATGGCATACCGTAATGCGTTACCTAAATGTTCTCCTGTATTGATGGAGCCTATCATGAAGGTAGAAGTATTGACTCCGGAAGAAAACATGGGTGATGTTATGGGTGATTTGAACCGTCGTCGTGGGCAAATGCAAGGTTTGGATACACGCGGCGGGGCGCAGGTTATCAAAGCACACGTGCCTCTTTCCGAGATGTTCGGTTATGTAACGCAATTGCGTACGATTACTTCTGGACGTGCAACTTCTACGATGGAGTTTGATCACTACGCAGAAGCTCCTCGTAACGTACAAGACGATGTAATCGCGAAATCTAAAGGTAAGATCAAAGCGATCGAAGATTAATAATAATTTACCGACTGCTGGTTGTGAATAGCTCTAATCAGCAGTCATATTTAAACAAATAAAAATGAGCCAAAGAATCAGAATTAAATTGAAATCTTACGATTACAACTTGGTCGACAAATCGGCTGAGAAAATCGTAAAAACAGTAAAGCCTACAGGCGCAGTAGTGAGTGGTCCTATTCCATTACCTACAGAGAAAAAAATCTATACGGTTTTACGTTCACCACACGTTAACAAAAAAGCACGTGAGCAATTCCAATTGTGTGCTTACAAAAGACTATTGGATATTTACTCGTCCAACTCTAAAACTGTTGATGCATTGATGAAACTTGAATTACCTTCAGGTGTTGAAGTAGAAATCAAGGTGTGATAGATTTCAAAAACAACAAAATAGGCTGCCCGTTTGGGCAGCCTATTTTGTTTTCTAATCCCTTTCTTCTTAAAACTGGAAACCGACTCCAAAGGACCAAACTCGATTTGACACATTATTATCTGCATTTGGCACTAATTGCGTCAGACCAAGGTTATATCCTGCATTGAGAAGCAAGCCATTATAGAGCTTATACCCTACCATAAAATTTGCACCGGCATCGATAACATTCATATCTTTATTATCTCCGGAGAAATTCAAATCCCACTCCGTCTCACCACTATAATCACCTAGGCTTCCTTTTAACTTTTCTTTTCCACTGACATTGAATCCGATATAGGGACCCGCTCCCAAGAATACGCTACCTGTTCCTGCCGGAATCCAGTATACGGCATTTACAGGAACTTCTATTGACATCACATTTCGAGAGAACTCAGCATCAGTGATACCATCATAATTTTCGTAAAATCTAGTGCCCTTGCCTTGCAAAGAAACTCCCGGCTGGATGGAAAAATTGGCAGCTACTGGTACATCTGCAAAACCAGTAACATGGAATGATGTGTTGTTCTTTTGATCATCACCAAAGTTACTATATTTACCTAAGTTTACACCGGCTTTTAAGCCCCAAGATGTTTGGGCTTGTGCGCCCGCAGCCAATAAAAAGGCCGCTCCTAATGAAAGTAAAATCTTTTTCATACTCTTTTACATTTGTTTTTACATGTAGCTATATACAATATTCAGACCAAAAAATAATTCCAATAACCTTCAGATGATATCACACTCAATAACAACAACTTACCCTGGCTATTTATTGATTTTAGATTTTTAATTTTCAATTTATTGGATATATGAAAAGTAAATTTTATTTTTGCATTCCCTTGAGGGGGAAAGGGTCGGATGGCCGAGTGGCTAGGCTGAGGTCTGCAAAACCTCCTACAGCGGTTCGAATCCGCTTCCGACCTCGTTTTTAAAGACAAAAAAAATTGAACCATGGGAGTTACACGTTTAAAAAGAAAAGATAGAAGAAATAAAACTACTTCACGTATGGAAGTACAGTTTTTGAAGTTAGGTCGTAATGTTGAGCTAGGCTCAAGAAGCAAAATGCCTAAAAATAGCCAAATCACAAAAAACAATGAGATTTTGGATAAGTTAGCCGCAGAAGCAAAATAATAATCGTTTTAACGATCATAAAGTACAGGGAGAACGCACTAGAGTTCTCCTTTTTATTTGTCTGAACTATTTATTATCTATAATAATATAAGTCCTTCTTCTCGCATTGCATTCCAAAAAACAGTCGGAATGTCTTTTGTAGCCATAGCGGCGTTATGACGAACTTTTTCAGATTTCGTGGTATTCAATGCTACACTACAAACACCAGGGATATTAAATCCAAAATTAAAACAAGCTTCAGCAGGCAATATATCAAACCGAGCACAAAGTGTCCAGAATTTATCTCGCCAAGCATATAATGCTTTTCCCTCTACGGTATCCTTATCAATAAGTTGATAATTATAATAATCGCTTCCTACTAAAAATCCCCCATTAAATACAGCGGAGTTGATGACAACAACACCTCTTTTTTCCAATTCTCCTATAAAATCAATAAGCTCTTTTGGATGATTATATACCGTTAAGCTATTCGCTATCATCACCCAATCTAGTGCAACATCATTTGCTATACGCTGGATAACTTTCCAATTTTTTGCCCCCACACCTATACCCAAAACTTTTCCTTCGGCCTTCAATTCTGCAAGCGCGCGATAGGCATCTAGAATGTCCCGATAAAGCTCTTCCCCCTCTTCCAGACTTTTTGCATTGGCTAAATATTCATCTGGATCATGAACTGAAACTAAATGTGCCGTGTAATCACCCAATAATGCATTACCTTGATGAAAACACGCTAAGATGCCATCATAGCTTATTTTCTGCACCGCGTCATTCTTCAACCCTTTCCATACACCCGATTCAAATGTCGGTTCTTCTGTTGTCAGAGGAACTTGATACCAACCGAGTTTATTACTAATCAGTACCTCAGACGGTTCAACGTTCAATTGGCTTAGGCTCTTTCCTATCGATTCCAGAGAGAGGCCAGCACCGTACTTTCCAGCTGTATCGAATACCGCTTTCCCCGGAGCGTATTTTATACATTCCCTCACAATCGCCAATTTTTCTTTGAAGGGCAATTCCACATATAGATTTCCCAGTCCACTTGTTCCGAATACTATGGGAGGCAATTGACGATTTAAATTTAGATGTTTATTGTTGTTTTGCATTTATATCCTTTTCCAACGCGAATGAATGGATACAAACCTAAATAAAATGCGCCGCATTCACGAATATCATAAAATAAAAAACTATCATGAGTAATTCGTTTTTATATACAGTTTAATTGTATACCATATAAAAGTGAAACATACAATTAAAAATTAGATTTCTCCCTAAGTATCCTTTCATCTGTTAAATCCAAACGTAAAGGTGTAATCGAAACCATATTATTTTCTATCGCCCAGCGGTCGGTTCCTTCTTCTGCCGGATCCAATGGCGTCACTGT
Source organism: Sphingobacterium sp. SGR-19 (assembly GCF_011043555.1). Lineage (GTDB taxonomy): Bacteria > Bacteroidota > Bacteroidia > Sphingobacteriales > Sphingobacteriaceae > Sphingobacterium. The sequence continues at coordinate 144,161 of NZ_JAAKGS010000010.1, forward strand.
AAACCAATAGTGCTTTCTACCTAGCGGATCGGTTCCAGGAACGATAGTTCCATCATACAACCGCACTGACTGTCTCGTCCATACAATATCAGTAGGTTCAGGCGGAAAATTGACATTATATAATGCGAGTTCATTATTTTTCAACAAGAGTTCGAGCGTCTTCGACACATACGTCTCTAAATGTTCAAAATCAGGTTCATCCTTTCCGACGGGTGTGCTCAAGGCTATTCCCCTCACACCAAACAGTACCGCCTGTTTGGCCGCCGCTAAAGTCCCTGAATGCCACATGGAATTCCCTAAATTAGGCCCCATATTAATCCCCGATAAAACCACATCCACATTCTTCCATAAGTGCATTCCCATCGCTACACAGTCGGCAGGTGTCCCGTTTACGCGGTGAGCTTCTATATCAGGAAATTCAATAGGTGATTTTTTGTAGCCCAATGGTCTTGAATGTGTTACCGCATGTCCCATAGAAGATTGTTCCACATCTGGTGCGACGACCCTCACTTCTCCAAAATTCTTCGCTACTTTTGCCAGGGCTGCAATACCTGGGCTATATATACCATCATCATTTGTCACTAAAATTCTCATAACACTTTTTATTTTTTTCTTAATCTAACAACAATTGATCCCACCAAATTGTTCTCCTATTAAACAGTAGATATGAAGCAGGTAATCCTATTACACAACCCCAATGCAGGCGACGCCGACCATTTTAAAACTGATCTGATCGAAGCTATCGAGAAAGAAGGGTATCGATGTACTTACTTTTCTATTAAAGACAACGACAGCTGGAAACACCAACTCAATGAAGCAGATTTTGTTGTCGTGGCTGGTGGCGATGGTACCGTCCGAAAAGTCGTCAAAGCGCTTGTCCAAAGAGGCGTTAACGACAAAAGAATAATAATGGCACTTCTCCCGATGGGTACTGCAAACAATCTGTCCAAGACATTATTCCTAGACAAAGAAGCAAGTTTTGAAGATCACGTAGGTACCTGGAAATATGGCAAACGCCAGCGATTTGATGTCGGTATGCTCGCGTACGATAGCAGTTTTGATTTTTTTCTAGAAGGCGTCGGGTATGGTCTATTTCCAACACTCGTCCAAACAATGGATAAGATAGACGTCAGTCATTTAGAGACGACAGAAGAGCAATTGCAATTAGCTTTGGAAAAACTGCATCAGATTATATTAACCGCAGAGGCGTATGATTACATAATTCACGTCGATGAAAAAGCTTATGAAGGTAGGTATCTATTATTGGAGGTTATGAATATTCCGTCCATAGGCCCCAATCTTGTGTTGGCTCCCGCCGCGCAGATAGACGACGGCTATTTAGATTTAGTGATGATTACCGAAGAAGAACGGAATGCATTCGCGTTGCATGTTAAAAAAATTATCGATCAGGAAGAAACATCTTTTGATTTTCAAACGCTTCGGGCAAAAAAGTTCAAGATACAATCGACTAATAAGAATATCCATATCGACGACAAATGCCTATCCATATCCAATGGTTCCCTTACTATACAAGTGGATGAACATATACTTGATCTCATTATGTAGACCATGCTGTGTGTTCCAATAACACGATAGTTTTACGGATGGGTTGGGCAGCACTGACAAATAGTACAAATTGACTATATTCTTGTCATAATATACGCAATGTTGGCAGGTCGGAAATGATAAAAAACTGAATATGTCAAAGATCTGTCAATTGTATAAAGACTATCGCTCACAAATATGTTAAGAGGTGTTAAAATGCCCGGTGTATATATCAGAGGCATAGAAATTGATATTATAATAATACTTCATAATTTAGGTTTATAATTGGTTAGTTAGTTAAAAATCCTGAGGTTCCCCGCCTTAGGATTTTTTGTGAATCAGCTTTGCAAAACAATTTCGATTGATTTTGCGTACTCTAATAAAAAATATGGAAACAATTATAGGGATTACAGCTGGCATATTTACCTCTATTTCCATGGTGCCACAACTACTAAAGGTTTTAAAGGAAAAAGATGTGGAGAATCTTTCTCCCTATATGATTGCTATCCTATTAACAGGTGTATCGTTGTGGGTCATTTACGGTTTCATGTTAGATGAATGGCCTATTATCCTTTCGAACTTATTTTCTGTGCTCGTCAATGCAACCTTATTAGTTTGCTATTTTTTCTTTAGGGAGCAGTAGTAGATCCCACATAAACAAAAATCACGTGTTAATCTTCTTAAACATAAAGGTAAATCGACTGTTTAATAATAAGATAAGGTGACGTAGCGATAAAAAAATTAAACAGATGAAAAATCATAAAATAAACTTGAAAAAATCAGCTTGTGTTGTGATAGCGATGATTACCAATAGTCCGGGTCGCAGAGATGAGGAATTCGGAGACACTGACGGTCAGGAAATTAATAAAGATCCTATTATAGGAGGTGCAGATGATGTATATCGCGAGAACCCTACGGACGATCTAGGAGATTCTGACATAGTAGACGCAGAACCTCTCCAAGAGGATATCAAACATCTAGAAGATGAAGGTAAACAAACCGAGGAAAATCAAGAAAAAACAGAAGAATCTGATACGCCAACTGATTCAGAAGAGGAAAATCTGGATATCAGCAATCTAGAAGATAATGAGGATATCACGGATGGGCTATAAACTGACTTTTTAAGAAATGTATTATGAAAAAGAAAATTCCAGAACAGGTAGAGGGTAAATCCCTAGACTGTTTCAAGTCCGTCAATTTGTCTTCCCAAGAAGAGGCTACAAGATTTTTTGAGCGCATAAAGAGCAGATTACTGGATGTTAATCGTTGGAACGAGATTACCAAAGCGCCCTCCGCCACATTTACTATCAAAGATGCCTTCGGTCGTACGATGGAACGCTTGGTTCAAAAAGGAGACTACATCCGGATCGATATTCCCGGCCCAGGGCTTCCCTCCGCCAAAGGGTACGATTGGGTACAAGTAGAAGATATCGCGGAAACGGCTGATACCGATGGTGCTAGCATCGTTTTGACTCTAAGACCTTGTGCCGACCCAACGCAAGATAATACAGATACAGCTCACTTTTTCAAGCAACTAGCGACTTCTTCTTTTCTTGTTGAACAAAAAGGCGATCATATTTATCTGCACTACGCAGGACGTAATGAAATCATCAATACCGACAATGCATCCATACTGGACAATTTACGCAATTTTATGGTGGGTTTGGGAGCAAAAATGGGTGCATCATTTCCACAGTGGAAGGCATTAGTTGAAGGGCTTGGCGACGTTGAAAACTACTAATGCACACTATGACCAACTAAAAAATAAAGGACCTTCACAAAAACAGCATGGGCAAATCAATTTCTAAAGTTTTACAAATAACCTTCACCCTCGTTTTAATTGTTGTTATCTTATATTACGGCAAAGGCGTATTGGCTCCACTGGCCATCGCCTGCATTTTATCCATGCTCTTTGTCGCACCTTCGGTATGGATGGAAAAAAGGAGGGTACCTCGCTGGGCAACGGCATTGATCGCGGTCAGTGCTCTAATGGTATGCCTTGTAGGAATTGGTTTCCTTTTGAGTTGGCAGTTGCAAAATTTTGCCGAACAAATCAGCTCGTTGAAGCAAAACCTGTCGCAGATACTTTCCAGTGTACAACACTGGATACAGGATCGATTGGATATCGATCAGGCCAAACAGCAAGCCATAGCGGAAGAGCAAATGAAAAGCCAACCTACAGACGGTTCCACAGTCAAACAGCTGGCATCGGGCTTTTTTGGTTTGCTTGTGGATTTCATCTTAGTGATGGTGTATACGTACCTCTTACTCTTTTACCGCTCTCGATTAAAAAAATTTTTACTTAAAATAGCGCCATCCGGAGATCAAAAGAAAACCATGGAAATCGCTGAATCGGCAAGCCAGGTGGCAGCGAATTATATGACGGGGCTTGCCAAAATGATCGTTGTGTTATGGATTCTTTATGGATTCGGGTTTACAGCCATTGGCGTCGAAAACGCATTATTTTTTGCGGTGATATGCGGATTATTAGAACTCGTTCCTTTCATAGGAAACCTAACCGGGACTGCAATAACGATCGTAGGCGTAACGGCACAAGGCGGTGAAACCAATATGATCTTAGGCGTTATATTAATATATGGCTTTGTCCAATTTGTTCAAACGTATCTGCTGGAGCCTCTTATCGTAGGAAATGAGGTTAATATCAATCCGTTGTTTACTATATTCAGCTTAGTGGCGGCAGAAGCAGTTTGGGGCATTCCGGGCATGATACTTGCCATTCCGGTTACGGGTATGATTAAGATTATATGCGACCGCATCCCCCGATTGCAACCTTATGGTTATTTAATAGGCAGCGATAAAAAAGCTAAAAAATCATTCTGGAAGCGGAAGAAGTAATGGGCTACTTTTCCAGTTGCCATACTTTTAGCGGCGCGACAGAAGGCCCATTCAGCAAGCTTCCGTCTGGAGCATACCGCGCTCCATGGCATGCACAATCCCAGCTTCGCTCCGTGTTATTCCATTTTACAATGCACCCTGCGTGGCGACATACGGGATCGATAGCAAACAACGCCCCCTGCTCATCTTTGAACAGTCCTATCCTTTTCCCTTGATAATTTAATATCTTTCCTTCGCCACGGCTCAATCCTGCTAGCTCGTTTATCTCTTCCAAAAAGAAGCGATCTTTTACAAAGTGTTTTGCTACATCATAGTTTTCGACAAGTAGATCGCGTATTGACGAAAGCGGTCCTATACGACTAGGTGAATAGATCTCTTGAAAATCTGTCGTCCCATGCAATACCAGATCTGCCATCATAGAGCCGCCAAGCGTCCCGAAAATCATTCCGTTCCCCCCATAACCTGTGGACAGCAACTCCCGGTGATGTTTTTTACCTGGATAATAACCGATAAATGGCAAGCTATCTTGACTCTCATAATATTGGGATGACCATTCGTAAACCTTTTTGTTGACGGTATAGAGACTTCGAATATGAGCTTCCAATTCTAGGAAATTCTTTTCTTGGTTATCGTGATGAGCTGTTTTATGGTCCTGACCGCCGACTAAAAGATAGGATTTATCTTCGTGTTCTACCGTTCGGAAATAATGGAACGGCTCCTGCATATCGTACACCAATGCTTCCGGAAAATCTATCGGGCGCATTAACTCCCATACCTGTATATAACTTCTGTAGGGCGTTAAGCGAAAATTCATCAATTGTATGCCCGGCGGGGTATGTGTGGCATACAGCACATAATCGGAAGTAAAAACAAGGTCGTCAGCAGTTTTAACCAATAACACACCGTCTTCCTCCTTCACGTGTTGCACGATCGTTCCTTCCCTGATTTGTCCTCCTAAACTGTTGTAAGCGTTGGCGAGTCCAGCGAGGTATTTAGTAGGGTGGAATCGCGCCTGTTCATCGAATTCGATGGCATAAATAAAGGAAGCTGGAACGGGAATTTCATCCACTTCAGAACAGGGAACCCCTATTTGTTCCAATGCATCTCTTATTTCGGTAAGTGCTTTCTTCTGTTCCTCATTTTCAGCATACATAAACCCCAAACAGGGCACAAAGTCACAGTCAATTTTATATCGGTCTTTATTTTCCTTGATGATCGATATCGCTTTCCGTGTGGATGTCAACACTGTTCGCGCCTCTTCCAAGCCGTGTTGCTCCACAATATCGGTGTAAGGTGTATCAAGTACCGTATTTATATGTGCCGATGTGCCACCTGTGGTACCAAACCCAATCGTATTTGCTTCCATAACGACACAGCTTTTACCAGCCTCCCGCAGCTTTAAGGCTGCTGTAAGCCCGGTGATACCCGCGCCGACAATAATTACTTCGACATGCTCTTGATCGCGAGGCGCAGATAGTTCCGGCGCAGCTACCTCTTGCCAAATGCTTCTGTTTATTCCGTCTCTTTGCATATTATTCCGTCTGTTTTTTATCTATTCCCTTTAAATAGAATGCACAAAAGGGCTTCCTTGTTTCTAAAGCGTTACAAATAGGTACAATTACGTTGTCCCACGTATTTTTCGTTTTTATAAAATTAAAATACGATGCTCCCATTAAAGTCCGCAAATAATGACAGTGTCAGTATTTTAAATTTCTCAGAACTAGATAATTCTTCGGTTGTTCTTTGATTAAAGAATGTTCTAGATAAAAAATTTAAAAAGGTAAGTGTTATGGGAAAATTAAATGGAAAAAGAATAGCCATATTGACGGAAGATGGTTTTGAGCAAATTGAGTTAACAAGTCCGAAAGAAGCATTGAAAAATGAAGGTGCACAGGTGGATATCGTTTCTCCACGAGAAAAAGTTGTGCGCTCGAAAAAAGGTGATGATTGGGACGATGAATATCCAGTTGACATGCCAATAAGTCAAGCAAGAGTCGATGACTATGATGGATTACTGATTCCAGGAGGTGTAATCAATCCAGATAAATTGCGTACCAATGAAAGAGCACTCTCTTTCGTACGTGATTTCTTTGCGGCCGGCAAACCAGTCGCTGCTATCTGCCACGGACCTCAAGTATTGATCGATGCAGAAGTTGTGGAAGGCCGTAAACTAACGTCAGTAGCAGCCATCAAAAAAGATTTGATCAATGCAAAAGCACGTTGGGAAGATACGCAAGTAGTGACAGACCAGGGATTGGTAACTAGCCGTACACCAGACGATCTTCCTGCTTTTAATCGGAAAATTGTAGAAGAATACGCAGAAGGAAAACATACCGGACAACATGTTTAATGCTGCTCAAGCAACTATTTTTTAATGAAAACACAACAAAAAGGAGAACATCAAATGTTCTTCTTTTTGTTTTTAATCTTTAGCTTTACTAAAAATTTCAAGTGATGAGCTCGACATGATTAAAATTCTACATATGAAACGTGCTGTAAGGTGGTACCCTTTGTTTTCTGTTGCGCTATTACTATTTTCTTGTAAAACACAACTTCATCACCAAGTAGATAAGGGCCAATATTATCCCGTTAATGCTTCGATCGTTGCTGACAGCAGCATTGTTAACTATTACGCACCCTACAAAGCAAAACTGGAAGCGGAGATGAATCGCGTGGTGGGCTATGCCGACAATCACGTCACACGCAACCGTAATGCGCCGGAGAGCTTAATGGGCAATTTCTTTGCTGACGCGCTATTGTGGAAAGGGAAACAATTGGATCCAGCGGTACAGGCGAGTTTTGCTACTAAAGATGGGATTCGGGCAGATTTTAATGTGGGAAATATAACGGTAGGCAATATATTTGAAGTTATGCCTTTTGAAAATGCCGTATCAATTTTAACGTTAAGTGGAACAGATATGCTACGTTTGGCAGATTATATGGCAAAAGCAGGTGGTCAGCCCGTAGGTGGCATTCAGCTTGTCATCGAAAATGGACAGGTAAAGGAGTTTTTGTTACAGGGCAAACCGATTAACCCCGATGCCCAATATAAACTCGTGACCTATGATTATCTAGCAAATGGCGGGGATTATGTAACATTTTTTGATAAACCTATCGCTCGCGAGGATTATACTCAACTTCTTCGCGAAACGTTGATGGAATATGTTTCAGCTATAACAAAACAAGGAAAGCACGTTCAAGCACAATTAGATGGAAGAGTTCAAATCACTAAATAGAAGAAGCTTCATTAGGCAGTCGCTGACGCTAGGAGCGATGGCGACATTCGGGGCTTTTCCAATACAAGCAGTAACCGCTTCTAAAACCAAACGTTTGACGATTCTCCACACCAACGATGTACATAGCCGAATTGACCCTTTCCCGATGGACGGTTCGCGGAATCAAGGTTTAGGTGGGGTGGCAAGGCGAAGCACACTTATTGACAAGATTCGGCGAACGGAAAAAAATGTGTTGTTGGTCGATTCGGGAGATATGTTCCAAGGCACCCCCTATTTCAATATGTTTGGCGGAAAGCTAGAGTTGGAATTAATGTCTAAATTAGGTTATGAAGCAGGCACATTTGGCAATCATGAATTTGACAACGGAATGGAGAGCCTCGCCGAACAACTCCATTACGCCAACTTTCCTTTTCTGACCGCAAATTATGATTTTTCAGGAACTCCGCTAGCGGGTCATACAAAAGAATATATCATCATCGAAAAAGGAGGGATTCGCATTGGTCTCACCGGTGTAGGCATTGACGTAACGGGGCTGGTGGATCCCAATAATCACAAAGGCATGACCTACCTCGATCCTGTTCCGGTTGTAAACCGCATCGCCAAAATGCTCAAAGAAAATAAAAAATGTGATTTGGTCATTTGTCTTTCTCATCTGGGATACAAATATAACGACGATAAGATTGATGATCTAAAACTCGCTGCTCGCTCTCGTCACTTGGATATTATCCTAGGCGGACATACACATACCTTTTTGAATGAACCGACCCGCGTATCCGATCTGGATGGCAAAGAGGTATGGATAAACCAAATGGGGTTTGCAGGCATACGGTTAGGACGTCTCGACGTTGTTTTCAATCAAGCTACCGGCGCGAAAAATATAATGGCGCTACATTATACCGTCGACATGAACGAAAGCCAATTGGTATAAAAGAGAAAACCTGATACAACTAATAGCAGAACAAACATGCAAAAGGTATAGAAACGCGCCAAATTTTTAGGAGTACTTGAAAAGTTTTTTGACGTGTTTTTGAAAGACAGGTACGTCGCATGGCAGACCAGCTTCATGTTCTGAAAAAAAGCTGTATATTTTTGTGATCGTTTGGTTACCGAAATAGTTATTGTACGGGTAGTATAATAAAAGCAGAGCCGCAAAAATCGCGGCTCTGCTCAAAACCTCTTTAGTCATAACGGACTAGAAGTTATATGTCAACCCTGCGTTCCAAGTTGTACCAAGGCCATAGAAATAACCATATCCGTCTTTTCTGGAGAAATATTCTTCATTAAGAAGATTTTTGATATTCCCTCTAAACTTAATATGCTGCCCATTATTTAATTTAAAGGTGTAACTTAAGCCAAAGTCTACGATATTGTAATTATCCAATTTTTCTGCTTGGTATACTTCGTTATTCAAAGAAGATTCAATAACATCATCGATATCTACGTTGCCATAAAGTCTGGAGTAATGGTTAAAATCTGCGTCAACGGAAAAGTGGGGTAAGATATAATACTTCGCTCCTAAGCCCAAACTGGTTTGTGCTGCGTTACCAACCCGAACACCTGTAAGATCCTGTCCTTCCGTGTCTTCAAAAATTATATCATATGAATCGTTGTCTCGAACGCGATAAGGAGATTTTCCGTCATATTTCCAGTCGCCAATTGAACCATATCCCCGTAAAGTTAGTTCTGGAAGAATTCTTGCGTCGAAATCGAGTTCTAGCCCTTTATGTAGCTGCCCCACCCCCGTGAATAAGTAGGACACTTCATTAATTCCAGGAAATTCGTCCGTTCTCGTCTGGTAGGAGGTAAAGCGGTTTTCCCACTTAGTATAATAACCATTAATGTTAACATTTACCAAAGAAGTCGAAAACTTGTATCCGCCCTCTAAACCGAAAATTTCCTCGTTATCTACTGCCGGATCAGCCAAATCCACGCTATTGGACACGAATATATTATCTAAATACGGTTGACGGGAATATTTCCCTAAATTCACAAAGAATGTATGGTTGTCAGCAACTGTATAAGATGCTCCCCCCTTTAAATTATAGCCGAACTTTTTCTCAAAGTCAGATTTCGCTTCACCTTCGGCGTAGTTCCAGCGGTCGATTTTTTGGTAAGCCTGATTAGATATAGACCCCTGTATAAAAGCACTAAAACCATCTTTACTGAACTCTGCCTGCCCAAATAGTCCTTGATAATTAATATTCTCCGCATTATCATAACCTACGCGCTCATCAACCTTCGCTGAATTGAATAATGCAGACCACGGATTGGCAGAAAAAGTTTTGGAAACAATATGTCCTTCGGCTCTATTTTCATTATTTTCAATTCGTCCATTTGCTCCTAAAAGATTAACAAGTTGCTGGTAGTGATCTCCGGTATAAAACCGTAGATCTGTACCGACATTAAACGACCAATACTTTTGTGTGTCAAAGTTGTAATTTGCAACCATACCATACCACAAATGGTTGTTTACAGAAGCTCGTAAAACGCTACCGTTATATCCCTCTGAAAGACCATTAGGTAAACCCGCATTAGCTTGCGCTAATACATCCCAGTTTGTAAAGCCATTCTCCGCGGAATAACCTCCATCGATAAAACCAGGTCCATTACCTAACACACCAGTTCCTCCTCCTTTACCCAACGAGGCATATAATACCGTTGACAACGAAGATTTTTCGTTGATTTTCCAATCCCAGTTTAAATTGGAAACAGGTTTATGATAAAAATTTGTTCGCTGCGATAATCCTTCACCATTAAACCATCCATAGTTATAGTTTCCTCTTACACCGGTAATGTCGTATCCGGGAGTGGATAAAACACCGTTATTACTATAGGATGATACCAACGGTTTGGAAAAGTTTTGGTCATGCCATTGTGGCGAACCTAAAATCATGAAATTAAAAATATGATTATCATTTGGCTTAAAACCAACAGAAACGAAATAGTTTTGTCCTGCGCCAGCTGTTCCAACAGCATATTTTCGATCACCTCTCCAGCCGTCAAGCATGAACGATGCCCCCCATTTCCCCTGTAAGCCGGTATTATAACCAATCGTCGCTTTGGCATAACCGTCATTACCTGTCGTCATTCTAACATATCCTCCTTTTTGCATTTCTGTTGCCTTCGTTACGATATTGACGGTACCGCCAACAGACGAAATAGCCAATTTAGAAGAACCTAAGCCTCTTTGAATTTGGATAAAACTGGCAATGTCGGTCATCCCGGCCCAGTTCGACCAGTACATGTTTCCGTCTTCCATTCCGTTAATAGGTTGTCCATTCAACAGGAAGGCTGTATTTGATTGATCAAATCCACGTACGTACATTTTGGAATCACCAAAACCACCCGCCTGGTCGGCAACATAAACAGAAGGTGTATTTTTCATGATCTCCGGAAACTCAACATTCCCTACACCTTTTTCTTGGATTTCTAACGGTGTAATAGTAGACGCAGCAATCGGGGTTTTCCGATCAGCAATGTCAATTACTCCCCTGCCTACAACAACGACTTCTCCCAGATTCTGGGAATTATCTACATTCATAACTATTGTTCCCAAATCAGTCGCACCTCCGGGAAAATTAACTTCAGCGGGCAGAAAACCGAGAAACCGAATCACGAGGGTGCCTGCGTCGACAGGAGAGTTTAAGGAGAAAGCGCCATTGCTATCTGTAGAGGTACCAACTGTTGTACCTTGAATGGCGATAGAAGCACCAATAATTGGCTCCTTACCATCTGTAACGACTCCCCTTAATACCGTTTGTGCAGAAACAGCATGACAAAGGAATACTAGCATGAAAATCACTGATAATCTAGTAGAGATTGTTTTCATAATCAACTTTTAGTTTGTTGCTTGTTTTAAAAATTAACAGTGCAAAGTTATATATATAAAAGGAACACTTTCAGCACTTAACACAAACTTAATACGGAATATATGAAATACACCTATCAATTATTCGTTTAACAATAACATAAATTATATTCTGATTCAACATCTCATCAAGCCGGGCAATGTAACATTTGGAGAAAACGCTAACCAACACGGGCATGCTGATTTATTGCGGTGCAATCTATTAACGAAATCTATCGCTCGATAAGCTCTTTTGCATGTTGCAAAGCTGATGCACCCGGATTTGCACCGCTGAGCATTTGCGCGACTTCCAAGACGCGGTCCTGCTTCGCCAACAATGAAATATCAGTTTTGGTTTTATCGCCCTCATCTTGCTTAAACACCTTGAAATGGGCTCGGCCTTTTGACGCTATCTGAGGCAAGTGCGTAATAGCAAGTACTTGCATATTTCCAGCCAAACGTTCCATAATTTCCCCTACTTTTAACGCCACTTCACCTGAAATACCTGTATCGATTTCATCAAATATAATGGTCGGCAATGCAGACGTTTGGGCCACGAGCGATTTGACCGCGAGCATGACTCGGGAGAGTTCCCCTCCGGATGCGACACGGTGTATAGATTGCAGCGGTTGCCCTTTATTCGCAGAAAAAAGAAATCGGACATCATCCGCACCGGTTGTTTTATATTTATCAATCTCTAATAAAGAAAGCTCTATTTTTAGGTGGGCATTCGGCATCCCTACCTCTGCTAACACCGCTTGTACATAGTGCTCTACCTGTTTGATCGCTTGTTGTCGAGCATCATGTAATCGTTTCCCAGCCTGTTCTAACGCATGCAAACATTTGGCTACTTCCTGCTCTAAAGCAGCCAATTGTTCACCTTGATTAGCCACCACCAAAATCTTTTGCTCCAGCTCATCTCGCAGCATAAGAAGTTCCGAAAGGGAATCTACCCGATGCTTTTTTTGCAAGCTATATAATAGGCTCAATCGCTCATTAACCTTTACTAGCCGGCCTTCATCCATAAACACGTCTTGTTCCTTGGCACTGACCTCGTCTGCTATATCTTTCACTTCAATCCATGCACTTTGCAAACGCTTCGTTAACTCCTCCATTGATGGCATGAAGCGCTCCACAGATTGGAGTTGTTGCAACGACTCTTTTAAAGAAAAAGTAGCCGATTGTTCACTTTCACTTAACAAATGGCTCGCCCCCAATAGGCCTCTTTTTATCTCCTCTGCATTTTCCAATTGGCTGAGTTCTGCTTCGAGCTTTTCCTGCTCACCTTCTTCTAAATGCGCTTGATCCAATTCATCAAACTGAAACTGGTTAAAGTCCAGCGCCGCGTTCGCACTGGCAATATCTTCCCGTAGGTGGTTCAAGAATTCCTGTTGTTGTTTATATAGCGATAGGCTTTGTTTATACTCTTGTAGAATCTCTTGGTTCTTTGCCACACTATCCAATATCATCAACTGAAAACGTTCGGTGTTCAATTGCAACGTAGCATGCTGTGAATGGATATCGATCAACTGTTCGCCTAACAGCTTTAGGATATTCAGGGTTACGGGTGAATCATTTACAAACGCGCGCGACTTACCGTCAACAGCTATCTCGCGACGGATAATGGTTTCCTCGTCGTATTCCAATTCATTTTCTTGAAAAAACTCTCGCAAACCGTAAGCATCTATCTTGAAAAAGCCTTCTATCACACATTTTTGGTCTTCCCGAAAGAAATGCTTTCCTTCCACACGGTTGCCCAATATGAGCCCTAATGCACCCATCATAATGGATTTACCTGCTCCTGTTTCTCCCGTAATAATGTTCAACCCAGCATCAAATTGTATATCTAGGTTTTCAATTAATGCGTAATTCCTGATAAAAAGTCTATTTAGCATGGCTTCTGATTCCTGCTATCAAAGATAATGATTTGTTATTTGTTTCTATAACATGAATTTTGTGATGTAAAACGAAGGTTTTTTCTCTTCATTTTTTCTTGATAAAAAACGAAGCAAAAAATCAAGGCTGAGTGTGTTTCTGCTATTTTTACTTGTCTATTCCTGAACAGAATGGAACTCACTTCGTTCAGACAACATTCTGTTCTATACGGAATAGTCTTCATAAAAATGGACGCAGAAAAACACAAGGCCGTTTTACACCGCCTAATCGTTGTCATTTATGACCGTTTTTGATCACGCTATTGCATGATCCATTCCTTACCTTCAAGGTCGCCTCCGGATGTTTTACAACTGCACACATTCATCCTTAGTACTATCCCAAATGTAAAATATCCGCAGCGACGCTTTTTATGAACTAGTGTTTACTTTGGTGTTCATGAACTCACTCCGTTCGGTTTGTGTAACTTTTTTCTAAAAAAAGTTGCATAAAGAAAACCTTCAATTTTTTTAGACAATCACGGCCGCATCAACCTAGCAACGAAAGAAGAAATAACGTTTTTATAAAAAAATCAATATGTTTGCAACACATGCCAGATTTTTCTCAACAACTCAGTCAATATATGCCCGAGGCCGCCGCTCCGATTATCTCGGCATGGATTAACGACACGGGATGCCAATTTAGGATTGCGCGCCGTCGCAGAACAAAACTCGGCGACTACACCGCACCTTTCCGAGGTGCTCCACATAAGATCTCGGTCAATCATGACCTCAACCCCTATGCTTTCCTTATTACGACCATACACGAATTTGCACATTTACAAACGTGGCAACAGTATAAACATCGGGTGAAACCACATGGTATGGAATGGAAAGGCCACTACAAACAGCTGATGGCTCCTTTTCTCCGATTAGGTATTTTCCCCCCCGATGTTCGATATGCTATTCTTCAATACATGGAAAATCCGGCGGCTTCCAGCTGTACAGATGTACATTTATATCGTGCATTAAGAAAATACGACGAAAACGTAACAGAACAGTGTACCATAGAATCCATTCCGACAAATAGTATATTTGCGCTAGAAAACGGGCGCGTATTCCAAAAACTAGAAAAACTTAGAAAACGATATAAGTGTATAGAGCTCAGTACAGATCGCACTTACCTCATTCACCCTATCGCGGAGGTCATTTTAATCAAGGAAGCAGCTGGTATTAAAAAATAATCTCGTATTTTTAAACACGCATAATCTTTCAATATATATGATGAAACCAAACTTACTATTGATTCCAGCTCTTGCGAGTATATTATTCTCTTGTCAAGAGGGTACACAAGACAGTCATAATACCGATGGGCTTGATTCTGCAGCTTTATCTGCCATCACAGAGGATACCTATAGAGCACATGTGGTTAAACTCTCCTCTGATGAATTTCTAGGTCGGAAGCCATTTACGAAGGGAGATACGCTGACCGTACAATATATCGAGCAGCAGTTTAAAGATTTAGGGTTACAACCTGGCAACGGTAAATCTTTTTTTCAAGAAGTACCTTTAGTGGAAATTGCCTCGGAACCTAAAAATAAAGTGCTAACGTTCAAAGGTGAATCGGGCACTGTTTCGGCGAACCATCTCGATGATTATGTTATTGGAAGCCGACGTCTACAAGACGATATCGATATATCCGAATCAGAATTGGTTTTCGTAGGGTTCGGCATTGTCGCTCCCGAGTTTGGCTGGAATGATTATGAAGGTCTGGATGTTAAGGGTAAAACAGTAGTAGCCATGGTAAGCGATCCGGGCAGATATGACAAAAGCTTATTTAAAGCAGATACGATGACCTATTATGGTCGTTGGAAATATAAATACGAGGAAGCCGCACGGCAGGGTGCGACCGGTATCCTTCTGATTCACGAAACCGAGGCGGCAAGTTACGGTTGGAACGTCGTGCGATCAGGATGGTCTGGACCGCAACTCGAATTGATATCAGAAGACGACGGCGCTTCATTCGCCGCGTTTGAAGGATGGATTTCCAACGAAACATCAAAAAAGCTTTTCCAGCTGGCTGGAGTCTCACCAAATCTTATGGAAGAAGCTAAGAAGCCAGGTTTTAAGGCTGTACCATTAAATGTCACTACGTCAGTTGGCATCCGTAATACATTTAGAAAGTCAACTTCCAATAATGTTATTGCGAAGCTGGAAGGTTCAAAGAGACCAGACGAAGTGATTATATATACGGCACATTGGGACCATTTGGGTGTGGGTGAGCCTGTCGACGGCGATGCTATTTATAATGGTGCGATTGACAACGCAGCTGGCGTAGCAGCGTTGTTTGAAATAGCGAAGGCTTTTCAGGCAGCGCAAGCAAAACCTGAACGTTCAATTGTTTTTCTAGCGGTAACAGCAGAAGAGGAAGGATTACTGGGATCAGCCTATTACGCGCAACATCCTATTTATCCGTTGAATAAAACGGTTGCCAACCTCAATATGGACGCTTTCAGTGCATTAGGGGCAACGAAAGACGTTTCTGTCGTCGGCATCGGACAAACGGAAATCGAGGATTACGTAGAAAAATCAGCCGCCAAATTTGGCCGTGTGATGAAAGGAGAAAGCGATCCAACTTCTGGTGGTTTCTACCGTTCCGACCATTTTAACTTTGTCAAAGCAGGCGTTCCGGGGCTTTTCATGGGTGCCGGCAGCGAACTTGTTTCGACTGATAACGCTGATATTGAACGTAAAAGAGAAGCGCTTGCGGGAAGATACCATACGGTAGCGGACGAAGTCGATGAAAACTGGGATTTTGGCGGCATTATTGAAGATGTACGCCTATTTTTTGATATCGGCTATACCATGAGTATGGAAAGCACATTCCCTAATTTTAAAGCCAAGTCAGAATTCAAAGAATTGGGCGATAAACGTCTAAAAGTATTATAAGTGATGAACGGATGAGTGATAAGTTAACCGAGCTTACGAGCTCATCGAAAATAATTACGAGAGAGAATAATTAAATACAAACAAACATGTTAACAGGAATGAAACATCTACATTCGACGCTGGCTATTGTACTATTGCTGGCATTGGTAATTGCCATTGTAATTACAGCAGTCAATTATTTCAAGGCAAACCCATACAACCGCAAAATAGCATTGATTGGACTAATCAGTGCACACCTGCAGCTTATTGTAGGGTTAGTTATCTATTTCGTTTCCCCTCTCGGGATACAGAGTTTTTCCGGAGAAAACATGAGCAACAGCTTATCCAGATTATATTTTTTAGAGCATCCGCTGATGATGCTTATTGGGATTGTACTGGTTACTATCGGTTATGCAAAAGCAAAAAGAGCAACCGAGGATTATGCCGCCAATAGGACAGTGTTCATTATGTACACTATTGGGTTAATTGTATTTTTATCCCGTATTCCCTGGAGTACCTGGTCGCTTTTAGCATAATAAAACAAAAGCCCGGACGAAAATGTCCGGGCTTTGTTTTTTATCTTTAAAAAAGGAAACTTAGTTTTTGTTCTTTCCAAATCCCAAAATATCGAATACCACTTTAAATGCAATGATCGATGCCACAATCATCAATATGTTTGCTATCAGAGAAAATACAAAAGTCATCTGGTCTAATGAAGGCAAAACATCAGGCACGAACCGGATGAATACACCTACCAAACCAATGACAATTGCAACTGTTAACTGTACATAATATTCTGTACGGTTTGCGTTATTGTCTGTCTTTTTTGCGGGTCTTTGAGACACAGTATTTTCCATATCAGTCTATATCTTTTTTATTTCCACAAATATATTACTTTTTTCTTATTATTGCAGCGGAGATTTTAATCTAACGTGAAGCAAATCATTCGCATACTGGTTTTCGTTCTTTTGTCTGTTGCACACGCCCAGGCCCAACCCCAACGCATTGATAATTTTATCGTCAAAGAGAATCTGACCCAAAACAGCAAGCTTGCCATTATCGCTCTTGACAGTACCGAACAACCTTTAGAAAGAATCAACGGGACGTTTGTTTTTAATCTAAATGGTTTTCAACAAAACCTCCAATTTCACGATGGAGTTGCAGTTGTACAACAGCCAGTAGAATCCTCTACATTTGTTTTCTTCAAACACAAAAATCAGGAAAATACAGTAAGCAAGCTATACTACATCCATAAGAAAGACAAGGAACTGAAGCCATTTAAAATTAACGGTTTGTTGCTATTACTTATTCCGCTGGCCATCCTACTGATAGCTTATCTATTTAGACGATTTATCGTGACCCTCGTCATCATAGCCATCGTATACGCCTATTTCCACTTTGCTAAAGGATTGGATTTTTCCACGATCATGGAAAGTATACTGGATGCGTTGAAGAATTTGATCTAAAAAGGTAATCCCACACTAAAATTGTATTGGATAAAATTATAACGGTCGGGACGGTGTGTTTCATAATAGTTCTGTTTGAATTCGCGACTATTAAAGAATTCTTTTATCACCCACTGTTCTCTTTTTGCAAATTGCGGATCTTTTAATTTTAACCCCGCATCTAAACGGATAATAAAATAGTCCATGTCCAGCCGAATGCCAAACCCCGTACCGAGAGCAATCTGCGAAAGAAATTCATTTGCTTTAAATGTACCGTTGGTCGTTATTTCATTATCTCTTAATAACCAGATATTTCCGGCATCAAGAAATGTAGCTCCATTCAACTTCGCACCTAAAAAATTATTCAACATTCTAAAACGGTATTCTGCGTTTGCTTCTAATTTAAGCTCGCCCAATTGATCCAGATTACGCAAATTCAGCCGTAAACGTTCCGGTAGATCTGCCCGATTATAATTACCTGGGCCTAACGTACGTGCTTGCCAAGCTCGAATTCCATTCATACCGCCACCGAAGAAGCTTTTTTCAAATATCAACAACCTGGAATTGTTGCCATACGGAACAGCAACTCCACCGCTGAATCGTAACACAAATTGTTTATTGCCTCCCAAATGGCGGTACCATCTGTAATCGATTTCTGTTTTGGCAAACTGTAAGTAAGGTACGCCAAATAACAAGCGTTCGCCTTCTGACGATGTCTGCAACTTTAACACGTCGCTTAATACGCCTAATACATTTCCACTACTTTCCAGTCCAACACGGAAATAACTGAAATTCTCCCTAGTTAATAGTTTCGCAGCGTTGTAGGTATAATTATATTGTGCACTTAAACCAAAATACTCCCGATTATTACTTCTGACGTATAATAAATACCCTTCATCTTCCAATTGCCGTTGAAAGGCATCGTCTAGTTTTCCCACGCGATACTCCACAGAAACGGGGGTTAAACTATGTTGTGAACGGGGGCTCGTATACCATATATAATTTAGAGAATTAGTAAAATATCTATTGGAATAGGTTTGATCCTGTTGAAAAAATTGCAACGTACTGGAAAAGGTAGTTCGTGGCAGGCCATAGCTTCCCGTGCTGGAATTTTCAAAGGGTGTCATCAAACGTGGGATAATAAGATTGACGCCCACTTGAAAATCATTATTAAAAATCTTATCCGCTAAGTTCCCTTCCAAGCGAGGGTCAAACAACACCCCATACCGCATCTTTACTTCCAATTGTTCCGCCCCACCGAATACATTACGATGGGAAAAGGTATTTCCGATATTAAAACCACTCATACCCGAACTAAACGTAAACTCCCCTTCTACTTGGTTTGCCATAACCGGACGAGGCGTCAGTTCATAAAATGTATTCAAACGACCATTCCCTATTTTTTGATGATTGATCTTGACATTCCTAAAGCCATTCATCTCATAAAGGCGGTCGTAAGATTGATTTTCCTTTTTGAAATCATAGCGCATACCCGACCGTAAATACATATACCTGGATAAAGGCTTTAGCCGAAATCGTCCCGTTTCATCGTTATAGGTAATACGCAGGCTAGTGTCTACAGTCGAACGAGGATTCCGTGTACTGGTCTGCCCGTAAGGCAATATGACCTTCACAAATACACTATCAATATGATAAATAATATGCTGCGTACTATCCGTGGGATCTTGTATCTCCACGTGGAGGTCAGCTTGCTTCGCCACCACATTCGTATCAATACCTACCCGCATATATTGTCGAAGGTAATCGTAGTATCCGCGTTCTTTCAATTTTTCATAGAGTTTCTCCCGTTCATCCAGTAAATCTGCACTGTCGAACTGCTTTCCCGTTTTAGCAGGTGATTTCGGTCTTACTTCTCGTGCATACATCTCCTCAATTACAGGATCGTCGGCACGATAGCGGATATCTCCAAACAGAAAAGGTTGTCCCAATTCAACGTGAAAATCAATACGTGCTTTCTTCTTTCTCACTTCGATCTGAGGTGTTACAAACGCATTAAAATACCCTTTTGTTTGGAGATATCGATTAATTTGTTGTGCAGACAGTTCAACCAAGGATGAATCGAGCACATGGGGAGGCTCCCCGACATTTCGCCTGTTTTCCTCTTTATAACGCCCTTTCCGCGTATTGAACAAATTGTATATCGTGAGATTTAGCCTCGAGTTTGGCTTAATTTCATTCGATATATAAGCTGTTGCATTTTCTTTTATATCCGGGGAAACCCCTGTAATATCGACGTCCGTCACTAATGCTTGTCCTTCTTCTAAGTACCTTGCCGAACGACAGGATGCAAAAAATAGCAACAAAAGCATTATACTTGCACAAACAAAAAAACTGTACTTCTTAATCATTAAGCAATGTTATCAAAAGCGCAAATTAGTTTAATTACGTCATTGCAACATAAAAAGTTTCGCAAACAACATGGACTTTTTATCGTCGAAGGTGTGAAGTCAGTGCTCGAATTTCTATCTTCTGATTACCAAGTTCACAGCTTATATACCACGGCGGAAGCTCGAACAAAAATGGGGAATTTACCGCAAAAATTAAAATGTATAGAGGTTACTCTGTCCGAATTTCAAAAAATATCCGGTTTGACCAATCCTCAGGGAGTATTGGCACTCGTTCATCTTCCAACGATTGAAAGCTTTGACTGGGCTCTTTTAAGGCAACAGCACAATTTGCTTTTAGACGATATACAGGATCCAGGAAACCTAGGAACCATTATCCGAACAGCAGAGTGGTTCGGCATAAACCACATTATTTGCTCTGTTGGAACCGTAGATGCTTTTAACCCTAAAGTTGTACAGGCAACGATGGGTTCGCTGGCTCGTGTTAAAATTTATTATACACCGTTGGCAAACTTCATTGATCAATCCGAAATGCCTACTTTTGGTGCATTGCTCGACGGAAAATCCATTTATAAAACCGACTTTGGAAATGCTGGACTTATCATCATGGGTAACGAAGGAAATGGCATCAACGATGACATTGTAGAGAAGGTAGATCATCCGATCACCATTCCACGTATTGGACATGCAGAATCACTTAATGTAGCCGTTGCTTCCACGATTTTCTGTTCTGAAATCGCAAGACAAAAATTGGAGAATGGATAAGCAGGCGGACGACACCAAGTCGATATACACATTACCTTTTATTTTATTATGTCTTAGTTCGCTGCTATTTTGTGCGAGCTTCAATATGATTATTCCCGAATTGCCGAACCACCTTAGCCAGATGGGGGGAGCCGAACACAAGGGATTGATTATTGCGCTTTTCACATTGACAGCCGGTATATCCCGCCCTTTCAGCGGTAAGCTAACAGACCGTTGGGGACGCGTACCCGTCATGGCGATCGGTTCGATTGTATGTTTTGTCTGCGGCTTTCTCTATCCTATTCTTACTTCCATAGCCGGTTTCTTCTTTCTTCGGCTTATCCACGGTTTTTCGACAGGGTTCAAGCCAACTGCAACGGCCGCTTATATCGCCGATATCATTCCACAAAACCGCTGGGGCGAAGCGTTGGGCATGCATGGCCTTGCATTTGCCGTCGGCAGTGCCATTGGGCCTGCTATTGGTAGTTACATCGCCAAAGAGTATGGTATGGACTTTATGTTTTACTGTTCATCGGCCTTTGCGTTGCTTTCGATTCTCATTGTGATACGTATGGGAGAAACACTGGCTGACAAACGAAAATTCTCTTTAAGCATGCTTCGGATCAATAGAGGGGAAATCATTGAATGGCGCGCCATTCCAGCCGGTATCGTGACACTGCTGTCCTATTCCGGATACGGCGTTATTCTCACATTGATACCCGATTGGAGCGACCATTTAGGTATTGGCAACAAAGGTTTATTTTTCACCGCTTATACGTTAGCTTCGATTAGCATCCGTTTTATATCCGGAAAAGTATCGGATCGGTATGGTCGGATACGCGTCATGTATGTGGGAATTGTCATTATCTCTATTTCGTTGTTGCTCTTAGGGTTGGGCAACACCATAGAGGGATTGATTTTGGGTGCTGTTGTGTACGGGATAGGCAGTGGTATCCTTTCTCCAGCTGTCAACGCTTGGACCATAGACCTCAGTTTACCGCAGCATAGAGGAAAAGCGATGGCGACCATGTATATCGCCTTAGAAATTGGTATTGGTGGGGGTGCACTTTTAGCAGGATATGTTTATCATGATGAGATTAGCAAAATTCCTCTTATCTTTATACTCAATAGCGTTATCATATTTTTAGCATTTTTTTATGTCCTCTACTGGGATATAGAAAACAAAAGAAACCGTTAATCGTTTTCATTTACAATTAAGAAGCCTTAACATGGACAACAATTCAAAAAAATACCCCTACTCACTTGACTTAGCATCGAGTTTCATGGCTATGGCACTTTTGCTGGCTTTTATGTACGTTACGCAAAGTGTTCTTGTTCCCTTGTTGTTTTCTATTCTTATATCGATTTCGTTGTTTCCACTCGCTCGCTTTCTGGAGCGTCTACGTTTAGGAAAAGCATTCGCTGCGATACTTTCCGTGCTTATCGCCATCGCGATCATTTGGGCGCTTGGCTGGTTTATCGTACACCAAAGTATCATTATCGGTAAAGATGCGTCAGCTATAACAGCCAAAGTTATTTCCGTATTGGAACGCGCACAGGCTTGGGTGGAGCAGAGTTTTGGTATCGAACGTACGGAGATAATGGATCAATTACGGGATCAAGGCAATAAACTGGCTTCTAATGCAGGCAGTGTCATAACAGCAACGTTCGGTTCCATTGGAAATATGGTCGCCGGCGTTATTTTGGTACCGCTGTTTAGTTTTTTCTTGTTATACTATCGCGATTTCTTTCGGGAGTTCTTTTTTAGGGCCTTTAAAAGTGTTCCGCATACGAAAGTGGACACTACACTGAATAAGATATATGATGTTGTACAAAGTTATCTTTTAGGCCTGATAACGGTAATGGGAATTGTTGCCGTGCTGAATACTGTCGGCTTAATGGCTATGGGCATCGAATATGCTTGGTTTTTTGGCACGCTAGCTTCGTTATTGATGCTCCTCCCTTATATCGGGATTGCCATCGGTTCCATTTTACCTGCTCTATTTGCGCTAGCCGTAAAAGACAGCGCTTGGTATGCTGTCGGCGTCGTCGCGTGGTTCCAGGTCGTACAGTTTTTGGAAGGAAATATTATCACGCCAAATATCGTAGGCAGCAAAGTTAGCATTAACCCCCTGATGGCAATTATAGCCATATTATTAGGCGGTATGTTATTCGGCCTTTCGGGGCTGATTCTCGCACTGCCGTTAACAGCGACCATTAAAGTTCTTTTCGACGCTATCCCTTCTATGGAAGCGTTTGGCTTCTTAATAGGCGAGCCCGAGAAGGAACATCTAAAACGAAATTCAACTCAGGTTTTGCTGATGAAATGGGGTGTTGTCAGAAAACCCAAGAGTTCCAAAAAAGTTGAAGTCGAAATGGAAGTCGACACCGAGACCGTCCCGGAGACGGTCACAATGAAATACAAAGAAGTTCATGAATCGGAAGAGCTACCGAAGGACGATGATGATGATGTTGACGCTAATTCAAAATCTTAAACACGAGCTCACGGATAATTTCTCCATTGTCGGTAAAGGGCCCCACATCTAAGCCTTTGGTTTTTAGATCATAAACACTCAAATGATGGATGACCTCAAACGTCTTTTTTCGATTGAAATTTCGTGCCGCAATTTCATATTCTTTTAGAAAAAAGGCGTGCACACCTAATTGCTTCGAGGCAACTTGCGGTGATTTGTCGGGCAGATAATGATATTTTAAGATTTTCGTGAAGTAATTACCCAAATTCCCGATAACGACGGGCAATGGATTCGATTTAGGGTTCGCCACAAAATAATTAACAATTTGCATCGCTTTCGCGGTGTTTCTTTTCGCGAGCGCAGATTGCAATTCGAATACATTAAAATCTTTACTTATACCAATATTTTGTTCAATATGTAGCGGCTGAATCTCCTGCTCTTTGGAGACATTTAAGATCAGCTTATTGATTTCATTGGCTATCTTGGAGAGATCGGTTCCCAGATATTCCGCCATCATGGCGGCTGCTTGTGGGTGAATTTGGCGCTGGGCAACCCGAAACTGTTCTGTAACCCACTCTCCTATTTTATTCTCATACAGTTTAGCGGACTCGACAACAACTCCAGCTTTTTCAAAGGCTTTATAAATTTTCTTACGCTTATCGAATTTACCATGTTTGTATGCAAACACCAATATTGTCGTAGGGGTCAGATTCTCAAGGTATTTTAACAATAGGTCCTCTTCCGTTTTCCACTTCAGATCCTGTGCCTCCTTTATAATAATCAACTGGTGGTCACTCATCATCGGATAGCGCTTTGCTGCGTTTACCACATGCACAATACTCGTATCTTTCCCATATAATATGGTTTGGTCAAAACCTTTTTGGGCATCGGTTAACACTTGCTCTTCCAATGCTTCACTTAGCAAGTCGATATAATAGGACTCCTCGCCATGAAGAAGATACACCGGGCTGAATTTTCTTTTTTTGATATCGGTGAGGGTTGTATTTGCGTTCATACCTTGCGAAAATACGATTTTAAATTTCTATTTTTGTATATGTTTGAGCCGATACCGTTGAATTTACCTCCTTGTTCTTCCAAAATAACACAAAAGCTTGACAAGATTTTTATTTTTGACGAACTCCGCAAAAAGAATCTGGTACTTACACCGGAAGAATGGGTAAGGCAACATTGGGTACATTATCTTCACAACCACAAGGGCTATCCGAAATCGTTGATGCATATCGAAGGAGGACTGAAATTGAATACATTGCAAAAACGGAGCGACCTATTGGTTTTTAACAATAATGGAGAAAAAATACTTTTGGCAGAGTTTAAGTCGCCTACTGTCAAAATTACCGAAAAGGTATTTCATCAGATCGCCAACTACAACAGTATCCATAAAATACCTTTACTCGTCGTCAGCAATGGTATACAGCATTATTATTGTAAAATACATTTCGAAGAAAATAGGTTTGAGTTTTTACCCGAACTGCCAAATTACAATTCGGTTCTAAATTTGTAGAGCATATTGAAATTATAATTTTATATTAGTCTTTTGGAAAAAGAAAAACAGAATCGTATGAATATAGATAAAAACGAATTTAGAAAATATGCTATCAAGCATCATCGTATAGGAAGCCAACATGTAGATGGTTTTATTTCCCGTGTACAAAGCAACATACCGACAAATCTCACACCTTATATTATTGAGGAACGTCAGTTAAACGTCGCGCAAATGGACGTGTTTTCACGCTTGATGATGGACCGCATTATCTTCTTAGGTGACGCTATCAATGATCAGGTAGCCAATATTGTACAGGCACAGTTATTATTTTTACAGTCTACAGACGCTCAGCGTGATATTCAGATTTATATCAACTCGCCGGGTGGTAGCGTATATGCCGGATTGGGTATCTATGACACCATGCAATACATTGCACCTGACGTAGCTACTATCTGTACCGGAATGGCGGCATCCATGGGAGCTGTATTATTGGTTGCTGGTGCCAAGGGTAAGCGCGCTGCGCTAAAACACGCTCGTGTGATGATTCACCAACCGTCTGGCGGAGCACAAGGTGTTGCTGCCGATATGGAAATCAATCTACGCGAAATGCTAAAGTTAAAAGAAGAATTATACACCATCATTTCTGAACATTCCGGCCAATCTTACGAGTGGGTAGAAAAGTCATCTGATCGTGACTATTGGATGAAAGCAGCAGAAGCGAAAGAGTTTGGTATGATTGATGAGGTATTATTACCCAAAAAAGAAGTTAAATAACAATTAATCAATGAGTAAGATTAATAATAGAGACGTCCGTTGCTCCTTTTGTGGTATCAGTAAAAATGATGCACAGATGCTTATTGCGGGTGATGGAGCTCATATTTGTGATCGCTGTGTGACGCAGGCTGGTGAAATTTTGGCCGAAGAATTGAAACAACGGAAAAGCAAATCTTTGCAAACAGCTCTAAAGTTAGTTCGTCCGACAGAAATAAAGCAACACCTTGACCAATATGTGATCGGACAGGATGATGCGAAAAAAGTAATTTCCGTTGCTGTGTACAACCACTACAAACGGCTGAACCAAAAAGTGAATAAAGATGAGATTGAAATCGAAAAATCAAACCTCATTATCGTAGGAGAAACTGGAACTGGAAAAACATTGCTCGCAAAAACAGTCGCGAAAATATTGAATGTTCCTTTTTGTATTGTTGACGCCACAGTTTTGACCGAAGCAGGTTATGTTGGGGAAGATGTCGAAAGTATTTTGACCCGCTTGTTGCAGGCGGCAGACTATGATGTTGCAGCAGCTGAAAGAGGTATCATCTATATCGACGAGATTGACAAAATTGCCCGTAAGAGTGACAATCCATCCATTACAAGGGATGTATCTGGAGAAGGTGTTCAACAGGCACTATTGAAAATTTTAGAGGGTACTAACGTCAACGTTCCTCCCCAAGGAGGTCGTAAACATCCAGACCAGAAAATGATTTCCGTTAATACGAGTAATATTCTTTTCCTTTGTGGTGGAGCTTTTGATGGAATCCAGAAGAAGATAGCCAACCGTTTGCGCACACAAACAGTTGGCTATAAAATGAAAGAGGAAGAACAAGATGTGGATCTTAACAATCTCTATAAATATATTACTCCATTAGATCTGAAGAACTTCGGGCTCATTCCAGAATTAATTGGTCGATTGCCTGTATTGACGTATTTGAATCCACTAGATAAGGAGACATTATTAAGTATCTTAACCGAACCTAAAAACTCCTTGATCAAGCAGTATGTGAAGTTATTTCAATATGAAGATATTGAATTAGTGTTCGATAAAGATGTCTATGATTTTATTGTAGATAAGGCCTGGGAATTCAAGCTGGGTGCTCGAGGTCTGCGCAGTATTTGCGAAGCGATCATGCTGGATGCGATGTTTGAATTGCCAACAAGTAAAGAGGAGGACGACTCAAAAGTCTTGCATATCACACTCGATTACGCGAAGCAGAAGTTTGCAAAATCAGACATAAAAAAACTGCACGTTGCATAAAGCAAGAAAATCCCTCAACATATCGAGGGATTTTTTGTATATTATATAACGCATTTGAAACTTGGACTGATTTTTAAAAGCGTTGTTTTATCAATCGAAAGGCGCTTATGACAAAAAAAAAGAAGAAAACGGTGGAGACACCGGTCACACCGGGACTAGGCACGAAAGAAGATATCGTTACAAATTGGTTACCCCGTTATACAGGATGTCCACTAGAGGAATTTGAGCCGTATGTACTGTTGACAAACTTTTCGAAATATGTCAAGATGTTTTCCGAGATGCATGACAACGCACCTATTTATGGTGAGGATAAAGCGATGCAGGCTTGTACAGCTAGCGGTATAACCATGATCAATTTTGGTATGGGAAGCCCAATGGCCGCTACTGTCATGGATCTTTTATCTGCCATAGCTCCGAAAGCCGTGTTGTTTCTTGGAAAGACCGGCGGTTTAAAAAGGAAAATTCCAGTTGGCGAACTCATCTTGCCCATCGCCGCTGTACGAGGCGAGGGTACATCCAACGACTATTTCCCCCCTGAAGTCCCATCCCTTCCCGCCTTCGCCTTGCAAAAAGCAATTTCAACAACCATTCGTGATTATTCACTGGATTATTGGACGGGAACCGTGTACACGACCAACAGACGGGTATGGGAGCACGACAAAAGGTTTAAAAAATACTTAAAAAGTATACGTGCCATGGCTGTTGACATGGAGACCGCAACGATATTTAGTGTCGGTTTTGCTAATAAAATCCCAACTGGGGCTCTCCTATTAGTCTCAGATCAACCTATGGTACCCGATGGTGTTAAAACTGCGGAAAGCGACTTAACGGTAACAGCAAAATATGTGGAAACCCATTTAAAAATAGGTATAGATGCGCTAAAGCAACTTATAAACAATGGGTTAACCGTCAAACATTTGAAGTTTTAAATAATAACACTACTCAGCAGATTCGATTTCTTGGATGACGTAAATATCTTCGTTATCCTTTTTCATTTTATAACGTTCTCTCGCTATACGTTGAATTTCACTGGGATTATATTGGACATCTTTTATCGCTTTCTCAATCCTCGTAATTTCCGATTCATAAAATTGCTTTTCGTTTTTCAGTTTATTTTTTTCTTGTTGATAGGAGAATTGGGTACTGAAATCGTATCTATCGAAAAAGCACATCCAAATAAAAAATGCGACACCTGCAATAAGGTATTTGTTCTGAATCAATGCTAGAAAACGTTCCATAAAGAGGCAAAGTTAAAATTCTTTGATAAAGATAATATATTTTTTCACAAAGTCCTTTTTTTAGATCGCATAAGTAGATTTTACCCGTATGTTATAAATAAAATAGAAAAGGAAGCATGACGCCTCCTTTTTTTGGTATTAAATTTTCAAAACGCCTTATTTAATCGCGTATTGGAAGCTTTTGCCGATAAAACGTGCATTACCCCCTAATTCTTCTTCGATGCGCAATAATTGATTATATTTTGCCATACGGTCAGAACGTGATGCCGACCCTGTTTTGATCTGTCCGCAGTTTAATGCGACAGCCAGATCAGCAATCGTCGAGTCTTCTGTTTCCCCTGAACGGTGGGACATTACAGATGTATACCCAGAGTTCTGTGCCAACGAAACAGCGTTAATCGTTTCTGTCAACGAACCAATCTGGTTTACTTTAACCAAAATAGAGTTTGCAGTATGGTTATCGATACCTTGCTGCAAGCGCTTTGTATTCGTTACAAATAAATCGTCACCTACCAATTGTACACGGTCACCAATTTTTTCTGTTAACAATTTCCAACCTGCCCAGTCGTCTTCTTGCATACCATCCTCGATAGAGATAATTGGATATTTCTGAGTTAATTCTTCTAAATACGCGGCTTGCTCCTCTGAAGTACGAACTGCTCCGTTCGCACCTTCAAATTTCGTATAGTCGTATTTACCATTTACATAAAATTCCGAAGAAGCACAATCCAACGCCAAACAAATATCAGTACCCGGTTTATAACCTGCTGTTTCAATAGCCTTTAAAATGGTTTCAATAGCATCTTCTGTACCTTCAAATGTTGGGGCGAAACCACCTTCATCTCCTACTGCGGTAGATAGATTACGGTCATGTAAAATTTTCTTTAGGCTATGAAAAACTTCTGTTCCCCAGCGTAAGGCCTCTGAAAAAGAAGGTGCGCCAACAGGCATAACCATAAATTCCTGAAAAGCAATAGGTGCATCCGAGTGTGACCCACCATTAACGATATTCATCATCGGAATAGGCAATGTATTTGCGTTGACACCTCCAATATAGCGATATAATGGTTGGTGAGACTCTTGAGCAGCTGCTTTAGCAACCGCTAACGACACACCAAGTATCGCATTGGCACCCAAGCTACCTTTATTCTCCAAACCATCTAAGTCAATCATAATTTTGTCAATGGTATTCTGTTCGAATACATCAACACCTTTAAGTGCTTCGGCGATTTTTGTATTTACATTTTCTACCGCTTTCAAAACACCTTTACCCAGATACCTGGTTTTGTCGCCGTCACGCAATTCAACTGCTTCGTGTACGCCTGTAGAAGCGCCAGACGGTACGGCTGCACGACCAACAAAACCATTTTGTGTAGTTACATCTACTTCAACTGTCGGGTTTCCGCGCGAATCAAGAATTTGACGCGCATGAACATCAATTATTAAACTCATTTTTTTTATTGTCTTATATTAGTCTATTTCCCAATCTTAGTGTATAATCAACACTAAGATAGCATTTATCGTTGGCATAATCAAATATATGCATTTCTATTTTATATCACGCCTTAACCATGGCAATGAAATCATCAAATAGATAACGTGAGTCGTGCGGACCTGGAGATGATTCAGGGTGGTATTGTACCGAGAATGCTTTTTTTCCTTTTAACCGGATTCCTTCAATTGAATTATCGTTGAGGTTGATATGGGTCACTTCCACTTTATCTGACTTCTCCAGATCTTCTGCTACAACGCTAAAACCATGATTTTGAGAGGTAATTTCACAACGATTGGCGATTATATTCTTCACTGGATGGTTTATACCGCGGTGTCCATTATGCATTTTTTCTGTACGGATTCCGTGTGCCAGCGCTAGCATCTGATGGCCTAGGCATATACCAAACATGGGCTTATCTGCCGCTACTATCTGTTTGATAGTTTCTATCGCATAGTCTATTGCTGCTGGATCACCGGGCCCATTAGATATAAAATAACCATCAGGATTCCATTCCTCCATTTCTTTAAATGTGGTTTTGGCTGGAAATATTTTCGCATAAACTTGACGTGCATCAAAGTTGCGTAGTATGTTCTTTTTGATCCCCAAATCCAAAACGGCTATTCGAGTAGGCGCACTTTCTTCTCCGTAGAAATAAGGTTCTTTGGTTGATACGACAGAAGACAGCTCCAATCCCTCCATAGAAGGCACTTCCGCTAATTGAGACTTCAATTCCTCTACAGCAAGTGTTTCGGAAGATATAATGGCGTTCATCGCACCTTTATTTCGTATATGGCGTACCAATGAACGCGTGTCAATATCGGAGATACCAACTAAGTTTTCTTCTTCGAAATAGGTTTGAATAGATTTGTCGGCCATTTGACGGCTGTAATTAATGTTATAATTTTTACAGACCAAACCAGCGATCTGAATTTTTTCAGACTCTGTATCGTCCCCATCAATTCCGTAATTACCAATATGCGCGTTGGTCGTTACCATGATTTGCCCGTAGTAAGATGGATCTGTAAAGATTTCCTGATAACCGGTCGTCCCTGTATTAAAACAGATCTCGCCTGTCGTTGTACCGATTTTTCCCGCAGCCTTGCCGTGATAAACCGTTCCATCTTCAAGCACCAAAATGGCTGGTAGTTTACTGTAGTTGGTCATTCTCTTATTTCTCTGTTAAATTATTTCTGTAATCGTTCTTTCCCTTATGGATATAAAAAAAGCCCAAACGGGCTAAAATAAATTCAAATATGATAGGTTTCCATGTTACCACCGAAGCCTTGCGATATTATGACGAGATATGTTACCTCATTTTTCACGGGAGACAAAGGTAAAAAATAAAATGTGAAAAATAAAACGTAAAATTAAAAAAGAGGACATCATTCGTCCTCCTCCAATATCTCCTGTACACGACCTATCTGGCCATCTTGCAATCTCACCTTGATACCTCTATGATGAAAAGGTGCCGAAGTAAGTAAGTCCTTTACAATACCCTCTGTCAATATACCTGTACGTTGATCCTTTTTCAATACAATATTCACCAGCATCCCAGGTTTTATATTTGCTCTCGTTTTTCCGTCCATTATATATAACTCTCCATTACCACTTTATAATATCATTTCCGAGTGTAAATAGCATAAGTGCTATCAATATAAAGAAACCAACCATTTGCGCCTTCTCGAGGAAGTTATCACTCAACGGTTTACCTTGAATCATTTCTACCAGCAGGAATAGTACATGTCCGCCATCCAAGGCAGGTATTGGCAAGAGATTCATAAAGGCCAAAGCCATCGACAACATTCCCACTAAGCTCCAAAACCTAAGCCAATTCACTTCTGTACCGAACATTTTGGCTATTCCCACAGGTCCCGACAAGGCTTTATCTGCTCGCACATCACCCTTAAAAATTTTGCCAAAGCCTTTAATGTTAACAGTAATGACTTCAAAGGCACGTTTCGTGCCGATAGGTAAAGATTCCATCAAACCATATGTACGCGCTGTAACGGGTAGATCTTCCATTGTCGGTCCTACACCGACGGTCGCAGTAGAGTCTAGCTGGCCCGCCAAACTCATTTCTTGTCCGTCTCTTATAATGCTGACGTTTATCGCTTTATTAGCATATTTTTTAACCTCCTCAGAAAATTGGTCAAAAAACGGGGTTGATATACCATTTACTGCCAGAATACTGTCTCCAACTTGAAACTGCATACGTTCCGCTTCCGAACCTTCCTGTATTCTGCCAATTTTCGCTGTAAGCCGAGGTTCTGCAAATACAAGCCCCTTATTTTTATGGTCGGCCACTTTGTTCAGTATATCGGAAGGTATATGAATTTCTTGTTGTTGGCCTTGTCTTTCTATGGTCAGCACTGCATCGCCCAACATCACTTCAGCACCCAGCACATCCGCGTAGAAAGCTACTGCGGGCTTACCATTTACCATTAGGATCTTATCTCCTGCCTGGATACCGACCTCCTTACCGATAACACCCGGAACCACTCCATAGGCCAGTTTAGTATTGTCGACATCGCTATCTCCGTAGCTAAAAGCCAACATCCAAAAGACAACAATCCCCACAATAACATTGACAATAATTCCCCCCAGCATCACAATAAGGCGTTGCCATGCAGGTTTGGAGCGAAATTCCCATGGCTGCGGCTCCTGTTTCATTTGCTCGGTATCCATGGATTCATCGATCATACCTGCAATCTTCACATATCCACCTAATGGTAGCCAACCAATCCCATATTCACAACCTTTGTAGTTAAACTTAAAAAGCTTGACACCCCATGCATCAAAGAAAAGGTAAAATTTTTCCACTTTAATACCGAATGCTCTCGCTGCCAGAAAGTGTCCCAGTTCATGCAATATTATCAAAATCGACAGGCCTAAAATTACCTGTCCAATCATTATCAATGTTCCCATTTATTAAATTATTCGTTCTCTTATTTCACTAAACTTCGTGCCACAATACGCGTTTCCCTGTCTATCGCCAGTAAATCCTCCAAAGAAGGATTTTCGACCATTTTTTGCTGACACATTGTCGCTTCAATCAAATCACTCATTCCTAAAAATGAAATTTCATCTGCCAAGAACGCCGCAACAGCAACTTCATTCGCAGCGTTCAATACACAGGGGCGATCACCCCCATCTCTTAAAGATTGATACGCGAGTTCCAAATTACGAAAAGTATCTTTATCCACCTCTTCGAAAGTCAAAGAAGCGTAATTCATAAAATCAAAACGTTCGAGCGAATTCGGCTGACGACTTGGATATGTCAACGCATTTTGAATCGGCAACTTCATATCCGGTAATCCCATCTGTGCTTTCATAGAGCCGTCCTGAAACTGCACCACCGAATGGATAATAGATTGGGGATGCACAATGACGTCAATCTGCTTGACATCCAAATCGAAAAGCCATTTTGCTTCAATAACTTCCAACCCTTTATTCATGAGGGATGCAGAATCGATTGTTATCTTAGCACCCATCACCCAATTAGGATGCTTCAATGCCTGCTGTTTCGTAACGGAAGTCAAAAAATCACGGTCCTTTCCTCGAAATGGTCCACCAGATGCTGTTAGATATATTTTTTCCAACGGATTGGCGTGCTCTCCTACCAAACATTGAAATATAGCAGAATGCTCGGAATCCACGGGCAACATTGCTACGTCATATTGACGAACCAAATCCATCACTAGCGCACCGGCTACCACCAGCGTTTCTTTGTTTGCCAACGCAATATCCTTTTTTCGTTCAACCGCTTTAACGGTAGGTCGTAGACCTGCTGACCCCACAATGGCATTGAGAACCATATCGATTTCATCGTATTGCACGACTTCCTCCAAACCTTTTTCTCCGGAGAGTACGGTTATTCCCAAGCTTTCCAACGCATTTTTCACCTGCGCATATTTATCCTCACAGACGATCACTGCGGCTTTCGGCTTAAATTCTTGAGCTTGGGCAATCAACAGATCAGCATTTGCACTCGCAGTCAACACCGAAACTCCAAACAATTCCGGAAATGCCCTTATTACCTCTAGGGCTTGTGTACCTACACTTCCCGTAGAACCCAATATGGCAATATTTTTCTTCTTCAAAATGCGGTTTAAATTATATTTTTTAATAATTGCGGATCATCACCTCCCTTATAATCTTTCATCATATTGTGATAGGCCGTTGCCATAACTAAACTGACCGATGGTATGATCACGAAGGTGTTGATCACACTAAAGATTTTGGCTACAATAAAGTAACCTAAATACTCAAACGACACCTGAAGTATATAAGCTGTCCCCACCACCAGCATCAGTAAAAACAAATTGATAACGTTGCCCTTTGTTAATGCTATACTCAATCTAAAAGCGCGGAAAAGGCTATATTTTTTATCAACGATAAAAAATGGAAAAAAAGTAATCCGAAGCAACACAAACATCATAATCAAACCTGTAAGAAACGGATTAACTTCCATACTCAATGTTTCCATATCCGCTCCTAGATACAGCAGAGGGAAACTCAGCAAAGAAGAAAGCAGGTAGACTATTCCCAATAGGAAAGAATATAGTATGAAGCCCATTAGAAAATTCACAAACTGTTTTGCTGATGGAATATAGTCCTTAATATCTGCATGTTCAACGCCTTGCGCAAGTAACAAAGCTCTTTTTATCAACACCAATTGCGTTCCGAAAAACAATGTCACAAAGACAAAACACATCAAACCGTTTACGATATCGCCATTAGATTCTGCCAAGAGAAAAGCCAAATAAGACGATAGATTAGAGGTTACAAATAATAAAAAGCAAAGCCCGGCAATCGAAAAGTAATGGCTTTTCAAAATACTTATTGCTTTCATAAAAACATCGTTCGCTTTAAACGTGCTTTGCTTCAAATATTGTAACATGCTGAAAAATAATTATGCAAATATCAGATTATTCCCCCTAACCCCCAAGAGTGAAACATTTTTTTATCATTATCTCCAACATTTGCAAGTCATGTTTATTTAAATTCTTCCGGTACTGGTTTCTCTAATAGATACTGATAATAAAAGCGCACCCGCTCTTTAAAATCATACATCGATTTCGAACGTGCAAACCCATGTCGACTACCAGGATAAATCATTAACTCAAACGGAACAGCCTTATCAGTCAGTGCATCGACCAGCTGCATCGTATTTTGTAAATGAACATTGTCATCCAAATCGCCATGCATAATACGTAAACCGCCTTTATAATTATCCACATACGTTAAGATAGATCCCGCTTTGTAGCCTTCAGCGTTATCCTGGGGGGTATCCATCCACCTTTCCGTATAATGGGTATCGTAAAGCTCCCAGCTTGTCACCGGTGCGCCTGCAATACCATAATCAAAATAGTCAGCGCCTTTTGTCAATGCTAAACAGGTCATATAACCGCCATAGCTATGTCCTGTAATCAATAGTTTATTGTCAGCCACCCAAGGTTTTCCTTTCAGCCACTTTGCTACAGTAGTATAGTCTATCATTTCCCACTTACCGAGATTTCTATGCATCCAAGCTACTCCTTGTTTAC
This sequence comes from Sphingobacterium sp. SGR-19, assembly GCF_011043555.1. Classification (GTDB taxonomy): domain Bacteria; phylum Bacteroidota; class Bacteroidia; order Sphingobacteriales; family Sphingobacteriaceae; genus Sphingobacterium. The sequence goes on from NZ_JAAKGS010000010.1 coordinate 179,291, forward strand.
CAAAATGCCCCGATGCGCGATGATCGGCAGTAACCTGAACCACCCCTTCTTTTGCCCAATATTGGTTTGACATACCTTTCCACGTATTTCGCACGGTACCGGCATCCGGACCACCATAAATGCTCATAATTACCGGATAGACTTTAGTTTCATCAAAATCTACAGGATACGTTATGATAATAGGTAAATCAAACTTTCCATCCTCCGAGGGGATAGTAAAATATTCCGTTTTTCCGATATGGTAACTTTCAAAATCACTTGACTTGCTGTCAGCCAATTCTTTCACTAGTTTACCCTTATTATCAACCAGTGCGATTTTATTGGGAGTAGAAATATTGGAATAGTTCGTTATAAAATATTTTCCATCCGGAGACACTTTCACTTGATGTGTATAATCACCGAATGTCAAGCGTTTCAGCCCTTTTCCGGAATAATCTACACGATACAAGTCCACAGTAGCAGAATTTTCCTTACGTGCAGTAAAATACACCACTTTGTTTTTCTCGTCTACAAATTCCAACGATGTTACCTGCCAGTCGCCTGACGTCAATGGATTAACCAATTTACCATCCAATGTATAAAGATAATAATGGGCCCATCCAGTACGGTCAGATTTCAAAATGTAATGCTTATTGTCGGCTAAATAGGTTATACGCTCACTATGATCAAGGTTAATCCAAGTAGGTTGTTCTTCATCGTATATCTCGCTTTTATTACCATCGGTTGGATTCACGGAATAGAATTTCAGATTGGTCTGATCACGATTCATCCACTGTACCATAATAGATTGACTATCAAAACTCCAATAAGGCTCTCCAAAATATTGGTCGTCTTTCTCATTAAAGTCTGCCCAGACCACCGGCGATCCCTCTACTTTCACAAAACCTATTTTTACTTCAGGATTGGGGTCTCCTGCCTTCGGATAGCGCGTCTCTTCCAAATATCCGTGCTGCCCTTTAGAAACGTAAATCGGAAACATAGGTACCTGCGTGTCATCAAAACGCATAAAAGCCAATTGCTTACTATCTGGCGACCACCAAAATGCTTTATAATTTGTTGAACGACCCAAAATTTCTTCATAGTATACCCACGACGACCAACCGTTGTAGATAACATCTGTACCATCTGACGTGTAACGAACTTCACTTCCATCGTCTATCTTTACACTAAATAAATCGTTATCTCTTGTAAATGCTACATATTGTCCATCTGGCGACAATGTAGGATTTTTCTCTTCTACATCTGATGATTGTGTTAAACGTCTCTCCGGATCATTTCCATAACGGATATAGATATCTTTATCCTTCATAAACACATCTGTATCTGACTTAACTGGCGGCGTATAAGATAGGCGTTTACCTGTTCTTACATGCACTTGATAAAGTTTGTCATCGGTAACATCATGCTCGATATAATGTTCGTTATCCGCCCAACCAACATATCGGTTGATCGGTTTCGTGACCGAAGTTTCCTGCCCCCATGCTTGGGCAAAGCTCAACGTTTTCTTCTGAGCCTGTAACTGGGTAACAAATAGAAGCCCTATAATTGATTTTACTAAAATCTTATTCATAATGGATGCTGATAAAGCCACGAAATTAACAATAATATAATATTGTGTTCTTTTTTTCCCGTAAAAAAGAATCAAAAACCTCGTCGCTGCGGATATTTTACATTTGGGGTAGTACTAAAAATAAATTTGTACAGTTGTAAAATATCCGGATGCGACCAAAAAAGTTAAGGATGGAATAATGCATTTGAGCATATCGTCTAATAAAAAAGCCACTTCATAGTGGCTCTGTATGTTTTTACGCTGGAATGCGTTAGAAAGAATAGTTATCTTTCTGCGCATATTCGGCTGAGTCTTCTTGATTCGGTTCGTAGCGTTTTTCAACAACTTCTTGGTTAGCCTTGATGTAATCCACAACCTCTGTCAACCCTTCAGCAAATTTCTCAAAATCTTCTTTGTACAAGAAAATCTTGTGCTTAATAAATTGTCCATCTTCAAAACGCTTTTTGCTTTCCGTGATGGTCACATAATAATCGTTAGAACGAGTTGCTTTTACATCAAAAAAATAAGTACGTTTTCCCGCTCTCACCTTTTTTGAAAATACCTCTTCACGCTCTTTGTTTTCAAAATCTCCCATTAGTATTGTAAGTATTTAAGTTTAAATCCTTTTTCGCTATAAATATATAATAATTAATTTCATGTTTCCAAATTAAATTAAAAAAAACGTTTATAATTGGACATACGAACACCAACAGGGATAAAGAGAGCAAAAAGGTTTCACCGAAAAAAGTGCGGCGTTTACCGAAAAAGTGCATTGTATTGCCTATTTTGGCTAACGAATTATTAAGTATTGCCTTACTTTTGAATCAAACATAAATACAAGTAGTAATGGAAAGAGAAAGAGATCATAAAACACCACCTCCTATTCCCCCTCGCGGTAACAACAAAAGTGCAAATATCGTTGGGTTTGCGATCGTATTTCTGGGCGCGGCTCTCCTAATACGTAATTTGGACTTAGGTTTTCCGTTTCCTAGGAATATCTTTGGTTGGGAAATGATTTTGATCATCATCGGGATAGTGATTGGCGTTAATTCTAAATTTGAAAAGAAATCTTCAGTCATTTTGATTGCTATTGGTGGGCTTTTCTTTCTCAAAAGGTTTCTAGATGTTCCTTTCTGGGGTACCATCTTTCCTATCATGGCTATCATCATTGGCATCTATTTTATCGCACGGAACCGTAATCAACCCACCCCACCTGTACCTCCGCATACACCGTCAGGCAAAGACACAGGCAAAGATGAATTTGACTGGGATAAACGAGTGGATGTCACGAATGAAACCGTCGATGCGTATAAGTCTTCTTTTGAAGAGCCTGGCGATACATATCATGGTAATGAACCACAAAAAAAACGAACGTATACCTATGAAGGTGAGAATTATATAAAAGTCGAATCGATATTTGGTTATGCGAAAAAGATCATTTTTTCAAAAAATTTTCTCGGTGGCACGATGACCAATCTCTTTGGTAGTACTGAAATCAATTTATTACAAGCTGATATACAGCAACCAGTAGCTTTAGATGTGTTTCAACTATTCGGAAGCACCAAAATTATTGTTCCGCCACATTGGGTGGTAGCGACGACTGCATCTTGCATCTTGAGTGAGAACGACGACCGACGCGTGATATTGACAAACGTAAAAGATCAAAACAAATGTCTGTATATTACCGGTACATCTATCTTTGGAAACATCACGATAAAAAATAGCTAACGTAGCATGACGTTTAAACTAACGACAAAAAATCGCTTAATTCATGTTACAGCATGGACCATCTGTATTTTATACTTTGCTGTTTCTTATTTCCTATTGTGGTGGGACTTTAGTCCGAAAGCGGTTACACCGTATGAACCTATCATTGGTGCGCTTTCCATAACCATTTGTTGTTATCTTATTTACAGCACCCTTCAGTTTTATTTACCACGCAAGAACCAATATGTGAAGATAATATTAATCTGCCTGGTATTGACTGTTGTGAGCATTGGATTGTCTATTTTTTTCCTAAACCAATTTTTTGATGGCTTTTCGCTTACACGTTTCTACCAGATTTTACCATATCGCTTCATCATTAATTTCCTATTGTTATTGTGCGTGACGATTATTAACGTTGTTTGGAACATTCAAGAAGAATATGAGGAAAATAAAAAGAGAAAAGAGGAATCTGAGCGCATCTTAAGGGATGCTGAATTGTATAACCTACGACAGCAACTTCAACCTCACTTTCTATTTAATAGCCTGAACTCGATCATTGCGCTTATCGGCATTAAGCCAGATGAGGCGCGCAATATGACGTTTCAACTCTCTGATTTTCTTCGTGGAACGATGCGGAAAGATGATAAACAGTTAATTCCACTCGCTGACGAAATCGCGCATTTAAGGCTCTACCTTGATATCGAAAAAGTACGTTTCGGACATCGGCTAACGACAACTTTCTATTTACAAGAAGAGGCAAGTCAAGCTAAAGTCCCTTCGATGATCATCCAACCGCTACTGGAAAATGCCATTAAATTCGGTTTGTACAACGTAATAGGTAAAGTAGAAATCACAATTGACATCCGGATCGAAAACTACATGTTGTATATTACAATTACCAATCCATTCGATTCTGATCAGTTTGAGAGCAGAAAAGGCACAGGCTTTGGGCTTTCCAGTATCCAACGTCGATTATTCTTGCTATATAGCCGTACAGATTTACTAGAGACTTCTATTCATGAAAATACATTTATATCAACCTTAAAAATTCCGCAATATGATTAAGATTATCATTATAGACGACGAACCGTTAGCCCGCATGGTTATCTCCCAATATTTGCAACAACATAACGATGTCGAAATAGTTGCCGAATGTGGAGATGGGTTTGAGGGAGCAAAAATGATTCAACAAATGCGTCCTGATCTCATTTTTTTAGATATTCAAATGCCAAAGCTGACCGGATTTGAGATGTTAGAGATCCTCGATGAAATGCCAAACGTCATCTTTACAACAGCGTTTGACGAATTTGCTATTAAAGCTTTTGAGAAAAATGCCATAGACTATCTTCTAAAACCCATTAACAAGGATCGCTTCGAACAGGCGTTAACAAAATTCAGGAACAATCACCATAGCAATACTCCAAGAGAAACTTCAGCAAAAGTAGAAGCTGCGCGAGAGGATGAAACATTAGAGCGGATTGTAGTTAAAAACGGTTCACAAATTAAGATTATTCCTGTACAACAGGTTATTTTTCTGGAAGCTTACGACGACTATGTAAAAATTCATACGAAAGACGGTATGTTTCTGAAAAACAAAACGATGAGTTCCTTTGAAAAGCAGCTAGATCCAAAACAGTTTGTGCGAGTACACCGCTCATTTATCGCGAAAGTAGATCAACTTGCAAAAATTGAGCCTATGGAAAAAGAAAGTTACATCGCTACTTTGCTAACAGGCGAAAAAATCAATATCAGTAAATCGGGATATGCTCGTTTGAAGCAAATAATTGGTTTATAAATATCAGCTTCAGACATACATATTTGTCTTTCGTTAGACCATCTGAAATATCCGTTTAATCTTCAAACGGATTTGTGCTTCCTATGAAAGGGATATTTCTGTAATTTTGGGGCATGATTCGTATATTATTTTTCTTATTGTTGACGTGCACTGCGCTGACGGGACTGGGACAAACAAAGACAGAAGAAGCCAATCGGGCCGTTTTCAATAAAATAGAGTTTTTCATCAACACACAGATGACAGATTCTATCTACAACTTAGCCTCTGAAGCTTTTAGGGAGCAGGTTAGTAAAGACCAACTCGCCTTTATGTTACAAAATCTTTATCAACTAGGTAGAATAATAGATGTGGAAGTGGAAGATTTTAAAGGCCAGACTGCTACTTATCGAGTATCTTTTACAGCAGAACGTCAACTGCTCGCCAAATTAGCTGTAGATAGTACGTTTCGTTATACGACATTAGCTTTTACTGCTACTGACAATAGTACCAAAAAAGTTGAAAAACCGGAAAAAGAAGAGGTGATCAGTCAGGTCGCAACCGAAACTCGGTTAGACTACTATATAGATTCCGTAGCTAATACCTATATCAGAAAAGGGAACACACAATCTTTGTCAATAGCCGTTTTTCACAAAAACAAATACACAACATTTTTGTACGGTGAGACGGAGAAGGGAAACAATACGCTTCCCACAGAAAACACGTTATATGAAATTGGATCAATAACTAAAGTTTTTACTGCGACATTACTTGCTGATCTCGTCACAAAGGATGTTATTCGGTTGGATGACTCTATAATGTCCTTTTTACCCGATTCAGTTTCTTCTAATCCGGCATTAAAAGGAATTACGTTCAAAACCTTAGCTAACCATACTTCAGGGCTTCCTCGTATGGGAGATAACTGGAACCGCGTAGCTGGATACAATGAGAAAGATCCATTTGCTACTTATGACCAAAAAGCACTTTTCAGCTTTCTGAAAAATTACAAAGCGTCGCGTGAGCCGGGCGAAGAGTATGAGTATAGCAACCTAGGCTATGGCTTGTTGAGCGAACTAATCGCTATTGTCTGCAAAAAAAACTACATCCAGTGTTTAGAGGAAACGATTTTGAAACCTTTACAACTTAACCATACAACCGACAAGCCGGATGCAAAAAAACAACAGATAATTTCTCCTGGATTAGATAAAGAAGGAAATACAACACCATTATGGAATTGGGAAGCCTTGATAGGGGCCGGCGGCCTAAAATCCAACATAAGAGATCTTATGCTATTTGCGGTGGAGCAATTTAAAATGCCGGAAAACGAATTGCAGAAAGCAATGGCCTTAACGAGACAATTTACTTTTTTCACACCGGAAAATCTGGACATTGGGCTAGCCTGGCGTATAAGTATGATGGAGGATGGAATTATATACTTCCACCACACCGGAGGAACAGCGGGTAGCAGCTCGTTTGTCGGGCTTTCTCCAGACACAAAAACAGCAGTGGTCATTTTATCCAATGCTTCCGAAAGTGTACTTCCAATCAGTAGGGAAATTATGGAGAAATTGTTAGCAGAGTAGGTTAAAGCCCATCATAAAGGTAAATTCACACTCGAAAGTATCCAGAAAATTACCTAAATTTGGGTAAAAATCAACTTTAACACATAAAAAGACACATTATCGTGAAAAAACGCATTGCTATTTTTGCTTCCGGCTCGGGTTCAAATGCACAGAAAATTATGGAGCATTTTAAGTACTCCAATCTGGCCGAAGTAGCTTTGGTGTTGAGCAATAATCCTGAGGCCTATGTTCTACAACGCGCCGATAACTTCGAAATTCCGTCTCATATCTTTGACAAGAGAACGTTCTATGAAACAAATGAAATCATCGATATTTTAAAACGTTTAGAAATAGATATCATTGTTTTAGCCGGTTTTTTATGGTTGGTTCCAGAAAATCTTCTAAAAGCATTTCCAAATAAAATCATCAATATCCATCCAGCCTTACTGCCTAAATATGGTGGCAAAGGCATGTACGGTGATAGGGTACATAAAACTGTTCTTGAAGCTGGAGACGAAGAACACGGCATCACCATCCATTTTGTTAACGAAAAATTCGACGAAGGAGAGATTATTCACCAAGCGAAATTCAAGATTGAACCGGACGATACGTTGGACGTCATCAAGTTTAAAGGACAGCAATTGGAGCATCAATATTTCCCGAAAATCATTGAGAATTTATTAAAGAAATATAATTAAGCCCAATAAATTCTTATCTTTGTCACTCCAAAAAATAGGGCAATGAAATACCCATGTTTAATTTAAACAAACGCGAATACATATAGTTTGGGTATTCCATATGGCCTTAAAAGATAAAAAATTACATATGAATCATCCTGTTAAAATTAAAAATGCTTTGGTGTCGGTATATTACAAAGACAACTTAGCCCCCCTGATTAAACTACTAAATAAATACGGAGTCACTTTTTACTCTACAGGTGGTACGGAAGCATTTATCCGTGAACAGGGCGTCGACGTTGTCGCAGTCGAAGATTTGACCAGCTACCCTTCTATTCTCGGTGGTCGTGTAAAAACGTTACACCCGAAAATATTTGGAGGTATATTGGCACGTCGGCCTTTAGCAGGTGATCAGGAACAATTGGCACAATACGAAATTCCTGAAATTGACCTTGTTATTGTGGATTTATACCCATTCGAAGAAACCGTAGCTTCGGGTGCTCCCGAACAAGATATTATCGAAAAGATCGATATTGGCGGTATCTCTTTGATCCGTGCCGCTGCTAAAAATTTTAACGATGTGGTGATTATCTCCTCCAAAAGCGATTACCAGGAGCTTGAAGGTATGTTGGCTACACAAGATGGACAAACGACATTGGAACAGCGTAAAGAATTTGCAAAACGCGCGTTTAATACGTCCTCTCACTACGACACCGCAATTTTTAACTATTTTAATCAAGAAGGTCCGCTTTCTGTTTTCAAGCAGTCGGTGCAACAGGCGCAGGCACTGCGATACGGTGAAAATCCACATCAAAAAGGAACTTTCTTCGGTAACTTGGAGGCTATGTTCGACAAGTTAAACGGGAAAGAGCTTTCTTACAACAATTTGGTAGATGTAGACGCAGCCGTTGCTATCATTGATGAGTTTAACGATCCTACGTTTGCCATTCTAAAACATACAAACGCTTGCGGTGTGGCTTCGCGTTCTACCATTAAACAAGCGTGGATAGATGCACTGGCATGTGACCCTGTATCGGCATTTGGAGGTGTATTGATTACCAATGGGGAAATTGATCAGGAAACTGCAAACGAAATCAATAACCTTTTCTTTGAAGTACTTATCGCCCCATCTTATACAGAGGGTGCTTTACATGTGTTAACGGCAAAGAAAAACCGTATCATTTTAAAACGCAAGGATGTTCAGCTACCTAAAGAGCAGTTCAAAACGTTATTGAATGGCGTTATCGTACAGGATAAGGATCATACGGTAGAGGGCCCTGAAGAGATGACAACGGTCACTGAAGTTCAACCAACAACAGCGCAATTAAATGATCTGTATTTCGCAAATAAGATTGTAAAGCATACCAAATCGAATACGATTGTTTTTGCCAAGAACAATACCTTGGTTGCTTCTGGCGTTGGGCAAACATCACGCGTCGATGCGTTAAAACAGGCTATTGAAAAAGCACAATCTTTTGGTTTTGATATTAAAGGAAGTGTAATGGCTTCTGATGCTTTTTTCCCATTCCCTGATTGTGTAGAAATAGCAGGTGATGCAGGTGTAGCCGCTGTATTGCAACCGGGTGGTTCTATTAAAGATCAACTATCTATTGATATGGCCAATGAAAAGGGTGTGGCGATGGTCATCACCGGTGTAAGACATTTTAAACACTAAATATTAGGGGCGGTGCATTGGTTGTTGCACTGCCTTTTATTAAGCCGATAATATATCGCGAACAATAAGCTTTCCGTCGAAATGTTTTTTTAAATATCTTCCATCCCCATGGATTGTCCATACCTGTTTAGGCTGTACATTGTCAATGAAATATAAGATATCGTTCCAATCTACGTGATCAGAAATATAGATTTCAATATCATTTTGTCTTTGTAAGCGCTCCCAACCTGAAGCAAATGCTCTCAATACATTTTTTGCCTTAAAATAACTGTTGAATGTAAGTGGTGGAACCAAATAAATTTTGTTGGTACTCCCCTCTTTCATCGCTTTACGGTTGTATAAAGTATACCGAAGAGACTTGTATCCTAACTGGTTATATAATTTATGAACAGGATACATTTTATGATGCACCAATACCTCTCGTTCTGGAAGTAAGTCATTTATCAATGCTGTTAGTCGCTGTGCTTTGCCTAAAGTATAACACCCCAACATAATGTTGCTTGGTCTATCTTTCAACTTTAAGATTTCCTTTTCCACGTCCGGATGTGAGACGGCGGGATTAGCAAAGGTCGATTCGGTGATCAGGATATCAGCCTGTGTCAATACAATTCGTTCACAGGTAGCATCTTCCTGTAATTTGTAATCGCCCGTATATAGATACTTTACACCTTGATACTCCATCAATACCTGGGCAGAGCCTAATATATGTCCTGCGGGGAAAAAGGTAATATTTACATTTCCCAGTGCAAAAGTACGCCCGAATGTTATCACTTCAAGATTATTTTCCGTCATTTTTGGGAACTTATTTTTCATGAATGCAAATGTAGCAGCCGTGGCATACATCATTTTATGCCCATTGGTAGCATGGTCACCGTGCGCATGCGATATGATATTTTTCACTACGGGGCACATCGCATCAATATAAAAATCACCATACCGACAATAATAGCCGATATCATCTTTTATCAAAAAATCCTCGAAAATTTCATTCATGCTTTTCGCCCTTCTAGAAATTGCCTGTGTAGGGATAATATCTGCGGAAGTAAAGGAGTCAATCCATCATTTACTATAGTAAAATCCGTGAGTTTTTGCTTTTCTTCGTCTGGCAGTTGTTTGTTTATGCGATCCAATACTTCTTCTCTACTTATTATATCCCGTTGCATAACACGAGCAATACGAATATCTGTTGGTGCTATCACCAAGATAGTGTAATCGAGCTTTTTATATGAACCGCTTTCAAAAAGTAGTGCTGCTTCTTTCAATGAATACGGAAAGGTTTGCGAAAGTGCCCAATCTTCTCCATGTTGAATCACGATAGGGTGTACAATGGCGTTCAGTTTATTCAGTTTTTCTTTATCTCGGAACACCTTTGAAGCCAGATAAGCACGATCCAGATGCCCGTCAATATCATAAACTTCTTTTCCAAATTCCAATATCAATGCGCTCTTGATAGCTGGATTGGTATTCATCAATTCTTTGGCCTCTTTATCCGCATCATAAAAGGGCACGCCGAGCGCTTTGAAAACTTTCGCTACGTAGCTCTTTCCTGAACCTATACCTCCTGTAATACCAATCTTCAACCCCATAATCTATCGTCTAACAAAAAAATCAACATTCTGTGGTTCTATACTAACAACATGACAATGTTCGGGCACTTTTGTTAGGATCACCGGCAAATTCTGGACTTTATTCTTTTCCCAATTTTCCATATCTACCACAGCCTCAAAATCTCGGGAGGACCATTTATTATAATCTTTCAACGATACCAAAAAAGTAACTTTAATCTTGCTCGGCAAGGTTCGAACGGATGTATACCTCGAAGCATTCTCCACCTTTAGCGGTAGCTCGATCACTTTTTCCGTAATTTCTCCTACCGGAATGGTGATCTCCGAAAATGTAGGATAGATCGTTATGTTGTTTTTTTGATGTTTATTTAAATAGGCAATGGTGCGCACATCTGTTGCTATCTCGGTACCTCGAATGGTGTCAGTTTCCAAATAATCGATATTCGCAACATCTTCTAGTGGTCCCGTTACCGTCACATATTCGGGATTTGCCCGTGTATCACCGATAATGCCATATTGCTTCTTAAATTGTATATTATATAACGGGCGGACAGGTACCTTTCTTTGTGTCTGCTTAGAAAAATCAAAATACAAGGTATCTGGTATCACACCAATCACCTGGTTATCTACTGGAAACTGCCGATTGATGTATCCCAATTGATTCGCAAAAACAATATAATTCCTCGTTCTTAATCCACTTAAATCGACTTGAATGTGTGGTGTATCAGGTCGAAGTCTTTTCATGAACATCTTCCAACCACTCATTCTCATCCGGATACCAACCGTATCTGATTGCAATGGATGAAATGCCTTGTTCTCCGGAATATTCACATAGGAAATACCTGCGTCGATACGAAATGTCTGCTCCGTGGAAACGGCAAACAACAACCACGCGATAAAGGAAATTCCCAAACATCGCAAAAATATGGCGATTTTTCGGCGTTTTGTCTTCGTAATGCGAGGTTGTGCCATAACCACAAAAATAGTGATTTTTAATTATCCTTTTTTTAGAAAAAAGGATACAAAAAAGCGTCACTTCGGATATTTGAAATAAAGTTCGTGCAAAAAACAAATTTGTGCAAACTTCAAATATCCGGATGTGACAATAGAGCTCAAGGATGGGATTGTATAAGCAATATTAGATTAGTACTATAAAAAAAGAGAGTGTTTCGCTGAAACGCTCTCTTTTTTAATGTCGTAGAAACTGATTTTATTTCTTTACGGTTTCACCGTTAGCAGCTCTGGAAGCATCTAAAGCAACAGCAGATTTATCAAAACGGATTTTCACACCAGACCCCACATCTACTAGGAAAGTCGTCTCGCTAACCTCCACAATACGTCCGTGAATTCCCGCTGTTGTCACAATCTTTGAGTTTACACCCAATTCTTCAATATATTTTTTATGGTCTTTTTGTTTCTTCATCTGCGGTCTAATCATAAAGAAATAGAATACCACAACAATCAGAATCATCGGTAAGAAACTCATCAATCCACCGCCTCCGGGTGCTGCTTGTAATAACGTAGTTATCATATTATATATAAATTAAAAGTTACATGTTAAATTATCTATTAAAAGCAATACGCTCTTATTTCGATAAAACCTCACCTTTCAATTGAATGGTGGTGACACGATTGTCAGCGTTGGAAACAATCGTCACAATTTTTTGCTGTTTACCTACTTGCCCATTACTATCAAAACTGACTTTTACTTTGCCAGATTTTCCAGGAAGAACAGGAGTTTGCGTGTATGACGGCGTTGTACAACCGCACGATGCAGAAACTTGTGATAGGATTACGGGGGCTGTTCCAGTATTGGTGTATGTATACTCGTGCTCCACAATTTCACCTTCTTTCACCTGTCCAAAATCAAAAACTGACTCAGCAAATTCAATTTGACCTCCTTTAGCTGCTTCATTCGTTAACGTATCTATCGATTGCTCCTCTTTGTTCCCTGAATTTCCGCAGGACATCAAGGTCGCTAATACAGCACAAACAAAAAATGATTTCAGTATATTCATATTGTTAATCTTTTAGTCCTCTACCTGTTTTTTGAATACGTCCTTGTTGTGCCAACTCGGCAAGTATCTTATCCAAGATACCGTTGATAAATGTATTGCTTTTAGACGTACTAAATGCTTTTGAAAGCTCTATATATTCATTAATTGTAACCTTTACCGGAATTGTTGGAAAGTTAATTAACTCACAAATTGCCATACGCATCAATAGCGTATCGACCAATGCTATACGATCGGCTTCCCAGTTCTTCGTCTTAACAGAAATTAATTTCTGATATTCATCACCGTAACGGATAGTTTGCTTTAAGAGTTCCACGATAAACTCTCCGTCCTCTTCCCAGTTAGGTGTTAAATCCGCCAATTTGTTTTGTGTCGGATTTTCGCTACTGAAATTTTTAAACGTTTTAGCCACCATAGCCTGTAACACTTCCCTGTCGACAGGCCAATTGATAAACTTCGCTTCGAAAACCTGTTCAATTTCGGGCGATTTCAAAATGATTCTCTTGAAGATAAACTTGATAATATCTTTCTCCGCAGCAATAGACCTATCTTCCTGCTGCAGATAAGCCATATATTCAGGTGAATCTTTCAATTGCGCAAAGATAGAACGTACTATTTCGGGATCGAACGTCCAGGAAACCTTGTATCTCTTTACATTTTCCAGATAGGTTCTATTTTGCCTTAGTGATTCTATAAAACTATTGCTATTCAATTTTGTCGTATAGATCTTATCCGTTTCGGTCGGCAAAAACTTATTGGCTCTTCCCTCTGCATCAATTAGTACGTATTCAGCTACTTCATCAAGTAGATTCAGTGTCCAAATATACATCTGGTTAACTTCGTCAACACTGGTTAACAGTATTTTCTCGAAATCTTTCACTTGTTTATCTTGTGATAAACTAAACGCATACAGCGTCTGCATAACTTTCACCCTCAGGTGCCTTCTATTAAGCATAATTTAATTTAAAGAACGATTGTATATAAATAAGAACGTATTATACTTCCTAAATCCACCTATTTAATTTTCTTGATGTCAAATATACGCTTTTCTGCTAATTGTTTAGCAGCTTCGTATGTAGTAATATTGTCTTCAACAGATTTTTGGATGACATCACGAGTCGCGTTGTAAATATTTTTAATTAATGCTTCTGTACGGTCATTGCCGTATCCCTCTAACTCGGAATAGCAACTAATCAATGCCCCTGCGTTAATTAAAAAATCAGGGGTATATAAGATGTTTCGCTTCTTAAGCAGTCTATTCGTTTCTTCTTCTTCCTTTAATTGGTTGTTTGCTGACCCGGCAATAATGCGGCAACGCATACGTGGTACGGTTTCCGGATTCACCGTCCCGCCCAAAGCACATGGTGCATATACATCAGCATCTAGTTCGAAGCTAGTGGAGTAGGTAATCGGTTCCGCTTTATATTTCGCCGCGATCTTCATCTTGCGTTCCTCCGTCATATCCGATACGTAAACACGCGCATTTTCCGCACGCAACATAGCCACTAATTGCTCTCCGACACTACCAACACCTTGAACCGCAATCTTGCGCCCAGCTAATCCATCATCACCATATAGTTCTTTAATAGCTGCCTTGATTCCATAAAACACTCCTCGCGCCGCGAAAAGGGTTGTATCTCCCCCTCCATTTAAGGAAGCAGGCAAACCAGCTACGTAGTCCGTTTCAGACAACAAGTGCTCTAGGTCCTTCTGTGTCGTTCCAATATCAGTCGAAGCAATAAAGTTCCCATTGAGTCCTTCTATGAACTTCCCGAACCGACGCATCAAAGCCTCTGTTTTATCTGTTCGATGATTACCTATAATAATTGCACTGCCCCCTCCTAGATTAAGACCTGCAAGAGAAGCTTTGTAAGTAATCGCTTCGGATAAACGTAGCGCATCGTCAATAGCCTCTGTTAAAGATTCATATGGCAGCATGCGAACACCACCGATTGCCGGCCCTAGCGTCGTATCATGAATAGCAACAATCGCTTGCAGTCCCACCATCTTATCTTGGCAGAAAAATAAATTCTGATGACCAGAAATCGCCATCTTATCGAAAACAGAAGAATTATTTACTTCCATAACATTTCTTAAATGCCTATATATTCTTTTTGCTTCTGCAAAAGTAGGGAATATTTTTTCAAATTTTAGCCTTACATTTGTTCCCAATGAACGAGTTGGCTTATCTTAATAAGTACTTTTATAAATATCGCTGGAAACTTATTCCTGGTGTTTTATTTGTCGTTGTATCCAACTACTTTGGTATTCTACCGGCTGTCGTTATCCGGGAAGCGTTTGACCTCGTTAAGGAAAATATCGACCTTTATAGGTTATATGATGGTTTTGACCGACAAAACTTGGTATATCAGGTATTCGGCAGCAGTCTGCTTTTTTTCGGTTTCGTTGTTCTAGCTCTCTCCTTATTGCGGGGTATTTTCCTATTTTTTATGCGCCAAACGATCATCCTCACATCCCGCCATATCGAGTATGATCTTAAAAATGAGATTTACAATCATTACCAGGAACTTGATTTTTCTTTTTTTAGAAGAAACAATACTGGTGATATGATGAACCGTGCCACCGAAGATGTTAATCAAGTGAGAAATTATCTAGGGCCAGCTATTATGTACGCGATCAATACGGTGGTGCTTTCTATCATGGTTATCTACGCCATGTATAACGTAAATCCAAAGCTTGCTACTTATTCTTTGTTGCCGATTCCTATCCTATCGGTGCTTATTCTATTCATCAATAAGATTATTAACCAGCGAAGCGAAAGGATACAGCGACAATTATCCGTACTTTCTTCCTTTGTGCAGGAAACGTTCTCTGGAATACGTGTTATTAAAACTTACACACGTGAAACGCAAAAAATGGACGTATTTAAGGACGAAAGCAATCTATACAATAAAGTTTCGCTCGACCTTGTACGCATACAAGCCATTTTCTTTCCGTTGATTATTTTCCTCATTGGATTCAGCACGATTATCACGGTGTATGTTGGCGGTATTGAAGTAAAAAACGGAACCATTACCGCCGGAAACATAGCAGAGTTTATCCTATATGTCAATCAGCTTACTTTCCCTGCCATGTCGTTGGCATGGGTGACCTCTTTGTTCCAGCGGGCTGCTGCATCGCAAAAACGAATCAATGAATTTCTTAAAACGACATCCAATATCAAAGACGGTGATAAAGAGCCCATACTTCAAGGTGATATAACGGTAGAAAACCTTTCATTCACCTATCCCGAAACAGGAATCAAAGCCATAGAAAATCTATCGTTCACTATAAAACGTGGACAAACGCTCGCTATTATCGGGAAAACGGGTTCGGGTAAATCGACATTAGCGAATCTGCTATTGCGCATGTACGACGCTGATCAAGGCTGTATTTATTATGACGGCACACCGTTACAAAAAATAAAAATAGACACCTTACGTTCCCAGATTGGCTTTGTGCCACAGCAGGTATTCCTCTTTTCGGATACAATAGCAAATAATATTGCTTTTGGTCTGGATACTCTAGAAATGAATAAGGTGGAGCAAGCAGCAAAAGATGCAGCCGTCTATGATAACATCATGAATTTCGACAACGGCTTTCAGACCTCTATCGGCGAACGGGGTCTTACACTATCCGGTGGTCAGAAACAACGGGTTTCTATCGCACGTGCACTCGTTAAAGATCCACAGATACTCATTTTCGATGATTGCCTTTCGGCTGTTGATACAAAAACGGAAGAAGAAATACTCTATAATCTTAGTCGTATTATGCAGAATAAAACGACTATTTTCATTGCACATCGCATATCTACTATAAAAAATGCAGATCATATCCTCGTCCTGGACAATGGCCGAATCATCGAGCAAGGTACGCACGACGAATTAATGACTTTGGAGGGAGAGTATTTCGAGTTACATGAAAAACAACTTTTGGAAGCGGAATAAAAACCTATATATCAAAAAAGTAGAGGAAATATTTTTATTTTTGTGAGATGTATAAACAATGGGGCTTCCTATTCTACCTTATGATCTGTTGTCCGTGGCTATTTGCGCAACAAGTTCTCCTAAAAGACACCATTACTACAGCAGAAACCAAGGATACCGTTACACGAAATTTTGATCACCTTTATGATATTAGTGACGGAATAAAGGATATTGTGAGATTCGTCCGCCATGATACAACAGCCCGGATTTCGAAAAGACGTTCTGGAATTTCTATTCTTCCGAATATCAATTATAACCCCAGCATTGGCTTTCAAATTGGAGCGAAAGTTGTCGGCGGTGTCTATACCGGTGACCCGCAGCATACCACGATGTCTACGTTCGCCACTGCGTTAAGCTATACTACGCGAGGTATTATCTACGGTTACATAATGCATGATATTTATACGCCTAAAAATAAATGGAATTTAAAGGGGGGAGTTATTATTGCTAAAAGTGTGGGACTGGATTATGGTATGGGTATGGGGAATGTAGTACAAACTGATATCCCAGAAGAAAAAACGCTCAATAATCCTGACCGTACGCGCTTTGTCAACCAATTTATGGTGTATGGTCTTAATGAAAGAATTTATAAAAAGCTATCGCCAAATATGTTTATTGGTGCAGGAGTATTTTTTGAACTAAAACGTAATATATATACGCTAGGCAATCATGAGGTTACTCCTTTAGAGGTATATAGCAACCTAACAGGGTATAATGCGGAGAAATATAACAATAACGGATTGATGTTCAATTGGCAATATATGACGCGTGATAATCCGAACAGCGCTTATAAGGGCATTTACGCTGATGTCGTTTTGCGAATGAGCCAAAAATGGATCGCGAGTGCCCAAAACGCCTACCAGCTGCAAACCGATTTTAGAAAATACTGGCAACTATCAAGCAACCGTCCGAATCACGTATTGGCATTTTGGCACTGGGGATCGTATAACGTCGGCGGCAATCAGGCCTATCTCGACCTTCCCGGCACAGGCAAAGATCCATTTGCGCGTACAGGGCGTGGCTACACCAACGGCTATTTCAAGGGAAATTCTTTTTTCTATTCAGAACTAGAATATCGGTTTCCTATATTGCGCAATCAGTTCTTAAGCGGAGTTGTCTTCGCAAACGTACAAACCGCTAATGACCGTTTGGGCACAAAGCTTTTTCAGCAATGGCAGCCAGCTGGGGGTACGGGGCTACGCGTGTTGTTTAATAAAGCTACGCGAACCAATCTATGTATTGATTATGCGTTTGGGCGGTTTGGACAACACGGTTTATTCCTCGGATTGAACGAAGCCTTTTAATTAAATACACATGCTTTTGAAATTTAGGTTTTTTCTTTTTACGATCATATTATACATTCCTTTTGCTGTCTGGAGCCAAACAACCGACAGCGTATTGGCTCAGCAAGAAATTAACCCCGTCGATATCCATGCTTATTTTAGCAAGCAACCTATTCTGGAACTAACAGCAGCAGCACAAACAATAAACTCAGGACTTCTAGAAGCACAACAGACTACAACTTTACTTCCGGCCCTCAATACCGTAGCAGGTGTGCGGATGGAAGAACGTTCGCCAGGAAGCTATCGTCTGGCGATGCGCGGAAGTCTTATCCGATCCGCTTTTGGGATTCGAAATACAAAAATATATGTAGATGATTTTCCACTGACCGACGCGGGAGGTAATACGTATCTAAACCTTCTCGACCCAGCGGGTATAGATGCTATACATATTATTAAGGGCCCTGATGGTTCTTTATATGGTGCTAATTCCGGCGGTGTTATTAATATAGCCCCGAACGGTTTCGACGTGCGCAAAAATCGTAGCTCTGTCTTATTAAGTGGCGGATCATTTGGCTTGTTTCAAGAACAGCTTTCTGTGCAGCGTAAAGTAACAGATAATTACAGTTTCTCTTTCGATCAGTCGTTTACGCGATCGGATGGATACCGTGATAATACGGCATTGAATAAGAAAACATTCCAAACGGCTCATCGTTGGAAATACTCGCCCAAAAACGAAATTCGTTTTTTTGCTCTGTATAGTGACTTGGGTTACCGTACGCCCGGCGGCCTGACACAAGCGCAAATGGATGAAAATCCACGTATGTCCCGTCCGGCGGTTGGTTCAAATCCAGGAGCTAAAGAACAACAAGCCGGAATTTATAACAAAACGTTTTATGGTGGGATTGCACACCACGCACAACTGAATAATAAGTTATCACACACCGTCAGCATATTTGGTTCGAATACGGATTTCGAAAATCCGTTTATTACCAATTACGAATATCGAACGGAGAATAATCTCGGCCTCCGCACGTATTTCTCGTACAGAAACGAAGATATGCAGCATTTTCAATGGCAAATGCAGCTTGGTTTTGAAGGACAAAAAGGATGGAATAAAATTGACAACTACAATAATGAAGGGGGAATCTCCACCTCGCCGCAGGCAAAAGATGACTTAGACAATGTACAAAGTAGCTTCTTCTACAGGGTCATGGCAAAACTACATCAACGATGGACTATGGAAGGTTCACTCGGGTTAAACCAGTCGAAAATAACGTATCGTCAACACTATCCAGAGATAATAAATCCAAACGGGATTATCAATTTTGGGAGTATATGGATGCCAAGGATAGCGACTTCCTATCTCCTAACGGATAGGTTAGCGTTTCGAAGCTCTATTTCCAAAGGATATTCTCCGCCAACCGTCGCGGAGGTTCGGTCTTCAGACAATATCATCAATACTGAACTGGGTCCGGAAAAAGGCACTAGTTATGAAATCGGCGCGCGTTTGGAAACAAAAAGTAGACGATTTATCGCTGATCTTAGTTTTTATCACTACTATATGCAAAATGGCATTGTTCGACAATTGCGGGAAAACGGTGCGGAATATTTTATCAATTCGGGCGAAATGAAACAGAAAGGTATCGAAGCCGCTGTTTGGGCATATATACTGGCACCGCAAACGGACAGATTTATTCAGGTTCTAAATCTACATACCAGTGCTTCCTATAGCCATTACCGTTTCGGGAAATACCGTGTAGACGACAATGATTTTTCTCGTAATAAGGTCACAGCGGTACCAGACTGGGTATGGACAAACACGTTAATTATGGTTTTCCCCAAGCAATTCGGGTTAAATATTTCCCATAATTTTACGTCCGCCATGCCGTTGAATGACGCCAATAGTGTATTTTCAGAAAAATTCCATTTGATACAAGCTAAAGGAATATGGAACTGGCGATTAAAAAACAAGCAGCAGTTACAATTCTTCGTCGGTGTCGACAATCTGTTAAATGAAAGATACAGTCTAGGAAACGATATTAATGCTTTTGGCAATCGATTTTTCAACCCCGCGCCTACTCGGAATTATTACGGCGGGATGAAAGTGACTTTATAAAATCACTTTTTATTCCATCTCCAATAATGTTTCCAGATGATGATGGCCAATACCGAAATATGCCTTCGTGGATTTTATTTTTTCCAGAATCTCCTGCTGTTTTCGAGTCTCGACAATTTTTTTCTCACCCACTATCAGTACATTTTTTGGTGTGTGGGCATCCGATACAAATTGAAAGACTTTGGTTTGATAACCAAAATACTCCATAATCAACGCCCTTAACCCATCGGTAACCATTTCAGCCTGACGCTCCATAAAAATTCCATGTTTCACCAAAAAGTCAACTTCATTTTTCACTTTGGACTTTTCCATCTCCCGACGGATTTGTTTATGACAACATGGTGCAACCACAATCAGATCTGCATCGTGCCTAATACCTTTAGCTATAGCATCATCCGTAGCCGTATCACAAGCATGTAAAGCAATTAAAATATCTAAATCATTTTGGGGTTGATAGTCTTCTATTGCACTTCGTATAAAAAGCAAATCTTTGAAATTTGTTTTGGCGGCAATCTGATTACATAACTCCACTAGATCTTTACGATATTCAACCCCTATCAAAGAAGTCCTCTTTTGAAGCGTATGTACTAAGTAATCGTATAAAGCAAATGTCAAATAACCTTTCCCAGCGCCCATATCGACTACATTTAATGTCTCTCTAGGCGGCAGGCGCTGCAATATAGAACTTAGTATTTCTATATAATGGTTAATTTGTTTCCATTTATCTTGCGCGTTTTTATACACATTCCCTGCGGCATCCGTCAGCTTTAGCTCTTGTAAATAAACCTTGTCAGCGCTATCTAACTTTCGTTCTTTTTGTTTATCGTGCGTAAGGACAACAGGTTTCTTAGCTGTTGGATTCTCTTGCCTAAGAGACCATACTCCTTTTTTAGTAAATTGACATAAAAGGTTTACCGTTTCTGTAAATAAAGTTGCCACCCGAAATCCTTCGACTTTTAAAAGCCCTTGTATCTCCATGATAGCCGTCTCTATTTCAAAGTTTTGAGTAATGTCTTGTGTTTTATAACGAAAAACAAATGATAGTTTCTTTTCTCGCTTTATAATAACTGGTTTGATATATACATTTTTTAAATATAGCTCTGTTCCATTATAGTCTCCTAAGGAAATTTTAATAAACTCCTCGCGTTGAAGAGATTCTCGAATTTTATCAAAAAAGCTGGCATAATTATCCATAACGCAAAGATAGAGAATATAAAGAAATTGTACCTTTGTACTATGCAATATCCTAAAATCAAAGCTGTCTTTTTCGATATAGACGGTACGCTTCTAAGTTTCAAGACACACCAAGTTCCTGTCTCTACCCAAAAGGCAATTGAACAATTGCAAAGACAGGGAATTAAAGTCATTTTATCGACCGGCCGTTCCATTAATAGCATCGATCATGTTAAGTTTCTGGATTTCGATGGGTTTATCACCTTTAACGGCGGTTATTGCGTAACCCAAGAAAGCGATGTACTTTTTAAACAAGCTATACACCCAAATGATATAAAAGCCGTCCTGGACTACATCAAAGAACGTCCGTTGAGTTTTTCCCTGATGTCCGAGAAAGAAATTACTATTTATGATGTAACACCGGAAATAGCGGGAATGTATGCGCACTTAAATCTTCCTGTTCCGCCTTTGGTAGACATGAACAAAGTTGATCCGGCCAGTATTTTGCAAACCAATATATTCCTTGGACCGGAAGAAGAGGAAGACTTTATGCAAAATGTTATGCCTAATTCGGTAGCCTCCAGATGGACGCCTCTTTTTGCCGATGTGAATCCTAAAGGACAGAGCAAACAAGTAGGAATAGATATTTTCTGTAAGCATTTCGGTATAGATATCACGCAGACCATGGCCTTTGGAGACGGCGGAAATGATATTACCATGCTAAAGCACGTGTCGATTGGCGTTGCTATGGGGAATGCTAATCCGGAAGTGAAGGAAATTGCAGATTACATTACAACAGATGTAGACAACGACGGTATCTGGAATGCCTTACATTACTTTAAGGTGATATGATATCGTTTGGGGCGCTATTTGCGCCCCAAATGCATTATTCTTCTACAAAATTTTCTTTTGCTGCCAAATAGCGTTCGGCTTCTAATGCGGCCATACAGCCTGTACCGGCTGCAGTAATCGCTTGGCGATATACATGATCTTGCACATCTCCACTGGCAAAGACACCCGGTATATTGGTCGCGGTACTGTCCGGTTTTGTAATCAGATACCCAGTCTCATCCATATCAAGGACATCCTTAAATAGCTCTGTATTTGGCTTATGTCCAATGGCTACAAAGAATCCTGTAATGTCTAGATGTTTCACTTCCTGTGTTTGATTATTGATGACACGAACACCGGTAACACCCGTTTCGTTTCCTAATATCTCCTCTGCCTCGGTATTGTATATGATCTCGATATTGGGCGTATTCATTACGCGATGTACCATCGCTTTGGATGCCCTAAATTCATCTCGACGCACTAACATATATACTTTCCTACACAACTTGGCTAAGTATGTTGCCTCTTCCGCTGCAGTATCTCCAGCACCTACAATCGCGACATCTTGACCTTTGAAAAAGAAACCATCGCAGACTGCACAAGCAGAGACGCCAAATCCATTATATTTCTCTTCCGAAGGCAACCCTAACCATTTCGCGGTCGCACCCGTGGCAATAATAACCGTTTCCGCCGACACCCAAGTTGAACCGTCAATCTCTACCCGGTGTGTTCCTCCATCTTTGGAAAATTCAACTTTCGTCGCATAACCAAAACGTACCTCTGTTCCGAAACGTTCAGCCTGCGCCTTTAGATCCTCCATTAAAACGGGTCCTGTGATACCTTGGGGGTATCCTGGAAAATTATCTACTTCGGTTGTTTGTGTCAATTGTCCTCCAGGAACAATACCTGTATATATTACGGGTTTTAAATCAGCTCTAGCTGCATAAATAGCCGCGGTATAACCCGCAGGCCCGGATCCAATAATCAAACACTGTAAGTGTTCTATTCCTTCTGTATTTGTCATTTTATTTTCATTGTTCAAAACTTATTTCCCAAATTTTCCCTGAAGCTGTTTGAGCATGTCTTCTGTAATGGGTCTAGCAGGAACCTGTTCCTTATGTGGACGGTCCTTGTTTACCTCCACTCTATTATTTTGCTGTTGTTCTTTCTTTTTATGTCGGTGCGCATTCCATAACTTTTCCAACACCTTCTTCGTATATAGAGGAAAATCACCTTGTTGCATCCAAGCATAATAACTGGGTTCTACATCAAACACATGAACAACTTTTCTACCTTTGTGTTTACCAAAATTGATGCAGGGGTCGCCGTCCTCATCATAGACTAAGCGGCCGGCAAAGTCAACCGGATTGCTCAAATTGGTAAATCGATGTAAAGCTTCTACATCATTCACTACAGGTGTCGTCACATTCCCATGTTTATCCTCAAAAATTGCCCCTTCGTATTTTGATAACTGAGCTTTTAGTACCTCGTATGTAGCACGTACATCAGCTTCCGCAGTATGTGCATTCTCCAAAGGTGTATCACAATAAAACTTGTAAGCAGCTTTCAAGGTTCGTTGTTCCATTTGATGGAAAATATTCTGCACGTCGACAAAAGCCCTTCCTTCTAACGAAAAATCCACTCCTGCGCGCAAAAACTCCTCCATCAACATCGGTACATCGAATTTATTAGAGTTATAGCCCGCTAGATCAGCGTCTTCTATGAAGTTTTTAATTTCCTCCGCTCGTTCTCTAAACGGTGGGAGATCTTTCACATCTTCATCATAGATCCCGTGAAACATCGAAGACTCAGCAGGTATTGGCATTTCGGGGTTAACCTTAATCGTCAATACCTCCTCTTTGCCTCCTGGTGATATTTTTAATATGGATAACTCAACGATACGATCCACGGCAATATTTACACCCGTAGTTTCCAAATCAAAAAAGGCCAAGGGGCGTTTTAATTGTAATTCCATCTGATAGCGATTGATTATAAACTCTCTTACAACAAATGTACAAAACTCTTTGGTCTTGTTAAACATCTACCCGATTAATGACAGAATTATCACGGTAAATCAAAAAATCCCCAGCTTTCGCCGGGGATTTGCCTTTTATAAGATTAATGACTGTTTTATCCCAATATATTTTTCAACGTATTTACTTGATGATCGGCTAGTTTTTGAAGGGGGCTAGAAGCCATCATCTTCATCATCATATTAAGTTCAGCCTCAATCACAAACGTTGCATTTGTGGTGTCTATACCTTTGTCTTCTAGTTTCCAGCGTAAAGTGAGTGCAAAAGGCGCTTCTTCAATAGGTAGACAAACGATTTCCTTATTCACTATCCGCTGGCTGATTTTCAAGGCAAGTTTTGCCATATTCTTGATCGTAAAACGAGCCTCGTCCTCCGTTGACGACCAATTGTGGATATTGTCGGGCATAAGCTGCTCATGGTTGTTCATGTCAGCCAAAAACGCATAAACCGCTTCTATGGGTTTATGAATATCAACATTGTTTTGAATGATCGTCATGCGCTTCTTTTCTATATTTTATTGTCCTGTCCAAATAGACGGATCTTTACGCCACTGTTCCAACAATGTCACATCAGATTCCAAAATATAGCCGTTGTCAACAGCTACCTTAATTAATGCATCGTAGTTACATAAGCTAAAGAAAGGACATTTTGCATCTGTAAAATTTTTTACCGCTTCGTCAAATCCATAAGTAAAAATGGAAACCAACCCTACTACATTACATCCTGCTTCCCGCAACGCTTCCACTGCTAATAAACTGCTTTTTCCTGTAGAAATCAAATCTTCTACGACGACCACGCGCTGCCCGCTAACAACTTCTCCTTCGATAAGGTTCTGACGGCCATGGTCTTTCGCACTACTACGAACATACGTAAAGGGTAAACCTAGGTCTTGGGCAACCAACACACCTTGAGGTATTCCCGCCGTTGCTACACCCGATATCATTTCTACGGTTCCAAACTCTTCTTGAATCAACTGAGATAGTTGTTGGCGAATATAAGTTCGGATTGCCGGATGTGATAATGCGATACGATTATCACAATAAATTGGAGATTTCCAACCTGACGCCCAAACAAAAGGGTTTTTAGGTTGTAATTTTATTGCTTTAATTTGCAATAAGGATTCAGCAATTTTTTGTTCAACCTCATTTAAATTATTCATGGCACAAATTTATAAAATTTATATGAACGAATCTCAGCTTATTTTGGCTGATTTTCTTCCAAAGAAACTGTCCAATATTCAAACAATTGGTTTACAAGACATTGATCTTGAAAAACTTTTTCAAGCATCCAAACAGAAAGCAACGAAGGGTATTACCTATTTATATATACACCGTGATGTAGAGAAAGTTTTCAAATCGATCTCGCAAAAGCCTGAAATTATCAAAGCTGCTGGAGGATTGGTCAAAAATGGTGAAGGTGAATATTTGTTTATACATCGATTGGGAAAGTGGGATCTACCCAAAGGCAAAGTAGAGAACAACGAAAAGATGAAAGAGACGGCTGTTCGCGAGGTAGAGGAAGAATGTGGGATTCGTATCAATTACCTCGGCCCAAAGCTCCAAACAACCTATCATATCTACATGATGCGTGGAAATTTTGTATTGAAACAAACCAACTGGTACGAAATGGGCGTAAATAAGTCGCCGAAGTTGATTCCACAAACTGAGGAAGATATTACAGAGGCGAAATGGATTGGAAAGAAAGATTTCGATACCGTATTGGAAAACACTTATCCGCTTATTGCTCAAATTTTGAAGAGCGTATGAAGGGCGCAGGCTTTGCCTCTGCATAAAAATAAAAACTAGGGGGACAATTGTCCCCCTAGTTCGCTAACACAAAACTAAACTACATAAAAACATCTACGATATTAGCCTTCCTTATTTTCTGTATCAGGCGTTTGTTTTTCTATCATTCCTCTTTTTCTAAATTCGCCTTTTGTTCCTCTAAATTTTCCCTTACGACGGTGCGCATAGCTTTCTTTCAATCGTTGTTGTTGCTCTGGCGTCAATATCTCTCCCATTTTTTTCTGAGAATCTTTCATTTCTTCGCGCCATTTGCTTTGCAGTTTTTTCATCTCATCCCGATGGGCAACTGCTTGTTTTGCTTGTTCCAATTGAACACTATATACTTCGGTGCGCTGCGCATCCGTAAATTTCAAACGCTTATCTAATTGCTCCGTTTTTACCTTTGCAATCTCTTCAGGCGTGCGATTTGCTATTTTTCTCTCTGTCCGGGGATGTTTACGCTCTCTCTTAAAGGAACGCTCTGTATCTTTCTGCTCCTGCGCGAATGTGGCTAAACCAATTCCGACAAATAGTGCGGCTAACGATAATGTCTTTTTCATAATATTTATTTTAGTTATACTTCTGTTTCTTTAAAGTAGTAGATTCCGAAACATAGCAAACGTTTAATACAAAGCCGTTAAATAATGTTAACAGTCAAACTCTACACAAAAAAATAAACAAGTTAAAATCAGTCAGTTTGTAAAAACAGTAAAAATATTTTTTGGAAAACCTAAAACATCTCCTATATTTGCAAAGTCAAACAAGGACACAGCACGCCCAGCTGGCGGAATTGGTAGACGCGTTGGTCTCAAACACCAATATCTTCGGATGTGCCGGTTCGACTCCGGCGCTGGGTACTAAGAGATCCCTTCTATGTATGTAGAAGGGATCTCTTACGTTAATACATACACAGCAACCGACAAGTAACGAAAAGCATTAAGAATAATGTCTGCATTATAGTCTATATTTTGTACCTTTAAACAAAAAGAAATCATGTGCAATTAAAGCAGAAATTTCACGGTATCGCATCTAAATATACAAACAATGATCAGCTAATAGAGGGTTGTTGGAAAGCGCTTGAAGAATGTTATACTGCAAAGGGGAGATTCTACCATAATGCACATCATCTGGAAGAGATGATTCTTGTGCTCGATCCCGTAAAACATGAAATTCAAGATAGAGATTCGCTGCTTTTATCCGTTTTCTATCACGATATCATCTACAATCCTACAGCGGTAGATAATGAAGAAAAAAGTGCTGACAGCGCTCAAAAACAACTTAAAAGGCTGTGTGTCCCAGCTGAAAAAATCCATCTTATATCGGAACAGATCATGGCGACGAAAACACATGAGAAGTCCGATGACACAGACACCAATTTCTTACTCGATGCAGATCTATGTGTATTAGGGAAATCTTGGAGAAAATACCTGATCTACAGTAACCAAATACGAAAAGAATATGCTATTTATCCCGACGCCGTTTACAAGCAGGGAAGAAAAAAGGTACTGACACATTTGCTTCATTTAAAAGAGATATTTAAGACTGATTTCTTTCAGGACAAGTATGAACATCAGGCCAGAGAAAATATACGTAAGGAAATAGAAAGATTATAAACACATCCTTCTATATTGTCGACAATATAAAAATTTCCCAAAACAATTCCCCCTTCCAACCGTTATTCTTACGACTTCTTATTGGCTTTTTAGAAGTTTTCCCTAGTATTATTATTTTTTAATAAAAACATCTACATGTATAAAAAAAGGACAATAATTATATCAAATCGATTACCCGTACGCATTGAAAAACATGAAGAAGAGCTTAAATTTATCCCCAGCGAAGGAGGCCTAGCGACGGGACTAGGCTCCATTTACAAAAAAGACAATAATATATGGATCGGATGGCCAGGATACACACCTGATTCCGAAGAAGAAAAGGAAATCATCAAAGAAAAACTAAAAGAATTAAATCTTATTCCTGTTTTTCTCACATCAGAACAAATAGAAGGATATTATGAAGGGTTTTCAAACGAAGTGTTATGGCCTATCTTCCACCATCGATTGTCTTACGCTATATATAAGCAAGAAAACTGGCAATATTACAAAGAGGTAAATCAGGCATTTTGTGATACGATATGGGCACAGCAGCTGGACGCGAAAGATGAAATATGGATCCATGATTACCAACTAATGTTGCTTCCAAAATTGATCCGACAGGACGATGAAAAAATATCCATTGGTTATTTTCAGCATATTCCCTTCCCTCCCGACGAAATATTTCGATGTATCCCGTGGCGGAATGAATTATTGGAAGGGGTGTTGGGTGCTGACCTGATCGCCTTCCACACTTATAATGACACACAGCACTTCCTAAATGCCTGTACGCATATTATAGGTCTTACAATAAAAAACAACTCCTTACAAGTGGGTGACCGGAGTGTCTATGTAGAAGTTTATCCAATGGGCATAGACTATAACAAGTTCAGCTCGCTCGCGGAAAGCCCAGAAGTCCAAGTCCGAGCAAGATCCATAAAAGAACAATATCAAAACCGTAAAATCATTCTCTCTATTGACAGACTGGATTATAGCAAAGGTATATTGGAACGGTTGCATGCTTTTGAAAACTTTCTGATCAACTGGCCGGAATACCATAACCGGGTTGTTCTATATATGTTGGTCGTACCTTCCAGAGATACCGTTCCGCAATATAAGCGGCTTCGAGATGAAATAGATAGGATGGCTGGCCATATCAATGCTGTATACGGTACAAACGAATGGACACCCATTGCTTATTATTATAACGCGTATCCAGTCGAAGAGTTGTCCGCGCTTTACACCGCTGCTGATATATGCTTGGTCACTTCGCTTCGAGACGGCATGAATCTGGTTTGTAAAGAATATATTGCCAGTAAAGAAAATAGTCTAGGTGTGTTAATCTTAAGCGAATTGGCAGGAGCTTCTAAAGAACTAGTAGACGCCATTCAAATCAATCCGAACGCTATCGACGAAATTAGCAATGCCATTGCACAAGCTTTGCAAATGCCTAAAGGAGAACAACGGAAGCGGATGGATGACAGCATCGAAATTGTTAGGAAATTCAACATTAACCATTGGGTCAAGCTCTTTTTTAATCGATTGCGCGAAATTAAAATTATCCAGCGAAATGAGATGTCGCGAAAGGTACGTGATGAAGTCAGGGAAACGATTTTCGATGCCTACCAGAATAGTAAAAAACGCCTATTTTTTCTAGATTACGACGGTACATTAATCGGTTTCCATAAAGATGCCGACGCAGCCGTTCCCACAACTGGATTATACAGTATTTTAGAGAAATTACAGTCGGATGATGCAAATCAAATCGTCATCATCAGCGGACGTCCGCGGGAAACATTGGAGCGTTGGTTCGGTGACAAAGATTATTATCTGGTAGCCGAACATGGCGCATGGACGAATTATCCAGCATACAAATGGATACCTCGATCCCAGCTTTCAACCCGATGGAAAATCCCGGTAAAACATATCATGATTAAGTTTGCCAACATTACTGCGGGCGCATCCATCGAAGAGAAAACATACTCCCTTGCATGGCATTATAGAAAAGCACAACAAGGACTGGGACAACTGCGTTCACAAGAACTGGTCGATTCGTTGCGTTACCTAATTCCACATCACGGATTACAGCTACTTCAAGGTGACAAGGTAATCGAGGTGAAAAATGGTGAAGTAAACAAAGGTATGGCTGCCTTGGAAATTGTTAATGCCTATGACCCTGATTTTATTTTCGCTATCGGTGACGATGTGACGGACGAAGATATGTTCATCGAACTTCCCACCGGGGCTTTTACGGTAAAAGTAGGCAATAAAAAATCAGAAGCGCAGTTTTATGTAGAAAGTCAGGAAGAAGCAGTTAAACTCGTCCATTATTTTGTAGAAAAAATCGAATCAGAACAAAAAAACAATAACTCCGGTCAAACGATACATATATGAACCAAACGACAAGACACAGATATAACTCCGGCATTATAGGCAACTGCGCCTATATCGCACATATCGAAAAGGACACCAATGTTAACTGGTTATGTTGGCCTTCCTTCCAAGACTCTTTTGTATTTGGCGGCTTGCTGGATAAAAAACTTGGGGGGACATTCCGCGTTGTACCAACCGAACAGACAATAAACAGCAAGCAATTCTATCTGGAGAATACTAATATTTTATGTACCGAAATACAAACAAAAGATGGCGTTTATCAAGTCACCGATTTCGCTCCTCGATTCGAACAATATGAACGTTATTATAAGCCGCTAACCCTTATTCGGAAAATTACTCCGATGCGGGGTAACCCCAAAATACGCGTGATATGTGAGCCTACCTACGAGTATGGGAGTAAGCCCTTTCATAGATACCGGGGTAGTAACCACGTACAATTTGAGATGGAGCACATTAAGATGCGTCTTGCGACCAATATGCCAGTTAGCCATTTCTTTGACGACAACGCTCATGTCTTAAGCCAACCGATCTATTTAATAATGACATATGGAAGCCCGTTTGAGGCCCCTATAGCACGTACCGCGGAGGATTTTCTCCTACGTACGAAGGAATATTGGCATAAATGGGTGAAGAATGCATCGATACCTGCCTTTTATCAGAAAGAAGTCATACGTTCAGCTCTCACGCTCAAGCTCCATCAATATGAAGATACTGGAGCTATCATCGCCGCAAGTACCACAAGTCTGCCAGAGTACCCCGGATCTGGACGTAATTGGGACTATAGATTTTGTTGGTTGCGTGATAGCTACTATGTACTAACCGCACTTAGCCACTTAGGGCAGTTTGAGGAAATGGAGAAATATGCATCGTATATCGCCAATATTACCCAGAATGATACGGGCAGGTTGCAACCGCTCTATGGTATTATGGGACAGTCAGACTTAGAAGAGTATACCATTCCCTATCTAGAAGGCTATTTAGGGAATAAACCTATCCGTGTCGGCAATCAAGCTTCGGAACACATTCAGAATGACGTATACGGACAAGCACTTATCGCGTTACTTCCCTTGTTTTCAGACCATCGCTTTCGCCATCAGAATTTGCACGCCGCAAAATCATGGACATCTCTTATTCTTCAAAAAATGGCACAGACCATCGACGAGAAAGATGCGGGAATATGGGAATTCAGGAATTTCCAGAATCGGCATTGTTATTCAAACTTATTCCAATGGGCAGGTGCTACGGCAGCGCTTAAAATCGCCAAACAATATGGTTTTCAAGACATTGAGCAACAAGCAAATACCATCCGCGAACAAGCGGAAAAACATATAGAAAGTTGTTACGATACAGAGAGAAATGTGTATACGAATGCTACCGAAAGCGAAAGTCTGGACGCCTCTACGCTACAACTTATTATGATGAATTATTTAGATCCCTCATCAGAGAAAGCAAAGAAACATCTGGAACAACTGGAACAGGAATTAAAAGGCAAACACGGTTTGTTTTATCGCTATTTGCACAAGGACGACTTTGGAAAACCGAAATCGACGTTTCTAGTATGTGCATTCTGGTATGTAGAGGCGTTAGCCTGTGTTGGCCGCTTAGAGGAAGCACAAGAAGTATTTAAGCAACTGCTATCCTTCGCGAACCATCTTATGCTTTTCAGTGAAGATGTCCATGAAGACGACGGTTCGCAATGGGGTAATTTCCCGCAAGCCTACAGTCACGTAGGTTTAATAAATGCCGCTTATCGTATTTCGGTAAAATTGGACAAGCCTACTTTCTTCGATAGTTTATATGAGTAAGAGGTGACTAAGCCACCTCAAACTTATATCCTACCCCTTTCACTGTCGAGACGTAATGATCTCCGATTTTTTCGCGAAGTTTACGGATGTGCACGTCGATGGTTCTATTGGTGACCACGACAGAATCTTCCCAAATGGCTTTTAATATCTGTTCCCTCGTAAACACCTTGTTAGGCTTGGAAGCCAAAAGATAGAGCAATTCAAATTCTTTCTTTGCTAAAACGATTTTTTCATCATCGCGGTATACTAAAAAGGAATCCCTGTCGATCACCAGATCCAAAATTTCTAATTTATCTGCTTGGTCAATTCCTGACTCAGTATTGTTACGTCGCAATATAGCATTGATGCGACTCATTAACGCGCGCGGTTTAATGGGCTTAGCGATGTAGTCGTCTGCTCCGACATTAAAGCCAGCTATTTCAGAATATTCTTCGCTTCTGGCAGTGAGAAAAACCATGAATGTCTGCTTGAACTCCGGCATAGAACGCATTAACCGGCATGCCTCAATACCATCCATTTCTGGCATCATGACGTCCAAAATGATTAGATCCGGAGTAACTTGCTTTGCTACTTCTATCGCTTCCTTACCATTATATGCTTGATAAACTTGATAACCTTCTTTCGTCAGACTATAGGATATTAGGTCGACAATATCTCGCTCGTCATCTACCACTAGTATTTTTTGATTGACATTCATTATTGTTTTTTTGCTAAATTATGTACTAAATGGTAAAACAAAGTTAATAATATGTTATCAAATTGTTAACTACTTAACAGTGGTTCAATATCTTCTTAATTTAAAGTTTGCAGCAAAAACTCTTCTAAGGCCTTTCCTCTTAAATTTTTAGCTAGTATCTTTCCTTCAGGATCTATTAAATAAGATGCGGGAATCGCTTTGATTCGGTAGTTTATGACCAAATCAGAACTCCATGCCTGCAGATCAGCAACCTGAGTCCACGTCAAATTATCTGCATCGATCGCACGCATCCAGCTACCGGGATTATTATCCAACGATACGCCCAATACGGTAAACCCTCGGTCTTTAAACGTATGATACTGTTTTACAATATTGGGATTCTCCTGTCTACATGGTGCACACCAAGATGCCCAAAAATCTACCAGCACGTATTTTCCCCTAAAATCAGAAAGTTTCACCGTTTTATTATTTGGGGTAAATGATTCAATTTCTGGCGCCGGCTGCCCCACGGCCAATCGTTTTAATTTTCTAGCTTCCTCCTTAAATTGAGAGACATACCGATTATCTGTAAATCTATCTTCGATTTCATCCGCATATGCGATAATCTCCGCTTCAGCAACCTCCGGATCTAAAGTGCTCATAGCATAAAAGCCAGCAAGATTTTTATTTTGCTTCGCAAATGCTACAGCCTGTTGTGTATACGTCGACAATTTCGATTTAAATTCCGTTAGATAATCAAAGCGTAGGCTTTCAATTTCCTCGGCCGATTTATTTAAAGTCGCCTTCGCAAACGCACCTTGTAAGGAATCTTGTACAAATTCTTTACGTCGTTGATAAGGAGCAAACTCCTTTAGCGCCGAACTCAATTCGGAACCTTCTATTTGATAATCCTCAGGATTATGCATATCTGCTACAAATTTTAAGGGTTCACCAGGCGTCAAAATAACAGGATATTTATTGTTTCCTATCGCAATAGAGAGTAAGCGAGGCTGTGTAGCCTGACGTTCAAATTTAAATTCATTCCCATCCGCAAGGTACACGGAATCCAGTTTTCTATCACCTTCGTAAAAGGCAACGACCTTTACATTTCCGGGATTATCAACATGCCCAGATACATGGATCACATCGTTGTTCGAACATCCCCAGCATAATGCGATCAACAACCCAAGTAAACCAATCGTTTTCATCATTTTTATTTTTTTTGCACTACTTC
>NZ_JAAKGS010000011.1 GCF_011043555.1 Sphingobacterium sp. SGR-19
TGCATCCAGATCAACAAAGTTTGAACGGTTATCTAAAACAAGTGGTGGTAGAACATCTTACTAACAACGGACACGAAGTAAGGGTTCGGGATTTATACTAACTGGATTTTAATCCTGTACTTTCATCGCAAGATATAGCAGGACAGCGCATCGGAAAGGTTGACGAAGATGTAAAAACGGAACAGCATTACATTACCTGGGCTGATTGTATTACATTTATACATCCCATCTGGTGGACGGGGCTGCCGGCTATGCTGAAAGGTTACATTGATCGGGTTTTTAGCTATGGTTTTGCATATCGATATGAGCAAGGCGTTCAGAAAGGCCTGCTTGCGGGCAAACAAGCCATCATTATCAATACGCACGGAAAATCACAGGCCGAATATAGCGAGATGGGAATGGATAAAGCACTTTCGCTTACGTCGGACAAAGGTATTTATACCTATTGTGGTTTAGCGGTAAAACAACATTTTTTCTTCGATAAAGCGGATAGAGCCGATGTCAAAACGATTAAACATTGGACCGAACAAATCACATCGAAGATGAAGTAGCAACCCTACGAACTCTTGGTGTTATTGATGCTGACGGAAGCTACTGAATGATCTTTTTTCTATGGAGAACTCCCCAGTTATGCATTTCTAAAATCAGCTTCTGTAAAGTCTTTCCGTGTTCCGTTAGGGTATACGCTGTCCTAACTGGGAAACCATTTGAAACGCTTCGGCTGATTAGTTGATTTGTTTCTAAATCTTTCAGTTGATCAGATAACACTTTGGTGCTCAAGTTTGGTATGCTCCGCTCTATCTCACGAAAATGATGGTTGCCCTCCATAATTGAAATTAATATTAAGATCTTCCATTTTCCTCCGATCACATCTAATGTGTCTTGTACAGGTAAAATAGACAACATACAGTTTTTATGCTCTAATTTTTTCATCCTTATGCGGCCGTTAATTACTTAAATGTAACCACTTACCTTGAAGTAACTGATTACATTAGGTAATCAAATATAGTTAAATTTGTGTCATTCGTATTTTGTTGATCAAAAACAATCGTGATGAATAAAGAAAATGACCGAAAAAAAGCCATCATAACAGGTGCAACCGGTGTGTTAAATGGTGCAACGATGGCGAACTTGTTAAAAGTTATTCCTGCCGAGCAGCTTGGTGTGAGTGCACGTAATATAGAAAAAGCAAAACATTATGCAGACCGTGGGATCAGCGTAAGATATGGAAGTTATGACGAACCAAACGCACTTCGCCGTTCTTTCGAAAATGGTGAACAGATTTTATTGGTGTCGTCCAACGATATCGGTGGAGATGTACTGGCTCAACACAAACGAGCCATCCAGGCGGCTGTGGAGGCAGGGGCCAAACGTATCCTATACACCAGCGCACAAGGTTGTGCGGCAGATACGCATTACCCGCCTATGAAAATTCATCAGGCAACAGAAGAGTACCTCGCTAATTCTGGAGTAAAATGGACGTCATTACGTAATGGCTTTTATGGCGACATGAACGCCTTGCTCGGCTCTTGGCGGGAAACTGGTATTATTGAAATGCCCGAGGATGGACCCATTCCGTGGGTTGACCGTACAGATGCTGGCGAAGCAATAGCTAAGATAATGGTGAGTGAAATCGATTACGAAGGCTTCGTAAATTTGGCACCTGCAAAAGCTGTGACATTAGAAGACTTTGCACGATATGCGTCTGATCTTACTGGAAAGAGGGTAAAACGAATCGTATTGGATGATGAAACGTGGGTGAAAAAACAGATTGCAAAGGGACTTCCGGAGCATGTCGCCAGATTTACCCTAACCATGTTTCAAGCTTCTAGAACGGGCAAATTAGATAATGGCAGTAGCCTACTGACAGAAATCTTAGGCCGCGAACCGAAAAGTGCTGCTGAATTATTAGCTGACTCCATTGCAAATGGATAAAAGCTTCCATTGTGAATGGATAAAATCTTCCATTAGTAATGGAAACTTTTTTGATACTGATTACGAATATATTAACCGTCCAGCCTCGCAGTGATATCTCTGCGTTAAGAGCGTGTTAACGAAATATCAACAGGATATTAAATTATACCGAAGTAACATTTTTACCCTATTTATGTAACGATTTTCCGCGTCATTTCAGGAGCCCCTGTATACTTTTGTACCCAACTTATACTGTAAAGGAGGACAAAAAACGTGAAGAAATCCACCCTCGTTCATTTATTTTTATACTACGCGCTGTTGTTGTTTTTGCCCGCATCGTTACACGCGCAGCAGGATTTCCGTGTCCGTGGCTTCGTTGTTGATGCGGGGACAGGAAACCCATTACCGGGAGCCTCTGTTCAGATCGAATCCACGCCGTTGGAAGTTACAACAGATTTAAACGGTCAATTTGTTTTTGGGCGAGTTCAGGGTAGAACAATCAGACTAAAAGTCTCTTACATGGGATATCAGGAAGAGCGTGTGGTCTTGACGCCTGAACGGATAGCAAATGGTATCCGTATAAGTCTACAACCGATGGCTAACACCATAGACGAGGTATTGGTTTCGGCAAACCTAGAAGGACAACAAAAGGCCTTGAACCAGCAACGAAATGCAGATAATATCAAGAATATTATTTCCGCCGATGTGATCGGTCGTTTCCCAGATTTGAATGTCGCTGAGGCGTTACAACGGGTTCCGGGGGTTAATATACAGCGCGATAAAGGGGAGGGATCTACGATTTCCCTGAGAGGAACGCCTGCACATTTTACGACGGTACAGATCAATGGTGAACAACTGCCTAGCGTGCAGCAAAGTGGTTCGCGGAACGAAGCGCTTGACCTGATTCCGGCAGATCAGTTGGCATCCATTGAGATTATTAAAGCACCTACGCCTGATCTGGACGGCGATGCTGTGGGCGGGATTGTCAACCTGCGGACACCCACGGCAAATAAATTGAGATGGACCGGTAAGGCTGAAGGCGCGATGGGATATAACGATATTTCCGGCGGGCTTAACGGCATCGGGAAATTACGTGTCGATAGACGCTTTTTAGCGACAGATAAAGTTCCCGAAGGGAAGATCGGCGTCATGCTGAGCGGTTCTTACTTTAGTTCCAACAATTCGGAAGACCGCTTGGATGCGGTGTGGCGTGAGACGGAAATCCTTGGCCAGGAGGGAACTTGGAACCTTCCTCAAAATTATGGCTTTCGGAAGACCGAAAATGAGCGGAAACGTACGGGGGTGACCGCCACTTTCGATTATAAACCGAACGGTTTTAACCACCTTGTATTTAATTATATGTTCAACCAGCGGACCGACCACGATGTACAAAACCGTCAGCGTTACGATTTCGACCGGAGTGGCACAGAATGGATCTCCTTCAATGAAGCGACAGGTGCACGCGTGCGTAGAGATATCAACCTTTGGGACGAGGATAAAACCAACCACAACTTCAGTGTACAAGGTTATCATACCATACGGTCGTGGCAGCTCGATTGGGCTGGATCCTATACGCGTTCCTCCCGGGAATTTGCGTCAACCCGGGGTGATTTTTCCTATGACGATATCGACCTGCGTGTGGCGGACGAAAATGATATCTATAGTGCGTATCCCGTCTTTGAAGCGACCCAGCCGCAGTTGAACCTCTATAACCCGCTATTGTATAATGACTTTAGGCGTTACGAGGAAGATGCTGAAAATACAACCGCGGACAATCTTGTTTTGCGTGCAGACCTGACGAAGCAGACTTGGTTATGGGGCTTTCCGCTAAGCGTAAAGGTGGGTGGGAAATACCGCACGCAGTCGAATAGCAAACTGCGCAACAATCAGGTGCTGGCGTTCTGGGATCCAAACGAGGTGCTGAATCTAAATGAAGCCTTTACACGTGTCATAGGAAATAAAGAACCTGCAAATTTTCTGTTCCGTGATTATCGTTTCGGCCCGCTTATCAACGAGGAGAAGTTCACCGGCTATATACACGACAATAGATACCTATTGACGCAAGGAAGTGATGCTTGGGATGCGGAACGATTGTCGTTGAATGACACTTATGATGCCTATGAAGATATCTACGCAGGATATGCGATGGGGCGTTGGCAAATGGATAGATTAATGGTGCTTGCTGGGCTACGTTTGGAGTCGAATAGTGTCCGGTACGATGCATTTGATGTGTTCCGTACAGGGACGGTTGTGGAGGCCTCGCCCATATCGGGAGACAGAAACTACGTTTTCTTCTTGCCGCATCTGCACCTAAAGTATGGGTTGGACGAATGGTCTAACCTGCGCTTTTCTGTACTGCGCAATTACGCACGGCCAAATTTTGTGGATGTCGTACCCTTTGTCAACTACGATGTGGATGCGTTGCGCCTACAGCTGGGGAATCCAGACCTGCAGCCGTCAACGGCATGGAATGTAGATGCTATGTTTGAACGTTATTTTGCAAATGCCGGTCTATTATCTGTCGGGGTGTTCTACAAAAATCTGGACCGGTTTCAGTTTACCAGTGTCATTAACTCCCTGCCGGAACCGTTCCCTGGATACCCTGAAACACAAGGGTTCGAATTTCGGCAGGTGCAGAATGGCAAACAGGCAACGGTGGCCGGGGTGGAGGTAAATCTGTCGCGTTCGCTCGATTTTTTACCCGGCATAGCCAAAGGGCTCTCTGTCAATGCAAATTATACGTTCGCCAGCTCAAATGCGCATACGCAGGACCGATCGGATATACGTTTGCCGGGACAGGCAGAACACACGTTCAATGCTATGTTGGCATTCGATTACAAGCGGTTTACGATCCGAGGCTCAGTGAATCATAATGGTTCGTATGCGAACTCAATCGCCAGCGACGCCGACGGCGACATCATACAGCGACATCGCACACAACTGGATATGAATGCCTCTTATAGTTGGAAAAACTTTCGGTTGTTTACAGAATGGATCAACTTGTTGAATGAGCCAAGTATACGTTATCAAGGTACATCCGATTACGTTTCGCGTGTTGCGTACTTCGGTTATTCCGCTCGTGCGGGAATTGGCTATGTCATTCGGTAAATGGAGATAAGGTACTAAGATTAAAGTAAAACAAAGAAAATGAAAAATAAATCGTTGCATTTCCTGGTCGTGATACTCCATCTATTGATGACGGGTTGTGCGGATAAGGAAATTGATTTTGTCTTTCCTGAACCAATGATTTTGAGTATGACCGATGAAACTGCGCTAACGCTGGTGCAGGAGCCCGGGAAGATTATTAATGTGCCGTTGAATGTACAAGCGGCCTCTGGCCTGGAATCGCTTGTGGTTTATCTGGGGGCAGAGCGATATGATGAAGTCAGTTACACGAACAATGAACTATCGGCCACTTATGATTTCAAGTTTAACGTCGCAGCGGACGCTTCCTTAGGGACAGTCTATGATTTTGTGGTAACCCTAACGGATAAGATAGGTCGCTCGACGAGCTTTCCGATTACCGTTTCAGTCGATGCGACATATACCATAACGGTGGAAACAGTATCTGGAAAAGAAGTGTCGGTTATTCAAGGAAAAATCAATGGAGACTTTCACTTCGAGAGAGAAAAAACATATGTGGTAGCGGGAACGCTGGCTGTTGAAGACGGGGGAACCTTGACGATCGACGCCGGCAGCACGGTCTATTTCCGGACTAGTGCTGACAACGCTGTTAATTCCCGTTTGGTTATTGCACGCGGCAGTAGGATACAGGCGACCGGTACGGCAGCGGCACCAATTGTCCTGACCTCGGAGAAAGTATTGCGCGGAGAGAATCCTTCTTTCGATGATTGGGGCGGCTTGTTTTTATTCGGGGCTGCGCCGACGAATCGTGGGAGCAACGTGGTCGAAGATGGCTTTGTTTACGGCGGGTCGGCGACGACAGAAAGTTCTGGCCGCCTGCGCTATGTACGGATAGAGTACGCTGGTAAAGACGATTATCACGCCTTGAATTTGTTCGGTGTGGGTTCTGCTACAGGGATTGACCATGTGCAGGTATTCCAGTGTCAGAACAATGCATTTCGTATTCGTGGCGGCCGCGTAAATCTACGGTACATTGCTGCCATTGATCACGGTGGATATGGCTTATGGGCGGACGAGGGCTGGCAAGGAAAGGGACAGTTTTGGTTGTTCCAAACAAATATTCCGGCCACCTTGGTTCCGAGAAACTTTTGGAATCAGGCGCGGTCGCTCGAACTACGGAACCATGATAGTTTCTATGATTCCAGTCCGCGAACGACCTTCCAGATAGCCAACGTGACGCTGATTGGCAATGGTGAAGGGACCACAGATGGCACTCGGCGGGGAGCGCGGGTCAGACGGGGAGCGATTGGGCAGCTGCGGAATCTGATTGTAGCGCATTTTCCCAGCGATGCGGTTCGTGTTGAAGATTTACCGGTAGAAGTGCTCGGCGGAGAGATGGTGCTGGACAATGTAAGAGCATTCCGCTCGGCCACCAATTATGCGCAAGAAGCGGAATCTGTCTTTTTCCAATCCGGCTTATACGATGTGACGGAAGACGTGGTGAGCGGTATCGCGCGGGATAACTATGTAGGTTCGGTCGCTTCTGCTTTCAATCCGCAGGAACTGGACCCCTGGTTTATCGCTGCAGACTACATTGGTGCTGTCCAGCATACCAACAACGATTGGACACGACAGGGAGTATGGTTTAAGAATCGCGATGGCAGTATTAGAGAATAATTTAACTTAAGTAATATGAAAATGAAAAAAAGAAACGGCGTATTCGCCGTTGTATTGGCCGGCATGCTCTCGACCTTTGTCTCCTGCTCAAAAGACGACAAGGGTACTCCGGCGAACATTGAAGGAAATGCGATAGAGGTTGCGCAAGCGAGTACAATAGCAAAACCAGGAACCACGGTATCGGTTGCGCTCTCGTTTGCTAACCCAGGAAACGGGACGATGCTCGTCATCCACCGTGATGAAGCGCCGCTTCGTAGCGTGCCGCTTCAGGATGGACAGACGAGTTACACCTTTGAGGATATTTTACCGGCAGACCTTGAAGAAGGCGACGTTGTCCCCTATGCTTTCTTTATAGCAGATGAAAAGAACACCATCACATCGGATGCATCGGCATTCGAAGTATCTGTGGCGCTTTACGATGAGGTAGCGATTGGATCCTCTCCGGTATACCGGATCGAGCTTCCGGAGGATGGTATTATCGAAACCGGGAAGGTAAAATTAGCAGCCGGCCGTAAATATTGGTTGCCCCATTCTGTGCACTTTATGAGCGGAACGGAGCTGCAGATGGAGGCTGGCGTGGAGCTGTACATGAATACCGAAACCGGAGAAACATACGATGTGGTCATTGATGAGGGAGCACGAGTGGATGTAACGGGTACGGCGACTGCTCCAGTAGTGGTGACCAGTGACAAATTGTTGCGCGATCAGGAGGCGGAACCAGGTGATTGGGGGCAGTTTAATATTAAAGGTGAGGGCAATGGTAGTTCAAGTGGCCATGTCGAATATCTTCGGGTAGAATATGCGGGAGATCGTGGTTTCCGCTTGCAGGGTGTAGGTAGCGGGACAACGATCAACTACGTACAAGCTTACCGGGCGCTTGGTGAAGGTATTATGCCAACGGACGGTGATGTACGCATGAAGTATCTTGTGGCTACCAATTGTGAAGGTGGTGGTTTTCGCTTTGGTGATGCGTATGCGGGGTATGTGCAATTTGCGATTTCACAGACCACCAGTTTTTACGATGAGGTGGAGGCGTTCACGATCCGGGAAACAGCGTCTCCTGTTATCTCAAATGTTACGATAGTCGGTCCCGGAGAAGATGTTGATGATACGCATGGCATGCGTATGCGCGCGAACAGCAGCGGAAAAGTGTATAACAGCATTGTAGCAGACTTCCCTAGACGCGGCTTGCGCCTCAACGATGAGGTTACCGTGACGGATTTACAAGGACCCACCGTTTTTGCCTACTCGTATATCTTCCATGTGCCTCGCGATCCCTACCGTGATGATACTGATAACGGCAATCCATTCCAAGGATACTTAGATGCGGAGAATGCTTTCCAGAATCCGTTTTTCAATAATGTGACAGGTTTTGAAGATAACGATGAGGATGAACCGATTCTGGCCACGATCGATGGTATCGGCACGACAAGCTATATACCACAGGCAATTACCAACAGTGCGTTTAATCCTGTCTCTGTAGATGCTTTCTTCTCGGAAGCAAACTATGTAGGCGCTGTAAGCGAGTCCTCTGCGGATTGGACGAAGGGCTGGGTTCGGAATTATGAGGGGAATATCCATCAATAAAATGCATAGATTATTTTTTGTTATATTTTTATTTTCCATGGGGACTGTCGGCTATGCACAGCCCCATGAAAAACAATTACCTCCAGACCAGCCGTTCATACCTTACAAGGCCAGTGAAATGCCGGATCGGATATTGATGTCGATCACGGATTCGCTTGCGCAGACCAGAACGATCACCTGGCGGACGAGCAAGGTGGTTCAAACAGGAACGCTGGAATGGTCGGACAAGATAACCCAGATCGATTTCTACCGAGATGCCAACCGCGTGAACGCCCGCAGTGAGCGGTTTGTAACGTATACGGGCGATACAGTGTATTACCATACGGCTACGTTGCGGATGCTAAAGTCTGGAGAAAATTACGTGTACCGGGTAGGCGAAGGGGATATGTGGAGCGAATGGATCGACTTTTCGATGCCAACAGACGAGGATGCGTTTCAGTTTATTTACATGGGCGACGCGCAAAACGACATTCGCCCGCTCTGGTCCCGTGTATTTAGAAAGGCATATGCTGCAGCACCAGCGGCTGACTTTGTGATACACGTGGGCGATTTGATCAATCATTCGCAAAACGAATATGAATGGGCAGAATGGTTCCGGGCAGGCGATTTTATGCTTGCCGCGAAGCCGCAGCTCGCCGTACGTGGTAACCATGAGTATGTAAAGGACGAAAAGGGCGTGAAGCAATATAGCACGCCGAGCTGGCCGCATCAGTTTCGATATCCGCCTAATGGTCCGTCGTCATTATCTAACGGCGCTTACTTTATCGATATCAAAAATTGCCGTTTCGTCTTCATGGATTCCAATGATGCACTGGATCTGCAGGGGCAGTGGTTGGAGCAGGTGCTAAAGTACAATACAAAGAAATGGGCTATCGTGGTTTGCCATCATCCGGTCGTTTCGGCCACGGAAGGAAGAATCAATGACGGCGTCATGACGCGTTGGAAACCACTATTCGACAAATACAACGTTGACCTCGTGTTGCAAGGGCACGACCATGTGTATGCCAGAGGTCGAATCCCTGATTCGGAAGGTAATCGTATAGGACCGACTTATGTGATTTCTGTTGCAGGAAGAAAGGCATATGCGGTGGGAAATCATCCTTGGATGGAGGTAAAGATGGGTAACGTACAGACCTATCAGCTGGTCGAGATGTCTGATGAAGCCATCGTCTTTAAAACATATGCGTTGGACGGCCATGTACTGGATGTTTTTCGCATTGTGAAGCGGGATGACAAGCCCGTGGTAGAAGATAACTGAAAAAATCACGATAGCATAACATAACGGTAATAGTAGGTTAATTTATTGTTTACAATTTTGTAACACGCTTGTGGCGTCATTATTATCCTGCTTACTATGATGAGCTGTCTGTTTCGAAATAAATGTTTCCTCTGCGTCTTCATTCTTATAAAGAGTTTCTATTTTTCTTGCTCTTACGCGCAGGATCTAAATTTTGAGACGATATCGCATAAAGACGGATTACCGCAACGTTCTGTATTAAGCGTCTATCAGGATGGATTTGGTTTTATGTGGTTTGGCACACGCGACGGGTTGTGCCGCTATGATGGTTATGAGTTTGTCGTGTATCGACATCAAACGGGTAATCCGACGAGTATCGGAGGCAATACTATTTTTTCTATTTCCGGAGACAACGATGGCAATATATGGATAGCAACGGACAAGGGACTAAGCTGTTATCACCGCAATCATGATAAATTCACCACCTATACATTACCATCCAGCATCTACGAGTCTTCTTCGATCCATGAAGTCTTTGTGGGACGCGACGGACGTGTATGGATGGGATGCCGTTATGGCCTGTTTGAGTGGAACCGTCTCTCTGGCTTGCTGACCAAACATAGTTTCGTTGGGGATGGTATGTATTATTTAGCACATGGGACAGTAAGTTCCATCGCCGAAGATCGTACGGGAATGCTGTGGGTCGGAACTTCAAAGCTCGGCTTGTTTACTTATAACCCAACAACGCGACAGGGATGTTCCATAACGAGTGAGAGCGATAGGAAGCAGTTCCCTTCGCGTATCGAATCGTTGGTGGTTACAGATTCTGTTATTTGGGCAGCAACCTATGGTTCGGGGCTATTTTTACTGGAAAAGAATGGGGAGATTATCCGGCATTGGCATACCCAGGCTGTGGACGAACGGACTAGATTGCAGTCTGATCTTATTCGCGACCTGAGGCTGGATCAGCAGCAAAGGCTATGGGTAGGCACCTTTGAAGGTCTATACCAGCTGGCGGAAAAGGGGATGCCGACGAGGGTGGCTTTAGGACGCTTCATAGACGGTACTATTCAAGATCAGGAAAGTATACGTGCTATACATATGGATAAGCTCGGCAATATCTGGGTAGGAACGTATACGGATGGTATCAAATTATATCGGCGAGGTGATCGTCGTTTTCGGCTCAACCGCCTTTATGGCGCCGGCAGCAGCACCTCTTCCACCAGTGTCTCGGCTTTACTGGCATCCAGAGCGGATACGGTGCTGGTGGGAACAGAGGATGGTGTGTTATATCATGTCGCAGGCGACCATAATACCCGCTATGAGCTGCCCGAAAACGGAGCAATAAAAGCGATATACGAAGATAGGAACGGACAGGTGTGGCTCGGCGTATTTGGAAAGGGGCTGTACAGCTTTTCGGCGGCGACAGGGAGCTTTCAAAAATATGAGCTGCCCGAATCGGTCCTCTTGAACCGTACAAAAGGATGGATTATAAATTCCATAGCGGGAGATACGAGCGGGTTGTGGATCGGAACGGACGGAGCTGGGGGGCTGCATCGTTTTGATCTGGCAACAAAGAGATTTGTGCCGTTTGAAGACGATAAGGAGCTACAGGAGTTGTTGAACCATCGGGCCGTGAAACATGTATCCATCGGAAAAGATGGTCAGATTTTTTTGGCGACATATGGTCACGGCGTCGTGATATATAATAGCAGGACGGGAGCAATCAGTCATAAAAGTAGGTTTAGAACGGGTGCGGTCGAGCTTAGGGTGGACCAGATAAACCATGTGCTAGAGGAAGCGGATGGTACCTTATGGCTGTCGAGCAATGGCCAAGGGGTGCTGGGCTGGAATCCGCGGTCGGGCGACTGTAAACATTTCCACGCGGGCAACGGCATGCTGGACAACCTCGTGTACGGTACGATCGTAGATCGATCGGCCGAGAAATGGTTTGTGTCTTTACATGGTGTTAGCCGGCT
Source organism: Sphingobacterium sp. SGR-19 (assembly GCF_011043555.1). Classification (GTDB taxonomy): domain Bacteria; phylum Bacteroidota; class Bacteroidia; order Sphingobacteriales; family Sphingobacteriaceae; genus Sphingobacterium. The sequence continues at coordinate 11,479 of NZ_JAAKGS010000011.1, forward strand.
GGACAAGAACGACCGGCTGCGGCCATTTGGTTACGAGGAGGGCATGCTCCTCGAGGAAATAAATGAAGGTGCTTTTGCGCAGGACATTTCCAATAGCTTGCTGCTCGGCGGAAGTGAGGGGTGGTTACAGATGGATATGACTACGCCGCATCGCTTATCTGCACGAAACCGGCCCGTGCGGTTTACTACTTTGCGAATTGGGAACCATCGGGTAGAACCCGGTGATAGCACGAGGGTACTGCAGACAAGTCTACAATGTACGCAAGCTATTCAACTGAGCCATCGTCATACTGATTTCGAACTGGAGTTTTCGGATTTTGGTTATTCGTCGGCGAACAGACATTCGTTTTACTATAAGCTGGAGGGGATTCACGAGGAGTGGATCCGACTAAACGGGAACCAGGTGGCATTTACAAACCTCAAAGCGGGCGACTATACACTCAAAGTCCGTTCGACCGGCGATCATTCTTCCGTGGGAGAAGCTCAGATGTCGATAGAGGTACTGGATCCGCTATGGTTGAGCTGGTGGGCGAAATGTCTTTATCTACTGTCTGTAGGGCTGATCGTAGCACTTTTTTGGAGTCGTTATCTGCAAAGTTTGAGACTGAAGCATTCCTACCGTATTGAGCAGCTGGAGAAAGAGAAGTGGAAGGAAATTCACGATGTAAAACTGAGTTATTTCATGGATGTATCGCATGAATTTCGTACGCCTCTTTCCCTGATATTGGCGCCATTGGAAGAACTGTTAGCCGCGGAAGAACACTCCATATGGAAGAAAAACCGGTTGGAAATTATGCACTTTAACGTGCAACGATTACGGTTGCTGACAGAACAGATTATGCAGATCCGTGAAATTGATACCGGACAGTATGCCATCAATAAGGAGCCGGTGCCGCTGAGAAAGCATCTGGAGGAAATATTGATGAGTTTCTGGCCGATGGCCGAGAAGCAGAATATTCAGCTATTGGTCGATCTTGAAGCACTTGATGAGGTGATACTACTGCTCGATAAGGATAAGATCGAAAAAATCATTTTTAACCTGCTGCAAAATGCCTTTAAATTTACACCTCCTAAGGGAGAAATCGGGATCAGTGCTTCTTTTACGGACAGCGTGCTGGCCTTGAAAGTCTGGGACACAGGTGTCGGTATCAATGAAAAGGATTTGCCACATATTTTTGAGCGCTTCTACACGAAGGGTAGCGCTGGGCATGGTGTTGGAATAGGCTTATCGGTGTCTAAATCGTTGTTGGAGATGATGGACGGTCATATAACGGTGGACAGCGAGGTCGCGCGGGGAACATCTTTCATGCTGACCATACCCTGCGAAATGTTGGATACGGCCACACAACAAGAGGAAGATCAAAATCTACCATCTAATAAATTAACCTGGAACGAGCCTGTCGAAATCGTGGTTCATAAGGACGAAACTGACAATGACGTGAAGTCTGATCTAGGGACTATACTGTTGGTGGACGACAATGCCGTAATAGTACATTACCTGGAAGCACAGCTCAAAACGACATATAAGGTCTTCACAGCCTATGACGGCCTGCAAGGTCTTCAAAAGGCAGAAGAACTGGTTCCCGACCTGATCATCAGCGATCTGGTCATGCCGGGCCTGAATGGGTACGAGTTATGTGCCAGCATCAAAAGTAAACCGGAGATCTGTCATATCCCTCTGGTTCTCTTAACCGCCATGGACACACATGCGGCCAAGATGGAAGGACTTGGTCATGGCGCAGACGCATACCTCCCCAAGCCTTTTCATATACTGGAGTTGAAGCTGCGGATAAAGAATATAATCGACCATCAAAAACGGATTCATACGCGTTACCGAGCAGCAACTTATCTGCCTAATTCTGCAGCTGTCACTGGAAACGACCACGACCGGAGGCTTCTGGACCGGATTAACACGGTCATTTCTGAAAATCTGGAAAGTGCGGATCTGAGTGTAGAATGGCTAGGTGCCGAGGTTGGCCTGAGTAGGGTGCACCTGTTTAGGAAGATCAAATCCCTCACGGGGTTGTCTCCTTCGGAATATATCAAAAACTATAAGATGAAATATGCTTGTCAGCTTCTGACGCAGACGGATCTCCGCGTCGCTGAAGTTGCCTTTCGCGTAGGGTTTCAGGACAGCCAGTACTTCGCCAAGGTGTTTAAAAAGGAGATCGGGAAGAGCCCGACAGCGTTTATGAATACTCTATTGTAATGATACAAATTTGTCGAAGGTGCAGAAAAATCAAGTTCTCCAACCGTGTAGAACTTACTGTTGGAGAGAGCTATTGTAATCTACCAATGTTGAAAAAAAATATAATATAGAGTATGGTCTATATTTGTTTGTTGTAAAGCTACCGACTACTTTTGTGTAAACACAATTTCAGCAAAAAGCACAAATAGTTTATATCATGAGTGTATGGAGCTAAGATGGTAAACCGATGGCTAAAACTAAACGCTTTAAAATAATCAAAAAGGCAATGATAACCATACTCATTCTAGTGGGTGCGTTGCTTATAGGCGCAATTCTGTATATGCAGCATCCAAAATTTGGGAAAGCCCCCAGCGGACAACGGCTTGAAAGGATAAGGCAATCACCGCATTATAAGGACGGCAAGTTTCAAAATATACATTTCACCCCAATGGTGAGCGAAGGCTATTCCATGACGAGAGCAGCCTATGACTTTGCGTTCACCAAATTTCCGCGAACCGTGCCTACAGACGTTATTCCTTCGGTAAAAACAGACCTTAAAAGTTTACCGATCACAGAAAATGTACTGGTGTGGTTTGGCCATTCATCGTACTTTATCCAGCTGAACGGTATTCGATTTTTAATAGACCCTGTTTTCTCCGGCAACGCGTCGCCTGTTCCCAACTCCAACAAAGCATTCAAGGGAACAGATATATATACCGTTGAGGATATGCCTGATATTGATTATCTGCTTATTTCGCACGATCATTATGACCATCTGGATTACCAGACAATTATCAAGTTAAGACCAAGAGTGAAACAGGTGGTATGCGGATTGGGGGTGGGCGCACATTTTGAGTATTGGAAGTACGACCGTGCAAAAATCATCGAGAAAGATTGGAACGAAAGCGTTAAGATCAATGATGAGATGACCTTGTACACGACCACTGCCCGGCATTTTTCGGGCCGAGGGCTCCAGCGGGACAATACGCTTTGGCTATCCTATGTGCTGCAAACGACCGAGCTGAACCTCTATCTGGGTGGAGATAGCGGATACGATACGCATTTCGCGGAAATAGGCGAGCGATTTGGCGGATTTGATCTGGCGATTCTGGAAAACGGTCAATACAATGAGGGCTGGCGCGAGATTCATTTGTTGCCGGAAGAGGTGTTACAAGCCGCACAAGACCTGAAAGCAAAACGCGTACTTCCGGTACATTCTTCGAAGTTTAAATTAGGATTCCATGCTTGGGACGAACCCCTGATCCGGATAACGGAAAACAATAAGATGCTTAATATCCCTTTGGTAACACCGATCGTGGGAGAACTGGTTAATTTGAACGATTCCAGCCAGCGGTTCAAGCCATGGTGGGAAGAACTTCGATAGTAAACTCGTGTTTGATCCAGTGTCGCTCATCCAAAAGCTAATAGAACCTTCAATAATCTTGATGATTTCGCCGCAATCGGTAGAGTTATCGGTAAAGTTTTTGGATAGAAAACGCGGCGAGAAATCCTAGTTTTCGTGGATTGTTTGTCTTCTGATTACTAGATAACTTTGAAACAACACAATATTTCAAGGTATGAAAAAGTTAGCTGCATCGATATTGATCTCGTTTTTTTTTCTTTTAGTGGGGTGTTCTAAGGATGGAAACAACGGAGAGGGCAACAGACCGGGTGATCTATACCCCTCGGAATTGAAAGGTACCATTTATTACGACTGGGCTACCGAAGGCATAATCAAGATAAGTTTGCCTGATGGGACGGGAGGATCTTTTATTCCCGATGACAGCAAGCTTAACAACTTTGACATATCCAGGGATGGCAAATGGAAGCTCTCCGTGGTCAATGCCAGCAGCATTGGAGAATACGATATTCGTTTTACAATCAGCGATATCAATACCGGGGCCGTCGCTGAGGAATTTGTCTATAACGGACCTGGCCTGAATGCCTACTGTAAAGGATACTTGTCGCCAGACAATAGTTTAATCCTCGTGACTTCCAATGAAAAGGAGGATGGCATCACCATCCTCAAGCGCAATGGGGATTTTGTAGCCCGTATTTTGGACATAAATGGTGAACGGATAAACTTCGGTGTGACTGCGCTTTGGCTTCCGGGAAATCATTTTCTGATGACACATGGAAACTATATCATCCGGGTCGCACCCCCCTATGATTCTGGAACCTTGCTCAAGGAAATGAACTACCAGGATTGGGGAGACCTTACCGTCAATCAGCAAGGAACTAAGCTGGCTGTACGTATCGCCAACCATATCCATACGATGGATATGGAGGGTGGGAATCTGAAACAGGTAACGACGAGCAATTTTACGGAATCAGTTCCTGTTTTTTCCCCTGATGGAAAATACCTTCTTCTAGGGAGCTACTATCGGTATAGCGGTGAGGGCTTTGGTCGACTGTGGCAAATGAGTATCATTCCGAACGACGGCCAGCAGTACACTACAAATCCCGATGCAGAGAATAATTCGCCGGGAGTAATTCCGGTAATCTGGAAGGGAAAGGACAAAATGGAGGCCGGTAGCGGACAGATGATATGGCGATAACGTAAAAAACAGAATGATGTGCCAAAGACACTGCTTGGTGAGCCCAAAGAAACCAAAACGAAACATTACAGATGTACAAAAGTTTCCATTAATACCACTAACGTATGCAGTATGTCGCTTCCGTGCTTGAGATGTCTGCCGAGAGATTTAGTAGAATTAGAAAGCGCGAGATGGAAAAGCCTTGATTTCCGTCAGCAACGGAAGTACCAAAGCAAATAATTCAAATACCCATTTGGATGCCCACACTTATATGTCTCCCCGGCAGCGGGGATAGGTATTTTAATATCGATTGCTGTGGGCGCGCTTCACTATCGAGGAGGTTGCTTCCTTGGATATACGCTTCTAGCTGACCTTTTCGGAAAGTCTTATCCTGATCTTGGATTTAGCGTGGATTATAGTTTGGTCCATATCGGACTGAAGAATGGTTACCTATCGGATGCTCCTGAGTTTTATCCAGAGAAATATAAATCAACTTTCCGTTTGCAGAAGATCGAGAAGGATGGGGCTCCCTTTGCGAATTCCAGCGACACCTTCGAGGTTGAAGAATCTTCCGGGAAAGTCCGGGTTAAACCGTCGGAAAGCTTAACAGCGGGTTCTTACAAAGTATATGTGGAAGCCATAAGCTCGACGGGATTGGTTTTCGTGACGACCCTGACTTTGGGGATGAGTTAAATGATTTTTTGCTGAAACTCCCGAGGCAAGTCTCGGGAGTTTTTTTATAACCAACCCTCCCATAAGGCAATTAACGCCTGCGGGGAATAGCCAAATCGCGTCGTGAAAGCAATAAATCGAAAGATAAAAGTTAATTGGGGGACGGAATATCAAATTATTTTATAAGTTTGTGTGCATAATATGGCATGCAACTTATGTCCGATTGTAAATCTCACAAGACATCAAATTTATTATCCCGCTCGCAAACACAGGAGGAGCAGGCCTTTACCGCGCTGTACGAGGAGTATTGGGATTACGTCTTTGAGCAGGCATTTATACGGTGTCGCCAATACGACATTGCCGAGAACATTACCCAAGATATTTTCGTCGCATTATGGGACCAAATGGAAGAGTTACGTATTGAAAATATTCGGGGATATCTTTATACAGCCGTTAAAAATAGGGTGCTCAACTGGTTTGAAAAGGAAAGGCGTTATGTGCCTATTGCGGAACTTTTGATAGAATATCAGGCTGCTACTGATTCCAGCGATACCCCGTTGTTGGATAAAGAGCTGGTCGCCGTGGCCGAGGCACTCATTAATTCCTTAGGTACTAAACAGCAAGTAATATATAGAATGCGGTATGAACAGGATCTGGATACCGCAGAAATTGCCAAAAAGTTGAATATGAACAGAAAAACTGTTCAAAACCAATTAAGTTTAGCGTTGGCGCAGCTGCGTGCATCGTTAACATTATTACTTGTCCTGACGAAATTCTTCTAATGGATCCCGCATTGGCTCCATGCTGATAGATTAAGTTTTAAAAAAAACGACTATTTTCGGGAATATACCATCTTGCCCTGTCTTATAAGTGTAAACCTCGCTAATCATGGACAGAAAAACTTTTTTAGAAGTTCTGAAAAAATATCGAAATGGCACAGCCTCTGACGAGGAACGACATTTTGTAGATGTATACTATAGGTTATTTGAGAAGGATAAACATGTTCTGCAGCAGCTGAACCAAGATGATCGGGAAAGGCTGAAGGACAGGATCAAACGGGAGGTAGATAAAAAGATAGCGAAAATTAGAGCGTCGCAACGATTTCGGCCATACGGCTACTATGCGGCAGCTGCTATCATCATAATGGGATTGTTGATCTTTTTCTACAAACCCGTTTCTGTTGAGAGGCGTACAATAGCAACACAGCAGGATAGTATTGTACCTGGAAAAAATAGGGCGACCCTCTTGCTGGAGACTGGACAGGAAATTGCTTTAAGTGATCTGCATAAAGGTATTATAATAGGCGATTCAATTAAGTATGAAGATGGACAGGTCGTGAGCCCGACGATTGGCGGACAAATGCTAACGTTAAAGACGCCGCGCGGCGGGCAGTATGCGCTAACACTCCCTGATGGTACGCATGTATGGCTGAATGCCGGATCATCATTACGCTATCCATTGCATTTCGGAAAGCAGGAGCGTCGAGTATTCCTTGAAGGCGAAGCTTATTTTGATGTGGCCAAAGCGGTGTCCGTGGACCGGACTGGTGTTTCACACAAAGTACCCTTTCGCGTGCAGGCGGGCGCACAGATCGTAGATGTACTCGGAACGCAATTTAACATTTCGGCTTATGCGGACGACACTAAAATTCTTACCACATTGGTCGAAGGAAACGTTAAGGTATCCCTAAATGGTGTAGAACAGAGGGAGCAAGCGACGTACCATGAAATCAATCCCGGACAGCAGGCCGTATTACAGGGGCATGACTTTCAGGTGAATAGGGTTGATGTCAGCCTGTTCACGGCATGGAAAGATGGTAAATTCGTGTTTGAGCAGGAACCGTTGGCGAATATCTTAAAAATGTTGGCCCGTTGGTACGACGTAGAAATTATGTATCAAGGTGATGCATCATCCGTCACCTTCACCGGATCCGTGAGCCGATATGAGCATATATCCGAAATTTTGGATAAGATTAGCTATACACAGGCGGTCCAGTTTGAGATTGAGGGAAGGAGGGTAAAAGTGATGTAGAAGCTGGCTTGTAGTGGGAACAAAAAAAGACGGAAGTGCTTGAGACCCCTTCCGTCCAGATATTTGGCCGTTCCTTTTTTATCGTCTAAACAATTGAAGAATAACCAAACAAACAAAGTTAATGATTATAAACTATAATAAGACGTTCGGCAATGACAGTCGGGACGATCATACTATATGGAAAGCAATGCGGATAACAGTATTCTTTTTAACTGCGCTGATTCTACAGGTTTCTGCAGAATCACGAGCGCAGATCAATATAACAAGACAGAATGCCTCGCTAAGGGATATTGTGAAGGTATTGAGTGAGCAAAGCGGCGTGGATTTTATCTACGCGGACCGCGATTTAAAACGGGCGCGTCCAGTAACGGTGAATTTGCAGAACGCCAGTCTGGAACGGGCCTTGGCGGTGTGTTTTGATGGACAGCCGCTCGACTATACCTTCCGCGACCGGACAGTGCTTGTGCGCCGTAAAGTCAAAACGGAGGTCCCCAGCAAACGGAATGTAGCTCCGCAGGGACGCGCGGAAGGAACCGTCCAAAGCCGTGTAAACGGGAGGATACGGGATGAGAGCGGAGTTCCGTTGGAAGGAGCAACGATATCAGTGAAGAATTTTTCGCATGCAACGAAAACGGATGGCGATGGGAATTTTAGCTTGGATTTGCCGGCAGAGGCCAGGATCTTATTGATTACGCTTGTGGGGTATGAAACTCAGGAAGTGGAGTTAAAAGGTCGCGCTAGTTTGGACGTCGCTATGCGGGTCGCCATGAACGACCTGGAGGAAGCAGTTGTAGTAGGCTACGGCACACAGAAAAGAAGCGACTTAACGGGCGCGATATCACGCGTAGATGCGCGTGATTTCGAAAGCCAATCGGCTACCAATCTGAGCGAGTTCTTGAGTGGAACGGTGGCAGGTATAGCTAGTAACCAAGCGACTGGAGCGGCAGGCGGCGGATCGTTGGAGGTCAGGGGAGCCAATTCCATCACCGCGGGTTCAAGCCCGTTGATCGTGTTGGACGGTGTAATCTATAACGGTGCATTGCAGGATATCAATCCATTTGATATCGCCACGATAGATGTGCTGCAAGATGCTAGTTCGGCCGCGGTCTACGGTGCGCGTGCCGCTTCAGGGGTAATCATTGTAACCACCAAACGCGGTGCAAGCGAGGTACCTACTGTAACCATTTCGTCCATGTGGGGTCTTGCCTCTGTAGCAAATGATTATAAACCCCTCGATGCCGAGGGCTACCTTAGGTTTAGACAGGATCTTATGCAGCAGATGGCGCCACGTGATGCGGAAGGTTATTATATGAATCCGGACCAGCTACCGGATAATGTGTCTTTGGAACAATGGCGGAATTATAGTAATAATGCGGATGCGGATAACACGGTGGAATGGCTAAAGCGCCTACGCCTGAACAGTGTAGAAATCGAGGGCTTCCAACAAGGTCGGATCATTGATTGGTACGGTAAACGCATGCAGCAAGGCCTGCGTCACAACAATGATATCGCGCTGTCTGGAAAGGCGTCCCGCCTAAACTATTACCTTTCTACCGGATATACGGATAATGAAGGAATCATCTATGGCGACAGGCTCAAGACTTGGCGTACACGTTTAAACCTGGAAGGGGATGTTGCTACATTCTTAAAAATTGGAGTAAATACGCAATTTGCAACTTCCGACAACAGCTCGGTGCCTGCGGGAGGAATAGATAGACTGAGCCCTTACGGTAAGTTTATGGAGGATGACGGCATGCTGGTTAGATTTCCGCAAGAAGACCCTTCTTTTTCTAACGCTTTCTTAGAGTCCTATTATAAGGATCAGTATCGAAAAAACAATCGCTTGTTTGCGACGTTCTATGCAGAATTAAAACTGCCTTTCGGTATTAAATACCGGGCGTCTTTCCAAAACCGCCTGGTGACGGAAAAAGACTATAATTTTTGGCCTTCTACAACGATGCTCGGGGGCGTAACCCGCCGTAATGGATATGGTACGCGGTCTGATGAACACTCCTATGAATGGATGGTCGATAATATCTTAACTTGGTCGCAACGTTTCGACAAGCATGCACTCGACGTTACTTTTTTGGTTAATGCGGAAAAATTACAGATACAGCAGTCGTTTCAGGAAAATGAGAATTTCGGACCCAATGAAAATCTTTCTTGGCATGGTTTGCAATATGGGGCGAACCCGTCCATCAGCAACAATGATAGGGTACGTACCGGGGATGCGCTGATGGCACGGATGAACTACAATTACGACGAACGTTATCTGTTTACCTTCTCCTGGAGGAGAGATGGGTTTTCTGCATTTGGACAAAATAACCCCAGAGGTTTCTTTCCGTCGGCGGCATTTGCATGGAGAGTTTCTCAAGAACGTTTTTTCGACGTCGCTTGGATAAACGACCTCAAGATGCGTGTTTCGTGGGGGATGAACGGAAACCGGGATGTGCCCGCCTATGCGGCGCTTTCAAATCTTGCGCGCAACGCATATTTTGATGGTTCGAACGTTGTGGTGGGCTTGACGAATAGTTCGATGGCAAACCCCAACTTGAAATGGGAGGGAACGGAGGCCTACAACATCGGATTCGACCTGACTGCTTTTGATAGTAGGCTTACCGCGACAGTAGATGCGTACAACGGAACGACCTATGATCTTTTATTAGACCGTAGGTTGCCACGGATTATTGGCTATGAGTCGGTTACGACCAATCTTGGTGAGCTTTCCAATAGAGGGATAAATGCAACGGTGCAGGGGCAGATTATAAAACGGGAAAATCTAAATTGGCGGAGCAGCTTCGTGTTTTCTTTGAATCGTAACCGTATCGACCGCCTTTGGGGCGACATGATGGAAGAAGAGGTAAACGGACAGTTGGTGCAGCGCGAAGTTCCAGATTATGCAAATGGATATTTCCCCGGAGAAGCCTTGGACAGGATCTGGGATTACCGGATACAGGGGATATGGCAGGTAGAGGAAACTGAAGCAGCTGCACAATACGGTCTGCGTCCCGGCGAATATCGTGTGGAAGATGTAAACGCGGATGGCGCATATCGGCAGTTTGACGATAAGCAGTTTATTGGCTGGCGTCAGCCACGTTACACACTCGGCTGGCGCAACGATTTCAGTTTTTGGAAACACTTTGATGCAAATATTTTTATAAGGGCTGACCTTGGGCACATGGGCGATCGAGGTGATTTTAACCACTCAAGTTCGAATATCTATGACCGGGCAAATACTTTGGATATCCCGTATTGGACGCCTGAAAACCGGTCGAATACGCATCCTCGACTTAATGTAAATTATCGATTGTTTGAGGGAGGGATCAATATGTATGAGTCCCGTAGCTTTTTGAGGCTACAGGACGCGGCAATCGGCTACCGTTTACCCAAAGAATTGCTGGATAAAATTTCAGTAAATAATCTCCGACTCTTCTTGAGTGGGCGCAATCTGCTCACCCTGACAAAATGGACGGGCTGGGATCCCGAGTCGGCGAATAGTCCAATGCCACGCATTTTTACCTTCGGGTTGAACGCATCGTTTTAGTTTATTTTAATGATTGATGAAATGAAAATAAGAATTTTATATAGTTTAGTGCTAATCGTAAGTATGTTGGCTATCTCTGCCTGTTCCAAAGACTGGTTGAAACCAGAGCCGCTGTCGTTTTATGCGCCGGAAAACCTACTCATCAATAAGGCTGGATATGAGTCTATGTTGGTTACTGCACGCAAGAACCTCCGAAATTCGTTTTACGGAGAACTCAATACGGTGGTATCGGAATCTATCTTTACGGAGCTAGGGGTTGCAGGGCCGCTCAATGACAACGGTATACGGAATATGAACCTGCAGCTGACACCGAATGCTGATGGAAATTATTACGTTCTGGATAATTTCCAGTGGGCGTACCGGCCGGTACGTGTGGTGAATGCGCTTATCTCCCGGATTGATGATATTACCTGGGAGAACGAAACGGATCGGAATGAAATACTGGCCGAAGCATACTTCCATCGTGCTTACTGGTACTATCTACTGGTCAATCAATTTGGAGATGTACCCTTTCTCGATAAGGAATTACTAGAAGCCAAATTGGATTTTTATACCCATTCGCGTTGGACGATCCTGGATCGTATCCAAAGCGATATGGAATTCGCTGTAGAGTGGCTTCCGGGACAGATGCGGCCAGGGGTACCAAGCCAGTCGGCAGGTAAACATCTATTATCGAAAATATGCTTGGCAAACCGGGCGTATGAACAGGCGATTGAAATGGCCACTGACGTCATTGAAAAACACCCGTTAATGCAGGAACGGTTTGGACCTGAAGTAGAAATTGCGCCATATCGAAACTTATTCTGGGACCTACACCGTCCGATAAACGTGCATCATGCAGCGAATTCCGAAACGATTCTTGGTGTGTTGGATAGAAACGATTTGCCGGACGAAGTACGTACCGGGGGACTCCATACGATGCGCAATTATCACCCAGCATGGTGGAACGCCCGTGTACTGGATAGTAAAGCGGCAAGAGGTACTTTAGATAGAGGTGACACCTATGACTCCCTCGGTCGCGGTAATTCGAATCTTAGACCTTCTAATTACTATCTTTATGAGCTGTGGCAGGATGAAGATGACTTAAGACGAAAGGATGGCAACTGGGTGTTACAGGAGGAACTTTTATATAACAATCCGGCATCGGTCGATTTTGGAAAACCAATAGACCCTACAAACTTTTCGGCCATAGTAGATACGTTCCAGCATTACCATTCTTTTCCGTTTTATAAAACCTTTGTGCCGCAAGCAACAACAGATCAGGTGCCGAATGGAGGTCAGGGCGATTATTATGTGTTCCGCTCGGCAGAAACTTATCTGTTACGTGCAGAAGCCTATTATTGGCTGGGAAGGATGGAATCTGCTGCGGCAGATATCAATCAGGTGAGGAGACGCGCGGATGCTGCTGAGATTGCTCCTGGCGATGTGACGATAGAAACTGTCCTCGACGAACGTGCCCGGGAGCTCTTCGCGGAAGAACACCGTAAATCTGAGCTGGTACGGATTTCGTATATCATGGCCGCTGAAGGTCGTAATGGCTATTCGTTGGCGGATTTTAGCAAGAAAAATTTTTGGTACGACCGGGTTATGGCCACGAATAACTTTTATCAGACCCATTTAAAATGGGGGGCGTCGGAGTGTCGGATTAGTCCCTACCATGTACTGTTTCCGATACCGGCTGATGCGATTAATACGAACACCCTAGGCGTAATTAACCAGAATGAGGGATACCAGGGAACAGAGCGGAATCTGCCGCCGTTAACCGAGATTGCAGATTAAAAAATAGCATATGAGATATTCTTTTTCTTATCCGATTTGTACTTTGCGTGGTTATGGCGCTTTACTTTTTGGGATCTTTACTATGGGAGTCCTGCTTTCTGGACATGCGGCCCTCGGCCAGGTTTCACCGACCAACCGGCCAAATATTATCGTGATATTGGCTGATGATATGGGGTATGCCGATCTAGGTTGTTATGGAAGTGAAATTAGTACACCAAACCTTGATCAACTGGCAGGTGATGGACTTCAGTTCCGTTCTTTTTATAACGCGACACGTTGCTGCCCTTCCCGGGCGGCACTGCTGACGGGATTGTATCCGCATGAAGCGGGGATGGGAAAGATGGTGAGTAACGTCGGGAGCGCCCCTGAGCCGGGACCCTATCAAGGCTTCCTCAATAACCATAGTGTGACTTTAGCAGAGGTATTGAAAGAAGCTGGATATAAGACCTATATGGTCGGTAAATGGCATGTCGGTGAGCGTCCGGAGCACTGGCCGCGGCAACGCGGATTTGACCATTATTTTGGACTGATCAGTGGGGCTAGTAGCTATTTTGAACTGGTGGAAGAACCGCGTAAAAGGCAAATGGTGAACGACGATGACTTGTGGACTCCTCCGAATGAAGGTTTTTATATGACGGATGCCTTTACCGATACGACGCTGTCTTTCCTCGAAGAGCACAATCAGAATGAAAAGGATAAGCCTTTCTTTTTGTATCTGGCTTACACGGCGCCACATTGGCCTTTGCATGCTCTAAAGGAAGATATAGCACGCTACGATGGGGTATATGACAAAGGTTGGGAACACATTCGTAGAAAACGCTATGAGCGGATGCAACAGCTGGGAATAATCGATGGGCGGCATAAGCTTTCTGTTACTCCTGAAGGGATACCGAGATGGGAATTGTTGGATGATCCCCAAGAATGGGCAGATCGGATGGAGGTTTATGCGGCGATGATAGACCGTATGGATCAAGGCATCGGTCGAATCATGGCGACATTGAAAGAACAGGGGAAACTCGACAACACGATGATTGTTTTTCTTTCCGACAATGGGGCAAGTGCCGAAAATATTGACGCACGGAAATTACACAACCCGGGTATAAGCGTTGGGCAACGGGGATCTTATTTGGCTTACGATGAACCGTGGGCCAATGTCTCAAATACGCCTTATACAAAGTACAAATCATGGACGGAGGAAGGCGGGATCATCACGCCGTTTATTGTGCATTGGCCTAATGGCGTCCGCAACATAAAAATTAATCAAACGGACGCTGTAGGGCATATTACGGATATCATGGCGACCTGCGTCGATGTTGCCGGAGCTACCTATCCTAAACGATTCAACGGTCATGAAATTAAGGATACACCAGGTGTTTCCTTATTGCCCGTTTTTAAAGGCTATCCTAGAAAGGATCGGACATTGTATTGGGAGCATTTTGGTAAATGGGCAGTGCGAGACGGCGACTGGAAGATAATAGGGGGCGATGCGACCGAAAAAGTTAAACTGTTTAATATGAAGGATGATCCTGTCGAGTTGCGCGACCTGAGTCAACAACAGCCCGCTGTCGTAGACAAGATGAAGAAGGCCTACCTGAAGTGGGCGGTGGAGGTTGGGGTAAAAAATAATCCGTGAGGGTTTTGCGATCGAGCCTAAGAACTCGTAACTGATTTAAACTCCCGGGCGTAAGTCTCGGGAGTTTTGTATTATTAACCTTTTCGTTGGGCTATCATTGCTGTCGGCATACCCAAATTGTTTCTTGAAAGCAAACGAAAAATGCGATGGATTTTCACCCCTTTTTTGTAACACAGATCATTTACCAAAACAGTATGCGCCGTATGATGTTTATTAATAAAAGAATAGACATGATAGCACGCTTTTATCTAATATATCTGGTGATAGTACTGCTGATGAGCTGCGGACAAGACAGCGGAAGGCAGGTGCTTGCTGATCGCGAAAAAGAGCTAGAAAAACGGGAACACAATATGGCATTAATGGAGGAAGAGTATCACACGTTGTTAAAGATGAGGGATAGCCTGCTGGCCACCGAATCGGCAGCATTGGAAGGCTATACCACTTCAACTCATGAACCTTGGCCAGATAGTGTATTAGGTGAATGGAATAGTCGGATGGTTTGCCGTGCCTCACGTTGTGCAAATTATGTTGTTGGTGATCAACGCCATGAGGTCTGGCGGTTTTATTCAGACTCCGTTGGATCGTATGTTCAGGTTGTCAACAACGACGAACATATTCGCATATTTAAAGGACAACAGAACGGCAACGAAATAACACTGAATATCTTAACCGATAACAATATGACTAGAAGTATGGTAACCAGACGTGCTCAGCTCGATAATATATCTCCCAATGTAATGAAAGGTACACTTGTCTTAATAGGTAAAAATAATTGTGAAACCGTATTTTCCGTGGAATTGACACCCAAAGCAGAATAACGATATATGACGCTTGCTATTCATCCAATCACGCTTCCAATTGCAGATCCGTTAATCAAATTTTTGATTGAATTGGTCATTATCTTGTTTGTCCCCCTTTTATTGAACAAAATTAAAGTTCCACACATATTGGGCTTAATTATCGCTGGTGCCTTGATTGGACCTAATGGTTTTCATGTGCTGGAACGAGATAGCAGCGTTATAGTAATAGGGACAACGGGTTTGCTTTATATTATGTTTCTAGCAGGATTAGAAATCGATATGGGCGATTTCAAGCGGAATAAATGGAAAAGTCTGACATTTGCATTGTACACCTTTATATTTCCCTTTATTTTGGGTTTTATTGGGGGCTACTATGTGCTGCAATTCTCCATTTCGACATCCATTTTATTCGCTAGTTTGTTTTCGTCGCATACTCTT
The DNA here is from genome assembly GCF_011043555.1 of Sphingobacterium sp. SGR-19. Lineage (GTDB taxonomy): Bacteria > Bacteroidota > Bacteroidia > Sphingobacteriales > Sphingobacteriaceae > Sphingobacterium. Next base: position 27,101 of record NZ_JAAKGS010000011.1, read on the forward strand.
ATTGCGTATCCGCTGATTAGCGGTATGGGAATTGCGAAAAACTTATCGGTTAATATTACGGTGGGGGGGACGATGATAACCGATGTGCTTTCGCTTTTAGTGCTCGCTGTCATTGTGGGTATGTCTCAGGGAGAGGTAGGTACGGCCTTCTGGGTAAGACTTGGGGTTTCTACGGCTTTGTTTTCGGTGATCGTGTTAATGTTGTTCCCGGTCATTGCCCGATGGTTTTTCAAACGTGTGGAGGACAAGATTTCACAATATATCTTCGTAGTTGTGATGATATATTTGGGGGCGCTTCTCGCCGAGATTGCGGGAATAGAAGCTATTATAGGAGCATTCTTTGCTGGTTTGGCGCTCAACAGACTCATACCACATACTTCTTCATTGATGAGTCGGGTAGAATTTGTAGGTAATGCCATATTTATTCCTTTCTTTTTGATCAGCGTGGGTATGCTGATTGATTTTAAGGCTTTTATAAACGATTGGGAAACGCTTGGGGTAGCGGCAATTATGCTCTTGGCATCGATAGGCGGAAAGTATGTAGCCGCATATTTGACGCAACGGACTTTTAGACTTACTGCCAACGAAGGACGCTTAATCTTTGGCATGAGTGCAGCGTCCGCTGCGGCAACATTGGCTTCTGTAATGGTCGGTTATACGATTATCATTGGCGAAACTGCGGATGGCGAACCAATCAGATTGTTAAATGACCATGTGTTAAATGGAAGTATCTTACTCATTTTAGTGTCTTGTACAATATCGTCATTCGTGTCGATGTCGAGCGGGCAGAAAATAGCGGATGTGGACAAGGACAACACGGTTACTGGTAAAGGTGTTGAAAGTGAACGGATTCTACTGCCGATCAATAATGAGCAGATGACAGAAAAAATGGTCAATCTTGGACTGCTTATTAAAACAGCGTCGAATAAAAAGGGAATATTTGCGCTAAATATTATCAATGAGGATAAAAATGAGTCGTCGGTAAAAAATGCGGAACGTATTTTGGATGCAGCGGTAAAAATGGGAGCAGCAGCGGATGTCGTTATTACACCTATAACTCGGCATGATGAACAGGTTGTGTCCGGTGTTAATAATGTAATCAAAGAGAAAAATATCACCGATTTAATCATTGGTTTGGAACGTGAAAAGGGGTTTTCTGCGTCATTTATTTATAATCTTTATAATGGTTACCTGACAAACGAACATGTCAATTTATTGATATACCGTGCCATTCAGCCAATATCTACGGTAAAAAACTATGTTGTTATTATTCCGCGTGACGCCGAGGAGGAACCAGGCTTTTTTCACGCGCTGTTAAAAATCTGGAACATTGCACGTAATTCGGGCGCTACGATGACGTTTCATGCTAACAGAAGGATGTTGGGCGTTCTTGAACGTATTTTAAAGAAATCAGCAATCGAAGCCGAGTTGCAAGAAATGGAGTCTTGGAACGAAGAGGAGAATGTATTGCTTGGATTGGAGACAGATCAAGGATTAATTGTGCTCATGGCTGATAGAAATCGATTCTCTTACACCTCTCCAATGCATGCGGTACCGGAGTTCCTAAATAACAATTTGCTTCACAATAATTATATCTTGATTTATCCGTATTCGGAAGCACGAGAAAACCCGATCGAAAGAAGAGCCGTCAATAATCTTGATGATTTCGCCGCAATCGGTAAAGTTATCGGGAAAGTTTTTGGATAGAAAACGCGGTGAGAAATCCTAGTTTTCGTGGATTGTTTGTCTTTTGATTACTAGATAACTTTGAAACAACACAATATTTTAAGGTATGAAAAAATTCTGCATGATTAGTTTTAAAAAGATATCGACGCTCATGGTACCGGATTGTTAGTATATGTATTTTATGTATATTTCCATAATAAAAATTAACTGTGTTGCCCGTGCCGAAAACAATAGGACTTCTTATTTTATATCTTTTACTAATAGCTACTCCGGTATATTGCCAGTCAGAAGACCCACTAATGCAGTATAGCGATAGTCTGTATCGCGAACTTGAACAGATCGAAAACCTGGAAGAAAAGGCGGTGTCTTTACTTGATCTAAGTTTCTTCTGGTCTGATCACGATACTACCAAGGCTTTGCTTTACATCGCACAGGCAAAACATCTGTTGAGAGCAAAAATACAAACAGCTTATTATGGTGGGATAATTGCGTTCTATACGGCTTCTGTCTATTTTGACAAAGACCCCAATCGGGCAAAAGACTTATACATGGAAGCCGAAAGATTGTTCCAGAAAGCGAATACAGGTCAAGAAGGGAAAGTACTTCGTTATCGTGCCCGTCTTTGGGGAAGTTACGGCGCGCTTTTACAACGTGAAGGCAGGGCAAACGAATATGTTGATATTTTATTGGATAAAGTGATACCGCTAGCCGAGCAGACAAGGGATGCAACGCTGATCGGGAACAATTATCAGAACGTCGCGATAAACCTGATGAACCAGCAGGAATATGCGAAAGCCGACCGTTATTACTGTAAGGCCCTATCTTTACTTCGGGAAAAACAGAATGCATCGGAAGAAAGATTAACGCTCTATGTCAATGCAGCACGGAATGCCCTGTTGGCGAAGGATTATCACCGATCTGAAAGGATGCTTGATACAGCCGCCCTGATAGCAAATTTGATACCTAACTCGATCTACATCTCCATGTACCATACGGTAGCTGGGAGTTATTATGCCGCTACTAAAAGTTTCAAGAAAGCCCATGAACATTTTTCTGAAGGACTTGTCTCGGCAAAAAGTTTAAAGAATGATGAACTCATTGCAACCCTTTTGTATGATCAGTTCAAAGCGTACCAGCAGAATGGACAATATAGCGAAGCGAAAGGGAAATTATTGGAGGTACTTCCTTATATAGAGAAGACTTCTTCTTTAACAAACAAACAGATGGTTTATTATCATCTAGCGACCACGGCCGTGGCATTAAATCAATATCAAGAGGCAGTTAAATGGTACGAAGTGCACAAAATTGTTTCCGACAGCCTTTTTACAAATCAAAACAGGGCAAAGATATTGGAATTGGAACAAAGGTATCAAACGACCGAAAAAGAAAAAGAGTTATTGGAAATTAAGTCCCAACATCAGGAACAATCTTTTGCCCTTCAAAGAAACCGAAGTATCGCCATCCTCTCTGTTTCGCTGTGTATGCTTCTTACTGTATTGGGTTTTACCTGGTATAGGACGCAGAAAAATAAGAAAAGATTGTTGGAACAAAAGGAGTTGCTGCTGCGGGAGGAGCTTAAAAATCATCGGCAGGAATCGAAAATAAGCCTTTACAATGCAATGCTGCAGGGAGAAGAAAAAGAGCGTAGCCGATTAGCAAGGGATCTGCATGACGGAATGGGAGGCATGCTTGCAGGCGTCAAGATGAAACTGTCGGCCGTGACGGATAATATGGAAGTACAGGAATTTGATGCTATAACCATCACGGACCTGCAATCCATTATGGGGCAGGTTGACCGATCTGTCAACGAACTACGACGGGTATCCCGCAATCTCATGCCGGCTGCACTATTATATAGAGGTTTGGAAGATGCGTTGAAAGACCTGTGCAGAAGCATGACACAACCTACTATATTTGTTGATTTTCAATCATCTAAACTAACCGGAAGCTATTCACACCATTTTCTGATTTCGGTGTATCGCATCGTGCAGGAACTGCTGACTAATGCACTGAAACACAGCGAAGGCAGTCAAGTATGGGTTCAATGTTCGGAAGAGAACGATATGTTATACCTCTCTGTTGAGGATAATGGCAAAGGGTTTGAACAATGTGCTGAAAATGTAAATAATATAGGCATGGGGCTGTCAAATATCGGAAACCGGATCGCTCTGCTGAACGGCCATTTTGAAATAGATACGTCCCCAGGAAAAGGCTCGTCTTTTCATATTCAAATACCTACACATGAGTAACATGATTTCTGTAATAATAATAGATGATCATCCGTTGGTGCTTAGTGGATTCGAATTTATCCTCGACAATCAATCGGATATCAAGCTGATACATACTTTTACCCGTGCGGAGGACGCCCTGCTATTTTTGGAAACAAACTCGGTAGATGTTGTTTTAGTGGACATTAATATGCCTGGCATGAACGGAATTGAGGCTGCATTGTTGGTTAAAAAGAGTCAGCCGGAAACGCGAGTTATCGCCATAAGCAATATCAGTGAAGGTAGTATTGTACAGCGAATGCTTGATGCAGGAGCTTCAGGATATCTGCTCAAGAATGTTTCTGCCAGCGAACTCATACATGCTATCCATGCCGTAAATACAGGCAATAAGATTTTAAGTGCCGAGATAGAACCGATCATGAAACAAACGGAGAGCGTTGTTCCCAAGATCACGCAGAGAGAACTCGAGGTGCTTCGCTTGATGGTAACCGGCAAGACGACACCCCAGATTGCGGAACAGATGTTTATCAGTCCGCTCACGGTGGAAAGTCATCGGAGAAATCTACTCCAAAAATTTAAAGTAAGCAATTCTGCCTCCTTGATACATAGAGCAACCGAATTGAAATTTATCTGAAAGCCCCAAAGAAAAGAGGCAAATCTTATGCAGGAGGAGTTTGTTGAACGCGCAGGTGTTGTTTGATCTCTTAGTTAAATAAAGCCTGATGCTCGCTAGACATATTCGTGGCCTCATCGTAACCCCCCGAAGCGTATCTATTTTCGGGGATTTTTCAATGCGCCCACTCCTTGTCGGGGTTCGCTTGGTCCCACGCCTTACTGAGTTTTCCAAAATCGTATCCCTGTGAGGCGATAAAGTTATTTATGATACCACGGTATTTATCCCACCACTGCTTTTGTCCTTCGTCGTCAGTGGCTGTCATGGCGTTTTCTCTACCCTCCACTAGCAAACACAAAATATGTGCACGCTCGGCCGGCTTCAATGTGGGTACCATTTCGAAGTACATCGCTTCAAAGTTGGGAAACGCATCACGAGTCAAACCATCCTTTACACGATCTACTTGGTAAGGTACCAATCCATCTGCTAGCTGTGAAACATATTTCTTTTTTAACGGTAGGAACGCGTCTCTCGCCACTTCGTAGGCATCTACGATCAGCGCGGTTTTTTCTGCTGATTCTGCTGTGTAGGCTCGATCTAAATGTTGTAGCTTCGTTGCCCTGACCTTTAATATTTTTTCAAGTGTATCCAGATAATTGACCGTAGCTACGATTAGTCTGGCGGATTTATCGGTATCACTAAGACGCATCCCACCGATTATTTTAGTGGCCAATTGGTGATGGTGGTTTTCCTTTTCTTGTTTATTTTCTACTTGGATATCTTCTGCGCTAAAGATATGGGTAAGAAAAAATAAACTAAAGAGGCTCGTTAAAAGGATAGTACGTGTCATACGGTTTGTATTAATTTCGTGATTCATATGATGTTGAGTTTTTAAATATACTAAAAATGATAAGCAGGGGAAATGCCAAGGCAGTCAAAATAAAAAAATCAGGTTCACAAACACATCTAAAAGATATTTGTTCATCATAGTATGATAGTAAATTCTTCTGGTATACCGTTACGCTACATGCTTAACAAAATCAAAAGCGAAGTGGCCACAGTGGCTATTGTGGGCTTGATCTTCAATGCCTTTACGTATTTTCTTGGTGATCGGCTTCCAGACATGCCTTTGGGTGTTCCGGCATTTTTAGGTACAGCCATATCCGTGTTATTGTCTTTTAAGATGAGTCAATCTTACGAACGGTGGTGGGAGGCGCGCAAAATATGGGGCGCGATTGTAAACGATTCCCGTTCGCTCGTCATACAACTTCAAAGTTATATGGACAGCGCATACGAAGACGTAATTAGAGACGTCGCTTATAAACAGATCGCATGGTGTTACGCATTAGGCGATTCGCTGCGGGGTCTGAATCCATTGGGTAGACAACTGAATCTCACGGCGGCAGAACAGGATACGCTTCGACATCATAAAAATGTGCCCTTAGCCATAACCCAGATGCAGGCAACCCGTATAAAGGAAATCGCAGATAAGCAGTCAGTCCCCGAATTTTACAGGGTGCAACTGGATCAGACCTTAGTGCGTCTTGTGGATTCTATGGGCAGGGCAGAACGTATAAATACGACCGTATTTCCAGTGACTTATCGTTTTTTTCTGCATGCAGCCATTTATCTTTTTCTGATTACGTTATCGATTGCGATACAAGATGTTCACGCGATTTTCGAAATCCCGCTGTTGGTACTTATCGCTGCTGTGTTTTTTCTTGCTGAAAAAACCGCGTACAACTTGCAAGATCCGTTCCGTAACCGGCCCAGTGATACACCCGTAACGGCCATAGCGCGGAATATCGAGATTAACATCAAGCAGCTACTAAAAGAAACAGAAATTCCTGAGCCACTAAAACCGAAGACCTTCTTTATTCTTTAGTTTCGGACGTCATCCACTCTCCAATCTTGCAGTAACAACCCTTACGTTAAGGATGTGTCTACGCAATATCAATAGGATACTAAATTATTCCAAAGTCGATACATCCATCTATTGACCTCCCGTCACCGCAAAACTTAGGAATGTGTGGCATTAAGATGGGTAACCGAATGTAACGGATTACTGATTGGAGCCTTCGTTGCGAATAGAGATATCTCGTTTCGGAACAGCTATTTCGATTCCGGCGTTCTCCAACGCCGCTTTGCAATCGATCAGTAATTGTTCGTTCATAGTCCAGAAATCGTCGTTGGAAGTAGTCACCCGCACCGATAAATTCACAGCACTTTCTCCCAGTTCCGTGACTACAACTTGAGGAGCCGGCTCCTTAAACGCGTAGGTGTTATTTTCGGCCACGGCCAATAAGACTTCTCTTGCTTGCTTCAAATTGGCATCATAGGGCACGCGGATGTCAAACCATGTTCTCCGGGTGCCGAGTTGTGTATAATTTGTAATACTGCTATTGGACATAGGGCCATTAGGGACAACCACCAACTGGTTTTGTGGGGTGGTAAGCTTGGTGTTAAAGATGTCTATTTCCTGGACGGTGCCAGATACGCCCGTATCAGAAGAAATGTAATCGCCAACTTTAAAAGGTTTGAGAAGAAGAATCAATATTCCTCCCGCAAAATTCGCGAGCGATCCCTGCAAGGCTAAGCCGATGGCCAATCCAGCTGCACCGATCATCGCTACAAAAGCAGAGGTTTGCACGCCGAGCTGTGAAACCACGACAATGAATAAAAGAATATGAAGGGCCCAATGGATGAGGTTTAGGAGAAACCGCTGAAGGGATATATCCATGTTTCTGCGTTGAAACGTTTTTTCAGCTATACGTTTTATAATTTTAATCAGCCAAGAACCGACTAGGTATATCAATACTGCTGAAATAAGTCCTATCAGGATTCGTGGAGCCCAAGCGACGGCGGCGGTGATGAAATTATCCCAATATTGGTTCACATTATCGAAATCTAGATTATCCATAATAGACGTTTTTTTAAAGTTTATAGTTCTATTTTGTTTGTACCTATTTTTATTGCAGTTTTACTAAAATATTCAAAATTTTTAGACTTTATACTAGCAATTTAATGTTCAGTTGCCCTAATATAAAAAGAAAATCGAATTTTTAGGCAAAATATTTCCGATTTTAGTGTAACGGAGCCACCACTATTTCGGGGTGCAGTATCTCGAATGCCGGACTAGGGTTTCTGCAACAAAATTCTTTCATGGCTACGTGATTTTCTGTATTAAAATTTGATTTCCTGCATGTTGGTGGCTTCCGCTCTTACTGGGACGGATAGCGGTATCTTATGACTTGATTTCCACATACCCTTCTTGATTAAGAAGGCTTTTGTCAGTAACTTCGGGTATTCGTGAAAAGAGCATACTGCTCAAATAATAATAATATGTCCAAACTATTCAATCCGATATCGATAAAAGGAGTAACCTTAAAAAATAGGATTATTGTGTCCCCAATGTGTCAATATTCTGCCGTGGATGGCGTTGCCAACGACTGGCATCTCGTGCATCTCGGGGGCTTCGCAGTAGGTGGAGCAGCGCTAGTTTTGGTAGAAGCGACTGGTGTTTCGCCTGAGGCTCGGATATCCTCTTCCGACTTGGGGTTGTGGAAAGACGAACAGATAGAAAAACTAGCACAGATCAACGCTTTTGTGAAACAACAAGGCGCGATTCCGGGCATACAGTTGGCACATGCCGGCCGAAAAGCCAGTACGATGGTTCCCTGGGAAGGTCATGTTGAGGTGACGCCGGAAAACGGTGGTTGGCAGACGGTCGCACCATCAGCGGTTCCGTATGCTAACGATTATCCCAAACCAATAGCGTTGGATGTTGAAGGTATTCAAAAGGTGATCGCCGATTTTACATCGGCAACGGAAAGGGCGTTAAAAGCGGGCTTTGAGGTCATCGAAATCCACGCATCGCATGGCTATCTGCTGCACCAGTTTCTCTCGCCTTTGAGCAACCACCGGAGCGACGCGTATGGCGGTAGTTTTGAAAATAGGATTCGGTTGTTGCTAGAGATCGTGGAGAGCGTACAGGCAGTGTTGCCGACAGAAACACCTTTATTTGTCCGGATGCCAGGTACAGACTGGGCAGAAGGCGGATGGACGCCGGAAGACGCCTCGGCACTTGCCCAGATCTTAAAAGACAAAGGAGTAGATGTCATGGATGTGACCAGCGGTGGTCTGGTACGCCATCAGAAAATAGCCATTGGACCGGCTTACCAAACGCCTTTCGCAGCAAAAGTAAAACGGGAAACAGGCGCGTTGACGTCTACTGCTGGATTGATCACGAACGCTGTACAGGCGGAATCTATCTTGGTCAATGAGGAAGCGGATTTAATTATGATTGCTCGGGAACTCTTGAGAGACCCCCATTTTCCACTGCGAGCAGCCCGCGATTTGAAAGTCAATATCGACTGGCCCGTACAGTATGAACGGGCGCAGTGGTAAAGGAGTAGGCATTCAGAAGATATAAGAAACAGGCTATTCATGCTCCCCTGTGGCACAGACGGTACAGGATGGATGTACCGATGAGATTCGTAATTTAATTGATCTCCTATGTTTTTGCTTTTATAACGACGACTATAAATTGTAAGATAAGCTACAAGCGAATACGGAACGCCATAGTTTAGTTTTCGATAGTGACGATTACCGGGCAAGCGACGGGGGAAACGATATGAACCGGGAAGTGGAGAATGCGCCTATCTGTATGTTACAGCGAAAAATGCCAGTTTGAACTATCTACGTATCGGAGAATCTTTAAATTACCTCATCAAATAGAAATAAATATGGAAGAATTAATCGAGGAAACCTACAGCGGTATATTTGAAAAGGAGCTAATTAACGAAATTGTTTCTGTCGCCAAAATTGTCGAATTTAAAGAAGGTGATGTATTGATCGATATAGGCAAGTATATCAAAACCATGCCATTGCTCATCAGCGGAGCTATCAAAATCATGCGGGAGGACTTTGACACAGGCGAATTATTGCTCTATTTTATTGAAAAAGGAGACACTTGCTCCATGACGCTTACCTGCTGTATGGGCGATAAAAAAAGTGAAATTCGTGCTATAGCAGAAAATAATGGTTTAGTGGCTATGATTCCTGTTGGCAAAATGGAAGAATGGATGGCCAAATACAAAAGCTGGCGTGCCTTTGTTTTTGAAAGTTATAATAACCGCTTCAATGAAATGCTTGCTGCCATAGACAATATTGCCTTCATGCACATGGATGAGCGTCTTTACAATTATCTATGGGAAAAAAGTAAGGTTAATAATTCTTCCGTCATTATAAAAACACATCAGGAAATTGCCTATGAACTGAATAGTTCAAGGGTGGTTATTTCACGGCTGTTGAAAGCGTTGGAAAATGAAGGAAAAATAAAAATGAACCGTAATAACATAGAATTATTGCTAAACGCACTTTAATGCTGCCTCAGACCAATAAATAGGCGCGCTTTGGTAGCGTCGATAGTGAGAGAATTGGTGCATTTGTACGATTCCGGCAAGTAGTTTAAAAAATCAGAATAAAATACCCTATATAGGGTATGATGTGAATTCTTTTGGTATCTTTATGCTCTTAGGGATGCTAATGATAATATAAATATTTATTAACAAAACCTTTATACCAGTTGTGTAACCTTGTAAGGTGAATTTTTCCTTATGAGACCACATTCCAAAGATATTTCCGAACAAGAGTTTACGGCGTTCCAGAATGGAAGCCAAGGGATTTTTCGGAAAATTTTTGACACATACCAGCAAGTACTTCTTCGATATGCGTATTCCGTATGCGGAAAAGAGGATATTGCATCCGACGCGGTCCAAGAGAGTTTTGTTCAATTATACCAAAATCGCTCAAAGGTTGACGGCCCTAGCGGAATTTATCCCTTATTGTTCGTCATGACCAAAAGATATTTGCTACGTGTTTTCCGCCGGTCGATTGTCGAAGCGAAATTTAAAGATGAGCTTAGCAGCGATTGGGATGAAGGCTCCACGGCAACAATCGACCAACTTGCCGGCAATGATTTGCGTTCCTTACTGTTGGAATTGGTGGAACAATTGCCTGCCAAACAAAAGGAGATATTTCAGTTGAACAAATTTGCGGGTTACTCTTACGAGGAGATTTCCGAGCAGATGGGAACCTCTAAAAATACAGTGAAAAACCAATTAATAAGTGCATCACGAAAAATAAGACTGAGCTTGCACAAGCTATACGCTTTTATTTTTTTAATTTATTTCTTTCGTCAGTAGTCCTTTTACCGGCTTGAGGTAATTATAAGAATAAAGGACAATAATATTGGAAAAGGATAAGCTATATCGTTTAGTTCGGCGGTACCGTGACGGCAGCATAACAGATCGCGAGCTGAAAGAACTGAAAACATATATTCATCAGGAGACTTCCGATCAGCTATTGGAGGACGTTTTTGCCGAACTCGCCGAGAAATCACCTTTGCCATGGCCGACCACTGAACATGTAGATGAGCGTTATAGTGCTATTCAGCATCGGATAAATAGACAATATGAGGTACTATCCACTCGTATTCGAAAATGGCGGTTTATGAGGGTCGCTGCAGCCCTCTTTATACTGATTGGTATTACAGCGCTCCTCTTTACAGATACCGATTTATTCGATCGGAGCGAAGATAGGGCGGATTGGGAGCAGAGACAATGGTCGGCAATCGTTCCGGGGACGAACAAAGCCAAAATCGTATTGGAAAACGGACAGGAAATCGATCTGGAGCAACTTGCGGATAATACGTCCATAGCGATGGACGGATACACAATAACGAAAAATAAGAAGGGAGAAATCTCCTACAGGATGTTGGACGGAAAGGCACTGGAAAACGGATTATATAATACGATTGTTGTACCGAGGGGCGGCGAATACAAGCTGAATCTGCCAGATGGGAGCGAAGTCTGGTTAAATGCAGCAAGCAGCCTCCGCTATCCTTTGAATTTTGGGGAGGCGGCTAGAAAAGTTGAGCTCACAGGCGAGGCATATTTCCGTGTTGTTAAGAAAACCGCCGGTACCAAAAAATTGCCTTTTATTGTGCAAGTTGGTGAACAGGAATTAGAGGTGCTGGGTACCGCATTTAATTTAAACAGCTATGCCGAAAGAATAAAGACAACCTTAGTGGAAGGTGCCGTTCGCTTACGCTTCCCTAAAGGTAGAGAGAAAGAGCTTCTACCTAATCAGCAATCCATTTACAGTCCTCGTTCGGGAAAAATTCAGATAGAAAAAATAAATCCATACTACACCATCGCTTGGCGGAATGGCTCGTTCGCTTTTGACAATGCGCCGCTGGGGGAAGTTTTAGACTGTCTTTCCCGATGGTACGATGTTTCTTTTGAATATACTGTTGATAAAGAGCCTGTTCGGTTTACAGGTTCGATTTCCCGCTATGAAAATATAGAGACGCTGTTGAAGTTGATTGAAATGACAAACAGTGTAAAATTTGAGATAAAAGAAAGGAGGATCAAGGTGATTTAAATAAATACAGAAAACGTATGTATGAAGAAATAATTATCAGGAACGCCGCGAACGCTCCCGATAATATAGTAAAATGTTGATCAACGATTGCATAAGTAAAAAACAACCGCAATAGCAAATGTATAAAAAAAATAATAGTTCAAGACGTAGGAAAAGTTCTATTCCTCGAATAAACAGGCTTTTGCCCATGAAACTAGCACTTTTATTAATGTGCGCAGCAACAATACAGGTCAGCGCAATGACTTTCGGCCAAACCATCACCTTGAAGCGAAAGAATGCGAAGATGGTCGATGTTCTACAGGAAATCCAAGAGCAAAGTGGCTATCACATTTTTTATGATTCCGCATTGGTGCCGCAGAATCTGAAATTGGATGTCGATTTACGGGGATTATCTCTCCAGTCGGCTCTTTCGAAAATTTTGACTGCTTTTTATATCGACTATAATGTCGTAGATAAGAATGTTATCCTAACGGAAAGCAAAAGGAGGACAGCGGTACATCGCTCCAAACAATCTCCGGCGGATATATCCCAACAAGCCGTCGTAAAGGGGCGCGTCAGCAATGTCGACGGAATTGGGTTGGCTAATGTCTCGGTTGCGGAAAAACACACAGATAACCTTGCAGCTACCGATGAACGCGGAAATTTTGAGCTGCGTGTTTCGAAGTGGCCGGCGCTACTCGTTTTCTCATCGGTGGGTTTCCAACGGCAGGAGCTTACGGTAAGTCAAGGAAGCGAGGTGGTTATAGAAATGGTTCCCGCCATTACGGAAATGGATGAAGTTGTGGTCGTCGGATACGGCACACAACGCCGGAGTGACCTCACGGGATCTGTATCCAGTATCAAAGGCGAGCAATTGAGCGCTGCGCCTATAGGCCAATTGTCCAATTCGCTTCAGGGATTGTCGTCAGGGCTTGAGATTGTATCCGGAGGAGGATCTCCGGCAGAAGAGCCTACGATACAGATTCGGGGAACTGGTAGTGTCAATTCATCGAATCCATTGGTGGTGATTGACGGTGTGCCTTCTGGAAAATTGACCGATATCAATCCCAATGATATCGAACAGATAGAAGTATTAAAAGACGCTTCCTCAGCGGCAATTTACGGTACGCGAGCGGCCAATGGGGTTATCTTAGTGACGACAAAACGAGGTAAATTTGGTCAGCCGACGCAATACAGTGTCAACTTATATTCCGGGATCACCAACGTAAATAATAAACTGGATTTACTTGGTGCGGAAGATCTCGTTATGCTTAAAAAAGAACGCTATACCAATGATGGGATCGCAGCGAATGTCTTCTGGGACGATCCGTATTATGCGGAAGATCGTACCGACTGGCAAGACGAACTTTTTCAAGCGGGCAGGTTGGAAAATTTCGATCTAAGCATCAGAGGTGGCGGAGAGAAATCGTCTTATCTGACCAGCTTGGGATATTATAACGAAAAAGGGATTATGTTAAGTTCCAAATTTCGTCGACTATCGGCACGGGTCAACTCGAACCACGTAATTTCCGATAAACTGAAACTGGTTCAGAACTTTCAATATAACTATCGGAATTGGTATAACCCGTCTACGAGTTCGGTGTACAGCGGTGTGCTGTGGCAGGCACTTCGTTTTAACCCGGCCATCCCGGTGATGGACGAAAACGGTGAGTGGGGAACGGCATCGGCAAATAATGAACTGGGCGACATCAACAATCCTGTATACGAGCTTTCCACAGAGGACCGGACGAAACGCAACCATAATATGTTAGCTTCGATGACCTTAGAGTATGCAATTACTGACGATTTGAAATGGAAAGGTAATATTGGATTTGAGGGTAATCTCTATCAATCTCGGGACTTCTTCCCAAGTGTTACCCAACAGATGAGACGACGTAATGACGCAGAATTGGGGATCACAAACCAGGAAAGTTATACGGTTTTGGGCGAAACGTATATAGATTATCGTCGTGCTTTTGGCAGCCATCATCTCGATGCAGTAGCCGGGGTATCCATGCAATCTAGAAACGGCAGTTTCCAAACGGTAAAAAAGATAGGATACGCAGATGAAAGTCTAGACCAGATCGTATTTGATAACGGCGCTACGATGAACAGTATCATCGGAAATTATGACGTGCCACAAAAATTAGCCTCGGCTTTTGCCAGGCTTAACTACAGCTACGCCAATAGATATCTCTTGACCATGACGATGCGGGGCGATGGTTCTTCCAAATTTATGCCCGGTAGACGATGGGGATATTTTCCCGGATTTTCTGCAGGATGGCGGATATCGGAAGAAGATTTCATGGCGGATATATCCTTTCTGGACGATCTAAAGATCAAAGCGGGCTGGGGGATGTTGGGCAACCAAGAAGTGGCAGATTTGCAATACCTCACCATCATCAAAAGGAATATCGACTATGGTAATAAATACACATTCGGCGCTGACCAAGTTGGTGGTTCCCGTATTACGAGCCTTGCCAATCCTTTTATTACCTGGGAAAAAACGGCGATGACCAACTTGGGGGTAGATGCTGTATTATTCCAAGGTGGTTTGACGGCAAATGTCGCGTGGTTTGATAAAAGGACAAGCGATATGCTTATTCCCGCGGTCGTCATGGGTACCGTAGGTAGGGCAACTATTCCGGATTCCAATATCGGGGAGATGCGTAACTGGGGTTGGGAAATCGAACTGACCCAACAGAAACAACTAGATAATGGCTTTGCTTATAATGTAGGCTTCAATCTTACTTTCCTGAAGAATAAGGTGACCAAACTTTATGGGAATAACAACTACATAGGATCTGTTTTTTATGGACGCCAGTCCCAGGAGATTTCCCGGACCTACGAAGATATGCCTTTGGCTTCTTTTTTTGGATGGAAGAGCGATGGTCTGTATCAAAATCAAGCCGAAATCGATGCCGATGTGCACATTCAAAATGACGAACGTAAGGCAGACATAAAACCCGGCGACGTGCGATTTGTGGACATCAACGGCGACGGACAGATCGATGAGCAGGACCGTGTCTATCTAGGTGATCCAAATCCGGATGCCATTCTTGGATTGCAACTGGGGGTAGGGTTTAAAGGTTGGATGTTGCATGCAAATCTAACCGGAAGTTTTGGCGGACAACTTTACAACGCCGATCGGATGCAAGGACTCGACCCTACTTATTCGTATAATATGTACGCGGAGGCACTAGGTCGTTGGCACGGCGAAGGTACCAGCAATACGATTCCGCGTATGAGCACGCAGCGGACAAATTTAAACCATCGGACGTCCGATCTTTTTATTGAAAACGGAAACTTTGTGAAGTTGAAGACGCTTACCTTATCATATAAGATACCTACATCGGAAAGGAGCTTGTTCCGGGATATGAACGTGTACGTCATGGGAGAAAATCTTTTTGTGATGAGCGCTTATAAAGGATATAATCCGGAGATAGGCTACTCCGATGGAAATCTGCAGCGCGGAGTGGATTACGCGAACTTTCCATTTAGCAGAAAAATTAATTTAGGGCTTAGATTTGATTTTTAAAGATGAAGAACAATAGTATGTTAACCGTCGTCCTTTTGTGTTTGTTGTGGGGAGTTTCCTCCTGCGATGATCTGTTGGATATCGACGTAAAAGGACAGTATACCGAAGAAAACTATTTCAAAAACGAACAGTCGGTGGTGGATGCCGTTACCGGGCTTTACGGGATCTTAATAGCGGAAGATTTTGTAGCGCACGGGGATTATACATGGGATATTGCATCCGACGATGTATACCGTGCCGGTGACCATTCGGAGGACGAAGCCATCGAAACGTTCACTTTTGATGCCTCCAACCCACAGTTGAGCGCTGGTTGGACATGGAAGTACGAAATGGTTTCGAGGGCTAATATTATTCTTACGCATGTGCCCGCGCTTGCCGATATTTCCCAAGAAATCAAGGATAGAAGTCTCGGAGAGGCTTATTTCTTTCGAGCATTTGCCAATTGGTGGTTGTATTTGCCTTATGGTGAGTTTCCACTCCTTACCCAGGAGGACGTTGTGAACGCAAATTATAACAAGCCGAAAGCGGCCATCGAGGAAGTGCTGCAGGCTATCGAACAGGACCTACAGGCCGCTGAAAAGCTGCTTCCCCCAACGTCAAGCGCCGGCCGCGTCAATAAAGGTACTGCATGGGCATATTTAACGCAGTTGTACATGCATTGGTCAAGTTATCCGGACAACGAGGATAAGCTGGATCTGGCTATCCAGGCTGGCGAGCATATTACGGCCAATGCGATGTATGGATTGGCCGACAACTTTCAGGATAATTTTCGTCAGAAAACAACCGCTCTTCCCGAAATGTTGCTTTACGTGACATCTTCACAGGCATGGCGTAATTCATCTACGATTTATTATTTCAGCCCACGTACGCTCGGCGGATGGAACTTTTTCCACCCAATGAAAAATCTTTTTGATGCGTTTGGTAACGACCCACGCAGGTTGGCCACCATGTGGAGTGACGGAGATATGATTGATGTCGGGAATTCCGAAATGAGATATGACGGTAATAGCTCGGAAACAGGTTATCATTTTAATAAGTATACAACCTTCACTCCTGAGGGCAAATTGAGTTTCGACCTGCTCATTCCTCTTATGCGTTCCAGTGATGTCTATTTATTGGTGGCAGAGGCCAAAATCCGGAAGTCGGGAGCAGGTGCCGGCGATGCCGAAATTAATACCGTGCGCAGAAGAGCACACGCTCAACCTATCTCGGGAGCAGATAAAGATGATCTTATATTAGAGAGAAGATTAGAACTGGCCGGCGAAAACAGACGCTTTTTTGATCTTATCCGCTGGGACAGGATGGGTTGGGTCAATGTAGCGGAAATATTGAAAAATCCGGATGCTGTATATCATGCCGATCGTAATCGAATTAATTTTTCAAGACCGAAACATTACTTTTTTCCGCTGCCGCAGGTAGAAATTGACAAGAGCGGTGGCGTATTGGTACAAAATCAACATTATAAATGAACAAATATATATTGATGACATTGCTCCTACTGGGAGTAACGTTATGCTGCAAAGCACAGTTTGGCCATGTTAAACTGATCGCCCACAGGGGTGGGGTGGTGGACGAACAGACCGACGAGAATAGTATAGCTTCAATAGAAAAAGCCGCGGCGAAGGGATACTACATGGTAGAACTCGATGTACGGATGACGAAAGATAGTGTCTTAATCGTACACCACGACCGTGACTTAAAGCGCTTTTTTGGTGTGGACAAAAAGGTAGATGCGCTAAATTGGGATGTACTACGATCGCTTAAATCTGCTAACGGACACACTATACAAAAGCTGGAGGATATGTTGCGCGTGGCGGCGGACAGGAGACTACAGGTTATGATCGATCTTAAGATACAAGGCTATCAGTCGCGTAGATTCGAGGAAATCTATACCTTGCTTTCCGATCTTCATCTGGCCGACCGAGCTCTGATTATCCCCACCGAGGAAGCCACAGACTTCTTTAGGGGGAAAATTAAATTAAGCTGTACAAAAATGCAAATTGAAGATTATCAGCAACGATCGGATTATGCTGCGCAGCACTACTATTTATTTTCCAATCCCTCACCTGACGATTTCCAGTGGGCAAAACGGAATAATATACAGGTGGTGGGTGTGATCAACTATCACCCGTCAAAGAAGGATAATTATGAGGAGTCTGCGAAGGCATTAAAAGAAATAGGAGTGGAATATATCCAGTTGGATAGCCGTTTTGATAAATTTTTTTAGGAAGCATCCATTAAAACTATAATCATACTCCCGGGGCATAAGCCTCGGGAGTTTTTTTGACGGAAGAGATAGATATTGTGTTAAAAACCGTAAATGCGTAAATTGCTGAGAAGAACAGAGGCGTTGTTACGGTAGCTTTCTGTCGATAGGAAAAAATGCTTGGGTGCTTTTGGATCTAAGACCGTAGCGTCCAGAATCTTATGTTCGTCGATATAAACTTGCATCCGGCTGCCATCTACAGCCACCGATACATGCATGATGGCGTTGGCATAGTTACTCAAAGGAAACTCAATTCTGCTTTCGTTATTGTTATTATTGCTGGTTGTATAGATGGTTTCGTAATTGTATCGCAAACTGGTGTATACATTTGTTTCGTTTGCCACGCCGTAGATGTATTTCCGTGTGCTGTTATTCTTTGAAAATCCGAAGTCTATCGATTGTAGATCCTTAGCTTCATTGGCGCGCGTTAGAAGATCAAACTCCAACGTGAATTTTTGCGGTAATTGAAGTAAAGTATCGAGCTGATAGGAAGCTTGATCGGCCAATTTTAACCATTTTCCCGGTGCTCCGCTTATTTCAACTACGGTACCTGTACTGTTTGTCTGCCAATATTTGGCCATGCGACCAGGTGTATCGTAGTTCAGGCTGTCTTCAAACAAAAGTACATGGCCACCTACAAATGGTTCTGTCGTTGTCAAAATATCAAAGGTTCCCGAGTTTTTAGGCCCTGGGGTGCCCGGAATGCCGGTGTTGGACTGCTGTATTTTTTCGTCTGGTTTACCATTTAAAATATCATCGACCGACTTCTCGACTTTCTCTTCCATTTTGCGCTGTATGTTCTTTAATAGTTGGGCATGGCTACTTACCGTCATACTGAATATAAAAACGAAAACAAGTACAATCCTTTTCATAAATTTTTCTTTAAAAACAATAATGTTGAAGGTAATTCCTTCCTGTTTTGCGAACTAAATGTAGGAGAATTGAGGGGAAAAGACGAGTTGGGAGGCCGGTGATAGAGTATTCACCTGTATTTTTTGAGAATTCCAATTCTCCTCATAGTTGGCCGAGGCACGCGATTACATCTGCGCGACGACTCTGCGCAACGGGAAGACTTTCTGTGTTGCAAATAATAAGTTGGCTGGTTTTCTTTTTGAATGACGTGATGTATACCTGGTTAACAAGGTAGCTTTGGTGTATACGGAGAAAACCGTAACCGTTTAGCTTATCGTGGTAGTGTTTCAATGGTTGAGAAACCAAGATTATGCGATCATCGGTTAAATGAAAGTTGCAATAATTGTTGTCAGCAGAAAGGTATAAGATTTCTCCAAGCCGTACAATATGAACCGTTTTTTGGCTTTTTAGTACCAAACGTTGCTCTGCTTCATCACGACGGGCTAAATTTTCTAGAGCCTGCTCCAGTTCCAGCTTCCGGAATGCATCGTCGATCGACTGTAATACCCTATCGATAGCTGTATATAAATCGGCCGGAGCGAAAGGCTTAACGACAAAGTCCAAAGCGTTGAAGCGGAATGCCTTAGCTGCGTAAGCCGAATAAGCGGTGATGAAGATGATTCGGAAAGGATACGTTAATTCGTTGGAAAGCCGACTTAGCCAATCGAACGAATTTCCATCGGGAAGATTGATGTCCAGGATGCAAAAATCGATTTTGGTAGAAACTAGATACTGCTCTGCCTCGGCAATCTGGTAGCAGGGAATAACCGTAAGCTGCGGGTATGCTTTGGCGATGACGTCTGCCGCCATGGCCATAGTCAAGTGGTCATCTTCCAGAAGCAGACAGGTCATATGTTGTTTCATAGTCGGCTTTCTGATTGTTTGGTAAGATCAAATAGGAATTCAACACTCGTACCGGTATAGGTCTTCGTAGGATGCGCTTTAGCAGTCACGACCTCTACGAAATTAGGATATTGTTTGTTGATTTCACGAATTCTTTTATTAACTAATTGCATTCCCATGGACTTGTGGAGGTTATTAGAGCGATCTATAGAGCCCGTAGATAGACCTCGGCCGTTGTCGGAGATACGTATTTTTAGCTTTTGATCTTCTAAACAGACATCTATTGCAACATGGGGATCTGGTTGGTCCGTAATGCCGTGTTTAATGGCATTCTCAACGACGGGTTGTAAGAGCATCGGCGGTAGTTGTACGAAAGAAAGATCTATTTCTGGATCGACATGCACATGGTAGTGGAAAGGTTTAAACGATGCTAAACGCTGTAAATAAAGGTAATTGCGAAGTAATTCGATTTCTTCCTCAAGCGAAATCCAATCGGTATTGGAGTGCGCCAATGTGGCTCGCATAAGACGTGCGAAGTTGCTTAAATAAGCCATAGAGGTCTCTTTGTCGTTCTTGTAGAGATAGTGCTGTACATGTTGTAACGAATTAAATATAAAATGTGGATTCAATTGTGCACGCAATAATTGGTTTTTAGTCTTGGAGTGGCTAAGTTCCCGTCTCACGCGTTCGTTTTTCAGGTAAAGATAGGTGGCCAAACAAATCAACAGGATAAGGAGTAGGCTGCCCACGATAACTGTCGTAAGTTGTTGCCTGCTTGTCGCATTTTCATGCTGTAGGAATTGAATCTGCCGTGATTTTTCGGCACTTTCATAGGCCTGTGTGATCTCGGCGATCCGCTGCTCTATTTCTTGCTGCTGTATGGAGTCCTTGAGTTGATCATAATCTTCGAAATACTGTAATGCCGCAGGGTAATCGTTTTGCAATAAGGAAAGGTCTTTTAGGTTTTTCAGCAATTGTTGTCTCTGTTTGCCATGGGCGATAGGCAGTACAAGTAGATAGGCCTTTTTTCCTTCGCTCAGTTGGCCTGACTGCATCAGGGCATACCCCAGATTATTGTACGTTACGATCGATGGGGGTTGCTGCAATTGATCCCGAAGCTGTAGACTCTCTCTACTGTGGCGAATGGCTGCTTCCCAATTTTTTGCTTTGATAAAGAGATTACTCAGATTGGTATGGATAATGGCTTGTATGGCTTCCTGCCCTAACAATCGAGCTGTTTGCAGCGACTCCTGCAGGTACTCAAGCGCTTCTTTATCTCGATCGGCATCCATCAGGGTGTTGGCTAGATTAATTCTGATCTGCAACTTCTTAATGGATATTTGAGGACTGAGGCTGTCCGCTTGCTGAAGATAGCGTATGGCATCTGTAAGATTTTTGACTTGTGCCTGCAGAACGCCGATTCCCATGTATATATCGGTTAGAAATGAGGGCTGTCCGGTGGATTTGGCCAGCTGCAGCGCTTTTAGGTAGGATTGCAGCGAGCTGTCCAGTTGTTGGTGCATATGCCAGGCACGTGCCATGCCGAGATGGCTTCGTAGCCTTAAGGTGTCTGGTAAAGCCTCGGTTTCGGCGCTCGTCAAGATTTCGTTATACAACGATTTGCTTTCTTCGGTTAAGCCGCGCTTGAGTAATAGGTCTGCACTGTCGATCAATACTGTCCTGCTGTGCTGCTGCCCGACGCACATCTGCATATGCATATATAGCAGCAAAAGGATACTTCCTACTTTTAGAAAAGATGAACTAAAGATTTGCTTATGCATGTGTTCAACAAAAATAGCAAGATTGTTGAGATTACGTGCTTATATAAAAAAAGAGAGCCTGCAACTTGCATTATTTGCGGATTTGACAACCAAATGATGTAAAATTCCGTTATTTTGTCTCGTGGTATCTCGAGTAAGCGGCTTGTCCTCCTGGAAAATCAAGCCTGTGTATATTTTTAGTTTCGTTCTTATACTTTTGCTGATTTTGGCTATTGCCGCCGTACGGATCATATTTGACCGGATGGAACAGGTAGACCGCCAGAATGGTATGGTAAAAGCTTGGGATCAGTCTATTCTGTTGAGAAAGGAACTGGACCTACTAGATCAGCGTTTGGGTATATTTTTGCGTTCGCAAGTTGGACACGCCGGATTTCCGACAGAAATGTATAACAATAGTGATACGCTACTGCCTAGGCTATTTCGTTTTTCATCCGATGAGCAGCGACTTAGCGTCATTCCCTTCAGAAAGGTGCAGCGGCGGGGTGAAACTTTGCAGATTTATCTGGACCTTGATCAACTTCATGTATACTTAGGAGATACTTATAGGTATGCGCGCGGATATATAACTGTTTTTACCGCCGAGGGTTTTTGTCTGATGAGCCCCGATGCGTCTCAATTGGGGACCATGCACCCGGAAGGAAGGCGATGGCGTAACAACCTAGACGGCAAGGTGCTGCATTCTGCATACCTAGATCTGCCTGTCCGTGAGTTTGTCTATGAACTAAATTACTTTGGGACAGAAGACTATATGTTGGTTTCGGTTCCTATATTTGAACAAGATCAAGCGGTACGGGACGTGTTATTTATCAGCTTGGTGTTAGGAACGACGTTGATATTCACGGTGGTCGCGTTTTCGATAAGTTTATACCTTCAGCGGAAAAAGGAACACCGCTTCGCCTTAGCGCACGCCAATATGCAAAAGGAACAGGCACTGGCTCGCTTTGAACGGCTGAGGGAGCAAATGAATCCTCACTTTCTGTTTAACGCGCTCGGCTCACTGCAGCAACTGGTCAAACAAGATCAAGATCGTGCCCAAATGTTTGTTGGCAAAATGGCAAAGATGTATCGGACAATGCTTCGGCAAGATCCGGACGTATATGCGTCATTGGAAGAAGAACTATCGCTGGCTACAGCTTATCTTTTTCTTCAGGAAATCCGTTTCAAGAACGCATTTACACCTATCGATGTACAGGTCAATAAACAGTATCTTCGGCGTTTACTTCCGCGTTGGAGTTTACAGATCATCGTGGAAAACGCAATCAAACACAATGAGTTCACCCCTGTAGCACCTTTATCCATTCAAATCGCCGTAGACGGAGATCGGCTGGTAGTAAGCAACAACTATCGTCCC
Organism: Sphingobacterium sp. SGR-19; assembly: GCF_011043555.1. Taxonomy (GTDB): domain Bacteria; phylum Bacteroidota; class Bacteroidia; order Sphingobacteriales; family Sphingobacteriaceae; genus Sphingobacterium. Next base: position 49,744 of record NZ_JAAKGS010000011.1, read on the forward strand.
AAAAGCAATACCGATACGGAAAGTGGGGGGTATGGATTGCGTTATATCCATTCGGTATATCAAGCAGAAGGTCGGACGGGCTTTGATTATCGTGTAGATGTGGAATATTTTACAGTTTATCTCCCTTTTCTATAAAATATGGAGAATATGCCCGTCGGTTAAATATGCGTGTTCACGCCCTTACTTCTCGTGTTCACGTATTGAAGATTGCGTTTGTAATTATTTGTAAGCAATTTTAGCTCCTGATTATCTATTAACCGTATCAGTATACAATACACATGAGATACAAAAAGAAGATTTACAACGGCGTGGGGTTGGCGTTGTGTTTGATGGCGCTCGTACAGTCTTGTGCCATTTTACCAAATTTTAAGGGCTATAAAAAGCAGGACGATAAGACGAGCCGGATTGATACGGCAGTATCCACTACTTCTTATCAAAAGTTGACCGATGGCGCACGTATCGATAGTGGAATGTTTACCGTCCTGACGAAGGATGACGACTATTATTTTGGGATTCCCAAAACTGCTCTGGAGAGAGATTTTCTATTGATCCATAAAGTATCGTCGGTACCGTTGGCCATTAATGAGGCTGGCGTAAACAAAGGGATGAATTTCGAGAACAAAGTGATTCGCTTCGTGCCCAAGAGAAATGGAAAGGAAATTTGGGTAGGCGAATATGATCCAAAAGTTGATGTAAAGGATCAGGACGCGATTGCACAATCTGTAGCAGATAACTATCGGGCTTCGTTTATCGAATCATTTAAAGTGGTGTGCTACAATGCCGACTCCACGACGGCTTTTATTAAAGTCAATAAGGTATTTGATGGATCGGAAAAAAGCTTTCTGGACGTATTTGCCAATTTGGGACTCGGCACTTCTCCTAATAAGGCCATCTCTTCGATAGAACAGATGAAAGCGTTTGACAATAATATCGTTATCAAGTCCATCTATTCGACTAAGGTGACGGAAGGTAATGCGTCAATCCCGATTTCAATCTCGGTAACAAGTAACCTTTACGAACTGCCGGAGCAGCCAATGCTTCCGCGGTTTGCCGATCCCAGAGTGGGTTTCTTTACAACACCGCGTTGGTACTTCTCGGATGAACAGCAGGAACTGGATAAACGTAAATTGGTGACAAGGTGGCGGTTAGAGCCCAAGGAAGAGGATCGGGAACGCTATAGCCGGGGTGAATTGGTGGAACCTCAGAAACCGATTGTTTTCTATATAGATCCTGCTACGCCCAAGCAATGGCGTCAACAGATTATTGCCGGGGTATACGATTGGCAGGTCGCTTTTGAAGCGGCGGGCTTTAAGAATGCAATCGTGGCAAAGGAACTGCCCGATACGGTGTCCTTTGATCCTGATGACGCGAATGTATCATCTATTGTATATGCGGCTTCTTCTCAAGCCAATGCCATGGGACCATCGGTTGTAGATCCACGATCGGGAGAGATTTTGGAAGCGGATGTCATCTGGTGGCACAATGTGATGACGGTGCTCAATACCTGGATGCGTATACAGACGGGTATCATCGATACAGCAGCCCGCGGAAATACATTCTCGGACGAAAAAATGGCCCACGCGATACGGTTTGTTTCTTCGCATGAAATCGGGCACACACTTGGACTAATGCATAATATGGGGTCTTCTCATGCTTTCCCAGTGGATTCTTTGCGTTCACCGTCGTTTACCAAAAAGATGGGAGGGACAGCGACATCGATTATGGACTATGCCCGTTTTAATTACGTGGCACAACCGGAGGATGGTGTACAGGCGATTACACCTGTAATCGGCTTGTACGATAAGTACGCTATTGAATGGGCTTATCGTTGGTACGATGTGAACACGCCTTGGGAGGAATTGCCCACGTTGCGCCAAGCGATCGAGAAGTACCAACACGATCCGAATTATTGGTACGGCGAACAACAGGATAGTAAAAATGTGGTAGACCCGCGGGCGCAATCGGAAGATTTGGGCGACAACGCTATGCTAGCGGGTCGTTATGGTTTGCGAAATCTGAAACGTATGATGCCACAGATTATCCAGTGGACGACATCTGCTGGAGAAGACTATTATAAAGCAGGTAAGCTTTATATGGGCGGGATCGGACAGTGGTATACCTACGCAGACCACGTGGTCAATAATATAGGCGGCATCTATTTGGAGAATCCGGTATTGGGCGACGGCAAAAGTGCGTACAGTCCGGTCTCCCGGGCAACGCAGGAGGAGGCTTTTGCTTACTTGGAAGAGCAGGTTCTTCGGATACCTTCTTGGTTGTTTGTACCGGAGCTGATGACCAAGACGTTTCCACTACGCGATAGCCCTGTCGGTGTATTTGAATATGCGCCTTACAATCTTCAACGGGAATTTCAGTACAGCTTGTTGTATAATTTGGTTAAGGATGAGCGGCTGTTGCGTATGATTGAGATGGAAAACTTATTCGGGCCGGAAATGACCTGGACAGCGGAGGAGCTCTTCCAGGCATTGCGTAAAGTAGTTTTTGATAAAACCATGCAGAAAGAAAATTTGGATTTGGATACGCGTATGCTACAGCAAAATTATATCGATGTGCTGATGGTATCGAGCAATAAAGCCATGGAAAAAATTAACGAGAAGAAAATACAGCAGGTGAATACCTTGTTGGAGGCGTTAAATCCACCACTCTGCCCGTGGCACGAGCACGGCTACACCGATATGAAACTACGGAACGTACATGTAACAGGGATGGCCAGAACATCGGATATGCTGACCTTGAAAAGGGGGGAGCTTCTTCGCATCTATGAGTTGCTGAAGAAAGCGAGAAACACAAACGATGCAGCTACGAAAGCGCATTATGAAGATCTTCTCTTGCGTATAGGCGTGGCTTTAAATATGAATAACTAACAAATATTTTTAATGTATAGAATAGTAATTATCTTGATGATATGCTGTGTGCATATAAGTTGGGCACAGGATATGAAGCCTTTGAAAGGGCGTGTGTTGGACGCTGTGACAAACACGGCGATTGCGGGTGCGGCTGTTACGGTAGACCGTTCTGCTGTAGCGGAACAAACCGGTGTAGCGGGACAGGTACAGCAGTCGGTCTTAGGGGCAATCACCGATGCGAACGGCGATTTCTCGCTTGACCTACCGCGTGATGTCAACACGGTTACGGTGTCTTTTATGGGGTATGAGCCTTTACGGATTAGGGTTTATCAAGGGCATAAAACGTTGTTGCTCCAACCAGACGATACCGCTTTGGAAGAGGTTATTGTAACGGGGTACAGCGATATTAAGAAGCGCAAGAATACCACAGCGTATACGAAAATCGATGCGGAAAAGATCAAGCAGTCGGGTGTGGCGAGTATCGAACAGATGCTGGAAGGACAGGTGTCGGGTATGCAGTTCTCGAATATAAACGGCGGACCAAACGGTGTATCGCAGATCCGCATCCGTGGTACGGTTTCGATGAACGGTACGCAGGACCCGTTATGGGTGGTGGATGGTATGCCAATAGAGGGTACGGAGTTGCCCAACCGCTTGGATAAAGATGATATAAACACCTTAAGAAATCTGCCGATTGCCGGATTGAACCCTGAAGATATCAAAGACATCTCTGTTTTAAGGGATGCGGCTGCTACAGCGATTTACGGTGCGCGCGCGGCAAATGGGGTGATCGTGATTACCACCAAAAGGGGACAAGCCGGGCCGGCAAAAGTAAGCGTCTCAGCGAATACATTTGTGACGCAACGACCGGACTTTGATCGTCTGAACTTGATGAATGCTTCCCAAAAGGTCGATTTTGAACTGGAGATGGCTAAGCGGCCTGATTTGACGTACCGATCGGGTAAGGGGGCCATTGCGCGGTTGCTGACGGCGTCCAATGAATGGGATAGCTTTCGTGCAGGTGGGTTAACAGCATTGTCCGCCGAAACCCGAAATGCAATCGATGCGCTGCGTGGCAAAGAATATGATTGGGCGGATAATTTGTTCCGCAATGCGATCAATCAGCAATACAATGCATCGGTATCGGGCGGAACGGAAAACCATCGTTACTACGTTTCGGCAGGCTACTTTGACGAGAAGGGAAGCATGCACAATGTCGATATGAATCGTTATAACTTAACCTTGAATAATGATTTTCGTATCAATAGCCGATTAAAAGCAGGGATAAACCTCTTGGGATCGATCACGAATCGACAAAACCCTATTCAAGATCCGGACGGATTTACCAATCCGAGCTATTACGCCCGTACAGTCAATCCGTATTTGGCGATTCGAAATGAGGATGGCTCGTATGTGTATGATCCGGATATTGACGGCTTTGAGAATGATACATACATTCCGTTTAACGCTATTGAAGAGAGGGAGAATACCAGATATAGCTTATTCAACAAGGCGCTCAAGTCGATCTCCTACTTGCAGTACGATATCTTACATAATTTAAATATCCGTACGGAACTCGGTTTGCAGTTTGACGAGACCGGTACCGAGAGGTTTATGGATCAGGACAGCTATTACAGGCGCAAGCTGTATCACGGCACACGATATTTTAGTAATGGAGAAAAGTACTTTTTGCCAGCGGGTGGTCTGATCGAAAATACGGCGAACAGTAGTTTCCAATACAATTGGAAGTCGTTCTTGAGTTATAATACGAGCTTTGGGGAACGCCATGAACTGGAAGCCATGGGCGGAACCGAATTGCGCCGTAGCAAAAACACCTTGATATCCACCAAAGGTTTTGGATTTAATCCAACAACGCTGACAACCAAGCCCATCGTTTTTCCAAATTCGGGATATGAAAACGATGAACGTTTCCGTCAATACGCCAAAAGTATTGGTGAAACGTCGTATGCTTCCTTTTTTGCGAATGCGACATATACGCTGGATCGTAAATATAACCTCTTCGGGAGTATTCGTTACGACGGATCAAATATGTTCGGCGTGGATCCCAAATACCGTTTCCTGCCTATTTGGTCGCTTGCTGGATCATGGATCGTTTCCGAAGAATCTTTCATGAGGGCTGTACCGACGATTTCCAACTTGCGCTTGCGCGCGTCTTATGGGATACAGGGTAATGTGGACCGTAATACCTATCCCTTTTTCATTGGTCAGTATAGTAATGGAATGTTACTACCCGGATCTAATGAAGAAACTATCGTGGTGGATATGCCCGCAAATGATAAACTCCGTTGGGAGCGTACGCAGACCTGGAACGCGGGGCTTGATATCGGACTTTGGGCAGATAGGGTAAACGTCACGCTGGATTACTACAACCGCAATAGTACCGATGTGATCAGTGTGAGCCAACTTGCGTTAGAGAATGGTTTTGAAAATATCCAGCGGAATTGGGCAGCGGTGAAAAATGAAGGAATCGAACTCATGATTTCCAGCAGAAATATCGTACGCAAACGTTTTGAATGGGGAACGGATTTTAATATCGCCCATAATAACAATAAGCTAACGAAAGTACTGGCGGATCCAAAATCGTACGTACTCGATAATCAGGAAGGTTACCCGATCAACTCCATATTCGTGTTACCGACAGCGGGACTGGATGCGGACGGCCTGATGCAATTTCAGGGAGCAACCGGAGAAACGGTAGCTTTCGAAGAATTTTATGGTCTCTACGATCCTTGGGCTGATTTTCTGCCGGGATATATGGTCGCTACGGAACTTACACCGGATACATACCGTAGCAAATTCCGGTACTTAGGGAATGCAGATCCGAAATTTGTGGGCGGTATGACCAATAGATTCCGCTTTGATCGCTTTGATTTAGCGGTATCGGCGGCATTCAACTTGGACAGATGGATGCGCGCTACACCGCCGTACAATCCGGCAAGTGTGGATCGGGGTATGAACCAATCCAATAGGGTAATGGATGCGCTCCAAGGAAATGGCTTGCCGGCCTTGGGCAGCACGAATATCGAGGACAATGCACGCTGGATTGCGTACAGTTGGATGATGGACCATGACCCGGTACGATCTTTTGGTTATTACGATATTTGGGCGAAAAATATGAGTTATGTGCGTATTAATAGTATTCGTTTAGGGTATACCATGCCGAGTAAGATCGCAAAGCGTATAGGTGCGGGTAATATCCGCTTCAATGTGGAGGGACGTAACCTTTTCGTTTTCGGTGATTCGTATGATGGTTACTTCGGTCCTGAAACGTATGGTAATTTCTATGCGCAGCCTATTACCAAATCGTTTACGTTTGGTTTATCTGCCCAGTTTTAACGCTTTTTTAATTCTATTGATATGAGACAAAAATTTATTTATATATGCATAGCCATCGCAGGGGTATTTATGCATTCCTGCGATAAATACTTGGATATACAGCCTGTGGGAACGGTTGTACCCTCGACCGAAGCCGACTTTCGGGCGCTGCTGACCAGTGGATATTCGGTTTTTCCGACACATAAATCTTTATTATCCTTACGGACCGACGAATTGCTATTGGATGAATTTTCCACGGACATGGCGGTTCTGAAAGATATTTATATCTGGAATGACCAAGCACCCGATCCGACAACGCTGTCTTATCCTTGGGCGACGTTCTACAAGAGTATATTTTATGCGAATTTGCTGTTGACAGAAATCGATGATAAATTGGGTGATAATGAGGTAACGAAGCAGCTAAAGGCGGAAGCCTACCTATTGCGGGCGTATAGCCATTTTGAATTGCTCAACTGCTATGCGCCGGTGTATAGCGAAACGAACAGACGGCACAAGGGGATTCCTATTGCGCAGACGATCGATTTGGAACAGAAATTCCCGGTCAGGACGATGGAGGAGGTATATGCTTTTATCGCAGACGATATGGCACGCGCCACCGAATTGATGCAAGTAAGCAATCAACCCGCTGAACATCGATACAGGTTTAGCAAACGGGCGCTCTATGCATTCAGTGCCAGGCTCCATCTATATCGTTCGGAATGGGCTAAAGCTTTGTCGGAAGCGCAAAAGGCCTTGGCAATCGAGGACGGACTGGTTGATCTGAATAATGGTGACGCTTTGGTACCTACAGATTTTGAATCCGTCGAATCTATCCAAGCAATGGATAATCCAGCGACACCGCAAGTACATTCGAGCACGTATGTTGCGAACAACATCATCGCGCTGTACGATCAGATCAACGATAAACGTTTTGCACACTATTTTAAAAAATCCGATGATGAATACAGATCGCTTAAAGGGGGGAGTAACCGATTTAAGGTCAGCTTTAGAAATGGCGAACTTTATTTGATTGTCGCGGAAGCAGCATTGCATCTAGATAACAAAACGGTTGCCTTGGAAGCATTTGATACGTTGGCGCAACATCGATTGTCGGCATCGGCTGCATCGGAACAGCAAAATAAGCTGGATGCGCTATCGAACGGAGAGCTATTGGAATTCCTGCAGGAAGAACGGACACGGGAATTGGCCTTAGAGGGTTTGCGCTGGTATGATTTGAAGCGTTGGGGCCGTCCTGAAATCCAACATCTTTTTTTGGGTGAAACGTATACGCTACAGCAGGAAGATCCACGGTATACGATCCGCTATCCGAGAGAAGCGATCGAGAATAACCCCGAGTTGCTCTAATCGATTCGCGGAATCGACTGTTTGAAAAATCCCTTATGCTATGACCGTAGCATAAGGGATTTTTTCTATTTTTACCGCATGGCTTGGCAAATACTTGTCGTAGAGGATGAAGAATGGGCGTGGGACAATCTCCGGGATATGTTGACGGCATTGCTTGACGCAGAAAATCCTATGCTGTTTAGGTTGGATACCGTTCGGGACGCGGTGGAATGGCTACGAAAAAATAGTCCAGATTTGATTTTTATGGATATACATCTGGCAGACGGTATCAGCTTAGAGATCTTTAAGCAAGTAGTGGTATCAGCGCCTGTTATTTTTACGACGGCTTACGATGATTATGCACTTGATGCTTTTCAGAATCAAGGATATGCTTACTTATTAAAACCTTTTGATCGGGAGGATCTAGAGCAAGCTGTCGCCAAGGTGAGGAAATTGCTGCCTTCGGACGACCCACAGTATAAAAGTCGGTTCTTGGTTAAATATGGTATCCATCTCAAATCGCTTCCCGTAGTCGATATTGCCTATTTTATGGCGGAGGATAAGACGTTATTTGTTGTCGAGAAAAACGGTGGACGATTTATCATAGAGGACACTTTAATGGGGATTGCTACAAAACTGGATCCAGCACTTTTTTTTCAGGTAAACCGTAAATTTATTGTGCATATCGATGCCATCATATCGATGCTAAAAATTAGCCGAGGTCGTGTAAAAGTAAAACTTGCACCCACACATGACGAGGATGTCATCGTTAGTCAGGAACGTTCGCTGCTCTTCCAGGAATGGCTGGGGCGCTAGTTCGCACTGCCATTCAAATCACTTATCGACTTCGTCTTTCAATTTTTGCAATGCTGTTTTTTCTGTCCGGATATTAAGAAATTCCACTAACACCGAGAAAGCCATAGCAAAATAGATATAACCTTTAGGAATGTGCTGATCAAACGCCTCAGCTGTTAACGAAACCCCGATAAGTAGTAGGAAGGCCAATGCAAGCATTTTGACTGATGGATAATCGTTGACAAACCTAGAAATTGTGGAAGCGGAAAGCAGCATAATAACAACCGCGACAATGACCGCTGCTATCATCACGCCGATTTGATCTACCATTCCAACGGCTGTGATGACCGAATCAAGTGAGAAGACTAAATCGAGGATAATAATCTGTATAATGACACTCCGAAAGGTGATGGGCCTGCTTCGGCTGGTAGCTGTCTCTATATGTCCTTCTACTTTATGATGAATCTCGGTGGTTGCTTTATAAATCAGGAATAAACCGCCAAAAAATAAAATAAGGTCTCGACCAGATAACGTTAGGTATCGATACCACGAAGGATTTTCGATATTAAATGTATCGCCCAGATGAAGGAATGGTTCGGTCAGGCCCATAATCCATTTGATGGAGAATAATAAACCGACACGCATAACCAAGGCGAGTAGCAAACCAAGCTGTCTCGCCTTTTTTTGTTGTTCCAAAGGAAGCTTACCGCTCTGTATTGAGATAAATACAATATTGTCTATACCCAATACGATCTCCAATACTGTCAGTGTAAAAAATGAAATCCATATTTGAGGGTCCGCGATCCATTCCATAATGTATGATTGTAATTTATTGTAATAATACAAATAACAAACTAGAAATGTTTAAATGTGGACACAAATCTTTTCGACCGTTCATTTCCCTTTCAAGATTGTCTTGATCGTAATATATATGGTCCGATCCTCAGTCTCGTCCTTTACATAGATCTTTTTAAGATGCTAATAACTCATTTTCACGATTTCATACACATCATCTGGTGTCAGGGATTTGTACTCACCGATGCCGGTCAAGTTTCTGTTGATGAAAGTCTGTTTGATACGCGCTGCGGTATCGTGGTAATCCGTAACATACTCGGAAAGCTTGGTGGCAATATCCATGCTGTGGAAGAAGTGTTCCATCTGTGCAATGCCTGCCTTCGCTTTTTCTTCAACCGTACCTTCGGTGATTCCCCATATGCGTTCCGCGTACTGCGCCAACTTTTCTTTTTTGGTTTCAAAATTATAACGGTAATGGGATGGCGCGATAATCGCCAAGGTACGTGCATGGTCGATACCATAGTAGGCCGTGAGCTCATGCCCCATAGCGTGTATTGCCCAATCGGTTATTACCCCTTTTTGGATAAGGCCATTGAGTGCCATGGTACAGCACCACATAAAGTTTGCTGCCGCACCGTAATCAAATTCCGATGTCATCAGTTTGGGTGCTGTTTCCTGTAGGCTGATCAAAATACTTTCGGCGATTCGTTCTTGCAAATCGGCAGCCGAAGGCGCTGTGATGTATTGCTCCAGCACGTGTGTATACGCATCGGTGATGCCGTTGATGATTTGCCTTCTGGGGATCGAGCGTACAACTTCAGGATCCAATATCGAAAACTGTGGAAATACCCCAGGGCCGCCAGCAGCCAACTTTTCGTTTGTTTCTTTCCTAGATACCACATATCCGGAGTTCATCTCGGAACCGGTGGCCGGGAGCGTCAGGATAGTTCCGAAAGGCATGCCTTGACCTTCTTCTGTCCGAATCCGAAGTTTCAGGATATCCCAGGGGTCACCTTGGTAGCCTACTGCAGCGGATAGAAATTTAACGCCATCGATCACAGATCCGCCGCCAACGGCTAAGAGATAGGTTACTTTTTTCTCTTTGATAAGGGCCAATGCCTGTAACAGTATGTTATATTCTGGATTGGCAGGAACACCTCCGAATTCATAAACTGTATGCTGTTGCAAGGCGTCCTTAACCTGTTCGTAAATGCCGTTTTGCTTAATGCTCCCACTGCCGTATACCATCAATACGATGGCATCCTGCGGGATTTGGAGCGCGACTTTAGGTATCTGATCTTGACCGAAAAGTATTTTTGTTGGGTTCTTATATTCGAAATTGATCATGTTTCTTGCGTAGTTTATAGTACGAAATTAAAGAATTAAGCGCTTCTCCATGTTGTTTCAATGTAAATTCCGAAAGGTTCAATTAATTTTCGCTAAATAACAATCCAGCTTTAACCGACTCGGCTAACGGTGTGGTAGGCCGCCCAATTAAATTGGATAAGACCTTCCGATCATCGAATAAATCGCCTTTGGAAGCGCCTACATCCCAGCTGGCGATTGCTTCTGCAACACTCTGGGGTAAACCTTGCGAGGCGAGCACACCTGCGTAATCCGCTTCGGGTAGATTATTGTATGGAATGTTTCTGCCCGTTTGCTTGCTAATTTCGGCTGCAAGATCGTGTAGGGTATAAGCTTCGTCGCCGGCTAGTTCGTATACGTTGCCGATATGGCCATCGCTGCTCAATATGATGGCGGCTGCTTCTGCATAATCGGCTCGTGCGGCAGAAGAAATCTTACCTTCACCGGCACTACCGACAAAAGCGCCCGCCTGCAAGGCTCCGGGAATCGAGCCTGTATAGTTTTCGGTATACCAGCCGTTTCTTAAGATGGTGTAGGGGATGTCGGAAGCCTGAAGTAGTGCTTCGGTTTCGACATGTTCTGCTGCCAAACTCAACGTGGATGTAGCTGCATGAAGCAAGCTGGTATACACGATCCATTTAACACCGGCCTGACGTGCAGCATCGATAACACGTTGATGTTGTACTTTGCGTTGGCCTACCTCGTTTCCGGAAATGAGCAGGAGATGCTCGATACCCTCTAACCCCTCGAACAATGTCTCTGGCTTGTCGTAGTCAAACATGGTTGAAGCAATACCAAGATCTGCTGCTTTCTCGGGCGAGCGTACCAAGGCAACAAGGCTTTCAGCGCCTAGACGGTGTTTTAATTGTTCTACTACCAAACGACCTAGTTGTCCGGTAGCTCCGGTGATTCCTATTTTCATATTGTGTTATTAAAGATAATGTAATAAAAACTGTTACATTAATATGTAAAAAAATTATTTAAACTGTTGCACAAAATCTTCGAGTGTTCTGTTCGAAAGAGCCGCATACAGCGATTCGTCAGTTTCTATAAAGAGCTGCTCTAACTGGGTGTTAACTACTTTCCCTACAGGGCATTTTGGATTAGGGTTCTGATTTTTTTTTCCCAGCACGTGCGAGCTTTTTACCGCGTGATAAATATCCGCTAAGCTTATTTCATTGCTTGGCACACCCAGCATGGATCCACCTTCCTTACCTTTTTTGCTAATCACCCAGCCCCGATCCTGTAGCAGTCCGAGTTCTTTACGGACAATCACAGGGTTTATCTGGATGCTGCCCGCAATCCAGTCGGAACTTAGCCATTCGTCTGGTGCTTTGGCTAGGAGCGTCAAAATATGGAGAGCCGTCGCAAACCTCGTGTTGTTCATAAAGCAAAGATACGAAAAAAAATATAAATGTAATGATAGTTGTTACATTTATAATTTAATGGCGCTGTGATTTTCGTTCTAACCTTTATTTGCCCTGCTCCACTCGTTCGAGTGCTTCGCTGTGTTTCGGTTTAAATTTGAAGTTTTGGAAATCGTGTCCTGTCGGTATATCTAACTCGAGACTTTTGAGTTCGGCAATTTCAACTTTCAGGTTATGGCCGTTGAAGTCCAACACGTGTCCACCTTGTTTGGTATCGGCAGAAAGGAAATGCAGATGAAAGCCACTGATCTGTATCCCGTTCAGATATTCGGGAAGATGGTAACCGACCAAGGTTCCTTCAGTATTCTGGATGTCGAAAAACTGTTGTTTATCTAGAATCGTCGAGAGTAGGGGAAAAGGCTCTGCCTTCACGGGTGGAAATGCTCTTGTTTTAACATGACCGAAGTCGCCCGTAATCTTAATGGCATACATTGCATTTATATTTCTCAAACCATCTTTTATGACTTCCAATAAATTCTGTTGTTCAGTGGCATTATTTACATAGAATACGGTGTCCGCTTTGAAAAAGGTAACAGTAGAAAAAGCTGTTTTGTAATCGTTATCTAATACCACTGTTTCCCCTGTAGCTTTTGTTTGATAGGCTTTCCCGTCAAGCATTGTCAGTTCACCGTCCAACATATCAGGGGCACCGATACCAAAATCGCCCTTTAGCTTTAAGTCCTTGATTGGAAGTGTCCCTTTGTAAAGACCACCAATAAAGGCTTCAATAATACCATAATTGTACAATATATCATACCTTGAAGGTGCGCTGATTTGTTGTGAAAATCCGTTTAATCCGACGCAGACTAAAGCCGTAGTAAGCATGTTGTTTAATTTCATCGTTCTCATCATATTTGATTACCGCAAAATTAAGGTCAACTACACTGCCGTATACCCACCATCGATATTGTAGTAGCTACCGTTGATAAATGTGGCGTCGTCCGTACTCAAAAACAACGCTAGCTGAGCCACTTCTTCTGCTTTTCCAAGTCTACCTATCGGATGCTTTGCGACTAAGGCATCTTTCTGTTCAGAAGGAAGCTTGTCCAGCAAAGGGGTGTCGATATAGCCTGGACCTATTGCATTAACCCTGATGTTCTGACTGGCATATTCTATACCGAAGTTGCGTGTCAATCCAAGTACAGCATGTTTTGCAGCGGCATAGCCAACCGAACCTGGCACAGCCGTGATACTATGGATAGAGCCCATATTGATAATAACACCGCCCCCGTTTTTCAGCATCTGCTGCGTCGCGTATTTGCAGCCATAGAATACGCCGTTAAGGTTGATGTCGATGATGGTTTTCCAGTCTTCGATGCTCAAGTCTGCACCCATAGCCTGCTTGCCCCCAATACCCGCGTTGTTGCACGCAATGTCCAACCGGCCGTATTGCTCGACGGTCTTCGCGACCAAACGTTCTACGTCTTCTGCTGATGCGGTATCCGCTTTGACAAAAATAGCATCGCCACCTTCTTTCTTGATAAGTTCAACCACGTCATTTCCGTGAGATTCGTTGATGTCCGAAACAACGACTTTAGCTCCTTCTTGTGCATACAGCACTGCAATGGCTTTACCGATGCCCGAACCCGCGCCGGTAACATAGGCCACTTTGTTTTGCAACTTGCTCATAGTGATTTTTTTATGCTTAAATGTACGAAACCGTGATGATTTATTCAAAACGCACAGGTGAGTTTGATTGCATCATCATCGATAAAGAATAAACGACAAAAGCGCATGTTTGTTTGTTTTTACAAAACATGCGCTTTTTGTACGTCTCTATGAACTGGAAGATGCTGATCCTTGTTGTTCATTAAAGCGAAAAAGAGCTATCGCGTGGTGTAGCCTCCGTTGGCGAAGATTGTTTGTCCGGTAATCCACCATCCTGCCGTTACTAAGAATTCGACCAAGGGAGCGATATCTTTGATATCGGTAAGGCCGCCTAGTGCCGACGCTGATTTGTGGTAGGCTACGGCGTCTTCGGTTTCTTGGCCGTAGAAGAATGGTGTATCCATCGGGCCCGGCGCAACGGCTGTAACGGAAATGCCCCTGTTACCAAACTCTTTGGAAGCGGCGCGGGTAAAGTGCTCGACAGGAGCCTTCATACCTTCATAGGTAGAATAAAGACCTGTGTAGGCGGCTAGCAACGAGGTTACGATAGTACATATCTTTCCATTGTCATTCAATTTTTTTCCTGCTTCCTGGATGAAGAAATAGGCTACTTTGGAATTGATGTCGCTCATGCTATCGTATTCTGCTTCCGTCGTATCTACGAACGGTTTCTTCAATACTTTTCCCACGGTATTGATCGCAATATCAATACCGCCAAATTTTGCGATCGCTACATCGAAGAGTTTACTGACGTTTTCAATCTTTGTAAGGTCGGATTGTACCAAAATGGCTTCTGCACCTGAAGCCTGCACATCCGCAAGTGTTTGTTCTGCATCAGGTTTCGTACTTTCGCTGTTATAGTGGATAACCAGTTTGGCACCTTGCGACGCAAAATCACGGCTTAACAAACCACCTAGATTTTTTGCACCCCCGGCGATCAATACTACTTTTCCATTTACATTGTTCTTTTCCATATTATTGTATATTTAGTGTATAGCAAAATTCAGCAAACTAAACTTGCATAATATGGTGAACTTTTCGGAACTTGTATTTAGCATCTTTTTCGGAATTGCCCTGGCGTGAAACCGACAAATTTCTTGAAAAACTTAGTGAAATTGGAGGGATCATACGTTAGGATGCGTGCGATTTCAGCAACCGACTTATTGGTCTCTAGCAATAGCTCTTTTGCCGTGTCAATAATCTTCAGGTCATAATGATAGCAGGGGTGGTTCCCGGTTTCCCTCTGAATCGTATCTGTAAGGTGTTTGTGTGATACACAGAGGTGGTCTGCGATCTGGTTGATTTCCATAAAGTCATCTACCTCGCCAGACACGACAGCTGTAATGTGCCTGTCCAGAAATTCGAGATAGATGGCTTTAATTTCTGCGCCCCTTGTAGGAATGGCCTGATTTTCGTTTTCCATTATACCGAATCGTTGATAATACAAAACTAAAATAGTGATTTTTAGAGACATCATAATTATTTTTACTTTTATAGAAAACTAATAGAACTAAATGGCAACGGTTATTGTTTATTAGACCTAACGTTTGTTTTATGAAAACTCTTCTTCCCATAGCCAATGGCCTCGCTTTGATCATCACGATCTTTGTCAATTATTTAGGTAATGCCGGAATCTTTAGTGGTAATACAATGGCGACGATATCGGATAGATATGCCAATTTTTTCACACCGGCCGGCTATGCATTTTCTATCTGGGGGATTATTTATCTCGGACTGTTAGGTTTTGTTCTTTATACGGGACGCGGCCTCTTCACGAGAAAGGAAACGGATTCCGTACTTTTCAAAATACGATGGCTTTTCGTGTTTACTTGTTTAGCGAATTCTCTTTGGGTTGTAGCGTGGTTAAATGATTATATAGGCCTCTCTGTTATTATCATGGTGACTCTTCTTGTTGCCCTATTGAAAATCATTTTGGTTACGCGGATGGAATTGGATTATCACCCGCTTAGAAGATACTTTTTTGTGTTTTGGCCTTTCGCGCTGTACGCTGGCTGGATCTCCGTTGCATTGATTGCGAATACAGCGGCTTGGCTCACGAAGATAAACTGGGATGGATGGGGCATTTCACCCGTAGTATGGACGGTCGTTATGATAGCTATTGCGGGCTTAGTGAATGTGTTTATGATCACTATCCGTAACCTTCGTGAATACGGCTTGGTTGGTATCTGGGCGTTGGTCGCGATCGCGGTAGCTAATAATAATACAGCTAATGGGGGCAGTATGGTTGTTTATGCTTGCTATATTGTAACATTTGTTATTCTTATATCCATTGTGGCCAATGCTTTGAAAAGCCGAAGGATTCCTCTTGAATAGCTGCGTTTCCGTGACACCGCTTATTGATATTTAGATTTTCAAATAAGAATCAATTTTTTATGAAACTAGTGCGGCAAAAAGCATATGCTTTGTCTTTATCCTTATCTTCGTTTGAAAATAAGACCGTTTTACGAGACCAAATGGTAAAAGAACGGGTTAAGACTTTTTTACCGAGGAAGTAATGATTATTAAATTTGCTTTTTACGATTATGAACAGAAAATTATGTAGTTACATCCTTATCGGATTATTGTCCGGTATATCGTTAAGTACTTTCGGACAAAATTTGGATTCGGTAAAACGGAAACGGCCAAACATCATATTCATCTTCTCAGACGACCATGCTTATCAGGCAATCAGCGCCTACGGAAGTACACTGGCGCAAACACCGAATATTGATCGAATAGCCAATGAAGGGGTGATCCTTAAAAATCAATTGGTAACAAACAGTATCTGTGGGCCTAGCCGTGCAACTTTGTTGACGGGGAAATACAGCCATAAAAATGGTTTCAAGGCCAACGAAAATAGTTTTAACCTCGATCAGACACTTTTCACGAAAGAGTTGCAAAAGACAGGCTACCATACTGCTTGGATTGGGAAATGGCATTTAGGAACACTTCCAAAGGAGGCTTTGGATTATTTTAAGATACTGCCTGGCCAAGGGCATTACTATAATCCCGACTTTATCCATAACAACGGCGATACGGTGAGACACGAAGGTTACGTAACGGATATCATTACTTCTTTCGCTAAAGATTTTATAGCGCAACAGGAGACTGGTAAGCCGTTCTTTTTGGTGGTGGGACACAAAGCTACGCATCGGGAATGGATGCCTGATATCCGAGATCTAGGTGCTTTTGACAGTGTGAATTTCCCTGTTCCCGAAACGTTTTACGATGATTATGAGGGGAGGGAAGCTGCTAAAGATCAAGACATGACAATCGACAAAACTATGGTGTTGAAATATGATTTGAAAGTAGGACAACCGTTTAAAGGCCGTTATACGGCTAGACAGCAGAAAGCATTGTCGGATTACTATGGAGGAATATCGAAGGAATTCGCGGATAAGAAATTGAAAGGGAAGGAATTAATAGAGTGGAAATATCAGCGCTATTTAAAAGATTATCTTTCTACAGCCAAATCGTTAGACCGAAATATAGGCGAATTATTGGATTATCTGGATGAAAGCGGTTTGGCAGAAAACACGGTAGTGATCTATGCTTCCGATCAGGGATTTTATTTAGGGGAGCATGGATGGTTTGATAAACGGTTTATTTATGAGGAATCATTGAAGACACCCTTTATGCTCCGATATCCAGGAGTCGTAAAGCCCGGTTCCGAACTTCAAAATCTTGTGCTGAATATTGATTGGGCACCGACGGTATTGGATTTAGCTGGTACGGATATTCCAGATGATGTTCAGGGTAATTCATTTTTACCTTTGCTCTTGAATAACCAAGATAGTGTACAGTGGCGGGATGCCGGATATTACCACTATTATGAATTTCCACAACCACATCGTGTCCATCCGCATTTTGGGATACGTACCGAACGATATAAACTGATTAGATTTTACGGTGAATTGAACAATTGGGAGCTTTTTGATTTACAGCAGGATCCGAATGAAATAGCAAACGTTGTCGATGACCGGGGTTATAGTTCCATATTGAAAACGTTGAAGAATAGGCTTCGGGACTTGATCCTGAAATACGAAGACAAAGACGCAGAAGATATTCTTCGTGCTGCTGATGAGATTTAAGTAGACGATGGGTTCGGTGGTTAGAAAATTAGGATTTAACAATAATATAATATGGATAAGTAATCAGCCAAACACGGAAAAGATAATTTTGTAACGCTCGAAAATCTTGTTAAAAGATCCCGGATGGAGACAAAAGAGATGGAACGTTACGTACAGTTAGAGGAAGCCGAAGCTATTATCCAGTTAAAGCATGGCAGTGAACCTTCTTTTACCTTAATATACCATCGCTATCACCATAAAATATACGCGAACATTCTTAAAGTTGTACACTCGCCCGAGCACGCGCAAGAAATTTTGCAGGATGTTTTTCTGAGTTTGTGGCAAAATCGATATAAAATCGATGAAAATAGGCCGCTGGAGAACTGGTTGTTCGTCGTTAGTTTCAATAAGTCCATGGACTTTCTCAAAAGAAAGCTGAGGGAGCATATTGATTTTGTTGAAGACTATGATAATCTCTACGTGAATATCGAAGATGTACAGGAGCAAGACGACATCATAACGGAACAGTTACGCATACTGGAAGAGGCTATCGATCAATTATCTCCTCGTAAGAAAGAGGTTTTTCGACTGTGCCGCTATGAAGGGTATTCAAAAGAACGCGTAGCGGAGATGTTGGATTTATCGGTCAATTCTGTATCTGAGTATCTCAAACAAGCAAACAAAAGTATTAAGCAATATGTATCCGGGAGTAATCCGTATGCCTACGAAAATGGGGTCTTATTGCTTCTGTCCGCTTGCATCTATATGTAATAAACGGCAGCGCCGATTGCCTTTATTTTTACGTTTTAGTAATAATTTCTTAACTAGGTAGACCATTGCCTCCCGATGCGACCCATCGTATTTATATATGATGGGAAACAAAACGCGAAAGAGTATCCAGGCTTTCTGGAAGGGCCGGCTAACGAAGGCCGAAGCAAAAGAGCTGCTCGATAAATTAGACAATCAACAGCCAGCCTTACAGCGGCAACTAAAAAGAGAACTTGTCGACGCCAGCGAAAGCCCGGAGCTGCTCAGCGCGAAGCGGTCAGCCGAACTATTGCAAGCAATCCGTAACAAAGCCGGCATGCAAACGCCGGTAAAAAGGATGTACCCATATAAATGGGTGAGCGCCGCCGCGGTAGTTGTGCTCATCGGTATCTTTGGGATCTTTTATAAGCAAAAGAACACCGAGACTGCGACGGAAATAGTATATACGGAACCTGCACGACCTGAAACTTACACTATTAGCTCGCAGCATGATTCACTACAATTTGTATTGGACGATGGATCTGTGGTGTTGCTCTCGCCACATAGTACGATTTATTACGATAAAAATTATGGTACCCAAAACCGCAGTATACAACTGAGGGGCGAAGGAAAATTTGTGGTGGTGCGCGACAGTACGTTACCTTTTGAAGTCGTAGCCAATGGATTTACAACGACGGCACTCGGTACAGAATTTATTGTTGACGGCAGAAACCTCGATAAGACGACAGTTCACTTGCTTTCTGGGAAGGTCGTAATCCGCTCCTCGAAGGAAGCTCGGATGTCGATACAGGACACTTACCTAGCGGCTGGAGAAATGTTGTATATCGATGAGGCGAGTAATACCGTATTAACGAATCCCGTAGTGGCGCCTAAACCAACTATGCAACCGGCTAACGCAGACCAGCGTATAGCCAACAGTGATCAACGACAAAATCTCCGATTTGATCGACAGGATCTGGCAGAAGTGCTCCGCCAGATCGCGATAAAATTTGATAAAGCTATCCGAATAGATCCAGCGGTGCCACGGAACTTAACGTTTACGGGCGAGTTTTCGGCGGATGACGACTTGGAAACCATATTGTCTACTATATGCTTGGTTAATGACCTACAACGCGGTAGTGGGGATGGGGACGAAGTGCTTATCCTTTTAAAGGATACAACTGTACATTATCAGACACCCGACACAACTAGAAATAAAGTAATTGAATAATAAATAATTCCAAACAATCAATACACATGAAAAAAAACAGCGTTTTTCTTTATTTATTTTGGCTATGCTTAGCTTATCTGTTCTTTGGGGTGGATGAGCTGCAGGCCCAGCAAATCGGGCAAGTAAAAGGGCGTGTGCTCGATGAGGGAGGGAATCCCTTGAACGGAGTTTCCGTGTCAACGAAAGGATATGGAAATACGAAGACCACTGCATCGGATCATAACGGCGTCTTCCTATTGAACAATCTGCAAGTGGGGCAACGCTACACGATCGTTTTTTCGCTTGTCGGTTATCAAAGCCATGAAGAACTGGATTTTTTAGTCAGCGCAGACGACAAGAATTCGTTATTGGTCCGGCTGGCAGAACAGTCGTCGGAGCTGGAGGAAGTGGTCGTCACGGCGTTAGGTATTACCCGTGCTTCGAAATCTGTCGGATTTTCTGTACAGCAGGTCGACGGCGATATGATACAAGAAGCACACGAGACTAATCTCGTGAATACGTTGAGTGGCCGCGTGGCAGGTGTGCAGATTACTAACTCTTCTGGCGGTATCGGTGCTTCATCCAATATACAGATCAGGGGGCAGAATTTTGTTAGTGGCTATAACTATAACAATTCGCCGCTATTTGTCGTCGATGGTATTCCGATAAGTAATAACAACGAACAATCCACACGTGCCTTTACCGGGAGACAAGACTTTAATAACCCCAATTTTACAGGAGGGGAAGGTGAGGTAGACTATGGAAATGCCGCTGGAGAAATCGATCCGAATGACATCGAAAGCATTTCGGTGCTCAAAGGACCAAATGCAGCGGCATTGTATGGTTCACGTGCTTCGAACGGAGTGGTGTTGATCACGACGAAATCGGGGAGGGGTGCCAAAGGAATGGGAATTAATTTTAACTCACACGTGGATTTCGGAACGCCCTTGAAACTTCCAGATTATCAGTACGAATATGGCCAGGGACGTTATGGTGTTTACGAGTATGTAGATGGCATGGGAACGGAAGCCAATAAGTACGACAACGTAATGGAAAACTGGGGGCCTGCTCTAAATGGACAATTGATAAAGCAATGGGATTCGCCTATCGACCCAGAGACCGGAGAACGCATCGCAACGCCTTTTGTGGCACATCGAAATCAGCTGAAAGATTTTTTACAGACTGCTAAAACGTTTACAAACAGCCTCTCGATATCCAATAGTAACGATAAGCTCAACTATCGTTTTTCGTACACAAACTTATCACAGTCAGGAATGGTCCCCAATACGGACCTGAACCGAAATTCACTGGGTGTGAACGCAGGGTATCAGATCCTTCCTAATTTAAGGTTAGATGTAGCGATGAACTGGGTAAACAGTGGAAGCGACAACAGAGCAAGTTACGGTGCCAAGAACGACGAATCTGTTATGCGGATGTTTTTATACATGCCCCGTAACCTAGATATTAGATCGTTGCGGGATTACTGGCGGCCCGAAAGCGGCAAGACGGAACAGCATTCTCCCATTTTTAACATGAACGGCACCATCTGGAATAATCCTTATTTTGTTGCCCACGAAAACCTTAACGGGAACAACAGAGATCGCGTATACGGCAATGTAAAAGCTACGTACGACATTCGTCCTGACCTGAAGCTGATGCTGCGGTCGGGTCGGGATTTTTATAACGATAAACGTACGATGCGACATGCCACTTCATCCAGTCAATATAAAAATGGATATTATCAGGAGGATGATGTTTATTTTATCGAAACCAACCACGATATGCTCCTGAGCTATAGTCCAAACTTAAGCTCGAATTTCTCTTTCGATGCTTCGCTAGGGGGTAACTTGATGACCCAGATTTCGAAACGTCTGGGTGCTATTGCACCTCGTTTGGCAATTCCGAACGTCTACAACCTGACGAATAATGGAGAACCGCTGTTGGCTGGAAACACCTATCAGCAAAAGCAGATCAACTCGATCTATGGAACTACCCAAATAGGGTACAAGGATGTAGTTTACCTGGATTTGACGGGGCGTAACGATTGGTCGAGTGCATTACCAAAGGCCAACAATTCGTATTTCTACCCCTCCGCATCATTGAGCGTCATCGCTTCCGACTTATTGGGCTGGACCAGCGAAAAATTCAATATGCTGAAATTGAGGGGGGCCGCCTCTTCGGTGAGAAGGGATTTAGAGCCATACCGGACATCGCCGAATTTCTTGGTGACCCAAGGCTGGGGAGGAGAGACGGTAGCTATTCATAATAACAACTATCCTAATGAGAACATTCGGCCCGAGAAAGTGGTTTCCTACGAATTTGGATTTGATTCGAGATTATTTAGCAATCGTCTAGGACTAGATCTGACCTACTACAAAAGTAGGACAACGGACCTGATTATTCCCGTAACACTTAACCCGTCTGCTGGTTACGATACTAAACTTATGAACGTGGGCGAGATGACGAACCACGGAATAGAACTTATGTTGAGCGGTACGCCTGTACGGACTACCAATTTTTCTTGGGATATTTTTATAAACTATTCCTTCAATAGAAATAAGGTGGTTTCTCTTGCGGAAGACCGCGGTATTTCCCGCATCCGCCAGTTGGAACGCTGGGCTTCCTTGGAACTCCGGACTGAAAACACGAAAGGCGATGGCTCTTCGGGCTCGCTTTACGGAGATTATCTGATTTACAATGACAATGGTCAGTTAACGCATCGTAATGGTCTCCCCCAAGAAGAAAATGGCGACTGGGGGTATTTAGGCAATGTTAACCCGAAATGGATTGGCAGCATCGCTAATGATCTTGGGTATAAAAATTGGAATCTCAGCTTCTTGTTTGCAGGCCAAAAAGGAGGAGTGGTGCATTCCAGGACTTACATTGAAGGTATACGAGCAGGCAGTCTTCCGGAGTCGCTTCCGTTCCGGGATGAAAATGGCGCCGGAACGATTATCGGTGAAGGGATAGATATCGACACGGGACAACCCAACGCTGTTGGTATTCCAGTGCGGGATTATTGGAGAGAGTATTATAACAACGACCGGATAGCTACCTTCGATGCGTCTTATCTTAAATTAAGAGAGTTGAAAATAAGTTACAGGTTGCCGCAAAATCTGTTACAGCGGACGGCGATAAAAGGAGCTTCTGTATCATTTATCGGGAGAAATTTGATGCTATGGTCTGATGTACCGCATATCGACCCAGAAGTATCGGCTTACGACGGCCAGTTTGTAGGCGTGGAGGCTATGTCATTGCCATCGATGCGGAATTTCGGAATGTCGGTGAATGTGAATTTTTAATTGCGTTTAAAAAAATAGTGTATACTAATGAAAAAATATTTAGCGTGTTTAGCGGTTGCAGTGATGGCTTTTCAATCATGCAACGATTTCGAAGAAATTAATATCGATCCCAATAATCCGGCCGTTGTGCCGGTGGAGATGTTGCTTCCACCCGTCATCAGCGGTGGTGCGAATACCATGGTGGGAAGTGGACGTAGGGCTGGACAGTATGTACAGCATCTGGCGTATCCGGGGGGGACAAGCGAAAGTGATGGCCGTTTTAATCTCACGGGAGCAAATTGGCGAGAAGAATGGAATGGCGCTGTACGGTTGATCAAGGATGTTAACCAGATGAAATTGCTGGCAGAGCAAAACAACCAGCCGGAATACATCGCCTTGGCACACATCAATAAGGTGTATATTCTTTCGCTGGTAACGGACGCATTTGGCGATATACCTTACGATGAGGCGGGAATGGGAAATGTCGACGGGCTGGAATTCCCGAAGTATCAGGCGCAGGAAGAGGTTTATCAACGGATGTTGGAAGATTTAGAGGCGGCGAATAACCTGCTCGCTGAGCTCCCTGCGGGCGTTTCCGTTAGTCGGGATATCCTGTACAACGGCGACCTGCAGAAGTGGCGCAAATTTGCAAACGCGTTAAAGATACGGATCCTGATGAGACAGTCTGCAAAGAAGGACGTTTCACAGCAGGTTGCCCAAATATTCAATAACCCGGATCGTTATCCGGTATTCTCCGCCGTCGATGACGGCGCTACGTTGGTGTATAATAATTCCAGTGATTATTATCCGTGGTTTATTCAAAACCCTTCATCAGACGGCAGTGGCGTTGACTTTTCGGATAATGCCCGGGTAAGTGACGTGATGGTTGGATTATTGGAAAAAGGTGGTGATCCACGCCTCTTCATTTATGCTGCCCCGACCAGAAATTCATTTTTGGCTAACGCTGGCGATGCTAACAAAGAACTGCAATACCGCGGACAGACTGCGGGTTTGAGCTCGGCAGAACAGGAAGAACTGTATGAAAGTACTGGGCTTAAGGAGGGTGACTTTTCTGTGGTGGGTCGCCGCATCCGACGGGACAACCGGGCTTTTCTAATGACATACAGCGAACTGTTGCTATTAAAAGCGGAAGCAATCCAAAGAAATATGGGCGTTACGGGACAGGCAGCGGAAATTTATCGAGAAGCTGTTAATGCCTCGTTCGGCAAATGGGAGCAAGTAGGAAGTCAAACGCAAACCCAAAATCCTTATATTAGTGAGGACCAGCGCGATGCCTACTGGGCAAACAGTGTAAATCAATATCAACCGGAAAAGGGCCTTACTATGATTGCGGAGCAGTATTTCATTGATAGTTTTCTGAATGGTTTTGAGGGTTGGGCGTCGTGGCGTCGTACCGGTGTTCCTGAAATAAAACCGGGGCCTTCCGTTCTGGCACCGATACCGGTCCGGTATGTGTACTCCGACAACGAACAGAATAATCCGAGTTTAATCGAATGGGTAGAACAGCACATGGATGGAAAAATGCCGAATCACAATGTGAAGGTGTGGTTTCAACCGTAGTCCAAATAAAATTTAAATCGATGAAAAAAACATTTCTTTCAGCACTTGTCGGTGCAGCGATCTGGATGGCTGTGCCTACACTCGCACAGGTCAGGCCTACTGGGTATCTGCCGAATCTGCACTCCCATAATGATTATACCAGGAATCATCCTTTCGCACAGGCATATGGCCTGGGCTTTGGGTCGATTGAAGTCGATCTCTTTTTAAAAGACGGTGAGCTTTTTGTGGCACATGAATACCAGGAAATTGCTGCGGATCGTACTTTCGACAAGTTGTATCTGCAGCCCATCCTCAAGGCATTTGCGGATAGCGAGGACGGCTATCTTTACCCAGAGCAGGGACAGTTGCAACTTTTGATCGATCCCAAAACAGGCGGCCAAGCGGTATTGAAGGTGCTGACCGAAAAACTTAAACCACACCGAAACCTGTTTGACAGCAAGCATAACCCCAAGGCCGTAAAAATTGTTATCAGTGGAAACCGACCAGCGCCGGAAAATTTTCATCTGTATGATGAAATTTTCTTTTTCGATGGCGAGTTGGACAAAACGTATACGGCTGCACAGCTGGAAAGGATAGGACTCTTTAGCGCACCATTTCCGCGGTTCTCTGAATGGAATGGGCTGGGCCGGCTGACTCATCCTGATTACCGTAAGGTAAAGACGACGGTGGATTCGGTGCATCGCCTTGGAAAAAAAATCAGGTTCTGGGCAGCACCTGACACGAAGACAACTTGGTATGAATGGATAAAAATGGGTATTGATTACATTAATACGGATCAACCGATGGCGGCGGCGGCGTTTATGCAGGCGTACCCCAAAAACAGCTATATGAACGATGATTTCTACGAGCCTTACTTGCTCCGCGGGGAAGAAAACACGTTCCCTGAACGACCAAAGAACGTTATCCTGTTAATCAGTGATGGGGCAGGCATGTCGCAGGTTTGGGCGGCTGCGATGGCGAACAAGGGGCAATTGAATGTCTTGAATATGTCATATACAGGCTACCTGTTCACCGGCTCTACGGATAACTACCATACGGATTCTGCTGCGGGAGGAAGTGCTTTGGCAACCGGGATAAAAACAAAAAATCGATTTATCGGCGTGGATACCTTAGGAAAGGCTGTATCAAACATCCCCGATCGTCTATATGAAAAGCATATTGTGAGCGGTATCATTTCAAACGACCGTGTTACCGGCGCTACGCCTTCCGCGTTCTACGCACACGTGGACGAACGAAACATGTCCGATAGCATAGCACGCAATTTGTTGGATAGCAAATTATCGCTTATCGTCGGCGGATTCCATCCGGTGTTTACCAAAGCAGATAGTGCGCTATGGAAGGGGCTTGAAGAAAAAGGGTTCGAAGTTCGCCACGGTGTGGCCGGGATGGATAGCGTAGATAGTGAGCGTTTATTAGCGTTTGGAGCAGACAGTGCTGATCGGGAATGGGATAAATTAGATGCTGATCAGAACAGTTTGCGGACTGGTTACAGGATGATCGAAGATGCATTCTCTCCGAGCGTAAGCTTTTTGAAGGAGCGTGGCGAGAACGGCTTTTTCCTGATGGTAGAAGGGGCGAAAATAGATGGCGGCGGGCATAGCAATTCTATGCCGTTTACGGTATCCGAATATTTGAGCTTCGACCGTTTAGTGGGGCAGGCGCTCCAATATGCCGACGAGGACGGAGAGACTTTGGTTATCGTCACATCGGATCATGAAACCGGAGGATTGGTGCTCCTAGATGCGGATAAAGATAAAGGACACGTATTGGGTGATTTCGCTACTACGGATCATACGGGTATTCCGGTGCCGTTGATGGCTTACGGGCCCGGAGCAGAGCTTTTTCAAGGCTTTCTGGATAATGCCGACATCGCAAAAAGGATTTATCAAGTGCTTAACCTGCCCGCTGACTAGAAGGGGCGGCATATCGAAAAAGAGCAGGCCGACAAAGCCTGCTCTTTTAGACGAAGGATAAACGACTTCTTCTAACGAAAGGTCCATTAATTCCTCCACCTTCTTTTTTTCAATTTGAGATCGGTTGATCGGAATACGGACGTGCTCTGATTGACTTTATGTTTTCTTGCCTTAAGACAAGTCTATTAGCTGACGATAGGTCTAACTTTGTTTGTCGTAGGATGTTGTACTACCCCAAAAATCTGTAGCAATGAATCAAATAACGGCATCGATAACGCTTACAGCTCTTGGATTGATTTCAAGTACTGTGAGCAAAGCGCAATATACATTAACGGAGATGGTTGGGACGGAGGATACCGTCTTAGACAGTTCTTGGTTTCAGGGATATGTTGAGGTGAACGGACTAAATATGTATTATGAAATATATGGAGAAGGGAAGCCGCTTGTCTTGATTCACGGCGGAGGGTCAACTATCCAGACTACTTTCGGAAAAGCTATCCCATTATTGGCGAAACATAGAAAATTAATTGCCGTGGAATTGCAGGCGCATGGTCGTACGGATGACAGAGATACGGCGTTGTCGTTTCAGCAGGATGCGGATGATGTGGTCACACTCTTAAAAAAAATAGGAGTCGATAAAGCTGATTTTCTCGGGTTTAGTAACGGCGGTACAACAACGTTATATATTGCGATGGAATACCCGGCTGTAGTGAATAAAATCATTTTGGCTTCTGCGCTGGCTAAACGTAGCGGTGTGCCCGAATGGTTTTGGAGTTTTATGGAAAACGCCGAACTGGGGGATATGCCCCAACAACTGAAAGACGCCTATTTAGAAGTTACGCCCGATGTGGGACGGTTACAGGTGATGCATGATAAAGACGCCACTAGAATGGTGAATTTTTCGGATATTCCTGACGAAAAGATAAAATCTATAAAGGCCCCAACCTTGGTGCTGATAGGTGATAAAGACGTCATCAAGTTAGAACATGCAGTAGAAATGCATCGATTGATTACCAATTCGGAACTCGCCGTAATCCCAGGAGGACATGGCGAGTATCTCGGAGAAGTGACAACCTTGAAGCCGGATTTTAAAGAAGAGGAACTCGTTATTCCGCTGCTGGAGAAATTCTTGGATAAGGCTTGGTAAACTCTATTCTACACTTCAGAGAGCATCGACCGTTGTAATGGGATTTCGAAGGTGTCGTGTAATTTAGCTTCCACATCATCTGGCTGGGTTAATGTGTAATATGCTCCGATGAGCTTCAATCCTAGATCTGTTCTGATAATGCCTATTTTGAGGAAACCAAATTGGTCATCGCAATATGCAATCAACTGGATGTCGTTGTCTACCTTTTGTAATGGGGTAACCAAGGGGTTATCGTGACGTGCTATCGAGTGGAGGACAGCGTAACCACCTGCACCAGCAACAATGTAAGGCACCATGCTACCATCTGGGTATGTTTTATGAAAGCGCTGGTAATTGTGTACATGGCCACTAAACACGGCATCAGGTATCACAGAAGCTTCTGCAAAGGCGCCCTCGAGGAAATCGATCATGCCAACACTCGATCCGTGGTTTGTGTCGGCCGAGTACGGAGCGTGATGTATGCATACGATAATCGCTTGCTCGTCACGTTGGATAGCGGCATCTCGTAATTCTTCTATAAACCATTTGCGCTGCTCATCGGTAATCATACCGTGCTTGGTGACGTTAGGATACAGACCTATAAAACGTGCAAGCGGCGTCTCTAATGTCCAATATACGTTGGGCTGTATCATGCTCTGCCGGTTCACACTGGTGTCATAAGTTATAGGGCGGCTGTGGGTATCACAGAAGACGTCCATGAAGGCGTCGAGGCTTTGATAGGGATTAGAGGCACTTGGATTGATGTCGCCATCGTGATTACCGGCAATGGCAAAAATAGGAGCTGGATAATTCTTATAAGGCTTTAGAAACTGTTCCGGATATTCGTTTGCTTCGCCATAATTATAAACGATATCACCTAAATGGAAAAGGAAGGCAGGTGATGCATCTTGATGTCCTGCAATTTGTTGGGTCAACGTGTGGGCAACTGTTGCCTGAAAATCGGAATGGCGAACACTGCCCGTGTCACCGACCATGTGGAAAAACATACGATCTTGAAGATCACTCGTACGTTCCCCGATGATCTTTTCTAGGTTTAAGCGATATGGATATTCGCCTGTAGGGAGTGGTAGTGGCTTAAAGTTGTGTGAATCATCATTGATATGGGTCAACACAACGGGGACATTGTATTTTATATTTTCCATAATGCAAACATAACAAATCAATATTAGCTTAATGTTAAATCGGCGAGACTTAACCTGATAATGCAAACTTATGACATAAAAGTAACCGCCGTCTCAAACATTTTGGCTATGTTCGCAGCTTTTGGATTTTAACATCGTTACCACAATTTTATTTATGATCGCGGAATTAGAAGGTAAGGACATTAAACAGGTTTATGAAACGTCCATTATCCAACAAACGGCCTATTGGTCAGAAGTAAAAAACTTACAGGGATTGCATACGAGGGCATTTAATTTTAGAACGAAGCAATCTGATTTATATACAAATAGCAAAAGCGACGCCTACTTTATAGGAGATATACTGATTGTCATCCAGCCGATTGATAAAGAACATAGTATTGCTTATGTGCCTTATGGACCCGAAATAGAACCCTCAGAGGAAAATCAAGGCTCTTTTTTGGAACAGCTGTCTGAAAGCTTGCGGACGTTTCTGCCAGCGAAATGTATTATGGTCAGGTATGATTTGCCTTGGCAATCGCTGTGGGCAAAAGACGAGAGTTGTTATGACGTGCATGGTAATTGGTTAGGTGTACCCGAGAAAAATATACAGGAGATTCGACTTAATTATAGTACGAACCATTGGAGGTTGAGAAAAGCCAATACCGATATTCTTCCTTCTAACACTATGTTCTTGGATCTACGGAAAGATAAGGACACGCTCTTAGGAAATATGAAGCCAAAAACGCGATATAATATCAACCTGTCGCAACGAAAAGGTGTACATGTACGTTCGTTGGGTATTGAAAGTTTGGAAATCTGGTACGATCTATACCGTCAGACGGCGACCCGAAACAATTTCTTTTTGCATGATATACAGTATTTCCGGATTGTACTTTCGGCCAGAGCAAATGATACTTCTTCGCCTGCGGATGTGTATCTACTAGTTGCCGAAGTCGAAGATAAACCGTTAGCGGCGATGTTTTTGGTAATCTCGGCCAATAGAGGGACGTACCTTTATGGAGCTTCCGCTTCAGAAAACCGGAATTATATGGCTACTTACGCACTGCAATGGCGCGCAATGGAAATGGCGAAGGAGCGGGGCTGTACGGAATATGATTTTTTTGGGACTGCACCAAATCCCGATCCATCTCACCCTATGTACGGGCTTTATCGGTTCAAAACAGGATTCGGTGGAGAGATGTATCATCGTATGGGTTGCTGGGATTACCCGTTGGATATGGAGAAATATAACTATTATACCTCAATGGAATTTAAAAACCAACGTTACCATTTAAGTTAATACTGATTTTATATATCACTATCCCCCCCTTAACCTTTAAAATGCCGCATCCGAATGTTTTGCAGCTGTACAAACTCATCTTAGTAGTACCCCTAATGTAAAACATTCGACGCGGCGAGCTTTACCCTTCCAATTCCATGATCTCCTCAGCCAGCTTTTCCCAATTTTGTTGGAGCTGCTGAAAAGAGGCTTTGGTAGAATTATACGTTCTGGTAGCTTCTTGAAGTTTCTGCGCATCTGAATAGATCTCTTCTTTTGCTAAATGTGCTTCAAGCTCCTTCACCGACTTCTCTTTTTCTTCTATTTGTTGTTCTAGTGTTGCCAGCTCTTTGTTTTTGCGCTGAATAAGCCGGTTTTTGTCTTCCGATGGCGGAGTCTTTTCTTTTTTTGGCTGTTCTTTCTCTTTTACGGCTTTCTTTTCCGCCTGAGGTTCTTTTTTCACCACACGTTTTGCACTCCATTCTTCATACTCTTGGTAAGTTCCCGGGTATTCTTTGATTTCTTTATGTTCGATGAACCAAATTTTATTGGCCACCTGGTCTAAGAAATAACGGTCGTGCGAGACAACGATAAATGTACCTTCATACTGCTGTAAGGCTTGAATAAGTATATTGACCGAGGCCATGTCCAAGTGGTTGGTCGGTTCATCGAGCACAAGGAAATTCGCATCGGCAGTCAATGCTTTTGCCAATGCTACGCGTGATTTCTCTCCACCGGAAAGCACCTTGATTTTTTTGAATACATCATCGCCGGTAAACAGGAAGCAACCTAAAATGGAGCGTAATTCTGTTTCCGTATGTTTGGGAGCAAAGTTAACCAGTTCCTGTATAATGCTGTTTTCGAGATGCAACGCCTCGAGCTGGTGTTGCGCAAAAAAGGTTTGGGAGACGTTATGTCCCTTGATACTCTTACCTTCGTACTCCTTGTCGGCATCCGCCACAATACGGAGCAAGGTCGATTTACCTTTACCATTGGCACCGATCAGTGCTATTTTGTCTCCTTTTTCAATGATGGCACTTGTATCGCGCAAAATTTCCAGGTTGGGATACGATTTGGAAATATGCTCCAACGTAACAACGTGCCGTCCCGAAGGCTTAGAAAATTTAAAGCTGAAATTTACCTCCGGATTATCATCGTCTACGTCGTCCACTTTTTCCATACGGTCGAGCGCTTTGATGCGGGATTGCACCATTTTCGCTTTGCTTGCTTTGGCACGGAACCGCTCTATAAGTTTTTCCTCCTGTTTAATTTTTGCCTGCTGATTTTTAAACTGGTTGCTCTGGATTTCCTCACGCAGCGATTTCTCCTCCAGATAGAAAGAATAGTTGCCTGCGTATACGGTAAGTTTTCCTTTACGGGATTCGACAGTTTTATTGATGATCCGGTCGAGGAAATAGCGGTCGTGGGAAACGATGACGATAGCGCCCTCAAATGCCTGTAGATAATTCTCCAGCCATTTGATGGAGGGTAAATCCAAGTGGTTGGTCGGCTCATCCAATAACAGGATATCGGGTGCTTGGAGAAGAATGCGTGCGAGCATCACCCGCATACGCCAGCCTCCGGAAAACGTAGCTAATGGCCGCTGCTGTTCATCTTCCGAGAACCCTAGTCCGGCGAGGATTTCGTGTGCCCGAAACTCAATATTATAACCATCGAGTGCCTCAAATTCCATCTGCTTATCGCTAAGCTTATTCAGTACTTCGTCAGAATAATCGGTTTCCAGTTTTTTGAGCAATACCTCAATCTCCGAATGCAATTGATTCTGCCGTTCAAAGGCTTCCATGGCTACATGTAGGATGCTTTTATCGGAATGATAGGACAACAGATCTTGGTTAAGATAACCAATCTTTAAATCCTTTGCCATGGAAATGGTGCCCGACGTGGGGGTGTAATCGCCCACGATTAATTTCAGCAAAGTAGACTTACCCGTGCCATTTGCACCGATTAAGCCTGCTTTGTCTCCCGGTTTTATATGCCAGTTGGCATCGTCATATAATGCACGCGAGCCAATCTCAAATGTTAAATTATTAATTGATATCATTTGCTGCAAAAGTAATGAATATTTCTGCTTCTTTGGCTACCTTTGCAGATATGTATAAATTAGTTAAACCTGTCTTTTTCACGATGGATCCCGAAACTGCACACCATAGGGTAACGGGCGGATTGCGCGCGTTTACTAAAATTTGGGGTGCAAAGTCATTGCTTAAGTCACTTTATACGGTAAACGATTCTCGTTTGGAGCGCGAAGTATTCGGATTAAAATTTAAAAATCCGGTGGGGCTGGCTGCTGGGTTTGATAAGAATGCGGAGTATATTGAGGAGATGGTAGGTTTGGGCTTCGGCTTTATCGAAATCGGAACGGTAACGCCACGTCCGCAGCCGGGAAATGATAAGCCAAGGATGTTCCGTTTGGTAGAAGATAAGGGGTTGATAAACCGCATGGGATTTAACAACCAGGGAGCTGACGTAGCTGCGGGTCGCTTGAGGCGCCTGAAAGATCGAAATAATTTGATTATTGGCGGAAATATAGGCAAGAATAAAACAACACCTAATGAGGAAGCGGTAGACGATTATATATACTGTTTTAATGCCCTTTTTGAATATGTAGATTATTTTGTAGTCAATGTGAGTTCACCCAATACACCAGGACTACGCGACTTGCAGGAAAAAGAGCCGTTAAAGAAAATTTTGAATACACTTCAGGATTTAAACTACACGAAATATATCCAACGGCCAATTTTACTCAAAATAGCTCCTGATTTAACGGATTCCCAATTAGATGATATTGTGGAAATTGTAACGGAGACAAAAATAGCAGGTGTTATTGCGACGAATACGACCATTTCAAGAGAAGGGCTACATAGCAACCCTGCTTTGGCGAAGGAAGCAGGAGGGGTAAGCGGAAAGCCGCTTACTAAACGTTCTACCGGGGTTATAAGATACTTAGCGGAGCGATCTAATCGTTCTTTTCCGATCATTGGCGTAGGTGGAATTCATTCGGCAGAAGATGCCATCGAGAAACTCGAAGCAGGAGCAAGCCTAGTGCAGGTTTACACCGGTTTTATTTATGAAGGGCCTGCCTTGATCAGTAGAATATGCAAAAAACTGTTAAAGAGTTAAGGATTTAATCGCGGTCCAAAAATTTCCGATCTTCGTCTGATAAATTGTCGTAGGGGGACGGGGGGTGTATTTCTGCATTATCCACTGGGGTGGTATTATTAATGCTGTACTCCTTCGGATGGCTCTTTTTACGACGGAATACAATCCCACCGGTAATAACGCCCAGCACAAAGAACACACCTAAAATTAATAACTTCGAGGTACGGATCTCGCCGAAAAACCAAAAACTTGCTTCTTCTTTGTTATTAAAGAGGATAACCAGCACAAATGCCGTGATAATGCCGAATATGACGGTTTTGGGTTTCATAAAACGCTGTTATTTTCTACAAACCTAAGTAAATTCAATTTTATATACAATATAATTGCGTTAGCGTATAACTGAATCTGTTTGCCAGCTAATCGGCAGTGTCCAAAATTTTGTGTCATGTGGAGAGATTTATAAATTTAATATTCAATTAACTTGTATGCGGTATCTTTGAAGACACAAATCGAAGAATGGCCCCAGATAACCTGTTATATGAAGATTGGCTATTAGCTATCCAGGAAAAAGACGATAAAGACGCCTTCGGTAAACTGTACCGTTGCTTTTGGGATGGGCTTTATGTGCATGCCCTGCGCCGTATTCGTGATCCGCAATATGCCGAAGATATGGTGCAGGAGCTTTTTATACAATTCTGGGAGAAGCGTGCACGACTGGATACGCAGATAAACCTGCCGGCATATCTTTATGGTATATTGAAACATAAGATTGTAGATTTCTTCCATTCCAACAAAATAAAACCTCAACTGCTGGACTTTTGGGCCGAAGATCTATACGCTTTTGTACAACAGCGTCCCGAAGAGCTGGACACCTATCTGGCTTTGGAACAGCTCTTAGCAGAAGAACTGGACCGTATGCCAGCCAATATGAGACAGGGCATTTTACTTAAATGGGATGAGTTTAGCATCCGGGATATTGCAACGCGTCTAGGACTTTCTGAACAAACTGTGAAAAACAACATCAGTGAAGGCAGCAAACGCCTGAAACAAGCTTTATTATCTCGCGGTATAGATGGTTATAGCACCGTGATCGTCTTGCTCGCACTCCGATCGCTCACCGCAATGTGACTTTTACTTTTTTTTCCACCTTAGCACTATCCTCCATGTAAAACATTCGAAGTGACGATTTTTATGAACAAGTGTTTATTTTGGTCATGAACTCCCTTTGTTCGGTTTGTACAACTTTTTTCTAAAAAAAATGTAGTTAATGATAACTTAATAGAACATTAACGATTAATCAAAGTACCTTTTTGCCTTTTTTCCGACATACGGTAAATGAGCAAACAAAAAGTAAAACGCCGGTTATTTCAATTTTTAGTCAATCGCTACCAGCAAGAGAAGGTGGGGGAGCGGGAGAAGCATTTATTCAATGCTTGGTATGATAGTTTAGACTGGCGTAAAAATATGGATACAGCCGATTACGCAGAGAGACGTAGCCGATCGTGGCAAAAAATACACGATGCGATTGGAGAAGAAGAGAACCTAATAGAAACAAAACAAAACCGATTTGTCGCTTTCAAACGTTGGGTAGGGAGTGTTGCGGCGCTTTTGTTGGCTACTATCGGTTTTTTCTACTGGAGCATACAACAGGAGATCAAGCAAACACAGGAAACTGTGTCTATGCCAGCCTACCGTATTTTCTCCACCGGGGTGGGCGAACGTAAAGTAGTCAGTCTTCCCGACGGATCGGAGGTAACGTTAAACGCACGGACAAGTCTCCGTGTCGACGAAAATGCCTACGGACGGTCCGCCCGAGAGGTCGAACTCCTTACTGGAGAAGCTTTTTTCGAGGTAGCAAAGGATAGTAGCCGGGCGTTTATCGTGCAGGCTGGCCGTTTGCAGACAACCGTTTTGGGGACTTCTTTTAATATACAGACCTATGCGGAGATGGAAGAGCAGGTGATTTCGGTATATACCGGTCGCGTGAAGGTACAGCGTGGGAACAGCAACTTGGGTACGCTCGAAAAGGGGCAACGTATCCGCTTCGAAAAACAATATGCCAATAGTACAACGGACGAATTTGATACGCAACAGGTTTACAGCTGGACAAGCGGAAAATTGGTGTTGCAGGATGCTGGATTTGCAGAATTGGCACTGGCCGTTAAAAACACTTATGGTGTAACACTCGTCGCCGACAACGACCGTATTGCCCGCCAGCAATACAGCTTGCCGATCCGCAAATCGGTGTCACTGGACGAGTTCTTAGAGGCTATACAATCCATTCACCATAACCAGATCAGAAAGGAGGGCGAGCGCGTGATTCTTTATTAACCTAATCTAATATTATAAAGGAGTTAACGACCGCCATCGTTAACCCCCTATCATCGTTATAACATCGTATTATAAAATCATATCCATACAACATTATACACAAACAAATTTATGCAATTTAATCTGTACTATTTCCATTTCATTATGCGAATATTCATGCTTAGTGTTGTCAGCATCCTCTGTTTGACGGAGGTATTGCTTGCATCGGGAGCGAACGCCCAACTTTTACAGAAGAAAATAACCTTGGAAATACAGGAAGGCAGTATAGCAGAAGCTGTGAAAAACCTGGAATCAAAAAATATCCTCATTGCCTATGATGCAGCTAAATATGACCTCAACGGCAAGAAAGTCAGTGCCAGGCATTTTAGCGGCAGACCGTTGCGCGAGGTGTTGGCTTATGTGTTTAGGGGAACGGACCTCGACTTCCGCGAAACCGGCGCTTATATCATTTTGGAAAAGAAAGTACCGCAAACGCCCGGCCGGGTCAGCGGTACGGTATACGACGAGCGTGGGCTGCCCCTGGTCGGCGCCAATGTCCGGGTGATCGGTAGTAAATCGGCTCAAACCGGCGTGGACGGTACTTATAATATGGAGCTGCACGCCGGTACTTATGTCGTGGAGATCAGTTATATTTCCTACAAGACACAACGCGTACAAGAGGTCAAGGTAGAAGCTGACCACTTACGAGGAAGTTGTTTCTCTTCGGTTTAATGGTTTGCCTAACGAGGTAAAGATCTTTCGAAATGAGTCAGAAGTGCCTGCGGCATCCGGATATCAGACGTATAAAGTCCCTGCGGGTAAAGCAAGCTACCGCTTTGAGGATGCTGAAGGAAACATTCTCATGGAACACGAATTAGAAGTAACAAGCGATTCGAAACCGATTACGGTCTTTGATAGCGGAAATGGATTTTTACTTGTAAACCCTATCGATGAGGTAGAGGTGAATCCAGCCAAGCTGAAATTGGATATTGCAAATGTGAGCAATATTACGGATAAGAACAACGTAACTTTAGCAGTATATCGGCTGAATTTTAATCTAGAAGCTGTAACAGAACCAACGATAATAAGAAATGTAACGTCCAATTTTACAGATGAGTTCAAAGAAGTTGACTTTGGAGATTTGACAAACTTTGAAAACGGAGAACAAGCCGCTATTTACGTATTGGACGAAAACATGGAGCCTTATCGTCGAGAAGGTTTACCCGTGGCCTTTGTTTTCTCTCCGACTATAGAGTACCCAGAGGGCGCGGCAGAACTTAACAAGGTCTACAAGATCATCTTAAAAGAAGAAGAAGAAACCGATTTCCCTTTAGAAGGGCCTTTTGGAGCATATCCGGAAGGCTTTTATATGTGCGCCGCAACAGTGCTACTAAGCAAATAAACCCCATGAAAGCCATCACCACACGAGAACACGAAACATTACAAGCTAAGCTGATGCAGCTAGCGCGCGACGCAGAAAACCCCGAAACTCGCCAAGCTGCCGAAGAGGGTTTGGTGGTCTTACAGCAGCAATATGAGACCTACCATGAAATGGTCGCGCAGCTAAAGGCTTGCATGGTGGAATACCGTGAGCTACAAAAAAGTCTGCGCTCAGATATTTTGGTTCCCGCATTACGACAGGAACGTAAAGCCACAAAATTTAATGTTCGAGATTTTCAGTTGATGGCAACAGAGTAATATACTAAACAACAAAAGAGAACGCTTGTGGGATGATGGTGGGGTTGTAGGTAAGCGGTACCAGTCGGTGCCGCTTTTTTTGCGCATCGCATCTACAATAGATCTATTCTTCAACGAGACGACAGGTGCATTCTTATTCGAGAATTATCAATTCTATTTAACTACTACTTTATAGTCTGTATCTCGATCGGCTGAGCTAGATAAGGTGCCGACTGAAACAATAATTGTTCTTCTGCTGTGCCATTTACCCTATGCCTGATCTCGGACTTAACCTGCACTTCTCCGCACCGGAGACGGGCAAGTGCCTCGGCAACCAGTGCATCACGTTTGTCGCCGAAAGGGTAGAGGGAGAGCGTGTTGTGTTCGGCAATTTTCCATTGCGGTTGCAGACCGTTCTGATATTCTCCTTGATCTTGTGCATTGTATATCATAGGGAGAATATGCCACACGGAGCTCGTGCCAACCACAGATGCTGGTGTGGTCAGCGTTGTGCTGGCCATATCCTTGCCGTAGGTAGAGCCACCAATATGAATAACTTCGATGTAAGGACGAAGGTTGTTGATAAGCATCTCGGAAGCGGAAGCCGTGTGTCCAGTACCCAAAATCAGCAATCGTCGGAATCCCAGTCCTTTTTGGCGTACATTGGTGGCGGCGAAACTGTAGCCATCCGGTTGTCTGGCCAGTGTCTGTGCAAACGTTTCTTGTAGATTTTGAAGGCGCCCGTTGCCTTTGTAATGCACAAACACATCGTTAGGCTGTACATCGGCTAAAGCCAATGCGACAAAAGCAGCAAAAGCGACGCTTCCGCCACTGTTATAGCGCAGATCAAGGATTAGTTCTTGCACGCCATTAGTCTGTAATTTCTCTATGGCTTTCAGTAGATCGTAGCCGCCAGAGAAGTCGAAATGGCTTAGGAACAGATAACCAACCTTGTTATCCCCATCGGCCATAAACACCTCCGAAGGGTAGATAACTGGCTGAGAAATATAGGCAGCGGGCAGGGTATAAGTCGTGCCATTAGCCAGCGTAAGAAAGATACTAGTTTGCTGAGTCGCCTGTTGTAACCAAACGGATAGCCTATTTTCCGTAGGTAATTGTCCATTGATATGCTGCAGCGTGTCTCCGCGTTGTAAACCAAGTCTATCACCGGTGCTACCAGGTACCACATGGCTGATGAGCGAAATGGTGGCGTTTTCTACTTTAAACTGAATAAATCGAAGCCAAACGTGTTTAATAGCGTTGTACCGTAGGTGTCGGTTTTTCCGGATAGCATCATGCTGGAAAAACGATCTTCTTTAACCAATAGCGATTGGAAGAAATCCTTCGGTGAATGGTTATAATTGGCCGCTGGCGGAAGTGCAGACGACCAGTAATAATATTGTTCCATCTGGTCGTGAATCCAGCCGTTGACAGCTTCTGACGAGCCTGCGGGGAAATCCGGCGCGTCTTTTTTGCAGGAAGTGGCTAACAACATGCATATCAAAAGCACAGCATAACAGTTTGATCCCCTGACGAACATGAGATACAAGTTCGTCAAAAATTATAAATATACCGTTAATCTTATATGAAGTTTTTTGGGTGATTTTAGCATCGCCCAAAAAACTTTACTTTTAAAAGGAAATTAAAACTTAGCACCCAGTGTTAACACCACATTAGTGCGCTGATGTTTGATATCTGCCACGGGATTCGCGCTGCCCCAAAATTCTTCGTTAATAACGTATGGACTTACTTTATAATCATTGACGAAGTGTACAACGGCTAAATCGAGATAAAGCGTATTTGTAAGTTTCGTTCCCAAGCCTAAGCTACCGCTGTACTGTGTGTTATCGGCATTTTTGTACGGGTTACCGAAATAGTTTATACCCACACGTCCACTGATGGCATTGGTAATTAGATACTCGCCACCTAGGCGTAAGTTAACGACACCTTGATAAGCATCTTTGAAATCTTGGTCCCAAAGAGCGTCGTCAGATGAATTTACACGTCCAATATCTCTAATTTTAATACTGGCATAATTCACGTATTCGGCATCTGCTGAAACCAGTCCACGACCAAAAAACTTGGACACACCAAGGCCAAATTTCCAGGGTGTAATCAAGCGATAGCTAAAATCGTCTGTAAACTCTGTTTCACCATAATCAAATGGATCTTGAGCATTGTCATCATCGTAATAATCCACACCAATATAACTCTCGGTATATTGATCAATGGTGTACCAAGTGGGAGAGGTAATGGTGGCGCCGATGTTCCAATCAACAGCCGGTTTGTAAATAGCACCGATCTTGAAATCAACCCCCGATCCTTCCGAACGTTGGTAGTAATCGTCCAGCATCTCGTAATTTACATCCAAAAACTCGTAATTTGGATGGGTCGGATCTATGAAATTGGAGCTAGGGTTATCAACGGCCACTGCCGCCGCATCTTTCGTCCAACCGTATTCGGAGAACTGTGCCGAGTTTTCATGTATAAAAGAAGTGAAGCCTATGTTACCGCCAATATAAAAAACGTTGTTGTAATTACCACCAAATGCCAAAGATGTTCGGAAACTGTTGCCCGTTGTTAATATATCACTGATCTGATCTTTATTTCCAGACTCGTTGGTGATCGGGAAATAGCCTTGGTCGGCGTCGGCAAATCTTTCAATAAGTTTCACGCCGGATAAATTGCTAGCAAAAGCTTGATCTCCAAACTGTGCAATGTCATCCGTATAAGCACTAACGATGGTGTTGTTTGGGTTTATGCCTTCATAACGTACATTGTTCGAAAATCTATTGGTGTTTTCATAGCCTATCCCGATATTGAAATTTTGCCAGCCGTGGTAACCTTCGTTCTTGGGGAAGTGGAAAACAACGCCAGCATGGTCAACACCAAATCTGCCTTTGTTCTTGCTGATACTGTTCCCAAAGTACGAGCCTTTATTGGCTGCATTGTCGTAGTTGAACGTAATGGATATATCGGATTGGCCGAAGAACCCCAAGCCTGCCGGATTCCCCGTAATGGAACTGATATCACCCCCCAATGCTGTTTTTGCATTTCCTAACCCTTTGAATCGCGCAGTACCACCATTGTTTTCTTGTGAAAAAATTAACCCGTTGCTAAGCGATTGGCTATAAGCAGAAAAACCGATGCCTGAAACTAATAAAGATGTAAAAAGTATTTTTTTTAAGCGCATAGTCTGTGTTAAAGAGTAGAGACGCATACCTCGCGTCTCTACATCATATCAATAAATATCTGTTAAAATTATCTTGTTCTTCCGCCGCGGGAACTACCTCCGCCACCAGAGCTTCGGGACATTCCACCTCCGCTGCTACCCCTTGACATTGATCCGCCCGAAGAACCTCTAGAAGGCGAGTACGAAGGTGTGCTTCGTGTCGTTGGTCTAGACGGTTGGGTCGTAGTAGGTCTAGACCGCTGCGTTGTCGGACGAGTGGTCGTCCTAGACGTTCCCGAACGTGATACACCGCTATTTGGTCGGGTAGTCGTTCTCGTTCGATTTCCTATGGCTTCTCTGTTAGTGGTACTGCGTGTGCGTGTGCTAACACGAGATGAGTTTGATCTGTTCGATGTGCCTCGGGTTACTCTGCCGTTTTCAGATCGCACGCGGCTTGTGTTTCCAACAGAACGTGTGGTACGTGTACCAGATGCCGTGGCACGACTTGTCCTTCCCGTCACAATACGTCCGTTTCTATCTCGGGTTACACGAGAGTTGGAAACGCGGGATGTATTACCTACGCGTGTATTATATCCGTCGCGGGCCCCAATACGTGACGGCGCACCGCCTGGTCTTACGCTATATCGGTTTCCACCGTAATAATGATTTCCATATCCATAATAAGGGTGTCCCCAAGCGTTATAGCCCCAGCCAGCATACGGGTATCCGCCCCATCCCCAGCTTCCATATCCGTAATAAGGATTACCCCATCCCCAACCAAAACCATAATAAGGGCGACCCCATCCGAAACCTAGAGACCAGCCCGATCCCCAGCCCCAGCTAGACCATCCGAGGCCAAAACCTCCGTAGCCATACCAAGGATCAAACCAAGGATCGAAATAAGGCATGCCTGGAGCTCCATAATAGAAACGGTTAATACGGTTCGCATATACTAAATCGTTGTCATACTCAAAGCCTTCTACATATTCTTCATCGGAATACTCGTCAGCATAGTAGTCGTTTTGCGCGTATTGCTCCTCCTGCGCTTCTCCATCGGTATAATAATAATCCGGACTCAGGTAATCTTCGGGAGCTTGGGATTGATTATTATACACATCGTCTCGGTGGGCGATCTGCCTGCTTGTTGAGCACGAGCTCAGCGCAAAGATGGCTGCAAGTGTCAAACTACCGAATAATAATCTATTTTTTTTCATGATATCCTCTACTGTTAAACTTCGCTAATACAGTCTTTATTTATTATCTTAGACCCGTTTTTTAGACAGGGGTTTAATCCTATGCCAAAAATATGAATAAAACTTTAGGGCTACCCGAAGTTTTTATAATAATACGAACAAATTACAATAATTGATACAGAAATAATAATTGAAATAAATAATGGGAAAAGGTATAACAAGTCGTAGTGAAGACTATTCACAATGGTATAACGACTTAGTCGTCAAGGCTGATCTGGCAGAACATTCTGCCGTTCGTGGTTGTATGGTCATTAAGCCTTACGGGTACGCTATTTGGGAACGCATGCAGGCTATATTGGACAAGAAATTCAAGGATACCGGGCATTCGAACGCTTATTTCCCCTTATTTATCCCTAAATCCTTTTTCTCTAAAGAAGCTTCGCATGTGGAGGGGTTTGCAACAGAATGCGCTGTGGTAACACACTATCGGTTGAAAAACGATGGTGATGGGAATATTGTGGTGGATGAAACGGCAAAATTGGAAGAAGAACTGATTGTACGACCTACGTCGGAAACGATTATCTGGAATACGTATAAAGGCTGGATTGAGTCCTACCGTGATCTACCTATTCTAGTAAATCAGTGGGCGAATGTGGTGCGATGGGAAATGCGTACCCGTTTATTCTTGCGCACAGCGGAGTTTTTGTGGCAGGAGGGACATACGGCACATGCCACACGTGAAGAAGCTATTGAAGAGGCTGAACGGATGTTGGAAGTGTATGCGGATTTTGCAGAACAGACACTGGCGGTTCCTGTCATTCGAGGCGTAAAAACAGAAAACGAACGCTTTGCCGGAGCATTAGAAACATATTGTATAGAAGCGCTTATGCAAGATGGCAA
Source organism: Sphingobacterium sp. SGR-19 (assembly GCF_011043555.1). Taxonomy (GTDB): domain Bacteria; phylum Bacteroidota; class Bacteroidia; order Sphingobacteriales; family Sphingobacteriaceae; genus Sphingobacterium. Next base: position 91,999 of record NZ_JAAKGS010000011.1, read on the forward strand.
GGCATTGCAGGCCGGTACTTCGCATTTCTTAGGCCAAAATTTTGCGAAAGCTTTTGATGTGAAATTTACGTCGAAAGAAGGAAAATTGGAGCACGTTTGGGCGACTTCTTGGGGTGTGTCTACGCGCTTGATGGGCGCGTTGATTATGGCACACTCCGATGATCAAGGGCTTGTGTTGCCACCAAAATTAGCTCCTATTCAGGTGGTTATCGTTCCTATTTACAAAACTGAAGAAGAAAAGGCGAACATCGATGGTTTTGTCAATAAGCTAACAAGCGAATTGCAAGACATGGATATCTCGATAAAATATGATGATCGGGATACGCAACGTCCAGGATTTAAATTTGCCGAGTGGGAAATGAAAGGTGTGCCGCTACGTGTTGCAATTGGCGCGCGTGATATGCAAAATGGTACGGTGGAATTGGCACGACGTGATACCCAGACCAAAGAAACGGTATCACAGGAAGGTCTTGCCGTGACCATCGAAAACCTGTTGGGTATTATCCAGGAGAACATTTATCATAAAGCGTTGTCTTTCCGTAGCGAACACATTACGGAGGTGAATTCTTATGAAGAATTTAAAGATGTATTGGAAAACAAGGGAGGTTTTATTTCCTGTCATTGGGATGGTACGGTAGATACTGAAAAACGCGTAAAAGAAGAAACGAAAGCAACTATACGTTGTATTCCTTTGGACGCAAAGGAAGAAGCGGGTGTTTGTATCTTTACAGGTAAGCCATCTGGTAAGCGCGTATTATTTGCGAAAGCGTATTAAAGGTATGTAGGGGCGTGGCATGCTACGTCTCTACGAAGAGATAGCAAGAGTATGTTTAAAAAAATAGTGGCTGTTGAACCATTAAATTTAATTCCCTCGGCAGAGAAGGCGTTGTCCAATTATGCCGAGGAAGTCGTTTTTTATCCCAATAGCCCACAATCTGCAGAGGAGATGGCGTTACGGATTGGCGACGCTGATGCTGTTTTGATCAGTTATATTTCTCGGTTGGGTGAGGATGCATTGGCAAAGTGCCCTAACGTAAGATATATCGGTATGTGCTGTTCATTGTACAGCCCCGAAAGCGCCAATGTGGATATTCGGTATGCGAATTCCAGAGGTATTACCGTTTTAGGAGTCCGCGATTACGGAGACGAGGGGGTCGTGGAATATGTCGTGAGCGAACTCGTGCGTTGCTTGCACGGTTTTGGTGTTCGGAATGATGGTGTGCTGCAAGAGCCATGGGATGGCGTGCCTCGCGAAATCACCGGTACGAAAGTTGGCATCGTCGGGTTAGGTAAATCGGGTGGTATGGTGGCAGATGCGTTGCGTTTCTTTGGTGCAGAAATCTCCTATTTCGCACGTTCGGAAAAAGAAGATGCGAAACAGAAAGGCTATCGCTTTTTGCCGTTAAGGCAACTCTTAAAAGAAAATGAAGTTATCGTTGCTTGTTTAAATCGTGGTGTTGTTTTGATGCATGAAGAGGAGTTCGCGGAAATGGGCGATCGGAAGATTCTGTTCAATACCGGACTTTCGCCGGCTTGGGACGAAGGGCCTTTTGAAAAATGGATAGAACAGGACAATCGTTGTTATTGCGATACCTTAATTGCTTTGGGAGATGAGAAGTTTTTGACGTATCCTAATGTACATTGTATGCAAGTTTCCGTAGGCCGTACCCGCCAGGCGTTTGTACGCCTGAGCGAGAAAGTACTGGCCAATATCGAAAACTATCTTAAAACACAATAGGCGAAACGATATTTCGTAATGTATTTACAATGCTCCAACCTGCAATCTGGGCGGTAGCGCTATATACATCAACTACCGCATGGACTTGTTCATTTTTGATCTCTATGCGGTGGTTATCTCCCACAAAATCAGGAATAGAGGTAATCGATACCTGCATGTTTTCAGGGCCGACTGATGCAATCGATGCCGCTACGGATACGTTGACGCTGGTCGGGAAAAGGGCAATGGCCTCGATAGCGTTCCCTTCGAATACCTTTTTTTTCTCGTGTTGGAGAGATTCCTGATACACGGATGATTTCCGCAGCGAATTGGGGCTTTTTTCGGTTTGAAACGTTGCTTCGCATTTACCCATCAAGGAAACTGTACGTAAAACGTCAAGTCCGCCAATAGCACCAGATGCGATGTGTACTTTCGTGCCGTTTTCTCTTGCTGTTTTCGTAACATGCTCATAAAACGCCTGGTCTGCAAAAGCTCCCATGGAGAGCGTCACGATAGATGAGCCGTTTTTTAAAGCGTCGAGCGCAAATTCCTTAAGGGCATTTGGAGAGGCGGTTTCGATAATATAATCGGGTTTCATTGCCAAAACATCTTGAATCGACGCACAAGGTGTACAGGTTGATCCGGAATCTATTGTGTTTACTTTATCGGCAATATATTGTGCTTTTTCCTTGCTGCGGGAGTACGTCGCAATCAATTCATACTCCGGAAGCAAATTATCATTATACGCGTCCGCAACAAGGGTAGCCAATTTGCCACAACCAACGATAGCTAAAGTCTTTTTTTCCATGTTGTCCAACATACAGCTTTTTTCAAGCAAAGCAAAATCGTTTTTTGCTTTTGGGTTAAACCTATCGCTATATTAACGCTTCCTTTATGATACGGAACGATTCCAGACGCTTCTGATTATCGTAAACATAATTTGTTGTCATGATTTCGTTAACTTGATAGCGTTTGGCAAAATCATAAATATCTTGTTTAAGCGTTTTCTCATTTCCGGTGAAAGTACACGCTGTCATGCTGTGGACGGCTCTTTCAATTTCGGGGATGCCGTGGTATATAGGTTGTTCTGTGGGAGGTGACAACGGACGACGGTGGTTTGTGATAATGCCGGCAAACATATTATGTAGGCTGGTAGAGAGGAAGTCAGCTTCCTCCGTTGTTTCGGCACCTATAATATTAACGCACGCAATGAAATAGGGTTCTTTCAAATGTCTAGAAGGCTTGAACTCCCTTCTGTAAATCTCAGCTGCCTGGGCGAGCATCGCCGGTGCGAAATGTGCAGCGAAAGCATAAGGTAGACCTAACTCAGCAGCCAAGTGTGCAGAATCTGTACTGGAACCTAAAATATAAATCGGAATATCCAATCCTTCACCCGGAAAGGCACGTACTTTTTCCGATGGATCATCGTTTTCAAAATATTGTTGGAGAGCCTGCACATCGTCCTTGAAATAAAAGGCCGTGTTCAGATTGTTACGACGGAGTGCCATCGCCGTGACTTGATCAGTACCGGGAGCACGACCCAGTCCCAAATCGATCCTGCCGGGGTATAATGTCTCTAACGTGCCAAATTGTTCGGCAACAACTAAAGGAGAATGGTTTGGTAGCATGATTCCTCCCGAACCGATCCGGATATGGTTGGTTTTACCCGCGATATGGCCAATCAAAACAGCTGTCGCGGAACTGGCAATATGTTCCATATTATGATGCTCTGCAAACCATATACGCTCGTATCCTAATTCCTCAATACATTGAGCCGCTTCCACACTTCTGACAATAGCCTGCTGTGCATTTTGCCCTTTGCAGACAGTTGCTAGATCCAAAGCCGAAAGTTTAATTTTTTCCATGCCACAAAATTACAGGCTTTGACAAGAAATATGGTAATCCTTATGTAATTACCGCGTTCCTCATTTCGCGTAGTATTCTCGGATAATATATTCCCAGCATAACGGCCCGCGCAAAGACATAAATAATAAAACTAACCCATAAGCCCACGTTGCCATATGGAGATGTTAACAACAACGCGGAGCTAATGAAAATAAATAAGGCCATCAACGTCGCATTTCGCATTTCTACACTTTTCGTCACGCCGATGAAAATGCCATCTAATTGGAAGGCGGCGAAAGATAATGCAATGTAGATGGCTGCATATAGACTGTGCGCAGAAGCTATTGCTTGAACATGTTTATCTTTCGAAAGCAACGGAATGAGCAAATCACTCAGTGCATATATACTGCCCGCCAGTATCAGGGCAGTGATGCCCGCCAAGATAGTGGAATGTCGTACTTGCTCTATAAAATAAGGTCTATCCTTTGCTCCATATGCTTTGCCCGTCAGCATTTCAGCAACATGGGCATAACCATCCAGGAAAAAGGCGGAAAGCGATACAAATTGGAGTAGGACATGGTTGGCAGCTAGAATTTGATCACCGAAATCAGCTCCTTGATTGGCAAACCAGGCAAAGCCACAAAGAAGTGCCAAAGTACGGATCATAATATCGCCATTTACTTTGAATAGTTCGATGAGCTTCTTTTTGTTTAAAATTCGGAGCCGTAACTGCTGTAAGCGGCCTGAGAGATCTTGGAGCTGCATCTTTTTAAGCAGTAGATACGTGGCAAAAAACAATGTAGACCATTCAGCTATAATGGTGCCTAACGCGATACCGCGTACACCAAGGTCGTATCCTACAACAAAAAGTACGTTCAGTAGAATATTGAGTCCGTTAAGGAATAACTGCACGAATAGTAGGTGTTTTGTCCAGCCCATCCCGATGAGTGCGCCCAGGAGGGTGAAAGTAATTAAGGTGGCTGGAGCTCCCCAGATGCGGATGTAAAAATAGTCTCTCACGAGGGATTTAATTTCATCGCTCGCCTTGAGTAAGTTAATAGCTGTTTCACCAATCAGTTGTTGGAATACGATAAGAAGTATGCCGATTCCTGTGCCCAATAACACGGCTCGAAACAGTAAGGCGTGTGTCTCGTCGACATCGTTTGCTCCGGCGGCTTGTGATATAAAACCGGTTGTTCCCATCCGAAGAAAGCCAAAGCCCCAATACACAAAATTAAAAATCAATGACGCTAAAGCGATGGCACCTAGATCAACAGCAGCCCCAGTTTGTCCGATAGCAGCAGTATCTGCCAATCCCAACAGGGGAACGGAAGCATTTGCGAGAATAACCGGAAATGCAAGTTTAATAATGCGGATGTAGTTCTTATGGATCATACCCCGCCCAAACTTACATAATACTTTTTAATTCGATTCGTCTCTCGTATTGAATTCATTAAATACTGTGGTAAACTCCGCTTTCTGCCTGGCCTCCACCTCTGAGCTAAAAGATAGGGTAACTTCATAATCATTCAGCCCACGTCCCTCCGGGAGAGCAGCGGTTATCTGGTCGATGTGATCTTCCATAGCTCCCCTTAAATCGCTTTTATCCGTTAGTGATTCCTCTTCTATAGCGATTTCGGTTCCGTTTGCCGTTTGATCGTTCAGCGCCCATTTCAGTCTTTTGAATTGCGTTTGATAAAACGACGTGACATCAATATCTAGTGTACTTCTCATATCTAAAGAACAAAAAACAACAGAAATAGTTTCTGGCGTTTTCGTGTCGGGGAAGTCCGAAAAATAGATGTTGTTACGTATGGCTTTGACGTTTAACCGAGAGGTATATTAAACAGGCAATTGACGCACTGGCGCCCATAACGGCAACCATGGGTACCATCGAACCATTATGGAAATAACTGACAGAAGCGGAAGTCAGTGCGCCTAATGCCATTTGAATACAGCCTAGAAGTGCTGACGCAATGCCCGCAAGCCTTCCAAAAGGAGCTAACGCTAAGGCGGAAGTGTTCGGAAAGATAAAGCCTTGACTACATAGGAATAGACAGATCAGTCCAAGCAGTATATAGAGGTTCATGTCTCCGGTTAACGTGATGATAACGAGCAATATCCCTGCAGACGCTTGTAGAACGCTTGCTTTTTTGGAAATCGCCGCGCTATCCCATCTGTTTAGCAGAATACGGTTAAACTGGGTAGCTATGATCAACGAGGAAGCGACCAACGCGAACGCAGCTCCATACTGAGCCTCGGACAAACCGAATAAACGCTGTAACACAAATGGTGAACCAGACAAATACGCATAAAGTCCGCTCGAAGCAAAGCCACCGACAGCGGCGTATAGAAGGAATGTGGGATTTCGAAAAACATGCCAAAAGTCCGTTATAATAGCCCGAGGTCTCAAGGACATTTCCTTATTGCCTTGATATGACTCCGGTAAAATAAAAATGACACTTAAGAAAATGAATAAGGCAAGTACGGCTAGTATGACAAAAATGATATGCCAATCAAAATTGGTCAATACAAAAGCTCCTACGCTGGGTGCCACAATAGGGGAGATACCTATCACCAACATCAGCATGCTGAATACCTTGGCGGCTTCCCGTGGTTCAAAAATATCCCTTACCATTGCTCGGCTAGCGACCATGCCGGAACAGCTGCCCAGCGCCTGCATAAACCGCAAGAAAATAAGATGATTAGGCTCCTTCGTATAAGCGCATAATATAGATGCTACTATATAAATCACAAGGCCAATAAGAAGCGGTCTTTTACGCCCAAATTTGTCCAGCAGCGGACCATAAATAAGTTGACCGAAAGCAATTCCGATAAAGAAGGAAGTCAGCGAAAGCTGTATATGTTCAAAAGTTGTTTCGAAATTTAAGGCAATAGTTTCGAAAGCGGGAAGATACATGTCTATCGAAAATGGACCGATAGCAGCAAGTAGCCCCAATGTTAATAGTATTGCAAAGCGTTTTTTTCGGGAAACGGCATTAATGTTCATATGTGGAATTTCTCTTTGTCGTGGGATAACGTCGGTACAAAATTAAGATAATATGCAAACTATTATTTACCAGTTTTGTCAAAATTTGCTATCTTATTTAAAATATAGTTCATTTGCATTTCATGATAGGATTACCAAGGGAGTACACACTGACAAATACAAATATAGAAAGTCTTTCGGTTTTTGAGTTGCTCAAACATACCGCAAGTGGAGATTTTATGGAGAAGCGGGATTTTCAAGATATTTCCGTCATCTCTCTAGAACTGAACGCAGGTGTATTTACGAAAATAAATGCTATGGGATTTCCAAATGTTGCGGTAAGCCAGGCAAGTAATGCTATTATATCTTCCTGCTCGTGTGGGAATGCTTCTTCTATGTTGTGTACGCATCAAGCCGAAATCATTCATGGTATTCTGGAACGAAAAGAGTTTCGCATTTTCTTTGATAAGATGCTTCGATACAAAACTATGTTAACTCAGGCAAAACGTTATGGACTAGAAAACGAGCCTGATTTGGATGCGTATTTTCAGTTGAGTTGTCAGCAAGGAAAAGTTCACATCGAAACTAAGATGAAAGAATTGCTTCCGATGGATGAGCAACTTTTCAAAAAAACGTTATTGCCCAAACGCCAGTCTATTTTAAAAGACTTGAACAAAACGAAAACGGGTAAAAGACAAATATTGGTAATCAGTAGACATCGTTATTACCAGCAGCTGAATTTCCTGTTGATGGAAGCCTATTGCACACAGGCTGGTAAAATCAAGAATCCGATAACAAATATAGATCCTTTACAGTTAGTCTGGAAAGCCGACGATCCACAAGAGGTTAAATTCTATACGGCTATATCGAGTTTTCAGCATAAATATAGTGAAGAAGACCACACAGAAGCAGAATTTGAAGCTATAAAACAGATTGTTAAGAATCCATTGGAACTGGAGGCCTACTACCACGATCGGGAGATATCGGAAACGGTTACGACGAAATCGCTATTACCTGTCGAATTGGAGGTGTTAAAAGCGGAGATACGGCTACAGGTATTCAAAAAAGAACCGTTTTACGAGGTGATGGGCGAATTGCGGTTCAACGATATGTCGCTTCCATTCCGTAATGTGGTTATTCGGCATGATTATTTTGTTTACCACCAGCGGGTTTTCTACGTTGTAGATCACCCGGATATGCTCCGGGTAATTAAATTCTTCAAATCGAATAACGAAATTCTGCTGATACACGCTGCTAAATACGATGATTTTTTTCAAAAGGTACTTGCTCCACTGGAGAAGTTATTACACATTGATTATAGTTATATCCGCACCGCGACACCGGTACAGTTGGCGGAAAAGACTTTCCAAACGGAATCTATTATATACTTATATCAGGAAGGTAACTATATCTCGATTACACCGGTAATGAAATACGGTTGTTTGGAGATTCCGGTGTATTCCCGAAAGCAACTTTTTGATACGGATCAAAATGGAAATGAATTTAAAATCGAACGCGATAAAGAAGCTGAAGAACGCCTCATATTGCTGGTTATGCGCCAACACCCGGACTTTCGGGAACAAATGAACGAACGTGAATACTTCTATCTGCATAAGAACCAGTTTTTGGACGAAGATTGGTTTTTGGGAGCTTTTGAAGTGTGGCGAGCGAAAGGTGTCACTATATTAGGATTCAGTGAACTCACCAATAATAAATTAAATCCGCATCGGGCGAAGATAAGCATAGAAGTAAATAGCGGTTTGGACTGGTTTAATGCAAAATTAAAAGTCCGTTTTGGGAAAAGTAACGCCAGCTTAAAACAAGTAAACCGTGCCATTAGGAACAAAAGCAAATTTGTTCAGTTAGATGACGGCACGCAAGGGATATTGCCGGACGAATGGATAGCCAAAATTTCGCGTTATTTTGAGATAGGGGAAATAGACAAAGAGTTGTTGAGAATTCCGAAAATCAATTTTTTGGACGTTACAAACTTCTTTGAAAAAGAAGTGTTGAGCCGGGAAGTACAAACCGAGATTTTAACTTTTCAGAAACAATTTCTTGCGCATAAAAGTTTTCCGGACGTTCCCGTTCCTGCGACACTTCAGGCACAGCTGCGTGATTACCAAAAAGAGGGGTTGAAATGGCTAAACTTTTTGGATGACTTCAATTTTGGCGGATGCCTTGCGGACGATATGGGATTGGGGAAAACCTTACAAATTATCGCTTTTATCTTAACACAACGGGAAAAATATGGACATACAACCAATTTGATTATTGTACCTACCTCTTTATTATTCAACTGGCAAGAAGAACTGGCTAAATTTGCCCCGTCTATAAAAATGGTATTGCACTACGGAACGCAAAGAGCTAAAAGTGTTGAAGATATGGGACAATATGAAGTGGTATTGACGAGTTACGGTGTATTGCTGTCGGACATCCGACTTTTGAAAACGTTCTATTTTAATTATATCTTTCTGGATGAGTCACAGGCTATTAAGAATCCAAGTTCCGAACGCTACCAAGCTACTCGTCTGTTGCAATCGCGGAACAAAATGGTGTTGACCGGAACACCTATAGAGAATAACACATTCGACCTCTATGGGCAGCTGTCGTTTGCTTGTCCGGGATTGCTAGGGAGCAAGCAATATTTCAGAGATACATACGCCATTCCGATTGATCAATTTGAATACAATAAGCGCGCGATAGAACTCCAAGAGAAAATTAAGCCGTTTATACTACGCCGAACAAAAAAGCAAATTGCACAAGAATTGCCCGATAAAACAGAGATGATCATTTATTGTGAAATGAACGCGGAGCAACGTCGGATTTATGATGTCTACGAACGGGAATTACGGGAATTTATCTCGGCGACTGATGAGCGTGAAGTCCGTAAAAACAGCATGCACGTATTGACAGGGTTAACCAAGCTCCGCCAGATTTGTAACTCGCCGGTGTTGCTAAAAGAAGGTCATTCGGGCGATAACGCCGTTAAAATAGACGTGTTGACCGAGCAAATTGAAAACCAATTTAGAGAGCATAAGATCCTGGTTTTTTCGCAGTTTGTGGAGATGCTCGACTTGATTAAGACGCAACTTGAACGAAAAGATATTCCGTTTGTCTACTTGACCGGGCAAACAAAAGATAGGGGTACGCAAGTACAAAATTTCCAAACAGACGAAAATATACGGGTATTCCTAATCAGCCTGAAAGCGGGTGGGGTAGGGCTCAACCTTACAGAAGCTGATTATGTCTATATCGTTGATCCCTGGTGGAATCCGGCCGTGGAGAATCAAGCAATAGACCGTAGCTACCGTATCGGACAGCGTAAAAATGTGGTGGCCGTTCGGCTCATCTGTTCGGACACGGTCGAGGAAAAAATTATAAACCTGCAAAAGAAAAAGAACAAGTTAGCCGAAGAGTTAATTAAGACCGATAAATCTTTTGTTAACGGTTTATCAAAGCACGAATTGTTGGAGTTGTTCTAAAAAAGTACTATCTTAGCATCGCACTTTAGGGGTGTCTGCGTGATAGCAGACTGAGATTTTACCCTTTGAACCTGATCCGGATCATACTGGCGTAGGGAAAAGTAAGATGTCTTCATCGATGCGTTCTGCATTGCCGTAGCCATTCCTAAAGTTTTATTTATAGAATAAAATGTCAACAGGAATGGAACTTACAATCAATCATCAGCAAAAGTTTTTCAAAGAAGCCACGGTTTCGCTCGCGGAATTAATGCAATGGGAAGCCCCCGGGAAATCCAAAGGTATTGCCGTAGCCGTTAATAACCAAGTTGTGCCCAAAACGCAATGGGCTTCTACTGTATTGCAAGACAGTGATTCTATTCTCATCATTACCGCTACGCAAGGGGGTTAATTTATCAACTATCAAATCAGCATATTATGATTAAGCAAACCATCACACACAAGCCATTTCCGAACTCCAAAAAAGTTTACGTCGAAGGAAAACTCTTCCCGATTAAGGTCGCTATGCGCGAGATTGCGCAACACCCAACGAGATTGAGTACAGGAGAATTAGAACTTAATCCACCGATAACCGTGTATGATACTTCGGGGCCCTATACAGATGAACATGCGGATATTGATGTTCGCAAAGGTCTTGCCAGGATTCGCGAACAGTGGATACTGGATAGGGGAGATGTGCAGGTGCTGGACAGTATCAGTTCCGAATATGGAAAAGCACGGTTGGCTGATCAAAGCCTAGATGAGCTTCGTTTTGAATATAGCCATCAACCGAAAGTTGCCAAGGAGGGAGGTAATGTAACGCAGCTGCACTATGCCAGAAAAGGAATGATTACGCCCGAAATGGAATATATCGCCATTCGCGAAAACCAGCGTATAGCGCAATTGGAAGCAGCCAGTACAGCGATGCGGCAGCAACATGCCGGTCACAGTTTTGGGGCACGCACACCCAAACAAAAAATTACACCGGAATTTGTGCGTGACGAAATTGCAGCAGGAAGAGCTATTATCCCCAACAATATCAACCATCCCGAAAGCGAACCGATGATTATTGGCCGTAATTTTCTCGTGAAGATAAATGCCAATATCGGAAACAGTGCGGTTTCATCCAGCATCGAGGAAGAGGTGGAAAAAGCCGTATGGGCCTGTCGTTGGGGAGCGGACACCATTATGGACTTATCCACCGGAAAGAATATCCACGAAACCAGAGAGTGGATTATCCGTAATTCACCGGTACCGATCGGAACAGTACCGATTTATCAAGCGTTGGAGAAAGTAAAAGGAATTGCCGAAGATTTAACGTGGGAAATCTTTAGAGATACGTTAATAGAGCAGGCGGAACAGGGCGTGTCGTATTTTACCATTCATGCCGGTGTACTTTTGCGATATATCCATTTGACGGCTGAACGGGTGACGGGTATTGTTTCCCGCGGCGGCTCTATCATGGCGAAATGGTGTCTATTCCACCACAAAGAAAACTTTTTATATACCCATTTCGAAGAAATTTGTGAAATCATGAAACGCTATGACGTCGCCTTTTCGCTGGGTGATGGATTGCGTCCAGGCTCCATTGCTGACGCCAACGATGCCGCCCAGTTTGCCGAACTGGAAACCTTGGGAGAGTTAACGAAAATTGCTTGGAAGCACGATGTGCAGGTGATGATCGAAGGACCTGGACATGTGCCTATGCACATGATTAAGGAGAATATGGATAAGCAACTAGCGGAGTGCGATGAAGCGCCTTTTTATACGTTAGGTCCACTAACGACGGATATCGCACCGGGATACGACCATATAACATCTGCCATCGGAGCCGCCATGATCGGTTGGTATGGCTGTGCGATGTTATGTTACGTGACCCCGAAGGAACATCTGGGGCTACCCAATAAAAAAGATGTGAAAGATGGCGTGATTACCTACAAACTGGCAGCGCATGCAGCTGATTTGGCAAAGGGACATCCGGGAGCTCAATATCGGGATAACGCACTGAGCAAGGCAAGGTTTGAGTTCCGCTGGGAAGACCAGTTCAACTTGTCTCTCGATCCGGATACCGCACGAGAATTCCACGATGAGACGCTACCGGCAGATGGCGCCAAGGTAGCGCATTTCTGTTCGATGTGTGGTCCCAAATTCTGTTCGATGAAAATCACACAAGAGATTAGGGATGTGGCCAGAGAGGGAATGGTAGAGAAATCGAAAGAATTTATAGAACAAGGCAAAGAAATCTATCTATGATCATACTGCTATCGCCGGAACAACCCGTAACGGATGAATCAGCGATTGTCAATACGCTTTTGGAACGCGGACTATCGCTGTTTCATATCCGGAAATATCAGCTTACCGACACGGAAATGGTGGCGTATGTGAACGATATAAATAGGGACTATAGGAAGCAATTGGTGCTACATTCGCATTTTCACTTGGCAAACGAACTCGGTATCGAGCGCTTGCATGTTCGGGAAGAAGACCGGAAGCAGCATAAACAGCGAGCATTCACGACTGGGTTTACCCTATCTACGTCGGTTCACGCCATCACAACCTTCAATACCTTGGATACTATATGGGACTATGCTTTTTTATCACCGGTTTTTCCCAGTATCTCTAAAAAAGGATACGGCATAACCCATACCGTTTTGGACGATTTGCGTCTGCGCTGCAATCCGCACGTGCGACTCGTCGGATTAGGCGGTATAGATGAACAGAACTATAGGCAGGTTTTTACGGCAGGAGCAGATGCGATAGCCCTATTGGGCGCTATTTGGAACAGTCCGCAGCCGATACAGATATTTGACACGATACATAAAGACATCCAGAAGGAGCTTCATCATGATGCAAAGTAAACTACAATATATATCACAAGGAACGACGGCCAAAGAACAAACATATAATATCCTGCAAGCGTTGGATCACGGAGCGGATTGGATTCAGCTGCGCTGGAAAACGGCTACCGATGAAGAGCGCGTAAAGCTCGCCGAGCAGGTAAGACAACGATGTCAGGATTATCAAGCAACCTACATCATTAATGATAGCATTCCTATCGCAAAACAGGTAGATGCCGATGGTGTGCATTTGGGATTGGACGACGAGGGAATTGAAAAGGCACGGTATGTTTTGGGTAAGGGAAAGATTATCGGCGGTACAGCCAATACGATAGCAGATGTTACAAAAAGAATCGACGAGGGGTGCAACTATATCGGCTTAGGACCATATCGAACGACGAGCACCAAGGAGAAATTGAGCCCGGTATTGGGAATTGAAGGCTATCGGAAGATCATTCTTTACTTAAAAGAACACGAGATCGATTTTCCACCCATTTATGCCATCGGAGGGATTGATCTAACCGATATCCAATCCTTGTTGGAAGAAGGAATTTATGGTGTCGCTATATCCAAGGCTATAACCGATACGCCTATACTTGTTTCTGATTTTAAAAAACTATTACGATGAATACATTAACTATAGCAGATAAAACGTTTAACTCCAGGCTTTTTTTAGGAACAGGGAAGTTTGGTAGATTAGAAGAGATGACAGAAGCCGTCCGTAGTTCCGGATCGGAATTGGTAACCATGGCCTTGAAGCGTGTGGACTTACAGTCGGATTCGGATGATTTGCTACAGGCGTTACAAATTCCCGACGTCAATCTATTGCCGAATACTTCCGGTGCGAGAAATGCCGAAGAGGCTGTTTTAGCGGCGCAACTGGCTCGAGAGGCGTTGGAGACCAACTGGGTGAAATTGGAAATCCATCCCGATCCAAGGTACCTGCTGCCTGATCCGATAGAGACGCTCAAGGCTACCGAATTATTGGCAAAAGTGGGTTTTGTCGTGATGCCTTATATTCATGCCGATCCTGTCTTGTGCAAAAGATTAGAAGATGCCGGTACGGCCGTGGTGATGCCGCTCGGTGCTCCGATTGGCAGTAACAAAGGTTTGTTGACCTTAGATTTTCTGGAAATCATTATGGAACAAAGCAACGTTCCCGTAGTCATCGATGCGGGAATCGGTGCGCCTTCGGATGCGGCGAAAGCCATGGAGATTGGAGCCGATGCAGTTCTGGTCAATACAGCCATCGCGGTTGCAAACGATCCGACGGCGATGGCGATAGCATTTAAAGAAGCGGTCATTGCCGGACGAAGAGCTTATGAGGCCGGTTTGGCTGCGTCGCATGCAGTTGCGGTGCCATCAAGCCCTTTGACGGATTTTTTGCTACATAAATAACGGAGAAAATGCAATCATTTGAAAATACATTTCATCAATATAGCTGGACTTTCGTTCACGATCGCATCTACAGTGTTCGTAAAGCAGATGTACAGCGCAGTCTGCACAAGACTAAAAAAACAATAGATGATTTTTTAGTGCTGTTGTCGCCCGCGGCGAGTGATTCGCTGGAAGAGATGGCTCAGTTGACGCAACAACTCACCCAAAAGAGATTTGGAAAAACCATACAACTGTATGCACCGCTGTACCTGAGCAATGAATGTCAGAATATCTGTACGTATTGTGGTTTTAGCATGGATAACCAAATTAAACGCAGAACCTTGAGCAGTATCGAGATTATGCAAGAGGCCGCTGCGCTGAAAGCCATGGGGGTAAATCACGTCCTCTTAGTCAGCGGCGAAGCCAATAAAACGGTGGGTATAGATTATTTTCTCAAGGCAATAAAGCTGTTACGCCCGCATTTTGCACATATCTCCATCGAAGTCCAACCGTTATCGCGAGAGGAGTATGAAGCCGTGCATCAAGCGGGCGTGCACGCCGTATTGGTGTATCAGGAAACCTACCATGAAGAGGTGTATAAGCGCTATCACCCAAAAGGGAAAAAATCAAACTTCGCGTTCCGCTTGGATACACCCGATAGGATAGGGCAGGCGGGATTGCACAAAATAGGTCTAGGCGTTTTGTTGGGCTTGGAAGATTGGCGGGTAGACAGTTTCTTCAACGCGCTGCATATCGATTATCTGCAAAAAACGTACTGGCAGACGAAATATTCCGTTTCCTTTCCACGTTTGCGGCCCGCTGAAGGTATTATAGAACCCAACTTTATCATGGAAGATCGGGATTTGCTGCAGCTGATCTGTGCTTATAGGATCTGGAACGCAGATTTGGAGATTTCTATTTCGACCCGGGAGAATGAAAAATTCCGAAACCATATCATTTCACTGGGTGCTACGACGATGAGTGCGGCATCGAAAACCAATCCTGGAGGATATGTAGTGGATCCCCAATCTTTGGAACAGTTCGAGACCAGCGACGAACGCAGTATGGACGAGGTGCGGAAAGTTATTTATCAGAAAGGATACGAGCCCGTTATGAAAGACTGGGATACATATTGGTAATAAAGGAAATGAAGCAGGCGAACGATGTATTTAAGCGATACAGCAGACAAATATTTATTGAGGAGATAGGCGTAGACGGTCAGCGTAAGATAGGTAAAACAAAGGTTCTCGTGGTGGGGGCAGGTGGATTGGGCAGCCCTGTCATACAGTACCTGGCGGCTGCGGGTATAGGGATGTTGGCCGTAGTCGATTTCGATGACGTAGAGATACATAATCTTAATAGGCAGGTCATCCACAAGGAAAGTACGGTTGGGAAATCCAAGACAGAAAGTGCCGCGGATTTTGTTAGGGAATTCAATAGCCAAATCACCTTTGTCCCTATCCACCGTAAGATAGACGCGGAGAATGCGGGGGACCTGATCCGTAACTACGATATTGTAGTGGATGGTTCCGATAATTTTACCACACGCTATATCGTGAATGATGCCTGTGCAGCGCTGAATAAACCATTGGTTTACGGGAGCATTTTCGCTTTTGAAGGACAAGTAGCTGTTTTTAATTTTCAAGGAAGTAAAAATCTCCGGGATCTATTTCCAGAAGCTCCCAATCCTGAAGATATACCTAATTGTGACCGACACGGCGTATTGGGTCCGCTGCCTGGAGTGGTCGGTACAATGATGGCTATGCAGGTACTTAAAATAATTACGGGTTTACCCGTAGAGACTAACCAATTAACGATTGTCGACACCTTAAACTGGAATTTTATGACAATTACCTTTTGATGCCTTCGGATTATGACTTTTAGATGAGAGATATTCCGCTAATTTTGGTTGTATCAATGAAAAAGTTTTTAATTCGAAGTATGCAGACTTTACTACTCTTGATCATCTTGCTGATCATTGGCGGGCTTATGTATATGCGGCATGATCGTTTCGGGGCAAATGCCAATGGAGATCGCCTTGCGTTGATGGAAAGCAAGCCTAATTATCATGATGGAGCTTTTGATAATATCGAACCTACGCCGGCATTAGCAGAAGGCGTTACTTATCGGGATATTATCAGAGGGTTCTTCTTTACAAAGAAAGTGCGTAATGTTCCCCATGACTCCATACCGGTTATCAAAAGCAACTTACATACCCTTCCTGCGGATAGCAATGTTTATGTGTGGTTTGGACATTCATCCTATTTTATCCAATTGGATGGAAAGAAAATTTTAGTAGATCCCGTGTTCAGCAAATACGCTACACCGGTACGTATTAATGTGCGTGCTTTCAATAGCACATATAACTACACTGTTCAGGATATGCCTGAAATAGATATACTATTTATTACACATGATCATTGGGATCATTTGGATTACAATACGTTTATGAAGCTTAAGCATAAAGTTAAACATATCGTCACAGGTCTTGGCGTAGGAGCACACTTGGAAAAATGGGGCTATCCAGCCAATCAGATTACGGAATTATATTGGGGAGATAGCGTTGAACTTGAAGGTATGCAGATTACTTCCACTACAGCGAGACATTTTTCGGGCCGTACGTTTAAAAGGAATACGACGCTTTGGTCATCGTTCATCCTGAATGGATCTAAAAAATTATTCTTGGGTGGAGATAGTGGTTATGGTAAGCATTTTAAAAATATTGGGCAACAATACGGACCTTTTGATTTTGCGATTCTGGAAAACGGACAGTACAATGAAATGTGGCATAATATTCACATGATGCCCGAAGAGGTCGTCACAGCGACACAGGAACTGCAAGCGGCTTATGTGATTCCTGTCCATTCTTCGAAATTTCCACTTGCGAACCACCCTTGGGATGAACCGCTGATTAGGATTACCAAAGCGGCTCAGGAAAGTCATGTTGATGTTATTACGCCACAGATAGGGCAGGTGGTTTACATGGACAGTATTGCATCGAATAGCGCTTGGTGGGAGGGGATTCGGTAATTAAATGTTAACATGTCTATGATATGAAAGCAGCTTACGAAGATATTGTTAACACCAATCACATCGCTTCATTTGTTAGTAGAGAAAATATAGCAGATATCTTGGCGTTAGCGCAACGTGAACATATCGCACCTGCTTCGCAAGATGTAAAACGAAGTTTACTTTTAGCTATCGATGTGCAAAATGATTTTATGGAAGGCATAGGCAGTCTGGGCGTAGCAGGCTCGAAAGGAGATGTACGACGTCTAACGAAATGGATGTATCGTAATATCAAATCGTTGACCGGAGTGATTTGCAGTCTGGATTGCCATTCGATGATGCAAATTTTTCACCCGGTTTGGTGGTTGGATGAGGAGGGGAAGCATCCAGCACCTTTTACAATTATCAGCTATCATGATGCTGTAAACGGAGTCTGGACAGTAGCCAATGGAGAGACGGGACGTTCTTTAGAATACTTGCGTAACCTGGAATTTGAGGGTAAAAAGCAACTTTGCATTTGGCCGTATCATTGCCTAGAGGGTACATCGGGTGCGAAACTCGAGTCCGAGTTTACAAAGATGTTATATTTTCATGCAGCAGCACGTAACGCTAAGCCTAAATTGGTTTATAAAGGACAAAATCCTTATACCGAAATGTATGGCATCATCAAAGCGGAATACGACCAGGAACACTTTGTAAACCATACCGTGCTTAATGCCATCCGTGCGTATGATGCTATTTTTATCGCTGGCGAGGCTTCGAGCCACTGCGTGTTAGCTTCTGTGGAACAAATTTTGGAGCATTATGCAACCGATAGATCGATTACGTCGCGTATTACGGTGTTGGAAGACTGTATGTCTCCGATTGCCGGTTTTGAAAACAGTACACGACAGCGGTTTGAAGAACTAAAGGATACGTATGGTGTTCAGATCAAAAAATCTACGGAAGTAGCGATATAATAAGAATAGCCACAATTTAAATCGTGGCTATTCTGCAAATTTCTATTTCTTTTTTTTCTTTCCTTTTGTTGCTTTTTTTTCTTTTTTATCCAGTACGTCCTCAATTAGCTTTTTTAATTTTTTCTTGAGTCCACCAAGTGGTTTTTCGTCTTTTACCTTTGTCTTCTTATCAACCGTCTTTTTAGACTTTGGCTTGGTCTTTTTGCTGTCTTTCTTATTTTCCTTTTTATCCTTTTCTTTCTTTTTGCCTGGCTTCACTTGCTCTTTTATTTCACTTTTATAAGATGCCTCTTTAACAAGTTTCTTGGCGTCGGCCGATTTTTGTTTTTTCTGCCCACTTTTTTCAGTTGACGAAGATGTAGAACCCTTTTTTAACTTAGGAGTGTCTTTAATTGCACTATCGGTTTTTGGTGCTGCAGTTTTCGTTGCAGAAGTTGCTTTTGGCGTGCTAGCGGTAGCTGGCTTAGCGGGTGTAGCCTTGCTTGCTACGGTAGCCGCAGGCTTTGCTGCACTATCGGTCTTTGGCACTGCAGTTTTCGTTGCAGAAGTTGCTTTTGGCTTGCTAGCGGTAGCTGGCTTAGCGGGTGTAGCCTTGCTTGCTGCGGTAGCCGCAGGCTTCGCTGCGCTATTTGTTTTTGGCGCCGCAGTTTTTTTTGCAGAAGCTGTCTTCGGTTTGCTCGCCGTAGCGGGTTTAGCAACGGTGGTCTTATCTACGGTTTCTGTAGGTTTTACGGATGACGCCGCTGTTTCTTTAAGCGGTTCATTCTCCGGATTTGATTTCTTTTCTGTAGCCATGAAGATATGTTTAAATAAACTAAAATTATCTGTTTCCGTTCTAAATATAACGAAAACAAATAATTTTTCGTAATTTTGTAAATTATATAATCATGGGGTCGACCGGAATTGACAGGATAGCGATGGTTATGTAAGCATGCAGTGCATTGTTAGTCTAGCACTTTAATCTGAACTTTCAACTTTATAATTGGCGAAGAAAACTACGCCTTAGCTGCTTAAGTTAGACTTAACATAGCTATTTGTCCCGTTAGATCCTGTTCTTTGGTCTAACATCAGGGGCATCGAACTATAGAACTGGCAAGTGTGATGTTGCTAAGCACTTGCGAGATACAGCAACTACGGAGAACGGTATAGGTAAGTTTCTCACCTTCCCTCTCCCGACAACTAAAGAGAAACTAAGCATGTAGAAAGCGTAAATCATACTATGTTTGGACGAGGGTTCGAATCCCTCCGGCTCCACAAAACAACTTGAAATTCAATAATTTACAAGATTAACACCCAAAACTACACCCAGTTTTGGGTGTTGTTATATTAATACAATTCAAAATTATGTTGGAGAGTTTATTTAATAATATTCATTAATCGTATTTTGCTGTAACTCGCGAAAGGTGTATTAAAAGTTCGAATCCTGCCACCCCGACAAAAGCCACTGATAATCAGTGGATTTTTCTATTTTCGGACTTATTTCGGACAAAAATTACTTATTTTTCAACTTAATATTAAGATCGGTAAGTCTAGATTAGGGTAGTCTCATATAGTGTTTATCTTAGAAATTATAAAAAATCTAGTGGGCTTGGGGTCTTTTTCTTATCAATATCTGTGATATGTGTGTAGATCATGGTAGTCTTGATATTCTCATGACCTAGTAATTCCTGAACAATTCGAATATCAATACCGGACTGAATTAAATGTGTAGCATACGAATGTCGTAACGTATGGACTGTACCTTCGGTTTTGATCTTAGCCATTGATAATGATTTTTTTTAAAATAAGCTGAACACTTCTTTCACTATATCGATTTCCTCTTTCTCCTTCAAAAAGATAGTCGCTAGGTTTATAAATTAGATAATATTCGCGTAAAATATCTAGCAACTTATCAGGTAATGAAACAATTCGGTCTTTGTTTCCTTTGCTTTGGTTGATACGTATCATCTTATTAGATGATCGGATATCTTTTATTTTGAGGTTTAGTAACTCACTAAGGCGTAGTCCGCAGCTATATATAGTTGTTAATATGGCCTTATGTTTAATGTTTTCCGTATTATCTAATAGTAGTCTGATCTCTTCTTTGGAAAAGAATTTTGGCAGTTTGTTTAAATGTCTTTTAGGGTATAAGTAATCAAGTTTAATTTTTTCATTCAGTATCAATTCATAAATTTTCTTAATAGCTCCAACTAAACCTTTTTGATAGGAAATACTGATTTTTTCTTTTTGAACTTTTTCATTTATAAAGGATTCTATAATAGTAATTGGTATTGATTCTAAAGAGGGATAATTATCAACATATTTGAGAAATAAACGGGCATAATCTTTATATGCTTTAACTGTATTGTTAGCATATCTTTGCGTAGTCAGCTTTTTTTCAAATGTTTTCAGTATAGTTTCGTTATCCATATAGAGATAACGATTTATTCATATCAATTGTTTCGTTTTACGGTATTTAATGTTGTGTCAACATGTTAAAATATAGTCTGTTATATCGTCTTTGGATCTGTAAGGCGAAGTGCGTCTATAGAGACGGATTGGCGAAATATTTTGTATATTAGCTTCGCTAAAGAATATGTTAGGTGCAAGCAGGACAAAAACCGTCAAAAATGGGACACATAAGAGAATACTATGAAAGAATCGTAAAGCTACAAGAATCGGAATGGGAATTTATAGCTTCACATTTTGACAGAAAGGTGTTTGCCAAAAACCAAATCATCACACGGCAGGGCGAAACGGAAAATTACCTTTCATTCGTTGAAACGGGCATCGTTCGGTTTTACATTCCCGATGATGAAAACGAACTGACTTTTAATTTCAGTTTCGACAAAGAATTTACCTGTGCTTACGACTCTTTTCTCACGCAAACACCGTCCGAATACGAATTACAGGCATTGACGGAAACCGTTGTTTGGCAAATTTCCTTTGACGATTTGCAAAAAGTGTATGCCCAGACCAAAGTTGGGAATTATTTAGGACGCTTCGCTTCCGAAAAATTGTTTTTGGCTAAAAGCAAACGTGAACTGTCCTTGCTTAAATACAATGCGAAAGAGCGTTATTTAAGACTGTTCAGCGAACAGCCCGACATTTTAAAATTCATTCCGCTAAAATACGTGGCTTCCTACATCGGAATAACGCCACAGGGCTTGAGCCGTATTCGCAGACAGATTACTTAACATAGGTTCATTGCCAACCTTGTTCATTCTTTGGAACTTTGCGATAAAAAGCAAAGGAATGAAACGACCTATTTTAGCATACGGACACAGCATTTTAAAACAAAAGTGCAACGACATCGAAAAGAATTATCCCGAGTTGGACAAGCTAATAGCCGATATGTGGGAAACAATGAAAAACGCCAATGGTTGCGGATTGGCTTCGCCACAAATCGGACTTCCGATAAGACTTTTTGTAGTGGACAGTAAAACAACTTTTGAAAATCTTGACGAAGCGGACAGGGAAATCTATTTTGACAAAGACGACAAAGGAATAATGGAAACTTTTATCAACGCAAAAATCATTGAACGTTCCGCAGAGCTTTGGGAAGACGAAGAAGGCTGTTTAAGTATCCCAAATTTATCGCAAAAAGTAAAAAGACCTTGGACGATTAGTATAGAATATTACAACAAAGATTTTGACTTTCAAACAAAGACATTTAGTGGAACGACCGCAAGAATGATACAGCACGAATACGACCACACAGAAGGAATTTTGTATCTTGACTATCTAAAACCATTGACCAGAAGGCTGATGGAATCCAAACTTAAAAAGATTGCAAAAGGACAGATAAAGACGAAATATCCAATAAAATTCGTGTAAAAATGCCAGCACCTAACAATGTGTATAAGCAATAGCGGGGAAAGTGCCAAAACCAAAGTTTTTGCCTTTTAGCTATCTTTGTGCTAAACTGAACAGTAAGCGTACAAAACCCGCTACTGCTCATACACTTGACCGTTACCTGCAATCCTAACAGAAAAACAACCAACAGACAAAAATCAATTTATTTGCCAAATGACAACTTTTAACAGAACTACACTTGCTACCTTGCGACTATGGAAAACCTAATAAACTATTTACTTCAATTTGGACAACTTAACCAACAACAAATTGACTTGATAACAAGCAAGTCAAAAGTAGTTGAACTAAAAAGAGACGACTATTTTTCAGAAGCAGGAAAAATTGCCCGACAAGTGGCATTCGTGGACAACGGAATTTTAAGAGTTTGCTATTACAACAATAAAGGTGAAGAAATAACAAGATATTTTATAGACGAAAATAACTTTGCTGTTGACTTAAACAGTTTTACTTATCAAATTCCATCTTCTGAATATGTACAAGCAGTCACAGACTGTAGACTTTTAGTTTTTTCGGCAGATGCACTAAAAGACTTGTCAAATACAATCATTGCTTGGAATGGTATAATTAACCAAATAACAGCAAAATCATTAATTGAAAAAGTAAGTCGGATTAGTCCAATGCTTGCAGAAGACGCTAAAGCTCGTTATATCAGTTTCCTTGACAAATTCCCTCAACTTGCCAATAGAATACCTCTTTCATTATTGGCTTCGTATTTAGGAATAACACAATCTTCATTGAGCAGAATTAGAAAAAATATCCGTTAGTTTTTTTGCCATTTGGCAAATGCTGTCAAGAATTATGTTGCGACTTTTGCAATGTAATTTAAAATTAAAACACAATGACAGCATTTTTAATGACAATCGGATTAACAATGGGCTTCGCAGGAATTGCCTTTGCACAAAGCAATAAAAAAATTCCACAAACAAAAATCATAATGACAATTAACGCACCAATTGACAATGCTTTTAACTACATTGTACCCGTTGAGTTATCACGCATTTTTAAAAAACACAAAAATCTGCCTGCAATTATAAAGACAGATGAAAAAGAAAAGTGGTTTAAAGCAGGGTTGACAAGAACGGTTTACTTTGAAGATGGTTCAACCTCAAAAGAAACACTTTTGACAGTTGTTCCTCATACTTCATTCTCATACAGAATTGAAGATTTTACTTCTCAACTTCGCTTTTTAGCAAAGAGAATTGAAGGGGACTGGATATTTAACGACCTCGGTAATGGCCAAACCAAAATTGAGTGGACTTATAAAATAGTTCCGAAAAATATTTTTGCTCGTGGTGCTGTTAACTTATTCCTTTTAAAAAATGTAAATGGACTTTTAACAAATGCATTGACTATACTAAAGAACGACTTGGAAAAGACGGACGAAAAGAAGGGCAGCAGGTAACAGCGGTTTGGCATAATGGCGGGTGACGTGGTTAATTGAAGGTTAGTGCTATATTTGAAATGTGTGCTTCGTATGTACATTTCTGCTAAAAATCCGCCACTACGCCAAGCCGCAAAACGTTATTCAGAA
>NZ_JAAKGS010000012.1 GCF_011043555.1 Sphingobacterium sp. SGR-19
CTTTTTCTATCCCAATGAATGTCAATCCTTAAAGGCCATTTGATATTGTTGGTATATGTTTTATACTGTTACAGTATGGCAGCTAGGATAAAGATATTCGGATACTATCCCTTTTTGATATTGAACAGAAAGTAAATGGATTGTATCAGCAACGTCCGCGAGGGACGAAGCATAAAACAGCATTTTAGGTGCCTATATCGGCGGTGTCTACCTCTTCCCATTCCGAACAGAGCAGTCAAGCCCGCCAGAGCCGATGGTACTGCCGTAAAGGGTGGGAGAGTAGGTCGGTGCCAAATTTTATACAAAGCCCCTGCAGGAAACTGGAGGGGCTTTTTTGTTTGTCTCCTGTGTATAGAACTCGTCGTATTTTGCTAGTATTGTTGTTTTGTAGCCAAAATAGAATTAGAATAGTATAACAGAAACATTAAGAAAAATTAATTGCGTATGAATATTTATGAACTAATTTCTATCGGATTATATATGTTGGTGATGGTTTTGATAGGAATATATGCTTATCGAAGATCGACCAGCAACTCAGAAGAATTTTTAATTGGGGGACGAAAGATGGGGCCTCTTGTGACAGCATTATCTGCGGGAGCATCTGACATGAGCGGCTGGTTATTGATGGGTTTGCCAGGAGCGATGTATTTTATGGGGCTATCAGGAGCTTGGCTTGCTATTGGATTGACAATAGGAGCCTTTTTAAATTATGTCATTGTTGCCCCCCGATTACGTGTATATACCGAAGTAGCTAAGAATGCTATTACATTGCCGGTTTTCTTCGAAAATCGTTTTCACGACAAAACGCAGCTATTGAAGTTTGTGTCTTCTGTTCTTATTCTTGTTTTTTTTACTTTATATACGTCAGCAGGAATGGTTTCAGGAGGGAGACTCTTTGAATCAGCGTTTGGAATTGATTACCAAACCGGTTTATGGGTAACAACACTAGTTGTGGTTTTTTATACTTTTTTTGGCGGTTTTATGGCAGTAAGTTTGACAGACGTCGTGCAAGGTACTATTATGCTTCTTGCATTATTGATTGTCCCCGCCGTTCTTGTCTTTCATGTCGACGGTTTAGGTAAAACGGTCGATATTATATATAGCAAGAATGAGAATTATATGGATTTGTGGAGAGGTACAACGACCATTTCTATTATTTCCTTGTTAGCTTGGGGTTTAGGATATTTTGGCCAACCGCATATATTAGTCCGTTTTATGGCGATTGATAGCGTTCGTGATATACCAAAGGCACGACGTATCGGTATAACTTGGATGATGTTGACGGTAGGCGGAGCCTTATTAGTTGGTTTTTTTGGGATCGCTTACTTACAGAAATTTGATATCGCGACGATGCAGAAATTCGATAGCTCACGGGAATTGGCAGAAACGATATTTATTCATTTATCCCGAGTGCTATTTCATCCGTTAATCGGTGGTTTTTTTCTGTCTGCTATCTTAGCGGCTGTTATGAGTACGATATCTTCACAACTCTTAGTAACATCAAGCTCGATGACCGAAGATATTTACCGTACTTTTTTAAATAAACAAGCTAGTCCGAAAAGCATGTTAGTCATGAGTAGAGTATCTGTTCTCGTTGTAGCAGCGATTGCCGTACTATTATCTTTAAATCCGAAAGAAAGCATTTTAGGATTAGTAGGGAATGCGTGGGCAGGTTTCGGTGCGGCGTTTGGACCGTTAATTATTCTCTCTCTTTTGTGGAAGCGCATCACGGCAATGGGTGGTTTGGCGGGTATGTTAACAGGAGGAACTGTTGTGTTACTTTGGGTTTATGTACCTCACGGTTATAAAGAAGTATACGAAATTATACCAGGCTTTTTAGCTAGTTTTCTAATCACGATCATCGTGTCTTTCCTGACGAAACCTGTTTCTAAGGAAGTGGAAGATGAGTTTGACAAAGTTGGGAAGATAACTTCCAATCACGGAGATAAATAGAAAAAGAGAAAGCCCGAACGGAAGTTCGGGCTTTTATAATTAAAAAGAAAGGCTTTGTGTATAGTTATTTTGCCAATTCTTCTGCCATAGCAACTCCAATTTCCGCAGGAGATTCTACAACGCGAATACCGCATTCACGCATAATTTTCATTTTTGCGGCTGCCGTATCATCAGCTCCGCCTACAATAGCACCAGCATGACCCATACGGCGTCCTGGGGGCGCTGTCTGTCCTGCAATAAAACCAACTACGGGTTTAGTACCATGTTCTTTAATCCAGCGAGCAGCTTCTGCTTCCATGCCGCCGCCGATTTCTCCAATCATGATAATGCCTTCTGTTTCAGGGTCGTTCATTAATAATTCTACAGCTTCTTTTGTTGTGGTGCCGATGATAGGGTCTCCACCGATACCAATAGCTGTACTGATACCTAAACCTGCTTTCACCGTCTGGTCTACCGCTTCGTACGTCAATGTTCCTGATTTAGAAACAACACCCACTTTTCCTTTTTTGAAAATAAAACCAGGCATAATACCAATCTTAGCTTCTTCAGCAGTGATAATACCGGGACAGTTTGGCCCAATTAATCTAGAATTTTTATCGCTCAAGTATGATTTTACTTGAATCATATCTTTAGTAGGAATACCCTCTGTGATACAAACAATAACTTCAATACCTGCTTGAGCTGCTTCCATAATCGCATCAGCAGCAAATGCAGGGGGAACAAAAATGATAGAAACGTTAGCACCAGTTGCTTCTACTGCATCTTGTACTGTATTGAACACGGGACGATCTAAATGAGATTGCCCTCCTTTACCTGGAGTAACACCTCCAACTACATTCGTACCGTACTCAATCATTTGAGATGCGTGATAAGTACCTTCATTTCCGGTAAAGCCTTGTACAATTACCTTTGAATCTTTATTTACTAATACACTCATTTTTTCTGTTTTTTTGCAAAGCAAATCTACTATTTTGCAATGACTTCTAAAAATTTAAGCTCGCGCTATTCGTCTTTTTTTCTACAATGATTTGTAACCTTACAAAAGCTTTAACTTTTGTAGGAATTGCCACAATACAATTCCGATGGTAACTGACACATTTAAGGAGTGTTTAGTGCCAAATTGGGGTATTTCAATACACCCGTCAACGGCTTTCATGACGTCATCCGATACGCCATGCACCTCGTTGCCGAATATCAGCGCATATTTTTTTTGTGAATCTGTCTCGAAGTTTTGTAATACAGTGCTTCCAGCAGCTTGTTCTATGGCAAGGAGGGTATAATGCTCTTTCTTCAATTGTTCAATAGCGGTCATCGTATTTGGATGATACTCCCAATCGACAGATTGTGTGGCTCCCAATGCCGTTTTTTCAATTTCACGATGTGGAGGTGTGCCTGTAATACCACATAAAATAATTCTTTCTACGGCAAACCCGTCTGCAGTGCGGAACGTTGACCCGACATTATGCATACTGCGCACATTATCCAATACAACGACAATCGGAATTTTTTCCTGGTTTTTAAAAGAATCAACATCAACCCGATTCAACTCTTCCATTGATAGTTTTCGCATGGGCGAAATTAAAAAGTAAAAGAAGAAAAAAAGAATAACAGTATACATTTTGCAAATACATTTTGAATATTGGAGATAAGATGTTATTTTTGCATTCCGAAATTGGAATAAGAAAGAAAATAAAATAGCTAAGAGAAATGGCAAATCATAAATCAGCGCTTAAAAGAATTAGAGCAAACGCAGCGAAACGCTTAAGAAACCGTTACCAAGCAAAAACTACTCGTAACGCAATTAAAAAATTACGTAATACAACAGATGCTGAAGAAGCTAAGGCGTTGTTACCAAGAGTTGTTTCTATGCTTGATCGTTTGGCTAAGAAAAATGTTATCCATAAGAATAAGGCTTCTAACAACAAATCTAAATTAACGAAGTTAGTTAATAAATTAGGTTAATTTGTAGCCTATTCTTCGAGAATAAAAGAAGGG
Source organism: Sphingobacterium sp. SGR-19 (assembly GCF_011043555.1). Classification (GTDB taxonomy): domain Bacteria; phylum Bacteroidota; class Bacteroidia; order Sphingobacteriales; family Sphingobacteriaceae; genus Sphingobacterium. The sequence continues at coordinate 3,949 of NZ_JAAKGS010000012.1, forward strand.
ATGTATTGATTTACATCCCTTTTCTTGTTGGCTTTTGGTGAGAACATGTTGCTATAAGAGCTTTTGGATAATCTCGTCTAGTTTAGCCTTATTGTCTTTGTATGGAGCCAAGTCGTATAATTCTACTTTCCGGAAGTCAATAGGATGGCTCTCGCTTTGAAGATAGATAAATCCTTTATCTAAAAGTTTGCTATCGGTTTTTTGTGCGGCGTCATAATGTTCTACATTTCCTCCTCCGATTTGAGGTTTGTTATATTCCATTACCACTTCTCCTTCTAAAATGTGTTGAATGAGAGAATCTCCTAGTACTAGGAAATCAGCAGTTACCCATTCATCTCCATGGTATGTTCTAGAAGAAGAACTTATGCAGTGCGGTGTATATAATTCATCATTAATAACGACGTTTGTTCCCGGGGTACATAAATTAGACGTAGTTCGTTCAGTTTTGCCGTCTCCGCCCAGAAACTGTCCTTCTACAGAAATAGGAAAATCTTGTTCCTTCAGCATAGTGTTCGGATCTTGTCCGTGAAGCATCGCTCCGCTATTACGCCAAGCCCAGCCTTCACCTCCTTTAACCTGTTCGTCAACAAAGCGATATTCTACCCGGAGGAGGTAGTAGCCATAGGGTTTGTTATAGGCTAGATGACCATATTGTTTGTTGAAGTCGTCATAACCATCGTAGCGTACTTTCAGTAGGCCATCTTCTACACGAAATGTATTGGCGTAGTTTTCGCCTACTTCGTGTAATCGGATTTTTGGCGTCCAATCATTTATATCTTTTCCATTAAAGAGTTGAATAGGTTGAAGTGTTTCATCGGTTGATGATGTTGTTTTACTTCCTGCTGAAGAGCAGGCAAATAAAATGGTGCCGGTTGCTAATGCGGATAGAAAGCTGAGTTTGACGTTCATGCGCTTGGTCTAAGGTTATAATAATAAATTTTTGTTTTTGACATATTCACTAGGTCTTACCCCAATAACTTTGTTGAATGTATTGCTGAAGGTTGGTAAGCTGCTGTATCCCACTTGCATCGCTACTTCGTTTACGCTCATCTTTTCGTCTAAAAGAAGTTTCAGAGCGGTAAGCATGCGAAGAATCGTATAATATTGGATAAAACTCATGTTTAGCTCTCGTTGAAAGAGGCGAGCCAAAGTCCGTTCACTAACATCAAATTCTTCTGCCAACTTTTTAAAGCTAATGTTTTCGTCTATCCGTTGTTCGAGATAATTGACAATTGCCTTGAGTTTTTCATGCTTCGGGTACGGAAGTGCTAGAGGCAATTCCGTTTGAGATATTTCCGGGAGGATTAATTTAAAAGCCTTAGCGATGGAGAACTTAGGTTCCTCGGTAGGAAATATATTACCTGTCCAACGATTAGTAAACATGATAAACTCGATCAAAAAATCATTTACGGGGTAAATGTTTACTTTATCGAAAAAATCAGTGTCGGTATCAAATTTTGGGAAATATAAATTTCGCATCACCACCTCCGGACTACTAGGATATATGCTATGTTTTATCCCGCCTGGAATCCATATGTAATGACGTGCTGGCAAGAAGTAAGATTTTTCCTCTGTTTTTAAAAAAACGATACCTCCTTCTGTATAAAGAAATTGTCCTTTTATATGACTGTGTTCGGAAATAAAGCTTTCGCCCATAAGCGCATGATGGCAATAAATACTATTTTCGAAAGTGTCTACTTCCGTCATATAATATTTGTCTACATAAAGCGTTCTATCCATTGTTTTCTTCAGTAAGAGGCATAAATTTCTAGTTTTTTAACGACATAACCAAAAAAGTAGAAGGCATGCAGAAAATTACTTATTATTGCTTATATTACATCCTATTGAAAAGGTAACAGCGTTTAATTATGGAAGCGGAAAGAATAAAGTTAGAAAGGCTAAAAGATAAAGTGATGACCGTGCAAGAAGCGGTCGGTTTTTTTGAGAACGATATGGTAGTTGGTGCCAGTGGCTTTACAAAAGCGGGAGACAGTAAGGTTGTGCTGGAAGCATTGGCAGAACGGGGAAAAAATGAAGATATAAAAATTACACTGGTTACTGGCGCGTCGCTGGGACATGATACAGATGGAAAGCTTGCAGCAGCAGGTGTGTTAAAAAAAAGAATGCCATTTCAAGTAGACCGTACGCTGCGGAACAAAATTAATGCAGGTGAAGTGTTGTTTATAGATCAACATCTTAGTGAGAGTGCAGAATTGCTACATAATAAGAACCTTCCGCCTGTCGACATTGCTGTTATTGAAGTGGCCTATATCGATCGAGACGGCAGTCTTGTGCCTACTACTTCTGTCGGAAATTCAGCTACATTTGCTGAGCTGGCCGAAAAACTGATTATTGAGGTTAATACGGCTATCCCCATGGAGGTCTACGGGATTCATGATATCTATAAACCGGAGAACTATCCACATCGAAATGTCATCCCTATTGTTGCTCCATGGAACAAGATCGGTCGTAAGACCATATCTATTAATCCCGATAAAATTGTTGGAATCGTTTTTACCGATAAAAAAGACAGTCCGGCAGACATCGCCGAACCCGATGCGAAAACCACAGCTATAGCTGCTCATATCTTGAATTTCTTTGAGAACGAAGTACAGTTGGGGCATCTTAGTGATCGGCTTCAGCCACTGCAGGCTGGAATTGGAAAAGTAGCCAACGCTGTATTGATGGGTTTTAAAAATAGTAATTTTTATGATTTAACGATGTTTTCCGAAGTATTGCAGGATAGCACTTTTGATTTGATAGATGCTGGAATATTATCTTTTGCTTCCGCGTCGTCGATCACAGTATCCGAAGCGTGCTATGAAAGGGTATTCGGTAATCTACAGCGATATCGTGATAAAATAGTACTTCGCCCCCAAAATATTTCCAATACACCCGGTCTGATTCGTCGGTTAGGGGTTATTGCTATCAATACGGCAATTGAATTTGATATCTATGGAAATGTCAACTCTACACATATTGCGGGTTCAAAAATTATGAACGGTATTGGTGGTTCTGGTGATTTTGCTCGGAATGCATACCTCAGTATCTTCGTGACACAGGCGGCTTCTAAAGATAATACCATTTCGCATGTGCTGCCTATGGTATCGCATGTAGACCATACGGAACACGATGTCGATATTTTAGTTACTGATATCGGTTTGGCGGATTTGCGCGGACTTGCTCCGAGGGAACGCGCTCAAAAAATTATTGATAATTGTGTTCATCCGGATTTTAGAGGAGAACTTCAATCTTATTTTGATAGAGCATGTGAAAGAGGGGGGCATACACCTCATTTATTAGAAGAAGTTTTTAGCTGGCACTTGCGGCTCGCGGAAACCGGTACGATGAAAAAGCAACTGTAGGATATTCAGTAAAAAAGCACATCCCACTCGTAAGGGACGTGCTTTTTTACTGCAATGGGATTTCTTCCTTTTTATCTTTGCCCAGGCAGATAGATCTGGAAACCAAGACTTACACCAAGACCGCTTTGTCCACCGCCGGAATTGATATTAGCTTTGTTGTAATTGTAACCTAACGTCGTTTCAAGTGCGACAGTTTGTGTAATAAAATGAGCGTATCCAGCAGCTATACCAAGTTCTAGCGATACATCGTCTCCTCTCGAACTACCGGCAATACCTACGTTGCCATGACCAAAGAAACGTCCGCTTGCACTAGCCCCTCCCGGAAAATAATAACGTACAAAAGGAGCTACACCGTAAGTCCACTCGTTATCCCCTTCTTTAACTGAAGCAAACCCTAGGCTGGCCTGAGCACCGATTGCTACCCCGTCGGATACAAAGTAACCTGCACGTGGTCTTAACCCAATGTTAAACGATTCTGCTTCAAAATTGTATCCGAGCCCGGCTAACTCTCCACCGACCATCCAATTACCTTGTCTAATAGGTTCCATTCCTACACTGGCCGTAGATTGTGGCCTAGTCTCTACACGTTGTGCTTGGGCGCTGATTGCGAAACCTCCTAATAAGAGGCATAAAAATGTAAACTTCTTCATATTACGATCTATTACGTTAAAATTATTTTATCTAAGTTAATAACGTTTTGCGATCATAATTGTTTGGTGTAATTTAATAAATTAAATAAACGATATGAAAATGTAGCGGAATAACTACCTAGGTACAATGCTAATTGATAAAAGGAGAGGAAAGACCCCGTTGTTTACTATAATAATCTAATGTCTTTGCTGCTTGAAATGGTCGGTCTGTACTCAGTATATCAGCACCGTTTTCAATATATTCTGCATAAACCTGTTCGCCCCTTTGCTGCGCTTGGCGATCTAAGTTTCCAATAGTGCCCAAAATACATAGGATACCGTGCTGATGCAATAGATCGGTGAGATTTTTGTCAACCTGCGATGTACCGATAAAAGCAACAAGTCTCGTATCCGGAATATCTAGGTCATTTAAGCGTATCAAGTCTTCTACATTTTTTATAGAAGCCGAAATCATTAAATCTGGTGCGAGGTTATGCACTACTGCCGCTTGATTGGCACTGTAGGTAATGATGACAGAATATGCTTCGGACTTTGTTTTCCTGATAGCATCTACCACGAGTTGGTAAGGTACGTTTCTTTTTACATCCAGTGTGAAAATAACCTGTCCTATACCCCATTGTAATGTCTCTTCCAATGTTGGAATACGGTAGTTGGTTACCGTTCCTGCAGGATCTTTTAAGTGCAATTCTTTCAGTTCAGCTAATGTGTATCGATTTACTTTTCCCGTTCCAGTTGTAGTGCGGTCTAATGTTTCGTCATGCATTAAAACGAGAACAGAATCTTTCGTGAGTGCAATGTCACACTCGATAATGGCAGGCATTTTCGAGGCCACGCGTTGAAAAGTTTCGATGGCATTCTCGGGATAGTCTGTATCCGGTCCTCCCCGATGTGCGCTCACCAACGGAACCCTATTTTCTGAATAGGTGAGGAAACGATACAAATCCTCAATTCCTTTAAAATTAAATACTTGTCGAGAACTACCGAATCGAACAGTATCCGCTGTGGTGTTGCTTCTGAAACAGCTACAGAAAAACAACAAAAACATAAGAAGTAAATAGTGACTATTTATTTTCCGCATAGGTTTCAATGGATTGGCATATCGTATCTAAAGAGGTATTTAGTTGGTCAATATGGATATGTGCCTGTTTATAAAAAGGCGCTCTTTCATCTAGTTTTTCCTCAATAAATTGTAAAAGAGCTTCATCACGTAACCCTTGAAGAGCTGGGCGGGAAGCGATGTTTGATTGTTGCAATCTATTGTGTAGCGCTTTGGGCGTGAGATAGAGGTAAATGGATATACCATTTTCTAGAATCCATTCCATGTTGTCAAAAAAACAAGGGCTTCCACCCCCGGTCGAGATAACAGCACGTTTTCCCCGTTGTTCTTTGAGTAGCTGACTTTCCATTTCACGAAATTTCTGTTCGCCATATTGTGTAAAGTACGCTGGTATCGACATACCGATGCGTTCTACAATCACATGGTCTAAATCAATAAACTTCAGATTGAGGTGGTTAGCTAACTTCCTACCTAACGTAGTTTTCCCGCTACCCATAAAACCAATTAAAAATATAGGCTTGTCCATTATTTTGCTAAATAATCTTCTTCCAATTCTTCTTTTGATGGGAACGTGATTTTTGACCATTTTTTGATGACCGTACCATTTTGTAGTAAGAGTACGCCGGGATTGGAGCGTACCATACTTTTAAGAGGAACATTATCTGCGTATAATGTTTCTAGTACGAGATCCATTTCGTCTTGAAGTCCTCTTGCCACCTCGGATGAACTAGAGGTTAACAATATGGCTCGGAGCGGATAGTCACTTGCTAAATCACGAATCGTTGTGTTAATGCGATCCAACGCAATAATATCCGCTAAAGATAGCTTGTCTACATAGGTGGTGACCACGACAAAGTTGTAATAAGGGTTTGTAATGATTTCTTGTGTCAGATCATTTCCTTCTGCATCCGATATCAACAAATCCGGGATGGGGATTTGATATCCTTTTTTGACAAGCTTCGATTCAGGTTCGCCTACAACTTCCCAATTATCATCTTCCCAAATGCCATCCATATATTCTTTATCAGTGACTTTTTTTACTTCGCCGGTTTGTTGATGTTTGATTTCATAGATGGATTCATATACGTCCGCTTCTTCTCCCTCAGGCATTACCATTAATTCTGGTATGTTATTTCCCTCTTTATAAGGAAGGAAATCAATAAATGGGAGAAAGTAAATGGTGTAAACACCTACTCCAAAAGATAAAAGGATGACCAATGTACTGATTAGACTTCTTGTCGTTGGGTTGGAGAGAATAGGTTTTATGCGTGCTCTGTATTTGAAAATCACGATAACGAATGCCAATAGGATAATATCTTTGATAAACGATTGCCAAGGCGTTAGTGGGATGGCATCACCAAAACATCCGCAGGAGGTCACAACCTCAAAAAAAGCAGAATAGAATGTCAGAAAGAGAAAAAATACGGTTAACAGCAATAAACCCCAAGCTACTTTATTTTTATAGAATCCTAATAACAGGAATATCCCGAGAATGATTTCTAAGCCACAGATAAGGACAGCAAGCCAAGTACTGTAGTCGTTGAGAAAATCCATGTGGAAAACCAGAAAGTATTCTTCCAGTTTATAGCCAAAACCTGTAGGATCGTTGGCTTTGATAAAGCCTGAAAAAATGAAGAGCAAGCCAACAAATATGCGGCTAAATCCTAATGCAATATCAATGGTGCCAGCATTCTTTTTACTTGTGGGGTTAAAGTTCGTTTCCATGAGTCTATTTTTGTTCGGCAAGTCCTAGTTTTATAAGTGCAAAAACAGCATAGTTAAGCATGTCTTGATAATTTGCTTTCAACCCCTCCGACACAAGGGTTTGTCCATCATTATCTTCAATTTGTTTGACCCGATGAATTTTCATCAGAATAAGGTCTGTTAGAGAAGAGATGCGCATTTCTCGCCATGCCTCACCATAGTCATGATTTTTGGCAAACATTAAGTCACGTGTCTCATCTACCTTGTTGGTATACTGTCTGTCTACAACATCATACGCCAGGTTTTCCTCTGCATCGTCAGCTAACTCCAACTGCATCATCGCAATCACACAATAATTGACGATACCGATGTATTCCCCTAAAATGTCTTCCCCGACTTTGGAAACTTTTTTAACCTCCAGTGTCCGTATGCGTTGTGCTTTGATATAAATCTGATCCGTTATAGACGGTGGACGCATAATCCGCCAAGCAGTACCGTAATCTTTTGTTTTCTTTAGGAATAAATCCTTACAATGTTTTATAACGTTATTATACTCGGTAGTCGTGTCCGTCATCGTTGCCTATCTTTTTTTTTGATCATTGTACGAACTACAAATATAATTAGAATATGTTTAAGGGTTAGGTCAAAAAAAGGTACAATTTGCTATAAACGAAAAAATTCCGTTCTTTGAGGTATGAAAAATTAGATATAAGGACAGGCCGATGAAAATATTTAAACCAGAGATACGTGAAGTGCGTATTATACGTTACATCCAACCTTTTCGAGAAGGCGGATCGTTGCCTGCTTTGGTGGATGCGGACGATGGATTTAGCTATGTCATTAAGTTTCGCGGTGCAGGGCAAGGGAAAAAGGCACTGGTAGCGGAGCTGATAGGAGGTGAGCTTTGTCGTTTCTTGGGGCTTCGTATGCCCGAATTGGTCTTTGCAGACCTCGACGAATCCTTCGCACGTATGGAACCGGATGAGGAAATACAGGACTTATTACGTTTCTCGATTGGAAAAAATTTAGGGGTGCATTTTTTGAACGGCGCGATTACGTTTGATCCGAATGTCGACGAAATAAGCGAAGAAGAAGCTTCCAAAATTGTCTGGTTAGATGCACTGCTTATGAACGTAGACCGTACCGTACGAAATACCAACATGTTGATATGGCATCAAGAGCTTTGGTTGATAGACCACGGCGCGTCACTTTATTTTCATCACGCATGGGATAATTGGGAAGAGCAGTTGGAAAAGCCGTTTATACAAATAAAGGATCATGTACTGCTTAAGTTTGCGTCAAAGGTAGAAGAAGTCGATGCGCGGTACCGGTCTCTTTTTACACAAGAAAATTTGTGGAATATATTGCAGATTGTGCCTGATGAATGGTTGGTAGACGAGCATCGGGAATTGAGTGCAGACGATGCCCGCAGAGTATATATATCTTTTTTGTTGGGAAGATTGGCCCATTCGGCAAACTTTATAAAACAGATACGACATGAGCGAGAGAACACTGTATGAGTATGCTATCGTACGCGTAGTCCCTCGCGTGGAACGTGATGAGTTTATCAATGTTGGTGTAGCATTTTATTGTCGGAAACAGCGATATGCACAGGTCAAGATCTACATAGACGAAGTTAAATGTAGAATGCTTGATCCGGATATCGATTTGGAACTAATTACGAAGCATATCGATTCCTTTCAGCGTATTTGTGTGGGAGATAAAGGAGGAGGGAAACTAGCAACTTTAGAACAAGCAGAACGCTTCCGTTGGCTAACAGCAAAAAGAAGTACCATTATACAATGTTCGGTGGTGCATCCCGGTTTGTGCATTTCAGCAGAGGATACCCATCAAGAACTATTTGAAAAATTAGTATTATAGAAAGCATAGTTTTTTTAAAAGGAATCTTAAATTTGGAGAAACACTAAACCTTACAGATAAAAAATGGAAGAATTTTATCAACATATATATCAAAAGCAAATGGAAGTCCAAGACATGCCGAGCAACGCCCGTATCGCAGATTGGGCTATGCATGTGCTCCATTTGCTATTTCCGGAAAGACAATCGTCTCATTTTCAGGATGTGGGTGACGTCCGTGAAGCTTTTGAAGAAGCTGAAGAAGAATTGTTGGAATTGTTGATGAAAACAAAAGCATGTTCGCATTGTGACAACAAACTGATTGCCCGCCGTTTTTTGGAAGAGCTCCCGGCTATTTATGATGTGATGCTCACGGATGCGCAAGCGATTATGGATGGCGACCCCGCTGCACGCAGTTTACGGGAGGTTATACGTACATATCCCGGTTTTACAGCGATATGTGTTTATCGCCTGGCACATCAACTGTGGAAATCAAACGTGCCGCTTATCCCACGTATATTAACCGAACATGCACACTCCAAAACCGGAATCGACATCCATCCGGGCGCCCGAATAGGCCGGTATTTATATATTGATCACGGAACTGGTTTGGTGATAGGGGAGACTTGTATCATTGGAGATCATGTCAAGCTATATCAAGGCGTAACACTGGGTGCGTTAAGCGTGGAGAAAAATATGGTAGACACCCAACGCCATCCTATGATCGAAGACCATGTCATTATCTATGCAGGAGCTACGATTTTAGGAGGACAAACGGTGATCGGTCATCACTCCGTCATCGGCGGAAATGTATGGTTGACTTCTAGTGTAGATCCTTATACCACCGTGTATCATCAACCTAATTCTAAATTTATTGACTCAAAACCTATCGCATAATGGGAAATTTGATAGAGGCCATCGGCAACACTCCTCTTGTGGAAATTACCTCCTTCCATGACAATTCCAACGTCAAGATTTTTGCTAAAATGGAAGGAAATAATCCAGCTGGCTCGGTGAAGGATAGAGCGGCGTTGAATATGATCCGCTCGGCGCTAGAAAGAGGTGAGATTACAAAAGAATCGAGATTGATTGAGGCTACCTCGGGTAATACAGGTATTGCCTTGGCAATGATTGCAGGCCTTTATGGATTAGAACTGGAATTGGTTATGCCCGCTACATCTACGCGCGAACGAACATTAACGATGGAAGCGTACGGTGCGAAGGTAACGCTATTGGATAATATGGAAACCTGTCGTGACTATGCAGAAGAAAAAGCGGCCTCAGGAGATTACTTTATTTTAAATCAGTTTGCTAACCCAGATAACTATAGAGCCCATATCAAGACCACCGGACCAGAAATTTGGCGTGATACCGAAGGGAACATTACGCACTTTGTAAGTGCTATGGGAACAACCGGTACGATTATGGGGTGTTCGATGTTCTTAAAAGATAAAAATCCGGCTATTCAAATTGTTGGTTGTCAGCCGACAGAGGAATCTTCTATACCGGGGATTCGTCGGTGGCCAGCAGCTTATTTGCCTAAAATATTCGATGCTGCGCGTGTAGATCGCGTAATTGATATCGCTCAACAAGATGCTGTTAGAAGAACGCGGGAGTTAGTCAGACGCGAGGGGGTTTTTGCCGGTATGAGTACTGGTGGTGCGTTTCATGCAGCGTTACAGGTCGCAAATGAAATTGATGAAGGTATCGTTGTCTTTATAGCTTGTGATCGTGGGGATCGTTATTTAAGCTCCGATTTGTTTGGATAATCTTCCTTCAAAAATTTTTTAAAAAATATTTCATTTTTTACTAAGGTTTTTCTAAGTCGTTTGTATATAGTCTTACCAAGGGAAGACAAAAGATGGACGACATTTCTGACGTAATAATTTTGATAAGGAAAAAGATGGCTGGCACGATCAGTGATCAGGAACTGCTTTTTCTGGAAAAATGGGTAGCGGAAAGTCCATTGCATGCAGAATTGTTAAAAAGAGCAGAAGACGAAGAGATAGTCTTAGAAGATATCCGGGATTGGTTAGCACTTAGAAATGGAGAACGAAACGGTGTATGGGATGAACGACTGAAATCGAAAACGCTGTATAAGATACATGCCGACAGTAAGAAGAGTCAAATATACCGCATGTCCATTTTCCGCCAACTTCTACCTTATGTTGCGGTGCTATTAACGATATTGACTTTCATTTTTATATATTATCGTAGTCATGTGTTGACAGAGCACTATGTTGAAATACATGATCTAGCTCCGGGAACGAACAAAGCGTTGATAACCCTTTCGGATGGCAGCGTTATCGAATTGAGCGACGACCAGGACGGAGTAGTTTTGGGTGAGGAGCTGACTTACGAGGATGGCACATCCATAATACGGCTTAGTGAGGAGGAGGTCGTATATTCCACCATACAAACGCCTAGAGGGGGACAGTATCAGATTACCTTGGCCGACGGTACTAAAGTATGGCTAAATGCGGAGACAAAGCTAACCTACCCTTCGCACTTTACGGGTGGATTAAGAATGGTCGAGTTGGAGGGAGAAGCCTATTTTGAAGTAAAGCCCTTTACTACACAAGATCACAGAATCCCCTTTTTGGTCAAAACGGCACAACAAGAAATTGAAGTACTCGGTACCCAATTTAATATCAAGGCCTATGCTGATGAGGAAGGAGACACCCGTACTACCCTAGTAGAAGGGGCGGTGTTGTTGCACGCAGCTGGTAACGTCCTCCCACTAATGCCGGGCGAACAAGGGCTTAACGATGGACGGGCGTTAAGTAAGAAAAAGGTGGACGTCAGCTCATATATAGCATGGAAGGATAACCGGTTTATGTTTGAAGAGTTAGAGTTACGCGAAGCACTGAAAATACTGAGCCGTTGGTATGATTTTGATTTTCAGATTGATCAGACCGTGAAGCACACCTATCTATATGCCAGTATCAACCGCGGTAAAAGTCTAAAAGAGGTGCTCAGAATTATCGAAAGTAGTGGAATCAAATTTAGATTAGAACGCTTGGGAGACAGGAATAAACTAACAATTTTTAACTAACTAGCACAAAAGTCATGATGAATTAGCACAATAGCCAACAGAAGATAGTCCCTAAAAAACGGACAGTGCGCCAACACTGCCCGCCATTGTTTTAGCGGTCTATCGTAATTATTTATCTCTGGTCTAAGAGAAATTCTTCATTTTAACAAATTACAATATGATCTAAACCGCACAAATGTATGAATTTTAACACAAAACCTGAAGACCTGCAGGGGTCTTCCGTAAACCGTTTTCTCCTTATTATGAAATGGATCGTTGCACTTATCCTGTTGAATCTGACCACCGTAATGGCCGAGGGGGTTGCGCAGGACATTTCCTTGAAGACGAATGGCATGTCCTTGCTACAGGTTATGAAGGCCATACAACAGCAAACCGGATACGAGTTTTTTATCAAGAGCAGAGAGCTGGGCAGAATCAAGGTTCATGCTGATATTGACGGTCTGCCTATGAACCAGACTATGCAAGTGTTGCTGCAAGACAAAGCCGCTACCTGGTTGCTCGAGGGCAATACCATAGTTATTAAACCTCGCCCCAACACGGTTGCGGAGAGCAAGCCTCCGGTACCGGTAAGAGAACCTGTCCGTGTCGTTTCGCCCCGTCAGCAAAATAAAATTACCGGCAAAGTGACGGATGCGTTTGACGACACACCTATCGCTGGCGTGACGATCACCGTACAAAGGCAGCAATTAGGCACAATGACAGATGCCGACGGTATTTATGAACTCGAGGCCAATCAAGGCGATTCTCTGATCTTTTCGGCTATTGGTTATCTAGCGGATACCGTGGTCGTCGGTCGGGTTCGGTTGATTAATACGCGTCTTTCAAAAGATACTGAGGAGATCGAGGAAACGGTAGTGGTTGCCTTTGGCAAACAGAAAAAGGAAAGTGTGGTGTCTTCAATCACGACCGTTAATGTAAAAGACTTGCGCACACCGTCGAGCAATCTTACTACCGCGCTCGCCGGTCGCATGGCGGGTTTGGTAGCCTACCAATCTACCGGCGCTCCGGGCGAAGAGGATGCACAGTTCTTTGTGCGTAGTGTTACTTCTTTTGGGAGTGGGTTGACATCTCCGTTGATTTTGATTGATAATATTGAAATGACCTCCAAAGACCTCGCCCGATTAAATCCGGATGATATCGCGAGTTTTTCGATTTTGAAAGATGCATCCGCAACAGCGTTGTACGGAGCGAGAGGGGCTAATGGTGTAGTTTTAGTGACGACGAAAGAGGGAGAACGGGGAAAGGTGAAGGTTTCCTTCCGGCATGAAAGCTCTCTTTCTACGCCAACAACGAAGGTCGATATGGCGGATCCGATTAGTTATATGGAATATGCGAATATCGCAAATATGACAAGGCACGGCGAACTGACTTACCCACAAAGCAAGATTGATTTCACCAGCGATCCGAATAGAAACCCGAATGTGTATCCAGCTGTAGATTGGAAGGATATGCTAACGAGGGATCATTCACTGAATCATCGAACAAACCTTAACCTTACAGGGGGAGGAAATGCCGCTACGTATTATCTGGCAGGATCCTTTTCGCAGGATAACGGTATCCTAAAGGTCGATAATAAGAACCCTTTCAATTCAAATATTAATCTGAAAAAATATACCGTACGTTCCAACGTAAATTTGAATTTGACGAAAAACTTAGAAGCAAAAGTCCGCTTGAGCGCAAATTTCGATGACTATACTGGCCCTATCGGTGAGTCGGGGAGTGGAGGTGCGAACACTTATGGTAAAACCTTACTGGCTAATCCGGTGCTCTTCCCTGCATACTATGAGCCAGATTATAATACACAATATGTTGATCGAATTTTGTTTGGTAATAATGCCGGCAACGACTTCGGGGAGGGCAGCCCGGGATATTTAAATCCCTACGCAGATATTATGCGAGGCTATGAGGATGTGCGAAACAATACCTTGCTTACACAGTTGGAGTTGCACCAAGATTTAGGCTCTTTTACAAAAGGTTTAAAGGCCCGCTTTATCGGTAGTATTACACGCTATTCAGGTTTTAGTCTCCAGCGGAGCTATGACCCTTTTTATTATCAATATATAAGAGGCACGTATGATCCAAGTAACAGCTTTCCTTATCAATTGGCGGCATTAAATCCGGAGGATGGCTATGATTACATTGATTACCAGGCGGGAAGTAAGTTTGTTGAAGCAAGAGGATATGCAGAGGGCGCATTGTTGTATAATCGTTCCTTTGGCAAGCATGATGTTGGCTCCTTATTGGTAGGCTCGATTAAAGATCGCTTGGATGGTAGCGCGAATAATTTAGACTCGTCGTTGCCATCTAGGAATGTAGCGTTGGCAGGTCGCTTTACCTATGGTTATGCGAATAAATATTTTGCCGAGCTTAATTTCGGGCTCAACGGATCGGAGCGTTTTGATCCGCGTTTTCGTTGGGGGTTTTTCCCATCCATCGGATTAGGCTGGCAAGTTTCGGATGAACCCTTTTGGGACAACTTACGAAATGCCGTACCTAAATTGAAGCTTCGTGGTACCTATGGTTTAGTCGGTAACGACGTCATCGTGTCTGATTCTGATCGTTTTTTCTTTACGTCCAACATCAACCTAAACGGGCCAAATGCAGGCTATTTCGGGAATAATTTTAACTCGCTTACTAGTCGACCAACGATAGAGGTGTTGCGCTATGCTAATCCAAATATCACGTGGGAGGTTTCTTACAAAACGAATTTAGCTTTAGAGCTCGGTTTATTCAACAACGACTTAGAATTGATTGCGGAAGTGTATCATGAAAACCGGACAAATATTGTGCAGGTACGACAGGATATTCCATCGATCGTAGGCTTGACGTCCAATGTGCGAACTAACTATGGGGAAGCGATGGGGAAGGGGCTTGATTTGACCTTAAATTATAATAAATCCTTGTTCAATGGGATGTGGTATATCCTGCGAGGTAATTTTACCTATGGAACCTCGGAAATCACCGTGTATGATGAGTTGGATTACTCCGGTGTTGCACCTTGGCGCTCCGTTGTAGGACGAAAAGTAGGTCAGTCCCAAGGATATGTTGCAGAACGTCTATTTATCGATGACAACGAGGTGTTGAATTCACCGGTGCAGATGGTGAATGGCAGCAATGCCTTATATCAGGCGGGCGACATAAAATATAGAGATATCAATAACGACGGCGTTATCGACCAGTTTGATATTGTCCCTATGGGTTATCCAACAAATCCGGAAATCCAATATGGTATAGGTGGGTCGTTTGGATTTAAAAATTTTGATATTTCTGCCTTTATTCAGGGATCTTCCCGTTTTTCCTTTTTTATGAACGCTAGCGCCATGGCGCCTTTTGTGTCCGTGACCTCCGGTGGAATGCGAGGGGATCGGGCGATGCTGAATTTTATTAAAGAGAGTTTGTGGACTGAAACAAATAGAGATCTCTATGCACAATGGCCACGCTTGTCACCAGATGCCGGAAATGAAGCGATAGGTAACGCTAATAATTTTGTGAATAGTAATTATTGGCTTCGCTCAGCCAGTTATATTCGCTTAAAATCTGTCGAAATGGGATACAAAATAAATGATTTTTATGGACTGAGCCCGCGGATATATGCCAGTGGCACGAATCTTTTTACCCTTTCTGCTTTTAAGTTGTGGGATCCAGAAATGCGAGGGAACGGACTTTCTTATCCCTTACAAAAGGTATTTAACTTAGGGATTCAGGTTAATTTTTAATAACAAGTTGGAACGCATTGATATGATAGTCAAAAATAAAATATACGCAGCGATAGTAGTCTTGTTATTGACCGCTGTGGGATGTAATAAATACTTGGATATATTGCCGGACGATAAACCGGTTTTGGAGGACGCATTTAAAGATCGGTATAACGCAGAGAAATATTTGTTTACCTGCTATGGAAGTCTTCCTGTAGTTGCAGATCCGATCAATACGCTTGGCCTTTCCGGAGGTGGTGATGTGGTATACGATCCGTTGAATACGCCAGGAGGGAATACGGCACATATTACCAGCACCACCCTGCTATTCTTTAACGGAAATAATACGGCAAACCCTTATATGAATTTCTGGGATGGTGAGAATGGTGCAACCAAAAATATATGGCAAGGGATACGGCATTGCAACGTATTTCTGGAGCATATTGGTCCGGAAGATGGAGGCCCTAGAGATATGGACGAAATGGAACGGGAACGGTGGATCGCTGAGGTGAAAACCATTAAAGCGTACCTTAATTTCTATTTGTTTCAACTCTACGGCCCAATTCCAATTGTGGATAAGGTGATTCCTATTGCTGCAAAGGGCGAGGAATTAGCTTTTTACCGAGAGCCGGTTGATCAGGTAGCGGATTATATCGTCAATTTGTTGGACGAGGCGATTGAATCTTTACCCGTTGTCGGGGAGATCGATCCGGCATCGGAATATGGTCGTTTTACCAAAACGATTGCGCGGAGTATCAAAGCCAAGACGCTGGTCCTTGCTGCCAGCCCTCTTTTTAACAACAACAACTATTATCGTGGCTACACCGATAACCGTGGAGTAGAGCTTTTTCCGGAGGGCGATAGTCGGGAAAGATGGCAGCGAGCTTTGACAGCGACTGATGAGGCGGTACGTTCTGCCGAGGAGGCCGGATATCGTATA
This sequence comes from Sphingobacterium sp. SGR-19, assembly GCF_011043555.1. Classification (GTDB taxonomy): domain Bacteria; phylum Bacteroidota; class Bacteroidia; order Sphingobacteriales; family Sphingobacteriaceae; genus Sphingobacterium. Next base: position 20,272 of record NZ_JAAKGS010000012.1, read on the forward strand.
CTGATCAGTGCCGATGCCGGTTCAGGCGCTATTCCGGATGTGAATAGTACCAATATTAACGATACGACCAAAGCGATGATTAGCCTGCGTCAGGCTGTAACCCAGCCTTGGAATCAGGAAATTATTTGGGCGACGAATGCGAGTACACGGCAGTTGCAGCGCTTTGCCAGTATGTTAAGCAATTCCGAATGGGATAATATGGCCGGCTCTGGTGCCCCGGATATAGGACAACGGCATGCACCTACATTGAATGTGGTGGAGTCTTTTTATTCAGCTAACGGAGTACCCATAGAGGAAGATGCCGAATGGGATCAAAATGGCTGGTATGCGAATCGTTATACAACGCAATTGCCGGAGGCAGATCATACCAAGTTTTTGATAAAAAGTGGACAAGAAACAGCATTGTTACACCATAATCGTTCCCTGCGATTTTATGCTTCCGTAGGTTTTGACGGTGGTATTTGGGAAGGCCGTTCTGAACCCTTGTCGAATCCGGCTTTTCCGAATTTTATGCGGCACATGGGAAGTGGCTTTAAATATGGGGTAGAGTACGGTTTTTATCCTTTATCGGGTTATCTGGCGAAAAAAATGGTGCATCTCAGGACAACGTATACCGCGACGCGAGTAGAATTAATTTACGAACCGTATTCTTTTCCGATTATTCGCTTAGCAGATTTGCATTTGCTCTTGGCCGAATGTCTTAATGAGGTCGATGGACCTCGTGCGACAGATTCTCAGGGAAACAACGCCTATCATTACCTAGATGTCCTTCGTGCTCGTTCGGGAATGGAAGGCGTGGTCGATAGCTGGCAAAAATATGCCTTAGGGCCGTATAAATCTAAACCGCAGAACCAAAACGGACTGCGGCAGATCATCCGCCAGGAACGTCTCAATGAACTGGCTTTTGAAGGGCATTATTATTATGATGTGCGTCGCTGGCTTATAGCAGAGGAAGTGTACAATCAACCTATTTTGGGCTGGAATAAAGAAGGCGAAAATAAGGCTGATTTTTATACCTTGAAAGTGCTTTTGCAGCCGAGGTTTTCGATGAAGGACTACCTCATGCCGATAAAAACCAATACATTACTTCAGAATAGAAATCTTATACAAAACCCGGGATGGTAATTAATTGATAGTGAAAATGAAAAACAATAGAATATATGCAATCCTAATGCTGATTATCAGTATGATGGCGGTCTCCTGCATGGACTCCTATTTAGGAATAGAACAACCTGATTTTGGTACGGATACGCCCGAAAAATTGACGGTGAACCGTGTGGTGCCGATGGCCGGAGCGTTAGAAATTCATTTTAGTTTGCCGGCGGGAAATCCGAATCACGCACAGGTGGTGGCTACCTATATCAATAAGGCTGGCAATGAAGTGGAATTCAAAGTGTCGCGTTATAGCAATACGATTTTGGTGGAAGGTTTTACCGGTACCGATGAAGTCACGGTGGATTTGGCGGTCATGGATGAAAGCGGCAACAGATCGGATATTACGCAAGTACGTGATAAGCCTTTGCTGTCGCCGGTGGAGGTTGCCCGGGCAAGTTTGTTGGCTACGCCGGCTTTTGGTGGTGTAAAACTGGAATGGGACAACAAAGAGGCCTTGCCTTTTGCGATCCATGTGTTGACGGAAGATGAAATACAACTGGGGGTGAAAACGCTGATTGAAGACCCTTCTAAAACGATTTATAGTTCGGATTCCGTCAATACAGCTACTTATTTGAGACAATACGATAATGTGGAGCAAACCTTTGGATTTGCGTTGTCGGATAAGTGGGGTAATCGGACGGATACCCTGATTGAAATGATCACTCCTTTTAAGGAAGATATCATTGATTATAATTTGGTAGAGGCGGTTACTTATTTCAATCCAACTTATGGGACAACAAGTAAAGATTTTGCAGAATTTGGAGTTGATCCGGTAACAGGTTTGCTAAACGATGCCACCACCCATAGTGCAGGCTTTGCGCCGATAACCATGTTTAACGGCGTAACGACCGCAAATAACTTTTTGGCGCGTAAGTTTTACGAGGAATCTTCGGATGGGCAACGTACATATATCGACGATGTTTACGTAACGTTTGACTTGCGCCAAGATTTACGACTTAGTCGTGTGCAACTTTACCCACGTCCATCGTCTAGTTACCTGTATTCTCGGTCGAGTGTAAAGCGATTCAGAATCTGGGGAACTGATGATGCCAATGCATCGCGTTGGTCTAAGTTTCCGGAAGGGTGGACGTTAATTGGTGAATACGAAGGTAAGATGCCAGCCAATTCAGCAAGTATCACGCAGGAAGAGACTGATTATTTTTATAACAGACAGGAATACGCAATCTCCGAGGACAACGTAAGCTCAGAAGCAACTCCTACCGAGTCGTTCCGTTATATGCGGCTTCAACTTATGGAAAGTTATACGGCAAACGAGAACTTCTATACCATCAATGAGTTCAAAATGTTTGGGGAAGTATTGAAGTATTATTAATCAAAAAAGAATGTTGACAATGTATAGGTATATAAAACAAATGACAATAAGCTTGTTGGTGTTTACAGGAATAAGCTGCGATGACGCAGATGAATTGCTGAATCAGCACATCAAAGACGGACCGATTATATATGCAGGAAAAATTGCAGAATTGGAAGTGAAATCAGGTTATGAAAAAGTGGGCGTTCGAATTCTACCTGTGGAGGATGTGAACAGAGCACACTGTGTGTTGAGATGGAACGCTGCTTCGGGTACTCCGGATTCGGTAAAGGTGAATTATGTGCCGGAAAACTATGATGAAGATTTGGACAGTTATTATGCTGAATTGGATATGTCCGGTATTGAAGGGAATGTTTTGATCGAGGCGTGGAATGTGGATGCTTTTGGAAACAGATCATTACTGACGGATCAAGGAGGTTTTGTGTATGGTCCGAACTATGTAGGAACATTGTTGCACGCCATGCCTCGATTTATTTCTGATGGTCAAACGATCGAATTCGATAATCGGGTAGGGGTTGTCGATAATTTGGTCAGTTACGAGCAGAGCAACGGTCAGTTTACGGAGGAGGTGCGTGTCGTAGAACGCTTAGAGCTGCATGATGCTAAACCCGGAGGGGTCGTGCGGAGTAAAACACGATATCTAATTAATGAAAGTGATATTGATACACTCGTGACGCCAAGCTATCTGGAGACGGTTATTCCATAAAATCCTACTGAAGATGAAAAATATATTCACCACGTTGATTGCGCTTATCATGATCGTGCAATCCGGTTTTGCGCAGAAACTTGAACGCGCCACCAATACTGCCATAGACTCGATGGCGGCATTTCGCAAAACATCGCCTTTATGCTTGGATGAGAAACGCTTAGCCTTTTTACATCAGTTTCAGCGCTATTCGGATCGTTTGGAAGCTAGCACGTTTAAAGCCTATTTAACCAAGCCGGAAGACGAAGCTGAGCAAATGGAAAAAGAAGTTCCGATGATCTACTGCTATCGGGAAGCTTTCGATAAAGTGCTGGATGAGGTGAAGAAGACCAAGTTAAAAAAGGGAACAGCCCGGGTTTGGTTATTGTATAACATGGGATTTGTCGTAAAAACCCCCTCTGGCTGTTTTGGTATCGATGTAGAACACCGATTGGCCGAGCAATTAGAACCTTATCTGGATTTTCTTTGTATCACGCATAACCATGGTGATCACGCGCATGTGAAGCTAATGGAAGCAATGACAAAAGCCGGTAAACCAGTCATTACAAATTTCTATAAAGGTTGTGCGGAGTATTTGTCAACAACGGCTACAAGTTATCAGATTGGTAAGTTTACCGTCCGAACAGATATTTCCAGTCATTTAAGAAGTCCTAAACTTCCCGATTTCGTGATGTCCTTACGTATAGATTGCGGTGCCGATGGGGGAGGTTTCTCGCTATTACATTGTGGAGATTCTGGTTTTGAATCCGATCGCTTCGCTAATGTACAGGGTGATGTCGATATGCTGATCTTACGTTGGGGCGCGCCAAGGGAAAATGATATTATCGGCACTGCAGAGGGATTGGTTAATCCAAAATATGCAGTATTATCGCATCTGATTGAACTACGACATGAACCGAAGGGGCAAGCGTCTATCACGCAGACCTTGAAGCATCTTACCGGCGTAGACTGCGAAAATACGATTATGCCTTTTTGGGGCGAGCAGATGGTTTGGAAGAATGGAAAATTGATTAGATGAAAAGTAACTTTTCTTAACAAAAACATAACGGCTCATTCTCAAGCTAGTCATATTTATTTTTGTTATTTTGCTTCTGTTTTTATACTAGATATGAAAAACCTGAAATGCAATTATTAGAGAGCAGAAAATACCTTGATATGCTACGAGCCGGTGAAGAAGACGGACTGCTGTTTTTTATGCTGCAGTATGGCGAACAGTTGCGTTTTTTTGCATATAAAATTACCAAAAATAGAGAGGCTTCGGAGGAGATTGTTTCTGAGTCATTTTATAAGTTGTGGCAAGGACGTGAAAAGGCCGTATCTGTGGAAGCAATCAAATCCTTTCTGTACCTGACGATCCGTAATGCCTGTTATAATCATATAGGTTCTTCGTATCATAAAACAGTTGATTTACGGGAAGAGCTGTTGGGGGACATGGTAGAGACGAGGACAGATATACTCACGCATATCATCTACACAGAGCTGATTGATCAGATTGTTGCAGAATTGGACACGCTCCCCACACAACAGGCAGAAGTGTTTCGCCTGTCCTATCTTGAGGGACTGGGCACACTGGAAATTTGCGAAACCTTAGGAACTACTGCGAGCAATGTATACTTTGCCAGGTCAAAAGCCCTTTCAGCTTTACGTCTGATATTTAAAGAAAAAGATATCAGTTTTTATACCGCCTTTTTAGTGTTTACATTCTTGACTAATTTTTAACCCCTTTATTTGTTATCTCTACTCCAAATTTCATAGATAGGGTCACCTTTTGAGCTCAAGCCGCTGTGATGCCAAATTCCGTCTTTTAATTCGCCATCAAAACTCAGACTAGCACCAACACGCGAATTATCTCGTGAGAAAAATAGGATGTGTTCACTATATTTGCCACTAGTAAACGTATAATGTCCTCCTCCTGTACCGGAAAAAGTCTTCGCTCCTGGATCGATAGCCATCCATTGGAAATAGCCATCCACTAAGAGCTTAATGGTTTTGCGGGTACCACTTTGGTGTATTTGGACGATGTCGTTGCCTTGTTTTCTTCCGGTTATCCGCCATAACCCATCCAAATCTTGAGCTTTAGCCGCTTCTTTTTTCCATACTTGTCCAGATTGTTCCTGTAAACCGTCCGCTTTTGCAGTCAAAGCAAAGCTTTTTGTTTGGCCAATAGTACTGGCATCGGCATCATCATATTCAACTTGAACGTTTAGTGCTCCATCTTGATACGTGTAAGGGCCACCGAAAGTTGATATATAAGCGTTGTCTTTATAGGTCGTTTGAGAAGAATATCCATCAATAAACATCCAAACGATATTTGCGTCATCTTTTTTCGCTGTATATACACCTTTAAGATTTGCCGCCGTCTGTGCCATAATCAATGTAGCAAAAAACAACAAAACAGCCGATAAAATTAATTTCTTCATGATATGTCTATGTTGGTTCAACATAAAAATAACAAATTAACATGAAACATGTTTTTTTTGTTCAATTTTCAGTTTTCCATCACACAAATTATAACTTTGTTGGTTTTAAGATAATAATGAAGTTACTACGCTATTGTTTCTTGTTGACGGTGTTAGCACTGTATAGCATCAATGCGAATGCGCAACACTTTGGCAACTTACATCATATCGATACAACAATACAGCTGCTGGATACCGGTCGGCAGGAGCGTTGGGGGCAGCATGTGCAGGTTGATCCGCTACCTCGCTTTACTCGTACGACAGAAGAACCTAAAAGAGAAAAGAAATTTTGGAGAGCAGGTGTCGAATGGTTTTTAACACAGGCTTTTCCTGCAACATTCAATCGGTTTATTACGAAAGATCCTTATTCGTATATCAGTTTTAAAAATTTCATTGACCATCAACGATTCTCTGCATGGGATTGGGATGATAATCAGTTTACAACCAATCATTTAGATCATCCTTACCATGGACAACTTTATTTTAATGCATTTAGAAGTAATGGTTACAACTTTTATCAGTCCAGTATCGCTACGTTGGCGGGAAGCTATATTTGGGAGACAGGTGGCGAAACGCAGGCACCCTCGATTAACGATTTAGTAAATACTACTTATGGTGGAATCATTCTTGGAGAAATGACGCACCGTATAGCCCGTAATATTTTAGGAAGAGGAAGTAGGCATCGCCGTTTAAGAACTTCGAATGAAATAGGCGCGTTTTTCGTTAATCCGGTGAACGGTTTAAATCGTTTATTAGACGGTAAATGGGGGAAGATTGATGAATATAATGCCGTCGACTCTTCAACCGTATGGGCAGAAGTCAATATAGGGGTGCGTCGATTCGATGCACAAGAAGGGGATATTTTGGAGAAAGGGAAAAATGGTTCGTACGGTCGACTGAGACTGTGGTACAGCAGCGGTTCCGAAAATATAAAACGTCCGTTTGATCAATTTTATGTGAATCTTGAGTTTGGAAAAGGAGATAGTACATTTATCAATGCAGTCAATGTACATGCGCTCTTGTATGGTAATAAGTTCTTCAAAACCAAGCGCGGCGACCATTATGGGATACTGAGTGCCAACTACGACTTTTATAATAATGATGCTTTTTTTTACGGGGCACAGAATTTAATGTATAATTGGAACTCCGAGTTCCGATATAAAAAACAGAATCGGCTCAATATGAGTGTGGGGGTGGGAGCAATTTTGTTAGCCGCTGTACCAGATCCCTATTTGCTATATGGTGCAAGCCGGAATTACAATTACGGTTCGGGGGCTGGTTATCGCTACCGTGGTGAGTTAAGTGTACTGAACCGTTTGCTTATCACCGGCGACTACAATGGTGGTATCTTTTTCACCGTTAGCGGAAACGAATCGTATTATATTTTGCACGCTGCGACATTAGAGGCCAACTTACGTATCATTAGAAATTTCTCCCTAAATGTTAGCTCTGGTTATTTTGCATTGGAAGGGCATTTCGAAGATGAACAGTACGCTGATTTTAATCGAAAGTTCCCATTTGGCCGGATATCGATAGGATATAACGTTCGGTTCTAGTTCCAAAAGCGATAAGCCAGTCACGGCAACGAAAATTGTAAGTGCGTTAATTCTTTCCCGAAGAGCTGAACATCCCGTATAAGTTTGAAACCCATTTTCAAATAGAGGTTCTGTGCTTTGGGGTTTTCCTTGTCTACCAATAACCCTAACACTTCTTTTTGCCTATATACGAAAAGGTCAATAGCGTAAAGCAATAATATTTTTCCAATGCCTTTTCCTTGTGCCGCAGTCGAGACGGCTAAGGTATCAATATAAACTTCCCCCACCTGCGTTTCGTTCCCTAAGTTCGGTTCCCTCTTAAAATGTGTTTGTAAATAAGAGAGGATAGGTGTCCGTAATTGTTCTAGCATATATCCCGGATAAAGACAAATTTGTCCGACGACGTTTCCCTCTTCTTCCGCAACGATGATATGTTCATAGCTATATTGATTCCGCGGTTGTGCGATATGATGTTTCAGAAAGGCAGTCGCCTTCTGCTGGTCTTGTTCACCAATAAAATAATAAATAATTTCTTCCATCGCGGTCAACATGATGGGAGCAATTGCTTCCGCATCTGTAGGCCGTGCCTTTCTAATCTGTATCATCTTTCAAAAAATAGCAAAGGCTACCCCAAAAAGGTAGCCTTTGTTTGTGGTCATTATTTTCTAAGACGTTTATTTGCTGTCTTTTTCCAACTTCTCGAAATCTACATAAGAGATCTCCTGTGGTTTTAACGTTACATTTTCTTTTAGATAATCGAACACTTTCAGGGCTTTTGCTTCTTCGAAAAGACGATTTGCTTGTTCTCTATCCTGCAATAATTGAAGAGCATATTGACCTAATTGTTCATCTGTAGGCTCATCGTTCATGTTGTACATTTTGATTTGCGCATAGATGCGTTCTTTTGCCAAGTTAATTACCTCGTCATATTTAACTTCCAGGTTATTTGCTGTAACGACGCGGTTTTCAATGATTGTCCATTTCAAGTTACTTAAGAAATCCCCAAACCCTTCTTCCAACTCCTCGTCAGAAATATTAGGATTTGTTGCTTTCAACCATTTTTTCAAGAAAGCCTCTGGAAATTTTACATCTACTTTCTCCATACCATACGTATACATGTCGTTACGTAACTTCTGGTCGGCATTTTGTTTGAAAAGACCTTCAACTTCTTCCTTTACTTTAGCTTCGAACTCTTCTTCCTTTGTTACATCCCCTGCCGGGAATAGCTTATCAAAGAATTCTTGGTTTAAGTCTGCCTCTTCCAAACGATTGATGTTTTTAACCGTCAACTCAAACTTTGTTACATCCAAGTTTTCAGCCTCGTCTTCCGTAATGCCTAAGATACGTGCAAGATCAGCTACTTTAAATGCCTTTTTGATGTCGATTTTAACGGTATCATCTTGTTTCAAGCCTGTCAAAGCTTTCTTCGTTTTTGCATCTTCAATAATGTCTGTACGTACAGAAGTCGTTTTTTCAATGCCCTCTTCTTTGATCTGTTTCAATGTGGCGTAAAGCACATCTCCTTCTTCAGACACCTCTGGGTTAGTCATCTTGCCGTAGCTGCGACGAAGATTTTTAACACGCTCCGCTAACGTAGCATCGTCTGCCTTGATATCGTAAGTCGTAAATTCTGTTGCTTTAGAGAACGGTGTTTCGAATTCAGGCGCGATACCGATTTCGTATGTGAAAGCAAACGTGTCGTTAAAATCCCAATTATATTTCGCATCGGCATCATCCTCTATTGGAAGAGGCTGTCCTAAAACTTCCAATTTGTTTTCGCTGATGTATTCCGAAATCTTATCGTTGACCAACTTATTGATTTCATCAAATAAGATCGATTTCCCGTATGTACGTCTGATGTGGCCCGGAGGAACCATACCCGGACGGAAACCAGGCAGCTTAGCCTTTTTTGCTTGTTCTTTAATAGCTTTATCTACCGAAGGGTTGTAATCTTCGGGCGCTAGTTCAACCTTAATGTTCGCGTTGACATCGTCAACTGTTTGGTGTGAAATATTCATACTCTCGTTTCGCTTTTACGCATTTTACAAAAAAAATCCTCCCGAGTTTATTAAGTTCGGGAGGACATCAAGTGCGGAAGAAGGGACTCGAACCCCCACGCCTTGCGGCGCCAGATCCTAAGTCTGGTGCGGCTACCAATTACGCCACTTCCGCAGTTATTAGGACTTTTATTGTGGCACAAAGATAGTAAGCCTCCTTTTATCTTGCAAGATTTTTTTTGATTATTTTATAAAAATAAAAAAAAGATATTTTACGCTTGTATAAATGCTTTGTTTTCATTTACTTTGTTTTTCAAAGTACTTTACTTGTTTGCGAAGGTAACTAAAAAGGAGTGTGTAAATACATTATTATTCATATATGGATCAACAGGATTTAATAAAAGAAATAGGGCATATCCGCTCGATGATGGAAAAATCGTCCAAGGTGTTATCTATTTCGGGACTTTCTGGCGTACTGATCGGCATTTACGCATTGCTTGGAGCTGCGGCGGGTTACATAGTGGTGTATGGTTTTGATAGTGGTTTCGATTATAGGGATCATTATGTCACGGAACCAGCTGTTATCAACAACTTAATCGGTATCGCATTGGTTGTTCTAATCGCTTCATTAACGACAGGTCTATGGATGGCTCGAAAGAAGGCGAAGAAGGCTCGTCAGCACATTTGGAATCCGTCTAGTAAAGCCATGTTGTTGGCTATGGTTATTCCATTGATGACAGGAGGGTTGTTCTCCTTAGTACTGCTATCGAAAGGTTATTTCAGTTTAATAGGTGCCACACTTCTTATTTTTTATGGTCTGTCTTTAACATCTGGCGGTATTTACACGTTTAAAGAAGTACGTTGGCTAGGTGTATTGGAGATTTTGTTAGGGTTATGCGCGCTATTGTTTCCAGGATACGGCTTATGGTTTTGGGCATTTGGATTTGGTGTATTGCACATCATTTATGGTTTTATTGTACATAAAAGATACGAATAATAGTGGGGTTGGATTTTTCTCTATATGATAAGGTATTCGAGAATCGTATACGCCTGCAAATCATGAGCGTGCTGATGGCAAACGATTCGTATGATTTCACCTCGCTCAGGGAAATGCTGGAGGTAACCGATGGGAACCTGGCGTCCAATTTAAAAACATTGGAGAAAGAAGGGTATATAAATGTGGAGAAAAGTTTTGTTGATAGAAAACCCAACACCCAATATAAACGAACTGAAAAAGGAGCAAAAGCTTTTGAGAATCATTTAACAGCCTTAGAAAATTTAATAAAACAACAGTATAAATAATTTTTTTATTCTTCAACTTTGAAATTCAAAGTTCTTTTAAAAACAAAAAAATGGAAAATCAAAACACTCCGCCTGCATTTCCACCGTCTCCATCTTCTTTTTTTGAACGGTTGGCTAATTCTGTCATCTTGAAATTAGGAATTATTCTCTTTTTAGTTCTCCTATTGCTTATCCCTATGGAGAGCGTGAAGGATTTAATAAGGGAACGTAAAAATAGGGATCAAGCTGTCAGCAATGAAATAGCGAGCAAATGGGGTAATACACAAGTTGTTTCGGGACCTATTATCGGAATTCCCTATACCTATTCGTATAATGTGAATACAACCGATGAAAAAGGTGAGATTAAGGCAGAAAAACATGTCGAAAAAGATTATGTCTTTCTCGTTTCCAAAACGCTCGATGTGAAATCTACAGTGGAACCTACCTATTTGAAACGCGGAATCTATCAAACGGTCGTTTATAATGCGACTATTGCGTTGCGTGGTGAATTTGATGAAATAGACTTGGCAAAATTGGATTTAAATCCCGAAGATCTATCATGGGAAAACGCAAAGGTATTTATTGGACTAAGTGACCTAAAAGGTATAAAAGCAATTCCGAAACTGAGTATGGGGCAGGATGAGGTGGAATTTGAAGTTGGTAATGCCGATGTATCACTCTTTGAGCAGACCATGGTCGCCAATGTAGATTTATCGGATAGATCGACTAAAAACGAATTTGCGATAAATTTAGATATACGAGGATCGCGGAATCTGACTGTTTTTCCAACCAGTAACGAGACGAGTATAATCGTCTCCGGTATCTGGGACAACCCCAGCTTTAACGGTGGATTCTTGCCAGAAGATCGGACTATTTCAGAACAGGATTTTACCGCCAAATGGCGAATTCCAAGCTTCAGCCGAAAATTTCCACAGCAGTGGAAAGGGGCGCGAGGTCGTATGTACCAAATAACAAACTATGAAATTACGGATGTGGATTACCCTGTTGTTGCTATACCGGAACCTAGCGTTTCTTCTTCTGGAACAAATGTACAGCTATCTACAGAACAAGATATGGTACAAGTCAATTTTTTAGAGTCTGTCAATAACTACCAGAAAACAACACGCGTTGCCAAATATGGTATTTTAGTCGTACTCTTAACGTTTACATCACTATTCTTTACCGAAGTCATAAAAAAGCAACGGGTTCATATTGTTCAATATGTGTTGATTGGTTGTGCTATGGTGTTGTTTTATTCATTGCTATTGGCATTAAGTGAGCACACAGGGTTTAATTGGGGGTATCTGATTGCTGCGATAGCGACGATTATGCTCATTTCCTCGTTTATTTTCGGTATCACGAAAGACAAAAAGATTGCATTTATTTTCAGCGGTATCCTTTCCGCTTTCTACATCTTTATTTTCTCATTGATGCAACTGCAGGATTATTCATTGATTGTCGGTACAATAGGTGTGTTTGTCATTTTGGCTCTATTGATGAGGTTGTCCACTCGGGTAAATTGGTATCAGTTTGAAAAGAAATAACTTCTTTATGTTCTTTTTTTCCGTAAAAAAGAACCAAAACCGACCAACGGGAGCTCATGAACACCAAAATAAACACACGTTCATAAACCTCGCCGCTTCGAATGTTTTACATTTGGGACAATACTAAGAATGAGTTTGTACAGTTGTAAAACATTTGATGCGTCCCTCTACCCCGCACTTATCCAGCATCGAGAATAGTTCGGATGCGGCATTTTAATGTTAAGGAGGGATCATGCAATTGTATTGCCCCTTATTTAACCCCTAAATGCCACATATAAAATTTTGAAATATGTAGAACTATCATAGATGCACTATCCATCCCATCAAAATTTTAAAGTGGCGAGTTTTTTTGCTTCCTTTTTTTGCGGAAAAAAAAGAAGAGCCAGTCGCGGCTTGAGCGGCATAAAAACATTTAAAGAAAACCTTTGATTTTTAAATCGAAGCTACATTTCCTATCTTGCGATAAAAAAAAGAGCAGACCTTATGGATAAAATTTCAATTTTAGCCTGTGCTATAACCGCAAGCACTCTTTCTTTTGGACAGGAGAATCCGAATATGAGAGTGTCTAGACCAATAACGACAAACAAAGTATATCAATTGAAAAAAGAAGTGATGACCCCGGAAAAACTGTGGGAATTAGGGCGTGTATCAGCAGAAGGACTATCGGCAGATGGCAAATGGTTGGTGTATGGTCTATCCAATTATACGTTCGGCGAGAATAAATCAGAAAAAAACCTCTATGTCATTCCAATAAAAGGAGGGGAGCCAGTCCAATTTACGCAGGAAGAAGGTGGTGAATCAGTAGTCCAGATAAATAAAGAAGGCGAAGTCATTTATCTGTTCAAAGGACAGTTATGGTCAAAACCTTTGGCTGGAGGCGAAGCGAAACAGCTGACAGATATAGAAGGTGGATTGGCAAATGTGAAGTTATCCCCAGATGGCAAACAGATTATCTTTAGCCGGGCAGTGCTCATCCATCCTTACCACAGCAGAGATAAATATAGTGATTTGACTAAATCAGATGTCTATATTTATGATGATTTAGATTACCGGCATTGGGATACATTTAATGATGGTCGTTTTAATCATCCGTTCATAGCCACTTATGATAACGGTAAGATAGGAGAGCCGCTGGATATTATGGAAGGCGAACCGTTTTACAGCCCGCAAGCGCCTTTTGGCGGAGCGGACGATTTTACCTGGACGTCAGATGGCAAAGCCGTGTTATATGTATGCAAGAAGAGATTTGGGAAAGAATATGCCTCCAGCACCAATACGGATATATACCGATACGATGTAGCCAGCAAAGTAACCACGAATATTACGGAGGGGATGAACGGTTATGATACACATCCTGTATATAGTCCGAATGGGCAGCAACTAGCTTGGCTGAGTATGAAAACTGACGGCTATGAAGCTGATAAAAATGATATTATCATCTTCGATAAGGCAACAACACAACGCAAAAATTTGACTGCGCACTGGGATGGAACGGTTAATTCCTATATATGGAGTAAAGATGGCAGAAAGATATATTTTACAGCTCCAGTTCGTGGCACGGTACAGTTGTTTGAAGTGGAATTGCCCAAAAGTTCTGCTCGGAATACATTGGCCAGAATAACGCAAATCAGTGAAGGTAAATTTGATATTGCAGGTATTGTCGGAGAGGTAGATGGTGGTATAATGGTGACATCGACCACCATGACGCGCGCTGCGGAAATATATCGTTACGATTTTAAAAAGAAAGCATTGGTAGCTATCACCAAGATAAACGACAATATTTACAAACATGTAGCGGAGACAAAAGTAGAAGGACGCTTTACCAAGACCTCGGATGGGGAAGAACTATTCTCCTGGGTTATCTATCCGCCTGATTTCGACCCTTCGAAGAAATATCCAACATTGCTTTATTGTCAAGGGGGACCGCAATCGGCTTTAACACAAACGTATTCTTATCGATGGAATTTCCAGTTGATGGCGTCGCAGGGTTACATTGTTATCATGCCTAATCGGAGGGGAATGCCGGGTTGGGGCGAAAAATGGAATGCAGATATATCGAAAGATTGGGGAGGCCAGCCGATACGTGATTATCTTTCGGCCATAGACGATCTCGCTAAAGAACCCTATGTAGATAAGGAACGTATAGGTGCTGTGGGGGCTAGCTATGGCGGCTACTCCGTATTTCAATTGGCAGGCGTTCACGAAGGGCGTTTTAAAACTTTCATTTCGCATTGTGGGTTGTTTGATATGACGTCTTGGTACGGAACAACAGAAGAATTGTTCTTTGCGAATCATGATTTAGGTGGGCCATATTGGGATAAAAACAATGCGAAAACATATACAGATTTTAATCCTATAACGCATGTCGATAAATGGAATACACCGATCTTAATTTTCCAGGGTGGGAAAGACTATCGGGTACCAATAGGACAAGGCTTGGCAGCTTTCCAAGCCGCTCAGCTGAAAAATATCAAAAGTCGTTTGGTTTACCTGCCTGAAGAAAACCATTGGGTACTATCCGGCCACAATGCGCTGGTATGGCAACGGGAGTTTTTTGGTTGGTTGAAGGAGACTTTGTAAATGAAAACGGTTCGGACTTGTCACCCGAACCGTTTTCTCTTATGGTTATTTGGTGTCTTTTTTTCCGAAAATACTTAAACGGATATATTTACCCGGTCTTTCCTCTACATCTTTAATTAGATTATCAAGGCTTTCGGAAGCATTGTTAAGATTGTTGTAAAGGTTATCATCATTCAGTAACAAGCCGATAGATCCTTCACCATTATTGATTTTAGTCGTAATAACTTCCACGTTTTTCATCACCTGGGTTGCGTTGTCAATAGTAGCTTTGATTTCCGTCTGGGCCAAGTCACCAGACAAGCTATCCAGATTAGAAAGAATACTGTTAATTTTGGCGTTGTTTTTCTGAAAGTTATTGGTAATAGACTCGAGGTTCTGCATGATTTTTGCCAACCGAATTTTTTCTGAACCCATCAGCCCTTCCACATCACTCGTGATCCTCTCCATGTTACGCAACGAGACAGAAATGCTGCGCAAGCTACCTTTAAAATCACGTTGAAACTCTTTATCTAGTGCCGTATTGACAGCAGAAAGTACAGAATCTAATTTGACGACGAGATTCTCCACTTTTAGTTGGAGGGGCTCGACTTTCTCCAATAAATTAGCTTGTACATCTGATAGAAGTGGATCGCCACTTTTGGCCAGGGTTTTACTATTCCCCAATTCAAAGACGATGGCCTTACTACCTAATAGATCGGCACTGACAATACGGGCAACTGTATTCGAAGGGATATCGTATTCATTTTTTATTTTGAAATGCGTACGTATCTTACCATTTTTTAAAAGCGTCATTTCCGATACGCGCCCAATTTGGTAACCACTGACTACAACGGGCTTCGATATGGTTAAGCCATCCACATTATCATAATCCGTGTAAAACTCATTTTCTCTAGAGAAAACATCATTCCCCTTCAAGAAGTTATAGCCTATGAACAATAGGGCAAGCGCAATCACGGTAATGATACCGACTTTCGTTTCGTTTGATATCTTCAAAATAGTCTAGCTTGGGTAAATTAAATCCTTATATGTTAACAACAAACGAATGTAACAAATGTTTATCGTTCTACAGACGTTTTGTACGTTTTTATTGCGTCGAATAAATTTTGAACCATTTCTTTTTGACCTGCGGTTGACAACATATAGTTTTCTTCAATGGAGCTACTCATAAAACCGAGCTCGGTTAATACGGCTGGCATACCTGCTGTTGCAAGTACTGCTAAGGATTGTTCTTTTACGCCTCTGTCTGGCCTGCCGGATGTGGTAAATTTATCCTGCATAAGCGAGGCTAACTTAATGCTCTCTCTACGATGTTGATTTTTCATCAACTGAAAGACAATCATACTCGATGGATCTTTAGGATCAAAACCACCATAGTTTTCCTCATAATTGTCTTCTAGTAAGATCGATGCATTCTCTCGGATAGCCGCATCTTGCTGACCGAGTCTATTGTACCCGCACACCAATGTTTCGGTACCGCGCGCCGGCGATCGGCGCGTTGCAGCGGCGTTGCAATGTATCGATATAAAAAGATCGGCGTTATGTTTATTTGCTAGTGCAGGTCGTTCATACAAAGGTATAAAGACATCCGTCTTTCGCGTGTATATTATTTTTACACCTGGCATTTCGTTTTCAATTTTTTTGCCCAGTTTGAGCGCAACCGCCAGTGCGATATCCTTTTCATTCGCTTTTCTACCGACGGCACCAGCGTCTCTTCCGCCGTGACCGGGGTCAAGTACGATAAGCTTGAATGGCTGTCGAGGAGGAATACTACGATCGCCTTGTGACGGGATAAAAGAACTAAATAGCCAAAGACTGACCAATACAAGATAACTTCTCAAAATATTCAAATTATAAGATCTTTTCAACTATACTAATTTACACATATATATGGAGCATACCAAGCAAAGCATCAGTGCCTCATATAAGCTTTATACGCCTTGATTGCATTCGCAAGATTTTGTGCTATTTCTATCTGACCTTGCTGTGAAATCATATAATCTTCCTCTTCAGGGCTACTGATAAATCCAATTTCCGTTAATACAGCCGGCATAGCAGCCTTAGCAAGTACAGCTAGGCCTAACTCTTTAACACCACGATCTATCAAGGCGCTTTTTACATACTCTCCCTGTATAAGGGAAGCCAATTTGATGCTTTCTTTACGGTATTGATTTCGCATCAATTGAAAGATGATGTAGGTTGAAGGATCTTTTGGATCAAAACCGTACTCTTCCTCGTAATTATCTTCCAGTAGCAGATCGGCATTTTCTCGAATAGCGACGTCTTGTTCGCTGCTGCGGTGAAAACCTAAAACAAATGTTTCCGTCCCGCGGACATGTGGTGCTCTTTTCACCGTTGTGACGTATCGCCCTCGTTTGTTTCGAACACGTACATCACGATCAGCTGAATTTGCATGGATCGAGATAAAAAGATTAGCCTTGTTCCTGTTGGCAATATCCGATCGGGTTTTGAAAGGAACATCAACATCTGTGTCTCGCGTCAAAATAACTTTGACACTAGGCTCCTGCTCCTCCAGAAGTTCTTTTAACTTTTTGGATACATCAAGCACAATATCTTTTTCGGCAACTTTCCTTCCCCTCGCTCCAGGAATCTTCCCCCCATGTCCCGGATCGATGACAACGACAAACGTTTCTTTCCCTCGTTCGTCATCACTTATAGCGTGAGCTGGAAATGTAAAAAAGGCACACAATACAAATGCCATTACCGCAACGAAAATTGGTTTAGCAGGTTTTACATTTAAAATTCTAATCATCTGTACAATATCCTATTCTATCTCCGTTTAAGTAAGTGCAAAAATAGTTGAAAATTTATGTTTCATTAACATGTTTACACCATGCGATGTGAATGTTTTTGACTATTTTTGTCGAAACAATTTTAAAAGATTCTTACAAAAATAACATTCATAATTCATTTTGAAGGCGTTTACACGAGTTTTATGTCAAATTTTATTTCTTTTGTTGAGTTGCTCACTGGCTGTATCTCAAGTGGTAACCCCTTCTTATCCCACCTCTTCTAACGCTCAAGACACGGCATTAATTGTTGCCGACACCATAAAAAATATAACAGACACTACGGTTGTGGCAGATTCAACCATGTTGTCGGACACGACGAGGAATCACCTAAAGGAAACACAAGGGCAAGATACCGTGATTATGGAGGACGATAGCGGTCTAGAAACTATGGTTACTATTGTTGCTAATGATTCGTCATGGAATGAAGTCAGTAAAAATATCCTCCATCTATATAATGGTGCCAAAGTTAAATATCAAGACTTTGAGTTGGCTGCTGACTATATCCGGTTAGATAGAAATACCAATCAATTGTTTGCCAGTGGGGTTACAGACCATAACGGCAAGTACATTGGTCGGCCAGTAGTTATATTTCCGGGCGAAAGCCCCAAATCCGTTGACTCATTAGTGTATGATTACAAAAGCCGGGAAGGAAATACCTATGGTATCATGACCGAGGAAGACGGCGCTTACATCCAGGCAAGAGTCGTCCGAAAGAACCTATACGATGAGCTTTCGCTGCAAAAGGGAATGTACAGTACCTGTAATTTACCCTATCCACACACACACTTTGGTATTCAGTTTACAAAGGGGTTATTGGCAAAAAACCATATTGTAGTGGGGCCAGCATTTCTTGTGGTTGAAAATATTCCCCTGAAATTTATAGCGATCCCTTTTGGTTTTTTTCCGAAGAACAACAAAAGATCCTCCGGCCTTTTATTTCCTTCTTTTGGAGAAGATGCCGCGCGCGGTTTTTCTATGCGCGACATGGGATGGTACCTGGCATTTAGTGATTATTGGGATTCCGAAATTAGAGGAAGCTTATATTCGAAGGGCGCATGGGAAGCCAGTGTGCGCACAAACTATCTCGTGAATTATAAATACAGCGGTGGGTTTAACGTTCGATATAGTTCTACTCCAACGGGGGTTGAAGGAACGGAAAGCTACGGGCGTAGCAAGGATTTCAACGTGACCTGGAACCATACACAACGACAAGAAGCGAATCCGGGAACCTCATTCTCTGCGTCGGTCAATTTCGCTACACGTTCCTATTTCCAAAATACAGGCTTCAACATGCAGAATACCATGGAAGATCTGACACGAAATAATATGTCGTCTTCAATTGCGTACGGTAAAGTTTTTGCCGATGGAAAAGTGAACTTCACGGCTAATATGAGCCATCGGCAAGACATGACATCCGGACAGGTCGATCTGGAACTGCCTTCTTTCAGTCTGAACGTATCTACGTTTAACCCATTCGATTCCAAAGATCGTGTCGGCGATCAAAAGTGGTATCAGCGGATTACGGTCGGATATAGTTTGCAGGGAAGAAACTCCATATCTACTTATGATACCTTACTTTTCAAGAAAGAAGCGCTGAACAACTTCACGAATGGTTTCCAGCATAATATCCCGATTAGTTTAAGTTTAAACGCCTTTAAATATTTTCAATTCAATACATCTGTAAATTATACGGAACGTTGGTATCTACAGAGTGTCCGTAAAAGATTGGCCAACGAAATCAATGGTTATACGCCTACACGTGATACGGTGAGTGGTTTTGAGCGTGCCTATGATTATTCCATG
This sequence comes from Sphingobacterium sp. SGR-19, assembly GCF_011043555.1. GTDB lineage: Bacteria > Bacteroidota > Bacteroidia > Sphingobacteriales > Sphingobacteriaceae > Sphingobacterium. Next base: position 39,475 of record NZ_JAAKGS010000012.1, read on the forward strand.
TCGGCAGGTCTTTCCACAAAGGTTTATGGTATGTATCCTAAAATGGGAAAAGTAGAAGCTATTCGTCATGTCATTACTCCATCGGTCAACCTCAATTATCGTCCCGATTTCTCTGACCCCCGCTATGGTTTCTATCGGGATTTTATAAACGATAATGGTGTGGTCGAACGTTATTCAATCTTTGAGGGAGGTATCTTTGGTGGCCCTGGTGCAGGCAAGTCTATGGGTATCGGTTTTTCGGTGGATAATAACATCGAAGCCAAAGTTCGGAACAATAACGATACCACCGGCAATGAAGCGTTTCGGAAAGTGAAAATTCTGCAAGGTCTGACCTTCAGCGGAAACTATAATTTCATGGCCGATTCCCTAAAGCTTTCCAACATTAGTTTCTCGGGGCGTACTTCCCTGTTCAAGGAAAAGATAAACTTAAACTTCAACGGTACCTTTGATCCTTATGCCTTTAACCCCGAGACAGGGCAAAAAATCAATAGGTTTGCTATTCAGGATGGAAACCTGGCCCGGCTGACGAATTTCGGTTTGTCGTTTGATTATAGCCTTAATCCCAATGCAAACAAGAGCCGGAATGACAATCTGGATTCCCTCCGTAACCAGATGCCCAATATGACGGCGGAGCAGGCGAATGCCCTCGCGCGTATCAGTACCGACCCCAATGCGTTTGTGGATTTTAATATTCCATGGAATTTGAACGGTTCATTCAGTATGAACTACAATAAGTCCTGGGATCGTGATGAAAGACGGATGAAGAATAACGTTACCGCCACGGTCAATATAAATGGCGATTTTAACGTTACACCGAAGTGGAAAGTACAATTCAATACGGGCTATGACCTCCGACAAAAAGCACTTTCACTAACACGGTTTAGTATTTATCGTGATCTGCATTGCTGGGATCTGTCGGTAGGCTGGACACCTTTTGGACAATATAAGAGTTACAATATAACGATTCGTGCCAAAGCTTCGATATTGCAAGACTTGAAATTGACGAAGCGGGAGAGTCATTATACTTATCGATAGATGTTCTTTTTCCCCGTGAAAAAGAACCAAAAAACTCGTGGCTTCGGATATTTGAGAGGAAGGGCTGTACTAAGGATGAATTTCTACATACCTCAAATACCCGCATGCCACATTTAAGTGTTAATTAGGGATAGTACAACCTCGTGTGGATGTCCTTTCTGGAGTTTATATTAGATATTAAAAAAGGTAGAGCCGCGTCTAATATTCATTCTCTAATATCGAATAAAAATGAAAGCAGAAATCATTACGATAGGTGACGAGCTATTAAACGGTCAGGTGGTAGACACTAATTCCGCGTGGATTGCCCAGCGTATGGGGGAGCTCCATATTCCTGTCGTCCATATTACCTCTATATCCGATAAAGCGTATGCTATAAAAAAAGCTTTGCAGCAGGCTGAAGAGCGTGCCGATGTAATCATCATGACCGGCGGATTGGGACCTACCCGAGACGATATTACAAAAGCTGCAGTAGCAGATTACTTTGGTACAACACTGGTACGTAACGAGGCTGTATTGGCACATGTACAGGAGATTTTTCATCGTTCAGGTAGAAAGCACATGCCCGCTATGAATATTGGTCAAGCAGATGTATTGGCCAACGCAACGGTCCTGTTCAACGATTTCGGCACAGCGCCGGGGATGGCAGTCGGACATAACGGTAAATATTTCGCATTTTTACCGGGTGTACCATTTGAAATGAAGTTTCTCATGGACAACCGTGTACTACCCATGTTGCGCGATACTTACAAAAGTGATGTATTTATTTATAACACCTATTTAATGACTGTCGGTATCGGGGAATCCCATTTGGCCGAGCAGCTTGCCGATATCGAAGATACGTTGCCCTCGTTTATTTCCTTGGCCTATCTTCCGAGAATCGGGATGGTACGTTTGCGTTTTACAGGTGAAGGAACGGATATGGAAGCTTTGACAAGTTTAACGAATAGCGTTAAGGAACAAGTGGTGGAGCGCGTAAAAGATCATGTCGTTTCGGTAGACAATCGTTCATTTGAAGAAGTTTTGGTGCAAACTTTTACGGATACAGGTGTTACACTTTCCACTGCTGAAAGTTGTACGGGCGGTTCCATTTCAGCACGGATTACAGCAGTCCCTGGTGCCAGCCAAATGTTTCAAGGCGCTGCAGTTGTTTATTCTAATCGGGCCAAGATAGATGTTTTAGGTGTTTTACCCGATACATTAACACAATATGGCGCTGTCAGCGAGCCGACTGTCAAAGAAATGGCGGAAGGGGCAAGACGTGTATTCGGTACGGATTATGCTATTGCCACAAGTGGTATTGCTGGGCCCGGTGGAGGAACCGAAACAAAACCGGTTGGAACAGTCTGTATAGCCGTCGCGGGGAAATCCGAAACACGAACACAAACGTTCCATTTTAAAAACGATAGAGCGATCAATATAGAACGTACCGTTGTAGCAGGATTAACGATGCTTTGGGATATATTGAAATAATATTTTATTTTTGACTCATTATAAAATATTATGTTTTGTTTAATTGAATTTGTTAGATTAAATGTTAATTTAGTAAATCATTCAACGAACTTAGGTCAATATGGGTATATATAAAGTGGTGCTTCCAAGGATGGGAGAAAGTGTTTCCGAAGCGACCATTACGAAATGGGTGAAGGCAATTGGAGATTCCGTTGAGGAGGATGATCCAATTGTGGAGATAGCGACAGACAAGGTAGATTCTGACGTTCCCGCTCCGGTAGCAGGAAAATTGTCCAAAATTTTCTTTGAGGAAAACCAAATAGCACAAGTGGGCGAGGTGATCGCATGGATTGAGGTAGAGGGCGAAAATACCGTTCCTGAGCCTCAGCCAGAAGCATCTCAAAATATCACAGAACAGCATACTAACACGGAAGAACCGCCGGAGGTTGCCTCGGTTATAGAGGAAGAGGAGGCTCCGACATCGGATATTCCCGGGACGGAACTATTGGCAGAGCAAATGCGTGAAAAGACAGTGATACATTCCGGTTCGCGCTTCTATTCTCCTTTAGTCAAGAATATCGCCCAAGAAGAAGGGCTTAGCCAGTCGGAGTTGGATCATATTCGAGGTACAGGTGCAGAAGGCAGGGTCACTAAACAGGATATACTCGATTACATTGCCAAACGCGCAACAGATTATCCCGAAATCGGATCACCAAAAGAATCTCCTAAAACGACATCAGCGCACGTACGGACAGTTCCTATGGAAGAAAGGCAGGAAAGGGATGGCGCTGCGAAAGCTGTAACATCTGGTGATGAAATTGTAGAAATGGATCGCATGCGTAGGCTCATAGCGGATCACATGGTGCATAGCGTTAAAACGTCGCCACATGTGGCGTCCTTTGTAGAAGCAGACGTAACCAATTTGGTCAATTGGAGAAATAAGATCAAGGATAGCTACAAAAAGCGGGAAGGCGAAAATATTACTTTTACCCCCATTTTTATTGAAGCTATCAGTAAAGCGTTACGTGACTTTCCAATGGTTAATGTGTCCGTTGACGGACATCAAATCATCAAGCGGAAGAATATTAACATTGGTATGGCGGCGGCATTGCCTTCCGGCAATTTGATTGTTCCCGTTATCAAAAATGCCGATCAGCTGAGTTTGGTGGGATTGAGCAAATCTGTCAATGATCTGGCACACCGGAGCCGGCAGAATCAACTGAAACCTGATGATACGCAAGGAGGAACTTTTACGTTTACCAATATTGGCGCTTTTGGAAATATTATGGGCGTGCCGATTATCAATCAGCCGCAAGCAGCCATCTTGGCTGTGGGTACCATTAAGAAGAAACCTGCTGTTCTGGAAACGGAACACGGCGACGTCATTGCTATTCGCCATATGATGTACCTGTCTATGTCCTATGACCATCGAATCATCGATGGTGCTTTAGGAGGTACCTTCTTGAAACGTGTTGCGGATTATCTCGAAAACTGGGATACAAGTCGGGAGATTTAAATAACAAAAAACGGCGTGTTTTTTACACGCCGTTTTTTGTTATTTAACATTGTTAATAGCGTCTTGCTCCCTCAATTTATCAATATTGTTCTTTTCGCTGTATTCTTCCGTTTTTTCCTGAAAAGATTCCAAGATTTCCCGAATAGAATCGGCATTGTCTGCGGTTCGCTGATAAATATCGGGCATTTTGGACTCTATGAGTTTGTCGCCCAACTCTATGTTGTCTACTTCAATTTTGCCTATCTTTTCTAAAACAGCCTGCTGACTATTTCGTACATCTTCCAACTCTCTGGCAATCTTTTCCATCAGATTGAATTTTTTCAACTTGTCCATATCACATTTTGTTTTAGTTCCTTATAATAAAACGTATTTGGACGTAATTTGTTTGAAAAATATATCCCGAAAGTACGGTCGTAAACGCATATGGCGATGTCCTTAGGGGCATGTGTTATTTCGGGAATAGAAACCAAACCTATCCATCCGCTGCCGGATAATACGACGGTAGCGCATATACAACAATATCGAAGAAGTCAGTAATCCGAGCGAAAGCCCATACCATACACCCTGCACACCCATATTGAAATAGATGCCCAAAAGATAGGCTGCGGGGATGCCAACAATCCAGTAAGCAATGAACGTGATCAGGGTGGGCACATTGACATCTCCCATTCCTCGTAGAACCCCCAGTCCAACAACCTGTGTACCATCAAACAGCTGGAACAGGCCAGCAATGATTAAGAGTTGTGCAGAAAGGCCGATAACAGCTTGGTCGTCGCTGATTATCCGGGGCAGATATTGGTTGAAGACCGCAAAAATTAACGCACAGATCAACATGAAGACAATAACCAGGTGATAAGAAACGGTAGCAAACTTCTTTACACGCATCATGTTGCGTCGCCCATAACTATGACCGGTCTTAATCGTTGCCGCAGAAGCGATACCACTTGCCATCATATAGGTCATAGCAGCTAGGGTAATGGCAACCTGATGGCTGGCCTGTTCCACGGCACCAATTTTTCCAGCAATCAAGGAAGCTGCAGCAAAGGATCCCACTTCAAAAACATATTGCAATGCCATGGGGGCACCAATTTTGAAAATGCTCTTTATCCGGGCGAGTTCCGCATGGAAAAACGAAAATGTTTTCGTGTATAAACGGAACCTTTCGGAACGGAGAACATAGAAGCCCATCGCCAACATCATCAAAACACGGTCAATTAACGTAGCATATCCAACCCCCACGATACCCATTGGTTTGATGCCGAACATACCTTTCACGAAGATAACCGCCAAAATCACGTTCAGTACATTGCCCCAGATCGTGATGTTCATCGCCTGCCGGGTAAATCCAAGTCCCTCGGCAAACTGTTTGAAGGTATTGAAAGCCATCAACGGGATAACGGAAAACATCAATACCAATAAATAAGGCTTTGCCGTTTTTACGACTAGGGGATCCTGATCAAGATGTTCCATGGCGTACATCGACCCAAAACCAATGAGGCCAAATAGCACAATAGCGGTGGCAATATTTAACCAAAGACTGTTGGATAGTAATTTTCCACATGCTTCCTTGTCGCCTTTGCCGTTGGCTTGCGCGATAAGTGGTGTTAGACCATAGGAAACACCAAGCCCGATCACCATAACCACAATGAACACCGAGTGTACGAGGGAAACCGCCGCGAGAGGAATCGTTCCCGCAAATTTACCCACCACAACCGTATCCGCCGTTTGCACAAGGGTATGTCCCAATTGGGAAATAATGACAGGGCCGGCAAGTGCAAATGCACTCCAGTAAAAATGTTTGTTTTGTTTGTAGTAATGATGTAACATAGTGTTTCGCGAGTGCAAAGATAATCGTTTTTGTTACTAAATAATTACATCAAAATTTGGAGGAAACGTAAATTTACACTTACCTTAGTTGCTTGTTAAGAAAGATTAAAAGGAGAAGGATAAAATGACTTTAGGATTCTTGAATATCGGCACACAGGAGATGATACTTATTGTCATTGTCATTTTGCTGTTGTTTGGCGGAAAGAAATTACCGGAATTGGCGAGAGGATTAGGACGCGGAATTCGCGAGTTCAAAGATGCGTCGGATGGCATAAAGCGGGAAATTTCAGATCAGATAAATAATTTTGAAAAGGATTTGGATGTAACCGTAGAGGATACACCTGCTACTAAGACCAGATCCCAAACAATCGCAGACGAAATTAATCAGCCAAAAACAGAGGCCGTTGACGAGGAAGAGGAAACAAAGAAGGAGTTTCCTAAGTTTACGACGCCGGCGAACACGGTGCAACATCACCCCGGTGAACAGCCATCTTCCGAAGATGAACATTACACCTACGGGTACAATGATCATTTTGCGGATGAAAAGAATACGGTGGAATCCTCGGAGTCCGAAAAAGCGCAAACCAACACGTCGGCTTCCGATACGGAGCAGCCTAAAAACGTTTAAATTTATTTATTGTATAATACTATTCGAAAAGCTGTTGGTAAATTCCTACAGCTTTCTTTTTTACTTACTTAAATATGGCATACGAAATTATTATTTCGCAGGAACTGGGGGTAAATAGCCGTCAGGTGTCCACAACCATCAGTTTACTGGACGAAGGAGCAACCGTCCCGTTCATCGCCCGTTACCGTAAGGAAATGACCGGTAGTTTGGACGAAGTGCAGATTACCTCCATTCGTGATCGCGTACAGCAATTGCGCGATCTGGACAAACGTAAGGAAGCGATCTTGAAATCTATTACAGAGCAGGGGAAATTAACGTCCGAGCTGGAACAGCAGATTCAAGAAGCGGAGACAATGGCTATTCTGGAAGATATCTATCTGCCATTCAAACCAAAACGTAAAACCCGTGCATCCGTAGCGAGAGAAAAAGGTCTACAGCCGTTGGCTGACAGATTGCTGCTACAGGAGAAAGATGATATATCGATATTGGCCGCTGATTTTATTAATTCGGAGAAGGGTGTGGCATCGGAAGAAGAGGCCTTGGCGGGTGCCCGCGATATTATCGCGGAACAGATTGCCGAAGATGCCGAAGTTCGTGCGAGAACCCGGAAAATATTTTTGGAGAAAGGGCTGTTTGTTTCACGTGTTGTTCCTGGAAAAGAAGAGGAAGCGTTGAAGTACAAAGATTACTTTGAGTGGTCGGAACCACTTCAAAATGCGCCATCTCACCGGGTGTTGGCCATGCGCCGTGGCGAGAAAGAGGAAATGCTCTATCTTGACATTACTGTAGAGGAGGAAATGGTGCTTTCGACTATCGAAAAAATCTATATAAAAGCCAGTAATGATGTTGCTGCGCAAGTACGACTCGCCTTGCAGGATGGCTATAAAAGATTGTTGAAGCCGTCCATGGAAACCGAGGTGCGGGTATTGACCCGGCAAAAGGCAGATGAAGAAGCCATCCGCGTTTTTGCAGACAATGTCCGTCAATTACTGCTGGCGGCACCTTTGGGACAGAAGCGCTTATTGGCGCTGGATCCGGGATTCCGTACCGGATGTAAAACGGTTGTATTGGATGCGCAAGGTGCACTCTTGGAGAATACTACCATCTTTCCGCACAATGGCGCAGGAGGTTTAGCGGAAGCTGCAAAAACAGTAGAATTGTTGGTGAAACGCTACGATGTAGAAGCGATCGCTGTTGGTAATGGTACTGCCGGCCGCGAGACGGAAGAATTTGTCCGCAAGTTGGGGTTAAAAGATGTTACAGTCGTGATGGTCAATGAATCTGGCGCATCGATTTATTCCGCTTCGGAAGTAGCCCGCGAAGAATTTCCGGACTACGATGTAACGGTTCGCGGAGCAGTATCTATTGGTCGACGATTAATGGATCCTTTAGCGGAACTGGTGAAGATTGACCCTAAATCCATCGGGGTAGGCCAGTATCAGCACGATGTCGACCAAAACAAACTGCAAAGCTCGTTGGATGATACGGTCATTTCCTGTGTGAACGCGGTAGGTGTGGAGTTGAACACGGCATCGAAACAGATTTTGGCGTATGTCTCCGGACTTGGACCCTCCCTTGCACAGCAAATCGTGAATTATCGTGTAGCGAACGGGCCATTCAAATCACGTAAGGAACTGAAAAAGGTTCCACGTTTAGGAGATAAGGCCTTTGAACAGGCAGCAGGTTTCCTGCGTATCCGTCACGGCGAACATCCGTTGGATGGTTCCGCTGTACATCCTGAAAGGTATCCGCTGGTAGAGCAAATGGCAAAAGATCTCGGGGCCAACGTACAGGATTTGCTAACAGATGACGCGCTGCGCAAGCAAATTGATCTAAAGAAATATGTTTCGGACGAAGTGGGGCTTCCGACGCTAAACGATATTATAGCAGAGTTATCTAAACCAGGCCGTGACCCGCGTGAGCAGTTCGAAGAGTTTAAGTTTACGGATGGTGTGAACAGTATAAGCGATTTACGCATTGGTATGAAATTACCGGGTATCGTTACGAATATCACCAATTTCGGAGCATTTGTGGATGTTGGTGTCCATCAAGATGGTCTGGTACATTTAAGCCAACTTGCCAATCGCTTCGTATCTGATCCGAACGAGGTTGTCAAGGTGCAGCAGCGTGTTATGGTGACGGTAACTGAAATCGATGAAAAGCGAAATCGTATTGGTCTGTCGATGAAATCCGATGAAAAGCCTCCGTTGCTACGTAAGCGTCATGACAATCAACGTAAAGCGAAGACGCCCGAAACCGATATGGCGAGTAAATTAGCCGCCTTGGCAAGTAAGTTTAAATCATAATATAAAGGGCAGACGCGAATGTCTGCCCTTTGTTGCTAATACCCCGGGTTCTGCTCTAGGATATCCGGACGGAGATTGATTTGCGCTGTAGGAATTGGATAAACAAACTGATTTTCGTTTGTTAATGTTTCATACTTTTCCACCGCCAGTCCTGTTCGGCAGAAATCAAACCATGTCTCACCTTCGAAGAGAAGTTCCCGTTCCTTTTCCTCCTGTACAAACTTGACAAAACGATCTACAGAAGTAAAATCGCCCTTATTTCTTGGTACGCCTGCCCGTGTTAATACTTGTTGAAGTGAATGAAATGCGGCATCACTTACACTATTGTTAACCCTCGCTTCTGCTTCTGCATGAATGAGTAAAATTTCTGCCAGACGGATGATGGGGAGGTTCTGAGTTGGTGGAGTCGCGTTTGGAAATTTTCCCATATAGTAACGATCATTTGATCCTTGAAATATGGAGAAATCTTGTCTTTTATCGCCAATCTCAAATAGTTCACGGATAGACTCGTCTTTTACATAAAAAAGCATACTGGCATTATCGTTACTTACCGATGCCAGTGTATTGGTTGTTTGATCATCAAACTGCAGCTCAAAAATAGATTCAGCTGAATTTTCGGAGGCCCAAATACTACCGAAATCGTCTACCAATTGAAAGTTTTCCGCATTGATTATGTCCGCGGCTGTACTTGCAGCTAAGGCATAATCGTTTGTGATAGATGCTTGGTAAAGATAAACCTTGGCTAATAAGCCTTGTGCCGCGGCCTTTGTTGCTCTACCTTTGGTTGCTTCGGTCGTTTCGTGCGCCTCAGGAAGTTCTGTAATGCTTTCGACAAGATCTTTTACCAGTTGCTCATAGATGGCAGACGGTTCAGACTGCGGAATAGCTATATCTTCGTCCTCCGTAGTCGCTGTTAATTTTAATGGTACACGACCAAAAGCGCGTACCAAGAAAAAATAGTTCAGCGCACGAACAAATTTCGCTTCACCGATAAATTGTGCTCTTTTTTCTTCGGAAATGGTGTTTTCGGGCATTTCGGATACGCGAGCGATGATGTTATTGGCCGCATTGATAGTTGTGTATACCCCTTGCCATACGTTCGCAACCCACGGGTTGGTTGCGGTAACCTCGTGTGTTTTAAAATTTTCGTATTCTGGAAATATAGCGGCGTGGGAAACATGACCCGCTGAAAACTCGGGTACAATAACCATCGTCTGTCCGTAGGTAAACGAGCTGGTCATGGTGCGGTACATCCCTATTGCAGCGGAATTAGCATTGGTTTCTGAATGGAAATAATCGTCTTGCGTGACTTGCGCGAGTGGCTCCCGATCCAGGAAGCTCTCGCATGATGTAAAACCAGAGAGCAGCAAAGCGGATAAAAATAATTTGTGTATCGTGTTCATAAGTATATGCATTTAATAGATTAGAAAGATAAATTAACACCGGCAGTAAATATGCGTGGCTGCGGATAACTACCATAGTCATATCCGTAGATAAGCCCCGTATTGGCTCCGCCGTGGCTGGAGCTTACTTCCGGATCGAAGCCGCGGTATTTGGTAAATACATACGCGTTTTGCACGGTGATATATGCCCGAAGCCTGTTTACCTTCATCCGTTCTGTCACCGCTTGTGGAAGCGTATAACCTAGTGTGATATTACGTATACGGAAAAAAGAACCGTCCTGCACAAACCGATCGGAGATGGCGCCATTATCGAAACTACCTGGGCTCGGACGAGGCATGTCCGTAATATCACCGGGTTGACGCCAGCGATCTACCCAATCAATGAAAGCATTTGAACTGGCATTATATCCCTCTAATCCCGAAGCTAATGTATAGTTAAACATCTCATTACCGTAACTAAATTGCCCCATCACGCTAAAATCGAAGTTCTTATATTGGAAGGTGTTCGTGATACCCCCGAAAAAGTCTGGGTGCGGATTGCCGATGATCTGTCTGTCCTCATCACTCGTCGGTGTAGTCGGTTGACCGTCTTGTCCAACGTAGTCGATCATACCCGTCTCGGGATTAACACCAATCATTTTCCAACCATAAAAAGAACCTAAAGGTAATCCCGCCATAGCGATATTCAGACTGCCGACACCACCTAAGATTTGGTCGACCCCGTCGGGTAGCGCCAAAACCCTGTTGCGGTTGAATGTCATGTTTAAAGACGTGGTCCATTTAAAATCGCCGACTAAGTTGCGCGTAGTCAACTCAAATTCGAACCCTTTGTTTTCAATATCGCCGGAGTTAGTAAATCGGTTCATGTAGCCAGAGTTGGTCAGGATAGGCACACCAATAAGAAGGTCGGAAGTTTTCTTATGGTAATAGTCAGCTAAAAGGAAAATTCGGTCATCAAATAATCCAACGTCAATTCCGACATCGGTCTGCGCCGTTGTTTCCCATTTTAAGTTTCTGTCGCCTAAAACCGATGGAATAAAACCGGGCATCCCCAAGTAGTTGTTCCCACCCGCGTAAAGGGAATAGCTGGCGTAATTGCCGATATTTTGATTACCGGTAATACCCCAACTGGCCCGCAGTTTCAAATCACTGATAACAGGAAGGTTTTGTATGAAGTCTTCCTCTGACAGACGCCATGCCGCGGCAAGGGAAGGAAAGGTCGCCCATCGGTTATCGCTACCGAAGCGGGATGACCCATCGGTCCGCAAATTGGCTGTTAAGATATATTTCTTTTTATAATTATAATTTACACGCGTGAAAGCGGAGGCGATAGCCCACTCTTCTGGATACGCATCTGCCCGTGTGATGACACCACCAGCATTGATATGCTCGATATCATTGGAGGGGAAATTGGAACGTTGTCCATGGACAAACTCCAGTCGGGATTCCTGCACGGAGAATCCACCCAACGCATTGAGTTGATGGTCGCCAAATAGCTTGTCAAATGTTAAAGTTGTTTCGTTGATCCAAAGCTGGTCGCGTGTATTGCGACGTGCACCGATACCCCCCTGGCTTGCAAAGGAGCGGATGCCATTCGGGGGCATAAAAAATGTCTCGTCGATAAAGCTGATGTCGGTTCCAAAACTTGTTTTCAATGTTAATGACGGGACAAATTGATATTCAGCACTTGCATTTGCCAACACGCGCCAGGTCTGCGCATTATTTACCGGTAAATTGAGCATAGCTATAGGATTTTCCCGTGACAGGCTGACCTGGTCATAGACGTAATCTCCGTTATTGTCGTACACCGGTATATTAGGAGGAGAGAAAATACCTGTTTTCGTTGGACCTTCCTTTGAATTTTCTTCCTGTATGCGATCATTTTCCGCTCGTGTCACATTAATCGCCGTTGCAAACCTTAGTTTATCATTGTGCTGATGATTTAGGTTTATTCGACCGCTGATTCTGTTAAAATCAGAGTTGAGCATGATTCCCCCTTGTCGCATATAGCCCAATGATGTGTAATATTGTGTTTTTTCACTTCCCCCGCTTGCGGAAAGTTCGTAGCTTCTTGTGCCGGCTTTCCGGAACATCGCATCTTGCCAATCCGTGTTGATATGGGGATTAGCTAAAATTTGGTCTGGCATGGTAGAGGTGGGGTCGTCCTGTTCTCTAAAAAAATAATAATCCCGCATGTAGTCTTGGTATTGTGCCGTATTCATCATTTCATATTTGCGTTCGGATGGCATTTCCGAATACCCCTCGTACATGTTGAAATGAAATTGGCTTGTGCCCGGTTCACCCTTTTTAGTCGTAATGAGGACGACACCGTTGGCTGCCCTAGCACCGTAAATAGAAGAGGAGGCTGCATCCTTTAGTACTTCGACAGACTGTACGTCGGAAGGGTTGAGCGAAGAAAGAACATTGATCCCCTGCGTACCTCCACCAAAGTTAAAATCTGAACCGCCCGTAAAGTTCGTTGTGCTATTTACCGGAATACCATCTACGACGTATAGCGGATCGGAGCTCGCATTTATTGAAGTGGTACCACGTACCCGGATGCTAAGCCCGCCACCAGGTGAACCGGATTTCTGTGTCACCTGAACTCCGCCGGCTTTTCCTTGGATAGCTTGCGGAATACTGGGAAGTACTTCGTTTTCGATCTCATCTGCTCCTATGCTGGAAACCGAGCTGGCTAATGTGGCACGTTCCATCGTGCCATAGCCAACCGCCACTACTTGTACAGATTCAATAGTCTTTGATTCTTCACTCAGCAACACATCTATTTTTTCTCTATTGTTGAGCGATTCCTCATATTCCTTATAGCCAACCGCACTAAACACCAGTATATCGCCGGTATTGGCTGAGATACTGAACCGACCTTGTTCATCCGTCGCCGCTGAAGCCGGTTGTCCTTTTACCGACACGGTGACGCCCGTAATTGGTCCATTTTTATCACTAACGGTGCCTTGGACGACGTTTTGAGGATTCGCTGTAGAATCAGTTGATGTCATGGCTGTTGTCGGAGAAACCGGAGAAGTCGGCGATGCGGCAGTAGTATCTATAACCGTTGAATCTGTGACGGTAGTATCCCCCGTACCGGGTGCAGAATCCGTTGCAGCCGATGAATCCGCTTCTGCTATTTTTAGTATGACATGTATCTCGCTTCGGTTATTTACAGGTTCTTCGTGTCGTGCGAAATCTGTTTTGTTAAAAATCAGTGAAGCATCGGGCTTCATCTCCAATGTAAATAGACCTTGATCGTCGGATACGGTATTTACGGATTCTCCTTTTACCGAAACAATAGTACCTGCTATAGCATTGCTCCGTTCATCTTTGACAGAACCATTTACGGTAATCAGAGAATCTTGTGCATCGACAGATGCTGTCCAAAATAAGTTGGGGTTGTCGAAATTTTTTTTGGAAGGAAGATGAGCGTCGTTTGAGGAGAAGACCCAACAAGGGCTAAGTAATAACAAGGGAATAGCATAAAGGGTGTGTTTCATAAGGATATCGATTTACGTTCAGATCATTTGTTTTATTTATGTTCACATAGTGTAACAAACAACTAGTTTTAATAGTTCTGTATCTATAATATTTTTGTTACAAACACCTAACAGTAACGTGTCTTTGGTAAGAAATAGTATTTATTTTAGGAAAAAGGCGTAATTTGTTGGGAATAAATGATTGTATATTTATAAGTGAAGCAACTATGACCTACGACGAATTCATATTTTCGATTGAGCATGCGGATATCGTTCCAGATAAATTGAACGTCCATTTACAGGCACTTTGGTATGACGCGAAAGGAGATTGGCAAACGGCCCATGATTTGATTGATCATCTGGAGGATCGTGTCTCAGCACATGTGCATGCTTATCTACATCGTGTAGAAGGGGATTTATGGAATGCGCGTTATTGGTATAACCGTGCTAAACAGCCGGAATATAAAGGCAATTTGAAAGACGAGTGGGAGCAATTGGTGAAAGGGCTTATTGCTTATGACTCATAGCTTATTGCTTATCTTTTATCGTCCTCTTCCGTTCGTTCCAAAGCCATAATTTTCGCCAGAATTCAGATAGTGAGTTGAATTCCTGTCGATAAACGACGCCCACGGCGCTGATATAATCACTATAAGGCGTAAACAGGAAATTTCGGGTGTTAAGTCTATTGTATGCTCTTAATACGAGGTTTCCATCTTGACGTAAACGGAACGTGACCTCTGCATCGGTAGCTATCTGATCCGAGAAGAGCATGAGGTCATTAAGCTGGTTTTGGCTACGATCGGTAACTCCCCCCGTAAATACCAAGCGGTCATCGAAAAAACGTAAGGAAGCCGACGCATCGTTGAAAGACCGGATATTGAGGTCTAAAAAGTTCATATTGAGCGATTGCGAGATGATACTATTCAGCTGATTAAATGCGATTTCCGTTCCTGCGGATAAAAGTGTATTATTGACTTCGCGGCCAAACTCCTGTGTAGACGCAGGAGTAAAACTCCTTCGTACGATAAGACTGATCGCTTGCTGGTTGACGTTATTGATATCGCTCAAATAGCCTTGGAGTTCATCTTTGATATAGGGTGTCTGCGGAAAATTAAGGTCGAAGGAAACATCAGGTTGTGATAAAGTGCCTTTTAATATCATGTCGGCCTGTGCTAGGATACGGTCATTATTTTCCGCTCGACCAGCTGCATTGTATAGGGGAGCAATCGACGTCCGTTGCTGGTAAGTCGCGCTCAGATTAATAGTCGCTTCGCCAGGATTACCTGCCCATCTAATCGTTCCGCCTTCTTTCAGATCAAAGAACTTGTTAAAGAAATCTTGTGCGGTAAAGTGGAATTTTCCGGAGATAACATGATAGTCTCCGAACATCTCAAAATCGCCCAAACTGGATATACGTAACGAAATATCGCCGGTACCAACACCTGTTAAGGAGCCGATATTGTTTTCCAGATTAATTTCAGCATCTGGTGTCACGGCAATATCCATATTCATGGTTAAACCTTGAAAAAGCCTTTTAGAGACAGGTGTTTCCTGCTCGGCGGAATCCGGATTGACGAAATAGATGAAGTCATTATCACTTACTTTCAATGAAGTATTAAAAGGAAGCGTGATAACGGTATTGGGATTTGGACGTACATCAATATCCATAACCATCGCACTGGTGGGGCCGTTGAAGCGGAAAGCACCCGATGCGTAGGCTGTGCCAAAAAACAACTCATTATCTTTCCTAACTGTGTTTAGAATCTGGAAGTTATCTGTTGTCACATGAACAGCCAACGTGGGGTCACTGAGCGTATTCAAGTTGATTTCGCCGTTTGCTGTAGCTGTGGCATTTCGGACATCGTTTAGTAGCAAATCGTTTAAAAAGATCGAATTCTGTTGGATGATGGAATGTTGATTCGAGATGCTGTATTTCGTTTGCAGGTAGTTAACAAAAAAAGACGCTTCTTTGATATGAGCTGTTCCATTGATTTTTGGTTGCCGGATCGTACCGTTTATAGTTACGTCGCCGCTCATAGTGCCGTATAAGTTGGAAACGAGTGTGCGCAGGAATGGTTGCACTACACCCAAATCTATATCTTTGGCTGTTCCTTTTAAATGTAATGCGTCATCTTCGGAATTAACGTCATACGAACCACTAAGCCTAATGCCGTCACCATCTACATCCAATAATTGAGATTGGAGCTGTATGAGTCCGGTTTGCGGATCAAAATCGGCATCGACCTGTAGGTTGCCTATAGGGAGATTGTTGTAGACAATAGGGGTAGTCGAAACGTTGGCAGACAGCGTTGGCGAACCAAAGACCGAATAAACTTGCATTTCTCCACTAAGATGCCCAATCAAGTCAATACCCAGCGGTCGCGTGATTCCGGATAACGAAGCTAGACTAAAGTCTCTAAAAGCGATGTCAAGCTTATCGTCTTCATCGGAAAGGATCCCGTTTAGGCTAACCTCTTGGCGATCTCTGGAAACAAGCAGGTTGTTTAGATAGAACTTGCCTTTAGAGACGCGGAGGTCTGCTTCTTGATTGATGTCCCATGACTCGTTGTTTAAAACAATCTGCGATTGTTCAAACCGGATATTGGCAGGCTGGTTATAGGCAAAATGTATGTTTCCATTTAATTTAAGATAATTGGGGCGAGTTGTTTCCGAGAGGGAAATATGAAAGGTCAGACTGTCGTTTGCCAGTACATTATTGATGGTGACATGATCGACATACGCGGAGTCAGAAATACTAAAACGGTCGGCCGTCACATCCAAAGAAAAAGCTTGGTCATCGGCGTTTTCCGTAAGGGCGAGATTGGTGATTTTCATTCCTTTGTAGGTCACAACGGGACTGAAAGCCTCAAAATTTGCCGTATAATGATCGGACGAGAATTTCGCCGTCAGGTGTGCACCGTCTTCAAGCTCTAAGTTGGGATCGAACAGTGCGGATATAGGAGCAAAAGATTTGACGTCGACATGCAAATCAAAGTTCTGTGGATTATAGGGCTGCGTTTCGAGATTGATGGCGGGGGCATAACGCATAGCAAGCGACCGAAAATAGGCACCAATACTGGACAAATCTATTTGTCCCGACATCACGCCATCAACAACGTCGGATTTAAGAGTCAACTTTTTGGACTGTTCGTTGCCTTCCGATTCAAAATCTAGATAGTTCATAACAAAATCGCCTCTTGTGGTGCTGAACTGTACATGATCAGAGGCAATATGACCGTTTAAGGAATTCAATGAGTTTCCGTGTAGTTTTGCCTGAATATTGGATTGGCTCACGACAATACTGTCTTTGTGGTAAAGGTGCAACCTTTTTAGGTCGAGGTGCGCTACGGTAGAATTAAATTCGTACATCGGAATGGAATCTTGCCAATTGACTTCGCCGTTGAAGTCTAAAGCAGCATTTTGGTCATCAATTTCGCCATTAGCAAGTAAAACCTCACCCAGCATCTCTCCTTCAAATTCGACGTGTCGATAAGGATAGTTTTTGAAGAGAAGATTGGATAAATGACCGTGCGTGGTTAAATGTAATGATTTCGCATCTGTTCCTTTACCATCAAACCGAAGGTCAAATCCCGTTTTTCCGATTTCCTTGGAATGTATGAATTTTCCCAAATCAAAGGAATCCGCTTTTGCTGTACCGGTATATTGTAGCGTGGGCTTTATGGTGACGGTACTCTCGGTAGACAACGAACCCAGCATTGTTGTAGCTTTTCCATGCACATCAAATAGATGATAATATCCGTCAAGTGTGCCTTGATATTCCACCGTTTCCAAAAGATGGAGTTGATCTGGAAGGGAAAACGAAGATTGGTTGGATAGGGCAGGAACAAGCTCTTCGATATCTTTTGCAGACGTTTGGAGTTTGGTCAAGGCGAAATGGAATCTCGTTTTGTCAATATCCGGTAGGCCGTCAATCGTAAAATCGCCTTGTAGACTGGTTTGTGTTCCCGTCTTTAGATATACATCGCTTGCCCTTAATTGTTCGACGGTTCCCGATACCGATGCTTGAACAACATCCGTTATGAACCGAACGTTTACCACTTCTGGTGCAAAAAATTCAATATCTCGGGAATCCACCAAAGCGTCGCTAAGCGTGCCTTCAATTCCTACTTTCTCAATGAAATCCGAGAAGTCGCTAAAATTATCATAATAAAAAGCAAGGTAATCGCCTACTTTGGAGCGGTTGGTGTGCAACACAAGGTCGGTAAATTCCATCTTCTTGCCAGATACATACGATTGTGCACTAAACTCTTGCAGGTATAATCCGCTTTTTTCTTTGAATGTGAGTTGTTCTACGTCTACGCGCAGGGTGGTGTCAGTGTAATGGACCGCTTTAAAATCGCCCGAAATATCGGTTAAATCCAGATTACTGAAATCTACGCCACGATTATGGTGATTAAAACGATGGTCGGTAAGCTTGAAACGATTATTGTGCAAGGTGACATGTTGCAAGTCCAGCCGCATTTTCGTTGTTTTCGGTGTTTGCTCTTGCTTTTTAGGTGAAAAGTAGTCAATCAAAAAACTGAGATTGGTACTGTCTTTATATATCTCGTAATTAATAAAAGCACTGTCTAACGTCACCTGTTGGATACCGATCTGGTTATTCCATATTTTTACCAGCGAAATACGTGCGGTTGCACTTTTAGCCGAAAGCAGTGTTTTTCCGCTACGATCGTTGATGAAAAAATTGTGTAGCTCCAGCGAACTGAAGGGTTTGAAATATACCTTTTCTACAGAAATGTCTGTCTGGAGTTCTTCACTCAGATAGTTGGCGACCTTTTTTGTAACATAGGTTTGTACCGCGGGATAGCGTAGTAGAAAAACAGCTAATACCGTTAGCAAGACAATGCTAAGCGAAGTAATCAGCGCTATTTTAAGTATTTTTTTGATATTTTTGTGTTCTATTTAAACATTGTGCAATGGCTGTTATCCTCGGTATCGAGTCCTCCTGTGATGAAACTTCCGCTTCTATATGTATAGACGGTGAAATTAAATCAAATATTATTGCCGGTCAAGCAATTCATGCAAAATATGGAGGTGTGGTACCCGAATTAGCGTCGCGTGCACATCAACTACATATCATCCCGACCGTGGATGAAGCCATTCAACAGGCAAAAATACATAAAAATGATATCGATGCGGTGGCTTTTACGCGAGGTCCCGGACTTTTAGGGTCACTTTTGGTCGGTACGTCGTTCGCTAAATCATTTGCACTGGCTCGTCAGATTCCGCTGATTGAAGTCAATCACATGCAGGCACATATCCTTGCTCATTTTATCGAGGAACCGAAACCCAGCTTTCCTTTTCTTTGTCTTACCGTATCAGGCGGACATACACAGATTGTATTGGTGAAGGATTATTTTGATATGGAATTGCTCGGACAGACGCTTGATGACGCTGCTGGAGAAGCTTTTGATAAAACCGCTAAAATACTGAATTTGCCCTATCCCGGAGGTCCGCTGATCG
Organism: Sphingobacterium sp. SGR-19; assembly: GCF_011043555.1. Classification (GTDB taxonomy): domain Bacteria; phylum Bacteroidota; class Bacteroidia; order Sphingobacteriales; family Sphingobacteriaceae; genus Sphingobacterium. The sequence continues at coordinate 58,608 of NZ_JAAKGS010000012.1, forward strand.
ATAAATATGCTCGGGAAGGAAATCCCGCCGCCTATAAATTGCCCGAGCCACAGATTCCGGAACTGAATTTTAGTTTTTCTGGCCTCAAAACCGCTATTTTATATATGGTGCAGGCGGAAGAAAAGAAAAATCCCAATTTTTTAGCGGAAAATATGGCTGACGTATGTGCTTCGGTGCAACAACGTATAGTCTCGATTTTATTGAATAAGTTGAAGAAAGCGGCGAAACAAACCGGCGTAAGGGATATGGCGATTGCGGGAGGTGTTTCTGCCAATTCGGGGCTTCGTCAAGGCTTGTTAGAGATGGGGAAGCAATGCCATTGGAACGTATTCATTCCCAAATTTGAATACTGTACCGACAACGCCGCTATGATTGCCATTGCGGGTTACCATAAATATCTGCGCAACGAGTTTGTCGGTCAAGATATAGCGCCGTTAGCGCGGATGCACGTGTAATTGTACACAAAATAAATTATGGAATTTTCTCTTTGTTGTCATCATGAAAGAAAAGATGTAAACCTTAACACTTTTCGTTATGTGGAACAACAAATTAGATATTTATGAGAAAGAATGGCTGGAAGTTGTTTTTTCTTCCCGGAACCAAACCTATGGTGCGTATGATTTAAGACGTCAATCTGCTGCAGCCACGAATAAGGCCTTGCTTACTGTCATGTTCGCTGTTGCCTTACTGGTAGGTGGAAAATATGCCTACGACCGTATGCCGGGTATGGCCTCGGCTCCCGTGATTGAAGACAATATACCTGTAACACTTGATCAGTTGGTCATTCCCGAAACACCAAAAGAAGAGGAAGTAATCCTTCCGGCAGAACAACCTGTCCAAAAGATTGCACAAGACCCACCTGCACAGGAATTAATCCGTTTTGTAGAACCTGTCGTGACAGATCGTAATAGGGCAGTCGAAGATGTGGCTTCGCAAGATGATCTAAAGGACAAGATGACTGCGCGGCTTACGCTTAAACCAGTGAAGGGCGGTTCTTTTGTTGCCAAGGGGGAATTTGGACCTACGAAAGAATTGGGAAATATCACGGGAAAAGCGTCAGGTGATCCCAATGGGAGCGTATTAAATAACGGGGAGCCGTTTGTGTCGGTAGAAGTTATGCCGGAGCCCGTCGGTGGTATGTCCGCATTTGTGAATTGGGTCGGAAAAAACTACGCGTATCCCGATAGAGCGTTGGAACAAGGAATTAAAGGAAGCGTAATCGCTACGTTTGTTGTGGAAACGGATGGCTCTTTAACCGATATTGCGATATTGAGAGATATTGGTTTCGGTACGGGGGATGAGGCTATCCGTGTGTTAAAAAAAGCGGCAAAATGGAAGCCAGGCGTCCAGAACGGGCTCCCCGTTCGGGTAAAATATACATTACCGATCAAATTGAACACGTTTTAAATACCAAAGATCGTTTTTAGTTACCATTCTGAACGCAGTTTCGTCTGACATGCTTAACGTTGTGAAGAATACTAAATCTCGCCGCTCGTAATTTGTGGTATTTTTATTGCTAGTACTTTGGAATCGTTTCAACATACGAGCTATGAAAAGTAATATTTATGAACCAAATCGCGTTTTGATTCATAAATCGTTCGAAATATCATCGTGCTACTAAAAATTAATAAATATGAGCGTAAAGAAAAAAGACAATTCAAGATGGTTACACGTTGCTATCTCTTGGGGAGCTAGTATCGTTATTGTTGGTGTTCTGTTTAAAATACTTTATATAGGAGGCTCGTTCGCCAACTATATGATCGGTATTGGTTTAGCGGTGGAAGCCTTTCTATTTTTCTTAATGGGATTCAATCCACCTCCAAAAGAGCCCGCATGGGAGAGGGTATATCCTGAATTGGACGAGGATTACGCCGGAGAGTTGCCGCAACGATCTGCTGCACTTAGCCATCAACCGGCAGGGCCGTCGGCGACAGCGGCGTTAGACAAGATGTTTGCGGAGGCAAAGATAGAGCCTGTACTGATTGAAAATCTGGGAAGAGGTTTGCGTGATTTTAGCGATAAAGTGTCGGCTATTAACCAAATATCTGATGTGTCGTTCGCAGCAAACGAGTTTACCGAAAAGTTAAAGCATGCGAGTTCGAAATTTGATAATCTCAGCATGGCTTTTGAAAAAGCTTCTGCCAACCTTGTCGCGATGTCCAATACAAACATGGATACCGCCGGTTATCACGAGCAAGTGCAGAATCTCACAAATAACCTGAAATCGCTGAACGAGATGTACGAGCGGGAATTACGTGATTCGGCATCCCATCTACAATCCATGAATCAATTCTATGAAAGCTTAAGTTATACAATGAAAAACTTCAATGAATCCCTAGATGACTCGAAGGTATTTAAAGAGGAAGTGAATAAGTTGGCTAAGAATCTGGCTGCTCTGAATACTGTATATGGCGGTATGTTGACGGCGATGAATCAGCCACGTGTGTAGGAAAATCATTTTATAACAAAAAGGTAAAAGAATGGCTTACGGAAGAGAGACTCCAAGGCAACGCATGATCAATATTTTATATTTGGTATTGCTGGCCTTACTCGCATTAAATGTACCAAACTCGATATTAGATGCTTTTAAGAATATCAACGACAGTCTGGAAGCTTCTAAAACGAATGTTGACAATTCTGTCGAACAGTTGTTTGCTGCATTTGAGAGTACAAAACTAAAAGAAGAACCGGAACGGGCGAAACCGATCTATGAACAAGCTAAACAGGCTCGTGCTGTTGTAGATGAACTGGATCAATACATTAATGAATTAAAACAGGAATTTGAGAAACAAGGTGGTGGATATGATGAGGACACCGGTGATTTGGTACGACGTGAAAACGCAGATATTGCACCTCATCTTATGATTAATGGCAAAAGAGGGGTGGAATTAAAAGAAAAGATAAACAGTACCCGCGAAAAACTGTTGTCGTTATTAAGTGAAGATGACCGGAAATCTGTTTCGTTTTCATTGGAAGCACAAGATCCGGAGAAATCCGTCAATGGCAAAAGAAAATGGGAGGATGTTAATTTTGGAAGCGGAACACCTTTGACGGCTGCAATGGCTACACTAACTAAAATACAAGTCGATGCGCAAAATGCGGAATCCGATGTCGTGAAGCTTATTTTGGGCAAAATGGATCAAGCCGTGGTGAATCTGGATAAATTTGCAGCGGTAGCGGTAGCGCCTACATCCTATCTTGTTCAGGGTCAGCCATATACGGCGGAAGTTTTCTTGACCGCTTCAGATTCCAAATCAGAACCATCGATCAGTGTCAATGGAAGTGCGTTAAATGTAGTGGATGGAAAAGGTGTCTATACGGTGCCTACCAACCAAGAGGGTATTTTTACCTGGACGGGAACCATCCAAGTAAAACAAACGGACGGTACGGTTAAGGAATACCGTACACCTGAACAGACTTATCAGGTAGCCAGACCTTCGGCTGTTGTTTCACCGGATAAGATGAATGTATTGTATATCGGCGTAACGAACCCGATTTCTGTGTCCGCGCCAGGTACTCCTACGAATAAGATCAATGTAAGTATGAACGGCGGTGGCGGTCGTATTTCTGGCTCTGGAGGGAAGTATAATGTTACGGTGAGTTCGCCTGGAACGGCCCGCATATCGGTATCCGCCGAAGTTGCACCGGGCAAAACGCAAACATTGAGTACAACAGAGTTTAGAGTCAAAAGAATTCCGGATCCAATTGCTAAATTCGGAGGAAAAACGGGAGGCAATATGGCGACCGTGGCACTTAAAGCTCAGAACGCTGTGTTTGCAACGTTGGATAACTTTGATTTTGACGCTAAATTTAAGGTCACTAAATTTAGTATGATTATCGCCAAACCAAGGGCAGACGCTATCGTACTTTCTACCAATGGAGGAACGTTAAGCTCCAGTATGAAAACAGCCTTAAACGGAATTGTTCCGGGTACCAGAGTGATATTTGACAATATTATAGCGGTAGGTCCGGATGGATCTCCACGACAATTGAATGCAGTTGCGTTAACAGCGAATTAGACGCAAACATGATCTATAAAAAAAGGGGCCGTATCAGAACATAAACTGATGCGGCCTCTTCATTTTTTACGTTTTGGTTGGAAAGCTGATATCGTTTCTACCACATACCCTCACGTTTGTAAATAATATATTATCGTTTCTTAATATACAGGTAATATGGGAATTGTAGGTTTGTGAACGAATAGCGTATAGTTTAGGGAGCACAATGTTTTTAAGCTGGTACACACTATCGAAATGAAATGGAGGGTCAAAATCTATAGTTACGAAACACAATAACAAGAGTATAGTCATACAGATATGTAAATAAAATGAAACCTGTAAAAGATAACTGCGACAACAATAAAACGGAATACACTATACGGAATATTACCGTTACTGTACCCAAAATCACTAGTAAGGAATATGATGTCGGTATCTGCCGTAAATGTGTATTGCAAGTCTTCAAAAACAAGTGTAACCAAAAAATTACATCGAAATGCTGTATAAAAGAATCATTGTGTAACTTTGCTTTAGCAAAATATAGAATAACAGTAGATATTATCAAGAACTAACCGATAAAGCTGTCAAGTGTTTTTTAGGAAGGTAACATAGAATGAAAAAAAGTACCAAATTGTATGTTGAATTGTCCGAAATAGCCCTGCTAGACTTAGTGAAGCAGGACGATCAAGGTGCATTTCGGGAACTGTATAACCGTTATAGTGGCAAATTGTATGGCAATATATTGCGTATGACCAAATCTAAAGATACCGCGGATGATATCTTGCAGAGCGTATTCATCAAGATCTGGGAAAATCGTTTCGCTATTGATACAATGCGATCGTTTAAGTCTTTTATTTATCAGATTGCACAAAATACCGTGTTTGACAATTTCCGAAAGGAAGCCAGGCTCAGGGTGTTGGCTTCCTCTGTCGCACACCAACGTGAAGAATTAGAACAAAGCGAGTCTCCCACGGAAAAATGGATTGGAGCAAAGGAATATAAGACCATGCTGGAAAATGCTGTTTCCCAGCTCCCACCCAGAAGACGAGAGATTTATCAGCTGTGTAAACTGGAAGGACTAACCTATGATCAGGTCAGTGAAATAATGGGAATCTCCACCTCTACGATAAACGACCATATTGTTAAAGCTTCTAAGGCATTAAGAGAGCATTTAACCCAGAGCCGTTATTATACCCTGTTATTATTATTCTTTATTTTTTAAGTCCCTCCCCCTATAATTTTCCAATACTCTCCCCCATGCTGCATTTAGTTAAAAAAAATTTCAGCAGAGCAGATGAAAACTTTTTTTCCGGCGTAATAGGAGAAAAGAAACAAAGCGAAGATTGGAAAAAACACCATATACGATCAGGCAGCTGTTCCATAGATTCCTTCAAAACCGCTGTACGTCCGAAGAACTGGACCGTCTTTATCAATATTTTGAAATAGATGAAAATGAAGCCGTACTCCGGGAAATTATTCTTGAAGAGTTGGATAAGGATCTAGAGGAAGGAAATGAAGTTGCACAAGAGCAACATCTTTCCCTTCTTTTCGATCAGTTAAACGAAAAAATTCAAGGAGCACGGGAAGTACCCCTATATAAACGATTACTTAGTAGTCGATGGGTACAGATTGCAGCAACTATTTCTCTTGTTGCTTTTTTGGCGGTTGCTTCCTATCGGTATATGAATCCGCCTGCTCCGATAGAAAAGCTGGTCAAATCGGAAGCGGATTACCCACAGCCCGGATCTGATAAAGCGGTACTGACCTTATTTAATGGCAAGCAGGTCGTACTGAACGATGCTAAACAAGATCAGATATTGAAAGAAGCAGGGGTAACGGTATTCAATGCGGAGGAAGGACTGGTCGTGTATCAGGTGGATGAATCTGTAGTGCCCGGGCATCATGATGACACACAGATAAACACAATCAGTACACCCCGAGGCGGTCAATATCAAATCGTACTCACGGATGGTACCAAAGTTTGGTTGAATGCTTCTTCTTCCTTGGAGTTTCCAAGCCATTTTTCTGGAGATAGCCGTAAAGTGAAGCTTATTGGAGAAGCCTATTTTGAAGTGGCTCATCAGGCCTCCAAACCCTTTTTTGTGCAGACTGCTGAAAGTGAAGTGGAAGTTCTGGGTACCATCTTTAACGTGATGGCTTATCCCGAAGAGAAAAGTAGCCAGATTACCCTGTTGACAGGTTCGGTCAATATTAACAAAAAGAGCGAGACGGTCCGCCTACACCCAGGGCAACAGGCGGAAATAACCAGGGATAGAAAGAGCATCCGTGTCCTTAATGTCGATCCGGAGAGCATCGTAGCCTGGAAAAATGGTATATTCTTATTTGATGGATCTGATCTACAGCAGGTAATGCGCCAGGTAGGGCGATGGTATAATGCCGAGGTGGAATACCAAGATGGCGTACCACCCGTGAAACTGACGGGCATGGTGTCCCGTAAAGATTCTTTAGCGGTACTCTTGGAAATATTGGAGCGAGCAGGAGGTCTAGATGTTGATGTGTATGGAAATAAAGTAATGGTCAAACGATTAAAACAAAAAACGATGGAAAGATAAAAAATGTAATGAATAAAAACCCTCCTCGATGGCCGTCGAGAAGGGAAAGTGTTCGACCCAATTAATTGCTGTGCGCATTCGCCAGCTTACCCTTTATTAATTAATAATCAAACAATCAAATGTATGAAAGAAGTATTACATTTTAAACTCCGACGGTCTAAAACTCCGTTCGTTAATGTAAAAAAAACCAGAAATCTAGTTCGATTTCAACGAACATTCTTAATTATGAAGTTTACAGGTATTCTCCTATTGCTGGCCAGCATGCACCTCAGTGCAAATACTATGGCGCAGCATGTTACATTAAGCACAAAAAATAGCAGCTTGAAAGAAGTCTTCCGGGAATTAAATAAGCAGACCGGATACTATTTTATCTATAATGAAAACATTGTTAAAAGCACGACACCGATTACGACGAATTTTAACCATGTACCACTAAAAACCGCATTAGACAATATCTTGGACGATCTTATGCTAGCTTATACGATTAGTGGAAAAACAATTATCCTGGAGAAGAAACCCCAAACGGAGTTGAAGAGAACCCAAGAGCAGGAAACCTTGACGCTGAGCGGTATCGTGTATGATACCCAAGAGCCACCGGCACCGTTGGCTGGTGTTAGTGTAATGGTGAAAGGTACCTCCCAAAGTGCACTGACAGATGAGGCAGGTTTTTTTTCTATCCGTGCAAAAAAAGGGGATGTGCTCGTTTTTTCCATGATAGGATTTTTTCCACGGGAATATCGGGTGACCAAAAATGAGCGAAGTTTGCCCATTTCGTTAAATAGCGATGTCGCTTCGTTGGAGGAAGTCGTGGTTGTCGGAATGAATGAGCAGCAAAAAAAACATATTGCAAGTTCGCTCTCCACCTTACCTATAGAAAGTAACATTGCCGGAAAACCGATTACCAACCTCTCGCAAGCCTTGCAGGGAGGCGTAACCGGTATTCAGGTCAGTCAAGGTTCCGGTCTTCCGGGTGGTGATGCTGCCACGGTATACATCCGGGGTATCACTACATTGAACGACGCGAATCCGTTGGTATTGGTTGATGGGGTGCCTATGGACATGAACCATATCGACCCCGTTACGGTAGAAAGCGTGACCGTCCTAAAAGATGCCGCCGCTGCCGCCATCTACGGATCGCGTGCAGCCAACGGCGTTATTGTCGTGACGACCAAAAGAGGGACGGCGGGGAAAGTTCGGGTGGAATATAACGGTTATTTCGGTTATCAAACACCTACCGCATTGCCCCAAACAGTAGATGCTGTCCGCTATATGCAAATGGATAATGAGGCGCGGATAGCGGCGGGACAACCCATCCAACATTCCGAGCTGAAAATAGAGGAAACACGTAACGGAACAGATCCGCTGACCTACCCCAATACCAATTGGTTGGACCTCATGCTGGATAAAACAGCGCCGATCAGTAACCATAGCTTATCCCTAAGCGGCGGAAATAGTCTGGCTCGATTTGCGATTACCGGAAACTATATGGATCAGGGAAGTATGCTTCCGCATTCAGACCTCAAGCGTTTTAATATCCGAGCGAATACCACCGTCACCTTGGCAGATAATTTTCTGGTGAACCTGGATTTTACCGCCATCAAACGGAATAGGCAGCTTGTAAATCGGGTGACAACAAGCGGCACATTTCGCTTTTTGGAAGATCTGTATCGGGTACCGCCAGATATTTTGCCACGCTTTCCGGATAAAAACGGCCAGCGTTTTTACGGGCAATATTCCGATATCGTCAATCCACTCGCTTACGCCGAAGTAGGTGGTGTACGCAAAAACGAGTATACCGAATCGCTGATCAATTTCCGTCCTAAATGGACCGTGATCCCCGGCCTGAACGTCAATGGTCAGTTCAGCTTCCGGTTAAACAGTGATGCACATCACAACGTGCGTGAAAATTTTACACATTTCGATTATTATACAGGTGTCCTGTTAAGAAACTGGAACCTGCAGCGGGAAGCAAGTCAGTCGCGGTCGTCCTACTATTTTGTGGGCTTAAATGCCGATTATACCTACAGAAACAATGGCCACTCGCTATACGGAATTCTCGGTTACTCGCAGGAACAGCGAAATCAGGGAGATTGGACTATCTACGCACTACGGTCGGCTTATGCGAAAATGAACTATTCCTATGATGACCGTTTTCTATTGGAAGGAACCGTGCGCATGGATGGTTCTTCGCGCTTTGGTCCGGGCAATAAATACGGTTTCTTCCCCTCGGTTGCAGTAGGCTGGAACCTGCATAACGAATCGTTCCTGCAGGAGTCATCCTTCGTCAATAACCTCAAATTGAGGGCATCCTACGGAAGTCTTGGAAACGAGAATATCGAGCCATACCTGTACCAGTCGCTCATCAATCCGGGCACCGCACTGGAAGTGACACATGGTAATCCGGATATCTCTTGGGAGAAAGTAAATATGCTGGACATCGGGTTAGACCTCGGTTTGTTCCAATCCAACAAACTGGAGTTTACCATGGATTTCTATGATAAGCGGACCAACGGTATTATTTTGCTGCCACAATTGCCACTAACCGGCGGCTTTCAGGCACAAGTGCCGGTGAACGCCGGCGAGGTACAAAATAAAGGCTTTGAAGCCTCTCTTACGTATAACGAAAGATTGGAGAACGGTTTTGGTTTTTCCTTCCGCCCTGGATTTACCTATAACAAAAATGAAATTCTAAGTTTGGAGGGTGGCCCCTACGGCAATGATGCAGAGATTCGGAACCAGGTAGGTTCATCCATCGGGAGCTTATTCGGTTATCAAACCGATGGGCTGTTGCAAGCGAGTGATTTTTATGATAACGGTGAACCGCGGATTTCCGTAAGGAGCAATCTATCTGCCCCGGGCGATATTAAATACATCGATCTAAACCAAGATGGAAAGATTGATGAAGCCGACAAAACGATCATCGGCGATCCGATGCCGCGCATTAATTTCTTCTCTAATTTCCGCTTTGATTACAAAAACTTCGATCTGGAATTTTTACTCCAGGGAACGGGTAAGAGTGATGCCATGTTGACGGGCATGTTTGCGCTGCCATTGGATATGAGTGCGGATGGGGGAATTCCGACGGTCTATTATGCCGATAATTATTGGAATCCTGAACGAACAGACGCACGCTTCCCGCGCTTGAATGCCAGTCCGGGAGATAACCGACAGGCTTCGGACTTCTGGTTTCAGAACGGCGCATATGTCCGTGTGAAATTTATCCAATTGGGTTATAGCTTAAGTCCGCAGGTAGCAAACAGGCTGAAACTTTCCGGTCTGCGGGTGTTTTTGAATGCCCAAAACCCGATCACGTTTACCGGGATGAAAATGATAGACCCAGAAAGTCGCGGCGACCAATGGAAACACAGTATTATGGCAACATATTCAATAGGTACAAGCATAAGATTTTAATCAGATGAACAAACGATATATTTTTACGGCATGTTTAGCAGGCAGCTTGCTGTTATCAACCAGCTGCGAAAAATTTCTAGTACAGGATCATCCCACCAGTGTATACGATGAGCTTTGGTGGAATACAGCCGCAGATGCGGAACTAGGACTCTATAGGGGATACGTGGGAATTCCCGATGGTCTGTCCGGAAGGCAGATTATGTTTTTGGATGCTTTGAGCGACCAGCTGGTGGCGCGGCAAAGCACCCGTGGTGAATATGAAGCCTACGTAAAGGGAATACAGGCCTCCGATTGGGACAAGGCCAACCATATTTATATGGATGATTATAAGACGATCCGCCGGGTAAACCGCCTACTGGAAAATATAGGCCGTGTATACATGGAGGAGCCACTAAGAGAACGCTTCATCCTGGAAGCAAGGGCACTGCGCGCCTATTACCACATGGAACTCCTGATGCTGTTTGGGGGTGTGCCGATTGTCACCACAGCGCTTAGCCCCGAAGAAAGTAAAATGGAGCGGAATACGGCAGAGGAAGTCTACGAGTTTGTCAAAACCGAACTTGCATTCTGTGCAGAGCAATTGCCGGAAAGATACGACTTTGCAGACCGTACCCGTATTACATCTGGCATTGCCTATTCCCTGCTGACAAGGGTAGCATTGTTTTTCCACGATTACCCAACGGCGAAGGAGGCTTCCCTTAAGGTTATCGAGTCGGAAGTTTATCAACTTCATCGCAGTGCTAATCCTGCCAACAGCTATCGGGATCTCTTCGGTTACGCTGGCGAGTCGAACAATGAGCGTATTTTTTTTCGTGAAAACGGGAACAGTGCGGCATTTACCACCATCGGTATGCCAAGCGAGGGCGGACAAAGTGTGCTATCGCCAACGGCAGCTATTGTTGACGCCTACCAGCTCAAAGACGGACGGAACCTCCAGGAGCTACCTGCCGATTCTATCGCCCTTTTCCACCGCGATCCCAACCATAAGGATATGCGCGATCCGCGGTTGAAAGCTTCTATACTGCTCGTGGGCGATACGTTTATGAGTTCTACCCTGAACCCCTTCGATAATTCCAATATCAATGCCAATCGGTTGGGTAATCAATATTCTACCGTGACCGGTTACTGGGTCAAAAAATACCTGGATGAGCGGGATAAAACACCGTCGGCCAGCACCAGAAACCTAGATTTTATGATCATACGCTATGCGGAGGTGCTGTTGAGCTATGCCGAAGCACTTGTCGAATCGGGTGAATGGAGCCATCCTGATGTGCTTTATTATGTCAACTTGGTACGTAATCGTGCCGGCATGCCGAGCGCGACACTTGAAAAATACAACTCCGAAGAAAAAATGCGGCAGCTGATACGCCAGGAGCGCACGGTAGAACTGGCTTTCGAGGGCGTTCACTATTTTGACATCCGCCGATGGGGTACATGGGAAAATGTGATGAATGGTGTAGTGTATGGCGCTGTAGATCCAGCTACAGGAAGAAAGATTGAGGTCGAGACACGGACGACAAACGGTAATCGCTCCTATTGGTGGCCAATCCCCGAAGTGGAAATGCTATCCAACCCGAATATGGTACAGAACCCTGGTTATTAATTATTAAGAATACAAAGAAATATATTATGAAAACCTCATTGAGCTTTTTATGCGTACTGATCCTGGCACTATCTTCCTGTAGTAAGGCACCCTGGGAAAGCTATACACCACCCATCGATCCAAATGCGCAAACTCCCGGCACAACGGATCCGGACGACGATGAAGAAGATCCGGGGAAGGATCCAAACAACATCCGGATTGTTTCCGTCGGGATCAACAACAGAAATGCCGATTATGATGCGCTTGCCAATCTGATCAATAGCGAGGAAGCCGATCTGGTTGTCCTGCGCGAAGTAGATAAGAATAATACCCGTACCGGTATTGATATCAATCAAGCAGAGGTCATAGCAGATCGTACAGGCATGCAGTATGTCTTTGCGCCACAGCTGGATAACTATAACCAAGGCCAGTTTGGGCTAGCCGTGTTGTCTAGGCTACCGATCGAGGCATCTTCAATAGCGAAGCTACCTGTGGATCCTACCGCTGGTGGCGACCAACGTCCGTTGGCTTATCTAAAAGTTAATTTCAGCAGAGATATTGCTATTGCATTTATCGGTGTGCATCTCGACGATAGTAGTGTGGCCAGTCGAAGGGCAGCAAACCGCCCATTGCAATCCACAGCGATTGTGAATTTCATCAAAGAGATGGACATTCCCGTTTTTGTGGCGGGTAATTTCTTTTTCCAAAATGAAGGGGTGGAGATGCTACCGTCCGTATTAACGAACGAAGTTACGCCGGGTTGCCGTCCCTGCGAGCCTACGGTGACGCAGCACGGAGGAGAATTTATTGCCGATCATATCCTGTACAAGAACATCGGCGTGCAGCAGCTGGTCGATTACAGATTAGGACCTTCGATCAGCAGCCGGCGGCCCGCGATTGCGGAGTTTAAGATTGTTACAGAGTAAAACAAATTGGGAATGGATAAATATTTTTATATATGCGGATTTGTCCTCTTGATCTGGTTAGGGAGTTCCTGTCAGAAAGGGAGCACGGTAAATCCCGGTGAGGATGACAGTTCGCAGCTCCGAGGTGAGCCTACATTTGTGGTAGCCAGTTATAATATCCTGCATGATACCGAAGACTTGCCGGATAATTATAAATGGAGTGTACGAAGAGACTTGTTGATCAAGCAGGTGAAAGATAATCATATCGACATTTTATCTCTTCAGGAAGACCGGGAAAATCAGGCGTTGGATATACAACGGGCAACAGGCATGCAGATTGCCGGTACGTCCAAAAGAGTTCTCTATGACGGAAAGCGATTTTCGGTGCGAAGTCAAGGGCAATTTTACTTATCCGAAACACCGGACAGGAGTTCTTACGGATGGGATGCAGCCGTCATCAGACTATGTAACTGGGTGTTATTCAATGATCGCAATACAGGAAGGAACTTTTTTGTGTTCAATGCGCACTTTGACCATATCGGTCAGGTGGCACGCGACCAATCAGCGTTGCTGATGCAACAGCGGATCAATTTTCTGACCAATGGGCAGCCCGTAGTAATGACAGGAGATATGAATGCCCGGCCGGGAGAGAGACCTATCATTACCCTGACGAGCTTTCTCAGTGATAGCCGTTCCAAAAGTGAAACGGATCCCCAAGGACCGGTCGGAACGTATAATGGCAGGAACACGCAAGGAGAGTTTACCTCCCGTATTGACTATGTTTTTGCGAGTTCCCATTTTCGGGTAAAGGAATATGCAGTGTTGCAGGACGAAACGGATGGAATCTTCCCGTCCGACCACTTTCCAGTGGTCACTAAGCTGGAGTTGAAATAATTTGAAATCCAATATTTAGGAAATACAAGAAACATGAAAAGATATAGAAATTTTATCTTGATACTGGTGTTGTTGAGTACGGTTTTTGGCTTCGCAGCTTGCGAAAAGGAAACCGAATCGAGAGCCGATATACCAGAACAATTTGTCGCGTTGGGCGATACTATTTATAAACTAGTGCCTGGCGAAGAACTCATCCTGACACCACAGTTCGATAAAAATCCACTGCGTGAATACACTTGGACCGTAGAAAAGTCAGATGTTGTCTCCCTTCAGGAGAATACGGATGGCTCGATGACGGTTATCGGTATACGCAATGGAACCTCCAGCGTAACGATTTCCTCTACAGATGGTATAGTCATAGCTACTTGCACCGTCGTGGTAGACGATGGGTCAGCAGTAGCAGCAGCAGATGGCGTAATCAAGATCTTGGCCATCGGAAACAGTTTTTCCGAAGATGCGCTGGAAAATTATCTCTACGAGCTTGCCAAAGAGGAGGGAGTGCCGATTGTAATCGGTAATCTGTATATCGGCGGAGCTTCTTTAGATCTACATTTAGAAAATGCAACCGGCAACAGAGCGGCATACCAATACCGTAAAATCGGAGAGGGTGGCGTGAAGACAAACACGGCGAGCGTGAGCATTGCGACTGCGATTGCCGACGATGATTGGGACTATATCAGCATGCAGCAGGCAAGTCCCAACTCCGGTCAGTACAACACGTTTACAACACCACTTCCGCTGTTGGTCGACTATGTGAAGAAAACGACCACCAATACAAAAATTAAGCTGATCATGCACCAAACCTGGGCTTACGCGCAAAATTCTACACATGAGGGGTTTGCTAATTATAATAAGGATCAGATGACGATGTATCAGGCGATAGTCGATGCGGTAGGGCGTGCGGCTGATTTAATAGAGGCTGACATGTTAATTCCTGCCGGTACAGCGATCCAAAACGGACGTACCAGCCTCATCGGTGATAATTTTACCCGTGACGGTTATCACTTGGACCTTTCGATTGGCCGCTATACGGCAGCTTGTACCTGGTTTGAGATGTTAACTGGAAAAAGTCCGATAGGTAAGCTGTTTAAACCACAGGGTTTGTCAGACTACGAAGCAGAAATCGCACAACATGCTGCGCATTATGCTGTGTTGAACCCTCATTCGGTTACCCAGATGACGGATTATCAAGATGCGGGCGGTTCGGGCATTTCTACGACACCAGTCTTCGTGGGTTTCGGATTTAACAATGCTACAGCCGGATGGAACGGATTCATGGGAGCGAATAGTTATCTCGAAGGAGAAACCATTACCAACTTAAAAGATGCTAACGAAAATTATACGGGTGTTTCTATGACGATTGTGGAAGGTTTTAACGGGCGCAATGCTAACGGCGAGAAATCAACGACGACCGATATGAATATTCCGACAGAAGTTTCATCTTATTCCTACTTTGGTAACAGCAAAGCCGTTTTCAGTGGAAAGACCATCGTACAAAGTGTTCTTCGCGTATCAGGGCTGGACAAAACCAAGAAATATAATTTCTGCTTCTTCGGTACCCGTTCAGGGGTAGGTGCCGGGGATAATCGGGAGGCGAAGTATATCGTGAAGGGTGAAAACGAGATTGTATCTCGCTTGGATGCATCCAACAACACGACGAAAACGGCTTGTTCTAATGCCGTACAGCCAGATAGTAACGGTGAAATTACCATAACGGTTACTTCAGGCGAGAACAACACAAATAGTACCGGCTTTTTCTATATCAATGCGGTACGGATTGTTTCTGCTGGTTAAATCAGGAGATCAGGATGATTAAAACAATTTGATTAAGGCAAGGATTCGTAAAGCGAAGTATAAAAAGGGGCTGCATCAATTATTTATGATACAGCCCCTTTTTATAAGGTAATATATAGGTATTTATTAGAAGCTTTCGCCTTCTTCCATGGGCTTTTCGGCAGGTTGCTGTTGTTGCACCGGATTTTGTTGCCCCTCAGTTTCTGACGTTGTTTCTTCTTCAGCAGTTGTTGGCGTTGTACTTGATGGATTGCTGGTAGACGGCGTGTTGTTTGGTTGTTGCACCGGCGGTTGGTAATTTTCAAGTTCTTCGGCGTTCACTCCTTTGGGAGTTGACCAAAGCTTTTCTTTATATGCTTCCAGTTTGTCCTCGATTTGTTGGGCCTCCTGCAACTGCTGTAAGGCATTTTCTGCGTATTGTGCTTCTTGGCGCATAGCGCTAGGCGAGGATTCGCGGATAATCGTACTGGCAAATTTCCGCTGAACAAATAGGTCATCCATGCTCATGTCATAAAGACCTCGATCGGGATCAGAGACATCGACCTTAACAAGCGTATAACGCAACTGCGGAAAATATAACCAGAACGCTGGTGTTGATCCTACGGATTCTGCAAGTTCTGCGGAAGAGGAAATATCCATCAACGGTGCTACACCTATAATGCGCGTTTCTAGTCGACCGCGCTGTTTGTCGAAGAAAATATCTTCTTTAATTCTGAATTTGGTTACGCGTTCCGGGTTAAATTCATTTAGGGCCATCTGTGCATCGATCTGATTCCCTTCCTCGTCAAAAATTGGAACTAATACGCTATCGGCAAAACGTGCGACACCTTCGTTGGCGGTCATCTTCGTTTTGAAAGAATCGTCCTCGGGGCTATAGGGCGTTAATTTTCCTTCGTTTATTCCTTTCATGATGGCTTCAATTAAGGATGCGCCCGGGATGGCGTAAATATAATTCTCTTCGTTAGACAAATCAATATCTCTCCATACCCGTTTGTAGAAACGGATATTTTTCATATTCACTTTAGGATAGGCAAATGGAACAGCATCTTCTAGGTTGTTTGCCTGATAGAAACCATCTGTGACGGGAATCGTATCCATTAATACCTCCTGATTGGCTGTATCGTAAGAAAGTGCGTTTTGTTCGTTCCCTAAAAATACGTCCTGCTTCAGTGTGTCCGTACTGATGGTATCCTGTTGAGGTGGAATATCGACTTCCTGTTGCGCCATGAGCTGATTAATCCCAAGTAATAAAGCCGCTGCTATTAAAATTTTCATCTCTGCTAATTTTATGTTTAATATACCTTCTAACCTTCTAATTAATATCTCCTGGTTTTAACTTGTTGTGTCGGCATTTCCACAGCAGACATCACACAACGGAAACCGATGTAGGAATGTGGTTCATAGTCTACAACATAGTTACGGGTTTCGCTGTTTAGCTGTTCCCCGTTATCTTTCCACGAACCTCCTCTTACTACTTTTCTTTTCAAGGCGTCGCTATCACCTTCGTTGGCATCGTATAATAGAACCGGATTTAAATCGTTGACGAAAGCAATAGCAGAGGGGCTATAGGCGTCTAACGTCCACTCCGCTACATTTCCTGCCATATTATAAATACCAAAAGCATTTGGAGTATACGATTTTGCTGGAACGGTAAAGGTTGCCCCATCTTGTGAGTAGGTACCTTCTCCTTGCTTATAATTAACAGCCAATTTCTTTTTACCTTCGTTTCCATCAATTGTTAGACGAGTTCCTGATATCGTGTCTCGTGGATCGAGTTTTCCTTCGGCAGCATATTGCCACTGTGCTTCTGTTGGTAAGCTAAAGGTGAGATGATAACCACTCAAATAAGAATTTTTCATGATATTAGCCATCAACTCTTTTCCGCGCCAGTCTGTATAGGCACGTGCCTGTTTCCAAGTAACGCCGACTACCGGATAATAATCAAACGATTCGTGTGTAAAATAGTTCGCATCCATAGAAGCTAACTGTGCATTGGGGAAATCTTCCGACCAAATGTCTTCTGTTGGCATCACCGCAACGGTATCGGTTACGTATTCGGTATCTGCCCGTCCGTTTGATCTCAGGTAGGAAAACCGATATTTGACCACTTCGGGGTTTAATGTCCTGCGGGAGCCCTTCATAGCAAGCATAGGTGCGAGTTGTTCCTGAATAGCAGGGTCATTACTGCGCCATATTGGTGACACGCGCTTCACACGTTTCCAATTGATTCGGCGTTGACCGTCTTCACCGACAATATCCAAAAAGTACTGGTCATCATTTAGGTAATCTGTTACGGCGACCGAATCGGCTACCCAGTTTACAAACTGACGGTACTGCTTGTTAGTTACCTCTGTTTCATCAATGAAGAACGCGCTTAAACTGATATTCTTACCCACATTTCCACTGTCCAAAGAACTTTTGTAGAGGATGGTTCCTGATGGAACGTATACCATGCCTGGAGGAGCAGGAAGTTTTCCGCCTTTAAAAGCGGAAACTTTCGGAGCGCTATAAAAATTGTTCGATTTACAAGCCGCAACGACTATCAATGTTGTTAACATTGCAATAACAATAGTTCGAGGCTGGGATAATCTGTGTCTCAAATTCTTCTTATTCATTATATTATAATTTATAAGCTATGGATGTTCGATATTAATTACGGTTAAACAGTGCTAATTTTACGCCTAAAGAAAGATAGGAATACTGGTCCATCTTGCTATTAATAACACCGTCAACATTATCTTTCGGAAGCAAGGATTGCTGAAAATTGATGTTGATTGCCCAACGCGGTCCGTAGAGTGTACGCCCGATGGGTATATCTAGCCCGATGTTGAGCGGGATTGCCAATTGATGGGAATTCAAATCTTCTGAAATCTCCCCACCTATACTTTCGATAGATGACCGATAGCTACCATCGATATGGTGATCGATGTTGTTTTTCATTACCCCTACGCCGGCTCCTACATAGATATTGGCAAGTATTTTACCGAATGTACTGGCACCTAGTGTATAATAACTATAGTTCGGGGGAAGGGATAGGAACTGGCCGAGCCGGACTTTCGCATTGGCGTTGATAGCGTGATAACGGTTTTCAAAATTACTGTTCCACCCGTAGGCGCTCAACATCCCTTTTTCTCCTTTAACCCCAACAGAGATAAAAGGGGTAATCAATCCTTCTGCTTCTATGTAACCCGCAAATCGCGTGTCGGTATTTCCTAGGTCGGCCCATACCATGGTACCACCTGCACCGGCACCCACACTTATAGGACGGGAAAATTGTGCGAAAACAGATTGTGTTGAGAAAAAAACAAATAAAACAAAAGCGGAAAATATACCTTTTTTCATGTTTGTGTATTGAATTATTAAATATCCTGTAGTCTTTCTACTACATAAAATCGTTACAATGAAAGCAATTATCCTGCCTTAATTGTGATATTGCATTTTTTTTGTTCTTTTTTCAATATTAGACGCTATGAAGATAGCGTCTTTTCGTCCTAACCTTTTACGTATTTTTCAATGGCTATCAGAAGGCTTCTGTTTTCGCTCTGAAGACTACGAACTTCATATGACGCTATATGGGAGAAAGGTTTTTTGACAAAGATAGATTTGGGATTAATCTGAAAGGATTTTAGACACTTTTGAACGATAATTCAACCTCTTGAAAGCCGTACTATACTATGTTTGTAACATAAATATGATAAAAGCCGACTCATAAACCTATGCATCTTACGGCAGCTGAATAAATACATATTTTTTATAAACACAGCTGTTTTGTTTTTGTAACGTGGTGATAGCAGAAACGCTTATGGGAGGATAGAGTAAGTTAACCATTTTAAACATTTTAAAGCTATGTTGAAACAAATCACGAAAAATTACTACAAAGCATTTTGTATGCTTTTGTGTGCGATGCTATGCCTGGCATCTGGTATCGCACAAGAAACCGCACGAAAAGGTGTTGTGAGGGATGCGGTAACAAGTAGCGAACTTGCTGGTGTTACGGTTGCTGTTAAAGGAACCTCAATCAGCACGCAAACGGACGCGTCCGGCGTGTTTTCGATCTCCGCGAGCAGAGGACAGGTGTTGGTATTTACGTTCGTTGGTTATGAACTACATACGATTACTATAGGACAGTCGACAACGTTGGACGTCAATCTGCGACCGTCAGATAATGTCTTGGACGAGCTTGTGGTTGTGGGGTATGGTTCACAAAGAAGGTCTGACATTACCGGTTCCGTTGCTTCTGTTCCAAAAGAACGCCTATCCAATCTCCCCGTGACGAATGTGATGCAGGCCATCCAAGGAGCTGTTTCCAATGTCAATATTAGCCAAGCATCCTCTATTCCAGGTGATTCGCCGGCAACCCAAGTACGCGGGCTCAATTCGATGAGTGCTGGTTCAGGGCCATATATTGTAGTAGACGGTATACCACTAACAAAAACCGATGGTTCTATCAACGATATCAACCCGAATGATATTGAATCGGTTGAGATTCTAAAAGATCCTTCCGCTGTAGCAATTTATGGAGTGAACGGTTCCAATGGTGTGATTCTGATCACCACAAAAAGAGGGGCGACCGGAACGCCGACTATACGGTATAGCGGTTATGCCGGGGTTGAGGAGCCTTCCCACATGCTGGATCCTGTATCAGCAGAAGAGCTATTGGCAAGATATGCAGAATATGCGCGGATCACCAATACAAGTTTATTTAACGGTGGCCCGGTACGCAATGAGTATGAATATGATAACTACCAGAATGGTGTAACGACAGACTGGTTGGATGCTGTTATGCAAACGGGAACCATACAAAATCATAACGTCGGTTTATCTGGCGGAAGCGAAAATGCGAAATATTATGTGTCGGTCGACTATTTTGGGCAAAAGGGTATTGTGAAAGGGTTTGATTACGACCGTTACTCTTTCCGGACAAATACAGATTTTGATCCGACCAAATATTTAACCGTGGGTACCTCCGCTTTTATTGCTGCGCATAATAGAGATGGCGGACGGGCAAACCTAACACAAGCCTTGGCGATGAGTCCGTATGCGCGTATGTATGAAGACGATGGTACGTTGACACGGTGGCCAATGTATTCGGAACAATTATGGGAAAACCCATTGCTACATACCACTACTGATCCAGAACGGCGGGAGTTTAATATGTCGTTAAACGGTTACGCCGAAATGAATTTTGGTAATATTTGGGAACCTTTGTCTGGTTTGAAATACCGGTTTAACGGAGGATATTCTTATGTGCCGAAACGTACAAACGAATATCACGGTTTATCGGTGTATAACGCCAATGGTTGGGGGCGGATACACAATGCGGAAAGCCAGACATACACATTAGAGAATATTTTGACATATGAAAAAACCATTGGTTTGCACCGTTTCGACTTTACAGGACTTTATGCAGCACGAAGTAAATACTGGCAACAATCTGAAGCCATAGGAGAAGTTTTTCCGAACGATGTATTAGAATGGGGAGGTTTGGGTACAGCTTCCACGCACAAAGTATCTTCTAGAGCGGATCTTTATCGTTCAATTTCGCAGATGGGCAGATTGAACTATGGTTACGATAGTCGCTATATGTTAACCTTTACGGTGCGTCGGGATGGAGCATCTGTTTTTGGCGACAACCATAAGTATGGTGTTTTTCCTTCAGGCGCTGCTGCTTGGAACATTCATAATGAAGGGTTTATGGAGAGCACAAGAAATGTTATTGATAATTTGAAACTACGTGTTTCCTATGGTGTTGCCGGAAACGAAGCTATAAACCCCTATCAGACCCTATCTTTGATGGATTCCAATCCACTGGCTCTGGGCAGTTTATCAAATGCTGCACTGCGCTACCGTGTACGGATGGGGAATCAGGATTTACGCTGGGAGAAAACAGCAGGTTTCAATACCGGGGTAGATTTTGGCTTGTGGGGAAATCGTCTAAGCGGTACGGTAGAATTTTATAAAACCAATACACAAGACATGTTGATCTTACAACGGTTACCTCGAATAACAGGTTTTGCGGATGTTTGGTCAAACCTAGGGAAAGTGTCCAATACCGGTATAGATGTGACGTTAAATTCTAAGAATATTGTCAAGGATAATTTTAGCTGGTCATCGATGGTAGTGTTTGCACATAATAAAAACAAAATTGTGGATGTATACGGCGATAAGAAAGACGACCTAGGAAATCGTTGGTTTATCGGACATCCGGTAGGTGTTATCTACGACTATACCCAAGTAGGTATATGGCAAGAGGACGAAATTGCAGCGGGTCTACATAACGGATGGGATGAGCAAGCGGAAGCCGGAGCAGTGAAATTGGCTGATTTAAGTGGCGATGGGTTAATCAACGATGACGATCGTCGTATCTTAGGGCAAACTGCTCCAAAATGGACGGGTGGTATTACGAACACTTTTACCTATAAAGACTTCTCGCTAAACGTATTTATTCAAACGGTTCAAGGAGCCCTGCGTAACAATCCACAAATTGGTGGTGCGGCTGATGAGTTGGGAAGACGTAGTGCGCCGGCAGATTTAGGGTATTGGACACCCGAAAATAAAAGTAACGAATGGCGGTCTTTGAGTAATCGCTCCAACATCTATGGATATGGTTTTCCGAAGAGTGCAAGTTTTACACGGCTGAAAGATGTAACATTAAGTTATAATATGCCAGCAGATATCGCTAGCAAGATAGGTGTATCGGGTGTAACGCTCTACGCTAGTGGCAGAAACTTGTACACCTGGACAAACTGGTTGGGTTGGGATCCGGAATCAAGGGATATCCCAAGAGGGCACAGTCAGGATGGCGTTGGAGACAATACCAACTATCCGATGGTTCGTAATTACGTTTTTGGAGTAAACCTTACATTTTAAAATAAAGTCATGAAGATATATAAACATACAAAATTATGCTCGGTGCTTGCATTGCTCTCTTTAGGGGTAGCATCGTGTAGTGATAGTTTTTTGAATGAGAAGCCCTATTCTGACTATGAGGCAGGAACTGGCGACCCTTCAATCGTAGAGAATCAACTCATAGGCCTCCATTATATATATGCCCAATTATGGGGATGGAGTGCGCGACAAGGATTTCTTTCCATTTGGCAAATAGGGATGGATATTACCAGTGCCGGAGCAACGGAAGGTGTCGAGAACCCTTTTTACCAATATGCCGATCTCAATTCGGAAAATGGGGGCGTATCTTACCTTTGGGAACGTTCATATCAGTTTATCAACAATGCGAATAC
This sequence comes from Sphingobacterium sp. SGR-19, assembly GCF_011043555.1. Taxonomy (GTDB): domain Bacteria; phylum Bacteroidota; class Bacteroidia; order Sphingobacteriales; family Sphingobacteriaceae; genus Sphingobacterium. The sequence continues at coordinate 81,006 of NZ_JAAKGS010000012.1, forward strand.
GATTATTAGTTCGGTGGGCGACGAAAATCCAGCCGCCGCCGCCGAAGCACGCTTCTTTAGGGCTTATGCTTACAATACCCTTGTCACCTTATGGGGAGATGTTCCTTTATTGACCGAATCTATTGATGTGCCTACTTTTAATTATACGCGAACTGCAGTAGCAGACATAGATATCCTGATTGAAGAAGATTTGGAATATGCTATTGCCAATCTCCCAAATGTTGGGGAAGCACGCTCTGAAAGCCGGATAAACAAGGACATCGCGAGACAATTAGCTGCAGAAGCCTATCTTCGTATGGGCGAGCGTGATGCTTCTTATTTTGAAAAAGCTGAAAATATGGCGTCTGCTATTATTGACGATGGGAAGTACCAATTGATCGATGCACGTTACGGAAAATATTTAGGTGAAGGTGGCGATTATTATCGGGATATGTTCCGTCAGGGAAATATGCGCCGTTCCGAGGGAAATACCGAAGCGATCTGGACATTTGAATTGGAATATAATCGCGAAGTAAACGGCGGTACCATTGATAATCCACAGCACCGAAGGGTTTGGCAACCGGCTTATCACAAATGGGAGGGTATGGTGAACGCTGACTCGCTTGGGGGGCGTGGAAACGGCCGTCTTCGTTTGAGCAACTTTATGAAGTATACCGTGTGGCAAGGACTGGATGGAGATATCCGAAATAGCAACTATAATATCCGAAGAACCACGAACTATAATCGTCCAGGTTATGAAGCAACGATTGGAATTGACGCAGATGGTTATCGTGTAGCAGCTGGTGAAGGAGTAAGAAACGTAACCATTAGGACGGGTGATCAGGCTATCCCTTTCCGTACGGATAGTCTAGAGGTATGGTATCCATTTCCAACCAAATGGGGTGGATATGATGAAACCGATGATTTTGGATATGCGTTGGTAAAAGATTGGCCGGTGATGCGTTTAGGCGAGACTTACCTTTTACGTGCGGAAGCACGTCTACGCCAAGGAAATAACGGAGGGGCAGCCGATGATATCAATGTGTTACGCGACCGGGCATTTAAAGCTGCACGGGAAGAAAGTGGCAATACCAATCTAGGGCAGGTGAGCGCAGCAGATATCACCTTGGATTTTATCCTCGATGAGCGCGCGCGCGAATTGATTTCGGAAGAAAATCGCCGGATGACTTTGGTGCGTACTGGAAAGTTAAAAGAACGTATTGCGTTAAATGGAGATGACGGCCCAGCTAATAAGATTACATCGGGTTTTCAAGACTATCATGCTTTACTTCCTATCCCTTTGAGCGAAATCCAGTTGAATAATAAAGAAGGGGAACCATTGACGCAAAACCCCGGATATAGTAAATAAACGCTTGAAAGAAAAAGCCGGAAGATTTAATCTTTCGGCTTCTTCCCTCTTGTATTCGCAGAATACAAAAAAATTTTGCGATTATAAAAATAAATGTTATTTTGACATTAATTTTAGGATTAAATCCTAACGTGACTACGACCAGGGAGAATAGCTTTAATAAAGAAGTATTATAAACCAAAAATGTAAATAACTACTAATATGATAAACGTAAAGTTAAAACTGAGTATCATCTTGTTATCTGTCTGCATGTGTTCCTATGGGCAGAACCATATCAAATTAACCGGCCAGCAAAACGAAGTCACCATTAACAAGCATATTTACGGCCATTTTGCAGAACATTTGGGCCGATGTATTTACGATGGTTTTTATGTAGGAGAGGCCAACGACTCTATTTCGCATACGGCCGGTGTTCGCAACGATGTGGTGGAGGCACTTAAGAAGTTGCAAATACCTAACTTGCGATGGCCAGGAGGTTGCTTTGCCGATACTTATCACTGGAAAGACGGGATAGGACCTAAAGGAGCTCGGCCTTCGATTGTCAATAACTGGTGGGGAGGCGTGACGGAAGACAATTCTTTTGGCACACATGACTTTTTGAACATGTGCGAGTTGTTAGAAACGGAGCCATATCTAGCTGGCAATGTCGGAAGTGGCGAAGTGCAGGAACTGGCGGACTGGGTACAATATGTAAACTTCTCGGGGAAAAGCCCGATGTCTGATCTACGGCGTCAGAACGGCAGAGAAGAACCCTGGAATGTTAAGTTCTGGGGAGTAGGAAACGAAGCTTGGGGATGTGGCGGAAATATGACAGCTGAATATTACGCCGATATCTACAAAAAATACGCCACATTTATGGCCGATTGGGACAACAGTGGCGGGTTATACCGTATCGCATCCGGAGCAAACAGCGCCGACTACCATTGGACAGAAACATTGATGAAAAAAATACCGAACCACCTCATGAAAGGTGTAGCGTTACACCACTATGCCGTAATAAACTGGAATAAGAAAGGTTCATCGACAAATTATTCCGATGAGGAGTATTTCAAAACGATGAAATCCGCTTGGTTTATGAATGAGCTTATCGAAAAACATACCGCTATTATGGACAAATACGATCCACAAGGTAGGGTAGACTTGGTGGTTGACGAGTGGGGCGGTTGGTACGAAGTGGAGCCGGGAACCAATCCAGGGTTTCTATACCAACAAAATACCATGCGGGACGCCATGATTGCAGGAATGACGTTAAATATCTTTCATAACCACGCCAAACGTGTAAGGATGGCAAATCTTGCGCAGACGATTAATGTTCTGCAAGCCGTCATCCTAACGAAAGGTAAGGATATGATCCTGACGCCAACTTATCATGTGATGGAAATGTATAAGGTGCATCAAGATGCCCAATTGATTCCTATAACATTGGAAAGCGACAACTATCAATACGGCGACGACGCGATCCCGGCCCTATCAGCTTCTGCATCGAAAGACAAACAAGGAAAAGTGCATATCTCCGTTGTCAATATCGATCCTAACCAGCAAAAGAAGGTCTCGTTGGATTTGGGAGCGATACAGGCTAAGAAGGTAACGGGGCGAATTCTGGCAGCTAACAGTTTACGAGAGCATAACACCTTCGAGCAACCACATACGGTGCTTCCGAAAGAATATAAAGAAGCTAAGTTACAAGGAAACCGCATCGAAATAAACGTGCCTGCGCACTCGGTTATTGTATTGGAACTTATTTAGCGAATTTTTAAAAACATCGATATAATGCAAGATAAATACATGAAAAGGATATTGTCATTAACAACTGTTTTTGCCATTTGCGGAACTTTTCTTTTTGCCCAAAATGCAATTGATCTGCAGGTGCAATTAGATAAGGCTTCCGGGAAAATATCGCCACATATGTGGGGAATATTTTTTGAAGATATTAATATGGGCGCCGATGGCGGAATATATGCGGAATTAGTGAAAAACCGCTCTTTTGAGTTTGACCATCCAATGATGGGGTGGAAGCGTCTGGGAAAGGTACCGGAAGGTACTTTCTTAATTGTCAACGACGGTCGGCGCAAGGGTAATCCCCGTTCGTTGAAAATACATAAAGCTGCCGACATCAAGATAGGTTTGCAAAACGAAGGATTTAGAGGAATGGGGGTAAAACAAGGAAATGATTATGAATTTTCGTTGCTTTATCGACAGGCATCTCCAGGCATGCAGGTGAAGGTGGAGTTGCTGAACGAAAATGACAAGGTGATAGGTACCGCGGCGTTGCCATTGTCCGAAGGAGCAAACTGGCAATCGGGTACTGTCGTATTTACATCGGCAGAAACTTCGCCAAAGGGAAAACTAAATGTTTGGTTTGAGGGAGCAGGCGATGTGGAAGCTGATATGTTGTCACTTTTCCCGAAAGACACATGGAAAGGTAGGTCTAAAGGGCTAAGAAAAGATATGGTGCAGATATTGGCGGACATGAACCCCGATTTTCTCCGTTTCCCGGGTGGGTGTATTGTCGAAGGAAGAGATCTAGCCAATCGATTCCAGTGGAAAAAAACCGTAGGTCCGATCGAAGAAAGAGAACTTATCATCAACCGCTGGAATACAGAATTTAACCACCGGCTAACCCCGGATTATTTTCAAACATTTGGACTTGGGTTTTATGAATATTTCTTATTGGCAGAAGATATCGGTGCCGAAGCAGTACCTATTCTAAATTGTGGGATGGCATGCCAATTTAACACGGGGGAGGTGGTTCCGCTGGACGAATTGGACGAATACGTTCAAGATGCATTAGATCTGATAGAATTTGCTAACGGTGACACGAGCACACCGTGGGGCAAGCTACGTGCCGAAATGGGACATCCTGAACCTTTCTATTTAAAAATGTTGGGTGTTGGTAACGAAAACTGGGGGCCGCAGTACATTGAAAGACTCGGCGTATTCCAAAAAATACTGCAGGAAAAGCATCCCGAGATTGAAATCATAGCCAGTTCAGGAACTGACCCTGAAGGTGAGCGATTCGAATTTCTGGACGGAAAACTCCGCGCGATGAACATCGATATCGTAGATGAACACTATTATCGCCCACCGGCGTGGTTCCTCTCAAGCGCCGACCGTTATGATGATTACGATCGTAATGGTCCTAAGATTTTTGCAGGAGAATACGCGTCGCACACGACACGTCCACAAGGTCCGGGAAGAAGTACATGGGAAGCAGCGTTATCCGAAGCCGCTTTCTTAACGGGATTGGAGCGTAACGGTGATGTGGTAACGATGGCGTCTTATGCACCGCTGTTTGGCCATGTAGACGGTTGGCAATGGTCTCCTGATCTCATCTGGGTCGACAATCTGCAGGTATACGGCACGCCAAGTTATCATGTACAGAAATTATATTCTTTACATAAGGGAACAGATATCATACCCGTGAAGCGGAATGGTCAAAATGTGACAGGCCAAGACAGCTTATACGCGTCTGCTGTTTACGATGCCGATACGAACGAACTGATCATAAAATTTGTGAATTATAACGACCAACCGATAGTCGCTAATCTTCAACTGGATACGAAGAAAAAGATAGAAGGAGCCGCAACAAAGATTATATTGGCAAACGAAAATCTTGATGTAGCCAATAGTTTGGAAGAACCACTGAAAATACAACCGCAAACAACGCAGGTAAATTATAAAGGCAAAACAATTAAAGATACATTTCTTCCCTATTCGTTCACCGTGATTAAAGTGCCGGTAAATTTATAGACTTAATCAAATGTTATGGATAATAGGATCAAAAAAATATGCTACATAGTTTTACTTCTTTTAGGGCATCTTTTGAATGCTGCTACGCCAGTTTTCGGACAAGGATATGAAGTATCTCCCGAAGGAGCATGGTGTTGGTTCGCCGATCCGAGAGCTATCCATCATGAAAACCCAAAAAAGAAAATCCAAAACACATATATCGGTTATATTGATGTGCGCGGCAACATCAAGGTGATGCAGTACGATTTTGTAAAAAATGAACAGGTGGAGGTATTGGTACGCTCTTGGTTTCAGCCTGATGACCATAATAACCCCACGTTTTTGGTCTTGCCCGATGATCGGGTGATGGTGTTTTATTCTCGCCATACCGATGAACGTTGTTTTTATTACCGGATTTCACAAAAGCCGGGCGATATCACAACACTAGGTGAAGAAAAACGGCTGGAAACAGATCACAATACAACATATCCATCACCTTTTATCTTGGCAGACGACCTAAAACATTTTTATCTCTGTTGGCGAGGATTGAACTGGCATCCGACTATCGCTCGTTTGTCCTTACCGGATGCAGCAGATAACGTAGCCTTCGTAGGTGAGCCACGTCAGATTGTACAATCTACAGGTTCCCGACCTTATGCTAAATATGTATCCAATGGTAAAGACAAAATTTATATCGCGTATACGACAGGCCATCCGGATAACGAAAATCCAAACTTCTTGTACTTCAGCTATGTGAATATAAATAGCCTGACATTGCACGACGTACAAGGTATGGAACTCGCAAAAATTGAAGAGGAGGCTTTTCGTGTGAACAAAACGGATGCACATGTACAGGCGTTTCCGACCACAGTAGTGGATAATCCGCAACAGCGCGATTGGGTTTGGCAGGTGGCCATTGATAAAGATGGTTCTCCCGTGATTGCCTTTGTGCGAATTAGCAAAGATAAGAGGTCGCACGAATATTATTATGGGAAATGGACGGGAACGGAATGGAAAAAGACGTTTTTAGCAAACGGTGGAGGACATTTTCACCAGACGGAAAACGTAGAAATGTGTTATAGTGGCGGAATGACAATTGATCCGGATAAGGTAAATGAGGTATATTGTTCCGTCCCGATGGCCGGTACGCATGGATCTGTATATGAGTTGATAAAATATACCCTTGATGATGCGGGTGATATCCTGTCGACGGAAGCGATTACATCCAACTCACCGAAGAATAATATACGACCTTATATGATCAAGGGAAGTCTGGGGATACCGCTGCGCCTGACTTGGATGCATGGGGATTACTATGATTGGATTGTAAGCAAATCGCGTCCGGGTTATCCAACGGCGATTCACAGTGACTTTAAAGGCATGAACACGACTGTTGATCTTACCGAAGGAGTCGTCAGCAAGGAGAATGGTTTTCACGGCAAACTTGGCAAGAGATTTACGATTTCATTGGATGTAGTGACTGATACGACAAATTATGAAGGCACGTTGTTCCAGATTGGAGATTTGTCTTATCGGTTGGATAGCAATAGCTTGAAACCACAAGTTGAGTTTAAAGGAACAATATACCCCAGCACAAATGTACTTGGCTCTTCCGATACTTGGAGGCAATATAGTCGCGGTACGAGCGGAAAATGGTATGCTCCTAAAAAACTACAGCGTTTCAAGTTGACCTTAACGTATGAAAAAGGAATCTTGTATACCTATATTAACGATCTGTTGGATCAACGTATCGTGATTGGAAAAATTAATCAACCAGCCGTTAAATGGACATCGCCCAATAGTTGGGTTCAAGGTATTCAAGTCTATAATCGTGTATTAAATAATCAGGAGATAACCGTCCTCCATTAATCCAACACATATATTCAGACAAAATATGATGAGAAGTTCAAGCCACGTATCGAAAACCCTATTGGGCACATTGTTTTTCTTTTGTTTATTGTTCCACCCGCCGTATATACATGGACAATCACAAACGCAGGAATCTAAATTTGAGGGATACTTATTCGCCTATTTCGAAGGAACGGGAAAGGGAGAGCAACAAGAACAGCTCCGTTTTGCGGTTAGTGCAGATGCCGTAAATTGGACGGCGTTAAATGGAAACAGACCTATCTTGGCTTCCGCTGCTATTTCCCAAACCGGGGGGATACGTGATCCGCATATTTACCGAGGTGAAGATGAGGATAGCTTCTATATGGTCGCGACGGATATGTTTACGAAAAGGAATGGTTGGGATACGAATCCGGGGATCATATTGATGAAATCGGATGACTTATTAGATTGGAAGCATAGTATTTTGGATCTCGCTAAATTATACCCTAAGAAGTTTGGGAATGTGAAATGGGTATGGGCACCGCAGGTTTTCTACGATAAAAAAGTGGGGAAATACCTCGTATATTTTACTGTTCGCTTGCATGATAATACCAAACTGGATTTTTATGGTGCTTATGCCAATAAAGATTTTACCGGATTTGAAAAAGAACCGACATTGTTGTTCAGCCCCAAGTTTGGCGGTATTGATGGTGATATTATTTACAAAGACGGGCTTTACCATTTCTTTTATAAAGGAAATACCAAAGACGCCGAAGGGAAAGAGTTTAAAAATGGTATTCAACAAGCAACCAGTAAATCGTTGAAAGGACCTTGGAAAGAGGATTTTATTTATTTGGATGCTTATGCGGATACATCTATTGTGGTTGAAGGATCGAGTGTCTTCAAGCTGAATGATAGCGATGAATATATCTTGATGTATGATCTTTATGCTGACGGGCGGTATGAATTCCAACGGAGTACGGATTTGTTTGGCTTTACAACGGAAACGGAATCATTTAATAAGAACTTCCACCCGCGGCATGGAAGCGTCATTGGTATTACGAAACAGGAAGCACGTCGTCTACATGCGAAATGGGGAGGTGTACCGACGGCATTGCTACAACCTTTCGAAAAAGGAGATCGCAATCATTTCGAAGCAAAAGGCAACCCGATTATTACCCATCATTATACGGCAGATCCTGCGGCTCTTGTGCAAGGGGATACGCTATGGTTATATGCTGGGCATGATTTTGCGGGAGGCCAGCGGGGATATAAGATGAAAGACTGGTTGGTGTTTTCCACGACCGATATGAAAAATTGGACAGAATATCCAGTGCCGATGAAAATAACGGATTTTTCTTGGGCAAAAAGTGGTGATGCATTTGCGGCAGATATGGTGAAACGTGACGGCAAATATTATTGGTATATCAGCACGAACTGGTCAGGAATCGGCGTCGCCGTGTCTGATCGTCCCGAAGGGCCATTCAAAGACGCTTTGGGTAAGCCGCTGTTGACAAATGATGACTGTTTTGCATCGACGCATTCCTGGGCTTGCATCGATCCGGCGGTATTTATTGACGAGGATGGACAAGCATGGATCTTTTGGGGAAACAGAGAGTGTTATTATGCAAAGCTAAAAGATAATATGATCGAGATTGATGGCGAGATCAAACAAGTACAATTCGATGGGTTTAGCTTTACCGAGGCACCATGGATACATACCTATAATGGCAAGTATTATTTGACCTATGCCACGGAATTTCCTGAAAAAATTGCCTATGCTACGGCAGACAATATCGAAGGTCCTTACGAATATAAAGGTATTCTCAATGAAATTGCCGGCAATAGCAACACGAACCATCAGGCTATCGTACAATTTAAAGGAGATTGGTATTTTATATACCATAATGGCGGTATTAATACGGACGGAGGTAGCTATAGCCGCTCGATTTGTATAGATCGTTTATATCACAACGACGACGGGACAATCAAGCGTATTGTGATGACCACAGAAGGAGTACAATAAAAGATAGATTAAAAAAAAGCGCTGTAACCAGCGTGGTACAGCGCTTTTACACTAGTTTAATGTAATCTCCACATCGGCCGCTTCTAGCCAAGGAGCTGTAAATCGCACAGCCAGTTTGTCGTCTGGATTCCCGTTGGCTTGTACAAACATCGCTTCAAAATCGTTTGATTTGGTTTCAAACCGTTGTTGTCGGTGTCGCTGACGAGTTGGCTCCCTGTTTTGACTGATTACCGGCGTATAATCCGGGAGATGGTTGTATTTTCTACACATTTGAATGAATAATCAACATATAAAGCACCAACATTGCGCAATTTTGGCATATAACAGATTATAAAGATTATCAAACGAAGCATAAATTAGAATGGTTAAGAGATTTATCAACCTAAACGTACTGATCTGATTGGGGGTATCTGTCCATATAGACTAACGGACTCAGCATACTCTTATGGTTATATGATAAAAGCAATAAACAGATAAATATGAACAGACTGAGATTAACAATATTGACCGCTTGCATAGCATTATTTACTATGCAGGCGGAAGCCCAAAAAGGCGCAAATAAATATAAAAATGAAGGATACGAACTGGTTTGGGCAGATGAGTTTGATCAGGATGGAAAGGTAAATTCAGCATATTGGCACTTCGAACATGGTTTTGTTCGTAACCAAGAGCTCCAATGGTATCAGGAGGATAATGCTTGGTGTGAGAACGGGTTCCTGATTATCGAAGCTAGAGCAGAAAAAAGGAAAAACCCAACCTATGATCCTTCCTCCAATCATTGGGGGAGAAAGAGGGAACATATTACACATACCTCATCGTCGATCAATACCGGCGGGAAGAAAAGCTGGTTATATGGCCGTTTCGAGATGCGGGCCAAGATTGATGTCAGTGATGGCTTATGGCCGGCGTTCTGGACATTGGGTGTCGACAAAGAATGGCCATCCAACGGAGAGATCGATATCATGGAGTATTACAAGGGAAAGATTTTAGCAAATATCGCCTGTGGCACATCTACACGTTGGAACGCCGAGTGGTATAGTAAAACCCGTAGTATCGAAGAGCTGGGAGGAAAGTCTTGGGCCAACGATTTCCATGTATGGCGAATGGACTGGACGCCGGAATACATCGCCTTGTATGTGGATGATGAGCTGATGATCAAAGAACCATTGAGCAAGCTACACAATAAAGACGGCTCGGGTTTTAATCCGTTTAAACAGCCACATTATATTTTACTTAATCTGGCTATGGGAGGAATGAATGGGGGCGAACTCAACGATACGAAATTTCCCAACCGCTATAAAGTTGATTATGTGCGGGTGTATCAACAACCGTAGTCTATCCTTCTTTCGCGATTTGCTTCTGATATTCCGAAGGTGTCATCCCAAACTCGGCTTTGAAGCAGGTCGAGAAATAGCGTGGATCTGAAAATCCTGTCGCAAAAGCAACTTCGCTGACCGAAATGGACTTGTCTTTGTCCATCATCTGGCAGGCATGCTTGAGCCGGATATTTTTAATAAATTCACTTGGCGATAAATCCAGCAGTGCTTTGGTCTTTCGGTACAAAGTAGATTTCGATAAACCTAATTCGTCACTAAGTGCAACCACATCAAATTGATCATTGGTTAAGTGTTCTTCCACCACCGCAATCATTTTTTCCAAGAACTGCTCATCCTGTGGCGTATAATCTAGCGAAGAGATATTAATCTGCGGATTCGTCTTGAAATCTTCCTGCTTGGTGCGCTTGTGGATTAAGAAACTGTGTATACGCGCTTCCAATACTTTCAAGTCAAAAGGCTTACTGATGTAACTGTCGGCGCCTGCCTGATAACATTCAATCCGGTCGTCGATACTGTTTTTAGCCGTCAGTAAGATAACCGGGATATGGTTTATTTCCGGATCTTGTTTTATCCGACGACAAAGCGTTAGCCCGTCCATAATCGGCATCATGATATCACTGACAACGATATCTATTTCCTCTTCTTTCAAAATAGCCAAGGCCTCTTCTCCTTGTCTCGCAATATAGACCTGATAGGTTCTTGATAAGAGACTTCTTACTGTTTGAAGCAAATCTTCATTGTCTTCGACTAATAATATCCGGATGTCGCTTTTACCTTCTTCCCGCTCAGGAAGAGTCTTCGGCAGCTCGTTCGCTTCTGTCATTAGATTGTCCGAATCGATAAAACTATCGTGCAGTTCGCGGAGTTCCTCAGCGGTATAGCCCCCTTTTTCAACTGGAATTCGGATGGTAAATGTCGATCCTTTACCCACGATACTATCCACCTCAATGGCCCCGTGATGGAGCTCCACCAGTTCCTTGGTCAAGGCCAGCCCGATCCCGTTAGTCTCCTGTTGTCTCGCCAACCTATTGTTGTAAAACGGGATGAATATCTTGTCGAGTTCGTTCGGAGCGATTCCCATCCCGGTGTCTTGCACGCTAACGATTAAATGTGCAGTGTCGTTGAGCTGCTCGGTATAAAAGGAGAGCTGTATGTGTCCACCGTCTGCCGTGTATTTAAATGCATTGGAAAGTAGATTAAAGATAATCTTATCGAGTTTGTCGGCATCCACGTAGCCTTCAGGTATGCAGTCACCTTGAACAATTTCAAATGCCATTTTTTTTCGTTTTGCTAACGGACTGAAATAGACGGTGCAGATATTACGGATAAAAGTAATCAGATTTTCTCGACCAACACGTAGTGCCATTTGTTGATTCTCCACGCGTTTGAAGTCCAAAATCTGTTGCAAAAGCCGTTTTAACCGATCAAGGTTAAAACGCATTTTATCAAATTGTGTCAGGTTCTTTTTGGTAATCATCTGCACGTCATCAATCAAGCAGGAGATAATGGTAAGCGGTGTTAATAGCTCATGGGAGATATTTGTAAAATAGCTTAGCTTGGTTTGAACCAGTTTATTGGCATTATCTTTTTCGATTTGCGCAATCCGAAGATCACTTTGTAATTTAAGTCGATTAACATAAAATCTGATAACGGCGTAGGCAAGGCCTAATATCAATATGGTATAAAGCATATAGGCCAGGTTACTTTCATAGAACGCGGGTTTCTTGTGGATGTGTAGACGGGTGACTTCTGAGTTCCACCGGTTGTCTAGATCGGTTGCTTTGATCAGGAACGTATATCGCCCTTTTCCAAGGTTATTGTAGGTGGCAAATAGCCGTTCTCTTGGAGCATATACCCAATCCTTATCAACTCCCTCCAGTTTATAAGCATATCTAATTTTGCCCGGGTGTGTATATTCGAATGATGAAAATAGAATCTCTAAGCTTTGATCTTCCGGCTCGAGTACCAGCGATTGTTTACGAAAATCATATTTTTCATGCAAGCCCAGTGATACCGCTGATTGGTTGTTGATTTTTATATCGGAGATGACCACAGCTGATTTATGCGTAGGTGAAAACGGAGACTCCCAAAATTGAACGATGCCGTTATGTCCACCAAAATACACGGTTTGTTGTGCCTTATCGGCCGTATACGCGCCCTTTGTGAACATATTTATCGGGATGCCGTCGCTGCTGCTATATTCAAAAATGCGGTTATCTCTCGGGAATAATTTATAAACGGCTCTAGTGCTGGAAAACCATACCGTATTGTCAAGACAAACAACATGTAAGATTTGATTAGAAGCTAGCAGGTTTGCATTTGCGTATTCACGCACCTGACCATTTTCGGTATGAAAAGAAAGTAGCCTATTGTCTTTTGTCCCTATCCATAGATATCCACGGCTATCGGAGTCCATGGTTTCAATCTGGTTGGTCTGTAATCCAGCCGTAGCTTTTCCCACGTGACGTTTAGATTTCGGACTCGAATGATTGTCTATCTGGTAAATACCATGATCCTTGGTGGCGACCCATATATTACCCCCTGCGTCCTGACATACTGCCATGATTTGGCCGTTTATACCGTCCACTTGATGTAGCTGCTTCTGCCCTGCTTTTTTACACATCATCCCTCGGCTGGTTCCGATCCATAAATTTTTTCTTGTATCCTGAAAAAGGTGGAGAGGAACGCCAATCTCGTTAGCATATTGGGCGAGATCAATGGTACGTGACAGCGTCAGGCTACCGTTCTCCTTTTTGAAAACGTGCATGATCGTTTCGTATGCGCCACCTACCCATAATTCATCGTCTATTTCCAACGCGCAATTGACTGCCCTGAGCGACACCAAATCCTTAAAACGGAGATTGCTGTAGGTCGCTAATTGATTTGTTTGTGGTACAAATTTACCTAAACCGATGCGTTCCAGATTGAACCACAATTGATTTTCACGGTCTTGGTAAAGCATGTTGAGGTTGGGCGATATATTATATTTTTCTTGGACCTGAGGTAACACAAAGGCACGCATAACGGGTTTGTCAAAGCTAATCGTCGAAACACCTTTGCCGCTGATAGCGAGCCATAGTGCACCGGAACGATCTTCGTAGATATCTTGGAAAAAATTGGATGTGCGTTGAAAAAGGTGAGCGAAATCTATTTCTTCAATGCGACCATCGTCGGTGTAGTGATAGGTCGAAATACCCGAAAAAGATAAGACCCAAATATATTTTTTTACACGGTCTTGTACGATATTGTATACTAATTCTTCCTTTCCGATACCCCTTCTTTTATTTTTGATAATAATTTCCCGATACATATTTTCTTTGTCGTCCGGATTGAAAAGAAAAAGACCATCGCCCCAAGTACTTATCCAATATTGTCCTCGTTCATCTTGTATGATTTTAAAAGGGTTGTTCCGTATCCCTATGGGTGGAAAAGCAACAAATTGTTGTTTTTTATTGTCCAATTTGTAGAGTCCGCCATCCCAAATACTAACCCAGATATCCTCGTTTTGGTCTTGAAATACAGTATTGATGCTTCCCGGTGGAATCGAATTTTTGTTGCTGGGATCGTGTTCAAATGTGGTATGTAAGCTAAAATCTTTATTATATACATAAATCGCACTGTGGCTTCCAACCCAGATTCTAGATTGTTTATCAACAAGTATAGCCGCGACACGCTGTCCCCGTAAACTCGAATCTGGGAATGGCACAATTCGGTAAGTCTCCTTTTTTAAGGTATATAATCCATTTTCTGCCCCCAATAAAAGATAACCGTTGCTTTCGTTGATGGTCAGGATATTTTGATGAGGAGCAACCGTGCCATCGTCATCCCGAAGTTTGAATGTTAACAAATTAAATGCGTCGAATCGGCTGAGCCCATAGGCTGTGGCAAACCAAATATAACCGGCACTATCTTGGAAGGTTTTGTTAACCGTTAAAGACGGGAGCTCCTGCTCAATCTTTATGGGCGTAACCCCAATCTGTTGCGCCAAGGAAGAGCCTATCTCACCAATAACGACAAGAAAAAAAGAAAAACAATATGCAAATGCTTTGGTCACTATTTATGTCTATATAATTGGCTAAAGTTACTAAGAAGTTAGAGAGTTTCTAACCCGCTAACTTTATTCTTCTTTAATCACGCGTATCTCCAATATCTTATGGCTCGTTGTACCACCATCGGTCGCAATTTTTACCTGCAAAGGATTGCTTTGATTCAATGTCTCCGGAATCGGAATAACAGCTGTTTTCACCTGGCCCAATGCATTGGCGTCTGCCTGTAGCTTCTCTATCTCTTGATCGTGGATGAGGATGTTTGTTTTCCGATTTTCTTCTTCCAGGTACCTGATGTACAGCTGTACATTTTCTTTAGGATTTGTTTTGATAGTATAGCTAAACCAACCTTTTGCTTCCCGCCAGCGTACATCCTCGATACTTCCCGTTTGCGTATTTTCTTCCTTGATGAAGTGATCCGATTCAGGCTGTTGTTCCCCGCTCACGACCCGATCAATCGTGATGTCTGCTAGGCGCAGGGATTCTTTTTCTTCCCGTTCTGTTTTCTCTTGTAGGGCGGTAAGTTCCTCAGCGGTAGCTTGTGGCCAGTAAATGATATACCGGCTATCATGTGTTTGATAAAATGGCTGAAGCTCCATGCTGTGCTGTTCCGTCCCACTGTACAATCCTGTTAGCGTAAAGTGTAGCGGTGTATTTTCTACCGGCTGTATCAAGTTCGGAATGTTTTCTGGTGCTGTCGTTAGGATTGGCATAGTCCGCAAAGGAATCTGTCTGCCTTGGGCAACATGACCCATTCGGCTATCATCTGCAAAGAGCCCATCCATATCTTCCGTTCCCGTTTTGGCTGCCAATACAAGCGGTCCATACAAGATACTGTAGTAATTTGAGCGATCGGGCAGTTGCTCGGTATAGATCCCCATCGGAAGCTCGACGGATATCCGATCGCCTGCTGCCCACGTACGGTCTATCGTGGCCCATCCGTCTTTGGCAGAAGAGGCTCGAAACGGTTTACCATTCAGCAAGATCGTAGGCTCATCCATTACCCAGCTGGGTTTACGGACATGTAATGCAAAAGTCGTTTTAGATTTAGGATAGACCGTAAATTGTGTCCTGTTCTCTTCGGGGAAATTATTTTCTTGGATGAGCTCGACGTTCTTCTCCTGCCAGTTCACTTTGGAAGGAATAAATAGGTTCACAAACAGGTTGTCATCCTGATGCGCATAGATCATCTCGCCATACTTTGCATGATTCTCCATGCCAGATCCTACGCAGCACCACATACTAGTATGCGGCTGCGAGTATACACGATAGTGCCCCGGACGCATTTGCGTAAAATAAACCAGCCCTCCAGTCTCCGGATGTTGCGTGGAGAGGATGTGATTATACAGGGCTCGTTCATAATAATCGAGGTACTTGCCTTTGGGGTCTGTTTGATGCAACATACGTGTCAGGCGCAGCATATTATACGTGTTGCAGGTTTCCGGACCTTCGATGCTTTGCAGCATTTTGGAAAAATCGTCTATGGGGTTAAAATGTTCACTGACACTATTCCCTCCAATAGATACCGAACGCCGTTCGATGACATTTTCCCAAAAATAGCGAGCTGCGTCTGCCCATTGTTCGTCATGGGCAATATCGGCAATACGTTTGAAACCCAATACTTTTGGTATTTGCGTGTTGGCGTGTTTACCGGTCAGATGATCTTCTTGATCCAATAGCGGTTGCAACACCGCACGTTGACTAAATTGACGGGCGAGTGTGAGATATTTTGGGTTTTGCGTAATAGCCGCCACATCAGCAAACGTTTCATTAAGACCCCCATGTTCACTGCGTAGCATATCCTGTATCTGCTCATCGCTCAGCTGGTCTATCAGTGCAATTGCCCAGTCGGCCAGCTTGATCAACATCTCCTTTGCAGTCTCATTATGCGTCATTAAATAAGCGTCACGAAGACCTGCGTATGTTTTATGGATGTTATACAGGGGAACCCATCTATCATTTAGACTAAATCCGCCGGCCTTAATCTCGCCTCGTCTAACCTCATCCCAAAGCTCTTTTCCTTCCGGAACACCGCCAATATAGCCATCGCCGTTGGCATCTTGACAGCGTTTGAGCCCCGCAAGCATGTAGTCTAAGCGTTCTTTGATACGAGCGTCACCTGTGGATGCATACATATAGGATAAGGCGGAGACATAATGACCACCTATATGTCCGTCCAAACCGGTGTTTTCCCAATTGGTGTAGCTTTTCCGCAGAGGAGGTAGGTTTGATTCGCGTAGAAAAGGCGCTAAAAGCCGGTCAGCGTCCAGTTCCAAGAGATAGTTTAGGTCAAGCTCCTCCGCATGTTTGAATGGTCCGGAAAGTAATCGGACATCATTCAGCGAGAAATAGTCCAGTTGTTTTTGTGTTTGTGCCTGGAGTGTTGTTCCTATTGCGGTGGATAGGAAACATATATTGATCAATTTTTTTAACTTCATAGGCGTAATGAAAATTATTTATAACGTCGGAATAACCGGTTTGATGCTGCCATCTTCGTTAAATTCCATTTTATCGATACACACCTCGCGGTGATAACCGGCTGCATCGCCCATTTTGATGCCGTTCGGACGACTGAAACGGTGGTAAACAATATACCACTCGTCTTCGCCCGGAATCTGCAAAACAGCATTATGGCCTGGGCCATAAATACCCAATTCCGGGTTTTTAGTCAGAATCAGGTTGTTTTCAGGAATCTCAATAGGGCCGGTAGGCGATTTGGATGTGCCGTATCGCACACGGTAATTTTCGCTGCGCGTATCGTCTTCTGACCATAAGAAATAGTACGTTCCTTTACGATAAAATATATAGAAGCCCTCGCGGAAAGTTTCGTCGGGCGTAATGACTTTTGTGGTATTTTCTTTAAGGGAAACCATATCATCATTCAATTCCGCAACTGCTCCGTAGCCATTCCCCCAATAGAGATAATACTTTCCACTTACCGGATCTTGAAAAACATCCGGGTCAATTTCCTGACCACCATGTACGCCCTCCGGCTTTGTCGATACAAGCGGTTTTCCAGAATCGGTAAATGGTCCGGCGGGGTGATCGGCTACGGCAACACCGATTTTTTGTGCTGCGGTAAAATAATAATAGTATTTGTATCTGTTTTTACCGATTTTCTTCTCGATGATGGCAGGAGCCCACGCATTGCGGTTGCCCCACGGTACTTGGGTTTTGAGATCTAGTATGGTTCCTTCTTCTTGCCAGTCTTTCAGATTATCGGAGGAAAATACTTTGAAATAATCGCCTGACCATCCGGTATACCCATCACTGGTGGGGTAGAGGTAATATTTGCCCGTTTTTTCAGCGTACAGGATTTCAGGATCAGCATGATAGCCCTCTAATACGGGGTTGTTTTGTTGCACCGCCTGAAAGTTCGCCGGTTTACCGTAGGTCGCCAACAGGTGCTGGTATTCTTTCCGGGTTATAGGGATCACGCTTCCGTGTCGTGGATGAAAATCCATACTAATCTGTTGGTCGATGACGTGGAATTCATCCAGATCATAGCTTTCGCAGAATTGATACGTACCTTTCATATAGACATCATACATCAGAATATATTTATCGCTATTCGTCAGTTTGAAAATACTCGATCCTTCTACGGCCTCCGTCGTTTGTTGTTTATATCCCGGTTGCTCGATCCAAACGCCCGAAGTTAAGTCGTCTGTCATCGCCTTTTTTAGGCCATTGCCATGTCCTTCTGTTTTATAGAAAAGGTGGTAGATGCCATTTTTGTAAATAATATCCCCATCAATACAAGGCTTTTTGTCTTTCGGTATAAAAAGCGGTTTAGGTGCCTCTTCTAAATCTGTAAAATCCGCGTTGGCATATGCATAGTAAATAATATCTGGACCATCGCCATGCTGCATAGACCAGTACACCATATATTTTTGTGCTTTTTCATCGAAAACGGTTTGGGGAGCCCAGACACGTTTCAGATTTTCCTGATTCGGATATTTTTGCTGTATATTGATGATATGCGATGTCCAATCTGTCAAGTTCTCCGATTTCAATAAAATCAGTGCCCGGTTGGAATCCCATCCTTTGGAAGAGGTCATATCCGTCAACACCATATAAAAAGCCTTGTTGTCGTGACGGCGGAGGATATGAGGATCTCGAACCCCTCCCGTAGAACTGATGTCTTTGGAATTCAATACAGGCTTATTTCTATTTAGCGCCGTATAATGGAAACCGTCGTTGCTAATGGCGTAATGTACTTGCTCTTCTTCTACCGCATTTCCTGTAAAATAGGGGAAAAGGTAGCCTACAAAATCTTTTTCTACCGGGGTGCTGGGCTGTGCATGTGTCAAAAATGTACTGCATAGGAATAAACAGCATGTAAGAAGTCTTTTATTCATGGATGTCTAATAATATAATTTACAATCGAAATAAGGTTTGTTTTGACGCTAGCCGAGCCTGTACATATTTTATATCGTAGCTTAAAAATAAAAAATGTATCTGTTATTTTAAATGTTTTTTTTACATTTATTTTCAGAAACTCCTGCCTGCTCATGCAAAGCTAGCCAGTAAATGTGTGTGCAGTACGGGTTTTTTGGGTCAAAGACGTTTAATTATGGTTCAAAAGACAGAGGTTTACCGTTGTGAACCGAATTTAGGAGGTAAATAGTTTTTATTTGAACATGGCTTTGATGGGCGATAGATACCTTTGCTAAATACGGGTGTGCAAAAGTTTAATCTATAAATTTTAACCAAAGAAGAAATGCGTGTAAACCTTATCATTTATTTTTTATTACTGTATTCCTCCGCTTCATTTAGTCAGCGGCTGAACAAGGAAGATGTGATGTTGAAGTTAAACCGGGTCAATAGCTACTGGCAGGAGAATAACAAACCGACTGTTTGGTCCTTTTGGGATATCGCAGCATACCATACGGGAAATATGGAACTATATCAATTGACCCAAAATGAAACATACCGGACTTATTCGGAAGCTTGGGCCGAACATAATGGCTGGAAGGGAGCAAAGTCTGATAACAAAGCTGAGTGGAAATATTCGTATGGTGAAAAAGACGACTATGTTCTCTTTGGTGATTGGCAGATCTGTTTTCAGACGTATATCGATCTGTATCATTTAGATCCACAACCACATAAGGTTGCTCGGGCTAAAGAGGTGATGGAGTATCAGATGAGTACTCCTAATAACGATTATTGGTGGTGGGCAGATGGTCTGTACATGGTCATGCCGGTGATGACGAAGCTGTACAAGTTGACCGGCAATGAACAATATCTCGACAAAATGTATGTCTATTTGCAATATGCAGATAGTATCATGTATGATGAAAAGGAGTCTTTGTATTATCGGGATGCTAAATATGTCTACCCGAAGCATACATCTGAAAATGGAAAAAAAGACTTTTGGGCGCGTGGGGACGGATGGGTATTTGCGGGACTGGCGAAAGTGCTACAGGATTTGCCAAAGGATCATCGGCACTACGATTATTATGTACAGCGTTATCAGGATATGGCAAAGGCGATTGCTAAGTCTCAGCAGAAAGCAGGCTATTGGACACGTAGTATGTTGGATCCACAGCATGCGCCTGGACCCGAGGCTAGTGGAACGGCATTCTTTACGTATGGTTTCCTTTGGGGGATAAACAATGGCTTTTTATCAGAAAAAGACTATCTCCGCACGGCACAATCAGGCTGGAAATTTTTGAGTGAAACAGCTCTGCAAGTTGATGGACGTGTGGGCTATGTACAGCCTATCGGTGAAAAAGCGATACCGGGTCAGGTGGTCGATTCCAATTCGACGGCTAGTTTTGGTGTCGGCGCTTTTTTATTGGCAGGTTCAGAAATGTATCGGTATTTAAACAAGTAAGAGCATATGTATATAATCAGAAAAATATGGATCACATTGGTCGTAGGAATATTCTTTATGCCGATTGCTGTTCTGGCGCAGCCTCAAGGAGCCCGCGTGATGGACGTTGGTTTGGGTTGGGCTAAAAATACCGTGAACACCGCGGTATTTAGAAAAAACTCCTTGGTCAGCAATGACCATGTTCAATTTATATCCTATTATGACGGAGAGGGCTTCCTGACGTTAGGAAAACGACGGTTGGATAGCGAGAGCTGGACGATAAAACAAACGCAGTATACCGGCCATGCGTCAGATGCGCACAACGTCATTAGCATGATGGTTGATGGTGATGGCTATTTGCATGTCGCTTGGGATCACCATAATGGACGTTTGCGATACGCGAAGAGTCTCGAGCCCGAGGGATTGCAGTTGGGAGAAGAAGAGGCTATGGTGGGATCGGAAGAAAGTCGGGTGACGTATCCCGAGTTTTTTGCGTTACCCAGTGGTGATCTTCTTTTTTTCTATCGGGATGGCGGCTCTGGAGCAGGCAACTTGATTATCAACAAATACGAATTCGCACAGAAAAAATGGACACGTCTGCATACCAATTTGATCAGCGGAGAGCGACAACGGAATGCTTACTGGCAGGCTTATGTGGATCAAAAAGGAACGATTCATGTTTCTTGGGTATGGCGAGAGTCGCCCGATGTGGCGAGCAATCATGATATGGCGTATGCTTGTTCCAAAGACGGTGGATGGACGTGGCAAAGGACGGATGGTACACCGTATAGTTTGCCCATTACGGCAGAGCATGCAGAGTATGCAGCATGGATACCCCAACAAAGTGAATTGATCAACCAAACGGCAATGACGGCGGATGAAGACGGAAATCCGTTTATTGCGACCTATTGGCGATCCGCGGATTCCCAGATTCCACAATATAAAATCATCTATTTGGCGGACGGCAAATGGCAGGTAAAGTCATTGGATTTTCGGAAAACCGCTTTCTCTTTAAGCGGACACGGGACCAAAGAAATTCCGATTTCAAGGCCTCAGCTGTTAGTTACGGAGACAAGAAATAAAACATCACTTCTATTGCTCTTTCGGGATCAGGAGCGCGGTAACAAGGCTTCGGTGTTGAAATTGAATGATGTCCGCGACGATAATTTCGAAATAAGAGACCTGTCATCCGGTTCGTTGGGGGCTTGGGAGCCGACATATGATACCGAACTATGGCGAAATAAGAAACAATTAGCTTTGTACGTACAGCAGACGGATCAAAAAGATGGAGAGGGGCTGCTTGATGCCGAGCCGACAACAGTACATATTATCGAATGGCACCCCAACTTCCGAAATAAATAGGCTGTTTATCCTAAAAAACTATTTCTATATGAACTTGAAATTTATGTATGGCGCGTTATGCGTATTCTTTCTATCAACTGCGCAAGCGCAGGAAATGAAGATACTTAGTCCGGATGGCCAGCTTTCGGTACAATTGGAAGCAGACCAGGGGCGGTTATATTATTCCGTTATGTTGGATGGGCAGGAAATGCTCGAAAAATCACCATTGGGTCTGCGGACGCATTTAGGGGATCTTTCTAGCGGACTACGCTTGGTTGACCGGCAGGCCCGCCAAATAGACGAACGTTACGAAGAACCGAAGATTAAAAAGAGAGCGGTACATTATCAGGCAAATGAGCATAGCTTTACATTCGAGAATAATGATAAGCTAAAACTGGAAGTTATTTTTCAGGTCAGTAACAACAACGTAGCGTTTCGTTATGGTATACCACAAACGGGGGAACCCGCAAATGCGATTATCCATAGGGAGCTAAGTGGTTTTGATTTTCCGGATATTACGACGACATTTTTAACACCACAGGCCACGCCGATGATCGGTTGGATGAAAACCAAACCCAGTTATGAAGAGGAATATGTACCGGATGAGCCTATGGGCACACCTTCTAAATATGGTATAGGATATACCTTCCCGGCATTATTTCATGTAGGCGACCGCGGATGGGTATTGGTGTCGGAAACTGGTGTGGGTAGCCTTTATTGTGGGGCGAAATTGAGCGAAGGTACAGCAGATGGGCTTTACCAGATTTCTTTTCCGGAAGAAGGAGAAAATAATGGATTGGGAAGTACACAGCCTGCATTGAATTTGCCGGGCTACACACCTTGGCGTACATTGACGGTTGGAAAAGATCTAAAACCGATTGTCGAAACGACTATCGCTTTTGACGTAGTAAAACCATTATACGATCCTTCTCAGAATTATCAATTCGGACGTTCAACATGGAGCTGGCTAGAGTGGCAGGATGGCAGTATCAATTTCGAGGATCAGAAAAAATTTATCGATCTCTCTGCCAATATGGGCTGGGAATTTGCGTTGATCGACAACTGGTGGGATACCAAAATTGGTCACGACAAAGTGGAGGAATTAGTCGCTTATGGAAAAGAAAAAAATGTAGGGATCTGTCTGTGGTATAATTCCAATGGTTTTTGGAATGATGCACCGCAAGGGCCTAAAAATCGGATGAATACCTCGGTAGCACGGAAGAAGGAGATGGCTTGGATGCAACGCATAGGCGTTAAAGGAATCAAGGTAGATTTCTTTGGTGGCGATAAGCAGGAAACCTTGCAGCTTTACGAGGACATTCTTTCGGATGCGAATGATCATGGTTTAGTCGTTATTTTTCACGGTTGCACGTTACCTCGGGGATGGGAACGGATGTATCCAAATTTTGTGGGAAGTGAAGCGGTGCTCGCATCCGAAAACTTGATTTTTACACAACACGCGAATGATACGGAAGCTTATAATGCAACGTTACACCCTTTTATTCGGAATGCAGTCGGATCGATGGATTTCGGCCCTGTATTATTAAACAAACGACATAATAGGGAAAACAATGGTGGAACAACCCGTAAAACGAGTGAGATTTTTCAACTGGCGACAGCTGTTTTATTTCAGACGCCGGTACAAAACTTTGGTATTACACCAAATAATCTAAAAGAATACCCTGATTTCATTATTGATTTTATGAAGGATGTGCCTACAGTCTGGGATGAGACCGTGTTTATCGACGGCTATCCGGGCAAGTACGTTGTTTTGGCACGTCGACATGGCGATACCTGGTACGTCGTCGGAATCAATGCTGAAACGGAAGTTAAAAATTTATCCGTTTCTTTACCTATGCTTTCCAACGGACCAGCCGTATTGTATTCGGATGATCATAAATTGAACCCGAAACAAAGCCAAATCAAGGTAGCAAAAGACAAACAGGTTAAACTGACTTTGCAGCCCAATGGTGCCGCTATTATTGTTGGAAAATCACATTAACGAGATAGACTCATTTACAATTTTACCTAAATACACGCTATCAGTACTAATGTTACTACCTTCGGAAGCAAGAAATGCTAAGTAACCGTGATAGACGGTGCCCCTAGGAACCTTTTCTATAGAAATAATCTGTTCACAATCTTCTAGATAACTATCTTGCAAAACGCCTACTGTATTTACAGGCTCGACGCCATTATCCGGGTAGAGCAGTGCTATGCACCGAAACATTTTGTCGCCATGCTTTTGTCTGAAGGCAGCATCCACTTGCCAACGTATAATAACTTGCCCATCCTTTTGGTCAATCCCAACGTTGGAAACCGGAGAGGGCAGTCCGCGGCTGATAGCAAACTTTTCGTAATCCAGACGGTAACGTTCATCTTCAAAAATAACACTTTCCTTTAGATTATAAGACATCGCAGAGTTGTGTCCCGTTCGGTTTGGAGCATATTGCATAAATCCCAAACGAACAAAACGAACGATGGGTGATAGGCACTCTTGCATAAAGGCAAACTTGCTCTGGTTCTTTCGCTGTCCCGGTGTGGGCTTTCGATTTTTCTTTATTCGGGGAAGACTTCTTACATAATAAATGTCTTTCCATTTGCAAAAAACAGACGGACCTACTTTGCCCGAAACAGTACCGTTAATACCATTCTTAACTCTTGCCATGATCTAGTGAATTATAATTATGCAGTTAAGATAGAGAATAATCAGGTATATTCCAAATACTAAAGTAATAGTTACTTTATATCTTAAACATACATAATAAGAAATTCAATCGTATCTTTTTCGACCTTATCCGAAGAATATCCGAACAAAGTCCGAATGATATCCCTATAAGATCCTATTTATTCATTACTTAAAAGATCAGTTAAATTGAGGCGTGATACAAGTATACTATCGAACAACAGGGATTTTTTTAACTACAATCTATATCGTAATTAAACTACAAAAAGGACACGCTTAAAAGCGTTTAAATCCATAATATCATAAATTTTTGAGTATAAGGTTCTCTCATGTGTGTCGAGTGGACGCTACAAGAATGTATTTCGATAGTATACCAATCCATTGAAAGCACTAATTTAGGGTTTTACTAATTTAAAAATTCAACTATATATTATGGAAGTTAAGATGTCTTCGAAATTTATCGCCGAGTTGATTGGTACTTTTGGCTTGGTTCTTTTTGGCTGTGGTGCTGCAGCTATTGCAGGAGTAGATACCATAGCGGGATTATCCGGATTAGGATTACTCGGCATATCTATGGCGTTTGGTCTTTCCGTTGTTGTTTTTGCTTATGCCATTGGCGGTATTTCAGGTTGCCATATCAACCCCGCAGTCACAATCGGTGTACTATTGGCAGGTAGAATGCCGGCGAAAGACGCTATTGTATATGTCATTGCACAGTGTCTGGGTGCTCTTCTCGGCGCATTTGTCTTACAACAGATACTAGGTGGGCAGTTGGCAGGCTTTACAGCTGGTGAATGGGCCTATGGCGCCAATGGTTGGGGTACAAAATACCAAAGTGAGTACGGAACAACAGCGGCTTTCATCACCGAGACCATATTGACTTTTATTTTTCTGTTCGTCATCTTGGCTACGACGTCTAAAGTTGGCAACAGTACGATGGCCGGTTTGGCAATCGGATTTACGCTTTTGCTGATCCATATGGTTGCTATTCCTATCACAGGTACCTCTGTTAATCCTGCACGCTCATTTGGCCCTGCTCTGCTGGCCGGTGGACAGGCGTTATCTCAGTTGTGGTTATTTATTGTCGCTCCGATTCTAGGTGCTGTAATAGCCGCCGCAGTATGGAAAGTGACAGAGCCTAAAGGTGATACGATAGCATAGCCTAGAATTCTATATCTGAACCGCTCCTCGAAACGCTAATTTTGGGAGCGGTTTTTTTACACTTTAATTTCTGGATTTTACTTGTTAAAATCCTTATCTTCGTGCAATGGATAATTTTATTGTTTCAGCACGGAAATATCGGCCCGTTACCTTCGACTCTGTTGTTGGTCAGCAGCATATTACCGGCACGCTCAAAAATGCCATTCACAATAATCAATTGGCGCAAGCTTTTTTGTTTTGTGGGCCCCGTGGTGTCGGGAAAACGACTTGCGCGCGTATTTTAGCGAAAACAATAAACTGTGAGCATATCAGTGAACATGCGGAAGCTTGTGGTACTTGCGAGAGCTGCAAATCTTTTCAACAAGGGAACTCCTTTAGTATTCACGAATTAGATGCAGCGTCTAATAACTCCGTTGACGACATCCGTAGCTTGATTGAGCAGGTTCGTATCCCGCCACAGGCAGGCAAATACAAGATTTATATCATTGACGAGGTGCACATGCTTTCGCTGGCAGCTTTCAATGCTTTTTTGAAAACATTGGAAGAACCTCCTTCGTATGCTATTTTTATTCTGGCAACGACAGAGAAACACAAGATCCTCCCCACTATACTTTCCCGATGTCAGATATTTGACTTCAACCGGATCAGAGTAGAGGATATGGCGAATCATCTCGCTTCCATTGCACAAAAAGAACAGATAACTTTCGAGCCGGATGGACTACATATTATTGCGCAGAAGGCTGATGGAGGGCTTCGGGATGCACTATCCATGTTTGACCAGATTGTCAGTTTCTCGAATAGAAACATTACCTATCAAACCGTCATCGATAATCTCAATATTCTAGATTACGATTACTATTTCCAATTGATGGACAGCGTCTCAGCGGAGGATGCCGCACAAGCGTTATTGATTTTTGATAAAGTATTGAATAATGGTTTCGACGGCGGCCATTTTATCAGTGGACTGGCAACACATATCCGTAATTTATTGGTATCCAAAGAGCCTGCAACGCTCAAGTTATTGGAAGTAAGCGAAAATATTAAACGTAAATACATGGATCAGTCGCAGGCACTTAGCTCTGGGCTGTTGCTTTCTGCATTGAACATTGCCAATCAGTGCGAAATAAATTACAAAAGCAGTAAAAACCAACGCTTACAAGTAGAGTTAGCACTATTAAAGATGTGTCATATCGCGTCGGCTATTTCACTGGGTAAGCAAGGAAGTTTTACGCCGGCTGCTGCTACGACAGAGGTAAAAAAAAAACTCCCTGATACAAGTATAAATCATCCGACGGCTGTAGCTAACAGTGCTCCTGTTCCTAAGCACGTGTCTTCTGTCAAAGAACCTGCACCTATACAGGCTCTAAATAACAATCCGGCGCCCGTCGTAGAAAACACGGCTGTGACAACGGAAAAAACGGCTGTAAAAAAGGGCTGGGGAAAAATCTCTACTTCGGTAAATGTACCCAACTTAAATACCATATTTGAGGATAAGGCGGAAGCTGATACGGATGAACCAGACCTTGTTCAAGGTAATGAGTTCCGGGAAGTTACTTTCAACGCATTTATTTCACAATGGAATGCGTTTGCGGATGGTTTGAAACAGACAAGCCGCATTACGCTATATACGATTATGACGGC
The DNA here is from genome assembly GCF_011043555.1 of Sphingobacterium sp. SGR-19. Lineage (GTDB taxonomy): Bacteria > Bacteroidota > Bacteroidia > Sphingobacteriales > Sphingobacteriaceae > Sphingobacterium. Next base: position 107,966 of record NZ_JAAKGS010000012.1, read on the forward strand.
TAATCCTCCGCGTTTAAACGGTGTCATGATTGAGGTGGATGTGGAGAATGCGGTGCAAATGGATGAGCTTAAATTAGGTAAAATAGATATTTTAAATTATCTGCGGGTTAAACTACAAAATTTTTCACTTGACCTAACAGGTATACAAGTGGAAGTTACCAAAGTCAGGAAGCCATATACTTCCGCAGAAAAGTATCAGGCAATGGTTTCCAAAAACCCTGCGCTGGAGACGCTTCGTAAAGCATTTAATCTGGGGTTGAGTTAAATACACCTTTCTTTTGTTATCTTTGCCCAAAATTATTCATTATAACACGCCAACTAATAAAATATGCGAAACTTCCAACATAGGGAACGAGGGGAAAAGCGAGAATCAAACCAAATGGTGTTCGGTATTCGTGCCGTCATTGAAGCGATTGATAGCGGTAAGGAGATTGAATCATTATTTGTACAGCGGGGGTTGAGCGGCAGTCTCTTCTTGGAATTAAAATCTTTGTTGAAAGAGCATAATATCGGATATCAACAGGTGCCTATTGAAAAGCTAAACCGCATTACGCGGAAAAACCATCAAGGCGTTATAGCGGTGATATCACCGATTACTTATCAACATGTCGAAGACCTATTGCCCACTATCTATGAGAAAGGGGAGACACCTCTTTTATTGATGTTGGACGGTGTAACCGATGTACGCAACATGGGGGCTATTGCACGTACGGCGGAATGTGCTGGAGTCCACGCGATTATTGTCCCTAAAAAAGGTTCGGCTGAAATCAATCCTGATGCAATTAAAACTTCAGCAGGAGCATTATATAAGATTCCGGTATGTCGCGAAGACGCATTGGGACGTACGGCACGTTTCCTTATCGAATCGGGTGTACAGTTGGTTGTCGGGACGGAGAAGACACAAGATTCCGTTTACGATGTGGATTATACGGTACCCACCTGCATTGTTTTAGGTGCCGAAGATGTTGGTGTATCAGATGACTTGATTCGTGTTTCGGATAAACTGGCGAAAATACCGATGTTTGGTGAAATCAAATCCTTAAATGTATCGGTCTCTGCAGGTATTGTTATCTATGAGGCTATACGGCAACGTCATAAATAGTTTGTAATAGTTGAAAAAACAGATTTATAGGCAGCTACGGGTGTATCGATATGTTTTCTATCGGGAAACGCTCGTTGATCCCAGGGAACATTTTTGGTCTTTTGTCGGCGCTTTCGTCGGCATTTTTATTATCGCTTTTATTCAATCTCTGCACTTGCCAACGTTGGAGAACGTTTTTTTAATCGGTTCGTTCGGAGCTTCTTCTGTTTTGGTGTATGGAGCCATACAAAGTCCGTTGGCACAGCCACGAAATCTTGTTGGAGGGCATGTGGTGTCCGCACTTGTTGGGGTCACCGTTGCTCGAATATTACCCGATATTATATGGCTTACCGCTCCTCTGGCTGTAGCTTCTTCTATCGTTTTTATGCAGATGACCCGCACACTTCATCCGCCGGGCGGCGCTACCGCACTGATCGCGGTAACCGGGGGTACCAAAGTTGCCTCATTGGGTTATCTTTATGTGTTAAGTCCTATATTTACTGGAACATTGATTTTGCTTCTCACGGCACTTATATTCAATAATATCACGGCGAAACGTCATTATCCGGTTAAATATTCACGATTACGCCGTTCTCGAAGAAGACATTTAAAAGCGAAAAGGATGGGAAGAAAGCATTAAGCTTTTCAACATAAAGAAAGAAAAAAGAAAAAGCCGGCTTTTCTATAATGAAAAGCCAGCTTTTATAAGATGATAAATCCTAGTGATTAATATCTAGAGCGTGAAGAAGAAGACTGACGTCTTCCGGAGCGCTCTCCACCACCGAAGCCACCAGAACTACGTCTGTCGCCTCTGAAAGAACCTCCTTTTCTGTCTCTATCTCCGCTTCTGCGTCTACCGCCGCTGTCGCCGCCTCTAGAGCGACCACCGCTGCGGCTTTCGTCGCCAGATACTTCCACGCGAACTGCACGGCCATTGTACTCTGTACCTTGGAAGCCTTCGAATACTTTGTTTACCTCAGCATCCTGTACCTCGAAGAAAGTGAATACACCTTTCATATCGATTTTTCCGACTGACTTTCCGGAGATATTTGCTGCATCACAAATAAGACCGAGCATGTCTCCACGTGAAAACTCATCTACAGAACCAAGGTTGATGAACAAGCGTGTGTATCCGTTGGAAGCAGCTCTGCTTCTGCGTTCACCACGCTCTCCGCGATCACCCCGTTCGCCACGATCGCTATCTCTTTCGCGGGCATCAACGTTCAAGTCTGGCGCGTTTTGGTAATAATCCAAGAAACGGTTAAACTCTAACGAAGCGAAACGTTTGATGATGTCTTCTTTTGACAAATCTTGCATACTTTCCATGATACTTGGAAGATATGGTGCAATCCGCTCCTCGTTGATCTCCGCATTACGAATTTTATCCGTCATAGCAAGAAGTTGCTTTTCAACGACTTCGCCGGCTTGAGGTACTTGTTTCTTTTCAAACTGTTTGCCTATGATTTTTTCAATGCGACGGATTTTTCCTAATTCTTTAACGTTAATTAAGGAAAGGGAGACACCGGTCTTTCCGGCGCGGGCTGTACGACCGGAACGGTGTGTGTAATTTTCAACCTCATCCGGTAGGGAGAAGTTAATAACGTGTGTCACATCGTTCACATCAATACCACGAGCCGCTACGTCTGTTGCAATTAATAGTTGCAAACTACGGTCGCGGTAGCGTTTCATTACCTTATCACGTTGTTGTTGAGACAAGTCTCCATGCAACGAGTCGGCATTGTAGCCATCTTTTACCAAAGCTTCCGCTATCTCTTGTGTTTCAATCTTTGTACGACAGAACACAATACCGAAAATCTCTGGATAATAGTCTACAATACGTTTGAACGCCGCATATTTGTCCCTAGCCTTAATGACATAATAGTGGTGTTCAATGTTTGCATTACCGGTGTTTTTTGTGCCAACGGTAAGCTCTTGAGGGTTGGTCATGTAGTTTTGTGCTATACGACGTACCTCTTTTGGCATAGTTGCTGAAAACAACCATGTTTTCTTTGTGTCGGGCGTTTCCGAAAGAATGTTGTTGATATCCTCTTGGAATCCCATGTTCAACATTTCATCTGCTTCATCCAATACAACATACTTCACATTGGAGAAGTCGATTGCTTTTCTGCCGATGATGTCCAGCATACGTCCAGGGGTAGCTACGACAATCTGTACACCGCGACGAATCTGGCGTAATTGGTCAGAAATATTTGCGCCACCGTAAACGGCAACAACGTGTACATCGTCAATGTACTTAGCAAATTTCTCTAAATCTTTTGCGATTTGTAAGCATAGCTCACGCGTAGGACATAATACTAAAGCCTGCGGATGCTTTTGAGTAAAGTCGATTAACTCTAAAAGTGGAAGACCAAATGCCGCTGTCTTTCCTGTGCCGGTTTGGGCTAATCCGACAAAATCGTCGTTACCAGTCAATAAAACAGGAATGGCTTTTTCCTGAATAGGAGATGGTTTCTCGAAACCCATCTCAGTGATGGCATTAACAACTTCATGACGGATCCCCAAGTCTAAAAATGGGTTCATGAAATAAATTATACAATAGGCTCTATTGCCTAAGGCGGTGCAAAGATAGAAATAAAATTCGGAATAAAAAAATGGAAATAAAAAAGAAAGCTAAAAAAGGAGAAAAGAAAGGGAGAGACAACACAAATGCATTGTCCCTTCCTTAACATCCAGGTGCCGCATCCGAATGTTTTACAATTGTACAAACTTATTCTTAGTACTATCCCTAATGTAAAACATTCGAAGCGGCGAGTTTTTTTGTTTCTTTTTTTGAGGTAAAAAAAGAAAACTAGTACAATGTAAATTCTACGCGACGGTTTTGTTGACGACCAGCGGCGGTTGCATTCGTTGCAATAGGTTGTGTAGGGCCATATCCTGTGGCTTCAATGCGGGAAGCGTTCGCCCCTTTGGAAACGAGATATGATTTGACAGCCTCCGCACGCTCTTTCGATAAACGCATGTTTGTTTGCATAGAACCGGTATTATCGGTGTGGCCAGCAAGTTTTAAGCTGAAGTTTTTCTCGATCAGTAGCGTAGCTACGCTATTCAAGGAAGGATAGGAACTAGAACGGATAGTTGATTTTCCTAGATCAAACTCCAGGTTTTTAATCGCTTCATCTACCACTTTTCTATCTTCTTCGGTAACAACGATTTTTTCAATCACTTTTGTTTCGTTTTTCAGCTCTGGAAGCGGGCAACCGGATCCATCTACCTTAACGCCGGCAGGTGTATTTGGACATTTGTCGAATTTATTGGCCACACCATCGCCATCATCGTCTTGCAAATCGTTGTTTAAACCGGCCAGTTGGGAAGATAAGGCCTGGTTCTCCTGTTTTAACGCGTCGTTCTGCGCTTTTAGGTCATCATACTTCATGTTGTAGTCGTTCACCAACGTAGCGACCGGGTTGGAATTGTTGAGCGCAGGTTTCGAACTATTGCCTAACGCAATTTCCAGTCCGGCATGTGCATAAGAGAACAGGTCGTTTTTAAATGTACCGCCGGCTTTTCCGTCAAAATGTTGGTTCGCCCAATTCAGTTGATAACCTAGATCAATGTTGATGCCTCGGGCAACAGCAAACTTAAATCCGAAATCTGCTGGTACATACAGTTTGGTAGCTGCGTCACGTGTTGTTGCTGCACCATCTGCATCAGTTACGGTTGTTTCAAAATTCAATGCGCCAAGACCTACTGCGAAATAAGGTTTGATAAAACTGTTGAAGAAACGCCAGTTGGTATTGGCCATTGTCCATTCTCCGGATAAAGCAGCCGACCAAGGCGTTTTTGTTTCAAATGCTGCGATGCCTGTTCCGGTAACATCGTTATTTTTACCAGCGACTTTGCCGCCCATGTATTGTGCTTTTAGGCCGAAAGATGGGGAAATTTGTTTCTTTATGTAAACGCTATATCCAAGGTTGTGTTCCAATTTGTCAAAACCGTCTTGGTTGAAACCGAAGATATTAGACTGGTTCAATACGCCTGCATTCAGGCCTACCGACCAAGTTCTGTACTGGGTCTCGGAGCCAAGGGGAGTAGTACCTTCAATACTTCCCTGTTTTTGAGCTTGAGCAACAGAGATGCTACCCAACAAGCTGGCCACACTTACGATGGCTACATTTTTTAAGTTAAAATTTTTCATATACGAGTCTTAATAATTATTTGTATATCAACACGCATTGCTATGCAATTGTTTTGCCAAAAGTAGGATGGAAAAAAGATTATTATGTCGGAAACGTGCAGAAAAAAAACTCTTGTAGTATAGACACTACAAGAGAAAGTAACCGATGTACAATGGATAATGTTCTATTTGCTACGTACAGGTGCAAATAAAGTCGGAATAGTCATATGGTAAGCCATTTTACGTACAATATTTTCTTCGATGAGCTTTCTGAAAATACTTTTGCGGCTACGGGTAATAAGTAAGAAATCTATCTGCTCGTCAATTAAGACATTGGAGATAGCATGTGATACATTTTCTGCAGCTCGATTGTAAAGCACTTGTGGTTTTATAGTATAGGAAATGTTCTGGACGCCGGTTCGATTGATTATTTCTTCAATCCAATTTTTAAATTGTGCGTCGATATCGCTGATGCGTCGGTCGTCTTTGTTTACGTAAATCAATACGAGCTCGAAGTCATTTCCAATGAGCTTAATAGCTTGCTGGAGCACTTCAATCTCACCTTCTTTAAAATTACAGAGCAAGCCAATCCTGTCTTTCTTGAGCCCTTTCGTATTTTGCGGGACGCCAAGTACAGGGGTCTTGGTATTCAGGATGACATCATATGTATTGCTGCCTAGAAAGATTGCCTCCAATCCAGAAGAACCTTTCGTTCCCATAACAACTGCATCGTAATTAAACACGGCGGTTACTTTGCTGATTTCTTCAAAGAGGTTACCTTCTTTAAATATACTGTTGAATTTGATACCGGGATATTCATTATGGAGGTTTGTTAAGAGTCTCTCCATATCTTTTTCCGAAATTTTTACCTGCGGGTCTTCGATAGGATAGGCCTGTCGATTTACATATGAATTGGAATGATGCGTGAAAACATGGATAAGGTCCACTTCTTGTTTACGTTCATTTTGCGAAATGAGCTGACAACCATATCGAATAGCGGTTACGGAGTCCTCAGAAAAATCAACGGGTATTAATATTTTGTTCATGATATAATTGTTTATAAAGATTTTCCAAAAAAGGCCGGTTTTTGCAGCTTCAATGTCATGGCCTTGGATACCGATGAGGTAAACAATCTTTCAAAAAATGTTTTTCTAGTCTTTGAAACCAAAATAATGTCGATATCCTGCACATCAATCAATTTACTGATAACCTCCGGTATGGTATCTTGATCCTTGTCTTCTTTTAAAGTCGGCGCTATTAGTTTGTTCGTTTGTCGTACAGCAGAAAACTCGTCTACATTAAATCCCCAAGAATCTAATCGGTTGTTCACCGAGGTCACACTTTCACTTTCCTTATATACATGTATAAGAGCTACGTCAATCTCCTGTTTAAAAATATGAACAAACTCTTGAAGCGTTGTCAGCTCTTCCTGTTTGAAATTCGTTAGTAACCCTACCTTTTTTATTTCTGTCGTAATCTGTTCGATATTCGGTATGACAATGACCGGAATAGGTGATTTCGCTACAATCAACGCCGTATTGCTTCCCCAGAATATGTTTTTATTTGCCGATGCGCCGGTGGTACCCATGGCGATAGCGACATAATCCTCTCTTTTTGCCTGCTTAGGAAGTGCCTCCTCTAAAAGGCCACGGTCATTGTTATAAGATATTGGGATGTCGGGATATTGTGCCTGAAGCCGGCCCACCCACTCCTTAATAGTAAGATCGGCTTTTAATAAATCAGATTCTTCGCGTCCCTCCTCCAATTCGTTCTCATCAAACCCCGATGAAACTGCCGTGTAAAAATGAATAATGTGCAAACTATAGTGATACTTTTTTGCAATTTCTGCGGCATATCGGGCAGCCAAGAATGCGTTTTCCGAAAAGTCAGTTGGTACTAAAATTTTCATTAATATAAGTTGATATTACTGTATAAAAGTACAAATAATAAGTGGTTTTAAGAATTTAAAGTTTGTGATTATACAGGTAGAATACTATGCGTTGTGAGAGCAAGCATTTTTAGCTATTTTTGTAGCTCGAAAATAAGTATATATAGG
>NZ_JAAKGS010000013.1 GCF_011043555.1 Sphingobacterium sp. SGR-19
TGTCTTCTTTTCAATACAATTTAGGAACGATACAAAGGGAAGAAATTACTTTCTTTATCTTGGACATCATTTTTTTCCACCAACATATCGTATGTAGTAGGATCGACTATGTATTTCCAAACAGAGAATTGTTTAAAGTCTTTAGAAAAACCTGATTTGAATCTAAACAAGGAATCATCATCACTACCACCAACGCCGCCTCCTAAATGTAGGTATTCTAATCCAAGTCTATTACCTAGCAATCTAGCTTCATCGAGAACTAACTTCATCGGTGTTAGCCTTATAAATTCCTCTGTCGTTCCGGCTAAATGATACTGCATGATTTTATCCGTGGCTGTAAAGATCGCTCCCGCCACAATGCTTCCCTCATATTTTGCGACTAGCAACTTACTCTCAAACTGTGTATTTGCTAAAAACTCATGAAAGTACTCTTTCGTAAAATAATAATAGGGTGTTGCATTCACCCTGTCCATTGTTTCGTAATAAATTTCAATAAACCGGTCTATATCTTCTGTTCTTCGTACTTCCTCCACGTAAAAACCTTTGTTCCGTAATTGGTTGATTTCCGATTTGTTTGATTTTCTATATTGTTTTCTCTGCTCTTCAGGACTGAGCGTCAGATCTATAGATATCGTTTTGTTTACATGTTGGATGTCTCCAAAATTAACAAAAGCCGATTGTTGGTCTATCAAGGAATGTAATCTAGAAAAAGCGCTTACAATATTATTGTTTAAGCAATAGGTATCGAATCTTTCTTTAAAAAAGGCTAGAAAGCTGTCTGAGAAACAAAAGTCGGCTTTGTTGGTAATTGGTCCACAATAACCATATACCGAAGTCAGGTCAAATAAATCCGTTCCTTCAATTGGTCTTAGTACCAACGGCATTGCTAAAAAGTCCTGTTCATCCTGTGCCAGAAACAAAATAGATCTATACTGGTTATCGATTTTATGATAAAATGCGGTATGATGGAAATCGTAAATATAACTAGTCTTTATTATCTCCTCCCACCTTGGATCATTTACCTCCAATATTTCAAAACTATACATGCTTAATAAATTTATTAATTACATCTACTATAAAATATATATCTTTTTGGTTATATCGGAAGTCAACATGAACAAATAAAACTCGATGTTGAATTTCGATATCTCTTTCACTAATTTGATTCGGCCATAAAACAGCTGGAAAAATATTATGAGATATCAAATAGGTTCGAAACTTCTCTCTTATGGTATAATCTCCACATAAGAACGCAAAACCCATTTCTGTACCATTTTCTGCTGACAGGCAAACAATATTTTTAGAAAGTTCTAGCAGTTTTCTTCCATAATTAATGTTTAGCCTTGTTTTCTCAATCAGTTTTCTCGGCACCAATCCCTTCAATTGAGCTTGCACAATCTTAGGTAATGCTGTATTCGTTTGCAAATCACCGAATAGCTCTTCTGCTTCCAAATATAATGTTCGGAAACTGTCCTTGTGCGAAAACCTACCTTCCAAATATTCGCTCTTTAAATACATTGCTGTTAATTTTTTGAGTGCAATTTGGTTCGAAAATCGATTATCTTCTAGGTTGACAGCAAAGTCACCATGCCTACTCCATATAACCCCCCCTACAGCTAGCGGTAGCTGCTTTCTCAGAGAACCAAAACAATAGTTTGCCGAACTTCTTGATAAGCTTTCTAAATTATGCGTTAAATCTTCAATAACCTCCGTTTTCCTTAAAAACGAACAGTCCAACTTCTTAATTCCAAAAAAATCTACGTTGATAAAAACACTGCCGCTTTCATCTTCCCATTCAACTTCTTCATCTTCATCAAAAGGATTATAGTTATAATACTCGACTTCCAACGGTAAATTCTTGCAAAAATCTACAACTTCATGGCAATAATAGCTTGGGAAGCCCACCTTATGCCATTTATATTTCTTCTGTCCGAATTGTAGTAAATTATAAAGAGCTACTCTACCAGAAAAGAAATATTCAAGATTTTGGTCTTGAAAAAGACTCCCTAGGTTCAATACACTATTCTCATCATAAAAATAATGAAAATCAGACCCAAATTCCTTATTTTTCATCCTCGTCTACATTAAAATAGTGCTTGCTTAGTCCTTTTGTAATCCCAATATCGTCAACCTCAGACATCTTTCTTCCCATACTAATTTCACCGGATTTGAAAACCTTTTGAGCCGTTTTATAAATAATTAAGACATCCAGTTTAAAACTTAGCGTATCTACGTATTCTACGTCTAAATTAAAGCGTTCGCTGAATTTTAGAAAATTTCGTCCATTCACCTGTGCCAACCCTGTTATACCCGGAAGAACTTCATGTCTTCGAATATGATAATCACTATAATAAGGTAAATATTCGACTAGCAAAGGTCTTGGCCCTACCAAACTCATATCTCCTTTTATCACGTTGAATAACTGAGGTATCTCATCTAATGAAGTTTTTCGCACTATTTTTCCCAAAGTCGTTAGTCTATCCTTATCTTTTAAAAGATTCCCATTTTTGTCTTTTTTGTCATTCATCGTTTTAAACTTGATTACATTGAAAAGTTTATTATTCTTTCCAATCCTTTTTTGCACGAAAAATGGTTGAAAATTATTCTGTAAACTCAGCAAAATAATTAAGATCAAAATCAATGGTGAAAATATCACAACTGCCGTAAATGCAGCTATAAAGTCTATACATCTTTTAAAAAATTTCCTATACATTACGTTGAACTTACTAATCTATTTACGACATCATCAAAAGTTTCTTTCAACTTCTCTCGCATAAATTGTGCATAAAGAGACAGTGATTTGGAGTGCTGGCGCTCATATTCTAATTTTTCGAAAATAGCTGCAAATTCACCAACGTCACTTACTAAAAAATCTGTTCGAAACTGCAATCCATATAAGTCTTGTAGTTTACTGCCTTGCCACTTATTGAAAACGCTTGCCGGCACACCATCTGCTAATGCAGTAATAGCGACGTGTAAACTTGAAGTAACGGCTAAAGATGCATGAACAATGACATCCAACATCTGGAAAACAGATAAGTCATTTGGTAGAACTATAAATTCATTCCCCGCAAATTCGTTAATTTGTTCAAGATATATTTCGTCTTGCCATAAATGTATCACAGGCATCATCACAATTTGATAGCCATATTTCTCTTTTGCTTTCAACAGGTCCCCGGCTATAATTTTCGCTTCTTCCTCCGTGACATTATGCACTTGGAAAAGTAAATATTTCGTATTCGGGGAGATAAAATCTAGATAGTATTTCCCTCTTAAATTTAAATCATCAAGGTATTGTGGAAATATCCAACCTAAATCCGGTGTTAATCCAATTTTCTTATTAAATTTTTCAAAGTTTGAATCTTCAAGAACTTTTTTAGATAGGATACCGCGACACGAAATATAGTCTAATGAATCAACTGCTTCAAATACTTTGCTCTCATCCCACTTATCACCAAAGGGTCTCACGCCAACCGAGAGCCAAGCCTTAAACCTACAACGACAAGTCACCCAATCCCAAACCGTGTCCGATGCATGTTCACTTATAACAGATTTGCCTTGTTTCTCATATATAGGTTTCCAAGTACGCTCGTCAAATAGATGTACCACTTCGCCTCCTGCCAAAAATACACCGTCGTATTTGTCGTCCACCTTTTCTTTTTCGTATCCCTGATAATGATATCCTTCCAGATCTATTGTCGACGGTGTATAAAAATGTATATCCACATCAGAGAGGCGCTTTCTAAACTCCATATTAAACACGTGAGAAAAAAGAATATCTCCATAATTATTGATATCGGCAAAGGACATCATTGCAATCTTTATACTCCTCATATTAATTCGCGATTAAACTCTTAACAATATCTACGTCAAAACAGGGAATACCATGCTTTTCACTGACTTCTTTTCTTTCACGATACCAGTTGTCGATAAAAATTGAATCCGGTTCAATAATATAATCAGATTTTTTTTCTTCGAGCGCCATACAAATAATTTGATCAAATAATGCGGGATCGATACAAAAAGTTCTTAGATCTTGATGTATATGATGTCCGTGTTTCGATATTAAATGTATCTTAACACCATTGTTTTTACATTGATATATAAAGCTAATAACATCTCTGTTGACTTTACCATTCACTATTACCGTGTCGTCGTAATCAAGATATACATGTGAATAAGTAAACCCATATTTGTATTTATTTACTGTTGTACGGAACAGTGTGACATCAAAATCTTGTTTTTGAATCGTGACATCCATTCCCAATGCATCGAAAACACTGAATAGGGGAAGATTAACACCTTTATGACGGAAATATCCCATCGTTCCAGCAGTTCTTGTAGAAACTTCCAATAGTTTCAATCTTCCTTCTGTATCTTCTTTAAGTTGAAAAAACCATAAACCACGGAACTTAAGTTTCTCGTTGATTTTTTCTGCTATTTTTCTTATCTCATCCGTCATCGGAAACTCATAGCTTTTGAATGAAATGCCCATTTTCACCTCCGCTCGTTCTCTTGCACCCGTGAATAATAGTTTTCCTTTTCTGTCGGTGAAGCAGTCGATTGTATATTCTTTCCCCGGTAAATATTCTACGAAAAGGGTGTCCCTGTCTTTCTTTAAGGTGCGGTGCTCTTCTCTACATTTTACTATCTTAACTCCCTGCGCTCCTTGACCAACGTCAGGTTTGGAGAAAATTGGATATTCGTTGTCATCCAAAACTGTCAAAAACACCTTCGGACAAAACGAGTCCTCTTTAAACAACTCATATGTCTTAGATTTGAAACGACAAATTTCATTAGTAGAATAATCAGCAGATATTATTTGGGCATTAATATTTCCTCTGTGCTTTGTCAATTCTAATGCAGCAGTATCGTCGGTAGGGAATATAAGTTTTATTTCTTCCTTTCTAATCAGCTCGTTTAACTCCGGAATAAAATCCTCGTCATTTAAAAAAGGTAGCTGTCTAACTTTGTTCTCGTATATTAATTCACTGTAATCATTTCTACCAGATCCCGGAATCACCTCAACATGTACAGAGTGCTTGATCGCCTCATTAATCTCTAAAGCATTTTCTGCACCTGAAGGAAATATCAAAACTTTATTTTTCATTTTTATTACTTTCATCAACTTTCAATACAAAATATCATTCACGACCAGAGATTTGATAGCGAAAATATCTCTTATTTGTGTCATACTCCACACCACCTTCTTTTAATTTCTGCAATTCGTGATCAAACATATGATTATTGCGCCTATAATAATCTTTACCTATGTTATTTTTCGTTAACTCCTTCTAAAAAAGCAACGAACTTGTTTGCTAAATCATTGCGTGAAAATTTCTTTTCTGCCAATTGCCTAGCATTCTCTCCCATTTTTCGACGCAACTCGGGGTTGTTTGCTAAATATATTAGCGTGCTCGCAAACTCTTCCGCATCTTCCGGTCTAACCACCATCCCACATTTGCTTTCTCCGATTATATCAGCAAGCCAACCTGGATAATTATTAACAATTGGTAGTCCAGCTGAGAGATAGTCGAAAAACTTGTTAGGCGAAGTCCCGTAATAAAATGCAGGCACATTCTGAAGAACCATTAAACCGATATCCGCTCTATTCATGACTGTGTTTAATTCATATTTAGACATTCTATTCAAAAATATACAGTTGTCAAGTTGTTGTTTCTTAGCACGCTCTATTAGACGTTGCTTTTCCTTTCCACTACCTACAAATAAGAACTTGATATTTCCAGTATTTCTTTTCTTGAGCTCAGCGGCAGTATCCAACAAAGCGTCAATTCCATTTGCAACTCCATGAGCACCGGTAAAAACGGCTACGACATCGCTTGGATTAATTCCTGAAACTGAAAACGAAGACGCGATTTTTTCATCTCTTCTAAACAGCTCTAGATCGCAACCGTTGGGAATCATTTTAATCAACTTACCTTCTGAACTTCTTTTCTTAATCCCCTTACATATTCCCGGTGAAAGACCTATACAAGCATCTGCGCTTTTATAACCATATTTTTCTAAGATGCTCATCCCTCCTAGTAAAAGGGGGTTTTTCATACCTAAAGCCTTAGGTAACTCAGGCCATAAATCACGGACTTCAAAGACAAATTTATTCTTTTTGCGGAATAACTTCATGACGATTCCGGGTATAGCGGCGGTCAGGGGAGTTGAGGTAGCAAATAACAAATCATACTTTTCTTTCAAAGCTAATCGAACACCAATTATCCCATAGCTTAAAAAGTCAACAGCACGTTTTGAGATAGAATCAGTATTCTGCGTATTCACTCTAACTTGAATCACGTCGATGCCATCTACCTCTCCTCTACTTATGTATTTTGAGACGATAGGTAAATTAAATTTATCGTCCGCGCCCCCACATACCACAGTGACTTGATGACCGTTGGCTATTAAAGCTTGAGCAAATTCATATGAGCGAGTTCCTCCTCCATTTGAAGGGGTAGTGAAATATTGATGGTAATATAAAACTTTCATAATTGTAATTGAATCATTATCTTATACGTTCCGAAAGCTAATTGAGGTCTCGAACTGACCTCTTTCTGCTTCCGTCTCATAGACAAACACTTTATGCGTTTCTTTATTCATATAATAAAAAGAATGCTCTCCTTTAGCTTCGGTAAAGCGTAAATCAAAATTCCCCTTACATGAAATATCGATAAGAGTCTCAATGCCGGGAGATAAGTTAAACCTAAGTTTCTTATTACTTCTACATGGTGATTCAAATCTATCTTTAAGTTTTAACACCATATCCTGCTTGTTAATCACGATAGTACGTTGATGTATATTGCCTCTATAATCCCGATATTCCCCCGTCCAGGTTATCTGATCAGCGGTTTCCAGAATCTGGTCACTTCCTTTTACATTAATCCAAGCTCCATTTAAAAACCTGCTAATCCTCGGCATTGGCTCCTGATCGTCAAACTGCAAAGTATTATGACTCATTATTGACTTAAAATAACCTGAACTTTTAGCATTATAAGAGAAACTTCCACTGTCAATTATTATATTCCTCCCTTTATACCATACATCCAAATTAAGCACATCATTCATAGGGCGAAAGTTATCCTGAGTCGCTTTAATCCTAACCAACAGATCGTGATGAAAAAGCTGCACAAACTCTTTATCTCGAATTGAACTTTTATGTTTTACCAAAGCTTGCTTATTTAGCGTCCTTAAGTCAATACTTCTCCAAAATAATGATTCATTCACGGAGTTGTCTTCCCAAATCAAGATTCCATTTAGTAATGCGAAGTAAAGCTGGATGCAAGGTCTATAATCACGGTAATCAGAATTGTGTAGATTTTCGAACATAGCACCGTCGTTAGCTCCCAAACAAGGAACCTCTCCATTATCGTTGCTAACCATCTGCAATAGCCAATCTCCTAATTTGTTAAGCTTATGAGTGACTTCCGATGAAAACATTGGTTCGTCATACCTTTTTATACCGTATAGAACAAAAGACACCGTATCCATTACTACACGATGATAATTAACAGATTTCTGAGCAAATGTACCATCTGGTAGTATCAGTTTTTTTAACCGTTCGATAAATATCTGCCTTCCTCTCTTCTTGTATTGTTCTAGTTGTTGAAGCAGTTTTTTACTCACAGGCTTTTTTTGTCTGGAAAGCCATAGTGCTCCTATATAAAGTCCAGCCGCTTCGGTAGTTCCGTGATTGTTGTCTTGAGCAATAGCATAGTTAATATTCCCCGCTATACGCTCCAGATGCTGATAGGCAAACTCCCACAGTTCCAGAGAAATATCATCCACATTATCGAGCACCAACGAAGCGTTGAATAATTTCATTAACCGGATTGTTGTCTCTTGGCCGCACAGCCAGTTCACTCCAACATTCGGTGGGTTATTTAAAGACCAATGGTTAAGTAAATCGTTAAGACGATACATATATAGCATCTCTCCACTCACTCGATAAGCTCTTGTTAGGTCAGTCACCCAATCAAACCTCGATAATTCCCAAAGATTCTTAATATCCCCAGTATTCAAATCGAATTCGTTGATATCTGTCCAGTGCTTCTCCCTGCTTTCAATCGATAGCCGTTTTTCGGAAAAAGGATCATAAAACCAGTCTGGTAAATCTCCCACTGAAAATTGATGATAATGATAATAGGTAAATAAACCTGTCCGAATTTCTTCAGCTCGACGAATTATAGACGCAACATCGACTTGAGATTCATGATTACTCTCGAATATTCTCGAGGTATGAAAAAATACACCTTGAACACTGTTCCCAATCTTAAATTTACCCTTCCTTAGTCCGAATTTAATCGATAGTCTATAATAGAGCATATAGGCCATATTCGCAAAGCCTAACTTTGGAATCAGCTTAATAATTAATATTAAATTATAAAATTTACTTTTCATCTATCGAATATTCCCTATTTAGTATTTGTCTAAATTTCCATATTTATTCAGCCCAATCATAAAGTTTTCCAAGATACCTCTCCACTTTTTTATTAAAATAAACATTTGCTTTGCATTTTCCCCATACTCCCATTCCATTTCGAAGTCCATATTTGTTAGTATTATTGCAATTGTCATCTTCTGCAATTGAGAGGTTACTATTGCCACTACATCTATTATTAACACGGGCTAAATCATTAGACTGCATCTATTGATTACTAACACTCTCAAGAATATAAACAACATTCCCTAATTAACTAGACCTTATCCATATTTAAAAAACACAGTTTCGTCACTATCTCGTTATTTTATTTAATTGTATCAAGTTCGTAATATTTTTCTACTCTATTCTCTTGTATTATCCTCATCGGATTTCCCACTACAGTGCAGTTATCTGGAATACTTTTATTAATTACTGAGTTAGATCCAATAATAACATTATTTCCAATTATGATCTCACCAAATACTACACTTCCTGCTCCTATATACACATCATCACCGATGATAGGCACCTTTGTATCTCCAAAGTTTCTACCGATAGTGACATTTTGAGCAACCAGACAATTGTTCCCAATACGCGTTTGAGAATGGATTACAATCCCCAATCCTCCATAACCCAAAGTAAAATTTTTTCCTATCGACGCAGATGAAGGAAGCCACGTTGCAAACAAAAAACGATTGAGCAACGAAAACATCTTCCCAATTTTGGTCCAGCCTCTCTTTTGAAAGAAATTCCCAATTCTATATAATTTTATCGGTATTGACATCTTATTCTGTTAATTTTCTAACCATATCTTTAAACACATTATAATAATGTTCGAAGCTAAACTCATTTGTAATTCGTCTAAAGGAGTTTATCTTCATTTTTTCACGTTCTGTTGGATTATTATATAAATATTCGATTTTGTTACATAGGCTCTCTAGGTTCATGTCTTCTATTATAAACCCATTCTCATCACCGACAAGGTCATACTCAGTACCATCCGCATTTCCTGTAATAATCGGTAAAGAATTGAGCATTCCCTCGCAAATTGCTAATCCTCCAAGTCCCGGAAGTACAAATGCGTCACAATTGCCGAGTATTTTTGAAGCACCTTCATTCATTCGCCCATAAAATTTAATCTCTGTGCTTTCACCTACATATCTTTGTAGTTCGGCCAAATAAGTTCCGTCGCCAATGATGTGTAGTCGTATGTTTTTATATCGTTCGTTCAGTTTTTGGACCGCATCCACTAAAAGTTGTAAGTTTTTAGTTTTCTGTATGGTGCCAATAAAACCAATATTAAAGCAGGTATCATCTAAATATCCTTCGATATAAAATCTTTTAATTTCTTCTAATTTGGTTTCTGTATCAAAGACATTAACTGCCACATAAATCTTTTTATCGTCTACCCCTCTACTTAAAAAATAATTCCTACCCTGGGTGCTATATGTGAATATCGCATCAGAAGATTTCTCTATATATTTTTCCCAACGGTTGATGAATTTTCTGAGCCCAGAATACTTCTTATTCGTCAGTGTCCCCAAACTCCACCAAATGAACTTTTTTTTAAATAACTTCGCATAAAAAAAAGCAATCGAGGCATTAATTAACGATGATGACCCTTCGGTAAAAACAATTTTAGGGCTCTCTCGCATTAGATAAAACAACAAGAGCGGACTAAAGGGTAAAGGTATTCTCAATTCCGGAATCTGAAATCTCCTAAAAGTCACATTGTCCAAATTCGTATTTCTCAACTTGCCTTCTTTAAGCCCCTTTCCGTGTATCAATGTAAAATCAATCTCAGGATCTTTTGAAATTCGGTTATAAAATGGTAGTCTATAGTGCATAACCACTTGATATAAACAAACTAGTTTTATTTTTTCTCTCATTAATTGAATTTAAAAGACCGTAAAGTTTTGTTTAAAAATCGTAAGTATATAATACAGTATTATCACTTCGTTTATTTTTAGTCGCTATTCTGTTGTTCTCAATATTCGTATGCTTATTCTCTAAAGGTATACCATTCTGATAATTTTGACTCAACCTAATGTCTGATGGAAACGAGTGATGATTAGGAAATTGAATACAGTTGAAGGTTACATTCTTCAAATTAAATTGATTCCGTGATATCTCGATATTTTCTACGTTAGGATAACTTTTTCCACCAACCATAAATGTAATGCTTGCGTCTTTCTTATTCTTATTAAATGTATTTCCGACAATTCTATGGTTACTCCCCGCAATTCGTATTGGTGTAACAGTATTGCTGAACGTATTATTAACAATATCACAATTGTTGCCGTACCGAATAGAAATTCCTGACCTAGAATTTATAAAAGTATTATCAGAAAGTACAGCTCCATTCGCTTTAATACTAATTGTTTCTGAATCACCATGATAATTAATAAAACTATTACCCACAATTCGCACATCCGAATCGCCGTCAGCGAGACCAACTCTAATCGCTTCCAAGGCACCTGCAGCTCTCGACGGAACGTCCTGAAATATATTATCACGAATTACATTATTATCAAAATTGGAATTCACATGAATAATTGGAAGTCTATTCCTTTTACCGCTAAATCGACACTTATTTATTACAACATTATTTCCGAAAATATTAATCCAATGAAACTGGGTTTCTTTATCTCTATCTTTAAATCCATTCCTTGATCTAAATTCAACATTTTCAATACGGATATTTGTAACCGTCGATTTCTTAGATCGCCCAATTTCAATCAAACTAGTGGAGCTTTTATATTGAATGACGTTATCCTCAAATGTTAAGTCCCGAATAATAATATTCGCGCATTGATTGTCTAACTTAATAAACGAGTTCCCTCGCATAATGGCATCTTTAGAGCGCGGTCTAATGACAAAAGGCCGCGTCTCGGTCCCTTTCCCTTTCACGACAATTTGTAAATCTCTATTGTCCCCCGAAACATAGTAAATTCCCCCGGGCACAGCTTGCACATTAATTACCTTAGCATTACAAACCGCTAAAAATAATATCCCTAAAACTGTTAAATAAAATCTGTTCATGTCTTTTATAATAAAGAATAGCATTAACTCCTCTCATTTTTTATTCGACGAAGTATAAAAATAATAGATATCAACGGTATTGACAATAAACCATATACCAACCAAATTTCAAATCCCGACCCCCTAATAAATTGAAGGAGAGTAACAAACATAAACACAAGAAAAACAGCTAATATACCTTCATCGTTATTTGCCAATTTCTTCAACAATGAAACGTATAACCTGTTAATCCATAAGAATATAAACAACAAAAAAAACAATCCGAAAATGTGAAAATTCCAAAAAACTTCAGAATAAACGATCACCGGGAAAGATCCACCTATAGCTCTAAATTGTGGTGCAAATATCATTGTATATGCATCTATTATTCCATTCGGCTTATTAGGAAATACTGATCGCGGAAGGGGCAAAAAAAGGAATCTGACCATTGTAGTTCCGTAAGTTAACTCCGCTCGTCCAGTATAAATATAGTTAATAGCATTTGTGCTATTCCCGTAAACCGAATTGGTCTCAAAATTTGCTGTAAAGGCATCCATAAAAAGATCTGACTGTACGTAATCTGGAACATATCCAGCAGCTTCAGAGAAAGATTCAGTTTCATAATTCCCATAACCCCTCATTATTGAAGAAATGGTGACGATATAAAAAAAACCTAAAACACCTAAGATACCAAGCGTTAGTTGCTTAAATGATACAGTGATATCAATACGATTATACATTATCTCTAAAAAAACAACCAGAATAATCACATAGATAATTTCTCTTTTACTATCATAATGACCAATCATAAAAAATGAAACCATAATTAGATATAAAAGATATTTCCATGCTGTCTTCATCTTGACTAATGTCAATGTAATAAAAATCGCTATCACTAGTTTATATACGTATGAAAAATCGCCTCCTCCTCCGATAAATGAAAGGTCAATATGAATAAAACCGAACAAAAACAATACCGCGAATAGAAAGATTAATTTTAATGAACTGAATCCTTTCTGATTCGAAGCTGCCCAGGGAGACAAACTGCGCAATGATTTAAAGGGTATAGCACAAAATACCATTAAGTTGCACAACAAAAAAAATGCCGTAATAAACTGTATAGAACTATAATTATTAAATGCGTGATAATACGTCAAGCTCAAACCAAATCCACGTGAAACGGTGTGATGTCCTACTATGAAATTTAGATTTAGGTACAACAACGAAATAAAAGAAGGGGAAAAAATATAATATCTGTTATTAGGTTGTTGCAAAACAGCAATTGTGAAGACGGCTGTTTGTAATAAATATACATAACTCCCAGTCTCAATTAATAATTCTTTTCCACATAGCGCAACGTATAAAAGAAGAATAATTGTAGAAAAAATAGCACTTAAGCGTGGAAATTTTGTCATATCAAACCGATTATAAATTCACTTTGCGTTTCGTTTGTATAATTTCTCGCCTGTAAAGAAAAAATAGATTACTAACGATCCTAATAGTACAGTAACCACTAAATAATGAGCGTTGAAAAACATACATAAATAAAAGCTCAACGAAATCACAACAACTTCAAGGACTTGCCTCTCTATCCGTCCTCCGACGGAGATATATGTAAATAATAAAGCCTGCGTCACATACGAAATAAACGTGACTAAGACGGAAGCGTATAACCCAAACTTAGGTATTAATAGAAAGTTCAAGCCAATATTAAGTAAACAAGTCAAAATAGATAAAAAAGCAATTCTTTTTGTTCTTTTATCGTATATCATCCTATAGTTCGCCGTCAAATAATATGGATAAACAACAAATGATATAGCAATAAGGGGGATGAGGTACGCGACGTCTCTATAACTATTGCTATAGAAATAGTCCATCAAATAATGACTGAAAATATTTATACAGAAATATAATATAGTGGAGATCGCAGTTCCATATAACAAATAATCATTTAAATATTTTTCCTTCTTTTCTACAGTTGCTTTATATATCAGTGGTTCAAGATATACCGATATTCCGACAAATCCAAATACCATCATCGAGCCAATCGAATATACAAAGGTATATTGTCCAACTTCAAACAAAGTTAAATATTTTTCAATGATAAACTTGTCGCCGTTACCTAATAGATTAGTCGCTAACCCATGAAAGATAAATGGCCAAGAAAATGCAAACAGATTTTTAAAAGTAACGCTGTCAAACTTCTGAGTAATAGTGGTTGATCCGGTTACTCTAAAAACTATATTAGTAATAAAGGCAATTAAAATACCCCCAATAAGATATCCAATATAGCTTTCAGTAAAATATACCAATAAAAAAACTAATAAAAATTTTCCTATTTGTAAAAATAAACGTGCCCCGAAATATTTGCTATGTAAACCTTGAACTCTAAGTTTATTCAATACTAATAAATTAGTACCCTGTAAATACACCAATATCAACAGCAAAAATAAATCGGGAAAAACATAAAGCCCAAAAATATCTCTTACACCGTAAATATAAGCAATTATTAAAAAACATAAAACCAGAAAGTGAGCAATGTTTATCGCTATATTTATTGTCCTATCGAAATTTTTAAATTCGTCATGCTGAGAATAGAATCTCAAAATAACTCTTTCAAAACCTAACAACGTAATGAATGGCAATAGGGTTTCTATAGATAGAATTAGCCCTACCTTTCCAAAATCTATAGTACCTAGAATAAAGGGTAAAAGCAAAAGGATCAATTTATTTAATCCCTTTGCGACACCCTCAATAAATCCGTATGAAAGAATTCGCTTTAACAAGATATTATTTATTTGTCACTCCACAAAAATCCAGTACTAATTGATCCTCTCTAAACGTTAATTCTTTAAACTCATTATGAGCAACCAATAAAACAACGATATCGGCTTTTTCAACGGCGTCTCTGTAATCTGTTAGCTTGAAAACTTTATGCTCATGAACATTAGGCTCTACGATATACATATCTGCATCGCCTGAGTCCTGTAACACTCGCTCAGCGATATGAATCGCGGGAGACTCACGAAGATCATCGATATTCGGTTTGAAAGCCAATCCCATAATCGCTATAGATGGTTGGCGTCCATTTGCCAACTCAAATTCTAGTCGAGCTGTTTTTACCTTTTCGGCGCACCAAAAAGGTTTATAGTTATTTGTCGCACGCGCCTGCGCGATCATACGCGACTCCATCGGAAAATCAGCAGTGATAAAATAGGGATCCACCGCTATACAATGACCACCTACCCCACAACCCGGCTGAAGAATATTGACACGTGGGTGCTTGTTTGCCAACCGTATCAATTCCCATACATTAATGCCTCCCTTATCACAGATCAAAGATAGCTCATTAGCAAATGCAATCTGTGAATCTCTGGATGCGTTTTCGGTAAGCTTACACATCTCGGCTGTACGGGCATTTGTTGAGTGTAATTCTCCTTTAACAAATTGACCGTAAAAAGCCAAAGCTTTTTGTGTAGACCGCTCATCAACACCACCAATCACACGGTCGTTATGCACCAACTCGTACATTACGTTGCCTGGCAAAACACGTTCTGGACAATACGCTAGGTATATTTTATCTTGCAATTCAGGTCTTTTACTAAAAATCAAGTCCTGCATTTTCTCCGTAGTACCTACCGGAGAAGTCGATTCGATAATATACAGATCTCCCTCTTTTAATAAAGGGATAATACCTTCCGTAGCAGCCTGTACATAGGAAATATCGGGTTGATGATCGCCTTTAAATGGCGTAGGAACCACAACTAAATACACATCGGCTTCAACTGCTTTAGTGCTTGCTCTTAAGAAGCCCTTGGACACCGCTTCCGCCACAGCTTTATCCAATTCAGGCTCTACAATATGTATTTTCCCAGCATTAATGGTATCAACGACATGCTGAGACACATCTACTCCGTGCACAGGAATACCACTGTTGGCGATTAATGCCGAAGTTGGTAATCCGATATATCCTAATCCTATGGTTACAACTTTTGGGTTCATGTTTTAAATAAATTTTAATTTCTGTTATTGTATATTGATTGTATTTATTTGCAGATTTCCTACAAATTTTTGATAAATTCCGCTATTCGTGCACATGCTTTTCCATCGCCATACGGATTATGTAAAGCGCTCATTTGTTGATATCGTTCACTATTATTCAGCAAATCATTTGCTTCGTTGACGATTTTGTCTTTATCTGTACCCACGAGAATAACCGTACCTGCATCGACGGCCTCCGGTCTTTCGGTCGTATCGCGCATAACCAATACAGGCTTACCCAAACTTGGTGCTTCTTCTTGTACTCCACCGGAATCCGTAATAATTAAATACGATTTGTTCATCAGCCATACGAAAGCCGGATAAGCTAACGGATCGATTAAATTTATATTATCAATACCAGAAAGGATTTCATACACTGGCCCCTTAACATTTGGATTAAGATGTACGGGATAAATAATTTGTACATCTTCATGTGACTCCGCAATTTCTTTTAATGCTTCGCAGATTCTAATGAATCCATCTCCATGGTTTTCTCGTCTGTGTCCGGTTACCAAAATTAAGCGCTTACTAGCATCGACAACGGTTTTTAAATAGTTAATTTCAGGATTATCCAAATCCTTGACACGCTCCGAACTGTCAAATAATGCATCAATTACAGTATTTCCGGTTACTAGAATGGTCTCTTTCGATATATTTTCATTTAGTAGGTTTTGTTCGGACGCGGCAGTTGGAGCAAAATGATAATCGGTAATCCGACCCGTAACCTGACGGTTGATCTCTTCCGGAAATGGGGAGCGTTTGTTGTGCGTCCGAAGCCCCGCCTCTACGTGGCAAACCTGTGCTCCCGAGTAGAAAGCCGCAATACTGGACGCCATCGTAGTCGTTGTATCACCATGAACATATACGTAATCTGGTTTAAACTCTTCCAATACCGGTTTTAAGCCAGTAATAATATCTGCCGTTAACGTATAAAGATTTTGATTAGGCTTCATTAAATCAAGATCAAAATCGGGGGTGATACTAAAGAATTCCAATACTTGATCCAACATCTCGCGATGCTGTGCCGTTACACAAACTTTAGTATCAAACGCTTCGTCTTGTTGAAAAGCCTTCACTAATGGAGCCATCTTAATGGCCTCGGGTCGAGTTCCGAATACGATAAGGTTCTTAATCATTTTTTGTTTGTTTGCTTTAAAGTCTTGCGTCTACCCATGCCCGTGGTAAAACGCCTTTCGTGTCGAAAACAACACTTTGTTCTTTTCTTATTTGATTAATATCTAATGTTAAAAATTCATCATGAGCTGTAGCTAGAATAATAGCATCATATTTCTTTTCAGCGGAATCCTTCCGTATCCCTCCGGCCTTAAGTACAATTCCATATTCGGCATATACTTCCTCAGGATTCGCCCAAGGATCATATATTTCCACGTTTACACCATATTCTTTGAGCTCCCTATATATATCGGCGACCTTGGTATTCCGAACGTCTGGACAATTTTCCTTAAACGTGACACCCAAAATAAGGGCTTTTGCTCCTCTAACAACAACATCTTTCGCCACCATCAATTTGATCACCTTAGAAGCTATAAAAGCTGGTATAGAATTGTTTACACGCCTACCAGATAAAATCACGTCCGGGTGATAGCCTAACTGTGTGGCTTTATGCGTAAGGTAGTAGGGATCCACGGAGATACAATGCCCACCTACTAAGCCGGGTTTATATTTTAAAAAGTTAAATTTTGTGCCTGCAGCTTCGAGTACGTCATTGGTATCAATGCCGATACGGTCAAAGATAAGGGCCAGCTCGTTCACAAACGAAATATTTACATCCCGCTGTGCGTTTTCAATGGCCTTCGAAGCTTCCGCGACCTTTATACTGGGGGCTTTGTGAGTGCCAACGGTAACGATAGTTTTATATAGCTGATCTATCTCTTCTGCAATTTCCGGAGTAGAGCCAGAAGTTACTTTCTTGATTGTGGTTAATGTATTGACTTTATCTCCCGGATTAATACGTTCCGGTGAATACCCGACAAAGAAATCACGGTTAAAACATAACCCAGAAGTGCGTTCTAATATTGGTATACATTCCTCTTCTGTACATCCAGGATAAACTGTCGATTCATAAATAACGATATCGCCATTTTTAATGACCCTCCCGAGCATTTCGGACGCTGTCCTCAACGGACTGAGATTAGGCGCATTGTAACGATCAATTGGAGTTGGAACGGTGACAATGTAAATTTGTGCTGTTTCTAAATCATCAAGCGAGCAGGAAGCTTTATAGCCTTTTTGAAAATTTGTTTCCTTTATCAATTGGATACCTGTATGAAGCTTCTCCAAATCTGCCTCTTGGGTCTGATCTATTCCTTTCGCCAACTCGGCTATACGCTTCTCGTCGATATCAAAACCAACAACAGGAAAATGGAGGGCTAATTCAATTGCCAGCGGCAACCCCACATAACCTTGACCAATAACGGCAATTTTTTTCATTCTCTCTAAATTCGGTCTTCCCTGTTAACTTGAAGTCTCTCTATGCGTGTTTATTTTTTCTCATTCCCGTTCTTCTCACTCTCCTTATCGTAAACAATCTTACGCAGACCCGAACTCGAAAAGCGGTGGTCGCGGCTATTGAAGTACAGTTCGATACCTTTTTCTTCACAGTACTTGCGACCAGTAAAGTCTTTATCACGGTATTCATCACCTACAATACGAACATCCAGTTTAAAGGAACGAAGGATATCTTCCAGGTCCTGTTCGGTAGAGTAGGGCACAATTTCATCAACGTATTGGCAGCCGCGCAACTGGATATAGCGTTCTACTACGGTTTGCGTAGGTGCGTTTTTTTCTGGACGGTCTAAGGTAGGATCCATTTGCAGTCCACAGATCAGATAATCGCATTGACGCTTTGCTTCGGCAAGCATCATAATGTGCCCTGCGTGCAATAAATCAAAAGTGGAAAAGGTAATGCCAACGCGTGGCCCCGGATTATAGTCTTCTCTTTTTTTCACTACTCTTTCTTCCATATTGTTATCTTTTTAATGCTTCATTGCTCGATAGTGTAGACTTTGCACCGCTATAAGCAATAAAAGTGCCAAGCTATTCTCCTATAGCGTAATATTTAAATCCTAACGTTTCTAATTGTGACCGGTCCAACAACTTCCGACCGTCAAAAACAAAGGCGGGTTTTTTCATCGCTTCTTTAATCTTCGCCCAGTCATATGTTTTAAACGCATCCCATTCGGTCAGGACGGCAATAGCGTGTGCCTGATCCAATGCCCGATAGGGGTCATCGACCACCTTCACCAATCGGCGGTTGGCCTCTGGCGCACGCGTGCCAAGCGCATCTAAATCTTTATATATTTGCTCTGCGGATACTTTCGGATCGTAAACAACAATTTGTCCTTCTTCATCCAGCAGATGGTCTGCAACGTAGATAGCGGCAGATTCACGGGTATCATTGGTATCTTTTTTAAATGACCATCCTAGGAACGCTATGTGTTTACCGTTTACCGTATTGTACATCGTTTGGATAATACGCTCGGCAAAACGTGTCTTCTGGTGATCGTTCATGATAATCACCTGTTCCCAATAATCGGCTACGGCATCGAGCTTGTAGGACCGCGCAATATAAACGAGGTTCAAAATATCTTTCTGGAAACAAGAGCCTCCGAACCCAACCGAGGCTTTTAGAAATTTCGGCCCGATACGAGAATCCATGCCCACGGCTTTTGCGACTTCATCTACATTCGCACCAGTAACCTCACAAAGTTCAGAAACAGCGTTGATAGAGGAAACACGTTGTGCAAGGAATGCATTGGCCACCAGTTTCGATAACTCGGACGACCATAGATTCGTTGATAAAATCCGCTCGCGGGGAACCCAGCTGGCATATATATTGACCAATGCCTCAATCGCTTCGGTATTTTCACCACCAATTAACACTCGATCTGGGTTATGTAGATCAGCAATAGCGGTTCCTTCGGCCAAAAACTCGGGATTGGACAGCACGTGGAAGTTCACGCCGTTACTTGTATTATCTAAAATACTTTTTAATGCTTCTGCCGTACGTACCGGAAGCGTTGATTTCTCCACGACAATTTTATCATCCTTAGCAACGGTGGCGATCTGACGGGCACAGAGTTCGATAAATTTCAGATCGGCCGCCTGTCCTTTACCTTTTCCATACGTTTTGGTGGGTGTATTCACCGAAATGAAAATCATATCCGCTTCGTCAATCGCCTTATCGACATCGGTATCAAAAAATAAGTTACGACCACGCGCTTCAGCCACAACCTCATCCAAACCTTTTTCATAAATCGGAAGCTTCGATAAGTCTTCATCATTCCATGCAGCGATACGCTCCTGATTGACATCAACTACCGTAATCTGGATATCGGGATTCTTCTGCGCAATAACAGACATCGTCGGACCACCTACGTAGCCTGCTCCGATACAGGTTATTTTTCTTATCTGTTTCATTTGCTTTTCTGCCATTTACTATCTGTCCGTCTTACTTATTACGCTTCACTCCCAACTTTCCAGTAACCTCCTGTTTTCCGGCTCCCTCTACGTTCTATAAGCTTCCGCTCCACTAACTGCGCTATCTGCCTTTCGAGGGTTCTTTGTGATTTGTTTTCAACCACGCTTAAAATTTCCTTTAGCTGAATACCCGGATTTTTCTCAACTAAAGACAAGAGAAATCTATCCTCACCATTTAATCCGCCACTTAATCCGCCACTTAATCCGCCACTTAATCCGCCATTTATAGTATCATCTTTTTGTATATTCTGCTTCTCATTAAACAGCACCACGCGGAAACCACCAGAAAACTCTTCGAAGACAGGTGCAACCACGCCGTAATCCCTACAGATCTCCTGTACGCGATGAATACCCGAACCATACCTTTCGATAAGCCCCACTTCTTTAAAGGCTTTGGCGATCAACTTGTTCCTCGATTTGGAGCTGTAATTTCCCGTAAGTAAATCCTCGATCGTAATGCCGCCAAACAGTTTTCCCGGATTATAAAATTCGATTCGGTTGTCAAAAATCTTGATTACACTGCTCGAACTGTCGCGGTAGTCGCGGTGCACGATCATGTTGATCACAATCTCCCGGATAGCATCCAAGGGGTAGTCGAAGCGCTCCGTACGCTGTGGCTCGCCCGTGATGATGTACTCTACCATCAGGTGCTTTTTGATAAAAGCAATAATCTCGTCCACCTCCGAAAATAGGTCCGTATTCAGCGAGATCGAATCGATGATGGTAATGTTGCTCTTGAAACGTCCTACCTGTACATCACTCACTAAGCAGTAATCCGTCACAAATAGCAGATAGGCTCCAAACGTGAGTTTCCCTTCACGGAGCATTTCCATTTTGGTTAGAAACTCTACGGGGGTATAGGGTACTTTATTTTCTGTCCGTTGCTCGATCCTGTGGATAAAACGGCTGACTTTCTCTAAAGAAATATCTTCTAACGAGTGATGGGGATCTGGATAGAAATCCCAACTGCCGTTAATTGTCTTTAAATGTTCGTTGGCAATTTCTTCAACGCCCATCAAATGGTTCGAATTACCTACACGCCTATAACATTTTCCTTTAATGGATACGGGTTTTATAGGGTACTCCTGGATCTTTAGCAGGACTATTGTTTTATCTTGCTCTTCAATAATTTCCGCATCGGGTATTAACGATGGCCGGGTCTTTATCTTGATTTCGTTGATCCAGTTCTGCACCGTCTCTTTTCCTAACGACACGCCTTTGATCTCTCCCGTATCCCCTACACCAACATACACCGATCCTCCCTTGGCATTGGCAAAGGCCACCAAAGAAACGATCACTTCATCCTGAAAGCTGGATTTGAATTCCACCGTTTCAGATTCGGTTCTCGGTATAGGGTATGTTGTTGTTTTGTTCATTTGATTTTCCAGTAACCTCCTGTTTTGGGGACTCCTCTAAATTCTATTTTTTATACACCACAATGTAACTTCCGCTTGTGGGTTTTTCGAACTGCAACCCAATTTTCTTGTTGATCAATTTCTCTGTTTTCGCTGCAACATTCTCTAAATAGTCGTTATCTAAATCTCCTCCCAAAACGACGACTTCTACCTGATCCGACTCCTGCCCTTTGGCGTACGCACCCACGAGCATAACTTCATGCACATCACCTGCGCGCTCCATGACTTGATCAACTACTTTATCGATACCTAAGAAGGAATGCACTAAACGTTGAACGGGATTGAATAGGGGGTGTTGGGTGTTGGCTTGGTACAGTACTTTTTTCTGCTCCTGCTTCCGCTCCAGGAAGCCCGCTTCTGTTAATTGATTAAGCTCTTTGCGGATAGCATTGGTGGATTCATCAAACTCTTCCGCGATACCACGTAAATAGCCGGTATTACCTGCCGATACAAAAAATTTGATCAGTAATTTTAATCTTGTTTTAGAAGTGATTAACGCACCTAACATAGATTTGAATAGATTGAGCAACAAAGGTACTCGATACATTTCTAAAATCCAAGTTATTATTTTGTTAACTCGATAACATAAGGAATACGCGCCTTAAACGGCATGACTTTATTCTCCTTATCTGTTATCGACCCTTTTAGGATGATGTGTACCTGCCTTCCCTCCAATCGGTGTAGGCTGTGACGACTTATCCGGAAACGTGCCGAGAGAAGTTGGCTTTTATCGCCATTTCCTTTGAAGTATAATTGATCAAACACCGGCACGTAGAAAACGCTGTGGCTAAAAGAAACGTCTTTAATAACGATCCCTTTTATATGTTCTGCACTCTTACGCAGGTTGATCATGACGCTGCCGTGGCGCATTTGATCATGAGAACTCTGTGATCCCTGGAATTGCACCGTGACATCCATATCCATGAAACGCTTATAGCGTTGATATTTTCGTCTTTCGTTGATGACGAGTAAGAAAATAAGCAGTGGTGCGAGCCCTGCGAGCATGAGGTAGATTAAGGCGTTCATAGTACCATTCTTATAGACAGTTGATTACGAGACAAATAAACGACAAAATTTTGATAAAGAACGGGAGCAAAAGCAGAATTAACAATAAGTTCAAACTAAAAAAGCCGCCCCCTGATTAGGAGACGGCCCTGAAATAGGAAGGGATCTTATTTCGCCCCTGTTAAGGACTTGATAACTTCTGTTTCTGCGGGGTCGTAGGGGCTTCCGTCTCCTCGCAGGATATCATGGAACCAAACCGGTGGTTCGTCGGTGTAGGTCTTCGTCCACGAATCCCAAGGGAATTTTGTTTGGGTCTTCCCATCAACAAAGCCCCAGTTGATCATACCGACGTTATACTTTTTCGCGATGGGCAAAAATGTGGCAAATGTACTGCCATTTGGCCTCGCCATATATTCTGTACAGATGATCGGTTTTTCATAACGCTGCAACCATTGGATGCGTTCCTCGAAATCTTCGGGGCCATCGTAGTTATGAAAGGTAATGATATCGGATTCTTCTACCTGCAATCTCTCGATCGGCTTCATTTTTTCTTCTGAAGACCAGTCTCCAGACCAGACGCCGGAGGTAATTGGCTGGGAGGGGTTGACCGACCTTGCCCATGCGAAAGATTTCCGAAGTAGGGGAAGCACGAGAGCGACCTTGTCTGGTGTTTCTACTTTTTCGTAGGATGGTCCCGTCATGTTATCTGGTTCATTCCAGATATCCCATCCGAGCACACGTTGATCATTGGCAAACCTTTTAATAACGCCTTTAACATAACGCTCCAACCGTGGATATTGTGTGGAATCCTTCAAGGCTAACTGTCCTGGACTTTGTACCCAGCCCGAATTGTGTGTAAATGGCGTAGGTTCTCTTTGTTTACCAAGTTCAAAGAATGGATCCCAGCAGGAATCGAAAATCACCAATAGTGTTTTGATGTTGTGCTTGTCTGCCAAGCCTAGAAAATGATCGATCCGGTGGAGAAAGCCGAGGGAGTCTTGCTCGTACAAAGCGTCGTGCAGATAAACCCGCACGGTGTTCATACCCAAATCGGCTGCCCAACCAAGTTCTCTATCAATGGTTACGGAATCATAGGTTTCTTCCTGCCACATTTCTAGCTGGTTAATGGCGTTACTTGGTGTAAAATTCGGGCCAACCAGCCATTCTTGATCCTCGTACCAGGCGTTGGCCTGCTCCTTGGTCCATATTTCCCGGTTCGACTCGGTTTCTTGCTTTTGTGTTTCTGTACAACTGCCGAGCAGTATGCTGGCAAAGAGTGCAATAAAAATAAACGTGTTTTTCTGCATGATTTTAATTGATTGTACTATTGATTTGTATTGTTGATGAGTTTTCCTTTGACCATCCACACCTCCGTGTTACCGGCAGTGCCATAGGCGTTGGTACTGGTCACTGCAATGATCGTATTATCGTTCAATACCGTTATGCTGTTCCATAAGCAGGATCTGTTGCTCGGAATCGAGAACGGCGCGGACTTGCTGGTGAAGTTTTTGGCCTGATCATCACCGATCACGACTTTCATGTCGGCAAAATTCATGTCGTTGGTACGCCCTTCCGTGCCCTGGTAAGCCAAGATCGTCTCGCCTGTGCTCAATTGCCGGATATAAGGCGCGCCGGCATAGATTTCGTTCGCAACAGGCTCTAGTAAAGCGTAGTTCCGCTTCGGACTTTCGGCACCAATCGTCGTTGCCCAGTTTTCTTCCATACTGCTATGCAGCGTATACGGTTTGAAGGCTTGAATAGCGTTATCTTCTATCGCGACGACGATATCCTTCCCGTTGTTCAACAATACGGGGACAGGCATTCCGTCTCTTCTGCCCGGGCGGAAACTCACGATAGTGGGATCGGTCGTCCACGTTTCGCCATCATCCTGCGAGCGCATCATGGAGATATTTTGCTCATTGGACTGGGTATAAGGCCCTTCGTTAGCGAAAAAGAGCTGTATTTCGCCGCTAGGCAATTGGATGGCTGCCGGCTCCCAACAACCGTTCTCAAACTCGTGGCCGGCTTCGTATAATACCTTCTCGTCCGTCCAGGTTTGCCCGGCATCCGTACTTTTCTTTATCCTTATATCGAATTTCCGTTCTGGGGAAATCGCGAAGGGCCGCCCGTTATACAGCGCCAGTATGGTTTTCTGATCATTTAGCAGGAGCATATCGGGCACGCACATATTTGTGCCTTCAGTCCGCGCTGCGACCACCACCGGTTCGGACCAGCTCTCGCCTAGGTCGTCACTTTTTACCGACACGACATTGCCGTCGGCTTCGTAGATGCCCAGTAAAGATTGGTCGGGCAATTGGATAATCCGGCCGTAACCAGCGTACCGCGTATTGTTTCCGGAAGAAATCTTCCGGCGCGTCTGTTGATCCCACTCAATATAAATTTCATCCTGATCCGGCTGTTCCGGGGGCAGTGTCCCCTCGGGGGAGTTTTCTTTCGCGCACGCCACGAGGGAGAGAAACATAAAGGCATGTTGAACGATGCGTCTGAATAAAGTGCAATAAGTCATAGCTATATCTTAGAAAATTAATAATGCGGATTGTTGCTGGTCAGATTTGGATTATTGGCAACCTCTACCTCGGGCAAAGGCAGACGTATATGCTTGTCTAACACAAAATTGTTGAAATCTGGATCACGCTGGGCTACTCGGTCTATACCGGCTTGCGTTTCTAGGTCTCCCCAGCGTTTTAAGTCTGCCCAGCGCACACTCTCGCCACAGAGCTCCAAGGCCCGTTCCATTTTCAGCCGTTCTCTAAAGCGATCTTTATCGTTGCCGATAGAAGGATAAGCCGCCGCCAATGGTGCGAGGTTGACGCGCGTGCGTACCCGATCTACATAAGGATACGCATTAGCTGTTTGATCAAGTTCATTGAGGACTTCGGCATACAGCAGCAATATATCCGCAAATCGGATGACCCGGTTATTGACCTCGTTAAAATAGTCGTCGTGGTTCTGTTTATAATCCCGCGCATATTTTCGGAACCATGCTTCATCGGCATCCCATTGCCAGCTTCGGCCATAGACCTTATCCCCAAAGTCTGCTTCTAAGCCCGGGTAAAACAAGGAATAGCGCAAACGTGGATCTATTTCGCCATCCACGGTCTTTTCTTTCTTGAATTCGGTGACTAACCAATAGCGGGCTTGTCCGTCGGACCAGCCGATCGATCGGGGTGCAAAAAACTGCGCACGGTTTGTGCTCATCGTCGAGCTCGGGATATCGCCCTCGGCGGTTTTATGCGCGTCGGAGAACTGAATTTCGAAAACAGACTCTTTATTGTTCTCATTTTCCGCGCGGAAGTTGTCTTGATAAGCCACCAAATCATAATAGGTTGTTCCCTCGCCGGTGATAAAGTAATCTAAAGCCGATTTGGCCTCGTTCCATTTATGCTGCTGCATATAGGTTTTTCCGAGCAATGCCAGCGCGGCACCTTTGGTCGGCCGTCCGATGTCGTTCCCCGACCATTGTAGCGGTAATGCCTGTGCCGCTTCTGACAGATCGGACTCTACCAGCGCCCAGACATCCGATAAGGTACTGGCCTCTGGCATATCGGTAGGGCTTTGCAAGGAGGTCACGATGGGAAAATTCTCCCATAGTAGTGCGGCATAGTAATAGTAAAATCCGCGGAGGAATTTCGCCTCCGCCAGGAGTTGTGCTTTTTTGTTCTCGTCTGCGAATTCAATCGTGGGTACATGGGTCAATACCTGGTTGCACCGGAATATCGCTTTGTAGGTGTCCTTATAGGTAATGACATTGCCCTCTAAAAAATTGTAATTAACATATTGAAACCGCGTCCAATCGGCCAGTTCTATCCAGGGGCTCTTGCTAAAACCTTCATCGGAGGTAAGGTCTAAACGGAAGTAGATCCACCGCGACCAGGTACCCGGCTGGTAAAACATGTGGTAAATGGCATTCACACCGCGCTGGGCATCGGATTCGGTAATCCAAAATTGCTCTTCGGTAAGGGTGTTGGGATTGTCCTGATCGAGCAAGCTCTTATCGCACGAAATCAAACTGGACACTGTTATAAGGAGAATAAATAATATCTTTTTCATCGTTTAAAATCTAAATTGTACACCTAATGACACCGTTTTCAAGTTCGGGAACACCCCGAAGTCGTGCCCTTTTTGGAAAACACTGTTGTTGTTGAATTCGGGATCAAGACCGCTGTATTTGGTGAACGTGAGCAAGTTTTGCCCCGACAAGGTCACCTGTGCTTCGCTAAAGTATATTTTGTCGAGCAGGCTGCTTGGAAGACGATAGGAAATGCCGATATATTTTAAGCGGACAAAGCTGCCATCTTCCAACCAGCGGTCGGTATCACCCCGGGAGTTCATGGTACTCGCGTAATAAGCACGAGGCACATCGGTATTCGGATTTTCGGGCGTCCAAGGTTGTATGCCGGCGCGGTAGTTTGTGTTGTCGGAGAACATATCGGTTACACTTTTGGGACCGTTAAATACCATTGCCCCTACCGATCCAAACCAATCCATACTGAAAGAGAATTGCTTATAGGAAGCATTCATATTTAAACCGACTTCATAATCTGCCCAAGCATCGCCCACGATAACTTTATCGGCATTGGTAATCGTGCCATCGCCGTTGTGGTCTTTGAAGCGGATATCGCCGGGCTGTGCGTTCGGTTGAATGACGCGGCCGTCTGCATTTTGGTAATTGTTGATCTCCTCCATGCTCTGGAATATACCGTCTGTTTCGAGCACAAACCACATACCGAGCGGTTGGCCTTTCTCGGTAACCGTATTGCCCGAGAAGGTTCTGTTTTGACCATACCCCAAATCGATTACGCGATTTCGCAGCGTGGTGATGTTCGCCGTGACACTGTATTGGAACGGCTTCGTATTCTCCTGGTAGGTGACGGACAATTCCACACCCCGGTTTCCAAGGGTTGCGCCGTTGGTGTACGGGTTACCGCCATCATTTCCGGTGGAAATCAGCAATGGGTATTGAATCAGCACGTCTTTGGTTTTAGAAATAAAGTACTCCGCGCTCACGTTAAGTCGGTTTTTCAGAAACATCGCATCAAAGCCATAGTTCTGTTGCGTTAAGGTCTCCCAACGAAGATCTTGGTTCGCTAGCTGAATCTGTGTCGCGCCCGGCAAGGTGACCTGTCCCGGACCCATCGCAATGGTGGGAAAGGTATTGATAATGGGGATATAGTCATAGGGACCGATATTGCTGCTACCCAGGGTACCGTAATTCGCCCGCAGCTTCAGATCATCAATCCAGGAAGCCTGAAAAAAATCTTCCTGACTAATACGCCAGGCACCTGATAACGAAGGAAACGTGCCGAACTTGTAGTCTTTCCCGAAACGGGACACGCCGTCGGTTCGGATAATACCATTAACCAGGTATTTATCGGCGTAATTGTATTCAAAACGACCGAAATAAGAAATCAAGTCCGTTCTGCGCGCAAAACCGCCGGTTTGCGGCTCGTTTCCTTGATCGAGCACGGTATAATAACCGCCGGCCGGATTTTCCAACATATTACGTTTGGTGCCCCACATTTGTGCGTAGCGATCCCGTTGATAAGATTGCCCTGCGAGGATGTTCAGCCGATGTTGATTAATATCTTTTTCGAAAGAAAGGGTGTTTTCTACTAAGATCGTCGAGGACTCTGCTCTATTTTCGTGATAACGGGAGGGATCCAGCGGTTGGTTTAATGTCCAACTTCCTGCTTTTCTTAAAAAGGTGTGGTGATCCCGGCTGGTTTCGTATCCCAGATTAAACCGGTATTTTAAGAAGGGTAGAAATTGCAGTTCCGAAAAGAGGTTTCCACGTATACGAAGGTTTGCGTTGGTTCTATCCTCTAGGTCGGCAATAGCGACTGGATTCGATCCGAAGGTACGCGCCCGGCGTTCATCACCATAACCGTAGCCACCTGGGTTTTCTGGATTGTACACCGGAATCGTCGGCAATAAACGAAGTACATCAATATACGGGTTACCCGACATTTCGTCGGTTTTGGCGCTACTGATGGCTAAGTTTTCGCCAATGGTAAAGATGCCTTTCTTTGTGACGGTGTTTACCCGGAAGTTAAAACGGTCAAACCCCGTGCTGATGACCGCGCCTTTGTTGTCGAAATAGCCGCCGGAGATAAAATACTGACCATCATCGCCACCACCGGAGAAACTTAGGGAATAATCTTGCACTTTTCCGGTGCGGAAAGCGGCATCCTGCCAGTCTGTATCTACGGTCATGTCCAGATCTTGCCGGGGAACATTGGCGTTATCGTAAGCCATGTAGTTTAGCCTAGCAAATTCTTCGGTTCTTGCGAGGTCGTACCGGGGAGTAGTTTGTAGCGTGGACTTTGCCGAGACATCGATTTGCGCCGGCCCTTTCTTACCTTGTTTGGTGGTGATAATAATGACACCATTGGCTGCTCGTGAGCCATAGATGGCTGCGGCGGATGCATCTTTTAAGATTTGGATAGATTCGATGTCGCTCGGATTGAAGTCCCGGTTGGCCGTGGTGATCAGACCGTCGACCACATAAAGGGGCGGCGTTCCAGATAAATTTTTCATGCCCCGAACTTGAATTTGGGCTTCCGAGCCAGGCTGTCCTCCGCCCCGTACCCTAATGCCCGTGGCCAGCCCCTGAAGGGATTCCGCTACGGTAGTGGCTTGTCTTTTTTGTACATCTGATGCTTTTACAACCGACACCGCGCCGGTAAGGTCTTGTTTACGCTGCGTGCCGTAACCGACCACGACAACTTCATCGAGGTCTGTATGAGCCGCTTCCAGGATAACCTCGACGGGCTGCAAACCGGATATGAGGACCTCTTGGGTAACGTATCCGATATGCGAAAAAACCAAAACAGATCCGTTCACTTGATCTGTAGCCATACGAAAATGGCCGGCGGCGTCGCTTTGTGTAGCAATGTTGCTTCCTTTTAGCGTGACAGCCACACCTTTTAGCGGTCCGTCTTTATCCCTGACAGATCCTGTTATCTGCGCGTGGACAGCAAAAACACAGGTACATAAAATAAAGACGAAAGCCAGCGTCAGCATTCGGCCTTTGGTTTTGTTGGTCAACTTTTTTCTGCGGATGTTTGTTTCACATCGCTGCGTTATCATCTTGCTCATATACAATAAATTTAAAATTGGTAGCTGCTAAGTACGCCATTATCGAGACGCATATTGATTCAAAATGTATGCAATACGTATCAATTATACTTATTTTTGGCGCCCCTGTAGCATATTTTTAAGCTTTTGTATATTTTGCTTCAAATTCCATCGATGATGATCTACTACCAACGAATGTTTAAAACCGTATGTATGCTTTGCGTCTTCTTGATCGTTAATTTATCGTTATTCGCCCAGTCGTATAACTTTCGACATTACCAGGTCGAGAACGGATTGTCGCACAATACGGTCATCTGCAGTTTGCAGGACAGACATGGTTTTATGTGGTTTGGTACAAAAAACGGCCTGAATAGATTTGATGGTTATCAATTTAAGGTGTATCGTCATGATCCTGAACAAGCGGGCAGCTTGGGGCATAATTTTATCCATTCACTATTAGAAGACGAGAACGGCTTTCTGTGGGTAGGGACGCTTAAGGGGCTCTACAGTTACGATCCTTCCAAAGACACATTCGTTTGTTTACCTGAAACAAAAGACAGCGATATTTCCAGCCTGCAACGCGACCAAAACGGCGAAATCTGGTTTGTTGGAGGCAACGTTTTGCAGCGCTATAACCCCAAACGACAGCAGTTGGTGACATTTGACTATGGCGATCATGGTGAAATAACGTCGGTGGTAATCACCAAAGATAATGCCGTCTGGGTGTC
Source organism: Sphingobacterium sp. SGR-19 (assembly GCF_011043555.1). Classification (GTDB taxonomy): domain Bacteria; phylum Bacteroidota; class Bacteroidia; order Sphingobacteriales; family Sphingobacteriaceae; genus Sphingobacterium. Next base: position 30,237 of record NZ_JAAKGS010000013.1, read on the forward strand.
GACTGCGCGCGGGTACCTGCAGCGATATAATGACAAGACGGGAAAATTCGAGAGTTTCGACGTTTTTAATGGTTCGGGCGGGATACTAACAAAATGGATCGAAAAGATTGAGGATACGGGCGATGGCCAATTGTGGGTAGCAACAGCAAGCCAAGGAATTAAATTGTTCAATTTAAAGACGTACCGATCAACCGATATACCGATCAAAAACCCGGATAGATCGCTTTTATTTGCACGGGACTTTTTAAAGACGGGTATAGCGGAGTATTGGATTGCGACGGAGTCGGGTGTATTCGTATATAATATTAAAAATCAACACCATACTCGTCTGACAAACAGAACCAACGATAACTATTCACTCTCGGATAACGCGGTTTATACCTTAACACAGGATAAAGAAGGGGGTATCTGGTGTGGCACCTATTTTGGAGGGCTGAGTTATTACCCACAGCCGTACACCGCCTTTGATACTTTTTACCCAAAAGTTGGCGAGAATAGTATCCAAGGGGACGCTGTACGCGAGATCGTGAAAGACAACAACGGAAATTTCTGGATCGGTACAGAGGACGCTGGGCTGAATAAATTTAATCCACAAACGAATGTGTTTGAAAATCTTACGGTCGAGAAGAACGGCATCTCGCATTCCAACATTCATGGACTTGCCCTGTATAAAAACAAGCTTTGGATCGGCACGTTTGAACACGGGCTGGATGTGTTGGATATCGGAACGTCCAGGGTGGTAAAAAAGTACAGGGCCGGACCGGCGGCTAATGAATTGAAAAGTAATTTTATAGAAAGCCTGTTAGCGACAGATGGCAACGGATTGCTTGTTGGCACGGCTGTAGGTTTGTACAAATATAAGGATGATACGGATGATTTTATCTTGGTAAACCAGGTACCCGGCAATAAACATTATTCGGCGTTGATAGAGGACGAGGATGGCACCATCTGGGCCGGAACGCTTAGGGATGGTTTGTATTTCTTTAACAGCAAAACAAACCGATCTGGCAGTTACTTGTTTGATGCGCGCGACAGCAACAGCTTAAGTAGTAACGAAATCAACGGCCTGTTTATCGATAGTAACCGTGACTTATGGGTGACGACGGAAAATGGCTTATGTGTAAAGCGCCGGGGATCAAACGTTTTTAAGCGTTATACGATGAAAGATAATTTTCCTACGAATAGCTTTTACAAGATATTGGAAGACAGTCAAAAAAATTTATGGATCAGTACCGCGCAGGGTTTGGTGGCGTTTCATCCAGAATCCGGTAAGGTTCGCACGTATAGCAAGTCCAATGGCTTACTTAGCAATCAGTTTAACTATGGTTCCGCTTTTAAGGATCACGACGGGAAAATGTATTTTGGGAGTTTGAAAGGGATGATCAGTTTCTTACCGGAGACTTTCCGTGAAAACCGCGCCATATCTAAGGTTTATATCACCGGGTTTCAGATAAACAACGAGGAGGTTGGTGTAGATGAGAGGGGCTCCATCCAGCTAAACCACAACCAGGCAAACTTTAGTATTGATTTTGCGGCATTGGGGTTTACCGCCCCAGATATGATTCAGTACGCCTACATGATGGAGGGCATCGATGACCATTGGACCCACCTCAAAACCAATAGAAGGGTTTATTTTACGGATCTTTCGCCCGGCAAGTATATTTTCAAGGTAAAGGCATCTAATAGTGATGATGTGCTGGATGCACCGGTTACGCAATTGGAGATCACTATATCGCCGCCGTTTTGGGCAAGTACCCCTGCGCTATTTGTGTACGGCATCCTGGTTACGGGTATAGGTTTGATTATTACCCGGAACTACCATAGAAGGGTGCTGCGCAAGCATCAGGAAAAAATGGAGCGCTGGGAAATTCAAAAAGAAAAGGAGCTATATCGCACAAAGATTAATTTCTTCACACAGGTAACACATGAAATTAGGACACCGTTGACGTTGATTAACGGACCGCTGGAAGATGTGCTACATACATGTGCGGATGATTCGCCACTCCGCGGAAACTTGATGATCATGAAAAGGAACACGGACAGGCTTTTGGAGCTTTCCCGTCAATTGATGGATTTTAGAAAAACCGAGCAGAAGGACTTTAATCTCAGCTTCGTCCGGTTGGATGTTCATGCACTCATTAACGAGATATGCATCCGTTTTCAGCCAGCGGTTGATGAAAAGGCAATCGTAATGAATGTCGAGTTGGGAGAAACTCCTCTGTTGGTGTACGCAGATGCGGAAGCGCTGACCAAAATAGTGAGCAACCTGGTGGATAATGCCTTGAAATACGCTTCATCTAAGGTTAGTATCCGAACTTCGATAGACGTTGAGCGTTTTAAGATTGTCGTGACGAACGACGGTGAGCCCATACCGTATAAATACCGCGAGAAAATATTTGAACCTTTTTTCCGCTTAGAAAGTGCTAAATCAAAATCTGGATCCGGAATAGGCCTCTCTCTGGCAAAATCGTTGACCGAATTGCATAAAGGGTCGTTGACCTGGGAAACGAATGCCGCTGGTCAGACCTGTTTTGAGCTTTCATTGCCCAAGTACCAGGAGCATCGTTATACGCTTGATCGTCACATTTCATCAGCGGAGGAGTTGGAAGTTCCGGAAATCGATCTGGATCTAACCGAGCACGAACTCCCCGTAATTTTAATTGTTGAAGACGATGCGGAAGTACGAAACTTCACCAGTCATATCCTCAAGAGGGACTTTGTTGTCTATACGGCCGACAATGGACAGGCTGCTTTGGATCTGCTGGAAGAAGTCAGTGTGCAGTTGATCGTCAGCGATGTGATGATGGCGGGGATGGACGGGTTTGAATTATGTAAGTCGGTCAAGATGAACGTCGATCATGCGCATATTCCGGTGGTGCTTTTAACGGCAAAAAATAGTTTGCAGGCGAGAATTGAAGGGTTGGAGGTTGGTGCTGACGCCTATATTGAAAAACCGTATTCGCCCAACCACCTGCTGACGCAGATCGTTAATCTGCTGACGGTAAGGGATAAAATTAAAAATCATTATGCACAGTCTCCGCTGGCGCATATAAAAAGTATGGCCTACACGAAAGCGGATGAAGCTTTCTTAGAAAAAATCAATGACACCATTGTGAAGAACATGTCCAACACGACATTGGATGTCGATTTTTTAGCTGATATCATGCATATGAGCAGATCTACGCTTTACCGGAAAACAAAAGCTATTTCAAACCTGTCTCCGCACGAACTGATCAACATTACCCGATTAAAACACGCGGCTTCGCTACTCGCCGACGGTCATTTTAAAATTATGAAAATTGCATCGGTAACAGGCTTTAGCTCGTCGGCGCAATTTGCCAGGAGTTTTGCGAAACAGTTTGGGATGGCACCTTCTGAATATGTTGCCTCATTAAAAAATAAGTGACTATTGCTAATTTATTAAAAACAATTATATTTGCATTTATTTAAATCAAATCTAAATAGTAAATGTATAGTTTATTGTTTTTAGTGCTCTTTTTTGGTTGTTACCTGCTTTACATTACCTCTAAAAAAGCGAGGCTGGGCCACGTTCCACCGACGTTGCTTCGGCTCGCACAGCCGGCCGGAAACGCTAGGGTCATCGCAGCAGGGCTTTTTGTATCGGCCTGGGTCATTATTATTATCGATCAAGGTTTTGGCTCAGGAACTTTTGCTTTTGGGGGATATATAATGACAGCGCTTTGTGTTATTATACTGATTAATCCTTTACGGTATATCCGCTGGACGCATCTTCTAGCCCTGTTTGTGGTATCTATTCTTGTCGAAATCTTTATTTTTTAGTTCCTCATGCCTGCAAATAAAAAATATTTAAGTAGTCCTTTCCAACGTTTCTTAAAAATCACTGGTGGCTTCGCGGGTGGCTATGTGGTCATGGTCAGTTTCCACCTGATGCTGACTTGTATATTCGCTGACAAGGATATTGTCATTACCGCGTATTTGTCCGGGTATGTCCTATGGGCTGTGCTGCTACTGTACGCTTTTCTCGTTAAGAATGGTTGGCAGATATGGGTACTTTATCCGGCATTAGCAGCCGTCTTTTATCTCCTATTCTATTTTCTACACGCCTAAACATGAACATACGTAACTACAATATCTATTTTAATACGCATACGATCAGCGGAATCATTATCTGTGCCCTTCTGTATGTAATCTTTTTTGCCGGCTCCTTCTCTTTTTTCAAGCATGAGATACGCGCTTGGCAACATGGCGTTTCGTACGAAGCGAATAAGGAAGTTGGGAAAGACTTTGATTTCTTATTGGATTCGCTCCGGCAAACGCATAATTTACAAGGGAGGGACATTACCTTCTACCTACAACCCCATTCGCTCGGGGCTTCCGTGAACATGGGCGTATCAAAGGATACCACCGTTAGTAAGCCACAGCAGGCTGGCCCGGAAGGAAAAAGACGCGGCCGCAGAGGTGGTGGAGATAATGCTTTCTTTTATTATGATTTCCATCAGGCAAAAGCGAGTACCTACACAGAAAGCTATGACATGGGTGAATTTTTATACCGATTACATTTTCTAGCCCAGTTGAATCAGGTTCCCATCCGTATCGGTATGCCGTTTGGTTACACTCTTGCTGGATTAGTTTCTTTTTTGTTTCTCTTCGCATTAATCACCGGGTTACTGCTGCATTGGGATAAAATAGTATCCAATTTCTTTATATTCCGTCCCTGGAGCAAATGGAAAACGGTATGGACCGATATGCATACGGCGTTAGGCGTCATCGGCTTCCCCTTCCAGTTTATTTTTGCCTTGACCGGCATTATCCTGATCGTCAATTGGGTACTCGTGAAGCCGCTGAGCAACTATCTATACGACGGCAAACAGGAAGAACTCTATCAGGATTTAGGTTTCTCGGACGGTACAACATACGATTACCTGTACAAGCCTATTGATCAGGATTTCAGCATGCAATCGTATCTCACCGAACTGGAGCAAAAGTGGGAGGGTGCCGAGTTTAGCCGTATCTTTATCAAAAACTATGGGGATGAAAGCATGCACCTTATCGTCCATGCCAAGCCCAACCCAAAGCTTAATTTTTCCGGTGAGGGAAAAGCCATCTACCGCATTCACGATAAGGCGTTGATCTATGAGAAGGATCCGCATACGGCATCTTCTTATAAAGATAAAGTGTCCAGTATTATTTACCATCTGCATTTTGGAGACTTCGGCGGCTACCCGGTAAAGATTACCTTCTTTATATTGGGTATCATGGGTTGTATCGTCATCATCTCCGGCATTCTAATTTGGTTGGTGGCCCGGGATAAAAAGAATGTACCGAAGCGCAAACGTATATTCAACTTTTGGGCAAGCAATGTATTCCTGGCGATCTGCCTGACCATGCTTCCCGTAACGGCACTGACTTTTATCGCAGTCAAGGTTTCTCCTGAAGTGAATCAAGATTTTATCTATTCCGTGTATTTCTATAGCTGGCTGGCCTTGTCGGTTTTTTACATCATCCGTCGCAATCTTCGTGCAACTAATAAGGAGACCCTCCTATTGGGGGCTATATTGGGTCTTTGTATTCCGATCGTGAATGGGCTGTATGGCGGCAACTGGATTTGGAAAACCTTTGTTGCCGGCGAAACCGATATTTTGTTTTTTGATCTATTGTGGATTGTCATTGCAGCTGTGGCGCTAATTGCGTTTGTGAAGATTCGGCGGGATGGCACCAAACAGAAAATTGGCAATCGTTAAAAAAGCAATTTCGTTTTGGAATTATCAGTTCAAGTTTTACCTTTGTCTCGTTGTTTATATTTAATCTAAATAATCTATAGGAAAAATATAAAACAAAAAGAGGTCTGGTTGCCGCCAGACCTCCATACGGTAGACGAGTCTACCGAACTTTAATCGTCAAACTAAAGTAATGCAATATAATAAAATTTATACAGCCGTGCTATGGGCTATGGTGATTTCTGTGGGTTCTCTGAAAGCACAGGCGGTGCGGCGCGACACGAGCGATTCCGACAAACCACAGGACCAGCATCTGATTGACAGTGTGGTGGTGCATGGCCGTACGCAGGTACAAGAAATAAACCGGCAAGCGTATAATGTGACGGCGCTGGACGCAAAATCCCTACACAATACGACGCTCGATCTTTCCCATGCGCTGGACCGAGTGTCCGGTGTGCGTGTTCGGGAGACTGGTGGCGTAGGTTCCAATATCAATTTCTCTTTAAACGGTTTTTCGGGTAACCACGTCCGCTTTTTTCTCGATGGTGTACCGATCGATAACATGGGTACCTCCTTTCAGATCAATAATATTCCCATCAACTTTGCCGACCGGGTAGAGGTTTATAAAGGCGTGGTGCCGATCTGGCTGGGCTCGGATGCGCTGGGCGGTGCAGTGAATATTGTTTCATCCCGCAGTAGGGGTAATTATGTAGATGTATCCTATTCCTATGGCTCGTTCAACACCCATCGGACGGCTATTAACGCAGGGATGACGAACAAGAACGGCTTTACGTTACAGTTAAGTGCCTTCCAGAATTATTCGGATAACAATTATTGGGTAACCTTGGACGAAGCTTCGGATGCTTCTGGTCAGTACTTTCGTAATCAGCGTTTGAGACGTTTCCATGACCAGTACCATAACGAAACACTCGTTGCAAAAGTAGGCGTGGTCAACAAACCGTATGCCGACAGGCTTCTATTGGGTATGACCGTGGGCCAGAATTATAAGGAGATGCAGACAGGCGCACGTATGGCTTCGGTGTTTGGGGCTTGGCACCGCAGGGGTAACCTGCTGATGCCATCACTGGCCTATCAGAAAAAAGACCTGCTGTTGGAAGGGTTGGATGTCACCCTCAACGCCAATTATAACTTTGGCGAAGAAAAGAGTATTGATACCGTTGCGCTGCGCTATTACTGGATAGGTGAACCTACCGAGACCGGCCGTGGGGGCGGTGAACGCGATGGGGGGCTTTATCGTTACCGCAACAACAACGGTCTGGCTACGGCGACTGTGAATTATCGTATAAACGACAATCAACAGGTAACCCTAAACAACGTATTCAACACGTTCGACCGCAAAGGGGAAAACGAATTGAATCCCAATCAAGCACGCTATAATGTACCCAAGAAAACGAACAAGAACATCTTGGGGGTGGGGTATATATATGATATTGCGGATAGATGGAATATTTCTGTTTTTGGTAAGTTCTATCATCAAACGGCCATCACGGATACCTTGGGAACAGATCCTGCAACCAAACAGGAGTTTTATCAGGAAGCTCGGAAAAGTCACAATTACTTCGGTTATGGAACGGCGGCTAGTTACTTTTTGAACCCCAAATTGCAATTAAAAGGATCGTATGAAAAAAGTATACGTCTGCCCGAAAGTGATGAGTTATATGGGGATGTGGAGAATCTAGAGGGTAATTACCGTTTAAGACCCGAGTCGAGCCATAATGCTAATCTCGGATTATCTTATTTCGTCTCGCTCCACGATGCGCACCATTTTTCGTTTTCGGGAAGCGCGATCTACCGCTATTCTACCGATTATATTTATCGGATTCTGAATAACAACCAGTCGAAGTACGTGCCGGCCAACCTGGATGGCGTCTCCAACATCGGCGGTGATGTTGAGGTGCGTTATTCATTTCGTGATCTTCTTATTGCGGGGGCCAACTTCACGTATCAAAATGTCCGGAACCAACAAAAGTATGAGCCTGGCTACACCAGCATCAGCCCGGTTTATCAAGACCGTATGCCCAACCTCCCTTATGCTTTCGGAAATGCCGATGCTTCGTTTTTTCTCAAAGATTTTGGTGGAAAGGGAAATCGGCTCAGTGTAGGTTACAACCTGCTGTATGTCCAACAATTCTATCTCTATTGGCCGAGCCGGGGCGGCGATAAAAAGTTTGTACCGCAGCAGTTGGCACACGATGCGAATATCACGTATACCATGCAAAACGGACGATACAATATCGCGCTGGAGTGCAAAAACTTGACAGATGCCTTGCTATACGACAATTTTAGTCTACAGAAACCAAGTCGTGGTTTCTACATCAAATTCCGGTATTTCTTAAGCAATCAATAACCATTCGTTTATATCATAATTTAAATACAATGAAAGCAATAAAAAATGTAGCGTTAGCGCTCGGTGTGTTAGCACTTGGCTTCAGCTCATGTGACAAAGATGAAGACATCGACAGACGGACCAGAGGTAATTTCGTACTCGCCGTTACGCCGGTTGCGCAGACCGGGGTAGCCGATTACCTAATCAATGCTCCTTCGCTGGAAAGCGGAACGATAAGTACGGAAGGCAACGGAACCGAGCAAGATGGAACCTATCGGTACTATTTAACACACAACAATAGATTTTATAGCATGCTTTATGGGCAGGGGAACCCGGGCGCCGTGACTGCCTACAATTTGCAAGACGGACTACTTAACAAGGTAACCAATTTCCAAACAGAAACGGTCCACGCTTTCGCTCCTGTCGACAACGATATCCTGCTGGTGAAAGTTGCGCGTAACTTGACGACTCCGGAATCACAATGGTACAGCGTAGATACCGATGCGCTCAACATCGTGCGAAGCGGGAAGATCAACACGCACGAGGAACTCACCGGAAATAGCGAGATCGCCCATTTCTCGTGGATAAAACAGGTGGGAAATAAGGTATTTGCGCCTTTTTTCAGCATTAAAGCCACAGAGGAGGCGGGGTGGGGTACCGATTATCCCGATAATGCTTGGATAGCGGTATACTCTTATCCTGAAATGCAATTGGAAAAAGTCATCAAGGATGATCGTACCAGCTATATCGGGCGTTATTTCGTAGATGGGCTGGCGAAAGTGGAAAATGGCGATGTCTACGCTTTCTCTCCGGCTACGGCGATCAACAACGGCAAGGATAATGTTTTCAACTCCAGCAAACCGTCGGCTATTACGCGTATCAAAGCGGGCACAACGGCGTTCGATGATTACTACTTTGATCTGGAAGCGGCAACGGGCGGTCACAATATCACCAACTGGACTTATATCGGGAATGGCAAAGCGGTTGGCCATTTCACAACGAAAGCAGAAAAGGGCGTTTATAGTGTGGGTGCACACATCGGTATCATCGATTTCGAATCGAAGTCGGTAGAATTTGTAACGGGCTTTCCGGAAGTTGGAGACATTGCAAATGTGACCACCAATAATTATAGCCCACTAGACGGAAGAACTGCGGCCATCGGTGTCACGCTAAAAAGCGGCATCAGCTACGTATACAATATCCATGCGGAAACGGCGACGGCTACCCAAGGGCTGAAGGTGGAAGGCGGAACGATCACAGCGATCAGCCGTCTGGATTAATAATCTTCTGACTATATTAGATGTAAAGAACGGGCTGACATGGCCCGTTCTCTTATTTTTTATGGAATGCCGTAGCGTGTCTACGTGACAAAGCCGTATATACATAAGCAAAAAGGAAACGGGATAATACCACGTAGGCGATGACCAGGCCTACCAAAGCACCCAAAAAGTATCCTACTCCGTAAAATCGATGTTCTATCAGCGTACATCCGATAAATACAGGTAAGAACGTTATAACGGATTTCCATGTGGCGCGCAATACGTTTTCTAGCCGCTCGATGGTACTATTGGCATATAAGCGTAAATGCAATGCTGCAACAAGCGCAACGAGATTGAACAGCACCCATACCGAATAAACATCTGACAACACCGCTTCTTGCATACTAGTAGCCCAATACAATCTAGAAAATAAGAACGCCGCGATAAATGCCATATTTGAGCATATGACATCCATCAAAACAAGCGACGTTTTCATATAGGTTAATATACGTTTTTGGGAGTCTCTATACATGACTTCCATATTTACCTTTCAATATTTCGCCTGGACGCACTTCCATACCCAAATCGAGAAGAAATTCCGCATTCCGAAGCTTCTCCCGAAAGACACCGGATACATCCTCTTTCCTGACATAATGCTCAATGGCCTTCATATGCCGCACATCATGTACATTTGTTCCGACGAGGTCTACCATATTTTTACGCGCCAGATATTTCACTACATTTTTTTCCCTTGGGCCATAATAGCCGTAACACGAAAGCAAGTTGACCTGGATCAAACATCCCATGTCCTTAAACACCTTCAGCATACTGGGTGAATGTTGATAGTATATATAACGTTCGGGGTGGGCTAATATGGGTGTTATACCGCGCCCGGTTAATTTTTGGATAACATCCTTGATAAGCGGACTTTCATTCATAAGTGGCATCTCGATCAAAACATAGCCCCCTGCTAGACAGAGTAGCGGTACAAGCGGATTGTCAAGGTCTTTTAGCAGCTGTTCGCTCACCATATACTCGGCGGCATAGCGGAGTCTGTTTCTTGGAAGATCGGCATGTTGATGCAACTCCTCCCAAGCTCGCTGTATACTTTCCTTATTATTGGGATAAATGCCATCCCAAACATGAGGCGTGGCTATAAACTGCTTTATCCCTTGATCGGTTAGTGCAGCCAGCAAGTCCAAACTCTGCGATACCGACGCGCTACCATCGTCCACGCGCGGTAATAAGTGGTTGTGTACGTCGACCTGCAACCAACTGAGGTCGTTGTATTTTCGTTTGCGGCTAAAGATAGATAGCATAAAAATGTTCTTCATAAGTAGATGCTGCAAACATAGGCAAACCACCCTACCGCTTTCCCACCCAAATGGGCGGTTTTGCGCAAACTACCCACATGGGTGGGAAATAAAACGGGGCGATTATCTTTTTTTGTGCTAAAATTAAAGTACTACTATGAAGAATCAATTATGGATCATGTTCATTGCCCTCACTATCTGTATCGGATGCGGAAAGAGCGATCCACCGCTATCCATCAACCAAACAGAGGTCACCCTGCGTTATCAGGAGGAATTTCTCTTTGCCATCAAGAACGCTGTTATCGTGGAATGGACGTCGAGCGATGAGTTTGTGGGCAAAATAGGAAGCGATGGGACCTTCAAAGCATGCCACATCGGTGAAACCACCATTACCGGAAAAAGCCAAGGAAAGACCTTTACTGCACACATCGTCGTAGAGCCCACGATTACGGGTGTGGCTGAGCCTTTTCTGCAATTTGGGAAAAGGAAACCGGATATCAAGAATTTTGAGATGAGGCAGCTTGCCGACGAGACACCGCAAACCTTGTTTTATACCCAACCATCCACCTACACTTGGGGGGCACGTTATATTTTAGAGGATAACCTGTTGGCGAAGGTTGATCTGCTATGGAACTTTTCCAAAATAGAAGAGAGTACCATTTTTTATGCCGAACGGTATGAATTGATTGGTACGAGCAACAACATCTCCTATTTTACGGACCGGTCCGGTGCCACGGTCGTGCAGCTAACCAGCGATCCTTCGCTTGGTGTGACGGCTAGCTACTCTCAAAACCGCTCCACGGATTAAGCGGGGGTTACTTATATTTCAAAATCAGTTCAGCACGGCTCGTCACCTGCAGTTTCTGATAAATATTCCGGATATGGTATTTTACCGTATCTACACTGACAAACAATTGCGCTGCAACCTCTTTATACGAAGCTCCTCGCTGTAACATGGTCATTATCTCGATTTCGCGCGGCGTCAGCTGCGCTGTCTTTTCATACTGGCTTTTTCCAACCACTGGGTTAAAGTGATCGAAAACTAACCGAGCTACCTGCGGGCTCATCACGGATCCTCCGGCGAGTACTTCCAGCAAACGCTCCTCCATCTGCGGCAATGGTGTACTTTTCAGAAGATAGCCCGAGGCACCGGCGCGAAGGGCCTGAAAAACAGCGTCCCTGTTTTCGAAGACGGTAAACATCACCACTTGAACTTCCGGCATACGTCTTTTGATATACCAGGTCGTTTCGATACCCGATTTACCGGGCAGGCCGATATCGCTCAACACGACATCCAGTGCCTCGTTCTTCCACGTGTCGGTGAACTCTTCAAACGAACGGGCGGAAATGCTTAAGTCAAAAGACGCACTCGATGCAAAAAAAAGTTTCAACGTGTTTAAAACCGGCTCGCGGTCTTCCACGATAGCTAAACGATATTTGATTTTTTTCATTATGCATTCATTTTTTCGTACACCATAGCGCTTGTTTCATCAACGCGCATACCCAGCCGGAACATATGCTGAAGCAGCCAACAGCTGAGTATCAGGTAAAGGAAGCTAATTGTCGTCAATTGATCCATATTCTGCATCAGGAAGCTGCTCTGCATCGAATTGGACAATAGACTCACGACCATCCCTCCTTGCAGCAAGAGCTGTCCCGAATACACCAGACTAAAATACACGACATTTCGCCGGACAGCAAACGAAACGGACGAGAATTCCATATCGTGCAGGTAAACCAACCGCCACTGTGCTATAACGTAGATAAAGGCCATGGAAAACTTAGCGATATAATGCCATTGCTGATCAATATAACCATATTCATGCTGTACACCCATTTTCATATTGTGTACGATCTGTTCGAGCAGTGCCGTTTTCTCTTCTATAGAAGCCATCGCATAAGGGATGGCGTCCATTATACCAAAGACAAACGGCAACAGGTGCAACCACGCATATCGCGGCCATTTGAGTCGTGGGAAGAGCGAGAACAACGTAAAAAAATATGCACAAGGCGCGATGAGGTAATACAGGCCAATGCCCTTGTTATACCATTCCGGAACCGCCCGAATAAAGCCCGTGAAAATGAGTGCGTAGGTAAATGCATGCCAGAAAGACGCCATAGCAAGCAGGGTGATCAAAAGAACGCGCCGGTCCTTGAAACGGACGGTAAAATAGAAAAACCCAATAATGGCCATGGCGGATAGAAACAGTCCCAGCAAGGCAAAAAACATACCCCAGGTTTGCCACTCCTCCCGCCGGGCACCGTATTCCGCTATAAAATCTGTCATATTCTCCATAGTGGATTGCGTAAATTTACCTTTAACTGCACCGTATATAGGTCGTTATCTTGTGTAACAAGTATCGTGGCATTCATTTGTCGCGCTCTGGTCTCCATATTGCGCGTTCCCTGGCCTTTTCTACGTGTACTTTCTGACAAAGGCTGGTTTGCACCATTATTACGGACCTCCATCAGCAGTTCTTTCCGATCGACACGTATGGTAACCGAGACCCATTGGGGCTGTGCATGCTTAACGATATTATGCAAAATTTCTTTAAATAAGAGATAGGTGTTCTGCCGCACAATTTGTGGGATTTCTCGATCCGTTTTGGCATCGCTGTCAAAAAGTACCTGGATACCCTTCGGGTCCAACATCTGCGATGCCAGGTACTCCATGCGCTCCTGTAGACTGCCTCGATAATTATTGCGCACGTCGATCGCCCAAATGATGTCATCCATTGTTTGTACGGCCTCCCGACTGTAGTTTCCGATCGACGCGGCGCTCGCCTGTTTATCTTGTACCACATCCATCGACAGCAGATCCGCCTGCATGGATATGCCGGTTAAAAGACCTCCCACTTCGTCGTGAAGATCCCGGGAAATCTGCTTACGCAAAGCCTTCTCATCTTTTATTCTTTTGGAACGCTGCAGGATAATAAAGATCACGAGTCCGGCTATACTCAGCAGTACCAACGCATAGAAACCCTGCGTTTCAAAAAATGCCGGCTTTTTGATCAGCAACCATGTCCAGGTTTTTTCAAAGCCGCCATTCGTGGACCAGGTACGCACATGTACCTTATATGCTCCAGGACGCAATCCCACCAATGTTATCTGGCCCGACGAAGCCATCGGCTGGAATCCGTCCATCAGCGGGTCTATTTTATAGGACACGTGATAGCTATGCCGATAGTCGTCGGGACGGGCAAAATCCATATTGAAAGTCAGTGCGTCTTCGGACAACATGATGGTGTCGCGCAAGGCATCTGCCGCATAGTAATCCGCATACCTGTTTCCTTTCAAACCGATGCGCAACGACGCGATACGTGGCTCCGGCATCACATTTTGCTGTTGAGCTGTCTGTAATATCTCCTGCGGATCGAAGAAGATATAACCGCCTATTCCGCCCATAAACAATTGTCGCACCGCGGTATCGTAAAAGATCGCCTGATGGTTAAATTCTTCGAAGGGCAACCCATCATTGGTTCGGTAATTAAATATACGGGTATCGTGTACGAGTGATAGCCCGCGGTGCGTTCCGGCAAATATGCTACCCTTGAACGCAAACAGCTGATAGACCGTGTTGCTGCCCAATCCCTGTTGCACATCTATGATACGACTCCCCGAGTCCGTTAGCACGACCATGCCCCGCCCCTTCGTGGCGAGATACTCTTTTTCATCATCTATAAGATGATCATAGATCATTAACTGTTCTTTCCCTTCTGGATAACGCTTTTCATAGCGGAGTCCATCAAATGCATAATATCCATCTTCGGTAGAGTACGTTAGCTGTCTGCCACGATAACGGATAGAGAGAATTCGTTTCCCATCAGTGAAAAAGGCACCGGTGGCATCTAACAAAGGCGCAACTTGGTTCGTCTTTGTATCATATTGCCAAATTCCATTCGATGTACCGACCAGCAGGGTAGTTTCTTTGTATGGTGACAGGCAGTAAGCCAAATCGGAGTATTTATGTGCATATTGCGGTGAAATAATCGGTTTTAAAAAAGTCATTTCACCATGCCCCATGCGTGCCAGAAAACCACTTTCCAAAGCGATATAGGTGGTATCCATATCTTGTATGTAGGTCGCATAATAGTTTTTCTCGGGTGCTTTTTTATAGGTTGAAACACTCCCCTGTTGGGGCATCCGATGGAGAAAGCCATATCCTCCAAAATAATAACAGTTTTGCTGTCGAAACATGCCCCTTGCCGTTCCATATTCGACATAATCAAAAGAAAAAGACGAAGGGAAGACAGCATACAAACCCTGATCGGTCGCTAACAACCATTCGTCCCCAAACTGTCTCCATGCGTTCAGCCGCTTATATAATACATGTTCTGCCAAGCGATGGTAACCCTTTTTCAAGACGGTGAGCGTAGTGTCTCTTGCGAGTTCCATATATTGACCATGGTTGTTAAATAGCATTACCCGATTTCCTTCAGCAAAGCCCCAATGGTTCCAGTTTGTAAAATCATTTTCCTGTTCACTCCGGATGGAAGTCAGTCGGAAGGTCCCATCATAGATATAATATCCATCTCTGTAATTTCGGATCAGCACACCGCCCTTCAGTGGCAGCAAATCTTCTATACAGTCGTCGATCTCCGCAGGAATAAGAGCCACTTGACGCTTCTTTTGGTGGCGGTTATAACCGTACAGATTACCGCCTGCAGCTAACCAAACACCATCATTATCTGCGGTAAACAGGTTGCCTACGGTTAGCCTACCCCTGCGCTTGTCCGCCATAAAGGAAAACAACAATGTCTTTCCATATTGATCAATCTGCCAGACCCGACCATTCTCGGTCGCCACAAAAAAATCAGTTTCGGTTTGGCAGAACGCGATGGCTTTTTTTTCCGTTAGCCCTTCTGCAAAATGTTCATTGAAACAAAAACGCCAAGTTGTTAAATCAAAGATCAACATCCCGTTTCTGGTATTTAGCCAAATACGGCCCCAAGGGTCAATCGCCAAGGTCTGTACTTCATCGAATGGCAGCTTTTCTGCATACAATTTGGCGAAGGGAACGACATGCACCCCATCGTAACGGTATAGCTCCCCGCCGGATACCAGCCATATCAACCCAAAAGGATCCTTCTCCGCCACGGTAAACATGACATGGTGATCGTCTACCCCCTTAAGAACCTGCACATGCCGATAGGGCAGTTTGGCGTATGCTACTGTTATGCCCCAAAGCAGGAGGTAGAGGGATATGATGATGTGTTTGTATTTCACCCCAACTTCTTTCCGTTTTTTTCGTTCTCCTTATCGTACACGATCTTGCGTAGCCCTGAACTGGAAAACCGGTGATCCCGACTGTTGAAATATAATTCAATCCCTTTTTCTTCACAATATTTACGGCCGGTAAAATCTTTGTTGGCATACTCATCGCCCACAATACGCACATCGAGTTTAAAGGAGCGTAAGATATCTTCCAGGTCTTGCTCGGTCGAATAAGGCACAATTTCGTCGACATAGTGACAACCGCGCAGTTGGATATAACGCTCTACGACTGTTTGGGTGGGCGCGTTTTTCTCCGGCCGATCTAATGTTGGGTCCATCTGCAAACCGCAGATCAGGTAATCGCATTGGCGCTTCGCTTCTGCAAGCATCATGATATGCCCTGCGTGCAACAAATCGAATGTTGAAAAGGTAATCCCGACACGTGGCCCGGGGTTGTAGTCTTCTCTTTTTTTTGTTGGTTTGTTTTTCATAGTTGTTGTTGTTTTGTTGTCTGTGAATATTCCAGTGATTTCGCAAGCTCATTTGCGTTGTTAAACCCTCCAGGTTGCGCATCGTTTTGAAAGATATGCGATAATATTTTTACTTTTTTCCAAAGAACTTCCGCAATGAGACTTGTCCGCCGACACTGTTATCGAGTAGTTGTCCTTGATCTACAGCGAGGCGTACACCCAGAAAAAAGTTATTTCGTAATTCTCGCTCGGCCTGGACAAATCCAGAAAACTGCGAGACTGGCGTAAAGGTGTCTTTGTATGGTTCATACCGGATTTCTCCTGTTGATTTACCATATATGCTCGTAGCAAAAGTTCCGTAGTGTCGCGCATACGTTAATTTTGTCTGCAAATTCCAATGACGCAAACGTCCGCAGGCACCTATATGTCCGGCAACAACTCGATTGCTAATAAAATAGTCCGCAGGGTCATTGGCTTGCCCCTCTTTAACCGTGTGTTCCGGTACGATAAGAGGTGTCCCCATACCTTGCGCTTTATACGACCAGCCTTCTGTATAGTAATAATTGTTATAATAGTCCTCGTCACCAGATGCAGTAGGCTTTGACCAAGGATACCCGGCCTGATCTTTTGAATAGAAAAATTCGAATAGCAACTTCTGCCAATCCCAGTTTTTATCAGTCGTATTATATTGCTTATTCTTTAAGGTAATGCCATTAAGCCCATCCGCTATATTCGCTAACTTGGATATAGCACCGACCTCATAAACATTCTGCCGGTAAGCCAAGAGCTGTATTTGATCCCAATCATAGGAAAGACCTAAATCAATAGAGCCTAACTGATTCCCTAGTTTTGATCGAGGGATGGGTATGTTGCCGCCACCATAAGCTTTTCCCCAAAATACATACCATAATGTTTCGACATTATTCAGCGTATAACTGTCTCCATATACTTTCTTTTCACTGCCCCACTGCGCCTGATGATTAATTCCTCCATACAGGTTCAGCCGCCAATGGGGTTTGCCGATACGCCCATATAAGGATTTTTGGTGAAGGAGTGTAGGATGCGCATATTTATCGGTAGGCACCAAAAACTGATTCGCCGCGATGGGTATTTCCCCCATCAAACCATTGGCAAAATTTCCTTTAAACGAGAACAGGCCATCCCACCATGGTAAGCGGTAATATTCCGGTATACGTATATCGAGCATCGGTATACCCAATGCATTCCCCGACACCGCGAAATTTCCCGAGCTTAACAACGTATCTCCGTTTAGGCCCATTACATCCTTGGTCCGCCCTAACTTGGCTTCGAACATAGCATAACGAGCTTTTACATGCGCATCGATCAGCTGAATTTCTGCTTTATGCCCTATATTGGTTCGTACTTCCAATCCATAGCCCCAGTCCCAAGATGACGTCGATTTATCTTGCCGATCTGTCCACTCACCTTGTATCGCATAGTTTTTCGCGGCTCGCACCAGCAAACCTCCGGAAGCACCGTCTAGTGGAATAGAACCAAACTGATTCGAACGCATCCAAAACGGCACTATGTCATTGCTGGTATAACCGGCAAGTAGGCTGACATCTACATATTGTCGGGTCGTGTCTGTCTGCGCTTTTACCTTTGTACTTAAAAGCAAAATACCACAGTAAAATGTAAGGCTCAAAAAAAGAATGTTTAATCTTTTCATAGCGGTCAGGTTAATGCGGAATGCATCGCCGATTTTTAGTCAATTAGTTTCGACTGATGCTTATCCAATGTATTATAAATCTTCTTCACATCCTGTGATTTCTCCTTTTGTACAAATAGCAGTGCGTCATCTGTATATACGACAATCGTATTTTTTAAGCCGACAAAGGCCGTATAGAGGTCTAATCCAATGACCATATTGCCTTGCTCATCCACGGCGTAACCGGTAGACAATAGGTAATCATATAATGCTTCAAATGATCCGAGATCAGACCACTCGAATTGTGTCGCTACAACACGAATTTTCTTCGAGCGCTCCATGACGGCATAATCAATACTGATGGATGGAATCTTTTTAGACAGTGCTTCGTCCAGCTTACCGCCCTTTTGCTGTTCCCATGCAGCAAGTGCTGCGGCGTATACTTTCGGTTCGAACGCTTGTAGTTCATGTAATAGCGTATCGGCACGAAAACAGAACATGCCGGAGTTCCAAAGAAAGTTACCGCGTTCGATAAAATCCTCGGCTGTATCTTGATTTGGTTTTTCACGGAAGGACAGCACACGCTCATCTTCATATTCGATATAACCATATCCGGTCTCTGGTCTTGTGGGTTGGACACCGAAGGTTACAATATAGCCGTCTTTTGCTTTTTTTATACCGGTTTCTATCGCTTCTTGGTAGGCTTGTTCTCCAACGATGACGTGATCGGAGGGAGTAACCACCAAAATGTCGTCCGGGTTTGCTGCAAATGCTGCGAACGCAATCGCCGCAGCTGTGTTGCGAGGTATAGATTCTATGATATCCGTATAAACTATACCTTGGCTATCTAGTACCTCTCTACTTAGCTGGTAATTATCGCGGTTACCAACGACCATTACGTGATCGCAGAGTACCTTGTTCCGTTGTACCGTCATGCCAAAGAGTGAGCCTTCTTTAAAAAGATTTAGGTATTGTTTTGGATTGCTCTTACGCGATAAGGGCCACAACCGGCTTCCTACGCCTCCTGATAAAAGTACGTGTATAATGCTGCTCATTTTTTTTCTTCGAAAGGGTTTCTATAAATCTTCAACTTTTCTTTTAATATGAGACCGAGGAAGGGTAAATCATCGATCATATAGCGTTTCCAAAGACGTTTAGGCTCTTTAAACAACCGATAAGCCCACTCTAATGACATTTTTTGCATCCAGACCGGAGCACGTTTTAATGTCCCGGCTTCAAAGTCAATTGTGGCGCCCAGTGCCATAAACAACTTGATATTTGAAAGCCTGTCTTTATACTTATAAATCCATTTTTCTTGCTTAGGAGCACCAACTCCTACGACTAAGACGGTTGCGTCAGAGGTATTGATTAAACTCAAAATTTCTTCGCATTCTTGTTCATCATTTTCAAAGCCAAAACTGGGAGAATGTGAAGCAACCACCATATTGCGTCCGACTTTTTTGTTAATTTCTTCTTGTGCTTTTCGCGCTATCCCTTCTGCAGCACCTAGCAGAAATATTCGTATTTGGTCATTATCTTTATGATGTTGATAATAAGCCGAAAAAAAAGAAGAACCTGGGATCACTTCCTTTACTGGCTTTCCAAGAAACGTTAATCCTAATTGTACGATCTTGCTATCACATACGATCCAATCTACGTTTTGATAGATATCATAAAATAACCTGTCTTTTTGGAGTTTGATAATATGATCCACATTCGGGGTAATAAAGATCCCATCAGTAAGTTGGCGTAATAAATCGTCCTGTTTGATGTTGTTTAAATGAATATTAAACAAGGATATTTTGTAAGCTATTTTTTCGTCTTTCATGTTTTATCTTCTAGCAAATCCTCGTAAATAGACGTTAATTGTTTGCATACGCTCTCAGGAAAAAATGGACGTACCGTTTCAAAACATTTTTTCCCGTATTCAGGTAGTAAAGCGGGATGATCAATAAAAAATTGGACGGCTTCTTTTATCTGTTTCAAATTACCTGCTTCTATCAAAATCCCGTTTTCATAAGAATATACAATTTCAGGAATGCCACCAACATTTGTGGAAATAACAGGTCGCGCATAACTCATGGCTTCCAGGATAGCAACAGGCAACCCTTCGTTGTAAGAGGGAAGAATATAGACATCTGCCCATGCGAAGCAATCCGCTTTCTTTTCTCCTGAAACCCAACCCTCATATTTGACGAATCGAGACAATCCATTTTCATTGATAAACGTGTGGATATCGCCATCGACTGCATTTCCACCAATACGTAAAAGAAGTTTGTTCTGGAAGAGCTCTTTATTATCTTTCAGCATCGTTAGTAAATCATAAATTCCCTTCCGGTTACTTATTTCTCCAAGAAACAGTAAATGTAATTTATCATCGGATCGCTGCTCGGGTGATCCTGTGGGAGGCGTGACCATGTTATTTAGCACACGGATGTTAGCTTCACTCACGCCAATGCTCGCAAAATATTTTTCCCACGATTGAGATAAGACAATCAACGTATCACACAAATTAAGTGTACGGACAATATTCGGTTTATCGTGGCTGTTTTCAAAGAATTCCTTAAAGTCAGCAGCATGTTGGTGCATAATGACTTTTTTTCTAAAAAACTTTCCCATTTTTATGAAAATTCTCTTTCGATAGAAGGAAGCATTTGCAGCGCCGTGAATATGCAGTATCTTGATGCGTTGATCGACTAATAACAAGAGAAAACAACGCATCACCGCTTGGAAGGCATAAAATGC
The DNA here is from genome assembly GCF_011043555.1 of Sphingobacterium sp. SGR-19. Taxonomy (GTDB): domain Bacteria; phylum Bacteroidota; class Bacteroidia; order Sphingobacteriales; family Sphingobacteriaceae; genus Sphingobacterium. The sequence continues at coordinate 50,953 of NZ_JAAKGS010000013.1, forward strand.
CTTTACGAATTTATTGCCCAATCTCCACGTAGGTATGAAACGGTTTTTCTCAAAATATTTTGCGTACGAAACCAATACAGCGGTCATTCCGCCATAGGTGGATTTCGACACGCCTATCATTAGTATCTTATTTGCAATTTTCTTAGGTATAATAAACTGATCCGTCATGTCCAATTCGTTAAAGTACTTCAAACCCGCAATGCATTAGACAAGAAGTTTAGGGAATCATTCCTTATTTCATTCAATTTGATATCGACTGTGTCATAGTCAATCTTATTATCTATCACGCTACATATATCGCCATTAAATATACGCTCCCTTTCAATCTTTAAAACGTCGAAAAGACTATCAATCCGTGAGTTACGGGATGTTTTACTCGCATTTGCAAATCGGTAAAAAGTCATAAACTGACGGTGGAAAATAATGGAAAATATAGTACAATGAAATGAATCTGTACAAACATACGTTGCGTTACTGATATACTTCACGAAGTCGTTAGGATCCACGAAATATGGCGCTTCATCCCCGAAAGACTCATCTTCTGCCACATATTCGTCCATATGGCGAATTGTTATTATTTTGTAGCCTGTTTTTTGTTTTAACGAATTGACGGCGCGTCGAGATTCTTGGTTATCACCTAAGAAGTAGCAAAAAATATAGGGATCTTTCTCGTTAGGCCGAGCATCGGCTATCTCTGTTTCCCATTCTTCGCGCGACAACAACAGTGTCGGATCAGCGACTACTTTAGCAACCTTGTTGGATAATGTATCAACAATGATCTTTCCTTGTTGCTCACGGACTCCAAGAGACGAAAAACGATCTAGGTATTTTCCCGTCGCTTTGCGTTGAAAGGCGGGTATCTCTGAAACACCGAAACTAGCAGCATAAGCTATTTTTGGTATATTATCATCGACAAAGAGCAGATTATAAAATTTATTTGGCAAACTCATTGGGGTCCAAACTTGGTCACTACCGACTACAACAGCTTTATATTTTTTGGAACCTTCGTTCAAATTTTGGTATCCGATATGTTCGCGAAAAAGCGGAATCAATTTTTTTGACTTATATTCGTTGACGGCTTTTGTCCGCTCGGCAATGCCTTTAGCATAATGCGGGTACTTTTGTTCAATCTTTTTGGCAGTAAATCTATTGTAGATCTCTTTAGCTTCACCTACCCGAATCGCATTAATCACAAACTCTATTTTCTGTTTAATAGATAATTTTTTCTTGTAATTAATTATCTCGCAATCGTACCCTAGATTACTTATTTTCTTAACTAACGAATATCCAACCAGCGCTGTCCCGTAATTGTTGTGTCCCTCGTTATAGGCTATTACACATCCTATTTTCTTTTCCATTGATATATCTTTTATAGTTTCATTTTCCTAATGTCATACCATATATTGTCTTCCAATAGTAGCTTCCTGTAAACAACTTGCCGTCATCAGTAACATATATTGGTTGAATCAATGCGCTATCATTAGACAAATCGTTAGTGCCGCTGTAATAAGGATTATCTGGGTTAGTAACGTCAAATATCGCCACCCCCTTTTCGCCAAAATTTAGATAAACATTATTTTCGAATTTTTTCAGGTAACTAGGTTGCCTATCTCCTGTCGTCTTATGGTACCAGTCACTAACTGGAATGAGCACCATTTTTTTTTCTATATTGTCAAGATCAGACAAATCAGCTACTAACAACCCCCTTCTATCCGATTTTACACTAACCTTTTCAGTCTGTGTGGCGTAAGTTGCATAGAGATACGGATAATCGACAATCACGTCCATCGTTTGATAAAAGGGCATCTGGTTAACTAAAAAGGACTCATTCAGGGAGATCTCAGTTACGGCAGTTGCTTTACCGCTGTGATCTAGTTCCCATATCCCGATTCCTTCGGCGAAATGAGCAAATGCGACATATAGTTTATTGTCATTTTCAAAGAAATCGAATCCTTGATACTCTCTATGTTTATGGTGTTTGTAAGAAAATATTTCCTTGGGGTTGCTAGGATTTATTGCATCGAAAATTATAAATCCCCCAATCCCCGAAACAAGTAAATATCTGTCCAAATACTGTTGAACCTCTACCAACTTCATATCCGAATTAATTTTCCGTACAGATTCAAGGTTGTCCTTCTGCAAAACGACTAAGCTTCCAATCTCAGAAGAATTATTAGTAAAACTTCTTGTAGTCATATATAGATACCTCCCGTGAACACAGCCTCCTCTGGCGATGACTCTAGCGGAGGTGAACTCATCATTTTCTGCCAAGAGAATTAAATTCTTAGGATCCGAAGCGAGATACTTTCTTACACCATAATATCCCATAGCGTATAGTGTATCTTGTTCAGAAAAAAGATACCAATTGCCTTTAGCGAAAGATCGAAATATATCGGTTTTATAGTGAGGATTTAAGCGAATATAGATCGTGGCTACACCCAAAACGCACAGCATACATATTAACCAGCGTGATATTTTCTTCCTTGCGCTGATCATATCATGAAGTAGTTATAAATCTGTATACTCTATTGATAATTTCCATATCAATATTAGCATCGAATTTACGGGCGAAAAGGCAATGACTTTCGATTAATTTTTGATAATCTTCTTCTCTCAAAACCTTTGGATACTCAACATCATTCCAATCAATATACCGTAGACTATCATTTTCTATTTGTAGGTTTTCTAGTTGCATGACAATCGTTTGATAAAAAAATTCATCAGCACAATTAGTCCATTTGAATCGACTAATATATTCCGGATGATCATCCAAAAATTTCATTATTTTCTCAACACATCCATGTGTTATGTTTAGCCAATTGGGGCCTTTATAAAAATCATACTTCGTAGATCGAGGTGATACTTTTGAATAAACTGCAAATAAGAAATATTGGAGACTAAACAAATACTTATCCCATAAATTACCACCTCTATGAAACCAATTTGGCCAATACTTTGTCACCCGATCTAAACCACCTTTCTGTCTAGTGCCCTTCGTTACTTTTTCCTCGATAGAAATATACTCTTTGTCATTATCATAAAAAAAACGAATAATCTGTTCATTAGATTTAATAGGAAGATCTTGCCCGGATATGAGCAAATATCTATCATACCGCTTCTCAAATGCTTTTTCTAACAGAAACTGTACGGCTAAAATCTGCGAATAGCCACCCCAGTATACTTTTAGTTCTTTATACGCGTAAACATTTTGATCAATGATGTCTTCTGGACACACGCTACTTTTCTTATCAATATGAACAAAAACATGAAAGTCTCTAGATAAATACCGGATTAACCGAACGGTTTGTTCATCTTTTCGGTGAATCAACATTATTATAGCAATTTTCATCATATATTTACTCTGTCGATAAAACTTTCTTAATTAAACCTTTTGAAATTTCCCAATATCTTGATATCCAAAAATTAGTGATCTCAAAAGCCAATTCTCTTCTGTACTTCGTCGGTATAGATGAGTTGATTTCATTTTTATATCGTTTTCTGTACGATTTACTAAGCATTGGATTTTTTGAAATAGCTGAACTCGGTCTCCACATATAATGGTAAACATGATCAGGAATTAATGTAATTTGTTTCGCATTATATCCTAAACGGAGGTTCATTATAAAATCTTCTCCATGCGTGATTTTTGAGGAAATATTAAACGAGTTTAGGTCAAATAGTGATATTCTAGTCAATCGACCAAATGGCCCCCACGTAACATATTTTCTGAGTAATTTTTTTGAATATTGGACACCATTCAACTTTGCATAAGTATACTCTCTTTTAAACTTAAACGGACCTGTATATTTCAAACTACCACACACCATATCAGTATCCTCATCAACATGATTAAACAACAGCTCTATCGATCGCTCAAACAGCTCGTCGTCCGAGTCGACGAAGGAAACCCATTCGCCAGTACAATTCTCCAAACCGACTTTTCGAGCAATCGTTACCCCTTCATTTTCTTTATGAATAACCTTTATCCTAGAATCTTTCTTTGACCACGTATCACAAATATTACCAGAAGAGTCAGAAGATCCATCATTAACTAATATAATCTCAATCGTATTAAATGACTGACTAACAAGGCTTGCTAAACATCTATCAAGAAATTCCTCTGAATTATAAATTGGAACAACAATACTTATCAGCGGTGTGCTTTTCATTTATTCATTTTTTTAATTAATGTCTTATATCGCGTTTCCACAGCCAAATCAAAGAACCTCGCATAAAACAAAAAAAGTAAGATAATTATATAGTAAGTCAGCAAATACACTTCTGTTAAACAGGCAAAATTATATGCTATGAACATTATCGTGAAAAAAACATAATATGGTTTAAGTCGATACTTCTTAATGAAAAATGTTCTTAACGCTCTCCATACAACTGTAAAAAAAGCTAAGAAACCAATTAAGCCGCACTGTAATAATATTTGTAATATAGTATTGTGTGCATGTCTGTTCCCTTGAACTAGCCATCCTATTGAAGATAGACCGTAGCCAAAAAAAGGTTGATTGGAAAATAGCATAATCGCCTCATCCCAAATGACTAGCCTTCCCGTAAAAGTGATATCTTTATTTAGAATATCCACAATGAAAAATTCGAATAAGTATTGTAATCTGAATAAGACAATACTTAGAAACACAATAAAAATGATGAGTAAAGCTGTTTTCATTTGAAACAACTTTGGGACTCTTCGATAAAGAAACATGCTCAGGATAAATATTAGAGCAGCGGTATATAGTGTCCCTACGTTTAATAAGATAATGTTACCGCAGATCACTAAGAGTCCAAAAACATTGATCACTTTTCTATAATAACCTATTCTTTTGGTTAGATAGAACAGGATAAACCAAATAAACAACAAGGGACTTATTTGGTTATCTAATCCCAAAAAATTAATCCTTGAGGAATTCCAAATTGAATCAGTTTGGAACAGTCCATCCGGATATACTATTAGATAAAACAGATTAAGAAACAACATGAATCCAAGGCAAATGAAGTAGACAAACAGAAAACCAGCAGGACTTTTCCTGACATAATAGCCAAACATGCAACAATAAAATATTATTGCACCCATTTCGTTTACAATCGACGAAATATCATTTGAATTTATGAAAACCGCTATTGCCCATACACCTAAAAATACTAAGACACTTTTATCAAATGAACTCAAAGACCCCTGATTACCATACAAGAAAAGGATAACTACGAGACTGACCATTTTATAATAAAAAAGCAATTGATAAAAAGGAGATTGATAATCAGTCGTAACTTGCGTCAATGGTGTAAGTAAAGCGATAAACGGAAATAGCAATAAAAATATGCCTAGCATATCACTTTTATTTGGTCGTCTAGCTAATAATTTTCTTATCGCTACTGATTTTGTCATAGCCAACTTATTTTATGCAATAAATTCTCTAATGAATCTCATTGAGCGTTCTCTCAACTCATCAATTTTGCTACTGACCTCTGCGTAATTGGGTTCATCTGATAAATTTAGATTCACAACGTCTACCAAATTAACAAACCTATCCATCAACCCCAATTGTGTCAAAAGGAAAGAAGCTCTATCGTCTTTGCTATCAAAGTTTATCTTCTTCAAATACCAAAAGTTTTTTCTGAACATAACCGAGAATATAGTACCGTGAAATGATGATGTGAGCACCAACTCAGCATCCTTTATACAAGAAAGATAAGAGCTTGGACCGCCCTTTGGAGCTAATTTAATTCCATATTTCGCTAAATTCCTTCTTGACCACTCCTTTGCATCAATTATATAAATAGGTAAGTGCAATTTTTTGGACACCTCCAATATATATTCTATTGCCGTTTTTGTGTAAGTTATCGTGTACCAAAATATGTACTTTTCCTTAATTCCGGTTTCTGAACATAACGGTATATAGTCCTCTGTATTCAACAGAAGTGTGGGATCTGCCGTAATTTGGACCGGGATAGACGTCAATTCTTCTAGCCATTTTTTAGCGTTGTATTCACGAACAGAAAGTGCTGAGAAATTGTTAATGAATCTAGCATACTCGTCTACATCACTAATCGTATTAATATTTGTTGCACCGAAGCTTACAGCATATGCTACTTTTTTACTAGATTTTACGAATGGGAGAAAATAAGCTTTATCGGCATCCTGAGCCTTTGTATTCCAAATCTGATCACTACCGCATACAACCACGTCGTACCGATTATCACACGCTAATAAACCCTCACTAGTTTTAATTCGGTTTGATGAAAGAACTAAATAATTATTAGAAAACTCTTCAAAATCGTTGTATCTTTTCTTCAGCTTTTGATAATACAATAAGTTCAGACCTATTCTGGCCATTTGTTTGATCGTACGAGGGAAATACAGTATGGAGTACATCCTTTGCTGATTATGATTTGAAAAATCTATAATTTCATTAGGCAAATTGAATTTATCTTTCAATACTTTTTGAAAGGCATACGCTTGCAACATAGATCCATTATTATGCGAAGCGTGAAAAGTCATGATTCCTACCATTTTATTATTCATTTTTTCAGTATCTTATATAACATATTAGTAACCAGTTGCTTTTCGTCATCACAAAACCCTGTATAATAAACACTGATAAAAAAAGCGATAATTGATACAGGAAATGTAATTAATAACCTAAGGTCAAAATCGAATAAAGTTGTGATTATCAAACAAACTGATAAAATAACTATTGTCGGAATGATCTCTTTCGAAAAAACGCGATCTACATACAATCTTATGGACAAATTCGCTTGAACTTTCAAAAAATAAATTCTAAAGGCACAAGCAAGTGACTCAATAAATACAGCACAAACCAAAACCGAATGAGGGGGTAATCCCTGCTTCAATAAAATATACGAAACCGGGACATTCATGAGCACAACTCCGCCAATAACCAGTTGATAAGCCCGGATTTTTCCAGTGGCTTGAATAGCAGATTGTAAACCTATAGTAGTTTGATTGATCAGCGTTGTAATTAGATATAGAGAACAGAAAACAACGGTGTATTCCGGCACATCTTTTAACCATAACCTAAGAATGGAAGGCATTTCAAAAATAGCTGGAATGGCAATGAATGACACTAAGAAAAAACCTAATTTACTAGCCATCATTGACAGTTTTAGCATTCGTTTTCGGTCACTCACACCCTCACTTTTCATAATTTGGGGATTGATAGCCTTAAGAAGGGTCGCTGAAAAAAAAACAAGTTGTCCAGCAACTTGATTTGCAATACCATAAGCAGCACTCACTATCGTTCCAAAAAAAACATTTAAAACAACTGCAATACCCTGATTTCTACCGACAACGCAAGCAGATCCAAAGAGATTCCATCCTGCGAAACCGCCCAGGTTTTTCATTAACAATTTATCATATTTGTAGTTTAATATCGTACACTCATCATACTTTTTAAGAGTGTACAGAGCGTATAACAGAAATGAGACAAAAGTAACACCTGCCATAAAGAGTCCATAGTAAGCTAATCTTTGGCTTGCGATAAAATAGCTAAGAGAAATGGCAATTATCAATTTCATTATCGCTTCGAGAATATTAACTATAGCAATCCACAACATATTCTCATGCGCATTTAATAACGCAGTAAATGGTACGGAAACTATTGTAAAAAATACAGAGACTGCCATATAAAGATAAACTGTCTTGGCGATTGGTACGCGCTCCGAAGGTATATTTAAAACCCCGTCAAATAGAAACTGAGACAATATAAGAAGGAAAAAGACCACGAGTACTCCAAGTACAAGGTGTAAAATCCAACTGTTGATAAAAACCTTTTTACGAACAGAAAAATTTTCTTTCCCATGATAAAAAGACAAAAATCGCTGAGTCGCTGATGCCATTGCAGCATTCAGAAACGACAACATGGTTATAACCCCTGCGATCAAATTAAAAATACCGTAATCCGAGACTCCTAAAGAACTCAAAACTATCCGTGTAGAGTATAACGACACACAGATCGTTAGAAGCATTTTTAAGTATAAAATAACAGTATTTATAGCTACTCTTTCTGACGCAGCAGTACGATCTCCCATCAATTTTCAAATTATGATTTATTTCGAGAAAAAGTCAATTGCCACCACTTCCTTTTCTTTGCCGTTCCATATTCTCCATAACCATAGCCGTAACCATAGCCGTAACCATACCCATAGCCATAATTACTATAATAACCACCTTTCTTAGACTGAATATCGTTCACGATCAATTGGATGGGCTTAATTTTTGCCGTAGCTACGAGATCGTTTGGTATTCGTATCTGCTCTTTATAGGTATAGCCTTGACGAACAAGGTAAAGACAACAATCGGCATAACGGGATAGCAGCTGCGCATCCGTCACCATACCCACTGGTGGAGCATCCATCAAGATATAGTCATAACGTTGTGCTAAAATCTCCATGAGTTCATTTGCGCGCGGATGAACTAGCAATTCAGCCGGATTGGGCGGAATTGCACCCGCCTGCACTAAATCTACATTTTCGTGCACCCCGGAAGGCATCAAAATTTCCTCTAACTGCATATCTGAACGTACAATATAATGAGAAAAGCCTTTCCCAGCCGGTAGACCGAGCTTCGCTGTCACAGAGGGTTTCCGTAAATCAAGTTCCATTAAAAGAACTTTTTTATCCAAAAGAGCTAAGGATACAGCTAAATTCAGCGCCACATAAGACTTTCCTTCACCGGACATCGAAGAGGTGAAGAGTATACGTTTCCCACCGTTTAAGGCAAACTCCAAATTGGTTCGCATGGCCCGGAATTGCTCCGCAATAGGTGATCGGGAAGTTTTGGAGACAACCACCTGTTCCTTCTCATCGGAATGAGCAATCATACCCAATATAGGCAGATTATTTCGACCTTCTATATCCTCTATAGACCGAACACGTACATTCAACAAATCTTTGACATACATGAGAGCCAATGGGAAGACCAGCCCCAAAGCCAACCCTAAAGCATATATCATTTTTCTCTTAGGAGAAAAAGGCTCCTTTGCGGCCTTTGGCGTATCAATGACTTTCGAATTAGAAACGTTTGCTGTACGACCAATAGCTGTTTCCTCCCACTTCTCCTGTAAAAAGATATATTGGGCCTGCTTAATTTGCTGCAACCGCGCCAAGTCGATATAGCCTCGCTCAATTGTGGGCACTTGGGTAATCTGCGAAGTAACACTGTTAGACAATTGCTGTTGGCTCTCACGAGCCAACTCCAGTTGCCTTCTGGCAGAAGCCACGTTGGCGATCATATCCTGTCGTACACCGGCAATCTGTGCAGCGATATTCTGTACGAGTGGATTATCCTGGGTATTCGCTAACAGCAAACGCTCCCTTTGCAGCACCAATTCGTTGTAACGTTGTATAAGCGCATTAAAACCAATATCCTGGGGAATAACCGAGGATGGAACCACCCGTGGATGTTGCGTGTCTTTTAAATATGTTGCAACAGCATCTAACGCGGCCAGTTGTGTTTCGATTTCTGCCAACCGCTTGGTAAAATCCGCCGAACTTTCAATAAGTACCTTACCTTGTTCGGAAATATCAGCCAATTGATTTCGTCTTTTATAGCCCGATATGCGGTCTTCGACGCCTGCCAGTTCGTCTGTAATCGTACGCAATCTCGCATTGATAAAGGCCAAAGTAGAATCGGCAATAACATTCTTGTCATGCAGATTGAGCTCGACGTATTTATCAATGAGCGTTTCTAACAATTGCTCGCCGCGCTTTGGTAAATGATGTTCAAAAGTCAGATCGATGGTCGAGACGTTCTTGTTGGTAACTTCGACAGAAAGCTTTTCCCTATAGGCAGCCGCGACGGATCGTAGGGGTGAAATGCGGAAACCATAACTGTCCTCTTGGGGATGTTCTTGATACGCTATAATTTTTAACAACCCTACACCCGTCAGCGCAAACGGCTCATCCAACTGCGCCTGAAAAAGTGTATCTGGATTAGAAAGTTCAAACCGATCGTCTTTCGTTGCCCGAATTTCAAACGCATAAGCTGTAGAAATGGAATCGGGATCGCTAAGCAGCGTTACTTGAAAAGGTGCCGACAAAACCGGGACATTGTGCACGCGCCCTTTATTAAAATAGCTGATATAGGCTTGCTCTGCTAATACCATCTCGCGCATCAAATCGGCTGTCCTCAGTACCTCGACTTCATTATCTACCGAATTCTTGGTACCCATCAGACTAGAAAGATCGCCTAGAGCGGAGGAGGAAAGCATACCACCGCCTTTTTTCTCGTCAGAAACCAAGAGTTTCGCATGGATTTTATACGTGGGGCTCGTATACCGGAGGTAAGCATATGCAACCCCAAGTCCGATTAGTCCACACAGCGCAAACCAATACCAATTGTTTAGTATGCGGCCAATAAAACGGAGTAGTTCTTTGTTATCTGACTTTTTCTCCTCAAAATCAAACTCCTCTTCCCAATCTATGTTTTTATTACTCATTTTTCAAAAAAATTACTTAAGACATCAAGGTAGATGATCTATTATAGACGCGAAACTGCAATAATCAAAACCGATAAAATTGAGCCAATAATGGCATAGGTTTGCGTCCGCGCCGCATTGTTCGCGGCTGCTTTTCCCTTGCCTGGCTCTACATAGATGACATCATTCTGCCGTAGGTAGAAATAAGGCGATTGGAACACTTCGCTGTCATTCAGATTCAAGCGTACTAATTCCTTCTCTTTGCCTTGATCGCGAACCAACAATACATTTTCCCGCTTGCCGAAGATGGTGAGGTCACCGGCGAGACCCAAGGCATCCAGTACAGTCACTTTCTCGTTGGGAACCGTATACGTCGCCGGACGTGTCACTTCGCCCAATACCGTTACTTTGAAGTTCGCAAAGCGCACTTGTACGGTCGGGTCTTTGTAATATTGACTAGCTAGCGTCGTAATACGCTCCCGGGCTTGATAGGTCGTCAATCCGGAAACTTGCACTTTACCAAGCAGAGTCATATTGACATAACCATTCTTATCGACCAAAAAACCGGAAATCACTTGATTACCGACATTGCTGGCTGAACTTGCGCCCACGGCTTGTACCGCCATCGATTGATTAGCTACAGCAGCGGTCGTCGGATCCAAGGTCTGGATAGTGATATTTAAGATGTCATCGGACTGGATCACCGGTTCGGTGAAAGCTGCAGCTTGCTTAAGGATACGGGCGGTATCGGCCGGGAGATCGTTGAAATAAACAATCTTCTTGACCGAGCAGCTGCTAATCAGCAGCAATAGCACGAGCGGGAAGAATCCCCACCGCGAAAAGGTTGGTCTTTTCATTAATTTCTTCATTATTTAAACTTGTTGATTGTAGATTGTAGTTGTGTTGTAGTTTGTTGTTGTATTCATTTTTAAGTGGTTACCCCACTAAAAAGTTCTTTATTTAATATCTCGCAGTGTTTAAAGTGGCTGCGTATATCTTCTTGTTGCAGTCCCACTTCTAGCGCGCGTACGTGCCGTTCATGATGTACATCGGTACCGACAAGATTAATCATCCCCTTTTCCAGCAAATATTTCGCTACCCGACGTTCATTACGCCCGTAATAACCCAATACCGACAGCAGGTTGAGCTGCAACAGGCAACCGATATCCTGAAAGCGTTCGATTTTCTTGGGATCACGATGACAGAAAATATACCGTTCGGGATGTGCCAGGATGGGAATGTACCCCTCCATTTGCAGATCGAACGCGACTTTTTCAATCAGCTTGCTTTCTTCTAGATAAGACATCTCGATTAATACGTGCCCGCCGGGCAAACAGAGTATGTGCCGCGGGTCCTGCGTAAGCTGTTGATCAAAGGCGCTATCCACCATATACTCCGCAGCATAACCTGCCGCAAGCTGCTCAACCCCTTCTTGGCGCAAGCGATGGAAAGCGGTCCCTATCGTTTCCGCTGTATTCGGATACATATCGTGTAGGATATGCGGTGTGAAATAGAATTTTCTTAACCCAAGCTGTTCCAACCGCCGAAGCAAGGCTACGCTCTGCTCGGTGTTTTCACAACCATCGTCGATACCAGGCAGAATGTGCGAATGCATATCCACCTGCATCCATTCCAGATCGGGGTATTGACGTTTTCGGTTAAAAATACTCCACATTTTCTTTTGTTGTTTTGTTAAAGAGGGTTATGACTGAAAATAGAAATACCCGGCCAGCTCGCCCGGCCGGAGTATTTCCCTACAATCACAAGCTTACACTTGAGCTCTTCAACATCTTTCTATTTTTTATAGATTATTACATTCTTCGGTCAAGATCGCCAAGTTGGTAGCACCGGCTTTCGTACCGATAATATCACCCGGCTCTATACCAACGGTGGCTTCATTGTCTTCACTTACGGCGTGACCGTTTACCACTTTTACACGCTCGTTCCAGATGGCTTTGAAGTCATACTGGGTACCATCGGTTTTCAATTGCGTGGTGCGCAAGAAGCCGTTGCTTACAGATCCCAGATATTTGAATTCCGTCGTTCCGGATTCACGGTAGAACATCTGGAAGGTCGGTAACAAGGTAATAACGCTTGTTTGTCCAGGACAACGTACATACAGCTGTAGCGTAGAGGTGGTGCTGGTGGCATCCGCTGGATCCGGCAACTGTATGGCGGTCGCTTGACCACAAGTTGCCAAGTCGCTTTCTGCCAAAATGTTGCCATCTGCTTTACGTACCACAACCTTAACACCCGATGCCGGAACATCTACTAGGCTGATGCTGTTGTTCGTATTGTTGATCGAATAGTCTCCTGTGAAGATTACTTTTTCGCCCCATACGGCTTCTACCTTAACCGCAGCGGTTGTACCGTTCGTCATCCAATCGCCCGAGAAGTTAATTACCCGCGCTGCTGGACAAGCTTGGCCAAACTCAGCGGCCATATAGAAAGTTAAGTGGTCAATCTCGAAACTGACACGGAAGCCAGCAGCAGCAGAACCGGTAACGGTACTGTTTTGTTCGAAACGCCACACGCCATCACCGCTGTTACTGAAGATGTGGAACGCTGTACCGGCAGCGAGTGGTTGTCCGGTAATCGGGCTCACATAGTTCGCTGGAACCGGCATACTCACCACTAACGGTTGGCTAAACTGTCTTACTTGTACACCATTCACCAACATTCGGATGTCGGCAACCGCTGCTGGACTGAATGTGCCGGCGGCTGTACCACCGCCCGGTAGCTCCACTGTTTCGGCACGTAGACTGCCTTCCGGCAAAAGCACGACAGCATCTTCGTTATCCGCATCGATACTGGTCACGACAACCTGTACATTGGTACCGGTGATTACCGTTCCATTCGCGTCTTTAAACTGTGTTCCGGCCGGAACGGTTACGGACATGTTGCCCTCGCCGACGGCGGATGGCAGTTCTACGACAGCAGGTGCTGTGGTCGATCCATCAGGATTCAAATCTACGTTCTCCACCACCTCTTCTGCACCATCCGGTACTTCAGTAGGCTTGGTCAATACCACCGTCTGTATTCCAGCCGACACATCGGTAATGGCTACAGGGACGGTCTGTGTGGTGTAACCCGGGGCGCTGAATTGCACGCGGAACCGAATCGGGTTATTGGCCGTCGGTGTACGCGCCGGATCTACGCCAAGCACGAGTAGATTATCGGTCAGTTTAAAATCTTTGTACCCGTTCATATTGTAGATGTCCTGGGTATCTCCAGAGACAAGGGATACAGAGACACCGGATACGTTGACACCCTCAGCGTCGACGACGCGCAATGTCACGTAGTTTTCGATAACTTCGGTACTGATCTGTAGGTTAAAATCCTTTAACGGGCTTTCACAGGAGGAAATACCTAAAAGTGCCACTGCCCAGGTATATATTGCTATTTTTCTAAATCTTTTCATCTTGATTACGTTTTTCTTTTTACCTACCAAAACCGATAACTGAAACCGAACTCCAAACGTGGCAGATAGCGGTAATTTTCTATATTACGCTCGATTGTCGCAGCGTTGCTGACGTTCTCTTCCAACAGTCCTGTAGCGTGTATCGACACGCTCGGCTTGGAAAGGTAGTAACAACCCAGGTCGATGTGCATCGAGAAGCGGCTATCGATGACGATATTGCTCCAACCGATACCAGCGTAGGGATTGACCGTTTTTTTCCATTCTACATCGGTAGTAATCGTTCCGACATGATCAGGATGTACGTTAATTTCGCCGAACTTATACGGATCGCGCAGACGAGTAGTCAGCTCACCATCCAGCTTATAGAAGTAGGCTCCGCCGGCTTGCACATTAAAACTGCGGAAAAATCCGCTGCCTTGTGCAAAAGGGGTCCAGCCAAGAGTAAGCGATACATTGCCGGACTTGGCTTTGACATCGCTGCGCGTTGCATAGTTATTGTAGGTGCCGCCAATTTGCGTATTTAACGGCATGTAACTGGCGCCTACCCGCAATCCGAACTTTGGTCCGAGTGGTTGATAAAGGTGTAAGCCTACGCCAGTGGTTCCCATATGGACGCCCAACGCAAAAGGATAAGGATAGCCGTGTGAAAAGGCCGACTCCGGGATACTATCGCGCTGCTCGCCAGCTTGTGCTCCAGAGAGGACACCTAGCGTTAGCAAACCGATCAGCATCACAAAAACTTTGATAAATCTTCGTTTCATGGTTTGTATAAATAATAGTGGGTCAAAACATTCATTAATAGGCATTCTTTTCGCCCCGTATCATGTTGAGGGCTGTCATAAATATAATTTTCAAATCCAACATAGCGGACCAATTGTTCATGTACTCCAAATCGTACTCTACGCGCTTAGCCATCAATCCGGGATCTTTGGTCTCTCCACGGTAACCGTTCACCTGCGCCCAACCGGTGATGCCCGGTTTTACAAAGTGGCGAACCATGTAATGCTGGATCAGCTTGCTATAATGCTCGGTATGCGATAGCATATGCGGCCGCGGCCCGATAACACTCATTTGCCCTAAAAATACATTGATAAACTGCGGGAACTCGTCCAGATTGGTCTTCCGAAGGAACTTACCGATGGGTGTAATGCGCTTATCGTCTTTGGTCGCTTGCGCTTTATTCGAATCCTTGTTCACCACCATACTGCGAAATTTATAACAGCCAAAGGTTTGGTTATTTCGGCCTGAACGCGGTTGCTTAAAGAAAATGGGGCCCGGACTCTGTAGCTTGATTATTAAGCCAATAATCGGCACAAGCCAACTTAAGACGAAGACGATAACCAAACTTGATATAATTAAATCGACAATGCGCTTCTTTATCCTATTCTCCATGGTCGAAAGCGATTCCTCATGCGAGCGTATCACCGGAAGCTCTACCCGAACTGCATCGTTCTTCGTATTGCCATAGGATAGGGTAGCGGAAACCGCAGGAACAAAATTAAGTTGTACGCATTCGTGGTCGGCAGCCATGATCAGCTCCTTACTGTAAGTATTGATATCTGGTGTGCTAACCAAAAAGACGTCGTGTATGCCGAGCTTAGAGACTTCCTCAAAATAGCGACGAAATTGTGCAACTTTCTCTTCTTTGCTACGCTGCTCTATTTCGTCATAATATTTGATGGTATTGACATGGTAGAAAGCATGATTCTGCGAGAAATTCCCTTCTACCGCCGACAAATAGTCGTTATGACCGATAAGCGCAACATTTTTGCTCCACCTGAAACGCTTTGGCAATACGGTATAGATATAGGTTAAAACAAACCGCGAAAGCCCCACGTAAATGGAGACCAATAGAATAATGGCGGCGAGAAAATACCAGATGCCGGTAAACTGATGCCCAATCAAAACGCAGCCGGAAAAAACGATAAGCAGTGTCAGTGCGGTACGGAATGTTTGTCGGAACACATGCTCCAATCGCTCGATAGTATTGTTCTCATACAAACGAAAATATAGCGAAGACACGAGGGCCACGAGATTAAACATCATCCAGAGGGAGTAGTAATTGCTAGAAATAACCTCCTGTGCGTTGACCAAACCAGTTGCTGAAAGTCCCGAAAAGACAAGGACGAAAATAACGTTTAAGCATACGGTATCTGTCAAAATGAGGAGCATCTTTAAATACACCAACACGCGGTTTTGAACATATCTATGCATATCTTTTAAATTAATTTTTCATAAAGTAGATATCTAAAAGGATTATTTTAAACTAAAAAGACCGGCAACAATCATATAAAACCACTATTTATCTTAATACGATAAATTAGGAGTGAAATTTATTCTCACAGTAATTTCCGATAGCTTTAGCTAGAAATTTGCCAAGCACACAAACCTTTTCCCGCGATTTAATTAATACGACTTTTCTGTTTCTTTTTAATTTTCAAGTTAATACCTTTTGTTTTTCATCCTAAGTGCAAACAGTTTCTTCACAATTTCTTAGATTAATAACTAAAAACTGTTTACCTGAATAGCTAAGCTACTCCTCAAGTGCATAGATTGTAGATTGTAGGCCACAAATGTAATCATTTTTTTAATAAAAAAAACACATCTGCATTAAATTTATATTAATTCCTAGTATTTTTTAAAATTTTTCATAAATCGTTATGCATAAACTTATATACTTTCTTCACATCGACAAAATTACGGTGCTTTAATTAAAAAAAAAATACCCAATAGTGGGTATTTCGTAAGAGGTTTTTATGTGTAGGATTTACACAGACGAATCCCTGTAAACTGCCATTGATGCTCGGCATGGAAGAAATTTCGATAGCTGGGGCGGCTATGGCCAGGGGATGTAGCCACCGAGGCGCCACGCAATACCATTTGATTCACCATAAATTTTCCGTTGTATTCCCCTACAGCGCCTGCTGCTTTCTTAAAGCCGGGATAGGGGAGATAGGCACTGCCTGTCCATTCCCAGCGCTTTCCCCATTCGAATTGATTAGATGCTATTTCCCATTCGGCTTCGGTTGGAAGCCGCATTCCTTTCCAGGCTGCATAAGCAGAAGCTTCATAGAAGTTTACGTGGCAGACGGGTGCAGCCAGATCAATTTGTCGTAACCCTCTTAAGGTATAGTACATATGCTGTCCATCAATCAAATACCAATATAACGGAGCTTCGGCTTGCTGGGCTTTCACCCAGTCCCAACCTTCGGCATGCCAGTGCCTGAAATCTTGATAACCACCATCTGCTATGAAATCCAGATATTCTCCATTCGTCACCAAACGGTTAGCGATAGCAAATTCCGGTAGATAGGTGGTATGCCGGCCAAGTTCATTATCGTAACAGAATCCGCCGCCCTGAAAGCCAATTTCATATTTTCCCTCGGGTACCTGGATCATATCCGGTTCTTTTATAGCGGTTTCTTCGGACTTCAGGTTATTTGTGTAACGTGGAAAAAGAGGATTATGCCCTAAGATATACTTTACGTCGGTAAGCAAAAGCTCTTGATGCTGCTGTTCGTGGTGCAGCCCCAACACCAACAACTCCGCAACGGCTTCTGTGAGTATCCCTTGACGTAGAAAATCGTGCATTTGCTGGTCCACATACGCCCGATAACGGTATACATCAGCTACCGACGGCCGGCTCAGGTTACCCCTATCCGTCCGCACAACCCGCGCACCAACCGTTTCATAATAGCTATTGAACACAAAGTTGTATTGCTCGTTAAAGGCTTTATAACCGGTCGCGTATGGCTGAAGGATAAATGTCTCGAAAAACCAGGTGGTATGCCCTAAATGCCATTTAGGTGGACTGACATGGCCAACGGGCTGTACAACGTAATCCTCCACCTCGAGCGGTTCACATAGGGATTCGGTATAACGTCGTACCGTAGTATACTGCGTTAACAAGGTCTGAGATGTAGTCGTAAACGTATGTTGTTCCATATGCTCCTTTTAATTGACGTGCCAGATAGCATCTACAAACCAATTTTTACTGTCCGCGATTTGTGTTAAGGGGGCAAAACCGGTTTCGATAGCCATTTGGTCAATTTCAAGTGGTGTATATTTTCGCGAAATTTCTACGGAAATGGGTTCGTTGGCTGCTAAACAAATAACTTCCGCTCCAATATTGACCTCTTGATCGGTCAAGCTTACCAAATAACTCCGGCAACCGCCATCGATAGGATCATAGGTTTGGTAATGTTGGAATGCGTTGATGTTGAAATCGCCATCCAATTCCCTGTTGATCCGCTCCAGTAGATTAAGGTTAAAGGCTTTCGTAATTCCTTCCTTATCGTTATAAGCTTCGAGAATGGTATGTGGATTTTTCTGCAAATCAAAGCCAATCAGCATCGTATCGCCTACCTTCAGCCGTCTATTCACTGTTCTGCAGAAGCCGTGCGCATCCTCCAATTCCATGTTGCCGATATTACTCCCGAGAAATAAAATGATTTTCCGTCGGTCTGATTGTTCTGTGGCTTCGCGAAGCATCTCGTGGTATTCGCCGTGCAGCGGAACAACTGTCAAGTCGGGAAGATCTCCGTGTAAGCGGTCGCGAAGTGTGTGCAATACCTCCCCGCAAATATCGATGGGCATGTAGGTGAAGTCAACCTGTTCCCGAACAAGATGCTTGAGCAGAAAACTGGATTTCATTGCATCCCCTGCTCCCAGTTCAATTAAATCGAACGGTTCCTGCTGCGCACACAAGGTATCGGCCAGCTCGGCTGTTTTGTCGCGAAAAATCTCCAACTCACAATCGGTAAGATAGTAGGCGGGCATATCCATAATACGCTTGAACAAGGCTGCTCCATTATCGTCATAGAAATATTTTGGCAGTAACCACTTAGGATGATCGTTGAGCCCACGCAAAACATCATGATGGAAGCTGTCTAATTTATCCATATGCGCTGTTTACCGTTTGCCCCCGCCAACTACTTTTACGATGATCCAGATAATAAGCGCGATAACTGCACCCACGATAAGAAAGCCTGTCCACATACCGGCTTTGAAAATTCCTTCTACAATACCACAGCTACTCAACAGCATGGCGACATAGGTTAACATCGAAATCTGCAATATTCTTCCCATAATAATTGTTTTATTTAGAAGAACAACCGGGTGTGAGAAAATGTTTCAATTATCCGCTTAGATAAAGCGAAAAACGATTGCCGTTTTACTTGTTCATATAAAGTTAACAGACAAAAAACCGCAAGACTAGGCTGAATTTCTTAGCTTTGCACCCGTGCAAATGGCAGGAGAAGATGAAAATAAGCAGAGTTGAATTACAGCTGCAAATAGCGCGGGGCGATGAGAGCGCTTTTGCTAAATTTTATCACCGATACCAAGATATCGTCGCGAAGCACGCTTTTCGTATATTGAAGGACCGGGAGCAAACGCGGGAAATCGTGCAGGATGTCTTTGTAGGATTATGGCGAAAACACCATCTGTTTGCGGACATCTCCGATTTGGATGCTTATGTTTTTACAACAACGAAAAACAGTTGTCTGACCTCCATACGGACACAGATACGGGAAAAAAGCAAATTAGCGGCCTGGAAGGAAGTACAAACTGACTTATTTGATATCCCCGATGAACATCCATCTACGGTGCATGAATTGTTAGATCGCGCCATTGACGACCTGCCAGCACAGCAACGAAAAGTTTATTTATTGAGTAGGCATGATCGAAAAAAATACGCTGAAATTGCGAAGGACTTGAATATCTCCAAGGAAACAGTAAAAAAATATCTTCAGCTGGCCAATCAGTCTATCCAATCATATATTAAAAGACACAAAGACGCTGTCATCTCCTTTTTTCTCATTTTTTTCTCTTAACCATACCCCCTTTTTTAAATCGCCGGCATCTTTATAGATAAAGCTAGCGCCGACATGGATAATAACATATATCGTATTTCGTATTTTCTACAAAAGTACTTGGATGGAGATATTTCAAAGGAGGAGTTATCGCTACTCCATCATTTATTGGAAGAAAGTGGCGAAGAAGAGATACAGGCTGCTTTCAAGCTTATCTGGGACAACACGCCTTTATCAAACGATCATACTGCTCCTCTATTTTCCGATAGAGAGGCCCATGTATTGCTTCAGGATATCATGGCTCAGGTTCCGACGGCGCCGCGTAAAGCAAAGCGGAAGATGATGGCAACCTATGCATTGGCGGCCGGTGCCGTGGGAACACTACTAGCATTCGCCTGGATATATATGGATCGCCAAACGGTGCCTACCGAAAGGACAGCGTCCATAGCTTCACAAAAAGTAGAACACGACGTTGATCCTGCGCAAGAAGAAGCCATCCTTACGCTAGAAGGGGGGGAAACATTGTCCTTGCAGGATATTAAAGCCGGAAATAGTATCCAGATGGGGGATGTTAGGCTCGTCAATACCAACGGAGAGTTGTCTTATGAACCGTTACGGGAAGGCGAACCGGGGACGCAACATATCGTAACGACACCAAAGGGGGGACAGATTAATATACGATTGCCCGATGGCACAAAAGTGTGGCTCAACGCCGATTCACGTATCGCTTTTTTATCCAATTTGGGTACACAGGATCGGGAGGTAACGGTAAGCGGAGAAGCATATTTTGAAGTAGCAAAATTGGCAGACAAACGATTTATCGTAAAGAGTACTTCAGGCGAAATCGAGGTATTGGGAACAAAATTCAATGTACGGGCGTATCCGGAAGATAAATCCATGCAAACGGCATTGGTAGAAGGCAGCTTAGCCATGAAAAACCATACGGAACGCGTAGTACTTAAACCGAATCAGGTTGGTATTGCATCAACCTCCCAGCGGATCATAGTATCTGAGCATGAGCATATCCTAGATATTATTGCCTGGAAAAACGGCCTATTCTTATTTGAAAATACAACACTTGCCGATGTAGGTCGACAATTAGGCCGCTGGTATAATATTCAGGTGCAGCTAGGTGAGGGCCTGTCTACCCAGAGGATTACCGGAAAAATTGCCAGAGACGTCAAACTCTCCCAGGTAATGAAAATGTTGCATTTTTTAGGATTAAAAACAAAGTTAAACGATAACAATTTAATGATGATACAAAAAAAAGAACATGCCTATGAAGAAACAATTAAAATGTAACGACCAATAGAAGGATAACCGCATGATGAAAGACAAGTTAAAACAAGAAAAAGCTAGATCTAAAAAATGATGTATTTAAAAAAAGTGATGAAACTGATAGTCATACTTCTGTTTTTTACGCTTTCTACCGCTGCTGCGAGTAGTTATGGCCAACAAAATATTACATTAAAGACGAACCACACACCACTGGGTAATGTACTCAAAAACCTGGAGAACCAAGTGGATTACTATTTTGTATACCACGAGTCTGAAATCCAAGGCATATCGGTAGACCACGTTCAACTAAAAAACGCTTCTCTAACGGAGGCATTGGAAAAGATACTGAGCGGAACGAATATCGTATACAATATGGTAGGTAAAAATATTGTGTTAAAGAAAGTTTCTGCCGTAGCTGCTCCGGTTACACAGCAACAGGTCTCGGGTACCGTAACCAACGACCAGGGTGAAGCGTTGATCGGTGCCACGGTGGTAGTTCGGGGGAAAACCTTGCAAACACAAACGGACGTGAACGGCGAGTTCCAACTGACGGGACTGGAGAAGGGCGATGTTTTGGTGATTTCGTATATCGGGCATTCGCCTGGCGAACTGGTATATGAGGGACAACCAAAATTGGCGATTAGGCTTAATGCTACTGCCGGCGACCTGGATGAAGTAGTGGTGGTGGGTTATGGTACGCAGAAAAAAATTAACTTAACGGGCGCCGTGGGTTCGATCTCGGGTGACGAGCTGGAAAGCAGGCCAATTACGAATGTAGGTCGTGGGCTGCAAGGTCAAATTCCTGGGTTGACGGTTCGTGGCGAAAATACCGCACCTGGAGCTCAGGCACCAAAGATCCGGATTCGCGGTGTAGGTACTTGGGGCGATGCGAACCCGCTAATTGTCATCGATGGTGTGCCGGGCGGGAACATGAATATCCTGAATCCAGACGATATAGAAGGTATTTCGGTACTGAAAGACGCTGCCTCCTCTTCGATCTATGGGGTACGTGGCGCAAATGGGGTAGTCTTGGTAACAACCAAAAAAGGTACATCCGGCAGCCCAACGTTGAGCATGAGCAGTTACTTTGGTTGGCAGACGCCCACTGCACTGCCTAAGTTCTTGGGTTCGCCCGACTACATGATGCTACAGAACGAAGCAAATATTAACGCTGGGCAAAATCCGACCTATACAGAGGAGCAGATTGAAATTGCACGTAATGGATCGGATCCAAACTATTTTGCGAATACCGACTGGATTAATGAAGTATACCGCAAGAGTGCTCCACAACAAAATTATAACCTGAGCCTACAGGGAGGCCATGATAAAACGAGTTATTATGCTTCGTATGGTTACTTAGGTGAAGGCGGACTTGTCGTAGGCGACAATTTCAAAGCGGCGCGACATAACGCGCGCCTACGGTTAAACACAGAAGTTTTTGACCGCATTAAATTAGATGGTAACCTAGGGTATGTGGATCGTGGGTATGATGGTTCAGCTTCTGGAACGAGTCCGCTTTCAGCCGCGATATCGATCCGACCGCTAGTTCCTGTACGTTTTACCAATGGAAGTTGGGGTTATCATGGTGGACAGAGTAATCCGGTAGCGTGGGCACAAGATGGTGGGACAGATAGCTTTACATCACAAGAGATTACAGCCAACATCGCGGCAACGATCAACCTTTTTGAGGGTCTAGATCTAAGGGGGCAATATGGTTTGGTAAAGTACAATTCCAAACGGAATAAATTACTCAAAACAATCCACTATTTCAGTCCAGACGATAACGAATTGATCTACCGCACGAACTACCCGAATAGTATGCGGATGGATCATTACGCACAAACGTACCAAACGTTTATCGCAACAGCCCATTACAACAAAACGATTCAAGAGAATCATAACATAACGGGGTTATTGGGCTATTCGTTGGAAGAGACAGTAGGGAATGATTTCTGGGGATCCAGACAGCGCTTGGCTTCGCAGGACTTACCTTCCTTGGAAATTGGAACGGAAAACCAGCTGAATGGTAGTTCAAGTAATCAAAACGCGCTCATGTCTTTCTTTGGTCGTGTGAATTATGACTACAACAGCAAATACCTGTTAGAAGGTAACTTCCGCTACGATGGTTCGTCGAGATTCCATCCAGACGTTCGCTGGAATTGGTTCGGTTCCTTTTCGGCCGGTTGGGTATTCAGTGAAGAAGATTTCTTTGCGGATTTAAAGGGGTTCTGGAATTTGGGTAAGGTACGGTTCTCGTATGGTACTCAGGGTAACGATAAGGTGATGGACCCGAATAACAACTCCGTGCGCGATTTCCCTTATTTGTTAACCTTGGCACCTTCCGGCGTGACATCCAACAATCCTATCGGCGACCAGGAACGTGTAGGATTCCGGCAAAGCTACATCCCGAACCCGCAGGTGACCTGGGAGTCTGCGGAGAAGACAAATATTGGCCTCGATCTTGCATTTTTATCCAATAGGTTAAATGTTACTGCAGATTACTTTGTCAACAATACCAACGATATTTTATTAGCACGGCTTCTTCCTGATGTCATCGGCGTCGGTACAAACTATCCATCGTACAATCTGGGATCAATACAGAATAAGGGCTGGGAAGTCGTTCTGGGTTGGCAGGACAATATTGGCGAAGTGCGTTATGGCGTCAACTTCAACCTATCGGACGTAAGAAACAAGGTCACGCATCTAGAAGACCGCAGCGAAGTGCTTAATGACCAAGTACGCTTAGTGGGGCATCCCATAGGAGCATTTTATGGTTTTATAGCCGACCGCATTGCACAAGAATCGGATTTCGATATCGTTAATGGAGAGTATATTCCAAAATTCCCTTACCAACGGGGTGACCTTGTTGCGCCCGGTGATTTGATATACAAACCTACCAATCCTAACGCAACGGAAATCACCGTACAAAACGACAGACATATTCTTGGAAGTGATATACCCAGATATACCTACGGATTCCGAGGCGACCTAGCGTATAAAGGATTCGATTTCAGTTTCTTCTTGCAGGGTGTTGGAAAAGCTGATGGATACTTGGCCGGCTCTGCCAGACATCCCTTCATTAACAATAGTGCGATGCCGCAAGAAGTGCATTTGGATCGCTGGACACCGGATAATACCGATGCCTCGTATCCACGCTTTGTATACTTACGGACACATAACACGCGCATGTCGTCCAAATGGATCGAGGATGCTTCTTACCTAAGGCTGAAAAATATCCAGTTGGGTTATACGTTTCCGACGCCATGGATGGAGAAGATGCGGGTAAGCAAGCTAAGGCTCTATGTGTCGGGTGATAATTTATTTACAAAAACGAATTTTTTCTACGGATACGATCCGGAAGTGCCGGTGGGTAACACGGGCGGCTATTATCCGCAAGTGAAAACGTTTATAGTAGGTCTCAATTTAAATTTTAAATAATTGGCAATCATGATCTTTCACAAAAAACATAGAAAAAACTTTAAGCTAGCCCTGTTGCTGATAGGTTTGGGGGCGACGAGCAGCTGCAGCGATTTTTTAGACCGATACCCCCAAGATGAAGTCATCGACGAGACGTTCTGGAAAACGCAGGAACAGTTAGAAATGGCGGCAACCGCTATCTACTCTCGTGTAAAGGCCAAAAACTTTGTGGATATGGAAAACTTGGGTGAAAACACGATGTGGCCACAAACCCATGAGTACAAAGATATAGGCTCGGGGGTGTATCCGGTGACACAGCCCACCGTAAATAATGAATGGCGTAATATGTTCAGGGATGTACGGGAATGCAATGCTTTTCTACAGAACTATCACGATGCCGAGGAGACTGAGCCCGGGGCAAAGGAACGCTTGGCTGCCGAGGTACGGGTGATCCGCGTACTGAACTATAGTTTCATGACTTCTTTTTTCGGGGATGTGCCCTTGATTACTACCCCCCTGGAGCTAGAAGACCCCGAGGTGTATGGCGAAAGAGATCCACAGGAGAAAGTGGTGGACTTCCTATTGGATGAACTTGATTTGGCTGCGGAAAATCTTTCCGAAGAAATTCCTACGGGTGATAACCTCGGTAGGGTGAACAAAGGCACAGCTTTAGCCTTAAAAGCTAGAATTGCCCTTACGTATGGGCGTTTTGATGTAGCCGAAGAAGCTGCGAAAGCGGTCATGGATATGGGCGTATATTCCTTGTATAATACCGGCGATCCTGAAACATCCTACTACGATCTGTTCACCAGAAACGGCAAACTAGCGGAAGGGCGAAACAAGGAAACAATTTTTGCCCGCATGCACAAAATGGATATCATCATGCATAACTTAAGTCGGGAAATCCAGGTACCGGATCAATTCGCACGTTTTGTACCTACACGCTCTCTTGTAGAATCGTATTTATGTAGCGATGGCTTGCCGATTGATAAATCGCCTCTTTACAAGGACGATACCTATGCGGACGTGTTCAAGAACAGGGATCCGCGCATGACGCAAACCATCCTTGTGCCGGGGGATAAATGGGGTGGTCGTTATGACGGTAGACCGATAGCGGATAATCCTGATCCAAGCATCTACATGGTACCTAAATTTAGTCAAGATGGCCGGGGGTCGGTTACGACAACAGGTTATTATTATAAGAAATACGTGGAACCGAGCGCCGTCCCTAATTACAACCGGGATGACAATGATATTCATCATATCCGCTATGCGGAGGTGCTGCTAACCTATGCTGAGGCTCGCTTCGAACAGGGTAAGCTGACGCAGGATGACCTCGATATATCTATTAACCTACTTCGTGACCGGGTTGGTATGACGAGAATGGATCTTGCTTTCTTGGCACAGTATGGTATGGACGTTCGTGAAGAGATTCACAGAGAACGTCGGGTTGAATTGGCGTTGGAAGGACATCGTTATTTCGACGTGAGAAGGTGGAAAGAAGGAGAACGTCTTGGCCAAGATATCGAAGGTGTAAAAGCTTCTTGGTTTCCAGCATTAAGCTCGAATACTTACCGAAAAAACGAGGAGGGTTATTTGGTGGTGCAGTGGAACAGAAGTTTTGAAAATCCGAAGCATTATCTGTGGCCTGTTCCGCAGGTGCAGAGGGAACGAAATCCGGCTCTCGGACAGAATCCGGGCTGGGAATAACCAGACGCCATCGGATGAACATAGAAGCGGTATCTTTTTAGGTACCGCTTTTTGATTATTTTACTTCGCGATTCGCCTTAAATATTCCCCGTATCCGGACTTTATCAGCGGTTCGGCGAGTTGTAGCAGTTGCTCTTTGTCAATATAGCCCATCCGGTAAGCGACTTCTTCGATCGCGCCGATTTTCATCCCTTGCCGTTCTTCGATCACTTGAATAAACTGACCTGCCTGCATCAGTGATGTGATGGTGCCTGTATCTAGCCAAGCTGTCCCGCGGTCGAACACACCGACTTTGAGTTTGCCCCGACGGAGGTATTCCTTGTTAATATCTGTGATTTCCAATTCTCCGCGCGCAGAAGGTTTTATATTTTTAGCGATTTCAATGACATCGTTATCATAAAAATAGAGTCCCGGAACGGCATAGTTTGATTTGGGTACGGCTGGCTTCTCCTCGATGGATACCACGTTTTTCTCCGCGTCAAACGCGACGACACCGTACCGTTCGGGGTCGTGCACGGGATAGGCGAATACCACCCCGCCGTCCGGATCGGCACAACCTTGCAGCAATTTGGACATCCCCGACCCGTAGAAGATATTATCTCCCAAGATAAGCGCCACCTTATCTCCACCGATAAATTCCTCTCCCAGGAGAAACGCCTGTGCAAGTCCATCTGGACTCGGCTGTTCTTTATAGGAGATTCGACAGCCAATTTGGGAACCGTTTCCCAAAAGCTTCTGGAAATTTGGCAGATCCTGCGGCGTGGAAATGATTAAAATTTCGTTAATCCCGGCCAACATCAGGGTAGATAACGGGTAATATATCATCGGCTTATCGTACACAGGCATAAGTTGCTTGGATACGGCTAGTGTGAGTGGGTGTAAACGCGTACCGGAACCTCCGGCCAATATAATACCTTTCATTTTCTGTTTTTATTGTTAGAGACTTCTAGCGTTCTAACGCAATCATCTCCGTTAAGCTATCAAACCAAAATGGTACTCGAACGTTAAAAATATGCTTTATCTTACTTTTATCCAACAGGGAGTACGCCGGACGTTTGGCAGGGGTGGGGTATTCTGATGTCGGAATGGGGGTGATTCGGCATGTTGCGCCAATCAGCTCCCGGATCGCGACTGCAAAATCGTACCATGAAAGCTGACCTTCATTGGAATAGTGGTACATACCCGGATGCCAATCATTTGCTTTTATAATATCGATAATGGCTTGGGCGAGGTCTCTGGCGTAGGTAGGTGAACCGATCTGATCATGGACTACCGACAATTCTTCTCGTTCATTCAGAAGTCGGATCATTGTTTTGACAAAGTTGTTGCCATAAGCAGAGTATACCCAAGAGGTACGTATGATAATGCTTTCGGGTGTCCATTTCTGTATAGCTTGCTCACCTTTCCACTTCGTCAGTCCGTAGATATTTAATGGCGCTGTAGGGGTGTCTTCCGTTAAAGGTTCATTGGAATGGCCGTCAAAAACATAGTCCGTCGAAATCGCGAGCAGTTTTGCACCGTACAAACGGCAATATTGCGCTATTTCTTCCGTTGCCAGATGATTTATTGCATCTGCGAGTTCCGGTTCACTTTCCGCTTTATCTACAGCTGTATATGCTGCTGCGTGGATAATGATATCAGGCTCATACATCCCCAGGATATCTTGGATAATCATCGTTTGCTCAAGAGGAAGCTGTTTTCTGTCCAAAAAGAAGGTTTCGAAACCTTCTTCTTTTTCCAACAGTTCTTTTAGCTCGGAGCCGACTTGCCCATTGGATCCGGTTACGAGGATTCGTGGTCTAGGGCTCGCCATTGGCGATTTGGTATGCATAGTTTCTTGATTGGCTTGCATGGCTTCGCTGAATGCTATGGTTTATTTCTCCCAGAAGGGTAATGCTTTATCTTTTTCTGAAATAATCAGCTCCTCTCCTACGAGCTGCCAATCGATGGCCAATGTCGGATCGTTGTACCGCACACCCCATTCGGAATCCTTATGATAAAAATTGTCGCATTTATAAAAAAATGTAGCGGTATCGGAAAGTACGACAAAGCCATGTAGAAAGCCTCTCGGAATAAACACTTGTAGATTGTTCTCGTCGGAGAGCTCGACAGCTTCGTATTGCCCGAAGGTCGCTGAATCAGGGCGTGCATCGACCATGATATCAAGGACATGCCCCTGTAATACGCGCACCAGTTTTGCCTGTGCATGTTTGCCTCCTTGGGCATGTAAACCACGGAGCACACCTTTTGTGGAAAAAGACTGATTGTCTTGTACAAAACGTGTTTCCGTTCCGGTCAGTTCCTGAAAGGTTTTTTCGTTAAAACTCTCAAAGAAATAACCCCGCTTATCGCCCAGTTTTAATGGTTCCAGGATAAAACATCCCTGAAGCTTTGTTTCTATAATTTTCATCTCTTTAATTTCACAAGCTATTTGCCGTATTGCTCTTCATAATACTTCTGATAACCTCCCGAGGTCACATTCGATAACCACTCCCGGTTGTCCAAAAACCAATCAATAGTACGAGAAAGCCCTTCTTCAAATGTAACGGATGGTGTATAACCCAGTTCTGTATTGATTTTGCTCGCATCAATAGCGTAACGTAGGTCATGCCCAGGACGGTCTTTTACGTAAGCAATCAATTTCTCCGACGTGCCTGAAGCTCGACCGAGCTTCTCATCCATCTGTTTGCATAGCTCTTTAACGAGATCAATGTTTTGCCATTCATTGAAGCCTCCAATATTGTACGACTCTCCATTTTTCCCTTGGTGGAAAACCAGATCAATGGCTCGTGCGTGGTCTACCACGAACAACCAGTCGCGCGTGTATTTCCCGTCACCATATATGGGTAGTGGCTTGTTGTCCAGTATATTAAGGATGCAAAGGGGTATAAGTTTTTCAGGAAAGTGGTTGGGGCCATAGTTATTCGAACAGTTGGTAATAACAACGGGTAGCCCGTAAGTATCTTGATAAGCTCGTACGAAATGGTCGGAGGAAGCTTTTGAGGCGGAATAAGGGGAATGCGGATCATACGGGGTATCCTCCGTAAATAGTCCTGTTTCTCTTAAAGTACCGTACACCTCGTCTGTCGATACATGGTGAAAGCGCTTGCCTTCATAGCCGTCTTTCCATGTTTCACGTGCAGCGTTCAAAAGATTTACAGTGCCCAACACATTGGTCATGACGAAATCGGTAGGCGCAGCAATAGAACGGTCTACATGCGATTCGGCGGCCAAATGGATAACGCCATCGGGTTGATAGGATCTGAATAGTGCCAATATGCCTTCTGCATCCCGGATATCTTGCTTGACGAAGGTATAATTAGGTTTTCTCTCGACATCTTTCAGGTTTTCCAAATTACCGGCGTAGGTTAAAGCATCAATATTAACTATATGGTAATTGGCATACTTATTTACAAATTCACGAACGACGTGGGATCCGATAAACCCGGCTCCGCCTGTGATGAAAATTGTTTTGTCCATAATTCAAAGATAATTCTTTTCCCCTTTTTCTTGATAAAAAGGGGACAAAAATCAAGGCTGAATATAGTTTTGCTATTTTTATTTATCTATTCCTAAAACAGAATAAAACTCACTTCGTTCAGACATTATTCTGTTTTTTACGGAATAGCCTGCCTAAAAATGGTCGCAAAACAATATAAGGCCGATTAAATACGCATAAACGCAAAGTTATAGTAAACACTTTAGATACGCTATGCATGATCCCCTCCTTAACCTTAAAGGTCACATCCAGATATTTGACGACTGTAGGGATTTTCTTTCTGCACTATCCAATATGTCAAATATCTGAAGTGATGAGCTTTTTGGTTCTTTTTCGCGGAGAAAAAGAACAGCTATATCGCTAATTTCTGACTATCTTCAAATATAGAGGCGTTTTTTATGGGATTGTCTTTCAACAAATCAAAGGTATCATATTTCAATGCAACCATTTTAAGCGCGTGAAGGTGTTTATTGTGGTGCATATCTGTTCCAACCAGATCATACATGCCGGATTTTATCAACGTCAGCGCTATTGATTTGACGGGTTCTCCGTAATATCGGGAGATGGACAGCAGATTAAGTTGCAGTAAACAACCTGCATCTTTAATTTCTTTATATACCTTGAAATTCTGGTGATAGTAATTATATCGTTCTGGGTGTGCTAAAATTGGTTGGTAGCCCTTCTCCTGAATATCCTTAATAGTCTGAAAAAGTGCTTTGGATTCTGCCAAATAGGACATTTCGATAAGTATATGCCTATTTGGTAGTGGACAGAGATTTCCGCTTTGGATCCAAGTCTCTAGCTGATCGTCGATCATATACTCTGCAGAATATTGAAGATCAAACTTGATTCCCTGATCGGTAAGTGCCTGTTTTAGCTTTGCATGGGTGTCCTTAATAGTGGTCGGTGTATTGTCGTATACGCCATGCATCACGTGCGGTGTCGATATACATTTTTGAATTCCTAATTCTTTTAACCCTTGGATAAGTTTTAAGGATTGTTCTATATCCGGGCTACCGTCGTCGATGCCGGGTAGGATATGGTTATGCATGTCTACCCCGATCCATGCTAATTTTCCGACAGCCTCATTTTGATTTGCATTACGTTTGAATAAGTTTTTCCAAAAAGACATTATTAATAATTTTAATTAGCTACTTCCCCATTTTGACTTTCGTCTCTAATACCAGCACAATAATACAGCCAATATTACACATATAAAACGAGAAATGCCTCAAAAACGCTACTATTAATTAAATAATTGTTAAATTAACGGAGAATTTTCCTTTTCTAATAGCTCGTAAACATGTTTTACGTCCTGTGCAAAAGCTTTGTCCATGATCAAAACTGCATCTGTTGTATTAACCACTACACAATTTTGTAGACCTAAGAATACGGTGTGCTTGCCAATTTCGCCGATAACAATATTCCCGTGTTCATCCGTTGGATGCCCCTTTGCAACAAGGTAATCATATAACGAATCAAACGACCCCATATCTGACCAATGGAAAAACGATGGTACGACCTTAATGCTATCGCTCCGTTCCATAATAGCGTAATCAACGCTTTTTGATGGTATTTTGCGGGACAGTTCTTCATCCAAAATGCCCGCTTTTGCCGCATCAAAAGTTGCTTTTGACGCTGTATATACTTTCGGATCAAAGCGCTCTAGTTCCTGCAGATAGGTCGACGCCTTAAAACAGAATATCCCCGAGTTCCACAAAAAGTTACCACTTTTTAGGAAATCTTTTGCTGTATCGAAATTGGGCTTCTCCCGAAAGGATAGGACATCGTTCCCTTCGGATTCTATATAACCATAGCCCGTCTCTGGTCGTGTAGGGTTTATTCCAAAAGTGACAAGACTACCCTCTTTTGCAAACTCTATCCCTCGCTTGATAGCCTGTAAATACTGTTCATCCCCTTCGATAAGGTGGTCGGATGGCGTAACAATCAGGATATCATCCGGATCGCGCGATAGTGCGGCAAACGCTATGGCTGCTGCTGTATTTCGAGGGACTGTTTCGATGATAATATCGTGCGAAACGGCTTTTAAATCTTCCTTGGCTAAATCGATATTTTGTACAGAGCCGACCAAAACCACATGGTCACATACCGATTGATTTCTTTCGATCGTAAGTTCAAATAATGATTTTTCGTTAAAGATCGACAAATATTGCTTTGGCTTTGACTTACGCGACAGCGGCCATAACCTAGAGCCTACTCCACCCGATAAGATGACATTTACTATTTTTCCCATAATTTTAAATCTCGGTTTGTTCTTGTTTTTGAAAGTGTTTTTCTATTAGAGCGGTCGTAATCTGATCACGCTTAAGATAAAGCTGAGCGCTTGCCATGGCGTCCGACAGAGGGTCATGGTGATTCAGATCGATGTCCATAATACGGCAACAGATGCTTAGTTTGGTCCGCTTAAATCCTTTTGATCTGTATATTTCACTCGTACACTCCCAAATTGGCGAAAGCTGCAGCACATTATAATCCAGGTTGTACAATCTCATCGTCTTTATAAGAACTTCCCTGTCAAATTTCTCATTATGTGCCACCATTCGACTGCCTTTGAGGTATCTCTCTATCGTCGGAAAAAGTTCCAAAAACGTCGGTGCGGTCAATGTGTCTTTTGGCTTAATACCGTGTACACGGGTTGTCTGCCACATGTATTGGTTTTTTGGAGGGCGAACCAAACTATGGAATTGGTCCACAATCTTACTGTTTTCCACCTTCACAATACCTACGGCACACACACTGGTATAAGCTGCGGTAGCGAGTTCAAAATCTATTGCCGTAAAGGTCATTAATGCTATTTTAACTTTTTTAAAAAACTGTACAAAGATAACCATTCTCTTTTTCTTTTTTTCTTGACAAAAAAAGAAACAAAAAAGTCAAGACTTGCATGGTTCCGCTACCTTTACTTGTCTATTCCTAAACAAAATAAACTCGCTCCGCTCAAACAGTATTTTGTTTTTAACGGAATATCCTGCGTAAAGCTGGCCGCGGAACAATGCTAGGTCGTTTTAATCCGCGTAACTATTAGTTTTTATTGATCGTTTTTATTACACATTGCACAATCCCCTATTAACCCTAAATGCCACATCAAAAATTTTGAAATATGTAGAATTCTAATTTATGCACTATCCCTCCCATCAAAATTTTTAAGTGGCGATTTTTTTTGTTTCTTTTTTTGAGGAAAAAGAAGAAAATTAATACCGATATCGCTCCCGCCATTTGCTGCGAAGGGATTCTCTGATTTTATTCTCCGAGGGGTTGTCTCCGGGATCATAAAGCACTGTTCCGCTGAGTTTATCGGGGAAGAACTCTTGTTCTACGAAATTGCCGGGATAGCTGTGCGCATATTTATATGCTGTACCGTAATCCAGTTCTTTCATCAGTTTGGTTGGCGCGTTCCGCAGGTGTAATGGCACCGGTAGATCGCCTGTTTGCCGCACCAATGCCTGAGCCTTACCAATGGCTTCATAGGATGCGTTGCTCTTCGCTGAAGATGCTAGATAGGTGACTGTTTGTGCCAAGATAATACGGGATTCCGGCCAGCCGATAACATTGACGGCCTGAAAGCAGGTGTTTGCTAATAACATAGCATTCGGGTTGGCATTGCCTATATCTTCGGAAGCCAGAATGAGTAACCGTCTAGCGATAAACGAGGGGTCTTCTCCGCCCTCTACCATGCGCGCCAGCCAATACATCGCGGCATTGGGATCGCTCCCACGGATCGACTTGATAAAGGCAGAAATAATATCGTAATGTTGCTCGCCGGTCTTATCATACAGCGCCATATTTTGCTGTACTTGTTTGAGTACAAACGCGTTAGTAATGGGTTGTTTCTGGGCGTGGGCAGCGTGGACAACAAGTTCGAATACATTCAGCAGCTTGCGGGCATCTCCGCCAGAAAGCCGAAACAGTGCTTCATATTCTTCTATTTGGACGGGATGTTCCTGTAAGTAACTATCCCGTTCAATGGCCTGTTCCAAAATAGCGGTCAGTTCCTGTTCGGAGAGATGCTCAAGCACATATACTTGGCAACGGGAAAGCAAGGCGGAAATCACTTCAAATGAAGGGTTTTCGGTTGTCGCGCCAATAAGGGTCACCAATCCTCGCTCCACCGCTCCTAAAAGGGAGTCTTGTTGAGATTTGGAAAACCGATGAATCTCATCGATAAATAGAATAGGCTGCTCTTGATTAAACTGATATAATTTGTCTGCTTTATCAATTACTTCGCGGATATCTTTGACACCTGATTGGATGGCACTTAGCGAAAAAAAAGGTCGGCCGAGTTCACGGGCAATAAGTAGCGCCAAACTCGTTTTGCCGACGCCCGGCGGCCCCCAAAAAATCATCGAGGGTATATTTTTCTGCTCGACAGCGTTACGAAGAACAGCGCCTTCTCCTATAATATGATGTTGCCCAATATAATCTGCAAGACCTTTTGGGCGCATTCGCTCTGCTAAGGGTATCGATGTTGCCATAACACAAATATACTAATTCCTTTAGCAATTCATGAACAATGGCTAATGTCTCGCCCCGCTACGATTCCCTCTCCAAATGGCGAAGGCAAGACCTAAAACCAATAGAACCGATGCAATTAACGAAACAATATTACTAATTTGCATTGTTTTCGGAGCAAAAATAAACTCAACCGTATGATTTCCTCCAGGCACTTGTAATGCTCGGAGAATATAATCGGCCCGAACGATCGGCACTTCGTCTCCATCGATATAAGCTTTCCATCCCTTTTCGTAAAACACTTCAGAAAATACCGCAAAGGCATCCGTAGGTGATGTATATTCGTATTTCAGTGTGTCGGGATGATAAGACACTAACTTGATTTCCGCATTTTCTGACTTTCCAAGGCGGCCGGTATTCAGCATATTCTTAAATTCTTCGTGGACGAATGCCTCCTTTTGTGGATCGAAGCTGCTGATAGCCTGCATCTCCTGTGCGTTGCTGTTGACGAATGTTACCCTGTCGACAAACCAAGCATTGCCCGCAGCGGTGCTTCTGCGCTTGATCTGTTCAGCATTGTTTTCTGGATTTTTAGTAATCAAATAACGTACATTGAACATATCCAGCACATCCTCGTTAAGAGCGCCATTAAATTGGTGTTCCAGCACTTCTTGGAACCGCATCAGTTTGGCCGCGTGGTATCCACCCAAATTCTTGTGATAATAGGATGCACGTGCATCGGAAAACGGATTGGTTGTTAGATCCAACACGCGATAGCTCAAATCTTTATCCAATCGAACCAGTTGATCGACTTCCCGCTCGGGAATTCGGGTATTGGAGGTACGCTCATCCACGAAAGAATCGTTGTTTAAATAGCGTTTATCCACTGACCATAAATCGGCGAGTATGACGACACCTAATATGCCAACAAAAAGAGGCATGCTTAGCTTCTTCTTGATATAGAACCATACCAATCCAAATGTAATCAACACAATAAAAAAGGAGCGATACGCATCTGCCGTTGCCAGCGATGCCCGATCTTTAACTAACGCGCTAGCTACCTGTCCGGCAGCATGTTTATCGCCAAATGCTTGCTCTAAAGACGAGACCAGTTGTTGGTGTTGGGAATTTCTGAAGTCCAAGAATAGGCTAGGCATGAAAGCAATCAGCAAACAGAATCCACCGACGCCAATAAAGGTATACAAGACTTTTTTATCTAGGTTTGCAATCCGATCGGCATTGGTAAACAATTCGTTTACCCCCAAAATGGCCAATATGGGAATTAGGATAGCCGGGATGACCAAAATAGACTCCACCGCCCTAAACTTATTGTACATCGGGAAATAGTCGAAAAACAAATCGGAAACTAATGGAAAGTGACGTCCGAATGCTAAGAAGATAGTCAAGATCGTTGCGGTAAGAATCCACCATTTGATTTTATCTCTGACGATAACCAATCCTAAAATAAAAAGGAATATGACAGCGGCTCCAAAATACCATGGTCCTGAGGTAAACATTTTCTCGCCCCAATAGGTGGGTAACTGGCTTGCAAACTGTGTCGCTTGCATCTCGGGTACACCAAGTCCCGTCATGGTTTTTGCGACTTCGGATTTTCCGTCCAATACGCCACCTGTACGTCCTCCATAAGCATTCGGAATCAAGAAAGTGATGTTTTCGCCGACGCCTTGACTCCAGTCATAGGCATACTGTTTGTCGAGACCGGCTCCTTTCCCTCCATTGTCATCCACTTTTTGGATATTGGCCTTTCCACGAATCGTTAGCTGGCTATACTCGTAGGTAGGGAATAGGACCGATGCATTCACCAAAACGGCCACCAGTACAGCGCCTATCTGCAAAGCTGACGCTTGCAAAAAAGGCTTCCATTGTTTGCTCCGAATAGCATAATAGAGCTCAAAACCTACCAGCACCAATAACGCAATAAACAGGTAGTAGGTCATCTGGATATGGTTTGACCGAATTTCCAAAGCAAGAAAGAGGGTAAGTAAAACGGGGCCCCAAAGTCTGCTCCCGCGATAACACAGCAGTACAGCCCCTATAATCGGTGGCAAATACGCAATAGCATATGCCTTATTGAGATGCCCGGCCTCGATATAAATAAAGTTGTAGGAGGTAAATGCCAACGCAACGGCGCCGACGGCCGCCAGCCATGGCTTTATGCGAAGTACAGAAAACAGGAAATAACCGCCTAACAGATATAACAGGACAATGTCGGTCGGAGCAGGGAAAACCGTGCTAATACCTCTGTTAATATAAGACGTTATATTGTTGGCATGTTCATACCAGATCTGATAGGTAGGCATACCACCGAACATCGAGTTGGTCCAATTGGGGGCATGTCCATCCTTTGCTTTATAATCAAAAAGTTCTTGCTGGCTGCCCATGGCTTGAACTACATCGGATTGAACCAACGTTTTACCTCCAAATATTGGGGAGAAATAAAAAAACACCAGTGCGATGAATATCGCGATAATGATAAGGTGTGTTGAGTTCTCCTTAAACCACTGTTTCATATAGTTTTGTTATCTTTTGTTCTTCATTCTTAGTCCTTGAGCCGATAAAATGGCCTCAACGCCAAAAATATATAAATAATTGGAATCCGAAGGCTATTAATCGGTTTTTTGTATTAAACGCTGAATGTTGGAAAGTTCTCCAAACAGCACAAGCAGATCTCCTTCCTCTAATCTTGTTTCCGATCTAGCGATTCCCGATGCTTCATTCCGGAGCCTGGTCTTTCCATCTACTTTCTCTTCATAGGACTTTACTGTGGTCAGGACGATCACTTTAAATTGATTAGTGAGATTGGCTTCTCTTAAGGTCATACCTACATATTTAGAGGGAACACGTGTTTCCACGATGCTATATCGATCGGATATCTTAAAAGAATCAATAATATCGACATTATCCAAACGCATGGCTAATCGCTCTGCAGCTTCCTCTTCGGGCATGATATAGTCGTCTATCTGCATGGCCTCGAGCACGGTTTTCTGTAATTCAGAAACGACTCGCCCTATGATCCGTTTTACATTCAGCCGCTTTAGCAGAGCTGTCGTCAGTAAGGATGCGCCCTCATCTTCGCCTATCGCCACGATCACCGCATGGGCGTCTTTTAATGGAAGCGCAGTCATGGCCTCTCTGTCTGTCGTATCCATACACACCGTATGGGTTATCTTGTCTTTAAGCTGTTCCACAATCGCCAGCTTTTTATCGGCTGCAATAACTTCATGGCCCAATTCCGTTAAGTGTACCGCCAATGATTTTCCAAAGTGTCCGAGCCCTAAAACTATGTATTTCATATGTATATTAACTTGTCTTTAAAAGACCATATGGAATATCCAGAATGTATATTCATCCGTATTTGTGGTTTGCAATCATGGATATTTCATTAAAATAAAATCTTTTCAGTAGGGTAAATATAACTTTTGTTTTTGGTGTTCCTAATAAGAGCAACCAATAATGTTAATGTGCCAACTCGCCCTACAAACATCGTGACTGCCACAATAATCTTGCCTGTTGCCGATAATGAGGGGGTAATACCCAAACTCAAGCCGCAGGTGGAATAGGCTGATACGACTTCAAAAAGGAGCGCTTTCATTTCCTGCTGGGGATCTGCGAAGTTCATTAACACAAAGCTCAGTGTAATGGTTACCACAGAGAGCAAGATAATCGCGAATGCTTTGTTTACGGATTCCGTCGCTATCCGTCGCTTATAGATCTCGATGGATTCTTTTCCTCTCGCGAGAGCTATGATATTCATTAAAGCTAAGGCTACTGTTGTGACTTTCACGCCTCCTCCGGTCGAACCCGGCGACGCTCCCATCCACATCAATGTGACCATCATGATCAAGGTGGGTGTAGCGACAAAGTTAATATCCACGCTGTCGAATCCGGCCGTCCGGGAAGAATTTGCCATGAACAACGAAGTAACCCATTTACCTATCGTGGAGGAATCGTCAACAAGCGTGTGGCGCTGTTCCAGTAGAATGTAGGAGATCGTTGCCAATACCAAGACGATGCCGTTGCACAATAACATAAAACGCGTGTTAAACGTAAATGCTCGTGGCTTATGGATATATGGTTGGCGACGGAACAGCCTATGTCCCAACTGCTTGGCTTTCTGTTTCAAGAAAGTATAAAAATTGTATACTGTCCCAAATCCTAATCCGCCCAATATAAACGAGCACATAATGGTTAATTGAAAGCCATAATTGAATCGATACGCCTCGTTTCCCATACCTTCTGGCAGAATGGTAAATCCGGCGTTACAGAAAGACGAGATCGCATGGAACGCCGAAAAAAAGATACGCTCGCCGATAGATTCAAATTGCGCCGCATCTAGTGAAAAGAAAATAAACAAGCCCCCAATCAACTCAAAAAAGAGCGTAATAAAGATAATGGTAAATAGGGTAGAGATAACCGAATTCAGTTTATTCTCCCCCAATATTTCGCCGAACATCAGCTGATTTTTATAGGAAAAGCCACCTGAGAAAAAATAACCGAAAAAGCCCGTGAACGTCATAATCCCCAGCCCACCGATCTGGATGAGCAGCATAACGACGCTCTGTCCGAAAACAGAGAAGTTCGTGGATATATCGGTTACGGTAAGCCCGGTAATACAAACGGCACTTGTGGCCATAAAAAGAGCATCTACAAAACTCAGCGGAGCAACGATTGTGGTTCGGGGCAGCATCAACAGTACCGTTCCCAATAGAATGAGCGCGAGGAAGCTGATCACGAATAGGATGGTGGGATTGAAATAGAAATTATCGAAAAAGAGCGTGTTACGCGATAATTCGGACAGGAAAACCAATACAATACCCACGTACACCCATTCCATTTTGGCAAGATATCCCCAATCTACTACTCGGGAAACACTGACAATCAGGAAGTAGACGAGCAGCACCAAGCCGGATATATGGGATACGTTGATCTTCCGCTCGGCCAGGATAGCCGCGACTGTCCGGAGGGCACCGAGTATAAAGAGGAAATAGAACATCGCGATGACGGTGTCTTCCGAAGTTTCCACAAGCTGTTTATCGGTAATGTAGCCAATATGGGCCAAGGTCATCAAGGCACATACCATGCTCAAATAGAACATGGTTCGATCCACTAATTTGTTTCTATATTTCAGTAAAAATCTTAAAAACCCGATGATTGCATGCATTCTTGAAAGTTCTTCTCTTTCTAAGCTCCTTCCGCCCTATTTTTCTTTCTTTTTGAATAAACCCCTAAAAAAACCTTTTGTTTGTTGTGTTGTTTCTTTCGTGCGTTCCACGGTTTCTTTTGCCACTTCCGCCCGCTCTTTCCATTTTTCTTCGCGTTCTTTGCTGATTCCGGCGGTTTGTTTGATTCCGTCTAGCAAACTCTCCCACAGATTCTTGAAGAACGTATGTTCTGGGACACGACGATGATTCACCTT
Source organism: Sphingobacterium sp. SGR-19 (assembly GCF_011043555.1). Lineage (GTDB taxonomy): Bacteria > Bacteroidota > Bacteroidia > Sphingobacteriales > Sphingobacteriaceae > Sphingobacterium. Next base: position 90,443 of record NZ_JAAKGS010000013.1, read on the forward strand.
TCCGACGTGATATTTCTCATTTGCATCGGGATTACTATCATTTATTATGAGCTGATTAACTAGAAACGATGCTATCTTCAACGAACTCTTTTTCTTCGGTTTACCTGGATCAGCTTTAAGATCGATTTTAAGGTTATCGTAGTCGAAGCGGAAGTCGCCACGGCTGCGATAGTCTGTTCCGCTGATATCGAAGCGGATACCGCGTATATTACCCGACCGAATGCCGACATTCAATAATGGATCTAGGATACGGTTGAACGCCGTCGCGCCCATGCTCCCTAACGTACCTTGGTAATTATATTCTCCCGTTTTGCTCAACATATCAAAAGCGAATTTGACATGTAAGTTACCCCTCCCCATGATCTTCGCAAACAAATCGGCTCGCATATATTTGTCTTTCGACAATGTAAGGGTGTCATTGGTGACGTTGGTCAACGTGCCTGTTACCCCATCAAAGCTAATCTCGCCTTCTCGGTGATACTTACCGCTCATTTCACCATACACCACATCTACATCCTTGACGAGGACAGTATCTACGTGGATCAATTTTTTAACCCGCATCAGTTTCTGATGAGGTGCTTGGCCAATTTGGTTAACAGGCTGTTTAGGGTATCGTTTGTCTCCATATAACTTCGCGTATCCGTTTTTTACAAATGCACGATGAGCTACGGTATGCTGCTTTTCAATCAATTGCTTAAAATCCAGCTTTTCTAAGTAAAGCGTATCAAAATGCAGATCGGCACGTGTCACATTTTTGCCATGCTTCTTATAAAAAGTCGCTTTATCCAACACTGGCTTGTAATTCACATTGGTTAATAGGAGGGTTTGCTCCTGCGTATTGATTTTCAACGTGTCAAACTTGGCCATGTAAAATCCGTTCGAAAACGTGTATTCAAATCCGGGCACAATAGCTTCAATCAGCTTGGTGTAATAAAGACGGGAGGTATCTGCTTGCGCATTTTCATCTATTAAAATATCTTCCACACGAATCTGAACACTGTCTAAGCCAAAGTCGGTCGACCTGCTATCTGTCAGCTTTGTATATTTAAATGCGGCATTTTCGATGTCTATCTTTCCGATATTCACCAAATTAAACACCTGCTTTACGCTTTCATATAAGCTTTTTTTAGGCTTTTCGACGGCGGCCGTATCATTATAGGCATGGTATTTATTTGTTAAATGAATATGGGGATCGGTTAAGTCAATAGATTTAATGTTCAATTCTCTATTGCGGAGCACATTCAAGATGCCAAAACGCCTTACTTTCAGCTCTTTGATTTCGATATTGTAAAGATTGTCTGGTGCAAGCTCCGCGGCTTCCATACGAGCATATACTTGTGTATCTGCTTTTAAAACTGCGTTTTTTAAGGTAACATTCCCCAAAGCAATGGTCATGTCAAGGTCTTCATACGTCAAGCTGTACAGACTATCTGTCGAATTTTGAACCAGTTCTTTTAATTTTTCTTCAACTATAGGTTTCCAGTTACGCGAAAAATACCAAGATATTCCCCCGAAAGCCACAACAATCAATACAAGAATGCCAATGACCCATTTCCAGATTGGTTTCATATATGCTATGATTCTTAAATTATGCTTGCTAATTACTTCTTAACAACAATTTAATATCTATTTATGTTTTGGTTACGTTTTTTCTTTTGTTTTTAATTCCTAGTGTCTTGATTATGGTATATACTTAAATAGCTATCGTAACGGGAGGATTCGATTTCGCCGCTTTCAACGGCTTCGAGTACAACACATCCGGGCTCATTGATATGCCGGCAATTATGAAAACGGCATTCATTTAAACGCGCGCGCATTTCAGGAAAAAAATGACCCAGTTCTGCTTTCTCAATATCAACGATACCCAATTCTCTTATGCCGGGCGTGTCAATAAGCTTTCCACCGACGGAAAGATTAATCATTTCGGCAAAAGTCGTTGTATGTTTTCCCTTATCTGACCAATCTGATATCTCACCTGTTTTTAACGCCACCGACGGCTCTATCGCATTAATGAGCGTCGATTTTCCGACACCTGAATGACCAGACACCAACGTAGTTTTATCTTGCAGCAGGAGACGTATTTCTTCGATGTTCGTCTTTTCCATGGCGGACACGGCATAGCAGGGATAACCGATATGTTCGTAGATAGCCATATAGTCTTCCAGTATTTCCAAACCTTCTTCGGAAAACAGGTCTAGTTTGTTGAATACTAAAAAGGCCGGAATATCGTAGGCTTCTGCGGTTACTAAAAAGCGATCTATAAAACCAAGGGAAGTAGGGGGTGACGCTAACGTTACGACGAGCATGGCTTGGTCAAGATTAGCGCCGATGACCTGGGCTTGCTTGGAAAGGTTAATCGATCGACGGATAATGTAGTTTTTACGAGGTTCGAGTGCCGTAATAACCGCGCTATCTTGATCTGGCTCTAATTCGTAATGAACCCAATCGCCTACGGCAATGGGATTGGTGGTCTTAATTCCCTTTGTACGGAACTTACCTTTGATACGGCATGGTATACGTTTACCCTCTTCGTTCTCCACCAAGTACCAACTTCCCGTCGATTTCGTTACCAAGCCGCGCATATTTATAAAATATGTTGTTTAGATATTGCCATAGAGCAAAAGTATGTTTTCTTTTTTTCCCCCAAAAAAAGAAACAAAAAAATCGTCGTTGTTTTTTGTTGAATCCTCATGGGATAGTGCAAAAACAGAATTCTACAGACTCAACAAAAAAGAGGCGACATCTAGGGTTAATTGAGGATTGTGCAAATGCGTATGATAATCAGGAATAATAAAATATGCGGATATGCGTTCTAAAACGACCTTGTACTGTTCTGCGGCCATTTTTATGCAGGTTATTCCGTTAAAAACAGGATGTTGTTTGAGCGCAGCGAGTTTCATTCTGTTTAGGAATAGCCAAGGAAAAATAGCAGAATCGTACTCAGTCTTGATTTTTTGTCCCTTTTTTTATCAAGAAAAAAGGGGAAGAAGATTATCTTTGTTAAATGGTGAAAAAATTATTTCTGCTAGATGGCATGGCCTTGATATATAGGGCTTACTTCGCGTTGAATAAGGTTCCCCGGTTGACGTCTTACGGACTCAATACAGGTGCTGTTATGGGTTTTACGAATACCTTATTGGAAGTTTTGAAGAACCAAAAGCCTACGCATATTGCCGTGGTATTCGACACAGAAGCGCCTACCAACCGGCATCTTGAATTTGAGGCTTACAAAGCACAGCGGCAAGTTATGCCGGAAGATCTGGTAAAATCTATTCCTTATATTTTCCGCCTTATTGAGGGTTTCAACATTCCTATCATCACAAAAGACGGTTATGAAGCGGATGATATCATCGGAACCATGGCAAAAAAAGCGGAGAGCGAGGGTTTCACTGTTTATTGTATGACACCTGATAAAGATTTCGGGCAGCTGGTATCCGATCAGATATTTATTTACAAACCCGCCCGTATGGGTAACGGAGCAGAGGTTTTGGGTGTACCTGAAATTTTGGAGAAATGGGAAATCACGGATGTATCGCAGGTCATTGATATTCTCGGGCTTTGGGGTGATGCCGTCGATAACATCCCGGGCATTCCGGGTATAGGTGAAAAGACGGCAAAGAAACTCATCCAACAATACGGCTCGATAGAAAAGCTCATTGAAAATAGCCATGAATTGAAAGGTAAACAACGGGAAAATGTAGAAAGTTTTGCCGAACAGGGACTTATATCTAAAAAACTCGCGACCATCTTACTGGATGTGCCGGTAGAACTGGACGAGAAACGATTGGAACTAGAAGAGCCTGACCGCGCATTATTAGAACCTCTTTTTGCCGAACTGGAATTTCGTACGCTAGGCAAACGGGTATTTGGCGATGACTACAATGTCGTGGAAAGCGCTGCCAAAAACCCGTCCGGTCAGATGGATTTATTCGCACCGACGCCATCCGAACCCGCTGTAACTTCTGCTGTATCGCCTACAGAGCCCGTTGTGGCCGGCTTAAATATACATAACACACCACACGAGTATATATTGGTAGATACCGAAGAAAAGCAGCAAAAATTAGCACAGCGATTGGCCACACTTTCAAAATTTTGCTTTGATACAGAAACAACTTCCGTCGATGCCTTAGCGGCCGATATCGTTGGCTTTTCTTTTGCTTTCGAAAGGGGCAAAGCCTATTATGTACCTACACCGGCAGATCATACCGATGCCCAAGCTATCGTTGATATTTTTAAAGCTGTCTTCGAAGATTCTCGGATTGAAAAAGTAGGACAGAACCTAAAATACGATATTCTTTTGTTATCCCGCTATGGTGTCCGTGTACAAGGTCCCTTATTTGACACGATGATCGCACATTACCTTATTGATCCAGATACACGCCATAATATGGATATTTTGGCAGAGAATTATTTGGGATACACGCCGGTTTCGATCACCGAGCTTATCGGTCCGAGAGGTAAAAAACAGGCTAATATGCGGGATGTAGAAGTCGAAAAAGTGGTGGAGTATGCCGGCGAAGATGCCGACATTACTTGGCAGCTACATGAGATCCTAAAGCCTTTGTTGGAGGAAACACACACCATGCGCTTGGCAGAGGAAGTCGAATTCCCACTGATCTATGTCCTTGCCGAAGTCGAAAAAAATGGGGTAAAAATCGATGTAAATACATTACAAGGATTCTCCTTATCACTTGATGAAGATATTAGACGACTAGAACAAGTTATATACGAAAAAGCGGGTTTACAATTTAATATTGCTTCTCCAAAACAGTTGGGTGAAATACTCTTTGACAAATTGCATCTCGATCCTAAAGCGAAGAAAACCAAAACAGGGCAATATAAGACGGGTGAGGATGTGCTGCTGGCATTAGCACACAAATCGGATATCGTAAAGGATATACTGGATTTCCGACAACTACAAAAGTTGAAATCAACCTATGTGGATGCTCTGCCCGGCCTAATTCATCCAGAAACCGGATTAATACATACGTCTTACAACCAAGCAGTCGCTGCAACGGGAAGGTTGAGTTCTACAAATCCGAATTTACAGAACATCCCGATCCGGACAGAACGAGGACGCGAGGTTCGGAAAGCATTTATCCCACGGAAATCGGGCAATGTACTCTTATCTGCCGACTATTCCCAGATCGAGCTTCGCTTGATGGCATCGCTCAGCCAGGATAAAAATATGTTGGACGCGTTTGCTGCCGGACATGACATCCATCGTGCCACCGCTGCACGTGTGTATGGGATACCATTGGAAGAGGTAACCGCGGACCAGCGTAGAAATGCGAAAGCAGTAAACTTTGGAATAATATATGGCCAGTCGGCGTTTGGCCTCTCACAAAGTCTTGGCATTCCACGGAGAGATGCTGCCGCTATCATCGACCAATATTTTTCACAATATACGGGCATCCAGGAGTATATGCGAAAAGCCATCGAGTTTGCTAAAGAACATGGTTATGTGGAAACTATTTTGAAGCGCCGGCGTTATTTGAGAGATATTAATTCTGCGAACATGACCGTTCGGGGCTTCGCCGAACGAAACGCAATCAATGCGCCTATACAGGGCTCTGCAGCGGACTTGATTAAAATCGCGATGATTAATATTCAGCAGGACATCGTTGAGAAAGGGTTAACGGGCAAAATGATTATGCAGGTACATGATGAATTGGTGTTTGATGTTCCAAAGGAAGAGGTGGAGCAGCTATCTTCCATCGTCACCGAGCGCATGAAAAATGCCATTGAACTACAGGTACCTATTGAGGTAGAGGCAGGCACTGGAAACAATTGGCTCGAAGCACATTAAAGATATGCAGCGTATAGGATTATTTCTTATTTTATCATTTACTACGCTCTTTGCGAAAGGACAAGAGCTGGACACGACGGGGAATATAACGCTATTCGAAAAAGCACCCATGGGTCTTGTACGGTTCTATTTTGATGATTACTACTACTTGGTAGACAAAGACTGTGCATTTAAATCTATTGAACGCGTATCGCAGTTTATTGTGGATAAGAATGTATTCCATGCTGACTTCCGAGATTTTGACCGAAACGGAACGGTTGTACTCACGGGGTACCATAATCAAGGCGTAAAAGAAGGGCCATTTAAAGCCTATCATCCGGATGGTACATTGAAATGGGAAGTAACCTTTGTACAGGATAGGCCTGTTGGCGATTGGAAATATTATTATCCAGATGGGAAACCGATGCTGACCGTCAATTATGATGAAGCAGCGGTCCGAATTATGGCCTTTTGGGACCGAAGAGGCCGACAACGAATAACAGAGGGGAACGGTAGTTATGAATTTCGGATGCCTTTTGCATTTTATAATGAATACGGTTATCCTTTTTTTGAGCGAAAGGGAAGAATACGGAATGGTGTTCCTCGCGGATATTGGACAACCCACATGATTGATCATAACGAGAAAAAGACATTATATACGGAAGAGGTTTTCGATGATTCAGGCATGCTGAACGAAGGCTACAACCTCTTCTTGGATGCAACCTACCGGACGCCGATGGCATTTATTCCGACATCGTATTTCTATACGGCCGAGAGGCTATTATCCAAGCCGTGCAGCTTTGATGATCATAGCGGATTCAATACGTATTTATCAGAAAAATTCAGTGCTATGCTGAGAAGCAGCCCAACACTTACGAATATGGAAGATAAATTTAGTTACGAAATACTATTGGACGAGGAGGGAAATCCAACTAGTGTTACATTAAAAGACTCACTAACGACAAAAGAGCTAAACCGCTATCTAGAGATGGCAATTAATGAAATCCCCTTTTACTTTCCCTCCCTTGACCAAAAGGGAAACGCGACAGCGGATACGCTGACGGTTTATGGAAATCTCAGTATCAATGGCGCAGGACAATTCCATTTTCATAGCTTTCGGATCGTAAGGGAAAAACAACCTTAGCTGATTTCGCCGAAGTATGTTATCTTTGTAAAAAAGTTTACCCATTACGAGATGAAATTCCATAAAGAAGGATATACCAGTTTGGCAATCGTTGTATTGTTTGTGTTCGTGATTAATGCGCTGGCCGACTATTACGATGCATCTGTTTACCTTAAATGGTTTTTATATGCGCTTTCGGCATTCTTGCTTGTTGCTATTCTCCAATTTTTCAGAAGCCCCATCAAGCGGATTACACCGGACGAACAAATTGTGCTCTGCCCGGCAGATGGAAAAGTCGTGGTAATCGAAGAAACAGAAGAAACCGAATATTTTAAAGATCGACGAATACAGGTTTCCATTTTTATGTCCCCTATAAATGTACACGTCAACCGTAACCCGATCAGCGGTGTGGTATCGTATTTTAAGTACCATCCGGGGAAATTTTTGGTGGCATGGCATCCGAAATCATCCACAGATAATGAAAGGACGACCATTGTTGTACAAAACGAATCTCATATCGAGGTACTATTCCGGCAGATTGCGGGTGCTATGGCAAGGCGTATCGTATGGTATGTGAAGGAAAACGATGATGTGGCACAAGGTGAAGAGTTTGGGTTCATCAAATTTGGTTCCCGTGTGGATTTGTTTTTGCCATTAGGCACGGAAGTTACCGTAAATATCGGCGATAAAGTCGTTGGTGGGAAAACAGTAATCGCAAAAATATAATATAAGCTTACGATAAATTGCCTCAGGTTTCGTACTTTAGATACTCGTTAAAAGAAGTTTCATGAATCTGAGCATCTTTACCCTCCTTATATCAAGCAGTATCGGGCTCCTAGCTGCGGCAATTGACTATTTTCATAGAGGAAGCCTAACTGTATCAATATTGATATTTGTTACAGTCGCCCTAATCTGTTATGTCATCTTGCTCAACCTATTCGAACGATTTGTATACAAAAGAATCCGAAATGTATACAAGCTTATCCGCAATCTGAAGTTAGGGAAAGGTCTTAAAGATGCATTAGGCGAACAAATAACGGACGATCCGATCCGTGATGCAGAAAGGGAAGTACAAAATTGGGCTAAACAACGTATATCAGAGCTTGACAAGCTACGGGAACAGGCTAAATTCCGTAAAGAATTTCTTTCCAATATTTCCCACGAATTTAAAACCCCCTTGTTTGCTACCCAAGGCTATGTTGAAACATTACAAGACGGTCTATTGGACGATGATCCTGAAATGGCCAGAAATTTTTTAGAAAAAGCGGCCCGCAATCTTGACCGTCTTAGCTATTTAATACAAGATTTGGATGAGATATCCAAGTTGGAGACAGGTATTATATCCTTAACGTTAGAAAATTTTGATATCGTAGCGCTTATTAAAGAATGTATAGAGGATTTAGAGGGCAAAGCCAAACAACATAATATACGCATTCGATACACCGGTAAGTTAAATCATCCTGTCATCGTCAAAGGGGATCGTAAGCGCGTCCAGCAGGTGCTTATCAATCTATTGGATAATTCCATTAAGTATGGTAAAAAAGATGGCATGACCAGTGTGTCAATTTTTCCATTATTCGAACAAGTTTTGGTAGAAGTGACTGATAATGGTATTGGTATTGATGAAAAAAACCTTTCGCGTGTATTTGAACGTTTCTATCGTACGGATGCAAGCCGTTCGCGCGAAGTCGGCGGTTCAGGTCTGGGTCTGGCGATCGTGAAGCATATTATTGAAGCGCATGAACAGAATGTAAACGTGCGTAGTACAGCGGGTATTGGAACGACATTTGGTTTTACATTGGAAACGCCCAAACATAACTAATATATGATAAACGCATTAAACTTAACATTAACTTAACATTTCATTCATATTTTTGCACAAATTAAAACACTATGTCTTTAAATAGCATTTTTCAGTATTTCGTTCCAAAGGACAAAAAATTTTTCCCTTTGTTTGAACAAGCAGGTGCGAACCTTATCGTGATGGCAAAAGCATTGCAAGAGTCGGTCTATACCACAGACTTGTCCAAACGCGCCGAACTGAATAAAAAGATTGAAGATCTTGAACACAAAGGAGACGACATTACGCATCAAATCCACTTGGAATTAGGCAAAAACTTCATCACACCCTTTGATCGTGAAGATATACATTCGCTTGCGAGTTCGTTGGACGATGTAGCTGACTTTATACAGGGTGCATCCAATCGTATGGAGCTTTATAAGGTGGAAACGCCGAGCCAGGCAATGAAAGAAATAGCGGACTTAATTTTAGAAGCTACAGATCACGTTGCAAAGGCACTTAACGAGTTAAGAGATCTTAAAAATATTCGTAATATCACTGATTCCTGTGTTAGAATCAACAGCGTGGAAAATAAAGCCGATTATATATTTGACAAGGCCATGAGTGAACTTTTCGAATATGAAAAAGATGCAATCACCTTAATTAAGACGAAGGAAGTGCTTTCGGCAATGGAAGATGCGACGGACAAATGCGAAGACGTAGCAAACGTGTTAGAAAGTATATTAGTTAAAAATGCCTAGCATTCCCAATATTAAGCAACATAGTATATTATGATGATTTCCACCTTATTGATCGTCGTTGTCGTTTTGGCTATCGCATTCGATTACATCAATGGCTTCCATGATGCAGCCAATTCCATCGCAACGGTCGTATCAACTAAAGTATTAACACCTTTTATGGCTGTACTATGGGCTGCACTATGGAATTTCGCAGCTTATTTCTATTTTACCGACCATAAAGTAGCCAACACGATTGCCAAAACAGTCCTTGAAGAATACATCACACTAGAAGTTATATTTGCTGGTCTAGTGGCTGCCATTTCCTGGAACCTTTTTACCTGGTACTATGGTATTCCTTCCAGTTCGTCACATACCCTTATTGGTGGATTTGCCGGTTCAGGGATGGCTTATGCCTGGTTTATGGGTGCCAATCCGCTTACGGCCGTTAATCAATCTGCAATTTTAAAAATCGCTTCCTTTATCGTCCTGGCGCCAGTCATTGGTATGGTCATCTCGGTTATCATCACCTTGATCATTTTGAATATTGCAAAGAAAGCCCGACCATCAACGGCAGAGAAGTGGTTTAAGGTCGGTCAATTAATTTCTTCGGCGGGACTGAGCTTTGCCCACGGTGGAAACGATGCACAAAAGGTGATGGGTATCATTGCCACTGCTTTGATCGCAGAACAAGTAATCCCGGATTTCGATGCTATGCCCGCGTGGGTACCACTATCATGTTATGCAGCCATTGCTGCGGGAACAATGAGCGGCGGATGGAAAATCGTGAAGACGATGGGCACCAAAATTACCAAAGTAACACCATTGGAAGGTGTTGCTGCAGAAACCGCGGGTGCTGCCACGCTAGGTATAACCGAGCATTTTGGAATCCCGGTATCTACTACACATACGATTACAGGTTCGATTATCGGCGTAGGAGTAGTGAAACGGGTTTCTGCAGTACGGTGGGGAGTTACCATTAGTTTATTGTGGGCATGGATATTGACTATCCCGGTGAGTGCCGTATTAGGGGGAATAACCTTGGCAATTATCCACTTTATACTTTAGTGTGTAAGCGTTAAACTACAAACTGTATTCTTTTATTGATAATCGGATAAAAAAAGTCGAAAAATTTGGGTATTCTAAATAATATCTATACTTTTACGCGGGCAAATTCGTTGTGTAACAACAAATTTGGCTCTTAACATAAAATTTCAACAGCTTCGCTTTTTTTGGCATCGTTATTGTTAATGTTATGTTAAATTTGAAAAAAGGAAACAATTTAAAAATTTTAATAACCTTAAAAACAAGAGTATGAACTATTCTACAATTAAAAAAACAGCTGTTGCAGCGTCTTTAGTAGCCGCATTAGGCTTTGCTGAGCACGCACAAGCGCAAACTCCAACTGTATTTGGTGGAAGATCACAATACAGAACTTGGTCTATCGGTATCCAAGGTGGTATCACTACGCCTAACACAGTTATCGGTGGTAGCAATGCTTTCGGTCAGAAAGTGGGTTACTTCCAAAACAAAGTAGGTGAGTACTACGGTTTGACTATCCGTAAACAATTCTCTCACTTGTTTGGTTTAGAATTGGAAGGTAATCGCGGTAAGATCAAAACGTACAACCATGCTTTATCTGGCCCTGCTACTGAAGGTCCTCACGGTGCAGCTTCTGCAGAAACTGAAGTAAACTGGGCAGGTAGCTTGAACGGTGTATTCCAATTGGGTACGATCGATTTCTTAAGAAGAGAAAATGCAGTTAACTTCTACGCTAAAGTAGGTTTGGGAGTTATGGCGTTTAACCCTGTACAATATTCGGATAATGATTTCCAAAATGTTGCTTGGGACAATAAAGGTAACTGGGGATCTGAAATCTTCGGTGATCGTGAAGCTGTAGGTGACCGTGACTTCCGTCTAGGTATGTATGTACCGGTAGGCGTCGGTGTTAAATTCAAATTATCTGAAGTGGTTGCCTTGAACTTAGGTTACACCATGAACTTCACTGACGAGGCTTGGTTATACGGTCCAAGCAGACAAGGAGATACTAAACAACGTTTCTCTAATGTTTACGGTGGTCTAGAGTTTACTTTAGGTTCTCGTGACAAAGAAAGCTTAACGTTTACAAACCCTGTTTCTACATTGTACGACGAGTTGAAAGATCCTTCATTGCGTAATGAAGTTGAAGCATTGAAACAACGTGTATCTACATTAGAAGGAACTGTTGATCAATTGAGCAAAGACTCTGATGGTGACGGTGTATCTGACAAATTCGATAAATGTCCTAACACGCCTGCTGGTACGCCAGTTGATGGTTCAGGATGTCCTATCAAATTCCCTGAGCAAACTGCACAAAACAACGCAACTCAAGGTGGTTACTACAGTCCTATTCAATTCGAGTTTGATAGCTCTGTATTGAAAACTGAGTCTTACTCAACTTTGGATAAATTGGCTAAAGAATTGCGCGATAACAATTCTTCTGTAAACTTAGATGGTTACGCTTCTGCTGAAGGTACTGAAGCTTACAACATGAATTTATCTAACGACCGTGCGAACGCAGTTAAACAATACCTAGTTAACGCTGGTGTATCTGCTTCAAGCGTAACAGCAACTGGTTACGGTGAAGACAACCCTGTAGCATCTAATGCAACAGAAGAAGGTCGTATCCAAAACCGTCGTGTTGAGATCAAAGTAAAATAAATAATTCCTTCTTAACAGAGAATTATCAAGATAAAAGCCGACCCCTATAATGGGGTCGGCTTTTCTATTTATTATCAATAATTTACGCTATCTTTGCAGAGCAATATGTGAAAATGTGGAAAACAAAATCACTAGTTCTCACATTTTCTTCATAAATTTCTTCTGTGGTGGGGAGTTATAGATTGAGAGAGAACACTTATAGAAAAACGAAAGGAGTGATATGGAAGAAGATTTCGAATTTGGCTCACCGGAAGAACAAAGGCTGTCTGTAGACCGATACGAGGAGATGCTTCGCAATCAGGATCAGTATTTCTTTGATGCAAAGGCCTTTGAAAGTATCATTGAATACTACACAGACAAAAATGATCCCATTAAGGCACTCCAGGTAGCGGAATATGCCAAAAGTCAACATCCCTATGAGTCGACCTTCCTGCTAAAGAAAGCACAGCTTTTTGTTCGGACGAGTCAGTTAGACAAGGCGCTGCAAGAATTGGACAAGGCTACAATATTGGAGCCTAATAGCGGAGAAGCATTCCTCTTAAAAGGGAATATAGCCCTATTACAAGGTGATGTAGAAGAGGGCGAACAACTTTTCCTGTATGCCATTGAATTGGGAGAGGATTCTGCCGAAGCCTATTTCCAAATAGCTGAGCTTTATCAGATTAAGGGTGAATATGAAAAGGCTATAGCTTATCTTAAGAAATCGCTCGAAGCAAACATGGAAAATGACGACGCACTTCATGCCTTAGCATTTTGTTATGAAATCGTAGATAGGCCGGAAGAGAGTGTGACATTCTATAAATCGTTTATAGATTCAGACCCGTACTCGTATGCCGCCTGGTTTAATCTAGGATTAGTATACGAACGAATGGACAACTTTGGAGACGCGATAGACGCCTATGATTACGCTATCCTTATCAATGAGTCTTTTGTTCCAGCTTACTTTAACAAGGGTAATGTACTCGTCAACCTACAAAAATACACAGAAGCCATCGGCGTTTATAAGCAGACTTTTGAATACGAGCGTCCCACTGCCGACGTATATTGTGCCATAGGCGAATGTTATGAAAAGCTAGAGCAGATGGATGAGGCTCGGGAAAATTACAAAAAGGCCGTTAAACTAGATCCGCTTTTGGCAGATGCCTGGTTTGGAATCGGCGTGACCTTAGATTTTGATGACCGATACTTCGAATCGCTCCATTTTTACAAAAAGGCATTGGAGCTTGAAGATACCAATCCAGACTACTGGTTTGCAATTGCAGATGCCCGGTATAAATTAAAACAGTTTGAGGAATCGGAGTTTGCCTATAATAAAGTGGTACAGCTTAATCCCACGGATGTAGAGGCTTGGCTAGACTTTTCCTCCATCTACTTTGAGCAGGGTAAATATGCAGAAGCTATTGACGTCATCGGAGATGCCATTAAGCAGAATCCGGAAGCATCGGATCTCTATTATAGGTTAGTTGCTTATCTATTCGCGCAAGGAAAATATAACGAAGCGCTGAACTTTTTGGAATTGGGATTAGCTACCAATCCAGATAAATTTCACATTCTGTTCGATTATTTACCACAATTACAGGGTAACAAGATTATTGTCGATATCATCAACAAGTATACAAATAACCCATGAAGAAACTTGGACTAATCGGTTATCCTATTTCGCATTCCTTTTCGAAAAAGTTTTATTTGGAAAAGTTTGAACGCGAAAATATTACAGACATTCACTATGATCTGTATCCTATTGAGGATATCTCTGATTTCCCCTCGCTATATGAGCGAGACCCGGCTTTTTATGGGTTCAATGTTACGATTCCGCATAAACGTAATGTCATGCAGTTTTTGAACGAGTTTTCTCCAGAAGCAGCAGAGATCGACGCGGTTAATTGTGTACAGGTACGGTGGCAGGGTGGAAAACCCTTTCTTAAGGGTTTTAATACGGATGCATTCGGATTCGAACAATCATTACGACCTCTTTTAACGCCTCAACATATGAGCGCTTTAGTCCTTGGAAATGGAGGAGCGGCACAGTCTGTGTTTTATGTACTGGGTAAACTTGGTATCGATTTTAAAATCGTCAGTCGAAGTAGTAACAAAGGAGATCTTACTTATCATGATCTTACCGAAGATATTATCGCATCGCATAAGTTGCTCATCAATTGTTCTCCAGTTGGGACTTTTCCTAACGTACTAGATGCACCCGATATTCCATACGATGGGATCGGTTCTGCGCACCTTCTATATGATTTAATATATAATCCGGAAGAAACAACTTTTTTGAAAAAAGGGAAAGAGCGTGGTGCAGCTATCAAAAACGGTCATGAAATGCTAATTTTTCAAGCCGAGAAGAACTGGGAAATCTGGAATCAGGAAGGTGGTTAGGGATTTATTTCTATTTTTGATGGTATGTTAAAGGTACATTCTTTTATATTCAACGCTTTTCAAGAAAACACGTATATCGTATATGACGAGAAGGGTTTATGTGCAATCTTCGATCCTGGCATGTCCAATTATGAAGAGGAAGCTACCTTTGCCTCCTTTATCGAGGAAAATAACTTGAAACCTATTGCACTGTACAATACACATTGCCATATAGATCATGTATTAGGAAACCATTTTATATTTGAGAAATATGGATTGATTCCGCAGTTCCACGAAGGAGAAGTGCCGGTTCTCGTTGCTGTTCAAAACATGGCTCCCATGTATGGCTTTCGATATGAAACCTCCCCCATTGCGGAAACTTTCTTAGAGGAAAGTCAGGTAATAGAAATTGGAAAACACAAGCTCCGTATCTTACTTATTCCTGGGCATTCGCCGGCACATCTGTGTTTCTACTCCGCTCCAGAAGGCTTTGTGATAGGTGGAGACGTGCTTTTCCGCAACAGTATTGGCCGAACAGATTTGCCTGGCGGTGATCATCAACAATTGCTCGACAATATTCGGCAGAAAATGTATACGCTACCCGAAGAGACCGTGGTCTACCCTGGGCACGGCCCTTCCACAACAATAGGATTTGAGAAAGGAACCAACCCATTTGTTAGGGGGTAAAACATGAAGCTATCTCTCTTTTTTGCAAAACGATATTTATTCTCTAAGAAATCAGTAAACGCGATCAACATTATCTCGGCGATCAGCGTTATCGGGGTCTTAGTGAGCAGCGCTGCATTGGTTATCGTTTTATCCTTTTACAATGGTATGGAGAATCTTATCTTGTCTCTATATAGCACGTTTGCGCCCGAACTTCGTATAGAGCCAGCACAAGGTAAGGTATTCGACGCTGGCCAACAGGTTTTTGAAGATTTGCGTAAGAATCGCGATATACAGAGCTATTCAGAGATATTGGAAGATAAGGTGCTGGTTCAATATGATAATCAGCAATTTGTGGCCCAGATCAAAGGGGTAGAACCGCAAAGCCTCTTAAACGTAGATCACCATGGCATGCTATATGCAGGCAGTTTGGAAATTGCAGATAGCATGCCCAAGGCACTGATCGGTGCACAAATACAAGCTAACCTTCGTGTTCCAATTGATGGCTTTGGCAATGACATACAGCTTTTCTCTCCTCGGAAAGGTACTTCAGGAACAAGCATCAACCCGATGGATGACATCAATATTCGTCGGCTTTCCGCCGTTGGTGTGCTCCATTACGAGCCGGGGTTCAATGATCTTATTATTACCCCTATTGGATTTGCAAAGGATCTGCTCAACGAGCACGAATACGTTTCTGCTGTAGAGATCTACACAAAAGATTCTAGCCGTGTAGCCGGTCTGCAAAAAGAAATCCAAAGAAACCTGGGAGACAACTTTCTCGTGAAAAACAGGGAGCAGCAGAACCCTTTATTATATAAAACGGTGCGCTCTGAAAAATGGATAGTCTTTTTTATCCTAACGGTGATTGGTATCATTGCCATATTTAATATTATTGGATCATTGACCATGTTGGTCATTGATAAAAAACAAGATATGATCGTATTGGCTAGTCTTGGAGCAGATAAAACACTTATTCAGCGCATATTTTTTTTAGAGGGAGTGATGATTGCCTTTATTGGTGGGTTGATAGGTATCGGGCTAGGATTTATCTTTTGTTTACTACAGGAGAAATTTGGTATTATTCGTACAGGTGAGGAGGTGAACCCCATCATGGATATCTATCCGGTTGATATACGTATATTGGATTTTATCCTGGTATTTGTTACTGTAATGTTAGTTGCCCTTCTGGTTTCTTACATCTCTTCGTTATTGAGTGTACGAGAACTGAAAAGAGATACAAGCATGCGCTCCGTAGACTAACTAATACTCCAGGCGCTTTCTACTATAGTCTCCCTTGACAATTGAATTTATGAACGAGCCCCACGCGAATGGACTAAATAACGGATTGGCAAAGCGTTGATTTACAGCTTTATTAGACATATTTATATGGCGCTGCATGGAGTTAAATGTCTGAATTTCTTCCGCACTTCTTGGTACCACCTGCGATAGTGCCGCAAGCGCCTCAGGTGATAGACTATTACGAATCCTGGATATATTGTCATCACTGACATCCAATGCCATAAATGCCATGTTGAATTCTTCTATACTAGCCCAAGGAAAAGGCATAACCGCCGGTAACTCGATGACCAAGCTTTTCATATTTATCTTCGCTGTAAACTTATCAGAAGCCGTTTCAGGAATAACGAATTCGGCAGGTTCAAAACCAACTGATGTAAACCTAATCGTGTCCCCCACATGAGCAACAAACGAGAAAAAGCCTTCGTTATTGGCTGCGTGTACTTGGTTGTTATAACTGATATTCGTGACCGTAACAAAAGGCACAGGAAGTTCACCTCCCACAGAACTTATCAGTCCACTGAATTGTACGATTTTCCTTTCTTGAGCTGATATAGTCCCCCATGAGAGAAAGAGAATCAAGGTGAATATATAATAAAATCTTCCCGCCATGTTTCAAATTTATACAATCTTAGTCCAAGAAGGTTGTTAATTTTTGTTAACCCTCCCTACATTGGACTGATGGCATTCGGATCATTCATATCTGTCAAATTGATCGCTTCTACGCTGACGATTTCGGGAACTGCCTTTTTTATTGCTTGTTCCAATCCTGCCTTAAATGTCATAATACTCATGGAACAGTTTGCACAGGTTCCCAACAGCTTCAATTTAACGACATTGTCTGGAGTGATTTCTTCTACAACGACGTTTCCTCCATCAGTTTCCAAATAAGGACGGATGGTATCCAATGCCTGCTCTACGCGCTCTTGTAATGTCATTTCTGTTTAAACCCTTTTATTAAGATGTAAATATAGGCAATTTATTAAAATTATCCTTATCATCGTGTAACAATGCACCGGAATTCAACATTTCATTGACAGAAAAGAAAACCGCGGTTAAAGAATGTTAAACCACTTTGTTTAAGTAGGTTTCAGTATAAAATTGGGTTATCTTGCGCTGCTAAAATTTAATTGAATCTTATTTGAATTTGACGTATCTTTGTAAAATGTTTTTAAATAGACGTATTGTTTCATTATGGGCAGGATTGCTACTAATCGTATTGGTAAGCGGTTGTAAGAGCAAGTTTGAAAAGCTTCGTGCGAGCAATAATATTGCCATGAAATACCAGGAAGCGGTCAAGCTATATGAAAAGAAAAAATACAGTAAAGCTGTCATTCTTTTTGAGGACTTAATGACTAAGTATCGCGGACAGGCTGAAGCGGAAGATCTTTACTATTATACGGCTTATACAAACTACCGTTTAAAAGACTATACCTCGGCCAGGTATCATTTCAAGAACTTTGCGACCACTTATCCGAACAGCCCGAGAGCAGAGGAATGTCGCTTTATGGCGGCATATTGCTTTTATGTAGATTCACCTCGCCCTTCCCTTGATCAAGAGAATACTCGGAAAGCTATAGACGAGCTTCAATTGTTTATAAATCTATACCCAGATGGAGAGCGGGCGGAAGAGGCTGGGCAGTTAATACAAAACTTGCGTGATAAACTGGAGCAAAAAGCTTTTGCTAATGCAAAGTTGTATTATGACATGGGGCAGCCAGATGATTATCGAGCAGCTGTCATCGCCTTCGAGAGTATGCTTAGGCAATACCCGGATACACGATATGCAGAGGAAATCGAGTTTTTGATTTTAAAATCACAATACCTGTTTGCTCAGAACAGTATGCCCTATAGGCAAGAAGCCAGGTTCAATGAAGCAATCGATTATTATCAATCGTTTGTTGAAAGCTACCCGCAAAGTAAATACAAAAAGGAAGCTGACGATTTACGTTCCAGTGCCGAAAAGCAAATTGCTTATGTGGTGAGACGTATGGACGAGATAAACAAAATGCGTGAGGAGCACGAACGGGAGCTGGGTATCACAAAAGAAGCAGCGGCTATAGAAGAAAGTACCTCTGCAATACAATAATTAAATTCGAAATATAATAATACATTTTAAACGATGAGTCAACATAAAAATACTTCTATTCCTTCATCAACGGTAACACGTGATTTGAGACAACTGGACAAAGGCACGCATAATATTTATGAATCTATCGTTGTCATTGCGAAACGTGCTAATCAAATTGCAGTGGATGTAAAAGAAGAATTGAATGGTAAATTGGCAGAATTTGCAACAACCAACGACAACTTAGAGGAGGTCTTTGAAAACCGTGAGCAGATAGAGATATCTAAACATTACGAACGTATGCCTAAGCCTTCTCTTGTGGCAGTAGACGAGTTTTTAAACGACAAAGTTTACTTTAGAAATCCAGCCAAAGAGCAAGAATAAACTGTTCGGGAATGTCGTTAAAGGGCAAAAATATAGTAATTGGTGTATGCGGCGGTATCGCCGCATACAAAATTGCATATCTTGTCCGCCTGTTGGTTAAAGAAAATGCCAACGTACAGGTCTTAATGACACCCGATGCCAAGGAATTTATTACACCACTGACCTTGGCTACCCTGTCTAAACATCCCGTCTTGTCTGATTATATTGATAGACATACAGAGGCTTGGAATAATCATGTAGAACTAGGCCTTCATGCAGATTTACTCGTTATCGCCCCCACCACCGCCAATACATTAAGCAAGATGGCTTATGGAGCATGTGACAACTTGTTGCTAGCCACTTATCTTTCTGCGAAATGTCCTGTTATGTTTGCGCCTGCCATGGATTTGGATATGTGGTTGCATCCGAGTACACAAGAAAATGTCAAACGGCTTCTCGGCTTTGGAAATATCTTGATTGCTCCCAGAAATGGCGAACTTGCAAGTGGTTTGGTAGGCGAGGGAAGGCTCGCAGAACCAGAAGAAATCCTACACCAGATTCAACATTTTTTCAATACTTCATTACCTTTGGACGGCAAGAAAGCGCTTGTATCTGCTGGCCCAACCTACGAAGCGATTGATCCCGTTCGTTTTATAGGAAACCATTCCAGCGGGAAAATGGGATATGCCATTGCATCCGCATTGCAATCGCTCGGTGCATCTGTAACATTGGTTAGCGGTCCTACTCAGCTTCCTACTCCGCTAAATGTTGATCGATATGATGTCACTTCAGCACAAGAAATGCTAACGGCTTGTTCCACCTATTTTGAAACTTCAGACATTATCGTTATGAGTGCTGCTGTAGCCGACTACACACCTATTGAAATCGCATCCCAAAAAATTAAGAAAAAAGATGGAAATCTTGAGATAGCATTACGAAAAACAACAGATATTCTGGCGACGTTAGGTGCAAAGAAAACGACAAAACAGACTCTGGTAGGTTTTGCTTTGGAAACGGAAAATGAACTTCCATATGCGCAAGACAAACTAAAACGCAAGAATCTGGATTATATTGTATTAAATTCTATGCAGGACCAAGGAGCTGGTTTTGCCGGAGATACAAACAAGGTTACTATTATCGGTAAAAAAGGTGAAATCCAACGATTCGAACTAAAAACAAAAAAAGAGGTGGCAGATGATATAGCAGCCCTTATAGTCGCACATCAGGCTGTTATAAATTCATAATTCTAACCTCTTTGGGATAATAATTATTTATTCTATTGGATAATACTTTAATCCATCCTAAGTTTACTCCCTTATACTGAACCAAACACCAACCGGACTTTACTGCAGTGAAGTCTACTCTATCTAAACTTTCTTTGCGCAAAAACTGAAGTGCCACGTCTAATGTTACGTCTTGTACTGCCAAATTTTTCTTTATATGCACACTACACGCGAGATCATGCGATGGCAACAATTCTCTACCGGTCCATTTCCCTATGTTGGTTCCTGCCTGCTTGATATATAAAACCTGTTGAAGCCACTTAATATCATCCTCGTAGTTTTTGGGGATAATATGGATATGATCGCCATGCATAAAATAAGCATGATTTTGGCTTCCTTCTATCCAGTTCGAAACCACATTTGGAGGTACAGCATTCCTTTCAAACTTAGTTTTCTTACGATTAAATGTCAGCTGGCGTTCCTTTTTTTGTAATACGGCGACAAAAAAACCTTCTCCTCTCAGCTTATGAGGATAGAAACGGTATCCTATGGCTTTATGTTTTGCAGATTGCGTTTCTTCTATATCCCAGTCGGAATCACGAGTAATAGAAATTGTTTCAAGTGCATATTCCGTTGATAACCAATCTAAAATATCTTCATTTTCTTCTCTAGAGTAAGAACATGTGGAATAGATTAGATACCCATCTGTAACTAATGCATCCAATGATTCAGCAAGAATCCTCTTTTGTCTGTCGCTACATAATTTGACGTTAGCTAGAGACCATTCATCAACAGCGTTCTGATCTTTACGAAACATTCCAGAACCCGAGCATGGCGCGTCAACTAATAATAAATCAAAGTATCCGGGCAAACGACTGAATGCAGAAGGATCATTGTTTGTTACAACGACATTGGTTGTTCCCCAACGGACGATATTATCCGCCAAAATATTAGCTCTCGACTTGATTACTTCATTGGACACCAATAAACTTTCACTTCCCAAATAGCTTACCAATAGGGTTGATTTACCGCCAGGCGCCGCACATAGATCCAAGGCTCTAATCGAACTATTTTCCAAACCGATCTCCTTTAAAATATGTGCGATAAACATCGAAGAAGCTTCCTGCACATAATAGCATCCGGCATGATATAGAGGATCTAATGTAAAGACAGGGCGTTCAGCCAGATAGTAGCCTTTATCACACCATGGCACGGGGCTCACATTTTCAAATGAAACAGCGTCTTGTTTAAATGAGTTCAAGCGAATAGAGGTAATCTTATCGCCTTGTTGATGTGCTTTATTAAAAGCTTCAGAGTCAAATCCTTCTTCCTCATTCAATCGTTTAACAAGTTCATTAGGCAAAAAATTACTCATCGCTTTATCGTTTAATTCTATTTCTCTGTAAATTTACCACAATATGCAAGGAATCACAAAACAGATAGGAGTAGAATAACTAAATTAATGTACATGAATAACTTTAAAAAATATTATATAGTATCCGCACCCCCGGAAGATATTTATAAAGCGCTAACAACAGAAATTACTATTCGGCTCTGGACGGGAGACGCAGTAGAAATAAATCCTCGGGAAGGCGGCGAATTCTCTATGTGGGATGGTGCTATTGCAGGGAAGTTTATACAACTTGATCCTTATAAGAAAATTGTTCAACAATGGTACTTTGGAGAACAGGAAGAACCTTCCATCGTTACCATCAAACTCCACGAGGATAAAAGAGGCACTTCGTTTGAACTACATCATACTAATATTCCTGATGAGGCTTATGACGATATTGTAGAAGGTTGGAATGACACCTACATGGCATCTCTTATAGAATTTTATGAGGAGTAATAAATAAAAGATGCAAGCAATAC
>NZ_JAAKGS010000014.1 GCF_011043555.1 Sphingobacterium sp. SGR-19
ATTGCTGACGATTTACAGCTGGAAAATGCAAGGCAAAAAGACCTGGTTACTTCCTCGACACATGGAGAAATTCATTACGATGATAAAATCAGGGAAAATAGAAACTCCTCCTGAGATACGGGGATATTACATGTTACCTTTGCCGAATGATGACACGCACCAGTAGAATTAACTTCACAAGAGGTAACGAGATCGTTACTTAAGTAGGGCGTTTACAATTGAGGTTTTATTATCTTTAGATAATAATTAATCATATAAACATGAAAACAAAAATCCTAACACTTATCGCGCTGGGGTGTTTTGTATCTGCAGCTTGCAAGAAAGATGACACTACCCAAAACACTAAAGAAGAAACCATTGAAATCAAAGGGAAGCTTTACACCATTGACTACCTACGGTCTGAAATGGCTCGAAATTTACAGGTTTCGGTAGACTCCTTGATATATAACAAGGAAGACACTACATTTACGATACGTCCATATCTAGATGGCAGAATAAGTGCTTTAAGGCTATTTAATTAATGGTTATGAAAAATTATATAACTTTTTTACTATGGCTCATTGTGAGTATAGGATACTCACAGAACTCAAATGTATATGTTGAATTATTTAATGTAAACAGCTCAGCCCTCAATAACGGTAAAATACACTATTTCAGTAATGTAGGCGATACATCAATAAATTTTTCTGTTGTAATCGGTCGCAATATTGGGCACGTTGGCAATCCCACTCAAGTGCTAGCATTAGCTGTTTTTGACAATAATGGCTTAGAATATGCTGCATCTGATACCATCGCCCTGACACAAGCTAACTTCACAGCATTTGATGGTACTGCAACACCATTCATCAACTCGTCTTTTACCTTAAAAGAAAATAAAAAAGAAGGTGTTTTAAAATTTAAATATAGATTTAGAATAAATGGAGGCGGATACGATGATTGGACAAACTGGTTTTATGCGACCAAAACATATCAAACTCAGCAGTACCAACCGCCTATTCCAGCGACTACTTTCGCAGGCCCCGATCAAATCTGCGACGAGGGAATCTATACGATAACCAATCCCGGGACTATATCGTTGGAAAATGCTACAGGAGTAGCTAACTTGACAAATCTTGGTAATAATCAGTGGAAGGTTGAAAGAATAAATAACGCCGTTGGAACGGTGGTTTTAAAGTCTTTGGTGGGATCAAATACCTATGAGAAAAATATAAGAATAGGGAATCAAGCCCCCACTTCCATAACGGGTAACAGCTTTAGTTTGGATTGGTCTCGAAGCTACACGTTCACTGTGAATACTGTGGATGCAAACAGCACCTTGGAGATCGTGAAAGAGGGGGCTCCGAGTGTAACCTTTACCAGGCTGGATAATAATCGATTTACTTTATCAACACCTCCCAAACCTAATAGCAATGATCCTATTACACCAGTGTATGTTTTGAATATTAAAGCTCGGGTGATCGACCCAGAATGTGGAAATTCTGAATATATTCATCAAGAAATTCGAGTGGGTTCAACGATTCCTTTTGAATAAGAAATGAACACCATAGACTATGCACACGCTATTTAACATTGTAGCAAGTTAGAAAAGTCACCTCAGTGTGGCTTTTTCTACTTTAAATTATTTTTTGGACAAGTTTTGCAGCAAGTATAACAAAAAATCCTGAAGCGGGGAGCTTCAGGATTTTTACTAACTAACCAATTATTAACCTAAATTATGAATTACTGAAATACTATCAATTCCTGTGCCTTCTTATTTTTGTAAAGCCCTTTTAACAAATTTTAACGAAATATAATCCTAACAGCATAATGCAATATTTCATTATGAATAAATATCTCCGCTGTTGTATGTATGCGCGCATATTTATATTAATCGTTATCTTTATTTTTTTGTATAATATGGTATCCATAATCACTTCTATAGCAGTTATCGCACTTGGATTGATGGCAAAATATGCCAGTCAAGACGGTTGGTTACCTTTACGTAAGTACTGGAGTTATATTTTAATAGGTGGGCTGATTGGCCTGGTCATAGATATTTATCGGTACTTAAAATGATAAGTTAAAGCGTAACGGAAGAGCCAGACTACCCCACCACCATCTTCGCCGAAGCCGTCCAAAGATACTCCGGAATAGGTTCCTCCAGCTTCCACTGAATAGACATCGGTTTCGATCCCGTATGGCTTACGTAGTGGGCAGGGCCTATAAACACATAACCTTGCGTAAAACCGTCCGCATCGTGGATAGCTTCCCTCACAAAAAGAAGAATTTTTTTCCCAGTTTTATTTTGGGTGATGTAGGACAGACCTTTTTCCGAGTAGTCAGCCGTTTGATTTTGCGACTGCCAGTGGAACAACAGCTCGTTGATGGCATAGTCATCATACAACGTGGTAGGAGAGAAGTCCTCCTCACTTTTCTTCAGATTGATAAATAAAGCTTCTGTGTTTAGCGCTTTATTCAATGCTACCCCTTCCCGGTTTGAGCTTTTCTTGCCCAGTGTACTTAAGCGCATCGCGACCAATATCTGTTCCCTTGTATAACATGCGTGGATCTGTAAAGGGAAAGCATAGCCCAAATCCACACAAGGAATCTCTTCAAATCCAATCTTATCGATTTTCACTTCCAGAAACTCTTTCATCTCCGCCACGAGATCCTTATTCAAGCCGATGGTTTTTATGGATTCCTCTAAAGTCATCTCATCGGTAGCCGTCTGATAAAAATCATAGTGTAGCATAAGCGCCATCAAGCGATTTTCCTCTGTGGGTGCAAGTTGGGTTAAATCAAAATCAACATCGATCAAAGCGAGGAGAAA
Source organism: Sphingobacterium sp. SGR-19 (assembly GCF_011043555.1). GTDB lineage: Bacteria > Bacteroidota > Bacteroidia > Sphingobacteriales > Sphingobacteriaceae > Sphingobacterium. Next base: position 2,810 of record NZ_JAAKGS010000014.1, read on the forward strand.
CCGGAAGTAACTAAGCGATTCCGTCACCATCCATTTTTTCGTTAACATCGCTTTATAACGATCCAGATTTGCGCTCTCCAGACCCCTACCGAAAGCCTCTGCACGAAGCCTGGAGAATAGGTGGTGTTTATAAATGTGTTTGAGCTCCAGATTATAAAACTTTAAGAAGTTTGCCAATGTAAATGGCTTGTCCGTATGGTTGCGAAATCCTTGGATTCGCGCTATCAATTGGCGCTTACCTAGCTGTGTAGCTTTCCTGATATTATCGAGGATATATTCTTTCGCCTTTTTCTCCAACACGATCGAACAGCCCAGCGGTAGATGCGGAAAATCCCGCTCAATTTCCGATAAGATCGTTGTATTTGTTTTGCCTATTAACGCTCTAAACTTATTTTCAAAATCATACTCATCACGCGCATTCCCTACGAAATCCAATACGGTCAATATATCTTTGTTATCATGGAGGCGAAGACCACGACCAAGCTGTTGCAGAAATATGGTCAAGCTCTCGGTTGGCCTTAGAAATAATACCGTATCAATCTCCGGAATATCAACGCCTTCGTTCACAATATCCACTACAAACAAATAATGAATATCTTTTCGTCGGAGTGCATTTAATACATCCGCTCGTCTATTTGCATTCTCAGCAATCAGATAGTCCGCCTGTAACCCGGCGTCGTTGAACTTACGCGCCATAAACTTCGCATGATCCTGGCTTACGCAAAATCCAACAGCACAAACGTCGCGGTAATCTTTCGAGTATGTCACGAGGTTTTCGATAATATTAGCCACACGTGTATCGTTCGATGTGTAGATATTACTCAGCTGCTCCGTATCATATCGGCCATTTCTCCAGGCAACACTGCTGTAGTCCACATTATCCGAGATACCAAAATATTGAAAAGGGCACAGTAATTTGTTGTTCAGCGCGTCCGGTAATCTAATTTCCGCTGCGATGCGGTGGTTGAAATCTGGCAAAATACTCTTGCCGTCCATGCGTTCGGGCGTCGCGGTCAAACCTAAAAGCACTTTAGGCTTAAAATATTCCGTGACCTTTTTGTACGTACTAGCTTCGGCGTGATGTACTTCATCAATAACGATGTAATCATAATAATCAGCAGGGCAAAAGGAAGCAAAATCCAATCTGCTCAGCGTCTGAATGGTCGCGAATACATTGTTTTTGTTTCTAGGTTCATAACCATCACCATAAAGCTCGCCAAAGTTAAATTCCTTCAATACATTTCGAAACGTGTTCAAAGACTGTTTTAAAATCTCAATACGGTGCGCTACAAACAATAATTTGGCTTCTGGATTCTTTTTAAGAAAATTCTTAAAATCAAATGCAGAGATCATCGTCTTTCCCGTGCCTGTCGCGGCGACTACGAGGTTGCGGTACGAGCTATGCACATCTCTTTCCACCTTTAGCTTTTCTAGAATTTCCGCTTGGTAGTGATATGGTTTAATATCAAAAAACTGAACAATTTCGTCCGTACTTTTTCCTAGTTTATTTTGTTTCAATGCTTCATCAAGACGGACCAGTTTCTCCGGTGTATACAGCTCAAATTCCGCGTTGTTCCAGTACGACTCAAACGTTTTCTGAAACTTATCAATGATATGCGGTATCTCCGCTGTTGTAACCTTCACATTCCATTCTAGCCCATCCGTCAATGCCGAGCGCGAAAAGTTGGAAGAACCGATATATCCCGTGTGGAATCCGGTGTTTCGATAAAAAAGATAAGCCTTTGCATGTAAGCGCTCGTTTGCGGTGTTGTATGAAACCTTTATCGTTGTGTTTTTAAGCTTGGAAAGCTCCTCGATGGCTTTCGCATCCGTAGCACCCATATACGTGGTGGTGATCACACGGAGTACACCGCCACGGTTGGTAAATTCCTCCAATGCATCTTTCAGAATGACAATTGCTTTCCATTTGATAAAGGAAACCAATAGATCCACGCGGTCGGCAGATCGGATTTCCTTTTTAAGTTCACCATCCAGAGAAAGACCAACGTTCCCGCCTGTGAACAATTCGCTTTGTGTGAGGCGGGATAATGGTGTAATTTCTTTTAGATGCAGGCGGATGTCGGTATAATCAGAATGCAATTGATCTAATACACCCTGTAAAATACGCCCTTCTGCATCAAGCAAATCCTCTTCAAAGTTATATTGGCTAATCTGCTGTGTAAGGTATCTCAGTAGATTATTCGATATCTCTATTTGTTTGGTAACCAATAGATCCTTCTTCTCCACTTTAATAGCTTTTAAAGCATTGGAAATGGCCTTATTTAAATGTGCACTTAAATAAAAGACTGCTTCTTCGCTATCCAGCTTTTTATCGTCCGCGACAAAATATTGCTTGCGGTCCAGTTCAGCCAGACGTTGCTTGAGCTGTTCGGTGATTAAGCTTTCGTATATTCCTAACTCCATAATTGCGTGATTGCATTCACAATAGGCACATCTGCTTCTGCCCAATCGTAATTTTGTAATTCGCTTTTATTGACCCAGATAGCTTGTACGTGTTCGGCAATAGCCAGCGAACCACCAGTCCATTTACAAAGAAAAGGGTAGAGGCGGAGCGAAAATTCAGGGTACTGGTGCTCCACCGAAGTGAGCACCCATTCTATTTCAATCTCCAAGCCTAGCTCTTCGTGGATTTCTCTTTTCAAGCAATTTTCTTTGCTTTCTCCGTTTTCAATTTTGCCACCGGGAAACTCCCATTTCAGCGGAAGTTTCATCCGTTCGGATCGTTGGCAGATCAAGATTTTGTTGTTGTGTTCTATGATGGCACAGGTTACGTAAAGCATAATGCGTTAAATATAGCAAAATTCGTCGTCCTACCTATCAACAAAGCTATAGTACTGCTCATAATCGTGTAGCAATTTGTCTTTTATCGCAATCGGAGCATAAAGAAGTATCTCTGAATCCGAAAACTCCGCAACGTCTTCGAATTGTTCAAAATCCTCCATTGCGGTATTTTGATAACGGTCTGGTTCAAGTGCCGCCAAGGCTTCCCAATAGTTATCATATTCACGTTCGCGTAGCGAGCCATCTGTATTGAAGAAAGCGCGCCCCAGGTAGTTGCACCCTTCTTCATAATCATATTCGGCTCGTAGGCTGAATTTTTTACATAAGATGCTTATCAGGCCATGAATCGGTAACCACGGCGATTCTCCCGTGAGGATTAGCTGGCCGCAAGTCGCTAGACTATCTGTGTCGGTAGGAATGCTGTGCAAGACGTTGACTCGGTTTCCTTCGCCACTATTGTATTCTAGGATACAGACCTCAAAATTTCGCGCGCCAAATACAGCTATCAGGTCATCGTTCACCTGTGATAGGCTTAGGCGTTTTAAGTCAAGGCGACTTGTATCGTCATGTGCGTGTTGCTTAATGGATTCGTTGATAAACTTTATTAGTCCATAAAGGCTCTCGGCAGTCCCGTCAAAAATAATGTGATTATAACAGTAGTTAGCCATGTCAATTCTCATATTGGTTTGGTTAAAAGCAAAAGACACGCCCTGGGACGCTGTTCTGATGGGTAGCGTGGCGTGTACTGTTCTTGCAAAGTTAAATGAAATATTATAGAATGCAAATAGTGGCGCAATGATAGTTTGTGTGATAATTGTTTGATTTTTAATCTATAGTCTTATTTCTTGTTTCATAATAAGAGAATACAAAAAACCAAACTATTTTTGTGCAGGACCATGCTTTCCAACGTCCGAAAATGTACAAGATCGCTGTAAGCTAATCGGCTAAGATCAAATTCAGAGAGATATTTGTTGAAAAAAGCTGTCAGTGTCTATAACTTTTTAATTGATCATGTTAAGGTAATAGTCGTATTTTTCCTATTTTTAACGATAATAAATAGCTAATTTTGAATAAAAATTATTTTCATCTCTATAGGGTAGTATGTACACAATAAAAAGCAAAAGAATAGAAGCTATTATCGATGATATTATAGATCAGTACGCTTACGCTGATAGATCAGATAAACCTTGGATTATCGGATTTAGTGGTGGAAAAGATTCTACGGTTGTACTTACATTAGTTTGGATAGCGTTATTGCGAATTAGAGAAAAAATGCCATATCCATTCCAGTTACGGAGAAAGGTCTATGTAGTTTGTAATGATACTATGGTTGAAAATCCGATTATAGCTTTTTATGTGGAAGGAGTTTTAAAGAAGATAGAAGCCGAAGCGAGAAACCAGGATCTTCCAATTTTTGTGAAGAAGACCACTCCAAAGTTAGAAGAAACATTTTGGATTAATGTCATTGGCAAGGGGTATCCTGTTCCTAATAATTCATTTCGCTGGTGCACCGATAAGTTGAAAATTAAACCAACATCTAACTTTCTGTTAGAGCAAATAGACGAAATGGGAGAGGCCATTGTACTTCTTGGTACAAGATATGACGAGAGTGCAACGCGCGAACGTTCTATCAGAAGACATGAGGTCACTGGAAGACGATTATCCAAACACCAAACGTCGCCAAATACGTATACCTACGCGCCGATTAAAGAATTGATGCTAGAAGAGGTATGGTATATTATTAACGCGGTACCTTCTCCATGGGGATTCGACAATAATGTGTTGTTCCAAATTTATGCTGACGCCAGTTCAGATGATTACGAGTGCCCAACAGTGGTGACGGACAAAAATCATACTTCATGTGGGCAGAGCCGATTCGGTTGTTGGACGTGTACTGTAGTTAAGAACGATAAATCCATGACTTCTTTAGTCAATAATGGCCGTGATTGGATGCAGCCTCTTTTGGATTTTAGAAACTGGTTGGTTGAGGAAAGAAACCTTCCGGAAAATAGGATGGATCAACGTAGAAATGGAATGAAAGCCGTTAACGAGGACGGCGAAAACAACGGAACATATACAGCCGGCTACAGATATAAAATATTAAAGCGATTGCTTGAGGTTCAGAAAGAGATTCAAAAAGAAAGACCTGATGTCACGCTCATTAACAATCAAGAATTAATAGCTATTCAGGTGATATGGAATCGCGATATGTATTTTGACCATACCGTGGGTGAGTTATATCGGACAATCTATGATCGAGATTTCAGTACAAATAATATTAAGTCATTAGATAATACCGAGAAACGCATTATGCGTGAAGTGTGTGAGGATGATATGAAATACTTTAACCTCATTGATAATCTCATATCGTTACAAGAGACTAAAACTTTGCTCATTAGTAAATATGGTCTGCATAATGACATAGAAAATAGGATAGAAAAGTTCGCGAAAGAAACAGCGGAATAAATTGTAACATGAAGATTAGAAGAATCAAATTCCATAATTTCAGAATTTACAAGGGAGAAAACCAAGTCCAATTCAATCCCTCATCTGAAAAGAACATCAGTATCATTGCGGGCAGAAATGGTTTTGGTAAAACCACTTTTCTCACTTCACTTATCTGGGTGTTTTATGGAAAGATGATGGCAGAGGTTGAAGAAAAATATAGAAGAGATATTAAGAATGCCGGAGGATATGAGAAGTTTTTGATTACATTATTAAATCGCGACGTGAAGGCAGCATTCGAGAATGATCCTGCTTTGTCTGCTAAATTCTCTGTAGAAATTGATATTGAGAATCTATCGATACCCTCAATTCCTTGTAACTCGGTTACTATCAGAAGATCCTATGATTTGGCTACAGAGTCAGAAAGTCTCATCGTTTTAATTGATGGTTTAGAAAACGAGTTAACAAAAGAGGTAGGCTATGAAGTTTTTATAAATGATTTTATACTACCTAGGGAAATTGCCAAATTCTTTTTCTTTGACGCAGAGAAGATCGTCACACTAGCTGAAGCCAAATCGAAAGCTGAGCTGAAAAATTTAAGCCGTGCGTATGCTGAAGTTTTAGGGATTAAGAAATACGAAGATTTAAAAAAGAATCTCGAAACCCTCCTGATAAAACTTCGTCGTAATGGTGCTAAGCCAGACGAAGAGAAGAAGTTAAAAGAATTACTTGATAAGGAGCAAGAGATAAATTCTTTGGTAGCGCATAATTTAGAAGAGCAATTACACGTAAAGGAAGAGTTCTTAAAGCTAACGTTGCTGTCTGATGCGTTGCAAGAAAAGTTGATTCGCGAGGGTAATGGTATAACTTTAGAGGAATTAAAAGAGCTTAAAGAAGAGCATGCTGAACTCCGAAATATTGGTGATGGCATTCGGTCTAGGTTAAAGAAAATGTTTGATCTTGTACCATTGGTGATGGCAGGGAAAAAACTGATTGAACTGGATAGGCAACTAGATATAGAAAAACAGGCCTCTACAGATTATTATGTGAGTCCGGCACAATTGGATGACTTCCAGAGGAAGTTTATCGAAAGACTGAGGTTACTCGAAATTCCCAATGAAAAAAGTGAAAGTATTGGCAACCTATTCAAACAAGTTTTGACGGAGGGAATAGGACATAAAGAGGGGGATAAAGCTGAGATACTGTTAGACTATAGCCCCGAACAATATCGAGAGTTCAAAGCAATTCTATTCAATATTCAGAATGGTTTTAAGAGCCAGTTTACCAATATTGTACAAGAGGATAAAAACAACCGCCTGGCTATATCTAGAGTTTATTACAAGCTTAAGCAAGCGGAGGCTAGAAAAGACAATCCTTTGGCTCAAAAACTTCGAGAGGATAAAGAAAAGATAGATCAACGCATATTTCAGTTGGCTACTGACAAAGGTAAGCTTGAAGAAGAGTCGAATAACCTTGAAATACAGTTGGCTGTCAATCATAGGGTGCTTTCCGAATATGAAAAGAAGTTTGAACTGATTGATGCTGATCGAGCCAAGAGTGAGGTCACACAACAGCTCTTGGCTCGGATCAACCTGATTATACAGCGAATCAAGGAAGACAAAAAATATTCTTTGCAAAAATCGATTCTGTTAGGTTTACGAAGGATCATGCATAAGAATGATTTCGTCAAAGATGTTAAGGTTAATGTCGAAGGCGATGTGATGGATATTGATTTGCTGGATAAGAATGGTCATGTTATTGATAAAGAATCGCTATCCAAGGGCGAGCAGCAACTTTATGCAACGGCTTTATTAAAAGCACTGGTGGACGAATCTGGTATCCAGTTCCCAGTATTTATTGACAGTCCTCTACAGAAATTCGATAAATTTCACTCGCAGAACATCATCAAGGAGTTTTACCCGACTATCTCTGACCAGGTTGTACTATTCCCATTACTCGAAAAAGAACTGTCCGAGATCGAATATGACAGTTTGAAAGAGAATGTAAATAATGTGTATGTTATTGACAATATGGAGGGGTATTCACAGTTTAGGGCAGTGCCGGTAGATAAATTGTTTAACGAAATAGAAAGTGAGCAGCATGTTTACGCAGGTTAAGACGAGCAAAGAAAATAAAGATGTGGTGGCACAGCTTACTCGTAAGCTGAACCTTGGTACAGAAAATATCATAGCCCGAATGGCCTACACTTATTCCTTGTCAATGGATCGTAAGTTAGATTTAAACGAACTCGCTGATTCAGGCGGAAAGGAATATTCTCGATCGGTTTTGTTTGGAGATCATTACGATGTCTATATCGGTATGTTATGTGTGCATTATGGTATCTATAAGACGGATAAGGATTTGGCTAAATATGTGAAACTTCATTTGGACGATGGTTTATACCTTATCAATGACGAATTTCAGAAAGTTAATAATATCGATGGATTTGATTTTCTTGTAGAATTAACTGAAAAAGGTATTAATTTATGATAAGTATAAGTGCAAGTCATAAGAAGAAATATACAATTAAGGAGGCGATTTTTAAAGTTCTCAATGATAGAAATGAACCGTTGGGAGTTAAGGAGATTTATCTGCAAATAGTTGAGAAAAACCTATATATTTTTAAAGCGGAAGATCCGGAGCATATTGTTAGAACGGTTCTTAGAAGACATAGTGAGAATATTAATGTTAAGTCTTCTAGTAAAACGAAATATTTTATCTTCTTAAAGGACGGTACATTTTGGTTCAAGGACAAATCGTATCAGGAGAATAATCATAAAGAAAAGAAACCTGAGAAGGAAATGCTTCCATATAAGGAAATCACCGAACTTCAAAAGAAATTTAATGTAATTTTTAAAAAGAATCTTCTAAAGCAACTAGGCAGTGTTGATCCTGAGGATTTTGAAGATTTTTGCAGAAAGCTATTAGTGGTATATGGATTTCGAAATGTTAAAGTAACTAGGAAAACTAGGGATGGTGGTATTGATGGCTATGGTGAGCTAAAGATTGGAATTGCTACGATGGAGGTTGCGTTTGAATGCAAGCGATGGGCTCAGACCGTTGGTCGCCCCAAGGTTAGCCAATTTAGGGGAGATATACAAGGTAAGTTTCAGCAAGGCATATTTTTTACTACTTCAAATTTTTCTAAAGAAGCAAAGGATGCATCACTTCAAATGGGCGCAGTTCCCATTATATTAGTCGATGGACACGGAATTGTTGAACTAATGATGGAGAAAGAGTTTGGCGTAGAAAAAATTGAATTGCCAATTTATTCAAATGCATTGGATCTTATTTTTCAAAAATAAATTATTCAAATCACAATCATTCATATCCTAGTAGTCTTCTGTATTCGTGGAAATCATTTTTGTTTTTTATTTCGTCTATGGTCATTAACCCCATATTGATTAGTAAGACGTTTTTCATTCTAGTTTTGCCAATGCCAGAGAACTGAAAAAACTGGTCAGTAAAATCAATCTTATCCACGTTAAAAAAATATTTTATTAACTCATTTTGGAAGTAATCAATGCTTATATTTTTATCCGTATCAAGTTGATGCAAGATCTTTTTCAATACAACGAATTGGACTTGAACTCCTACAGTTTTGAATAAAATTGTTCCTTCTTTATATAATGCATTGTAGCTGGCCTTAAAGAAATTTATAAGTATAGTATAAATGAGCAAATCATTATTTTCAATATAATATTTTCTTAATGGCGCACTACTTTTTATTGCAGATAAAACAGATCTAAACCTATGATCATGGGAGACCATTTGAAGTGTGTCACGATCTCGTTTAGCGTTAGTGGTTATCAAGGATAAGATTCCTTCTACCATTGCAGAAGTGGAAATTGCCCAATCAATAGGCGTAGAGTCTGACAGTTTACTTAATATTTCATCATTATTCGCGGCTAATAAAATATGGCCTTTAAATATCGAATGCTCATCAGTGTTCAATTTTCTACTTAAAAATACAGCTAATTTTTCAGGTGACCATTTATTAGATTCTTCTTCGCTTAAGTCATATCCGTACAAATCGTAAGCTAAACTTTTATTTACTTTACGCTGATTCATATTTATGGTAGCAAATATATAGGCTTGATATGGATTTGGTAAATCTAAATATAGTGTGCAAAGTAACTCATATTTCTTTTGTTCATCATTACTGAGGTGTTTGAAGCTAAACAGACGATGTTGACCATCTATAACAGCTCCATTTATTTTTAATTCAGGTATTATTAGATAGTCGTCAGTACATCCCCCAATATTCTGTTTTTCAACTCTCCATTGATCTGTTTCCTCGAAATTCTTTGTATTTCCTGCAATAATTATTGAATTTGGCAAAGCGCTTTCTGTACTTTTTAGAAAATTTGCGATTTCTTTTCCTCTGTCTTCGTCAAATTTTCTCTGGACACCGTCGTTTTCAAATATGTTATTTTCCAGACTCAGATAATATGGTTCTGTATCAACCAATTGCCTTAAATCGAATGCTGATATTTTAAAGACATAAAACGTTCCTAATGGTTGGTTAACTTCTATAACTCTGTATTTCAATGACATGATTAATCTACTTTAAAATCTGTAATATTGCCAGAAAGCGTCGCTCCTTCCTCTCTTCCTCCATTCGGGTTTTCAGGTCCAGAATTATTCGTTCTTTCCTTACCTAAAGTATTGAAAGGATTAAACCTGTCATGGAGTATTTTGTTTCTGACACTTGAAATCCACCAAATGAAATAAGAAAATAGCAGGCATATTATAGATAGAATAATCTTAATTATATTTTCTGCTATAAAATTATTAACTATTATCCATATAACAAACGTGACGATTAGGCTACCTAAGCCAAATATTCTTATACTTTTTTTAATGCTTTCTATCCGTAATTCGTCAGTCTCAGCTGATTCACCCCTCACTGTTTTTTTTGTTATAAATATTAAGTCTATTACTGAGGCTGTAACTAGAGACAAACTTATATTGGTAACATTGAAAGAAAAGTTTTTAACCTTGATGTCGTCAAAGCCACAAAACCAACACCATTGCATCTCAATTATATCTTTTAATACGCCAAAGGTTCCGACTAAAACGATAACGATGAGAAAATAGAGCACATAACTGGGATTTGCCCAGGGGTCTTTACGCCTTTTCTTCAAAAAGGACTTCATTAACTTCCAGTTATTAGTTTTTTCTATGTTCATTGATGTACTATTCTTATAACTCCCAAAACGCTTTATCCCTTATCACCAAAGGTTCCGAACCCGCAAGGTTCACTACGCTTTGGTGTTTTTCAAGACCTTTAATCGTTTTGAGGAGGTTTTCTTTTTGTATTCTGTTATCTAATGCGAAAAGAGACTCTATCTCTTTCATCTTTATTTCGTTCACACGGTGAATTACCCAAGTCAAAATGTAATTTGAGTATTCATTTTCTCCGGTTGCGAAGTGATTAAGAAATTGGGTAGAAAGGACGGTGCCGACACCAAATTCGCGACCTTCTTTTAGTATCTTCTTCAATGACTGGAAGTTTTTTCCAAGAAAGTTATCAGCTTCATCGACTAAGATTATTTTCCGTAATTGGCGTAAATTCCCTTCGATTGAGCTATGTCCATGTCGTTGCATCTGTGTGTAGAATGCATCAAGGGTAATGGCGACTATAAGGTTTTGAATGGATTCATCATAACCTGATAAATTGATAACGACTACACCATCTATCAATGAGTATAGAGATTGCGTCTTGGCAGGATCTGATTCGAAGATTTCGAAATCCGACAGGTTCGAAATAGCTGCATACAAACTGTCATGAGCGATATTCGGATCATCTAAGTAAATATCGCATACATCGCCTAAGGTAGGAGAGGGCTTAGACCATGTATCTCTCTTCGCCCTTTCTATACCCTTACTTTCGTAAGCGGCAACGATGATATCGCGTAACTTCTGCTTCTGAACGTTTCCGAGGTTGAAGGCGTTTGCAACAGTTTCCTTGATGTCGTTTGCCGTATGCAATGGAAGCATAGGCTTGGATCTAGCAGTTGCGTCTAGGGCCAAAGGGTTGTAAGGTAACTGATGCGGTTCATACACTTTTGCATTCGTTGGGATAACGAAATCGTCCTTTACATAATCACCTTTGTAATCAAAGATCAAGATACCCAACCTCTCATTGCCGGGATTTTGATCTGCATTTTTCTGCATTTGCGCTATGAGGGATTTAGTAAATTGTGTTTTCCCTGTTCCCATGGTTCCGATAATACCGGTATTGGTGTGCATTACCTTATCCGTGTTATTCGGTTCCCAAATCACCGGTGTCTGCTTGTTAAGATCGGTGCCGAAAAGAATCTTCATTCCAGTTGCGTGAGCGATTTTTTCTGTCTTTATTAGGTACGAATTAGGAGCCGTGGTATTGTTGGTTGTACTCGGTTCATCAGCCTGCACTCTTTTTATAACATCTGAATCCTGATTAGCAATGTTGTCTATATTGTAAGTTGATGCAAGTAACCTCGATGTATCTATCGTGGTCTTGGAATGGTGAAACAAGTCTATGAGATGATCGACTGATTTAACAAGGAAATCATAACCATCTTGTTCCAGAAGTGTAATTTCCATGCAGTTGTCCAATACTTTTAATGTACGAGTTATAGCACCCTTTCCAAAATAGATCAAGCCGAAATCCCCAATGAAAGGACTGAGACTGTTCGAAATGGTGAATTCGTTATTTAAGAGTTGAGCTCGATAATCGTTTGTAATTGTATCCCAATCCTGACTTTCCCATATTTGAAATAGCTTCATTTTTTCGACACTGGTTAACACCAGTTTAGCAAAGAAGTTTTTGTAAAACTCCGCAACAAAACCATCTTCAGACAAATGTTCGAATATCAATTCAGCAGTTTTGGCACCTTGTATTTTCCCCTTTTTAACAATGTTTGATCCGCCGGCTTTTAGTTCGACCGGATAAAAGTGCATTGACAACTCGTTATTATTCATCTCCAATCCTATCATCAATAAATCGTCACTGTATGACCCGATGCCCCCTAAGTTTTTTGTAGAAAACAAGCCTTCCTCTTTCGTGAGGCCAACATTTCCGGATACACGCAAAATCTCTTCGAGCGATATAGGCACCCAGATGATATCGGGGGTATAAAGAAACGCGAGCGCCGTTTTTACCCCAGACAGTAAACTGAGTTTTTCCTTAGGGAAGTGGCTACGTTGACGTACTAGGCCCAGTAGCCAATCTCCATTAATAGCATTAAAGAAATTAATAATCGGGATAGTATCTGTACTGGCATTGTAGGCGACGTTGTGACGGGAAAGAAATTCCCTCACCACAAAAGCGTATTGCTCCGTCTTCCTACTGACTGTAATCGCATCGTAACCACTGGAGTTTGTATACTGATCACTGTAATGGACGATTACCAAGTCCGTATTGTCCTTGAAGAAGTCTAGATCTACTCGAGGATCTATGTAAGTCACCCAGTGTGAATTAGCATATAATCGCTCCAGCTCTGTGCGGAGCGTATAGCTGATGGTCGTACAGAGTGCTTTACTGGAATCATAAGGGTCGTCATTTGAAGCGACTTTGGCAAAGGAGTTATAACGCATGGCCAGATCCGTCAATGTATTCATCTGTTTGGGTAGGAACTTTGTGCCAAAACCTGTGCGATAAGTATTTTGGTGCGCAACAAATGAAACGTCTGAAAGTAATCCACGCAATGATAAGCCTGTTTTTACATCACTGATATTATTAAATGAAAAGTTGGACTGTTGTGTGTCGAATTGATAAAATGTGATGTGAGCGTATTCGAAGTTGTTATTGTCTTTTGGAAATGCACGGGAATAGAACTTTACTTTATCAAAAAAAGCATTGAGCAAGTCTTCTTTGTCAAATGCATTCGTTTTTAGATTGATTCCGAGTTGCTCTTCAATTTCATTGATCGATGTATAGAATGCCAATTCTTCGAATTTATTGACTAGATTTTCTGAACCGTAGATGAAAACTTCGATCGGTATGAGATCCATCAGACGCTTATCCTTATTGTAGTTTAGTTCCGTACGATAGAATTCAAAAATCCCGTGAAGCACTTCTTTACAATCCCCTTGGTTGATGATATTGATTCTGACAGGAGACTGTGTGGACTGATCAAATAAAATACTGTAGTTGTTTTTAAAATCTTTTAACTTCGTCGCAATCAGATCAGAAATATAGCTTTTTGCGATTCCCTGCTTTGTGTCGGAGTATATGGAATAATATGTCCACTCCGGCGAGTGCGCTGATTCAGCGGGAATATAAATTTCTTTCGATTTTCCTTGTATGTAGGGTAATAGATTACTTGGTGTTAGTCTTTTTAGAGTGGCATTATAGCACTTCGTATCATGATCCAAAACCTCATTCACTTGTAATTGATAGGCCACATTGAGTGGATGGTATGGACTAAGTTTTATTCTTTTTGTCCCAGAGCTTTCACGTAGCACACCCAGCTGGAAAACGTTTTTTTGTTCTACTGTTAGCGGTTGACTTTCGTCGAAATTAGAAATGTATTCTAACACGTTTTGTACATAGTAAGCTGCGATCTTCTGTTCCGCATCCGTCAAATATGCGAGACTTGGTTGAGCTTTCTTTTTCCGAAAGATTGCGCGAAATTCATCAAAAGCGTGCTGGATGTTTTGCGGTAGGTCTAAAGGAAGTTCTGAAATAGATCCGTTACTATTCTCTATCCAGCTGTAGGCGTCACTTTTTGTGATAAGATCTTCAATAACAAGGTTCTTTCTAAAATCGCCACTTACTGTCCTTTCCTGTTGATCTATTTTAAGTTGAATTTTTATAACTTCCTCTTCTTGTTTATAGCGGAAATCCGCTTTATTAATCCGTTTTTCCTTCCACACGTCTAAACCAGTTATCGGACGAGGTGGCTCGAAATCAGGTTTAATATGGATCGGGATTTCTGTATCTTCAATCGTTATGTTGAAATAGATCTCCTCTTCTGGTATATTGTAATAATCACAAAATAGTTTTAGTCCAACTTCTTCAGAGATATTATAATTCTTTCCATACTCCAGTTGATCTTCTGTTAATGTCTGTGCACCTTCGTTGAATACCAACGTATTGTCATCTTGCACGGATAACGCAGGTTCGGTAGTGCTAGACTTTAATAAGAAAATCGTCTCAAATTGTGCCAAGTAATAAGACTCGAAATGTACGTGTAAAAGTCTAAACGTATATTTTTTTCCTGAGTCCGGATCTTTATATTCTACAAGATGAAAAGGGCTTGTATCGTTATCGCTCCCCAAAAATGTAATAATGAGGTTGAATCCACTTGTTTGGACATTCAATGCCTTTCCTCTATACGCTATGCCTTGGTTTTTTGTGCGCTGATCGAACTTTATTTCTAATGAAATATTTTCACGTTGTTCGGGGTTAAACAGGATACAATTATATTGTCTTTTTTTTGCCGTTGTAGATCCATCTGTCCGTTTCCACAGCGTGACATCATCTGTATTGCAGGATACCGAAACTATTTCGGGTGCAACCTTATTTTTTTCGAACTCTAGCCATTTAGAGATATCAGTATAATCTGTGTTTTTCCAGTCGCCTTTGACGAATTTTGAGTATTGGTTATCGGGCAGACGTTCCTTTAGCTCTATCTCCGGGTCGCCGTTTAGAAAAATACTTTCTATCTCTCCAAATAAGTTATAATTTCTCTGAATATCCTCTTCTATCTTATTTCCTTTAGAGGCCAGTTCTTCGTGTGGAAAAAGCCCTAACTTTCTGAAATCCTCCGTATCTATTCTTCCTTTGGACAGGATGCTTACGACAGATTCGTAATCAAAGATAGAGTTGTTGTCTTCTAATACGCTTTTTGTTTTGAATTTGAGAACGGATTTCAAGATCTCCTTTTCGTGTGTTTCTAACGAGCTACTTTCATCAATGTCACGCGAGACACGGTCTCGGAAACTGAGGTAATGCAGGGGCATTCCATCTTTCTCTAAGTTGCCGCTTCCGCCCGATATACTTTCCAGTTTCTGGCTGTAGAGAATAAATAATGCTGTATTCTCGAAACCCGCTGATTGGTCTGAAATACAATTTCTGAGCATGGTGAAGTAATCTTCAGTTGCATTTTCGCTCGATGCTACCAATACTTTTGTTTGACCGATTTGGATGGTAAATGATTCGAAAGTATCACTACCCTCTGGATGTTTGTAGGCAAATTGGTGGGTACGTAATGGATCTTCTTTACGAAGTGCCTCATACAACTGTCTAACATTAGATTTTTCTTCCATGTACAGGTTATACCGCTCACCGGGTTGAATTTCTTGGATGGTCAAGAATTCAACAATCAATTGGGATATATACTTATAAAGAGGATTTAATGTACTGTGCATCACCGCTATCACTTTTTTTCTCAATTAAATTAATTCGTTCAAATAACTTGACGATCTCCAATTTCGAAGTCTCGTCAAATGCTAGCCCACGTTCCTGAAGTTTGGTCCAGTAATCCTTCAAACGTATTTTTTGTTGCTCTCCAACACATAGTTTGGTTAGGAATAATAGTAATTCTTGCGTGAGTACGAATTTGGGGCCTAAACGGCCACCTGACTTCGTGAAATTTTCTTTGGCGAATGTGCTAATCCATAAGGCATAGTCTCTATATGGCTTTTTCCGTTTTCCATTTTCAAACTGGTATCGGATGGTGTACCAGAGAGAATAAATTAGTTTCGTTATTTCCTCGTCAAACTTTCTGTTTTCAAGCGATGCTTCTAACTGCGCTTGACATTCACCCCAGTTTGCCGGAGGAATGAGTGTTTTCACTTCTACTTTGTAGAAATCCAGCAGTTCCGTCAGACAATTTTTAAATGCATCTTTTTCTTCATCTTCGAAAGCGTTGTAGCGAAATGATATCTCATCATAATCACCCAAAATCTCATCATCTACACGAATATAATTGATCAATTCAAGTGTATTCGCGTGGGCAAACACCCGATCGTATTGTTTGGAAAGTTCTTGCCATCCCGGTTTGTGTAAGCCCATTCTAGATTCCGAAAGATTTTCCCATTCCAGAGAAAAATATATTGGTTTAATCGTGTAGGTTTCCCTTCCAAATTCATGGAGTTTTAATACGAGTTGGGAGAAATAGAAGAAGTAATAGTATTTAAAAAATTGTTCAAAGTTCTGTAAAAAATATTCTTTATTGTCTAGCAGAAAATTAAAATCCTTCTGAAATATGCTGACGACAGCAGGAATCATGTTCTTAAAGACACGCTTATCCCGTTCACTCTCTTTTCTTTCGGTTTGAGCGGGTAAGGACTCCGATATGAGTTGATTTAATATATTATCATTCCCCTTGCTCGATAGTAAACTCTTGAATCGATCGTTCCCCTCAATAAACACATCCGATATGAATATTGGGATATCTTTGATGGCTGCCTTAGTCGTGATGAAATTCATATAGGAGATCACGTTAAAGTCGTATTTGAAAAGCCCATCTTCAGTATCAAAATAGAGCTTGGATAAAATGTCCTCCAGATGAAGACTTTCATTCGTGTCGACTTTTTGTAAGGCGTTTCGCAGTATAGTGCTTTTAAGATCTGCTTTATATGAAACATTATCTTTTGGCTTGTGCATATCTTTTTTCTGCGAAAGTCTGATTACATCTCCCATTATCCCTTGAAAAGAAGAGAAATCCGCTTTAAAGATATGGCCACCCGGTTGTGTTTTAAAAGGAAAAATATTGACCTGATACCCCGTATGGTGTTGAAATGCGTTCTGTTTTAATGAACGGCTCTTCAAGCCCGACTTCCCTTCCAACTGCAATTCGATTTTTCTCATGATACACGTTCAAATTTGTAACCGCCAAATGCATTCTTTGTCAGTTTGTAATCGACAGGTTTTCCTACATTCACTTCGTCAATGTATAAGGTATTTTGTGTAATTTCTTGTGTGACCTCATTGATGAAATAAACAAAGTAGATGAAATTGTTATTATCTTTTTTGTTTGGCCTATAACCATTACGAATCATTAGTAATGTTCTGAATAGACTAAAGTCGATGGCTATTTGGATCGTTTTGTCAATAGTGGTTGGAGAAACATAACGTACCACAAATTCTTGGACAAATTGGTGTAAAACTGCATTCCCTCCTTCATTTGGAATAACAGGCTGCGGTTGCAGTGAAAAGTCTTTAAAGACACGATACTTCGTCTGTCGTCTACCTGTCCGCAAAATAACTTTATCTCCATTTTTAGGGTCGCCATACCATTTCTTTGTTGCGTTCTCGACTAGTTCATATAATTTCCCTAAATAACTTACGTCCCCCCGGTTAAAATGATACAACCAGGTCATATACTTTAGAAATATGTCTTTTTCTGGTGATCTTCCGTTTTGAAAAAAAAGTAGCCTAACAAAATACTTGGAAATGACATCTTTATTAATTTGTTGTATATTAATTTGATGTACGACATTGCCATATAGCTCTGTGTTGATATCCTGTGCAAAAAGATCGATAGGATTATCAGCACTTTGTAACTTTAGTAGTTTTTCGTCGGTTTCTGAGTCTCTAATATTACACGGATCGAGTTCGGAGAGCCTGCTGAAAATATTCGATAGATCAGCATGTTCAAATATGTAGTTCGGAATAAGAGCACTGACAAACTCTTTTTCCGAGAGCTGTTGAACTGTCGTTTTTTGTTCAGTTTCGCTCGTGGAAGACAGCTGTATTGGTACGATTAGATCATGGATGAAGTTGAGTAGCGAGCGAACAGACACGATTTCTTTGTTTTGCGCTATAGCCTGGATAAGAAGTTGGGTAATTAGCTTTCTATTTTCGGTATTTAACAGGAACTCATAATTGTATTTGACCGGGCATTTTACAAATTCCGGCTGATCCTTAATTTTTGTATACGCTTCGTAGATGATATTGCTACTCTCGGGGGCTACTATTTTATCCAACAATTCACTTATGGTCGTAGAAATCGGTCCGTCATCTGTCAACGAATATAAGTGGAAGTCAGTAAAGTTAATTTGTCGAAAGTTAATACTCTCTTTAGTAACATTTGCGCTTACCTTTGCGTTATCCAAGATGGATTGATCTTCCACAAATGCCCATAGTTTTTGGAATTCAGCTCCATGTACCTCTAGAAATTTACTCAATGTACCCAGATTGATGGCGAGTATTATTTTATCTGTTGACGATTTGATATTCTCGTCTTTAAATCCGTTTAAAACTTTATACAAGGTATCATTCGATGTTTCATTTGGGTTGTGTGATTCGGTAGCATCGTTGTGTATCACAAACTTTCCCATTTCATCTGGAATGACACCATGGAGGTAGGAGAGGATATGTGATTTTCCATCCCCCACATTTCCACATACTAATACCAATTGTGCATTTTCCCGTTTGCTACTCTCAACGATGATATGCTTCAGTTGGCTCTCTACTTCCCGCTCGATATGCAGGTACTTCTTAAAATCATCCAAATCGTATTTCCCTCCTTGCGCAATGGCAAAGCGAGAGGACTCTTTGAGCTTTTGTAACTCGGTTATTAGTGGATGTGTGTTCATTTACTACTGTTTCTTAATTCAAAATACTGTTAGAATAAAACTATTTGATATTTAATCATTAGATGTTTTTATTCGTTTACAGCCTTATTTTCACATTTATAACACATATGGTCCCCTGTAAAATCTGTAAATTCGATCTCATTACCGCAACCTCGACAATGGATTTCATCTTTTACTATCCTAATTTCATACCCTTCTCCGTCTTTAATTCGCGCATAACTATGGTCGAAATAGTATCTTATTCCACAGCCACATATAATGATAGGAGAATCGGCAGAAGTTGGTAATGTCTCGTGGCAATTTTGACAAATTATGTGAAATTCTCCGCACCACGCACATTCAGCGGTTTGAACAGTTGTTATATGTTCTCGCTTTTGATTCTCAATCTGACCAGCAAAGTCAAACTTTAATTGGTCAGGATCTTCAATAACAACGTTTTCGTTTTCTATATCCTCAGGTTCATAAATATTCAAGTAATTTACGAGTGGATAATCCTCTCCAGGATCGCAGACTTGGCAGTATAATCTTTTGTCTTCAATATCGTCGAAGTCCCTTTTGTATATTTCGAATTCATCGGCGAAGCGAACGCTTCTAACTTCTTGGATCACTTCTTTGGCAGTCTTCTGCGCAAGATTTTTATTAGCCAATTCAAGAAATAGGTCAGCTTGATATATATTGATTCTTTTTTTAGTCTCATCCCGGAACTCCTTAATCAGCTCGGGCCTTGGGCTAATTGTTTTTCCGTTGAATTTATACCACCAATCTTCTTTTAAGTCGTCAGTAACGAGGATTATAGAGCTGTCAATTTCTTTTGCTTTTTCTATAACTTGTTTCCAAACGATAATATCTCCATATAGTGAACGATTGCCTTGATTCTGCTTTTCCCTCATATCCATATATCCAGGAGGGATCTTGTCGTCATATCTTTTTTTGCCGTCTCGATATAATTGCTCCAGACTCGCTGTAGGAAGATCATAGCCAACTTTTCCCTCTAATAGAACAGTTAGCTTTTCCAAAATAGGATCAACAGCTAGATAATCTGGGTGTTGCCTTTCCAAATTGTCCAAATCACTGCTTATCGAATAAAAAGCCTGTTCAATTTGTTTTTTTAGCTTGTTCGACTGCAAGTAGGTGTGCTTTTTAAAACTATTAAGTTCAGCATCTATCTCACCTTTTTTCTTGTTCAAAGTGTCTCGAATTCGCTTATATGCATTTCTTTGTGCATTTATAACCAACAGCCTGTTTTTTTGATATTCAAAAGCCGTTTGATAGGTAATCCAAATGCGGTCACCTATTTGTTCTAGTAAATTGAAGAAAGCATCTCTGACACTAGGTGAATAACGATATAAGTTCAGCAAAACATTAGTGTCAAAGCAAAAAATGTCTTTTTCCCAATGATCTTTTAGATCCTCATCACTTAACTTATAATACTCACTAAATCTATTTCGCATAAATCAATATTTGTATCATCCCAACTTTATTATCTCAATAAACTCCCTATCCTCACTCCACCCAAGTTGATGGTGAAAAAATACAAAAGCAGTTTCCTCAGCCACAGTAGCAGCCATTAGCTCTCCAATCTTTACTTCGCCTGCGGTATTAAATAACTCTAAAGCCTTCTGTTCAACAGTAGTTTTTGTTAAAATCTCTTCGGTGCCTCGGTCTTTCCTCCATATAATTATTCTGTCATCCAAAACATCAACGAGTGTATACTTTGCTCCTCTTTTCGGTGAATGCCAAACGGCCTTAGCTATTTTAGCCTTCTCAGCATTCCTCTTTATTATCTCCCAAGCTTCTTCTGGTTTGAACATGATTTTCTATCAATTGGTTAACTACTACTTTGGTTAATGACTCTATTTAATCAGCATTCTCCAACCACTCAACATAAGCCTCAGCGTCCTCTTTCCTTGCGAAGCGAGCCACAAAGTGGTCTTCGCCCAAACTTTCGTTTACTACCAGATATTCAAAATATGGCTTGCCTTCTTGGGGTAACGCTTTACAAATAAAAATTGACTCATCTAGGCGTTCTTTATCTTCGATGTCTTTATAATACTTATCGATGAAAACCGGATCAGTGAGAATTGTTTCAGAGATCTTTTTACGGAAGTTTTCTATGAAGTCCCACAATGCGGACTGAAGCTCCGGATTATACGTTTTTTTAGTTTTACCGTCCTTGGTCACAGTTACATATAACCCCATTTTTTCTTCGTTTGTCAATCGCTTATATTCAGCTACTAATGCTGATATTAGGCCTGTATCTTTACGTTTGGTATTGTTTATTAATTTGTAATTATCTAACTCTAAAAGCTCTGCAATTTTCTCAATGTTTTCTAAATTAGGTTGAGTAATATTATTGGTCCAATTGGTTAGAGTGCCTTTATGGATGTCTAAACATAGTCCCAAAACTCTAGAGGACATCTCTTTTTCAACTAGTGCTGTTTGTATATAATTGAGTTTTTTGTTGTCACTTCCAGTTTCTTCCATACTTTTGTGTTAAAAGTTCACATTTAATTGTGAACTATTGTTTTTGTTTTGTATATTTGTATTGTGTTCGAGGTTTTGAAATCTTGATTCACGTAAGAGTTCCGTCAACGAAAACGGCGAAATTTTCAATTGACACGGAACCGTAGGGATAGCTTTTCCCCAAACTTTTGTACATTTGTACGAAAGGAGGGGTGGCTCCCTATCGGAAGCTGTGTCAAGCGCTCTTCGCCGTGCGCCGTTGACAGTGGAAGATAGGGAGCCTTCTCTTTAATTAGACTTTCTATCTTTCGGGAGCTCGTTATCGTAAACTTTAAAAAATTATGAAAACGAGTAATTTAACCACCACGCAAAACCACCCAGACCACTTCACAGAAGTGCGTCATCGGTTTTCCCATTCACTACTGTATAAGAACGTAAAACGCGCACCACAATAGCGTGACCGACAAACAGACTGAAAAGGAGAGGGGAGTAAACCTTTGGGCGTAGACCGAAAAGGTCTTCTATGAGATGCTTTGCATCCCGTTCAAAAGCACAACAGCCTTCTCAGACGTTTCGTCTGCAAACCGACCTTGAATACCAAAACACGCGTTTGCAAAGGTCAATAGTCGGTCAATTATTTTGATTTCACACTCTAAAATTATGGACTTTTCTGTTGCCTTCCAAATTTAATTCCCGTAAAACCGGAATATTGTTTCTCGATAATTCAGTTTAGGTCGGTTTTTTCTAGCAATGCGACATATGAAAACCGTTTAACCTGTATGAAAAGTTGACCGTTCGCATTGATTTTTTCAATTATTTATTCACCTGGAAGCGGAGTGTAGTCTTCGGGCGGTAGCACACCTTGAGCTACGCACCCTTCCTTAATTGCTAAAAGAAATGCGAAAATTACGCAAAGGGGAGAGCTATGGCTTTACGGATCAGCCAGAGACCGCCTCATCTACTACAATTGAAGAGCAGATTGCTCAGTACAAAACTGTCTATCTCAATCATGATCGGGTAGCGAAGTACAACCATCTTCTTCACGTTATAGCGAAGAAGTTCCGTTTTACGGACTTTGCAGATTACCGCCCAAGTTGGGTTATCGATAGGTTCTGGTCTAAGTATAACTTGAACGATACCGACCAATTTAATTTATTTGATCTGGTGCTTCTGGCACAGGGAGCCGTCCGGCGCGGAAGTCAAGAGGCCAAGGCATTGGATAGTTTCCTAAAGGACTTTCTGCCCTACATGGTTGCTAGCTATACGGTACACTATAGGAACCGATCGTATCGTGCTATCGGTGAATATCTGTCTCCAGAGCAAGTAGACGAGATCAAAGAAGGAGTGAGGATAGATTTTGTTAGTCGTTTTCGGGGATAAGGTAATGAAGAGCTATTTAGTTTGTAGTAATTCAGAGCCTAGGGTTATTGGAGTGCCGCTTGTTATATTGATGGTTTGTTTCATGTTGTTTAATCTATCAGACGCCTGGGCGCAGTCCGCGGAAACGCGGGCTGCCGAAGGGCAAAAACGAATCTTGGTAGGAGAGGTGCGTTCTGCTACTGATGGCAAAGCAGTTGAGGGAGTTTCACTGCGTATAAGTGGAACCTCCGCCCGTACGGATGAAGAAGGAAAATTCCAGATTCAAGTCACTGTCAATACGGGGAAGCTAGACGTCAGGCATATCGGTTTTCAGCCACAGCTCATTAACTTTAATGTTGATACGAAATATCTGGAAATTCTGTTAGAGCCGCTAGAAAACCAGATCGAGGAAGTAGAAGTGGTGAGTACAGGATATCAACAATTACCAAAGGAACGTGCTACAGGGAGTTTTGTACAGATCGATAATGAGCTGTTGAATAGGAGGGTGAGCACCAATCTGTTGGATAGATTGGATGGTGTGGCTTCGGGTCTGCAGTTCCGGACGTCTTCTTCCGGTTCCGATCGTTTCAATCCGAGTTTTATACAGATTCGTGGGCGTAGTACACTTAACGCAAACCATCAGCCGTTGATTGTTGTCGATAATTTTGCTTATGATGGCGACATTTCCAGCATCAACCCCAATGATGTGGAGAGTATTACTATATTAAAAGATGCGGCAGCGGCATCCGCTTGGGGTGCCAGATCGGGAAACGGTGTTATTGTTATAAAGACAAAGGAGGGGGCCAGAGGCCGCCCAACGAAGATTGCGCTGACAAGCAATTTTACCGTTGGCGCCAAGCCTGATCTATATGCACCTTCGATGCCACAGCTGTCGTCGGCACAATACATAGAAGTAGAGCAGTTCCTTTTTGATCAAGGGGCTTACAATACCAGGATACGGAATGGATGGCAGGGCATCAGCCCGGCTGTCGATATTTTTCGAAATACGCGTGACAATGTCATTACTTCTTCAGATTCTTTAAGGATGATCAATGAACTGAAAAAGATGGATGCACGCTCGGAACTGTTGTCCCATTACTACCGGCAAAGCTTGCAGCAGCAGTATAATGTTAATTTCAGCGGTGGGGGAGACAATAACCAGTTTTTTATTTCGGGCGGATACGACGACAATAGAAATAATGTCGTCAATTCTTATGCGAAGCGATATTCCATCAATGCGAACCACGCCTACTTTTTCTTTGACGAAAGAATGAAGGTTACCACGAATTTGGTAATGACCTCTTCCAAATCAGGTGCCGGCGCACAGGTTTCGAACCTCTACCCATACGATAGGCTAACGAATGATCAGGGACAAACTATGGCGATAACGAATGCAAATGGGTTATCACATAGCTTCACGGATACGTTTGGTAATGGAAAGCTTCTGGACTGGAAACATCGTCCGATTGACGAACTAGGCCGCGGGAGCACGCTGTTGGGAGACCGTACAGAATACCGGTTGAATACGGCTATCGATTATCGGTTTACCGATTACCTAAAAGCCTCCGTGCGTTATGGGTTTGAAAAAGGCGTTAGCGAATCGGTAAATTATAATGGCGTGGAATCCTTTTATGCCCGGGATATGATCAACCGGTTTGCGACAGTTGATGCCACCAGTGGAGAGGTAACCTTCAACTTACCGGTTGGTGGAATATCCAATAACACCACCAATGCGTTTACCTCCTCGAACGGGCGCGTGCAGTTAGATTTTGCAAAGAACTGGGGCAAGCACGAGCTTAATGCTATTGCAGGCTCGGAAGTGAAAGACGTGCAGACAAATAGGAGCGGTGTAACCTATTACGGACATGATCCCTTGTCTTTGGCCAACCAAAACGCATCGATTGACTTTAGCCGGATATATAATTATTCCTACGGGAGCGGTTCGGGGCGTATCAGTACGGGCGCATCACAGTACAACAGTGTTGACCGGTTTTTCTCTTACTTCACCAACGCTTCTTATACATTCGACCGTCGGTATACAATTTCCGGCAGTGCGCGGCGGGACGAGTCGAATCTCTTTGGTGTTGCCACAAACCAAAAGGGTGTACCCTTATGGTCTGCCGGACTCGCTTGGACGCTATCTAACGAGAAATTCTTTCATGTTCCATTTATAGATCTTTTCCGGGTCCGAACCACTTATGGCTATACGGGAAATGTGGATAGAAGCCTATCGGCCTATCTGACGGCAAACAGTGCTTCCCATCTTATTACTTCGTATAATCAGCTCTATGCGGATATCGTGAATCCGCCCAATCCGTCATTGCGTTGGGAGCGTGTCGGTAACTTGAACATGGGGGTTGATCTAAGATTGCTCTCGGGCAGGCTTTCGCTAACAGCTGATTATTGGCGAAAAAGGGGGGCAGATCTGATCGGGCCGGCACCTATTGCGCCGCAAACAGGGGTGTCTACATTCACAGGAAATACGGCAAGTACTTCTTCACGGGGGCTGGATATCGAACTGACGTCGGTGAATCTTGACGGGAAAATAAAATGGTCATCTACGGTATTGTTCAATATAGCACAGGATAAAGTAACGGAGTATCTGTTAGAAACGGGGAGTAATTTTACCGTAATCTCCAATCCGAACGCCAATCCGTTAGTAGATTATCCTTACTGGGCATTGTTCAGCTACAGGTACAAAGGCTTGGACACCGAGGGGAATCCGATAGGCTATCTGGACGGGCAGGAAAGCATTGACTATAATAGCATCGTAAATAACCTCAACAGGGAGGATATGGTCTACAGCGGGTCACGGGTTCCTACACATTTTGGAAGCTTCCGTAACACGCTTTCCTACGGCGCATTTGACCTGTCTTTTAATATCGTCTACAAGTTCGGTGTTGTCTTCCGGCGCGCCTCGCTTGATAATAGTTCCCTTTATGGAAGTGGAGGGGCGGTCACGCCAACCCAGGCAGATTATGAACAGCGATGGCAGCAACCCGGCGACGAACTGCGTACTGTTGTGCCTGCGATGATCTATCCAGCAAACGGCTTTCGTTCACGGCTGTATGCCTTTTCGGAGTCATTGGTGGAGTCCGCTGCAAACATCCGACTACAGGATATCCGTCTGGGCTATACGTTAAAAAAAATAGGGGGGCTATCCTTTACCAATCTGAACATCTTTACCTATGTGAATAATCTCGGCATCCTGTGGAGAAAGAACAATTACGGGATCGATCCGGACTATCCAACGTCTTTTCCGCAACCAAGGACATATGCTTTCGGTATACAGGCGCAATTCTAAAATTTAGCATCATGAAAACAAAAATACATTTATTTACCACGTTGGTGTTTACGGTGTTCAACGTTTATGCCTGTACCAATTCTGATTTTCTAAACGTAAAACCGAACTCAGGAATACTGACGCCCTCGACACTCGAAGACGTGCAAAAGTTGCTGAATAACAATGTAAGCCTATCCAGCGGACTGGCTGTGATGTCATCTGACGAATATGTAGTCACTGAAGAAGATTGGAACGTGGCACCTGCTATTGAACGAAATGCCTACGTCTGGGCGAAAGATCTCTACGAAGGGACACGCGGTGTGCTGGACTGGGACAGACCCTTTCGGGCTATTTTTTATGCAAACAATGCCTTGGCGGTATTGGAGGAGTTACAGCCAAGAGAGGCAGAGCAAGTTATGTATGATGATCTAAAAGGTCAGGCCTTGTTCAAGCGTGCCTTTGCGAGCTACGAACTGATCCGAAATTTTTGTAAAAGCTACGAGGAGGCTTCGGCTGAAACTGATTTGGGTATTCCAATAAGAAAAGAACCTGCAATAGATAGATTGGTGCAGAGATCGAGCCTAACAGACAGCTACCAGTTCGTGCTGGATGATCTAATACTGGCGGCTCAGCTACTCGGTCCACGTTTGGGATCAAACTTGTTTCGTCCAAATGATGCCGCAGCACATGCACTGCTAGCCCGTATTTATTTAGACATGGGGCGTTACGCAGAAGCGGAATTGCATGTTGACAGTACGCTGTTTTTGTATGATAGGCTCATTGATTATAATACCGTAAGTACCACATCAGAAACACCGTTCCCAGACACACATGAGGAACTTCTCTTCAACGCTGCAACGGTGGGCTTGTATCGTTTTACCACTTCGGGAGCGTTTGCGAGAGGTTATAGAGTGGCTCAAGACCTTATCGACTCCTACTCTGTAGATGATTTACGCCTGCAGCTGTATTTTCTCGTCGCCAACGATGAGGGGCATGTGATGAAGCGCGGATACTTTGGAACTGGTTTATATCCATTTACAGGATTAGCGGTAGATGAGGTTTATCTCATCAAAGCAGAATGCCTCGCAAGATCGGGCAAAGAAGAGCAGGCTGTGGAATTTTTATTAGCCTTGCTTGCTAAGAGATATGTTTCTGATAAGATGCCTTCGGTTACCGAAATCGTTGACGGGAAAACAGTTCTAGAAACCGTCTTGGAGGAACGTCGTAAAGAGCTCGTATGGCGCGGGCTCCGTTGGCATGATATCAAAAGATACAATAGGGATGGCTACAACATTAGGCTCACTAGGACGCTGGGCGGGACGATCTATACGCTGCCGCCAAACGATCCGCGGTTCGTATTTCCTATACCAGATGATGAAATAGAATACGGTGGTCTACAACAAAACGATCGATAAAATAAATAATATTTGAATTCAAATTGAAATAAAGTAAGAAATATGAAATGTTTAATAACAAGTTTTTGGTTGACAGTATGTTGCTGTCTACTCTTTATAGAAACACAAGGTAAGCCAGAGACAGATAGCCTAACGGCCGTGATAGATATCGTGATCCATGATCAGGGATTATTAAAAGACGCTGTTCTGGAATTTGAACTGTATAAAGACGGAATCAGCTCAAGATATATCAAGGATAGACAGTATTCTCGGACAGAACTTGTAGACAGTATAACCCGGTTTACCATTCCACTTTCTACAGCGATAAATTATGGACGAATTGTCTTTACGAGTGGCGAGTTGCGCGAAGGCAAGAGCCCAGTTAACTTAAATTATAGAAACAACCTATTCCTTTTCGAGCACGGTGATACTATTCAGGTCCACCTTTACCCGAAAAAGATTAGGAATGTAGCATTCTCCGGTAACAGGGCAAATAAATATACCGCGCTATATGAGGTGAGTAATAAAAAAGTATTAGATACCCAAACGAATAACCGGATTAATGATCTAGAGGAGCGTAACGAAATCGGGGCAATATTTGAGGTTATGCAGGTATGGGCCGATTCTCTTAATCGAGTGTTAGATCTTATCTTAAGCGGAGCGGGCCATTCACTAAATCCCCAGATAAGAGAACGGGTTCTTTTTGACAATAGCGCATTTACTTATAAAGTGATGAGAACAAAGATGGATAGATTAGTCAGAACCAAAACAGACGATGTGAAAGTTCTTCAGTTGATTCATTCCTTTTTATCTCAACGTGCATTCGAACATCGGTCGATGTTGAATGAACCAGTTGCCGCTTCATCATACGGATGGTGCGATATGTTATTAACCAATGAAAGACTAAGGAATAAGGTAAAATATATTCTCGCGAATGAATCGACCTCTAATGGCGAGAGTATAGGAAAAGCTTTGTCAGAAAGATATATCGGGAACGTACGAAGCAAACTGTTCTATCTGGCAATGCTAGCCAATCTCGATGCGGATGGGACGATACGGAACAGTTTGCAGGATAAACTTGACAACACAGATCTTTATTGGGAAGGGGCAAGAGCTTTTGTGGCGCGATCGGAGGGATCTCCCGCCTTCAATTTTGAAATGGTGGATGTGGATGGTGTAACGCACCGTTTGCGTGATTATAAAGGCAAAGTTGTGATTATTGATTTTTGGTTTTCTGGCTGTATAGCATGCATGTACCTCACTAAGGAAATGCATGAGGCGGTCAAGTTCTATGAAAATTCTGATGATGTGGTTTTTGTTTCACTGAATTTCGATCGTTATCCGGATTTCTGGAAGCGAAGTCTGGCATCGGGGAAATATACCCATGAGTCCGGAGTCAATCTTTGGTCAGGGGAGACGGCTATCAACCATCCTATCATTGGGCACTATGGTATTCAGAGTTTTCCATCGTTGTACATTGTGGATAAAGACGGGCTGTTGGTAGAGAAAGGTGTTAACGGGCTGTTTACCAAAGAAGATCCTTCAGCGACCGATAAATTCAAGGCCTTGGTGGATCAATACCGTTAAAAGAAGAAGCCATACTATACGGGTATGGCTTCTGATTTTTAGTGCTGCTAAGTACTAATTAGTATATAATCCGGGGCTGGAATCAGGATGTGGCTCAATCCACCCGTCAGCCTCAAATTGCGCAATCTCCGCAGGCGAGTAGCTCGGCTGATCAGGAATGTTCGACATGCCTTCCGGAGTTAGCTGATAGACGCAGTGCTGTGTCTCTTCGGTAACACAGTTGTTGTTTGGATCTGCGGTATCTCGCGGCTCGAAAGAGCTTTCCTTGTTTACCAAGAAGTTGGACTGTAAAGTGGTGGTGGTTTCCTTCACCTCTTTCTCCTTCTCCTCTCCATTTCCATTAGGAGCAGCAGATACTGTTCCGATTAAGCATAGTGCAAATACCGTAAATGCACCTTTTAGATATTTTATTTTTAATGCTGTCATAGCAAATAACTTAAAATTTTAAATTTAGTGTATTTATAACTGTTAGAGGGCATGCCCGTACCACTAGAAATAGACACCTGCAAGTGTCTTGGGCATTCATTTGAGTACCCCGTGGGGGAATGGCGCGTACTTACGCCACCGCCAGATGGCGGGGCCGTTGTGTAAAATAGGGGGAATATGTCTGATCCGTGTTTTCATTTCTTTTATATCAAGTGTTGGCTATTATCAACCAGTGTCTGATACAAAAGTAGGGCAACATCAGAGGCAACGTTTGTCTATGTTTGCGATACGGTATTGTCCATTTTTGACAACCGAGGTATCTACTATAAAAATTTTTAACTTAGTACAGCTGTAACCACCGTTAATATAAAGATCATGATGTAGTATGTCGATTAAGCAGAAAGATTGGGTATGGATGATGTTGCCGCGAGAGCCACAACTCGGGTTGGTTCTTGCCGTACGCGAACATACCGTCGTTCTTCGATTGCTTGCCGGATACAGAAGGTTGCATGCTGCACGCGAGGTAGTGGCCAAGCGAATGGTGTGCAAAGCCGAACTGAGTGAGGAGGAGATCCAGCAGTTGCCATGCGGCAAGCGCCCTCTGCTCTTGGGGCGTGCACAACAGATTGTAGCGGTCAATCGCATTTTCCCGGATAACGACCAACGAAAGGAGAGACGCGTGTATTATTGCAGGCGCTGCGAAGCTTTCCATACGACGGCACAATTTAAGATACCAGTGCAGATACTCAAGAACCTGGCCGCTAATCCCTATACACCACAGTCTCCAGAAGATTACAGCAGGGGGCAAGACCGAAAAAGAGTATGGCGCTGGCTACGTACCGATATAGGCGTCATCGTTTCCTTGCGGTTGTTTGATTATTCGCTACCGGGCTATGGTAACGATAGCAAAAGCGATGCATTAGCCAAGATCCTGATCGATCCGCTTGATTACCTCCACTATCTTTTTCTCTTTCTCTATAACCGCCGGAAAGAACGCATCAAGAACCGAAATATACCGCAGCACTAAATAGGCTTGCTTTTTTACAGTTGGGTTCGGTCTGTTTTATCTGTTCGGAATGCAACCGGCGTTTCACCTGTATGCTTTTTAAAGAACTTGCTAAAGGCAGCCACACTGGAGAACCCACAACGTTCGGCAGCATCGCCCACCCGCCCGTAGGCGAGCAGTTCTTTACGGCAGCGTTCGAGCAAAAAGCGATCTTTATATTGCTTGGCCGGGATACCGGTCTGCCGTTTGAGGATGTGGCTCATGTGCGACTCGGAAAACCCCATTTTTTCTGCAACTTCCTGTAGGCTAAAATTCTGACCATACAGATCTACATGTGCTTTTATGGTATTTATATATTTGTAAATCAGATTTTTATACAGATCTTCATGATCATATTCTTCATGTATCTTTTGCTTGGAAAGTTCGATCAATCGGATCAATCTTTCCAAGATAAAACTTTCGTTGTGCAATTGCTTGGCCACTAGATTTCGGCACAGGGTCTCGATATAGAGCTGGGTTATCAGGCCCACGCGGAAATCGATGCTGCATTTCGACAAAGGCGACTGGCTGCGGTAAGCATCCAACAGAGGGTGCAGAAACGTATACTTGGTATCGTTCCCGTCACGGAAAATCGAGGCGCGGAAGTAGAAGCCAAAAATGGTCGACTTGCCAGGAGGTAGTGCAATATGGTAATCTTCGGGAGGTAAGTACAGGTATTGGGCGCGATGGTTGGCTACTTTGGATAATAAGTGGGTATCTTGATTGTAAAGCTTGATGGGACCGCTATCCGAAAGCACATACAGGATATGCAGATCGGCATGATCTATTTCAAATGGAATGTGCCGCTCATCTTCCAAGAGTATATCGATAAAGTAAAGGTACCCCTGGTGTCCGTCAAATTCTTGTAACACAGCTTCTTCTTGTTGATTCTTCCAGTAGGTTTCTTCGGCATTTCGCATGTGTATACTATGGTTGATTTCGGTTAAATCGGCTCGTGAGTCTACTTCTTCAAAGTATTCATGCAAGCCCAGATGCATGCTCTTTTTCATAAGGCTATTTTATTGATAATGAAAGGTAAAGGATTTTTAATATCCCCTGGGAGCGCTGTTCGGCTTGCTCCCAAGGAAAGGCTGATACTGATGATATTAAAGGTTTTGTTTGTAACGGATAAAGATTGCCAGTTCCGGAACGAGTACGCTCGGTGTTGAGGTAAGGGTAAAGGTAATCTCGTCTAATCCAAATAAGATGAGTTCTTTAAGGTCATCACTGTTTTCATTTGCACGGGTCTCTTTGTTAAACTGTACCATGGTGCGCTTCTCAAAATGGTCGGCAATGGCGTTGGCCAGCCGGAAGGTGAAATCGGCAGGCATGATGTCCAGTTGTTGATCCTGGTGAGGCAGCAGGTCAAAAGATTCGCGCATCCACCCCTTAAAATCGGTACGGATAAAATCTACTTCTGCCCTCAATTCGGCATCTGGAAGTGCTACGACCGACGCTTGTTTCTGACCGACGCCGGAGTTGTCAAATGTGTATTTCATAATAATTTGTGTTGATTAGGGTAGCAAATAAGTTGTTTTCAGCACTGATCACAAGAATTATCGGAGCAAATAGGACTGAAATAGGCTTTTATCAAGGTTAATCTTAAATAGCAAGTCGATGGATAACGGTCTTTTTGACAAAAATTTCCCCATAGGGCATTGTTGTTTAGGGAAATTTATTATCTTAGGTTCGAATTATAACTCTTAAACCAACTTAGAAATTTTGAAGAAACCTGTTTTTTTGCTCTATGCATTTGTTATTGCGTTGCTGTTCAACCTGAAGGTATGGGACGCTGATATTCTTGCACGTTTAAAAAGCCACAACTTAATTCCATTGCTGCTCATCACCGTGGCTGGTTTTTGGGCGTATGCGACCTGGATAGGCAGGCGGTATGGCAGATTATTGCGTAAGCAGCATAACATCGGGCTGGAAACGGAAACCATTCCATTATCGTACAGACATCAACTGGGATATGTCCTATGGGCAATTGTTCCCGTTGTGATCGTGCATATGGCGTTTATCTGGTGCGTGGCTTCCATTGTACCGAATACACAGGCAGTCGTATTTGCCTATATGCGCGATTACCTACCTGTTTTTGTGCTATTGGTTGGCGGTTATACCGGCTTGCTACTTTTTCGTCCCGAATATGCGTTGGAAAACAGCTTTCCCCAGAAGGTGGTAGAGATCAAAGAGGTGCTGCCGCCAGATATAGATAAACGGGTGGGATTGTATACACTGTTTCAGCATTTAATGAAGCAGCAGGGCTTAGGACCCGTATTTGACTATACGGACGGTCTTTCGGTTCGCTTTTTCGATATAGCGTTGATCAATACACATTCTAAAGAATATTATGTGTATTTAAACAATGGCGAGAAGTGGCGGGCAGACGACATTCTGAAAGAATTGAAAGCGCGGGGGCTTGACCGCTGGATGATCAAGATATCGAAGTACTACTGCATCAATATGCTGCTGGTGGCTTATCCCATCGAGAAACCAAGATCGCATGTCGTATTGACCAGGACAATATATAGCCGCATGGTGCAAAAGATACCAGCGGAAGAATTGGACAAGATGTGTAAGATTGGGCCGGGACTGAAAGACGCGGTAGAGAATTTTTTGGCTGATAATGATGGAATGAAGTACGAAGATTGGGATAGCTTCATTCCTTTGCGTTAACGTTTTAATATCCCATATTTTATAAACCTATTCAACAGGAGTGGGCCGGTCATGTACTGACTTGGCAGAAAGCTGTTCGGCTGTTGCTTTTTTAAATATTTCCAATTATGCAAAGCGGACTGAATCATGTAATCGAATTATTAACAAGCATTAAAAACTCATTGAGCGAACTTGTCAAATTGTTTCGCGAACTTGTCGATATCAAACGGCAACAGCGCGTGCCGCTGCAGGATCGTCACATCTGGACAAAAGAACAGGTATTGGAGAAGATGAATATGACCGAACCGACCTACAACCGTAATCTGAAAAAAGAAATACTCGATCCGATGCGTTTGAGCGGCGGCGATTTGTATTTTGAAGAAGATCTAATCGAAGCATTGAAGAAAAGTAGGAGAAGCGGAAAGATATAACGCCTGTTGGAGCGATCGGTGTCGTTAGGTCAGCTGTGTCTAAAAAAAAAAGAGAGCCTGCAAACTAGCAGACCCTCCTAAACTAAACTAAACTAAACACAGTCTTAATTTCGATTTATTCGGCTGGATAAAGGACAAACTTGAATAGCTGTGACGGCTCTAGGTACTTCTGTGCCAGTTACAACTGAATGCAGATTTTGTAATCACACAGGACCGTTTCCTAATGCCTTTTCCACTCGCTTCCACATAGTTTTTATTCAAGAGCCAGTATGCCGCTTTTGTCCCGTTTCAAGAGGTTGCCCTATTGAGGTAACAAACCTAAGAGAAGCCATAAAAATGGCGAGGCAATATAAAGAATACCGACACGAGTATAAGAGTTTCTCCGATTTTGACAAACGGCAAAAAGCCTACTGGACGGATATGTACGAGAAACTGACAGCAATCAAAAAAAGATTAGACGACAATTAAAATTTAAGAACGATGAACGCAAATTTTTTCAATCAGATAGCACAGTTGGATTTTACAGGTAATCTGCAACTGACAATAGCAAAAGGAAATGACAGTAACCTTATTGTATCGGTTTTGCTCAATAACGAAGGGTGCGGAGATAACGCCAAAAACCTTATCCCCCCTTTGACCTTTAACGCCACTCCACAGGAGTTTGACGAGGGATTTTTTGAGCAGATAACCACGCCTGTACAAAAGGCTTCGGGCTTAATGGTGGATGTAAATCGTCAGCAAAAAGTGGACAGGTTATTTTAAAAACTTAAGGAGTGTTTCATCAAAAAAGATTAGATTTAATTATGGGAACACCAAAGAAAAAGAGCACAGAATCCTTTGTAAAAGACATTCGCAAAAACACACGGAGGATCTTTACTGCCGAACAGAAGGTTTTGATCGTCATGGAGGGTCTAAGGGCTGAAACCTCCGTGGCAGAACTCTGCAGAAAGCATAGCATTGCCCAGTCGCAGTTCTACGCTTGGAACAAAGAGTTTATGGAAGCAGGTAAGAAGCGTCTGAACGGCGATGTTACCAGGGAAGCAACTAGCGATGAGGTCGCCGAACTGAAGAAAGAGAACGCTCGTTTGAAAGAGATGGTAGCCGACTTAGTATTGCGTTACGATATCGTAAAAAAAAGTTTGGACATGCTGGATTAATCCATAAATACCGGAAATATATGAGATTATCAGCGGCAGAAAAATACGAGATCATACAAACCGCCACCACTAGTGAGATCGGTGTGAAGCGGACACTCGAAAGCTTCGGCATCCATAGAAGTACATTCTACAAATGGTATCAGAAGTATCTTCAGAACGGTTATGACGGTCTGAAACAAGTCCATAGAATATCTAGAAGACAATGGAACAGCATTCCGGAAGAACAAAAAGATCTGGTTGTTGAAGTTGCTTTGGACCATACGGAATTATCTTCCCGGGAACTGGCCCACAAAATCACCGATGAACAGGGTGTGTTCATATCAGAATCCAGCGTTTATAGAATATTGAAAAAGAGAGACCTGATCCCGGCACCGAATCATTTCCTTCTTTCAGCTGCAAATGAGTTCAAGGATAAAACCAGCTTGTGCATCAGATGTGGCAGACCGACTTTACCTATTTTAAGATTGTCGGTTGGGGATGGTACTATCTGAGCACGGTTCTGGACGATTACAGCCGCTACATTATCCATTGGGAGCTATGTGATTCCATGAATGCAAAAGATGTGAAAAGAACGGTAAATACCGCCATCGAGAAAGCAAAGTTAAAATCT
>NZ_JAAKGS010000015.1 GCF_011043555.1 Sphingobacterium sp. SGR-19
CGCATCCAGATCAACAAAGTTTGAACGGTTATCTAAAACAAGTGGTGGTAGAACATCTTACTAACAACGGACACGAAGTAAGGGTTCGGGATTTATACCAACTGGATTTTAATCCTGTACTTTCATGGCAAGATATAGTAGGACAGCGCATGGGAAAGGTTGACGAAGATGTAAAAACGGAACAGATTCACATTGCCTGGGCCGATTGTATAACATTTATACATCCAATCTGGTGGACAGGGCTGCCGGCTATACTGAAAGGTTACATTGATCGGGTTTTCAGCTATGGTTTTGCTTATCGATATGAGCAAGGCGTTCAGAAAGGCCTGCTTGAGGGCAAACAAGCCATCATTATCAATACGCACGGAAAGTCACACGCCGAATACAGCGATATGGGAATGGATAAAGCACTTTCGCTTACGTCGGACAAAGGTATTTACACCTATTGTGGTTTAGCGGTAAAACAACATTTTTTCTTCGATAAAGCAGATAGAGTCGATGTCAAAACGATTAAACATTGGACCGAACAAATCACCTCAAAGATGAAGTAGCGTTTCTTCTTACACAAAATACAGTGTCAGGAGCACCACACCTATTTTACCGACTTGTTCGGGGTACTTGTCCCAAAGATAATCCTTTACCATCCGGTTGGCATCCTTGAGGTAATTTTCAACTGTGCGGACACTCAATCCCAGCAGCTCAGCAACGTCTTTTTTACTTTTCCCTTCGTAACGGCACATGTGAAAAACCTGTTGCTTTCTCCGTGGAAGTCCCGAAACGGCTTCATCCAATAATTGCAGTTGCATGTCGATCGGTTCGTCTTCAGAGGCGCTGGTTTCGGCATTTCGTAAATCCAAGGGATATTCGTCCACAAAGATGAGTGACTCCTTTACTTTTTTGCGGATGAAGTTTAGCGACATATTATAGCTCACGACGAAAAGCCAGCTGCTGACCGACCGATCTTGATGGATGCGGTCGCGGTTTTGCCAAAGGGAAACAAAGACGTCCTGTAACAGCTCTACTGATGCTTCCGGACACTTGACTAATTTTAGAATGTTCGCGTGAACGGATTTGTGATACCGTTGATACAGCCGGTTAAATGCGAGCGTGTCGTCGCGACCGAACGCGATGATATCTGCTATTTCTTCATCAAAATCTTTCATAGATATGTCAAGCTACTGCACTTTTTTTCGTTCGACAAAATCAAAACGCAACAAAACTAGAAAATAAAAACAGGTTGCTCTGCTTATCTTATATTAACAAATTATCAATAAAATAATACCGATTGGTAATGATTTCTTGATAATTACTTAACCTAAAAAGTAGGGCGATTCGTCCAGCCTTGGTGTATTTACTTGTAATGAACGAGAAGATAAAGTCAATGATCCGGCTATTTTGGCAAGGTATGTTATCAAGGGAAGATCGTGAGAAATTGCTTGCTAAATTGACCGATGGCGAGGAAGAACTGCGCAAGGGTATGGCCAACGAATTTGATACGACTCCGGACGATGAACAGCTGCATCGCGAGGAGGATTATCAGCTATACTTGCGTCGGGTTATAGAAAAAGTGGGTTGCGCAGATGTGCCCAAGCGGCGGGTGCGGCCGATGTGGTACCGACGAGGCTTTGCTGCTTCTCTTTTGCTCATCTTCGGTTTAGCCTACCTGCTTTGGCAACAGGGAACGCCTGAACTAGATGTAGAGGTAAGGCAGCTCACCCGCGAAACAACCGTGTATGCGCGCGATAAGGGCCAGATGAAGGTGTTTACCCTGAACGATGGCTCAGAAGTGAAGCTCTATCCTGGAAGTAGCCTGACCTATGATGCGGATTATGGAAAGGCTGACCGATTCTTGAAATTAACCGGAGAAGCTCGTTTTGTGGTCGCTAAAGATACCCTGCGACCTTTTATCGTCGAAGCAAAAGGGTATACGACGACGGCCTTAGGGACCATCTTTACGGTGGACGCGCGAGGTAGCGGACGGATGCGGGTGCGGCTGTTGAGCGGCAAGGTCGTCGTGAAATCTACGCCGCAGACACCGTTTATGATAGCCGATCAGTACTTGCTTCCGGGAGAAGAACTCGCTATCCAGGTTGACCGCTCGGCGATGGAAAAACGTTCCTTTGTCGAGGAGCCAAAACCGCTTGTTCGGGTCGCGCCGGCTACATCGTCTTCGCGCAAAGAGGGAGATGGAGACACCGATCTGCATTTCGAGGAAACGCCGTTGATTGAGGTGTTGGAACGGATTGGAACGGCTAAAAACCTACGCTTCGATCTACGGGAGGCCGATGTACGGGACTGCCACTTTACCGGCAATTTTTCGGAAAAAGACGATGTGGAAACCATGTTGGATATCATCTGCACGACCAACGATCTGACTTACGAACGGCAAACCGACAGCTCGATTAAACTCCGTCATCTCGCAAATGGAAACAAACAAATGACAAATTAGATTGAAAACGTTTTAAACTGATTTTTTTTAGATGGTAATGAATAAAAGGATGATGTGGAAGCAGGGGCGTTTAATCGCCATGCTTTTGGTCCCGTTACTGCTTTCGTTGCAAACATGGGCACAGGATAACGGACAGCTTAGAGGAGTGGTGATGAGTGATGACGGAGAGAAGCTCCAAGGAACTACGGTAGCGTTATATTCGCTCACCGATAGCCTGATAGATACAAGGTCGTCGGACGATCAGGGAGGCTTCCATTTTACAAAACTTCGACGGGGAGTTACATACAAAGTCACGGTATCCATGATGGGCTACCAGCGGTCTACGCAGGAAATTACGATGAATGCCACGGGTACAAATTCGGTTTTAGTCCGGTTGGCACCGGCTGCTGAGGGATTGGACGAGGTCGTCGTGGTAGGTTACGGGGAGGTGAAGAAGCGGGACCTGACGGGAGCCGTGTCTTCGATTAACAGTGAAGAATTACAACGTACGCCTGTTCAGCGGGTTGATCAAATGTTACAAGGCCGTGCAGCCGGTGTCCAGGTGACCTCGACGACGGGGGCTCCAGGAGCCGGAACAACCATCCGGATTCGGGGAAGCCGTTCGGTGAGCGCTTCGAACGAGCCGCTTTATGTGATTGATGGTATTGTCGGTGCGGGCGATTTAAATACGATTAACCCGGCAGATATTGCGAGCATCGACGTATTGAAAGATGCTTCCGCTGCGGCAATCTACGGTTCGCGTGCATCCAATGGTGTGATCATTATTACCACGAAAAAGGGTACGCCGGGTCGGGATAAGATCTCGTTTTCAGCAACACATGGCCTATCGAATGTGCCGAAGCTGGTCGATATGATGGGTGCGGAAGATTTTGTATCCTTTGTGAATGAAGCCTATATCGATGAGGGGCAGGCGCCCCTTTATCCTGACGTGGATTCCATCTTAGCGATTACCGGGCCAGTGGGTACAAACTGGCAAGAGGAAATCTTCCAGACGGGAGCATATACGGATTTCAACCTCGCGTTGGCTGGCGGCAGTAACGGTTTTACGTACCGCATTTCGGGAAATGTGGTTGATCAGAAAGGTGTCGTGCTGAATTCGTCTTATAGACGGTACCAAACGAATGTGAACTTAGCAAAGGATATTGGTACGCGTTTGAAAATAGGGCTGAATATGAATATAGCCCGATATAAGCGTGAACCCAGCTCGCGGGTAGATCTGGGAACGACAGCGGGCTGGAAAAGTTCGATGTTGACCCTACCGCCGACGATGCTTCCACGAAACCCCGATGGCTCGCCGGCCAGTTTTAACCCCATCGCTTATTTTGGCGGAGGAACGGTTAACACCTCGCTGGCTTCGGCAGAGTTGATTACCGCCCATACAACGTACAATGACCTATTAGGAAGTGTATATGCACAATATCAGATTCTCGACGGGCTGACGTTCAGAACTTCTTTAGGCGCAAATATCAGTAACAGCCGATACCATGATTATGTGCCCTCTTATATGCCTTCCTATGTGGCAAGTGGAGCGGAATTTGGTAATGCAAGTACAGACATCGGCTTTAAAGATTACCTGCTGAATGAGAATACGCTTACCTACGACAAAAGCTTTGGCGAACACCATCTAAATCTCTTGGGCGGATTTACCTATCAACGTTCGGAAAGCAACATGCTCGATGTCAATGGCGGCGGACTGACCAATGATATCGTCCGTTGGAACGATTTCGCAAGTGTGCCTCAGGAACAGCGTACTATTGGCTCTGCCAATAGCTTGAATGAACAGGTCTCGTTTATTGGGCGGGTGCAGTATAACTACGCCAATAAGTATTACCTCACCGTCACGAACCGCTATGACGGAGCCTCTAACTTTGCAGCGAATAAAAAATGGGGCTATTTCCCGTCGTCCGCCGTTAAATGGCGTATTGCTGAAGAAGAGTTCTTCAAGGATATGGCGCTATCGGAAAATGTCCTTAATGACCTTTCTCTACGCCTAAGCTACGGCTTGTCTGGCAATCAGGGGATCAGCAACTACCAGTCGCTCCCAACTTTGTCGCCGCGCCCCAACGGCTATGTCTTTGGTGGCGTACCGCAGTTAGGGTACAGGCAGGGAAATATAACCAACGATGATCTGACATGGGAAACATCGACACAATTTAACGCCGGCTTGGATTTACAGTTGTTTAACGGCAGAGTTGATGTGACGACCAACTATTACAATATGCATACGAAGAATCTCCTCTTAACGGTGCAGACGCCTACGCAGACGGGCTATGCGAACCGGCTGGTCAATATTGGAAAAACGGTGTCGTCTGGTTTTGAAGTGGGTATTCGTAGCGATATCATCAATAACAAAGATTTCGGTTGGTCAACTTCTTTGAACTTCAGTACAAACGATCAGGAGGTTACAGACTTGGGACCGTTGGTGTTGGTGGCTTTGGATAATACGGGCTATGGCGCGACGACGAATTACCTGCAGGAGGGTGTGCCGATAGGGGCTAACTTCGGACTGGAATATGCGGGAGTATGGCATAGCCAGGAAGAAATCGATGCCGAACTTGCCAAACCGTTGGAAGACCGCACCTATGTTTCCATCTCGAATTTCTATAAACCGGGGAAGCAGAAGTATTATGATTATCAAAAGGATGGGGAACTCAACATTGACGATTACCATTATCTGGGTACGCCGAATCCCCCACGCTTTGGTGGTTGGGGAAATACCTTGCGGTATAAACAACTGACGTTGGATGCGTTCTTGCAGTTTCAGCATGGAAGCACGATGTGGAATACCATGCAATATTTTACGGGGGTTGGACTGTATCTAACCAATCAAATGAGCTATATGAAAGACCGTTGGACGCCGGAGAACCCGGATTCTGATATTCCAGCGGTGAACTCCAGGGATAATATTCCAAGTACTTAT
Source organism: Sphingobacterium sp. SGR-19 (assembly GCF_011043555.1). Lineage (GTDB taxonomy): Bacteria > Bacteroidota > Bacteroidia > Sphingobacteriales > Sphingobacteriaceae > Sphingobacterium. The sequence goes on from NZ_JAAKGS010000015.1 coordinate 5,370, forward strand.
TTTCTACAGAACTCCTCATTTCTCCGGTTGAAATCCCTGACCTTGAATTATGACCTGAGTTCTGCCGTGTTTAAACAAGCTGATCGGCAGCTGAACGTATTTCTGACAGGTACAAACTTGTTTCTGCTAACGGATTATAACGGTTATGATCCGGAGGTCAATTCGGCAGGCACAAGTTCGACAGTGCGGGCAAAGGATAATGGTGCTTATCCCAATAGCCGCACTTTCGCAATCGGGGCGAGCCTTACCTTTTAATTTTTAAAAACGATGATCATGTTAAATAGCAAATTCAAATTCTTTAGTATATCAACCCTTGGCCTGATGCTGTTGTTCGGAAGTTGCGAACAGACGCTTACCGAAGAACCGCAGAGCATTATATCACCGGATGCTTTTTTTAAAACGACGGATCAATGTCGTCAAGCGACGAACGGTGTGTATAGTCATTTGCCCGGTATTTTTAATCAAACTGGTTTTTGGAGCGTGACCATGGCCGGAACGGATTTGTTTATGAACCAGGGCGGGAGTGCAGCGATCGAAGCTATCCAGGATTATAATTTTTCAGCAGCTACCGAGACAAACAGCCATGCCGTATGGCGTGTGTGTTATGCGGCTATCAAAGATGCGAATTTTGTCATCAATAGAATATCGGCTTCCGAGATCGACGAGGAAGATAAGAATTCGTTGATCGCTGAAAATAAGTTTCTGCGGGCCATGTATTATTATATACTGACGAACGTATTTGGAGACGTGCCGCTCTGGACGGACGAACTGCGTATGGAAGAGGTGGCGCAGCTTCCACGAAGCCCTTTAGCGGATGTGCGTGCGCAGATGATTCTTGACCTGGAACAGGCTGCAGCTAGTCTGCCGCTGGATTACGACAGCAATAATGTGGGACGGGTGACAAAGGGGGCAGCGTTGACCTTGCTAGCGAAGGTGTATTTGTATGCTAAGGAATGGCAGAAAGCCTATGATACGGCGCATCAGGTAGAAGATAGTGAGTATATTTTATTGCCCCGGTATGCCGACCTGTTTGATCCTTATAATAAGAGTAAGAACAATAAGGAATCCATTTTCGAAATCCAGTACATGCGGAGTGCGGAAACGAATCAGAATTTTGTTGTGAACTCCTATTATACGTACTTTTTTCCAACAGGCGATGCAGCAGGTGGAACTTATGCGGGAGTCGATTTCGGTACGGTAATCTTACAGTCTTACCCGCAGTTTTACCCAACGCAGTATATGATGGATTTATACGCGCCTGAAGATGAGCGCCGGGAGGTTTCTTTGGCATGGGGATTCAACGGAAAACCATTTAACAGGGGTTCAAAAGATGACCGGCCTTGGTTCGGTCCAAAGTTTTGGGATCTCACGGCGAACCGGACGGCCAGTGAGAAGAATTTCTACTTTCTGCGCTATGCCGATGTTATTATGGTCTTGGCGGAGGCCGCTAATGAGTTGGGGAATGTCCCCGATGCGATACGTTATACCAACTTAATCAGGGCGAGAGCAAAAGCGCCGCTTCTGGATCCCGCCGACAACCTGACGCAAGCTGACCTGAGAGCGTTTATTATGGAAGAGCGGGCAAGGGAATTTGTTGGGGAATTTCAACGGAAATGGGACTTAAGCCGTTGGGGGGAACTGGTTGATGCGATACAGTCGATCCGTCAGGATAGTGAAGATGGTGCAAAAAATGTAAAGCCGCATCATGCACTGTTCCCGATTCCGTACGAGGAGATCGTGAAGAATAGGAACCTGGTACAGACACCAGAATATCAATAGCGTTGCGCACTGGACTGCCTCCGCGAGCTTCGGGGGCAGTCTTGTCATTTTTACTTAACAAAAGCTATCACCCATTTATTAATCATCAATTCCTTTCCCATCCAGTATATGCTGATAGTACTTTTCAATTCGTGCTTCTCTTGTTTTGGCTTGTTTGGCTTGATTGAAATAGTACAAATATGCTTTTTGACGTCCCGGTGTTAGCGAATAGAATGCTTCATGTAGGGCTTTGTCTTCGCTCAGTGCAGCTTGAAATTCCTCGAGGATAGGGTAGTCGGTTACTTTTTTCAGCACGACTTTCTTACCCGATTTTTCAATTTCGATCGCTTCATTGATATAGTCTTTGATAACGGATTCGAGCTTCATGATCTGTCCGACATCGGTAAACCGCATTTGTCTTGCCGACTGTACATTTTCCGTCTGTTGGATTAAAACGCCCTTTGTATCTTTTATTAAAGCGCCTTTATGAAAAAGTAATGCGCAATATTCCTTAAATCCGTGAATGAGTACGATGTTTTTTCCCTGAAACGTGTAACAGGGGTGCATCCATTTATAATCTTCTTTAAGCGATTTATTTTCATGGACAATAGTCCGTAACAAATCAAACTCTTCTTTCCATTTATGAGCGCGGTCAAAAAACTGTTCGGCTTGTGTGTTCATTATCGTCCATTTATTTCAAAAGTAAGCAATTGATACGTCTTTGAAGCGCGACAATGTGAGAAAATAGGGAGATAGCATGTAAGCCCCCAAGAAGCATACACTTCTTGGGGGCTTTATATAAAGGGTGAATTACGGCGTGAATATTTTTGCCAGCTCTTCTTCTACTTTCTCGCCGCGAAGATTGACAGCCACAATAGTTCCACTGGGGTCGATTAAATAATTTTGTGGAATGCCGCGTACGCCATAAAGAACAGCAGCCTCGTTGCTCCATCCTTTTAGATCAGCCACATGTATCCAGGGTAAGCCATCTTGTTCGATGGCCTTTAACCAGGCAGCCTTACCTTTACTATCGTCTAATGAGACTCCGATGATCTCCAGCCCTTTAGGATGATATTTTTCATACGCTTTGACCAGATGTGGGTTTTCCGCGCGGCATGGTGCGCACCAGCTTGCCCAGAAATCAATCAATACGTATTTGCCCAAGAAATCCGAAACCTTGATTGCCTTGCCATTTACATCCGGTTGGGCAAAATCAGGTGCTTTCGCACCAACCTTAATGGTTTTATCGGCTAATATCCTGGCCTCTAGTTCCCGTGCAGCGCTCAATTGTCTTACTTCTCTTGATAGTTGCTGGAAGACGGGTTCTATTTCAGAAAGTTTTCTTTTGTTGGCCACGTCCTTCAGCGCGTCGATCGAAAAGAAAGACTGGGGGTTGTTTTTGGCAAACGTAAATTCTTTTTCGCGCCGCTCGTCAAACTTCTCGTCGTATTTGTTTCGTATCGCCAAATACTGCGCATCTTTATCGGGTGCATTTTGATCTACGCCGGAAAACTCCTTATTGGCCGCGTCGATGATATCCATAAACCCGCCGCCGATTTCTTCCAGGTAGGCGGTGTACGCCTCGTGTGTAGCGGATCCTGAAATATTGGCTGTTCGCAACGAATCGGTAATCGCCATGGTATAGGTTTCATTCACGAGATAGAAGTAAAGCCGGTCACCATCGTTCTGGACCATCATCTTTCCTTTTCCTTCGGGGTCGAATACCATACGCGAATAGGTGGGTTCATTGACCGTCCCAGTAAAGGAAAACGTACCGTTTTGGATGGTTGCCGAGTCTGCCATGCTAAGGCCATCCTGTGTGTAGTCGAGGTATATTTTTTTTCCGTCGAAGTTTTGTGGCGCCGTGCCTTGCAGTTGGAATCCGTTGTCCTGCGCCTGTATGGCAAGCGGAGAGAGGAGTACTAATGCTGCTGTTAATTTTGAAATGTTCATATGTTCTTTTTTCAGTATTTATTTATTTATTTATTTTCTCCATACCATATCTACGGGCTGCCCGGGTATACCGTCTATTTCTCCGGTGATATTGCCATTTCTTCCTGTTCGGATATCCAGGTAGTATATACTATTTCTTGATCCGGCAATCAGGGTGTTTTGATCATCATCTAGCTTGAGCATGGTAACCGGGTTGTTAAACGTTGCTTCCAATTCCAGAATCTGTTCGTTTAACGGATTGTAACGATATATCTTGTTCTCGGCAGCTATATAGATATAGCCGGTCTGGGTTGCCACCAATTTGGTGTCGGCATGCATCCATTCTTGGCGTGCGAAAAGCCGCTTGTGCATTGGCCGGAACGTAAATGGATTTGCATTAAATGCCGCCGTAAACCGCAGTTCAAATACTTGACCCTCGGCGTCTCGCATATAGGCATAGGTGTCTGCGCTGTTGATCTGCACGATCTGGATCAAATCGAGACCTACATCTTGCGGGTCAAAAGCATTTGTATTATCGACACTATATTGTGTGCCGAAATAAACCGGTCCTAACTGTACTTCCAGGCGTACAAATTGCCGTCTCTCTTTTTCGTAGGCAATCATACTGACATTGCTGCCAATGGTCGTGAGTATAAATTGTGGCGCCAGCGTATAGTTTCCCGGAGCGTATGCTCCAAACATGCCGTAATTGTCGTTTTGATCCCAAGTACTCGTTGTCCCACCATAGAATTTATGATTTATAACCCCCATGAGCACGCCTTGACGATGATTTTTTAATGATCCTACTTCAATATTTGCAGGTGGAAGAAAGAAATTGTCCTGCAAAGTTCCCGGTTTGATCGTTTCTTTTTGTAGATCATTGACATTAAGCCGTACGCCACCATGTTTTGTGATAACCCAATAGGCTAAGGGAAGACCGCCAGTATTCATGTTTCGGAGATAATGTATATGCAAGGGGTCGTTCGGTAATTGCTCGTTATTTATCGTCTCGTATATATTGGGCTGTACGGTACTGTCGGGTTTGATAAAGGACAGCTTCGTAAGGCCTTCATCCTGGCTCAGAACAAGTGATCCTTGCGAAAATTCCGTTATGCCTTGGATAAAAAAGGTATGAAAATACTTCATGCCGTTTTCGGTATTCGTGATGGTAAGACGGGCCCTGTAACGCTTCGCCTGAAGTCCAAAAGGAATGCGTAAGCTGGTTCCCTCATAACGGTTATGTTCGGGTGATAGTTCTTCGGGTACATAGATACGCCAAGCACATTGGATATGCTCTTGGGGAATACCGGTAATAGTGGGTTCAATAATCAAGCTGTCGCCGACTACAGCGTGATAAAGCGTGTCTAGGCCGGCCACTTGGGGCTCTATCGGCATATCAATCGCATAGTTTCCCATATCTTTGTAACAACTGGAGAAACACCCCAGCATCGCCGTTATACAAATCGCAAAGTAAATCGTTTTTATTCTTCTCATGTCATCGAACCTCTATTCCGTTTTCGTCTATAAATGTGTATTGACCAGTACCACTATTTCGTTTTAATAAGATTATCCGAGTTGGATTATCTTGGTGATAAAAATGGTAAGTAGTACCATTATCGGGCGTGGTTAATTGGTACCCTTTTTCTGGATTATTGGTTACCCAAGTAAAGGGATCGTTGAGCATCATGGTGAGCATATCCCTAAAATAGAGATTTCGGGGAGCGTCGATACCTTCCATGGTCAAGCTGCGTTGCTCGGTTACTAGATAGAAGAGTTCATGCTTAACGCGGGAATAACTGCCAAGCCACATGCTCCACCATTCGGGTTGTTCCAGCCGAGCAGATAGAATGACCTTGGCACGGATACGTTGCGTGTTTTCAATACCGAAGTCCTGGGTTTCTCGTAATTTGAGTAGGAGGGATACCGATTTACTTTCTAGATCGGGGGTGTTGTAGATAATGAGTGGCAGGCTATCACGTCCCTGATGGCCTAGCATCGGGTATTGTGCTGCTAACGGTTTATAGTGTTGCTCGGCTATTGCCGTAGAAGAATCTTGCTCTACATACGCGCCATAAAATCGTTCGGATGGTGCGCGATGCCCGATAATCTGAACGGGAATATAGAAGGTGTCTACCGTTTTGCTCATATCGTACGCAAAAGTGAATATCATGCTGTCACGCAAAACCGAATCGAGACTAAAATATATATTTGGCTGGTGGTTATATGTTTCTAATGGTGCTTTCTGGCAAGACGATATGACGATTAGACTAAACCAGCATATGCATAGTGCTTTCGTATATTTCATAAAATTAAGGTGTTTAACGCTGTCCATAAATAATTTCATCATTGGGTAGGGGCCATACGAAGATATTTTGGTTTGCTGAGATAATTTCACCGCGTAGGCCGATAATCGGGGCGTTGAGTCTCTTGTAGGCATAAAAGAGCTGTCCTTCGGCGTACATTTCCTTTCGGTACTCTTTTAGTAATTCTGCTTGGAACTGGGCCAGGGTACTGACTTCTAATTTGCTGCCAATTCCACGATGACTACGTACCTCATCGAAATAGTTCAACGCGCGTGTTTGATCTGTTTCGAAGACGCATTCGGCTGCGATGTAGTAGATCTCACTTAGTCGGATGCCGGGGGTTACCAAATAGTGTAGATTGGCAACAAATGTGTCCCCAAGAGGATTTCGCCTATACTTTAGGATGGTGGAATAGAAGGAGCCGCTGGCACTGGAAGTGGCAAACCACTGTGTATACCGCATATCACCACTGATATCGGAGGTTTCGTAAATGGTTTGCGTATCTGTATCATCGAGGTACATACCGTACTGCGTTTCGGTGAACCAATTGCTATTCAGTGCGTTATTTAAAGTGGGGGTATACCAACTGAAAAGCAATTCTTTATAGAGTATGCGGTCTTTTTTATCGTCGGCCACGGCTAGGAAATCGGTCGAGTTTGTCCATGGAAATTTTTGTGCATTAATGATGATAAGCGCATTTTCTAATGCTTTCATTTTATCTTCTTTGTAAAGATAGACCCGTGCCAAGGTACCACACACGGCGTAGTAGTTGAGCCGATGCCGTCTGTTCTGTAAAAAAAGATCTGGATGATGGAGCTCCGTATGACGTAGCGTATCACTTACGGTGGGGTAATTTATGATATAGGCAGCTGACCGTATGGGATCGTCGGCAAGTAATACTTTTGCGTGCTCGAGATCGCTTATGACTGAGTCTAATGCGCTGCTGACGGTGGCCATCTCCGTAGCTCTGTTAGAATAGGACGTGACATACGGGATGGCCTGTGCTTCAGGCGCGACACGGTGAGCGGGGGCAAACATACGCAACACATCAAAATGCAAGTATCCACGCAATGCCAATGCTTCACCTTTGATTAAGCGGTAGTTATCTCCCGTGAACAAATGTTCTTTTGCATCGATTTCTTCCAATATCAGGTTGGTATTGACGATCCCATTGTACATGCCGACCCAAATGGAGTCTTTTCTTCGGATAAACTCGGTATCGTTGTAGCGGTAATTTTTTGTCTGTAGATACCGATAGTTGTCGGCAGGTTGTATTTGATAGTTTTGTACCAATACCTCCGGCGTGCCCACCGTGAGTTCGCGTCCGTAGAGATCGGTTTTTGAACAACGTATGTAAATGCCAAGTAAGGCTTCTTTGAAGCCGGCTTCGGTGGTAAAAAGGAGCGACCTATCAATTTCACTTTCGGGTTGTATATCGAGCCATTTGGAGCAAGAGGCGAACCCGATCGTAAATAGGGCCAGTATGTATATAATCTTTTTTTTCATTTTTTTATAGTCTACTAAAAGGAAACCATCATGTTATAGCGATGCTTGCAAACTAAAGCTAATGCTCCTTGCAAAGGGATAATTGATTCCACGCTCTACCTCAACGGACGAGAAGCGAAGGAGATCGTTGGCCGTCAGTCCTAGGCGCAGATTGCTGAGGGACATTTTTTTGGCAAACGCTGGGTGCAAATCATAGGATAGAAACACGGATTGTAGCGTCAACAGATTGTCGGGCATCACGAACCGGGAGGACACCTCTGTTTGGCCGTAGTCCCGAATGCTCTTGAAAAAAGTGACGTCTCCAGGTTCCTGCCATTTTTCTTCAAGTACACGTCTATCCACATTGTACCGTGGATCCGCATTTTCTACGCGGTCTACGATCGTTTGGTTGTACATATCGCCTCCCCACCGTGTCTGGAAATAGACAACGGCCATAAATTGTTTATAGCGCACGGTTCCGCCAAATGACCCTTCTAATTTTGGGGTGGCGACGCCGACAACAGTAATGTCGCGCGGATCCCAGACATACGACAGCGTACCGTCTTGCTTGACGAAAACCTCCCGGCCGCTTTCAGGATCGATACCTAAAGAAGGGGCAGCGTATATCGCATCAATGGATTGCCCTTCCTTAAACCGTAAGAGCGGGACACCTCTTAGATCTTCCCCTTGTTGGGCCTCGTCTACACGATTGTTATAGCTATCTAAAGCATTGGAAATACGGACAATTTTGTTTTTGTTGTGAACCAGGTTCGCCATAAAGCTGACGGTCCAGTCTGCGGTCTTGACAGGCGTTAGGTTCATATTGACTTCGATACCCCGGTTTTCGATATCGCCTAGGTTTTCCTTGTATGATACGAATCCTGTCGAGGGGGGCAAATTGATGTCCGAGAGGAGATCCTTGGTTTTGCGATAATAAAACCGTGGAGAAAGCATGATCCGGTCACTGAATAGTGCGATGTCAAATCCAATATCGGTATTTTGCGTTTTCTGCCACGACAGGTTCTGATTGCCGTAGTTCGCAACGATGGCTCCGACTCCGGAAGAGTACCAGTTGCCTTGCTCGTATATGTAGGTAGTCCTAGACATGTAGGGCGCAAATTGTACAGATCCTGTCAGTCCGGTAGTTGCACGTAAGCGCAACTGGTTGATCACTGAATTCTCGAACCAGCTTTCATGGTGTATGTTCCATCCGGCGCCCAATGACCAAAACGGAGCTACCCGATTGTTACTTCCAAATTTGGACGAACCATCTGCGCGTATGGTGGCATCCAGCAAATACTTGTTGGCGAAAGAATAGTTGGCGCTCATGAACGCACCGAATAGCCTCGAGGCGACGAAGTTACTGGAAGGACTTGCGTTCTCGGCATATCCCCGCGCAAACCCAATGCTGGTGAACCGATCATTTGGAAAGCCAATGGCCGTAAACGATCGTTCATCCAAGCTTTCGGTGCGTATATTGGCTCCGGCAACCACATTAAAGTCATGCTGGCCTATTCGTTTAAGCCAGTTCAGCCGTATATTGGCATCCCAGAATAACTCGTCGTTACTATAACTCGTATAGCTTCCCTTTTCATTCGTACGGTCGGTGGAGTAATTAAAAAATTGATTGGCCAAGGGCGACCGAAAATCGTCGCCGGTGTGCATACGCTTTAACAAGCTAACTTGGCCGCGTAAACGTAGACCGTTTCCAAGATCAAAATCTCCGGATAGGTTGTTCATCACTTCGGTATAGCCTAGCTGTTCAAAGCTATTGAGCGTAGCGTTGTAAAGCGGATTTAGCACGAACTCATTGGTACCGTGTCCCGTTGCCGCGATCCTCCGCCAGGTGTCTACCTGTTGGATAATGTTGCCGTTGTCATCCGTCATTCGGTAGTAGGGGTTCATGCGGGCATACTGTGAAAAACTGCCATAGGGGGATTCGTTTCCATTCACAACCGTAACGGCTAATTCGTTTTGGAACCGAATCTTGTTTTGCAGGTTATAGCTAAAATTTAAGCCGCCAGAGTATTGGTGTCTGCTGGATCCTTTCATCACACCAGGACGCGTTTGGTAGCGCATGTCTACCCCGTAACGGAACACCGGGGAACCACCTTCCAAAAAGAGACCGTGCCGTTGGCCAACTGCCGTCCGTAGGGGCTGTGATAACCAATAGGTATCAACGCCACCCAATACATTGGATAGCTTTTGGTAGTACAGCTCGTCCAGTGTTTCCTGGGGTTGCCGTTGTAGTGTAGCGTCGAATAAACCAGCCAGCCGTTCATACTCCAGTTTTTCGGTGGCATTCAGAAGGTTGTATTCGGTTAAATCCGGCATGTTGACATTGGTCTCGTGGGTATAGGAGACACGCAATTTACCTTCTTTGGGTGTTTTTGTGGTAATAACCATCACGCCATTGGCAGCGCGCGACCCGTAGATGGCAGTCGCAGCCGCGTCTTTCAATAGTGTTACCGTCTCGATCCGGGTCATATCTAGGTCGAGTACCTTTTGTACATTGACCTCGTAGCCATCCAGGATAAAGGCGGGCATGTTGGTGGTTCCTGTAACATTATCGCGCCGCAATATTTCTCCGCTGCCACTTGGGAGCGACGAAGCGCCTCGAACATTGATGTTGGGTAGGGCATTGGGGTTTGAACCTGCAAGGTTATTGTCCAGTAATTTGAAAGAAGGGTCAAAGACCTGCACGGCTTGTAGCAGATTCTGCGGACTTACCTGCCGAAGTTCTTCACCAGTTTTGGTAATGGCCGTACCTGTATAGGAATCCCTTTTGATGACTTGATACCCCGTAACGACGACTTCGTCTACATGGGCTACTTCTTCTTTTAGCTGGATGGTATACGAGGACTTATTTTCTTGTACCGATACCGTCATCGGTATATAGCCCACCATGGTCACGGTAAAGGATTGACCAGGGGTCATCGCCGGTAAGGTAAACCGACCGTCTGCATCGGCAACGGCCATTGTTTTGCCGTCTATGGCGATGCTGGCGCCGTTCAAAGATGTGCCGTCACTCCGCAGTATACGGCCGCTCCGTATTTGCTGTGCGGGCTTTTCATGTTGTTGCGACGGCGTGGAGGCTGGTCTCGTCCGCAACTGTTCCAAGATAATCGTCCGGTCTACGATGCGATATGCAATCTTTCTTGGGAGTAGGACCTTGTCAAGAAATGCCGATAGCGACATATTTTTTGCCACAATGCTTACCGGTTCTTTATTTATTAAAAGGTCCGTTGTACCAAGCACCTCGTAGGAAACTTGTTTCTTTATAGCCTGTAAGACGGTTTCAAGAGATTCGTTTTTGGCAGTATAGGTAATAGTTTGTGTGTATGCGGCATATCCGAATTGCAGACATGCGATAAAATACATAATTGCACTTAGCTTGATCACGCTGATAGAGTAACTTAAGTTCATTAATTTTGTTAAGGTTGGTCATTAGACAGTGTTCGATTCAATCTATATGGGGGGTACTTTCGTGTTATTAGGTTTCGATAACCTCCTTTCTTTTTTTTATTTTCCTGAAATAATTAATTTATGGTCTTCGGTCATCCGATAGTGTATCGCATTACTTTCTAATATGCTGAGGATAGTTGATAGCTTGCTTGAGCGAAAGGTCCCGCCGAAGAAATGGATATCCGGCACTTCGTTTTCGTAAACGACATCCACGTTGTACCACCGGGATAAATCGTCCATGACCTCTTGTAGGGATTTTCCGTCAAAATTAAATTTTCCTTGTAGCCAGGCAAGTTCTTGATCCACGTTGACCGCTCTTTTGGATAACCTACCTTCATGTAGTACGACTTGTTGTCCTGGCTCGAGGATTAGCGCAGTCTGGTTGATGGTTTCTTTTACGTGGACTTTTCCTTCTGTAAGGGTTGTTTTCGTAGGAGATGGACCCTCGTAGGCCGCTACGTTGAAGTGGGTGCCTAAAACGGTGATGATCTGATCGGAAGTGCTGACGGTGAACGGTCGTTCGTTCTGTTTGGCAACCTCAAAGTAAGCTTCTCCTGTTAGTTGTACTTCCCTGCTGTGCTCCTGAAACTTCGTGGGATAGTTTAACGTACTTCCAGCGTTTAGTTTTACGCGTGTTCCGTCAGGAAGTGTCAGGTTATACAGGCCTCCTCTCGGTGTTGTAATCGCGATAGAGGCGACCGACTTCGTTTCTGCAACAATTGATCCGTCGCCGTAATTGACCCCGTCTTCGTCGATGTAAATTTCATTTTGTACTTCATCTAGATTAAATACGCGGCCGTCGGAAAGTGTTACCGTTGCTTTGTTGCCAGCTGGCCCATAGTCTACGCTGGCTGCTGTCTTTTCCATCGGCGCCTCTTCAGGGTGCTCGAAATATAATGTATAAAGACCAAACATTCCAGCAAGAAGTATACTGGCGGCAAGCAGGTAAGCGGGCAATCGTTGTGTTGTCGACGTTTTCTTGATGCTTTTATCCGCAAGGCTATTTCTCTTGAAACGTGCAAATGCTTCTGGAACGTCTATAGACGATAGGTAGGCGTGGCTCGCTGCCTGTTCTTCCTTGTCATTACATTTTTGGTAAATTTTTCGGTTTTCAGGCGACTCCGCGAGCCATTTTTGTATTGTTTCTTCTTCGGTGCTGCTAAGTTGGACGCCTTGTATTCTCTTTGCAATAATATTGCCTATAGTAATAGGGTTGTTTTCTTCTTTATCGTGCATATTTGTAGGCTGTTCATTAAGTATACCGCACGAAATTGAAAAAGTACTAAAGAAAAATAAATTTTATTAAAAATTTTTTAGGATAAGTGCGCCGAGTACCAATAAATCAAAGGTGTCTCTCCTTAATCGGGTGCGTAAAAGGGTCAAAGCGCGCAACTTTTGGTTTTTTACTGTTTGTATACTTATTTGCATTTCTGTTGCTACTTCTTCATTGCTTCTGCCTTCCAGGTAGGTGGCTCGAATAATTTTCTGGGCCTTGGGCGGTAAGCTTTGTATGGCATGGTAAAGTTCACCCATCGCTTCGGCGTATACGATTTGTTGGAGTTGGCTCTGCTCTGTCTGCTCTTGTGAAGATACATAATGGTCGGTGCGTATGCTTCGCCGGAGATCCGATGTTCGTTTGTTTAAACCGATATGCCGGGTGGTCTGGTATAACGAGCTTTTAAAATGCTCGATGGATGCAAAGGACCGGTTGCCTTGCCATATTTTCATAAACGCTTCGTCCACAACGTCTTCTGCTTCTCCCGATTCGTTGATAAACTGCGATGCAAAGAGGCAAAGTCTACTGTAATACCGATGAAAAACAAAAGAAAAGGCTTCTTCTTTTCGGATATTCAGGTCGTCGAGTAGTTGCTTGTTATCTTGATATTGCATGCCGTGCGTATTATTGATCCATATGGTCTTAGGTATTAGTGCTGCAAATATAGTTATATTTTGACAGGTAACGCCATCACCATTTGGCATGTATGGACACGTTGAAATGTTTGGGTGGACTCTTGGTACAACTTTGTTGCGTTTAATGTGAAAATATCTTTACTTTGTCTTGAGATAGTTGGAACAGCGAAAAAAATAAAATCAATCTATAACATCGGTGTTTCGTAACCGTCAACTAGTATAGCAACGGTTGATTCATGCTAAATTTTAGCGATGTGTTGTGGCAGACAATTTTAACATCCGGACTGACTTGAAAACGAAGTACGGTTAGAGAATAAATTATTGAAGACCTCCAGGTATAGGATAGATAGTGATAATGAACTTGCCGAGCAAATGTTTCGGGGAGACCGGAAAGCATATGCGGAATTGTATGATCGATCTTTCGCCGTAATATACACCTTTATACGTAAAATGCTCCGGGACGATGATCAAGCAGAAGACCTGACACAGGAAATATTTATGGCGCTGTATGAGAGTAGTACGGATACGGCCATAAAATCGCTGCGTTCGTATTTGTACCAAAGTGCGCGTTATGCTTTGATTGATTATGCGCGGAGGCAACAAAGTCAACATAATTATTTGACAAGTTTGGCAGATTAAACAAATGGATACCCTATTGAAACTGGAAGAAGTCGGACAATTTTTGCTGGCTATCTTATTGTTTACGCAATTGGATTACGCCTGGTGGGTTTTCCCAGCTTGTCTTTTATTACCCGATATTTCCATGTTTGGTTATGCGGTAAATCCCGGCGTAGGAGCCGTTGCGTACAATATTGTTCACCATAAATTCACGGCATTGTTGGTTTTAGCCATTGGGTTCATATTCCACATCCCGGTATTGTCCCTCGCGGGTATCATTCTCTTCGGCCATTCGGCCATGGACCGGATTTTCGGTTATGGGTTAAAGTATGGTGATGATTTTAAGCATACGCATCTCGGCTGGATCGGTAAAAAGAAGTAGAATTTATATTTCATCCCTGTCTTTATATCTAAATGCATATAATTTGTCGTGAGTAAATATTTTTATATGTTTTTACATATAATAAAGAATTTTTTTCTTAAATTCGTTGCAAAAGCATATAATAATGATGGTACTTGCAGATTTTGTAAAGCAAAAAAGAAAGGAAGTAAATCTTACACAGGAAGAGTTTGCTGAACGAGCAGGTGTTGCATTAACGGTAATCCGAAAAATAGAACAGGGGAAAGAAAACCTGAATCTCGAGAAAGTAAATCAAGTACTTAAAATGTTTGGGCATACTTTGGCTCCTGTAAATGCAAGAGAACTAGCCAGGATTAAATAATAAGCAGATAGCAGGTATTGCTAAACGTTTTAAGAAAAGAAAACCAGTTGCGTTACATTGGATAGATAGTTCTTTTCTTTCGGAAGAATACAAAGAAAAGTATAAAGATCTTTTAGAAGAAAAATATAGAAGGTTATAGCATGCTCTGGGAGTTTTTTTTGTCATGCGTTCAGTGGTTTTTATCTTCATGTTTAAGGTTCGACTAGATATCGTATCAGTTAACGTAATTTTCTGAATTCCTTAGGGGTGACTTTATTTCGTTTCACGAATTCACGGTAGAAATACGACTTGTTAGACATGCCACTCTTATACATAATTTCTTGTACCGATAGGTTGGTAGATACCAACAGCCGTTCGGCCGTTAGAAAGCGATAGTCTTTAATAAAATCCATCAAGGATAGTGAAGTAATATTTTTCACTTTTCGATATAGACTGCGCGGGCTTGTATTCATTATTTCAGCAATAAATCCCGGACTCAGTGCCGGGTTTTCAATGTGCTCATCGATGATCGCAATAAGTGTTGATACAAGTTTCTTATCATCGCGGTGAACGATATTGTTCATGGTGGTCTCATAGGCACTTTCGGGAGAGTGGAAATAATCACGCATAACTTCGTTCTTTTTGACAAGCCGATCGATATGCGAGCGCAACAAGGAGAGCGAAAAGGGCTTGGTTAAGTAAACATCTGCACCCGATTGTATACCCGCCTCTTGTTGCTTCTCCGTGGTTTTAGCAGATAAAACAATGATAGGAATATGTTTATAAGACTTTGTATTCCTTATTTCTTCAATGAGCTGTATGCCGTCTTTATCCGGCATCATAATATCCGTGACGATCAACGACACAGTTTCCGTAGTGAGGATCTCAAGGGCCTGCTGTGCACCGTGGGCAGTTAGAATAGCAAACTCCGTAGCCAGATAACTGGATATCATGGATATAATATCCGGATTGTCGTCTACCAGCAAAAGGGTAGGACGTACATTTTCTGCGCTTACGATCCGCGTGATGTCTGCCCGTTCACTTGGGATGGTCTCTTCGGCATCCGCTGCTGCGATGTAGGGAAGTACTACGCGAAAAAGGGTGTACTGATCGACCTCGCTCTCCACGACAATGTGGCCTTCCAATAGCTCGACCATCGAACGGCAGATGGACAAGCCTAAACCGGTGCGACCTGTTAATTGCATATACCCGTTGGCGTCGTCGTTGTGAAGAATGTGATAAGGCTCGAAGATGTTCGAAAGCTCGGACGTTACAATTCCTTTACCGCTGTTGTACACCGACAGCTCCAATATATCCCCTTTCCGGTTAAGATCAATTCTGACGGTACCGTTTTCATCTACATATTTAAAAGCATTCGAGACCAAATTATTTAGTATCCGCTGAAAGAAGGCGGTATCTGTATTCCATATGAGGTCTGGCTCAATAGACTCGACATAGTTTATATGGGCTTTTTCAGCAATTAAACGAAAGGACTTGAGATATTGCATCGCTAAGGGCGTAAGTTGTACATCTTTTTGGATGTGATAAGTAGGGGTTGCCTTCTCAGGATCGTGTATATCCAGCAATTCCCGAATCAAACCTTCCAATGCAACCGTATTTGATGTCAGTGTGTTCAGATGCTCTTGGTATGCTGATTCGGAACGCGGAACGCCTCCTTTCAGGACTTCGCAGATCCCCTTGATGAGTGTTAGCGGCGTATAAAACTCATGCGTCATATTGGTGAAAAATGCGAGCTTCGACTCTAAGAGTTCTTTGCGTTGATTCTTTTCCATTTCCCGCTGTGCTTCTTCTCGCTTTCTCAATGCGATACGCCTTGAAAGCGTATAAAGATAGAAACCTATTGCAGCAAGTAAGATGATATAGAAGACAATGGCACTGGTCGACAGATACCAAGGGGGCAACTTAACGATATAAAGGCTTTCCGTGCGTTCGCTGCCCGGCGTAACATCATTTTTGTAACGTACTTTTAATGTGTATCGACCAGCTGGTAAATTCGTGAAATCGATCTGATTGCTATTGGTAATAGCGATCCAATCGTCGTGATAATTGTCTAATTTATAGCTATATGTATAGTCTTTGTTCAAGTAGTCGAGCACGGTGAATGAAAGGCTAAAGGAGGGAACGGAAGCCGGGATTTCAATGCCCTTGCCCGCGCGGCGTGCAAAGGCAGACAGGGGGTGGCTTTCGCCTTTAATCTTGATATCAAAAAAGTGAAATTTACTCGGATGGGTAGATTCTTGCTGCAGCAACTGCTTGGGGTTTACCCATATAAAACCATTTACGGCGCCAAAGTATAACGTGCCGGTGTAGGGGCATTTCCAGTAGGCATCATCCGAGAATTCATTAATTTCGAGTGTAGGGGCAATATAATTATGAAACAGCTCATTGTGCGGGTTGTACTTGATTAAACCTCTGCTAGAACTTAACCATAAATACCCCATCTCATCGCCAAGGATACCGTGTATCATATCATTTACAAGACCATTTTTCTTACTATAATGTTTAATATCTGAAACGGCAGCACGATGCAGATTAAATGCTGTCATCCCGGAGCTTGATCCTAGGTAATACGAATGGTTTGAGTCGCGCCACACGGTTAACACATCAGTGATGGCCAGGCCATTTTCGGGGTCATTAACGGGTAAGAAATGGTACGTATGGGTATTCATGTCGAATTCGGCGACGCCTTGGCCGCCTCGCAGGCCAACAACAAGCTTCGACGGATCGCCGTACACCATGGACTGGATTTCGTTTCCGGCAAAGCTTTCTCCTCGAAGGAGGTGATTTTGGGCTGATTGAACCTGTATTTCGCCGCCGACTTCCGTTATGTCTACCTCGACCAGACCGAAACGGGTAGAGGTGAGCCATAATTTCCGGTCGCTGGTCTCCAGTATGGTGTGGATGCTCTCCAGTAACGGCTTACTGTTGGGAAGTACGGCCTCCCGTATGGTACGGTCTCGATAACTGTAGTAAAATAAGCCCCTCTCGGTCCCGATCCAAAACAGATCGTGGTACTTACTTTTGGCCATACCGAAGATCTGCGATGATAGCAGACCCTCGCGTTTGTTAAAGCGGGCAACAGGCTGTTCGCTTATGGTCGTGCTATTGCTTGCATGCGTGTATTTAAACTGTATCAAGCCATCCCCATTGGTGCCGACCCACATATTGCCAAGTGAATCCGTTAATATTGCTCTGACGGGTTTGTTGGTAATGTTGGTGATGGATAAGTTCAATTGTCCGAATAACGGCGCCGAAGCACTGTGCTGCTGTACGCCCTGCCCATCTGTACCAATCCATAAGAGGTCCTGATACCGATCTGTAAGAAGACAGAAAACCGAAACCCCCGGCCGTATCCAGACACTTTGATCTCCATTGCCGCGGCCAACCTTCAATACGCCAGAGTTTTTTAACGCGACATAAACGGATTTATCATAGTATTCAATTTGTGCAATAAAGCCATAGTCTTCATGGATCAGAGATTTGATATTATTCAGATGATGGGTGCGGGAGGTGAGCAAATCGTACTGAAACACATCAAATTGGTCGTCTACGAAGTAAAGATCGTTACCGGATAGGCATGCTTTCACGATCCGGCGCTTGTGTATTTGTACTTCCTGACCACTAATTTTTTCCTTTTCGCTGATCTCTGCTATATTTTTGGAGAGTAGATGGCCATCGTTTTTTAATATCAATAAGGCGGAGTCGACGATAAACAATCTATTGATATTGAGTAAATTCAGGTTTTTATTAGCGAGGATGATGCTATCGACGCTGCCATCTCCTGATTTATAGTGAAGTAATAGTTGATCACTTGGTATCATCCAGGTGTCGCCACCAGCGTCTGATTCAATATGTACAAGTTTAGGTAAGGAGGGGTAAGAGGCTGTTATTTTGCGGGTTAATAAAGATAGTTTATTCAATCCCATCGTCGTGGAAATCCAGATGTGATCTTTGTCGGCCGCGGTAATCTTATAGATGATATTGCTACACAAAGACAGCGGATTGGACGGCTCATGCCTATACGTAATAATTTCTGTGCCATTATAGAACGATAAACCATCATAGGTGCCGAACCACATATATCCCAAGTGATCCTGATAGGTATATAATACCGCATTATTGGGTAGATATATGTTAGGTCTATTTTGCTGCTGTGCGACAGCACCCGACCATACCAATAGGAAAATAAGCGAAATCGAAAAGTATCTTAATTGACCAATAATCTTCATTATAATGACTCGTAGCGGTTTATATGTGTTGGCCTAAAGATACAACTTTCACCGATGCGATGATACACCACACGTAAGGGAATGGTATCTTATTCCGTCAAAAAGGTATACTATTTTGCATCTGGTTATTCAGTGTACCTTTTTGGCATAAATAGGGCCTGCGTTTCGATAGCCGGCGATTACTTTTGTGAAGTTATAAATCTGTAGTTAAATAGGATACCAATTGATCTGCCCTTAACTATTTACGTACGAAGTGCAAATATATCTTTCCGAGCGATACCGATACGCGCCGCTAGGAAAGATAAACCGATGAATAGACATTGAACGAACACATTTTAAAATAGAAAAAATAACTTAATGAAGAAGATTGCTTGTGTATTCCTGCTAGCTGCGGCCATGACGACCGCAAACGCGCAGAAAGGGATTAAACTGACCTCTCCTAATGGTGATATCACCACGGAGATTAAACTGACGGATAAGATTTATTATTCCGTATTATGTAAGAACGATACCCTGTTGCGTGACAACTCGCTCGGGCTCGAGCTCGATAATAGGGTACTCGGAGATCGACCAAAATTAATAGGTAAAAAGGAGCAACAGATCAAAGAGCAATTGAAACCTATCGTTCCGTTAAAGTTTTCTACGATTGATAATGTATATAATCAGCTTGTGCTTCGTTTCAAGGATCAGTATGCCGTCGAGTTCCGCGCGTACGACGATGGTATTGCTTATCGGATCATAACTGATATTAGAGACAGCATCAATGTCGTATCGGAGGAGATGAATATCAACTTCACATCCGAAAATCTATTGCATGTACAGCAACCCGGTGGTTTCAAAACAGCCTACGAAGAAATCTATACCCACATCAATAGCACGGAATGGAAACCCAATGGCAAGATGGCCGTGCTCCCTATGCTTATCGACACGAAGAAGCCGTATAAAATATTGGTTTCAGAATCAGATCTGAGTGATTATCCCTGCATGTTTTTGAAAAGTAGCGGGCGGAATGGAATCACCGCGACTTTTCCTAAAGTACCGGTGAGGTTCGGCGAGGATGGCGATCGCAGCGTAAAGATCCTGGAAGAAGCGGAGTACATCGCAAGAACAACGGGCCAGCGCAGCTTCCCATGGCGTTACTTTGTAGTCTCGAAGCAGGACACCGAGTTACTGACCAACACCATGACGTATAGGTTAGCGACGAAAAATGTACTCGCTGATGCTTCATGGATTAAACCGGGCCAAGCGAGCTGGGAATGGTGGAACGGCGCAAAACCTTACGGTCCGGATGTGGACTTTGTGTCGGGTTATAATTTGGATACGTATAAATATTTTATCGATTTCGCCCATAAATTTGGTATGCAGTACATTATCATGGACGAAGGATGGGCGAAAAGCACAAGAGATCCCTATACGCCGAATCCAGATGTAGATGTACATGAGATTATCAAATATGGTAAGGAAAGAAATGTGGGTGTATTTCTGTGGTTAACTTGGTTGACCGTTGAGAAGAACCTGGGCTTGTTTGAACAGTTTGCTTCATGGGGTGTCAAGGGAGTAAAAATCGATTTTATGGACCGGAGCGATCAATGGATGGTTAACTATTACGAGCGTATCGCGAAAGAAGCGGCCAAACACAACCTGCTGGTAGATTTCCACGGCTCCTTTAAGCCTGCGGGACTGGAATATAAATACCCCAATGTCATCTCTTACGAAGGGGTGCGTGGTATGGAGCAAATGGGAGGCTGTTATCCCAACAATAGTGTGTACTTGCCTTTCATTCGTAATGCGGTCGGTCCAATGGATTATACGCCAGGCGCCATGATCAGTATGCAGCCCAATGTATATAGAAGTGAGCGGCCGAACTCGGCAAGCATCGGTACCCGCGCATATCAAATGAGCCTGTTTGTAATTTTCGAAAGCGGTATACAGATGCTAGCTGATAATCCTACGCAGTATTATCGTAATGAGGAATGTACGGACTTCATCACCAATGTGCCTACAACTTGGGACGAGACAATTGCATTGAACGCAAAAGTAGGCGAACATGTTATCGTCGCCAAGCGTAAAGGGGAGAAGTGGTATATCGGTGGCATGACAAACAGTGAAGAGGACTGGCGTAATTTTCAACAAAAACTTACTTTCCTGACTGCTGGGAAAACATATAAGATGACCAGCTTCAAAGATGGGATTAATGCAGTTGAACAGGCAATGGATTATAGGAAAGAAGTGGCTGAGGTAACTGTCCATTCATCGATCGAAATAAAGCTGGCTAAAAGCGGTGGCTTTGCTGCCGTTTTAGAACCTGTAACCGAGTAGATTAAATAAATTATAACCTTAAAAATAAAAATATGTAACCACAAAGAAAATTATGATAACGCTATTTACGATCAGCAAATTACGGCTGTTCAATGTAAACCTGTTACATACAGGAGAATGATTACCAATTAACGAATAAACTATAAGCAATGAAGAAAAAGGAATTTACCAAAATTCGAAGCATCAAACGGGGTATGCAGGTAAGTACGCCGCTATGTGCGATGTTACTGCTGTCGGCCATAAACCTAAGTCCGACCGTGGCTGGAACTTTCCCTTTATCAGCTGCAAAAGCCGATATTATAGGGATCCCGGCGCAGCAACGTACCCTGTCAGGTAAAGTGACAGGCCCAGATGGTACACCGCTGGTGGGTGTTACGGTTTCTATCGTCGATTTTTCCATATCGACACAAACGGATAGAAACGGCGAATATGACTTTCGTATTCCCCAAGAGGCCAAAACCGTTCGATTTACTTTTGTGGGATTTAAGGAAGTCGAACAGCCGCTACAAAATAAGACGCGCATTGACGTACAGCTTGAAGAGGCTTCTGACGATCTGGAAGAGGTAGTGGTCGTGGGGTATGGTACACAGAAAAAAATACAGACCTTAGGTGCCCAATCAAACCTCGATGTAAAAGAGCTGAAACAACCTGTTGCCAACATCAGTACGGTGCTCGCCGGGCGGGTATCTGGTGTGGTCGGGATGCAGCGTAGTGCCGAGCCTGGTCTGGATGGTGCCCAGCTGTGGATCAGGGGTTTCAATACCTTGAACAACTCCAGTCCGCTGGTATTGGTTGATGGGGTGGAACGGAGCTTCAGTAACATTGATCCCAACGATATTGAATCATTTAATATTCTAAAGGATGCTTCTTCCACATCGGTATATGGTGTACGCGGTGCCAACGGGGTAATATTGATTACCACAAAGAAGGGACTGGCGTTGGATAAACCGCGAATAGAAGTAGATTATTATCAGGGTATCACCGAATTTACGCGTGTGCCCGATATGGTCGATGGCGTGACCTATATGCAGATGGCCAACGAGGCTAATGTGACGAGAGGCAATTCGCCGATCTATTCGGAAGACCGGATACGCAAAACACTTTCCCAGGAGGATCCGATGCTCTACCCGGATGTAGACTGGTTTAACGAAATATTTAACCGTTTTGGAAACAACCGCAAGGCCAACCTCAGTATCCGAGGAGGTGCACCGCGCATGAACTATTATGTATCGGCAGGCTACTACGATGAAAAAGGCCTGTTTAAAACCGATGGCTTATCGCAGTATAATTCAGAGATTGCTTTCAAACGGTATAACTTTACTTCAGCTTTAACCGTACATGCGACCAAAACGACCACGGTTGATCTGGGGGTAAAAGGCTGGATATCGAACGGAAATTATCCAGGTACAGGGACAAATGCCATCTTCTCATCGGTCTTTAACTTATACCCGATCTTATATCCGGTAAAATATCCGGATGGTTCAGAACCTTTTGTATCTACCGGTGGTGGTTTGAACAACCCATATGGATTATTGACCAATCGCGGATACGTGACGACTTATGAGAATCAAATGATGTCGGACATCCATGTCAAACAGAAACTGGATTTTGTGACGGAAGGACTTTCGGCTCGTGTCCTATATTCTTTTGATGCACAGAATACAAATAGATTAAATCGATCCAAAATACCGTATACGTACTATGCGCAGACGCGCGATGAGAATGGTGAACTCGTCTATGAACGGACAGATGGTGGATCCGGTAAAGATTACCTTGATTTTAGTCGTAATAACGGCGGACAAAGACAATTTTACCTGGAATCGGCTATCAATTATAGCCGCGAGTTTGGTGGACACTCGGTTAACGGATTATTTTTGTACAACCAATCAGACCGGATCAGTGCCACAGCTGGCGATCTGATTGGATCAATTCCATACCGTAGCCGTGGGATTGTGGGTAGGGGAAGTTATGCCTATCAGGATAAATACCTCGCGGAAGTAAGCTTCGGATATAACGGATCGGAAAATTTTGCGCCCGAAACCAGGTATGGAATTTTCCCATCGTATGCGGTGGGATGGGTGCCTTCTAACGAAAAGTTCTGGGGCAATATGGATCAGGTGATTCAGTTGTTGAAGATTAGGGCATCGTATGGTATAGTGGGGAGTGGTGACATCAGTGGAAGGCGATTTGCCTATATTGCCACGGTAGCCAATACGGGTGGATACAGTTACGGCCAAAACAGAGACAATAATATTGGCGGATTAGATATTGGCGATTATGCCTCGACAGTAACTTGGGAAACGGAGAAGAACACCAATATTGGTCTTGAACTTAAAACCTTTGACAATGCGTTGGAAGTGATGGTGGATGTGTTCAAGCGTCGTAGGGAAAATATTTTCCTGACCCGTGCATCCGTCCCGGCCTCCGTAGGTCTACGTTCTAACCCGCTGGGTAACCTGGGAATCGCAGAAAACAAAGGTATCGACATCACCGCCAACTTCAGTAAGCAATGGGGCGAGTGGGGCGCTACTTTCCGAGGTACATTTACCTACAACTCGAACAAGCTGATCGAAAACGACGAACCCGCGAAACCGTATCCATGGATGGAAAAACGTGGACATCGTCTTTTTCAGCGCTTTGGCTACATTGCGGATGGTTTCTATACGCAGGAAGAGATCGAAGATCCAACGGTTGCACGTACCGCAGGCATTATACAGGCGGGCGATTTAAAATTCAGGGATCTTAATGGCGATGGCGTAATTGATGCGAATGACCAGACCGCCATCGGACTGGATCATGTACCTCAAATCTTGTATGGCTTTGGGTTTACGGCAGCCTACAAGGGATTCTCCTTAGGGGCTTTTTTCCAAGGAGTGGATAAAGTAGAATTTTCCCTTTCGACCACTTTCATGCCCTTCCGTGCTGGATCTGCTCGTGGAAGTTTATTTAACAATATTCACGACCGCTGGACAGAAGACGACCAACGGCAGGACGCATTTTATCCCCGTCTTTCTTATGGCGATATAAACCAGAACTACACGGCCTCAAGCAGCCACTGGATTCAAAATGGCCGCTTTTTACGGATGAAGACCCTGGACTTTGGCTATACGATACCGAAGGGTTCTTTTAGTAGCTGGGGCGTGGAAAATGCACGTATCTACTTTATCGGTTACAACCTGCTGACCTTTAGTCCGTTTAAAATGTTTGATCCGGAGTTGGGTAGTGGCGCAGGCGATCGATATCCAAATATTAAGACGTATAGCTTAGGTCTGAACATCACTTTTTAATTCTGCTAATTATGAACACAAAAATAAAAACATATATAGGGCTGTTGTTGATACTGATATGCAGTTCGTGCGATAAGGACTTCTTTGATCAGGTACCCGATGACCGCCTGCAGATTGAGGATATTTTTAAACGCCGTACGACCACCGAGCAATATTTGGCGAATATATACAACCGGATTCGCACACAGATGGACTGGCGCTTTGACAACAGTTTCGAAAGCTTGTCGGACGACATTGATGTGACTTACAACGATATGGCACCCTTCCAGCTGAATATTGGAAACTGGGATCGTAATACCAGCGTCTTCAATCGGTGGGGCCATTACTATCAGGGCATTCGCTCGGCTACATTTTTTATTCAGAACGTAGACTTAAATCCAGAGGTTCCAGACGCTGAAAAGACAAAATGGAAGGCCGAAGCGCGCTTCCTCCGCGCATATTTTTACGCCAATCTAATGATGCAGTACGGTCCGGTGATCCTTATGCCTGAAGAATTGCTTGCACCGGATGCAACCATCGAAGAGATTAGCCTCCCGCGAAATACGTATGACGAATGTGTCGATTATGTCGTCAGCGAGATCAATACGGCCATCGCCGACTTGCCTTTAACACCAGTCAACACACGGGAATGGGGCCGAATAAACCGCGGAATGGCACTGGCTTTTAAATCGCGTGTACTATTATATGCTGCCAGCCCGCTATTTAACGGAAATACCGATTATGCAGATTTCAAGAATTTGGATGGCACCGTACTCGTTAATCAGCAATATGATGCCAATAAGTGGAAGCTGGCAGCTGATGCCGCGAAGGATATGATCGATTTCGGTCAGTATAGTCTTTATATGGAACGGGATGCCGACGGTGCCATTAAGCCGTATGAATCCTTGAAGAATGTACATCTGACGGATTGGAATTCGGAAGTAATCATGGCGCGTGTATCGGATAATTTTGGCCCGGACAAAATGGGTTCGCCGCGAAATGTCGGCGGATGGTCGGCCTTCGGACCAACGCAGCAACTCGTAGATGCCTTTTTTATGTCCAACGGACGACCGATAACTGATCCAGCTTCGGGATACAGCGAGACGGGCACAACGGCGCAGGATACGAGATATTATGCACCCGGCACCTCCAATATGTATGTGGGACGCGAACCGCGTTTCTACGTGGCCATTACCTTTAACCTCAGCAAATGGATAAACAACGACAGGGGTAGTAACAATCAGCCGGTAACCATACAGATGTACAGCGGCGGAAATAGCGGTCTGTATAACGGTCGTAATTATTCCAGGACAGGATACGGCGCCCGAAAACTGGTGCATCCGAGTACGACACTGGAGCCCGATCGTATCCAGGGGCGTTTGGAAGTACAGCTCAGGTTGGCTGAAGTTTATCTGAATTATGTAGAGGCTTTGAACGAATATGATCCAGAACATCCGGATATTGTAAAATACTTGAACATGATCCGCGAAAGAGCGGGAATCCCACAGTACGGTTCAGAAGATGGAATGGTGCCGGTACCGGGGGGTAAGGATGCCATGCGGCAGGCCATACAGCAAGAGCGTCGTGTTGAACTGTGCTTCGAAAATTTACGGTACTTTGATACACACCGCTGGAAGATAGCTGCTCAAACCGATGGTGGCGATTTTTATGGAATGAATATCGAAGCGACAACATCTGCCGGATTCCATCAGCGTACTGTTTTTGAAACCCGTCAATGGAAAGACAAGCAATACCTGTGGAATATTGTACAGGACGAACTGAATAAAAATAGAAATCTCGTTGAAAATCCAGGCTGGTAAATACATTCGACAATAGCAGATAACGAAAGCAACTATAATGAAAAATATAATAGTTATTTATACGCTCGCCATGGCATCCGCAGTATGTTTTATGGCCTGCGAGAAACAAGAAAAAGGTGGACTCGGTGAAGGCAGGGTACAAGGGGTAGATTTGCTTGCCCCGATAAACGGGAGTACGGTAACACTCGCCGAGAACGGTGATGGGCTTCAATTCAAGTGGTCTGAAGCCACCGTCTCGAATGGCACATTAGCCTTTTATACCGTTGTATTTGATAAGGCTTCGGGCGATTTTTCGCAGCCAATCATGAGCCGCAGACCCGATAAACTGGGATCCGCGACTATACTAACCGTACCTCGTATGACGTTGGACTCGCTGGCAAGGGCGGTGGGCGCTACGGTAGGCAATCCGGTCGATATCAAATGGACCGTGCATGCGAGTACAGGTATCAATGGCGCCGTTGCAACGCAGCCGTTTACCTTAAAACTCGAAGTAACCCAGGACCAACAGGGGGATATGCTGATGACGGCTGCGGATCAGATGATGGATGCGTTGATTACGTATTTTCTGGACGGTATGCCACTGGATATCTGGGGCGAATACTATCCACGGCGAAATACATACTGGGACGGAGCATCTACGGTGTGGGGTCAGGGAGCTGCATTTTCGGGTTATACGGCACTTAAAGTAATGGGCGAGCACGACCCGGCGCTCAAGGCGAAATATGCGACGC
This sequence comes from Sphingobacterium sp. SGR-19, assembly GCF_011043555.1. Classification (GTDB taxonomy): domain Bacteria; phylum Bacteroidota; class Bacteroidia; order Sphingobacteriales; family Sphingobacteriaceae; genus Sphingobacterium. The sequence continues at coordinate 31,929 of NZ_JAAKGS010000015.1, forward strand.
TGTACGACAATAGGCTGCTCACATCGATTGATAAATTTCGAAATCAAAGACAGGGCGGTCCTGAGGGATATGCTGTATTTCCCGGTGGCGGCGATGAGCGATTCTACGACGATAATGTGTGGATCGGATTAGATATGGTCGATCTGTACATGCTTACCGAGGATACCAAATACCTCGAGCGTGCAAAACTCGTCTGGAATTTTGTGCTGTCGGGAACCAACGATTTGATGGGCGGTGGGGTGCACTGGAAGGAAGGCGACAAAGGAAAAAATACCTGTTCGACGGCACCTGCGGCAGTACTGGGAGCAAAGCTTTATCAGGCGACCAACGAGCAGGTATACCTCGATCGTGCAAAGGAATTCTACCATTGGGTGAAAGATCGGCTTCGAGATCCAGAAGATAAGTTGTATTGGGACAACATCAAGCTGTCCGATCCGAACAATCCGGGATCAGCGGTAATCATAGACAAAACGAAATTCACCTACAACGCAGGGCAGCCTGTACAGGCCGCTGTATTGTTATATGAGATTACGGGCGACAACCAATACCTAACGGATGCCCGCGAAACGGCCGAAGCAGCTTACAAACGTTGGTTCAAACCTTACCATTCCAGCGCACTTGGGGAAGAAATCGTGATGTGGACGGATAACAATGTGTGGTTCAATGCGATTCTGTTGAGGGGTTACATCGAATTGTGCCGTGTAGATAAGGATGAAAAGTACGTACAGGCTTGCCGAAAAATAATGCAACATGCCTGGATGTCTCCAGTAAGGGATGCACAGACAAATTTACTGAACAATGATTTTAAAGCGACCGCTCCGCGACCGGAATCGGGAATCCTGTATCAGGGTGCCTGCGTCGAGATGCTGGCGAGGCTTGGAGATTTTGAAGCAAAAAAATTGTAAAATTACTAATATACCGAATTATGATACATTTGATCAAAAATAGCGTGGCCATAGTAGCCCTATTATGTATCTTTTGGAGCTGCTCCAAGAAGGACGAAATAAAAGTGAACGATATCCTGATCCAGAATATCGACAACGACGGCTTGCGTATCCCATTGAACGAAACGTTTCAAGTGGAAGCTGCTGTGTCTCCCGGAAATGCAGAAAGAGGTGGGATTACCTACAAATCGAGCGATGAGGAAATATTTACCGTGTCGGCAAAAGGGTTAATTACACCCAAGAACATGGGCGATGCTGAGCTGATCGTGAAAACGCAGGACGGTAGCAGATTGAGCGACCAGCGGACAATAACGATCGAAAGACCATCCATCGAAACGATTGAGGTCGAAGGATTGGTGGATGGTTATCTTATCGTGGGATACAACCTGGAACAAAAGGTCATGATTAATCTGCTGCCCGAAAATAGCACACCTTTGGTAACCTTTCACTCAGACGATGCTAACGTATTTACGATAAATGAGGAGGGTAGAGCCTTGGGACACCGTGTAAACGGCGAAGCGAATTTAACCATTAGGGCAGTACATAATCCAGAGATTCACACGACCGTTAAAGTAAAGGTGCTGGATCTGACGGTATCCGAGATTGTAGCACCTACTAAACAGTTAAACATCATACCAATGGGAGGCACGTATCAATTAAGGAGAGAACTAACCATATTGCCAGCTATCGCAGCCGGGGTCGAACTCCGTTATGAAAGTAACCGCCCGGATATTGCGACGGTAGACGAGGAGGGTGTCGTAACGGCAAAAGGCCGGGGTGAGGTGGAGATTACTATTTCATCCAAAGATGCTGATCCAGTGCAGTCTACCGTGAAGTTCTTCATCGAAGCGGAACTTAGTTACACGGGATGGACCGTTACTGCATCTTCTTTCAATCAATCACAGGGCACACCGGCAGCGATCTTGGTTGACGGAGCTTCGCCTTTTTGGCACAGCAAATGGGAGGGTGGCTCAGAAAAGCTACCACACTGGATTCTGGTGGATATGAAAGCAGAACAGATGATTACCGAAATCATGATTAACAGAAGAACAACAAATACGGATCTGCGCAAAGGATTCATCGAAGTGAGCCAAAATGGCGGTACTTTTACGAACGTGGGTGAGCTAAACTGGGGATCTGCACCGGCATCGGACGATAAGCGTTTTGTAGCTTTTGCGAAGCAGAAAGTTCGTTATATTCGTATCACGGTAACCGAAAGCAATAGGGGCGACAATGCAAGTATTAATCGTATGCGGGTATACGGCGCAAGCGAATAGTATGTGGATTGCATATTAAAATAAATGAGTCATAAAGGCCATTGGCACGTATTGCCAATGGCTTTAACACGTAGCGAATAGATAGTATGAAAAGGACAATTCTAAAAATATGTATACTGTTTGTGTGTATACAGACTTATGCACAAGATGAAGTATGGGACGATTTACCTGCTTATGCAGACCCCGTGTTGATAGGCGAGAAGCTTGTAAAAAATTATTTGGCCAGCGATTACAGACATTTTGACGAGATCCCCGGCGAGCCACCTTACATTGTATATCCAGAAACCTGCACCTGGTTAGGCGCGCTGGTGTTCAGCGAAAAAGCAAATAATAAAGCGTTGCTCATGGACCTGGAAAAACGGTTCTTTCCCCTTTTGGGAAAGAGAAAGGAACTGATGCAGAAGCCCAATCACGTTGATAATACGGTTTTTGGCGTTATTCCATTGCGACTCTATATGCTAACCGACAATCCGCTTTATTACCATATCGGAATCGATTTCGCTGATCGGCAGTGGCAGCTCCCTAAATCGTCTGCAAGCGATAGTATTAAACACTGCGCATTATTGGATAGGGGACTCAGCTGGCAGACCAGATTCTGGATAGACGATATGTATATGATCACTGCAATTCAAAGCCATGCATACTTTGCAACAAAGGATAGGAAATACATCGATCGTGCGGCCTATGAAATGACGGTATACCTGGATTCTATCCAAAAGCCGAATGGTCTATTTTACCATGCCAAACAGGCACCTTTTTTTTGGGGAAGAGGTAACGGCTGGATGGCTGCAGGTATGACGGAACTGCTGAAGAACCTTCCTAAAGATAATAAACACTATCCGCGTATACTGTCTAGCTATCAACATATGATGCGTACGCTAAAATCTTATGTGAATAAGGAGGGACTCTGGGGACAACTTGTCGACGAGCCTGAAGGTTCCTGGACAGAAACCTCGGGATCGGCCATGTTTACGTATGCTATGATTGTTGGTGTAAAAGAAGGGTGGCTCGACAGGCATGAATATGCACCTGTGGTGCGGAAGGCTTGGCTGGCGCTCATGCCATATATTAACGACAATGGCGATCTAAGAGATGTTTGTATCGGCACGAATATCGGTTCTACAAAGGAACATTATCTTAACCGTAGAAGATTGGTCGGTGATTTTCACGGACAGGCGGCGCTGCTGTGGTGCGCAAGTGCGCTGTTGCCGGAGGAAAAGCAATAGGATGATTGGTTAATTACCCGATATTTCCATGTTCGGCTATGCGGTAAATCCGAGCGTAGGAGCCGTTGCATACAATATTGTTCACCATAAATTCACGGCATTGTTAGTTTTAGCGATTAGGTTAGTGCCATTGCACCCAAAGTTAACTTTGATATGGGATTTGAAGTAGGTAATAGTATGTATTTTATAACTGGCGGTTTAGACGCGGGGTTACTGACAGATTTTTCAAATAATTCGTTTTTTGTTACTCCAAAAGTGGGTTTTAGCGCAGCATCGATTGTGCGGATGTATTATGGTTATCACATTTTACAAAACCCGACGGATTTCGCCAAAATAGGTAACCACCGCATTTCTTTGGAAATCAATATGGCAGCATTTCACAATTTTAAAATTATGCCGTAATTCGTATTCGTTTGTTAACTATTACATGAACTCCCGGGGCGCATCCTCGGGAGTTTTTTGTTTCGGCATATAGGGCAATGCATCTCCAGATGCGTCCTAGCTCTAAACCAGACTACACAGGATGTAGTTGCTGGATGTCATATCAAATATACCGCTTCTGTGTTAGTGTTTTGTTAATGTGGGGTAATAATGTCGTAACGGAATTTCGAGGATATTGACGAACTTTGCGGGGAGGTGCACAATGACGCAACACGGTGAGACATATGAAGATTTCCGGATAGCTGTTCCGACAGACTATGAAAATGTATTT
>NZ_JAAKGS010000016.1 GCF_011043555.1 Sphingobacterium sp. SGR-19
TACTTTTCTTCCTCCTCTACTTCATCGTCAAAAAGAATACGTACAGAAGGCGTGTAGGTATCCTCATGCTGTCCGGTTTTATTCGCCCAAAAGAATGCCCCTAGAAATATTAAAGCGATGAAAACACTGCAGCCGATTAAAAAGAATATAATGCTCATTTTTATAATATTGAATAGTGCGTATTAGACAGCTTCTATATTCAGTTCCCTAAAGATACAAATCTTATATTTCTTTAGTCGCTTGACTCACTTTGGACAACAATCTCCTTCGTCTAGCGAACCAACGCGTCGTCATACTGGTAAATGAAATAATAGTTACCGTACTGATTGGCATTAAAATCGCCGCAAACAATGGAGACATCGTACCCTGTACGGCGAAGCTCAGTCCTATCACGTTATACGTCAACGATATGGCAAAACTCATGTGTATAACTTTAACCGCATCTTTGGCAAAAGCAAAAAATGACGGCAATTTCGCAAAAGAATCTCCATCCAAAATAGCGTCACAGCCTGGTGAAAAATTATTGATATCATCAGACACCGCTATCCCGAGGTCTGCTATCCTTAACGCTCCTGCATCGTTAAGGCCATCACCGAGCATACATACTTGTTTTCCCCGCTCTTGCCAAAAATCTATTTTGTGCAGTTTATCCGATGGACTCTGGTTAAATAACAAGCGTGCATCGGTAGGAAAAATGAGCTTCAAGGCATCCGAACGTCTTTCGTTATCTCCGGAAATCAAGTGTAGATCATATCCCTCTTTGTTCAAAGCACCTACCACCTCCGACAATCCCTGTCGCCACGATTGTTCCAGCGTAAAATACCCTTTCATCACATCATTTATCATGACATACACCACCGAACCATCTTGATACTTATTTTTGATACCTAGAAAAGATGCAGAACCTATCTTTACCTCGGTTGTATCAAATAAAGCCTCCATACCTTTACCTGTTATTTCTTTAAAGACGTCCGCTGTCTGAATAACCGTATGGCCAATCCATTTGACAATCTCTCTACTTAAAGGATGATTAGAATTTCGGCATACCGAAGAAACCAAAGAGCGCCCATCTTCATCCAATTCGCCTTCAAATAACATCAATGAAGATTTCGGAGAAGAAATTGTTCCTGTTTTATCAAACACCACGCAATCTATCGCCGATAATTGCTCAATAGCAGCTGTATTTTTTATATAGAACTTATTCCGATCAAAAATACTTAGTGCAGCAGAAAGCGTAAAAGGCGAACTTAGAGCTAGTGCACATGGACAAGCAATAATCAACACCGCTGTAAATGCACCCCATGCTTTTGACGAGTCGCCACCAATGAGCCAAAAAACACAAGCGGCAACAGCTATACTTATCAATGCAACGGTAAAATATTTACTTATAAAATCAATAAAGGTATCAAACTTTTTCTCTTGTGTTTTGAAGCTCTCGTTGTTCCACAATTTCGTCAGGTAGCTTTGTGATACAGGTTTGATAACCTCTAACTCAATCACCTCCCCAATTTGTCTACCTCCTGCATAAATAATCTCTCCCAAAGTTTTATCAACGGCTTTCGATTCGCCTGTTACAAAACTAAAATCAACCGAGGCATTTCCCTTTAATAAAATAGCATCTGCCGGAACGATTTCGTTATTACGCACCAAGATGCGTTGACCTACTTTCAAATCAGCGATCTGTATAGGTTTTTCACTTTCCTCTTCAATTACAGTTACCGCAACCGGAAAATAAGAACGATAATCCCGCTCAAACGAGATATGGTAGTATGTCCGTTGTTGCACCCATTTACCAACCAGAATAAAAAAAACTAAGCTGCATAAGGTGTCCATAAAGCCAGGGCCTGTTTGCGTGAGGATTTCAAATGCTGAACGAAAAAACAAAACGAAAATCCCCAATGCCAAAGGCACATCCAAATTCAGCCGCTTCTGTTTCAAGCTTAACCACGCCGATTTGAAATAATCCGAGGCACTATAAAGTAGAACCGGAATACCAAATGCCAAGTTCATATAACCGAAGAAACTAGCATATTGTTGCTCAAATGCAGCCATCCCAAAGTATTCCGGGAAACTAATCATCATGGAATTTCCAAAACAAAATCCTGCTACGGTTATTTTAGCTATCAACCCCCGTTGATTAAGTTTCTTCCCTTCTTTTACGACGTCTTGAAGAGTAATTTTAGGTTCGTAACCAATCTGCACCAGTAATTCCACTAATTCGCGTAAGGAAATCTCCTGATGCTTAAATGTGATATTCGCTTGCTTCTTCATAAAATCAACCTGCGAACTTTTAATACCAACATGCAATTTATAGAGATGCTCCAAAAGCCAAATACAGGAACTACAATGGATGACCGGAATATAGAACGTAATCATGGTTACATCCTCATCTTTATAATCAACGAGCTTGGCAACAATATTAGGTTCATCGAGATAACTCAAATCTGCCTTAGGCCCTTTTTGAGATTTCCCAGGATGTTGATTGTAGCGATAATAATGATGTAGATTACTTTCGTTCAATACCTGATATACAGTTTGACATCCCAAGCAACAAAAGTTTCGGTTATCCAACACATACGGTATGCTGTCTACTTTATCTCCGCAGTGGAAGCATGTTTTTTTCTTAACAATTTGTTCTGATTCCGGCATTTTTAGTGTTTCGTGACTCGTAATATATTATGTGCGATTGCTCTTAAATCGCTTGGCTAAATAGCTGTTCTTGTTCTTTAGATAGCTGCAATCGCTGATCAAATGCCATACATATGTTCCTCAAAAAAGATTTCCCGATTCGGGTCGCTTTGATATAACTATTTCCGTATTCCACGAGGCCATCTCCTGCTAAAGGACGTAATCGGTCAATGATAACCTCATTAAGTGAAAAGTCTGCTTCCAACTTTACTTTCCCCTTGCACATCATATCGAGAATATAACGGCGCAATACTTTATCTTCCTCATGCAATAAGTGTCCTTTTAATAGGGGTACCCCCCCTTCATCCAACAGTTTATAGTAGTCTTCCACGTTCTTTACGTTTTGTGCGAAACTACTCCAGGCATCACTAATAGATGATACGCCTAATCCTATTAAAACGGGGGTGTAACGATCCGCATAACCCATAAAATTACGATGCAAATTTCCAGATAAAGCGGCTTTGAAAAGCTCGTCTTTGGGTTTTGCAAAATGATCCATACCTACGTCTCTATAACCTTGCTCCTCCATCATTTGTTTGCCTAATATATAGAGTGCGAGCTTCTCTTCTCCTACAGGCAAATCATGGTCGGTAAAACGTCGTTGTCCAGGCTTTATCCAAGGCACATGTGCGTAGCTATAAAAAGAAATACGATCAGGCGACATACGTAAGGATTTTTCTATCGTATCACGTACAGTCGTTTGTGTCTGTAGTGGCAAACCATATATCAGATCAAAGTTGATTGATGTATATCCTATTTCACGCGCCTCGTCCATAACACGTTGTACGTCCTCCACGGTCTGGTGTCGATTGATAAGATATTGTACATGCGGATCAAAGTCCTGAATGCCTAAGCTTAATCTTCGGAAACCAAGATGATATAATGTATATAGGTGTTCTTTCGTCGTGTTTGCCGGATGGGCTTCAAAAGAAAAAGACGCCCCTTCCTTTACGATTGCTCCGTTTAACAGCTCCACAATTAAGCGTTGCAGGTTTACCGGTTCAAAGAAGGTAGGCGTCCCTCCTCCCAAATGTATTTCACTGATAACAATTTCTTCGTCAATAGCAGCTTTATACATTTCCCATTCCCGAAGTATATAATTAATGTAGGTAGTTTCTACACCATGGTTTTTGGTAATCCGGGTATTACACCCACAATAGGTACATAAACTTTCGCAAAACGGGAGATGGACGTATAGGCTTATCCCATCATCCTTTGAAACCGTATAGGTTGTCTTTAAATGATTTAACCATTCTTCCGGATTAAATAGATCGGATTCCCAAAAAGGTACGGTGGGATAACTCGTATAACGTGGCGCAGCTACATTATATTTGGCGATCAAGCTCTTATTTGGTTGCTTCATTTTTTAATTGGCTTTGCATCTGCAACATGACATTCTCTCACGCAACAACAAGCTTGACCCACACATTTTCCACTGCCCCACAAGTTTAGGTTTCGGATGGTCTGTTCGGCAATACTTTTTGGAGTACGGTCCACATGCGGTGTATTCGCTATTTGAATTCCCAAATCATGCGCGCGGTGCAAATCAATGTGATCTGTTGTTATGGAACGAGTAACGATTTTCTGTATGCCTGCGCACTGTAATTTTTCCAACAAGTCCCTCCCCAAACGATCATCTTCAGAAACGATAACCACTTCCTTTCCATAAGCATAATGTATTGTACTAAAATTTAACGGATTGGAAATCAAGGTCAAATCATGAACTTTACCGTTCGCGATCGCCAACGATTCCTTCTCATAATCCTTAATATTATATGCGACAGCTTTCATGAGGTCTAATTTCTGTAATGTAAACAATACAAAAATAATGAGACCTCTTGAAGATTCGGATGCACAGCATCAAGTTAGAAAATGATTTTGGTCACATGATTACCTAACTGCTTTCAGTTTAGCGACGGACGGTATAATAATAGCATTACCCGTTTTTGTGATTAGCTTTTCATCTTTGAAATCTGCCAACATGCGGCTAATGGTTTCGTTTGCTGTACCTGCCAGGGCAGCAAGGTCATCCCTGGAAATACGAATCGTAATTTCGTCATCCTTACTAGATAGTGCGGATTTTTCCGCGACATTCACCAATGCGTTTGCTACGCGTTTACGCACTGTGTCGTAGGCGAAACCCAACATTTGTTCCTCTTTTTCCCTAATATTCCCAGAAAGCAACGTGATAAACTTCTTGGCAATACCTGATTTGTTATACAGCAATTCGAAAAAATGTTCTTTCGGGATCAATGCGATTTCGCAGTCTTCCAGAGCTTCCGCATTATCACTATATTGTTCATTAAGCAAGAGCGCCTCATAACCAAAAAAGCTATCGTCTATATGAATACCTGTTGAGAGCTCACGTCCATCTTGGTACAATAAAAAACTGCGTATTTTGCCTTTAACCAAATAATAGATAAAAATTGGCGTATCTCCTGCTTCATAAATACGTTGTTTCTTCTTTAAAGCTTTCACACGTGCCTCTTTTACCAAACTCTGTAAAAGATAATTTTGCTCTTCCTCACTCAACTGTAAATTCGCTCTTTTCGTCGACTCGGAAATTAGCTGGCGAACGACCCGCTTTTCTCGTTTGCGAAAGCGGCTTTCTATCGCATTGAGTAGCTCGATATCGTCAAATGGCTTTGTCAAGTAATCATCAGCTCCCATTTCCATAGCCTTGCGAATGTCCGTTCTTTCTGACTTGGCCGTTAGAAAAATAAATGGAATATCGCCAGTCGTTTCGTTTTTGCTCAACATATATAATACCCCGTAGCCGTCGAGTTCGGGCATCATAATATCACATAGAATAAGATCGGGGCGATGCTTAAAAGCCATATCCACCCCCTCCTTACCGTCAACGGCAGTCAATACCTTATACTCGCCTGTCAACGATAGTATTTCTGCCGTCCCTTCCCGGATCTCGAAATTATCTTCAATTATCAATATCGTTTTAGACATTTTCGAATGTACTTACTGTTGAAAACTCATTTTGAACATTGCTCCTTTGTTTATAGCAGAATGGTATTCCAAGCTTCCCTCCATTAGTTCGACATAACGCTTAACAATATTAAGACCTAAGCCTGTTCCGGGTATATTGCCGATGTTATGAGCCCTAAAAAACGGTTCGAATAGATTTTTCTGATCTTCTATCGGAATCCCGATACCATTATCGTTAATACAGATAATACAAATGTCATCTTTTATTTCGGTAGAAAACTCGATGAAAGTATTTTCTCCGGAATATTTTATAGCATTTGAAATCAAATTGATAACGCTACTTTTAATCAAATGTGCATCTAAATAAAACATGCCCATTGCGCCTGTATGCTGATAGACAATATGCTGGTTCTTTTTGCAGATCATTTGCATTTCCTCCGTTATTTCTTCAGCAAGCTGTACTAAATTAATATCTGTTTTGTTTACTACTACTCTGCCCGCTTCCAATTTTTCTAAGGAGAGAAAATCATTTAGAATATTATTTAGTAATTGAACAGCTCCTCGGATACGGTTGGTATGCTTCATTATATTCGGCAGATCAGGTCTCTGGGCATATTTTTCAATCAATGATGCCGACAATTGCACAGAACTCAACGGCGTACGAAACTCATGTGATGCCATAGACACGAATCGAGATTTCAATTGGTTGAGCTCTTTTTCTTTCTCTAAAGAAAGACTTACATCTGATTTTGCTTTCTCCAACTCAGAAACCAACTTAATCAAATCTTTTGTCCGCTCTCGCACTTTTTCTTCCAATTCGTCAGCATGTTTCCTTAGTTCATCTTCGGCGGCGCGTTCTTTGGTTAGGTCATGGATAAAACCAGTAAAGATATTTTTGTCTTTGTAATGCACTTCACTGACCGCCAATCGAAATGGAAAGGTGGTACCATCTTTCTTCAATCCTCGAACTTCTCGACCAATTCCAATTATTTTTTTGACACCCGTTTTCTGATAACGCTCAATGTAATCGTCGTGCCGACTGTGATCGGGTTCGGGCATTAACATCGAAATATTATTCCCAATCACTTCTTCCGGACTATATCCGAAAAGCGTAGATGCCGCTGGGTTAATAGATTCTACAATACCACGATTATCAATGGTGATGATCCCATCAATAGCATTTTCAATAATGGCCTCGAGAAGTTTGGCAGAATCTATCATCTCTATTTCACCAACTTTTTATATCTGATACGTTTTGGTCCTGTATCGCCCAAACGTTTCTTACGATTCTCTTCATATTCAGTATAGTTTCCTTCGAAGAAATAAACCTGGGAATCCCCTTCAAATGCTAAAATATGCGTACAGATACGATCTAAAAACCAACGGTCATGAGAAATAATAACGGCACAACCACCAAAATTCTCCAATCCTTCCTCTAGAGCCCGCAGGGTATTTACATCAATATCGTTGGTCGGCTCATCGAGTAGCAATACATTGGATGATTTTTTTAACGTAATGGCCAGATGGACGCGATTCCGCTCTCCTCCAGACAATACGCCTACCTTCTTCTGTTGGTCAGCTCCATTAAAATTAAACTTTGACACATATGCCCGCGAGTTTATTGATCTATTCCCCAGCATAATATTATCATTACCTTCGGTAATATTTTCCCATACCGTTTTATTCGGATCAAGGTCATCATGGTTTTGATCTACATAACCTAATACCACCGTTTCCCCTACCTTAAAAGTTCCCGTGTCAGGTTGCTCCTGTCCGGTAATCAACCGAAACAAGGTTGTTTTACCAGCACCGTTCGGTCCAATAATACCAACGATACCGGCTGGCGGCAAAGAAAAACTAAGGTTTTCAAATAACAATCTATCACCATACGCTTTTGAGATATTATTAGCTTCGATAACCGTATTTCCCAATCGCGGACCAGGTGGGATAAACAGTTCCAGCTTTTCTTCCCGGTCTTTCGTTTCCTCCGATGCAAGTTTTTCATAATTGTGCAAACGGGCCTTGGATTTCGCGTGTCTCGCTTTCGGTGCCATGCGCACCCATTCCAATTCCCGCTCGAGCGTTTTTTGGCGTTTAGTTTCTTGTTTCTCTTCTTGTGCCAGGCGTTTTGCTTTTTGGTCTAACCAAGAAGAATAATTTCCTTTCCAAGGAATTCCTTCCCCTCTATCCAACTCCAGAATCCATCCAGCAACATTATCTAAGAAATATCGGTCGTGGGTAACGGCGATAACCGTGCCCTTATATTGTTGTAAGTGCTGTTCCAACCAATCTATGGATTCCGCATCCAAGTGATTGGTAGGCTCATCCAGGAGTAAAACATCCGGTTCTTGAAGCAACAACCGACAAAGTGCCACCCTTCTACGCTCTCCACCCGACAAATTGGCAATTTTTGCATCCGGCTCCGGACAACGTAAAGCATCCATTGCGCGCTCCAATTTCGTATCCAATTCCCAAGCGTTCGTCGCGTCGATCTTATCTTGCAGTTCGCCTTGCCGAGTGAGTAATTTGTCCATTTCATCTGGATTTTCATATACTTCAGGCAAGCCAAACTTCTCGTTTATTTCTTCATATTCTTTTAAGATCGCTGTCGTCTCGGCCACTCCCTCTTCCACAATTTCTTTTACGGTTTTTTCATCGTCCAGCTGGGGTTCCTGCGCCAGATAACCCACGGTATAACCTGGCGAGAAAACTACTTCCCCCTGATAAGATTTATCTATCCCAGCAATAATTTTCAACAAGGAAGATTTACCCGATCCATTTAAACCGATCACACCAATTTTCGCTCCGTAGAAAAAAGATAAATAGATGTTTTTAAGAACTTGTTTTTGCGGCGGGTATATCTTGTTTACACCGGCCATTGAAAAAATAATTTTCTCGTCAGACATAAGATTTGTATTCCTATTTTGTACAAATATAGTCATTTTTAGTTCGGGAAGACTGCCATTTTGATAGTTTCGGGGCTGTGGCGTAATTATTGATAAATCTGCTAGAACATAGCATAGGATTTATAATTTATTTTTATACATTTATATCATCCTATCATTAAAATAAGGAAAGGTAAATAATGGAAGCAAAATTTTCACCACGCGTAAAAGATGTCATTTCTTACAGTCGAGAAGAAGCGCTACGACTTCGCCATGATTATATTGGCACAGAACATCTTTTGCTCGGCTTGATTCGTGAAGGCGATGGAGTGGCGATAAAGATTTTGAAAAATATTGGAGTCGATATAGGATCAATCCGTCAATCTACCGAAGACGCCGTAAAAGGGTCGTCCATGTCCCGGGCACCTATCGGAAATATGCCATTGACTAAACAGGCTGAGAAAGTACTAAAAATAACATATTTGGAGGCTAAGATTTTCAAAAGTGATGTAATTGGTACAGAACACTTATTGTTGGCGATTTTACGGGACGAGGAGAATATCGCGTCTCAAGTTTTACAGCAATACAGCATTACGTACGATTTGTTTAAAAGCGAAGTTGAGCAAAATAAAACAACTATTACAGACGAAGCATCAAGTTCGTCTACAGGAGATGATGATTTTGCGGACGACGATCAACAATTTACAGCACCGAAGAAAGTTTCGGACATTAAGTCAAAAACTCCAGTACTGGACAATTTCGGACGGGATTTAACCAAAGCCGCAGAAGAAGGCCGATTAGACCCTATCGTAGGACGTGAGAAAGAAATTGAACGTGTTTCACAGATTCTTTCCCGCCGTAAGAAAAACAACCCGATTTTAATTGGGGAACCTGGGGTTGGTAAATCGGCTATCGCCGAAGGTTTAGCTTTACGTATTGTTCAACGCAAGGTGTCTCGGGTATTATTCAACAAACGGGTTGTCACGCTTGATTTAGCCTCGTTAGTGGCTGGAACGAAATATCGTGGTCAGTTTGAAGAGCGTATGAAAGCCGTAATGAACGAATTGGAAAAATCACCTGATGTGATTTTATTTATCGATGAGATCCATACTATTGTAGGAGCAGGCGGTGCTTCAGGTTCGTTGGATGCTTCGAATATGTTCAAGCCTGCTTTGGCTCGAGGTGAAATCCAATGTATCGGTGCTACCACATTAGATGAATACCGTCAGTATATCGAAAAAGATGGTGCATTGGATCGTCGTTTTCAGAAAGTCGTTGTCGAGCCCGCTTCGCATGACGAAACGATAGAGATTTTGAATCGTATCAAAGATAAATACGAAGAGCATCACAACGTTACGTATACACCGGATGCAGTGGAAGCTTGTGTATCACTGACCACACGGTATATCACAGATCGTTTCTTACCTGACAAGGCTATTGACGCTTTGGATGAAGCTGGGTCACGAGTACACTTGAACAATATCCATGTTCCTCAATCTATCTTAGATATCGAAGAGAAAATCGAAGAGGTTAAAGTAGAAAAGAACAAAGTGGTACGCAGCCAAAAATATGAGGAAGCAGCGAAGCTCCGGGATACGGAGAAGAAACTACTCGACCAGCTCGAAAAGGAAAAAGCTGCTTGGGAAGCGGAAACGAAATCTAAACGCTATACCGTATCGGAAGATAATGTAGCGGAAGTAGTATCGATGATGACAGGTATTCCGGTGCAACGCGTAAGCCAAACGGATAGCCAAAAACTATTGAACATGGCGGAAGCGGTCAAAGGCCGTATTATCGGACAAGATGACGCCGTACAGAAATTGGTAAAAGCTATACAACGGACGCGTGCCGGGCTGAAAGATCCGAAGAAACCCATCGGTTCATTCATCTTCTTAGGACCTACCGGAGTAGGTAAAACCGAATTAGCGAAAGAGTTAGCTCGTTTTATGTTTGACTCGGAAGATGCCTTGATTCAAATTGATATGAGTGAATATATGGAAAAATTCGCGGTATCACGTTTGGTTGGAGCGCCTCCAGGATATGTAGGCTATGAAGAAGGTGGTCAGCTGACCGAAAAAGTGCGTCGCAAACCGTATGCGGTAGTTTTACTCGATGAAATCGAGAAAGCACACCCAGATGTATTCAACCTATTGCTACAGGTATTGGACGAGGGTCAATTGACAGATAGTTTGGGCAGAAAGGTAGATTTTCGCAATACGATTATCATCATGACTTCTAATATAGGTGCACGTCAACTGAAAGAGTTCGGACAGGGCGTCGGATTTACAACATCTGCGAAAGCCAATCAAGCGGATTCGCATTCCAGAGGAGTTATTGAAACTGCCCTAAAACGTGCTTTCGCACCGGAGTTTTTGAACCGTATCGATGATGTTATCGTCTTCAATTCGTTGACTAAGGAACATATCTTTAAGATTATCGATATCGAGTTGAAATCATTGTTCCACCGAATCGAAGGGTTGGGTTACCATATAACACTCACGGATAAAGCAAAAGATTTTATCGCGGAGAAAGGATATGACAGTAATTTTGGTGCACGCCCATTAAAACGGGCAATCCAAAAATATCTGGAAGACCCGATTGCTGAAGAGATATTGAAAGGCGACGTTAAAACTGGCTCTAAGTTGAATATTGACTACGATGACAGTAAAATGGAAATCATCGTTAATAGTGTCAATCCGAAAAAAACATCTGGTAATTCCATTGAATCGGATGTTTCAGAGCCCAATGACAAAGAAAAAGAATAAGGTATTCAATCAAAACAAAAAAAGCGCTATGTCCTCCAACATAGCGCTTTTTATTTGGCTTATTTTTTGCTTTGTTTAAACTATTAACGTTTTTTAACGTCTTATTGAATATGAACAAAGTTTGATAACCCTTAATACGATACACATGAAAAAAATTCTATTAGCCTTGTTAATCGGTACAGCTGCCCTGGCGGTGACGAGTAGTTGTACAAAAGAATACATAACAAACTATTTGCCGGGGATCTCTTACTCGCCAACAGTTCAATCGAGTAGTTGGGAAGAAATAAGTGTGGGACTTTATCAAGCAGATTTAGAGTTTCCCGAATTAGACGAAACCTATTACCAGAGCGGCACAGTACAGGTCGCTATTCGCCTTCCCGGTTCAGATTCTTATGACATTATTCCTGCGACGATTAACGGAGTACACTATTCCGTTAATTATACTGTTGGATGGGTGACTCTTTTTGCTGAGGACAGAAATGATGACTACGAAGCTCCTCCAACAATGTCGGTAAAGATTACCTTAACAGACGCTGACGCTGGAGGCAATTAATATCTCGTTATTAGCACTTTAATATAAAACACGGCCATGTCTTTGTACATGGCTGTTTTTTTTATTAGACGTTGAAATAATTTCAGCGTTCTTTTTGCTACGTAACATAGATTCAGATGCAATTTGCTTTGTTATATCGCATCCTCTTGGAGATGATGTTATCCATCTGGACGACTAATTTATGTTGCTTTTCCCTTATCGCTACACATTTTTGCGATAGCGATCCACTTCGAGCCATCTATCGTGTTCTTTCATTATAAACGCAGATAAAATATTCCCCGTCGCACTATTTTATTTCGTGCGCGTTATGCAATACGCCGTTTCACACGCACTATAATACAAGATGATGATGAAGCTAATTCAGCCAATGCGTCCCACGCTAAATGAAAAACTAAAAAATATCAATCATATTATCAACGGTTTAAGTTTCTAATCAAAAAAACACATTGACAAATATAAAATAAACTTTATCTTTGTGCCACAGAAAAAAAGGTGATACCTTTTCGGGGTGTAGCGTAGCCCGGTATCGCGCCACATTTGGGATGTGGAGGTCGTAGGTTCGAATCCTGCCACCCCGACAAAAGCCACTGATAATCAGTGGCTTTTTCTTTTTTCGGACACATTTCGGACAAATTATATCTGAATATTGATTATTCAATAACCTAAGCAAAGTTAAGTTAAGCTAGAAGAATAACCCTTCTTAAAGAATGATTGGAGCATAATGCTTGTTTCTATAGAGCGTGAAAAGTTCATCTTATTCTTATAAAAAATCAAGAGGGCTAGGAGTCTTTTGCTTGTCTATGTCAGTGATATGGGTGTAGATCATAGTCGTTTTTATATTTTCATGACCCAATAACTCTTTTACAATTCGGATATCGATACCTGATTGGATTAAATGTGTGGCATAAGAATGTCGCAATGTATGTACAGAGCCTTCCGACTGAACATTTGCTTTGATCAATGCTTTTTTCAGAATCAACTGTACACTTCGTTCGCTATACTTGCCACCCTTCTCACCTTCGAAGAGGTACTCCTTTGGCTTGAATGCTTGATAATAATGTCTCAAAGTCGCCAGCAATTTGTCTGGTAATGATACAATCCGATCTTTATTACCTTTGCTTTGATGGATTCTGATAATTCCATCGGAAGATTTTATGTCTTTGATTTTGAGATTCAACAGTTCGCTAAGACGTAGTCCACAACTATAGATTGTCATCAGAATAGCCTTGTGTTTTAGATTTTGAGTGTTATCGAGAATATTTCTTACTTCTTCTTTTGAAAAGAATTTAGGTAATTTAGAAAATGAGCGTTTCGGGTATAAGTAATCCAGTTGGATTTTTTTGTCCAATATCAGTTCGTACATCTTCTTGATTGCGCCCACTAATCCTTTTTGATAGGAAACACTAATTTTCCCATTTTGAACTTTTTCGTTTATAAACGCCTCAATATCTGACAGTGGAATTTCTTCAAGGGAGGGATATTTGCTAACATGTTTAAGAAATATACTAGCGTAATCCTTGTACGATCTAATGGTATTGCCAGCATATCTCTGCATCAGCAATCTCTTTTCGAAGGTTTCAAGTATGATTTCGCTATTCATATCAGGGAAATAGTATTTTATAATATTTTGTTTCGCTATTTGTGCGGTTTTATTTTTTAAATACAAATATATCAATATCTTATGTAGAAAGAAAAGTCAAATAACGAAACACGTATATAGGGTTGGTTAAGCGAAATTTTCCGTATATTCGTTTCGTTAAAACAGAT
>NZ_JAAKGS010000017.1 GCF_011043555.1 Sphingobacterium sp. SGR-19
TGTAAATCGTCAGCAAAAAGTGGACAGGTTATTTTAAAAACTTAAGGAGTGTTTTTTAAAAAAAACTTAAAACTGAGTTTTTATAACTAGGGTCGTGCTTGGAATAGAACTAACAAAAATATCAGGTGAGGAAGCCTCGACTTTAAAAGTTTAAGCGCATTGGTGATCTGGTTTTTTACGGTTTTTTCGCTAATACCTAATTTTTCAGCAATTTCGCGATGCGTGAGATACGCTGTTCTGCTTAGTTCAAATATTTCCCGCATTTTAGGAGGGAGTTGCTGGATTTCAGATTGAATACAGGCCTGCAATTGTTTTTCACGTATGCGATAGTCGGTATCTGCCACATAAGTGTTGGCATACCCGGATAGGTTGTCGAGGTATCTGTCGATAACTTTGTTATGCGCCAAGCTATTGATGAACATATTTTTGAGCATTTGGTAGAGGTAGGCAGAAAGATTGATTTCGCTATGCAAGGTGTCTCTTATATCCCATATCTTCGTGAAGACGCGTTGAAGGAGATCTTTAGTATCCTCCCGATTTTGGATCAGTCCATAGGCATGTACATATAAGGCTCCACTGTAACGCTCGTACAGGACAGCAAAGGCCTTTTCGTCGTCTTGACGAATAAGATTAATGAGGACTTCATCAGCAAGTTTGTTGTAGTCGCTATTTTTTATCCCGTTCATTTGCTGATAAAACGAAAAATGGTTGGAATCGATTACGTTATTTTTATATAAGTGGCAGTAAATATAGTTCTTTATTGAAAATTTTGTGTATTTGTTACGATATTTTTACCGCCGCGCTACATTGGCTTCGTAATGGGGATGTTTGCGGAGTCATTGATAATAGTTTTGGCGCGTTTTATCTACTTTGGGAAAGATAGTTCTTTTCTTTCGGCGGAAATCGGTGTCGTTATGTACATATACATGTGGATGCACGCACGTGATATAACGGTTTTGTACCACGACATAGCCGGTATGTCTGGTGTATTATTGCTGTTTTCACTGGACATATGCGTTATGTACTATGCGTTGACGATGCCTGCACGCTACATGTGAGTTTTGTTGGGTGACTTGTTGATCAACTACAGGTAGTGGCGCGTGGTGTCCCGTAAGTGCATGCATTTGTTGCCGGACTTCTCGACGATGTGCCTTGCGTTGTACGTTTTGTACCATGACATAGCGGTCAACTACAATGCGGTAGACGCTATGTATAGGTACAAAATGGAGCTTTTTTCGGTTAAATTTTATCAAATCTTATCAATTTCTATCAAATCCTATCAAAAGTTCATTCGAGGCGGAGCTGCTTTTTACGTTTGTACTGTTCGATCTCGCGAGGAGAACATAAAAAGCATAAAAAATGGCTACAAAATTTAAAGCGCTTATCGGCTTTACACGAATGAAAGACGATGAGCTCATGGTAACCGCTGCAACGATCATCGGTGCTATGACAGACAATGTACACTTCGAACAACCAACGCCTGCATTGGCGGCGGTACAAGAACTGCTGGATGATTTCTCGGCGAAGCTAACGGCTGCAAGACGCCGCGGTTCACCGGAGGAAACAGCCCTCAAGAACGAAAGCCGTCTACCGCTGGAGGCTGCGCTGCGTCAGCTGGCGTATTATGTAAATGGCGTGGCAGAGGGGCACTTATCGACCTTGTTGAGTTCGGGCTTCCCGACCAATGGGACCAGCGGTTCCGTTCAGGTTCCCCTGAAGGTGGAAGGTGTAAAGCTCAGCGACGGTAGGCAATCGGGGCAGGTGAGGCTGGATTTTGATAAACAGCGCAACGTGTTGCTATATGAGTATCAATATCGCTTGCAGGGCGAGGCCGAATGGAGTGAGCGCTTCACGACAAGCTCATCGCGTGCCAATATTATTGCACCGTTGACGGCAGCTGAACGCTATGAAGTGCGGGTGCGTGCGCTAAACACGCAGGGAACCGGGGATTGGAGTGATAACGCAACAATGGTGGTCAGATAATATGGCATTGAAGAGCACCTTGGTTCTCCGACGGACTTACGGAGAACAGGGAACCAACGGAACGATTTACTTCAACGGCGAGAAGATCTGCCATACGATCGAGCTTCCTTGGCGTAACAACTTGCAGCGTTTAAGCTGCATCCCGGAAGGGTGCTACAAGCTGGAAAAGCGGAAGTATACCAAGCACGGAGAGCAGATCGGTATCCCGGCTGTCCTCGGACGGGAAGCCATCTTGATCCACGCCGCCAACAACGCCATGAAGCAACTAATGGGATGCATCGCACCTGTCACCGAGCTCACCGGCGAGGGCACCGGTGACGAAAGCGGTAAAGCGTTGGATAAACTTAAGGCCCTGGTCTACACTCTATGGGAGCAGGGAGATGAAGTGTTTCTTTTAATCCGGGAGGGGCGATGAAAAAAGTCATCCGGAAAATCAGCCAGGCAGTACAGGTGGTACTGCTGGCACCCATCAAGCTCCCGGCAAAAGCGATGAGCGTGTTGAAGTACATCGCGGTGGGCTTGGGTATCATCGAGCAGGTGATGCAGGAGGAGGATACGGAGCCAAAAGCCGAAAGAAAGGAGGGCAGCGATGCGGACGATGAGTAATGTGCAGTTTGGTACGGTTGGTGGTACCATCTGTTCGGTCTGGAACAGCTTCGACTGGAGCAACCTCTTGCACACGGCATTGATCGCGGTGGTGGGCGCTGCGGTGAGCTACCTCACCAGCCGCTTGCTGGAAGGTCGGCGACGAAGGCGACGGCGGTAATTAGTAAGTTTCTTTTGTTGGGTTTATATTGTTGCGAACTCCCGGGGTGTAAGCCTCGGGAGTTTTTTAGTAGCCATTTTCTTCACCGATAAGGAAGGCGACAAGCTTTGCTACATGCTCCGGTTGTCCTAACGAGCGAGTAGGGTTTCGCTACTCGAATAGGTTGGGCGCTGTTGTTAGCGCATACAAGGGTATGTTAGTCATCCAGTCCTCTTCTCGATAATTGCTCATAGAGGTTCGTATAGCTGTGTCGGGCTTATACTTGTCGTAATAAACGCGAAGGCTTTTGGCCTGCAGGTTTTCTTCGGCTTTTACCTCTATCGGTATGATTTTGCCGTTTTTTTGAATTAAAAAGTCTATTTCGGCTCTTGAATTTTCCAAAGACCAATAGTAGATACTCATGTCTCCGCGGGCGGTTAATTCTTGCAATACGTATTGTTCTGTCAATGCGCCTTTAAATTCCTGGAATAACGCTTGGCCTTCTAGCAAAGTGCGTACATCTAAATCGGTCATAGCTCCTAATAGACCTACATCTACCAAAAATATTTTAAACGAATTGAAATCCTCATAAGCTTTAAGTGGTATACCAGGCTTAGTTACATTATGCACGCGGTGTACTAGACCACAGTCAATCAACCAAGCGATCGCGAGCTCATAATCCTTCGCGCGTGCACCTTGCCGAATAATACTATATATAAATTTTTTATTCTCTTTTGCCAACTGTGCCGGAATAGAGTTCCATAGCATGCGTATGCGTGGTACGATCGAACTAGGAGCATGTTTGGAGAAATCTTGCTCGTATGCGGCAAGAATTCTTTTTTGTATCTCGCGTACTTGCTGGAAGTTTTTGTTTTCAGCAAAAGCAGTTACCGCTTCAGGCATCCCGCCAACGTAATAATACTGTCGCAGAAGTTCCACATAGCGAGAAGAGAATCCAGCAATGAGTGTCCAATCGGGATTCTCCAACAGGGTTACGAGCGCACGTTCTCCTAATGCTGCAGCAAACTCGGAAAATCGTAGTGGGTATAAATCTAAAAATTCAACCTTGCCTACCGGAAATGACGTATGGCGCGTCAATGCTACTCCCAACAGTGATCCGGCACAGATAATATCATATTGAGGAGCATTCTCGTAAAAATATTTCAACGAGGTAATTGCCTCGGGTGATTCCTGTATTTCATCAAAGATGATTAAGGTATCCGCATCGATAGGCATACCGGTCTCAATCTGAAGGCCTAACAAAATGCGGTCGATGTTGAAGTCTAGCTTAAACAAATCACGGATTACAGCATTACTCTCCATATTAACATAAGCTACGTTTTTATATTCTGTTTTACCAAAATGTTTCATTAACCATGTTTTGCCCACCTGGCGTGCACCACGGATAATAAGTGGTTTATGCGATTTTCGCCCTTTCCACTCAAGTAGCTTTTCGTAAAGATCACGTCTCATGAAAACAAAAATACAAAAATATGTACGACTTTTTGTATGATCACTACATTTTTATGTACGACTATTTGTGTAAACACTATACTTTTATGTACGAGTTTTGAATTTCGTGCGTGAAAAACGGTGCCCGATGAGTGGGTATACGCTGTCAATAGCTGCCCTGCTGTTGTTCTGCTCTACTTTGTGGGTTTTAATATCGTGAATAATCTGATTAATTATACGAAGACGGGGGGGGGATTTGTAGTTTCAAAACTGCAAAATGGATACACTTCTAAACTTTCAGGATATTTTGTTACAAAGTGTTACGAATGATTTTCGTAGATATCTTCATGAAAAGATCAATTGGAATCAGCGCATGATCGGTATCAAGGGGCCGCGCGGTGCTGGAAAAACAACGCTATTGCTCCAGCATCTCCGTCTTGTCAAGACCCTGTTGTCCCTTGTGTTGTCCGCTTTATCATGTTACAAAATGCGCTTGTACACTGGCGGAGCGGACATGTACAGTGTCCTGACAGTGCCTGCACGCGACATATCGGTCTTGCGGCGTGCCGAAACCGCTCTTACACTTGCTTGGAGCGTTTTGTCCCTTGCTGAATTCATTTTGCAACTTGACTTGTCCGTTTTGTACAGTGTCGAAGCCGTCAACTACATTGCGGTAAACACGATGTATAGGCGCAAAATGCGTTTCTTTTCGGTTAATTTTCATCTATTATTTTTTTTCAAAGGCTGATGAGAGCTCTCCCGATAAATCGGGTTTGGTTTTATCAAATCTTATCAATTTCTATCAAAAGTTCATTTGAAGCTAGGTTGCTTTTTACGTTTGTACTGTTCGATCTCGCGAGGAGAACATAAAAAGCATAAAAATGGCTACAAAATTTAAAGCGCTTATCGGCTTTACACGAATGAAAGACGATGAGCTCATGGTAACCGCTGCAACGATCATCGGTGCCATCTGCTCCGTCTGGAACAGCTTCGACTGGAGTAACCTCCTGCATACGGCAGTGGTTGCAGTGATAGGTGCTGCGGTCAGCTACCTCACCAGCCGGCTTCTCGAAGGCAGGCGGCGAAGGCGACGACGTAATTGGTAAGTTTCTTTTGTTGGGTTTATATTGTTGCGAACTCCCGGGGCGAAAGCCTCGGGAGTTTTTGTTATCTTTATCGAACCACTAGATATTGGATTGTGGAAGATTTTAGACAGCATATACGATGACGAAACAAATGGATACCCTATTGAAACTGGAAGAAGTCGGACAATTTTTGCTGGCTATTTTGTTGTTTACGCAATTGGATTACGCCTGGTGGGTATTCCCAGCTTGTCTTTTATTACCTGATATTTCCATGTTCGGCTATGCGGTAAATCCCCGCGTAGGAGCCGTTGCGTACAATATTGTTCACCATAAATTCACGGCATTGTTGGTTTTAGCCATTGGGTTCATATTCCACATCCCGGTATTGTCCCTCGCGGGTATCATTCTCTTCGGCCATTCGGCCATGGATCGGATTTTCGGTTATGGGTTAAAGTATGGTGATGATTTTAAGCATACGCATCTCGGCTGGATCGGTAAAAAGAAGTAGAATTTATATTTCATCCCTGTCTTTATATCTAAATGCATATAATTTAACGTGAATAAATATTTTTATATGTTTTTGCATATAATACGGTTTTTTTTCTTAAATTCGTTGCAAAAGCATATAATAATGATGGCACTTGCAGATTTTGTAAAGCAAAAAAGAAAGGAAGTAAATCTTACCCAGGAAGAGTTTGCTGAACGAGCGGGAGTTGCATTAACCGTAATCCGAAAAATAGAACAGGGGAAAGAAAACCTGAATCTCGAGAAAGTAAATCAAGTACTTAAAATGTTCGGGCATACTTTAGCTCCCGTAAATGCAAGAGAACTAGCCAGGATTAAATAATAAGCAGATAGCAGGTATTGCTAAACGTTTTAAGAAAAGAAAACCAGTTGCGTTACATTGGATAGATAGTTCTTTTCTTTCGGAAGAATACAAGAAAAAGTATAAAGATCTTTTAGAAGAAAGATATAGCAAGTTTTATGAATGATTCGTCCTATTTCATTGTCGCTGGCCTCATGCTTTTTGCCATTGTGGTTATTATTTACATTTTTAAGTACAGCGGTACGAAGAAAATTCCAGTACCTGTTGCCTTCACAGACGAGCTGATGGGAGAGATCCTCGAGAAGCAAGTACGGTTTTATCGTCATCTGCCAACGGATGAACAGCAGACGTTCTTGACAAGGGTACGCTATTTTTTGGAGCATACCAAGATATCGGCAGAAAAAGGGGCTGTGGTTACCGACGAGGATAAAGTACTCATTGCGGCGAGTGCCACCATTCCGCTTTTTCATTTCAAATTATGGGTCTACCGCAATCTCACCGAAGTACTGGTGTATCCTGATTATTTTGATGAGCGCTTCAGTACGGCGAGCGAACAGAGAAATGTCGCTGGGATGGTTGGTTCAGGTGCCCTCAGCAGTAAGATGATCCTATCACAGCAGGCGTTAAGAAATGGTTTTTTGAATATGTCTGCTGGCAATACCGCCATTCACGAGTTTGTACACCTCATTGACAAGGCCGATGGCGAGGTGGATGGTATTCCCGAATATCTTATCCCGAAGTCGTTGATCGAGCCTTGGATCAAAGAGATGCATAAAACCATCCGCGAGATCCGATCGGGCGAATCCGATATTCGAGCATACGCAGGTACCAATGAAGCGGAATTTTTTGCCGTTGTATCCGAGTATTTCTTCAAAAAGCCTGCCTTGCTAAAAGAGGATCATCCGAAGTTATACCATATGTTGGACCAAATCTATGGTGTATCCGAATTGCCATAACGGAATTTCGCGGATATTGACGAACTTTGCTGGGAGGTACAATGATGCAACAAGGTGAGACATATGTAGATTTCCGAATAGCTGTTCCGGCTGGCTATGAAAATATATTC
>NZ_JAAKGS010000018.1 GCF_011043555.1 Sphingobacterium sp. SGR-19
AGTGGCAATGCCAACCGACCACCCTGCCAAATTTCAACAACTTAAAAATAATGAACTATGGAAAATAAGAACGAAACAGAAATCAGACTTACTACGATTGCCTCAATAGTTTATCCTGCAAGAAACTTGAATCAAGGCATTGATACTTGGGCTTCTTTATTAGGCAAAGACCCAACTTGGCAAAACGAGGACTTTGCTTCTTTTAATATTGAGAATATGGACATTTCACTTTCACGACTTCCTTGGGTTGACTATCCATTGATTTTTTGGAAAGTTGAAGATATAGAAAAAGCACACAGCTATTTTATAACCAATGGAGCAAAAGCAATGGTAGAAATTGCTGACGGTTCTTTGGTAGAGATTGGCAAGGGCAAAGCAGTGGAGGGAAATAATCACAATCCTGATACAGGTGTCGTAGATATGCCTGGAGCAAGATTGGCTGTGCTGAAAGCCGCTGACGGTAATTTATTTGCACTAACACAAGAAGTTCCATTTGATTGGTCAGAAAATAATGAATAATCAAAAACGAATGACCTTGAATGAAATTGCAATAAACAGACTAATTAATCAGCAAATTTTCAACCCGAAACTTAAAACACCGCAAGAAGTTTTAGAATGGATGGGTGCAATTCAGGCACAGGATTATGCAATGTCAAAATTGGCTATCGGCATTCGGTTACCTAACAATGCTTTTGACAAACAAATTGAAGATGATTTAAACAACGGAAAAATTATACGGACGCATCTGTTAAGACCTACTTGGCATTTGGTTTCTGCGGATGACGTAAGATGGATGATGCAACTTTCCGCACCGAACCTTAATAAATCTGTTGCATCAATGAACCGAAGTTTAGGTTTGGACGAAACAGTTTTGAAAAAAAGTAATTCTTTAATCAGAAAACTTTTAGAAAAAAATGAAATCCTGACCAGAGAAGAAATAATGAACGAACTCAACAAAAAAGGAATTGCCACAAATGATTTGCGGGCAAGCCACATTATGTTTAGGGCAGAAACGGAAATGATAGTTTGCAATGGCGAAAGAGTAGGCAAACAACTTACTTATGCTTTATTTGATAGAAAAGTACCTGCGGCAAAACCCTTACAAAAAGATGAAGCATTGGCAAGATTAGCGGAAAAATATATCCAAAGCCGAAGTCCTGTAACGATAAAAGATTTTGTTTGGTGGTCGGGACTTAATGTTTCTGATGCGAAAAAAGCATTTGAAATGGTTAAGTCTAAATTCATTTCCAGCATCATTGAAAATGAAGAATATTGGACGAACGAAACAGATAATTTGAAAACCAATAAAGATAATTCGGTTTACTTTTTACCTGCATTTGACGAACTAATCATAAGTTATAAAGATAGAACCGCTACAATTGAAGCAGAAAACCAAGCCAAAGCATTTACAAAAAACGGTATTTTCTACCCAACAATTATTTATAACGGCAAAGTCATAGGAACGTGGAAAAAGGTTTCAAAAGGAAATGAAACTGAAATTTTGCCGTCATTTTTTTCATCACTTACTGAAAGCCAAAAAAAGAAATACAAAATAGCTGAAACCAAACTAAAATTGTTCTATGAATAAGACCGAACAAAGGCACGTGCCGCTAACAAGGTATTTATGAAAGGTGGGCTGAATGTCAAAGGCTCATCTTTTGTACTTCTATTGAGCATTAGTGCAAAATTCAACGGAAGTACTACTATTCCCGCCCTTTATAAATACCCGACCCGTTATGTGCAAGAATTTTCCAACAATCGCTGAAATCAAAAATGAACTTACCACAGAATAAAAAGGAAACATTTGGCAATATTGTAGCCGAATTGATAAAGTTGGACAACATTGTTGCTGTTGTTTTGGGTGGTTCTTTTGCCACAGGAAGAGCGACTGAAAACTCCGATTTAGACATTGGCATTTACTATAATGAAAAAAAGCCGTTTAATATTGAAGAAATAAAAAGAATTGCCGAAAAGCAATCCGTAGAGAATGTTCCTATCGTTACCGATTTTTATCAATGGGGACCTTGGGTAAATGGTGGTGCTTGGATACATACTGAAAGTGGAAAAGTTGATTTTTTGTACCGCAATTTGGATCAAGTAAAAAGTACAATTGAAAGTGCTATTAGCGGTGAATGGCAAAAACACTATGAACAACAACCTCCTTACGGATTTTCATCAGTAATCTATCTGGCAGAAATTGAAAACTGTATTCCTGTGTTTGACACGGAAGACATCATTTCTAAATTAAAATCATCCATCAAAAATTACCCTCCAAAACTCAAAGAGACTATTATTCAACAAGGTCTTTGGGCAGCAGAATTTACATTAATTAATGCAGTAGATTTTGCAGAAAAGGATGATTTTTACAATACTTTCGGCAGTATAACCAGAACAGTTAAAAATATTGTAGATGTTCTTTTTGCTATTAATGAAACGTACCCAATCGGTGATAAAAAAGCTATTGAAATTTTAAGCAAATTATCCTTATCTCCCAACAATTTGGCATCAAGGGTAAATACAACGCTAACGGCTGATAAAAATTCATTAAGCGAAAACATTTTTTTGCTCCGAAGACTTTTTGATGATGTGGTTGAACTAACAGACGGAGTTTATAAACCACAATTCGATTTCAAAAAATAATAGGTATTCCTGCACATAACATCAGATTGGCGAAATGGCGGGTTAAGTGCAAAATTGAGCGTTTCGTGCATTTTTATCCGCCGAATGTGTTCCACATTCGCTCAGAAATTTGTAAGTTAGCTCTGTGGAGACACATCGGCTCACTGTCGGTCTGAATCGAACTTTCAGTCCAATTCAATCCGCCACTATCGCCAATCTGTTTCCCGTTATATGCCATTTTAAACCAAGCCGTATGAATAAATATAAAGACCAAGATTTAAAATCTTTTTTCAACAATCTAGGGGCTGATTTAATCGAAGAAAAAAATAGACAACAAGATGAAGAAAACAAACGAATTCATCAAGAGTTTATTTCAAATCTGAAAATTGGTAAATGTTTTCTCTGCGGTGGGGATATGGATTCTTTTGAAGAATCTAAAACTTGTTTTCATTGGTTTACTTATCCAAAAGGAATTAGAAAAAAACATTTTGAATCATATTTAAAGAAACCTATCGGTTTTTTTAAACTAGATAGTTATTTTCGTTGGTTAGCAAATAGTGAAGTTTTTTTAACGAACATCAACGATTTAAAAAACGAAACTTCTTCAACTTCTTTCTTAGAATCCACATTTAAATATAAAAATATTGAATGGGCTTTTTCTGTTGGTAATACAGATTTGGAAGGTCATCAAAATGCGAAAATTGGTGCAGAACCGCATTATCATATTCAAATGATAGTAGATGACAGAATATTTTTAAAATTCAATGATTTTCATATTCCTTTTAGTGATGAAGATTTATTTATGATAGAACTTCAAAAAC
The DNA here is from genome assembly GCF_011043555.1 of Sphingobacterium sp. SGR-19. Classification (GTDB taxonomy): domain Bacteria; phylum Bacteroidota; class Bacteroidia; order Sphingobacteriales; family Sphingobacteriaceae; genus Sphingobacterium. The sequence goes on from NZ_JAAKGS010000018.1 coordinate 3,441, forward strand.
AAATGGAAGGTCAAATATTAATAAACCAAGGTTCTATGAATGCTGGTGTTGGGATACTTGAAAATGAAGAATTGTTTGAAGAAATAGAAAAATTAATGGTTAGAGCTGACGATGTAAACACAGCACCATTTAATAGACAATCTATGATTATTGCTCCTGAAGGTCAAACAATAGATGGAGAAATTATACAAAAAGCAATTGAAGAAAGTTCAAGAACCAAAGAACCCGTTTCAAAAATAATTCAAAGACTTATTAAAGACGTAAAAGTCATTACTCAAATAATACCTGGAGAAGCAGTTCCAGATATGACAAAAAGAAGCGGCAAAAAATAAAAAAAACGGCATATAACAAGGGTTTGGCGCAATGGCGAGTTAAGTGCAAAATTGAAGTTTAGGCATTCTATTCCGCAAAAGCCAATTATATTGACTTTTTTCTTAAATTTATTCAATTAATTGGCTTTTGCTTACCGTGTCGCTAAATTGAAACTTTTCGCTTCAATTTCCGCCACTGACGCCAAGCCCCAAACC
>NZ_JAAKGS010000002.1 GCF_011043555.1 Sphingobacterium sp. SGR-19
CGGGGCTTATATCGGAAAAGTAGGAAGTGTTTACGGTTATGTACTCAATGGTCAGAACATTATCCGGGGAAAGCGGAAACCATCTACGAAAAAACCAACGGAGGCCATGTTATTAAATCGGGCAAAGATGAAGGTTGCCAGTGGTTTTTCTACGGTGTTAGTTCCTTGTTTACGTTACGGATATAGGGAACTAGCTCCCAAAGGTAGTCGGGTAGGAGCCGTACAATTAGCACAATCACATATTTTCAAAGAATGTTTGGAGATTGATGAGAAAGGTAAACCATTCGTCAATCCGGGAAAAGTACGTGTGTTTCGTGGAAGCTTGAACCCACCGAAGGACTGTTTGGTCTGGCGGGAAAATGATAGGTTACATTTTAAATGGAGCTATGAAGCCACGCGAGGTAGCGAAACCTACAGAGTTAATATTTTAATTTACGACATTGATCATGAGTTCCGATTCAATGTTGCTGAGGAGGATGTGCATAAAGGAGAGTACAGCATGTTATGTACGTTATTAGCATATAAAAAAGGGCCACTACATGTGTATATGGGAGTTGTTGATGTGTATACAGAGGAGTTGTCGGACTCCGTTTATGTTGGGTTAGTGGAGTAGAGCAGCAGTTTCCACTAAAAGAAATAAGCCCTTTTCGAAATCGAAAAAGGCTTATTAAATAGATACGGTTTGTTAAACTTTTTATACTTCCAGCGAAATGTCCATTTTGAAATCGTCATCTTTTAGATGTACAATTTCCATGGCTTTCTCGTAGTTTGTGGATTTCTTCGAGAAGAAATCATGTTGCGTAGTTTCTGTATTCAACCCATTCAATACAATAGGGTTTACTTGCTTCACTTCAAAAATAGGATCGAAACCGAGATTCATTAGTGCTTTATTCCCGTTGTAGCGTACATACTCTTTCACTTCGGCAGTTAGCCCTACGACAGTATACAATTCTTCGGTGTACTTAATCTCGTTTTCATAGAGGTCATTCAACAAATTCAAGAAGCGTGCTTTTACTTCTTCTTTGTTCGGAAGTTTGGCAAATACTTCCTGTGCAATGAGACCTACGAACACACCATGGATCGATTCATCGGCAATAATCTTCTTGATAATGTCTGCGGAAGCGACCATTTGTCCCTGACCGCACAACCAAAGAGGCAAGAAGAAGCCTGAATAGAATAAAAAAGATTCTAATAACACCGATGCACCAAGCGCCATAAAAAGTTCTTCATCGGAGACTTTTTCCTTATCAATGGCACGGTAATATTTATCGATAGTTGCGGCTTTGTACTGTAAGAACTTGTTCTCTTTTACCCAACCGAATACGTCATTGATTTCGTTTGTTGTTGATACTGTCGTAAAAATAGTGGAATATGACTTTGCGTGTATGGCTTCCATCATACACATATACGACAGTACCGCTTTATTCTGCAAGGAGTCGATATGATCGATGATTTTAGGCATACCCGTATGGCTTTGGAGCGTATCTAACAACGTTAGTCCGCCTAATGCTTTCTTATAGCACTCTTTCATGTCCCAACTTAGTCCTTTCCAACTGTCGATGTCTTTGGAAGGGATATATTCCGTATCAATCCAGAATTGTTTGATGTTCTGTTCCCAGAACATCAACACATAGTCGTTTTCAGGGGTATTCCAGTTTACCGCTTTATATTGTTTCATTGTATGTCTATTTTTATTCGTGATCACTAATAGTAAGTGATCGGTTTCTATCTTTTTACCCCAGTTACGCTGAACAGGAGATACATTCTTCTACGGTTGATTTACGTGTACGCGTATAGTACAGCGATTTCAGACCGAGTTTATGGCCATAGATGTAGTATTTCGCTAAATCTCTCGTTGTATCCTTTGAATTGGTGTGAAGAATCGTAGACACGCCTTGATCGATATGACGCTGGATAACCGAGATCAACTTGAGTACCTTGAATTGATCCATATCGTATGCCGACTTGAAATAAAAATAATTATCGTTCGTTAAATAAGGCATTGGATAATAGGTCGTACTGTCACCGTATTCCCGCACTTCGATAATATCTACCACAGGCATAACCGATGCCGTTGCATTCATGATATAGGAAGTAGATTGGTTTGGTGCGATAGCCAAGCGGTAAGCATGGTAGATACCATGTTCTTGTACTTGTGCTTTTAAGTTTTCCCAATCTTGTCTCGTTGGCACGTGGACACCTTCAAACAATTCTTTAACCTTGTCGGTGGTTGGTAAATAGTCTTGCGATGTATATTTATCGAAGTAGGTACCGTCTGCGTAAGCTGATTTCTCAAAGCCTACAAATGTTTTACCACGCTCTTTAGCGATCTCCATAGAAGCTTCCAAAGAATAGTAATTCATCATCATGAAAAAGGTATTGGCAAAATCTAATGCTTCTGTTGATTCATACATAATGAAGCTTTTTGCCAGATAACCGTGCAAGTTCATAGCGCCTAATCCAACGGAATGTAATTCTCTGTTAGCTTTAGCAATGGATGGAACCATATCGATGTTCGTTACATCCGTGACGACAGTTAACGCACGTGTGGCCGTTTTCACAGCTTCTTTAATACGTTTGTTATCCATTACGGTTGCAATATTAAGTGATCCGAGGTTACAGGATATACCATAGCGGATAGTGTCCTCCTTACCATAGATCTCGATATCCGAAACTTCAGAAACCTGCATAATTTCGGTACACAAGTTAGAGAACTTCACTTGTCCGATCCCGTTTAGGGCATGTGCTCTATTGGTATTCTCCTTGAAAAAGATGTAGGGATAACCGGATTCTTTCTGAATTTGGGCAATACGTACCAATAAATGGCGTGCATTAACTTTTTTCTTTTTGACGTTTGGATTGGTAATCAATTCATCATACATTTTATCCATATCCATGTCGTCCAGATATTTACCATATTCTTGCATCACGGTATGTGGATAAATGAGATAGCAAGGTTCGTCTTTTTCGGCCATCTCCATGAATTTATCCGGAACGATGATGCCTATAGAAAGTGACTTAATGCGTACTTTTTCGTCGACATTGATTTTTTTACAATCAAGGAATTCTTCGATGTCGGCGTGAAAGATATTGAGGTACACTGCTCCGGCACCTGGGCGTTGCCCCAGTTGGTTGGCATAGGAGAACGTATCTTCCATGATTTTCATAATAGGAAGAACACCTCCGGCACGACCATCTACACCTTTGATAGCTTCTCCGCGAGCCCGAATTTTGGAAATATTAAAGGAAACACCACCACCGATAGAAGATAGCTTCATGGCGGAGTCGACAGCATAACCTATACCGTTCAGATTGTCGCCAATTTCATCTAAGAAACAAGATACCAATTCGCCGGAACGTTTTTTTCCAGCGTTCAAGAATGTCGGGGTAGCAGGCTGATATTCTTGATTGATCATGATTTCGGCATACTCGATAGCTTTTTGTATACCCTCTTCTCGAGCAAGGAAAAGTGCTACGGCAACCACACGGTCTTCATAGCGCTCTAAGAATTTTTCCCCCGAATCATCACGTAATGCGTAACTCTGGAAGAACTTAAATGCTGCCATGAACGATTGGAAACGGAATTTCTTGGCATGGACATAATTGTATACCTGTTCCATTTCTTCGAAGGTGAACCACTCGTAGAAATTGATATAATAATTATGCTCGATCAAGTAATCAATCTTTTCTTTCAGCGTATAAAAGAAAACAGTGTTCTTGTTTACATGTTCCAAGAAATAGGCACGCACAGCTTCTTTGTCTTTATGTAAGCTGTACTCCTCATCATGCTTAATCATGATTTCGTTATTAAGCAATATCCAATTTTTTGCTACCTCGTTTGCTATCATTGTATTGGTGTTTTATAATTTCAATAAATTGATTGATATCTTCCATGGTGCCAGAAAGCTCGAATTTCATGGCGAGTGGGATATCGTAATCTTCTGATATCTTGTCGGCTGCCAACCCAAAGTTTCTACCCCAGTTCCTGTTACCACTGGAGGTCACGGAATAAATTTTTTCGGCGTGGTTATCCATAAACATCTTCGTTTTGTCCGGCATGCTTCCCATCTTCGTCGTATAAGTAATCAAATGTCCGGACGCTTGAATTTCCAGACTTTCTTCAATCTTATGTGCTTGCCATCCGGTAATTTGGATAACTTTGTTGATAAAGCGCTGAACATTTCCTGTTCGTGAATCGTAATATAGATGAACCATATCTCGCTCCGTTAAAGGTGAAACAATTAAAGGGCTATAGACGCTAATTCTTCGGGTTTGAAACCGATGATGCGTTGCTGTACTTCTTCGTTGTCGAGTACAAGGACCGTTGGAACCGTTCTGATTTTAAACTTAGCAGCTAAATCAGGTTGGTCGAACGGATTGATGGTTTCGTATGTGATCCCTCTATTGTCTAAGAAGGCGGACACTTGTGCGCATGGCGCACAGTCATTTTTTTCGAATTTAATGATTCTTGCCATGTTGTTGTAAGTTTAAATTTGCGAAGATGTTACCATCTTCAAGAAGTTAAAACACGAGACTTGAGGCGGGTCTGCATCTCAAGCATAACAAATATCCAACATTTTAATTCCGAGCGGTAACGATACTTTTCCACATGGTTAACAAACTCGAAGAATAAACCGGGTTCTAGGCGCGTTTTTTCGTATAAAACATTGATTTATAGAATTTGATGTGAATGTTGATAACTTTAAAATCAATTTTGCCGACTAAAATTTACACAAATTTTATATAAAAATTGTATAGGTCATATGGGTAAAAAACTGACTCATTTCTGACGTTTTTTTCGTAGTTGCTGTGTTTGAATAAGTTCGGTTTTTTAGACCAATTTTCTAAAAAATTAAGAAAGAAGTATCGGGGTTATCTTTTGTATGTGATCGTATGGTGTTGGTTTGTTATAAATTGTACAAGTATTGTGATGATTCTTATAGTCCTAGAGATTGTCTAATCGCTATTTTTGTAAAAATGAGATTTATACCATGAACAGAGACTATGTATCCCGTAAGGATTTTATAAGAAATTCTACCTTGCTATTGGGCAGCTTTATGGCCTCCCATCAGGGATTTGCAGCTGATGATGCAACAAGTAAAGATATGAAGAAAGAGATTTTGTGTGATGAACAATCTTTTTGGCTAAAGAACGTTCGACTGGAAACCGGTTTTATATATGAGGAAGGTGAGGTTGTGGCCACATCTACAGCGTTGTTCTGTATAGAAATTTCCAAAGGAAAAATTAGCACTATTGCGCCAAATGATAAGCATAAGCAGGCAATCGACGCGCAGGGGTTATTGATGTTACCCGCTTTTAAAGATATGCATATACATTTGGATAAGACATTTTATGCCGGGCCTTGGCGAGCTACCCGTAAAAGACAGGGAGGAGTGAAAGGCATGATTGCATTGGAACAGGAAATTCTACCAGAGCTGCTAAAAACATCTACATATCGTGCTGAAAAACTTATTGAGCTGTTACAGTCCTATGGGACGGCGTTTGCTAGAAGCCATGTGAATATTGAACCGACATCGGGCCTTAATTCTTTGAAAAATCTTGAAATAGCGCTGGAAAATAAAAAGAGTTTGTTTGGTGCCGAATTAGTGGCTTTCCCACAACATGGCCTTTTTTATACTGATTCTGTTAGTCTTATGAAGGAAGCCGCAACGATGAATATCGATTATATAGGAGGTGTTGATCCATATAGTATTGACGGAAGTATAGAGAAACCTATTGATTTTATCGTTCAACTGGCGCTGGATAATGGAAAGGGCATAGATATACACTTACATGAATCTGGTGATTCTGGCTTAAAAACGGTGGAATATTTAATTGATCGGGTCAATGAAAATCCGGTTTTAAAGGGTAAAACTTTTCTAAGTCATTGCTTTGTGCTTGGTACTATAGAACCAAAAAAACAGGAAGAACTTGCTGAAAAATTAGGGCAAGCAAAAATTGGTATAGTATCGACTATTCCATTTGGGCGATTAATTATGCCTATCCCAACTTTATATAAGCATGGGGTAGATGTTGCTACGGGTAACGATAGTATTGTGGACCACTGGAATACTTTTGGGTCGGGAAGTGTGTTAGAGAAGGCTAATTTGATGGCGCAGCTGTATGGATATAACACGGAATATATGTTGTCGCGTAGCTTAAAGCTTGCCACGTGTAATGTATTGCCCCTCGACGATAACGGGATACAACAATGGCCCAAGGAAGGAAAAGAAGCAAGCTTTGTGCTTTTAGATGCCAGCTGTTCTGCAGAGGCCGTATCCCGGATATCTCCTGTTAAGTCATTGGTATATAAAGGAAATATGGTATTCTAGGAACAGAAGGAGTATATGGAAATGAAAACATCCCCAAAGTCCATTGTATGGGGGGTGCAAGAGAATAAAATAGAGGTTGTTGTAAAAGCACTGGAGCGAGGAATAGATGTGAACACGCAGGACGAGAGTGGAAAATCTTTGTTATTGATAGCAACGCAGGCAGATAACAGAGCGATGGTAGAATTACTTTTACAACATGGTGCAGATGTCAACTTGCAAGATAGCCATCATGATAGCGCCTTTTTGTATGCCGGTGCGGCTGGACAAAGGAGTTTCTTACAACTGTTTTTAAAGCATGGTGCGCGTTTTGATGTATATAATCGTTATAACGGAACTGCACTTATTCCGGCCTGTGAACGTGGTCATGTGGAAACGGTACGTTTGCTGGCTAATACAAGCGGTTTTCCGATAGATCACGTAAACCGATTAGGTTGGACCGCGCTGATGGAAGCGGTGGTGCTTGGCGACGGAGGTGCACGTTACATCGAGATTGTACAAATTTTAGTAGATGCCGGATGCGATACGTTAATTTCGGATAAAGACGGAGTCTTTTCACTACAGCATGCTAAACAGTTGGGGTACACGGAAATAGTGAAAATACTTCAGATCGGAAAAAATTAGTAAATTGTAGAAAAAACAAATACCTTGAATATGGGGGGTCGCAAGGGACAGGAATCTTTTCCTGTTTTGGGGATAAGCCGATATCATGAGGGCCTCTTTTCGAACAACAGCTTGTTGTTCCACGAGTTGCATGGCGAACGGCATATCGATAGACCACATAAGCATGATTTTTTTATGATCCTCTTGTTTGAGAAAGCGAGGGGTATGCACAAAATTGATTTTATCGAGCATAGCCTTGGGGATTATCAATTGCATTTGGTGTTTCCAGGGCAAGTGCATCAATGGCATATTGAGGAGGAAACGGTTGGATATCAACTGATGGTTGATAGATCGTTATTTGAACATATCGTTCCTTCTTTTCGATTTCCACAGACATTTTACCAGAAACATCCTGTATTGCAATTGTCGCCTGAGCAATTTACCACATTGCGATATGAATTTGGACAGATCGGGCAGAGTTTACAGTGTAAAAATATATGTTGGCCTTTGTTAACTTCTCGTTTGCAAATAGTATCCCTTTTGGTGAGTTTAGTGTTGGAAGGTATGTTCAAGGATATTCAAGTTTATAATATAAACCCTATTTTGTCGAAATTCTCCATATTAGTGGATCGCTATTTTAGAGAAAGTAGATCAGTGGGTTTTTATGCAGAGAAATTATATATATCAGCTAATTACCTGAATATCCTATGCAGGAAATATATGTTTATTTCTGCATCCTTTCTCATCCAAGATCGAGTTTTATTAGAAGCTAAAAGGTTACTTAAGGTTTCTGATAGATCTGTCAAAGAAATTGCTTATGAGTTGGGATTTTATGATCAAGCTAGTTTTTCTAAATTTTTTAAATCAAAAACGGGTGTAATCCCTTCTGCTTTTAGAGAACAAAACTAATGCTTAGCGTATCTTTAAGAAATAATAAAAATAACCACTATCTTAGTAACCGACAAATAGACGGTTAATGAACCTACAAAATTATTTACTAGTGTGCTGTTTAGGGCTTTTATTTGCTTGTAAGAAGGAGATAAAACCACCTGTAGAACCAAAGCCAGAACCTACCGAAGATGATTTCATTAAGGGAGATATCTACGACTATTTTAATAAGTATTCCTTATGGACAGAGCAGATTCCGGATCTTGACGAGGAAGGGCGGTTGGAGTTTGCGAAGAAATATTCTTCTAATCAAAGTCTCTTAGCGGGGTTAAAAAACATGACACCTCAATATTCCTTCCAACCCTATCAAACTCTAGATATTACTGTCGGGAATCGCTATGATCGTTATTCCTATTTAGTAGAATCTGGGTCGGAAGGCAATAGTAGCCGTTCTCACGGATTCTGGATGGATACCAATGAAGGTTATGGCATTCAGTTTGGTTGGGGGGTGATTGGTGATGTAAATTATGCGCTTCCTGTTATAGCGTTTGTGGAGGTTGGGTCACCGGCACAGAAGGCCGGTGTTAAACGTGGAATGATTGTTTACAGTGTTAATGGAGAAGAAATTAAGGCAATGCTAGGACAAAGCGGTGAGGTGTCAGGCGCAGATAGTGAGAAATTCAAAAGAAAATTGGAAGAAAGCACCCTGACTTTGAAAGTGAAGACCGTGGAGACACTAGAAGAAGAGGGACAGGACTATACTATGACTTATAGTTCCTCTTACGCGATAGACCCGATTGTCAAAGATTCGATATATAAGTATCCCGAGCATAATAAGAATATCGGTTATCTAGCCTATTCTTCTTTTGAAGAGGAGTGGCGATATGGACACGATAATCAGAAGCGTATGGACGAAGTTTTCAAGTCGTTTGAAGATGCAGGTATCAAAGATCTAATTCTAGATATTCGGTATAATACCGGAGGCTATGTAGATGCAGCTATATATTTAGCGAATAAATTAATAAACAAAGCGGATGACGGGAAATTGATGTTTTATTATGAGGTAAACGATTACCTCAGACCGTATACAGAAAAAGCCTCAGGTGAATTTGATTTTACACCTGTTTCTTTTGAGAAAAAAAACATGTTAGACTTAACAACTATTTATTTTTTGGTCACGGAGCAGACAGCTTCCGCCGCGGAACTATTGATAAATGTGTTAAAGCCTTATATGGACGTTGTGCTCATTGGTGACGCCAATCGTACATATGGAAAACCCGTCGGCTTCTTTCCAGAAGACATTACCGACGACATACAGCTGTGGGTGACATCCTTTAAGACGGTTAATGCAGATGAGTATACAGATTATTGGAATGGTCTTGCAGTAGATGAGGGTTGGATTGTAGACTATTTCTTTCTCGATTTTGGAGATACAAGAGATGATATGTTGGCCAAAGCGTTAGAACGAGCTGTTCCTACCGGTAGCAGTCTACGGGCATCTTCTCGAAAAAGTACGTCTCTTTCCTTGCCACATGCTTTAAATAAAGGCATTATCAACAAAGTGAAAGAACGGAATATGTTGAAAACAAAGGATTAAACCAAATACTCAAACAACGTCTGATCCTTGTTAACCTCGATGAAATCGAATTTATAGGATTTCATTCTTTCGATAAAAGAGATATAATCTTTCGGATCATTTAGTTCGATGCCAATCAATGCCGGACCTCTTTCACGTTCTGTTTTCTTAATATATTCGAATCGGGTAATGTCGTCCTTTGGTCCGAGTACTTCTGTCACAAGTAGGCGTAAAGCACCCGGACGTTGTGGGAAGCGAACGATAAAGTAATGCTTAAAACCTTCGTAGAGTAACGACATTTCTTTAATTTCGCTCATCCGATCGATATCATTGTTGCCTCCGGATACAATGCAAACAACTTTTTTCCCTTCTATCTCTTCTTTGTGAAAATCTAACGCAGCGATGGATAATGCGCCTGCAGGTTCTGCCACAATAGCGTCCTTATTGTAAAGCTGTAAAATGGTGGTACAGATTTTGCCTTCGGGTATTGGCTTCACACTATCAAGTAGTTTACTGCTAATCTCGTACGTTAAAACGCCTATTTTTTTCACCGCGGCTCCATCCACAAATTTATTAATGTGTTCCAGTTCTATCGGGCCGTTATTCCGCATAGCGGCAATCATGGACGATGCCCCTTCTGGTTCCACGCCGTACAGTTTCACATGGGGAGCATGTTTTTTCATGTGATAGCTCAACCCGGACGATAATCCGCCCCCCCCTATAGGAATAATAACAGCATCTACATCCGGAAGATCTTCCAATATTTCTACTGCGACCGTACCTTGTCCCTCGATTATTTTTTCGTCATCGAAAGGAGGAATGAACGTCATGTTGTGTTCTTTTGTATACTCCAACGCTGCTTTTTGACAATCGTCGAACGTGTCGCCCGTCAATACGATTTCAATATTACCGTTGCCCCACATTTCTGTTTGTGTAATTTTTTGACGTGGGGTAGGGCCTGGCATAAAAATAACTCCCTTGATATCTAATTTTTTACAAGAAAGAGCAACACCTTGCGCGTGATTGCCCGCACTCGCACAGGTAACGCCCCGGCGTTTTTCGTCTTCAGATAGACTGACAATTTTATTGTACGCACCACGCAGTTTATACGAACGAACCACCTGCAGATCTTCCCTTTTTAAGTATATCTCCGCATTATATTTTTCGGAAAGGTGTATGTTATATTGCAAAGGTGTACGGTTCACAACGTCTTTTATGCGTTCCGCCGCTTGCCATGAATCTATCCGCCAGTGGTCGGACAAGTTGTTTAAGGTCATATTGTTTAAGAATAACTGCCCCAAAAGGCGTCTTTAACGAGTGAAATATCTTTTTTGCCGTTACGGCTATAAATGGAAACAATATCAAATCTGATATCGCCCTGATGGTTGATTCGTTTTAAAAAAACACCGGCTGCTTTGATGAGGCTTTTCTGCTTTTTTACGTTGACAAACTGAAACGGTTCACCGTATGCGGCTGAACTGCGACTTTTTACTTCTATAAAAGCCAGTATATCGCCCTCTTTAGCAATGATGTCTATTTCCCACCATTTATATCGCCAATTTAATTGTAGAATTTGGTAGCCTTGAGTACGAAGGAATTCCTGTGCTTCCCATTCCCCTTGCTTTCCAAATTCTAAATGTTTGGCCACGTTTTATTTTAATAAAGTATGTAGGTCCTCGTCGTTGATGTCTTTTTTTGCATCTGCCATGATAAGAAACTTCTCATAAATTACGGCAAGGTTATCTTTGTCCAGCTGATAACCTAAACGTTCCAAATGGTGTTTCAATGCATGCCGGCCAGAACGCGCAGTCAGGATAATATCGGCTTCTACCAAGCCTACATCTTCCGGACGTATAATCTCGTAATTTTCACGATGCTTTAAGAAACCATCCTGATGGATTCCAGAACTATGTGCAAAGGCATTTTTACCGACAATTGCCTTATTGGGTTGGACAGGCATGCGCATCATGGAGCTTACTTTACGAGAAATGTGTGTGAACATCTTGCTGTTGATGTTGGAGGTTAACCCCGGAAATTGACTTGCGTGCACTTGCATAATCATCGCAACTTCTTCCAGCGAGGTATTTCCTGCGCGTTCTCCGATGCCATTGATGGTACATTCTACTTGACGAGCTCCGTTTTGAACAGCGGCGATGGAATTGGCTGTAGCTAATCCTAAATCATTATGGCAATGTGCAGAGATGATAGCTTCATCGATGTTTTTCACATTCTCCTTTAAGTATTTGATTTTGGCGCCATATTGATCTGGCAAACAGTAACCGTTGGTATCGGGGATGTTGACAACGGTAGCGCCCGCAGCAATGACAGCTTCTACCATGTTGGCTAAATAGGCTAAGTCTGCCCGGCCAGCGTCTTCTGCATAAAATTCAACATCTTCTACATACGATTTGGCATGCTTTACCGCCGCAACAGCGCGTTCCAAAATTTCCTCACGTGTAGAATTGAATTTGTATTGTATATGCATATCCGACGAGCCGATTCCCGTGTGGATACGCGGACGTTTGGCATACTTCAACGCATCAGCGGCAACATCAATATCGTTCTTATTTGCACGTGTAAGCGCGCAGATAATAACATCATCTACTGCTTTCGATAGTTCGACAACCGACTGGAAATCCCCTGGACTCGATACGGGGAATCCCGCTTCGATGATGTCGACACCTAAAAGCTCTAAATCTTTGGCAATATCTATTTTTTCCGAAGTCGTTAACTGACAACCTGGAACCTGTTCACCATCGCGTAGGGTCGTATCGAAAATATATAAATGATTAGGATCGTGTAACATAGTCTTATAATTATCTAAAGATGATCCGCCAGCTGGCGAATCGGTTAAAAACCTAAAATTAAAAAATATTTTTCCTTATCTCAAACATTCCAATACTTTGGCGCCCATCTCGTTCGTACCCAATAGATGTGTAGTAGGTGTTTCTGCATTGGCGATATCGCCGGTTCGCCAACCTGCTTTTAGCGTGTCCGCAACCGCTTGGGTCACCGCTTTGGCTTCGTCCTGTAGGCCGAAAGCAATATCGAGCATTAAGGCCGCTGATAAGATAGATGCTAATGGGTTTGCTTTGTTCTGTCCTGCAATATCGTGCGCGGAACCATGAATAGGTTCGAAAAATCCGGTTCCATCACCAATAGATGCCGAGGCTAACATGCCCATAGAACCAGCAATCTGAGAAGCCTCGTCCGTCAGGATATCTCCGAACAGATTGGCCGTCAATACGACATCGAACTTTTTAGGATTCTTCACTAATTGCATAGCGGCGTTATCGATAAACATGTGTTCTGTTTCCACATCCGGATATTCACGAGCTATTTCCTGGACGACATCTCGCCATAAGCGAGACGTTTCCAATACGTTTGCTTTATCAACGGAGCACAGCTTTTTGTTACGCGTACGAGCTGCGTCATAAGCTTTACGTGCAATGCGTTCTACTTCGTAACGGTGGTAATTCATTAAATCCGAAGCAAAAGTATTATCTTCACTGCGTGTTTTTTCTCCGAAATATACATCTCCAGTCAACTCGCGGAAAAATAAAATATCTGTTCCACGTAGGACTTCCGGCTTTAGGCTGGAAGCTTCTAACAACTCATCAAATAGTAATATCGGGCGGAGGTTGGCATACAAACCTAGTTCTTTCCGTATTTTCAATAAACCCTGTTCTGGTCTTACTTTCGCAGAAGGATCATTGTCGTATTTAGCATGTCCGATAGCACCAAATAGGATGGCGTCTGCTATTTTCGCTTTTTCTAGCGTTTCATCGGGTAGGGGATTACCTGTTGCTTCAATAGCCGTATGTCCCATGATGGCTTCGTCGAAGCTAAACTCGTGGCCGTATTTCGCCGCTATTGATTCTAATACTTGTTTTCCCCATGTCGTTACTTCTTGTCCAATACCATCTCCGGGGATGATTAAAATATTTTTGTTCATTTGTATATAATTATTATATCGTTATTTCCTCTACCACCTCACCTCTTTCCAAAATAAGTTTATGTTCTATGCAAGAAGGTAATTGTGATTCATAATGACCGACGTAAATTAGCGTATTGCCATGTGCACATAGCTCGTCTACCACAGCGTTGAAATGTGTGGTTTGTGCGATATCCAGTCCTTGACAGGGCTCGTCCAATATGAGTAATGGTGGGTTTTTGATGATGGTTCTTGCCAACAGAGCCAAGCGCTGTTTCCCTAAGGGAAGTGTCTGAAGCAATTGGTTTTTATAGGGCAATAAATCAAAGAAATCCAGTAGCTGCTCCATACGTTTTTTTTCTTCGTACTTCACATCCATAAACCAACCGATGCTATCGTAAAACCCCGAGGCCACCGTATGCCATACGGTCGCATTGCGGTCGAAATACCAATGCATCTCTGGTGAGATAATACCCACCTTTTCCTTAATGTCCCAAATGCTCTCGCCCGAGCCGCGTTTGGTTCCGAATAACCAAATGTCTGAAGAATAGGCTTGGGGATGATCACCATTTAATAAACTCAACAAAGTGGATTTACCCGAGCCATTCGGCCCTTGCAACAACCACTTTTCGCCTGCTTTTACCCTCCAACTTACATTCTTTAATACGATTTTGTCTCCATAGCGAACAGATACATTTTTCAGCTCAACCATGGTTTGGCTAGAGGTTTCTGGTTCCTTTTGTAAAAAATAGGGAAGAGGCTTCTTTTCGCGGACATGATCTCTTGAAAAATCCTCCGCCTGTTCCACCACGTTGAGTTGACCGTTTTCGATTTCAGCAAAACGATTGATGCAAGAGGGGAGGCGTGAATCGTTTGTAATTAAGATCAACGTTGTCCCTTTACGGGCAATTTCATTGAAAATATCTAGGAGGTTAATCCTCGATTGTTTGTCAAGCCCTGTAAAGGGTTCGTCAATGATTAAAAGTTGTGGATTAAGCCAGAGAGCTTGCACCAATTGGAGTTTTTTATGTTCGCCACTAGATAGTTCAATCAGCTGTGTATCTTTACTGTTTTCGAAACCTAGTGCGCGCAAAATAGGCTCGACATCCGCATAGCGAAGGTCGTTTTTCTGTCCGAAATGGATGAGGTCAGCGTAAACGGTGAGCGTATCGTTTTTCTGGAATTTATTATAACGCTGTTGATAATAAAAGTTACGGTCTCCTTCCAAATTGGTAAACTGATACCAATTGGAAACATAATAAGCGCATGGTGGACATGTGCTATGTCCATCAAAATGAAAGGTGATTTCTCCCGTAGCTTTCTCTTCTCCTACGATCGTTTTAGCTAAAGAAGTTTTTCCTGTACCGCTTTTACCACCGATAACCCAATTTTCGCCTGGATATATATTCCAATTAAAATCTGACAACACCGCTTGGCCAGCGTATTGGAGATTCAAATGGGCAATATGGACGACAGGTTGTTCCATTAGCGTTGTTGTTCGTAAGCTTCAATCACTTCTTTGTGGCTCAAGATGTAGTCAATATCGTCATAGCCATTGATTAAACAAGATTTTTTGTACGGGTTGATTTCAAACTCAAAGCTGTCTCCCGTAGCGTTGATTGTTACTGTTTGTGCTTCTAAATCAACGGTTAGTTCCGCATTCGGATCCGCAAAAACGACGTCAAATATTTTCTCTAAAAATTCATCTGGAACAGTTATGGGCAATACACCGTTGTTTAGTGCGTTGCCTTTGAAAATATCGGCAAAGAATGAACTGATGACAACGTTAAAGCCATAATCTTGGATAGCCCATGCAGCATGCTCGCGGGAAGAACCGCAACCAAAATTTTTGCCGGCTACCAATATTTTTCCGCTGTATGTCGGATTATTCATCACAAAATCCGTTTTCGGTTGCCCGTTACTATCATAACGCCAGTCGCGGAATAAATTGTCACCGAATCCCTCTCTCGTGGTTGCTTTTAAAAAGCGTGCAGGGATAATTTGGTCGGTGTCGATATTTTCAATAGGTAGGGGTACTATCCTTGATGTTAATTTTTCAAATTTTTTCATTCGAATAGTTATCTATGAGTGTTAAATCTCAATTGTATAGATGAGCTCGTTTCACTCGGTTATCTATGAGTGTTAGATCTCAATTGTATAGATGAGCTCGTTACACTCGGTTTGTTTATTCATTATCTGTATGCCTTTAAAAGCATACATGCTGCTTTCAGCAAGTTATCAGATTTCAACGTTATATCTCCGGAAAACGTCCGGTTGTTATTCCAATTCTATTCCAAGCGTTCATCGCGATGATAGCCATCATAACCTCCGTAAAATATTGCTGGCCTAAAATCTCCAGCGCTCGGTCATATACGTCATCCGGTACACCTTGTTGATGGATGAGGGTGATACAATCACACAGCGCCAAGATTGCACGTTCCTCTTCAGAAAAACAAGGTACCTCATGCCAAACCGACAAAAGATGTATACGTCTGTGCTCTTCGCCATAATGTATAGCATCCTGAATGTGCTTATCGATACAATAAGAGCAGCCATTAATCTGAGATACTCTGATTTTAATCAATTCGGCGTGGATTTTAGAAATGGAAGTTTGTGCAAGGTACTCTTCAAAACGAAGCATGGTTTGAAAAGCTTTTTTATCCACATCTCCCAAAAGCTTACGGTTGGATGGTTTAAACAACATCATATTCCTCCAATAATAACTCCCTAACGTCCACAATTTTTCCGCTTACAGCAGCAGCAGCAGCGGTCAAGGGACTGGCAAGCATGGTACGCGCATTTGGACCCTGTCGGCCTTCAAAATTTCTGTTAGAAGTCGAAACACAATATTTTCCTGCCGGGATTTTATCCTCATTCATACCCAAACAAGCCGAACAGCCTGGTTCGCGAAGCATAAAACCTGCTTCTTCAAATATTTTATCTATCCCTTCTTCTTTCGCTTGCGCTTCTACCTGTTTAGAGCCCGGAACAATCCATACCTCTACATTATCTGCTTTTTTCTTGCCTTGTACAAAAGAAGCAACAGCCCGTAAATCCTCGATACGGGAGTTGGTACAAGAGCCGATAAAAACATAGTCTACCGGATGCCCTAATAATGTCTCATTATCACGGAAGCCCATATAATCCAATGCTTTTTTATACGATGGACGTTCGGATTCAGGTTGATCTACAGTTGCCGGAATGGCTTCCGAAATACCGATTCCCATTCCCGGATTGGTTCCATAGGTAATCATGGGTTGAATGTCAGCAGCATCAAATTTCAATACCGCATCGAATTGTGCATCTTCGTCGGAATACAATGTTTGCCAATAGGCAAGAGCCTTATCCCAGTCTTCGCCCTTAGGCGCAAATTCCCGGCCATGAACATAGTCGAATGTCGTTTGATCCGGAGCGATAAGTCCACCGCGGGCACCCATTTCTATACTCATGTTACATACCGTCATCCGACCTTCCATACTTAATGAGCGAATAGCTGAACCTGCAAACTCGACAAAATACCCTGTACCGCCAGCAGCGGTTGTTTTGGAGATGATATATAAAACAATGTCTTTCGCGCCAACGCCTTTTGCCAACTCACCGTTAACTTCGATTTTCATCGTTTTTGGTTTTTGTTGCAATAGACATTGTGTGGCAAATACCTGTTCTACCTGCGATGTTCCAATTCCAAACGCAATGGCACCGAAAGCACCGTGCGTAGAAGTATGACTATCTCCACATACCATTGTTTTTCCCGGTTGGGTAATACCTAACTCTGGTCCGATAACGTGAACGATACCTTGATAGGGGTGTCCCAAGCCGTAAAGCTCAATACCAAACTCCTTACAGTTTTTGGTCAACATATCCACTTGATACCGTGAAAGTTCTTCTTGGATTGGAAGATGTTGATTGAGTGTAGGCACGTTGTGATCCGCAGTAGCCACCGTTTGATTCGGACGAAAAACCGGTAATCCTCTTTTCCGTAATCCGTCAAATGCTTGAGGCGAAGTTACCTCATGAATCAAATGCGTATCTATATACAAAATATCTGGGAAGCCCTCCTGGCGCTTGACGACATGCGCATCCCAAATCTTCTCTACTAATGTTTTTCCCATTTCTCTCTTTTTTTGTGATATAGTTACAAAGTTACGAGATAGACCGCTATTCCCGTAACCTTGCAACCCTTTGTCACCTTATAATGCCTCTTAAACAGTTTTGATGGCCTTCATCGCAGTCATCGCTTTACGTAATCTAACGCCCACGGTTTCTACAGGATGGCTACGTAAAATCTCGTTCACTTGGACAAGCTGAACGTTGTCTACAGAGCCGTCTTTTCCTTCGTTGAAGTTTTTACCTACTAGATCGGTATCTACTTTTTTCATGAAATCTGCCAACAACGGCTTACATGCTTGATCGAATAAGTAGCAACCATATTCAGCCGTGTCTGAAATGACCCGGTTCATTTCGAATAATTTTTTACGCGCAATGGTGTTTGCAATCAAAGGTGTTTCATGCAACGACTCGTAATAAGCAGATTCCGGTTTAATACCTGCTTCCACCATGGTTTCAAAAGCTAATTCTACACCTGCTCTTACAAAAGCAACCATTAACAAATAGTTGTCAAAGTATTCTTGCTCGCTAATTTTTACATCACCTGCAGGTGTTTTTTCAAAAGCAGTTTCGCCTGTTTCTGCTCTCCATTTTAATAGATTGGCGTCTCCGTTTGCCCAATCTTCCATCATCGTTTTGCTAAATTCGCCCGACATGATATCATCTTGGTGTTTTTGGAATAATGGACGCATAATGTCTTTCAATTCTTCCGATATTTGGAAAGCTTTGATTTTTGCTGGGTTGGACAGACGATCCAGCATGCCACTTACGCCACCATGTTTCAAGGCTTCTGTAATGACCTCCACGCCATATTGTACTAGTTTCGAAGCGTAACCTGCGTCAATACCTTTTTCTACCATTTTATCAAAAGATAAAATCGAACCGGTTTGCAACAAACCACAAAGGATGGTTTGTTCACCCATCAAGTCGGACTTCACTTCGGCGACAAATGAAGACTTCAATACACCGGCACGGTGTCCACCTGTACCTACACAATATGCTTTTGCGTAAGGCCATCCCTTACCTTCTGGGTCATTTTCTGGGTGTACAGCAATTAAAGTAGGAACACCGAAACCTCTTAAATATTCCGCACGGACTTCAGAACCGGGACATTTAGGCGCTACCATGAGAACGGTAATGTCTTTACGTATCTGCATACCTTCTTCTACGATATTAAAACCGTGTGAATAAGATAGCGCAGCTCCTTGTTTCATCAATGGCTGAACAGCATTGATAACCGATGTATGTTGTTTATCAGGTGTGAGGTTGATTACTAAATCTGCCGATGGAATCAATTCTTCGTAGGTTCCTACGTTGAAGTTGTTGTCCGTAGCGTTTTTCCAAGAATCTCTTTTTTTTTCAATAGCTTCTTTACGCAATGCATAAGATACATCCAATCCACTGTCTCTGAGGTTTAAGCCTTGGTTCAAGCCTTGAGCACCACATCCCACGATTACGATTTTTTTACCTTTTAGCGCGTTAACGCCATCAGAGAATTCATTGGAATCCATAAATTCTGCATGTCCCAATTGGTTTAATTGCTCTCTAAGAGGTAATGTGTTAAAATAATTTGCCATTGTTTTTGTTATTATAATACGTTTGTTTTTGATTGATTTATTTTTTAATTGCTCTCCGTTGGGCCATAGCATAACCGAAATGCGTGTTATCATGTCCTACAGTCGTGACTAAAAGCTCTTCGATACTGTTTATTAGCTCGCCAAAGGTGGAGGTATCAAAAGGAACGATTTTTTCGAATATCCCTTTCTGGTAATCTTCCTGTATTTTTTGAATAGTAGAAATAGCCAGCTGCTTGAGTTCAGCGACTTCTTCCGCCGAAACAAAATATTCGGGTTTTGAACCTTTTTTGTACGCTTCGATATACTTGACGAAAGATGTATCGGAAGTGATGCCCGTCCGCACATAGCATAGTGTTTGTGTACTCACGACGATGTGGCCGAAGTTCCAGATGATATTGTTGTTAAAACCCGCTGGAATTTGATTAAGTTCATCTAGAGTAAGTTCGTCCAATAAACGGATAAAAGCGTTACGGCTGTCTATAATAAATTTAAATATTTCTGTCATTTTTTTGATTCTTTACATCGTGAACACATCATCCCGTTGGTCAAGGTATTCATTCTCGACAATCTCCGGAGCGGGTTCTTCCCGTTCAAACTGTTTTATTTTTGTATGGAAGCCGGCACTGTCCTTGATGATGGCAATACGAGCACCGCGCACAAACTCGATGAGTCCATATTCACCTAAGGCCGCTGTCAGACGGTCGATTTCTTCACGATGGCCTGCCGTTTCAAACACGGTGTAATCATGTCTAATAACGACGGCAGAGGCACCATACTCCCGGAGGAGACGCTCCACGGACGCCTTTTCGGCGATGACCTCTGTTGGAACTTTGTAAAGGGCTTGCTCTTGCCAGATCAATTCTTCATCTGTATTGTAATAGGCTTTTAAAACCTCTACTTGTTTTTCAATTTGCCGACACAGTTTACGAACCACGTCTTCGCTCTCGTTGATTAAAATCGTAAAGCGGTGAATGCCTTCTACCTCTGATGGTGAGGTGTTCAAGCTTTCTACATTGATCTTTCTTCTGGAAAAGATACCCGAGATGCGTCCTATCATACCGATAGAATTCTCTGTGTATAAGGTGATCGTATATTCTTGTTTTTCCATTGCTTGCTTTTACTTTAAACGTATTTCCGAAACAGAAGCACCCTGTGGGACCATTGGGAAGACATTGTTTTCCTTACCGACCATAACTTCCAAAAGGTAAGACCCGTCATGGTCAAGCATCGTCTTTAATGCTGCTTGTAGATCTTTACGCTCAGAAATTTTATTTCCTTCAATGTGATAGCCTTTTGCTACAGCGACGAAATCCGGGCTCGTTATGTTGACAAAAGAATAACGTTTGTCGTTAAACAGCTGCTGCCATTGACGTACCATACCTAAAAACTCGTTATTGAGGATGAGAATTTTGACTTTTGCACCAAATTGCATAATCGTACCCAGTTCTTGGATGGTCATCTGGATGCCGCCGTCGCCGATGATAGCAATGACGTCGCGCTCTGGAGCGCCATACCATGCGCCGATAGCCGCAGGTAGTCCAAAGCCCATTGTTCCCAATCCTCCGGAAGTAACGTTCGACTTCGATTTATTGAATTTTGCATAACGGCAAGTGACCATTTGATGCTGCCCTACGTCGGTTACAATAACCGCATCACCTCCAGTCAATTCATTCAAGACCTTGATCACTTCGCCCATCGTCATGACATCCGATGTGGGGTTCAATTCATCTTGGATGACTTCTTTAACTTCCTTTTTTTCTAATTCGCGAAATTCAGCTAGCCAAGCGCTATGATCATGCGGTTCGATCAGCTGCGTTAACATTGGAAGGGTCTCCTTACAATCGCCCCATACGGGTACGGTGGCTACCACATTTTTGTCGATTTCGGCTGGATCAATATCTAAATGAACGATTTTTGCCTGCTTGGCATATTTGTCCAATCGACCGGTCACACGATCGTCAAAACGCATCCCGATAGCGATTAACACATCACATTCATTGGTCATGACATTAGGCGCATAATTCCCGTGCATGCCGAGCATACCAACATGCAATGGATGATCCGTTTCCAGTGCACTTAAACCCATGACGGTTGTCGCTGCCGGAAAACCGCCCTTTTCGATAAAGCTTTTTAAGTCTTGCTCAGCCTTACCTAAAATGATACCTTGTCCAAACAACACAAAAGGTTTTTTCGCGCTATTAATAAGCGCTGCTGCTTGTTCTATATATTCCTTACGCACAATTGGTTTGGGACGGTAACTACGGACATGATCACACTTTTCGTAGCCTTTGTAATCAAACAACTGTATTTGCGCGTTTTTTGTAATATCAATTAAAACGGGGCCGGGACGTCCGGTTTGTGCTATATAGAATGCCTTTGCCAATACGCTTGGAATTTCCGTCGCATCGGTAACTTGATAGTTCCATTTCGTGACCGGAGTCGTGATATTGATGACGTCTGTTTCCTGAAAAGCATCTGTTCCCAATAACGAAGCAAACACTTGTCCTGTAATACACACGATAGGATTACTGTCGATCATGGCATCCGCTAATCCCGTCACTAAATTTGTCGCCCCAGGACCACTGGTCGCAAATGCGACACCAACACGCCCAGACGTGCGTGCATAGCCTTGTGCAGCATGGATTCCTCCCTGTTCATGACGGACCAAGATATGGTTTAATCGATCATTGTAATCGTATAATGCGTCATATATAGGCATAATCGCCCCCCCTGGATAGCCAAATAGGGTATCTACTCCTTCTTGAATCAAAGCTTCCAATACAGCTTGAGACCCACTTAATTGGGTTTTAGGCGCTGAAGACTCCTGTGGCTTTGATCGTGTTTTTTCCAGTGTACTCATATTTCTTTAGTATCTAGATTTTAGTACTTTTTTACTTCTCACTCTTCACTTGTTACGCTACACTCTTTTTAAAGATCCGTTACACAACCTTGTGAAGCATTGGCAACTGTTTTCGCGTATTTATACAACACACCTTTGTTTACTTTTAATGCTGGTTGTTTCCAGTTTGCCCTTCGGGAAGCAATTTCTTCATCCGATAGGTTTACGTTAATAGTGTTGTTTACCGCATCGATTTCGATGATGTCATCGTCTTGTACAAGACCGATAAGACCGCCTTCGTAAGCTTCCGGTGTGATATGGCCGACGACGAAGCCGTGCGTACCACCGGAGAAACGACCATCTGTGATTAAAGCAACGGATTTCCCAAGACCGGCCCCGATAATCAACGAGGTCGGTTTTAACATCTCCGGCATGCCAGGAGCGCCTTTAGGCCCTTCATTTTTAATGACGACAACATCGCCGGGTTTAATGCGCCCTGAGGCAACACCTCTTGCTAAGTCTTGTTCTCCATCGAATACGCGAGCAGGACCTGTAAATTTCTCTCCTTCCTTGCCCGATATTTTAGCTACTGATCCTTGTTCTGCTAAGTTTCCGTAAAGAATCTGCAAATGTCCTGTTTTCTTGATCGGGTTATCCAACGGCTGTATAATCGGCTGATCGTATGCCATAATAGATTTAACCTCCGCTAGATTTTCTGCTATGGTTTTTCCCGTAACGGTTAAACAGTCTCCATGTAATAGACCTGCATCCAATAGATATTTCATGACAGCAGGCGTACCACCGTACTGTTGTAAATCTTGCATCAAAAATTTGCCCGATGGCTTAAAATCTGCTAATACAGGTGTTTCGTCAGACATACGTTGGAAATCATCGGGTGTGATATCAACACCTACTGCTTTACCTATCGCGATAAAATGCAATACTGCATTTGTCGATCCACCCATAACCACAATCACACGCATGGCATTTTCGAAAGCTTTGCGCGTCATGATGTCGGTCGGTTTGATATCTCTTTCCAAAAGCGTATGCATATATTTTCCTACCTCCAGACATTCCTTCTTTTTCTCCTCTGAGATAGCCGGATTAGAAGAAGAATATGGCAAGCTCATGCCCAAGGCCTCAATAGCCGATGCCATGGTATTCGCCGTATACATACCGCCGCAAGCACCTGCGCCAGGACAAGTATGACGGATAACACCGTCGTAATCCTCATCCGAAATCGTGCCCGCGATTTTTTTGCCCAAAGCTTCGAAAGCGGATACAATATTTAATTCTTCGCCTTTATAATGGCCTGGTGCAATTGTTCCTCCGTATACCATAATAGCCGGACGGTTTAATCTGCCCATTGCCATAATGGCCCCTGGCATGTTCTTATCGCAGCCCGGAATAGCGACTACACCATCATAGTATTGGCCACCACAGATTGTTTCGATACTGTCTGCGATGACATCACGGGATACCAACGAATAGCGCATTCCTTCTGTACCATTGCTCATTCCATCGCTTACGCCGATTGTTCCAAAGGTGAGTCCGACTAAATCACTATTCCAAATACCTTGTTTTACTAATTGGGCCAAGTCATTCAAGTGCATGTTGCAGGTATTTCCATCATACCCCATAGAGGCAATACCGACTTGCGCTTTGTCCATATCGGCGTCTGTAAGTCCGATGCCATATAACATGGCTTTTGCTGCAGGTTGCGTTTCATCTTGTGTAAAGATGCGACTGTACTTGTTCATTACACTTTTCATGTCAGATGATGACTTCATAATTCTCTTCTTCTAAAACTAATTTTTTATATTTCCTTTGGATAGAAGCACCAATGGTGTGCTCCCAGTCTTCTTCATACATAATGCCGTCCACTTCTTTAATGCCGATGATTTCGGCTGCGGTACCACACAAAAAGGCACTGTCTGCTTCGTGAACGTCTTGAACGGTCAGCTTTTTTTCTATCACTTCAATATTTAAACTCCTGCACAGTTCAATGACTGTCCGTCGCGTAATACCAGGGAATATATTCCCTAACGGAGGGGTGTATAGCTTAAAGTCTTTCTCTATAAATAAGTTTTCGCTAGATGCTTGCGCTAAAAAACCATCGTGATCCAGCATAAGTGCTTCGTCAAACCCTTCACGTATCGCCTCACTCGACGCCAAAATAGCATTGATATATTGACCGGATACTTTTGCTTCAATCTGAAAAGATTTGGGGTGGAGACGTTGAATTTTGGACGTGCAGACTCGAAGTAGGTTTTGTCCTAAATAAGGGCCCCATTCCCATGCAGCAATCATAATATGCGCATCTTTTGCGGAAGTAAGGTGCATGTTCGAACCGGAAAATACAAGTGGA
Organism: Sphingobacterium sp. SGR-19; assembly: GCF_011043555.1. Lineage (GTDB taxonomy): Bacteria > Bacteroidota > Bacteroidia > Sphingobacteriales > Sphingobacteriaceae > Sphingobacterium. The sequence continues at coordinate 24,222 of NZ_JAAKGS010000002.1, forward strand.
CGGATATAAGCAGATCGCAGATTATTCGTCTCTAATAAAGCGTACGATTTTTCTATCAATACTTGATTGTTCCAATGATACGGAAGGTTGATGGCTTCACATGACCGCTGCAAACGTGCAAAATGTTCTTCCGCTTTAAAAATTCTTGTGCCATGGTGTGTGCCGTATGCTCTTAATCCTTCAAAAGCACCGTATCCATAATGCAGTGATTGACCGAATAGATCGATTCCAGCGTCTGTAGCTTTTACAAAATCTCCATCCAAATAAATGTAAGTGTCTTGATTATAATACTGCATATTATGGCCTCCCGTTTTCGCTACGGTCAAGTTAGCGCTATTAAAAATTCTTTACAATAGCAAAACAAAGTATTTTGAAAAAGTTTATAATTCTGTCATATTAAAGTTTTCAGAATATTATTTTATTATTGTGTTTTATATTGTTTTTATATTTTTATGTTAATAGACTAGAATTAAAATCGGTATAGACGTTCGAAATTGCTTCGTTGCTAAAAAAGAGTGAAATTCTTCTTAAAATAGACAAAAGTAGGAGGAAAGTTTAAAAAAAATAGCTCGAGGTTTAGACCGCGAGCTATATAATTGTATGTGTTTTTTAAACTATTATTCTTCCGCGATTCCTTCTGCTAGGACAGTAATATTATTGTCTTTAGCTTCTACAACACCACCTTTAATGACGAAAACCGTTTGGCCTTGTGCATCCCGAATAATAACTTTTCCATCTTCTAAAGTAGATACGATGGGAGCGTGGTCCTGCAAAATTTGAAAAGAACCGGCGCTACCAGGTACTGTTACCGCCGTAGCCTCACCTTCGTATGCTAATTTATCGGGAGTAATAATCGTTAATCTCATTCTATCTCATCTATTAAACGGCTTCTGCTAATAATTTTTTACCTTTTTCGATAGCTTCCTCAATGCTACCTACCAAGTTAAATGCCGCTTCTGGATATTCGTCTACCTCACCATCGATAATCATATTGAAGCCTTTGATCGTATCTTTGATGTCAACAAGTACACCTTTTAGACCTGTAAATTGCTCCGCTACGTGGAACGGTTGTGATAGGAAACGTTGTACACGACGCGCGCGGTGAACCGTTAATTTATCTTCTTCTGATAGCTCATCCATACCTAGGATAGCAATAATATCCTGAAGTTCTTTATAGCGTTGCAAAATTTCTTTTACGCGTTGTGCGGTATTGTAGTGTTCGTCACCTAATACTGCTGGGGATAAGATACGAGAAGTGGAATCCAATGGGTCAACCGCAGGGTAGATACCTAATTCGGCAATTTTACGTGACAATACGGTTGTTGCATCTAAGTGGGCGAAAGTTGTCGCTGGCGCAGGGTCAGTTAAGTCATCGGCAGGTACGTATACCGCTTGTACCGATGTAATGGATCCGTTTTTAGTAGAAGTGATACGCTCTTGCATCAAACCCATCTCTGTTGCTAACGTTGGTTGATAACCTACGGCTGAAGGCATACGGCCTAAAAGTGCGGATACTTCAGAACCCGCTTGTGTGAAACGGAAGATATTGTCGATGAAGAAAAGTACATCACGTCCTTGACCCTGTCCATCTCCGTCACGGAAATATTCCGCTACCGTAAGCCCGGATAATGCTACACGAGCACGTGCCCCAGGAGGCTCATTCATCTGACCGAAAACGAAGGTACATTTTGAATCTTTAAGCAGTTCATTGTCTACCTTGTCTAAAGGCCATTCGCCTTTTTCCATGCCTTCCATGAAGTGTTCACCATATTTAATAATGCCTGATTCAAGCATTTCACGCAATAAGTCGTTTCCTTCACGCGTGCGTTCCCCGACACCTGCAAAAACGGAAAGACCACCGTGTCCTTTAGCGATGTTGTTGATCAATTCCTGGATCAATACCGTTTTTCCTACTCCAGCACCACCAAATAAACCGATCTTACCACCTTTTGCATAAGGCTCTAACAAGTCAATAACTTTAATGCCTGTAAATAACACTTCCGTTTCGGTAGAAAGTTCGTCGAATTTTGGAGGTTCGTTGTGGATAGGACGTCCGTTTGTTGTGTCCAAATCTTGGATACCATCGATGGCACCACCAACTACGTTAAATACGCGGCCTTTGATTTCTTCGCCAACAGGCATTTTAATCGGAGCGCCGGTATCAACCACTTTCATTCCACGTACCAAACCTTCGGTTGCATCCATCGCGATAGTACGAACGCGATCCTCACCTAAGTGTTGTTGAACTTCTAGAACAATACGTTGACCGTTGTCTTTTTCAATGTACAAGGCATCGTAAATCTTAGGAAGATTGTCATTGTCGGCGAAGTTGACGTCAACTACTGGGCCGATAATCTGCGCTATTTTACCAATATTGGGCATATTATAGGGACTAAATAATTATTAATCAATTTGTAGTAGATGGTTTCATACATCCACATTTTGGAATGCAAAAATAAACTATATCTTATTAAAAGCAAAACGGTTATTGATAATAATTTTTATTTTCTTTTTTTACCCAAAAAAAGAAACAAAAAAAATCGTCGCTTCGGATATTTGAATAATGTGTAGTGCAAGAAATGAATTTCTACATACTTCAAATATCCGGATGCGACATCTCCTGTTAATTTAGGGATAATGCACATAAATCATAGTTCAGACAATACCCGGATGCGACATTCAGTGTTAAGGGAGGGGAAGTGCAATTCTGTATCGTTCAATTGTACTGTGGGGTATGATGATCATGTTAATTTGCTTCGATATCCGTTAAGTAAGTTGAATATCCTCTGTGTATTCGTTACCAAAACGGTCAGTGACAACAATCTTCACTGTTTTAGCATCGGTTTGTGTGTAAAATAGATGATCTGTGCGTCCGGGTTCTACCCACCCTCTGCGTTCTTTGGGTAGCTCTTTACCTTTATACAGGGCAACAGCCAGTTCATCAAAACCCTTCGTTTGTTCCAATTCACCTTGGGCAATACCATCGGCAAACCAGTTTACTTTCCATGCAGGGTCATAATTCCATACATTTACCATGATGCGGTTCATGCCTCCGCTGAGTTTTTGGACACTGCTACGGAATTGGTAATGGCGATCTTTACCGATCGATTTATAAAACCAACTTAGTGATGTTCCGTTTACTTCAAAGACACCGTATCCACGTGGTGTACCGTCTGTGCAAATGGGGCCTGTCCACCAAGCACCGCATAGCGTAGCGTGCGTGTGTTCGTATATATGTCCGTTAACATGGTTGGCGTTCCGATGGGTATGGCCGGAAAGCACATGTATCTGCTGAAAGCCTTCGAGAAGAGCGTACAGCTCATCCCGATTTTTGATACTGTTATATATAGGAATATGCACACTGATGATCAGTACGTGGTTTTTAGGTACATGTTGCAGATTCTTTTCTAACCAAGAGAGCTGTTCAGTACTGATGTGGCCATCATATTTTTTGATGTTGGTGTAACGGATAGTATCCAATATTACATAATGTGCTTTCCCTCTATTAAAGGAATAATAGGTGGGGCCAAAAAATTCCTTGAATAAGGCTGCGTCATCTGGTTCATCGGCTGTTACTTCCTGTTTATCGTGGTTTCCGATCGTCTGAAAGAAAGGAATATCTACCTTGCCTATCGTTTCTTTGTAATCTTGCCACAATTTTGGTTTATCCCAGATGGAATCCCCCAAACTGATACCGTGAAACCTTTCCTGGGGCATGGAGGTGAGAAATTGTGCTATGTCCGGAAGTGATTCTTCCCTAAATTGCCGGGCGTCTTCCTTATCCCGTATCTGTGGATCGCCTAGGGCGAGGAAATAGTGGTGATCGTCGTTATAGTTCGTTTTTTCAAGTTCAAAATTATACGAGCCACTGTTGGATAATCGATAGATAGCCGCGAAACCATTTACGCTTTTTACGTTATAACCAGATGGATTCGATAAGAAAATATGTTTAGCGTTGTTGTGTAGCTGTAACGTATATCTTCCCCTTCTGTCGCTCACTGCCACATTGTATCCGTCAGATACGACAGCATGAGCGATATTTCTTCGGTGGGCTCTTATGCGTCCTTTGATAAGCTTTCCTCTGTCTTGTGGCGATATAACGGCGAAGGCTTTACCCGAAAGATAAAGTCCACCAATAAGTAGTCCGGATGATTTTAAGAAACTTCTTCTATTCATTTTTATTTTTATGTTTATTTTTCCCACCAGACCTTAGATAATGGAGAATCTCCATGCTCCAATTTATCAACTGCGATTCGGTAGTTCTCCGGATTGGTTATTGGCAGTCTATCATGATACATAAACCGTTTGGGTATTACACCGTCGAGGAGCATATGCTCTGTTTTTGGAAGTACAGGAAAGCCGGTTCTCCGATATTCAAACCACTGCTGGTAGTCGCACATGTACAATGCCAGGTATTTTTGGTTCATAATTCGTTCCAACGTGCCATTAAAGGCAGTTAACGGATTCTCGAAGTATGCGTCGCCCGGCGAAGATATGCCCACCCATTGGGTAATACCTGCTATGGTTCCTTTCTTATACGCTTCTTCCGCCTTATCTAAATCGCCGAAATGTAGATATACCTCGCTTTTTATAAATTCCACTTCGGCATACGACATGATAATTTCATGGATGACCGTTCCGGGAGATCGGGGTACCATAAGGTCAGAGTTGGGAATGCTAGGTGTAAAAGGGAAAGTAGCCGTAGGGGCGTGTGCGGCTGGAATACCTTTATAACCGAGATCTGTCCCGTCTGTAGCCGTGGCCTTACTCATAAAAAACGGTCTTCTCGGATCCCCGTACGCGTTTAGCATGTCCACGAAGAATTCCGCTTTTACTTCGTTGAGGGTATAATCTTGGTGCCTGTTCCACGCATATTCAAAGGGGCTTAGGCCATTGATTTTCAATATAGCGGCTTCTGAATTATTTGTGAAAACAGGATATTTCTCCGGATCTTCGATGATTTCCCTCAGTCGGTTATAGGCGTCCATTTCTGCCCTCTTGCTTGTCCGCAACAACATACGCATCAATAGAGAGTTATTAAACTTTTGCCATTTTTTTGTACTCGTTCCGTAGAGGATATCATTCCCTTCCATCCGGCTGGTATCCGTTTCAGTATATATTTCGTTAGCTTCTTCGAGACCACTTATCAGCGCATTATATATATCTTGCTGTTCATCAAATACGGGTGTAGTAATACCTTCGTCGTACTTCATAGCTTCAGTAAAAGGAATGTCTCCGAATGCGTCAGTCAACATGCCGGCTGTGTATGCTCTTAGTGTTTTGGTAACGGCTTGGTAGATATAGCTGGCAGAATCCGTTGCTGCTAGTTCCATTTCCCGAATGGATCTAAGCCAAGTATAGCCCTTATTCCATGTTCCGTTTCCCGCTGTCGGTGTTATGTCATAGCGATGCACGCCCAAAGCAGTTGCTGGGTAGGGGAGACCAACCTGCATAAGCTGCCAGGTAAAATCGTAGTTTCGATTGCTACTGAACGTGCCCATATCGTAAAGTAGGGGAGCCATTAAACTTCCTGGCGCTATCGTTTCGACGTTGTTGGGGTCGATATTCATATCCTCAAAATGATTGCAGGAGACTACGGTAAGAGACGTTCCAAGCAAGACGGGAAGTATATATGTTTTAATAATGTTTTTCATCACAATAAATTTTTGATAATGTATACTGTTTTACAAGCGGTGTAATCTTATAGCGTTAGGTTTAAGTTGAAACCAAATGTGCGTGGAGTCGGAAGTTGTCCCATTTCGACGCCCGGCATAATAGTTGCACCATTTAAGGATGCCGTTTCGGGATCGAATATAGGAAACTTCGAAATCATCAGAAGTTCACGCCCATACAAAGCAACGGATAAACCGGACAGACGTATTCTTTCTGCAAACGCAGCAGGAAATGTATATTCGAAACGTAATTCTCTAAGTTTCAAGTAAGAAGCATCTAGACTGTTGGTCTCTATATTTGCCCGACGGTAATAGTCTGAATAGAATGAGTTTACCGCGACTTGTTTCGTATTCGGTGAGTAGCTTCCGTCTGCATTTTGCACCACACCATCGCCGATAATATAGCCTTCATCGCGGCCTTTTAAGGTGTGTTTCAATTTTCCTTGTTCGGACATTTTGTGATGTGTTTGTGAATATACGATTCCTCCGTACTGACCATCAATTAGGGCGCTGAGCATAAAGTTTTTATAACGAAACTCGTTGTGGAATCCTCCGCGCCAAGCTGGATAGGCATTGCCTATGTATTTTACGGGTGATCTCAACGAATGTCCCGAACTCGCATCGAAGATTACCTGGCCCTCTTCGTTTCTGACCAAACCAGCACCCCATATGTCACCCGTGCCGCCTCCTTCTACAGCAATGATAGATGCTGTACCGCTCGTCATAATAATTTGTTGCTGCCCTTCGATTTCATCGCTTAATTCCAATATCTTATTATTGTTTTTTGCCCACGTGATTGTCGGTGTCCAACTGAAGTCTCCTCTTACGGGACGACCGGTTAGCATGATTTCTAATCCATTATTCTGGATTTTCCCACCATTGATAAAAGCATAGCTGTATCCCGTTGTGATATCGACAGGTACTTCCAATACTTGGTTGATAGTTGTATTGTGATAATAGTTGACATCCGCAGTTAAGCGATTATTAAACAAGGAGAAATTAATTCCTGATTCAAATGAATTGGAGATTTCCGGTTTCAAATCAGGATTATTTCTCGTGCCCGGAGCGGTTACAGAACCGGGGAAGATGCTCTGACCAAATACCTTGGCTAAACGATAGGCTTCCGTATCGCTTCCTACCTGTGCAAAAGATACCCTCAGTTTGGCGAAGGATACAGCTTGTGGCAAACTAAAGATGTCCGATAACACGAAACTGGTACTGATGGATGGATAAAAATACGAATTATTGCCTTTCGGTAATGTGGAGGACCAATCGTTTCGTGCGGTTAGATCTACAAATATCTTGTCGTCGAACGAGAAGTTAGCTAAACCGTAAAGCCCATTTACCTGTTTTTGCATCTGAAAAGGCTGTACGTATAAATTGTTTTGCGCATTAGATAGTTTAAAGATGCCGGGGCTAATCAGACCAGTTGCTGATGTGCTGGTAGACTTTGCTTCTTCTTTTCGTATGTTACCACCAGCGCCAAGTGTCATCGATATCCTGTCCGTCAATTGTTCACGATAGTTTACCAAGAAATCAGTATTGAGTTCCATCCACATAGCATCCTGCTCTTTATAATAACCTTTTGCAAACTGTGCAGTACTCCACGGACGCTTCATATCCCGAAAGTCCTGACGGTAGTTGAGTCCGCTACGTATCATGGCGTCCCATTTTTCGTTGAATTTATAATTCAATTGAACATTACCATCCATATTGTGGCTTTTTAAGCCGTTGGTCATATCGTAGGCAATAATAAAAGGGTTATCAATGAAGGAGCTAAAGGGATGTATTTGTTGTATCTGTTCCATGCCGGGTTGCCATTTTGGCCTGTAAACGTCGAGGTCAATATTAGGGTTCTGGAATATCATGAAATAAGCAATCGACTGGTTATTATAGCCTGTCGCCGGTAAATTATCGCTGAATTTATTTGTGTAGGAGATTCTGGAAGAAACTGACAGTTTATCTGTCACCTCAAATCTGTTATTAACAGCGGCGACAACACGTTCAAAGCCGGTATTTGGCATGATCCATTCGTTTTTGGTGTGTCCCAAAGAAAACCGTCCTGTGTATTTATCTGTTCCGGCTTCAATGGCAACACTGTTCATGGCGGTGAATCCTGTTCTCCAGAAGCCTTTAATATTGTCCTTGTATGGAACCCAAGGAAGCCGATCAGTAGATTGTTCACCGGTGGTCGGGTCATATTGAAAGTAAGACTGTCCATTAAACTTTGGTCCGAATGCACTCGAGGTGCTACCGGTATTGGGGCCGTCGTCCGATGGTTGATAGGAATAGAATAATTCGCCGTCGGCATTTCGCTGATTAGTGCCTTGTCCATATTCATATTGGTACTCCGGCCAGCGCAAGACATCGTTGAAACTGGTGTTGGAGTTAACGCTGATGCCTAGTCCTTTTCTTGTGGTACCTGATTTAGTTGTTACAATCAATGCGCCATTTCCAGCCCTACTTCCATAAAGGGCTGTTGCTGCGGCACCCTTCAATACAGTGATAGATTCGATATCGTCGGGATTCAGATCACTTAATCCATTTCCGAAATCTACAGGGACGTCAGCTCCACCTACACCGTAGGCGTCGTTAACACCTGAACTGAGTTGACCGTTGACCATCGGGATACCATCAATAACAATCAAAGCCTCGTTATTTCCCGACAAGGAACGATCGCCTCTTAAATTGATACGTGTGGAGTTTATCGGACCTGAGCTGGCTTGTGTCAAATTCAACCCTGCAACCTTTCCTTTCAATCCATCGCTCCAATTATTGCTGACAGCATTTGTTAATTCATCGCCTTTAACGGTTGATACTGCGTAACCTAACCCTTTGGCCTCTCTTTCAATGCCCAATGCCGTTACAACAACTTCCTCCACTTCTCGCGAACTGGTGGTCAACTGTATCGTACGCGCCCCGCCATTATTGATCTGTTCGGAGTGGGAATTATACCCGATTAAAGCGAATGTAACATTTGCCCCCCGGTTTACTTGGATAGAGAAAGCACCCGACTCGTTAGTCGCGCCTAACGACCTTCCCTGGCTAGAGATGGTCACGCCAGATAGCGGTGAACCAGTTTCTTGATCACGAACTGTTCCTTGTACAGTCACTTGTTCTTGATTTTGTTGGCTAATATGCGTTCGTGTAGTATTATTTGCCTCCGCCGGCCCGAAGGGAGTGAATAATAAGAATGCAGTTAACTGTAACATACAATTTCTCCTCGAAATCATATGGAAGCATTTTGCTCTTCCGTAGAGTAAAGTTCTCATCATATTCTTTTTTAGTGATTTAGCTTGATCAGTCTATTAAATATCTGTCCAACTCGGTTTATTGCTGTTTTCGGAAACGAAACCTGATGAAAGGTTCGCGCCTTTCTAATTGAACATGCTATTTAATAGTTTGTTTTAGCAATTGTTTATTATAAGTCGTTTAATGTATCAACATTTAGTATAAAAAATAGATAGCTGTTAAGACAATATTAAAAATAAAAAGTTGCCGGAGCAAATAAAACGTAAATATATATAATAAAACCGTAGCAAAACGAAAGACGTAGGAGAGGATAAAAAAATGAATGTAACAACATCATGATAGAAAATGGATATTTGAACGCTGCAATACTAAGGATGATGTGTTAAATTAATGTTAAACAGAGGTTATTAAAATGTGATGTTATTGATCTATATGTTTGAATAGGGACAAAAAAAAGAGGCTGTCTCACATGTTTGATGGACAGCCTCTTCCAAAGGGATAAGGGTAGTCTTTTTGCACCCTTAGCGCATGGTATAGTTAAATGTTTTAGGTCGTTCCATTGTTTCGGTGTAGACGTTGCCGAACTCATCTTCTACGCTAATTTCTAGCGTAGAAGTTGCACTTGATGCTTTGACTAAGAATAAATGTGCCGTATTTGTGGTAGAGAACGCGCTTGTCGGATCGGCATTGACATTGACACGCTGTAGGTCATAGGAAATAATATGCAACGGATCTTTTTTACGAACACGTGTATAAGGCAATATATTTCCGTTTTCCTTTACTGTAATCTTCCAATTGTCTTGGTATCCCCAAACGTTTACTAACACCTGATTGTCATCTCTTTTGGTGGCATATTCTCCAGCTATTCCAGGAACTTTTTCTTTAAATGTGGCATTTGCATTAGGTGTATGTGCAGCTGCTGTAATATGTACGGTATTTAAATCATACGACCTAAATTGATAATCTTTTTCATAACCAATGCTTTTGTAGTGCCATTGCTGGTTACGTCCCTCGTTTGTCCATACGGCATATCCTCCTGGACTGCCGTCTTTACATATATGGTTGCCGGCGTAACCGTCTCTTCCGGTCCACCACCAAGTTGCGCTTACCGCACCGATATTGTGTTCCGAAACGTTAGAGCCGGTTGGCGTGATACGGTAGTTAATGTGGGAATGCCCTGTCAATACTTTTACGTTGCTAAACCCAGAAAGTACACTAACAAGCTCTGGAGAGTTTTGCATGTAATTGTTGTAATTTCCATTTGCATCGGGGCTCGAGTATAATGGAACATGCATTGCCACTACTACTGGGGTGCTCTTGTCAGTAATCTGGGCTAAATCTTTTTTCAGCCAGTCGATCTGTGCTTGATCAAGAACGCCATCATAGTCTCTTGCCCCGATAGTTCCAGGGATACCGCCGGTATTTTTATACACAACATTGTCCAAGATAACGTAGTGTACCTTTCCTATATTGACGGAGTAATATGTTGGTCCCATAAGGTTACGATAAGGTGCTGCTGCTAGCCAGTCATTGAGGCTGACGTAGGGATCGTAATCGTGGTTTCCTATAACATTATAGACCGGGAAATCTAATTCTTTTACTAAGTTCAGATATTCTGCCAATTTAAAGTTGTTTGCATACCAATAGGCGTCCCACGATTGGTCACCTAATGTTAAGCCATAGAACTTCTTATCTTGATTTTTATAATATTCATACGTTTTATTGATATCCTTAATAAAACCATCTTGGAATTGGGCTATATCATTGTTTCGGTTGGCAAGATGGATGTCCGCAAGAAAAGCAACCGCGTTATTTTCGTTGTTAACAGCTGAAAGTTCAAAGTCTTTTATCTCAGCATCCGAAGTAATTCCGCTGAGGTTTTTGAAAAACTGCGGTATGCCATTCTGGACGGCTACTTCATAATTGGAAGGAACAGAAATAAAGACTTGACCGTTTTTCTTCTGAGAAGACAAATAGTATACACCATTTTCATCCGTTTTAGCCACTTCTATACCGTCTGATACGACCACATTGGCAACACCATTACCAGCACTGAACACTGTCCCCTTGATAGTCATACCCTCCTTATCGGGGATGTCGGTGTTAAATACATGGTTGACATTGGTTTTACCTAAAAGCTGATTGAGTTCACCGCGGCGTATACGAACCTCGTAGTCTCCATCTTTTAATAGGTCGGAATAAGCTAACACAATCTCATCTTCATCGATGTTGGATATACTAAGCTCGATGGTCTCTCCTTGTCCGCTTTTCGGTACAAAGGAGATGATGTCTTCTTCTTCAAACTTCCTGCCTTTGATGCGGATATCTTCGGGCTGGGTCATGGAAATATTGTATACTAATGGGATGTTGATGTGGGTAACCTTAATTTCCGTTATTATTTTATCTTCGATTCCTTGTGCAATGTCATCTTTACACGCTCCCATAACCAAGACGATAAACAAAGATAACAAAGAGAATAATTTGTAGTATTTCATCATTGTAGTATTAACATGAACTATTTATTAATTAATAGCTTTTGAATATAGAAATATCGTCTATACCTAAACGGCCATTGCTAACGGTAGCATTACTACTACCTAACCCCAGTTTGTTAACGCGAAAGCGGACAGGGCCTTCAATATTCATCAAGAAAATGGCTTGCTTGCTATCCATGCTTTGCGTGGTCGTATGGGCGTCAGAAATAGGTTCGCCTACACGAGTCCATGTACTTCCTCCATCTTGTGAGTATTCCAGTTGGAAGGTAGAAGATCTATCGTTCCAGTAAGAGCCGTAGAAAAATGTCACTTTAGAGGCTCCTTCCGGTACGTCAAAGTTCATTTGAAGATATTCGTCGTCAGAGCGATTCTGTTGCATCCGGATAGCATATTTGCCGGACACAATACGGTCACGGCCTGGTGTTTCTCCATAAATTGCCTGATATAGATGCCACTCCCCGGTATGGAATATAACGTTATTATTAATCTCCGGCATGTTGTAGCTGCCTTTCGGCCTGTCTGGACTTTCAAAGGTTTCCGGCCAATTTGGATATATCTTTCCACTTGGATAGGCCATACCCTCATATGTTAACAATCGGAGCTGAATATTGTCATTCTCTTTGTAGGCAATTCCTCTGAACGTTGCGCTAGGTGCAACGGATTCTTCGGCAAATGTGGCCTGCTCAGAGGTGAATAAGTTCACGATATTTTGCTCATTATCGATGAGCGGCTTGTTCCCTTTGATAGGTGTACCGGGAACTGGCTCGTTTTGTAGATCGGCAGTGATTTCGACATAGGTTGACTCGTAATCTTCAAACCTTCTGTTCAGCGCGCCTATGGAAATAGCTCTTGGTTGCACAGGATTATCCCTATTGATAGTAGATATGTTGTTGGCATTTAATCCGTTTAGAACTAGTGAGCTGTTTTTCCGCGAAAGTTTCAATCCTTCCACATTGATTTGAACAGAATCACCGAGCTTGTATTTGGATACATCATCTACTTCCACCAATATTCCTCTTACCTGGTTTCTCCAAGTGTTTTGTACCGCAATATAGCTAGACGGAAAATTGTTGCCTTCATGGTTGGATACTACGAGTGCTTTTGTATATTTTGCATGATCCAATGTCTCTGAGTCTAGAATGACTTCGCTTTCCTTAAAATGATTGCGGACGACATATAGAGATATTTCCTCGTTGTTTTTTCCGAGAGAATAATTGGTGTCCTCCTTTATACAGCCTGAAAGTAGCAGAAGAGAAGAAATCCCGGTATATAGTAATGTTTTAACTGTATGTATTTTCATGATAAAAAAGTTTAGTTTTCAGGTTGCCACCACATTCTGCCATTAATCGTATTTCCACCTATACGTGCAGAAGCTTCATCGTAGTTGATTTTGTTGATTGATTGCGTAATCAACGGATAACTTAATCGAATAGGCATTTTACCATCATTTTCCATTCCTGGTCCTGGATAAAGATCTAAGAATTTCGTTCTACGGTATTCATACCATTGTTGGAAATCTGTAAACAGCATAGCAAAATATTTTTGTAAGTGGATTTTTTTCAGTCGGTCTTCGTCAGAATCTGTCGATAGAAATCCTACTTTTGTGTTCTCGAAATATTCTTCTGGCACCTCTTTTCCCCACATTTCTATAGAGGATTTAACTCCATTGTAGTATAAATCTTGCGCGTCTTGGCTGATATATCCGCGTATTGCGCATTCTGCGAGTATAAGCTGCAGTTCAGCGAAATTCATAATATTACCGAGGCGTGCGTCCGACATGAGTCCTGGGTTTAGCGTAGACTGAGCCTCTGGTGTTGTTCCACGGGGATATCCTGATTGCATACCGGCATATACGCCTAATGTAGCTTCGGTTGCCCAAGTGTCAAGACGCGGGTCACCCAGCTCTTGCATGTTGTTGATAAAGAACTCTGAGTACCCCTTGTTCCCATTGAAATCGATAGGTCTCGCATTTAGGTACGGGTTGAGATACGGCTGTTGATTAGTGAAATATAAAATGGCGGAGTCATCATGGCTTTCCATAATTGGATATTGACTGGATTTAGTCTCTATAATCTGCTTGATTTTGGCAATGGCATCCAGTTCCGTTTTATGGGATACGCGGAGAAGAAGTCTCAGATAAAGTGAGTTTGCAAATTTACGCCATTTAAGCGCATCAGATTTAAAAATAGGATCCATGTCCGCATTGGCAGCTGGAATTTCATCTTCTGTTTCTACATCAAGCAATTCGTTTGCTTGTTCCAATTTTAAAAATAGATCTCTATAGATGTCAACCTGATGGTCGTACACAGGCGTTGTGTTTAATTCTTGATAACCGAGATTACTTTCGAAATAGGGCACATCCCCATACATGTCGGTCAATAAGGAACTCACCCAAACGTCGAGTACTCTCGAAATGCCTTGATATACTTGAAATCCCGGCTGCTGACCTTCGCCGGCTGTTTTATACATGTCCCGGATATTAGTAAGTTCGAGATACCATGATCGCCACATATATTCTGTTTCGGTCGCTCGGACGACGTAACGGTGGAACTCCAAGTTATTGTTTGTGGTAACCGTGACCTGCATCAACTCATTGTTTACACGCAAGTTTCGATTGATATTGGCGGATATTGTTCTATACAGAGATGATCCGAGTAAAGCCTGTGGGGCTACGGTTGCACTTTCATTGGGATTTGTATTTATCTTCACAAAATCCTTAGTACAGCTGCCCAAAGAAACAATGGTAACTGTTGATAATATAATAGATTTCAATTTTGTCTTCATAACCATATTCATTAGAATGCTAGAGATAAGTTTATACCAAAATTACGGGTTGACGGGAATTGGGCGATTTCAGCACCTTTCTCAACACCGCTTGCGTTTAATGACCCAAATTCGGGATCAAAAGCCGGCCATTTGGTAAACATGAACAAATCACGACCGTATAAACCAATGTTGATTCTACTTGCCTTAAAGCGCTTCAATAAATCCTGTGGAAGTGTATAATCTAGGCGTACCTCCCTCAATTTAATAAAATCAGTAGAAAACGTATTGGATTCGATATTGTCTCTGTTAAAATGTCTGCGGTAATAATCCCCGGCAGGGGCGACTTCCGTATTAGCGCTAAAGGAGCCATCTGGATTGACCACTACACCATCGCCTATAATACCATTGTATCTCCCTGGGATACTTTTCTTTAATTTTCCTTCTTCCATGAGCACAGCGTGCGTCAACGAATAGCCTACTCCTCCAAATTGACCATCGAATAGGATGTTCAGGCGGAAATCTTTATAACGAAAGCGGGTTCCTATACCAAATTTCTGCGTGGCATTGGGATTCCCAATATAAATGAGATCCTCAGTGAAGACCGGGAGTCCATTGCTGTAGATGATCTGTCCATCAGGAGCTCTTAAATATCCTAAACCGTACATATCGCCAAAACGGCCTCCTAAACGCGCTTCGACAGTACCTCTACTACCATAAATAGTAGAAAGTACAAGCGGTTTTTCTTCGTCTAAAATAGGTAGTTCCTCGATTTTTGTATCGAAGGTGGTGTAGTTTCCGAAAATAGACCAATCAAAGTTTTCTCTGCGAAGGATCTCTCCGTCCACCTCGATCTCAAGCCCTCTGTTGCTTACTCTACCGCCATTGATAATCTGAGTACGATAGCCTGAAGAAGGATCTATCGGTGTTTCTAAAATCTGATCTACATTAAATGCTTTATAAACTGTTGCATCAAACTTGACCCGATTTCGGAACATCCTGAATTCTGTACCGAGCTCGTATGAGAGTTTTCGTTCAAATTTCAGGTTCTCGTCAGGGATTGCGGTAGGATTACGTGCTCCGCCTGGAAAATCAGTTTCACGGGGGTAAGTATAGCTGTTTAGATAGGGTCTGGTACCTCCGCCACCTACTCCTGCCGCGCTTGCGCGAAGTTTCCATAGACTGATTGATTGAGGTAGTTCAAATGCATCGGAAAGTACGAAGCTGGCGTTTATCGCAGGGTAATAAAAAGGTTTAACGTTTCCTCTTGTCGGAGAAGCTAAGGTACTGGCCCAGTCCATACGCAATGTTCCATCTACAAAAAGCAGGTCTTTGTAGCTGACATTGGCTAATGAGTATAAACTATGTACAGCATACTGTGCTTCATATGGATTGTAGGTAACGGTGACGGCAGAATTTGCAAAATTATATTCGTTTGGCGTGCTCAATATGCGGGTTTGTCCATCTTCTCTGTCGTAGGAGTTTCTGAGGATAGATCCTCCAAAATTTACACCAAATTTGATGTCTTGATGCCTGTTATTGTTATATGTCAATAAAAACTCAGCATTGATCTCTTCACTATATATACCTTGTTCTCTGTAGTATCCTCGAGCATATTTATAGGTGTCGAATGGTCTGGATTGTTTTCGTTGGTCGTACGAGAAATCGATCCCTCCTCGAACCATCAAGTTAAATTCATCATTGAATTTATAGTCCGCCTGTAAGTTTCCGATCAGATGATTTTTTCGTTGCGAATTTATCATATCATAAGACATTGTTCTCGGGTTATCCAAAAGATTGGAGAAAGGTGTGGTCTGTTCGATGCCGTATCGATTAGGCCTCCAGTTGTCTTCAAACCATGCGGCGTCCATACTAGGCGTTATCCCACGGACGAAGTACATATAACTTTGGTTATTATACCCCGCATTCGGTAAGTTGTCAGAACCTCTGTTGTTAAAGTTCAGCTTGGTTGATAGGGAAAATTTATCTGTTAATTGATTGGTTAAGTTCCCTGCAATGGAGTGTCTGTTGTAGCCCATGTTAGGGATAATCCACGAATTGTGTACGTTCGTGTAGGAAAAACGTGCTGACGTTTTCTCTGTCGATCCAGATACACTGATATTATTAGTTGTTGTAAAATCTGCTTGAAAGAGGTCTTTCCGGTTATTTTTATAGGGTTGCCACAGTGTGCGTTCCGGTGGGGCGGTTCTATAGTAATCCGGATGATATTGATAGTACATCTGCCCGTCAAATTTGGGTCCCCAAGCGGATGAGCTGCTATAAGTAGACGATCCGTCCTCCGTCTGCCCGTAAGAATAATAAAGATCCTGCCCGATGTCCCCTTGTCCGTATTCATATTGATAGTCTGGCCAGCGGTTGATCGTTCCGATGGCGGAATTAGAATTAATCGATACGCTGAAACCTTCACCTTGACCTTGTTTCGTGGTAATGATCAACGCGCCATTTTGTCCGCGGTACCCATATAGTGCGGATGCTGCAGGACCTTTTAGGACTGTAATGGATTCAATATCGTCGGGATTGATATCAGCTAGCGATGTTCCAAAATCTACTGGGGAGTCGTCACCTAAATAGTTCGAATGGCCTGTTGTAGACATTCGCTTGCCGGCTTCCATAACAATGCCATCAATGACTATAAGTGCGCTGTTGTCACCAGATAAAGAAGTTTCACCACGTAGTATAATTTCGTTTGACCCTAATGGACCACCATTTGATTTGGTAATGTTCAAGCCAGCCACTTTACCGACTAATGCATCAGACCAGTTGTTGGACATAGCTTCAGTAAGCTGTTCTCCTGAAACGGTACTGACTGAATACCCCAAGGCTTTTTGCTCTCTTTTGATTCCCAATGCTGTCACCACAACCTCCTCCACTTCCTGCATGGCGGATGTTAAACGGACTGTAATTTCTCCTCCAACCGTGACACGTTGTGTATGGGATGTGTAGCCGATACTAGAAAAAGTTACTTCGTTTCCTTGAGTAACCCTAATGGAAAAATTTCCAGAAGCATCGGTTGTACCCAGCGTTCTACCCTGACTGGTAATTGTGACTGATGAAACAGGTTCGTTATTGGTGGCATCTAGTACCTTTCCTTGCAACGTCACTTGTTCTTGATTTTGGTAGCTGATGTGCGTTCGTTCAATATTATTCGCCGCTGCGGAAGCCAATGGGGCGAGCAATAAGAACGCAGACAACCGGAGCATACAATTTCTTTTTGAAGTTCCATGAGGCCGGTCTGCTCTTTGGTAGAGTAAAGTTCTCATCATAGTTGTTGTTTTAATAATTTCTTTAGACTAAGATTATATGTTGGTTCTTGTGTAGTTGTTTATTATGTTTTTTAAACGAAGCTTTATGAAAGTTCTTTATTTTATTGGTTATGTATCTGTTTTCTTCCTTAATAATTTGTTTTCGGTAATTTTTTAGAGCGGTTTGTTTATTGTATTTCAATATATAATCTAAATAATATCGGTTGCCAATACAATATTAAATATTAAAAATCATAAGCGCAAACAAAACGTAAATAAATAGTAAAAAATCGTAGCGAAACGAAAGATAAATGATTGAATTAAAAAAGTGAATGTAATAGTGTCGCTCTGCATGTTGATGTTTTAGACGCTGCAATACTAGCAATGACACGTTACCCAAATATTAATAACATATTACTATACTGTTATAGGTTCCTCTTACAGACGGAGTAAAAAAAAAGGCTACCGGTTTAAAGGTAGCCTCGGATAGAAAGAAGCAATATCTATTAAAATTGTGTCTTATGAATTCCGCTTCATTTGTTCGTCAAGCAGCTGGCGTTTTAACTGCTGCTCTTTTTCCAATGATTTCTTGCGCAATGTTTGCAGTTCATCTTGCAATTGTTCTGAAGTCTTCTTATGCTCGTTCGTATCTACTTTCGCTTTTCTGAAAGAAGCTAACGTTATTAAAAATGCCAATACGAAGACGATAATAATGCTCCAAACCATCGTGTGGTAAGATCCTTTTGCGAAATCAATACCGAGAAAAGAAATGCTATTCGTTTTATGTTGTTCAGCTTGTAATGCGGCATCCAATGTGGTAACCGAATCCCGTAGGGAACTGATAGTGCCCGTCGAAGAAGAAGAATTTGCCTTTAGTGTCGCGATCTCTTTTTGGTATCGGGAGATCGAGTCCAATACATTTTTTCGTACGATTTCCAGGTTGGTGCGACGGATCAGTTTAAAGTCTCCTGCTTGTGACTTGGACATATTACTTAAATTGCTGAATTGCTCGTTCAATGTGCCTTCTTGGATGGCGTACGGCAGCATCCGTTTATTTTGTCCGAAAAGTGTGGTTGTCGATACGATAAAAGCGAAAAACAAGAGTTTTTTTAACATAAGTTTTGAGATAATTAAAATAATTTTTCCCCTAATGGAATGCTAAAGTTGAAAAATAAAAAAGGGATTTGCAAAAAATAAAATGATTATATGGCCGAAAAGGAATGGCTTTTACTATAGTATGTTT
Source organism: Sphingobacterium sp. SGR-19 (assembly GCF_011043555.1). Lineage (GTDB taxonomy): Bacteria > Bacteroidota > Bacteroidia > Sphingobacteriales > Sphingobacteriaceae > Sphingobacterium. The sequence continues at coordinate 42,910 of NZ_JAAKGS010000002.1, forward strand.
GCTTCTTTTCTCTGTAACATCCATGTTATGAAAGGTTCGGATGATAACATGCTGTAATAATTAGATAATTATACAGAGGAAAAATACCGATATTAATTGTTGTTTTGAATAACTGATATAGACGTGTATCTGCGTTTAGATTTTTTATAATACATATCCGTTTAAAGAAGACGGATTGATCAAGAGAGAGAAGAAGAAAGATGAAAGTTTTTTTTAGGTATATTGTAGTATTTTATTTATGTGGGCTGGTAGGTCTGGCAGACCTAATTGCCGGTCCTGTCCGCATCCTCTATGCCGAGGACGCCGTAACGAACAAGCAGCGGTTGCAGTATGCCGTTGATAAGATGGTCAATGCTACAGGTCAACAATCATCCGTGTTCCGTTTTGCAGAAACAACATTGAAAAAAGACGATCTTGTGTTGGGCATATTGGGCGAAACAGAACATTGGGAGAAGTTTGTTCCAGCAATGTTGTTAGAAAATTTAAAAGGAAAAAAAGGCAAAGAATCATTCCTTATCTATAGAAAAGACAAAAAATCACCGCTCATTGTTGTTGGTAAAGATGAAACAGGACTGCTGTACGGATGTGAAGAAGCAGAGAGAAATGAGTTTTATGAAAGCACTTCCATTTCTTTCATAGACGGGCCGGAAATGGTGTTGCGTGGAACAGCTATAGGTATGCAGAAAACCAAATATCTACCGGGACGTGATGTATACGAATATCCTTATACCGAAGATTTGTTTCCATGGTTCTATGACAAGGAACGATGGATACAGTATCTCGATATGATGTTGGAGAACCGCTACAATACGTTGTATTTGTGGAATGGACATCCTTTTTCGTCGTTGGTGAAATTGAAAGATTACCCTTACGCAGTGGAAGTGGACGACGAAACGTTCGCCAAGAATGAAGAAATCTATCGATTCTTAACGGAAGAGGCGAACAAACGAGGGATCTGGGTCATTCAGATGTTTTACAATATTCTGCTTCCAAAACCCTTTGCAGACAAACATGGTCTGAAGACTCAGGAAAGAAACCGGGTCATTACGCCGCTCATAGAAGATTATACGCGTAAATCCATCGCTGCATTTGTCGAAAAATATCCGAACGTCGGGCTACTCGTTACATTGGGGGAAGCGATGGAAGGCGTCGGACAGGACGATATAAATTGGTTCACAAAAACGATTATTCCCGGTGTCAAAGACGGTCTTAATGCTATACATAGTAAACTGGAGCCACCAATCATTTTGCGGGCGCACGATACCGACGCGCCGGCCGTAATGAAGGAGGCGTTACCAATCTATAAGAATTTGTACACGATGGCGAAGTTTAATGGTGAAGCCCTTACCACATACGAAACACGGGGGAAATGGGCGGAACTTCATCAAACATTAGGCAGTATCGGTACGGTACATATACAAAATGTACATATCTTAGCAAACTTGGAGCCATTCAGATATGCGGCACCTGATTTCATACAGAAATCGGTAAAATCAATGCACGATATCCATTTTTCCAATGGTCTGCATCTATATCCTCAAGCTTCTTACTGGGATTGGCCGTATACGGCAGATAATACGGAAAAGCGCTTGTTACAAGTTGAACGCGATTGGATGTGGTATAAAGCTTGGGCACGCTATGCATGGAAAGCTGATCGCCCCGAATCGGAAGAAAAAGCCTATTGGTCATCTTTATTGAGCGACTATTACGGCATTTCAGCGAAAGATGCAACCAATCTCTTAACCGCATTGGACGAAGTTGGAGAAATATCGCCGAAGATTCTTCGTCGTTTCGGTATTACAGATGGTAATCGCCAAACCTCTTCGTTGGGCATGTTGATGACACAACTTATCAACCCATATCGATACGGACTCTTTACCTTGCTTTATGAATCAGAAGCACCGGAAGGAGAGATGATCATTGACTATGCGGAAAAGGAGTTCAAAGGCGAGCAACATACCGGTGAAACGCCCATGCGTGTTGCGGACGAGATTGTAGCACATGCAAATAAAGCAGTAAAGGCAATAAAGGAGATTGAGCGGGCTGCGAACAAGAATAAAGAGGAGTTTCAGCGTCTGATAAATGATGTCTATATACATCAAGCGCTTGCCGAGCACTATAGCTTCAAAGTAAAATCCGCTATCCAGTTATTGGCATATAAGTATACGGAGGATGTAGAATCTCTGCGTAAAGCATTACCGGACTTAGAAAAAAGTGTAGAAGCTTATAGAGCACTGACAGATTTGACAGCGGATACGTATCTCTATGCCAATAGCATGCAGACAAAGCAAAGGAAAATACCCATGCGGGGCGTAGATGCAACCTTTAAGCACTGGACAGAGATGTTGCCTGTTTTCGAAACCGAACTACGGAATTTTCGGCAAGCGATAGATTCGATAGCTGCGTCAGCAGGAACACCAAAAAAAGAACGTAAATTACTTCGGGAAAAGGAAATTCAAGTAAAAGCCGATGTACAGTATACAGCGTTGAAGAAAGGTGCGAAACTGCACTTGGATCAAGAACTGGTGGTTACCCATCTGGCGAACGAACTCGAGGGCATGAAAGCCGTTATGATAAATTCCGAGGAACAGAAGTTGCACGGAACGACACTAGCATTTGAAAGTGACCAAAATGTAAAAGTATTGGTAGGATACTTTAATAATACAGATAAAGTATTTGCACCCAAGCCTGTATTGGAGATCGACGCGTCTGCTAATGACTACGGGCAGGCGGAAGCCAAGGTTCGAAATGCGCTGCGTATACAATATATGCCCATGTTGGATATCCATACGTATTCGTTTCCGAAAGGGAAAAACGAGCTCAAAATACCGAAAGGAGAAGCGCTGATTTTAGGATTTGTATCCGACGATGAGCTTCAACATGCCTACAACGCCGATGTTGACAACCAAGGCGATGATATGGACGATCTGTTTGGCTACTACGAAGAAACTAAATTGTAACAGAATAGCAATGAATATAAAGATAAATAAATTCGCAAGTATGCTGCTGTTCCTCTTACCAGGGACCCTGATGGCGCAGGAGGATCTAAACATCAAGCTGGATGCCTATGTCGATAAATTTAACAGCCAGGATAACGAAGCAGTCATCAACAAGATTGATAACAAGAGCTCTGCAGCGTGGATGAAAAACAACATCCCGTTATTTGCCTGTCCGGACAGCGCGATAGAGGAAATTTATTATTTCCGGTGGTGGTCTTACCGGAAGCACATCAAAGAAACGCCCGAAGGGACGATTGTGACAGAATTTATCGAGCCTGTCAAGCATGCGGGGAAATATAATTCGATCAGTTGTGCTCTAGGGCATCATATCTATGAAGGGAGATGGTTGCGGAACAACGATTTTTTGAAAGAGTATGTTGATTTTTTTCTCTATCATGCCGACGAGGGGCAAAACAGACCTAGGTTTCACCAATTCAGCTCTTGGCTGCCCGACGCATTGTTGGCCTATTACATGGTGGATAATGACCGAGAATATTTGACAAGTCGTCTGAACGATCTAGATAAGGATTATCTGAAGTGGGAAGAAGAACGGCAGTTAGAAAATGGTTTGTTTTGGCAGCATGATGTCAAGGATGGTATGGAAGAGTCCGTGTCCGGTGGGCGTAGAGAAGAAAACATGCGACCAACCATCAATAGCTATATGGTTGCCAATGCGCGAGCACTATCCGCGGTGGCAGAAATGGTCGGTAACGATAGCTTGAGGCGTAATTATGATACAAAGGCGGAGCGGCTAGCAACGTTGTTGGTAGATTCGCTTTGGGATGAACAAGACAACTTCTTTAAGACACGTCTCGAAAAAGGCAAAGGATTACACCCTGCACGGGAAGCCATTGGATTTATTCCTTGGAGCTTTCATATCGTGCCTAACCATCGTTCCTACGCCGAGGCTTGGAAACAAGCTGTCGATACTGGGGGCTTTAAAGCACCTTGGGGACTTACTACGGCAGAGCGCAGAGAGCCGACTTTCCGTACGCGAGGTTCCGGACATGGCTGTGAGTGGGATGGCGCTATCTGGCCGTTCGCCAGCACACAAACCTTAAGGGGGATGGCAAACTTTCTAGCAGATTACAAGCGCGGGAACACCATCACGAAAGACGACTTTTATGAAGCCGTGCAACAGTATGCCGCATCGCATGTGATGGATGGTAAGCCATATATCGGTGAATATCAGGATGAAAGCACCGGCTATTGGTTGAAAGGTGATCATCCTCGTAGTAAGTTTTACAACCACTCTACCTTTGCCGATGTCGTGATCCAAGATCTTATCGGGTTTAAGCCGCAGCTTCGTAACGGATTTGAGCTTAAACCGCTCATTCCACAAGGGCAATGGGCCTATTTTACGCTGCAAGGTGTATCGTATAAAGATAAGATAGTCGATATCTATTGGGATGAAAGTGGTGAGCAATATGGAAAAGGAAAAGGATTAACCGTATATGTGGATGGTCAGCGTGTTGCTAAATCGAAAAAATTAAAACCGTTAAAAGTTAACTTAAAGTAATGAAAAAAGGAATCATAGTATTATGGCTGTTTGTGGCAGCAATGGGAATATCTGTACAAGCACAACAATTTTACAACGTATTGGACTATGGTGGAAGCAATGATAGTACCGGATTGAATACCGATGCGATTGCCAAAGCTATTGACGCTGCGGCAAGTAAAGGTGGCGGAACAGTCTATTTTCCAGCAGGGAAATATATTACCGGTCCAATACACTTTAAAAGCAACATCACCCTTTTTATCGATGCGGGAGCGGAGCTGCATTTTAGTGATGATTTTGATCACTACCTGCCAATGGTAGAGTCCCGTTGGGAAGGAACGGAAGTAACGAATTTTTCACCTTTAATCTACGGCACCGATTTGGAAAACATCGCGATTGTAGGTCGCGGGCTCATCGATGGGCATGGAAAAAAATGGTGGGGATATTCCGAAGTAACCATCCGTGAACAAAAAGAAGGAGAAGAAACAAAATGGCAAAAGGAATTTAAGCGGCTGAACAAGGACGTCTTGGCGCCAGATTTGCCGGGATGGGTTGAACGCGGCTTTTTACGTCCGCCTTTTATACAGTTCTTGCGTTGCGAGAATGTTCAGATCAAAGATGTCAAGATACAAAACTCTCCTTTTTGGACAGTGAATCCCCAGTATTGTGATAACGTTACCGTCGATGGCGTGACCATCTATAATCCCGAGTCACCAAATACCGATGGCATTAACCCCGAATCTTGTAGCAATGTGCATATCGCCAATTGCCATATTTCCGTCGGGGATGACTGTATCACCATCAAGTCCGGTAAAGATCGTTCGGGTCGTAAAGTCAACATTCCGGCCGAAAATTATACCATCACCAATTGTACTATGTTGAACGGACATGGCGGTGTAGTCATTGGAAGTGAGATGTCAGGGGGTGTGAAGAATATTGTCATTTCCAATTGTGTGTTCGACGGTACAGATCGCGGGATTCGCCTCAAAACGGCGCGGGGTCGTGGTGGTGTCGTTGAAAACATCCGGGTCAGCAATATCGTGATGCGAAATATTCGCGATCAAGCTATCGTATTGAATATGCAATATGCAAAAACGGAAGAGGAACCGGTCAGCGAAAGGACGCCTTTGTTTAAAAATGTGTATATCAGCGATATGGCTGGAACGACCAACAGGGTCGGCTTAATACTTGGACTGGAGGAGATGCCTGTTGAAAATGTAAGTTTCAATAATATCAATATGCAGTCGAAATCGGGATTTTCTGTTGCCAACGCAAAAAATATCTCCTTTAACAACGTGCAGGTAAATGTGGCGGATGAACCGTTTATCAAAGCAACAAATGTAAGCGGACTTCATATTAATGGAATCCAAAATTATACACCAAAGGCAGATCGCCCTATGTTGGTTTTTGAGGGGGTAACAGATGCGAATATACAGCAGAATTTCCCAAGTACCGGCACGAATACCTTCCTGGAACTTATCGGAGACGAAAATAAAGATATCTTCATACACAGCAATAATTTTAAAAATCTGCAACAGACCGTAATAGGTAATACGGCATCGGCTGTTTTGACCAACAATATTGACGTACAAAAGAAATAATAATATGCGCTTAACGTTTTTCTTTCTTTCTTTTTATATAATGGGTATCGTGACCGTGCAAGGGCAAAATAGGCTCTGGTATGATGAACCTGCTCGCGAATGGGAAGAAGCCTTGCCGATTGGCAATGGAAAGATGGGCGCCATGATATTCGGTGGCGATACGGTAGAAGAAGTGCAGTTTAATGAAGAAACACTTTGGACGGGTGAGCCACGGAATTATAATAAACTGAGTGCTCACCGATACCTAGACACGCTCCGGCTCTTGATAGAACAGGGCAAGCAGGATGAAGCTGAAAAGTTAGCGATGGACGAGTTCATGGGTCTGAAGAGCGAATCGGAAGACAATAAGCCGTGGCTGGAGAGGATGGGAGCGGAGAGAAAGAAAGAAGACGGCGCATATACATACGATTTCGATGATACAGGTTGGTCGACGATTCCCGTGCCCTCATACGAAGGCTGGGAAGAAGTGGGTTTGGAAGGAGTTGACGGAGCTGCTTGGTTTCGTACGACTTTCGTGCTCACGGCGGACGACCTAAAAAGTGACTGGGAGCTGGATCTAAATCGAGTTCGGCAGTATGATTATACTTATGTCAATGGCCAATTGATAGGCCATGAAGAGGGGGATGGGACAAAGCGTTTGTATACCGTTCCGAAGGAAATTCTTCGGGAAGGAACGAATGTAATTGCTGTGCAGGTGATTAACCTAGCAGGCAAAGGTGGAATTTCTGGATACAAAGACACTAGCATCCCTATTGGCTTGAAAAATGTAGCCGGGAAGTTTATCTCTATTGTTGGCGAATGGAAGTACTGGATACAAGATTCCAACGTGCCTAAGGTAGGGGTATTCCAAGCTTCCTATCAGCCGTTTGGCATATTGAAGTTTCGTTTTCCTGAGGGAGATACCCAACAATATGAACGTAGTCTAGACCTGGAACGCGGGTCGGCGGAAGTAAAATACAAACAAGCTGGTATTCAGTTTACAAGAACATATTTCGCGAGTTACCCAGACAATATGATTGCCATTCGCCTAGCGGCGGATAAACCGGGTCAGGTTTCTTTCGCCTTAGCGATGGAAACCAAGCACGAGAAACATCGTGTGTGGAAGGTCGACAACCATACACTTGGCATGACAGTCAATGTCAAGGGAGGAGCATTGGAAGGAACGTCCTTTTTAACTGTCAAACTAGACGGGGGAACGATAACGGAAAAAGAAGGTCAGTTGTATGTGCAAGGCGCCAACGCGGCTGACGTGTACCTTACGGCAGCAACGAATTATGGAGATTACAAAACACTTTCTCCGGATTATATTGCCCCTGCCGAGGCCCATCATCAAAAAATACGGAAAAAATCCTTCTCGAAGTTGTTGACGGCCCATGAGCGTGATTATGGTGACCTTTTCAGTCGGTTCAGTATCGACCTGGGCGGGGAAGCGCAGCGCGCTATCCCGACGGATGAACGCTTGAGACGATTTGAATCTGCTGAAGATCCTGATCTGGTTGCGTTGTATGTGCAGTTTGGGCGCTATTTGCAGATCGCGAGTGCCCGCGCGGGAACACACCCTGCCAATCTGCAGGGAATATGGAATCCCTGGTTAGAACCGTCCTGGGGAAGTAAGTATACGACCAATATCAATCTGGAGATGAATTATTGGCCGACAGAAATGCTTAACCTGAGCGAGCTGCACGGCTCTCTGTTCCAGATGATCCGGGAGCTGAGCGAGGCGGGCAAAGAGACGGCTCGTGCGTATTATGGGGCGCGTGGCTGGGTACTGCATCACAACACCGACGTGTGGCGTGGCACAGCACCGATCAATAATTCCAATCACGGTATATGGCCTGCTGGAGGCGCTTGGTTGGTTACCCATCTCTGGGAACAGTATCTCTTTAATCAGGATCCCAAAATTATTGCGGAGCATTATGATATCATTAAGGGTGCAACGCTTTTTTTTAAAGACTTTTTGGTGAAGGATGAAAAAACGGGCTGGCTGGTCAGCACGCCATCCAATTCGCCCGAGAATGGTGGATTAGTAAAAGGACCGACCATGGATCATCAGATTGTTCGGGCATTATTTCGTGTTTTCACTGAGTCTTCCAAACTGGTGAATAGAGATGCTCTGCTACGGGACTCCATACAAACGATGATCCCGCAGATTGCACCAAACCAAATTGGTCAGTATGGCCAGTTGCAAGAATGGCTGGAAGACATCGATGATCCGGACAATAAACACAGACACGTGTCGCATCTATGGGGCTTACATCCCGGTAACGAAATTAATATGGACGAGACACCGGAACTAGTTGAAGCCGCGAAGCAGTCCTTAATTATGCGTGGTGATGATGGCACCGGCTGGAGCTTAGCCTGGAAGATAAACTTTTGGGCGCGACTAAAGGATGCACAGCATACCTATAAAATGATAAAAATGCTATTGCGACCTGCAGGAAGTGCAGGCGGCTCTTATCCAAACTTATTCGACGCCCACCCACCATTCCAGATAGATGGGAATTTTGGCGGAGCAGCAGGGATCGGGGAGATGTTGGTACAGAGCCATACGTCATTTATAGATATCTTGCCGGCTCTGCCTCGGGAACTTTCCGAAGGGACCGTGCGTGGTATCAAAGCACGAGGGAATTTTGAAATTGATCTAACTTGGGGAAATCATCAGTTAAAAGAATTGTCTGTACGTTCGAATGAAGGTAAACTGCTTAAACTTCGGTATGACGGAAAAGTCGTAGAGATGCCCACGAGCAAGAAGAAGACATACACGTTCGATACAGCACTTAACCTGTTAAAATAATGCGTAAAATCGTTGCCGGTATAGCCGTACTCTTTGTTCTTATTACTTCCATTTTTGCACAATCGCCGCGTCACACGGTTTCGCTCGATGAAGGATGGCACACCATTATGGATGAACAGGACTCGTCCCGGTTTCAAGGTTTTGAACAAATATCATTTGTAGAAACAGGAGATTGGAAAACGGTAGACGTTCCACATAACTGGGATAGCTACGGTGGATATCGGCGCTTGCTTCGAGGAAACCTCTTTGGCCACGCGTGGTACCGCAAAGAGTTCACGGTGCTGCAGAAGCCTCAAGGTAAGCGTTTTTATCTTTTTTTTGAAGGGGTAGGTTCGTATGCTACGGTATGGTTGAACGGAAAGCAGGTGGGATACCACGCTGGAGGACGCACGACATTTACCTTGGATGTAACCGATGCCATTTATAGCGATGGACAAACCAATTTATTAGCGGTGCGTGCCGACCATCCGGCTGAAATTCGGGATTTACCGTGGGTAGATGGGGGAGGTTCTTCGGAGCGAGGGTTTTCAGAGGGGTCACAACCCATGGGGATCTTCCGACCCGTTAGCCTTATTGTCAAGAATGATGTGAATATTGCACCTTTTGGCGTGCACTATTGGAACGATGAAACGGCGGATGAAAGCGGTGCTGATATACAACAGACAATCGAGATTCATAATACGTCAGCTAAGGCGCGTCAGTTAACCATTGTGACGAATGTGCGCGATGCGAAGGGAAAAAAAGTATATAGTAGTAAAGATGTGCAGCAGATGGCTGCGCTTAGTACCAACGAATTTAAGTTGTCGGCTATTCATATCGCCAAACCGACGCTTTGGGATACCGAACATCCCTATTTATATACGATGGAAACCATTGTACAAGAGGGGAGACGGATATTGGATAGATTAGAAACGCCTTATGGCATACGCTCCATACGCTGGCCTAAAGGACTGAAACCTGTAGGGACGAATCAACTGCTTGTCAATGGAAAACCTGTTTTTATTCACGGTATTGCTGAGTATGAACATAAGCTGGGAGGTTCTCACGCCTTTACTGCGGAAGAAATCTCTGCGCGCGTACGCGATATGAAAGCCTTAGGCTTCAATTCTTTTCGAGATGCGCACCAACCGCATAATTTACGCTATCAACAGTTTTGGGATGAGCATGGAATATTATTGTGGACGCAAATGGCTGCCCATATCTGGTTTGACAATGAAGATTTTCGTACTAATTTTAAAAATCTCCTACGTGATTGGGTAAAAGAGCGTCGAAACAGCCCTTCCGTTTTTCTGTGGGGGCTGGAAAACGAAAGTACTTTACCCGAGGACTTTGCCCGCGAGTGTACAGAGCTCATCCGTTCCTTAGATCCTACAGCGTCTATTCAACGCTTAGTGACGACCTGTAATGGCGGAAGCGGTACGGATTGGGATGTGCCGCAAAACTGGACAGGAACGTATGGCGGCGACCATCATACTTACGGAGAAGATTTGAAACGTCAGTTATTGGTCGGTGAATACGGAGCTTGGAGAACGTTGGAATTGCATGCGGAACCCCCTTATCTTCCTAACCATCCGGTGTATAGCGAAGCGCGTTTTACCGAGATCCTAGAAACGAAATTGCGGTTAGCGGATTCCGTAAAAGGGGAGGCTATCGGGCATTATCAATGGCTATGGAATTCCCATGATAATCCGGGACGTATTCAGGGAGGCGAGGGTCTTCGTGATCTGGATAAAATTGGCCCGGTTAATTATAAGGGGTTGCTGACCCCGTGGGGCGAACCGACGGACGCGTATTATATGTACCGGGCACATTATAGCGACAAAAGCGATCCGATGGTCTACATTGCTTCGCATACATGGCCTAATCGCTGGTTAACATCCGGAATTAAAGACGCTATCCGTATCTTTTCTAATTGTGAAGAGGTAGAGCTTTTCAATGATCTGGAAAATATTTCTTTGGGTGTAAGAAAGCATCCGGGATTAGGTAGACCTTTTGAATTTAACGGAGTGAATATACGGTATAATGTGCTGTATGCAGAAGGAAGAAATAATGGGAAAACAGTTGTTCGGGATACCATTGTCCTATTCAATTTACCGCAAAGCCCGAATTTTGAAAAAATGCGCGATACCGAATCAACTTTATTGAAAGGAGAGGCAGATGTCCATTATCTATATCGGGTAAACAGTGGCGGACCCGAATATACGGATATATTCGGTCAACATTGGATGGCAGACCAGCCGTATACGAAATCAACTGGCTGGGGCTCTGTCTCCTGGGCGGACAACTATGATATTTATTCTGTTTTTGCCAGTCAACGGCGAACGTTTGATCCTATCAAGGGTGTGGCAGATTGGCCGCTCTTTCAAACATTTCGTTATGGTTTGGATCAATTAGCCTATCGCTTTGATGTGCCCGACGGAAAATATCGTGTGGAGCTTTATTTCGCTGAGCCTTGGGTGGGTGGGGCCGGATTGAAGGATGCCACGGCGATGCGTATGTTCGATGTGGCAATCAACGACGTTGTACAAGAGAAGAATATCGATATCTGGAAAGAAGCAGGCCACGACGTAGCCCTAAAGCGTGTCTATGAGGTAACCGTGCAAGGTGGGCAGCTGACAGTTCGTTTTCCACATATAGCAGCCGGGCAGGCCATTATTCAGGCGATTGCGATTGCGTCGGTAGATAACAAAGTAAAAAAAGTAAATAAATTTTCTCACTTCAATGCGGAGATAAAAGCAGGAAAAAGTCTAAAAATAGCACGTTGGATGGATATCGGGCAAGTGTATGATTCTGTACAGCAGGCGACCTTCCAACAGTTGCCGGGTTTTCTGTATGGTGCGGATTATTTCCAGATCAGCAAACTGGAGGAGGACTTGACGTTTACGTTCCGGCATCCAACGAATTTCTATCTGCTCGCTAATGGGGAGCAAAAGGGATATGAGTTTATGGGAGACTCGGTGATGAATAACAAAGGAGAATATTTGCAGGTATACCGAAAAGTTTTAAAAAGTGGCGAAGAGTGGCACTTGCCGAGGAACACCAAAGCCGAGCTCGTGGTATTCCAGCAGCAGAGTGGCCTGCAGCCAGCGTTTGACCTTAAGGAGTCTGTAACCTACAAGGCAAACGAAGCGGAGACTTTCCAGGGGATGATGGGAATTCACTTCCAGAAACAAGATCGTTTACAATATACGGAAAATGACGGTTGGGTAGAATTCGAAATTAAGGTTGGGGTGGCAGATGTGTATGCCCTCATGTTGAAATACCATAACGCCTCGGACGAGACCAGAGAAGCCACCATCGAGTTGATTACAATGGATGACGTGGTACTAAAGCCGGCGGAGCGGGTACAATTGGAACCGACAAGAGAAGGTAAATGGAATTATATCGATACCGATACTGGAACGATGATTAATGCAGGTACCTACCGTATTAGGGTAAAGTCTGTCGATGCGAAGGATATTTATATTGATGCTATTGATGTCAAGTAGTCTTTTCTTTTTTTACCTCAAAAAAAGAAACAAAAAACCGACCAACGGGAGCTCATGAATACCAAAATAAACACAAATTCATAAATCGTCGCTGGGAATCTTTGTATAATGGGTAGGTGCAAAGGCAAATTTGTACAAATGCAAAGTTTCCAAGGCGACATTTAGTGTTAAAGAGGGGATAGTACAATACGTAACTAAAAGCGATTAATATTGTTTGGCGATAACGCGAGTAAAACGGCCTTATATTGTTCTGTGGCTATTTTTCAGAAGAAGAAGGAAACTAATTCCTATTTAAATATCTCTTCTTATACTCCAACGGAGTTAACCCCATGACCTTTTTGAAATGGCGATAGAAATTCGATACATTGTTAAAACCACATTCGAAGCAGATCACCTCGGTTGGTAGCTTATTTTCAACTAACAGCCGGCAAGCATGGCTGATACGGATTTCCACTAGGAAGTCGTAATACGTCTTGCGGGTCATCATTTTGAAGTACCGACAGAAAGACGTGATACTGAGGTTTGCGATATTGGCAACCTCCTCCAGTGTGATATCGTTTTTGTAATGTGTATGTGTGTAGTTGAAGATATTGTTCAAACGAATATTGTCCGCTTCATTAGACTGATGAAATGTGGTTTGCGTTTTAACGATGGTTTCACATTCGTCACTTTCCGCTAGCGTTTTCAATATCTGCAATAGACAGATTACCTTTCCGAGACCGCTCTCTTTGACGCAATCGTGCATCAATTGGGCAACCACGCGCTTTGTTTCTCCTTTAATCAGCAAACCGCTTTTGGCTTTTTCAAATAATTTTGGGATTAGGTAGGATTCGGGTAACTGAAGCAGCTGCTTACCCAGACAATCAGGCAGAAACTGCAACACGATAGCCTCAATATTGTAATCGGCGTTGTTTTGAAAATATTCATCCTTGCAACGCCATGCATGTGATAACTTTTCGCCGACCAATATAATTTCGTCTGGCGCAAATTGGCTGATATTATCCCCTATAAAACGGATGCCCTCACCGCGAATGGTGTAATGTAACTCTAGTTCAGCGTGATAATGCCATACATTTCCAAAATTGGGCATGATGTCATGTCTGGCTGAAAATGAGCTTTCTAACTCTGCAGGAAGTTTTCGATATAAAGGTTTCATAAATGAAACAAATTAATCCTTAAACAATGTATCCTTCTGATTAAGTTTTCGAAGATAATATTTTTATTCGGTTATAGATGATAATATACTATAATGAAAAAAGATTGTTACAAGAGTCCTGAAGTCCTTCAGCACCTAATCAGTGTACCTTAGACGGATTTATCGAGAAAAAAACAATTTTCTTTCTCAAAAAAAGTTTATAGATGTCAATGCAATTTTTAAATATATCGATATGATAATATTGTATACTAAGTAGGTAAATTTGGACACTAACAGATAATGCATATTACGTTACTTTGAAGATTCGATTAAAATAATGTTAGATAATAGCAAGTCGTAGAGTTAGAATAGGTTGTTTTTGAGTGTGTTGTATACTGTGTGCTATTCGCTTATACAGCTATAAGAACTTTGATTTTATTGTACGTTTTTGACTTTGTTGTAAACGCCAAAGACGGGTTTTGTACATTGTTTTTTGGGGTGTTGGTTGTTGTAGCTATTAATAAAAATAAAGAGGGAACAGATATAAATTTGAGACATGAAAACAAAAATGAATTGGTGTATGTGCTTGTTGTTGACCTTGTTGGTTAGCAACGGATTTGCGCAAACCGAGCAAGATGAGTATATGAAAGTAATCACCGAGCGATCCGACAAAATTATTGCGGAACTGGGGATCCTAGATTCCATAACCTATTATCAAGCACGGGCGCTCGTCGTAAACCAATATGCGGCGATCAATGCGCATCACGAAGCGCGTGAGGCAGAGATTAAAAAAATCAAAGAGAAGTTCGCCGGACAGGAAGCGTTGCTTGACCAGACACGTGCAACTTACGAAGCGGATGAGGATGCGAGTCTGCGGGTACTGCATGCTGCATTTATTAAGAAATTGGAAGATGTGCTTGCGCCTATGCAGATTGAAGCTGTGAAGAATGGAATGACTTACGGCGTATTGCCCCTAACCTATCGCGCATTTCAGGAGATGATTCCGACATTGAAGAGCGAAGAGAAAGCTTGGATATTACTTTGGCTTACAGAAGCACGTGAGCTGGCTATGGACGCGCCGGATTCGAAGGGGAAACATCAGATTTTTGGTAAATACAAAGGACGTATTAATAACTACCTATCTAAAAAGGGATACGATCTACAAAAAGAGGGGGACGCGTGGAAGGCGCGCCGGGAAGCAGCGAAAACAGAAGCTAAATAAGGTGTCAAATTAGAAGTAAACTTACATACACATAGCAATTTATAAATTTGGCGTTAAACCTATATTATTTTACAGAGAATCAGATAACCATGAAGAGTCAATTTTTTTTGAGAAGAAAACTTTTGAGAAGAGAAGTCGGGTTGCTTTGCCTTTTATTGGCTATATTTTCTTTGCAAGCGGCGATGGCGGCAGAGCCATTTCATCGCGCAGCAATACATTCGGAACTTTTTGTGAACGTCACAGGAAAGGTGCTGGATCCGGAGGGAAATCCCGTAATTGGAGCCACCGTCGCTATAAAAGGGACAACGACAGGCACAAAAACAGATGTAGATGGTGTTTTTAGAATAAACCTGCCACAAGGAGATGAGATATTGGTGATTAGCTACGTGGGATATAAAACCCAAGAGTATCCCGTAAACAATCAAACGAACGTATCTGTGGTTTTAGAACCTGTTGATGCGTTGGATGAAGTCGTGGTAGTGGGATACGGGACACAGAAAAAAGCCCACTTGACGGGTGCAGTGGAGACAGTGGACATGGAAGCTATCCAGGATTTACCTGCAACTAATATCGGGGCAGCGCTTACGGGACGTATCGCCGGTTTAGGGGTGTCTGGAGGGACGGCCAGGCCTGGCTCCAAGGCGACATTAGAAGTTCGTACGCCCATCCCTTTCGGAAAGGACGCCGGGACGACAGAACCGCTGTATGTGATTGACGGTATGATCCAGGTGAATGAGCAAAATGTGCCTGAATCGACGTTATTTAACAATTTAGACCCTTCGGAGATCGAAAGTATTTCCATCTTGAAAGACGGTGCAGCCGCCGTATATGGTGTGCGTGGTGCGAATGGCGTTGTGTTGGTGACGACCAAACGAGGAAAAGAAGGACAACCTAAAATTTCCTATAATGGATCATATGCAATTAATGATGCCGTTTCACATACCAAGATGATGAATGCATACGAATTTGGCCAGTACTTTAATATCATGAACGGTAAAAATGGAGCCAATGTTCAACCGAGTGATGGTATCTATCCCAACCGGATTTTTACTGAAGACGAATTGGAGCATTTTAAAACGATAGACTACAATTGGTTGGACGATGCTTGGAAGGCTTCGTACAATACCCGCCATGCGCTTAGCGTAAGTGGAGGAAGCGATCGTGCGACCTACTTTGGCGGTGTTACCTACAGCAAACAAAACGGTAACTTGGGAACTTTGGATTATAACAAGTGGAATTTCCGGGCGGGGACCGATGTGAAGGTTTCTTCTAATTTTAAAGTCGCGTTGCAGGTTTCGGGTAACGAGGACCAGTTGGATAAAACATTTAACAAAGTATCTGGAGAAGGACCTGAGGACGATTACAGAAATCTGCTTTTGGCAGCGCCGTACGTACCTGCATTCATCGACGGTATGCCGGTGAAATTGCCTGGGACGGCTAACGATTTATCAGCGTATCATTTTTTCGAAATTGAGCGTTTAGGCAACTTGGCAGAGACGGATTCCCGCTTCTTCTCCGTCAACATTTCGGCGGAGTACGAAGCACCGTTTTTGGAGGGCCTGAAAGCACGAGCGACCTATTCACGTAATACGCGACATTCCGTAGGTAGTCAGATTGGGACTAAGTACGATTTATACCAGTTTATTGGGAGGGGGCAACATAACCACATTTACGACGGGGCGACCTTGGATAGACCGATCACGGTAAGTAATGGTAATCGCTTGTTCTATTCCAATAGAAGTGGGAATAATACACAAATAAATTTTTTCTTAACCTATGAAAAGCAAATAGGGAATCATAACTTCAGTGGTTTGTTCTCCGTCGAACGAGGCGAAGCAGAAGGGCAGCAGGAAGACGTATGGAAATCAGATCCATTAGAGACAACGAACGGACAGTTCGGTACGGCTTTTGGAGAGATTGATGGCCGTACTTTTGCTAACGAATCTGGTTCATTAGGATATATCGGGCGTGTAAATTATCGCTATGGCGAGAAATATCTAGCAGAATTTTTATTTCGTACAGATGCGTCCACTAAGTTTGCGCCCGAAAACTATTGGGGTAAATTTTATTCCCTTTCTGCTGGATGGGTGGTGAGTAAGGAAGACTTTTTCAAAAGAGTAAAAGGTATTGATTACTTAAAGATCCGATACTCTGCCGGGCTGATGGGGAATGATCAATTTCCAGCTTGGGCCTGGAGACAACGATTTTCCTACCAAGTTGGAAAAGGGCCGGTTTTCGGTGGCGACGAAAATGCGAACACAGGTATGTCCATGGGAAGATCTCCTAACCGAGATGCGACCTGGAGTGACGAGTTTAAGAATAATTTGGGTATAGAAGCCCGTTTCTTGAACAGCCGTTTATCCACTACAATAGATGGGTATTTCAATAAAGGAACTAATATCTTGCTCGAACGTATCGGAAATATGCCTATAACGGTGGGCGGATCTATTGCACCGGAGAACTATGCAGCAGTCAATTCTTATGGATACGAGATTAGTTTAGGATGGGATGATCGCATAGGTAAAGATTTTCGGTACGGTATCAGCACGCGTTTTTCGTGGGGTGACTCCAAAATTATTACGATGGACAAATCTGCTGCTGATCAAGCTTATCCGTGGGTACCTTCCGAAGGAACCTCTGCGGATGTAGGCAAATGGGGGAATGACTACTTAGGGATGTTCAAAAGTCAGGAAGAAATTGACGCCTATGTCAGTGAGTATAATATCACTTCTGTCTTTGGGACCTCGGTGGATCAACTGAAGCCAGGAATGTTGTACTATCGTGATGTACGCGGCCCATTACAAGCTGACGGAACTTTTGCTGAGCCGGATGGTATTATCGATGAAAACGACTGGGTGAAGCTAAGCAACAGGGAAGCGAACAACTATGGCTTCGGCATTACTTTGAAGGCAGGTTACAAAAACTTCTCGTTTGAGACGGTGATTGCTGGTTCATTTGGTGGGTGGGCTGAAATCGGCGGTTCCGAACGGAAGAAACTGAACAATGACATTTCCCGTGTGTATGATAACCGCCCGATCATTTGGAACGATATATGGGATCCAGAGCTGAATCCAAATGGTGCGATGCCAAATCCGAATTGGGAAAAGACGTATGATTTGAGTTCGAACTTCTGGAAAGTGAGTCCGTTCCGTATGCAAGTAACCAGTTTGAATTTAGGGTATTCGTTACCAACGCGTTTTCTGGATAACTTGAAAGTGTCAAACGCACGGCTGTACTTTTCAGCTATTAATCCACTAGGACTATACCAAGCATATAGTTATAGAGACACTTATGGGGGTGCTTGGAATAGTTATCCCAATCTCAAGACCTTCTCGTTTGGTCTTAATCTGACTTTGTAAACAGAAAATGGACGACACAATGAAAAAGAAGAATATATATATAAAAATGCTCCTTGCCTTGGCTTTATTAGGCACGGGCTGTAGCGATAAGTTTTTGCAAGAGAAAGAAGATTTAGGTGCTGTCAGTGAGGAAGTCTTCCAAGATCCTGTATTGGGGCAAGCGTATATAGACTATGTCTATGGACTGTTCCTGCCTGCGAACAATGGAACCGGTTTTATTGCGACTAATGACAATTCGGAGAATGGATCCTATAATAATGTCTTTGCGCAAACTACGGACGAACTTGCCGGCGAAACGGATTTCAATAAGGAATGGGGGCAGATTTCCTATAGGAATAACCACGTAAATAAGTATTTCGGTCAGCGTATGGGAACAAGTGTTGGGAACAATACCTGGACGCGTCTTCGTCAGATCAATATGTTCTTGACTGAAGTCGATAAGTACGATATGCCAGAAGAACCCAAGAATTTGCTAAAGGGGCAGATGTATTTCTGGCGCGCTTGGCAATATTATGAGTTGATGAAGCTATACGGCGGCGTGCCATTGATACTTACAGCACAAAACCCGACTTTTGAGAATATAGAAGAAAACTCCGTACCTCGAAGTTCTACGTCTGAAACAGTTGAGCAAATATTGGCAGATTTGGATATGGCCATGGAGTTGTTGCCCGGCAGATGGAGTGGAGCAGATTGGGGGCGTATTACCAGCGGTGCTGCAGCGGCAGTCAAAGGGCGGGTATTGTTGACCTGGGCGAGCCCCATTTTCAATCCGAATGACGATGTACAGCGTTGGCAGCTAGCATACGATGCGAATTTAGCCGCCAAGAATTTACTGGAGGAAAACGGTTTTGGCCTATATAAAACAGGTCGTCTTGAAAACGGAGAAGCTTGGGGAGATATATGGTCAAAGGAAGTCGACAATCCCGAAGCCGTTATAGTATATGGTTTCAATAAAGTTGCCAAAGGAGGAAACTTTACGAAAAACAGTGGCTGGGAGCAGGCCATCCGTCCACGGAATATCAATGGTGCTGGCTCTGTATCGCCGACGCGTCAGATTGTTGAATCTTTCCCCATGAAAGATGGAAAGGCAATCGATGATCCTTCCTCGGCTTATGCTTACGACGCAAATAAATTTTATAAAAATCGGGATCCGCGGTTTTACAAATCTTTCGCCTACAATGGCGCGGTTTGGCCGTACAGTGGCGATGAGGAGTATACCGTCTGGACCTATTCCTGGAAGGTGAGGAACAGCAATGATGTGTCGTATACACCTACGGAAACACAAGGTGCCAATGCCAGTGGAATATATATCCGCAAAGCATCAAACTTATCAGCCAACAATGCAATCAATAACTTTGAAGAGAGCGGCACGGACTTTATAGAGCTGCGTTTCGCGGAAGTGATATTAAATTTAGCCGAGTCAGCGATAGGAGTCAATAAGCTTAACGAAGGCCTAGAAGGAATTAAAGAGATCAGGGAGCGGGCAGGTATCGAAAACAAAGATGGTTCTTTTGGCTTGGCTGGTGTTGCTGGCGATCGCAATAAGCTTTTCAAAGCGGTGCTAGATGAACGGAAGGTGGAATTTGCCTATGAAGGTAAGCGTTTTCATGACCTAAGACGCTGGATGTTGTTCGACAATGCTACGGGAATGAATGATCGTCTGGGCATTCCAGTATTGAACGGTACGCGTCGAACTGGCTATAGAATTATCGTGAAGGAAAGTGGAGAAGAATACTTCGGTGCTGACGATCCTTTGCGTGCTGGAGACGACGGCGCCCCTGTGATCGACAGAGATGCCGCTGAAACTGAATATCCAGCTGGCGTGAGCACGCAAGAAGAATATCTAGATTATCTCTACGACAACTATTTTGAAGTGCAAGTGCGCGATGACATGGATCGTACGGATTTAGAGCCGGACTGGACATTCAAATGGTACCCGCAATATTATTATTTTGGGCTGCATCAGCAACTATTGGAAACTTCTCCTTACTTAGAGCAGACCAAAGGCTGGGACAGCATGAACGGTGCTGGAACTTTCGATCCGTTACAATAAAGGAAAAAATCGACAGACCGGATCCCCTCCAAAGGATCCGGTCTGCTTTTGATAATATATTATATTCACGAGAGAATATAGTATATTTTATACTGGTTATATATTGCGAATTTTGAATTACTGATTATGCTATTGTATAGAATTATCATTACAGATTTATAAATATGAGAAATAGATTGTCAATATTCATTGTTGCCGTTTTTAGTTTGGTTGCGGTAAATAATGCAAAAGCCCAGTACCCTAAGATTCCGGAGCAAGTAAAAAAGGAAACAAATTCGATGATGGAAGCTGCCCGTCAGCGCTCTGATATCGCGTGGGCCAAGGCGCTACCGGTTATCGAAGAATATGCTAGACAAGGAAAGCCCTATGTTCCGTGGGCATCCCGTCCTACGGATCTGCCGCAGGCAGAGATCGCCGCATTTCCGGGCGCCGAGGGTGGTGGTAAATATACTTTCGGCGGACGAGGTGGAAAAGTGATTGTGGTGACTAGTTTGGAAGATCATGGACCGGGAACACTTCGTGAAGCGTGTGAACAAGGTGGACCGCGTATCATTGTATTCAACGTTGCGGGCATTATCCGCTTAAAGACACCGCTGATTATCCGGGCCCCTTATATCACGATTGCTGGCCAGTCAGCGCCAGGAGATGGTGTGGTTGTTGCAGGAGAGTCCGTATGGATCGACACACATGACGTGTTAATTCGCCACATGCGCTTCCGCAGAGGGGAGACGTACGTCGGACGCCGCGATGATGCGATCGGTGGAAACCCGATTGGCAACATTATGATCGATCACGTTTCTGCAAGCTGGGGTCTAGACGAGAACATGTCTATGTATCGCCACATGTACAACGACAGTACTGGATCGCAAGAGAAAAAATTCGGAACGGTTAACATCACGATCCAAAACTCGATTTTCTCGGAAGCATTAGATACTTGGAACCACGCATTTGGTAGTACTTTAGGCGGAGAGAACTGTACTTTTATGCGTAACCTATGGGCGAATAATGCGGCCAGAAATCCGTCGATAGGTTGGAACGGCGTCTTCAACTTTGCCAATAATGTCATTTACAATTGGGTACATCGTGCTATCGATGGTGGAGATTATACAGCGCAGTACAACATCTTCAATAATTACTTCAAACCAGGTCCGGCAACACCGAAAGATGCGCCTATACGTTACCGCATCCTAAAACCAGAATCTGGTCGTAGTAAATTGGATCATAAAGTATTCGGAAGAGCTTATGTCAATGGAAACGTGGTTGCCGATAATCCTGCCGTAACGAAAGATAACTGGGCTGGTGGTATCCAGCTTGAAGGTATGGATGGTGAGCTGATGAGCTATGAAGACGCCAAGCCTTTCCTTCCGGCTATGCGGGTTGCTAAGCCAATTCCACATGCTTCATTCCGTGTTACGTCTGCTGAAGAAGCATATAACGAGGTTTTAGCAAATGCTGGTGCGACTTTGCCGAAGCGTGATGCCGTTGACCTCCGGATCGTTAAAGAGGTAAAAGACGGTAAACCGACGCCGTTGGCGGAAAAAGATGTGCAATATCCAGAAGTAGACTTTGAGCACCGGAGGCTGCCGAAAGATTCCTATAAAATGGGAATTATTACGCACATCTCGCAAGTCGGTGGTTATCCCGAATATAAGGGAAAACCTTATAAAGATTCAGACAATGATGGTATTCCGGATGACGTAGAAAAGAAAATGGGCTTGGATCCAAATAACGGTGAAGACTCTGCGACGATAACCGAATCTGGTTACGCTAACATAGAGATTTACCTGAATGGACTAGCAGGAAAATCATAATATTTTCTTTATAAATGGATTATCCCCATCGGTCTGCAAATGATCGGTGGGGATAATATTTTATAGATAATCGTAAATATGGTATAAGTATTTGAAAATAAATCGTTTTACCTTTGGGTGGAACGTTACCTGTTGACGATAACTAAATTTATATACCGATGTTCAAAAAAATATGGAAGTGGAATACAAACCTGTGCACACCTTTATTGGTCGTTGTCCTTGGTTTATATAATACGCAGGACGCAAAGGCTCAATACCCTGTCTACCCTGATTCTCTGCAGAAAATAGCCGATGCAAAAACTGCTGCTGAGGCCGCACGTCTCGAAAAAGCTTGGGAAGTAGCAAAGGCTGTCATGGAACAAGAGGGAAAGCCTTATATTCCTTGGGCGGCTAAACCTGAAGATTTACCGCAAGCAGATATTCCGGCGTTTCCGGGAGCTGAAGGAGGAGGGGCCTATACACCTGGTGGCAGAGGTGGTCGCGTATTTGTTGTGACTAGTCTCGCGGATAGTGGTCCCGGTACCTTGCGAGAGGCATGCGAGGCAGGTGGCGCGCGGATTGTGGTGTTTAATGTCGCGGGTATCATCAATTTGGAGAAGCCCATCGTGGTTAAAGCACCTTATATCACGATTGCAGGTCAAACCGCGCCGGGCGATGGCGTCTGTGTGGCAGGAGAATCTTTTTTGATCGATACGCATGATGTTATTGTCCGCTATATGCGCTTCCGCCGAGGAGAGACGGACGTGACAAGACGTGATGACGCACTGGGAGGTAATGGTGTAGGTAATATCATCCTCGATCACGTATCCGCCAGTTGGGGGCTGGATGAAAATATGTCGATGTATCGGCACGTGTATGACCGGGGCGGAAAGAATCTGAAACTGCCTACTGTCAATATCACCATCCAAAATTCGATCTTTTCGGAAGCGTTGGACACGTACAATCATGCTTTCGGAAGTACCATTGGGGGGCTAAATAGCACCTTCATGCGGAATTTATGGGCATCCAATATCAGCAGAAATCCTTCTGTTGGTATGACCGGAGATTTTGGTTTTGTGAACAATGTCGTCTGGAATTGGTGGAACCGGAGCGCAGACGGAGGGGATAGTGGTTCAACATATAATTTCATCAATAATTACTATAAGCCAGGACCGATTACGCCACTGGACAAGCCAATATCCTACCGAATATTGAAGCCGGAGTCAGGAAGAAACGAGCAGAATATTCGTACGTTCGGCAAAGCCTACGTTGACGGTAACGTGATCGAAGGAAACGAAAAGGTGACGCGTGATAACTGGGATGGCGGCGTGCAGCCAGAAGTTGATGGCGATTTAAACACGCACCTAGCAAAGATAAAGGTCAATAAGCCATTCCCGCTCTCTAATTTCGGAAAGATATTGGCGGCACATGAGGCCTACGATTACGTCTTGAAAAATGTAGGCGCTACGATTCCGAAACGTGATGCGGTCGATGAACGTATTGTCAAACAGGTGAAGACCGGAAAGGTGTTCTATACGGAGCCTGTCGAGTCCGTAAAGCCGTCGCCTTATGTAAAACGTCGGTTGCCGATGGACTCTTATAAGCAAGGCATCATTACGAATGTCAGCCAGGTAGGTGGGTATCCTGAATACAAAGGTACTCCCTATAAGGATGCCGACAACGATGGTATTCCAGATGATGTGGAAGCAAAGATGGGGCTAGATCCTAAAAACCCTGCCGATGCTGCAACGATAAGTGAAAATGGATATGCACATATAGAAAATTACTTGAACAGTGTCGTTCCAGAAAAGACCGTTAAGCCTTTTTAACCCCTTAAAAGGCGCTCTTTTATTTAGTTTAGTTAGTTTGGTAGGCTGTTGCGTTCGCAACAGCCTTTTTTAATGAATGCCCGATTACAGTTTGACAAATTCAACGCGTCTATTTTGGGTTCGTCCCGCTTCGGAGTTATTCGGTGACACGGGAACCGCTTCACCTTTTCCGAGGGTCTCTAGCCTGTCGGTGGAGATGCTATACGTCGACACTAACATCTCTTTGACAGCCGCAGCTCGCTGTTCACTTAGCGTCAGATTTGTTTTATCATCTCCGACATTATCCGTATGCCCAACGATCTGCAAGCGTAATTCCGGATTTTCCAAAAGCAGATCAGCAATAGATTTTATAACGCCAAACGACTCTGGTTTTATGCGTGAAGCTCCCGTGTCAAACAGTATTCCGGTTGTGGTAAATGAACCATTTTGAAGAAGATGTTGGCGAGGCGGCACTAAGCCTTTCGCTATTTTGATGTTGCTGATGTAAATGCCGATTTGCTCATCCTTGTACGGACTACTTGCTAATTTGAAAAACAATTGATTAAACTCTCCAGCTTTTGCTACACCTTTTGGTGCATCATACAGCTTATCCCCGTCAATCCAAATACGTAAACGTTCTTTCTGAACTTGCATAGCTACGTGTGCGATTCGTCGATACCATGTTTCTACCTTTTTGACATCTTTTGCCGGACTGTTGAAGTACCGGATATACTTTTCATACGAATCCAAACTAAAGGTTCCCGACTGGGCATGCGGCGAGACGTTTACGTAGAAAGACTTGTCGCCTTTTTGCTCGTTGAGCAGACTGTTTGATGTAGGAGATTGTTCACCCGAGGCTAATAAGCCAAATCTAAACTCAGGAGCCATCCATCCTTGAAAGTCTATATCGAAGACCAGATCGAATTCTACGCTAAAATCTTGGCCAAACCCTTGTTCATTACCGGACAAGACAACGCTTCGTTGTGCCATGCGTAACCATTTCCCTTCGATGTTATTTAAATTAACGATAACCGAACTACCATTGCTGTTCCAGCCTGAAGGTAATTCTCCAATTGGATCGTCGGAAAAATTTGCCGCATATAGTATAGAATCGCCAGGAATGAAATCGTATTTGCTGTAAGATTGGAGCGGGTTGTTATTTTGTGGTTCAGCAGCATGTGTGTTCGTTGATTTGTCTTGCTGTACCGTTGTATCTTGTCCGTTGGCAGTAGAAGCCGATTCTATAGCTTTATCGATCCCTTTGGATACCGCTTTGTCTGTTTCGTTTACTATTTTATTCACAGTCGTGTTTTCTATCCTGCCTTTTACTTTCTTCCATATCCCCTGCGAATAGAGCGGATTACTAACGCATACCGCGTGTACCGCGAAGACCAGCATGATCCTTGTCCATATCATTGTTTTTGCCATTTTAATATACGGTTAAATAAGTTGCCATAAATCTACTTAAGTATATATTTTGCCAACGATTTTTTCGACAAACGGCTATTTTTGACGTTCTATGTTTTTGTTTTATCGATAAATGCGTAGGCCGGTGTATTATTTGAGTTTAAAAGTTACGCCAATGTTTAATACCGCTGCGCCATATCCGATTTCCGCAAAGGCACCAAATTTTTCGGAGAACCAGTACCTAGAGCCGATATGTCCAGCCCATAGGAAGCCGCCGGCGGAAGTAGAAAAAGGAGCATCATCGTCTCCGTCCCATTTAACCGATGCAATATTATATCCGAGCATTATTCCGCCGTAAGGATCGAATTTCGTTGAATTTACTTTCAGGTGATAGGAGCCCCTGGCTGCCGCTAATATATGGGTGTATTTCCAATTGCCATAATCACCAAAAGATTCTTTTTCAGTTGAAAATGCGGCATATGCGCCCACACTAATCCGATCGGAAACAGCCTGCTCATAGCTCAGGCCTACGGGTATACCGAAGCCGCCAGCGATACCTACCCCTACATTAAGCATCTTGTCGCCTTTTTGAAAAGATTGCGCCGCGGAGGTTGTAGCGTATAAGATGCACGCCAATGTAATAAATGCAATGTTTTTAATCTTAGTCATGATTTGTTTAAGTTTTATTTCTTGTCAGGACAAAATTAGATGAAGAAAAAGGTTGGAATTTACGTGCTACTACGGAATACCAAAAAATCAGTATGACCGTAATACTACGGATATGGAATATTACGGGGCAGTACGATAGGTGGGGCGTCCGTCGGTTGGTAATTTTGTGCATATGAAATGGTATATTTTTTTCTCGTCATTCCTTGTTCTGATGGCTTGTAAGAGTGATACAGAAGAGACAGAGCCTCTTCCCGGAACCGACGACGACTATAAAATCGTGATCGAACCATCGAAAGAACAGCCTGGAGTAGGTGAAAGCGACGCCTATCCGTTAGGCCAACCCTTGAAGTTGCCGGAAGGCATACGTCTCGTGCAACGGAGACATCACAAGTTTGACCCCGATATCAGCAAGTTATATGCGCATACCAACTTTTTCTATGTTGATGTTAATCTGGTCAATGACCGTATGCCTGGCACACCACCGATAACTGTTGAGTTCCCGGCCGGTTTGATCGTGGTCAGCATGGACCATGATAAACAAAATGGAATAAGTATAGAAAGGTTCCTCGTCCCAGTACCGCCCACTGAGCGAATCGGTGGGGGAAGAGACACCACGACCATCTATATAGGTATGGCATGCATAAACGAAAAGCGCTCCATGCCTTGGTACGATAATGAAGGAGAAGAACAGCGTTATCCTATTTCGCGCAATAACTTTCAGGATTTTCTGGTAACCAACGATAAAAACCTGTTACAGTTTATTGATATAGTCAAAGAGCATCCGAAATTGCGAATAACCCAGCACTGGGATCCAGTGGAAGCCCATGAACCGGATTATGTTACGCCGGATTGGATGAAGATTCATAGTAGAATTCAGGGACTAATCTGGCAGATCACCGATGGCTACGGTATCCGGCAAGGCGAAATTGCAGCATTGAAACAAGAACTGCTAGCGTATAAGTGATATGCTATAACCTAATACATCAATTCTTTGACGGCCGGGAGATAGTTTCGACTGACGTTTAGCTCTACATTATTGGGTAGCGTGATGAACGTTTTGTGAATATCTTTGTATAGTTCCTTTAGGTGATCCAGGTTCACGACGTATGATCGATGGATACGTAAAAATTGGTGGGGGTCAAGCCTTTGCATAAACTGTCCTATTCCTTGTGTACTTAGAAAAGACTCGTTGTGAATGGTATAGATCCAGGTATAATCTTTGTCCGCCTTTAAATGCGTGATTTCGGAAACAGGAATACAGGTCAAGCGATTTCCCTTTTCCACCAGAATACGTCGTGGATATAAGGTTGATTTCTTATCAGATGGATTCCCAGCCTCGTTGTTCTTACTTTCAAGTTTATGTAAGGATGCTTGTAAGCGTTTTGTAGTGAGCGGTTTGAGTAGATAGTCCACCGCATCGTATTCAAAGGCTTTGGCTGCGTCGGTTGTGCACTCAGAAGTCAAGATAACAGCGGGTAAATGTTCTGTTCTATCCAGTACCTCAAACCCATTGATACCAGGCAGTTTCACGCTGATAAACACGACATCTGGCTGAAGTGCGTCGATATACCGTAAAGCTTCCACACCATTGCTGGCCTCCCAGAAAATCGCGGGATATTGGTTTTGTTTCACTTCATCAATAAGGTGCCTACGAAACAAACAATCCCGGTCCACGATAAGCAAAGTTTGTTTTCTCATATTTCGATTATTACCAAGTTCCGTCAAAAATAGGCGTCGAAGCAGCGATATAGAACTGACAAATGTCAGAAAATGAACTTCCTATAATTTTTATTATCTTCGTGCTTTCACAACCAGCAGATCATCAATATGCTTTTGCGACAACATTTTGAACACGTATGCGCTTTTGCAAGGAGGTATAATATACACTTCACTCCTGATGAATTTGATATGATACGAACCCACACCAAACGTGAAGTTTTACCTGCGCATACTGTACTTATGGAACAGGGTAAAAAGGTAGATAAACTGTATTTTCTCAATCGGGGGATTGCAAGATTATACCGCGTTCATAATGGGGTGGATCATACATTGGGTATTGTCTCAAGCCATTATTTTTTATCCACACCCTTATATCTACAAAGTGGCGAGATTTCTACCTGTTCTCTAGAATCATTGCGTGAGATCGATGTGTTGATATGGGACAAGGAAAGTGCACTTTACTTAAAGAAACATATTCCGAAGATGGAAACCATGGATTTGGCCGTCATGGATACGCTACTCAAATGGTTGCAGGATATCCAGATCAATTCCATCTGTATGACGGCCGAAGAACGCTACGTTCATTTGATGGAGACGCAACCGCTTGTTATCCAGCAAGTGCCATTAAAGTATATTGCATCCTTTTTGGCCATACATCAAGACAGTTTAAGCAGGATTCGTAAAAATTTGGCGCAACGGAGTTAAATAAGACCGCGGAGATAAGCTTCTTTAACAAGTCCCGCGGTCGTCTTTATATTAAGCTTTTGATTGAGGCTGTGTCGGTGAGATTCCACGGTACGGACACTAAGGAAAAGTTTGTCGGCAATTTCTTGATTGGAATATTCGTTTGCTATCAAAGCCAGAATCTCGAGTTCCCTGTTGGTGAGCTTAACGTATGCTGTCGCTTTTCTGCCATGAATAGATTGCTGTAGGATCTGTTGTTCAATCTGCTTGTCGATGTACTGTTCCCCTGCTGCCACCGTTTTTATAGCCTGAAGAAGCGACTCTTTTTCTGTACCCTTAAGTAAATAGCCCATGGCACCATTCCGCATCATTTTTCGGACGTATACCACGTCGTCATGATTAGTTAGCGCAATCACGGCAAGCTTTGGGTATAAAGTAAGGAGCTTTTTACAAAGATCTATTCCGTTTGTATCGGGCAATTCGATGTCCAACAACAGTACATCCGGAGTTTCTTCACTTAATTTCTGTAATAAATCGGCACCGTCTTGAGCGGTGAAAAGGACTTGGTACGCCGGTTCATCTTGTAGCATTTTTAGAAGCCCATTGATGATCAAGGAGTGATCGTCTATTATGCCAATAGTTATCATATATGCTGATGTTGTTTCTTGTACAAAAGAAGAAAGAATGGAGACGATATTTTACCGTATTAGTACGGAAAACATCGTATCGTATCCAATACGTTTAAAGATCAACAGTCGCTTTGTCCAAACATGCGGTCATAGGGCAGTCAATCTCGATAAATACAGAAGTTCCCTTTCCGATGCAAGATCGAATATCGATGTTGCCCTGCAGTGATTGTACACGATTATTCAAATTATGAAAGCCAATACCGTTGGCCCAAAGGGTTTCGGTATCGAATCCTATCCCATTATCTTCAACGGTGATTAGCAAGCGTCCCTGTTCTTCGCTGAGTTGAACAATTCCTTCAGTAGCTTGTGCATGTTTCAAGATATTGGTCACGCATTCCTGAATGACACGATAAATGGTTAGCTGAGAACCCTTGTCTAATTCAGGAAGTTCGCCTATGACGTAGCAATGCATTTGGAAGTCCGGTTTATTTACCCTTTGGCAAAACGATTGAATGGCGTAGCCAAGCCCTTCCTCGAGAATCATTTCTGGCGCAAGGTTGTGGGAGATATTCCGTATTTCGCGCACGGCTATTTCTATCAATTGACTTACTTCTTGGAATGTCGTACGGGGGTCGCTATGTTTCGTCATCGCGTTGATTTGTAGGCTTGCTGCCGACAAGATACTGGCTACACCGTCGTGCAGCTCCTTCGCTGTCCGTTCCCGTTCCCGTTCTTCACCTGCTAGTTGCGCTTCGATCAGCTTCTTTTGCAATTCCGTAGATTGAGCCTTTCGTTTTTGTCTATTTAATAGTCGTATGGCGACCAATCCGAATACCAACAAAAATATCGAAAAGATAAAGATAATAAACCATTTATTCTGACGGTCGAGTTCGACAGCCTGCTCGACGATCTTGAGGTCTCGTTCGACGATCTGCTTTCTATTTTGAGCTGTTTCGTATCGTACTTCAAGTTCCTGTATCGTTTTTTGTGTTTCTTGGCTCTGTAGCGAATCCTTTAATTGTGCATGCTTTTTGTGAAAATCCAGCGCCTGCTTATAGTCGCCAAGCGCTTCGTTGATGTCGGCCCCATCTTTGTACAAATCGACAAGCTGCGGTGTTGCCAATTCCGTTGTCGCTAGTTTAAGAGCCATTTCGAAATATTCTTTTGCGGCTTGTGCATTACCTATTTCTTTAAATATGCGCGACATCCCTGAAAGTGTGTAAACCTCATTTCCGGGCATAGATTTCGGCGTGATGGCCAGCGCTTTAGCAAATGTCTCGAGCGCCAATGGATAATGCTGCTGCATACGGTATACCTCGGCCAGATTATTCAGTGCCTTGATTTCCATCTGTAGGTCACCATAGGAGCGTCCTATGGATAGATACTGTTTCCCATGATGTACAGCGTCGACCAATTTGCCTGCCATGGCCTCCGCAACCATCACATTGACCAGGCTGTTGCCCATAGATATCGTGTCCTTTAACTGTCGCGCTATTTCATAAGACTGCCACGCATATTCTAGACCTTTGTCGAGATCTTGGAGATCCAGCAATAGGGAGCTCAAATTATTAAGATATTTTCTTCTATCAGACAAGTCCTTGTGTGTTGGGTGTTTGATTTCGTTGGAAATTTCCAGCGCACGGATCAGATTGTTTGCAGCTTCTTTTAATTGTCCTTTGGCCTGATGCTGTAACGCGATATTATTGTATGCTGCAGCCGCCTTCGAACGATTGTTTAGACGTAAGCTTATGGTTAGGGCGAGTTGAGCATATTCCATAGCCTCTTCGAACCGCACTTGATCATACAGAAATGCACTGTAGTTTCCAGCGAACAGTAGTTTACCTGATTCAGCGTTTAGTTGATCGGCAAGTTCGCCGGCTTGTTTGAAGTAATATTCAGCGGAATCTGGGTGTCTCTCCTTCTGTTTTTGTTTCGCGATTTCCACTAAGTGCGTAATTCGAGACGTATCTTGCTTCCCCATGAAAGAAGAAGCTTCGGACGGCAATGCGATAAAAAGAAATAAACAAAGTGTGTACATAGGTATTCTGGTAATATCCTGATTAAGTTGAAATATAGATCGTTTAAATTTTTCTGCACCTCTCTTTCTACTAAAGTTGTTATTCATCGACAAAGTGTATCAGCGAGCGACTAATATACAATGGAATTTTGATGCAGGACATCCGTAGCAATACGGAAAATTTGTGAATAGGCTTTACTACAGTTCTTTTCGGGTTAATATCCTCCTAGATTCGCAAAAAAAAATTATGATGAAGAAAATTGTATTCATTCTTATATCAGGTTTGTTATTGTTGATATTGTTTTCCTGCAAGCAGGACGAACATCAGGAGCCGGATAAACCCACGTTTCCCTTTATGAAAGTGGGCAATCAATGGAACTATAGGATCATAACGGAAGCAGGGGAGACGGAGATCAGTTATATGGTCGCCGAAAAAACGAAAGAAAACTACTTCAAGGTACTGTTGAATTTTGTAGGTTCAGAACTACCTGCGGTGGATCATTTTTGGTACGCCGATCAACAGACTTTTACGATGGCAACGGAGTGGCCAGACAGTGAGCTCAAATTTACGATGTTAGCGAAGGAGGCCAAAGTTGGTGACCGTTGGGAATATTTTGTTCCGGCACCTTTGGATCCAGAGAATGACGATCTTTCAGGTACAATCACCTATGAAGTAATAGCGGTTAACGCTACTACGATAGCCATTGGAAAGACGTTTACGGATGTATATAAAGTACGGCACACGGCGTCGTCTCATCCGCAATTTTATGCGGACTATTTCATTAGTTTGTCCTCGGGAATCATAAAAATGGAGGGAATGGGATATGTGCGGATAGATGATGACGATATTGCATATTTTCCGTTAGAATGGCAATTAAAATCGAAGAACTTTTAATAAAGCGTTTTTACATCAATTTAATGAACATTACGCTACTTTACAAGCTGTTTATACTGGGACTGGTTCTTATATCATTCAGTTCCTGTGGATTGAATTTAAATCATAATAACCCCTATCCGGCGATAGGTCAACAAAAGATAATTTTACATCATTATTCCAAATACGGACTGCTACCTGTATCACAACCCTATACGGATGCTGCGCTCAGCAAGTCAGAAAGAGATTGTTTCAAACCTGACCGATCGTTTATAAATGGTATGTTGGCTGCTGTGACATTAGGTATATATACACCGAATGGAACCGATAACGAGTAATGAAAAGCTTCAGCATGTTGATAGGTCGTGCAGCGGTGATATGCATACTACGCAATATTATACTGACAACATCACTCACGTTAATGTTGATAAGCGCGGTTGAGATAGTCAATACACTGTATTTTAACCAGGGAAACCTTAATTCCTATGGAACGGGCTTTCTTATTGGAAATGCTTTTTTGTTTCTTGTCTCCACGTTGTTAAGTTATAAGTTGGCAAAATCTATACATAAAAGATCCTGATTAGATCGTTTACGCTGTTAGCGTAGCATCATAATGAGAGGGCTATCCGAGAAATGGGGTAGCCTTTTTTATTGCTTTAGCAGCTACTTCGCTATCGGCGAGACGTAGTTATAATCGCAATAGGGTCGATATGGTAATATTTCACAATAAAAAGGTAATGCGATATAATATTGATGAGACGTTTATTATCAATTTTGTTACAACGACTAGCGATTATATATTTAGTTATAGCATGTTTGTAGTAGTACATGTGTAGAAGGGAGAAAAGAAGTAGCGTTATAAACGTTTTTTTAGTACTAACTAATAGAGGAATCGTAACTGAAAATCGTAAAGATTAAAAAAATAACAAGAGTCGCGCTTAGTGTCTTTTGTACAATATTGACAGTTCGGGATATAGTCATTAAGTATTCCGTGTATAAATAATCGACTATCCTTAATTGGATGGTTCTTGATTATGGCATGTTGTCGCCATGTGGTTGTGGATTAATTAAGGGAATGTAATTTAATAACCTAAAGTATAATTTAATTAATAACAAAAAACCTAAAAAGATGAGATATAAAAACTTTATGGGTAGTGTATTTTCGATTGGCAGGATGTTTTTTCTCTTTCTGTTTGTCGCGTCCATTTACGCGTGTAATAAGGATGCAGCGCCAGGTCCGCCGACGAGTTTGACGGAGATGGGTAGTAATATTGGTATCGCACATGCGGATACCTCGCTTGTCTTGTCATGGAGTCCGGGGTTAGCCGCTTGGGAAGGCGACAGCCGTCAGGCGGTAGTGTCCTACGAGGTGCAGGTTTCTTCTGACTCTACCTTTAATGACGCTTCTCAAAATGTATTCGATTTTATCACCGATTCCACCTCACTTTTCTTGAGTGATCAAGAACTTACGCCGCTAGAACCGTATTTCGCTCGGGTGCGTACGGTGGCGAGTACCGGCACGGGAAATTCTCCCTGGATGCGTACTTCTCGCTTCCAAGTGAGGCCAATCGAGCTGTTTACGCCAATTAAAGTCTGGAACTTATCCCATGAAGCGGTGGTGCTGAATTTCGGAAGACATGGCGAACTGACAAAAATGGTGGTGGAAACAGCCGATGGCGCTAATCCGCGGGAGTTTGATGTTTCCGATGATAAATTGATTTCCATGCAATTGGACGACCTGACCTCAAACACGAATTATGTCGCCCGGCTTTTTCGTCATGATGACCGATCATTAGGCGTGCTGGAATTTAGTACAAAGCCAACCGTAGAGGAGGCGGGTTATATTGACCTCAGAGGGAGTTCCGATCCACAAATTCTGCAAAACACCTTGAATACGGTACCTGATGGAAGTGTCATTGCGCTGAAGCGGGGTATGACCTATACCATGGAGGGCTTTACGTTGGATCGCGGCGTGACCTTGATCTCTGAACCGGGATTCGGACCGCAGGCGCGGATTGAGATGTCTTCCTCGTTTGATGTCGCGGGTAGTATCAATCTGATCAAGTTTGAAGATGTGGCCATTACCGGAGACATGGGCTCGACTTATGTGTTTAACCTGTCTTCAGCCTCCGATATTGCCCGTATCGAATTGGAAAGCTGTTTAATTTCCGATCAGCGTGGGGTGTTGCGCCTCAAAGACGCTGGATTAAAACACATAGATTCCTACGTGATCAACAACAGCATTGTGCAGAACATCGGTGGTTATAACGTATTAATGGGCGATCACGCGGATGCCAGTGTAAACAACGTTTTTTTTACCAATTCTACTTTTATAAATGTGCCGGATGTCATTCGGTGGGGAAATACTATTGCTGCTAAACTGAACTCCATTGTAGTTGAGGATGTTACCTTTTTCCGGGCTCCGAATGATAATAAGTATCTTATCAATACGCAGCGGACTGGTAGCAATGCTGCGAGCTTGAACATTCGTAATACGCTGTTTGGCTACACAGAAGGCGCGCGTTCGTTTAATGGAAATAACTCGACGCCGAAATCTGTTTCAACAACAAATAGTTTTGCAACTTCGGATTCGAAATGGGATAGAGGCCTAATAACCGGTGTTATAGCCTATCCGGCGACATCGGAGCAAATTTTTGCCGCACCAGATAAGACAAACTTCGCCAATAGCGATTTGACAATTATCGATGAAACGTTGTTTACAGTTGGCGATCCGCGTTGGAGACCGTAAGTGGAGAAGAGAACAAAGGAAAGAAACCTATTTTTAGAATGAATAAACTTAAAATGAAGTATATGAAGAGTCATGCTGATATGCCCCTTTTTTTACGGGGAGCGCGAAATGTGTTGCTGGCGTGTTTGCTGGTCGCTCCTTTCGTGGGAGCGGAAGCAGCCGAGACACCTGCTCGAGAGTTGACGAAAATTGAGAAACTTGTCAACATAACGGGTAAAGTTATCGACCAGGATGGTAATCCTGTAGCTGGCGCCACAGTCTTGGTGAAAGGTACAAAATCAGGCGTACAGACGGATAAAGATGGGGTGTTTAGAATAAATACGCCTGAAGGGAATACACAGTTGGTGGTTAGCTTCGTTGGCTATAAAGTGCAGGAAGTCAACGTAGGAGGGATGACCAGTATTACCATTACGTTGGAATCCAGCGATGCAATTGAAGAAGTAGTTGTAACAGGATACGGCACCCAGAAGCGTTCCGAAATCGTGGGATCGATAGCGACGATAAAAGGAGAGGAACTGATGGATATTCCAGCACCGAATATTGCCGGAGCCCTACGGAATCAAATAGCAGGTGTAGGCGTAAGCGAAGCCTCGGGGCGTCCCGGAGCGAGAATATCTCTGAACATTCGTGGTGCTTCTACTAGTGAGCAAGGCGCGGATATGGGAGCAACATCCGAACCGCTCTATATCGTAGATGGAATTACGGTGTCCAGTGATGTCTTTGACGCGTTGGATCCTTCTATGGTTGAAGAAATCACCTTCCTGAAAGATGCGTCGGCAGCGATTTATGGTGCCGCCGGAGCTAAGGGTGTTGTGCTTATTACGACAAAGCGTGGTAAGCAGGGGAAGCCAAGTATTTCCTATAATGGTTACCTAGGGGTGACCGACGCAGCGCGAAGACCAGATTTTCTCTCCGCATACGAACTTGCAGAATTCCTTAACGAAAGTGCTTTCATGGGCAATAAGCCTGAAAGCGATATGTTCTCCGATGCAGATTTAGCTTATTTGAGGGGATTGGATGTGGATAGCTGGTACGACCAGCTCTGGAAGCCTGCGGTTATGCAACGTCATAATCTAAGTATCTCTGGTGGAGGAGAGCGGACGACTTTCTTTGTTGGGGGCAGCTTTCAAAATCAGAACGCGAACTATGCCGGTATGAAAGAGGATAAATATTCGCTGCGGAGTGGGCTGACTACAACAATCATCGAAGGTCTAAAAGCCGATATAAACTTTAATCTTAATCACAATCTCCGTGAAAGTCAGAACCAGCTCGGTAATCAAACGGACGCATCGTTTTTTGAACGGATAATATCTACTCCGGATTGGGTTCCGATGTATATTGATGGGCTTCCGGTTAATTCCGGAGGTGGGGGGAGCAATCCGTTAGCCATATTGAACTCTGGGTATTTGGAAACACAGAAATCTCAAGACTATAGTATAAATGCCAGTTTGACTTATTCGCCTTCTTTCTTGAAAGGGTTTTCGGCGAAGCTTCAGGTTTCGCAAAGAGGAGGAAATTCTAGCAATGAGACTTATCAACCACCCTATCAACTTTGGGACTTTGCACGGATGGGAAACAATGAGAAGTTATATGGTAACAGCTTGATAGTTGCGGACGAACCCTTTATATGGGGGAGAACACGAGAGAGTGCCACACTGTCGTCAACACTGGGGAAAAATGGTGGTTATCAGGGATTCGTGACTTTAAATTACAATAGCTCCTTTGCAGACCATAGCCTTGACGTAGTTGTGGGTGCAGAGCAAACCGTTTCAGACAATGAAAATATGGGTGTTCGTTGGATAAGCCAGTTGATTCCCGAATCCATGGATTATTGGGCTTTTGACCAAAATCGGACTGATCGTCCGACACGAGTTATCTATAAAACGACCAAGAGATCAGCTTTCGGTCGCCTCAGCTATGATTATAAAAAGAAATACCTTTTACAGGTCGTAACACGTTTGGATGCATCCTCTAACTTTGCTAGAGGTAACCGCTGGGGATGGTCGCCTAGCGTTGGGGCTGGTTGGATTGTTAGTCAGGAGAATTTCTTTAAGGATAATGTCACTTTTGTGAACCACTTGAAGTTGAAAGCGAATTGGGGGATTACCGGTGATGATCGGGTGAATGAACGGCTTTGGCAGGAACGTTACTTGATCGATGCCAATAATGGCTACATGTTTGGTGAAGACCAATATGGTGTTGGTCTCAATCCGAGCACGTATCCCAATTTGAATATAACATGGGAGAAAAAGCGTTCTCTTAACTTCGGGATCGAGTCAACCGTGTTGAATAATCGCCTGAACATAGGTGTAGAATTTTTTCAGAATAAGACCTACGACGGGTTCGACAAAGGGGTAAATGAAATGAATCCACTATATTCCGGTCTTATAGCGCCAGCCGTCAATTATCGTGAAGTGTACAATTGGGGTTCAGAGTTCTCAATCGGCTATAATACCAGAGTCGCGGAGGACTGGAGAATCAACGCTGGAATGAACTTCGGTTGGGGAAATTCTGTAGTGACCAAGATGATTTATAACCAGAATGCTTTTTTGGAAAGGGATCGTACAGATGGCGATTGGTTAGGAACTAAATTTGGTGTTGATCCGCGACGCTACAACAGTTCTAACATTGGATATCGCACACAGGGTATGTTTCGCACGCAGGAACAGGTGGATGCTTTCTTGGCAGAAAACCCAAACTATACGATTAATGGCAACGTGCCACAAGTGGGCTGGATGATTTATGAAGACACGAACGATGATGGAGTAATTAACCACTTCGATAAAGTTATTCTGTTCGATCGCACAGATCCCGTCTTTTCGACGGGTATCAATTTGGGAGTGAGCTATAAATCGTTTAGCTTACGAACAAATATTATGGCACGTTTTGGCGGGAAGGTCTTTGTGGATAGTAGAGCACGAACTAAGCCAGATTATGAGACCAATGTGCCGATTTTTTGGCGTGATCGCTGGACGCCGGAGGACCCGATGAACGGCAAATATCCGAGGGCAGACGATCCATATGTTAACGATGCAGCTGATATTTGGGCATTAAACGGTACAACCATCCGGGTTAATAATATGACCGTGAGTTATAATATTCCATCCGATGTGACTCGTCGTATCGGTCTGGCAAACGGTCGAATTTTGTTGACGGGTAACAATCTCTGGACCTTAGTGAATCCGTTCAATTACAAGGACCCTTATACGTCTATCGTGTATAATTATCCAACAGTACGGACGATATCGGTGGGCTTGAGTGCTAGTTTATAAGATTAATACCAACAAACATGAAAAAGAATTTTTTATATACAAGGATTAGGAAAGGGCTAATGGTCGCGCTATCTTCTGCGATGCTGATTTCCTGTAATAATGACGACTTCTTTATCTTGCCGGATAGAGGGGGGCTGGATGCTGATTTATGGAATATAGAAGGGGCGGTGAACATGCACCTGAATAAAGCCTATGAGCTGATTATCCCGAGATTTCCTTGGCAGACGGTACCCTCTCGGTTTGATATTCACTTGGTCAGCGATGAACATTTTTTTGCTTCGAACGGATCGTATGGTGCCCAAGCTTTAGGAATTGCTGGCAACCCGTTGAATAACCACGATATACGTTATACGGGAAATAGTTATAACCAAAATTATTTAGACAACCGTTATATGGATATTGCTCGTTGTAACAACGGGATTAAATATTTGCCTGAAAGTGTAATTCCGGATGAGGTTAAATACCCAATGTTGGGACAGTATTACGCCTTGCGGGCGATGGTTTATTTGGAAATGGTAAAGGTCTACGGAGGAGTACCCTTGGTGTTGGAACCGCAGGACCCTGATGATGTGATGACTGACGGCCGCTCCAGTGCCCGAGCCTGTTTTGCACAGATCATAGATGACCTCGATCATGCGATGGAGTATTTAAAAGATGTGCAATGGACAGCAAATGACTGGGGCCGGATTACCTATGAGGCTGCAGCAGCACTAAAAGGAAAGGCATTGTTGTATTGGGCAAGTCCGCAGTTTAACCCATTGGATGACCCGAAACATCCATTTGATGCTTCGCGTTGGCAAGAGGCACTCGTAGCGAATAAAGAAGCCTATGATATTTGTTTGGCAGCGGGCCACCGTTTGGTAGAAGATTATAGTATGATTTTTCAAACCGATGGTAATAAAAATCCAGAAACACTGATCTCTCGTCCGTATTCTAGCTCTGTATCAAGACGAGGTCATGATGAAGAACGAAAATCGCGTCCGCGTTCCGAAAATGGAAATGCATCCCCACATAATGGCTATCGTGCTACTGTGAAGCTGCTCCGTGCTTATCCTATGAAAGATGGTAATCGCATAGATGAAGACGGTGATTACATTTATGATGAGTTGCTGTTCTGGAAAGATCGGGATCCGCGCTTCGAAGCTACTATGGCGTATAACGGTAGCGTATGGGAGTTGAGTGGAAAAGAGGGGCGTCGCCAGTGGAACTATGAAGGAGCAAGAAACAACGGACGCGAAGAAAGTGCAAACTGGGCAGTCTATTGTAAGAAATTCAGTATACCGAGCTTATCGGAATCGAGTACCGCATATTCCGACGGAATAGGCGGTAATGGTATGGATTGGATTGAGATGCGCTTTGCAGAGGTAATGCTTAACTATGCTGATTGTGCGAACGAATCTGGCGACCTTGCTACTGCTAAAGAGATGGTTCGTCAAATCCGTCAGCGTGCTGGTATCGAGCAAGGGAGTAATGATTACGGCTTGGGAAACATCGCTAGTGCAGCACAGATGCGAGAATTGTTGCTCAATGAACGCATGGTGGAATTTGCTTTTGAAAATAAACGCAATGCCGATCTGCGACGTACGCGAAACTGGCATAAGTTAACAGGTGAATTTTTAGAAACTTATCAATTAATGGTGGTAGGAGATAATGATGACGCGCGAAGGAGCACTATTGGGAAACTGGAAGCTATTGACCCAGAGACGGGTAAGGCGCTTCGTGAAACACTGGATATAAATAACCGTGATGTCTACTTAGAATACTTTCGTCCCCACGTAGTCCGACCTCAAGAAACGGGCTTTAGGGCGATGAATATTCCTGAATATCATAATTTCTATACTTTCCATAACGACTTCGTGCGAAGAGGCGTAAATATCGAGACGACTATCGGTTGGGAGGGCGGAACCTTTGATCCGTTAGACGATTAAGTATGGAGGTGAAAACCGTTGTAAAATTATTTTAACAAGAACGAAGATGAAAATAACAAAATTGATCTGTCTTTTATCGATGGTACTGGCGTTCAACGCCTGCAAGGTGGAGTCGGAGAATATATTTACGATGTTTGACGACGTAAAAGTAACTTTCCAAAAAGATAGTGAGTATGCTATTGTGGAAGATGCGATAGTTAATGATGGCGATAGTGTACATATCTACTTTACGATAACCTCAGCCAAGGAGGATATGATGGCTGTGGTCGTAGACAGTACTAATGGTACCGGGACTTGGTCGCAACGACAAATAGAGGTGAGGGGATCCGATCGTCGTACCTACTCGGGTGCCATCAAGTTTAAAATGCAACGCGATGGGAAAATGAACTTCCGATTTTATGCATTGAACGATAACAATGTGTTTATAGGTGATGGCTATACTTCAATAACAGTGGAGGGTGCCCCGAGCTACACCCTTTTTCCAGACAGACGCTTGTATGCGCCTGTTGAGGGCGAAGACAATCCGAGCTTTTTGTCACTTACTACGGGAAAAACGTATAGTTATAGTGACGCTGCGAATGTTTCCGATCAAATTGATTTTGGGATTGATACCATTGCAGATACCCGGGAAGGTTACGAGAACAACTTCGCATATAATTTGTATGCGTTAACAGTGGATGAGTATCCAGTTCCATATTACGATGTTTCTGGATGGACAAAACGGGAAACGAAGTTCAGCGCACCGATGTCAGCTTCGGGTTCCTACAATACGTTTACCCGTACATTGGTGTCTTCGAGCAAAATTGAGGAGATAGCGAAAAATCAAACTATTGATAAAGAACAGACGGATGGAACCGTATCCGGTGAAGGTCTAGCGGCAGCGCGTCTGATTTATTTCCGAACCCCCGAAGGCAAATATGGGGCGATGTATGTCAACCAAGCTACACGGGATCAGCAGAATCGGTATTACGTCAGTGTGGATATTAAAATCCAGAAATAAAAATTATAAATACTAATTATCCGTATCCGAGCATGTCTTGAATATGCTCGGATTTTTTATGTGAGCCATCGACTCTACAATCGTATACTACGAACGTTTGTCGGGATATTGTTAATACACTGATGTTTCTGCTGGTTATGTTTGAAATTGTGTGATGGCAATATTGTGTAATTTTTTGTAAAAATACTATAGTAAACCGGACCGGATGCTGTTTATCTTTAACATGTAAACCAAAATATAAACAAAAATGAAAAAATCGGTCATCTTTTTAGCGTTCGCTATGGTAATGGGAACGTTTCTATTTATGGGAAAAGCCAAAGCCGGAAGTGTTTGGCTGACGTACAATTTTTCAAATACGCAATTTTACAATATAAGGTTTGGCGTCGAGTATGTGAATTTAGATACAGACGAAACTTACTATAGGGAGGGTAGATATAAGGTGGAAGATGGCCTTCCGTATA
This sequence comes from Sphingobacterium sp. SGR-19, assembly GCF_011043555.1. Taxonomy (GTDB): domain Bacteria; phylum Bacteroidota; class Bacteroidia; order Sphingobacteriales; family Sphingobacteriaceae; genus Sphingobacterium. The sequence continues at coordinate 84,066 of NZ_JAAKGS010000002.1, forward strand.
CTTATAATATAGGCAGTGTACCTGACGGTAACTATCGTATATCTATTGTTCCACTTATGTATAGCCCACTTCCAATGTTTGGTTGGTATTTTACTTGGAGGTTTTGGGGCGGCGGACCCCCTTCTGACCCTTTGTTAGTTGAATTAGGTTATTATACAGAGTTAACCGATAATGTATACCTGGGAAGTCATGCGGAAATAGTCCTCGAAGATTGGTAGATTCTCGACGCGGTAAATAAGGAACTTTATATTTTAATCAGATCTCTAGATGAAATAGGGAGCTACTTCAGCCCGAGTATCAAAGCCCAGAAGTAGAAAATAAAACGCTTTGCGAATTCCGTCCGAGCATGTTTTTACATGCTCGGATTTTTTATATACCTACCGCTGAATACAAGACGGACTCAAAAAAGCAAAATAGGGAGGATCGCTTAGGTAATATCTTGGAAGAACGCGTAAAAATGATATAATAAATAATCCACAAACCTGCCTAGCTTTGGATAGCTGTAAATAGCTAACACGCTAAACAACACCTTTTAAAACTTATCGACAGTTTTAAGTGAGTTTAGGTATAGTTGACCAAGAGATGAGAAAATCAATATTATTAATTTTATTTATTGTAACGTCATTCGCAGCTTTCGCACAGGAGACGCAATTGAAGGGAATAGTAGCCGATTCAACGGGCAGTCCCATTCCGGGAGCGTTGATTAACCTACGGTCTCCAAACCAAAAATTATCGATGTCTACGGATGTGAATGGTTTTTTCTTATTTCCGGGAGTTCAAGATAGCGTCGTGAACATCATTATTAAATCCATGGGATATGATAGCCTGAGACAATCATTTTCTGTAGATGAGAAGCTTGCCGTAAACGATATAGGGGTGGTCAAGCTGCGCGATGCCAGTAGTGTACTCGACGAGGTCATGGTTACGGCCATGATACCCGTTGTTCTGAAAGAGGACACGGTTCAGTACGATGCAAGGGCGTACCGGGTACGCGAAGGCGATGCGGTAGAAGAGATGGTAAAGAAATTACCAGGTATCGATGTTGACGACGATGGAAACATCACGGCAAACGGTGAGCCGATTACGAGCATACGACTCGATGGTAAAGAATACTTTGGCGATGATGTCGCCGGTGCTATCCAGAATTTACCGGCCGATATTGTAAAGAACCTGCAAGTCATAGACGATTTCGGAGAGCAGGCCAATGAAACAGGCTTGAAAAGCGGTACACCGGAAAAAGTGCTGAACATCAATCTTCAAGACGATAAAAAAAGAGGATATTTTGCCCGGGCTGCTGCCGGTTTGGGTACCGAGAATAGATATAATAGCCGTTTAAGGGGGAATTACCTGAACGGCGAACAACAACTATCTATAGATGCTGATGCGAACAACAATCGGGGTCGATCTTCGGGAGTTAACGACCGGAGATCGCTGAAGGGCAACTACCGGGATAATTGGAGCGAAAAATTAGAATCGTACGGCAATTACCGTTTTGATGCCAATGATAATGACAGCTGGGTAAATACTAGTAGCGAAACGTTCTTTCCGGATTATACCAGATACGAGGTTAGGGAGAGTAGTAATCAGCGTAAAAGTAAAGATCATCGCTTCTCTTGGAATTTCGAATACCGTCCAGACACCAATAATTATGTAAAAATTGAACCGGATATCAGCTATCAAACAAGTCGAGGTACGAACACCGAATCTAGTACTATTCAACTTCTCGATGCTACTTCACAAAGAGAGACCCGCGGAAGCTCTTCCGATCGTTCCATGGACCTAGGACTAGAGGTATTCTATAACCATAAGTTCCGCAAGCCGAGGCGGAACCTGACGCTGGAGATGGAAATCAGTTCGGCCACCGGGCAAGGCGACCGACAGGTAGAGAATGATTACCTGGACACCGACGAAGCGGGTAACAGCATCCCCGAACAACAATACCAAGATACGTATAATCGTGAGCGGAACCTTCGTTCCCAAGCTCGAGGATCGTACTTTGAACCCTTGAGCTCCATCTCCTTCCTCGAATTAGCCTACCGGTGGAACCGTTTCTCGAACGACATCTTAAAGGAAACATTTGATATTGATCCGACCGACGGTTCTGAAACGATTAACGCCAATCTGAGCAATGATTATGACTACGATTTTACGACACATCGATTAGGACTCAATTACCGATTAAGGAGTGAGAAAATAAATTCGACCGTCGGTCTATTTGCCCAGCCGTCGACACTATCCGGCTTCGACTTTACGCGGAATATCGAGACCTTTCAACAGCATTTCAATTGGGTGCCGTCATTGCGGTTTGCCTATCAACTTTCCCGCGAGAGACAAGTGGTGTTGGACTACGATGGAAACAGTAACCAGCCAGGTTTTCAGCAGTTACAGCCGGTGACGGATAATTCCAACCTTCAGAGTGTAATAACCGGTAATCCAAATTTGAAACCGGAATTTTCCCATCGCGCCAAATTGGAGTACAAACAGACAGATGCACGTTCGGGAAGTTCCTTACACGGTCGTCTAAGCTTTGAACGAGTCGACGATAAAATCGTGACCAGCAGAAACATCGCACAGGACGAAGTCAAGCAAGAAATTAGTTACGCCAACATAAACGGTACCTACAACGCTAATGGTAACTATGCGATAACCGTGCCGTTCAGCGAACGCCAATTTGTTGTTTCCTATTACGGCGGTTCAAGTTTTAGCAACAATATTTCGTTGACCAATGATGAGCGGATCGTCGGTAAAAACCTAGGGATAAATCAAGGTGTCAAATTCCGGCTCGACCTGGAAGACATCGTCGATACTGAGCTCAATACCTCCTATAGCCACAACAATGCGAAGTTTTCGACGGCTTCCATGGACGATCGTTCCAGTAGCCAGTTCAATATAAGCTTGGAAGGTAGAAACTACTTTTTCGAAGATTTTACATTGGGCTACGACTTGACCAAGAGATTCAATAGAGGTTACAATGCCGGTATCGGGGACCCAACTTTTTTGAGTGTATATCTGGAACATCGATTCCTCAAGAATAATCAGGGAGAAATAAGATTACAAGGTTTCGATATTTTTGGACAAAACACCGGTATACAACGTGATATTTTTGACAACGAAATAATCGATACACGAAGCAACCGTTTGAGCACTTATTTCATGTTGTCTTTCAATTACCGATTACAGAATTTTGGAGGCTAATTGCTGTGATGCGTCCTGTAGAGAATACAATGAATAAAAATGTTAAAAATCAAAAAATGTCAATTAATAATATAGTTTCCCGTCCACTCGCCTGTGGATTAACACTGTTTAGCTTATTTGCAACAGGTATAGTTTGCGCCCAGCAAAAGCCGGTCGTGAAAGTGGATCTTAACGAAAGCAGCCGCCGAGTTACGGAGACGAACGAAGTTGGTTACGCCTCGTGGCAGGTAAAAGCCGGTATGTCTGATACCTTCACACAAGGCAATATAAAAGTAACGTTCACAAAAGTTGGGGGCGGAAGCGGTGAGCTGGCGTCCGAATGGTACAAAACAGGTATGGGGTCGCCCAACTTTGCCTATCTGGTTTCCGACGGACTCACGCTAAAAGACGGAGATACCGCAGGAAAGATTGAGATGCGAATCAGTGGGCTGCCGGAAGGTGAAAATACCTTGCTGACGTATCATAACATCCCCCACAGCCCCGAGGGGAACACATTCAGCCCCATCGTGATTTCGCATAAAGGTAAAAAGCTAACGGTGCAGCCGAGCGTGAGAGCACTCAAAACGGCGGACGCTGTAACCGCTTATACACATCTGGATGTAAAACAAGGCGAAGATGCAGTTGTCGTATTTGAGGCTGGAGACAAAACAAACGCTGTTATCAGAGATCTCATTATCAGTGCATTTGAAATCAACACGCCTGATGCCGCGAAACAGGCGCATTCGCCATCACCGGGCAATGCCGATGAACACGTGGAATCAAAAGGCAAAACCTTGAAACTGACCTGGGAATCCGCTCCCGGTGCGACGAAACGTGCGGTCTATTTTGGTTTAGATTCAACCAAGGTGGCTGATGCGACGCCTGATTCTCCCGAATTCAAAGGGGAGCAAAGTGCAACTGAATTTGTGACAGGAGACCTTTACAGCATGGATACGTATTACTGGCGGGTAGACGAGATAACCGGTGAGGGAAAAACAAAGGGTGACGTCTGGTATTTTCGGCCAGCGCAGCTGGCGTTTCCAGAAGCGGAAGGATACGGCCGATATGCGCGTGGAGGCCGTGGTGGAAAAGTAGTTGAAGTCACCAATCTAAATGATAGCGGCCCTGGAAGTCTGCGAGAAGCCGTAGAGAACCATACGGGACCCAGAACCATTGTGTTTGCCGTATCGGGTATTATCCACCTGAAATCCCGTCTGGTTGCGAATCAAGCTTACGTGACCATTGCCGGACAGACCGCGCCGGGGAAAGGCATCTGTATTGCCGGTGCGCCTTTTGGATTCACGGGGAATGACGTCGTGGCGCAGCATCTACGTGTTCGCTTAGGTGCGGGGAAAACCGCTGACGGTATGGGCCTGACCGGTGCAAATTACAGCATTGTCGACCATTGCTCGATCAGTTGGACAATTGATGAGGCTTTCAGCTCACGGGGGGCAAAAAATATTACCTTACAGCGGACGTTAATTTCCGAAGCGTTGAACTCGGCGGGGCACAGTAAATATGAAAAGGGAAAAATGCACGGGTATGCTGCCAGTATTGGAGGAGATGTAGGAAGTTTTCACCACAATCTATTGGCACATTGTTATGGTAGAAACTGGAGTCTGGCCGGTGGTTTGAATGGTGACGGATTTTATAGCGGTAAACTGGACCTTCGTAACAACGTTGTATATAACTGGGGCGCGCGCGCTACAGACGGCGGGGCCCATGAAGTCAATTTCGTAAACAATTATTATAAGCCAGGAGCAGGGACAACGCAGTTCTTCGCTTTCATCGGTGATCATGAAAATGTCGGAAAAGGAATGCAACGTTGTTATTTTGAAGGAAATGTGATGCCTGGACATTTTGACGAACGAAACCAGGAAGCGGGTAGGAAAGCAAGATATAGTAACGGAGACTCCGAAAAATATGAAACATTTGTCGATCAGCCGTTTTTTGATGCAAACGTAACGACCCATACTGCACGACAGGCGTATAAACTGGTGCTGTCTGATGTGGGTAACAACCGGCCTGAGCTCGATGAACACGATCAGCGCATCATCAAGGAAACGATTGATAGCACCTATTCAGCAACTGGTAGTATATCCGGTAAGCCGGGGTTCCCTGACCACCAGGATGATGTAGGCGGCTATGATGACTATCCTGAAGTAAAACGTGCTGCTAACTGGGACAGCGATCATGACGGGCTACCGGATTGGTGGGAAATTCATCGTGGGTTAAATCTCAATTCTCCGAAGGGTGATTTTTCAGACGCGAATCTGGACAAAGATCGCGATGGTTATACGGAATTGGATTATTATCTGCAATGGATGTCCAAAGCGCACTTTAGCGCAGCGGCTGGAGAATCCTTAGAAATAGATCTCCAAACATTGTCTCGAGGATTTACGGAAGACCCGACATTCCACGTAAGTAATGTGCAGAATGGTACCGTATCGGTGGAAAGTGGTAAAGCTGTTTTCAAACCGTCCGCTGATGGCGTAGGTTCGTTTGAGTTTACGGTCACGGATGCGGAAGGCGATAGGATGACGCGGAAGGTCAATATTCTCAGCGGTATCACTATCTAGCCGTTCTGTTTATAAGGCAAAGATGTTTCTTGAAAGCGGGCTCTGAAAACACCTCTTTCGGAAATGATTAAAAAAGGAGGGAAAGCAATCGTTTTCTACTCCTTTTTTTATGTGAAGTATGGTATGCTAATATGTTGTAAGAAAAAGATAAATCGATACATTAAGTTAAGGTGATTTCTTCCCAACTTTATTCAGCTAAATAGATCTAGAGTCTTCAAAAAAGGAATAAAGGAATTTTTCTGTTCAATAAACTATTGTTCTGGGTATTTATCACCTAAATTTTTAAACACATGGATTATCATAAACTCAAAAGGCACACACGGCGAAGCAGTATGCATATTTTTTGCCTACTTGCTACGGCAGGCCCGTTCGTAAGCTTAGCAGAGACTGTGTCGGAACCGACAATCATGTCTTCCTTCAAAGTGGTAGACGTAACTGGGAAGGTCGTCGATCAGGACGGGAATCCGATTATAGGCGCGACGGTGTCGATAAAAGGGACCACGACAGCAACACAAACCGATGAACAGGGCGTGTTTCGCCTTAATCTTACGAGGGGAAATGAGACACTGGTCATCTCCTATGTAGGTTTCCGCGAGCAAGAAATTAATGCGGAGGGAAGGACCTCCTTGTCGATTGTTTTACAACCAAACGATACGCTGGATGAGGTGGTCGTGATCGGTTATGGGTCAGTGAAAAGAAGGGATCTTACCGGGGCGGTGGCCTCCGTGAAAGCAGAGGAGATTGCGATGGCGCCGGTCGCTAATCCAATTGAGGCATTGCAGGGGCGGGTGGCAGGTGTGGATATCGCTCGGGAGTCCGGGCAAGCCAGTTCGGGGGCTAGCATCCTCTTGCGTGGGAACAGATCGCTGACCGCAGGTAGTGAACCGCTGTATATTATTGATGGTATACCCGGTAGTATCACCAACTTGAATCCTAATGATATCGAGTCCATCGACATCTTGAAGGATGCAGCTTCGACCGCCATTTACGGTTCGGCGGGCGCAAACGGCGTGTTTATCATCACAACGAAAAAAGCCAAAGTGGGTCGTGTGTCCGTTAATTTCGATGCGTATGCTGGCGTAAATGCGAATGGTCGTTATCCTTCCGCACTGCAGCAAGATACTTGGTTGCAATACTTAGAAGATGGTTTCGTGGCAACGAATGGACGCCCGTCTGCTGATAGAAACGAATTGTTAACGGCCTGGAGCTTGAATCCTGAGCTCGTCGAAGGCTACATTGACGGGGGCAAATGGATCGACTGGGTAGACGAAACTCTGCGTACCGGTGTACAGCAGAATTACTCTCTCTCTGTCAACGGGGGGACGGAAAAAACACAGGGTTATTTCTCCCTCGGTTATAACTCAACGAAAGGTATTTACCGGAGTGATCAGTCTGATTTATTTACTGCTCGAGCAGGTGCAACAAGTAAAATTGCCGAATGGTTTACAGGAGGTATCGTAACAGGCCTGACTTGGAGAGACAATGAGACACGCCCTAGCCGCTTAAACAAAACCTTTGATATGGCACCCATAGGGGAAGTTTATGATGCGCAAGGCAATATTAACGTGTATCCCGTGGCGGGGATGGAGATGCCGAGTTTATTAGCGGATGATATTCCCAACACGTTGCGCAATAATGCAAAGCATCTAGCCATAAACGTTAATCCGTATGTCGATATTGATATCATCGAGGGGTTGAGCTTCCGTTCGATACTAGGGGCTACGCTAACGAACCGTAGAACGGGGGAATTTAATAGCGACCGCACCTATATGATGCTGACAGGCAGCTCGACGCCGATACGCAACGGTAGCTATGAAACCGCATTGGGATACAATTACGTATGGGAGAATATTTTAAACTACGAGACAAAATTCGGGCAGAATCATGATTTGTCAGCGACTTTGGTCTCGTCTTGGGCAGACAATCAAAATGAAACTTCTTGGGCCTACAACGAAGGATTTTTGTATGATGAATACGAATTTTATGCCTTACAGGGTGGCACGAAAGCAAATGTACAGTCAGGCTATTCGACGACTAAACGGATGTCGGTTGCCTCGCGGCTCAACTACGGTTACAAAGGACGCTATTTATTAACATTGACGCAGCGTACCGATGGTGTTTCTCAATTGGCGCGTCGTTGGGATACCTTTTTGGCGGCCGCCGGAGCATGGCGGATCAGTGATGAGAACTTTATGCAGGGGACGCGGGATATAATCAGTGATTTGAAGTTCAGGGCATCATACGGTGTTTCGGGAAATTCTGGCATCGATCCCTACTCTACGTTGACCGAGGTAACCAGCTCGGGATTGGACCAGATAAACTTAGGTGGTGGTGTACTGCCGGTAGCCGTATTGACGCAAGCTGTCGGAAATCCGGACCTGACTTGGGAGAAATCCTATAACTTCAACCTCGGCCTCGATTTCGGTCTGTTCAATAACAGGATAACCGGTGCGGTGGAATGGTATGATACGGATACCCGGGACGTACTCTACGCTCGTGACCTACCATTCTCCAGCGGTGGTTTTACGCCGAAGGCACCTTATCAGATGACAGCCAATTTGGCGCGGATGAACAACAGGGGTGTGGAAGTTACCCTTACTGGCAATAATATCTTGAATGGCAACGCGTTTAAATGGAACTCCACGCTAACCTTTGCACATAACAGAGAACAAGTGCGTTCTATTGATTTAGGTAGCGGTATTTCTGTCGACGACTTGATTTCGTTGGGTTTATTCATGGGCAGACCGAGCAACACGTTATACGGGTATAAGAAAATCGGTATTTGGCAAGAAGATGAAGCTGCCGATGCAGCGGCATTCGGCTTACTTCCGGGGGATGTGAAAACGCAATCCAACTTAACTAAGACGAGCGATGGCGTTTGGGTGGACGGAGAGGGTGTGGAATATTCTGCGGATAACCCTTATTCTATTTCGCCCGACGATCGCGTCATCCTCGGACAAGGAAGCCCGAAATGGACGGCCGGCTGGCAAAACACGTTTAACTATAAGGGGTTTGATTTGAATATTTTCACCGTCGCCCGCTGGGGGCATCACATCGATGCGGAGCTGTTGGGGTATTTCGATTATAGAGCGATCAACATCCCATCGGCGTACAATTATTGGACACCGGAAAATCCGACCAACGATTACCCGAGGCCTTATCTTAATAGAACGGCGAATCATTCTAACCCGCTTTTGGGAATGAATATAGTAGATGCTTCGTTTATCAAAATTAAAAACATCTCCTTAGGGTATACACTCCCAGAATCCGTTACCAACGGAATAAAATTGTCAAACTGCCGTATATACGCGACCATGTATAACCCTATCATCTTTACGAGAAGTCATTTGCTCGAAGGAATGGATCCCGAAACGGGCGCATCGGACTCGTTTCCGTTATACAGACAGATGGTATTTGGTGTTAACCTTTCATTCTAACGAATCATGATGCTTAGTTTGAAAATAAAGAAGAAACAAATGAAAACAATAGGCTATAAATTAGTGCTCGGTCTTTTTTTGACTGCCAGCGTAAGCTCATGCTCGTTGGACGAATGGAATCCCTCTACGGTTGATGTAGAAACGGCTTATAAATATAAAGAAGGGTATGAAAGTCTGATCAATTACTGTTATGACGGAATGTATTACTTCTACGGTAAAATAGATGGTATCGGCGCGATGGAGATGGGCACGGATCTATGGATCAACGTGGCAAATAGCGAATCGGGTTTCACCTTGTATAACAGCAATATGAACCCCGATCTGGGCACACTCCGGGTATTTTGGCGAGGGATGTACGCGACGGTGAATTATTGTAATACGGCCATTTACTACGCCGATCAGGTAGAAGGTTATGCTTCGGATGAAGAAAAGAACGCGAAGGTGGCGGAAGCTTACTTCCTGCGTGGGTGGGCAAATTGGCACCTGGTGGAACAGTTTGGAGGCGTGTCCTTGACAACATTGCCGCTCACAGAAACTGATCCGGGCGAGGTAAACCGTCCAATCAGAAGCGACGAAGAGGCGTTTTATGACTTGATTATATCCGACTTAACGTTTGCTGCAGCGAATCTGCCTACACAGCCGGAAGGAGAACGGGGACGTGTAACGAAAAAAGCAGCTTATGCGATGTTGGCGAAAGCCTATCTGCAACGGACGCGTCTAGGCAATGTGCAGGAAAATGCCCGCTTGGCGTTGGAAGCTGCGGAAGAATTGATTGATAATCAGGGTGGATACGGTATCGGTTTATATCAAAGTGACGACGAAGAGTCGGGTTTTGCTAAGTTATGGGACGGAGCGAATAATAAGAATAATAAAGAATTTTTGTTTTTACAGGCGATCGATGAAATCGATGGCCGGAACCCCGAAAATTGGAATCGAGGAAGAAGCCGCCAATATTACCTGATGGATACCAAGACAACCGGCGCACCTTGGGGAACGCAGGAAAGTGAGACGTGGACAGGCCGTTCCAACAGTCGTAGCTTTAAGCCGACGAAATATCTATTGACCGAATTGTTTGAACCGGTCGCGGATCCGGCGGATACCCGTTTTAGAGAATCTTTTTTTATCGAACACTATAATTCCAAATGGGAGGACGTAACGATCAGTGAATCTATGGTGAACCAGTATGGCAAAAATCCGAATCTGGTGGGGCATGTGATCAAAAATACAGCAGCAGGCGACAATACGTTAGTGCGGGGCGGTTTAGCGACTTGGCGCATGGGCGTTGTCAATATGATCGACGAAGATGAGGATGGTTGGTTGGACGGTTTGTCGATTTTGACACCTAACTGGGTGATGTCGGCATCGGATAAAAGAGATCTTCCTTTTTGGATCGTTGATCCATCTGACCAGTTCGAGGCCGACGGAAGATGGGTACAGCCGGGTGGAGGCAATGACATGGCGACTTATGCCCGTGAGATTTATCCATCTTTAAAGAAATTTTCGAGTTGGGAATATATTCTGGATCGTCAGCAGTGGTTAGGCGATATACCTATCATCCGCTTAGGCGAAGTGTATTTAATCGCAGCCGAAGCGGCGTTGCTCGCGAATGGTGATGCGACGAAAGCGCAGGAATATGTCAATGCCGTCCGAAGGAGAGCCGCCGTTACCGATAGGCAAGATGAGATGGAGGTTAGTGCCGGGGAAGTAACACTCGATTTTATTCTGGCCGAACGGGGGCGCGAACTGGCCGGTGAGCAAACACGTTGGTACGACTTGAAGCGTATGGGTAAGCTGACAGACTCCTATCTTAAGGAAACCAATCCTGATATTCTTTTCTTTGACGAAAACAAGCACACCGTACGCCCAATTCCGCAGTCGTTTCTGGATGCTATCGCAAATCCACAAGAATTTGGACAGAACCCGAATTATTGATAGAAACCATGAAATGATTGCAAGCGAAACAAGCGCTAAAATAATACAAGAGCCGGAGAATATGTTATAAACAGGCTTCGGTTCTTTTACCTAGATTTGGTTAATTTAAATTGCACGAAGAAATAAGAAATAAATAGTATATCATGATGACCAAGAAAACATTTTCCTATAAACCACTAAAAAAGAGCTTGCTTTTGCTGGCACTGTTCTCCGCTGGAGTGGGTGCTCAAGCGCAACAAGCGGGACAGCCTGAACGTGGACAAATCCCTCCACATCCACCTCGATTGCCGGAAGAGGTTATTCCAGCATTTCCCGGCGCTTGGGGCGGCGGTATGTTTACGACAGGTGGCCGCGGTGGAAAAGTAATCGCAGTGACGAATCTCAACGATAGCGGAGAGGGTAGCTTACGTGCGGCTCTAGAAGCAAAGGGGCCGCGTATTGTTGTTTTTCGTGTTGCTGGTACTATAAAGGTGAAGGGCGATCTCAATATCGACAATCCGGATATTACCATTGCAGGGCAATCTGCTCCCGGCGATGGAATCTGTATTGCCAGTACACTGAACATCAATACCCATAATGTCATTATCCGACACCTGCGCGTGCGCCGAGGAGTGCCAGTGGGAGGCCAAGGTGATGATAATATTGGTGGTAATCCGCATCGTGACATTATTATCGACCATTGTTCTACCAGTTGGGGAATGGACGAGAACATTTCCCTTTACCGGCACATGAGACCTTCTGCGGATGGCAGTACCCAAATAAAAGATCCAGCGGAGAACATCACGATTCAATGGACGATCTCCAGCGAGGCGCTTGATGCTAAAGGACATGCATTCGGTGGTACCTGGGGAGGAAATCCTTCTACGTTCCACCATAATCTTTTCGCTAGCAACACTGCACGGAATCCTTCTATAGGGATGTCGGGACCGTTCGATTTTCGGAATAACGTGGTCTTCAATTGGCGTCACCGTTCCATGGATGGGGGCGATGAGACATCACAGGTCAATGTTATCAACAACTACTATAAGCCAGGGCCGGCAACGAACGATAATATACGCGACGTATTTGCGCGTATCGAGCAACGCAGTATGTATTCACCAGGTAGTGCATGGAAAGAAGGGGATTGGTACCAGAAAGAGGAGAACCGTCCCGGTAAATGGTATGTAGCAGGGAACGTTATGCACGGTAATGAAGCCTTAACCAATAACAATTGGCTGGGAATGCGCTTAAAGGATGTCAATGCTATAGGTGACGAAGCTCGGATGGCCGCTGGCGTAAACACCCCTTTCGTAGGTTGGCCGGTAGCGCCGCACCATACCGCGGAAGAAGCCTTTGAAGCGGTATTGGCCAGTGCGGGAGCAACCTTGCCAAAGCGAGATGCGGTAGATACCCGTGTGGTGGAGATGGTGCGCACAGGAAAACCGACAACTGCAACAGGTATAATAAAGTCCATCGATGAAGTGGGCGGTTACCCAGAACTGACCTACGACCCGGCAAAAGTACCGGTGGATACTGATGGCGATGGCATGCCGGATGAATGGGAAAAAGAATACGGCTTGGATCCGAACGACCCCACAGATGGTGCTAAAGATGCTGATGGAGACGGCTATACCAATGTGGAGGAATATCTGAACGGAACAAATCCAAAAGAGAAAATCGATTACCGGAATCTTGGTAACAACGTGGATACCATAAGTTAGCACACAATTGTCCTAACACGAACGCTCGTCTACCGCAAGTAGACGAGCGTTTGTGTTACTTCACGATGCTCCCATCCACCGACAAAATGATACAATAGCTAGAGAAAATACTATAAACATAACTATGGCCTTTTAGCTATGTTTGTATAAACGATAAGTAAACTTACATACAAAATATTCAGGTTATGGTCGAGGCATCTAACTGGTTTATTTAAAGCGTTGTAGATCTTTTTTAAACAGTATTGAAGTTGAATAATAAACATACATTTTGTCCATGGGTTCCGAGTAAATTCTTGCTGGGATTCGTGTTGTTTTTTGCCGGCTGTTTTGTAGGATATACGCAAGATGCCACCGAACCCTTACTTTGGAAGGAAGGTAAACTAGTTTACCAGCCGGACTCACTGGGCAATCGCATTCCTGATTTTTCGCATGCAGGCTATGAGGGTGGTAACAAAGCTATTCCCGAGGCACCAGTGAAAATAGTTGTGCCGATACAAGAAGGCGACGCTACGGCGCGTATCCAAGCGGCGATTGATTATGTGTCACAATTGCCTGTGGATAAGCAAGGATTACGTGGAGCGGTGTTGCTGCAGCCGGGAGAATACCATGTATCGGGTTCTTTAAAACTGCATACTTCCGGTGTAATATTAAGAGGTTCCGGGTTTACGGAAAACGGTACCTCGTTGATAGGTGAAGGCACAACCAGAGAAACGTTAATCCGTGTAGCAGGACAGAATGATATCGTCCGTGGAAAAAAACGACGGGTTCGGGACGCTTATGTTCCTGTAAATGCGAGGACGTTCCATGTGGATAATGCGGGCGATTTGCAGACGGGCGACCGCATTATGATTACCCGTCCGTCAACAGACGAATGGATTAAGACGCTGAAAGCGGAAGAGTTTGGAGGCGGGATGTCGTTCTTGGGCTGGAAGCCAGGTTACTGGAATACAACTTGGGATCGGACAGTCGTTCGTATCGAAGGAGACTTAGTTGAGGTAGATGTTCCTCTCACGATAGCTTTAGACGAACGTTATGGTGGTGCTACGGTAGAGAAGTATACTTGGAACGGCCGGATTGAGCAGGTCGGTATTGAAAATATACAGCTGGAATCGACTTTTAACGCGTCGAATCCAAAAGATGAAGACCATCGATGGATGGCTATTACGGTTGAAAATGCAACGAATGTATGGGTTAGGCGTATGCAGTTCCGCTACTTTGCGGGATCAGCCGTGTACGCAAAAGAAACTTCCAGTAAGCTGACCGTCGAAGATTGTATATCGAGAGATCCCGTTTCGGAAATCGGCGGACAGCGAAGATATACCTTTTATACCCGAGGCCAACAGACGTTGTTCCAGCGACTGTATTCGGAAAAAGGTTACCATGATTTCGCAGTAGGTTTTGTAGCTGCCGGTCCGAATGCTTTTGTACAATGTCAGGCGGTAGAACCGTACAGTTTTAGTGGTGCGATAGATAGCTGGGCTTCTGGCGTATTATTTGATATTGTGGATATCGATGCACAAGCGTTGCGTTATGGCAACCGCGGACAGGATGGAAAAGGTGCCGGTTGGACAGCAGCGAATAGTGTATTTTGGCAATCTACGGCAGCACTGATTGAAAGTGTGCAGCCGCCAACTGCACAGAACTGGGGATTCGGTCTCTGGGCGCAGTTTCAGGGGGACGCCTATTGGGCGGAATCAAATAGCCATATTAACCCGCGGAGCTTGTATTATGCGCAACTGCAAGAGCGAGTAGGAGAGCCTGCTAAAGAAAGGACGGTGCTGTTGCCCATGACCACCGAAGCTTCCAGCAGTCCATCAATTGAAGTTGCCATGGAGTTAACGGAAATCGCCCGGGAACCGGCGGCGCTGTTAACGGATCTAATCGCCGGAGCAAACGATCGTGAATCTTTAAATGTCTCTACAGTAGACGTAAAGATCTTAACAAACAAAGACGTGCCAAAAGAGAAGACCATCGTGAAAACAGCCGATATGACGATCAGGAATGGCTGGCTGGTACGTGGTGACGAGGTGCTCGTGGGGCTTAAACACGATATTCAATGGTGGAATGGCAATATCCGTCCACGTGGACTAGAAGCTGCCAAACCGCATATTACCCGTTATGTTCCAGGAGAGACTGGAACCGGTCTGACGGATGATCTCCACGAAGTGGTGGATAGTATGTTAGTTAACCATGTCTTGAGTATAGATCATAACTATGGTTTATGGTACGATCGCCGTCGGGACGACCACGAGCGGATACGCCGGATGGATGGCGAAGTATGGCCGCCGTTTTATGAATTGCCTTTCGCCAGAAGCGGACAGGGACTTGCGTATGACGGTTTGTCGAAATATGATTTAACGAAATACAATCCTTTTTACTGGAATAGATTGAAGCAGTTTGCAGATTTGGCAGACCAAAAAGGACTGGTACTGCTGCACCAGAACTACTTCCAGCACAATATTTTGGAGGCAGGGGCGCATTACACGGATTCCCCTTGGCGGACGGCTAATAATATCAATAACGTAGGTTTCCCGGAACCGGTACCGTATGCAGGTGATAAGCGGATTTTTATGGCGGAACAATTTTACGATGTTACGCATCCTGTACGGCGCGAACTTCATCGAGCCTATATTCGCCAATGTTTAGAGAATTTCAAAGACAATACAGGCGTTATTCAGTTGATCAGCGCCGAATATACGGGTCCGTTGCATTTTGTAGAGTTTTGGCTCGATGTGATCAAGGAATGGAAGGCGGAAACAGGCTATGATCCGGTTATCGCACTCTCTACGACGAAGGATGTACAGGATGCGATTCTCGCCGATCCGATACGTTCGAGAGAAGTACAAGTCATTGATATCCGTTACTGGTATTATCGGAAAGATGGAACGGCTTATGCTCCGGAGGGAGGCAAGAATTTGGCGCCGCGTCAACATGCACGGAAAATGAAGGGTGGTGGTACCTCGGACGAACAAATTTATCAGGCGGTCTCCGAATACCGAAATAAATTTCCGGATAAAGCCGTGACTTATCACAGTGCGAGTTATCCCGAACATGCTTGGACAGTGTTTATGGCGGGAGGTTCCATGGCAAACGTTCCTCGGATAGCGCACCCCGAATTTTACAAAGAAGCTTCTTCTATGCAAGCAAAAGTTCAGCAAGGCGTATGGACATTGCGGGGAAATGATGCGGCTATCTTTTATAACCCAGATAAAAAACCATTGCAAGTGGATTTGACGAAATGGAAGGGAACTTATAATGTGTACCATATCCATCCGAAAACCGGTGCTATCCTGGCTACAGAGAAAATCAAGACAAAGCAGGACGTAACAATCAAGAATTTTAAAAATACCCCAGAGATTATCTGGATAACCAAGAAATAATATGAACGTTATTCGTAAGAACCTATTACCATTTGTGTTTGCAGGAGCCTTATTTTCTTCCTGTACGTCGACTTCTGATCAAGAAGCATCGTCAACCGGAATGTCTGTGTTGAAAGTATCGGAAAACGGAAGGTATTTAACCACCGATGATGGGGAACCCTTCTTTTGGCTTGGCGATACGGGTTGGCTGTTATTTAACAAATTGAACAGGGATGAGGCGGAACAGTATTTAGAAGATAGAAAGCAAAAAGGATTCAATGTGGTGCAGGCGATGGTTTTGCATACCGTACCGTCGGTTAATGCGTACGGCGACTCGTCCATGGTGAATAAAGATATTTCGCGTCCGCTAGTCACAGAGGGGAATAATCCTGAAGTAGCGGAAGAGTACGATTATTGGGATCATATCGATTATATTATTGACCAGGCAGCGGAAAAAGGGATTTATATGGCCCTGGTGCCTGTATGGGGATCGCCGGTAAAAGATGGTAAAGTTTCGGTCGAACAAACGAAGAAATATGCGACTTTCTTAGCGGAACGTTGGAAAGATAGACCGAATATTGTTTGGCTTAACGGAGGCGATATCCACGGTTCCGATTCTACCGCTGTTTGGCTGGAAATGGGAAAGACCATTAAGACGATCGATCAAAATCATCTGATGACATTCCACCCGCGAGGTAGAACCGCTTCTTCGGATTGGTTCCACAACGAACCGTGGTTAGATTTTAATATGGTGCAATCTGGGCACAGACGTTACGATCAGGATACTTCCAGCAATGAAAACAAACACTATGGCGAGGACAACTGGAAGTTTATGGAGGTGGACTGGGCATTAAGTCCTGTAAAGCCAACCATTGATGGCGAACCTTCGTATGAGGGAATTCCACAAGGTCTGCATGATATTAAAGAACCGCGTTGGAAAGACCAAGATGTGCGCCGCTATGGGTATTGGTCGGTGTTTGCAGGTGCTTTCGGATATACATATGGACAGAATTCAGTTATGCAGATGCACTCGGCAACAGATTCCACGACAGCTTATGGCTCGTCGGAGCTCTGGACAGAGGGGCTAAATGCACCGGGCGCGTCGCAAATGCAGTATTTAAAAGAGCTGATGTTGTCGAGAGATGTCTATTTTGAGCGTGTTCCCGACCAGACGTTGATTGCTGAAAATGGTGAAAAATATAACCGATTATTAGCAACCCGAACCGATAACTATGCATTTATCTACAACTACAACGGTAGAGAAATGAAGATCAATATGGGTAAAATTAAAGGAGACAAAGTGAAAGCCTCTTGGTTCAATCCGCGAAATGGCGAAGAGACCGTCATTGGTGAGGTAGAGAATACAGGTGTACAAACATTCAAACCAGCGGGTGAAGCAAAAGATGGGAATGATTGGGTGCTGATTTTAGATAGTTTATAATGAAAACGAAATTAAATCTTTTAGTTGTTGTGTTAGCGGCATCCCTTTTGGCTTCGTGCCAGAGGGATGTTTATATGTTCACTTCTTTTCGTGAACCCGCCGATGAAGGGCTACGCTATCTATATAGTGAAGATGGCTATTCCTGGACAGCAATTGATGGTGTCTTTCTGAAACCTGAATTAGGCGAACAGAAGATTATGCGTGACCCGTCCATGGTGCGCGATGATAAAGGTATTTATCATTTAGTCTGGACAATCGGCTGGCAAGGGAATGAAGGTATTGGGTATGCTTCTTCGAAAGATCTGATCCATTGGGAAAACAAAAAGATCGTGCCCGTTATGGAACATGAAGCTACGACCGTGAATATCTGGGCGCCAGAACTGTTCTACGATGAAGATGAAGACCGGTTTATTATTATCTGGGCGTCAACTATTCCAGAACGTTTTCCGAAAGGGGAAGAGGAAGAAAGAAATAACCATCGGATGTACTACACGACGACCAAGGATTTTGAAACGTTTACAGAAACCAAGCTATTCGCGGATCCGGGCTTTAGCATCATCGATGCGGTCATTGTAAAGAAAGGTAAAGACGATTATGTATTGGTATTAAAAGATAACACACGTCCGAATCGTAATTTGAAAGTCGCTTTTGGTGACAATCCGTTAGGACCTTATGAGAACGTCTCCGAGCCGTATTCAGATTTTAAAACAGAAGGGCCAAGTGTAATCAAATTGGGAAATGAGTGGTTGATCTATTTTGACTCCTATGGTAGCAAAAGCTATGAGGCGGTGTCAACCACAGATTTTAAAAAGTTCAAAAAAATTAACGATAAGATTAGTGTCCCAGAAGGACATAAACACGGAACAATCTTCAAAGCTTCCAAAAAGGATTTGAAAAAGTTGTTGGAGAAGTGATGAGTTATAAGTTATGAGTGATAAAAAGATGAGATCAGCGATATTAGGAATTACTTTATTATGTGCGTCGTATGGTGCCACGGCACAAGATACGATGAAATACGTAGGACAGACCCTGTCTAACGTAGACTATCACCACGGGCAATTGAAACCCGTTGTGGGAACGCACAATATACAAACTTTCCGGGCAAGCAGAGCGTATCCCGAACGAGCCGGAGGACACGATTTTACCTATAATCATCAGCCGTTTTTAGCCTACTGGAATAAAACTTATTATTTGCAGTTTTTAGGTAACCCTGTGGGGGAGCATATCGGCAAAGGTAAATCTGTACTCCAAACCTCCAAGGATGGCTACAACTGGTCGGATCCTGTCGAGCTTTTTCCTCCTTATCCGGTGCCGGAAGGTTTTAGTAAGCCCGGTAGAACCGATAAAGCCGGTAAGGACTTATACGCGATTATGCACCAACGTATGGGGTTTTATACGGCTAAAAATGGTAAACTGTTAACTATCGGGTATTATGGGGTAGCACTCGACGCAAAAGATAGTCCCAACGACGGATATGGTGTGGGACGTGTCGTCAGGGAAATTAAGAAAGACGGCTCTTTTGGACCTATTTATTTCATTCGCTTTAATTCCTCCTTTGACCAAAAGTTAGCGATATACCCGTTATATACCAAGAGTAAGGACAAGGCATTCGTGCAGGCATGCAAGGAGCTCATGGAGCAACCCCTCCAAATGCAACAGTGGGTTGAAGAAGCTGATCGTGATGATCCTTTGATCCCTTACAACCGTCCGTTAAAAGCATTTGCTTATTATACGTTGGATAACGGCGATGTGGTGGGTATGTGGAAACACGCCTTGACTTCCTTGAGTAAAGATAAAGGCAAAACGTGGGCATACAATCCTTTGCGTGCGCCGGGTTTTGTAAACAGTAACGCTAAAATATGGGGCCAACGGACATCCGATAATCGCTTTGCCACCGTTTACAACCCATCGGAGTTTCGTTGGCCTTTAGCGGTATCCACCAGCAACGACGGCTTGACCTATACCGATTTGCTACTGATCAACGGTGAAATCACCACCATGCGTTACGGCGGTAACTATAAGTCTTATGGGCCACAGTACCCGAGAGGTATACAGGAGGGAAACGGCGTACCTCCAGACGGTAATATGTGGGTGACGTACAGCATGAACAAAGAAGATATGTGGGTATCGAAAGTACCTGTTCCGATTACATCGACAGTAGCGGGAGATGTTCGCGATGATTTTTCTAATAATGCAACCGACGTATATAACAAGTGGAATATTTATAGTCCACTATGGGCATCCGTCAGGTTAGCAGAGAATGCCTTGATGTTGCGGGACAAAGATAAATTTGACTATGCGAAAGCGGAACGGATAATTGAATCTTCGAAGAAAGTAAAAATTGCTTTTACGGTTACACCGCAACAGGCGGACCACGGCAGCTTGCAAATAGAGCTGGTCAATGATTTAGGGCAGGCAGCAGCCCGTATGGTGTTTGATGCAGACGGACAGATTAAAAATAAGGCGGGCTATCGGATGTCTGGCTTACAATCTTATGAAGCCGGAAAAACCTATCATATCGAGTTGACGGTAGATGTACAGACACGTTCCTATCAAGTCAACATCAACGGCACGGAAAAAGGGACCCGTCTATTTTTTCAACCGGTAAGCGAGATTAGCCGTGTGTCGTTCCGGACAGGGGACGTGCGCCGGTATCCGGATGCGGATACGCCAACGGATCAGGATTTTGATGTGGAAGATGCTGATGGCGTAGATAGAGAAGCTGCGTTTGCAATATCGCTTTTCCAAGCAGAGAAATTGAAATAAAAGAATAACCGAAAATTGAAATATGAAGACTGATTTTAGATATGTATGGATATTGTGTTTGTGGTGTGTCGGAATGTGTTTTTCGCATGCGCAAAGTACACAGGTGAAATACTTATCAGGAAAAGGTAAGGACGACGGGGTTTTGTGGGATTTTTTCGTCACGGATGGAATGAATGCGGGAAAATGGTCGAAAATTCCGGTGCCTTCCAATTGGGAACTGCATGGTTTCGGCAAATACAATTATGGGTTTGATAAAGAAGAAAAGAAAGGGAAAGAGAAAGGACTTTATAAATATACATTTACCGTAGACAAAGGATGGAAGGGACAGGTTGTGAACCTGGTCTTCGAGGGTGTGATGACGGATGCGGAAGTTAAGATAAACGGAAAGTCGGCTGGCGAGGTTCATCAAGGCTCTTTTTATGTATTTAAATACGATGTTTCGAAACTGTTAAACTACAAAGGAGAGAATCTGTTGGAAGTGACTGTAGCGAAGCATTCAGAGAATAAATCGGTGAATGCGGCTGAGCGGGAAGCGGACTATTGGATATTTGGGGGTATTTATCGTCCGGTCTATCTGGAAGCACTACCACAAAGTCATATACAACGTGTATCGATTGACGCGAAAGCAGACGGTCAGTTTCGCAGCATTATAGAAAAGAGCGGTGATGCAGACGAAATTCAAATTCAAATAACCGATTTGAACGGTCGGCCTTATGGCGATAAGCTATCCGCACGTTTTCAACAGGATAAAACCGAACTGAAA
This sequence comes from Sphingobacterium sp. SGR-19, assembly GCF_011043555.1. GTDB lineage: Bacteria > Bacteroidota > Bacteroidia > Sphingobacteriales > Sphingobacteriaceae > Sphingobacterium. The sequence goes on from NZ_JAAKGS010000002.1 coordinate 105,217, forward strand.
GGTCAGTTTTCCGATCCCGATTTATGGTCTTCTGAATTTCCTAACCTGTATAAAGCGCATATTTCGTTGTGGAGAAAAGGAAAGAAAGTACATGAAAAGGCACAGAAATTTGGTTTTAGGACGGTCGAAGTCAAAGAACGTGACGGCGTGTATATCAATGGTGTGAAAATTAAATTTAAAGGCGTAAACCGTCATTCTTTCCACCCCGAATCCGGCCGAACTACGAGTAAAGAAATTAGTATTCACGATGTGAAGTTGATCAAGGAAATGAATATGAATGCCGTCCGGATGGCACATTATCCACCCGACAACCATTTTCTCGAAGTATGCGATTCTTTAGGGCTGTATGTAATGAATGAACTTGGTGGATGGCATGGCTATTACGACACACCAACTGGCACGAAACTCCTCAAAGAGATGATGGTGGTATCGGAAAACCACCCCTCTATTATTTTTTGGGCCAACGGAAATGAAGGTGGACATAATCCGGAACTTGACAGCATCTTTTTTGCTTACGATATGCAAAAACGCCCATTGATCTATCCGTGGGCGGTATATGGTGGTTTCGAGACAACCCACTACCGGGAATATAACTACGGTATAGGAACTTATGACCACGGACGTAATATTGTCATGCCGACCGAATTTTTACACGGTATGTGGGATGGTGGTCATGGTGCAGGAATCGAAGATTACTGGAAAGCAATGTGGGCAAATCCGCTGTCTGCCGGTGGATTCCTTTGGGATTTTCAAGACCAGGGATTGGTGCGTACGGATAAGGATAATATCGTCGATACCGACGGCAACCACGGTGCTGACGGAATCGTAGGACCATATTATGAAAAAGAGGGTAGTTTCTATACCATTAAAGAGGTTTGGAGTCCTATTTTCTTCGAAAAGAGGGAAATGACTGCCGGCTTTGATGGTGCATTTCATATCGAAAATCGATACGCCTTTACGAATACAAACCAATGTTCGTTCAGTTACGAGTTAAAGAAACTGGGACAGTATGGAGAAGACAAGGGAGGGGTGACCGGGACAATCGCTGCTCCTGATATCCAGCCGTATCATCGAGGTGTTTTAAAGCTAGATTTTCCGGCAGATTGGCAAGACTATGACGTGTTGTATATCACGGCAAAAGATGTAAATGGTCTGGAAATTTATACATGGAGCTTCCCGATAAGTCGTCCGAATCAGGTCGCGGAAAACTTCCTAACGAAAACAGAAACAACTGTTCATGTAGAAGAGACGGCCGCAAGCTATGTCGTTTCTGCCAACGGAATCACCATTCAATTCAATAAGGAGAGTGGGCTGATGGAAGAGGTGAGAAACGGTAAAGGGATTATTCCATTCAACAACGGGCCTACAATCCAGGAAGCTGTTACCAATTTCAAAAATTTTACCGTCAAAGAAGAAGACAGTAAAGTGGTGATTGCGTCTACGTTCGATAAGAAAGAAAGTTATAATACGTTGACGTGGGAGATTTACCCATCGGGACAGGTGAAAATGCACGTACAGTACTTTCCTCAAGAATATTTTACCAAGTTCGTAGGCGTCAATTTCTCGTTTCCCGAGGATAAAATGAAAGGCGTGGAATATATGGGAATGGGGCCTTATCGTGTATGGAAAAATAGGATGAAGGGCAACCAGTTTGGCGTATGGAAGAAGGATTATAATGACGCTGCGACGGGCGAACCTCCTTTTGAATATCCAGAATTTAAAGGGTACCACAGTAATATGTACTGGACGAAATTCTTTACGGATGAGCAATCGTTTCTGGTATTCACCGATAGAGAAGATGTATTCTTACGGTTGTTTACGCCCAAAGAGCAAGAGGATACCGACTGGAAGAATATGGAACCGACCTTTCCCAATGGTGATATTTCGTTTATGAATGGTATTTCGGCAATTGGTACAAAAACCCAAAAACCGGAGACGACGGGGCCAATGGGCATGAAGCACGTGTATTACGATTTCGAAAAAGAACCAATCCGTGCGCTGCACATGGTGCTCTATTTTGATTTTTCGGTCCAACAGTAAAGAAATAATGTAATGAATGGAATAGTCAAGATAACAGGGATGCTAGTTTGGTTGTGTGTAAGCTTAACAGTTTTTGCACAACCCCGTGTGGACGTGCTGCGGTGTGAATTGTTGACCAATCCAATTGGTGTAGATAAGACAAGCCCCAGACTAAGCTGGCAAATTCGGGCAGATGAACGAAATGTTGTCCAGACGGCATATCATATTCTAGTGGCGTCTTCACCCGAAAAACTGGCACAACATATCGGCGACCTATGGGATTCAGGCAAACAAATATCCGATAATTCTATTTCCGTATTCTATGATGGGAAAGCATTAGCGAGCGACACGGAGGTTTTTTGGAAAGTAAGAGTCTCCACCAATCAAGGGGAATCCGATTGGTCTGCACCAGCGTCATGGCGGGTGGGACTATTGTATTATAAGGATTGGAACCGACGGTGGATCGGCTTTGACGGATACTTCGACAGTGATGACAAAAGCGCTGGTTACCTTAGTGCACGTTATTTCAGAAAGGAGATTTCCCTAACAAAAGAGGTGCAGCAAGCAACAGTCTACATCATGGGGCTTGGCTTATACGAGCTGTATATTGATGGTAAGAAGATCGGCGATCAGGTGCTAGCACCGGGTTTAACCGATTATACCAAAAATGTCAAATATAACGTGTTCGATGTTACGGAATCACTTCGCGGCAAAGAACACGCATTGGGCGTGATATTAGGAAACGGACGCTACTATGCGATACGACAGGAAAAACCGTATAAAGTGAAAAACTTTGGTTTCCCAAAAATGCAGATGCAGATTCGGATTACGTATACCGACGGATCGCAGCAGACGATACATACCGATGATACTTGGAAGGGTACGACGGACGGACCGATTCTTTCCAATAACGAATACGACGGAGAGATTTATGATGCACGTAAGGAACTACTAGGCTGGTCCACTGTGGGTTATAATGACGTTGCATGGAGAACAGCTGAATATGTGCAAGAGCCCGGAGGGAACTACGAAGCGCAGCTAAACCGCAACATGAAAGTCATGCAGGATATCAAACCGGTTTCGGTCACAGCAAAGGACGATGGGAAATATATTATCGATTACGGGCAAAACTTTTCGGGCTGGGTCAAGATGCGTGTGCAGGGTAACGTTGGTACCGAAGTAACTTTACGTTTTGCGGAATCGCTAAATGAGGATGGAACGCTTTTTCGCGACAATCTGCGCGCAGCGAAGGCAACTGATAAGTATATCTTGAAAGGTGGAGCAACGGAGGAATGGGAGCCTCGTTTTACCTATCAGGGGTTTCGATATGTGGAGGTAGAGGGGTATCCTGGCGAGGCTATCGCCGACAACTTTATTGGCCGACTGGTATATGATGATATGGAGACCGTAGGGTCGTTTAACTCCTCGAATACACTGTTGAACCAAATACACCACAACGCTTGGTGGGGAATTGCATCCAATTACAAAAGTATTCCTGTCGACTGTCCACAGCGAAATGAACGTCAGGCTTGGTTGGGCGATCGTCCGGTTAGTGCGTATGGCGAAAGCTTCTTGTTCGATAATACCAATTTCTATATCAAATGGTTGGAGGATATTCGTTTGTCGCAGAAAGAGGATGGCGCTATACCGGATGTAGCACCGGCTTTTTGGCGATATTATAGTGATAATATGACTTGGCCAGGGACGTATCTGATTATTGCGGATATGCTTTATCAACAGACTGGAGATATACGCGTGTTGCAAGATCATTATCCGGCCATGAAACGCTGGATGCATTACATGCAGGCGCGTTATATGGATGATGAAGGGATTATCACCAAGGATAGCTACGGAGACTGGTGTGCGCCGCCGGCAACCATAGAAGAAGGACGCGGAAAGAGTGCGGACAAGAAATATCCGAATCCACTCTTGTCAACAGCATACTACTATCATTTGTTGAATATGATGGCGCGCTTTTCGGAACATACCGAAAACGGGCAGGACCGAGTGGCCTTCGAGCAGGCTGCCAAAAAAATGAAGGAAAATTTTAATAAGCGGTTTTACCACGCGGCGGGCTATTATGGCAAAAATACGCTGACCGAGAATATATTAGCGATGTACTTCGGCCTAGTCGAAGACCAGAACAAAGAAAAGCTGGCTAATAGGATTGTAACGATCATCGAAAAGGAAAATAACGGACACCTGAGTACGGGCGTGGTGGGGACACAATGGATTATGCGTACGTTGACTGATATGGGACGTTCCGATTTGGCGTATAAACTGGCTACCAATACGTCCTATCCGTCGTGGGGTTATATGATTGAACACGGTGCGACAACGATTTGGGAGCTGTGGAATGGTAACACAGCCCATCCAAGAATGAACTCGCAAAACCACGTCATGATGCTAGGTGATTTGATGGTGTGGTATTATGAAAACCTGGCTGGAATTAAATCCGAAGAGAATGGGTTCCAAACCGTCGTGATGAAGCCGGAGCTGATCGCGGGGCTGGATCATGTGGATGCCAGGTACAAGAGTTTATATGGCGAAATTGTATCTAACTGGGCAAAGCACAAATCTGCTTTTGAATGGAAGATCTCTATTCCAGAAAATGCAAAAGCCGTAGTGTATTTACCTGCAAAAGAACCATCGTCGATTACCGAAGGTAACAAAAAATTAAGTGCGCATAAAGATATCGAAATACTGTCAGTGGATGCGGATAGGGTGAAGATAGCGATCGGGTCGGGAACTTATCAATTCAAAACTAAATTATAAGAGTATATGAAAAATAAAATAGGTTTATCCATTGTTATTAGTTTTTTGTTTCTGGTCGGGACGCAAGCACAGCAAAATGCATTGCATAAGTGGCAGCAAGGTATCGTTAAAGACGAATTTATCTATGATAAAGCCGGCTTCCCTTCTTGCCACTCAGCCACGATTGTAGAGACTCCGGAAGGCTTGGTTTACGCCTTTTTCGGCGGAACACGGGAGCGTAACCCCGACGTCGAGATATATATATGCCGTTATGAAAATGGACAGTGGACAGCACCAAAATCCGCCGCGGATGGTGTTCAGGAAGATGGGAGCAGGCTACCAACTTGGAATCCAGTACTATATCAAATTCCTCATGGCGAGTTGTTGTTGTTCTACAAAGTTGGGCCTAAACCATCCGAATGGTGGGGCATGCTAAAGCGTTCTACGGATGGTGGAAAAACGTGGTCGGCTGCGGAAAAACTTCCCGAAGGATACCTCGGGCCCGTTAAGAATAAACCTGTTTTATTAAGTAATGGCAATTTAATTTGCCCCACAAGCACCGAGGGGAGTGGTTGGAATATTCATTTTGAAATTACGGCAGACTTTGGGAAGACTTGGCGCAAGGTTGGACCGATTGCGACAGGAGAAGATAATCTCCAGGCGATTCAGCCTAGTATTTTAGATCATGGGAACGGCAAATTACAGATTTTAGCGAGAAGCCGTAATTGGGCTTTGGTAGAATCATGGTCTTACGATAACGGCGAAACCTGGACACCATTGGGCAAAACAACGCTGCCCAATAATAATTCTGGTACGGATGCAGTCACGATGGAAAATGGAATGCATGTACTGGTATACAACCACGTATTACCGGGTCCTGAAAATCCGAAAGGACCGCGTACACCACTGAACGTTGCGGTTTCTAAAGATGGTAAAAAGTGGGATGCCGTGTTGATTTTGGAGGACTCTCCGATCAGCCAATATTCCTATCCGGCCGTTATACAGACGAAGGATGGTTTATTGCATTTCGCTTATACATGGCGACGGCAAAAGATGAAGCATGTTGTTGTGAATCCTAAGAAGTTAAAGAAAAGAACAATAAAGAACGGTGTTTGGCCTCATGTGAAAGGATACGAGCTACCTACGCTCGAAACATATAAAGCAGAAGAAGAGTAAAATAGATTATCGAAATAATATGTCAATAGATAGGGTGTTAAAGGTTAGCTTTCCGGGGACCTTGGTTTTTGGAAATGGTGTGCTGCAGCAGCTAACCGAAGATGTTGTGGAACAGAGATATAAGACCGTCATCGTTATGACGATTAAACCATTGTTGGATCAAATAGCTGATTTTACGGCAACATTGGGAAGAAATAATATAGAAGTGATTGTCGACACCAGCATTGAACAGGAACCGTCGTTTTCGGATGTGAAACAACTTTTACAAACACTTGTACCATCTACCGCAGATGCCGTTATCGGTATTGGAGGCGGAAGTGTGTTGGATGTAGCGAAGTTGGTTGCAGCACAGCTGGATAATACGCAATCGTTGGATGAAATTGTAGGAAACGGTGTCTTGAGAGGGCGAAGTAAGGCGCTTATCTGCGTACCGACGACATCGGGAACGGGAAGTGAAGTATCTCCTAACGCGATCCTGGTGGATGACGAAAATCAGAAAAAAGGTATCATCAGTCCCTACTTGGTCCCGGATAAAGTCTATGTAGACCCCTTGCTTACAATCGGTGTACCTCCCGCTGTTACCGCGGCTACTGGTCTGGACGCGTTGACACATTGCCTAGAAGCGTATACCAATAAGTTTTCACAACCTTTTGTCGATATGTACGCTTATGAGGGCATGCGTCTCATAGCGGAGAATCTAGAAGAAGCTGTTCATAACGGAAAGAACGAAGAAGCTAGATATCACGTTGCAATGGGAAGTATGCTGGGTGGCTTCTGTTTAGGGCCGGTGAATACCGCAGCGGTTCATGCGTTGTCTTATCCGCTGGGAAGTATGTTTCACTTGGCACATGGCCTTTCCAACGCACTTTTACTGCCCTATATTATGGAATATAATTACGTGGCATCTCCGAAAAAATATGCCCAAGTGGCTGTTGCTTTGGGATGCAGCCGTTTAGCTACTGACGAAGAAACAGCTCGTGCAGGCATCGAACGAGTTAGGAAATTAATCAATGCTTGTGGTATCCCGGCTCGACTGCGCGATGTTGAAATACCGAAAGAGGCTATTCCGAAAATGGCGGAGGACGCCATGAAGATTACGAGGTTGTTAGTCAACAACCCTAGAGAGATTACATTGCAAGATGCGATATCAATATTTAATGCTGCCTACTAAAAAATGAACGAAATAAGAACAAGAAAAGAAACTATTGTTCCGGTGGTTGCACCGTTGAAACAAGATTTAAGTCTAGATGAAGATGCGGTATCCCGGATATTTTCCTATTTGTATGCCAACGGAGCCACCCCTTTTATCTTAGGGACTACTGGTGAATCAGCATCGCTGTCCAACACTTTTAAAGAAGAGTATTTAAGAGCAGCTGTTGTCAGTAAACCCGAAGGTAAAAAACTATATGTGGGTATTTCATCTAATATTCTCGAAGATTCTATTTCCTTCGCCAATCTGGCGTTCGAATTAGGCGTCTCCGAAGTAGCAGCGACATTGCCTACCTATTATAAACTATCGGATGTGCAGATCGAGAAATATTATTTAGACTTGGCCGAGGCGATTCAGCCTAACCTGATCGTATATAACATTCCAGCAACGACACACATGTCTATTCCGCTCAATTTGTTAGAGCGGCTGAGCCATCATTCGAAAATTGTGGCGGTGAAAGATTCGGAGCGTAATATGGAACGGATAGACCAATCATTGGATTTATGGCGCGATCGAACGGATTTCAAACATTATATGGGCTGGGCGGGAGCCTCTGCACATTCCCTAATTAACGGTAGTGATGGCATAGTGCCGAGTTCAGCAAATTTTGCTCCCGCGATATATCGAGATATGTGCCGCGCAGCAGAACAAGGTGATTTGGAAAGTGCTTACGCTTTACAAAAGCAATCGGATGATCTAGGAGCGCTATATCAGTCAAATAAGTCCTTAGGGGAATCATTGTGGGCACTTAAGGTACTAATGAAACAATTGGGCTTATGTGAATCGTTTATGATGCCACCCTTATATACCTTGAGCGGCCAGGAAGAAGCGCATATTGTGGAAGCTTTTCAAGCTTTGATAACAAAAGATAATATTAAACTGAATTTAATTAGTCATGTATAAGCCAATTATTGGGATCACGATGGGAGATCCGGCGAGCATTGGTCCCGAAATCGCATTGAAAGCATTGTTGGATACACGTGTGCAGAATATTTGTAGACCTATTTTGGTGGGCGATGCGGCTGTTTTCCAACAAATCATATCGCAACTGCAACTACCTATTAACGTTCACGCCATTGATCAGGTGTCGGAAGCTCAATTTGCTCTGGGAGCGGCTGATGTATTGGACTTGAAGAACACGGATTTAGCTAAAATAACGTTTGGTGAGATATCGGCAGAAGCGGGAAACGCTTCGTTTGAAGCGGTTACAAAGGTGATTGATTTAGCCCTGAACGGAGAAATTGATGCCACGGTAACCGGGCCGATAAATAAGAAATCTGTAAATGAAGCAGGGCATCATTTTGCGGGTCATACAGAGATCTATGCCCATTACACCCAGACAAAAAAATATGCCATGCTTCTCGTGGAAGAAAACATGAAGGTCATTCACGTGTCTACACATGTGTCCTTGCGCCAGGCCTGTGACCTCGTGAAAAAGGACCGTATAGTAGAAGTAACGGAATTATTGCACCAGGGTTTGGTGAGTCTGGGCGAAAAAAACCTCAAAATTGGAATAGCGGGCTTGAATCCCCATGCCGGTGATTCGGGTCTGTTTGGTACCGAAGACGACGAAGAGATTGCACCAGCTGTAGAAGAAGCGCGCAAACGTGGGTACGATGTGGAAGGGCCGGTTCCCGCGGATACGTTGTTTTCGAAAGCTGCTACCGGTTACTACGGTGGTATTGTGGCGATGTATCACGACCAAGGACATATTCCTTTCAAGTTGACCGGTTTTAAATGGAACGCGGAGAAAAAGCAAATGGATAGTGTAAAAGGCGTGAACATTACGATGGGCCTACCCATTATCCGGACATCTGTAGATCATGGTACGGCTTTTGAGATTGCGGGGAAAGGCGTGGCAAGCCCCGACGCGATGGTATTAGCTATTGAATCAGCTGTGCAATTGGCTTTGAATAAATAATACGTATGGCATCGGTATTGGTAATTGCGGATGACTTGACAGGTGCTGCCGAAATAGGCGGTATAGCCTTGCGTTACGGATTGTCGGTAGAAATTGTGCATACGTTGGCGGCACCAATAACGAAAGATGTCCGGATTCTGAATACGAATACACGTTCTTTAAAAATAGAGGAATCCCTTGCACATTTGAAAACACTATTTTCCGATGATCCACTATTGGAATGGGATTGGATATACCTGAAATTTGATTCAGCTCTTCGTGGACATATCAAGGAAGAAATCTCCTTTTATCGCAAGATATTCCAAAAAGGCAATGTCGTTTTTTGCCCTGTCAATCCCGCTTTGGGTCGGATCATTAAAGATGGTTTGTATTGGATAGACGGTAAGCCGATTGCAGAAACGGATTTCGCTCGTGATCCCGAGTTTCCGATAGTGAAAAGTGAAGTATTGGAGATACTCGATGCCGATTCCTGGCAGTTAATAGACGGTGTAGAAATGCGGCCAAACACACAGTCGCCGTATATCGTTGCCGCGGTCAAGGATGAGGAAGGTTTGCATAAGTGGGCTTCTACAGCGTCACCGTTTGGACTTTATGCGGGAGCAGCTGCTTTTTTTGACGCATTGTTGCGACAGCGAATAAAAAAGCAGTCTGTAACTGGAGGCTCGGAACCGCTGCTACAGCGTCCGGTTTTGTATGTGTGTGGTTCCAATCACGAAAATAGTATCAAACGTATTGCATCCGTTGACGCGGATAAAGTGGTATATTGGTCGCATATTGGGAAAGAAAGCGTAGTGGCAGACGATATTCGCCGGAAAATGGATAAATACGGTGAAGTGGTGCTCGCAGTAGCTTCCACCGTATCTTATGATGCGCAGGTGGTGCGGGAGCATATCGCGCAGGTGCTCGCTATATTTTGTCAAAAATTTGTATTGCATGAGCTGATCATTGAGGGAGGTGCAACAGCTCGGGCAATATTGGAGGTATTGGGTATCGACACACTCCTGCCCGTATGGGAATATAGGCAAGGTGTGATTCGGAATCATGTGCCGAAAACAACATTAGTGGTGACGTTGAAACCGGGAAGTTATCCTTGGACAAAAAAATTATGGGTGTTTTAACCCGGTCGATGAACATCGAGTAATGATAGATAAACCTTATGTTAAGCATATTTGATTACGGAATAATTATTGCCGTTTTATTGATTACATTATATTTTGGACTTCGATATGCGAAAAATCAGAAGTCTACCGAAGCCTATTTTTCTGCTAAAGGGCGCGTTCCATCATGGGCGATAGGCATGTCGCTACTGGCGACTTTAATTAGTAGTGTTACTTTTTTAGGATATCCCGCCGAAGGCTACGCTAATAATTGGATACTACTGGTCCAAGGGCTTATGGTGCCTATTGTACTGCTCGGTACGGTGTGGTTCATTGTGCCGCTCTATCGAAAAGTGATCGGATTGAGTACTTACGAGTATTTTGAAAAGCGTTTTGGCAATTTTGCACGCTATTATAGTTCCATTGCATTTGTACTGCGTCAGTTCTCGGGTATGGGGACGGTATTGTATCTGCTTGCAGTTGCGTTATCGAGCATGACGAATATCAACACGTACTGGATTATTCTCGTAGTGGGGAGCATCATTGTTATTGTCAACCTCCTCGGTGGTATTGAGGCGGTCATTTGGCTGGATGTATTTCAGGGATTCATGCTCTTCGCCAGCGGAATTCTCTGCATATTGGTTATTATTTTCTCCGTGAATGGTGGATTTCCGGAAGTGTGGCGTGTGGCATCGGAAAATGGACGAACGGGATTTGGGCCGTACGATCTGGATTTTACACGACTGACTTTTGTAGTAATGGCCATCAACGGGATGTTTTATGCTATCCAAAAGTATGGGACGGACCAAACCGTTATCCAGCGGTACCTGACAGCACGTTCGGATAAGTCGGCTATACGTGCTTCATTAATGGGTATTTTGTTGACGGTACCGGTGTGGTCGCTCTTTATGTTTATCGGTACAGCCCTTTTCGTATACTACACCCAGCAACCACTTCCAGATGATATAGGCCCCAATAGTGTGTTCCCTTATTTTATCATGACACAGTTGCCGGTGGGCGTCGTAGGATTTATTTTGGCAGCGATGATTTCCGCGGCTATTTGTAGCCTTAGTGCCGATCTCAACTCCTTGGCAGCCGTAGGTATTGAAGATTATTACAAAAAATTGCGACCGGAGAAGGTAGATAATGAATATTTACGTGCTAGTCGTTGGATGGTCGCTATTGCGGGAGTCATTTCTATGGTGATCGGTTTTATATATGTAGAGTTGGGTAGCGAAAGTATCCTCGGTATCATCTTTACGCTGTATGCGATATTTTCCGGAGGTATTGTAGGGGTTTTCTTATTGGGAATTTTTACCGAGCGAGCGAATCGACAAGGGATCAATATTGCGATTGTGGTATGTATTCTCTTTACGGCCTATGCATTTTTAACTAGTACAGAGATTGAATTTAGAGGAGAGTCGTTTATCCTGCTGGATCTCGGAGAGTTGAACTTTACACACAATAAAATGATGTTGGGGGTTTATAGCCATTTGGTTGTTATCGGTGTCGGCTATCTGGCTAGTTTGTTTTTTCCAAAACCCGAATTGGACTCCAATTTATACTATAAGGGATGGAAAAGAAACCGTAGACTTGACCGAGAAAGGGGAATAGAATCATGACCAGAATTTTAGTTATTATATGGGGATGCTTATGCTGTTTTATCGATTTCAGTAGGGCACAAAATTCGGATGATAGATACCGGATGCCGCTTGAGGATGTTATACATATCGTGGAAGACCGGTACAATATCCATATCAAATATGATCAAAAGCTCGTAGCGGGTAAATCGCTGAATTACGCCGCGTGGCGCTTCCGTGCAGATGTGGATGAGACGCTTCGAAATTTATTGGCTCCGTTGGATCTAAAAGTAAATAAAGAAGGGGTAGGTAAATACAAGCTCAAAGAATACGAATACTACCGATGGGAACCTCAGGATGGATGGGATTACCTCGACAAACTGGCTTCGCGATATCACGATAAAGACAGCTGGGAACAGCGGAAACAGCAGATTCGTCCGGATTTGTACAAAGCGTTGAAATTGTCTCCTATGCCGGCAGCGCCCCAATCGGTACCGTTGGTAACGAAAAAGCGGAAGTTTAAAAACTATACCGTGGAGAATTTTGCTTTGGAGATCATGCCTGGCTTGTATGTTAACGGTTCCATATACAGACCCCTAAAACCAAAAGGGAAAATACCGTTGGTATTGAGCCCGGACGGGCACTGGGGCGGTCATCGTTTCCGAGAGGATGCGCAGATTCGTTGCGCGATGACGGCACAGATGGGTGCAGTTGCGGTGAGTTACGATCTCTTTGGCTGGGGCGAGTCCGGATTACAGTTTCAGTATAGTGACCATCGCAAGAGTTTATCATTGACTGTTCAAACACTGGGGGCAATACGCATACTAGATTGGATGCTACAAGATAGTCAAATCGATACGGCACGTGTAGGTATCTGTGGCGGTTCGGGTGGTGGCAGTCAGACGGTACTGATGACCGCGTTGGATGATCGTATTACGTTGAGCATTCCGGTCGTTTCACTGTCTTCTTATTTCTATGGAGGATGCCCATGCGAGAGCGGGATGCCGATACATGCCAGTGCCGGTGGAACAAATAATGTTGAACTGGCCGCGATGGCAGCACCTCGGCCGCAGTTGGTCATCTCAGACGGCAAAGATTGGACGGCACACATGCCCCAACATGATTTCCCTTATCTTCAGAAAATATATGGCTATTACGGGAAAACCGAACTGGTGGAAAATGTCCACCTTCCGGATGATGGCCACGATTTTGGCTATTCTAAACGCAAACCCGTTTATGATTTTATCAGCAAGCATTTTGGCTTGGACACAAAAGGACTTAAAAATGCAGCAGGTGACTACGATGAGTCGGGCTGTGTGATAGAAGAAGAAAAGGCGTTGTATGCTTTTGGACCTAATGGGGAAAACCTGCCGTCCAACGCAATACAGGGCTATGAAAATTTAGAACAACTATTTAAAGATTAAGATATGAAGCTATTAAATAGAAGAGAATTTATAGCGGCATCTGTTTTAGGCACAACCGCCTTGATATTGCCAAGATCAACTTGGGCGTTCGCTCGAAAAGAAGAACGTTACAAAGTCGCTGTCATTGATTTAATGATTTTGAAAAGACAGAAACTTGGAGCTGTTAAATTGACCAGTGAAATTGGTGCGGATGGTCTCGAGGTGGATATGGGTGGATTAGGCAATCGCGACACGTTTGACAACCAGTTTTTCGATGACGCATTTCGGACCAATTACCTCAACGAATTGAAGGAATATGGCATCGACGTAGCTTCGGTAGCGATGACCGGCTTTTACGCACAGTCTTTTGCAACGCGGCCCACATACAAACAAATGGTAGGTGATTGTCTGAAGACTTGCCAGTTGTTAGGTACCAAGATAGCCTTTTTGCCACTGGGGGTGCAGGGCGATTTAGTGCAAAATCCCGAACTGCGTCCGGCTATTGTCGAACGATTGAAGGAAGTGGGGAAAATGGCAAATAAAGCAGGTGTTATCGTTGGAATAGAAACGGCATTGGACGCCCGGGGCGAAGTGGAATTGTTGAAAGAAGTAGGCTCTAAAAATATCCAGATTTATTTCAACTTTTCTAACCCGCTAAAAGAAGGACGTGATTTAATTGAGGAGCTAAAGATTTTGGGCAAAAAGCGGATCTGCCAGATTCATTGTACGGATGAGGATGGCGTTTGGTTGGAGAATAATACCCGTTTAGATATGCCAAAGGTTAAAGAGACACTAGACAAAATGGGCTGGAAAGGCTGGCTGGTCATCGAACGTTCCCGGGACGCCAATTTATCACCACGCATGGTGAAAGAAAACTTTGGTGCAAATACCAGATACGTAAAATCTATTTTTCAAGGATAATGGTTCGTTGTCGTTTAAAAAGTAATAATTTGATGAAAGCATTATGGATGAGTGTGGTTGTGCTGTTGTGCGCAGCTTGCGGATCGGCTACAAAGCCCTTGCAAGAGCGACTGGATGCGGAGTTGCCACAATACGATGAGGTCGGTGTGGAGGTCATGCCCGAGGAGATTGCGCTGGTAGAGTCGCCTCACTTCGAATATAATTTTAGGCGACCGACCTTTCCGGAACGAACAGATTCGTTGCGATCGGGTGCGACGGATATACAGGATCGTATCGACCAGCTGGCCACAGCCGGAGGGGGTACACTCGTATTAACGGCTGGAGACTATAGTTCGGGAAGAGTCGAACTGAAATCGAACGTTAATCTGCATCTGGCAGAAGGTGCAGTCTTGACTTTTAGAAGTGAGATTGGAGACTTCCTTCCCGTAGTCTATACCCGAAATGAAGGCATAGAGTTGTATTCGCTCGGCGCATGTATCTATGCGCACAATGCCGAGAACATCGCCATAACGGGGAAAGGGAAATTGGTCGGTCCCGGTGAAGGCTCGGTGCGCGAACGTACCATGACCCACGAGGTGATAGAGAAAGTGGTCGATTTGGATAAGCCTATAGAGGATCGTATTTATGATGGTGAAACGGAACCCTTTATCTTTCCGCCAGCGTTGATTGCTCCAATCAGTTGTAAGGGCGTCTTTATTGAGGGAATTTCCTTAGAGCGCTCTGCTTTTTGGAACATCGTGCCTACTTTCTGTGAGAACGTGATTATTCGTGGGATACAGGTACACTCGAAAGGCATTCCCCGTGGTGATGGGATAGACATCGAGTCCTCGAAAAACGTATTGGTCGAGTATTGTAGCCTTTATACAGGTGACGATTGTATTGCGATAAAAGCGGGTAGAGGATACGATGGTCTTCGCGCGAATAGACCATCAGAAAATATTGTTGTACGTTACTGTTTAGCTGGCGAAGGGCACGGTGGTATCACTTTGGGCAGTGAAACAGCGGGTATGATCAAAAATCTATACGTTCACGATTGTGCTTTCGACGGAACCGACGTTGGCATACGTTTTAAGACTCGTCGTCCCCGTGGCGGTGGTGGGCAAAATATAGTCTTTGAAAATATCCGGATGAACGTCGTCCATTCCGCGTTGCGTTGGGATATGTTGGGAAGTTCACAACATGTGGGTGCGCAGGCCAGTCGTGACTTCGCTGTGGAGGTCAATGCCTTAACACCTAAATTTTCGAATGTGACCATTAATAACGTGCTGATCGAATCGGCGGCGGACTGTATTAACGTAGAAGGTATTCCCGAATCGAGATTGGAAAATGTGAAGATTTCTAATATTCACGCTACAGGAAAGCGCTATTTGACGATTAGGGATGCGGAAAATTTTGTGATAAGAGACAGTGAAATACACTGCGAGGACTGTGTAATAGATAGTGTGCATGTAGCGGGTTTGGTACAGGAGAATGTAACGATCCTCACAAAGTAGTAACTTGTTTTAACGGGTGCAATAGGACTCCTAAAACCTTATTTCAAGAAGTACTATTTTTAGAAGCTATTTTTATTTATTTGTTTTTTTCTTTGTTTATTTAGTTTTATTTTCGATATTTAACTGTACAAAACGTGTAGATTGCGAAATAATTATGCTACCAATACAACGAAGAGAAAAGATACTGGGTCTACTAAAAGAAGACGGAGCAGCAAAAGTCATTGATCTGGCAGGTCTTTTTAAGGTAACCGAAGCGACCATTCGTCAAGACCTCGAAAAACTGGAAAAAGAAGGTCTTATTTCGCGGGATCATGGGGGAGCTTATCTGCGAAATATCGAAGATCAGGTTCGGAATTTTTCGCTTTCGCATCAAAACGAAAATATAGACAAAAAAGAGCAAATTGCCTTAAGATGTATAGAACTGATTGAAGACGGGGATACCATTATCTTGGATTCTGGTTCCACGACAACGGAGATTGCCCGTAAAATAAAAGGTCTGAAGAACCTAACCGTTATCACGAATGCCTTGAATATTGCGCTCATGCTCGGTGCCGAGCCGGGCATAGAGGTGATTATGACCGGAGGAGAGTTTAAACCCCCAACCTTGTCGCTTACCGGACAAAAAGCAGCTGACTTTTTTAAAGGTATCAATGTGCAGAAGCTTTTTCTAGCGACAGCAGGGGTGTCCTTAAAAGCGGGACTGACCTATCCCAGTATCAGTGATATTGTGGTCAAAAAAGCAATGGTCGAAGCGGCCGAGCTAACTTATCTGGTCGCAGATTCTACCAAGATCGGGAAAACATCATTTGCCAGCCTTGGTGCTATGTCGCTTATCGATTTCCTGATTACAGATGCAGATATACAGGAAGCGCACAAAAACATGTTTAAAGATCACGAAATTGAGATCATTATAGCGAATTGAGGAACGCTAGCATAAAAAGTAAATTAATAAAATAGAGAGAAGAAATGAATACAGGAGTGCTAGGTGTTATTTTTGGGAACCGGGATTTTTTTCCTGACCATTTAGTTGGCACCGCAAGAAAAGAAGTGAAAAATGTGTTGGATAAGTTGGGATTAGTATATAGGATGTTGGAGGAGTCTGACACGAAGTTAGGTGGTGTAGAGACCTTTGCGGATGCCCAAAAATGTGCGAACCTGTTTAAGGCACACCGGGAAGAGATCATGGGGATCTTGGTCGTGTTGCCGAATTTTGGAGATGAAAGAGGGATGGCGGAAACCATCCGGTTGTCAGGACTAGATGTTCCCGTTCTTGTACAAGCTTACCCCGATGATCTGGATAAATTGGACGTTGCGCGTCGACGAGATGCATGGTGTGGCAAGATATCGGTTTGTAATAACTTATATCAGTACGGAATCAAGTATAGTTTGACCGATCAACACGTTATCCGGCCAGATGATGAAGGTTTTGCACAAGAACTGAAGGACTTTGCCGCCGTATGTCGTGTCGTCCGAGGGTTAAAAGGTATGCGGATTGGTGCGATCGGCGCCAGACCGGGTGGTTTTAATACCGTTCGATACAGTGAAAAAATACTACAAAGGAACGGCATCACGGTCGTAACGGCAGACCTTTCGGAAATTTTGGGACGCGCTAATCGCATTAAAGACGGAGATACCAAGGTGAAAGAACATATAGAAGCCATTACCAATTACGCGAAGCGGGGACTGACCCCCGAAGAGTCGCTGGTGCAGATGGCGAAGTTGGATATCGTACTCAAAGAGTTCGTAGAAGAACATGCATTAGATGCTACCGCATTACAGTGTTGGACGTCTCTACAGCAAAACTACGGCTGCAATGTATGTACCTCTATGAGTATGATGAGTGAGAACATGTTGCCTAGTGCCTGCGAGGTAGATGTAACGGGCACTTTGACTATGTACGCTATGCAGTTGGCGTCCGGTACGCCAAGTGCTTTGGTGGATTGGAACAATAACTACGCCGACGATCCCAATAAAACGGTTTTGTTCCACTGTGGAAACTGGGCAAAGGCATTCCTGCCGGAGATAGAAATTAGTAACGCACCCATTCTGGGCTCGTCGTTAGGTGTAGAAAATACATGGGGAGCATTGGACGGAAGGACACCGGCATCGCCCTTGACCTACGGACGGATCAGTACAGATGATGTGCAGGGTAAAATAAAAGTATACTTAGGTGAAGGAGAACTCACAGACGATGAGCTGAATACGTTTGGCAACCGGGCAGTTGCACAGATCCCCGATCTGCAGGGGCTTATGCAATATGTCTGTAGAAATGGTTTCGAGCATCACGTGGTCATGAATGCTTCGAAGACCGGCAAGATACTCGAAGAGGCGTTGGGTAACTACTTCTCCTGGGAAGTATATAATCATGATAACAAGTAATGAAAGAATCGTTAGCAAAAAAATCTATTGAATACCGTAAACGTATCTTAAAATACATCTACAAAGCAAAGGCGGGGCATACGGGAGGGAGCTTATCTTGCGTAGATGTATTGAACGTGTTGTACAATAGGATTATGAATGTCGGACCCGCCAATTTCGATAGCCCCGATAGGGATCGTTATGTGCAGAGCAAAGGGCATTGCGTAGAAGCTTTGTTTGTCGTGTTGGCCGATCAGGGTTTTTTCCCCGAATCGGAATTGGAAACGCTGTGCCAATATAATTCTCATTTTATCGGACACCCCACGCGGAAAGTGCCTGGCGTGGAGCAGAATACGGGAGCTTTAGGGCATGGTCTTTCGCTAAGTGTAGGAATGGCTATTGCGGCTAAATTGGACAAGAAAGATTACAAGGTGTTTACTTTGATGGGCGACGGTGAGCTGGCAGAAGGTTCCAACTGGGAAGCCGCGCTGACGGCATCGCACTATAAGCTGGATAATCTTTGCGCCATTGTGGACTATAACGGTCTGCAGATTTCGGCACCAACCCGCGATGTATGCAACACGGATCCGGTAGCGGATAAGTTTAGAAGTTTTGGTTGGGAGGTAGTGGAGGTTGATGGGCATGATGTGGATGGGTTGGAAACTACATTCCGCAAGCTCCCGTTTGTGACGGGTAAACCCTCGTTGGTGATTGCCCACACCGTGAAGGGCAAAGGGATCAGTTATATGGAGAATGTGCTGAAATGGCATCATGGGGTGCCGAGTGAAGATCAATATGAACAGGCACAAAAAGAATTGGATAGCGCCCTTTTAGCGCTTTAATGTAGAATA
The DNA here is from genome assembly GCF_011043555.1 of Sphingobacterium sp. SGR-19. Taxonomy (GTDB): domain Bacteria; phylum Bacteroidota; class Bacteroidia; order Sphingobacteriales; family Sphingobacteriaceae; genus Sphingobacterium. The sequence goes on from NZ_JAAKGS010000002.1 coordinate 124,000, forward strand.
GGCTTTGGATATGGATAGAGAGATAAACATGGGAAAGGCAAATTTAGAGGTTTTTTCAGAAACCTTACAGCATATTGCCGAGAGCAACCGCGATCTATTAGTCGTTACCAGCGATTCCAGGGGATCAGGCAAATTAGTGCCTTTTGCACAACGTTTTCCGGATCAGTTGGTTGAGGTAGGCATTGCAGAACAGAATTTGGTCGGTATATCAGCCGGCTTGGCCTCCGCAGGAAAACAGGTATTCGCCGTTTCGCCGGCTTGTTTTCTGACCGCGAGATCGCTGGAACAGATAAAAAATGATGTTACGTACTCAGACAACGCGGTGACCGTCGTCGGAATCAGTGCAGGAGTGAGTTACGGAGCGTTGGGCTCAACGCATCACAGTTTGCATGACTATGCCGTATTACGGGCCATCCACAATATTATTGTTTGTGCGCCGGCCGATAATTTTGAAACGGAGGAAGCTGTTCGACAGTCGGCTGCGTTAAACCAGCCGGTGTACCTGCGTTTTGGCAAACGCCCTATGCCGGTGCTGCGGAAGGATGTGCCTTTTGTGTTGGGAAAGGGACGTGTTCTGCAAGAAGGTAAAGACCTGGCTATCGTTGCGACGGGCGAAATGGTACATCCCGCGTTGGAAGCGGCTACTTTGCTGAAGGAATCCGCGGATATAGAGGTAACGGTGATTAGCATGCATACCGTAAAACCGTTAGATACCGAATTGTTAGCTCAAGTGGCTGCTTCAGGTATGCCGATATTGACGGTGGAAGAGCATAGTGTATTTGGAGGTATGGGAGAAGCTTGCGCGTCATTCCTGCTGCAAGAAGGCTTCCATAACCGTTTCCAAGTGATGGGTATCCCAGATGAATACACCGTAACCGGCTCACAGCAAGAAATATTTGACCATTATGGTCTGAACGGGCAGGGAATAAGGGAAGTTGCCCAGCAGCTATTGGGTGTTTCCCAAGAAAAGTAATAGGGTGTAGCCCACCCCTAATTATAAACAGATAAATAAACCGATTTTATTATGCGCATCGTAAACAGGTGTCTATGGATGGGAATACTGTTATCGCTATTGATCGCTTGCGGGCGTGGAGAAGCGGACAAAACGCAACAGAAGCAGATCGCTATTATTGTTTCCACACTGAATAACCCCTGGTTTGTATTCTTGGCCGAAACGGCTAGGGAAGAAGCGGAAAGCCGTGGCTATGTGGCACGGATTTTTGACTCACAAAATAACACGTCGCTTGAGTCGGATCATTTTGAAAATGCCGTCGCCTTGGGCTATGACGCGATTCTGCTGAATGCGACGGATTCGGATGGTTCTGTGGCGAATGCCCGAAAGGCCATGGAGGCGGGTATTCCCGTTTTCTGTATGGATAGAGAGTTAAACAACCCCGATGCAGCCACCTCACAGATCGTATCGGATAGCTATTCGGGCTGTGTGGAATTGGGCGGGCTCTTTGTCCGTTCACTTGGACAAAAGGGTAAATATGTAGAGCTGCTAGGTTTAGTGGGCGACAATAACACGTGGAACCGGTCGAAAGGATTCCATTATGTAGTCGATCATTTTCCGGAAATTAAGATGGTGGCACAACAAAGTGCCGATTTTGACCGAAATAAAGCGATGGAGGTACTGGAATCTATTTTGCAGGCGCATCCCGATGTGGATGCGGTGTTCTGCGGCAACGACGCGATGGCGATGGGCGCTTATCAAGCATTGGTGGCTGCGGGCAAAGATAAGCAGATCCAAGTGTTTGGATTTGATGGTTCGGAAGATGCGGTGGGCTCTATCCAGTCTGGTGGTCTGGCCGCTACCGTGATGCAGTTTCCTCAAAAAATTGCAGAAACGGCCGTTGCTTTCTCAGGAGAATATTTTGAAGGAAAAACCAGTTTCCCCCAAAAAACACTAGTCGATGTAGAATTGGTGACACCTGCTAACGTAAGTATATATTCGAGTTATGGTAAAGAATGATAAAGACATACAGCCTCAAAAACGTAAGGCACTTAAATATGGATTGATCGGATTGATTGCTTTTTTTTTAATCTATCATTCTTTTGATGTCGTGCCTCTGGATTCGCGGAGACATGACGATGATGAGGAGGATGTTGCCCAACGAGCAGATGCATACTTCTTACAAAGCTTGCCGGAGGTATTGGCAAATGCGCCCGAACCTTGCACCTTGCTGGCGGCGTTATCGCAAAAAGACCAAGATTGGGCAAGTTACGGAAAGCAGACCAATATCGGGAACCGCTATTACTTTCTTATCCGGGGCGAAGGTAGTGTACAGGAGATACAAGACAGTTATGTGCAAGTGGCTTTTGGTGAAGGCGAACAAGTTTGTTCTTTGCGCGTCGCAACTGTATATATTTTCGGAAACGAAATTCGAGATGCCTCGGGCAAACTGGCGCTAGAGGACGTGGGTGAATTGACGAAGTTTAATGCGATCTCCGAAAGGCTCAATAAAAGGGTTCGGGAGGAAATTATACCCGAATTTCTGGGAAAGGTACAAGTAGGTCAAAAAATACGCTTCGCAGGCGCCTTTGCCTTGAATCGCCGTCTTGGTGTCACGGATGATTTTGAAGTTATGCCTGTACAGTTGCAAATCGTGGATTAAGAAAAGAATCGTGGTCTCATTAAGAAATATAACAAAACAATTTAACGGTGTATATGCCCTTCGGGATGTAAACATCGAGTTCCCGTCCGGCAAGGTCATCGCGTTGGTGGGCGAGAACGGTGCTGGGAAATCGACTTTGATGAATATATTGAGCGGCGTGTATCCCGATTATGAAGGAGAATTGCTGTACAAGGGAGAAGCGGTACAGTTTCAAGGTCCGCGCGACGCGCAAGACCGAGGTATTACGATTATCCATCAGGAACTCAATCTAATTCCTTATCTCAGTGTGGTCGAGAATATTTTTTTAGGCAGAGAGCTGATGACTCCCTGGGGGGGATTGGATACCCCGAAGATGAAGAACGTCGCCAAAGAACTGCTTTCACGCCTAAAATTGGAACTTAATCTGGACGCACCTGTGTCACAATTGAAGGTGGGCGAATGCCAATTGATCGAAATTGCGAAAGCGCTGCTCGTAGAAAGTGATGTGGTGATTATGGATGAGCCTACGTCGGCCATAAGTGAATCGGAGGTATGCGCACTGTATGATATTATTGCCGATCTGAGAGCGTCGGGAAAAACGGTCGTTTATATATCGCACAAAATGAAGGAGTTGTTTGCACTGGCTGACGAATATGTCGTATTGCGCGACGGCCAGGTGGTGAAACAAGGAGCGATGGCAGAGGTGGATGAACAGCAGCTGGTCAATATGATGGTGGGCAGGGCACTGGCAGAGCGTGTAAAATGCCAAGATCGGATTACCGACGCGACGGTCTTGCAGGTGGATAACCTATCGCTTGTACATCCCGTAAAGGAGGGGCTACTGTTGGAAAACCTGTCTTTTGATCTTTGTAAAGGAGAAATAGTGGGTGTTTTCGGTTTGATGGGAGCCGGAAGGACGGAGCTATTGGAGACATTATTTGGACTGCGGGGAAAGCCGAGCTCGGGTAGCTTTTCTTTTGACCAGCAGGAGATGTCTTTTTTTACATCACCTAATCAAGCACTTCGATACGGGCTGGCACTGGTGCCTGAAGATCGAAAGGGTGATGGATTGGTGCTAGGCATGAATGTACGCGCTAACCTATCGCTTTCAGTGCTGTCGAGTCTGGAGAACTTAGGCGTGCTGGCGGATGTACAAGAAAAAGAACTTTGCCAGCAGTATGTGGAGCGTTTGCGTATCAAAACGGCCACGGATCAGCAGCATGTGGGTAACTTGAGCGGTGGAAACCAACAGAAAGTCGTGTTAGCCAAATACCTGGCCACAAAGCCTAAAGTATTGATGCTCGACGAGCCGACGCGCGGCATAGATGTCTACGCCAAACAAGAGATTTATGATTTGATACGGGAGCAGGCAGCTCTCGGGTTGGGCGTTATGGTGGTCTCCTCCGAATTACCAGAATTGTTTGCCATTGCCGATCGGATACTGGTCATGTGCGATGGCCGTATCACCAAACAGTTTAAGACGGAAGAAGCTACCGAAGAAACGATATTACAGGCAGCGTTGCCTGACCAATAAAGTATGATATATGAACATGAGTATTACATCCTATAAAAAACAGCTACAGCAACTACAACCCTTAATTGCGTTGTTTTTGTTGTGTCTGATTATCGCCATTTTTTCCGATCGTTTCTTGACAGTAACAAATCTCTGGAACGTGATGCGGCAAATATCGGTCAATATCTGTATCGCCGTAGGCATGACGTTGGTCATCATCTCGGCAGGTATAGATTTATCGGTAGGCTCGGTGCTTGCTTTCGCAGGAGCGGTTACGGCTTCTTTCCTAAGCAAGGGTGTGGAACTGCCTTTTTTCGACGTGTATGTAGGCTTCACAACCTTAGGGGCCATCTTGATGGGAATTGCCATGGGAGGGGCTTTAGGCTTGGTCAACGGTTGGGTGATTACCTATTTCAAAGTGCAACCCTTCGTGGCTACCTTGGCCATGTTGACGATTGCGCGCGGGCTCACCATGCTATGGACGCAAGGATACCCAATTAGTTCCCTTGGAGCGCCATTCGCCCATTTGGGTACCGGTTGGTTTTTAGGTGTGCCCATTCCGGTATGGATTGCCGCTATCGTTACCGTGCTTGCCGTTTTTGTGATGCGAAAGACCCGCTTTGGCCGCTATATCTATGCGATAGGGGGAAACGAGCGTGCTGCACGCCTATCGGGTATTAAGGTAAACCAGGTAAAAACGTTGGTTTATATGTTGGCGGGCATGCTAGCGGCTGTGGGGGGTATATTGGTGACCTCTCGTTTAGACTCGGCACAGCCAAATGCAGGGATGGGCTATGAGCTGGATGCGATTGCTGCTGTCGTGATAGGCGGTACATCCTTATCGGGCGGACGCGGTTTGATTATGGGGACGGTACTCGGTGCCGTGATTATAGGTGTGCTAAACAACGGCTTGGTGCTGTTGGGCGTTTCGCCTTTCTGGCAACAGGTGGTGAAAGGCATGGTGATTTTGATTGCGGTTATTATTGACCGTTCACAGCATAAAGAGAAAAAGTAACATGGGCAGCAAACCGTATATTTTAGCGATAGACCAAGGGACGAGCAGTACCAAAGCGCTGGCATTTGATGAATCGGGAAATGTGGTCGCCAAAGGAATGGCGAAGCTGGGCATTCGTTACGAGCAGCATTTCGTTGAACAATCTCCGGAAGAGATATACAGCAGTGTGCTGCAAGCAGTGGAAGCTTGCAGCAACGATATGGAACGGCAGGGTATACGACCTAACCAGATTGCTGGGGTGGGCTTAACCAACCAACGCGAAACCTTTGTGCTCTGGGATGCTGCAGGAGCGCTATTGTATAATGCCATATCGTGGCAGTGTAAGCGCTCATCGGCCATCTGTGACCGTTTAAAGGAAGCTGGTAAGGAAGATTTGGTAAAAGAGAAAACGGGCCTCCCTATAGATCCTTATTTTTCGGCTACGAAATTGATATGGCTGGTCGAAAATGTTCCGTCGATTGCAGCAGAACTGGCGCGAGGCAATGTGTTTTTTGGCACGATAGATACTTGGATACTGTATAAGTTGACGGCTGGAGAATGCTATATGACCGATCACACCAACGCGTCCCGGACGATGCTTTTCAATATTTACGAACTGACCTGGGACAATGAACTGTTGGGTGAGTTGGGTTTGCGCGGACTGAACCTACCGGAGGTACGCCCTTCGGCCTATGCATATGCACGGGCTACGTTTGAAGGTACGTTTACCGAGCCGTTGACAATCTGCGCTGTGGTCGGCGATTCGCAAGCAGCGGCGTTGGGGGCAGGTTGCTTTCAAAAAGGGGAGGCGAAAGCCACATTGGGTACAGGCAGTTCAATTATGATGGCAGTAGGTCAGGATTTGCGCCATAAAGGTCAGGATACGGTCGATGCGATCTATTATAGTACGGAGAAGGGAGTGGTTTATGCTGCTGAAGGGATTATTGTCTCCTGCGGTGCGACCCTCACGTGGATGAGAGACCAACTGGGGCTCTTTGCAGAAGAAGGAGCGTTGGAACAGCTGGCAAAAGATGTTCCTGCAAACCATGGCGTGACCGTCATACCAGCTTTTAGTGGGATGGGGACACCCTATTGGAAAAAGGACGCCAAAGCGACGATTACTGGCCTGACGTTCGCCAGCGATCGCTCGCATCTGATTCGCGCAGCATTAGAATCAGTATGTTTCCAGATAAAGGATGTGATCACGGCGACAGAAACCGAACATCAACTAACGTTATCTCAGTTGCACGTGAATGGAGGTATGTCCGAAAATGCATTTGTTGTACAGTTTCTGGCGAATGTGTTAAACAAGCCCGTGCTATGTAGCGCCATGCCGGACGCATCAGCGCTAGGATGTGCACGTTTGGCGGCAGCAACGCTGCAGCAGGCTTCATTGGAAACACTACTGCCGCAGCATCATGTAGCAGTCCAACAGTATCACCCTAACGCAGACAGGGAAGCGGTACAATCAAGCTATCATAACTGGCTTAAGCACATCGATCGCATGCTTTAAATATAATAAAAATAATAAAATGAATATGAAGAAAGTAGGACTTATACATACCTCGGCAACACTCGTTCCGGTATTTCAACAGTTATTCGGTGAGAAATCCGTGCAAGCAGAAGTTTTTAATATTGTGGATGATAGTCTAATCAAAGACGTGATTCAGAAAGGACGGTTGGAAGATAACACAGCACAACGTGTTATAAACTATGTGACATCCGCAGAACAAGCTGGTGCCGATCTGATTATGGTAACCTGCTCATCCATTGGCCGGGCCGTAGAACAGGCCGCAGAAAAGGCAGGTGTACCGGTGCTTCGTGTAGATCAACCTATGGCAGACCGTGCTGTTGCAGCGGGAAAACGGATTGGTGTGGTTGCCACATTGCCCACCACCTTGGAGCCGACCGGTGATCTCGTTTTGCGCCGGGCGCAAAAAGCCGGAAAAGATGTGGAGTTGGTTAGCCGATTATGTGAAGGTGCTTTTGAAGCCCTTATGGAGGGAGATGCGACGAAACATGATGAAATGGTGAAACAGGCGCTTCAAGAATTGTCTGAACAAGTTGATGTGATTTTGTTGGCGCAGGCCTCGATGGCACGTGTTGTCAGTCAAATGCCAGAAAGCGATCGTAAGGTACCCATCTTAAGCAGCCCTGGGATCGCTGTGGATCATGTAGCTGAACTATGCCAAACGCCATAATAAAATCATAAATCGAGACGCTATGGGCAAATGGAAACTATACAGTTTATACTTAGCAGCTATTGCTTTTGTAATCGCCGGTATAGGACTTTTCGTAGACGCATTTCCGTACTTCCGCCAGTCATTATTGGCAGGAAGTATTTTAGGCGCATTGGGTTTGGGAGCTTTTGAGAAAACCAAAGGCTATCAGTATACGATGTGGATTGTCGTGGCAGTAGTTGCCGGTATGACTTTTCCTGAACGTATTCTGCATGTCGGGGAGTTTGATATGCGGAATAAGTGGCTTATCCTCGTGGTTATCCAGCTGGTGATGTTTGGCATGGGTATACAGATGAAAGTACAGGATTTTACGCGGATCGGGGCTTCTGGCAAAGGGGTGGCTATTGGATTGGCTACCCAATTTACGATTATGCCCTTGGTTGGTTTTTTGCTGACAAAGGTGTTCGGTTTCGAAGCGGAAATAGCAGCAGGCGTCATTTTGATCGGTTGTTGTTCCAGCGGACTGGCCTCGAATGTGATGGCCTATATCGCGAGGGCTAACTTGGTGTTGTCGGTAACCGTAACGGCACTAACTACCATCGTGGCACCTATTATGACGCCTTTCATGATGAAGGTGTATGCGGGCACGATGGTGGAAGTGAGCTTTATGGAGATGGCTATGGAAATTGTTAAGATTATGATCGTACCCATTGGAGCAGGTCTGCTACACGATTACCTCAAAACCGCTCCTCGTGCGACCTATCAACTATTAGGGCGACTGTCTGCCGCTATCGTATTCTTGTTACTGATCGTAGTCGGCGGGTTTTGGTCGACTTTTACCAGCTCGTTTACATCCGGAACCAAGACGATTGTAGAAGGGTGCTTTTTTATACTGGGGGCGATACCGGTAGGTTTCGGCTATCATCTATTAACAAAACGATTTCCATCGTTGGATAAGCGCATGCCCTATTTTTCGATGTTTGGAATCATATATTTTACCGCAGTAACCACGGCTGCTGGTCAGCAATATTTACTCGAGATAGGGGCGGTGTTGTTTTTCGCTGCGGTCATCCATAATGGAGCGGGATATTTCTTTGGGTATTGGTTTAGTAAATTGTTTGGCTTGAATGAATATTCCGCCCGTGCCATGGCTTTAGAGATTGGTTTGCAGAATGGTGGGATGGCGAGTGGCTTGGCGGGCAGTATGGGGAAATTGGGCACCGTAGGCTTAGCTGCAGCTGTGTTTAGTCCTTGGATGAATATATCGGGATCCATATTGGCGAATTATTGGAGAAGAAAACAAGAAAGAGAAGATCGGTTGAATAAACAAACTGTTGAAGAACATAGAATTAAGGAAGAGCATGGATAGAATTGAAGCGACTTATTATGTAGAAACACCATATCCGTTGGCCGACGCGGCGGCGGTGATGGCCGGGGAGCAATCATCGGGTACATTTGTAGCCATACCGGGCGAAACAGAAGAATTAAAAATGCAATATGCCGCACGTGTGGAGCACATTGAGGCGTTAGAAACGGTGGCAGAATCGTCGCTATCGGGCGAACAGCTGCATTTTGAAAAATACCATCGGGGTAGGGTGACTATCTCTTGGTCGCTCGCGAATTTTGGACAAAACCTGCCGGTTCTTTGCTCCACCCTCATGGGAAATTTATACGAGCTGCGTCAGTTTACCGGTATTAAGCTGATCGATATTCAACTGCCGGATAGCTATACGACGCATTTCCGCGGGCCAAAATTCGGTATTGAAGGAACCGCGAAATTGATTTCATCTCAGGCGAAAACACCGTTGGTGGGAACGATTATCAAACCTAGTGTGGGCTTAACGATCGAGGATACAGCGGATTTGGTACGGCGGTTGGCAGAAGCCGGAATTGATTTTATTAAGGATGACGAGCTTATGGGATCGGCACAGAACTCTCCCTTTGAAAAGCGTGTGGATGCGATTATGGCGGTATTGAATAGATATCAGGATAAAACGGGGAAAAAGGTGATGTATGCGTTCAATATCAGTGATGAAATGGATAATATGCTCCGTCATTATGAGCACGTGGCCAACGCAGGCGGAAGCTGTGCAATGATCAGCTTGTATAGCGTGGGACTGACGGCTGTAAAGCGTATAGCCGATATCGGGCAGCTCACTATCCATGGGCATCGTAATGGTTGGGGAATGTTAAACCGACACCCTTTATTAGGTGTTACATTTTCTGCTTATCAGAAATTATGGCGACTGGCGGGTGTCGATCAATTGCACGTGAACGGTATCCGCAATAAATTCTGGGAATCTGACGAATCGGTCGTGAGTTCTATAAAAGCCTGTTTGACACCGATGGAAGGAGTACGGCCCGCTCTACCAGTACTTTCTTCCGGGCAATGGGGCGGTCAGGCCATCGATACATTTAAGTTGACGCGGGCGACCGATTATTTATATCTTGCTGGTGGTGGAATTATGGCACATCCCGGAGGGATCAGCGGAGGCGTAAATGGAATTAAACAGGCATGGGAAGCAGCCGTTTCGGGATTGACATTGGAAGAAGCAATGCAAAAGTATCCGGCTGTAAAACAGGCTGTAGAGAAATTTGGGGGAACCAAATCGTAAGGAAGAAATCATGGCGTACCACATAGCTTTTATTGGAGATGATTTTACAGGCTCGACCGATGCCATGGAGACGTTGGAAGAGATGGGACTATCCACGATTTTGTTTACAGACGTTCCAACCATAGCGCAGTTGCAGGCCTTTGGCGATAAGCAGGCTATAGGTATAGCAGGTATGACCCGTACACTGCCGACCGATGAAATCGAAGGACAATTGAAAAAAGTATTCGATTTGTTTTCGACGATGCACGTAAAGCATATTCATTATAAGGTTTGTTCCACCTTCGACTCCTCCCCGACAGTGGGCAGCATAGGAAAAGCGATCGATGTAGGTGCTACGGCATTTTCAGCACAGCTTATTCCACTGGTGGTAGGGGCACCCTACCTCGGCCGGTTCTGCGCGTTTGGAAATCTATTTGCACGGATGGGCACCGGGTCTGAAGGGGAAGTATTTCGGTTGGACAGGCATCCGAGTATGGCGAAACATCCAGTTACTCCGGCAGAGGAAAGTGATCTTCGGCGCCATTTAGCACAGCAAACACCTAAAAAAATCGGTCTGGTGGATGTCACGCAATTGGACCGCTCAGATGCTAGGGATATTATGCGCGAGATCGAAGGAGAACAGGCAGAGGTTCTTCTATTTGATGTCCTGACCGAACAGCATTTAGAACGAATTGGCGAGGTCTTGGACGGTCTTTCTATCCAGCACCAGCCGCTTTTTTCCGTCGGCTCGTCGGCTGTATCGAAGGCTTTATGCGCGGCATGGAAAAAGACAGGTACTTTGTCGCCTCGAACAGAATGGCCTTCCATTAAACCGGTGAACCCTTTGTTAGTGCTCTCGGGAAGCGGATCGGTCGTGACGGGAAAGCAGATTGATCACGCTATAGAAAATGGATTTAAGGGGGTGGCTATTGATGGCGAAGCCTTCGCAACAAGTCCAGATCAATACAACCAGTCTACCGTGGCCGCGGAAGTACTGCGATATTTGCGGGAAGGGAAAAGTGTCGTTGTCCATACCAGTATTGGTCCTGACGATCCGCGTATGGCTAAGGTTCGTCATATCTTGGAGCAACGTGGCCTAAGTGCGCAGGAAACCAACGCTTATACGGCCACACTATATGGAAAACTGTTGGCGCAGATCGCAGACCTTGTGGCACAGTCGTTCGCACTAGAACGGCTCGTGATTGCGGGAGGAGATACGTCCAGTCTGTTTGCACGGCATTTAGGCATTGAGGCTGTCGAAATGGTGGCTCCGGTGGTGCCCGGAGCACCGCTTTGCTACATACATGCCCAAAAGCCGCATATCGATGGTATGACAATTAATTTTAAGGGGGGGCAGGTCGGTGGTCTGGATTATTTTTTACGGATGGAAAGAGGAGGCTGACGTTATGTAACAAACAGGACGCTACAGGACGGCGAATTATTCGCCTTTTAATACTTTCACCAGAATCTGACGTTTATTTTCCTCGTATTCGGAAAGTGTGATAAGATGATATAAATAAATGAAAATTTTATATACATGAAGGGGCTTAAAATTTATCGGCTTGTATTTTGTTGCGTATTTGTTACGTCTATTCTAGTCGGATTATCGGGCTGTTCCGCCGTAGAAAAATTACGTATTGAAAAGGTCTTGATCGAAGGCCGGGAAAATCCGTTGGGAATAAATACGCTGATCCCCTCCTTTAGTTGGAAACTCCGGAGCGAAGGTCACCATGTTGTGCAGACGGCGTATAGAATCACTGTTAGCACCAATGCAGATTTATCAAAACAACAAGATCTTCTGTGGGATTCGGATTGGGTGTCTACGGATGAATCTTTATATAACGTTTATCAAGGACAAGATCTTCAAGCAGGGACAACTTATTATGCACGCGTAGAAGTAAAAGATAATCAAGGCAATCTCGCGGAGAGTATTGTACAAAGTTTTCATACAGGTCTGTTGGCCGAAGCAGATTGGGATGACGCACAATGGATTGCCAAAGAGGAGCTTCCCGACTCTTTAGTGAATCCGTTGCCCTTAAGCTCGAGTAAACTCCGTATCGATAAAAATTATGAACTACCGGTATTTCGAAAGAATCTGGAAACTCCAAAAAAAGTGGTATCCTCTATCGGTTACATTTCCGGATTAGGGCATTACGAGCTCTTGCTTAACGGTCAACCGGTAGACAGCGCGGTGCTACAACCAGGTTGGACAAAATACGATAAAGAAGCGTATTATGTGGTGTACGACTTAACCGAGCATTGGCATAAAGGGAAGAATACAATCGGTGTCATGCTCGGTAATGGATTTTATTACATACCACCGATTAGCGGAAGGTTTCAGAAACACAAAGTGGCTTTTGGACTACCGAAAATGAAAATGAAAATCGTGAACAAGTATGCGGATGGTACGCAGGAAACGATCGTGAGCGATGAGAGCTGGAAAGTACATCGATCGCCGATTACGTTTTCCAGCATGTACGGTGGAGAAGATTATGATGAGCAGGTGTTGCCTACTTCTTGGAGTGCATCCGATTTCGACGATACGGCATGGGATAACGTTTTGATAGTCGATGGTCCACCGCTACGTGCGCAGGAGGCTGAGCCGGTTCGAATCATGGAACACTTTTCTTCAAAATCGGTAAAAAATATCGCTAAGAATACGAATGTGTACGATTTTGGTCAGAATGCATCCGGTATTGTGCATGTTACAATGAAAGGCCACCGAGGTGATACCGTTCGGATCTATCCGGCAGAACTGCTTACGGATAAAGGCCGGGCAAACCAAAAGCATTCAGGCAGTCCGTACTATTACCAATATATTTTTGCTCACGATGGAGAAGTAAGCTGGCGTCCGCGATTTACCTATTATGGCTTTCGTTACGCCGAAGTACGCTCCATGCCTGCTGGGGAGCAGGATGTCGAAATACAGGAAATCACCGCCGAACATATTCGGAACGGCGCGCGTCAGATCGGAAGTTTCCAGTCATCAGATACCCTGTTTAATCAGATCCATACACTGATCAATTGGGGAATAAAAAGTAACATGGTGAGTGTGTTTACGGATTGTCCCCATAGGGAAAAACTAGGCTGGCTGGAACAACTGCATCTTATGGGACCTTCTGTTCAATATAATTTTGATGTGGAGCGCTTGTTTGCCAAATCACTCAGCGACATGCGGCAATCCCAGACGAAAGAAGGCTTAGTGCCGGAGACGGCGCCAGAATATGTACATTTTGATTGGGGAGGCGACGTTTTTCGCGATTCCCCGGAATGGGGATCGAGTTCGATTTTGCTGGCTTGGTACGCTTATCAATGGTACGGCAATAAAGCGCTTTTAGTCGATAATTATGAGATGATGAAAAAGTATATGCATTATCTCCAAGGGAAAGCAAAAGAAAATGTACTTTACCACGGACTGGGTGATTGGTACGATTTGGGACCGGAACGACCGGGTTTTTCCCAGTTAACGACACCCGGTATTACGGCGACGGCCATCTACTATTATAACCTGAAAACGATGAGTCAAATTGCGGACCTGTTGGAAGACAGCGCTTACAAAATTTACGCTGATTCGCTGCAGCAGGAAGTATATCATGCCTTCAATGATACATTTTACAACGCGCACACCGGTATATATGGCTCGGGCAGTCAAACGGCGTTAGCGATGCCATTATACGTGGGACTGGTTGATGAATCAAACAAGGGCAAAGTATTAGCGAACCTGATCAAGGATATTGTAGATAGAGATACGAGCTTTACCGCGGGAGATATCGGGCATCGTTATCTCTTGCAGGTGTTACAGCAGGCAGGACGTGATGATTTGATCTATGCCATGCATAAAGACGATACTCGACCGGGATATGGCTACCAGATTCGCCAAGGGGCTACAGCACTGACCGAATCCTGGGCTGCTTTACCCACTGTTTCGAATAATCACTTTATGTTAGGACACCTTATGGAATGGTTCCATACAAGGCTAGGTGGTCTCGGGCAGGAAGAAGGATCTATTGCTTATAAGCATATACGCATAGCCCCTAAATTGCTTGACGTCGTGAAACAAAGAGCGGTAACTTACGAAAGCCCCTATGGGATGGTGAAGTTCGAACGGAAGGAAGACGGTTTCCACGTTGAGATCCCTGTAAATAGTAGGTGTACAATAGTACTTCCGGCATCTTCAGATTATCAAATCAATGGAGAGAAATTGGGTGTTTATGAACATCGGTTGACAGATGCAGGTACGGAAATTCAGTTGGGTTCAGGTATATATGATATTAAATAATAAGGTAATGAAAAGAATAGGGCTATTGCTGTGTTTATTGTGGGTTGGAAAGATGGGGATCGCGCAACAGACGGGTGTGTCCGAAGCAGAAATGGAACGGATCTATCAAGAAGTAAAAACACCCTATAAATATGGGCTGGTATTGACACCGGATAAAAAGGGGGATTTGATGGACTGCCCAAGTATATACCGCATGGGAAAGAAATGGTACATGAGTTATCTCGTTTTTGATGGGGAAGGCTACGAGACTTGGTTGGCCGAGAGTACAGATCTTTTGAACTGGATGACCTTAGGTAAGCAAATGTCAAAAGAAAACAGTGATAAGTGGGACAGTAAACAACGTGCGGGATACAATGCCCTCGTAGACACCAAATGGGAGGGGAGTTATAAACTCCATACCTATAAGGGAAAGTATTGGATGTCTTATTTTGGGGGAGCATCGGTGGGATACGAACCAGAGCCTTTAGCGATCGGTATGGCTTATACGACCGAGAAGCCATCTAGGCCAATGGAATGGCAGCGATTGGAGAACCCTGTTCTAACGAGCGATGATGCAGATGTACGTTGGTGGGAAAACCGCCATAAGCTGTTTAAGAGCTATGTGATAGAAGATAAAGACAGAAATACCGGACACCGTTTTATTATGTATTACAATGCTGTGGGCGATTCCCTAGAAAATAATAAGCCTACACGTTGGTACGAACGGATCGGTATGGCCGTTTCAGATGATATGCAAAACTGGAAACGCTATTTAAAAGATCCGGTGGTGCATCACCCTGTAGGGATTACGGGAGATCCGATGATCCAGCGGATCAATAATACCTGGGTCATGTTTTATTTTGGAGCATTCTGGAAGGGTCGGGAAGGTGCATTCAACAGATTTGCTGCATCTAAAGACTTGATTCATTGGACGGATTGGCAGGGCGATAATCTGGTCGAGTCTACGGAAGACTTCGATGATCAATATGCACATAAATCCTTTGTCATCAAGCATAAGGGAACTGTTTACCATTATTATTGTGCAGTTGATAAAAATGGAAATCGGGGCATAGCCTTGGCTACCTCACAAGATAAAGGGAAAAGTAAAGTAAAGTTTAAGTCGGAATAAGTAAAATCTCATAACCATAGTCATGTTTAATAAGTTAGTGTCCTTTCTAGTTTTGTTCGTTACGGCGCTTTCCGGCATTGCACAGCCAAGGGAAGCAATTGATTTTAACGGAGGTTGGTCTTTTACGTTAGACGATGATTTGCAGTTTCGTCGAACAGATTTTTCTGCGGTAAACTGGAAAAAGGTTACGTTGCCGCACGATTGGAGCATTGGTTTCGATTTCGGAGAAGAATACCCGGCCGGAAATGCCGGCGGCGCACTTCCAGGAGGAGTGGGTTGGTATAGAAAAACCTTTTCATTAGCAGAAGAGGATAAAGGAAACCATTATACGCTACATTTTGGTGGCGTGTACCGCTATGCGGAGGTTTGGATTAATGGAAAGTATTTAGGTAAAAATATAAACGGATACCTCTCTTTTGAGCATGACCTAACACCGCACTTGCGCTATGGAAACGAAGAGAACGTCATTGCAGTACGTGTAGACAACAGTTTGCAGCCGAACTCTCGTTGGTATACGGGTTCGGGTATTTATAGGGATGTGCGATTGGAGAAGCGTTCGCCGATTCACATGTTGCGCGCAGAAACCTTTATCACGACACCGGAAGTGTCAGCCGATAAAAGTACGCTGCGTGTGCAGACAGCGCTTAACCACGCCATGTCTGGTAAGGCTGGCAAACTGCAGTTAAAATTGCAGGATAAAAATAAGAAATCTATTGCGGAACAGACTTTGGCTTTTTCGGGCAGCCAGTTCGAAGAGGAGTTGTCATTAGGCCGTATTGCCCTGTGGTCGCCCGAGAGTCCGACTTTGTATGATTTGAACATTAGTTTATTGGATGATAGCGGTAAAATACTCGACGAATTGACTTATCAGGTGGGCTTCCGCTACTTTCATTTCGATGAACGGAACGGATTTTCATTAAATGGCGACCCGTTTAAGTTACTCGGTGTCTGTTTGCACCATGATTTAGGTGCGCTAGGAGCAGTATTCAACAAATCAGCAGCTAAAAGGCAGCTATTGATGATGAAAGATATGGGCGTGAACGCGATTCGGACGGCTCATAATCCACCTGCAGAAGAATTCCTCGATCTGTGTGATGAGTTAGGCTTCCTCGTGCAAAACGAGGCGTATGATATGTGGGCAAAACGCAAAAATAAATTTGACTATCATATTGATTTTCAGGAACACCATATCGATGATCTCATTCGATTTGTGAAACGCGATCGCAATCATCCATCTGTTTTTATGTGGAGTATAGGAAATGAGATCCGTGAACAATTTGATGATACCGGCATAGCATTTACGAAGAATATGACGGAAGTGGTGAAGAAATTGGATCCCACTCGTCCGGTGACGGCAGCATTGACGGAAACGAATTACGAGAAAAACTTTATTGCACAGGCACAAGTGTTGGACGTACTGGGCTTCAATTATAAAATTTTTGACTATGATAAGTTGCCCACCGAATTTAAAGGTGTGCCGCTGATTGCGTCCGAGACGACGTCGGCATTACAAACCAGGGGTGTTTATGATAATGTACACGATACTATTCAACTCTGGCCGGCATCAAGCAAAGACAAATTTGTAACGAATGGCAATCCTGATTTTACCGTGTCTGCCTATGATAATGTCGCAGCCTATTGGGGAACAACCCATGAACGGGCTTGGATAGAAGTTAAGAAGCGGAATTTCTTAGGGGGTATTTTCGTGTGGACGGGCTTTGACTATCTTGGCGAACCGGTGCCTTATCCGTATCCTGCACGTAGCTCATACTATGGTATCGTAGATTTGGCAGGGCTTCCGAAAGATGTGTATTATATGTATCAATCGGAATGGACAGATAAGGACGTTTTGCACCTTTTGCCGCATTGGAATTGGAAAGAAGGCGAGCAAGTGGAGGTATGGTGTTATTACAACAACGCCGACGAAGTCGAACTATTTCTGAACGGGCGTAGCCTCGGACGCCAATCAAAAACCGATGAGCAGTTGCATGCGATGTGGAAGGTGCCGTTTGAAGCGGGCGAATTGAAAGCGGTGAAAATAAAGGATGGCGCAGCCGTACAAGAAGTGGTAAAGAAGACTGCCGGTAAACCGGTGGATATCGTCGTTGATGTGGAACACGACCGCTATGCCGTTGATGGATTGACAGACCTGCATTATATCACGGTTTCTCTGGTTGATGAAAAGGGCACGGTCGTACCGAATAACGATGTCGAATTATCGTTTATTCCCCAAGATAATATAACAATAGTCGGTACTGACAACGGCTATCAGGCAGATCTTCATTCTTTGAGTAGTGCAAAACGTAATACCTATAAAGGGCTGGCCGTAGGGATAGCCCAAAAGCATCATCAAGAAAAAGAAGCAAAATTAATCATCAAATCAAACACAATGGAAAAAGAAATACGGATAAAATAATCCGTTTTTTGAGCTAACCCAAAAATCATTTAAGAAAAATCTAATCAAGATGAAAACCCAAAGTCTCACACCAGAAAAACGGCGACTAGGCAAGAGCCTGGTCGTCGTAGCGCTTATGTTGCTGTTGAGCATCATGCTGCTGCCCGTTCAACAAGCCTTTTCGGCTGTCCAACCCCAATATCAAGTAACGGGACTGGTGCTGGATGAGGCAGGTCAGCCATTAGAAGGCGTCACGGTATCGCTGACAAATTCTACGGTAAGCACATTAACCGATCAAGATGGTGCCTTTTCTATCCGCTTGGTTGCCTCTACGGGCAGCTTGCTATTTACTGCGGTGGGTTATTTGGATTACGCCTTAGAAGTGAAAGCGGATGACAATGTAAACGTTTCACTAACACCGGACGACCGGCAATTAGATGAAGTCGTCGTAATCGGATATGGAACGGTGCGAAAGCGTGATCTGACCGGATCTGTCACGTCAGTTAAAGCAGAAGATATCGTCCGTTCCCCCGCCCATAACCCTTTAGAGGCTATCCAGGGACAGGTACCGGGATTGGATATTACTCGGAATTCGGGAAGCGCGACTTCGGGCGTGAATATGAATATCCGCGGAAAAAGATCGTTATCTACCGCGGAAGATGAATATGGGAATGCTATCGCGAACAATCCCCTGGTTATTATCGACGGTATGCAGGGTGGTAACATCAGCGATATCCATCCACAGGACATTGAATCAATTGACGTGTTGAAAGATGCTTCGTCAACGGCTATTTATGGCTCGCAGGGCGCAAACGGAGTTATTATTGTAACCACGAAACGAGGAAAAAGCGGAGCGCCGAGAATTAACTTTAATACCTATGTCGGGGTTAATGGATGGGCACAATACCCTGAAATGATGACAGGTGACAACTATGTCCAGCTACGACGGGAAGCGGCGAAAGCGGCCGGACAGTGGGAGGATCTTGATGATGATCAGACGTTGTTTACCGCTGGGGAATGGACTGCATTGCAAAACAATCAGTGGGTCAACTGGAAAGATGAAGTTTTTAAAAACGGTATCGTACAGAATCATCAGTTATCTATCAGTGGTGGAACAGACAATACAACCGCTTTGTTATCCGGAGGATATTATCGGGAGTTGGGTTCATTGAAGAATGACGCATTAGATAAATTTAACCTGCGATTGAATGTAGATCAGAATATCGGAAGTTTTATAAAAGTAGGAACATCTAGCCAAGTAACACACTACGACGGTAGCAATCGGGCGGATAATGTGCTTTGGCGGGCAACGACCAATGTGCCGCTGGGTCTACCCTACGACGACGAAGGAAACGTGATCTTATGGCCTGTAGGACGCGAAGGAAAAGTAAGTCCACTTGCGGACGAAGCGAACGAATACACGGCACAACATCGAATTGCAAATACGAACCTTATTACCAATGGTTTTGCAGAAATAAAACCTTTCGACGGCTTTTCGTTTCGTTCTAATTTAGGGGTAAATTTGTTCTATAATAAAAACAATGACTTTGCTAGTGAGAGCTCGATTGACCGTGCTGGAGAATTCCCGGATTCCAAAGCGTCCATTTTGAATACGAATAAATCATTTCTTACGTGGGATAATATTATCAATTATACCTTCGATGTAGAGAAGCATAACTTTACACTTACGGCTCTTTCCTCCTGGACACAGTCAAAATTTAATTCGTCCTATATGGAAGGAACTGGTCAGCTAGTTGCTGAACAGTTGTGGCATAACATTGGCGCAAACGAAAAAGAGTCCTATGTGATTCGATCGAGCTATATACAAAACCAAACGATGTCATATGCTTTCCGTGCTAATTACTCGTATCAAGGTAAATACTTATTAACTGTATCCAATCGTTGGGACGGAGCGTCTCGCCTTTCCGTTGACAAGAAATGGGCGATGTTCCCGTCGGTAGCAGCCGCGTGGCGTGTCAGTGATGAAAATTGGTTTACGGTACCTAAAGTGGACGATTTCAAAATTCGCTTGAGTTACGGGCAGACAGGTAATTCAGGGATTAGTCCCTATGGCACCCAATCAGGGCTGACAGCCTTTACTAATGCCGGTTTTCAAGATCAGGGATTTACCTATTATACATACAATACATTAATTGGAAACCGTGATTTGGGATGGGAGCGTTCGGCATCTTGGAACCTTGGGGCGGACCTCCGGCTATTTGCTAATCGGATCAACCTCGTTGTTGACTTATATAATACGAAGACAACGGATATCTTATTACCGAGAACGTTACCTACTTCTATGGGCTCTGGCAACAATACACCTTTCCAGATTTATCAAAATATTGGTAGTTCCCAAAACCGAGGTATTGAAGTTGTGTTGAACACCCGGAACATCGATAAGGCTTTCAAATGGAACACGGATTTCACCTTCGGTGCGAACAAGGAAAAGATTTTGGATTTGATTGATGGCCGTGATATTATCGGTGCAACCACACGCGAATCGGAAAGTTTGTTAATCGGTAGACCGCTAAAATCTTTTTATACCTTCAAGCGCCTTGGTATTTGGCAGCTTGATGAGGCAGAAGAGGCGGCAACGTATTTTAAAGACGCCGACAAAACGCAACCTTTTGTACCCGGAGATATTAAACTTGCCGACCTCAATGGGGATAATATCATTGATGACGAAAATGATGTGACGTATATCGGAACAACATCTCCTCGTTGGACGCTAGGTTTTAATAATAGCTTCTCTTATAAAAACTTCGACCTCAATATATATGCGATTGCAAGGTGGGGACAGATGATGGAATATGATTTTACAGCGTCTTATGATCCGCAAGGAAAAGGAAATCACCCAGCTTATTTGGATTACTGGACAGAAGAAAACCCATCGAATGATTTTCCTCGGCCAAGTCTGACCAATTTCTATAATTACCTCGGATACCAGACATATAATACAGTAGACGGCTCTTATATTAAATTGAAAACGGTTACGCTAGGCTACCGTTTGCCCAAAGCCTTTACGGAAAGGGCAGGTCTGAACGGTGCGAGGCTTTATCTGAGCGGGAATAACCTGTTTTCCTGGGCTAGAAGCCCACTCGTTCAAAATTACGATGCAGAACGGGGCGGTTCGGCTAAGAGCCCATTGTTGCGTCAGTTTGTATTTGGTATCAATCTGGATTTATAAGGAGGAATTTGTCATGAGAACATTATATAAATATATTATAGGAATAGGGTTAGCGGGCATCTTAGGGGGATGTAGTTTAGAGGAACATAATCCTGGAGGAGCTACAGCCGATGTTGTTTTTTCAACGGAAAACGGAATCAATGCTTTGGTAAATTCGGCGTATGTGAACTTCGCTTCACAGTTTTACGGACGCGAAGATATCTTGATGCTGACGGAAGGTGGAACGGATCTTTGGATTAACATTGCCAATTCAGGCTATGGTAGGCAGATGACTAAATACGATGGACTGGTTGCCACAACGGGACAAATGCGGAATACTTGGAACAGATTATACGAAATTGTCAATTATTGTAATGCCGGTTTAGAGCGTATTGTTGAAGTCCCATTTACCGATGAAAACGAAAAGAATGCCCGTATCGGCGAGTTATCGTTTCTAAGAGCATATGCTTATTGGCATCTGGTCGAACAATTTGGTGATATCGACTTACGTACCGAAGAAACTAAAACAGCTGTTCTGACGGCGAATAGATCGCCAATTTCTGCGTTTTATGATTTGATGCTGAGTGATTTGGATATCGCCATAGCGAATTTGCCTGTCACGCCCATTCCGGCAACTGATCAGGGACGTGCCACAAAAAAAGCAGCCTATGGATTAAAAGCTCGTGTGGCAATAACCAGAGTGGCTTACGAATCGTCTGCATCCGAAAAAGACAAATATTATAAAATGGCATCGGAGGCGGCACAATATGTGATCAACAACCAAGCGGAGTTACAGGTGAGCTTATATGACACGCCGGAAGAGGTGTTTCGTCCTGCAAATAATAAAAATAATAAAGAAGCGATGTTTTTTATTACCCATTCTACCATCAATTCGCTAAATCCACAACCGAACAATCCCAACCGTCTTCATATTTGGTTCAAGGCAAAATATTCTGCAAAAGCGGGTATGGTCGTGGATTTGCCGTATGGAGCGGATCGTAATTCAAAATCGGGGAGTATGTGTTTTATGCCAACAAGACATTTGTTGGAACTTTACGATGAAGAAATGGACAGACGATACAGCGATTGGTTTCGGGAGGAATACTACTTGAATGTCAATAGCTATGCCTGGACAGCAGATGACTTAGCCGCTTTTGAGAAGCCGGAAAGTATGAAAGGGACGGTTTTGAACAGAGGAGATCTAGCACTTTTGTTCACAAAGAAAAAAATAACGGGAGAAAAAAGAGATCTTCCCTACGCCTTAGTGGATATTGATGATACCTATGATGGTGACCGTGTATCCACAAATGCCCGTTTTAATGTGCACTTTCCGGCATTGATGAAACATGATGACCCGGATTTACCGGAAGCTAATTCGCAAGCAGGCTCTAAAGATGTCATCGTCATGCGATTGGCTGAAATGTACCTGATTGCCGCAGAAGCAGAAACATTAATGAGTGGTGGAAACAAAGCATTAGCAAAAGATTTGGTGAATGTATTGCGTGAAAGAGCAGCCGTACCTGGCAAAGAAAACGATATGCTGATAACAGAAAGTGATTTGGATATTGATTTCTTACTCGAAGAACGTGGTAGGGAGTTGTGTGGAGAACATATCAGATGGTTTGATTTAAAACGGACGGGTAAATTGTATAGCTATGTACAAGCGTACAATAAGGATATTACCACAATGCAGCCCTATCACGTGAACAGACCTATTCCGCAACAGTTTTTAGACGTGATTACCAATCCGCAGGAATTTGGACAAAATGATGGATATTAACGGGAAATATGAAAATTAGTAAGAAGATCGTTTGGTTGATAGGTATGCTCTGCGTTGCGGTTTCGGCCAGCGCAGCAGATATCTACGTCGGGAGGAATAGTAGAAACGGGTCGCAAGATGGTTCGACAGAGAACCCCTATGGTTCTTTGGAAGATGCGATCCGCCATGCTCGGGAGCTTCGTCGGCTGAACGATCCGAGTATTTCGGAAGGAATAAATATCTGGGTTAAACCAGGTATTTATTTCCCTGAGCAAACGATTCGGCTCCGTCCGGAAGATACCGGTACAGCAGCAAGTCCTACGAGGATACGCCCGTTGGAAGGAAAAGCCGTATTCTCGGGTGGAAGGGCGATACACGGCTGGTCGAAACTAGGAAAACAGCGGGATGTCCCATCGACCGTTTCCCGGCATATTTATGTGGCGGATGCCCCTAAAGTAGGCGGAAAACGCGTTAATTTTCGTCAATTATGGGTAAACAATAAAAAGGCCATTCGCGCGGAAAGTCACGGGGATATGGAACTGCCGCGTATCTTGAACTGGAACTTTGACAAACAAACGGCTATTATTCCAAATGTATTTGAGAGATTCGAGTTTGTGCAGGGAATGGAATTCTTTATCCATCAGTGGTGGGCTATCGCACAGCTGCGTGTCAAAGATGCCGTCGTATATAAAGACAGTATAGAACTCTCTTTCTACCAACCTGAGAGCAAGATACAAAGCGAGCATCCGTGGCCAAAGCCTTGGCTATCGAAAGAATCGGGAAATTCAGCCTTTCGGTTGGTCAACGCTTTGCAGTTTCTGGATAAGCCCGGTGAATGGTTTTTGGACGAAGATGCCGGAAAGGTTTATTATTATGCACGGGATGGGGAAGACATGGCGCGTGCGGACGTCATATTTCCCTTTCTGGAAACCATTTTGGAGATAGAAGGTACGTTAGAAGACCCCGTTTCCCATGTACATATAGAAGGATTGTCTTTTGAACATGCGGCGTGGTTTAGACCGAATACGCATGGTCATGTTGCGTTGCAGGCAGGCATGTATTTCCACGAAGCGTACAAATTGGACAAGCCAGGTACATCGGATAAAGCCGGACTGGAAAATCAGGCGTGGGTAGGACGGCCTGCAAGCGCTGTCGTACTCAAAAATACAAGTTATGTACAGTTTCAGCGATGTACCTTTAGCCATTTAGCGTCGACAGGATTTGACTTTTATGCAGGCAATTTTCGTGACCGTCTAGAGGGTAATATCTTTTATGATATCGGTGGGAATGCCGTGCTTATCGGGAAATTTTCGGACGATCAATTCGAAGCGCACCTACCCTATGAACCGCAAGATGAACGAGAGCTGACACGAGAAGTTATTGTTCGCAATAACCTCATCCATAACACGGCAAATGAAGATTGGGGTGCAGTGGGCATAGGAGCGGGATTTGTGCAGGGCGTGGATATCTCTCATAATGATATTAGTGATATTGCTTATTCGGGAATCAGTTTGGGCTGGGGATGGACACCGACGGTCAATGTCATGAAGAACAATACGGTGGAGCGGAATAGAATAGCCCGCTATGGCAAATTTATGTATGACGTTGCTGGGATCTATACGCTTTCAGCACAGCCGGGCACTAAAATAAGAGAGAACGAAATAGATAGCATATATGTATCACCCTATGCGCATATCCCAGACCATTGGTTTTATTTATATACCGACGAAGGATCTGCTTACATGGACGTCTCCAACAACTGGTTCCCTGAAAATAAGATTCTAAAAAATGCAAATGGTCCTGGCGTCATTTGGGAAAATAATGGCCCCGAAGCAGATAGGACAGCATTTAAGGCAGGTTTGGAGAAACCATTCCGCGATCTGCTTAAACGGAAGGAGCCGGTCAAGGACGGCTATACGTTCAACCAATACATTCCGTTTACGAAACCCGTTTTTGTTCAATTGCACGACGCACAGCAAGCACTATCGAAAGAGGAATTTGCGGCATTTGCAAAGGCACAAGGGATAGCGCAACCAAAAATATATGCGTGGGGAGACTATTTGTTGTTGATGACGGACGATGAGCATGCGAAAAAGCTATCGAGTGCGATGCTGGCGAACTATCCTAAACTGCCCATCAAGATGTTTAACGATCTATTTTATACGTTCGACAAAGCACATTGCGCAGGACAAGAAGAGAAGGAAGATGTCGATTTTGTGATTTTGACAGCGCAATTGGTTGAAGATGAGCATAAACAACTAGAATACTTTCAATACCATAAAAAACAGTTTGAAGAATGGCCGGAAGTGGCGGCGGGTTTTTGTAACGCAGGTTTTCAAGAGGTACTTTTATACCGGCATGAAAGACAATTATTGCTTTATATTTCTTTTCCCAAAGGAAAGGATTTTACAGAGATCGATGCATTAACGACCAAAGATAATCCTAGAGTAGTGAAGTGGAACCAACTGATGAGCACTTATCAGGAAGGTGTTCCGGGCACAGCAGCAAACGAAACGTGGATTTTTTATAAGAGATAAGATACAAAAAATGGAGAAATTAAGATTAGGTATTCTAGGCCTTGGTGAAGGAAGGAGCACCATGTCTGCGGCTTTACAAAGTGAGCATATAGCATTGTTGCAAGTTTGCGATTTGAATGAAGAACTCGGACGCAAGCGCATGAAGGAGTTCGATTTCCACGCGTATACTAAACGCTACGAAGATTTGTTAGAAAACCCTGACCTAGAAGCCGTCGCTATCTATACGCCAGATCATCTGCATGCCACACACATCAAGCTGGCTTTGGAGCATGGTAAACATGTCATCTGCACAAAACCATTTATTGACAACCTAGCGGATGCGAACGAACTACTCGCTTTAGCTGCGCAGACTGGAAAACGGGTTTTCGTTGGACAGAGTTCCCGCTTTTTCGAACCGATGAAAAAGCAGCGCGCAGATTTTGAGGCAGGCTTGATTGGAGATTTAATCACCATCGAAGGCTATTATCATGCCGACCATCGCTGGTTTTTAGAAAAACCGTGGTCATTGCAATCATCGTTTAAATGGCTATACGGTGGGTTGAGCCATCCGGTGGATTTTATACGTTGGTATCTGCCTGATATAGAAGAGGTAATGGGGTATGGTATGTTGAGCGCTAATGGTCGAAAGGGAGGTTTACAAAATGCCGATACGATGCACTTTATATTCAAAGCGGCTGACGGTAGAGTAGCACGTGTAAGTGGTGCCTATACCGGGCCTGTTCAGCCCGTTACCCGCGATAGCGAGATGAGTTGCATCCTACGGGGTACCGAAGGATGTAGTCAGGCAGATTATATGGATTTGCGTTACGCTATCACGGATCGTACGGGGGAGGAAAGAATGTTAACTTGGGAACATAAACTGAAGCATTATTTTCGCTTCGAAGGCAAGAGCCATCATGCTGGCGAATATCAAAATTATCTGGAACATTTTGCCAAAGCGATTCGTGAGGATACACCGGCATATCCGGATATGAAAGAAGGAATTGGTACGATTGCGCTATTGCAGGCTATGGATGAGTCCCTAACCACAGGCAAACCGATCCGTCCAAAAGATTTATTAACAGCCTATAGCGTAAACTTGTAGTAACCACATGAACAACCTCATGGACAAATTGACGATATACGATTATGCAATCGTAGTCGTATACCTCGTAGCTTTAATTGTTATCGGTCTACTTTCATCCCGTACAAAAGAGCAGGGGGCTGCACATTTTTTAGCGGGGAAATCGTTAAGTTGGTACAGTATAGGTTTCAATATGTGGGCTACAAATGTCGGTCCGTCGATGCTGTTGGCGTTTGCCACGGTTGGTTACACCACCGGAATTGTTGCCGTTAATTTCGATTGGTATGCCTTCGTGTACCTCTTTCTGTTAGCCGTAGTCTTTGCTCCCAGGTATTTGGCATCCGGTGTGCGTACGCTTCCGGAATTTATGGGGAAACGATATGGGCCAGGGACACAAACGATTCTGGCATGGTATTCTTTGGTCAAAATGATGATATCGTGGCTGTCGCTAAGCTTGTTTGCTGGCGGCTTTCTCGTTCGGCAGATATTGGGTATTCCCATGTGGCAGTCCGTCATTGTACTAGTTGCTTTGGCTGGTGTGTTTGCCTATACGGGAGGGTTGCGCACCGTAGCGAAGATCAATATTTTCCAGATGATATTGTTGATAGCCGTCTCTGCTTTACTGACGTTCTTAGGGCTATCGGAGATAGGCGGGCTACAAGCATTGGCGGATAGGACACCAGATGGTTATTGGTCGTTGATCAAGCCTGCAAACGATTCAGATTATCCCTGGTATGCTATCGCACTGGGGTATCCTGTTGCTGCCATTGCGTTTTTTTGTACAGACCAAGCCATGGTACAATCGGTTTTAGGCGCTAAAAACTTGGAGCAAGGGCAGCTCGGAGTGAATTTTATTGCTTGGTTGAAAATTCTTTCTTTACCACTCTTTATTTTGACTGGTATTATCTGTTACATCCTTTTTCCGGGATTGGATGATCCATCGCTTGCTTACATGACGATGGTGACGAATCTTTTTCCGACCGGTCTAAATGGATTGGTGATTGTGGTGCTAATAGCTGTGTTAGTTGGTACCATTGGTTCCTCCCTAAATTCCCTAAGTACAGTCTATACGATGGATATCTATCTGAAACACATCAATCCTGGTGCAGATAGCCGCCGGGTAACACAAGTCGGCCGCTATACGATTATTGTAGGCTGCTTCATTTCTGTTTTAGTTGCAGTGGCCATTGACCAGATAAAGGGTTTAAACCTCTTTGACGTGTTCCAGTCTATTTTAGGATTTATCGCACCTCCTCTTGCAGTCATTTTTTTGATGGCTGTTCTCTGGAAGCGGACGAATAAAATGGCCGTAAATACCCTTCTCACCTTTGGTGCGCTGTTAAGCCTTGGAACGGGTGTTGCTTATCTCTGGATTTTTCCTAAAGATGTATATACCTTTTGGCCGCACTACCTGATGCTTTCTTTTTATTTATTCTTAGCTTTATTGATACTGGGTATCATGCTATCCTTGGTGGTCCCAAAATCGCTGTATGAAAAAGAAAACGAAATGGCTTTCAGCTTTCAGATGGAAAAGCCAACAGCTAAAGTAAAATGGGCTTGGGGTATATTGTTCGCGGTGATGGTATTGTTATATTTGGTTTTTAGTTAACGTAAATTAGTAGCTTGCTTGAAAATAGATGATGAAAAAATATATAATATTTGCTTTACTACCTTTGCTCTTGACTGCTTGTCGTCAACATGAGGGTGATAAAGCCACGTTGTGGTCACATAAGATGGTCGACGCACATGGCTTGGGTGATTTTTACTGCAATAGGCATTACCAGTCCAAATTGGATTCGACAGGATGGGATTATGTATCGGGGCTTGTGGCTGGCGCCGTGTTGGAAACGTGGAAGCAGTATCCCGAGAAAAAAGAGTATTACCAATCTGTAAAAGCTTTTGCTGATTTGAATCTCAATGAAGATGGTACCATGATCATCAATAGCAAAGGCGGATCGGCGCTTCGTCCAAGTAATATTGATGATCTTCCGGCGGGCCGCATCTACTTTACCTTGTATGAAGAAGAATTGCGGAAAGGCAATACGAAGGATGCCGATCGATATCGTAAAGCGGTGGATTTGATTCGAAACACCTTAAAATACGGGCATTCGCGGATTGCAGACGGGTTACCAGGCGCCGGAGGTTTCTTCCATAAGGCAATTTATCCCAATCAGATGTGGCTTGACGGACTGTATATGGGCTCGCCGATATACGCACAGTGGGAAAGTACATTTGGAATAGCCGATTCTGTAGAATACAATGCCAGCTGGGATGATATTGCGCTGCAATTTAAAACCATTCATCGAAAAACGTATGATGGAGAAAAGCAACTGAATTATCATGCGTGGTCAGCCACGCCAGCTGATTCCAATTCTTTTTGGGCGAATCAGCAAGATCCATTTCTTGGATGTAGTCAGGAATTCTGGGCGCGTGGCATGGGCTGGTATTTTGCGGCGCTGGTCGACGTGCTTGAATTTATGCCGAAAAATCATTCTTCTTATAAGGAAATAGTGGATATCACGAATCAGGTTGCCGCTGGGCTAAAGCGTTGGCAGGATGACGGATCGGGACTCTGGTACCAACTGCTGCAATATGATGCCAATATGACAGCGGATGGTAAAGGAGATACTATTGCTGGGAAAGTTTATAATATCGGGCATACAGCAAATTATTTGGAATCATCGGCTTCTTGTATTTTTACTTATGCCTATCTTAAAGGTATTCGTCTGGGGATATTGGACAAGGCAACTTATTATCCTGTTGCAGACAAAGCTTATCAAGGTATATTAGAAACCTTTATAAGAGAACAGCCGGACAACTCAAACATCGATATTGTGCAAAGTTGTGCTTCTGCTGGGTTAGGTCCTGCCAAAGATCCATCCCGAACAGGAACAATTAACTATTACCTAGCCGGCAAGGATATCACCATTGTAGAAAATGAGGGAAAAGCGATAGGAACGTTTATCTTAGCGTCGTTAGAATATGAACAATTGAAATAAACAACTTTATTATATCTTGGGAAGGGAAGCTAAACCTAGATTCCCTTCGATTTCTTTTTTGCAGGCGAGTAGTTTTTGGATAATCTCTTCGTGTGAAGGTTGGTTTTCATCTTCTAGCGTGAGTAGCTTGGAGACTGTAAGGCAAGCTGTAATGCCAGAAGTTGTGTCGCCTATAGGCACCGAAAAGTCAATAATCCCTTGTGCATACGAACTAGGCATCTCGGTGTAGCCCTGTTTGTTGATGTTTATGAGTTCTTTCTGGAAATCTCTTTTTTGAGTTTTGGATAGTTTTTGATAACTCGAATCCTGATGTAATATCTGTTCTCTATTATTATCCTCCAAAAAGCTAAGTAAAGTCTTGCCCGAAGCTGTGGTCATCATATTGTATAAATTCCCTTCCTCAATCATCACGGCTATTGGTCGTGGGCTTTTGCTGTAGGCTACTACCAAAACCTTGTCATTAAATAACACCGAAAGGTGGCAAGGCTGCTGTATGATAGCAGAGGTCTGTCTCATCGGTTGCAACGCCGCCGAGCGCAGTTTTTCTACTAAAGAATGACGGTGGGATAAGTAATAGAGTTTGAGCGTCAGGGAATATTTCGAAGAAATGGTATCGCGCTGTATGTATCCCCGGCTTTCCAAAGAAGCAAGCATACGATAAATCTCGTTTGGGCTTTTGTCCAAGCCAATAGCAATTTCCGATTGCGATTGGGCAGTAGGTTGGAGTGCGAGGTATTCGATGATGGCTAACCCTTTTTCAAGAGCTGGTGCTTTGTATTTATTTACCGACATATGCTAAATGAATTGACCACTCATGTGCTAAAGATATAAAAAAGTATGACAAGCTTCTCCCCATCCAAAATAATAGCTATAACTAACTCAACAATTAAGCTTGATTTTAAACATATATAATCCAGCCTTAAAACGAACCTTTTTCGGTTTTATCCGAACGAAGTCCGAACAATATCCGAATAAAATCCCTATGATATCCTAATTATTTTATAATATAAAGTAAACCTATTGAAACAATGGTATGTAAGTGGCATAAAAAGAGGAGCCGAAAATATAGTTTTTTTTCTGAATAGAAAGATAGATTTTATTTTTACATACGAATATTATATTTATATTTGAATATTATAAATCATGTTTTCGGATGTATTTAACATCTCAAAAAACAAGGGAAGTAAAAATTATAAACAACTTTTAATTATGGTAACATCAACAAGAAGATGGCTTTTGTATGCGACATGCGCTACGGCATGGAGTGTTGCTATCCCTGTGCTTAGTATGGCTAAGGCGTCCATACAGCAAACACAAGATTTTATTAATGTAAGTGGACAGGTACTATCTTCTCAGGGTGAAGTGGTGGCAGGAGCTACAATTCATTATGGAGGGGCAGAAGCGTCTACAGATCAAAACGGCCGTTTTTCAATTCGCTTGACAGCTGCCGTTAATGTAGTTTTTTCGTCAATTGGATATGTATCCAAAACAATACGAGTAACAGAAGATACCGTATTAAATGTTGTATTGGAAACGGATGATGCTATTCTGGATGAAGTCGTAGTGGTTGGATATGGCGTGCAGCGCCGGTCGAATGTTTCGGGCGCACTGGCTACAGTTGATGGAAAAACACTCAACGAACGTCCCGTACCTAACGCGGCGAATATGTTACAAGGGAGAATTCCGGGGCTACAGGTGACGCAGCCTTCCGGCGAGCCTGGTCGGGATAATCCTGCTATGCTTATTCGAGGAAAAGGTACTTTTGGAAATAATACCGGACCATTGGTTTTAATTGATGGGGTAACGGGTTCATTGGATGCAATATCCCCCGGAGATATCGAGAATATCACCGTTTTAAAAGACGCATCTTCAGCAGCAATCTATGGATCCCGAGCGGCAAATGGTGTAATCTTGGTTACGACAAAAGGCGGAAAAAAAGGTGCTACGCAAGTAAGTTACCGGGTGAATGTGGCTCGGCATACACCAACGGCACTACCGGATTTTATTACCAACTCGGCTGAATATATGGACATGTATAATGCCGCAGCAAAGCGGTCAGGTATATCCTTTAATTTTAAACCTGAACAAATAGAAGCTTACCGCAACGCAACGGACCGTAAACAATATCCAAACTTTGATGCGGTGGATTACTATATAAACCCCGCTACGGTACACGATCATAACTTGTCTATTAATGGTGGTGGTGAGAAGAATACATTTAATTTATCCTTAGGATATCTTGATCAGAAAGCGATGATTAAAGGCTATGATTTCAAGCGTTATAATGCTTTGCTAAATTATACGAACCAACTCTCCGACTATGTGAAAGTAGGAACAATCGTAAACGCGACCTATCGCGACCGGCAAGAACCGCCTTTTACGGGCGAAAACATGGCGTTAGCGATCTATGCGTCGGGTCCGTTGTATGGTCCGTTTCTGCCCGATGGAAGTGGGCGAGTGGTTTCTAAGGCTTACGAAGGAGAGGGAAGAAACCGTAATCCGCAGGAGTATTATGCCATGGGAAATCAGTATACGAAAGATTATCGGGTAAATGCACAGGCATTTATCGATATTACCCCTTTTAAAGATTTAACCTGGACGACCAAATTTGCCTTGAATTATGAGGATCAGTATTACAAAATGCATCAGGTTCCTTACGATGCTTTTTTATTACAAGAGCGTGATCCGCAAACCGGGGATTACAAGCGGTCGACATTTGGGCCAGATATTGTAGGCGTGACCGATCAATATACCAAGACATTGACCCCAACTATTTATTCGGTTTTAAATTACAATACCACATTTGGAAGTGACCATAATTTCTCCGCTTTAGCTGGCTATGAGCAGGTTTCCTATCGCACACAGAGTCTACGTGGTCGGAGAACGTCTAGTGTTTACCCTGAATTGCAAGACATATCAGGATACCTGCCTTCAGGGGAGACTTTATATTTTAATCATCCACGCTTGCCTGGATTAGTTTATCCCACTGAATGGGCCTTAAAATCTGTTTTTGGTCGCGTAGGCTATAATTATAAAGAAAAGTATTTTATAGAATCGAATTTGCGCTATGATGGGACATCTAAAGTATCTCCCGAATATCGTTGGGGTGTATTCCCTTCGTTCTCCGGAGCTTGGATGGCGTCCAAGGAAGAATTTGTGCAAGAAGCATTGCCATGGGCGTCTCAGTTAAAGTTGCGAGCATCCTACGGTATTTTGGGAAATCAGGATATCGGCTCGTATGCCTACCACAATAATTTGGATCTTAGCGGTATTTACTATTCTTTTGATAATGAGCAGCTAAGTTCTGGAGCTGTACTAAACAGTTTTCGAGACCAGAGTTTACGTTGGGAGTCTACCAGTATATTTAACATCGGGTTTGATTTTTCGTTGAAAAATAGGTTGTTAGAAGTAACCTTCGATTGGTTTAATAAAACATCATACAATATCTTAGCAAATCAACCAGTTCCCAAAAGTCTGGGTTTAAATGAGCCAACGACTAACGATGGAAAGTTGCGTAACAAAGGAATTGAACTCGCTTTAGGACATCATAACCGTATCGGTGAAGTGACTTACAGTATAAATGGAATGATATCCACTGCGCGCAATGAGGTTCTACATATCCGCGTACCCCGTTATACGACAAGAATAAGGGAGGTCGGACAGGCATATGATGCTCATTACTTGTATGTGTGGGACGGAATTTTCCAGGAAGAGGATGTGTTGCCGGGCGCTAATGTGCCCGAGCACGAACTAAACCCGAACCCACAAGCGGGTGATCTGAAAATGAAAGATGTCAATGGAGACGGTATTGTAAATGCAGATGACCGCGTCATTGTCGATGGCGCTTATCCGAAATACACGTATTCCTTCGGGATGAACGTAGGCTACAAGAACTTTTATTTAAGTGCCTTTTTTCAAGGAGTGAACGGGGTTCAGAATAGAGTAGAGAACTGGGGGATCGATCCGTTTATGCAGGGTACGGCGCCGACTACCGAGTGGAGAGATGCTTGGACGCCCGAAAACAGAAGTAACGAGCTTCCCGGAATATACGTAGCCGGTTACCAAGGTGTAGCGAACTATAAAGGGTCGACTTACTATTTGCGTGACGCCACCTATTTACGCCTAAAAAATATTATGCTTTCTTATGAGTTGCCCTCTAATTGGGTTCAATCAGCGAAGTTGAAAGGTGCGCAGATATATATATCGGCGGATAACCTCTTCACGATTACCGACTACAAGGGATCCGATCCCGAGCGTGGATCGACATCAGGTAACTATGCCCAATATCCACAGGCAAAGATTTTCAATGTTGGAGCGAGTATTAGATTTTAAGTGTTAACGAAGCGTAAGGCTTATTTAAAGAAATGTTTACCATGAACGGTTTTAAAATATTAACATGTACAGCGGCAGCCTCATTGATATTATTAGGCGGGAGCTGCAATAAAGACTTTTTGGATAGAAATCCGGAAAACAGTGTGTCGGGCGAAATCTTTTGGCAAAGTCAATCCGATGTAGAAACAGCATTGGCGGGCGTGTATTATCGATTGCAAGAGAATTTTTTGGGATACGAACGCGTGTACTTTGACGCCTTGACGGATAATGCCTTTCCCGATCCAGGTAGTAATACCCAACCAAATTTGGGCGCCATGACGATCGGCGCCATTTCGCCAGGATTGGGTGGTGTATTGGATAATTTATATAGCACGCCGTACAAATTGATAGCCAGTGCCAATTATTTTTTAGATAATGTAGACAAAGCTGGACTGGAAGAGCAAACGGTGAATGTTTTTAAAGCAGAAATCCGTTTTCTCCGTGCGCTTGCATACTTTGATCTCGTGCAGTCCTTCGGTGGTGTTGTAATCTATCGTAATTTCTTCTCGAAATTAGAAGACGCCCGTATTCCGCAGTCCTCTGAAGCGGACGTATACGCTTTCATCCATGAAGATTTAGATTTTGCGATCGCCAATCTGCCGAACGAAGCCTATACCGGTCATGCCGTTAAAGGTAGCGCACAGGGAATTAAAGCGCGCGTTTACATGACCCAGCAAAATTGGTCAGAGGCGCGCACGCTCCTAGAAGAAATCATTACCGATAATAAATTTGCCTTGGCGGATAGTTATGAAGATCTGTTTACAACCACGGGACAAGCAAAGGCTTCTGTGAATCGCGAGATTATGTTTGCGACACAATATTTGGCGCCGAATAGCGTACACCGTTTGCGGCCGGGAGCGGGAGGATTGGATATCGAATTGGGTTGGTATGCATTGATGCAACCCTATAAAAATTTAGTAGACGATTATGAGATGCGGGATGGCAAACGTCCGGCAGACTCCGACTTATATGATGTGGATAATCCTTATGAAAACAGAGATCCCAGACTTTATGCTACAGTAAGGTTGCCCGGTGATGTATGGACGAATCCGGTAACGGGGGTAGTATGGGACGAAACTTATAATACGTACACTGGATTTCATACAAAAAAATGGGTAGATTTACGGCGTTTACCCATCACCACAGCGACTGCATCCCAATCTGATCAAGATTATATACATTTGCGCTACGCAGATATTTTGTTGATGTACGCAGAGGCAGTCAATGAGTTAGATGGGCCGGTAAATATTGTTTATCAGCAACTCAATTTAGTGCGTGGACGAACAACCGTAGGTCTACCGGACGTGGATCGTACAGTTTATGACACGCAGGCTAAGCTGCGGGAATATATCCGTCATGAGCGACGTATAGAATTTGCTTTAGAGGGGCAACGTTATAATGATTTAAAGCGTTGGAAAATAGCGCATACCTTATTGCCAACGTTGAAAAATCCTTCGGGTGTATCTTATGTGTTCGACGAACATAATTATCGATTGCCATTTAGTATTACTGAACTGGACAATAACCCACAACTAGAACAAAACGACGGATACAGATAACATCCCGTTGTAATATGAGAAAAAAACAATAATTTTAATACATGAAGAAAGACAAAATCCAACTGAAGGGGATTACATGGGGGCATACGAGAGGATTTGTGCCGATGGTTGCTACTGCGCAACGTTTTGAAGAGTTACACCCAGAAGTCGAAATCGTTTGGAAGAAGCGTACGTTACAAGAGTTTGCGGATAAGTCGGTTACGGATCTGGCGAAGGAATATGACCTGTTGGTCATTGACCATCCATGGACCGGGCATGCTGCTGCAAAAGGTATGCTCGCGCCTTTTGATGATTTTTTGCCAGCGGATTTTTTGGCGGACCAACGGGACAATAGCGTGGGGCAATCGTACGCGAGCTATAATTTTGAGGGAAAACAATGGGCGCTTCCCACGGATGCAGCAACACCGGTGGCTGCAAGTCGCCCTGACCTTTTACAAGAAATGGGCCTAGCTCTTCCACGTACCTTCGACGACCTTCTCGCACTTGCGAAAAAAGGCCGTGTCGGATTTTCGTTATTACCGATTGATGTATTAATGAGTTTCTATGGCTTCTGTTGTTCTATGGGAGAAGCCCCTTGCCAACACGACGAACAGGTCGTCAGCGAAGAAACGGGAAGTAGGGTCTTGAAACTTTTTAAATCACTATCCGACCTTGTCGATACACGTTTTTATACAAAGAATCCATTTAAGGTGTTTGAAGATATGACGCAGCAGGATGATGTCGCTTATTGCCCTTTTGCTTACGGGTACTCCAATTATTCCAGACAGGGTTATGCCCGCAAGCTGCTGCACTTCCATGATTTGGTTTCATTAAATAAACAGGATGGATCGATGATCAGCACGTTAGGCGGAGCCGGTTTAGCCGTGTCTTCGCAAGGAAAGCACATAGACGTAGCGATGGCCTATGCACAGTTTGTCGCATCACCAGAGATACAAGAAACACTTTACGTAGAAAACGGCGGACAACCAGGGCACTTACGTGCTTGGGAAAGTGAACGGGTAAATGCAGCCACGGCTGATTACTTCGCCAATACCTTGCCTACATTGCAACGTGCTTACCTGCGTCCTCGTTATGACGGACACCTTCATTTTCAAGATCATGCAGGCGATGTCGTGGTGAATTATTTAAAGCATGGAGGCAGTGAAAAGATTGTTTTGGATGAGTTAAATCGCATGTATCGGGAATCATTAGTAGAGGAAAGTACACATGGATAAGAAGCCATTAGAGGGGGTGTTGGTGCTGGAATTCTCCCAATTCATGGCAGGACCGACTGCGGGATTACGTTTAGCGGATCTAGGCGCTCGTGTTGTTAAGATTGAGCGTCCCGAGAAGGGCGAGGGAGGGCGCCAGATTGCCATTAAAAATATTTTTGTCGACGAGAGCAGCTTAGTCTTCCACACGATAAATCGGAACAAGGAGTCCTACGCCGCGGATTTAAAAGACGAACAGGATCTAGCAGACATTAAAGCGTTGATACAGAAAGCGGACATCATTACACATAATTTCCGGCCCGGTGTGATGGAAAAGATAGGATTGGATTACGAAAGTGTAAAGTCGCTTAATCCAAAGATTATCTACGCGACGGTAACGGGCTACGGAAACGAAGGGCCTTGGGCTAAAAAGCCAGGACAGGATTTATTGGTGCAATCCATATCTGGACTTTCTTGGTTGTCTGGAAGTGAAGGGGATGGGCCGGTACCTTTCGGCTTGGCGGTAATCGATATGTATTGTGCTACCCATCTTACGCAAGGTATATTAGCTGCTCTATTGAAACGCTCCCGTACCGAGGAAGGCGTATTGGTAGAAGTTAGTTTGCTCGAATCGGCATTGGATATGCAGTTTGAAGTGTTAACAACCTACTTTAATGATGGCGGAAAGCTACCGCAAAGATCTGCGGTTCGCGGTGGTGGACATGCGTATTTAAGTGCGCCATATGGATTGTACCAGACGGCGAACGGCTATTTGGCACTCGCTATGGGCGATTTACGCAAGATAGCAGTTGTTATCGGCCTGCCGGAAGAACGCTACCGGGATCAGTCGACGTGGTTCTCTCAGCGGGATACCATCATGCGGGAACTGGGACAGGTATTCCGCGAAAAAACGACACAGGAATGGGTAACCTTATTAGAGACAGCAGGTATCTGGTGTGGATCGGTGCATGATTATCATACCTTTTTGCAGGAAGAGAACTTCGTACAAACAGGGATGTTACAAGAAATCGCATTGCACGATGGAACTGCACTGCGGACGACCCGGAGTGTGTATGGTATTGACGGGCATCATTTGTACTCCGACAAGCCTGCACCGAAAGTAGGAGAGGATAATGAAAAGATTGTGGAAGATTATTTAATACGCTAATATGTTACCTTTAGCAGGTTTTACAGTACTAGATTTTAGTCAATTTTTATCCGGGCCATTGACGAGTCTTCGTTTGGCAGATTTGGGCGCTCGGGTTATTAAAATAGAAAAGCCCGGCACGGGCGATATATGTCGGCAACTATACACCTCCGAGACGGTGTTGAATGGGACATCTACTGTTTTTCACGCGATTAACCGGAATAAGGAAAGTATCGTGCTGGATATAAAAAGTGAGGCGGATTGTCGCGTTATCGGGGACTTAATTGCTAAAGCAGATGTGGTGATGCATAACTTTCGCCCTGGTGTCATGGAGCGTTTGGGTTTTGATTATGCGCGCGTTCGAGAAATAAATCCTTCCGTTATTTACGGAGAGATTTCCGGATACGGAAAAGAAGGCACATGGGCTGCTAAGCCTGGGCAAGATTTATTGTTGCAGTCGCTCACCGGCATGACCTGGCTCAGTGGTGATGCTACAAACGGACCTGTTCCCATGGGCTTATCTATTGTAGATATGTTTGCAGGCGGCAACTTATGCAGTGCTATTTTGGCTTGTTTATACCGTCGAGCGATACAAAAAGTCGGCGCACACGTGCATGTTAGTATGCTCGATTCAGCGGTAGACATCCAGTTTGAAACGGTTACGACCTATTTTCGGGATGGTCAATTATTGCCGCAACGGAGTGAAGTGAGTAATGCACACGCCTATCTGGCAGCTCCGTATGGCGTATATCGCACAGCGGACGGCTTCCTCGCCTTGGCGATGGGGTCTATTCCGCAATTGAGACAATTATTGGATTGTCCGGAATTAGAAAACTTTGCCGATGGCGAGCAAGCATTTAAAGAGCGGGATGCTATTAAAAAGATTTTGATGCAGCACTTAGTAACCAAGTCTACCGCTTATTGGCTTGGTATTTTGGAGGCTGCTGATATCTGGTGTGCGGATGTGCTGGACTGGAACCGATTGACGGCACACGACGGTTTTAAAGTATTGGATATGGTACAGAAAGTAACTATGGGAGATGGATTCGCATATGAAACAACCCGTTGTCCTATCCGCATAGACGGCGAATTACTAATATCCACAAAAGGCTCACCGAAATTAGGGGAGCATACAGAAAAAATATTGGAGGAGTTATATGGATAAGTTACGTTTTGCCGTCCGGAAATTTGATCCTTTTGAAAGCGCGTTGGAAAAGTGTTGGGCAGCCTATAAATCCTTGCATCCTTCGGATGTAGAGATGGAATTTGTGCCGTTGGATTTGGAACAATTAACGGATGC
Organism: Sphingobacterium sp. SGR-19; assembly: GCF_011043555.1. GTDB lineage: Bacteria > Bacteroidota > Bacteroidia > Sphingobacteriales > Sphingobacteriaceae > Sphingobacterium. The sequence continues at coordinate 162,751 of NZ_JAAKGS010000002.1, forward strand.
GTTCTTTGAAACGGACGGCCTTCATAATGGTGACTGGGATATCGTGCATATCAATACCGATTGGATAACCCGTGCTTATGACATACAAGGTTTGTTTGCATTAAATGATTTCCTGCAAGCAAACCCGCCGGAAGATTACGATAACGCCTGGTCGGATAGCTTAACCAGCTTGCAAAATTTTGATGGGCGTATATATGGACTTCCTTTTCACGACGGACCGGAATGTCTGGTCGTAAGGAAAGATTTATTTGAAAAGGAGGAAGAGCAAGCCCGTTTTCGCGAGCGCTATGGAAAAGCACTGGAACTTCCGAAAACCTGGAACGATTTTTTGACTGTTGCCGAATTCTTTACCCGTCCCGAAGTGAATCTATATGGGACTGTATTTGCCGGATATCCCGATGGTCATAATGCCGTATTTGATTTTTGTATACAGCTATGGTCGCGGGGAGGTGAACTCTCCAGTGGCGATAAAGCTGTTCACCTAGATCAGCCTATAGCCGCGGAAGCGTTGGATTTCTATAGAGCTTTGTTCCGAAACCAATCCTGTCTGCATCCAAAATCAACGGCTTACGAATCCGTGCAGGCGGGTCAGGCTTTTGCCCGCGGAGAGGTGGCGATGATGGTCAATTGGTTTGGCTTCGCGTCTTGGGCACAGATTGATGGCGCATCGGCTGTCAAAGGAAAAGTAGATGTTGCCCCCATTCCGGCGGCTATAATAGACATGTCGCCCTCGCTGAACGTCTATTGGTTGTATGCGATTGCACAAGGCAGCCGTCATAAGGCATTAGCGTACGATTTTATTCGATTTGCCGTGAGCAAGGAGAACGATAAGTTGTTGACGATGGAAGGTGGGGTAGGATGCCGGTACTCGACATGGCACGATGCCGAAATCAATCAATTTATTCCTTTTTATAACAAACTTGCTCAACTGCATCAAACGGCTCGTACATTGCCGAGATTGGCCAACTGGACGGAGATTGCGCATATCATAGATGATACGGTTACATCCGCTGTTCAAAGTGAACAAAGTAGTGCAACCTTGCTAACAGAAGCTCAGGAAAAAATAAACACATGGATATGATAGCTATTGATTATAAAACAATATTGCCACAAACGTCTTTGCCCATTATTATTATCGGGGCAGGAGGCATTGTGAAAGATGCCCATTTGCCGGCATACCGCAAAGCAGGTTTCGATGTACATGGGATTGTGAATCGAACGAAAGCTAAAGCTGAAGCATTGGCCCGGGAGTTTGCTATTCCACACGTTTACGATTCCGTTGCCAATGCAGTAGCGCAAGCCCCCGAAAATGCGGTATATGATATCACCATCATGCCAAATAAATTTATCGAGACGTTGGAAGCATTGCCCGATGGTGCGGCCGTGCTGATTCAAAAGCCAATGGGTGATTATTATCCCGAAAGTGAAGCCATTTTAGAAGTTTGCCAACGGAAAGGTTTAGTGGCAGCGATCAATTGCCAGCTCCGGCAAGCACCTTTTGTAAATGCCGCCCGCTGGCTAATCGAACAAGGGCACATTGGTGAGCTTTATGATATGGAAGTGCGTGTCAATGTACATACACCTTGGCAGCTGTTTCCCCACGTAATGGTACATCCTCGTTTGGAGATTCTTTATCATAGCGTACATTATATTGATTTAATCCGTTCGTTTTTAGGAAACCCACAATCGGTATATGCCAAAACATTGAAACATCCAGCAAAGGATTTATCGTCAAGTAGAACGACGCTCTTATTTGATTATGGCGATACGTTGCACGCAGTCGTTAATACGAACCATGATCATGATTTTGGCCCACAGCACCAGGAAAGTTATATCAAATGGGAAGGAACCAAGGGTGCGGTAAAAGCCACGATGGGGTTGTTAATGGACTACCCACATGGCGTGCCGGATGTATTTGAATACTGTATTAAACCGGAAGATGGCAGCACGCCCGACTGGGTTAAATACCCGATTGAAGGTACATGGTTCCCCGATGCGTTCATTGGAAGTATGGGGAGTCTGATGCGCTATAAATTAGGCGAGATAGCAGTACTTCCGGCTGCTGTCGAAGACGTTATCCATACGATGGCGGTAGTAGAAGCAGCTTATAAGAGCAATGAAATCGGAGGACAACTCATACATTATAATTCATAATTTATCACGTATAACTCATATCGAATAACATGCATTTTGAATCTATTTTTTTTGAAGATTATATATTAGAAGATAAACGTACCACATTAGGGCGTACGATTACAGAAACGGATTTTGTTGTACATGCCGGACACACGGGCGATTTTTTTCCGCATCATATGGATGCCGAATGGTGTAAAACACAACCTTTTGGACAACGGATTGCACATGGCACTATGATATTTGCGATAGGTATAGGACTCACGGCTTCCGTGATCAATCCAGAGGCATTTTCGAAAGGATATGATCGTTTGCGCTTTGTGAAACCTGTTTTTATCGGCGATACGATACATGCGGAAGTGACTATTTCTGAAAAATCAGAGGCTAAAAACCCGGCATTTGGAACGGTCGTGGAACATGTAGAAATGATAAACCAACACGGAGAAGTTGTTTTGGTGGCAGACCATATCCTGCTCGCTAAGCGAAAAGAAACAACCACCTAATTATTGTCCTATGGAACTCGGTACAAAAGAAAATATAACGTTCACCAACGGAGGGGCTAGAAGCTATCTATTTCCTTTTATTCTGATTGTCAGTTTATTTTTTTTATGGGGAATGGCGCACAATCTAAATGGCGTTTTGATTCCGCATTTAAAAAAAGCCTGCCAGCTGGACAACAGTCAATCGGCTTTAGTAGACACGTCTATTTTCCTCGCCTATTTTATCATGGCGCTTCCCGCAGGTTATCTCCTCCGCAGATGGGGATATAAGTTATCCATTATTATGGGGTTGATCGCTTTTGCGATAGGGGCATTCCTGTTCATTCCTGCGGCGGATTATCGCATGTATGAATTGTTTTTGCTGGCTTTGTTTATTATCGGTTGCGGTTTGGCGGTGTTAGAAACAGCAGCGAATCCGTATGCCGCTATTTTGGGCAAGCCGGAAGCGGCTACACATCGTCTTAATCTCGCGGCATCATTCAATGGTCTGGCAGCCATGGTTGCCCCAATTTTAGGGACGGTGTTTATCTTGTCCGGTAAAAGTTACTCCGAAGCCGAGTTGAATGCTATGGCGGAGGTGGAACGGATGGCGTATCTGATGGAAGAAGCATCCTCCGTCAAAACACCCTATTTAGTGCTGGGCTTAATCTTGCTGCTCGTGGCTGTTGTATTTATATTTGTGAAGCTGCCGGAGATAAAGGAAAGTGGCAATGAAGAAGATACGGATAGAAAACGTGGATTTTTTGCCGTGCTTCGCCATAAACATCTGGCCTTCGCCGTTATAGCACAATTTTTCTATGTCGGTGCACAGGTTTGTGTAACCAGTTTTTTTATCCGCATGGCACAACAAGGGGCCGGCGTAGATGAGAAAACAGCGGGCTACTATTTAGGTGTATATGGACTGCTCTTTATGGCGGGAAGATTTGTGGGAACATTCCTGTTGCGCTATACAACAGCAAATCGCTTATTGGCCTTGTATGCTTTGGTTTGTGCATTATTGGCCGCAATCGCCGTACTGGGTTCCGGTATGGTGGTATTGTATGCTTTAGGTGGTTTAGGGTTCTTTATGTCGATTATGTTTCCCACCATCTTTTCGTTGGGCATTAGCGGTTTGGGTGATGAGACAAAGCAAGCTTCTTCCTGGTTAATTATGGCCATCGTCGGGGGTGCAATCTTCCCTTATATGACTGGCGGTATTATAGACATCGCGCATGACAATACGCAGATGGGATATATCGTGCCTTTTGTATGCTATGTGGTTATTCTATGGTTTGCACAAAAAGGATATAAACCTGCCCTTCGGTAAGGGATGTGGCAACATAATATAATAGCTGGAGAAAATATTATAAGGTCTAGGTTTACTTTTAAAGTATATTTGTAATTGGTGCTAAATGCGCCAAAAAATAATGTATTGGATCTTATCGACGCGGATAAAGATTGCGATACTTTATACGATATTAGCACGAACACATTTTCAACCATTATTATAAAAATAGGATGAAGAAATTATTTTTAATTGTAGGCTGTTTAGTTGCAGCAGCCACGTCATTTGCGCAACACACAAGTACCTGGATTTGGTACCCGGGCGATTTTGAGGTTTGGCTAAGCAATGATATGCAAAACCGCAGAACGGAGCGAGGTACGTTTTTTCCGCCCTTTTGGAAGATGGACAGCCATTATGTACTTGTCGAGTTTAACAAGCAATTCGATTTGCCGGAAGCCGATGAAATTACAATCCATGCAGAAGGTAAATATAATGTGAAAGTAAACGGTAAAATGTTGCCGGGCATGCCTTCCAAGGTAAAGCTGGAAAAAGGAAAACAACAGATTAATATCAAAGTATATAACCAAGCGCATGTGCCGGCACTATATGTTACCGGCAAGTATGTGCAGACCGATAAAGAGTGGCTGGCCACGTTTGAAGATAAAGAGTGGATTGATGAAACGGGAAAAGCTTCGGATGCATCCGGCACGACTTATGTTAAAGTAGGCTATTGGAATATGGACGATCCAAACGAAAAGCCATCCCAATTTAAGCTTCCGACAAGGCCGGAACAAGCGGTGAGTAAAACCGCCCATGATAAAGGTTTCTTGGTCGATTTCGGTAAGAATACATTTGGTTTTCTAACGCTACATAAATTACAAGGACAAGGCAATGTAAGGATTTATTATGGAGAGTCTAAAGAAGAGGCGTTGGCAACAGAAACCTGCGAAACGCTTGATATATTAGACGTGGATCTGTCGACAACGCAAGATAGCACATTAGATCTTTCTAAAGCATTCCGGTACGTCTATATCGAACCGCAAGGAAATGTGCAGTTTAATCAGGTTTCCATGCAATACGAGTACTTGCCTGTGGAAGATAGAGGTACGTTCCGGAGTTCTGACGAAGAATTGAATAAAATATGGGAAGTTGCGAAATATACCATGGAATTGACGTCCCGAGAGTTTTATATTGATGGTATCAAGCGCGACCGTTGGATATGGAGCGGTGATGCTTATCAATCGTACGCGATGAACTACTATCTCGGTTTCGACTCTGAAACGGTAAAGCGTACTATCTTGGCGTTGCGAGGTAAAGAGCCCACCATCACGCATATCAATACCATTATGGACTATACGTTCTATTGGTTTTTGAGCATATACGATTATTACCGTTATACGGGTGACAAAGAATTTATCGAATCGGTATATCCGAGAATGCAAACCCTAATGGAATTTTGTCTAAACAGAAGAAATCAAGATGGTTTGATGGAAGGTTTGGCGGGCGATTGGGTCTTTATTGATTGGGCGGAAGGATTGAGTAAAAAGGGCGAGGTCAGTTTCGAGCAATTGTTGCTATGCCGTAGTCTGGAGACGATGGCATTATGCGCCGATTTGCTGCAAATTCCGGAAGACAAAAGTTTTTATGCGAAAGAAGCGGACGTGTTAAAGCAGAAATTCTTCGAATTTTACTGGAATGATCAGAAAACAGCTTTTGTCCATAGTCGTGTTGACGGAAAACAAACGGATGAAGTGACGCGCTATACAAACATGTTTGCGATCTTTTTTGATTATTTATCGGCCGAACAACAGCAAGGTGTCAAAGAGAACGTGTTATTGAACGATAATATCAAAAAGATTATGACCCCTTATATGCGTTATTACGAACTAGAAGCGCTTTGTGCATTGGGGGAAAAAGATTATGTAATGGACGAGATTAAAAGCTACTGGGGTGGTATGCTTAAATTGGGAGCAACTACATTTTGGGAAGAATATAACCCCGAAAAACAAGGAGCAGAACACTACACGATGTACGGCAGGGAATTTGGTAAAAGCCTTTGTCACTCTTGGGGTGCCAGTCCGATTTACCTGCTGGGCAAATATTATCTAGGGGTTGAACCGACCTCTGCTGGGTACAAAACCTATACGATAGCACCATACTTAGCTTCGCAGGAATGGATGGAAGGAAAAGTACCGACACCTGATGGCGAAATAGAACTTTTTGTATCGAAAAAAAATATTAAAGTGAAATCTCCTAGTGGCAAAGGTTCGTTGAAGATTGTCAGTAAATCTTTGCCGCGGGCAAACCACGGGGAAATAAAGAAGGTATCTGAAAATACGTATACACTCGAATTAGAAAAGGGAATCGATTATGAAGTGGAATATGAGGGGTAGTGGTTTAGGCTTATTGCTATTGCTGTCTTCTGTGAATGTACAGGGGCAGACCGTGGACGGCAAACCCGCGGTAATTCCGCCGGTTCCAGATGGGAAGATAGCTACTGCATGGGAAGATCCTACGATAACAGCTATCAATCGGGAGCCGGCTCGAGCAACGGCTTATTCTTATGCGTCTATAGAGGAAGCGCTGCGAAGCGATCGCGAGACAAACAAGCGTCTGTTGTTCCTCAATGGTGAATGGAATTTTAAATTCGCTATAAAACCGGCGGACGCGCCTAAGGATTTTCATTTAACGGAAGTAGCCGGCTGGGACAAGATTATGGTTCCCTCTAATTGGGAGATGAAAGGATATGATATTCCCATCTATCGTTCCGCTGTATATCCGTTTCTACCGATCGATCCACCGCGCATACCGACAGATTATAATGCGGTCGGTTCGTACCAACGGACCTTCGATTTGCCCGCAGATTGGGACGGCATGAATGTGACGCTACATCTCGGAGCTGTTTCTTCCGCTTATCATCTATGGATAAATGACCGATATGTCGGCTACGCGGAGGACTCTCATTTGCCTTCGGAGTTCAATGCGACCCCTTATCTGAAACCCGGAGAAAACCGTATTTCCGTGCAGGTAATTCGATGGAGCGACGCTTCCTATTTGGAAGATCAGGATCATTGGCGGCTAAGCGGTATACACCGTGATGTTTTCTTAATGGCAGAGCCCAAGGTACGGATTGCGGATTTCCATTGGCAAGCGACACTTGATTCCGCGTATCGTGATGCCAAATTCTCGTTAAGACCAAAGATTGATAACTTTTCAGGAGATAGCATTAATGGGTTTACAGTGAAGGCACAATTATATGACGAAAATAATAATCCGATCCTGTCGAAAGAGATGCAACGAGATGCGGGAGAGATTTTCGATGAGATCTATCCCCGGCTGGACAATGTTAAATTCGGATTGTTGGAAACCCATGTTTCCAATCCTAAGAAATGGTCGGCAGAAGATCCCAACCTATATCGATTAATTATTACGTTGTATGATAAACAAGGTCAATTGTTAGAAGCGAAGAGCTGTAACGTAGGCTTTCGAAGTATCGAAATTTCTAAAGACACGGGGGCCTTTTTGGTTAACGGCAAATTGACGAAGCTCTATGGCGTCAACCGACATGATCATCATCCCGAACGCGGGAAAGCGTTAACACGTGAAGATATGGAGGCGGATATCCGGCAGATTAAACAGTTTAACTTTAATGCCATACGCACGTCGCACTATCCAAATGACCCTTACATTTATGAGCTGTGTGACCGATACGGCATCATGGTGATGGATGAGGCAAACATGGAATCACATGGTTTGGGTGGAAAACTGATGAACGACCCAGCTTGGTTAGCGGCCCACATGGAGCGCCTCACCCGGATGGTCGAACGGGATAAGAATCATCCTTCGGTTGTCATTTGGTCGCTGGGCAATGAGTCTGGGAGAGGCCCCACTACCGCGGCAATGGCGGCGTGGGTGCATGATTTTGATATTACACGTCCACTGCATTATGAGCCGGCTATGGGAAGCCATCAGTTGCCGGGCTATATAGACCCTTCCGACCCACGCTATCCCAAGTCAAATGCACACGCCTACCGGTTACAGAATATAAAGGATCAATATTATGTTGATATCGTGTCGCGTTTTTATCCGGGCATTTTTACGCCGAAGTTACTGTTGGAACAGGATAACGACGATAACCGTCCGATTCTTTTTGTAGAATATTCCCATTCCATGGGAAATTCGACCGGAAACATGAAAGATTTTTGGGATATCTTCCGCGCACACCCGCGTCTAATAGGCGGTTTTATCTGGGATTATAAAGATCAGGCACTAGTGCGGCAGGATTCGATATATGGTAAAGTTCTGGCGTATGGAGGAGACTTTGGCGAGAAAATCCATAATGGCGCGTTCAGCTTAAATGGTATTGCGGATGCCTGGAACCGCCCGAAAGCGGCCATGTATGATAATAAGAGGATTTATCAGCCGGCGGAAATTGTGTTGCTGGATGCGAAAACGGCACGAATTAAGATAAAGAACCGGGCGGTGGAACACAATCTGAATCACTATCAACCTGTCATGCTTATAAGAGAAAACGGAGAAGTGGTGAAAGAAGTGAAATTGCCTAGTATCGACTTGGCTGCGGGCGACTCTACAGCAATGGATTTGCTTTCCTATATCCCGGTAAAACTGAAGGAAGAAAAGGAATATCAACTCGATATACAGTTTCGTTTAAAAACGGATGAACTTTGGGCATCCGAGGGTTTTGTAGTCTCTTCGTCGCAGGTGAGATGGCAGGAGTTGGGAAGTGTGATGAAACCATTGAAGCTTACCGGGAAGCCCTTGAAAGTAGAAGAAAATGATGCGGGATATCGCGTTACGGGGGCAGCGTTTGAAGCTTTTTTTTGCAAATCTTCTGGCGGACTGCAGCAGCTAGTATATAAAGGACAAGAAATCATCAATGGCGCCGTATTGCCGAATTTCGTGCGTCCGGCAACGGAGAACGACCGCAGAGGCTGGAAACCGGATAGAAAATTGAAATATTGGTATAATGAGGCAAAATTAGTCAACATAAACATGCGAGAAGAGGTAGATGCAATACATATACAGTCTCGTTATCTGTTGCCAGGTGATTCGGCCAACGTGACGGTCAATTATGCTGTCAAACCGTACGGTATCGTGTCTGTCAATTACCAGTTGGACGTAAAAGATGGTTTGCCAAATATTCCTAAAATAGGCTTACAGATGGGCATTAACCCCACGTTTGAACAGATTCAATATTATGGGCTAGGCTTTATGGAAAATTATCCCGATAGGGACTATGGATTTGATCTAGGCGTTTACGCTATGGATATCGATGAATTTATGGAGCCATATTTAGTTCCTCAGGAGAACGGTAATCGTATGGACGTGCGGTGGTTCCACCTTCGCAACAATAAAAAAGCAGGTCTTTTGGTGATTGGAAACCAGCCCTTATACATGAGTGCATGGCCATTCTCACAAAAAGCAATCGTAGAAGGTAAGCATTGGTACAAGCTCGAAAAGGAAGATAAAATCACGTTGAATGTCGATTTTAAACAAATGGGAATCGGGGGGAATGACAGCTGGACGGATGTTTCAGCACCGTTGGAAAAATACCAGGTGCCTGCAAAAAATTATACTTATTCGTTTCATCTGATCCCTATGGATGGAAAAACAGATGTGAAACAATATATACAGTAAATATAGATGAGATTACGGTTTTATATCAGTATAGGGATATTATGTAGTTGGTTTTTGGGAAATGCCCAAATAAAAGGCATTCCGACCCATATCGTTCCGCTTGCAGCAGATTCGTATGAAAAAGCGAAACCGTGGGTGGTATGGTACTTTATGCATGCCAGCTATTCAAAAGAAGGGATCACGGCCGATTTACAGGCGATGGCGGAAAACAATATCGCCGGAGCTTATTTTACGCCTATCAAAGCAAAGACAGATCCACCGTTGTTTGAGCCCGCAGCAGAAACATTAACACCGGAATGGTGGGAAATGTTCCGGCATCTGGTAGCGGAGGCCAAGAGATATGGTATACAGATAGCGATGTTCCCTAATGATGGGTTTGCTACCGCTGGTGGTCCTTGGATCACACCAGAAAAATCGATGCAAAAAGTGGTTTATGCGGATACGACAATAACCGTTAATCGTCCGGGTAAGGTCAACATTCCGTTGCCACAACCGGAAAAGCTACACAACTACTATGAAGATATTCAGTTGTTTGCTATCCCGATACCCAAAAAATATAGACGTAGCGATGAGGAATCTCCTAGGGTTACCAGTAGCTACGATGAAGATATACAGCATTTGGCACAAAAAGATAACGATCGGCGTTTCGCGACATCCCAACCCGGCTGGATCCAATACGCGTTTGAGCAACCCTTTCCTTGTAATGCAGTAAAAGTAGATCGTCGCGCCAATAATTACGGCTCAAATAGGCTGAAGATATTGGTGAGTAATGACGGTGTCAACTTTGACGAATTGATGCAGCTAAAATCCCCGCGAACAGGTTGGCTGGATTGGGACAACGGTGTCACGCATACCATTCCGTATACCGAAGCAAAATATTTTCGTTTTGTGTTCGATCCGACCAATTTTGAACCCGGAGCAGAAGACCTAGATGCTGCTAAATGGAAACCTTCAATCAATCTTATAGGGATTACGTTATTTGAAGAACCGCGTGTTCATCAATATGAAGGTAAGATAGGTGAAATTTGGCGGGTTTCGTTGCCAACCGACGAAAGGGACGTTAATCCGGCCTATGTTATGGATAGCGAGAAAGCGATTACGCTGAATCCAACCGCTGTCCAAGGTGAAGAACTCACGACAGAATTGCCGGCAGGCAACTGGAAGATCCTGCGGATCGGGCATACCACGACAGGGCATAAAAATGAAACGGCGGGTGCAGGAAAGGGGTTGGAGTGTGATAAACTGAATGCCGAAACGGTTGCTTTCCAGTTCGAGCAATGGTTTGGAAAAGCTTATGAAATGGTGGGACGAGAACTAGCCAAGGATGTGCTCACCGTCTATCATATTGATTCCTGGGAATCGGGTAGCCAAAATTGGACAAAGCAGATGCCGCAGGAGTTTAGAACAAGGAGAGGGTATGATCTCACGACCTATCTTCCCGTATTAGCCGGGTATATTGTTAACAGTGTCGGAGAATCCGAAGCTTTCCTGCACGACTTCCGCGAGACGATCGCCGATCTGTTGCAGGAGAAAGGTTATCAAACGCTCCGCCAGAAGTCGGATGAGTATGGAGTGGAATTTACGGCAGAGATGACCGCTCCCGTGATGTTGAGCGATGGTATGGAACATTTCGGCTGGGCGGACAGGCCGATGGGTGAGTTTTGGTTCAGAAGTCCTTCGCATGATAAGCCTAATGATATCTTAGACGCGACCTCCGGCGGACACATCTATGGTAAGAATAACATCATGGCAGAAGCGTTTACGCAAATCCGGATGGAATGGGATGAGCATCCGCGCTTGTTAAAATCGCTTCAGGACCGGAACTTTGCATTAGGTATCAATAGTCTAGTTTACCATGTTTATGTGCATAATCCTTGGATGGATCGTAAACCGGGGATGACATTGGACGGTATAGGTCTTTATTTTCAACGTGACCAAACCTGGTGGAAACCTGGAAAAGCTTGGGTTGATTATGCTATACGTGCACAACAATTATTACAAACTGGGAAGCCGGTACGTGATATAGCCGTATTTATTGGTGAGGAAATGCCGAGACGATCGATATTGCCAGACCGTTTAACAAACACATTGCCGGGTATTATAGGAGAGTCTCGTGTCGACCGAACCGATTCGCTGATGCGTAACGAAGGTTGGCCAGCACAGAAAATAGCAAGTGTGACGACGAGTGCAAATATGTATAATCCTGCCGATTGGGTTGACCCGTTGCGGGGATACGCGTATGATTCCTTTAATCCCGATGTTTTACTGAACCAGGCGAAAGTGGTGGATGGGAACGTTGTGTTTGCCGATCATATCGCCTATCGTTTGCTGGTGGTACCTGGGCAGCATCTTTTGAATCCTACGCCAAACCACTTCTCACTGGCCGTACTACAAAAGTTTGCGGATTTAGCGGAACAGGGAGCAAGCGTATTGTTTAAAGAGAAACCTACACATATACATGGTATTGTTGCTAAACAAGATTCTATAGCTTTTCAAAAGATAGTCGATAAACTCTTTAGCGATATGCAGATGGCGGATGGTTTACAATATAAGGCCCTCGGAAAAGGTAAAGTTTATCTTGGTGTATATCATGCGGATAGTTTTGACCCGTTGGGCATAAAAGAGGATGTGATCATTGATAACAAAAATAATGCATCCATTTCTTGGAACCACCGACATTTTGATGGTGGAGATAGCTATTTTGTTGCAAATCAAGACAGCGTACAACGTAAGGCTTCTCTATCGTTTAGAGCAACTGCATCAAACATCTATTTGTACGATGTTCTTCAAGATAGATTATTGCCAGTTTCTTCGGTGCAAAAAGATAATCGTACCGAGTTAAATATAGTATTTGAGCCGTTCCAGTCATTTTTTGTGTTATTTAGCGAGAGCCAGCTGAATCTTCCAGATTGGGAGGTAGTGAAAGTAGAGACATTAAAAGGCGAATGGAATTTACAGCTGGCCGATGTGAAACACGAACCCATAAAGCAACAACACCCAGATTTCTGGACGACATCGGTAGTGGATGATGTGCGTTATCATTCAGGGATGGGCAGCTACTCCTTAACCTTCAATCAGCCCAAGAAAATAGGTGAACAACGTGTAACCTTGAAACTAGAAAGAGTGGAAAGTCTTGCAGAGATCGTGTTGAACGGGAAAGAGGTTGGTGTCATATGGACAAACCCATTAGAGATTGATGTAACGGACTATTTGACGCGTGGTAAAAATAAGCTGGAAGTACGGGTATATAACACCTGGGGCAACCGTTTTGGCTATGAAAGCCGCCACGAACCGGCAGAAAGGCTTATCCAAACGATAGCGACCCCGAAATATTTAAAAGATCTACAGAAATCCGGATTGCAAGGCGATGTCCAATTGATATGGTATCATAAAAAATGAACAACATGAAAGCAAAAAAGAGTCTACTTATACTGGCTTTGTCTGGTTTGTTAACCGGACAGTTACATGCGCAAGAAAAAGCGATTACAAATACCGGTGAAAGTCCTTTCGCCATACAAAATGCCGTAAATATGGGGGATGTGTCTTGGACAAAGGGTTTCTGGGCAGAACGTACGAGCGTTTGTTACGAGCGTATGGTACCCCACCTTTGGGATGTCTACACGAGCGCGGATATCAGCCACGCTTACCGCAACTTTGAGATTGCTGCGGGTCTAGAGGAGGGAGAGCATAAGGGACCCTCGTTTCATGATGGCGATTTTTATAAAACACTGGAGGCGGTCTGTGCATTGTATGCGCAGACGAAAGACGAGCGTTTGCTGCAAATGATCGATGAAGTGACGCCCGTGATAGCAAAATCGCAACGCGAAGATGGATATATCTACACAAAAGCAACCATCGACCAACGTAATTCTGGTGAGAACATCGAATTCCAAGACCGTTTAAGCTTTGAAGCCTATAACATCGGGCATCTGATGACCGCCGGATGCATACACTACCGGGTAACGGGAAACAATAACCTCTTGAATATAGCGATTAAGGCGGCAGATTATCTCTACGGTTTCTATAAAAAATCAAATCCCACCTTAGCGCGAAATGCGATATGTCCATCTCATTACATGGGAACAATCGAGCTGTATCGCACCACGAAAGACCCTAAATATTTAGAATTGGCGCAACACCTGATCGATATTAAAGGAGAAATTGAAGACGGTACGGATGACAATCAAGATCGTATTCCGTTCCGTCAACAAAATAAAGCCATGGGGCATGCGGTGAGGGCTAGTTATCTTTACGCCGGCGTAACCGATCTGGTTACGGAAATACAAGATACCACGTTGAGCAATCGTCTTTTTGCGATATGGGATGATGTCGTTAAGCACAAAATGTATATTACCGGCGGTCTAGGTTCCTTGTATGATGGGACATCACCCGATGGTACTTCTTATAACCCCGCAGATGTACAAAAAATACATCAGGCTTTTGGTCGAGATTATCAGCTGCCAAATTTAACAGCACATAATGAAACCTGTGCGAATATCGGTAACATGCTCTGGAATTGGCGCATGGCAACATTGACCGGGGATGCGAAATACATCGACGTACTTGAATTGGCACTTTACAACAGTGTATTATCCGGTATTAGCTTGGATGGAGACAAATTTTTATATACTAATCCGCTAAGCTACTCGTCTAATCTGCCTTTCCAACAACGTTGGTCGAAAAAACGTGTTCCATACATTTCGCTGTCTAATTGTTGTCCGCCCAATGTGGTTCGTACAATCGCGGAGGTTAGCAGTTATGCCTATAGCGTTTCCGATGACGCTGTATGGGTGAACCTGTTTGGTGGAAATGTCCTCGATACGGAATATAAAGGCCGAAAAATTAAAATTTCACAAGAGTCTAACTATCCGTGGGATGGTGTCGCGTCGTTTGTTGTGGAGGAATTGCCGGCAAACTATGCGCTGAAACTGCGTATACCCGGTTGGGCCGAAGAAGCAGAAATCACGCACAACAATAAAAAGGTGAATTTTCAGTTAGAAAAGGGATATGCTAAATTAGCTGGATCCTTTAAAAAAGGAGATCGCATCATCTTGCGCCTACCTATGCAAGTGACTTTTATGGAGGCCAATCCGTTAGTTGAGGAAGCACGAAACGAGGTCGCTGTAATGCGTGGTCCGGTTGTGTACTGCTTGGAAAAAGAAGATATTCCGGCAGATCTCGATTTATTTAATCTGAAAGTAAAAACATCTGTTAAGTTTGAACCGGTACAAGAAACGGTAATGGGACAATCGATCGTTTTCCTTAAAGGAAACGCATATACCGATAATACAGAACAATGGAATTCTCTCTACCGAAAAGTAACTGCTGAAGATCAAAAAGAAGTGGCTATTCGTTTGGTCCCGTATTTCGCCTGGGGAAACCGAACATTTGGTGATATGGCTGTTTGGCTGCCACGTAAAAATTAAAGGAAATATGAAATATTTAATCGTCTTTCTATTATTATCCGTCTCCTTTAGCACGCGAGCGGAGATCCGCCTTTCCGCTATTTTTACCGATGGGATCGTACTGCAACAACAAAAGAGCGTTCCGATCTGGGGTTGGGCAAGAAACGGCACGACGGTACAGGTGGAAACTTCTTGGGATAAGAAGCGATATGAGGTGAAGACTAATGCAAAAGGTGCTTGGCGTTTATTTATCCAGACGCCCCTCGCGGGCGGGCCCTATAATATTGCCATTTCTGAAGAGAATACCGTGGTCTTAAACGACGTATGGATTGGCGAGGTGTGGTTGTGTTCGGGGCAATCCAATATGGAAATGCCAATGAAAGGCTATCCGGCGCAGCCAATCATGGGTAGTACGACGGCGATTCTAGAATCGTCGGATGAACAGCTACGCTTATATACCGTGCCGCGCAATCCTTTGTTGAAACCAGCAGACGACAGTAAGCCCTCGGCGTGGAAGAAAGCTACTCCGGAAAATGTTGCTAATTTCAGTGCGACAGCGTATTTCTTTGGGCAGCGTTTACGGAAAATATTAAAGGTTCCTGTAGGTCTTATCCATAGCAGTTATGGAGGCTCTAATGTAGAAGCCTGGATGGACGCTGCTTGGCTGAAAGATATGGAAGGTGTTGACATTCCTGAGCAAGAAGAAGGGCTTAAAGATAAAAATAGGCAACCGACGATGCTATACAATGGTATGATTAATCCCATAGCAGGTTATGGTGTAAAAGGTATCATCTGGTATCAGGGCGAATCGAACTACGAAAGACCCGACCAATACGAGGTCTTGTTTCCGAGGATGGTCGCCAAGTATCGGGAATTGTGGGAGGATGATACGCTGCCTTTTTACTATGCGCAAATTGCGCCCTTTGACTATGGTTCCCTGCCGCCGTACCATGTAGGTGGAAAATACAACTCCGCTTTTATACGGGATGCGCAGCGGAAGTCGCTTGCCAACATACCGCATTCGGGTATGGCTGTAACGATGGATCTGGGAGAGGCTAACTGTATACACCCGGCGCGAAAGAAAGAAGGAGGGGATCGCTTAGCTTTATTGGCTCTAGGGGATTCTTACCATATAGAAGGACTGAACCACAGGAGTCCAGTTTACGATAGTATTGCTATTGAAGGTAGTACAGTTACGGTACAATTTAAGGATGCGCCATTGGGGTTGACATCTTTCGGAAAGGATATCAAAAGCTTTGAAATTGCTGGAGAAAATAAAGTTTTCTATCCCGCGAATGCGATTGTACAGGGGAAAACGATCGTTGTGTCGTCTCCACGTGTAGCCAAACCCGTTGCTGTACGCTATGCGTTTAAAGATTTTGTGATCGGAGACTTGTTCGGGGTCAATGGTTTACCGGTAAGTTCATTCCGAACTGATGATTGGTAATTTTTTTCCACTTTTGACCGCAAAAGTGGAGCAAAACTCGTCACTTCGGATATTTGACAGGAAGGGATAGTACTAAGGATGAGTTTGTGCAGTCGTCAAATATCCGGAGGTGACTTTTAGGTGTTAATTAGGGTTTATTGCAATGCCTTGTAAGGGTCTTTTCTTTTTGCAAAAAAGGAAGACGCGTGATAGGTGAAGATCCAAACAATGAAATAGTACAAAATGAATCGATTAACATATATAGCTCTTTTGGTATGCTGTATGCAGCTCTCCGCTAAAGTATGCGCTCAGGAGTTTGATTGGGAAGATTATTATATCACCTGGGATAAACCGAGTAAACATTCCGGAGAGTCCATGCCATTGGGTGGCGGCGATATAGGTCTGAACGTATGGGTAGAAAACGGAGATATTCTTTTTTATTTAGGCAAATCGGGTGCTTTTGATGAGAATAATACCTTATTGAAACTCGGTCGGGTACGCCTAAAACTTTATCCTAACCCGTTTGAAGGTGCCGCGTTCCAGCAGCAATTGCAGGTTGATAAGGGACAGGTGATTATTTCGGGAGAAAAAAATGGCGTGAAGGCGGACGTGTTCTTATGGGTAGATGTGGAACGTCCGAATGTCTATGTAGATGTTCAAGCGAATAAAAATGTTGACGTAGAAGCATCTTATGAAAATTGGCGCTATAAGGAGCTTTACCCGAAGAAGCGGGAAAATAACGCAAACTCCTGGAAATGGGCACCTCCACATGAGGTGGTGACAAAACGTGATAGTATTGACGCCATAGATAATAGAATTGTTTTTTTTCACCAAAATACCGATAGTACCGTGTTTGATATCGTCGTGCGTCAACAAGGTATGGAAACCGTGAAGGATTCGTTGTATAATCCATTGACTGATTTGGTGTCAGGAGGTGTGTTGCAAGGGAAGAATTTTCATTTTATCGAAGAACGCTTCGGCAAATACATGGAAACTAACTATAAGGCTTGGGTTCTGAAAAGTAAGAAGCCTGCTAGGAAACACGACTTACAGGTTTCTTTACATGTGGCAGGTCCGGTTTCTGTAGCCGAATGGCAAGGGCAATTGCATGCGCTGTCCAATCCAACCGAACCCAAAGCCCAGATCAAACGTAAAAATTTGGACTGGTGGCGTGCTTTCTGGGAAAGAAGCTATATCCGGATACAACCTACGCGACCCGACGAAAAAGATGAAAGTTGGCAGGTAGGGCGCAATTATCAGCTTTTTCGTTTTATGTTGGCAGCGAACGCTTATGGCAAATATCCGACCAAATTTAATGGAGGACTGTTCACGTATGATCCGTCTTCGATTGACAGTACGATGAACTTTACGCCTGATTTCCGCAATTGGGGAGGAGGTACGCATACTGCGCAAAACCAACGTTTGGTATATTGGCCTATGCTAAAAAGCGGCGACTTTGATATGATGCCTGCACAGTTTCAATTTTACCAACGGATACAACGCAATGCGGAATGGCGATCGAAGGTGTATTGGGGGCACGGTGGAGCGAGTTTTACCGAGCAGATCGAAAATTTCGGTTTGCCTAATCCAGCAGAATATAATTGGAAACGACCAAAAAGCCACGACAAAGGATTACAATACAACGCTTGGCTAGAACACCAATGGGATACGGTATTGGAGTTTTGTATGATGATGCTGGAAACAGCAAATTATAGTGATGCCGATATTCGACCCTATATCCCCTTTATAGAGAGTTGCCTGCGTTTCTTTGACGAACATTATCAATACCGCGCAAAGCAACTTGGAAGTAAGATACTGGATCAGAATGGACATTTGATCTTTTACCCCGGATCCTCTGCCGAAACGTATAAAATGGCATACAATGCCTCTACTACCGTGGCTGCACTGCAGGAGGTAACACGACGGATGTTGTCGCTTTCTTCAACAGAAGTAAACGATAGCTTGCGCACATATTTACAAGAGTTTCAAAAGAAGATTCCGCCTTTACCTATCCGGGAATTAGATGGTAAAAGAATGCTGGCCCCCGCTGAATTGTGGTCGCGTATCAACAATACGGAAGCTCCGCAACTCTATGGCGTGTATCCATGGGGGATATATGGTATTGGAAAACCGGATATAGACATAGCGTTAAATACCTTTCATCACGATCCCGATGTTTTAAAATTCCGAAGCCATGTTGGTTGGAAACAAGATAACATCTTCGCTGCACGCTTAGGACTGACTGAGGAGGCTAAGAAATTTACAACCCTGAAATTGAAAAATGCGGATAGACGATTTCCCACCTTTTGGGGGCCAGGCTTTGATTGGGTACCGGATCACAACTGGGGAGGATCTGGCATGATTGGTTTGCAAGAAATGTTGTTGCAAGCAGTCGACGATAAACTCTATCTTTTTCCTTCATGGCCGACAAAATGGGATGTCGACTTCAAACTCCACGCACCGAAGCAAACAACGGTGGAAGGTAAATTACGAAACGGTAAGCTAATCGATTTACGGGTGCTGCCGAAAGAGCGAACAAAGGATGTGGTGAATATGTTAGACGGTTTATAATAAACCGCACTTACAAATGCCGAAACCCGAAACGACTCGTCGAAGATAATTATGCGTTGTGGACTATGTCATACATGACAGAACATAACAGTTTTCTATAATATTCCCTTTACCTTAGAAAACTGTTACATATGATCTATACTATTATAATACATAATTTATGAATGCATTAGCAGGTGTTTTGTTTCACTTTATCGGTGGATTCGCATCGGGGAGTTTCTATGTCCCCTATAAAAAAGTAAAAGGTTGGTCATGGGAGTCCATGTGGATTCTCGGCGGACTATTTTCCTGGATTATCGTACCGCCATTAGCGGCATGGTTGACCATTCCGAATTTTGGGGATATTATCCGCGAAGCGGGAACCTCGACACTTGGCTATACTTACCTGTTTGGATTGCTTTGGGGAATCGGTGGTTTAACCTATGGACTCGGTGTCCGTTACCTCGGCGTTTCGTTGGGAAGTAGCGTCATGTTAGGTTTGAGTATGGTATTTGGTTCGTTAATGCCTGCCATTTATTACTTTTTCAATCAGTCACCCGGAAAACATGGAATTGACTATTTCTTTACGACGAATGCAGGGATTTGTGTAATGGTTGGTCTTGTGGTTTGTATCGTTGGGATATACCTCTGTGGCCGAGCTGGTTTTCTGAAAGAAAGAAGTTTATCCACCCTCTCTGTCGAGGCAAAATCAGATTATAATTTTGGAGTAGGCATTGTTGTGGCGATCGTTTCGGGTGTATTGAGTGCCTGTTTTAACTTTGGTATCGAAGCTGGGAAGCCGATGGCAGATGTTGCCAATCAGATTTGGAAGGCAGCGAATCCTAATCAGGGAGAATTCCTGTACCAAAACAATGTGAGCTACGTCGTTATTCTATGGGGAGGTTTCACCACTAATGTCATCTGGTGTCTCTACTTATTGGCCAAAAACAAAACGTTTTCGGATTATACGAAGAAAACCGCGCCGCTGCGAAAGAATCTTTTGCTGTGCGCCTTAGCCGGAACAACCTGGTATTTGCAATTTTTCTTTTATGGTATGGGTGAAAGCCGTCTTGGCAACGGAGCAAGTTCCTGGATATTGCACATGGCATTTATCATATTAATAGCCAATGCCTGGGGCGTCATCCTGAAGGAATGGAAGGGGGTAAATAAATCAACCTATACCGCTATTATCGCAGGTATTTTGACGATTATACTCTCCATTTGTATTGTCGGATTTGCAAAAACATTAGAATAATAAAAATAACATCAAAATTTATACAACCGTGAAAGAATACAAACATGTAAACTATCTATGGGATGAACAAAAAGCAAAATCGCTTGAAGGTGATGAAGTTGCTTTATTGTTGTATCGCTCCAACTTGTTGGGGTCAGATTTGCGAATTACAAATTATGGCGGGGGAAATACGTCATGCAAAACAATTGATAAAGATCCGTTGACTGGCGAAGAAGTGGAAGTGATGTGGATTAAAGGCTCCGGGGGAGATATCGGTACACTAAAAAAATCCGGATTGGGGGCCTTGTATGTCGAGCGTTTGCGTAATCTGGAGAATGTATACCGTGGTATTGAACACGAAGATGAAATGGTAGAGTTGTTCAACCATTGTATCTTTGATCTGAACTCGAAAGCGCCATCCATTGATACGCCGTTGCACGGTTTTCTTCCGTTCAAACATATCGATCATCTGCATCCAGATGCGGCTATCGCGATCGCAGCAGCAAAAGATGGTAAGAAAATTACACAGGAACTTTTCAACGGTACTATCGGTTGGGTAGAATGGCAGAAGCCGGGCTTTGATCTCGGGTTGCAATTGCGAGCTTGCTTGGATGAAAATCCAGGTATTCGTGGTATCATGTTGGGTTCCCATGGACTGTTTACTTGGGGTGATACGGCTTATGAGAGTTATGTCAACTCACTGGATGTTATCGAAACCTGTGCGGAATATTTGGCGCAGAACTATGGTAAAAATAGGCCCGTATTCGGCGGACAAAAGATTGAAAGCTTATCGGCAGATGCACGTCGTGAGCAAGCTGCAAAACTAGCACCTGTTTTAAGAGGGTTTTGTTCCAGCGAACGCCACATGATCGGACATTTTACTGATGATGATAAAGTGCTGGAATATATTAACTCCAACGATTTGGAGCGCTTGGCTCCGCTGGGTACCAGCTGTCCAGACCACTTCTTACGAACAAAGATTCAACCACTTATCCTTAACTTGGATAAAGGTGCTGACTTGAGTGATATAAATGCTGTGAAGGTACAGCTTGAGCCGCTGTTTGAAGATTACAGGGCCATGTATACCGAATATTACGAAACCTGTAAGCATGCTAACAGCCCGGCTATTCGCGATAGAAACCCCGTGATTATCCTGTATCCTGGTGTAGGAATGTTTGCGTTTGCAAAAGACAAACAAACCGCACGTGTAGCAGCAGAATTTTACATCAATGCTATCAACGTGATGAAAGGTTCTGAAGCGGTTAGTGAATACACTTCTTTGCCTCGTCAGGAAGCCTTCAATATCGAATATTGGTTATTGGAGGAGGCAAAACTACAGCGTATGCCAAAACCGAAGGCATTGTCGGGTAAAATTGCGTTAGTGACAGGAAGCGCTGGTGGAATCGGCAAAGCAATCGCGAAAAAATTTGCAAATGAAGGTGCAGTCGTCTTATTGAATGATTTAAATGCAGAACGCCTCGAAGGCGCCAAGCAAGAATTTATCGATCTGTTTGGAAAGGACGCAGTGGCTACAGCAGTACTGGATGTTACCAATCAGGAGCAAATAGAGGAAGCATTAAAAGAAGCTGCATTGGCTTTTGGTGGTGTGGATATCATCGTAAACAATGCCGGTTTGTCCATTTCTAAATCCATCGAAGACCATACGCAGAAAGATTGGAATTTGCTATACGATGTGTTGGTGAAAGGTCAATTCTTGGTGACACAAGGCGCTACAAAAGTATTAAAAGCCCAAAATATCGGTGGCGACATTGTGAATATTGTTAGCAAGAATGCCTTGGTAAGCGGGCCGAACAATGCAGGATACGGAAGTGCAAAAGCTGCGCAACTTCATCTCAGCCGCTTGAATGCAGCAGAACTTGGCGCAGCCAAAATCCGCGTGAATGTTGTGAATCCGGATGCGGTTATCTCCGATAGTAATATCTGGGCCGGCGGATGGGCAGAAGGTCGTGCCAAAGCTTACGGCATTACCGTTGAGGAATTACCAGCATACTATGCAAAACGTACGTTGTTAAACGAAATTATTTTACCGGATGATATCGCCAATGCTTGCTTTGCCTTTGTGGGTGGTAACTTGAATAAGTCGACGGGGAATGTGCTCAACGTTGACGGAGGCGTAGCGATGGCATTCGTACGTTAGTTTTTTTACTTAATTTTAAAAAGATGAAGCTAGATAATCAAACGATAGAATTACATAATCGGCAATTTGTGGAGAAGCACCAACGTGCTTTCTCCTATACTGCTGAAAATATAGCCAATGCGGAAGACATATTGGATAAACTGCAACAATTCCAAATTGCTATACCCAGTTGGGCCTTAGGGACAGGTGGAACGCGCTTTGGCCGTTTTTCTGGTAAAGGCGAACCGGGTACGTTAGAGCAAAAGATTGAGGACGTTGGTTTGTTACACGCATTGAACCGTTCTAGCGGTGCTATTTCACTCCACATTCCGTGGGATATCCCCGAAGATGCGGAACAGATTAAGGCACTTGCTGCTTCTTACGGTTTAGGTTTTGATGCGGTAAACTCCAATACGTTTCAAGATCAGCCGGATCAGGAGCACAGTTACAAGTTCGGCTCTCTGCATCATGTTGATCCAAAAGTTCGTAAGCAAGCAGTCGATCATAATATTGAAGTGATCAAACATGGTATAGCATTGGGATCCAAAGCATTGACGGTCTGGTTGGCGGACGGTTCTTCCTTTCCGGGACAGCTTAATTTCCGCGAAGCTTTCCAAAATACATTGGAAAGTTTGAAAGAGATTTACAAACATTTGCCCGACGATTGGAAGATGTTTGTTGAATACAAAGCCTTTGAACCAAATTTCTATTCAACGACGATAGCAGACTGGGGACAATCTTTGTTACTCGCTAGCAAATTGGGCGATAAAGCATATACTTTAGTGGATTTAGGACATCATTTGCCGAATGCTAATATTGAGCAGATTGTTTCATTATTGCTGATGGAAGGTAAGTTGGGTGGTTTCCATTTTAACGATAGTAAGTATGCTGATGATGATTTGACGGCTGGTAGCATCAAGCCTTACCAATTGTTCTTGATTTTCAGTGAACTGGTGGAGGGAATGGATGCTCGCGGAATCGAGCACGCTACTGGCTTGGGTTGGATGATTGATGCATCACATAACTTAAAAGATCCATTGGTGGATTTGCTTCAATCTGTGGAAGCTATTAAAATTGCGTATGCACAGGCCTTATTGGTGGATCGTAAAGCGTTGAAAGAGGCGCAACAGCAAAACAATATCGTGCGTGCACAGGAAATTCTGCAAGATGCCTTCCGTACCGATGTACGCCCTCTAGTGGCTGAAGCACGTCTACGTCAAGGAGCAGCATTGAATCCGGTCGCGTTATTCAGCGAATTGGACATTCGGAAGAAATTGATTGATGAACGTGGCAGCAATACTGTAGCTACGGGGCTATAAATATAATCAAGAGTAATACGCACGATTTTTTCAACTGATCCGCCAATAGGCGGATCATCTTTAAATAATTTAAATATTCAAAATGCGTACACCAGTTGTCGCTATTTTCGATGTAGGGAAGACGAACAAAAAGTTGTTTTTGTTTGATGAACATTATGACATTGTATTTGAACGTTCAGCTAGATTTTTAGAAACAGTGGACGAAGATGGAGATCCATGTGAAAATTTAGAGAGTCTACGTCTTTCCGTTTTCGATTCCCTCCACGAGGTTTTCCGTTTGGACCAGTTCGATATCAAAGCCATAAACTTTACATCGTACGGTGCCAGTTTTGTGTATCTAGATGAAAGTGGACGACCACTCACACCGCTGTACAATTACCTCAAAGCTTATCCAAAAGAGTTGGAAGAAAGTCTACATAACACATATGGTGGCATAGAGGGATTTTCACTTGCTACGGCATCGCCAGCTTTGGGAAGCCTGAATTCGGGGCTTCAATTATATCGTATACAGCAGGAAAAGCCAGAAGTATACGAAAAACTAAAATATGCCGTACATCTTCCACAATATCTCAGTTTTTTAGTTTCTGGACAGGTATATTCAGATATGACGAGTATCGGTTGCCATACGGCTTTGTGGGATTTTGCAAAGAAAGCGTACCACCAATGGGTTAAGGAAACGGGTATAGAAAGCAAATTAGCACCCATTGTGAAAGGAGACGAAGTATTTTCAGCTGCATTCCCCGGAAGCACTTACAAAGTGGGTGTGGGATTGCACGATAGTTCCTCGGCGCTCATTCCGTATTTACTGAATTTCCACGAACCCTTTATTTTAATTTCGACAGGTACTTGGTGTATTTCGTTAAACCCCTTTAATGACGAGAACTTAACGAAAGAGGAGTTGGAAAAAGACTGTCTATTCTATATGACCTATGCGGGCACACCCGTTAAGGCGTCCCGCTTGTTTGCGGGTTATGAGCATGAAGTTCAGACAAAACGTATTGCAGAACATTTTCAGGTAACCACCGGCCGTTTTAAGCATATAGAGATCGACTGGAAGATCATCGAAAAGTTAAGCGCCGGAAAAGAAATTCCAGCAAACCTAGATGCGTTCGGACAGGTAGATTTAAGTAGCTTCGCTGATTATGTTGAAGCCTATCATGCGTTTATAATTTACCTAGTGGCAGCGCAAGTAGCTTCTACTCGCCTTATTTTGGCGAAAAAGCGAATCAAGCGGATTTTTGTGGACGGTGGGTTTAGTAAGAACAATATCTTTATGAATTTGCTTGCTAAGACGTTCGGTAACATCGAGATATACGCGGCGTCTATGGCGCAAGCAACTGCCATCGGTGCTGCATTGGTAATTCACAACGAATGGAATACGCAACCTGTACCAAGTGATATTATCGAATTACGGTATTATCGGGCGTAATTAAAGGATTTTTTTGATTCATACAGTGTTTTTAAAAGCGTATAGGCGTAAGGCTTATGCGCTTTTATAATGTTATGTTTGCTGTATTTTCTTTTCCGATGGTCGAACCATCTTTGGTCTGGAGCTCAAAATCCCGAACATTCCAATTTTTACTGTAACGAATTTTTCCTGCTTCTTTTGCTTCGATAGACACGTTCTGCAATGTAATTCGTTCCACCCAAGAAGAGGGAAGTCCCTCTACGTTGATGGCTCTGTTGGCTCCCTTAATATGTACGTTACGCATAGTGATGTCTCGAAATGTAGGGATTCCCCGTTCGGCAGGCTCAACAGGCTGCAATAACGTTATCCAATGTTCAGGAATGTCTTCGTGATCATATCCTTCCGGCAGCTTAGAATAGCTGTAACTTGGATTCCAATTCATGTTCACTTGCAAGACAACCCCTACACTGTCCATCCAGACGTTTTCAAGCACAATATGTTCTACCGTACCACCGCGGGTTACCGCTGACTTGATATTCAGGCAGTTCTTTGTGCCGGAACCTTGGATATTGGATGCGTAAACATGACGGATACTACCAGACGTTTCGCTACCCAAAGTAAGTAAACCCGCACCGCGCCGGGCAAAGCAGTTACGGATCACAATGTACTCCGAAGGCCTGTTAACTCGTAAACCGTCTGCATCACGCCCCGCTTTAATACAAAAATTATCATCGTTGCAATCAATATCTGTATTCTGTACTAAAATCCAAGAAGAAGAATCGATATCGATACCATCTGTACTTGGCCCATGGCCATCCACGTTATTGTTGATGGTTAAACCATCAACGGTGACATGGGTAGAATATAAAATCTGTACCGTCCAAAACCCCGCCTGTTGTATCTCCAAGTCCTTTAACGTTATGTTTTTCGCACCGGACACCAGAATGGTACGTGGACGGCGCACATCGTAGTCCACAATCCAACGTAAGCCTTTGGGTTCATATTCATCTGTACGCATACGCCAATATTGTTCCCAAAATGGCTTCCCTTGTGCGTGGATGAGCCCTTTTCCGCTGATAACGGTATGCTCCTGATCCAGTATATTAATGAGTGCCGCCGGCCATTCCATTTCAATGCCCGCTACACGTGTATCAATAAGTTTGTAGTCATCGATATTTTGACTCCCTAATAAAGTAACGTTACTATCTATATGTAGTTGAACATTACTTTTTACAAATAGGGAGCCCGTAAGATAGGAGCCCGGTCGGAAACGAACGATACCTCCGCCTGCTTCCGCACAAGCGTCGATTGCCGATTGAATGGCTACTGTGTTTAATGTACTGTCATTATTTTTACCGCCATAATCATTGACGAAGAATTCTTTGGTTTGGGTTGGTTTCGATTGCGCGCCTACTTTGCTATGCCACTCTAGCGGAACTTCTGCTTCTTGTCCCACGACCAACGAGAAGCTAAACAGATAAACAAAAAACGATAAAATAATATTATATACAGATGTCATCATAACGAGATATAATGATTTGAACCTGCAATTTATACTATTATTTATATAAACGCGTTATGTGCTGTCCTGCGAAGAATCGACCGAAGATCGATGTTGTTTGGCGTAAGCACTAGGGGAGCATCCAATTTTTGCTTTAAAGCTTTTTCTAAAATATTCAGGATCACTAAACCCTACCATATACGCAATTTCATTGATTTGAAATTTATGATCCTGCAACAGCTGTTGTGCACGTTTCAAGCGGATTTCTTTGATCAAATCGTTCATGCTGTAGCCCGTCAGTGCTTTCATTTTGCGATAGAGCTGTGCTCGGCTGAGACCAATCGCTTGGCAAATGTTCTCAATTTTTAAATCGGAATCCTGTACATGTTCCTCTATATAGATCAGTACTTTGTGAAGGAGGACTTCATCTGGCGATTGCGGATCTATTTTTGTCGGTTCAATAGAGACCTGGTGCTGGAATTTTTCTTGGATATGGAAACGTGTTAAGAGTTGATTCCGCACTTTTAGGGCGAGGATAGGTAAATGAAAGGGCTTGACCATATAATCGTCAGCGCCGGTTTCCAGCCCTTCTACCTCATATTCTACCCACGTTCGCGCTGTAAGCAGGATAACGGGAATATGCCGGAGCAAGATATCAGATTTTACCTGACGTGTAAAGGATATGCCATCTATCTCGGGCATCATAACATCACTGATAATCAAATCAGGCACGTGTCTGCTCGCAAGCTTTAACCCCTGCTCGCCGTTTGGAGCTTCCAAGATGTAGTAATCACTCCGAAAGAATTGCGCTAAATAACTCCGCATTTGATCGTTGTCTTCGACTAAAAGTAAGGTGCATTTGCGGGGAAGTAACGGAAGCTGTTCTACGAAGGCTTGTCGTGTAGTAGCCGATGTAGTAGATGTATCGGCATGATCATGTGTAGGGGCGACCTCTTTCGATACTGTGATAGTTGTACTATCGTGCGCTATAGGTAATAGGATACGAAATATCGTCAACTTATTCCTTTTTGTATTGGCACGACTTTCTACAGTCAGTTTCCCACCATGCATTTCGACAAGTGTCTTGCTGTAACTCAGTCCCAGTCCCGTTCCCCCCGGTACGGTTGATCGACCTTGGAGAAAGGGCTTAAAAATTCGTTCTAAATCCTCGGGAGGAATACCCTTTCCGTTGTCTATAACGTCGATGTTTAAATGTTCATTATGTTGTAGTATACGCACTTTGACCATATTACCGCTGTCTGTAAATTTAAGGGCGTTCGATAAGAGGTTGTATAGTACTTTTTCTATTTTATCCGCATCTAGTGTTGCGTACATTTCTGGTTGTGATGATGCAACTTTCAAGCGGATTTTCTTTTGGCGGGCCTGCTGTGAAAAGGAATCAACGACTTTTTGAATAAGGGAGAGCAGTTCCGTTTTTTCGAGATGGAGTTCTTCATTTCCGGTTTCGAAACGACGTATATCTAATAATTGATTTACCGTTTTCAGAAGATGCTGTCCGTTGGTCTCCATCGTTTTGAGCTGTTCGTGTATCCGCAAATCCTCCCCTCCCCAGGTTTTTAATTGTTGTATAGGCGATAGAATTAGGGTCAGCGGCGTTTTTATCTCATGCGAAATATTGGTGAAAAACTGTACCTTACTTTCATGGAGTTCCCGTTCTTTCTCATGCAGAATCGCTTCATAATTGAGCTTTGACTTCAGTTTCGCGTAACGGGTGATGTAGTAATAAAACGCATATAACAGTAATATAAAAATAAACGTATACAGAACATAGGCTTCTGTGCTCGCCCAAAGCGCGGGTGCTACAGAAATGGATAGTTCAGTTGGGACCGCAGCCCATACGCCATCACTATTGGACGCTTTTACTTTAAATGTATAGTCACCGGGGGCAAGGTTGGAATAGCTCGCCACTCTTTTATCGGCATCGCCATATATCCAATCCTTGTCAAAGCCCTCCAGCATATACGCATACTGGTTGCCAGCCGGGTTAGCAAAGTGTAAGGCTGAGAATTCAATACTGATGCTTTTATCCTCGTGTGTAAGTGCTATGGACGGAACTAGATACAATGGTTTTGCTAATACCACCCGTCCATTGACCTGTTGGTTTACCTCCACCGGCTGGTTGAGAATACGAAGTTCTGTCAGCACCACTTTTGGTGGCGTTTTATTCGTGCGTATACTGTCGGGAGAGAAATGATTTATACCTTTGTTGCCTCCAAAATAGAGCCTATTGGTGTAAAGGCTCCGATAAACTGCGCCGTCTGCGAATTCGTTACTTTGCAGGCCGTCTTGTTTTGAGAATGTACGAATATCGAGTGTCTTTTTATTTATTCGTGATATACCTTGCTTGTGACTCGCCCAAATAAAGCCGTTATTATCTTCCGTAACGCCGGCTATTGTTCCTTTCGGCCAAAGACTTCCAAGTTGGGCGAATTGTTTCACGCTGTCGGTTTGGGGAGCATAGCAATCAAGCCCATTACCGGTGCCAATCCATATCTGGTTTTCACGATCTTCAAATATGCTATAAATGCGATTATCACTTAATGAGGTTGCTGTTTGGCTTCCGTGGTGTAACCTGCGGATCAATTTCAGTTGGCCTTCATGGGCTTCGCTGAAAATAAAGATGCCCGCGCCTTCCGTTCCGGCCCATATTTGCCCTTTACTATCGATAAAGATAGTCCATACATGTTGCTCGGTAAGAACACTGCTGAGATCGTAGGTTTCTATTTCCTTGTGACGACGGTTGAACTTGGAAACACCATTCCAGGTAGCTAACCAAATATCCCCATCAGCATCTTCTGCCATACCATAGACCCCCGTATTTAATGCAGTTGAATCCCCGATCTGTTCGATAATCCTACGGCGAGGATCGTAACGATCTAACCCACTTTGGCTTCCTATCCAAACATAGCCTTCCGAATCACAAAACACCTTCTTGATATAATTATTCTGTATAGAGTGTGCTGTCTGGAGATTATGTTGAAAATGTTGATATTGCCCGTTTTTTTTAACGAGAGTTACGCCTTTACTGCGTGTACCAACCCACAGGTTTCCATCTTTATCCTCTGTTATGGAGCGGACAATATTCTCGATAAGGGAATTACTACGCTGCGGGTCATGATAAAGATAATGGAATGGGCTGGCATCAAGATAGCTGCGATTAATTCCGTTACTATAGGTTCCTAACCAAATAACTTGTTGATCGTCTAAAAAAATATCACTGACATAAGCGTCATTTATAGACCAGGGATTCCCCGCGTCGACGGTGTACGTTTTCTGCTTTCCTGAGGGAAGATGTGTTTCCACCAATGTGGTAGAAAGGTTATCCAGATGCCACCTCGTTTGCTGATAGCTAAAACTCACCTGAAGACGATGATTACGTCTATTGATTTTATCTTTTAGCTCCGGCGGGCAATCTGTCATGGGGAGACGCTCAAAGTCGTCTGTTTCATAGCGGTAACGACACAGGTACTGCTCATCAAACGTAGAGATCCATAAATCACCATTTTTGTCAGCCAAAATATTGTGTACACGGTTGTTGATTAAGCTTCTTGTATTATGGGCATCATAACGATAAACACGTATAGTATAGCCATCATACCGACAAAGTCCTGACCAGGTACCGAACCACATAAAGCCATGTTTATCTTTAGCAATACCATGTATGGTACTTTGCGGTAGTCCATCTTCAGAGGTAATGTGGTCAAATTTAAGTTGCAGAAATTGAGCATGACTATGTAAACCTATACTCATTAAGAGTACAAGTGCAGTTGTTTTTACAATCGTTAGCCTTCCGGTTAGCATTGCCCTTAACATAAGGGTCTAATGTACAAAAAATGCTTCATAACTCCATCCCGTCCTATCTTGCTCCATCCCGTACACCATCACATTCGACCACTATCCGAATCGTCATTTTACCATCTCCTCCTTGATCGAAAAAACTCTATTCTGAAAACAATTTAAATTTTGGTGTTTGAGACATTTTTACAGGGAATTTGAGCAATTTTTACTGCCTTGGGTTCACGGACTGCGATAGCTTTGTAAAACGCTGACCACCATACTACGTTGCTTTAGCTAACAGAAACGATACAGGTGTAAATGTATCGGTAGAAAAATGGTCCAATATAAACAACAAGCTTAATATCATGGCAATAAAATAATAGGATTTGTTAACCAACCTTAAATTATAGTAACATGGAAACCTTGTATATTTCGTCACGTGCCCGCGGCACCATCAATGCAGCATTAATTAAGATGATAAAAATCAATGATTTCTCGGCAACCCCTAAATATATACAGGTAGCCGATGCGATCGTAGAAGCTATCAAGCATAAAGTCATTGAAATCGGAGATGCGCTCCCGTCTATTAATGATTTAAGTTATCAGCTGCAAATTGCACGGGATACTGTGGAAAAAGGATACCGAAAATTACGTACAGAAGAGATTATTAAATCTTCTCCAGGGAAGGGGTATTTTGTTGCTAAGGAACAAACTTTTCGCTTGCGTATTGCAGTATTCTTGAATAAATTAAGTTCGCACAAGAAGATTGTCTACGATGCATTGGCAGGTAAGTTAGGTAGTGAGGCTGCTATAGACCTCTTTGTATACAATAGTGATATTACCCATCTGCGTACGCTATTGCAAAATCTCTCTCAGTCGTATGATTACCATGTCGTATTTCCTTATTTTAAGGAAGGAAGAGATAAAGCTGCGGAGGTGTTATCGATGATTCCAAGAGATAAGTTATTGCTATTGGGACGTAATGTGGAAGGGATCGACGGGGAATTTCCGATTGTGTGTGAAAATCACGAGAGAGACATCTATGAAGCTCTAGAATCTATTCGGGAGCCGCTGTCCAAATATAGTATGCTTAAGTTGGTGTTTCCCGATAATAGCGATTATCCGAAAGCGATCATCAAAGGCTTTTATAAATTCTGTCAAGAATATGCTTTTGATCACCTGTTGGTAGGCGATCTGCAAGAAGAACATATAAAGAAAGGAACGTGCTATATCAACTTGGCCGAAGATGACTTATTTCATTTACTGAATAAGGTAAGTGCGAAGGGACTAGAAATCGGACAGGACACAGGTGTCATCTCCTATAACGAGACGCCACTTAAAAAGTTTATATTAAACGGTATCACGACCATTTCCACGGATTTTCGTCTGATGGGCGAATATGCAGCTACCAGTATTTTAGATGGCCTGACAAGCCGTCTGGAGGTGCCGTTTTACACCGTATTGCGTGCGTCTGTATAAAAAATAATGTGTAATCGCCCCTGCGACAGGATGCCGCAGGATGCAATAATTTAGTTTATTTGGTATTTTGCCTCTGCTTTTAACAATGATGATTAAACCTATGTTTTCGCTGAAAATAAAAACGTATATCGCCTTTTTACTATTGTGTGCCAGCTTTTCAGGCCATGCGCAGCAGGTAAAAGAAATTCGATACCTATCCGGTACGGATAATGAAAATACCGTAGAATGGGATTTTTGGATCACAGGAGGAAGAAAAGCGGGAGAGTGGTCAAAAATTGCAGTACCTGGTCATTGGGAACAACAAGGCTTTGGTTCCTATAATTATGGTCGTGATTATGTGACCTACGGTAAGAATTTTCGTTTTCATGAAGAAAAAGGTATTTATCGGCATGCTTTTGAGGTGCCTGCAGATTGGAAAGACAAAAAGATTTCTATCGTTTTCGAAGGATCGATGACGGATACGGAGGTGAAGATTAATGGGAAATTGGCTGGCGATATCCATCAGGGTTCTTTCTATCGGTTCAAGTATGATATTACAGACAAGGTTCACTTCGACAGGGAGAATGCGCTGGAGGTCACGGTATCCAAAATGTCGACAGATAATACGGTAAATAATGCAGAACGCCTAGCAGACTATTGGATTTTTGGGGGTATATATAGACCCGTTTATTTGGAAGTGACACCCAAGGCAAATATTAACTGGACGGCTATTGATGCAAAAGCAGATGGTTCTTTTAAGAGCAATGTTTATTTAGAGAATATTCAAGAAAATTCAGCCTTACGTGTAGATTTGAGGGATAAAGAAGGGAGTGTTGTGGCGACGACGCGTGTCAAGTTACGAGCCTCCGATTCGGTGAGAATAGTATCTTTAGCTGTAAAGAAGCCCAACTTATGGACAGCAGAGACGCCTCATCTATATCATGCGGTTTTTACGTTAGAAAATGACCGTGCGGAAAGCTATCAAACGACGGAGCGTTTTGGGTTTCGTACAGTCGAAGTTCGTCAAGGTGATGGAATATATGTGAACGGTGTGAAGGTGAAAATGAAAGGCGTAAACCGCCATGTGTGGTGGCCGGAAACAGGTCGTTCCGTAAACCCAAGACTGGATCTGAATGACGTGAAGCTCATCAAAGAAATGAATATGAACGCGGTACGCTGTTCGCATTATCCGCCCGATAAAGCGTTCTTGGAATACTGTGATTCTTTGGGGCTTTATGTGTTAGACGAACTTGCCGGTTGGCAAAAAGCATACGGAACACCCGTCGGAAAGAAATTGGTAAAAGAGATGGTCGTGCGTGACGTGAACCATCCGTCGATCGTCCTATGGAGCAACGGCAACGAGGGCGGTCATAATAAAGAATTAGTAGACGAGTACGCAAAGTATGATTTATCTGCACGAACAGTAATTCATGCCCACCACCGGCCGGGAAATGCCATCAACGGTATAGACGGCAATCACTATGAAGATTATTATTCGACGAAAAAAATACTGGAAGGGCCAAATATCTACATGACGACAGAATTCCTACATGCACAAGATGATGGTGGTGCAGCGGCCGGACTAGCCGATATTTGGGAATTGCATTGGGAAGCTAAACTTGGAGGAGGCGGTTTTATTTGGAATTTTGCAGACGAAGGCATCGTACGGACAGACTTCAATGGTACTATCGATGTAAACCGGGTAAATGCACCAGATGGTATTTTAGGGCCTTACCGCCAAAAGGAGGGAAGTTTCTTTGCTATCAAAGAGATTTTTTCTCCGGTTCATATCAAGATGAAGAAGCTCCCGAAAGATTTTGATGGAAACATCGCAGTGGAAAACCGCTATCATCATACGGACCTTTCTGCATGTACGTTTGCCTATAAGCTGGTTCGCTATCAACTACCCTTTGCAGATGCTAAGGGGATATTAGTGGAAAAACAATATGACCTGCTTGCGCCAGTCGTAAAGCCGACCGAAAAAGGAACCTTACAGCTTCAACTGTCGGAAGACTGGAAAGCTTACGACGCATTGTTGTTAACAGCCACTGATCCTCATGGCGAAGAGATATACACCTGGTCATGGCGTATTCGGGATAACGCTACCATCACCAAAGCGATCTTACCTGTAAAGACAGCGACGGCAGTAGAACTAACAGACGACAGTGCACATTACGTCCTGAAAGCCAATGGTATCACAGCGTTTATTGCAAAAGAAACGGGTTTATTAGCAGATTTGGCGAATGACTATAGCATGAAAATGGCTTTTGGTAACGGTCCGATATTGATTGATGGGGACTATATGCTGAAAGGTGTCACCACGTCTTCGGTAGGTGAAAACAAGGTATTGGAATTTGATTTCGATGGTCAGTTGGATTATATCCGCTGGACCATGCGACCTGATGGGTGGCTAAAATTAGATTATAGCTATAAGATGCAAGGAAAACGTCCATATGCCGGGGTAAGCTTTAATTTTCCGGAAAATTATATCATCACGGCAAAATGGTTGGGTAACGGACCGTATCGTGTTTGGAAAAACCGACTACAAGGCGTTACCCTAAATACTTGGGAGAATATGTATAACGACTCCAGAGCAGGGATCGGCCCTTGGGAATTCCCAGAGTTCAAAGGGTATTTTTCTGATGTAAGCTGGGTGCAGTTTAACACCACGCAAGGTAAGTTTCTCGTGGCGACTGACCAAGAGGATATGTATCTGCGTTTATTTGATTTTTATGGTATTTCCGGACCGAAGCATTATCCCGAGCTTCCTGCAGGTGATATCTCGTTTTTAGATGCGATTCCCGCTGTGGGAACCAAATTGGCGATGGGTATTAACAACAGACCCGGAGTAAATGGCCCGGCTGGTGAAATGACCGTCTTGGATCAACCGGTATCCCGCACGCTCTATTTCTACTTCGGTATACCGCGAGGAGAAAAAGAGAACACACAATTCGTGATGCCTAAAGAGAACATCCTGACCGACTAGGGCGAGGGGAGACTTAGATGTCGGTAAAAAATAATCTTTTAGTTTAGTTAAGTTTAGCTCGGTTGGTCAATAGATGTTGACCAACTTTTTTATATAGAACGATGAAACGGATCCAATTGCTAGATGTCATAACAAATTTTTTACATAGGGTTATAAAAGCGATATATAAGCGTTCTATTTCAAAAATATCACATTATCAGCCGCTTTACGCTATTCAAACAGGACACTACAGGTTGCCTGTGCTGCTATTTGTTAATAGTTTAGGGATTATAAATTAAAAGCAGTAAGCAATAATAGAGCTAGCGAGCTGACCGAAAAAAAAGAATATGAAAAGTAAAATCTTCCTAATTACCGTGTTATTTGTAGCATTTACTTCGCTTAATGTAGTAAAGGGGCAGGATCGTTTTCCGGATGGGACACCCGTCTCTGATTGGTTCAAAAAGGTGGAGCCTACTCGTATCGAAGCGTTAGGGAAGTCCTATCGTATTACGGATTTTGGTGTTATACAGGACAGTACGGTACTCCAGACAGACAAAATTCAAGCGGTAATAGATAAAGCGCACGAAGCTGGAGGAGGGGTAATCATTATACCAAAAGGTACGTTTCTTAGTGGATCTTTATTTTTTAAACCAGAAACCCATTTGCACTTAGAAGAGGGGGCGGTCTTAAAAGGAAGCGATGATATAAGTCACTTTGAATTATTGATGACACGTATAGAAGGAGAAACGGTGAAGTATTTTGCGGCCTTGGTTAATGCGGATAAAGTTGATGGTTTTACCGTGTCAGGTAAAGGTACATTAGATGGTAATGGACTGCGATATTGGAAAGCCTTTTGGCTTAGGAGAGGATTCAATCCGGACTGTACGAACAAAGATGAAATGCGGCCACGTATTCTCTATGTTTCCAACAGCAAAGATGTACAGGTGTCTGGCATACATATGAAAAACTCTCCTTTTTGGACTTCACATTATTATCGTTGTGAAAATGTGAAGTTGATTGATTTGCATATTACGGCTCCAAAAGAGCCTGTTAAGGCACCGAGTTCGGATGCGATTGATTTAGATGACTGCCATAACGTGCTAATAAAAAACTGTCACATGTCTGTGAACGATGATGCTATTGCGTTAAAAGGAGGCAAAGGACCGCAAGCCGACAAAGACCCTAATAATGGACCGAATTATAATATTATTATTGAAGACTGTACGTTTGGATTCTGTCATAGCACCTTAACCTGTGGTAGTGAATCGATCCATAGCTACAATATTATTTATCGGAATAATACCCTAGATGGTGCAAAAAGAATGCTACAATTGAAGATGCGTCCTGATACACCACAGGAATACGAACATATTCTTGTTGAAAATGTCAGAGGAACGGCAGACATCATGTTATTTATCCGTCCCTGGACTCAGTTTTTTGATCTAAAAGGGGAAGAGGGTGTTAAACTGTCCTATGCGCGAAATATCGTCCTACGTGATATCGACCTCGCGTGTGACGTATTGTTCGACGTGAGTAACTCTAATCAGTATCAATTATCCAACTTCACTTTTGAAAATATGAACATCAAAGCGAAAAGACCACATATTAATCAGGATTATATTGAAAACTTTATTTTGAAGAACGTGGTTGTAAACGGCAAAGAAGTTGCCCAGAAATAACGCTAAAATAAACCCGTTATGAAGAACGTAACAAAGGATAACGAGGTATGTTATATATGGGAAAACCTGAAAAATACCTTATTGACAGCGGCTGTCTTGCTTGTAGCGATTCCGCTTTCGGCACAGCGTCAGATGGAATATCTGGATCGCGGATTCGTCGCCGTCAAAACGTCTGATCATACTGCGTTCCTTAGTTGGCGTCTGCTCGCAACGGATGCTTACAATCTTCCTTTTCACCTTTATAGACAATACGGAGAAGGGGAAAAGGTACGCCTTACCGATCAACCGCTGAAGAAAGGAACAAATTTTGAAGATAAACAAGTCGATTTAACCAAAGACGTAACCTATACGTTGGTTAGTGTCCAAAACCAACAGGAAAACTTCGAAACCGAGCTGAAACTGGCAAAGAATACACCTGTAAGACAGTATCTGGAGATTCCACTACGGACCCCGGAAGGTTATATGCCGGGCGATGCATCTGTAGGAGATTTAGATGGCGATGGTGTATATGAAATTATCATACATCAAACGGGAAAGGGACATGATAATTCCCATAATGGGATTACGACTGATCCAATTTTCCAGGCTTATAAATTGGATGGAACCTTTCTGTGGGAAATCAACCTGGGGAAAAATATTCGGGAAGGGGCGCATTATACCCAATTTATGGTGTATGATTTAGATGGCGACGGATGTGCGGAATTTGTATGCAAAACAGCAGATGGAACAAAGGACGGATTTGGCAGGCTGATAGGTGACCCCGATGCGGACTGGCGGGATACGGATCGCAACTCGTCGACTTATGGCCGTATTCTAGAAGGTCCCGAATACCTTACGGTTTTTGATGGACGCACCGGAAAGGCGGTTAGCACGGTCGATTATCTGCCGGAAAGAGGTGATCTTCGCAGTTGGGGAGATACGCGGGCAAACCGATCAGAACGATATCTGGCAGCGATTGCTTATCTGGATGGCATGACCCCCAGTCTTGTTATGACACGAGGTTACTACGCGCGGACGACACTGGCAGCCTGGGATTTTAAAAACGGAAAGTTAGTAAACCGTTGGGTTTTTGATACCGAGTCGGGTAGACACCCATACGCTGGACAAGGTTATCACAGTCTGGCAGTCGCCGATGTGGACAAAGATGGAAAAGACGAAATCATATTTGGTGCGATGTGCGTCGATGACGATGGTACCGGATTATATACAACAGGATTGGGGCATGGTGATGCGTTGCATGTCACAGATCTAGACCCAGACCGCCCGGGGCTAGAAGCGTTTGGTATACATGAATTGAAAGGTGGACGGACGGGAGTGGGGGCCGCACTTCGCGACGCAAGAACAGGAGAAGTGCTTTTCAAAGGCGCTATTGACCAAGACGTGGGAAGGGGGGGCGCAGCTAATATCGATCCGAACCATCGAGGTGCTTATATGTGGTGGTTGGGTTCAAAAGGAGTGTACGATATGCAAGGAAACCGCGTTGGGGATGCCCCACGGTCTACCAATTTTCTCATTTGGTGGGATGGCGATTTGAGCCGAGAGTTGTTGAACAGTAATTATATCGAAAAATATCAGCAGGGTGTTATTTTTAAAGCCGAAGGAGCGTCCTCTATTAATGGTTCAAAAAGTACACCGAATTTGAGTGCTGACATCTTGGGAGACTGGCGGGAAGAGCTTATTATCCGATCTGATGACAACCAATCCCTGCGGATATATACGACAACTATTCCAACAGCTTACCGTCTGTATACGTTAATGCACGATCCTGTATATCGTTTGAGTATCGCTTGGCAAAATGTGGCCTATAACCAACCTCCTCACACCGGCTTTTACCTCGGAACAGGGATGACCTTGCCGCCGAAAGCGCCGGACATACGTATCGTAAAACCGGATCGAGGTTTAAAAACAAAGAAATAAAAACGATAAGCAGATGGTAAAGCAATTATCGATCATCGTATTAGGTATATGTCTCGTTTCTTTCGGAATACAAGATCGACCGACGATTTATTTGATCGGCGATTCCACCGTGAGAAATAGCAATCAGGAATATTGGGGATGGGGCTCGCTATTAGGAGCATTTTTGGATACGACACAAGTGGCTGTGGCCAATCATGCTATGGCGGGTCGGAGTACACGTACTTTTCGGAAAGAAGGGCGTTGGGATAGGGTGAAAGAAAAGATGAAACCTGGTGATTACCTGTTGATTCAGTTTGGACATAATGAGGGAAGCAAACCGGATACGACACGACAAGGCTATCGAGGGGTGTTAAGAGGAGTTGGCCGGGATTCTGTTATATTGGATTGGGGCAATGGAGAGACAGAAGTAGTTCGTACTTACGGCGAAAATTTACGCCGGTTTGTGCGAGAGGCTAAACAGATAGGTGCGCATCCGATTTTACTTTCGATGATTCCACGAAATCAATGGGATGAACAAGGACACGTGAAACGCGCGAGTCAGGATTTTGGTCTATGGGCAAGGCAGATTGCAGCAGAGGAACAGGTATCCTTTATCGATCTGAATGAAATTACGGCCAAAAAATACGATGAAATAGGATCGGAACAAGTAAAAGCAAAATATTTTCCGGGTGATCATACCCATACGAACTATCATGGAGCTATGGAAAATGCAACTTCGGTTATAGAAGGATTAAAAAATATACAACATCCATTAGTAAAATATATAAAATGACAAATAATAAAATAGTTATAGGATTATCCGTTGTCTTATTGGTATGGAGTTTATGCTCTTTTGTCGGAAAAAAAGGCAGACCTACTCTTTTTCTTATTGGAGATTCGACAGTGAAGACGGGGCGTGGAGATGGTTCCAATGGTCAGTGGGGATGGGGGAGCTTTATAGCAGACTATTTCAACCCGCAACAAATCGATGTGCAGAACAAAGCATTGGGCGGCACAAGTAGCCGGACATTTTACAACAATCCGAAACTGTGGCAGCAGGTATTGGACAGTATCCAGCCGGGTGATTACGTTATCATGCAATTTGGTCATAACGATTCCAGTCCCATCGTAGATACGTTGCGCGCGCGGGGTACTATCAAAGGAAACGGCGACGATTATCAAGAGGTGAAAAACCCTTTACTGGAACAGAAGGAGATCGTGTACAGCTACGGATATTATCTACGTTTATTCGTGAAAAATATCCATGATAAAGGGGCAACCGCCATTATTTGCTCGCCGATTCCGCGTAATCGCTGGGAGGGCACAAACGTCGTACAATCAGATTATGCCATATGGGCTAGGGAAGCGGCTGCACAGGCAGGTGCTTTTTTCGTCCCGTTAGAAGATTTGGTTGTTGCCGAATATGAAAAAAGAGGAAAAGAAGAGGTTGGACGTTTATTTTTTGATCCGAAGGATCATACCCATACCTTGAAAGCGGGAGCAGAATTAAATGCTTCGTTAATTGCGGGTTATCTGGCAGAAAATCCCAAAATAGGATTGAAAAGATATTTGAAAAAGTAACTCGGTATACATACGAATAATGAAAACTTTAAGAATCCATTTCCTTTATTTCTTTACACTGATGCAGGTTGCATTTGCACAACATGCAGACCGTCCCAATATCGTCTTAATTCTGGCAGACGATATGGGTTATTCGGATTTAGGTTGTTTTGGATCGGAAATACAGACACCTTATCTGGATAGGATGGCACAAGGCGGTGTTAAAATGACCAATTTTTATAATGCATCGCGCTGTTGCCCATCTAGAGCTTCGTTGCTTACGGGTGTATATCCCCACCAAGCGGGCATAGGAGACATGATGAACACCCGGCCCTATCCTGCTTACCAAGGATACCTGAACCGTGAAACGGCTACCCTTGCCGAAGTATTGGGAAGTGCAGGATACGGCACGTATATGACGGGGAAGTGGCATGTTGGTCAGGCACAGGAACATTGGCCATTGCAGCGTGGTTTTGATCGGTTTTATGGTCTTATTGATGGTGCGAACAGCTATTTTGAAAACAGGCCCTATCGGCCCAATCAAAAGCTGACCATTGCCTTGGACAACGAAGAAATAGCACCACCTCAAAACTATTACAGTACAGATGCCTATACCGATTATGCTATTTCGTTCGTGGATGAACACTTAGAGGAGAGAAAATCGGATCCCTTTTTCCTTTACATGGCGTACCAAGCTCCCCATTGGCCTTTACATGCCAAACCAGAAGATATTGCTCGCTATAAAGGCAAATATATGGAGGGCTGGGACGTTGTTCGTCATCGAAGATTTGAGAAGCAGCAGGCAATGGGTTTATTTCCGCCCTCCACAACGTTGTCGCCTTTAGATACGACCATACGCGATTGGGAATCACTTTCATGGGCAGAAAAAGTACAATGGGATGAACGTATGGCTGTCTATGCGGCCATGGTAGATGCCATCGATCAAAATGTCGGCAAACTCATGGAGCATCTGCGGAAGAATGGTCAGTTGGAGAATACTATTTTTCTGTTTTTATCGGATAATGGTGCAAGCAATGAAACCATAACCAATCAAGGATTCACGGAGGAGATCCGTGCGGCTAACTTCTTTCCGGCAAGTCATCCCAAGTCGTTTTCGGCTTATGGAAAGGAAGGTGCTGTGGTGAGTAATACACCTTTCCGTAAGTTCAAGCATTGGGAATTTGAAGGCGGGAACGCAACGGCTTTTATTGCCTATGGACCAAAATATATACCGCAAGGCCTACAGGTTGATCAACCGGCCCATCTCATCGATATGATGCCCTCCATAGTAGAATGGTCGAATGCGGCCTATCCGAAAGAGTTTGCGGGACATGCCATCCAACCCATGGAGGGAAAAGCGTTGCAGAAGATATGGCGTAAGGAGCTCGTAGAAGAAGACCGGGCAATTTGCTTTGAACATGAAGGGAATAAGGCTGTCCGGAAAGGAAAATGGAAATTAGTGGCGGAGTATCCGGAGAATATCTGGTATCTCTACAACGTGCAGACCGATCGGGCAGAAAATACCGACGTCAAAGGACAGTATCCGGAGGTTGTAAACGAACTATCCCAAATTTATGACACGTGGGCGAAACGTGTCGGTGTGATACCTTATGAACAGCTTGACAAGAAGCGCAGAAATGTACGGTATCAGTAACTCAACGCCTGTTTTCCCTCAATTCTCAGGATACCGCAGGTTGCCCGGTAAGAAATTATGAGGTATTATCGTTGCAACATTATAAATCAAGTAATCTATTTCAATAATAAGATGAGTAATAAAAAAAGAACAACGTATAGCCTGCTGCTGTTGATGACGGTTATCCTGAGTGCCTGTGCTCCCAAAAAGCAATTGGCATCAAAACAGGAAGAAAAACAACAGGTATTGGAAGTCTTGCGAAGAACCAATAACTATTTTATGAATAAATGGCCGGATACGAAGAAACCGATTTATACCACCCGTTGGCGTCCGAGTAATATTTGGACGAGGGGGGTATATTACGAGGGGTTGATGGCATTGTATAAGGTTGATCCTGATAAACGCTATTATGATTATGCGGTCGACTGGGGCAATAATCATGCATGGGGATTGCGTAACGGTACGGAAACCCGTAATGGCGATGACCAAAACTGCGGTCAAACCTATCTGGATCTTTACGAAATAGATCCACAACCAGAACGCATAGCGGACATTAAGAAGAATATCGATTTTATCATCGCATCGGGTAAAGTGGATGACTGGACCTGGATAGATGCTATACAGATGGCGATGCCTATCTACGCAAAACTAGGGGTCATGTACGATGATGAACGATATTTTGACCATATGCACAAAATGTATGTCCATTCCCGTGATGTTGAGGGGGGTGGTTTATATAATAGAGAAGATAAACTATGGTGGCGTGATAAGGATTTTGTTCCCCCTTATACGGAACCTAATGGAGAAGATTGTTATTGGTCGCGTGGAAACGGTTGGGTGGTAGCTGCATTAGTTCGGGTACTTGACCTCCTTCCGGAAGATCAACAGCATCGCGCAGAATATTTACAGGATTTCAAGGATCTTATGGAAGGTGTACTGGCCACGCAACGGGAAGATGGTTTCTGGAATGTTAGTATGCATGATCCCACGAATTTTGGTGGTCGCGAGACTAGCGGTACGGCTCTTTTTGTATACGGTATGGCTTGGGGGATAAATCAGGGTTTATTGGACGAGGAAACCTACCGGCCTGCTATGGAGAAAGCGTGGAAAGCCATGGTAAACGAAGCTGTACACCCGTCTGGTTTCTTAGGCTACCTGCAAGGAACAGGTAAAGAACCCAAAGATGGTCAGCCGGTGAGCTATGCGAGTGTGCCCGATTTTGAAGATTACGGACTCGGCTGCTTTTTGTTGGCCGGAGCAGAAGTGTACCGACTGC
This sequence comes from Sphingobacterium sp. SGR-19, assembly GCF_011043555.1. Taxonomy (GTDB): domain Bacteria; phylum Bacteroidota; class Bacteroidia; order Sphingobacteriales; family Sphingobacteriaceae; genus Sphingobacterium. Next base: position 205,551 of record NZ_JAAKGS010000002.1, read on the forward strand.
TGGACAACCATAAATAACAGCGTTATAAGAAAATAAATTAAGACCTGATGATATGATAAAACTTTGTATAACGATAGGTGTCTTGTTGTGTGGTTTGGTGATATCCGCACAACCCCGACAGACCTATAGTTTTAACGCCGGATGGAAACTACATATTGGCGATATACCGGACGCTAAACAAGCTGCATTTGACGATAAGGAATGGAAAGGCGTTACATTACCCTACGCCTGGAATGAGGACGAAGCTTTTGCAAAGCCTATACACGAACATAGCACAGCGGTAGTTTGGTACCGTAAAACATTTACGTTGCCGGATGATGTCCCGCAAGAAAAGGTATTTTTAGAATTTGAAGGCGTACGTTTCGGAGCTGAATTTTATCTTAACGGTACCTGGATAGGCCGCCACGAAAACGGTGTCATGGCAGCGGGGTTAGACATCTCGAAAGAAGTGTTAAAAAAAGGTGAAAATGTCCTGGCGATTCGAACCGATAACGATTGGCGGTATAGGGAAAATGCAACCAACAGCATTTTCCAATGGAACGATAAGAATTTTAATGCGAATTACGGCGGTATTCCCAAAAATGTATGGATTCATTTTATGAGTGGGGTATACCAAACATTGCCTTTATATTCTAATTTGGAAACTACGGGCGTATATGTTTATGCAAAAAACATAGATATTTCAAAAAAACGGCTGGATCTCCATGTAGAATCTGAAGTAAAAAACGAAACAGCTGATACGTATAATGGTCAGCTTGTGGTGGAAGTACGAGACGCTGAAGGCGCGTTGGTAAAAACGTTTGAAAATCCGTTCTCGTTGGAATCCGGAGCGACAAGGATAATCCGGGTACAGTCAAAAATGGACAATGTGCATTTCTGGAACTGGGGGTATGGTTATCTATATACGGTAACGTCTAAATTGGTAGTTGGTGGAGAAACGATCGATGCGGTTGATACACGTACAGGCTTCCGGAAAACCGCATTTCGGGATGGTATGGTCTATCTCAACGATCAGGTATTGATGATGAAAGGCTATGCCCAACGAACAAGCAATGAATGGCCCGCGGTAGGGCTGTCTGTTGCTCCATGGGTGAGTGACTACAGCAATAAGTTGATGGTGGAAAGTAATGCGAATCTGGTTCGTTGGATGCACGTTGCGCCTTGGCGTCAAGACGTGGAATCTTGTGACCGGGTCGGACTGATGCAAATGCTGCCTGCTGGAGATGCGGAAAGGGACGTGGAAGGCCGTCGATGGGAGCAACGGACAGAATTGATGCGCGATGCAATCATCTACTACCGGAACAGTCCGAGTGTCCTGTTTTGGGAAAGTGGAAATGAATCCGTCTCTGAAGAACACATGACCGAGATGATCGCCATTCGTGACCAATATGATCCGCATGGCGGGCGAGCCATAGGGTCTCGTGAAATGCTGGATAGCAAACTGGCCGAGTATGGTGGGGAGATGCTTTATATCAATAAAAGTGCTAGACATCCGATGATTGCAACCGAGTATATGCGCGATGAAGGTCTGCGTAAATACTGGGATGAATATACCTATCCCTTCCACAAGGAGGGGGAAGGACCGTTGTATAAAGGTAATGATGCCAGTGATTACAATAGGAATCAGGATCAACATGCTATAGAAACGGTTCGCCGTTGGTGGGAATACTGGAAAGTTCGTCCGGGAACGGGAAAACGGGTCAGTTCGGGCGGTGTGAATATTATTTTCTCCGACTCCAATACACATTATAGAGGTAAAGAGAACTATCGTCGAAGCGGAGAAGTCGATGCGATGCGGATTCCTAAAGATGCATATTATGCGCATCAGGTCATGTGGAACGGCTGGATAGATCCCGATCCGAAAGGTCTCCATATCATTGGTCATTGGAATTATACAACAGATACAAAAAAAGATATACATGTGGTGAGCGCGGGCGAGAAAGTAGAGCTGTTTGTGAATGGTCAGAGCGTAGGTTTTGGCGATCGCTCTTATCAGTTCTTGTTTACTTTTCCCCAAATAACTTTTATGGCAGGCGAACTGAAAGCTCGTTCTTATGACGGAAATAATAATATATTGAACGAGCAGATAATACAAACGGCAGGCGAGCCTTATCGTGTAAAACTAAATTATAAGCACGGCGATAACGGCTTATATGCCGATGGCAATGATATGGTTTTAGTCGATGTGGAAGTGTTGGACAAAGAACGTAGACGTTGCCCGACGGCGACCCATATGATTGATTTCCGTTGGGATGGCCCTATGGACTGGCGGGGAGGTATTGCGCAGGGACCTAACAATTACATCCTTTCCGAATCGTTACCAGTAGAAGCCGGCGTAAACAGAGTCATGCTGCGTACCCGGTTTGGTGAAGCCGGAGAAGTGAAAATCCACGCACAGGCGAATGGCCTTATTGCGGATAGTCTTGGATGGGAAGTTTCTCCTATCTCGGATAAAAATGGGCTTTTTGTGAAAAATGCTGAAATAGGGTTGCCTTTGAATCTGGATAGAGGGGAAGGTTTGAAAGAGGAACCATTAAAGCAGCGACGTATAACCTTGCCGATACAGAAAGTTCAGGCAGGCACAAATCAAGAAATGGCAACAGCCTCCTATGATGATAATGAGCTGACGGACTGGGTAAACGATGGAACATTGCAAAACGCCTGGATAGAATATACCCTGGCAAAGAAATCGGTTATTGACGAGATTGATCTAAAATTGAATAACTTTAGATCCAGAAGCTATCCGTTACAGGTTTTCGTCGATGACAAGCTGGTATTTGATGGAAATACAGAAACGACATTAGGGTATTACACATTAGAAATCCCACGTACAGAAGGACGTCGGGTGAAAATTCAGTTGAAAGGGAGTTCGGTTGTTGCTGCGGAAAATCAACACGCCGAAATCGGAGGTAAGAAGTTGGATGATGGTGTGGCGCGGGATGATATCGGCGCAAAAGGACGATTGAGTATTATTGAAATAGATATCCACAAAAAACAATAGACTATGCAGAAGGTAGCGTTTAAAATGCAACTGAAGCCGGGAATGAAGGAAGAGTATGAAAGGAGACATGCTGCTATTTGGCCGGAGTTGGTGGAACTATTAAAAGAAAATGGCATAACAGACTATACTATTTTTTTGGATGAGGATACCAATACACTGTTCGCGGTCCAGTATTTGACAGGTAAATCATCCCAGGAATTGGGAAAGACAGCTGTCGTGCAACGTTGGTGGAAGTATATGGCAGATATCATGGAAACAAATGCTGACTTTTCGCCCATTTCTACACCTTTAATGAAAGTTTTCCATTTAGATTAACAACGATGAAGAAGAGATTTTTAACGATATTGATATGTTATGGTATGGCTACTTCCGCTGTATGGGCACAAGATCTGTGGCCCAGCGTAACCAAGGAAATGAGACCTTGGACACGTTGGTGGTGGCTAGGCTCCGCTGTGGATAAACCCAACCTTTCCAGAGAGATAAAACTACTGGATGAGGCAGGTTTCGGCGGCGTGGAAGTTACGCCTATTTACGGCGCTAAAGGGTATGAAGATCGGTATATCCCTTTTCTTTCGAACAGGTGGATGGATATGCTGGCATTTACCGTAGATCAAGCAAACGGCCATCAGATGGGTGTGGATATTAACCTAGGAACGGGCTGGCCATTTGGTGGGCCGCAAATCGATGAGCAACATGCGGCCACTAAATTGTTTTTAGATGAGATCGATCTAAAGCAGGGACAGGCAATATCGTTTCCGCTGGGGGTAAGCGATACCAAACAGAGTTTTAGCAAATTGCAGGCGCTTCGTGCATATAAACCCGATGGACAGGAGATCAATCTGGATAGTCAGATGCATAACCAGTCGGGAAGCTGGACAGCACCCGAAGACGTCCGGGTAATCGCCCTTTTCTCGGGAAGAACGCGTCAAAAAGTCAAACGTGCTGCGCCGGGAGGTGAAGGATTTACGCTTGATCATCTGGGTAAAGAACCCGTGCAACGCTACTTTAGTCATTTTCAAGAAGCATTTCAAGGAAAGGATCTACAGCTTCGTGCTTTTTTTAACGACAGCTATGAAGTATATGGTGCCAACTGGACGGATCGCTTTTTAGAAGAATTTGAAAAAAGGAAGGGATATAAATTACAGGGATACTTATTGGACTTTGCTGGAAAGAGTAACGACAAAGAAAAGGAAAAGCGTGTGAAGTCCGATTACCGGGAAGTGGTGAATGCTATCCTTAGGGATAACTTCTTGGTTCCTTTTACCTCGTTTTCCAATCAACACGGGGCGCTCTCGAAAAACCAAGCACATGGATCACCTGGAAACTTAATAGATCTATATGCCAGTACGGATATTGCCGAATGTGAAACCTTTGGGTCGAGTTTTTTTGCTATTCCGGATTTGAGACGGGACAGCACCGATGTTCGGAATGTTGATCCTGATCCGATGATGTTTAAATTCGCTTCCTCGGCAACGCACACCACGGGCAAGAAATATACGTCTTCCGAAACGTTTACATGGCTTACCGAACACTTTAAAACATCCCTCGCGCAAGCAAAGCCAGAGGTCGAGCAATTGTTTTTAGCCGGTGTGAACCATGTATTTTATCACGGTACAACCTACTCACCGGAAGATGTACCTTATCCGGGCTGGTTGTTTTATGCATCGGTTAATTTCACGACCAACAATTCGTTCTGGTCGCATCTGCCGGGCTTAAACAACTATGTTACCCGTGTACAATCCATCCTGCAGACGACAAAAGCGGACAATGAGCTATTGATTTATTGGCCTATATATGACGTTTGGCACGATACCAAAGCGCCATTTAAAACATTGAGTGTGCATCATGTGGATGACTGGTTGCACCCCACCGAATTCTATAAACAAAGTATGTATTTGCAGCGCCTAGGATATAGTTTTGATTTTGTCACCGACGCTATTCTCGCTAAATCGACTGTCCAAAACAAGCAGGTAGTAACGGCGGAGAATGCGCGACCATACAAAGTTATCTATATCCCCTCTACACAATATTTTTCGGAGGAAACGCTCGATAATCTTTTGACATTAGCAAGGAATGGAGCGACACTCATTTTTGAAACTTTACCGAAAGATGTTGGCGGTTTAGCGAATCTGGAAGTGCGGCGCAAAAAACTGAATGATTTATTGGCAACACTGCACTTTGACGAGGATGAAGAAAACCAATATACAGCCTACGGTGAAGGAAAAATCTACTTGACGAATGATGTGTACTCCGCGTTGGAAACAGAGCAACTATATGCTGAACGATTGGCACGTACCGGGCTTAAATTTAATAGACGGGTGACGGAGAAAGGAACGTATTATTACCTGGTGAACCATACCGATAAAACAGTAGACCAATTTGTTCGGTTAAATAACGAGGGAATGCATTACACGTTATTGGATCCGCAGACTGGCGATATATTCAATCTTCCGGTAGAAAAGAGCGCTATTCGCTTGCAGATTCCTGCCGGTTATGCTTGGGTGGTGTATGTGTCTGATACAGATAAAGTAGATACCGACTATCGCTATGTCAATCAACCGCAGGAGGAAAAGGTTTTTGTTCATCCGTGGAAGGTAAGCTTCTTGCAAGGCGGGCCACAATTACCAAAAGCACGAACGTTGAACAACCTAAGCTATTGGACAACTTGGGGAGATGCAGTCGCCGACAAGTTTTCCGGCACAGCGGCTTATGAAACCTCTTTTGCCATCGACAAGAAGTCGGACAAAGGCTATCAATTGCATTTAGGAGCAGTGGGTGAAAGTGCACAAGTGTGGGTGAATGGGAAAGATGCCGGTATCGTATGGGCGCATCCGTTTACGCTGGAGATTGGAGAACTGTTACAAAATGGTAAGAACGATATTCGCATTGAAGTGGCGAATTTGATGGCAAACCGTATTCGTGACCTCGATAAAAGAAAGGTGTCGTGGCGTAATTACCATGAGATCAATTTTGTGAATATTGATTATAAAGATTTTGATGCAAGTCAATGGAAACTAATGGATAGCGGTCTAAAAGGACCTGTGCGTTTATTCCGTTATTGATACTTTCCGATCTGTTTTCAACAGAAGGGGCCATTTTCGAAAAGGAAATGGCCTTTTTTATGCCGACCATGAAAGTGCATAACAGTTTTGTTACATAAACTTTCTACCTTGCTTTTGAGCTAGTATAAATCTATGGTATAACAAGTTGATAAATCTATGAGAGAGTCCGTGTTTTTTTATTGTTTGTTTGCACTTTTTCTTGGTACCAGTCATGTTTTGGTAGCACAGGAAGCCCTAACGGGAAAGATAGTAAACGCATCACAGCAGCCCATACAAGGGGTTTCTGTGCAGGTTTTGGGCGATGAGAACCGTTCGTCGTCTTCTGGTGCAGATGGCGCGTTTAGTGTGCCTGTCAAGATCGGTGAGACTTTACGTTTTACCTCCGTGGAGTATGAGAACCAAGATCTTGTTGTGAAGACATTGCAGCCATTGACGGTTGTTATGAAAGCGAAAGACGAGGTTTTGGATGAAGTGGTGGTTATCGGTTATGGTACACAACGTCGCTCGGACGTTATCGCACCTGTTTCTAAATTTAATGCAGAAGGTTTGGAGGAACGTCCATTAGTGCGCGTAGATCAGGCATTAGTAGGGCAAATGTCCGGTGTCCGCGTGAAACAGACAACCGGAGTGCCAGGTAAAGGTCTTAGTGTGCAGGTTCGTGGATCCGGGTCAATTACGGCCGGGAGTGAACCACTGTATGTTATCGATGGTTTTCCTTTAGCGACAGCGGCACCTAACGGATCGGGAAACTACGCATCCGGTAATCCTTTAGATAATATTAATCCGAACGATATCGAATCGATCGAGGTCTTGAAAGATGCTTCGGCTGCTGCCATCTATGGTTCACGGGCAGCCAACGGGGTCGTACTCATTACGACAAAACGGGGGAAATCTGGAAAGCCGACTATTTCATTTAACACCTATTTAGGGGCGTCATCACCCTATAGGAAGCTGGATATGTTAAATGGAGAGGAATGGATAGATCGTTCTATAGAAATGATCAATAGCCAGTGGGAAGCTTCGGGAACCGGACGGACTGCTAATCAGACTATGGACGAACGACGTGCGATTTTAGGATTGAACCCGGGGACTTATAATACCACTTTTATGTTTGATGAACGTTGGATGCAAGATGGTTACCCCGGTCTACATTTAATAGATTGGCAAGAAGAGGCCTATCGTACAGGGATGGTACAAAACTATCAATTGGGCGCATCGGGTGGTACAGAGTTCGTGAATTATTATGTGTCGGGTAACTATATGGATCAGAAAGGGATTGTGCAGGGATTAGATTATAAAAATTATGCGCTTCGTGCCAATGTGGATGTGAAACCAACGAAAAAGCTGACCTTTGGGATGAACCTCGCTCCAACCTACTCCGAGGCTAATGACCCCGGGGTAGAGGGAAAAGACAATATCATGCATCAGATTTATTCCATGTCGCCGGTACAGGAAAATTCGGCAGGCACGGTCAACGTCTTTGACAATAATAGGTATCCTTGGAGTACATCGACAAACGACCCAATAGCAAAACTGAATCATTATGATGGCGAAAATAAAACAGCACGTATTTTAGCTACGCTATATGGGCAATACAATATTTTAGATAATCTGGTTTTCAAAACGACCGTCAACTTAGATCATACCGACTACACGTCGTTCCGTTATCGACCTTATACCGTCGGTGGAGATTTGCCGCAACGGACAACGAGACCGAATTTCGCGACGTATGGGTCGAGTAATAAGTACCGTAAGCAGACCTTTGTCAACGAGAATACGCTAACCTATAATTTGGAACGGGATAAACATCACCTAACGGCGTTATTAGGACATGCTTACAACTACGATCGTTTCGATGCTTCTACGATCACTTCACAGGGAGGATATCGAAATAGTAACGTGAAGACACTAAATGCGGCGGTGGGAACAACAGCTTCCACCGATGCCACTAAAAATTTGTTGTTGTCTTATTTCGGGCGAGTGCAGTATGCTTTTGATAGTAAATATTTACTGTCGGCCAGCATACGTCGAGATGGGTCGTCGCGTTTTGGAGCGAATACCAAGTGGGGCTGGTTCCCGTCATTGTCGGCCGGTTGGCGCTTATCGGAGGAGAGTTTTATGCAGTCTGCCGATTTTATACAAGATTTGAAGGTTCGAGCAAGCTATGGCGAATCCGGTAATAATAACATCGGTGATTACAGTAGCGTAGCGGTACTGAATGCCGCAAACTACTCGTGGGGAGGAACGGCCGCGCCAGGATGGGCTCCGGGTAATATCATTAACCCAGATCTGACCTGGGAAAAATCCAAAACTTTTGATATCGGCTTGGATTTTGCGTTGTTCCGTTCTCGACTGTCCGGGTCATTTGATTGGTACCAAAGAACGAGCAGTAACCTCTTGTTGAATGTACCGACGATGTGGTCGACGGGATTTGGTTCTTTATTGGATAATGCAGGGGAAGTAAGGAGTCGTGGATGGGAACTTGAGATAAGATCTCGGAATATACAGCGTGATAACTTTACCTGGTCGACATCGCTTAACCTGAGTCATAATACGAATAAAGTGACGCAGTTAATAGGCGACCAACAAGAAATTCTGATCCCTTCTTCTTTTGATATTGAGCACAGTATTCTCCGCGTTGGGGAACCCATGTATAGTATTTATGTCGTGCAGCAAGACGGTATTCTTACGCAGCAGGACATCGATAATGGAGCGGCCTTGTATGGTACGCAGGTTGCCGGTGATCCACGTTATGTAGATGCTAACGGTGATAAGGTGATCGATGCAGACGACCGCGTGATTGTGGGACATCCAAACCCGGATTATGTATGGGGTATCACAAACGATTTCAGATACAAAAACTTCGACTTAAGCTTTATGTTCCAAGGACAAAATGGCGGACATCTATATTCACTTTTAGGGCGGGCATTGGGACGCACAGGACAAGGAGCTAGCGATAATGCATTGGGCTTCTATCGGGATAGGTGGCGTTCGGCAGAAGATCCCGGCGAAGGTCGGGTTGGAAATGCCTATTCTACCTTTGGGCGTATAAAAAATACAGATTGGCTGTATTCCTCGGACTATTGGCGTTTACGCAATGTTACCTTCGGATACAACTTTAAAGATATTCGTTTAGCAGGACAATCTTGGTTAAATACGGGCCGTGTATATCTTACTTTAGAAAATTTTTGGGGAAAAGATAAATATGACGGAGGATTGAACCCCGAATCCGCTAATACTAATTTGAGCGGTAGCAGTACGTATATGGAACCCGGCGATTATGGTGGATTAGCGCTGCCGAAGACAGTTACATTTGGTATAAACTTGACTTTTTAAGACGATGAGAAAGATATTATATTTTGTATTGATTATCAGGTTGTTCGCATCCTGTGATATGGACTTAGGGCAACAACCGATATCGGATCCCGCAGCGGAGACTTATTTTCAGACGTTAGATGATTTTAATCAAGGACTGAACGCTGTATACAGTTCCGCTAGGGGCTATCCGGATCGTTTGATGAATCTGTCCGAAACCAGGTCTGATAATTTATATGCCGTGTCTGACGGAGGTGTACGCGATTGGGAGGGCATAAACAGCTTTCATCAAAACATTGCCGCGAACCCGTATATTGTAGAAGCTTGGCAAACAAACTTTACGGGTATTTTTCGCGCCAATAATTATCTGGAACAACTGGCTGAAAAAGGAGAAGCTGTCATTCTGGAAGAAGATGTGCGTAGACGTATGGAAGGACAGGCACGCTTTCTCCGGGCATTCTATTATTTTGATCTCATTCGCTATTTCGGAAAGGTACCGTTGATAGATCGAGTAGTTGATGCACCGGAAGCTAAAACTATTCCTCGTAGCTCCGTGAGCGATGTGTATAACTTGATCATTGAGGATCTGAATATAGCGATAGATTATTTACCGGCACCGAGTGACTATGCCACTGTGGATAGAGGGCGAGCAAATAAATATAGTGCAAAAATGCTGTTGGGGCTAGTGTACATGACGCGTTCAGGCCCTGATTTAGGTGTTGAAGGAGCAGGTCTGAATTCGAATGAATGGGATGAGGCGGTAAAGCAGTTTAACGATATTATCGCAAGCAACGAGTTTGATCTGCTGCCATCTTACGCTCGTATTTTTGATTATACAAATGAAAATAATGAAGAAGTCATCTTTAATATTGAGTATGCAACCGGAAGCAATCCTGCAGTCGGTTCGACCTTTCCCTGGGTACTCGTACCCGATACGTGGTTTCGTTCTTTAGGATTTGGCGCACAAGGTGGGTTGACGATACGACCGGTCGCTATGGAACTTCTGGATAAATACGAAACAGACGATGTGCGCCGTGGTTTTAGTATTCAAGAAGGCTATGAAGATGGGGATAATGTGGAGACCCGGCCTTTTATTAAGAAGTTTGTAGATATCAGTAGAGTACCGACTACCAGTAGAACGGATTGGCCGATCAATTATATTGTGTTCCGTTACACAGACCTATTGATGCTTAAAGCAGAGTGTGTGCTGAACGGAGCACCTGGATCGACGGCTACCGATGTGGATGATATAGTCAACTTCGTTCGAGAGCGTGCTGGTCTGACGACGCCGTTAACTGGGGTTACGAAAGAACAGCTGCTAGAAGAGCGGCGTCGCGAGTTTATAGGAGAAGGAGTACGTTGGTTTGATCTTATTCGTTCCGGGACAGTGGAAAACACAATGAATACATGGATTGAGGAAGAAGATACAGGTGGGCAAATGCGAGATTTCCAGCTAGACTATGTATTGTACCCCGTTCCGCAATCAGAAATGAATACAGCTCCGGGATTATACGACCAGAACCCCGGTTATTGATTTATTGATGGTGTTGTTTTGAGAGCTGCTTAACCAGATTAAGCAGCTCTTTTGCATTGTGTACTTCTGCCACAGGATACGGCATGATAGCTTTATACAAAGCATTCTGTATCTTGCAAGCGACAGCTCATTATAAACGAATATGTATAAACCGTTTCTATCATAGAAAAATCACGAAAATATGAGAAAATTGTACTTATCAATGGGATTCCTATCTGTGTTGGGATTAATGTCATGTCAAGAGACGACCACACAGGAGACGAAGATCAACGATTCGAATACTCCGTTGCATCTGTTGGCACCAGAATATACCACACCCTATAGAGAATGGACCGCTGAGGAAATTAAACAAAACCTCGATCGGATATTTGTTTATCTGGATGAAGAGACACCTACCCGTGTGCTGGACACCATGACGGGTATGGAAATTACAGACTATACGCAGTTAAATGAACATGCCCAATTGGAAAAAGGTGATTTTCGTCTAGCGAGTTATGAATGGGGCGTGACGTACTCCGCTATGCTGGAAGCAGCGGAAGCAACGGCGGATCCGAAATATCGGGAATATGTAGCGAAACGCTTTGACTTTCTGTCGGCGGTGGCACCGCATTTTTTACGCTTGTATGAAGAACACCATGTCGTGGATAGACAGATCCGACAGGTGATTCTACCCGGTTCGCTGGATGATGCCGGTGCCATGTGTACTGCTATGGTCAAGTATAGTCGTATAGCTTCCGATGTAGATTACGGAAATATGATTGACAATTACATGGATTTTATCGAAAATAAAGAGCACCGTCTGGCAGATGGCACGTTTGCACGCATGCGTCCGCAAGCGAACAGTCTGTGGCTAGACGACATGTACATGGGCATACCTGCACTTGCGCAGATGGGGAGCTACACCGGCGAGAAACGGTATTTCGACGAAGCGGTACGCCAGATAAAGCAATTTACACAACGTATGTTTGTGCCGGAAAGAGGATTGTATATGCATGGCTGGATCGAAAGTGCAGATAGCCACCCCGCTTTCCATTGGGCACGAGCCAATGGATGGGCGTTGCTTACGCTAACCGAGGTGCTTGATGTTTTGCCGGAGAATCATCCAGAGAGAGCGGACATTCTCGACATTTATAAGGCACATGTTAAAGGCATTACGTCGTATCAATCTGGTACGGGCTTCTGGCATCAGTTGCTGGATCGCAGCGATTCCTATTTAGAAACGTCGGCTACCGCGATCTATGTTTATTGTATTGCACGGGGAATTAATAACGGCTGGCTAGACGCGATATCTTATGGGCCGGTAGCCCAACTAGGTTGGACTGCCGTGTCAACTCAAATCAACGAGCAAGGGCAGGTGGAAGGTACCTGTGTAGGCACGGGTATGGCTTTTGATCCGGCCTATTATTATCATCGTCCGGTAAATGCCTATGCTGCTCATGGATATGGTCCGACGCTTTTGGCAGGTGCCGAAATGATTACCTTAATTAAAAAATTCTATCCGAAGATGAACGACAGCGCTATTCAATACTACGAAACAGATCCGAAAGCGGACGCCGCGATTTTCGGTGTAGACGGACAAACGTATTAAAAAAGTCGACATGGGTTGTTGTCCCGAACAGGACACTACATGATGCAACACGCCTAAAAATGGCTTATTTTTAGAGGTCGTAAACCAGATGTAATGATGTTGAAGGAAAGAGTTTATGACCGCTATAAGCCAATATAAATGAGTAAACAAAACAGAAGAGCTGTAGGCCTGATCGTGTTGATGTTGTTGGCCAACATGTTTCATGGGCTGACACAACCACGGGAACCTAGATTCAAGACGTATTCTACAGAAAGTGGCTTATCTCACAACGGTGTCGCATGTATTATTGAAGATGCGGAAGGCTTTATATGGTTCGGTACCTGGGACGGGTTGAACAGATATGACGGGAACGATTTTGTGGTTTATAAATCGCAACCTGGCGATCGTTCTACCTTGAAAAATAATAAGATAAGAGATATCGTCGAGGGGAAACATGGATATTTATGGGTAAGGACATTTGATAAGAAAGTCTACCGATTTGATAAGCGCAAAGAAGAGTTCTTGCCGATAATCACAACCGATAGCGGGGAGAGTTTAGGACATATGTTCATCGCGGAAATCATCCCAACGGCTAATGGAGATGTTTGGTTAATTACGGAGGAGAATGGTGTAATATGCGTTTCAGAAATAAATCACGGACAACTCCGTATTGTAAAGGGAACCGAAATCCCTAACTTAAAGGATAACGTCAATTTCGTATTCGAAGATCATCAGGGGCGGGTATGGTTCGGCACGACAGACGGTTTACGATGTTTAATCAAGAAGAACGATACATACGTTCCTCATTTGACTTCTGCCATTTCGTCCTCCGCAAGCACATTGAATTTTATCAAAGCGGCGGTTGACAAAGAAGGTCGGTTGTTTTTTGCGGCGTCAGATGGTACTGTTGTACAGTACGAACCGACATCCAAAACTTTTTCGCAAAAAAAAATATCGCGAGGTGGCATCTTAGATATGCTAGTTTCCGAAACGGGTAAGCTATATTTAACTGCGGAGAATCAAGGATTAACCATTTACGATTATCGGAATGCAAGCTACCAGCAATTTACGAATAGTCATGCAACCTATTTGTCCATGTATGAAGATCGAAGCGGAAACATATGGTTAGAACCTGAAAGGGATGGTGTAGTTTTATATGAACCTACAAGTAATATATTTCGCCCTTTTGTACATAAAAAAGATCATAATTTACCCTTTATGCCCAGGGGAACTTTCGAGAACGACGGCAGTTTTAAAGTTTTTGAGGACGTGAACAATGTCGTGTGGGTTTGTATGAAGTGGGGTGGATTTGGTTACTACGACAAGAGGAAAAACGACTTATCTTATTTCTATAATAATCCGGATGATAAGAATCGATTATTTTCCAATAATCTTGTTGCTGCGTATTCTGATAAAAAAGGTGTTTTGTGGTTTTGTACAAGAAACGGTGGTGTGCATAAAGCGACTTTTTTTTCCGATAATTTTAAACATAGAAGGCTCGTCGATACCGCCCCGGGACGATTTGACAATGAAATCAGAGCTTTACTTCGGGATTCTGATGGAAAGGTCTGGTTGACCAATAAACATGGTGATATTTATTTCCACAAGAACGGCGACCTAAAACGGCTGGAAAACGACCAGATTCCGGGAAGTATTTACTGCATAACGGAAGATCGGAACAAGAATGTTTGGATTGGAACGAAAGGCTATGGACTGGTAAAACTGACACCTGAAAATACCCAACGAACGAAGTACAAGGTTACGCGATACGAGAACGATCCAAACGATAGTGCAAGTCTAAGCAGTAATCAAATATATAGTATCACGGAGGATCATAAAGGCAGGTTGTGGATCGGCACGTTTCAGAAAGGATTGAACCTACTCGTTGAAGATAACGGAGAAATCCGTTTCAAAAACGTATATAATTCATTTAAAAACTACCCCAAACGGACATTTAATGTCATACGGCATAGTATTCAAGGACCCGATAACCGAATATGGCTGGGAACTACTGATGGGCTTCTTCGTTTTGACCCTGATGAAAATCCAGACGACATGACATTTATCCCCACGGTGAAGATAGCAGGAGATAAACACAGTCTGGGAAATAACGATATTATGTATCTTTTTAGGTCGAAAAGCCAGGAAGTATGGATTGGCACGTTTGGTGGGGGGCTGAATAAAGTGCTGAATAAACCGGAGCAGTTTGAGACAGATCTTAAATTCAAGGCATTTACAAAAGATCAGGGCTTACCCAACGATATCATATTAAGCATCACAGAGGAAAGTAATGGAAATCTTTGGATGACCACAGAGAATGGCATTGCCATGTTGGATGTAAGAACAAAAGAATTTAGGAATTACAGTACATACAATGGTTTGCCAAGAACTGACTTTTCCGAGGCAGCATGTCTTCAATTGCCGAATGGGGAGATTTTCTTCGGATGTATGGATGGTTATATTTCTTTTTACCCAGATAAGATAGTGAACGAAAAGTTTCCGGGAAACATGGTTTTTACGGGTGTGCAAATCTATAATAAAGATGTTGATATTACGGATCCCCGGTCACCACTTAAGACTTCCGTGAATTATGCAGATGAAATTGTATTGAATCATGATCAGGATGTCATCACCATAGAGTACACTGTTTTAGATTATAGGTTTCCCGATGATATATCGTATGCTTATATCCTCGAAGGCTATGATAAAGAATGGCATAATGTAAAGAACCAAAAGCAAGCTACTTATACGAAAATACCTCCCGGAAGGTATACGTTTCGGGTCAAAACGGCGAACAGCGGACATTTCGAGAACGTACCAGAGAAAAGTATTGCTATAGTGGTAAAAAAACCGTGGTGGTTGAGTGCTTGGGCAATTCTTTGTTATATTATTTTGGCTATCTCCGCTTTAGAAGTAATACGCAGGATTGTATTTACCATGATTAGATTGAAGCATAAAATAGCTGTCGAGAAGAAAATAGCGGCATTGAAAATACAATTCTTTACAAATATTTCACACGAATTGAGAACGCCTTTAACGCTTATCGTCAACCCGTTGCTTAAATTGAAGGAGACCGAAACTTTATCAGAAAAGGGCGTTAAATACTTGCATGTGGCCAATAGGAATACGGACCGTATGGTTCGGTTTGTCAATCAATTGCTGGATTTCCGTAAGATTCAAGAACAAAAAGTGCAGTTGAACGTGAAAAAAGTAGAACTGGTGAGCTTTCTGACTCAATTGTTGGATAATTTCGCGGATATTGTGGAGGATAAGCAGATTTCCTTAGAGCTGATTACCAATGAATCGGAGATCCAGGTGTGGTGTGATGAGGATAAGACGGATATTGTGTTTTTCAATGTTATATCCAACGCGGTAAAGTTTTCTCCGCACAAAAGTCGGATTGTTATTCGTATCGAAAAAGAAAGCGAACATATTCTTGTTCAGGTACATGATCAAGGCAATGGCGTCCATAAGGATCAGCTAGACGTTATCTTTGAACCTTATTACGAAGGGGGAAATTCGCAAGACAAAGCATTTAAAGGCACCGGAATTGGTTTGGCCTTATCAAAAGATATTATGAAGTTGCAGGGTGGTACGATCGCTGCAGAAATAAACGACGACGGGGGGATGACCTTCACCATCAAGTTTTTGGAAGGCAATGCCCATTTTGAACCACGAGATCTGTCGGAAGAAAATCCGAAAATCCGTAAAGACAACCAACGCCCTGACATGCAAACCGGGATGCGTGAAACCGATGCAGACGAAAAATATAAAGAAGACCTCCTTAAATTACTTTTGGTCGAAGATAATCCGGATTTAAAGCGCTTTATGGTCGATGAGTTCAAGGCGGTGTATACGGTATACGAAGCCAGTAACGGCAGGGAAGGCTATGAGAAAGCTCGGGAATGGAAGCCAGATGTCATTATTTCGGATGTCATGATGCCCGAAACAGATGGTATCCAAATGCTGGAAATGATAAAAAATGATGTGGAAACGAGCCATATTCCGATTATTTTACTGACAGCAAAGTCCGCTATAGAAGATCAAATAAAAGGATTATCCTATGGAGCCGATTTTTATATAACCAAGCCTTTTCACATCGATTATGTCAAGTACTTGTTGCGGAACCTTTTAAAAAATCGACAACAGGTGGTTGCTGCTATTGTAGATAAGCAAACGATACTGAAACTGGAACCTACGGAAGTCGTCATCACGTCTAAAGACGAAGCTTTTTTGCGAGAGGTTATCCAAATCATTGAAAACGAGATGGCTGATACTTCGTTTAACATTGAGGTGGCTGTAAATGCGATGGCGATGGGAAGAACCACGTTCTATAAAAAGCTGAAAAGCTTAACAAATATGTCTCCGGTAGAGTTTATTAGGGACATTAGATTGAAACGAGCCAAGCAGTTGCTGGATACCGGTGAGCTTACGGTGACGGAAGTTGCCTACAAAGTGGGGTTCAACAGTTCGGGTTATTTCAGTACTTGCTTTAAAGAGATGTACCAGGTTTCCCCATCTGAATATCTGAAAAACAAGGGATGATTGTTGGTGTGTCGTTTCATAATACACCAACGCTTTCCGAGCATTTTTTGGTTAAATCGTTTAAAAAAAGCGCTTTGTCAATTTTTAAATGTATTTCGTCAATTTTTAAATACCTAAAAAATAGGCGTGCCCTACATTTGACTATGTGAAGTAACACCTACATCGTTTCGAGATAAACGGATGTAATAACTAAACACCAACGTATAAACATTAAAATAGGGGCTTTTTTAAGCCTGTCTTAAACTAACTAAGATGAGGAGAGATTTGAACCTAATCGGAGGATTATTTATCGGGGTCTTATTCACCCTAAGTTCCGTGTTGCGGGCACAACAATTGCCATCGTTTCCCGGAGCAGAAGGTTTTGGACGTTTTGCACAAGGAGCAAGAGGATACACGACGCCAGAAGTCTATGCGGTAACAACCCTTGAAGATGCAGGACCTGGTTCTTTTCGTGATGCTGTGAGCCAGCCCGGACGCTTTGTGGTTTTTCGGGTAGCTGGTGTAATCCATTTAAAAAGTAATATAACGATTGCACCGTATACCACGATTGCAGGACATACCGCTCCTGGAGATGGTGTCGTACTCTATGGACGTAAAGTGTCCTTCTCTGGATCAAACGAAACCATTGCGCGTTTCTTACGGATCCGCTTGGGTGCTAACGCAGGTGCAGGAAAAAATGAGGATGCGTCCGGCATCGCAAACGGTAAAAATATAATCTTGGATCACATGTCGTTTTCATGGGGGTTAGATGAAGTTTTTTCTATCAGCTGGGACAAGAAAGGATTGGAACCGGATAGTATAACCCTCCAAAACTGTATCATTGCTCAAGGGCTGCATCGGTATAATCATTCTGCGGGCGGGCTGATGCAAACAGGCGGAAAGGTGTCCATATTAAAATCGCTTTATATCAGTAATAAAACCCGTAACCCTAAAGTTAAAGGTATCAACGAGTTTGTGAATAATGTGGTGTATAATTTTGGCAACGCCAATAAGACGCAGGAAGAACACAAACTGTCAGCAGACGCTTATATTTTAGGTGGGGGTTCTGCAATGATCTCGAACGCACTTATCCTCAATAACTATTTTATTGGTGGCCCTGCCACACCAAAAAACAAGCAAAGTCCGTTTTCGAGAGGGAACGAGAATTTTAACCTGTATCAAACGGGCAATTATTACGATAACAACCAAAATGGGATATTAGATGGCGTGTTGATAGAAGAGAATGAGCAATGGTACCCAGGGTTGGCGTTGAAAAATTTTAAAACAAAGGCCGATTATGCCGATTACCCCTCCGTATCGCCGGCGTTGCAAGCACAAGAAGTAGTTTCTTATCTGATTAATCAAGTTGGCGCAACACGGCCGAAACGAGATCAGGTAGATGAGCTCTTGATTCAGGAACTCAAAAGCCTAGGTGAATCCGGAAGTTACGTATATGATGAAGCCGACCTGCCATTAAGTAATGGAGGACTTGGTACTTTATCAGCTGGGCAGCCATTGGTTGATACCGACGAAGACGGTATACCGGATCGTTGGGAAGAGGAGTTAGGCTTGGATAAGAATGATCCGAGCGATGCGCTGAAAAGGAGTAAGCATGCGGAATATAAGGGATATTTGAATATAGAAGTCTATCTCCATCGTCTTGCAGAAGAATAAGATAGACTAAAGTAAAAAGTAAATAATAACTAACAACGTAATAAACCAAATCATTCATGAAGAAACTGTTATTATACACGGTGAGTGTGTTTATGGCTTGTTTTGCAGCTTGTTCTAAAAAGGAACTGGTCTCGCATTACGAGCGTCCGGATTGGCTTAAGGGTAATAGCTGGGAAGTTTTAGAGGATAGGGGGCAGTTTACCCTGTTTTTGGAAGCCGCAGAACGTGCAGGATTCAAAGAAGTCCTCGATGGAAAAACCATCGCCACCGTTTTTGCTCCGTCCGACGAAGCGTTCCAGCGATATCTGGCTGAAAACAATTGGTCTTCCGTAGCCCAAGTTCCACTACAAGAATTGAAAAAGCTGATTGGCTATCATTTGGTCTATTACGCCTATAGCCGAGACATGTTGATCAATTATCAACCGAATGGTAGCGAAGCAAGAGAGCTCAATATGGCAGGTCTTTACTATAAACACCGTACGCGAAGTTCAGATTCTATTAGCGTTGAATTAGATCCCATTACGGGAAGGCAACGGAAGGTATTCAATAAAGACCGTTTTTTACCGGTTTTGTCCCAGACACATTTCCAGACAAAAGGAATTGATGCCGCGAGCAATTATGAATATTTCTTTGGTGCCGGAACATGGCAGGGAGACGGCGGCTTTAACGTAGCCAATGCCCGAGTGGCGGAATATGCCATTCCAACCGATAACGGGTACATCTACATTGTCGACGAAGTTTTGAAACCTTTGAAAACTATACACGCTACCATAGCAGAGTTACCCGAATATGCAGACTTTTTAACCGTATATGATAGATACCGCACCTTCACCTATGATGAGGAAACAAGTCGCGACTACGGGATGGCAGGCGATTCGCTTTATAACGTGTCCCACGGCTTACTGCCGTCCATTGCATCGGAATGGACTACCTACGGCTTATCCGATGCAGTAGCCTATTTCGATTTGGCTGGCCTAACCTATAGAGGGTTTAATGTATTTGCGCCTAGTAACCAAGCCTTTCAAAGTTTTTTTAATACGTACCTATCTGCACATTACGCTTCCTTAGACCAAGTGGATCTACTACCTCTGTTGTTGGTTTTGTATAATCATGTATACGAAGGCAATGTGGTGTTTCCGTCTGAAATCGGGAAGAACCCAGATATCAAAACAGCCTTTGGAACCCCGATCGTGTTTAGTCCGAGTAGCGATGTAAAACAAAAGGCAATTACTTCTAATGGTGCGTTCTACGGCTTGGATAAAGTACTGGTTCCAGACATGTTCAATAGTGTCACCGGAGCCGCATTCCGAAACCCAGACTACCGGATTTTCATGTATATGCTGTTTAAATCCGGCCTATATCAAACCTTGGCAAGCAGAGATATCGACTTTACCCTTTTCATCCCGAACAACGAGGTTCTTCTAGAAACGTTTATTGGTGATAGCCAACTGTTCTGGACGGAGGGGCACCCAGCTGTGTTTGGCGATGAGAACATTCTCGTCGAGAATTCGGATGGCGTGCTGGTGCCATTGTCCGAAAATCAGATGGCGAATTTTGTTTCTGACCATATTGTATATGGAAAAATAACATCCCTGCAGGGGAAACAGGTATACCGTACTCGCAACCCATTTAACTATGTCTATATTATCGATGGCAAAGTTCACTCGACATCGACGTATAACGGTCTGGAAGATACAGCGGCAGAATTTATCCCAGGCACGTGGTATAACGGCGCAAGTATGGAAACACAGGTAGCCATGAGTGCAGAAACCCGAAGTATTAAGTTTACCCTGATCGGTGCGGAATCTTCGGCTAACGTATTGCATCCGTATGCGGAGTTCTCCAAATTGCTCGCCCGGGCCGGATTAATGGAAGTGGGAAACTCGTTATCCTTCCTGTTCGGAAACCGCTTTTTGCTTTTTGCGCCCGATAACGCGACGGTATTGGCGGGACTGAATGACGGGACAATCCCGACCGAAAAGGCAGAGCTCGCAGCTTATGTAAAATCATATTTTGTAACTGTTCCGGACAACGCTTTAGGTGATTATCCATTTGCGGGACTCGGAATACAAGGAACCTGGGATACCGCACAGCGACTTGGAACAACTGGGTATCGGCAAATTAGCTTGGCCGACCGGGGGACAAAGCTTGAACTAATTGATTCAGACGGAACGATTATTCCCGTCTTAGGGGATTTCCCGCAGGTATTTAGTGATGGCGCTGTTTACCGGATAAACAAGTTGTTAAAACAATAACGGATTGAATTTTAGGTTTAGCATTTAAAAAAAAATAAATGAGGCGATATATATTAACCTTAATAACATGTTTCGGCGTTATTTCTTTCGTCGTGGCGCAGTCTTCCCGTGTATTGACGGGAAATATAAGGGGCCAAGGAAATGAAGCGCTACAGGGAGCTTCAATCTTTGTGGAAAACAAGGAAAATAGAAACTTACGTGGGGCTTCTACAGATGCCCAAGGACAGTACAGTGTCGAAGTGCCCGTTGAGAATGATTTGACGATAGTCGTAGCTTGTATAGGTTACATATCACAACGTATTCCCTATACAGGACAAGCCGAAATTAATGTGACGCTGCAAGTAGACGATAAGTCGATTGAAGAAGTAGTGGTGACCGGAGCAGGGGATCAGCAACGCAACGCGATGGGCATCTCTTACCGCAACCAAGTATCTGCGACCGAGAGTATTGATATGAAAGCATTGGAAACCATGCCCTTTGCTTCTATTGAAAGCGGGCTGCAAGGTCGCTTAGCCAACGTAGACATCATTTCCAGTGCAGATCCCGGAGCGCGTAGCTCGATCCGCATCCGTGGAACCTCGTCGCTCAACGGGAATTCAGAACCTTTGATTGTTGTGGACGGGGTACCTTATCCCACGGAGATTTCCAGTGATTTTAATTTCTCAACGGCCAACGACGAGGATTTCGGCGCGTTGATTAACATTTCGCCGATGGATATCGAATCGATCGAAGTATTGAAAGATGCTGCGGCAACAGCTATATGGGGATCTCGTGGTGCGAATGGAGTTCTACTCTTTAAAACGAAAAAAGGCCGTCAGGGTAAAACTCAATTTGCCTTTTCCAGTAAAGTCGATGTCAAACGAGAGGCAGAAACCATTCCGATGTTGGATGGCGGACAATACGTCGCCATGATACAGGATGCGATTTGGAATTCCGTAAACGACTTGGGGTATCAGCAAGCATTTTCTTACCTCTCATTGCTGTATAATACGCAGGAAATCAATTACGATCCGTCATGGATTTATTTTAAAGAGTACAACCAAAATACCAATTGGATGGATCAAGTTACCCAGATCGGGCATTTTGTCGACAATTCCTTGTCGATCAGTGGCGGAGGAGATAAGGCTACTTACCGCATATCCTTGGGATATCTGAACGATGTTGGAACGACAAAAGGCACGGGATTAAACCGTTACAATTCCCTGGTAAGCGTGAATTATAAGTTTTCGAACAAATTCAATATCAATGCGGATATGTCGTATTCATTGAGTAACCGAGACAATTTCTGGACGGGTAAGATTCAGACACCGCGGGGCATGGCGATGACCAAGATGCCAAACATGAGCCCGTATTTTATGGATGCATACGGTAATTATACCGACGAGTATTTTACACCGCGCCTTAATTTCCAAGGAAGTTTTATCGGGGATGAGAAAGAAAGTATGTACAATCCGGTAGCCATGGTCAATGAATCGGTTAACAAAACGTCTGGCGAGCAGGCACGTGTTATTTTTAGAGCACAGTACCAGATCCTTCCTGAACTACAATATACCGGTACAGTAGGCTTTGACACCCGTTCCACCAAGAATAAAAAGTATTTGCCGCAATCCGTGACCGGAGTGATCTGGACAGACCCATTCTTCAACAGAAGTACAGATGCGCTAACCGATAATTTATACATTTCGACAGAAAATAAATTTATATACAACAAAACCTTTCAGGAGAATCACAGTATCGTAGGTGCGGCCTTGGTGCAAACGCGAGAGTCAAGAAACTTTAGCTATGCCAGCGAGACTTCCGGAAACGCATCTTCCTCATTGAGTGACCCTACGTCGGGCGGAGCAGTTGCAAAGATGGGATCTGGAAACTCGATGGGAAGAGATATCGGTGTGATATCGAGTTTGCACTATGGATTTAAAAATAAGTATTTGATTAATGGAACTTATCGCTGGGAAGCCAGTACAGCAGTTTCTGCGCAGCATCGCTGGAAGGGATTCCCAGCCCTGGGGGTGGCTTATCATCTTGGAGACGAAGAGTTCATCAAGAAATTGGGCATCGCCGATATGATCAAGCTACGTTATAGCTGGGGTAAAACCGGTAACTCACCGCGAGGTAATTACACCTATTTGGGCGTATTTGAGCCGATTACCCCCGGTTATGGGGATATGGCAGCGATTAGGCCGGTATCTATGCAGCTCGACAACCTCAAATGGGAAACGGTTACACAAACCGACTTCGGCGTTGATCTGGCCTTCTTTAAAAACAGATTGACCATTACCGGGGAAATTTATAACCGCGTGACCACTGACTTACTGCAGAAAGATGTAAAACTGCCGTCCTCTACCGGATTCACAGAAATGAGCTTCTACAACTCCGGCAAAATGGAAAATAAAGGATGGGAGTTGATCGTAAATGTTGATGCCGTTCGTAGTAAAGACTTTGGCCTGACTTTTAGCCATTTGAATATTTCCAGAAATAGAAATACCGTGCTGGAATTGCCGGATAATATGGAATTTGAACGCTATGATTTTGACAACGAAAATTACGCTCACAAAATTGTAGAAGGAAATCCCTTAGGTTCATTCTACGGCTATCGATACCAAGGCGTGTATCAAAATTTAGAAGAAACCTATGCTCGGGATCTGAACGGCGAAGTTATTCGGGATCTCGATGGAGAAGCCGTTTTCACACGGAATGGAGATCGCCGGGTATTTGCTGGCGATGCCAAGTATCAGGATATCGATGGAAATGGGGTTATCAATCAGTATGATATTGTCTACTTGGGAAATGCTATGCCGCTCTTTACGGCGGGTGGAGGAGTTGATATCCATTATAAAGGGTTCCGTTTGAGTACCTTTTTTCACGGCCGATTCGGACAGAAAGTGGTGAACAAAGTTCGGATGGGTACAGAGAATATGCGCGGAACAAGTAATCAGAGCACCGCCGTATTGGGAAGATGGCGGAACGAAGGTGATGCTAGTATGATTCCGAGGGCGCTGTATGGCGAAGGCTATAACTATCTCGGATCAGATCGTTTTGTCGAAGATGCATCATTCGTGCGGTTGAAGATGGTTTCGCTACGTTATTCGTTGCCTAAGTCGCTCATCGAACGCTTCGGAGTTACCCGTTTTGACGTATTTGCGACCCTACAAGATGTCTACACCTGGACAAAATATTCGGGTCAAGACCCGGAAGTATCGCTTTCCAGCGATGTGTATATGTTAAGCCAAGATAATGCCAATACCCCACGGCCACGGCGGTTTGCGTTGGGGGTAAATGTAAATTTTTAATAGAGAAAAATTATGAAAGTATGGTATAGCTTCCTAATGATCACGGTACTGTTTATAAGCGGTTCCTGTCAGAAATGGTTGGAATTAAAGCCAGAAAACCAGCAGGTTACTGACGATTATTGGGCAAATAAAGAAGAAGCGGAAGCGGTTTTGGGAGCTGCTTATGTTGGACTTCAGAAAGCGGTAAAAGATATGCTGATTTTCGGGGACGGACGTGGCAATACATTGAGTGTAGCAGGTCTTGTTGTGGATATGGACTTGATACGGCTGAAAGGCTTGTCTATCCTTCCATCGAATAAATTGGTAAAGTGGAGCAATTTTTATCAGATTATCAATTACGCCAATATGGTATTGAAATACGCTCCGGATGTGGTGGACAGAGATCCCTCGTTTAACCAAGCCGTCATGCAGTCTTATCTATCAGAGGCGTATTTCCTCCGGGCGTTGAGTTATTTCTACATTGTACGCACGTTTGGGGAAGCACCGCTCCTTCTCGAACCTTATATGGACGACCACGCAGCCTATGAGGTCGCAAAATCCTCCAAGGAACAGATCATGTTACAGATTGAACACGATTTAACAACCGCTTTAGCCAACAGCAAAGAAATATGGCCAACGGTATGGGAAACAAAAGGACGTGCCACGAAATGGGCGATCCACGCCACATTGGCTGACGTCTACTTATGGATGGGGGAATATGATAAAGCAATCATATCTTGTAACGCCGTGATGGAGTCCGGACGAGTGGGATTGATTCAGGGAAGAGTAAATACCACCAATAACTGGTTCACTATCTTTAGTGAAGGCAACACCAACGAAGGGATTTTTGAGATACAGTTTGATAACGCCAAGGCGCAGAATAACGATTTGATGAATATGTTTGGCGCGTCGTATAACTGGATTATCTCGAATTATGCCCTGTCATTATATGCGGAAGATACGGAAGATATACGTGCGCTAGGGGCTTCTTATGCCACCGATTTGAAAATATGGAAATATCTCGGTGCGGAAGCAGGTACCGGAATACCGCGCTCGTTTAGCGACCAAAACTGGATTGTGTACCGGATGGCAGACATTTATCTCATGAAGGCCGAGGCCCTAATCATGAAAGGTGAAAGCTCTTACCAGGCTGCGATAGAGCTTATCACTGCCGTCCGTGCCAGAGCGGCGATATCCCGCCCATTGGATGCAGGAACTACGGAGTTACAATTATTGGATGCATTGCTCAAAGAAAGAGCAAAAGAGTTTTTAGCAGAGGGGAAGCGTTGGTTTGATCTATTGCGTATCGCCCAGCGAGACAACTATAAATACAAAGAATATTTTATTGAGCAGGTACTTGCAGGTAACCCCGGAGCCTCTACACCGGTGATTCGAGCACAGCTGATGAATGAAAATGCACACTACCTGCCGATCCACATAGATGAATTACGCTTCAATAGGCTTTTAGTACAGAACCCCTATTATGAACACTTAAATTAAGAGAGATGAACACAAAAAAACAAATTTGGAGCTGGCGGTTCCTGATCTTTCTGGGTTGGATGCTCACCTTGGCGAGTTCCTGTAAGGATGCTTTCGAAAACAATACTTATACGGCGTATGAAGAGACACCAATCGCTCTTTACCTGAAAAATAACGAAGACAAATACAGCCTTTGGGTAGAGATACTGCAAAAAGCAAACTTATACAATACACTAAATCTCGACGCCATATATACGCACTTCGCTCCGGTTAACGAAGGTGTGGAACGTTATCTAAAAGCAACAAACTTAGGTGCGGTATCAGAAATGTCTGAGGAACAGGCTGCTTACTTAGTTCGATACCATTTAATTCCGAATGTAAAAGTAGAATTTGCGCAGTTTCAAAGTGGCGCCATTAACGAACTCAATGCGACGGACGATAACCTGTTTGTTGAATTTAGAAATGGAGGATTAGAAGCCGTTTATCTGAATGGCGTGTCGAGATTCAACAGTTATGATATTAAAGCGACGAACGGTATCATCCATAGTATTGATGACGTGTTGGTTCCGTTGGTGGAGACCGTTTATGACCGGTTGCAAGCACAGCAAGATTGGAGCCTGTTCAAGGCGCTGGTAGATCTGACCGGATACAAGGAAAAGCTAGCGACGGTTTATACGGAGACGACCGACCCTTTGGGAAATCCTATTCAGCAAAGGTTTAAATACACCGCCTTTGTTGTCAGTAATGAGACTTATAGCAAAGAAGGTATTCATGGCCTACCAGATCTATTGGAGCGGCTCGAGGTACCCGCTAGTAGTGATTATACAAGCCCGGAAAACCCATTGAATAAATACGTTTCATACCACTTATTGGATCAACAGCGATCGTATGCCGATCTGGGCCAATTCCCCGAAGGCATAACCAAAATGAACCTACAAACGATGGCACCAAATGAGTTGCTAAAAGTATCTGAAAGTGGCGTAGGATTGGTACTTAATAAGAATGAGGAAACACAAGAATCGATCGCGCTTGTAGAAACCAATATCGCCTGTAAAAATGGCGTTATTCATGAGGTGGACAACTGGATGCCGTTGTTTTTGCCGGAACAGGTGCAGGTGATTTGGGAATTGACCGATTATCCCGATATAGAAGCCAATGTGAGTCAGTACCGGAATGACAACTTAGGATCACAGTATAACAAAACATTCACGGCTAATGAACTAACGAATATCACGTGGTCTGCACGGCCTGAATACAAACAAAATGTAGTCACCTATCGGAATAATAGACCGTCGGAGGGGAATTGGTATGCCCTGTTGAACCACGATCATCTTCGTGCTGAATTAGGCGAGTCTGGCTGGATTGAATTTAAAGGGCCGACCATCGTAAAAGGGAAATACAAGGTGTCCTTTGTCTGGCCGAGTCCCAAGCATTCGACGCATACGGGAATTGCGGCATTTATCTTGG
The DNA here is from genome assembly GCF_011043555.1 of Sphingobacterium sp. SGR-19. Taxonomy (GTDB): domain Bacteria; phylum Bacteroidota; class Bacteroidia; order Sphingobacteriales; family Sphingobacteriaceae; genus Sphingobacterium. Next base: position 232,698 of record NZ_JAAKGS010000002.1, read on the forward strand.
ATCATGAGATGATCCACGCCCGTCTAGTGATATCGAACTCCCGGGAAGAGCGAAATTTAACCCAGGCGATGGGTACGGTAGAATTTACGGAAACAACAGATCATACCTTACGGATATTATCGTTAGATGGCCGTCTGATTACAATGGATTACCTGCAATTTGATCCCGTAGAATAATTTAAACCTCATTGTTATGAAACAGATACTTTATGCGGCAGTATGTTTAGTGACCATACTTGCCGGTTGCAACAAAAACTGGGACACCCACTATGGGAAAGAAGAAGGAACCGTGTCGCCACTGAATCTGCTGGACTATTTGAAATCACAGCCACAGTATTCGGACTTCGTAGCCAAGTTGGAAGAATATGATTTGGCAGAGGAATTGAAGCGCGACCAGAACCTGACCGTTTGGGCCGTTTCTAACGAAAAAATGAGCGCACTGGAAGATTTGGGCGAGGATACGAAGTTTATCCTTCGCTATCATATCAACAGTTTAATGTATGACAACACCAAGCTTAAGAGCGGATTGCGTGTCATGACCTTCAATGGAAAGTATTTATCCATCGACAAAGAAGGGCCGGCTATCCGTATCGGTGACGCAACTGTCGTGAAAGGGAACCAGATTTGTCAGAACGGTGTTGTGCATGAAATTGACCAGTTACTGACCCCCGACTTAAGTATCTATGAATATATAGAGTCGCTGGGCAATGATTATTCGATCATCCGGGATACCATCCTCGCGATGAACGACACCATTTTCGATCTTGAAAATAGTATCCCCATCGGTGTAGACCCCACTGGTAATACACTTTACGACTCGGTGTACGTCATCACAAACCCAATATTTGAACGTGTCAATATCCGATCCGAATTTTCGAATGTAACCATGTTTCTACCAAGTAATCAAGTGGTAGAAAAGTGCTTTGATAATTTGGGTATATTGTACGATCAATTTGGAAAAGACTTTTTGTATACGGATTCGTTGAAAGCATACACGTGGATCAAAGAGGCCATTTTTTATAATAGTATAGTGGATAATGTGATGGAAGGAGACATGACCTCTGCTTTTGGAAGGTTATGGAAACCAAGTATTCAGAAAGTCGATGCCGCTTTTAAACGAATGAGTAATGGACGGATTTATGAAGTGACCCACCTCAAAATACCGAATAATGTCCATATCGATATGATTAAGCAGCTGTTTCATTACTGGGAATTCGTGCCGGACGATGAAAAGGATGCATTATTTAAATTGAATAATGTCAAGAATATAGAACCGAAAGACAGAGATAAAGTTTCCTTCCCTACCATTGGCGTAGAGTTAACCTACCGTACATTGATGTTTGAAGGTGAGCTTGATGACGGTCAGTTAGCTTCGATCGAATATACACCAATAATGTTAGAACGAAACGAAGACGGATCGACAGGATATAAGACCGTAGAAGTACCTCCTGGTGAGTATAACCTGTATATGGGATTTTTGGCGAAAAATCATCCTTTTGTGAACATATATGTGAACGACACGCCAGTGGCGCTAAACCTCAACGTGGAACCTGCGACACCTTGGAATTATGACCGGGCGACGAATACGGTGTCGGGTACAAAATACAATGGCTGGGGGGGATTAGTTGGACCGATAATTATCGAAGGAACCGATGTTACATCATTTAAAATAAAAATAGAGTTTGCGGGGTTGGGTAAAGGAACTGTAGAACGTGTAGAACCGTACCACTGGGCACTGATCCCGACACAAAATAACTATTAATGAACCGAATATTAGCTGAATATATGACGAATATAACGAAGAGGAGGATGTGGCTCCCGCTATTGTTTACCGTATTGGTATGTGGGAGCGTTCCGGCATTTGCACAAACCACGATTACCGGGAAAGTAGTGAGCAATTACGACAAGAGTCCGGTGCCGGATGCGGTCGTGACCGTGCTCAACACCACGTCCAATATCCGCACGAAAAAAGATGGATCTTTTATCTTAAAGGACGTAGAGGATGGTGCTACCACCATTCGCGTTTGGAGCCCCGGCTATTATGAATCACATGTCGAAATATTGGGACGTACTACGTTCGAGATAACGTTGATTGGCGAAGGTAGAACGAATTACGTCAATGTCGTAGAAGGTACGTTTTCCGATAAAAACAGCAGTGTGCTATCAGACAATGACTACCGCGCCGGTGCCGCGGATATCGAACAGGTGCTGACAGGGGAGATGCCAGGTTTGCGGGTGTTGAACAAAAGCGGTATGGTCACCGAGGGGGGAATGTTAAATTTCCGAGGTGTGCGCTCGTTCGACGCGGATAACACGCCCTTGATTGTTGTCGATGGGATACCTTATTTACCGGATCTAGGGAATTCGCCCATCATAGGCGGATATTCCCGGGGGATGTTTGCACCATTTGCCTTACAGGACATAAAACATATCCGTTTATTAAAAGGAGCCGAAACAGCACGGTACGGATCCCTAGGTTCCAATGGCGTCCTATTGCTGGAAACTTCCTCGTCGGATGATCTAGAAACTGTGGTAGAATTTAAAGGAAATTACGGAGTCGCACATAATTACAATACGATTCCGCTATTAGGGGGTAGTGACTATAAAAGCTTATTAGGAATCGTAGGAATGACCCAATACGAAGATATGGGCGACTTACTGACGAGATTTCCTTTCCTCCGTGACGATCCGAATTACTATTATAATTTCCGCTATAACAATGCGACGGATTGGCAGGATGTCATCTATAGGAATGCGTTTGTTACCGATAACCATCTGCGTATCAAAGGAGGTGATGCGGTGGCGAAATACGATCTATCTTTGGGTGTACTGAGCCAGCAGGGTACACTAGATCAAACAGCGACTACGCGTTACAGCACCCGTCTGAACTCTAGCATTAATCTGGGCGGCAAGTTCGATTTAAAAGCGATCACTGCACTTACGTATAGCACCTCCAACATGCAAGAGCAGGGTATCCTACCCGCAACGAGTCCATTAGTGTCGGCACTTTACCGGGCGCCGATTCTAAGTCCCTTTCAAAAAGACGTGGATAATAATGTCCTGCCGGAGCTCGACGGCGTCGGTCAATTTGGTGTATCTAATCCGCTCGCACTTTTGCAAACGGCGGATTTTAAGTCGGATATCTACGATGTATTCGTGCAGGCCAACTTAGGCTATCAAGCGACCGATCGTTTTCGGCTGAACGCTGTTTTGGGTCTCTTCTCCAACTATACCCGGCAGAACGCTTTCATCCCGGGATTGTCTAGCGGTACGATCTTACCGCTAGAGGGCGGGATAGCGTTGAATACCGCGAGAGCAGGAGCCGGACAAGCATCTAACATTTCCTGGAACGTCTACGGAACGTATCACAAGAACTGGAATCGCGATGAAGCTTTTTTCGGTGGGGGTGTACAAGGCCTGTTGACTTCGCAAGAATATGATGCCGGAACCGGAAGAAATACGAGCTCAGATTTTTACCGGACCCTAAATTATGTAAATAACGCCGGCCGCTTGTTTTGGGGATACAACGAACAATGGAACTGGATGAATGTGTATGGGTATACTCAATATAACTGGCGTAGTCTCGCCAAACTAGACGTCAGCCTGAGTGTCGATGGTACCTCTGTGTCCGGCGTAAACGCGGATCGTTTTGGTATTTTTCCCGCGGCCGACTTATCTCTACTCTTGTCGAACACGGCACTTTTAAAAGACATCAACAGCATAGACAACTTGGTATTTAAGATTGGGTACGCCAAAACGGGGAATAGCCGTTTTTCGTCGAAGATTGGACAAGCGTACTATGGAAGCCAGCTATACCGGCAGCTAGCGGGAATTGTGGTAGGGAATATTCCCAACCAAGGGATCCGTTGGGAAGACAATGAAAACTGGCAGGCCAATTTGATTTTCTCCGGTATTAATCAACGGCTGAATGTGAATGTAGGCTATTATTTTAACCGAGCAAGTAACTTGTTGAATGCATTCCCGGTCTCTCCGATCGGTGGGATCGACCGGATTTATATGAATGGTGGAGCGATACATAACCAAGGACTGGAAGTGGATATGAATGTCGCAGTAATCGATAATCGCAACTGGTCGCTTACATGGCGCGGTAACCTATCCACGCTGAATAGCAAAGTAAAAAGCCTAGTCGGCGGTGTGGACATGCTACATCAGCAAGCCGATGGCGTCACGCGCATTAACCGCGTGGGCGAATCCCCCTTCTCTTATTATGGCGCTCGTTTTCTAGGTGTTATTTCCAGCGAGGCGGAGGCAAACGCTTTGGGTCTCCAAGACTACAAAAATCGTTCTTTTGGTGCGGGAGATGCCCGTTTTAACGATACCAATAGCGACGGTGTAATTGACACAGAAGACCAAGAACTGCTTGGCAATAGCTTGCCAAATCTTTTCGGAGGGACCTCACTGGCGATCCGGTACAAAAATATCCACCTGCAAGGGTTGCTCAGTTTCAGCAAAGGAAACCGCATGTACAACGGTTTGCGTCGCGGTTTGGAGCGTATGGACAGTTATGCGAATCAATCGGAGGCGACACTACGCCGCTGGCAAACGGACGGACAACAGACCAACATTCCCCAAGCAGCTTACGGCGATCCGATGGAAAATGCGCGTTTTTCTAGCCGTTGGATAGAAGACGCTTCGTTCCTTCGGATAGAAAATATCACGCTGTCTTATAAATTCGGACAACACCGGCTGAATGTACTTTCTAACTCGGAGTGGTATATCGCCGGCGAAAACCTCTTTACATGGACCGATTACCTAGGGTTGGATCCCGTGACGGCTTATAGCAATTCGATTAGCTATATGGGAGCAGACTATGGGAAAATTCCGTTGCCACGTACATTTAAATTAGGTGTTAACATTAAGCTGTAATGAACAATATGAGTATGAGAAAGACTTTTTTCGTATGTGGAATTGCCACGATGGCCCTTACCTTTGGGAGCTGTTCCGATTATTTTGAAGTGGATACGAACGATATTTTATTGGATAAAGATTATGTAAAGGAATCTAATGAACTTTACTCGGGCTATATGGGGGTGGCCTCCAAGATGCAGGCCATCGCGGATCAGACCGTGTTTCTGAGTGACCTGCGTACGGATTTGCTTGAGCCCACTGTAAATGCCCCACAAGATCTTTGGGATCTTTACAATTTTAAAGAAAAACCCGGTAATAGCTTTGCTAACCCACGGCCTTATTACGATTTGATCGTTAACGCAAATGCTTACTTGAGTAAGATTATCGCGTACAGAACAAATAACCCCACCGCCATTGAGGAGGCGCACTACCAAGCTCTAATATCCGGGACTATCCGTTTTAAGGTTTGGACGTATCTGACGCTGGGAAAACTTTATGGACAAGTAGCGTACTTCGATGATCCAGATCTCAATCTGGACAAGATCGGTGAGATTCCCGTGATCGGTTTCGATGAATTGATTCCACGCTTGATCTCCTTGATGGAAAGCGGCGTGGACGGCGTAAATGGTTTGTATGAAACCAACTGGGGCAATATTTTATATCCCGGCGTACCAGCCAACGAGCAAGATTTGGTGTGGAACATGATCTGTCCGTCACCAGCGCCCCTACGCATGGAGCTGTATCTTTGGAACAAAGAATATCAACGTGTCGTGGACATCGGTATTCCGTTTATATACGACAACGGTGGACGGCGTTATAAAGTAGATAACCAAGATTATAATGGCGAATGGATACAGGTCTTTACGCGGGATCCTGTTACGAAAACCCGTGTGCTTATCAATATCGTACCGTACGATTTTGAAAGAAACCAAACGAATCGCTTGATCAGCTTTTTTTCCAACCAGGAGCCATCGCTCTACTATTTAAAGCCTACGGAAGTAGCCATGCAACGGCATGCGTCCCAGTTACGCTATGACGGACATACCTTAGGTGATCAATATCGCGGAGAGAATTATACCTATTTTTTCCAGAATGGACAGTGGGTAATCCGTAAATTCTCCAGAGATCGGGAGAGTGCTTCGGAAATTTATAAAAACAATGTGCATATCGTCATCTATCGCGATTCGGATGTCCATTTTTTCCTTATCGAAGCGCTGAACAACCTAGGGAAATTCAGCCAAGCAGAGGCTCTATTGAATGATGGTATCGAGCAATACCTCATTCGTAATGTGGGAAATCTACAAGCGCCTTTTGATGATGAAGTGATGAATGCTGAATTAAAACGGAATTGGGGTATCCGTCGTCGAGTCAATCTCGGTCCGGTTTATCCGCAAGGCTTGTCTAAAGATGATATTGATACCGAAGCGGAAAAGCTGGAATATATGGAGGCCCTGGACCGCTTAGTAGCAGAAGAAACGCTGATGGAAAGTGCTGGCGAAGCAAAAGCTTATTTTGCATTGATGCGTATTGCCAAGCGATGGAATGATCCAGCTATCTTAGCCGATATCGTTTCTGCAAAATATCCAGATGGACAAAAGCAGCAGGTTAGAGGTCATTTGATGAACGAACAAAACTGGTTTGTAAAGTATCCATTGAAATAGGGGATAGCCTCCTGCTATTTAGTTGTTTTGTCAATTTTTAGATAAAATACGTCAATTTTTGAAAGTGTAAAACGCGCACTGGTCCCTACTTTTGACAGGAAGTAACTATAAACTGAAACATTTATGATGCTAACTGTTAGACAAAACGTAAAGGGGGGAGTGGTGTGCCTATTACTCTTTTTTGCTATGGTTTCGTTGGTTAAGGCACAAGAATTTTCCTTATCCGGGAGAGTGACTGACGCAAATAACCAAGCGATAAGTGGGGCCAGTGCGCAGGTCAAAGGAAAAAATGCAAGTACGTTAACAGATGAAGATGGTACTTTTTCACTATCGCTTGATGTGGGCGACGTATTACAGATAAGCTACGTGGGATATACGCCGGAAGAGGTGACCGTAAGCAGTCGAAACCCGATTACCGTCTTGCTGATGGCCGCTAACAACGATCTGGACGAGGTCGTGGTGATCGGTTACGGAACAGCTCGGAAAAGAGATCTCACCGGTGCGGTAGGCTCGGTAAAAGGTGACGATATTCGTCAAGTGCCGGTGACCACGGCAGCGCAAGCATTGACCGGTAAGGTCGCTGGTGTGAACGTCGTCACACAAAGCGGTGCTCCCGGAGCTGATGTCAATATTACCGTACGGGGCGGAACATCCATCACCGGTTCAACGACGCCGTTGTATGTCGTTGACGGATTCGTGATGGAAGATGCCTTAATGAAAATCGATATCAATGATATTGAAAACATTGATATCTTAAAAGATGCTTCCGCAACAGCCATTTATGGTGCGCGCGGAGCGAATGGGGTGGTATTGATTACGACGAAATCTGCAAAATCCGGCCGTACCGCGGTTGATTATAATGCCTATCTGAGTTTTGAACGGTTGAGCAGAAAGCTCGATCTGCTGGGCGTAGAAGATTATGTGAAATATCAATACGAATTCCAGACACTTGCTGGTAACGCGTCCAGGTTTGCTGATATGTACGGGGGAGATGTCGATGATCCTGATTTTGCTTCCGGTGCTTACGCACGGATCCATAACGACTATGGAACGCGTGCGGGCATTGATTGGCAAGATGAGGTGTTCGGTGGCAGCGCCTTGTTGCAAAACCACAACGTGAATATTTCCGGTGGAAACGAAAAGACAAAACTGATGCTGTCTTACAATAACACGAACCAAGACGGTATTTTAGCCAAATCCGGGTTCCGGCGGAACAGTGTGCGTGCTAAGGTCGACCACCAATTATTTGAAGGGGTGAATGTGGATTTCAATTCCCTGTTTCAGGATGCCAATAGACAAGGTGGCGGATCGTTGGGCGGTATGCTCAAAATGTCGGCCTTGCAGCCTGCCACCGGTGGCGTCCGTTATACTGACGAAGAAATGTTAAACACCGACATTGGGGACGAGATGCAGCTGATTGATTCGCAATACGATATTTCCAACCCAATTATTATGAACGACGCGCGTACCCGGGAACGGGCCTCACGTTTAGCGAATGTAAACGTCGGCCTGACGGCTAAATTTTTGAATGATTTTACGTTTCGTACGCAGGGATCCTATCAGTGGGGACAAACCCGTACCGATTTTTGGGACGATGGACGGACCAGGGATGCACAGAACAATGGCGGTCCCTATGGGGATATAAACAATGCCGAAGGATTTGAATGGCAATGGACGAATACCTTGTCCTGGATGAAAGACCTAGGGAACCACCATATTAATTTGATGGGCGGCCATGAAGTGCGGTACGAAGAAAGCCAAGGTCTTAAACACGAGTATTTTGAATTCCCAGCCAGTAATTTCGGTCTGAAAGACGTGAGTTTAGCCGGGCGGACAGAACGCGGCGAATCCGAAGCTGACCGCTACGGTTTGGTGTCTGGTTTCTTCCGCGGAATCTATAATTACGACGACCGCTACTTAGTGACGGCTACCGTTCGTGCGGATGGTGTATCGACCTTCCGTCAAGGTAACAAATGGGGAGCTTTTCCTTCTGCCTCCGCTGCTTGGAATATTCATAACGAAAGCTTCATGGAAGACAACGGCATTTTTGACCAGTTGAAACTGCGCGTGGGCTACGGTACGACCGGAAATGATAGAATCGGAACTACACGGTATGCAACCTTGTACGGATCGACCGTTGTTGCGGTAGATAATAAGACGGTCGTCGGTGTAAAACCGAGTAACACGTTAGGTAATCCAGCTTTAGTCTGGGAAAAGACACAAACAGCAAATGTAGGACTAGATGTGGCGTTGCTGAACAACCGGGTAAACCTGACTGCCGATTTTTACAACAACGAGTCGAAGAATTTATTATTGAAGGCCGCGATCCCCACATCGACGGGATACAGCGAGCAATACCAAAATGTCGCCACATTGCGCAATAGAGGTGTCGAACTCTCCTTGAACACGTTGAATATCCGTAACGAGAACTTCCAATGGCGGTCGGCCTTCAATATGACGTTCAACCGCTCGAAAGTGGGGCAGCTTTTCGGAAGCGGCGGCAATGATTACATGATCACCAATTATGAGTCCAGGATCAACTTTTATACTAGCGTAGGCGGCCCGATCAGTACTTTTTATGGCTATAAGTACGATGGCGTGTATACGACAGACGACTTCGTGCAAAACGGCGATGGTAGCTACACCTTGCGAGATGGGGTGGCTTCCCTTAAAGGTAAAGACCGTTCCGCGGTAAAACCAGGTGACGTAAAATACCTTCCTGTAGCCGGCCAAACAGACGCGGATGGAAATCCGGTATGGTCTGCGGACGATCGTACGGAACTGGGAAGCCCTGAGCCCAAATTTTTTGGTGGCTTCAACAACGAGTTTATTTATAAAGGGTTCGACCTTAGTGTGTTCCTGAACTTTGCGTACGGAAACAAGGTGTTCAATATGAATAGCCAGCGCTTTATGGGCCCGTACTTGCCTAACCAAAACTCGTTAGGCGATATGGCGGATCGCTTTACGCTGATCGATCCCAGCACAGGATTGGAAACAAATGACCTGAATCGATTGGCGGAACTAAATCCTAATCAACATGCAGCAGATCAGATATGGAGCTTAAATGCGGGCAATAATATCGCTATATCCGACCCGCTGGATTACTATCTGGAAGACGCTTCTTTTTTACGGATAAACAACATCACGTTAGGGTACACCTTACCGGGAGAAGTCTCCAAAAAGGCATTTATCCAACGGTTGAGGTTTTATATTACCTTAAACAACATCCATACGTTTACAAATTACTCCGGATTCGACCCTGAGGTTTCGGCGACCGATGAGATCTTAACACGAGGCGTCGACAACTCGGCTTATCCGCGGATAAAGAGCTTCGTAACCGGAATTAACTTAACGTTTTAAAAGCTAAGAATCATGACAAAATATAAATTTATCTATATGGCATTGGCTGGTCTTCTACTCAGTACATCTGCTTGTAAAGACTTTTTGGAGCTGCCATCAGAAAAGGATTTTGATAGCTCCACGATATTTGAGGACGTCGGCAAAGTGGAAATGGCCGTGTTGGGCGCCTATACCAGTACCTTTAATGCTGAACTGTTCTATCAGTTTGGTATGGGTAATGATGAAATTTTTTCTACCGAAGGAGAAACGAACTCGAAAAATCAGGTTTCAAATTATGTATATAGCCCCGCTATCAGTCCGACGGGTACCTATACGACGATGTATGCCGGTGTTGAACAGGCTAATGTATTAATCCGAAATATTCCGTTGATGGCGAGTGCGGACGACGCAGAACGCGACAAGTTGGATGCGCTTTTAGGCGAAGCTTATGCGATCCGAGCCATGAACATGTTGCATGTCGTACGTCATTTTGGTGATGTGCCTTATCCGACCGTTCCGGTAGTCGAGATGCCGGATTTCGCCTCGTCCCGCGTGAGCCGAGATACGATATTAGATGGTTGCGTGCAAGATCTGCAACGCGCTATCGAACTGCTGCCTTGGAAAGGAGAGTCGGGGATGCCAATAGAACGGGTATCGAAGAACACCGCGTACGGTCTATTAGCGCGTACCGCGCTTTATGCGGCAGGCTATTCGCTCCGTTGGGACTTGGACAGCTATGCACCCAGTAGCGTACAATTGGCCCGACGTTCGGATACGCAGCGTATTCAGGAGCTGTACGAAATCGCCCGGGACGCCTGTAAGGCCATTGTCGATAGAGGAGAAAATGAGTTGATCGATTATGAAACGATCTTCCGTGACTTGGTCAACGGAAAATATAATAAAGAGTCCATGTTCGAATACGGCCAAAAAGGTGCCGATCGTAACGAAGCGCGGCTTGGCTACACGAACGGTATCTTTGCGCATACCCAATCGTTTTATAACAAATCGCAGCCAGCAATGGCGGCATTACCTACATACTATTTTGAGTTTGAAGAAGGTGACGTTCGTCGTGATGTGACCATCTCGAATTATGCTATAACAGCGGAAAGCACGCACCAAATGAACACCTACGCGAACCACATGATCGGTAAGTATCGTGTCAATTGGAAAGCGGACGAAGGTGTTTCCGCAGCTCAGCGCGACATCAACTGGATCCATTTACGGTATGCCGATGTATTGTTAATGTATGCTGAAGCCGAGAATGAGTTGAACAACGGGCCGACTCCGGTGGCTAAAGAAATGTACGAGAAAGTGCGTTTGCGTGCTTTTCAGAACGATCGTGCACAAATTGGCGAAACGCCAAGTACCTACGAAGCATTCCGTGATGCCATTATCCAAGAGCGTAAGCTAGAACTCGGTTTTGAAGGCTGGCGTCGTACGGATCTCATCCGTTGGGGTATATTATACGAAAAACTTACCGCGACCAAGCAGGACGTCCTTGACTTAGCCAATCGTACTGGGAAATACGCGGACGTTCCGCGGTACCGCGCTTATAAGATCACCGATGCGAAGGCCTTCAACGATCCTACGGTTGCCTTAGACTTTATACCGTTAGCCATTGAGCCTACAGCCACGGAAAGGGAGGAGTTGCAGCGCCAAGGCTACACGATCGTGGACATGTATGGTGCCACGGCGGCCTTTTTTAATAATAAGCTGGCAGCCAATGAGGTTTGGGTAAGAAATATTTACCGCGGCTTAGAGAAGAACAAAGTAGAGCTGTTTCCACTTTCTACGAACACGATCGACGCAAATACAGGTTTGCGCGGACAACAACACCCTCTATACTAATTTAGATATGTCAACTAAAAAAATAGCGCTTTCGGGTTTTGTCTTTTTACTGTGCTTTATCGGTTTATCTTCAAGAATCCAGGCGCAAAAATTATACGTGCAATTCGCCGAGTCCGAAATGAAACGCTTCCCGGAAGCTTGGCAGATTGATCATGGCAAACGCCTGTACTTCGGCTACGGGCAAGGACTCGGCTGCTTGGCTATGCTCAAGATGTGGGAGAAAACCACCGACCAAAGGTATTTCGATTATGTGGAGGCTTGGGCCGATACGATCATCAACGAACATGGCGATATCCATCTCTATAAACGAGAAACATATAACATAGACTATATCAATCCTGGCAAAATTCTTTTTACCCTTTACGAGCAGACCGGAAAAGAAAAATATAAGCTTGCGATCGAACGGTTGATGGATCAGCTGAAAGTTCATCCCCGAACGCTCGAAGGAGCTTATTGGCATAAGCTGATTTATCCCCACCAGATCTGGTTAGACGGCGTGTATATGGCTAATCCGTTTATAGCGCAGTATGGTCGGTTTACAAATGATAGTGTGCATTATGACGACGTGATCAATCACATCCTCATCACGGCGAAACATACGTATGATGCCGAAACCGGACTTTATTACCACGCTTGGGACGAAAGCAAAAAACAGCAATGGGCCGACAACATGACCGGGCAATCGCCTAATTTTTGGGGTCGTAGCATAGGCTGGTGGTTTATGGCATTGGTTGATGTACTCGATTTTATTCCAACAGATTATCCCAGAAGAGACGAGATTGTGGCCATTATCAACGGGCTAGCTGAAACATTGCCTAAATATCAGGATGAAGAAGGCTTATGGTGGCAAGTCTTGGATAAAATTGGCAAGGAGAAAAACTATCAGGAGGCTTCTGTCAACGCCATGTTTATGTACAGTTTTGCAAAAGCGGCCAATAGAGGTTATATCTCACAATCTTATAAGACCGTAGCCGAGAAAACCTTAACAGGGATGCAAAAAAAATTGCTAAAGAAGGAAGCAGACGGTACACTTACACTTATCCAATGTAATGCCGTTGCGGGTTTAGGTGGGCATCCCTACCGCGATGGCAGCTACGATTACTATGTTAACGAGCGCGTCCGGGAAAATGATGCCAAAGCCACCGGTCCGTTCATTATGGGGTTATTGGAATTAAATAGATAACCTTGTTGTACACAGGACAGTGCATAACACTGTTGAGGTTGCTTTTTGATATATTAGAGAGATAAACTTAGATAGGTGACGTTAACAAATAAACCATGACGAACATAACAAGAGGACGAGCCGGACATTCCAGAAGAGATTTTATAAAAGCTAGCTTTTTTCTGCTGTCGGGTGCGATGATGACACCGTCTCTTTATGCATTTAACGCGAGCAATACGCCTGCTTTTACCTTAAAACCTATTGGTCGATCGCTTGCCCTGGCAGATTACTACATTTGGTGTTCTTCTCCGATTTGGGGCGATGACGGCAAAGTACATATCTTCTATTCGCGCTGGAAGAAAGAGAAGGGTATGAGTGGCTGGATTCGGGGTTCGGAAATTGCACATGCTGTGGCCGATCGTCCCGATGCTCCCTTTACAGATCTTGGCGTGGTGCTTAGTCCGAGAGAAGGATATTGGGATAGTACAACCTGTCATAATCCCCTCATCCAAAAAGTAGGGGATACCTATTACCTATTTTATATGGGGAACTCGAATGGAAAAACAGATACCAAGCGTATCGGTATTGCGACTTCAAAAAGCTTGGATGGACCTTGGGAACGTCCGGATAGTCCCGCGCTAATGCCGGGAGAGGAGGGTGCTTGGGACGATCATTGTACGACGAATCCTGCCTTTGTAGAGGGGAATGACGGCAAATATTGGTTGTTTTATAAATCGTGGAATACCGCAGAATACCAAAATCAATCGGGTGCAGTACGTGGAAACCGCAAGTATGGGCTGGCAAAGGCTGATCATCCCGAAGGGCCGTATATAAAAGTGTCGGAAAACCCGGTTATCGATTTTTCGGACCGTCCGAATAATGCGCAGCTGGAAGATGCTTTTGTATGGAAAGAAGCGGGGATGTATTACCTGATTGCTCGGGATATGGGATTTTATAACCATGAGTTTGGGCTGTTGTTGTCTTCTCCGGACGGTCTCCGTTGGTCAGAACCTCGGGTCTCTTACCTGGATATGAAAAGCTACGTGCAGGAAAGCGATCCTCCTGCGCATCTCAAACGCTTTGGTCGTTTGGAGCGACCCATGTTATTGCTCGACAAGGTTAAGGGAACACCGCGTTATCTTTTTGGTGCTACGCAGGGAGGAGCTGCTGAAACATCGACTACTTTTGTCTTCGAGATTGAATCGTATAAATTATAGTACGCCTAAAAATAGCCTCCACACCGATTTTGATCAGTTTTTAGATGGAATAGGTCAATTTTTAAACGTTTAAAAAGGGGGCTTATGTTATTTTTGGACATGCTGGAATATACGATCAGCATCTTTTTTTTAGCACAACTGTGTTAATTATAGTAGAGAAGACTATTCACTTATAAACATAATTCGATATGAAGAGTAATCCTTTTTTTAGAAAAACGTTAGCACTTGTTCTGTTTGCGGCACTGGGGATTATCAGCTGTACCAAAACGGAATTGGAGGGAGTACGCATTTATACAAAACCAAGCCAAGGGCCTTTCCCCGACTATGGGGAAGTGGTTGCGTTTCCGGGAGCAGAAGGCTTCGGTCGCAACGCAACTGGAGGTCGGGGAGGAGATGTTTATCGCGTTACCACGTTGGAAGATAGTGGGGAAGGATCGTTGCGGGATGCGGTTAGCCAACCCGGTAGAATCATCGTGTTTGACGTCGCCGGGGTTATAAACCTCCAAAGTGTACTGGTGCTGAGTTCCGATCTCACCATTTTGGGGCAGACAGCGCCGGGAGACGGCGTTGTGCTGTATGGGAATCGTATCTCTGCTTCAGGAGCTTCAAATGTTATTTGCCGTTATATCCGGATACGTATGGGAAGAAATGGCCCTAGTGGTCAGGATGCGATGGGAATTGCTTCGGGGGAAAACATGATCTTTGATCATATATCCGCAACTTGGGGGCGTGATGAGAACTTCTCCATCAACAGTAATACCACACGAAATATCACGATACAAAACTCATTCATCGGCCAAGGGTTGCAGAATCACTCGTGTGGAGGGCTTATGCAGACGACAGCAGAAAACGGTATTACCTTGTTCCGTAACTTGTATATAGACAACAAAACACGTAATCCGAAAGTGAAAGGTTTAAACCAGTTTGTCAATAATGTTGTATACAACTGGGGCAACGGTACGGCATATGATATGGGAGGTGGTTCGGAAGGGCTCTCCGTAACGAGTATTGAAGACAATTATTTCATTAAAGGGCCAGTGGTGAATTGGCAGGAAGTCCGATTGGAGGACGAGAGTCTTGAACTGCAATTGGTACCGATAAACCCAGCCCGTCCGTTTACAGGTGGAAACGAAAATTTCAGTGCATTTTTTGCAGGAAATCTTTACGATCACGATAAAGACGGTGCGCTGAATGGAGTGGAAATTATACCCGCATCCAACTGGGAAGAGTATTGTTCAGGAAATCCGGTATTCCTTTCATCCAGACCAAGCATATTCCCCAAAATAGGTCAACAAATAAGTGCCGCGGAGGCTTATGCATGGATTGTGGAAAATGGGGGGGCTAGTTTACCAGCCCGCGATCAGGTAGATAGCTATCTGATCGAAGAACTGACCTCACTGGGAACTAAGGGGACAATTATCCAGAATGAACGGGATACCCAGCAATTTCCATTGGGAGGTGTCGGTGAAATCAATGAAGGAGAAAAGCCGTTGGATAGCGACGGCGATGGTATACCGGATAGTTTTGAAGACGAATATGATTTGGATAAGAACGACCCGACCGATGCAACGAAGCTTGCTAGTAATGGCTACATGAACATTGAAAACTATGCGTTTTCTATTGGTACCACTAAATAATTACTCGTATGAAATCCATAATAAAAAGTCTGCAAATATTATTCATCGCTGTTCTATTTGCGAATTGTTCTAAAGATGCTTTGCAGCAATTCATTGTAGAGCAACCCAATTCCTTTGTTTTATCGATCAGTGAGGCGAGTGAGCTGAGCTATCAGATCAAAGCCAATGACAAGATTGGTATCAATAGTGCCGCCTATCCGGTACTTTATAATAGCCTCGTCAGTCTTTATGATGTACCCGTAGCGCCACAGTATCTGATTTATTATCCATCAAACGCGGAAATTTCGGGGGAAAATATACTAAAGTTTACATTACCTCAAACACAGAAGTATGTCAAAGGGAACATTGATCCCTTAGCGTACCCTCTTTTTAGCCTGACGGATAACGAAGGACTAGATAGTATGACCATGAGTCCGGTTTGTGGTGGACTAAAACTGATGGTACCAGCCAATGATCTTTTCAGCGCCATTACTTCGGTTTCGATAACGTCTGAAACAGACCTTTTAACGGGAACCGTAGAGATAAGAGGGGAGGACGGACAGATAGAACTTCTCGAGGAGCAGGCATCAAAGAAAGTAACGCTCAAAGGCGAAATTGATATTTCCGAGGGGCAACAGTTGTTCATTGCCCTACCTCCGATTACGTTTGCCGAGGCAGTTAAAGTTAAGTTTACCACCTTGAAAGGTATAGGAACATGTACTATCGATCTTACAGGAGAAAGTATAGAAAGTGGTAAGGTATTGGCCGTAGCATTAGAAGATATTGATTGGATGGCAAAAACGGACTACTATGGTAAAGCGAACAGCGTGATCGCCTCGCCCGGCGCCACATCGGTAACGGTTGACTGTACACCGTATTACACCACCAATTTACGATACACCTATGAGAACTATCCGAATGATGATGAAGACAAATTACCGCGTTCGGCAAAGATGTTGTGGAATGATGTATCTCCCGACTTTGTCGGGGACGTTTCCCTCGCTGCAGATGGCAAATCTTTCACAGCACAACTTAACGGGCAACCGGGAAATGCGTTGATTGCTATTTATGATAAGGAAGATCCAGATGCAGGGGATGCTAAGATCTTGTGGTCTTTTCATATTTGGGTCACAGAGACCAATGACGTACAGCTTGGTGTAAACGGCAAAGGGAATGCGTATACCGTTCTGGATCGTAATCTAGGTGCGGTGTCGGCAGCAGCAGGCGATTGGCGCGCTATCGGTATGTTGTACCAATGGGGGCGTAAGGATCCGTTTGTCAGTACGGGATCGTTGGGTGAAAATACCAATGCCACCATGTACAATCGCAATGGTACGGTGAATCTGCCTGTTGTCGCCGGAGGATCCGCTACAGGCTCGATAGAATATGCCACCCAAAATCCCACACGCTTTATACGTTCTTCACAGACCGGAAGCAGTACCGGGTCGCGGCCATTCCGTTACGCCCATGATTGGTTGTACTATGCAGACGACGGTTTGTGGGGAAATCCGGAGGGGTTTAATTTTCCGGCTTTTTCCTCTCTACAGAAATCTATCTATGATCCATCGCCGGAAGGCTATATGGTGGCGCCGCCAGATGTATGGTTAAAGGCGTCATCGGGAGCCGACAAGGCTGCCAGTATATTTGCCGATGCCGAGTGGAACGCGACCCATTTGGGTTACCGCGTACAAACCAGCGATAATGAAACTTGGTATACTATAGGCGGATGGCGAAGCCGTAGCAATGGGAGCTTGAGCAATGCACATTCGACTGGGTATTATTGGAGTAGCAGTGTGTCGGGCGCGGTCAATGCGAATGCCTGGTATATGAGCATAAATTCGGGTGGGGTGACGTTGAAAGGTGCAAATAGCCGCGCAAATTCCGCGTCGATTCGATCCGTAAAGATTATCAACTGATATTAGATGAATAAGAATACAAATATGAGAAAAATGTTGTGGCGCCTGAAAACTGCCTTATTAGTCCTTGTTGGTTTGGGTTGGTTATCCGCCGAAGGTCAAGAAACCAGCCAAGCGGGTTACAGTTACTTATATGAGGACTTACCTTTTGATATGCCCGTTCTTTCGCCGCCTACATTTCCGAAGAACGAAGTGTTACTTACTGATTTTGGAGGCATCGGAGACGGCACCACGTTGAACACGGAAGCATTTGCCAAGGCCATGAACGCGCTTTCCCAAAAGGGAGGTGGACGATTGCGGGTGCCGGCAGGTGTCTGGTTTACTGGACCTATCGTTTTCCAGAGCAATATCAATCTGCATTTGGAAGATCGGGCGATTATCTTGTTTTCTCCCGACAAAGATTTATATCCTATTGTAGAAACTTCTTTTGAAGGATTGGATACGCGTAGGTGCCAGTCCCCCATTTCGGGAAGGAATCTGGAAAACGTGGCGATTACCGGTAATGGAGCGATTGACGGTAACGGACATTATTGGCGCCCGTTGAAGAAGGAGAAGGTTTCGGAGAGCTTTTGGAAGCGGGCTACATCAGCAGGAGGGGCGTTCAAGCGGGATAATTATTGGATGCCTTCTGCACAGTATCTGCATGGTGATACCATTAGTGACATGAACGTGCCTCGCCATTTAAAAACCGAAGAAGAGTGGATGTCCGTGAGAGATTTCCTACGTCCGGTGATGGTCAGTTTTATCGAATGTCGAAATGTTTTTTTGCAAGGCGTGATTTTTCAGAATTCGCCAGCCTGGAATATCCATCCGCTGATGTGCGAAAATGTAATCTTGGACGGTGTACAAGTACGAAATCCTTCCTATGCGCAGAATGGTGACGGTTTGGATTTGGAATCTTGTAAAAATGCGATTATCGTCAACAGCACATTTGACGTAGGCGACGACGGAATCTGTATTAAATCGGGCAAAGATGAAGATGGCAGAAAACGGAATAGAGCAACCGAAAATGTCATCATTGATAATTGTACCGTATTCAAGGGGCATGGTGGCTTCGTCGTGGGCAGCGAAATGTCGGGAGGGGTTAAAAATATCTTGGTATCCAACTGTCAGTTTTTGGGTACGGATGTGGGGCTGCGGTTCAAAAGCCGTAGAGGACGTGGCGGTGTAGTCGAGAATATTTTTATCCGCCAGATCAATATGTTTGACATCGCTACCGAACCCCTTCATTTTAACCTTTACTACGGCGGCAAGTCCGTGGTAGAGACGTTAGAAGATGGAGATGAGGCTGCGATAGTCGAGGAAATTCCACCAGTGGACGAAACGACACCGACATTTAAAAATATCTATATCAATGATGTAGTCTGTGCGAGCGCACGAAGAGCAATGTATTTTTATGGACTACCGGAGCATATGATTGAAAATATCAATGTAGAGAACTTTATTGTCCATTCTAAAGTGGGGGGTGAATTGCGGGAATCAGAAAAAATCACCCTGAAAAATGTGGCAATTTACCCAGAAGAAGGATCCGTGCTGACATTGCGCAACGTACGAAATGTCCATATAGAAGGATTACGGACAGACGCTACAACCGATATATTTGATGTGTCTGGCCGTCGTTCATCCGATATCGCCATCCACGGTAATTACGCCGAAGAACAAATCAAGATGAGAAAAGACGCGCCATCAGATATACTGAAATTACATACCGTCAACTAGTATGAAGCGAATGAGAAAGGATATAACGTATACGATGGGAAGTCTATATCTTTCCTTGATTTTGTTATGGAGTACAGGGTTAGATGCCTTGGCGCAATCCAAACACTGGCAAAAGAATCCGCGTAGCGTGCATTATACCGAAGATCATGGTGATTTCCTGCTTGTCAACGGGAAGTATCGTTTTAATCGGGCGTTATATGGAAACCATAAGCCTTCGCGTGTAGAAGCGGGTGATTTACCCGAATTTGCGCTGTATATGCCAGGCATGGCCGGCAACCTGCAGTTCGTTCTAGAAAAAGAGGGTAGCTATAAAAAATTGATCGACGCCGAACATATCGAAACCCGATATCGACCGGGATCGATGATCTATCGCGTGCAGGATCCGTTGATCGGAAGCGGACACCTCGATATCGTCGTGCTGGCGCAGGCAGATGAAGAAGGACTTATTGTTAAACTAGAAGGCAAGGGTATACCCTCGGAGGCAAAGCTGCATGCGCTGTACGGCGGGGCAAGCGGACGTAAATTCAGTCGGGGGGGAGATATTGGTGCCGACCCCGAATCAGGTTTTTACCTATTGCCCGAATACGCAAAGGATAACCGTTATAAACTCATGCAGAATAGCTTTGAGCTGACTTATCTGGATGGGAAAAAGAAAGAGGAATTTATTTACGGTACTTTTTCAGCGACAACTCAACTTCGGCTTTCGGATGCAACGGTATTGGATGATCTGGCACAACTTGGTCAAAAAGGAGCAGCGGAAAGTCCGATTGTATCTGCGACTTATACGCTACAGAAAGCACCGATATATATCCAGATAGCGAAAGGACCGTTGGAAAAGAAGGTATATAGCGATGATATGCTTCAGGACCGATATAACCGCGCCGAGCAGGCACGGTTGCAGTTGGCGGAGCGTGTCAAACTGAAGACACCTGATCGCTTTATCAACACCTTTGGAGCTGCTTTGGCGGTTGCCGCCGATGGTGTGTGGGAAAGTCCTACTTTCCTGCATGGGGCCGTTGCCTGGCGTATGCGCTTAAATGCGTGGCGTGGTGCCTATTCAACAGATGCTTTGGGCTGGCATGACCGCGCAAAAGAGCATTTTTCCAGTTACGCCAACTCGCAGGTATTGGAACCGGAATCTGCTAAGGTCGTGATGGATACAGCCTTGCATTTGGCTCGGCATATCGAAGAAATGGGTACGGCTATGTTTTCAAGTGGATATATCTCCCGACATCCCAATAACAATACGGTAGCGCATCATTATGATATGAATCTCGTATTTTTTGACCAGTTATTTACCCATTTCAATTATACAGGGGATACAACTTATCTCCGAAAGATGTGGCCAACGATCGAGCGACATTTGGCGTGGGAGCGGAGGAACTTTAAAAGAAACGGACTGTACGATGCCTACTGCGCGATTTGGGCAAGCGATGGACTGCAATATTCCGGGGGAGGAGTTGCCCATACGTCCGCCTATAATTACCGTGCAAATACTGCGGCGGCCAAGCTGGCTAGACTGCTAGGAGAGGACTCATCCATCTACGAAGCGGAAGCACAGCAGATAGAGATGGCCATGCGGGAGCGGTTGTGGCTGGAAAATAAGGGATATTTTGCGGAGTATCAAGATGCTTTGGGAAACAAACTGGTGCACGATAAACCAGGTTTATGGACGATTTACCATGTTGCGGATGCTTACTTATTAGATGATTTTGACAGCTATCAAAATACCCAATATATCGATAATTACTTACCACATATTCCCATTGAAGTGGAAGGAAAGGAACACGAAGGGCTATACACGTTAGCAACAACTACCTGGCAACCCTATACTTGGTCCGTAAATAATGTGGCGTTAGCCGAGAATCTTCAAGGAGCTTTGGCCTATTGGCAATCCGGACGTCCAGACGATGCTTTTCATTTGTGGAAGAGCAATGTGGTGGAAAGTATGTACCATGGAATAAGTCCGGGGAATTTCCAGCAATTATCTCATTACGATGCGTTTCGTGGAGAACTGTATAGGGACTTTGCCGATCCGATAGGTGTAGCCTCCCGTACATTAACGGAAGGACTTTTTGGTTTCCTTCCCAAATTGATGGATGGGGAGATCCTGATAAAACCTGGATTCCCCCAAGACTGGGACTTTGCCGAGATCGAATTACCGGAATGGCGTTATGCGTATAAACGTGAACAAGGAAACCTATCTTTCCATATCCGTACGCAGTATGAACAGGCTGTACAGCTGAAAATGGAAGTTCCGGTATCGTATGCACAGATAAAATCAGTTAAAGTAAACGGCGATGTAGTATCGTGGTCTATAAAACCGTCGTCGATCAATAGACCGGTCTTAGTATTTGATGCGCCGGCAGCAAAAGAATTTAAGGTCGAGATTATCGGCGGAAAACAACTTAAATTAATGTCGGTAGCGCCTGTGGAGCATCCCTACACCGAAGAACTCAAGCTTCCTCTCCCAGAGGGCGTGGAAATAATAGACGTGTATGATCCTCAAAAAATCCTTCGGGGTCAGGACGATGAACGATTTTTCTTTACTCGACACACGCATAAAGGTACGTTTTTCGTTAAACTTCGACAAGGTGAAATGACTTGGTGGCAAGCCATCAACGTGGATTTGGTTCAGCCCGTTCAAACTGGTTTTGTACAACGGAATAAGCACCACTATCTTAGTCTAAAAAATCGGACGACACAAAATCAGGTAGTTGACATTGATGGAATTGGTGTTAAAAAAGAGGTTAAGCTTTCTTCATCGGAATCGGTGGAAATAACTTTACCAACTACCGGATTGTCGATGGGTACGAATAAACTGCGGGTTCGTACAGGCCAAGATCAATGGACCGCGCGTTATATCGTTTGGGATATAGAAAACCCAGGGAAGTACAGACCACAAGATTTGTCCCGCTTTTATAATGCGCGCGTACGCGATATTTTTGAGCAACGTTATCTATCCCCGAGGCCAGATGTACCTACATTACAGCTGCCTTGGCAAGGAATTGGTAATTGGTGCTATCCGCTTATCGAAGCTTCGATCGACGATAACGGTTTGATGGCGGCTCGAAAAGAGCAATCCGTGACCTATTTAGGAGTTCCATTTCTGATTAAAGGAGATGCGAAAAATGTAGTTTTCACCAGCCAATGGGATAATTATCCCACGACTGTTGAGGTGCCTTTGCAAGGCAAGGCAGAAAAAGCCTATCTGTTAATGGCAGGATCCACAAACCCCATGCAGGCGGAAATGATAAACGCACGGGTAAAAGTGACATACACCGATGGAGAGGAGGATATCCTGGACTTGAAGAATCCGACCAATTGGTGGCCAATTGAACAAGACTATTTAGATGACAACTACGCTTTTGAAATTCCAGATGAGGAGATACCCTATCGGATTAGGTTGAAAACAGGAGAACTGTATAAAGGAGGGGAATTGCCCAACTATACGGAAATAAAAGGTTACACGAACCGGGCAGTGGATGGAGGTGCCGCAACAATATTGGATTTGCCACTGGATAGTTCCAAAACACTGAAATCGTTGCAACTAGTGAGCGAAACCAATGATGTGGTTGTCGGTATTATTGCAGTTACTTTATTTGCGAAGTGAGCATGTTAAAAAAATAAAACAAATAATTATATGAGAAGAAATTTGATAACGGGATTTGGCGCATTGCTTCTGATCGTCGCCTCTTGCCATACGCAGGAAGATGATAAAATTGATCGAAAAGCGGTTGTACAGCGCCATAATATCGTAAACCAATCGGCGGATACACTTGCCTCATTGACCGTGGGAAATGGTGTATTTGCCTACACGGTTGATGTCACAGGTATGCAGTCTTTTCCTGTATATTATAAAAAGGGGGTATCACTAGGAACACAGTCCGAATGGGGATGGAATACCTTTCCAAATGATGGAGACTACAAATTTGAAGAAACCTTGAAGTCGTATGATTTCAACAATGAAGGGCGGGATGCAAAGTATAGCGTCCAACATAAAGAAGGGGGGAGAAATACCGAGGCGACAGAATATTACCGGGTGAACCCACACCGCCTACAGCTCGGAAATGTAGGATTGGCGTTTACGCTAAAAAACGGAGCGCAAGCTACCGTGGACGATATTCAACAGGCTGAACAGACGCTCGACTTATGGACGGGTCTTATCCATAGCAAATTTATGGTGGAAGGCGAACCGGTAGAAGTTTGGACCGCCGCAGCGCAGTCGGCCGATAGAGTTGCGGTGAAGGTTTCGTCGCCATTGATTGCGGCTGAACGTCTACAGGTATTTGTGCGTTATCCGTATCCGTCAGGCCAGTTTTTGGATGAAGCAGCTTATTATGGAGAAGAGGACAAGCATCAGAGCCGTATTGTTTCTGAAGGGGAGCATGCTGCCGTGTTAGAACATACACTTTCGGGAACAACTTATTTTACAGGGTTGAACTATTCTAAGGGGACAATCACCGAGACAGGTAAACATTATTTTGCCTATCAACCGGCATCGGATCTCGAAACATTTGAATTTTCCTTTGCTTTCGCAGAAGAAAATGGCTTTGGAGCTAGCGAACCCGATTACAAGAAGACCGCACAGGAGAGCGAGGATAGCTGGCAAGCTTTCTGGGAAAGCGGTGCTGCGGTTGATTTTGAAGGTAGTACCGATCCGAGGGCACACGAATTGGAACGTCGTTTGGTGCTATCCCAATACCTTACGAAGGTACAGTGCGGTGGCGACAACCCGCCCCAGGAAACAGGCTTGACATTTAATAGTTGGTATGGTAAACCGCATACGGAGATGCACTGGTGGCATGGCGTTCATTTCGCACTTTGGGGACGCCCCGAAATTATGGAGAAAACACTGAATTATTATTTCCACACATTCGAAAAAGCAAAAGCACTGGCGGAACGTCAAGGCTATAAAGGCGTGCGGTGGATTAAGATGTCTGATAACGATGGGAACGAAAGCCCTTCTTCGGTGGCGGCCTTCCTGATCTGGCAGCAACCTCATATTATCTATATGACGGAGCTAGCGTACCGTGATAAGCAGGACAAAAAGGTGTTGGAAAAATACAAGGACTTGGTGTTTGCCACCGCAGAATTCATGGCAGATTACGCATATTACGATGAAGAGAAGGATCGCTATAATCTTGGTCTGGGGGTTATTCCAGCACAGGAAGTATTTCCGGCAGCCAAAACCATCAATCCGACATATGAAGTAGCGTACTGGGATTGGGCATTACGCGTCGCCCAGGAATGGAAAGAACGTTTGGGCGAACCACGTGTAGAAGCTTGGGATAAAGTGATCAACAAACTCGCAGCATTGCCGGTGCAGGGCGACGTTTATCTGGCGACCGAAACGGCGACGGATTCCTATACGTTTCCCAAATGGATGACAGATCATCCAGCGGTACTTGGCGCGTTGGGAATGGTTCCTGAATCTCCGAAATTGGACAAGATGATTATGAAGAATACGCTGGATACCGTATGGGCTAAATGGTCGTGGGAAAAAACCTGGGGTTGGGATTTTCCGATGACAGCGATGAATGCCGCTCGCTTGAATTTACCGGAGAAAGCATTGGATGCACTCTTTATGGATATCCAAACGAATACTTATCTTAAGAATGGACACAACTATCAAGACGGTAGGCTGCGCATTTATCTGCCGGGTAACGGTGGGACACTTACAGCTGTGGCGATGATGCTGGAAGGCTGGGATGCTGCGGAAGGTGATATACCTGGCTTCCCAAAGGATGGTTCTTGGAAGATAAAGAAAGAAGGGTTTAAAAAGATGCCTTAAAAGCGAGTATATGAAGAAGATATTATTATTTGTGTTATTATGCTGTGGAAGCATTGCTTCCATAGCACAAGACTTCACGACAAAGAAAGAAGTGGTACAGCAACTACGTTTGGCCAATGATTATTTCATGAAAAAGTGGCCTGATCCAGGAAAAACCATTATCACCAATAAAGAGCGTCGCGGAAATATTTGGACACGAGGTGTGTATTATGAGGGATTAATGGCGTTCTATAAAATTGATCCGGAAAAAAGATATTATGATTATGCGGTTGATTGGGCAGAGAAACATGACTGGAAACCTGTACGGGGTGAAGTGTATACCCGCCATGCCGACAACCAAAACTGTGGGATGACGTATATTGATCTTTACCGTATTGACCCACAACCAGTCCGGATTGAAGCGATCAAAAAGAATATCGATTCGGTGATCAATAGTGGCCGTTATAACGATTGGACCTGGATTGATGCCATCCAGATGGCTATGCCGATATATGTAAAGTTAGGGGTTACATTAAACGATCCAAAGTACTTCGATTATATGTACAAAATGTACCATCATATCAAATATGTGGAAGGTGGAAAGGGCTTGTATAATTCGGAAGATAAGCTATGGTGGCGCGATAAAGATTTCGTTCCACCCTACACGGAGCCGAACGGCGAAGACTGTTATTGGTCGCGGGGTAACGGCTGGGTGCTGGCAGCCTTAGCATTGGTGTTGCAGGAGTTGCCCGCCACCGATCCGCATTATGCCGAATATTTAGCAGATTTCAAGAACCTGGCAGAAGGCGTGGCCCCTTTGCAGCGTACGGATGGCTTTTGGAATGTCAGCTTACACGATCCGAACCATTTTGGAGGGAAAGAAACCTCCGGCACCGCTCTTTTTGTGTATGGCATGGCTTGGGGCATGAATAATGGTATCCTAGACAAGGCAACATACCTGCCGGTGGTAGAAAAGGGTTGGACAGCTATCTCTAAGGAATCCATCCAACCCAATGGCTTTTTAGGTTATGTACAATCGACAGGTAAAGAACCGAAAGATGGTCAGCCGGTAACGGTAGACAAAGTACCGGACTTTGAAGATTATGGTTTAGGTTGTGTATTATTGGCAGGAACGGAAGTGTATAAGATGGTGGAATAGGCGTTACATCACAATGGGTCAAAGGTCGGGTTCGACTGCCGGACTTTGAAGATTGCGGTTTAGGTTGTATATTGTCGGTAGGAACAGATTTTGTAAAACGACGAAGCAAAGATACCATGAAGATTTTCAATATGATGACTAAAAAGCATTTCCTGAGTGTTGCATTTTATTTGATGTTAATACCCTTTCTATTTGCACAAACCCACAATAAACTATATGTCAAGGAAATTCATCAAGGACCTATTGTCGATCATCTTCATGCTGACGTAATAGTAAGTAAGAATAAATCCGGATTTGAAACCGGTCAAATGATTAAGGTAGATGGGGTGTACCACATGTTCGTTAACGAAATGTTTGATCGTGCGCATAGAGATATGCGAATCGCCTACTGGACTAGTTCGGATGCAGTGAACTGGAAACGCAAATCAACTATAGTCGAGAGTATTCCTGGGCGGTCTCCTTTTAATCCGAAATCGGAGGTCTGGGTTACCGGTGTCGAATTCAATGGGGAAGAAAACGCTTGGAATATTTTCTATGTTGCGTATCGTGCTGGAGATAAAGAAAAAGGAGAAATTGAAGCAAATGATTACGCAGGTCGGATCTGGCGTGCAAAATCTGTGGTGCCGGGCAAGGACGGCATTGCCGGTCCGTATGCAGAAATGGGAATCATCATGCAACCGGATGAAAATTCACAGGCGTGGGAAGGCGAACAGGCTATCGCAGCGTTCAATCCATATAAAGTAGGAGATTTATGGTATGCTTTTTATGACGGCCACACGCACACCCCCCTTGGCGATTGGCCGGTGGGAATGGCAACAGCTAAAAAATTGAGCGGGCCGTGGGAAAGAATGCCGGAGGGGCATAATCCGGTTCCGATTTCGCCGGAGTTTAACGAAAACCTACAAGTAACGGAACTGAAAAATGGAGGCTATTTAGCAATTTTTGATGCTATGGGAGATCATGAAATTGCGTATAGCCTTTCCGAAGATGGTATCCGCTGGCAACCCGAGGTACGATTGAAGATTCAATCCGATAATAATTTGTGGGCTGAACCAGGGGATCATGCTACCCGCACGCCGCTCGGCGCGGTGGAAGAAGAGGACGGCACTTTCACCGTGGTTTACACCGCCATGTATAATAAAGACGGTAAGTTATTTTATGGAATTGGTAAATGCACGTTAGCCTGGGTGAAATAGTGATGTGTGGAACCTCATTTCACAAACTCGGTGCTACTTTTTTTATTCTTCCGTCTTCGTAAAACTCCAGACGATCAACACAAACCTCGCGATGGTATCCGGCTGCACGCCCCATATCAATGCCGTTGGGACGGCTAAAGCGGTGATAAACGATATGCCACTCATCTGTTTTGGGTATTTGTAGAACCGAATTATGTCCGGTACCGTATATTCCCTTTTCAGGAACTTTTGACAAAATAAGGTTGTCTTCCGGGATTTCCATAGGGCCGGTAGGGGATTTAGACATCGCATAGCGTACACGATAATCTTCACTGCGGGTGTCGTTTTCCGAATATAGAAAATAGTAAATTCCGTTGCGGTAAAAAACTTCAACCGCTTCCCGGAAATGCGGTAAAGAGAAGGTTTGAAGTGTCTCCTTCTTCATCGACACCATGTCGTCGTTTAGTTCGACGACAGCCACATAACCATTCCCCCAATACAGATAATCCTTCCCCGATACTGGATCATGGAATATATCTGGATCTATTTCGGCACCGCGATTTATTCCCTGCGGTTTCCAGTCGACAAGAGGTTCTCCCGAATCGACAAAAGGTCCGGTAGGCTCGTCTGATACGGCTACGCCAATTTTTCCAGCACCGGTGTAATAATAGTAGTATTTGTATTCTCCGTTTTGTTCTTTTTCGATAATACAGGGCGCCCATGCTTTTTCACGCGCCCAAGGAACGTCCTTTGCTAAATCTAAAATAACGCCCTCGTCTTTCCAGTCTAATAAGTTTTCGGACGAGAATGTTTTGAAATAATGGCCGCTCCACTCCAAGAATCCGTCACTGGTCGGATACAGGTAATATTTTTTGTCCTTGTAGGAATATATAATCTCCGGGTCGGCATAATAACCCGTTATAATTGGATTATCGTTAAGCGGGGGAAGCCCATCGGGTTTGCCCCATTCCAGAATCAACCGTCGCAGATCCGTATTGGTGACCGAAACAATGGAACCATGACGCGGCTTGAAGTTCATTGATATCTCATTATCGATGGGAATGAAATTTTCCAAGTCTTCGCTTTTTGTAAAATGAAATTCCCTTTTACGATAGACATCGTACATCAAGATATAGGTATCCGAATTGTTTAGCTTAAAGATACTTGAACCTTCTACTGATTCATTGGTTTGTTGTTTATATCCATCTTTTTCCTTCCACTTTCCTGAGGTAAGGGATGGACTCGTCGCCAATTTGATACCATCTCCATGGCCTTCGGTTTTGTAGAACATATAGTAGAGACTATCCCGATAGTGAATAATATCGCCATCGATACACGGCTTTCCGTCTTTCGGGAAAAACAATTGCTTGGGTTCTGTCTCCAGGTCTGTAAAATCACCGTTTGCGTAGGCGTAATAAATGATGTCGGGACCATCTCCATGTTTCATCGACCAGTAAACGATGTATTTACCTGTTTCTTTCTCGTATATCGTTTGGGGTGCCCATACCCGTTTGAGCTCTTCCTGCCCGGCATATTTTTGCTGGATATTGATAACGTGTGAACTCCAGTTGACTAGGTCAGTTGACTTCATCAGTACCATGGCGCGATTGGAATCCCAGCCTTTTGAAGCCATCATGTCTGTGGCAACCATATAGAACGTTTTTCCATCCTCAGCGCGGAGAATATGTGGATCACGTAGTCCTCCGGCAGAGCTGATCTGCTTACTGTCCAAAACGGGTTTGTTGTCGTTGAGGGCATAGTAATTGTACCCATCAAGGCTGATGGCAAACCGGATGGCTTCACCGTTTTCCCCACTACCGAAATAGGCAAAGAGGTATCCGGTGAGGTCTTTTTCGAGCACCTCGCTGTTCTGTGCGGATAGCTGCGCACTCGATAGCAGTAGGACGAATAGGATGAACGTCATTTTGATTTGTTTCATATCGTAGGGTTATAAGCTATATTAGTTACAATACTATGCTTTTTTGGTGTTGCGGGCAACCTGCGCTGTCCTAGCCACTTTGCACCATATTAGCGCACAATCTGTGTAACGCTAGATAGCAGTTGAAAACGGATAGCGACCCTATTTGTTTTGAAATCAGGACAGTGCAGGTTGCCAAAAGAAATTAGAAATAGTAACTTAGGGGATATCACATATAAAATAAACCTTTTCCTATGCACTATATCAAGACCTTTTTTTGCAGTGCCATACTGTTTTTCGCTATAAGTACATTGGCTTTTTCACAAGATACAAGAGAGCGTAACTATATGTACGAGATTTTAAAGCCTAATCACGCTCAAAAACCAGATGTGAAAGGCTTTGTCCAAACGAGAGTTGAAGAAAGCTTGAACCGTGGATTGACATTAGCGCGTATCCAGGAAGGCGGTGCGACCCATATCAGCTGGAGGTTGTTAAAAACAGATGAAGAAGACGTGGCGTTTAATGTATATTGTTCTGTAAATGGCAAAGAAACGAAGCTGAATAAAAAACCTATAACAGAAACGACGGATTTTGCGGATACGCAAATCAAAGCTGAAAATGCGCTGTATTGGGTGGAGGCCATTCAAGGGAAAGGACGCACTTTGAGTGAAAAAAAGTCTCTTCCAAGAAATATAGGCGGAGAAGCCAATTATCATAGCATCAAGCTGAAAGATTCAAGCGTGACAGCCGGTCGAGTAGCTGTCGCGGATCTAAACGGCGACGGTCGATACGATTACATCATTCGTCACCCGAATAGTAACGTAGATCCGGGGGTGCCTACGCCCGATGACGGCACCACGTATAAAATTGAAGCCTATCTGCACGACGGCACCTATTTATGGACCAAGGATTTGGGATTGGGAATTGAGCCGGGTGTGTGGTACTCCCCGTTTATCGTTTACGATTTTAACGGAGACGGAAAGGCGGAGGTAGCATTGAAAACAGCTGCTGATGATTATCAAAAAAATGAAGCCGGACGGATATACGAAGGCAGCGAATACCTATCGGTGCTGGACGGCATGACAGGCGAAGAGATTGCTCGCGTAGCTTGGCCAGAACGGAATAATCGGTACGGTGACGTAAACCGCCAGAATAGAAACCAAATTGGTATGGCTTATTTAGATGGAAAGACGCCTTGTATTCTTGCTGCGCGCGGAACCTATAGATTGATGGTGGTTGACGCATGGCAGTTGAATAATGGTAAACTAGAAAAGCTATGGAGATGGGATGGTGACGAAGAGAATCCTGTTGTTAGAAGCCAGGGCGCACATAACATGGTCGCTGGCGATGTTGATGGAGACGGAAAGGATGAAATCTTATTAGGATCCTGTATGCTAAACAGCAATGGTACTTTACGCTGGTCGACCGGTTTGGGGCATTCGGATAAGGCTTACTTGACCGATATCGATCCACAAAGAGAAGGAATGGAAGTCTTTTTAGCTATTGAACCGTGGGTCGATAACGGCTACGGTGTTTCTACGGTGGATGCCAACACCGGAGAACGAATTTGGGGAGTAGGCCATAAAACCTTTCACGTCGGAGATGGCATGGTCGCGGATATTGACCCGAACAGTCGGGGATTAGAATGTTTTGCCTCAGAAGATAAAAAGGGCGGATCAATCGATAAATACCTGTTGAGTGCACAGGGAGAAAAATTAGGCGCTAACGAGGACGTCCCGCCTTGTCGAAACTGGATATGGTGGGGTGCAGGTAATATACGTCAGTTATTTTTCGGTGATGATAATCGCTGGGGTGCAGAATCGACTTCAGGTGGAAGAAATCAATCCATCGGTTATTGGAAAGGCGATGAAATAGCCAGTGGCATCTATGGTGATATCATCATGATAGCCGATTTGTTCGGCGATTGGCGGGAGGAGGTGATAACAGCGCTGCCAGGCGAGTTGCGCATCTACCATACCGATATTCCCGCGAAAGATCGAAAAGTAACGCTGATGCAAGATCCCATTTATAGAAGCTATGTGCTACAGCGCTCCCAGGGTTATCCACAGGCACCGGTGCCGTCGTATTATCTGGGGGAATAAGCAGATTGCTAGAGGTTGCGTAGGAATGGACGGCGCAATAAATTCATGCTACCGTTTCAAAAATTGCGATTATCATATAAGCGTTAAACAGTCATATGGGATGAAAAAACGAGACCGCGGATAAAAACGCCGCCTCGATTATTTCGATTAATAATTTTTTATCTAGCTAGATGTTGTAAAAGTTGTTGATTAAACGTAACTTAAACAATTAATTATACTTTATGCAACCGGTTTCACTCAACATGTTGCCAAAGCGTAAGGTGAATTTAAAATACCTGTAGCTATTTAAACTTATATGATGAAAAGAAAAGAGTTTATTAAAAGTACTGCTATGTTGGCTGCGGCTGGCATGATCTATAAAGCAAATGCCTTTTCTCCCCCTCAAGAGACCCTTAAAGTGGGACTCATCGGTGTAAAAGGGATGGGCTGGGCTAACTTAATGGCCTTACTGAAGCAACCTAACGTGCAATGTACGGCCTTATGCGATGTCGACGAACGTATTCTAGACCAACGTATAGACGAACTCCGGAAGAAGCAGATAGAAGTCAAACGCTTTATCAATTATAAAGAGTTGTTGGAAGGCGATCTCGTGGATGCCGTCATCATCGGAACACCTGACCATTGGCATTGCCTACAAATGGTAGATGCCGTAAAAGCGGGTAAGCATGTGTATGTGGAGAAACCTATAGGGAATTCTATCCGCGAATGTGAGCTCATGGTGGCCGCAGCACAAAAATACAATAGTATTGTACAGGTAGGACAGTGGCAACGTAGTCAACAACATTTTAGGGATGCCATAAATTTTGTACACTCGGGCAAACTGGGGAAAATTAGATTGGTGAAGGCCTGGGCCTATCAAGGTTGGATGAAAAGTATACCGGTAAAACCTGACGAGCCTATCCCGACAGGTGTGCATTACGATCAATGGTTAGGTCCGGCAAAAGAAAGGCCGTTCAACCCTAATCGTTTCCACTTTGAATTTCGTTGGTTTTGGGATTATGCCGGCGGGCTGATGACCGATTGGGGAGTGCATATGTTGGATTACGCACTGTTAGGCATGAAGGTGTCCGATCCGAAATCGGTGATGGCGGCGGGCGGTAAGTTTGCCTATCCCGATGATGCGTCAGAAACGCCAGATACGTTAACGACGGTATTTGAATTTGATGATTTTAATATACAGTGGGAGCATGCTACGGGTATAGACCTTGGACCTTATGGCAAAGATCACGGGGTTGCGTTTATCGGTAATAACGGTACACTCGTACTGAACAGAAGGGGATGGGAAGTTATCCCGGAAGGCGAGCGGATGGCAGCAGTGTCGTTTCAAAAAAGTCAGGATAGTGGACTGGACAACCACATGGCAAATTTCGTACAAGCCATACAGCGTAATGACCAGACTTTATTGCATGCGCCGATCGAAGCCGGAGCACACATTGCGATCTTTTCGCAAATGGGCAATATTGCTTATCGAACCGGAAAGAAACTCTATTGGAATAAAGAAAATCGAAAATTTACGGATACCGAGGCGAATCGTTATCTGGTATCAGCATACCATAACGGTTATAAACTGCCTCAAATTTAACACCCTAAACTTATTAAATATAGCAATATGTCTCGATTAGTAACATTATACTCGCTCCAATGGGGTGATTTATCATTGGAAGATGTATGCGCCAAAGCAAAAGAATTTGGCTACGACGGACTCGAACTTGGATTACCGGATCATCTGGATGTACGACAAACGGATCCCGAATATTATAAGGACATCCAAAACCTGTTGGGAAAGTATGGATTACAGCTAAAAGCGATTTCTTCGCACTTGGTTGGACAAGCGGTATGTGATCGAATCGATGAGCGGCACAAAGGTATTTTACCACCTTATATATGGGGCGATGGCGAACCTGAAGGTGTTCGCCAACGTGCGGCAGAAGAATTGATATTAACTGCAAAAGCCGCAAAATCATTAGGCGTAAACACCGTCGTCGGGTTTACCGGAAGTCCGATATGGCATTTGCTCTATGCGTTTCCTCCCGTTCCTGAATGGATGATTGAAGAGGGGTATCAAGCATTTGCCCGTCGTTTCATCCCCATTCTGGACGCGTTTGAGAAAATAGGTGTCCGCTTCGCATTAGAAGTACATCCTACGGAGATTGCTTTTGATACCGTTTCGGCTCGTAGAGCATTAGAAGCTGTGGGGAATCATCCTGCTTTCGGATTTAACTACGATCCCAGTCATTTAGGGTATCAGGGGGTTGACTATGTGGACTTTATTTACCAGTTTCCCGATCGTATTTTTCACGTCCACATGAAAGATGTTTATTGGAGTGATACGCCCAAACAGGTGGGCGTGTTTGGTGGGCATGTTGCTTTTGGTGATCCGCGTCGTTATTGGAATTTCAGAAGTGTAGGGAGAGGGAGAATCAATTTTGAAGATATCATTCGCGCACTGAACGTTATCGGTTATCAAGGGCCGCTATCTATAGAATGGGAAGATAGTGCCATGGACCGTGAACACGGTGCGCGTGAATCCTGTGAGTTTACAAAACGCATTGATTTTCAAATGTCCAAACACGCATTTGATGCTTTTTTTGCAAAAGATTAACCTTGTTTATCGTGGAATATGAAAAGTAGAAAGTTAAAGATGGGCATGGTTGGTGGTGGTCTCACCGGTTTTATCGGTGCCATTCACTTGCGGGCCGCCCTTATGGAAAATAAGATCGAACTGGTTTGTGGTTGTTTCAGTTCAAAGCCGGAGGTCTCTAAAGAGTCGGGAAGGTTTTATAACCTTCCCGACAACCGTATATATAGCTCCTATCAGGAGATGTTTGCGCGGGAGATCGCACTACCGGAGGAGGAGCGGATGGATTTCGTCGTTATCGTCACGCCGAATAACCATCATTTCGAACCGGCTATGCTCGCCCTGGACAACGGTATGCACGTTGTGGTGGATAAGCCTATGACATTCTCTTTGGAAGAGGCAAAGATCTTGCAGCAGAAAGTAACGGAAACCGGATTGATATTAGCGGTGACACATGTATACGCTGGATATCCGGTGGTGAAGGAGATGAAGACCCGGATAGCCGCAGGTGAACTTGGCAAGCTACGCCGCATCTATGTAGAATATCCACAAGGCTGGCTGGCAGAACGAATCGAAAAGGAAAGTGGAAATAACGCCGGTTGGCGTACAGACCCCAAGCTGTCCGGAAAGGCGGGCTGTATGGGTGATATTGGCACGCATGCCTGGCATCTTTGTGAATATATCTCCGGATTGAAGGTTAAAGAAATGTGCGCCGAACTGAACACCTTTGTCCCCGGGCGCCCTATTGACGACGATGGCACAGCTATGATGCGGATGGAACAAGGCGTGAAAGCTTTGCTGGCGGCCAGTCAGATCGCTATTGGCAATGCAAACAATATTAATATCCGTGTCTATGGCGAGAAGGGCAGCCTAAAATGGGTACAGGAAGATCCCAATAAGTTATTCTTCAATACCAGCCATAACCCCGAGCAGATTATTTATATTGGGGGAGACTATCCTTATTTAAGCCAACGCGCGCGATGGAATATACGAACGCCAGGAGGACATCCCGAAGGCTTTATCGAGGCGTTCGCGAACATTTATCGTAATTTCGCGCTTACGGTAGCCGCGCATAAAGCAGGCGAACACCCAACAGCGGAAATGCTGGACTTTCCCGACGTAGACCACGGGGTGAGAGGCATGCAGTTTATTGAAACGATTGTGAAAGCTGGATGGAATGATGATGCCAAGTGGGTAAAATGGGTGGAATAAAAGGGTAGAGGCAGGTTGCCACGGGTTGCCGCTGAGCGAGTAAAACAATAACTTGCGTATAGCAATGCCATAAATAAATCATTGCACATACGAAATGATTAAATTTTACAACATCGTCATAAGTTTGGTATGGCCGTTTTGTGTATCGACGCTTTCAGCTCAAATTCTTCAATACGAGTTCAGTTTTGGCAAAGCCTTTAGCGATCGCTCTGTTATTTTAAAAACTGCTGAACCGTACGAGGCAAACGGACAATATGGTTTTGAATTTGGTTCCGAAGAAAATGTCGAGATACGGGAAGGTAGCCATATCTTATTTAGTAACAAGCCCTTCTATTTCTCCGTCAATGTGCCCGAAGGAAATTATAAGGTGTCAATTGGATACCAGGGGCTGAGCGATAGCGAATTCAACAGTACAGTCCGTTCCGAATCAAGACGACTGCAGTTGGAACAAGTAAACGTACCGCGGCATAAAGAGGTACAAAGAAGCTTTATCGTGAATCGAAAAGATGCACGTATCCGTGAGGGAGAATATGTGCGCTTGAAAAAGCCGCGCGAATTAGAAAAGTTGGACTGGGACGATAAACTTACGTTAGAATTTCAACATACCAACAATATACGCTACATAAGGGTAGAGCAGGTCCAGGAAGTACCAACCATTTTTTTGGCTGGTAACTCCACGGTGGTTAATCAAGAACATGAACCATGGGCATCTTGGGGTCAGATGATTCCTCGTTTTTTCGATACTCAAATGACGGTTGCCAATCACGCGGAATCAGGCTTAGCGTTGAGTTCGTTTCTAACGTCTAAACGGCTGGATAAAATATTAACCATCGCCAAACCAGGCGATTATCTTTTTATCGAATTCGGGCATAACGATCAAAAAGAAAAAGATGAGAAAGAGGGTGCTTACAGGGGCTATACCGAACGACTGCGCTATTTTGTAGAAGCTTTTCGCGCAATAGGCGGTACGCCAGTTATTGTTACCTCAACAGCGCGACGTTCTTTTAATGCCAACGGGCAGCTACAATATACCTTAGCCGACTATCCCAATGCCGCCCGTAAAGTAGCTCAGGAATTACAGGTGCCGCTAATCGATCTGAATAAGATGACCCGCACATTTTACGAAACTTTAGGTGTGGAAGGCTCGAAACAAGCATTTGTTCATTATGCTGCAAATACGTTTCCAGAGCAACCCGAGTCTTTGCAAGATAACACACACTTCAATACCTATGGCGCATACCAAATCGCAAAAATGGTACTTCAAGGTATCATCGACAACCGCTTAGATATACGCAAACATATTATTGATTTTAAAAGTTATAAATCTACCAAGCCCGATGCGCACGAAGATTGGGAATGGCCGTTGAGTGTAAAAAATAGTGATAGGAAGCCGGATGGAAATTAAAGGTATAAACTGATGAACAGATTTATTTTTGTGTGTATTTTGGCCCTGTTCGTTTCGGAGGTCTGGGCACAGCGTAATTTTATTGATCTTTCTGGTTCCTGGAGATTTGCGCTCGATAGAGACGATGTAGGGACGGAGCAGTTTTGGTTTGATCGGGTGCTGCAGGAGGAGGTCCGATTGCCCGGTTCACTGGTGGAGCAAAACATCGGCGATGTGATTACGCTCGAAACGCAATGGACTGGAAGTATTTATGACAGCTCCTTCTACTATCATCCTCGATTGGAGAAATTTCGGCAATCAGATAACTTAAAATTACCTTTCTGGTTAACTCCTTTGAAACATTATGTGGGCGTAGCATGGTACCAGCGGGATTTTGTGCTTTCGGCCAACGACTTGCGGGGTAGCCTCAATCTGTTTTTGGAGCAGCCGCATACTGAAGCATCCGTCTGGGTAAACGGAAAGGAAGTAGGGACGCAAAACAGTATGGTCGTTGCGCATCAATTTGAAATTGCAGATCTTGTAAAAGAAGGGAACAATACGCTTACCATACGTGTAGATAACCGTATCAAAACAATTAACGTCGGTCCTGATTCGCATAGTTTAACGGATCATACCCAAGGGAATTGGAATGGTATCATAGGACGGATAGGGATGGAAAAGCGGTCGAAAATCCACTTGGATGATATACAAGTTTACCCGGATATCCATCAAAAAAAAGCGAATATCCGTTTGAACGTAAGAACCAACCGAACTAGCGAGCTACGCATTCTATATAAAGCTGAAAGTTTCAATAGTTCGGTGTTTCATCAGACTAGAAGGTACACGCGTACCATTCAGCCTCGAAATGTTAAGGATACCATAGATCTATCGATGACGCTGGGCGAAGGGATGTTGCTTTGGGACGAGTTTCACCCGAATGTATACCGTGCCACTTTTCAGCTGTATGATGGTGAAAACCTTTTGGATGAGCGAGAGGTAACATTTGGTATGCGGGAGTTTAAAGCGAGAGGCCGATATTTTTATGTGAATGGGCGGAAAACGTTTTTACGGGGCACCTGCGATAATGCGGTGTTTCCAATTACAGGCTATCCGGATACAGATGTGGACAGTTGGCTGAAGATTTTCCGTAAGATCAAATCCTACGGTTTGAACCATGTGCGTTACCATTCCTGGTGTCCGCCAGAAGCTGCGTTTAAGGCCGCTGACATCGTAGGTTTATATCTACAGCCTGAAGGGCCGAGCTGGGCAAATCATGGTTCGTCACTTGGAAGAGGAGAGCCTATCGATCAATATATTTACGAGGAGACCGGCCGCATGGCACGGCAATACGGGAACTATGCCTCTTTCTGTATGATGGCATATGGTAATGAACCGCGTGGTAACCAGATTCCTTACCTAACTGCTTTTGTGAATTATTGGAAAGCGAAGGATGCACGTCGACTATATACCGGAGCATCTGTGGGAGGTAGTTGGCCGGTCATACAAAATAATGAGTTTATGGTCCGGGCGGGGGCTCGAGGTGTAGATTGGAACCGAAGACCGGAGAGCCAGAGCGACTTTAGACAGCAGATCGCACAATTTACGGTTCCTTTTGTAGCACATGAGTTAGGGCAACACTGCGTGTTTCCCAACTTTGAGGAGATAGAAAAATATACAGGTGCGTATCGTGCAAAAAATTTTGAACTTTTTGAAGAAGATCTGAACGACCATCACATGGGAGACCAGGCTAAGATATTTTTACAGGCTTCCGGCGGTTTACAGGCATTGGCCTATAAACACGAAATGGAAAGGGCTTTCCGTACGCCAGGTTATTCTGGATTTCAACTGCTGTCTTTAAGCGATTATCCGGGGCAAGGGACGGCGATGGTAGGACTTCTGGACGCCTTTTGGGAAGAAAAAGGCTATATAGATGCCAAGGAGTTTCGGAAGGCTTGTGACACCACTGTCTTACTGATACGTACGCCAAAATTTGTGTTTGATCATTCCGAAACGCTTCGTTTTTCGATAGACGTCGTCCATTTTGGCCAGCGTGCCTTAGAAAATCCTACGCTGAACTGGCGCTTGCTAAATAATAAGCGCAACGCGTATGCGGAAGGAAAACTTATCGTAGATAAATTGGATCTTGGGCTTCATGAAAACATAGAGCAGATAGAGGTTCCACTAGATGGAATCAGGACAGCGAAGGAAATGAAGCTGGAAATCGTTTTGGAAGGAACGGAGATCAGCAATGATTGGGATTTTTATATCTATCCTAAAGAGCTACCTGTCTTATCCAACGATGTGTTTTATGCAACGGAGATAAACGATCGGGTCAGTCAGGCGTTGGCCGGCGGAGGCACCGTATTTTTGAATCTGTCAGGGAAAATTACGAAAGGCAAAGAAATCGAACAGCATTTTCGTCCTGTTTTTTGGAACACCTCTTGGTTTAAAATGCGCCCGCCACATACCCTTGGTATTACCTTGGATGATCGGCACGCTGCGTTTGCGTCTTTTCCAACAAAAAACCATAGCAGTCTTCAATGGTGGGATGTTTTGCATAAAACCCAAGTTATGCATTTGGAGGATTTTCCGGCGTCGTTCCGACCATTGGTACAGCCTATTGACACTTGGTTTATGAATAGACGCTTAGCTTTACTTTTTGAAGCGAAGGTGGGTAAGGGAAAGATACTAGTTTCTTCGGCGGATCTTTCCGAAGATTCAGAAAATATCGTTAGAAAAAATCTATACCACAGCATCGTCAATTATATGGCTTCGTCCTCATTTCAGCCCGCACAGGAGATTGACATACGCCTCATACAGAACTTGGTGACAAAGGAGTCGACGCTTACCTTCGATACCTATACCAGGTCTTCTCCAGATGAATTGAAGCCGGATTTGAAAGAGATGCTGCAGCACTAAAGACGGCATCGCTGTTATGCAGGTAAAAGGGGTAGTCGAGCAGGATACCGCAGGTTGCTGCCGATTTAACAAAAAGATAACTTCGTAGAAGAATAAATTGTAACAGCAATTTTACCGGCAGATTGCCCCGTAAAAGTCTGTGATGATTATTCCATACAGCCATTAAAAACAAATTTTATATGAAACATTTTATTCCTATGAAACTTATATCTCGAATGTTGACAGTGATATGCTATATCACCTGTAACATTTTTTACACGTCTCTTTTGTCTGCCCAAGCGCAGACGTCTACTATTAGCGGTAGGGTAACGGACGAGTTAACCAACGAAGCGATCCCTAACGCTACTGTGTCGGTAAAGGGGAGTACCATTCAATCCAGTACAGATGTCGAAGGCGTGTTTCGCATCGACGCGACGCAGGGGCAGACCTTAGTTATTACGACCATCGGATATCTATCAAAAGAGGTACCCGTTACTGGTACGCAGATCAATATCATGTTAATACAAGACGAACGAGATTTAGAAGAGGTCGTTGTGGTCGGTTATGGTACGCAACGGAGAAGAGACGTTACTGGTGCAATCTCCCGTGTTTCGGGTGAAGAATTGCAGGAAAGACCGGTTCAGAATATATCAGAAGCGTTACAGGGGAAAGCCGCCGGTGTAAACGTGGCTAGCAATATTCGACCCGGAGAAACACCAGGCATTAGAATTCGGGGGAATCGATCCTTGACTGCTCAGAATGATCCGCTAATTGTGGTTGACGGTATCCCCTTGGTGGGTGGAAGTCTAGGTGATATCAGTCCAAATGACATTGAATCGCTGGATGTCTTGAAAGATGCATCAGCGACCGCCATCTATGGATCACGTGCGGCCAACGGCGTGATCTTGGTAACGACAAAAAGGGGGAAAGCCGGCCAGGTGACGGCTGCTTATCGTGGTACCGCGACGATCGACCGATATAGGTCCTTAACCGATTGGATGGATGGGGGGCAATATATCGATCGCTGGCGGGAAGGCTTGATGAACGGTGGATTATACGAAACTGCGCAGTTTAAAGATGGCTTCTCACCTGTAGTAATGGGCTACCCAGATCCGTTTGAAGATGAAAGCAGAATGGGGTTGGCACAGGATATCCATGCACGAAATAACGTGTGGAAGGGCTATGAATGGGAGGAGTTTGGAACGACTGTAAAGATGCGCCCGACAACAGCAGCCGAACGTGCGATGGGCTGGCCGGCAGAAGTACCCGTTTACAACGCGGCTAATATTCCGACCTACGATTGGGTAGGCGATGTGACACGTCCGGGAGTAACACAAAATCACCAAGTGTCGCTGTCTTCGGGCACGGAAAAATCACGTATATACGCTTCCATAGATTATTTTGACCAACAAGGCGTACTAAAAGATCAGGATTATGAGCGTTTTAATATCAATTTGAACGGCGATATAACAGCAACCGATTGGCTGACATTTGGTGCAAGTATCCTCGCATCAACTTCCTTGCAGAATTACGGTATCTCGACGAATACCTCGAATACCGGTTCGAAGAATCTTCTTTCGCGTGCATTGGATCAATTTCCTTATGCCACCCCAAAAGATCCTGAAGGCAATTGGATCCTTAATCCGGGGGGCAACCTGCAACTTTTTAATCCCATTATGGACATTGATCAGGTGAAGAACGAACGAAAGACCTATGCGATTTCACCTACCTTGTTTTCCGAGGTGCAGTTTTTGCCTTGGCTAAAATATCGGTTCAATTTTGGGGCGCAGTTCCGAAATTGGCGAGCAGGTGCTTGGACGGGGCCGGGAGCTACCAATCACCTGAACAACAGACCTAACACCGCCGGCTATACAAACGAGCAACGGTTTTCTTGGGTAGCTGAAAATTTGCTCTATGTCGATCAAAATTTTGGAGAGGACCACCGACTGAATGTGACTTTATTGCAGTCTGCACAGCGGGAACAATTTGAGAGCACGGCGACAAATGTTATCGGAACGGTATACGATATCAGTTACTGGTACGATCTGGCTGCCAATTCTAATGGTCGTCCTAATGGTTATGGAACTGGTTTTTCGGAAAAAACGCTGATGTCCTACATGGGACGTGTCAATTACGGTTACAAAGGTAAATACCTTATCACAGCGACAGGTCGGTATGATGGAGCATCCGTATTGGCACCTGGGCATAAATGGCATTTTTATCCTTCCGTTGCATTGGCTTGGAACGTCATGGATGAAAATTTTATGCAGAACGTTTCCTGGCTGAACGAGTTGAAGTTGCGCGGTGGATATGGTGTTACGGGCAATTCGGCGGTGAATCCCTATACTTCGGGAGGGCCGTTGAGCCGCAATCCTTACGTGTTTGGAGAAAATGCCGCCATTGGCTATTTGCCGCAGTTGGTACGAAATCCTCTTCTGGGCTGGGAGCAGACGGCGCAGTACAATGTGGGTATAGATTTTAATGTATTGAACAACCGAGTAAGCGGTAGTTTGGAATTTTATCAAGGCAACACATCGGATCTGCTTCTTACGCGTTCGCTGCCCCCGGTGTCGGGATATGTAGAAAAATTGGAAAATATAGGAAAAACCCTGAACCGAGGTTTTGAAATAACCTTAAACACGGTCAATATTCAAAAAGAACATTTTACGTGGAGCACGTCTATTAATTGGAATACCAACCATGAAGAAATCGTGGAGTTGCAGAACGGTAAACAGGATATGTTGGCACAACGTTGGTTTATTGGCCAGCCGCTCCACGTATTTTACCAATTAGACAATGCGGGGATATGGCAAGGGACACCGGAAGATATCGCCGAAATCGAGAGATTTAACGAGAATGGACATGATTTTTATCCTGGAACTGTACGGGTGGTTGACCAAAACGGTGACTATCGTATAACGGCAGATGATATGGTAATCAGAGGAACTAACCGTCCAAAATGGTCTGGTGGTATCACCAACACATTTCGCTATAAAGACTTAACATTGAGTACATTTATCTATGCGAGATGGGGGCAAACCTTTTTTGGGGGTTATCCAAATTCTTATGGCGGTATCTGGCCGAATGGACGGGTAGAAAATGACCTTTGGTCCTGGGACAACCCTGAGGGACGGTGGCCACAGGCGAGTAATCTACCGAACAGGGAGAATACAGGGGTTGCGATGCAGTTTCACGATGGTTCCTTTGTTTCCGTCCGTAATATCTCGTTGACCTACGACCTACCGAAGGTGCTGCTGACAAATCGCTTCGTCAAAGGTTTACAATTTAATGCACAGGTGCTGAACCCCTTCATATTCGGGAAAGACGCTGTCAAAATGGGCTATAATCCCGATGATGACACGAACTGGGAAAGGTCTTCAGGTGACGGTAATCCGCTCGGTGGAAGCAACAATAATACCGTTCTACCACAATCCTACGTACTCAGTATCCGGGCTAACTTTTAATTTTTAATAAGGTAATGTAAAATGAAAGGAATCATGAAAAAATATATAATTGGATTATTAATAGGCAGTATGTTTGTTTCCTGTAAAGACTTTTTGGATGAACGGCAGGTCTCCAGTTTAACGCAGGATTTTTACAACGATGAAGGCGGATTGGAAGCCCTCATTAATGGACTGTATGTATATGCTAGAAATAAACACGAGTGGGACGGCAGTGGAGCCCGGCTTATTGAGACGGAAACGGATACGTATCAAACGGCTTCCGCGCCTGTAGCGCGGTACGCCAGTGCTGAATATGGTACCGATGTCAGCCGTATCGCAGGCAATATCAATAACTTTTTAGGTGAGGTAAATAGTAACTTTGCGGCTATGGGAGCCTATCCGCATATCAATAATTGT
Source organism: Sphingobacterium sp. SGR-19 (assembly GCF_011043555.1). Classification (GTDB taxonomy): domain Bacteria; phylum Bacteroidota; class Bacteroidia; order Sphingobacteriales; family Sphingobacteriaceae; genus Sphingobacterium. Next base: position 276,103 of record NZ_JAAKGS010000002.1, read on the forward strand.
AACTTGGCCCTTGAGCAGATCGATCAGGTCGCACCCGGCAAATTTGGCTCTGATGAGACTTTTCGAAACAATAGAAAAGCAGAAGTCCGTTTTTTGCGTGCATGGGCCTATTATTTGGTTTCTAATCAGTTGGGAGATGTCCCTTTGCTGGTCAACGCAAGAAGAGAAGACGATGGTATTTATTATTATCCAAAAGCAAGCTTAGAGGATATTTATAAGCAGATCATTACCGATGTACGCTTTGCCTATGAGCAACTTCCGCCATTGCAATCGGATCGCGGCCGCATTACTAAGCTGGCAGCGGGACATTTTTTGGCTAAGGTTTACCTCAACCGCGCGCAGGCGGCGGGCTTTCAATCGAGTTCGGAACCTCATTTGAAGATGTTATATAAAGGTAACGTCAGCACAGATTTGGACTCCTGTATTTATTTTGCCAGCGAGGTGATTAACCTGGCCGGCGGAGAAGGGGGCCTTGCACCGGATTATTGGGCCTTGTTTGACCCGGCTGTCGCAGAGAAGAATCCGCATCCAGAAATTCTGTGGTCTGCGCAGTTTGACGTTAATCCAACTACCCATACGCGCTTTGGCAACAGATCGGTAAATTATCATACCGGTAACTATACCAATCAGTCGGGTGTGCAGCGATCCATGCTATACGGTCGACCATTTGGTACATTTAAACCTACCGATTGGGGGTATGACAACTTTAAAGACCGGATGTACGATTCGCGCTACAGTAAGACATTTCGTCACGAGTATATCAGCAATATGCCAAATGCTACCAGTAGTTCATATACTTGGAATGCAGCAGCAGCTAGTTGGTGGAATACCCATAAGCCAGCCGACGCACCTACGGTCTCAGCTGGTGAAAAACGTATTAAAGAAAATCAACGGGCTATTATTTATGTTGAAAATACAAAAGAAACCGCGCTCGACTCGGCCATGGTTTATAGCCAACCGTATCAGTTCATCGTTCGATGGGTTCGCTCTGCCGTGACAGGAAGATACTACTATCGACTATTTATTGATGGCTCTAATCTGGGACTCGCAACGGGAGCACCGGCTCCTTATCTTTCTTCAAAGAAACACGTGGATCCTTTGCGTGGAGGAAGTTCCGATGAATCTAATTTTAATAGCGAACAAGGTACCCGGGATGCGATTTTAATGCGTCTGGCGGAGACATTTTTAATTCGCGCCGAGGCTTATGGCCGTAAGGGCGACTACGGATTGGCAGTAGCGGATATCAATGTGATACGTAGGCGCGCTGCATTTAAGGCTGGGGAACCACGCCCCCAACCCCTTGTTGAATGGGAAGCCCAAGCGCAGGAGCTAACAGAAATCGAGCGGCAAGCACCCTACCAGAGTGTTTCCACAACATTTGATAAGATCATGGTGTCGCAAAACCATTTCACGCCGGGTACGCCGGAAGCTCAAAGAGAAAACTATATGCCGACTGTTACGTCAAAAGCAGACATGTTTGTCCATTTCGTCTATAACGAAAAAGCAAGGGAATTTTTATCGGAGGGACTAGCTTGGGAAGATTTACATAATGCCGGTATCCTGTATGAACGCACAGTGTATTATAACCAGATGGCCTCAGACCGGATGGGGCTGTGGCCCGTGGCGAGCAATACGGCAAACGGAAACGGTCAGGATGGAAACGGAAAAGGACAGATGCAGAAACACCATACATTTAGACCGTGGCCGAATGCTTTTTTAGTTCGGCTTACGGATCAAAATGGTACGCCGTTGGACGGAGCTGCTCGAAAAGCTTATCAAAATCCGGGATATTAATACCTCTTTTTCTGAGGGATTTTGGGCTGTCTCCTATCAAAGAGACGGCCCTTTTCATTATTGCTTAACAAAGTCTTCCATCCGACCGTCTTGGATAACATGTGCCGTGTACATGACCAGATCGATGATAGCAGGATGCCGCAGGTTGCCGCTTCAGAACAGGTGTAATATATTTGATATATAAAACAATTAAAAGCCGAAGTACTAACAATAAACAATAATTAGGAAGAAGAAAGCATATAAGATAAACTATACTAAAAACCGAAGAAATAATTAAATAACATGTTGCCCGAGCCGAGGCACGGATCTAAAACAGGATGATAAGGACATACTGACCTGGAGGACATTTGCGCTAACGACAGTGTGCAGACCTACACGGTAATGGCGTCAGCCAAACACGAAAACTAATCTACAGCAGTAGAACTTAAATTTTGATAAACCTATAAAACTATGGTATGCGTTTTTACAAATTAATCTTTTTATTGGGGCTGTTTACGGCATTTTGCCTAAGCTGTCGGAAAGAAGCTTTCGATGACTACTACAGCCGCCCGGACGATTTGGAATCACCGATATATACCCGCCTGGAGGAAGAAGGAAGATTTTCCCATTTCCGTCGGTTAATTGAAAAAGCGGGCTATATGCAGACGCTTAATCAGGCTGGATATTGGACACTTTTTGCACCAAATGACGACGCAGTCAGCCGCTTTTTGCAAGCGCACAACTATGCGACAGTAGAAGAAGTGCCGGATGCCGTTGCCGAACAGATCGTCCGATACGCCTTAGTCTATAATGCCTTCCAAACCAATCGTATTGCTGATTACCAGTCAAATTTGGGCTGGCAAGAAGGGATGGGATTCCGGAGGCGTACAGCTTATTATGATGGTTTCCGAAAAGAAAAAGTGAAGATTAATGGAACGGAAAGAGAAATCGTTGTTGGGGAGTCGAACCGAAATAATGTGACGGTAAACTTCGGAACACCCTACTATGTAGACGGCGACAACAATAATAAATATGTAACCTATTTCCACGAAAAGTATAGACAGTTTAATAGTCTCTCTGCTGATGATTATAGTTTCTTCCATCCATCCACGTCAGCGTCAAATTTTCACTTCATGGGCGGTTCCGTCGCTAAAGCCGATATTATTGCGGAAAACGGGGTAATACATGAAGTGGATGTAGTGACATTGCCGCGTCCGAGTTTGGATCAGTATCTGAAAGAGCATGATGAGTATAGTTTCTTTCGAGACTCTATCCTCAACCAGTTTTTCGTGACATACGAATATAGTCCTACGGCGAGTAAAACTTACGAATATCGGACAGGACAAGTAGAAGAGGTGTACATCAAAGTGTATGATCCATTGTTAGCCTTTTCGCCAAACAATGAGAACTTTCTCAAGGAGGAGGATAATGACGGACAGCAAGATGGCTATAGTATGTTCATCCCAACCAATGACGTCATAGAGCCCTGGATACGTAATGTGTTTCTGGAACATTACAAAACGTTGAATCGGGTACCCAAAGGCGTTATGGCGGATTTCATCAACACCATGTTATGGCAAAGTGCGGTATGGCCCAGTCAGTTCTCCACGAAAACCAACCTACACGAAGAACCGGCCCGCTTTACCAAAGCCGATATTACCGATAAACAAATGGTGAGCAACGGGTTCTTTTATGGGACAAGTAAGATACAGGAATCTGATTTGTTCAATACGGTATATCGACATGTGATTCTCGATCCCGAATACTCCCTGATGTTAATGTTGTTGGAGCGCGAACACAAACGGCTTGTTATCAATCCGGGAACGAATTTTACCTTGTTCTTGTTTTCCAACAGCTTGCTGAGCAGCTTGGGCTATTCCTACAACGAACGCTTGAGTGAATGGTCGTGGATAGACCGTAATGGAAATACAATGGGACATGGACAGACACAGACCCGTCTAGCGCGCTTGCTATATTCACATATCGTCGAAACCCCGAATGATGAACTAGCAAATATCAATAATACACAAGGCTTTATCCAAACAGGGGATCGGGCACTGCCAGGGGAATTTATCAAATGGAAAAACGGTCATATTTACGCAGCAGGCAATGAACGGTTACAAGAGCCTGTACACATTGTAGGAACAGCGAAATTTGGAAACAACGGACGTGTTTATTATGTAGACAATCTTTTGGAATTCTCGAATGAAACAGCGGGCGAAGCAATGGCTCGTATTGCCACGGAGAACCCGAATGTTAGCAAATTCTGGGAATACGTCTCAAAATCACCGCTCTACGTAGCAAACGACCGGGTGATAACCGGAGTAGCGGGGGGGAGCTCATATACCTTATTAATGCCGAATAACGACGCGGTACAACAGGCTATAGATGATGGTGTCTTACCAGCCGATCCAGCGACGGGAGATATCGTTGGTAAATTCCAGATAGAGCGTTTTATTAAATACCATATCTTGACCAATGTCAATGTTGCCCCTGACGGTAACCAAGATATTCTATCCGCTATTACGTTGATGAAAGACGAAAACGATGAATCGCTAACGGTCAATGTATCGAATGCCGTCGGTAACCTACGCTTTGTCGATAGAAAAGGGAGAACGGTGTCGACAGTTTATACGCCCGATCTATACTTGAGCGACCGCATTGTGTTACATGAACTGAACGGATACTTAAACTACAACAATTAATCCAAATTATGAGACAATTAACATATAGTTTTTCACTTTTGTTGTTTTGGATATGCTGTGTAGGGCAAACGGCGGTCGCGCAACACATTGTGCGCGGCAAAGTAATTGATGCCACATCCAAACAACCTTTGGCGGGTGTTACAGTTTCCGAACTGAGTGCCGACAATCGAACCGTGGCTGCGACAACCACGGATATAGAAGGTAACTATGCCCTAGCGGTTACTACAGCATTGAACCGCCTGAATTTTTCGTTTATCAGTTATAACGCGCAGGTCGTACGCATCAACAGCAGAAACCAGATCAACATGGAGTTGCGTACCAGTGATAGCCAGATTGAAGAAGTGGTTATCACCGGTGTCGGTGGAGCTCAACCTAATACCGGGTTGTTGAATATTTCCGCTCGGGATTTAACCACGGCTACAGCAACCATTAATGCGAGTGTATTACAGGACATGCAATCAAGCTCGATTGACGAAGCCCTGCAAGGACGCTTGCCAGGCGTTGATATTGCCGCCAATTCCGGCGATCCGGGATCTGGGATGTCAATCCGTATACGGGGTACCTCGTCCCTAAGCGGTAGTGCGGAGCCCTTGATTGTGGTCGACGGTATGCCCTATGAGACTGAAATTCCCGGTGATTTTAACTTTGGAGCAGCCGACGAAGACGCCTATGCCCAGTTACTGAATGTCGCTCCAGCGGATATAGAGACCATCTCGGTGTTAAAGGATGCTGCCGCAACCGCTATGTGGGGGGCAAGGGGCTCCAATGGCGTGCTGTTGATTACAACGAAGCGTGGAACGATGTCGAAGCCACGGATAGGGTACTCTTTCCGTGGCGCACTTTCCGCTGTGCCAAGTGCTATCCCGCTGCTCAGCGGCGATCAATATTCTTCGTTGATTCCGGAAATGTATATGAACCGAACGGGGCTTCCTTTGAACACATTAGCCAGTAAGGAGTTTCAATACGATCCAGGCGATGTTTATTACTATAACAATTACAGCCAGAATACAGACTGGATAAACGCGATCAACCAGACCGGTCTGTCAAACGACCATACCTTTTCTATACAGGGTGGAGGGGAGAAAGCAAGATATTATTCTTCGGTGAGTTACTTGGGACAGCGCGGCGTAACGGTCGGAACGGGTTTAAATCGAATTGCAGCCCGATTAAATTTAGATTACGACATATCGGAGCGCATTAAATTCCGTACCGATATCGCTTATACCCATACGGTAACTGATCGTAACTATGTCAACTCGAAAGATAATCAGGATAATATTCGCGGTGCGGCTTATATCAAAATGCCGAATATGAGTTTGTGGGAGTACGATCCGTATGGCAATCTGATGCCGGTGTATTTTTCGCCCGATCGGAATATCCAAGGGGCTTATCCTGGCACATATAACCCGGCGGCAATGGCCGAATATGCCTATAATAAACACATGGGCGAACGGATTACACCAACCTTTAATTTGCGTTATGAACTGATTAAAGGAATACTATTTTCTGATTTCAGTGTGATGTTCGATATGAATAACACACGGGTGAACAATTTCTTGCCGCAATTAGCAACCGGTAGACCGTATACGGAGACGGTGGTAAACCGTGCGGGGGAATCGGATCGCGATGATTTTCGAATTCAGACCAAGTCTAACCTGATTTATACGCCGAATCTGGGAGACAAGATGAAGCATGACCTGCAGATGTTATTTTCTTGGCAGACCGATGATTTTCGCGGGTTGAGTTACGAGTCAATGATTTCGAATACGGCCTCTACCTTATTGACTGATCCATCCAATCCTGGTCGGACACAGAACAACGAACTAGTGTTGCGAGGAGGAGAAGGACAATCGCGGTCGATTGGCGGTGTGTTTAGTACTCAATATAAATTCTTGGACCGTTATATCGTGAACGTGGGTATCCGTGGCGATGGAAATTCTAAATTTGGAGCCAATTATCGTTACGGCTATTTTCCGTCCATTTCTACACGTTGGCGCGTTTCGGGTGAACGCTTCATGGAACATCTGCCCTTTATTGATGAGCTAAGTTTCCGGGCAAGTTACGGGCATTCCGGGAAAGCACCCCGTTACGATTACCTCTTTTATAGTAATATCGTGAGCTATGACCAGACGTATTTGGATGAAGCAGGAACGGTTCCGGCGAATATGGCGTATAGAAATCTCAAATTCGAACGGGTAAAAGGTGCCAATGTGGGATTGAACCTGGAAATGTGGAAACGCCGTTTCCGTTTGGATATGGAGTTTTATCGCAACCGCACCACCGATATGCTATTCGATGACTTGGGCGTGCCCAATACCTCTGGATTTGAAAGTATTTGGTTGAATTACGGCGTGATGGACAATCAAGGATGGGAGCTGAATCTCCATGCAACTCCGTACCGTTCGAAAAACCTAATGGTCGATTTTGCTTTCAATATCGCTCGGAACCTGAATGTAGTCCGCGAAGTGCCGGAGTTTTTTGTGAACGAATCTGGAACAGGAACGGTGAATGGCGATTATAAGCGGTTTCTGCGGATTAATAATCCCATTGGTTCTTTTTACGGCTATCGGTACGAAGGGGTGTATTCCACATTAGAGGAAACTATTGCAAAAGATGGCAACGGACAGGCTATTTATGGTCCGGACGGCGAACCCGTGTATATGCGGTTTAATTACCCATATACAGATTACGTATTCCAACCGGGGGATGCAAAATATGCCGACATCAACAACGACGGCAGTATAGATGAGCGGGATATCGTTTATCTCGGCAATTCCAATCCGAAGTTTACCGGCGGATTCGGCCCATCGATTACGATTAAGAATAGTTTGCGGATTAACCTGTTTTTCAACTTCCGTCTAGGGTATGAAGCCATTAACGATGCATTGATGCACACCACAAAGATGACGAACTATGATAATCAGTCTACGGCCGTATTACGCCGCTGGCGGAAAGAGGGTGACGTGACGGATATGCCGCGTGCACTGATGGGTATGGGATATAACTGGTTGGGGTCGGACCGATATGTACAGGATGCGTCATTTCTGCGTTTCCGCTCGGCAACCGTTAGTTATACCTTTAATCGAGGCAGTATGATCGATCGTATAGGCATGAGTAATCTGCGTTTATACGTAACAGGCGAAAACTTCTATACTTGGACGCGTTACCTCGGACAGGATCCGGAAGTCAACATGCAGAGCGGTATCTTCGGTTTGGCACGAGACAACTCGCGCACACCACCAACGATGCGCTTTACATTCGGTTTATCGACAAGTTTTTAACCTAGAAGAAGATAGTGATGATACATATATTCAAAAAATCAATTTCCGTCCTAGCACTTGCCTTGCTGAGTTTCAGTTCCTGTAATAAATGGTTAGAGCTCAAGCCACAAGAGGGTGTAGTGGCCGAAGACTATTGGAAGACGAAAGAACAGGTACGGGCTGCGGTCAATGGACTGTATATATCCTTGATAACACCGATCTATGGCAATCGACACCTTAGTCAGGAGCTGTTTATGCATGCCGAGATCCGTACCGATATGGTCGATATCAGTACATTCGCTCCACAGACGTATACCGAATACCGTTTTGCCGATATGCTGCCAACCAATTTGTTCAGCAATTGGGGGATGTTCTATAAGATTATTAACTACTGCAATAACGTCATCGACAACGCGCCAGCCGTCAGAGAAGTTGATCCAACGTTTACACAAGCAGATCTAGATGCTTATGTAGGCGAGGCCTTGGCAATCCGGGCTTGGATGTATCTTAATTTGGCGCGTATCTGGGGTGATGTACCGATTAAGTTAACGTATACGGCGTCAGACGAAGATTTGGTGTCTATCGCGAAATCACCGCAGGCAGCAGTACTGCAAGCGGTAGTAGACGACTTGGTTCGTGCGGAACCGATGGTGCGTGAAACGTTTGGTAACAACGCTGCAGATAAAGGTAAAATAACCCGTTACGCGGTCAACGCGCTGCTGGCGGATGCCTATCTGTGGCAAGATGAATTTCAAAAAGCGGCAGATGCCTGCGATAAAATTATCGATGCCGGCATATATGAGCTGGTACCAGGCGATCCATCAACTTGGTTGAACCAGCTTTTTGGACAGGGTAACTCTGTCGAAGGCATTTTTGAATTGCAGTATGACCGGCAGCAACTGAATCCTTTTTATGCTTTATTCCGATTGAATGCCCTTTACACAGCCGGACAGCATGTATATGAAGATTTATTCCAATTTGATGCTGCGGATCCGACAAACTTTGACGTGCGCGGCGATCGGGGTGCGTTGTCAACCGCGACCAATATGATCTACAAGTACCATGGCCTAAACCGGACGCAGATCAAATCGCTGGAAGAATCCTATACACATTGGATGGTTTACCGCTACGCAGATGTACTCCTGATGAAAGCCGAGGCGCTAAATGGCCTGAACCGCGGACAGGAGGCTTTAGACTTAATTTACACGATTCGAGAACGTGGGAATGCCATGCAAGGCACCGATTTAGACCCCGCACCGGATGACCAGCAGGGCATCACCACGTTTATCGTCGAGGAACGTGCCCGGGAATTTGCGTACGAAGGAAAGCGTTGGTTTGATGTGCTGCGCAATGCGCGCCGGAATAATTACCAACGAATCGATTTGATTACTAGTATGGTCGTGAATTATGCACCGGCGGATCGGCAACAAGCCATGCTGGGCAAATACCGCGATGTCGATAGCCATTACCTTCCGATTTATTTTATTGAGATCCAACGTAGTGGCGGTGTACTGCAGCAAAACCCTTTTTATGGAAACTAAAGATATAACAGTGATGAAAGCGAGAAAGATATACCACATGACAGGTCTGCTGTTGCTGGCAGCGGTACTCTGGTTGCCATTTTCCTGTACAAAAGAGAATTTCACGGAGACAACGGATACCCGTCCGAATATCAGCCGCTTTTTAGCGGAACATGAAGACTACAACCTCTTTGCTGAAGCCATTAAGCTGGCGGGTGCATCTTCTTATTTGGATGCTTGGGGGACGTATACGGTTTTTGCACCCAATAACAGTGCCATGCAGAACTTTTTGCAAAGCGAGGGAAAAGGTAGCGTGGGTGATCTCTCGGAGAGCGACGTGAAGGATCTGGTTAACCTGCATATTGTGCAGGATACCGTTTCTACAGGGCAGTTTCGGGATGGCAAGATTCAGCGCAACTCTGTTTTTGGAATGTTTATCACCACAGGTGTACAAAATATTGACGGGGAATCTTATTTCGTCTTAAACAAGGAATCGAAGATTATTATGCCGAATATCCGGACGGGCAATGGCGTGGTACATGGTGTCGATAAAGTGTTTACGAAAGTAACGAACACGGTGATGGAGGAAATTGAAGCCGACCCGAACCTCAGTCTATTTGCGGAGGCCTTGCACCTAACTGGTCTGGATGCCTTGCTCAATCAACGGGTAGCGGAACAGTTTTTCTCTGTGCTTGCGGTGAGCAATACGGCTTTTGCCCAGCGGGGTTTCAACACGATACAAGATTTAGTCGACAAATACAGCCATACCGGAAATCCTAAAAATCCAGAAGATAGCTTGTATATGCACATGTCTTATCATGTCTTGCCGGATTTGAAGTATGTATCTGACCTGGCGTTTTCGAGTTCACATACCACGCAGGTGCCGCGGGAGGTACTCTTGGTCAAAGTAGACCGGGAGAAAATCATATTGAACGAAGAGGAATGGCTTGGGCAATTAGAAGAAGGAGCCGAAGTAGACCGGGAAGCCAGTGATAACACGACGGTAAACGGAGTGTTGCATTATATTAAAGACGATATCTATATTAAACAACGGCAACCTTTCCGTGTGGATTGGGATCCGGCAGATCAACCGGAGCTTAAAGTAGCTGGGGTGTATCGCCGGGGAGGATTAAGTATTCCAAAAGGTTATTTTCAAGATGTCACGTGGGGCGGAGCAGAAGGAGAGCAGTTGTGGTATAATGGTACGGCAAGTGGGAATATGGCAGGTGCGGCTTATGGAGATGTCCTTGAAGTTCGGATGAGAACCGCTTGGATTCCTTGGATTGAGTTTAAAACACCTGTTGTGGTGAGGGGACGCTATAAGGTTTGGGTAGGCTGGCGAACGATCTCTAACAATGGACGTGGGAATACTATCGACACATATATCAATGGTGTGAAACTATCGAGATCCATAGCTAATCAAGAATATAGAATACGAGACTTGCCAGAGCGTGAATTGGAAAGTTTGGGTTATAAAAAGCACATTAGCTATAACAGTAATAACTATAACTGTAAAATGGTGGGTATCGTCGATATCGACGTTACCGATAGGCAGATTCTACGTTTTGAAACTAGTACCAACCAGAATGCGAATTTTTTAGTTGATTTCATTCAATTTATCCCGATAGACCAAGAGCAAATCTATCCGCAGTTTGATACCGAGGGAAATGCCGTTTATCCGTAAAAGAAGAATAAGATACAAAAGCAAATTTTAAAATATTTATATTATGAAAGCAATATTTTTAACAATCGCATCTATATTATTATTGAGCAATATTAGCTTTGGGCAACGTATAGAGTGGTGGGTGGGTTCAAGTCCATATGTCACTTATTATGATGATTATACATTAATATTTGATACCGGCGATGGCATACTTTCTGGCCAATATGAGTTGCTCTCCGACGGACGTACAATAACGTATGAAGTTACTGTTAACCCTCCTACAGGAGCAGAAGTAACTGAATTTTATACCTATGCACTCTACGATATGCCTAATGCGGGGCCTAATTGGTGGGATATTTGGAACCAACCTCATACTATTCCTGGGCCGAAAACGTATTCAGGCAGTTTTTATCTTTCTGATACTGAACCTGTTTATTTTTTTCTCAGTAATGGATATAATACCATAGATGTTTCTCATTATTTCTATTTTTCTGGGGAATATCAACCCAATTAAATGATACCGTCGGTTTTGAACGGAATGAATGGTACTATTGATTCCTATAAGTATGAAATTAAGAAGATGATGAAAAAACACCATATATTAACACCAGTAATAGGACTCATCTGTATCCTATTACTGCAAGTCGGTTGCTCAGACCCCTGGGATGAACATGCCCGGGAGAACGAGGGGCTGACGAACGAGCCGCTATTGGAGCGATTGGATGAGGAATCTGAGGCGAGTGAATTTATGAAGTTGCTACACAGTTCGGGCGTAGACAAAGTATTGGATGGGAACAATGCCTATACGGTTTTTGTGCCCGACAACAATAGCGTGCAGGCGGTAGCTGCTTCGCTCCAAAATAATGCAGAAGCCTTAGAACGCTTTGTGAAAAACCATATTGCGGTATCTACCCATCGGTTGAATGCCTCGGCGGATACCGTTCGTCTGACCATGCTCAGCGGAAAAACCCTGGATTTCGTCAACAGCGAAATCGATGGTGTAGCTTTCAGCAAGACAAATCAGGCAGGTGCGGACGGGCTATACCACCTGATTACCGATGCCTTAACGCCGCGGCAGAGCTTGTGGGAATACCTAAACGAACACGCTGATGAAGCACAAAATGCCTTTATTCTAAGCCTCAACGCGTACAACTTGTACGATACAGCAGTTGTCGAAGATCCAGCAGATTATTATTTAAACAACGAGTTTTTGCGGAACGTCGGCGATATGCGGGACGAAAATCAACGTTTTACGTATTTTGTCTTGAAGGATGCGGATTTTACAGCAGACGCACAGCAGTTCCTGCCGTATATAAACTACCGGAACCATGCCGATTCCTCGTATGCGATCAGTCAGTACGAAATTGTAAAAGATCTGCTGTTTAAGCAGGCATATAGCAAGGAAAATTTACCGGCGATGCTGCTCAGCGCATCGGAAGTATCCTTCCCGGTGGATAAATCGGCGATTAGCCAATCGGTACGTTTGAGTAACGGCTGGGTGCATATTCTGGATAGATCGACGCTGCCCGTGGTCAATAAGTTGGTAGACACCTATGTGCAGGGAGAAGAACCATGGGGCTTTTCAGCCTCGGTCGCGGAAAGAACGTTCCACCGGGTACGCAAAGATCCGTTTGGCGAACTTTTTACCGATATCATGATCCAAAACCATGGGGTTTCCAGTCTGCAGGTGGCATATCAGACCCCCCGGATGTATAGCACAACTTATGATGTATACTGGCGAGCACTGAATGATGTACAGGCGAACGTATTCCAGCAGCAGGTAGGGATTTTCGAGTTTGATACGCGTCCGAGCGAAGATAATCCAGAGCAGGAAGTCAGAGAGCCCATTTATATATTTCCGTATACCAATGTAGAGCAAAATAATTATAGCGAGGTCTATTTGGGGGAATTTACTTTGGCAGACTATAACCGGATTGTACCTGTATTGCAAGGAGCAGCGACTACAGCAAATGGAAATAACACGTTGGTACTGGATTACTTACGCTTTGTGCCGAAACTAAAAACCAACTAAACCAATTAGATGATGCAATTGATATATAAACTATTTATCGGAAGTGCTGCATTAGCCACTTGCCTATCGAGCGGGTTGTTGCAGGCACGGTCGGTAGCACCGCCCGTAAAACTGGAGATAACAACGGGTTCCGTGCAAGAGTTAACGGTCTCTGGAACGGTCCGGGCAGCAGATAGTGGCGCCCCGGTAGTCGGCGCCAATGTGCAAGTGGTCGGATTCTCGGCAGCCATAACCGAAGACGACGGTACGTTTTCCCTTAAGCTACCCTCGGCGACGGCTAAAATAACCATCAATGCGCCCGGTTATCAGGAGAAAATCGTGTTTGCGAAAACCGGAGACTCGAATTTAGAGATTTGGTTGTATGAGGAAGGCTATAATCCTATCCGTCAGGAAGCGGTCTTGTTTAACGAAAAACAAAGCGTTCTGTCGCAGGTTGCGGCGGTGCAAACGGTCGATTTAGGGAAATACCAGTGGAAAGCGACTTCTAATGATAACACTGCACAATTTCTGCAAGGAAAAATTGCCGGCTTGAATGTAGTGCGTAATTCAGGTACAACCAATGCTGGTGCAAATCTGACCCTTCGGGGTATCAATTCGTTCTACGGTACATCCAAACCACTGCTGGTCGTGGACGGTGTCCTTTACGATGATGAGGATTATAGTGCGGAGCTACTCGCTAATTACAGCGAGTCGGGACTGGCGAACATCGATGTAAAAGATATCGATAACATATCCGTGTTAAAAGATGGTTCGGCACTATATGGTACCAAGGGTAGTAATGGAGTCATCTTTATTACAACCGCCCGCGCGAAAGAGCTCGCTACCCGGATTGATTTTCTAGCAACAACCGGATTCAATAACAAGCCGAAAAGCCTGCCGATGATGGATAGTAGAGGCTATAGGAGTTACTTGTCGGAATTGTTGAGTACGCAGGGTTTAGGAGCGGACTCTATAGCGCGGTTACCGTATTATAGGCTCGATGCGGAAAATACGGAGCGCTATAGCTACATGAATGAAACCGATTGGCAATCAGAAGTGATGGATCACAGCATAAACCAAAACTACTACCTGAAAGTAGCAGGGGGCGATAACATCGCACAGTATGCCCTGTCGGCGGGTTATACCAATGATCGGGGCGTGTTAAAATACGATAACCTGACCCGATACAACATGCGTTTGAATGGCGATCTCACCTTATCGGAGAAATTTACGGTGCAGAGCAATCTTTCTTTTTTCTACAATCGGCATGATATTCGAAACCAGGGTGTGGATTCCCATTCCAGTCCGTTATATCAGGCATTGATTAAATCACCGTTCTTGGCGCCTTATGGTTTTGATGGGCAAGGCAATATGTCACCGGTATTTGCCGATATCGATGTTTTCAGTCAGAGTAATCCCGCGGTGTTGGTCAGCGAGAACACCATAGGACAGAACCAAAGCTACCGCTTCGTCGGGAATCTTCATTTCAATTATCAGTTCAACGACCGTTATGCCTTGCGTACTGTAGCGGGATTAGTGTATGACAAAGGCCGTGAGAATTTTTTCTTACCGGAATTGGGGGTGTTTTCCGAAGATCAGCTTACTGCGGAGATACGAAACCAAGCGGGTATCCAGAACCGGAAACTTTTTGCGTTGTTTAATGATACGTACTTTACGGCAAACAATACGTTCGGAACAGATCACCGTTTAGGCAACCGGATAGGCTTTCGTGTACAACAGCGCAATGCAGAATATGATTATGGTCTGGCTTTTAATACAGCAAACGATAATTATGTGAATGTATCGGGGGGAAGCAATCTGCTACGCCAGATCCGGGGCGGATTTGGGAATGCCAACTGGTTAAACGTGTACACGTCGCACGATTACGCTTATAAGGAACGTTATATGGTAAGGTGGGATCTGGCTCTCGATGGTTCCTCACGTTTTGGCCCAGAAGCTAGTCAAGGTGCCCTGAAGCTCGGGAAAGATGCCTTTGCACTTAACACCGCACTCCATGCGGCTTGGATGGTTTCTGCCGAGGACTTCTTCCGTGCCGACGCTATCAACCTCTTTAAACTTCGTGCTTCCTATGGCGTATCAGGAAACGACGATATCGGTGACTATGCAGCCCGAACCTATTATATTTCTCAGAATTTTCTAGGCATACAGGGACTTATCCGGGGGAATATCGGAAACCCAGCGTTGCAATGGGAACGTGCTTTCAAAGCCAATTTGGGACTGGATCTATCGTTAGCCAAAGAACGGATAAATATATCGGTCGATTTATACAACCATCGCTTTAAGGATATGATTACCTATCAAGCCCTATCAGCACAGACAGGGATGGATTTGGCGTTTACCAATGGTGCATCGATGCAAAACAACGGTTTGGATCTGAACATCACCGGTCGTTTGATTAATAAACCGAATACCAAGTGGGATGTCGGTGTACAGTTGGCGACCTACCAGAATAAGGTATTGACAGTGCCGGGCGGCGCGTTTGAAACAACCTACTATGGGGCACGCATGATCACGGCGGAAGGTGGCGCAGCGAACCAATTCTATGGTCTGCAGAGCTATGGTGTATTTGCAACCGCACGTGATGCCGCGAATACCGGTTTGAGCAGACGAATGACGGATGGAAGTTTATTGCCATTTCAAGCAGGAGATGTACACTTTATAGATCAGAATGGCGATAATATCATTGACGAAAAGGATAGAGTGGTCATTGGTAATCCGAATCCAGACTGGTTTGGCTCATTGCATACGACATTCCGCTATAAGCGGTTTTCGATGCACGCGCTGTTTACCTATTCGTTGGGTAACGATGTTTACAACGCCACACGCCACCGTTTAGAAAATGTATCCTCCTACCATAACCAGAGTATCGCCGCCAATTACCGCTGGAAGGAGGAAGGACAACAGACGAATATGCCGAGAGCCAACTGGGGTGACCCACTCCACAATGCCGAGTTCTCCGATCGCTGGATAGAAGATGGCTCGTACCTGCGCTTGCGCACGATCAATTTTGGTTACCATGTACCGGTTAATCACGATATCCTAAAATCATTCGATGCTTTTCTGACGGTCAACAACTTGTTTACGGTATCTAACTATCTGGGTTACGACCCTGAATTTAGCGCCAACAGCTCGATCTATAGCCAAGGGATCGATATCGGGATGACGCCACAGTTCAGGACAATACAAGTGGGAATTAAGGCTGGGTTTTAATATAAAAATGAAGATGATGAAGAAGAACTTTATATATGGTCTTTCCGTTGCACTGGTTTGCTTCGTAGGCTCTTCCTGCAGCAAGTTCTTGGATGTAGAACCGGAAGAGGTGTTGGTAAAAGAACAGATGTACCGAAATATATACGACGCAGATGCTGCCGTTATCGGGGTTTACGGGAAGTTACTATCGTTAGCTGAACAGCACGTTCTATGGAACGAACTGCGTGCCGACCTACTCACGGTGACCAACCGGGCAAACCCCTACTTGCAGGAGATCAGCACGAACGATGTAGGAGCCATTAGCGCCGATAATCCGTATGTCAATCCGCGCAAGTTTTACGAGGTTATCCTCAACTGCAATGACGTGTTGGCCAATTTTCAGATTATGCGGGAAGAGAATAAGTTTACGCCGGAGGAGTATAACCAACGCTATTCGGATATCATGGCCGTGCGGACTTGGGTATACCTGCAGTTAGGGATACATTTTGGGAGGGTGCCTTATGTAACTGATCCGTTGGATGATACCGATGCGGTGCTGGACAAGGGCAAATATCCGTTGTTGGAATTTGAACAGTTGCTAGCGCAACTCATCACCGATATGGAGGCTATTCCCTATAAGCTGCTTTATGCGAGTACGGAATCCCTGATGTATGCGGTGGACGGCTACGATATGGAACGCTTTTATATCAATAAGCAGGCGTTATTGGGTGATTTGCATTTATGGAACAACGATTACCAGAGAGCGGCGGAATATTATAAGCTGGTGATGACCAGCTATGATAATTTAGGAAACGACAACTTCCGATACGATCGGTATAAGATTAAATGGGCAGAAGTGTCAACCAACAATGATATCGCAGTAGGCTATCTACGCTACCGAGAGCAAGACGTACGCACCTTGATCAATAGCAAAACGCAAGGTTGGCGCTCGATGTTCTCGCGAACGCAGGATGTCTTGTGGAATACGGAATGGGTGTGGTCTCTGCCGTTCAACAGCAACTTCAGTCCGCAGAACCCATTTATCAGTCTATTTGCTGCCAATGGTGGCGATCACCTATTAAAACCGAGCTTGGAATCGCTTGATTTATGGAATAGCCAGACACAGCGGAATGGCGTGCCTTATGATGCACGACGCGATTTGTCGGTATCGATGATCGGACAGGAAGGGGTCGTTTCGAAGTATACCGATGAATTTTCGGACATCGGGACAATGTTGCCGATTGATAAATTCCAGCGCAACGGCAAGTGGCATTTATACCGGGCGGCGAAGCTGCATCTGCGCTTTGCGGAGGCTGCTAATCGGGATGGACATCATAAATTGGCGGTAGGACTGTTGAATAACGGTGTGGGGCGTATATATGACGATCCCAATCAGTCCGATAAAACAGATATACAACAAACGCATCTACCATTCCCGTATGACTTCGATGCCCGAAATGGAAATAACCCGCATTACAGGGCCACTTGGCATCGAAACGATGGTCTCCGAGGGAGGGCTTATGTCACCTTTCGGGAAATCAACCCGACGGACAGCTTGACCCAGGTCGAAAATTACCTGATTGAAGAGGCGGCTTTGGAAATGGCGTTCGAAGGAAGCCGTTGGGAAGATCTGCTTCGCATCGCCATGCGTCGGAACGACCCATCCTTCTTAGCCGATAAAATTTACGAAAAATTAAGCAAGGAAGGCAATCCACGGGCGGATGCTGTCCGCAGCAAACTAATGAGTCGTGAAAACTGGTATCTGCCGTTTAACTGGGAACAGTGATTAATTGTTAATGATGAGTAACTAAGTGAGATGATGACAAGATGGGGAGGTCTAAAAAACTACAATAATGAAGAAATATATTTATCTTTTTTTAATGATGTTGTGTACCATCGGTTTTTCGGTTTCGGCACATTCGTATTACATCGCTGTAGATGGGGATGATAACAACGCGGGTTCAATAGCCGACCCTTTTGCGACACTGAATAAAGCACAATCACTGGTACAATCTGGGGACACGGTATACTTCCGAGGAGGAACGTACAAAATTAAGCCCGAACAGATTATGACGCCTACCAGTGGAGGAATATGGGCACATGTATTTGATATGAGCAAAAGTGGTGCAAGCGAGAACCAACGCATATATTATTTCGGCTACGAAGGTGAACGTCCCATATTCGATATGTCTGACGTGAAACCGGCCGATCGTCGGGTAGTTGTCTTTTACGTCAGTGGTTCCAATCTCCATTTTAAAAACTTTGAAGTGATCGGCACACAAGTGACTATTGTAGGACATACGCAGTCGGAGTGCTTCCGTAACGATGGGGGAAACAATAATATCTATGAAAACCTCGCCATGCGTGACGGCATGGCGATCGGCTTTTATTTGGTGCGAGGTTCCAATAACCTCGTTTTAAACTGTGATGCTTACAACAACTGGGATTATATCTCGGACGGTGGTCGCGGCGGAAATGTGGACGGTTTCGGGGGGCACCCAACCAACACCACCAGCACAGGCAATGTATTCCGCGGTTGTCGGGCATGGTGGAACAGCGACGATGGCTTTGACCTCATCAGTGCTTATGCCGCCTATACCATTGAAAACTGTTGGGCGTTTTACAACGGTTATAAGCCCGAAACCTTTGAAACTGCGGGAGATGGAACGGGTATAAAGGCTGGTGGTTATGGTATGGGCGAAAATGCCGATGCGCCATCTGCAATCCCGATGCATATCATCCGGAATAATATTGCTTTTCAAAATCGTAACCAAGGTTTATACGCCAATCATCATTTAGGGGGCATCCTATGGGAGAACAACACGGGCTATATGAATCCTTCTAATTTTAATATGCTGACGCGGAAGTCTCGAGAAGAAGCCGTGGACGTAGATGGTTACGGACACATTATCCGGCACAATTTATCTTACAGCCCGCGTACAGCTGGGCGGCATATCATCAATGTGGACGAAGCGCTGTCTCAGATCAGTAACAATTCCTTCCTGCCGGTGAACATGGAAGTAATGGCAGATGATTTTATAAGCCTCGACGAAAGCCAGTTGATGTGGTCCAGAAAGGCAGACGGCAGTTTGCCGGATATAGACTTTCTAAAATTGAAAACCACGAGTCCGTTTTTCGCAGCAGGAATGGGCTATTTTTACACACCTCTTGGGAGTATCACATCTTACGAGTGGATCGAAGAACCGACGATTGTTATTGAACATCATGTGGCACGGGTAGTCGGTACCGGTGCAGGTCGCTTTAACAGTTTCTTTGTCAATGGAACACGGGTTCCTTTTAGTACAGGAAGGGTCGATTTGACATTATATGAGGGAGAAATCGATCTACGTGCGGCAAGCGCAAGTGGCGATGTGATCAGATTGAAAACGGTGAAGTAGGAGGAAGAGGTATACTAAAAAAGATAATCATGATACAAACGATAAATATACGCTCCTTTATGCTTTTGTTACTTTGCGGTATCGTACTATTCTCCTGTAAGAAGGAAAAAGCGGTACCGTTACAGGCGCTGGAGTTAAACAAAAACAACATAGAAATCTTGGAAGGTTACACATCAACGGTAGAGATTACGAGTGGGAACGGGAATTATGCAGTTTCTGAAACCTCTTTGGTTGAGGTAGAGATTACCGGCAATATAATTACGTTTACAGCAACCGAAAATTATGGTGAGGAGCGGTTGTTCATTATGGATGGAACAGGGAGAAAAGCAGCGGTGGATATTAAAGTCATTCCCGCCGTACTCAGCGCAGACGATCCGCGGTTTTATTGGGACAACATGATTGCATTGGAACAAGCCAATGCATGGAGTACGACTATTTTGGAAAACAAGGTGGCTATAACGAATATAGCGGAAAAGAAGCAATTGGTGCTGTCATGGAACGGTGAATTTGCTGTCGGAGTGAAGCCAAGGGCGACACTTCGTATTATCGATGAAGACGATAAGCAAAATATATCATTGACCAAACTAGAAATATTGTCAATCGACCGAAGTAAGAACTTATGTACAATCGTGTTTTATAAAGAAAAACAAAAGGGAGAATTGGTGTTTGTGTTGCCTTAGACAAAAAATAGAAAAGAATAAAAAGTTAAATCCAACAATTTTTCACAAAAATTACCGCACAAAATATTATTTTGTATATTAGCTTTGAATTGCAACTAACTTACTAACTTTTTCAAGCGTAAGCGACTTGTCCATGAAGGCTACAGATCAAGATAAGCACCTTTTTAGTAGATATTACCGTGCATTATGCTGTTTTGCTTGGCAGATGGTGCAGGATGAAAGCGTCGCTGAGGATTTGGCACAGGACGCGTTCGTTGCTTATTTAAACAACAAAACACGACTGTCTGATGACGAAAACGCCATAAAATCTTTTCTATATGCTTCGATAAAACATGCCGTATACAACATGAGCCGTCATAACAAAGTCGTGCGAAAATTCTGGGAGCGTACGGTGTTTACAGAGTCGGACGATATTGATTACGAACATCAGATTATTCGGGCAGAGTTTACTTCCGCGGTACATGTTGCGTTAGAAAGTCTACCAGAAGGCTGTCGAAAAATCATGACCATGAGTTATGTGGACGGCTACTCCAATGAAGACATCGCCCACGAATTACAGATTAGTGTCAATACTATAAAAACCCAAAAGCGTCGAGGGCTTAGTGTCTTGCGCGAAAAGCTGAATTTCAATTACTTTTGGCTTTTTCTATTCGTTTTGTTCGTTGTCTAAATCGGAATTGTCTGAACTGTGATTTCAGGGGTTTATTTGACTGGTATGATTGTACTATCCCTCTTTAACTGTTAAATGTCACATACGGATATTTGAAGTTTGTAGAAATAACCCCTTTGCACAAAAAATCCTTTCAAATATCCGAAGTGACGACTTTTTTTGTTTCTTTTTTTGAGAGAAAAAAAGAAAAATAAAATTCTTGTCACCCCAAATCCTAATTTAGGTTTCTTAACTTAAATTATGGATACAAACCCATATCATATCGCCGATATTATTGCCAAGCGTTTCAGAAATGAACCGCTCGATAGTCATGAGCAGCAAGCATTGGATACATGGATACAAGCTCATCCTAAGAACAGGACATTGTTTGATGAACTGATGGTGAAAGGCGTATCTACGAAACTGGACTGGCTGGATGACCTAGATGAAGAATCGGCTTGGCAAAATGTCCAAAAGAAGCAAGGAAAAAAGCGTAGCCATCAGTTTATGTGGCGCGTCGCTGCGACTATTGCGTTGGTTTCTTCGTTGTGTCTTGCTTTGTGGCATTATAAAACGAATGATACAACAGATGAGAGGCAAATCGCTACGTCACAACTGAACTTAAATACAAATGATGTAGGTCCGGCTCTTTTAGGCGCAAAGATTATCCTTGCCAATGGTAAAGAGGTGAAAGTGGACGATACGTTGAATATTGCCTCGGGATCGTCTATAATAGCTAAAGAATTGGACTTTTCCAGCGAGTCTGCTATACCTGAACTCATTTTTCATACGTTGGTCGTGCCGGCGGCCAACTTCTTCAAGATAACCTTAACAGATGGAACTACTGTGTGGGTTAATGCCGCAAGTGAACTCCGATTTCCGGAAGATTTTGGAGCGCATGAGCGACGTGTATACCTAAAAGGAGAAGCTTATTTTGAAGTGGAAAAAGATGCCGAAAGACCTTTCTTTGTAGAAACGGAAGAAGTGAATATCCGTGTGTTGGGAACACATTTTAATGTGTCCGCTTACGGGAAAAATGTCAAGACTTCATTAGCGGAGGGTAGCGTGGAAGTAATCAATGATACACGCTCTGTCATCATTGCGCCCGGACAAAGTGCGGAGTGGAGCAATGGAGATCTAAAAGTACGCAAAACTGAGCTACAGAGAGATCTTGCCTGGAAGAATAACATATTCTATTTCAGGAATGATCATATTGTCAGCATTGCAAACCAACTGAAGCGCTGGTATAACATAGATGTGTCTTTATCACAGGATGTGCCGTTAGATAATACGTATTCGGGTGAAATCGGCAGGAATGTCAATCTATCGGAAGTATTAACCATGTTGGCATTTGTAAGCGATCTAAAATTTACACTAAACTCTAATAAATTATTAATCACTAAACAAAAACCGATGATGAGATAAAATTACAACAACAAACGAAACAATGGAATTTAACGAGAAACAGGGATGTTGCAGCACCCCTGTTGAAATCAAGTTAAATAAAGCAATGAACCTTACACATTAACTCAATTACTCAAATGTATGAATTACTTCTTATTTGACAAAAGGCGAAAAGAAGCATGGAAGCCGCCTATTGTCTTAATTCTCCGGACGATGAAAATTACAACTTTTCTCTTGCTGGTTTTCATGACCTGTGCCTATGCAGAAGGAACTGCACAGAAAGTATCTCTTTCGTTAAAGAACGCGAAGCTGGAAGATGCTTTTCAACAGATTAGTAGACAGACAAACCTCAAATTTTTGTACAATGATGATGTGATAGCGAAATCAACGCGTGTTAATCTAAACGTACGCGCAACCAATGTAGAAGAGGTGTTGCACATGATGTTGCCGGAATCCAATTACTCTTTTAAAGTTATCGCAGGTACCGTTAGCATACATTATCACGAAACGGTTCCTGTTTTGAAAGCCGCCGCCGTGAGCAAGCAAAATACGATTAGTGGCCGCGTGACATCGATGAACGGCGAGCCTTTAGCCGGTGTATCAATAGGTGTAAAAGGAACCTCACAAGGCACGACAACCAATGAAAATGGTGAGTTCTCAATCATTGCTCCTAGTGGCAGTACATTAGCTTTCCGCTATGTAGGTTATTTGACGAAAGATATAGCTATAAGCAATCAACGGACATTGAATGTGCAGATGATGGCAGAAGATCAGGCGATAGAAGAAGTCGTAGTAACCGGGATGGGACAACGGGTTGACCGTCGTTTGTTTACCGGTGCAACATCACAGATTTCCGGCGAAGCTGCGCAGATTGGCGGACAGATTGACCCGAGCCGTGGACTGGAAGGCCGTGTAGCCGGAGTCTCTGTGCAAAACGTAACGGGGACGTTTGGTACAGCGCCGAAAATTCGCGTGCGCGGTGCTACATCTATTTACGGTGCGTCAAAGCCGTTGTGGGTTATCGATGGCGTTATTGTAGAAGATGTCGCTGACGTGAATGCAGATGCGCTTTCTTCTGGAGATGCTTTGACGTTGATCAGTTCGGCTGTAGCCGGGTTGAACATGCATGATATCGAATCGTTCCAGATATTGAAAGATGGTTCAGCAACCTCTATATATGGTGCCCGTGCGATGGCAGGGGTTATCGTTATCACGACTAAAAAAGGAACGGCCGGACGTAGCTCCTTAAACTATACAGGTGAATACACTATTCGTGCTACACCACGATATTCCGAATTCAATATCATGAACTCACAGGAGCAGATGTCGGTTTATCAAGATGTTTATCCGAAACAAGATATCCGCTTCGGAGATCTGTTAACAGAAGCCAACAGTGGTGTGTATGGCGATTTGTATCGTCGTATACAGACTGGTGAGGTTGTGAACGATTTGTTTACCAACAGGCATCATGTCAACAACTTCCTGCGAGAAGCAGAATACCGTAACACGGATTGGTTTAGCCAATTGTTTCAGCCGAGTGTACAACACAACCATTCGGTGAGCATGTCGTCCGGTACCGAAAAATCGCAGTATTATTCGTCCATCAGTGCCTTGGTAGATCCAGGGTGGACCAAGCGAAGTGGGGTTAACCGCTACACAGGTAATTTGAATGCCAATTATAATATCTCGGATAATCTTCGCTTAAATATCATCACGAACGGCTCTTATCGTCAGCAACAAGCGCCCGGAACGTTAGGGCAGACGACTGATGTGGTTTTCGGGGAAGTAAAACGTGATTTTGATATCAACCCCTATGCCTATGCGATGAACAGCTCGCGTACACTTGATCCTAACGTCTTCTATACCCGCAACTATGCGCCGTTCAATATTCTGCACGAGTTGGAAAACAATTATATGGACGTGAATGTGACCGATCTCCGTTTCCAAGGAGACTTGAAATGGAAGGTTGTTCCGGAATTGGAATTAGGTGCTTTTGGTTCGGTACGTTATCAGTCCACCGCACAGCACCATTATGTAAAAGATTTGTCTAATCAGGCACAGGCGTATAGAGCAGGTATTGATTTTGGAACCACTGTGATACGAGACAAAAACCCGTTCTTATATACCGATCCGGACGATCCGTATGCGCAGCCCATCTCCGTATTGCCGGAAGGCGGTATTTACAACCGCACGGATTATACCATGTTCGAGCAATTATTCCGTTTCACGGCACAGTATAATAAAACCTTCAATTACAATCATATTGTAAGTGCCTTTGCCGGTTCTGAATTGACGGCTTCCGACCGGAATAATACGTGGTTCCGTGGTTGGGGGTTGCAATATGAATTGGGCGAAAGCCCATTTACAGATTATCGCGTGTTTAAAAGAGGTCAGGAAGAGAATACACCCTATTTCCATGTGAACAGGAACAAGGACAACGACCCGACGAACACCAAGTATAAGCAAGCGGCGTTTTTTACTAACCTGACTTATTCGTATGCGGGTAAATATATTTTGAATGGTACCTTCCGTTATGAAGGATCCAACAAGCTAGGGGAAGCAATCTCGGCTAGATGGATGCCTAGTTTTAATATCGCGGGAGCATGGAATGCACACGAAGAGGACTTTTTTACAGACTTTTCTCCTGGACTCTCACATTTGACGTTGAAAGCTTCCTATAGCTTGACGGGGGATAGAGGACCGGCCGACGTCACCAACTCGCATGCCATATATGCCTCGTATAACCCATGGAGGCCGACAGCGAGTGATACGGAATCGGGTTTGCAGATTATGGATCCGGCAAACTCGGAACTGACGTATGAGAAAAAACATGAGCTCAATATCGGAACATCGATAGGTCTTGTGGACAACCGCATTAATATTGAGTTTGACTGGTTCAAACGGAATAACTTCGACTTAATTGGCGTGGTGAATACACAGGGAATGACTGGTGTAATCTCCAAAATGGGGAATGTCGCCGACATGAAATCGAGTGGAGCGGAATTGAGCTTAACCGGACATATCTTCCGGGATAGCGAGTTTAAGTGGCGATCTAATTTGATTTATTCCCATGTGAAAACAGAAGTCACCCGTCTGGATACGCGCAGTCAAGTCATTGATCTGATTACAGGAACTGGGTTTGCTCAAGAGGGCGGGCCGTCAAGAGGATTGTATTCTATTCCTTTTGTTCGTTTGAACAACGAAGGCTTGCCTGTTTTCCTAGGTCCGGATAATGAAGAAACCATAACGGATATATACTTTCAGGAGCGGGATAGAATCGATTATTTAAAATATGAAGGACCGACCGATCCGATCCATACCGGAGGCTGGGGTAACCAGTTCAATTACAAAAACTTCGGCTTGAATGTGTTTATGACATATTCTTTTGGAAACGTAGTTCGTTTAAACCCGGTATTTAAGCACGAGTACGATGATTTGACGGCATCTACCAAAGAGTTCGCAGACCGTTGGATGGTGCCGGGAGACGAAGCCTATACGAATGTGCCACTTGTCTCTTCTAAAGGGCAGAACAGAGCGTATAACAACGACCTTCAGTATACGTTTAATGCCTACAATTATTCGTCCGTACGTACCGCGAAAGGCGATTTTATTCGCTTAAAAGATGTGTCCTTATCCTACGAATTGCCCAAAAATTGGGTAAATGCATGGAAGGTGAATTCATTGGGTTTACGTTTCAACGCGACTAACCTATTCCTGATTTATGCGGATAAGAAGTTGAATGGACAGGATCCGGAGTTTGTTAACGCGGGAGGTGTAGCTGCACCGATGGCTAGACAATATACATTGACATTACGTTTGGGATTGTGATGGAAACTTTAAGAAAGGATTGAAATGAAAAGAAAGAACAAATTATATATAGCGATAGCCTTAGTCTGTGGGTTGGGCTTCTTCTCCTGTGATAAATTTTTGGATGAGATGCCCGACAACCGCGCAAAACTGGATACCGAGGCTAAAATTGATAAAGTCTTGGTGTCGGCTTATCCTGCAACAGCTTATTTGGTGTCAGCGGAGTTTTCATCGGATAATATAGATGATTATGGAATAAGTAATCCGTATAACGAACGGGATCTGGAACAATTGTTCCGTTGGAACGATGTGACCGAAAATACAGACGACAGCCCCAAAGAAGTTTGGGAAGCTTGTTATAAAGCTATTTCCAGTGCTAATGCGGCGTTGGGCGCGATCGAGGAAATGGGAAATCCGGCAAGCTTAAATGCGCAGCGTGGAGAGGCCTTGGCAGCGAGGGCATATTCTCACTTTATTTTGGTTAACCTATTTGCACAGCATTATCATAAAGATCATGCGGCGACAGATTTAGGCATCACCTACATGTTAGAAACCGAAGATGAGCTGAATCCACAATACGAGCGCAACACGGTGCAAGAAGTGTACGATTATATGGTGCGTGATTTGGAGGAAGCGTTACCGCTGATTGATGACGCGTCCTACGGTGAAACACCAAAATACCACATGAACTCCAGGGCGGCTAATGCACTGGCGGCACGCATTGCCTTGTATATGCAGAATTGGGAAAAGGCGATTAGTTATGCTACTGCCGCTATTGGTTCCAATCCTTCACCTTTATTGCGGGATAACCGTACTATCTCCGCTAGTGCGGTAGAAGTTACTCCCGCTGCCATTGCCTATAACCGTAGTTCCATCAAAGCGAACTTGATGCTAGCGACAGCAGGTACGAGCCACGGGTTATACTTTGGGAATTATTATACTGGTGCTCGGTTTGCCCATGGCGCGTTTATCAGTAACACAGAGACCATGCTCGCAGAAGCTCCTTATGGCAAACGGACGGCCACCGGATATATTCCGCAGGTGTTTGTGTATTCCGGAACGAATTTGGATAAACATCTATTTCCCCGAGTTTCCTATCAGTTTGAATATACCGACGTTGTCGCCGGTATTGGTTATCGCCGAGGCGCCTATGCACCCTTTACTACGGAAGAAACGATGTTGGTGCGCGCTGAAGCGTTGATTCACCTGAAACGTTATGAAGAAGCGGTGGTGGATATGAAACGATGGGTAGATAATACCTTAGCGAATCCACCGGCAACGTTTACCGTGGAAAGTCTTAACGAATGGGCTGATGGTTTGGAATATTACGAACCGGATGAACCTACGCCGAAAAAGAGACTGGATCTGGGCATGATTCCGTTTGAGACGGGGACGCAGGAAAATATGCTGCATGCCTTGTTGTATATCCGCCGGATAGAGACCATGCACATGGGGCTACGTTGGTTTGATGTGAAGCGTTATGGTATTGAAGTGGCACGACGGTTGATTACGACAGGTACCACAGTTTCTGTCGTAGAAAACGACACTAAATTGGTTGCGCGCGATAACAGAGCGGCATTACAAATCCCCTTGGATGTAATTTCTGCAGGTTTAACTCCTAATCCTAGATAATGATGAACATGATAAAGAAACTAAATATTTTGTTGTTATCTTCTTTGTTACTTTTTTCCTGCAAAGAAGAACGTTTAGATCCAACGAGTGTTTTCGAGGATCTAGAAGTGGAGACAAACGAACTGGATAACTATATTGAAGACCAGTTTACAAAAGATTATAATATTGCCATTGTGTATAAGTTTGTTGAAGCGGAGTCGGATTTGGACTATAACCTCAGTCCGGCGAGTTACGAGAGTTCGGTACGCATGACTAAGCTATTGTATTATCTCGGTATCGCACCGTATGATGAGATTACGGGCAGTAAGGACTTTATACGGTCGTATTTCCCAAAGTTATTGAACTATATCGGTTCGGCGGGGTATCGGAATAACGGAACGTTTGTATTGGGTACAGCTGAAGGGGGGGTTAAGATTTCGCTCTATCTATTAAATAATCTCACGGAGGAAACGGGTATGGATGCAGACTTTTTGAACTATTACTACTTCCATACGATGCACCACGAATTTGCGCATATTTTGCACCAGACAAGGGATTACCCGGCTTCATTCAAGGAGATTACCGGCGCCGGTTATGTGGCGGATGCGTGGAGCGATATCTATAGCGGCTCCTCAGCTGATGCCTTGGCCGCGGCAGATGGATTTGTTTCTCCTTATGCTTCCAAAGAAGCTAACGAGGATTTTGTCGAAACGTATTCGTATTATATCACGCTATCCCCGGCGCAATGGGAACAGCGTATCAGTCAAGGAGGTGAAGAGGGTAAGATAATCATAGAGACGAAATTGGACATTGTACGAACGTACTTCCAAACGGTTTGGGATATCGATCTGGATGTGTTAAGAGACGAAATTTTAGCCAGACAGGCAGATTTGCCCAATTTTGATCAAACATCTTTAAACTAAAAAATTATGAAGTTAAAACACATCATATTTACGTTTTTGCTTCCGGTTTTACTGATTACGTCATGTAAACGCGAGCAGGACCGTATCTTCGAGGAGAATGCCTCGGTGCGGATGACGGAAGCGATTGCCAATGCATACGAAGTCCTCCAGGGCAACGAAGCGGGCTGGGTAATGACGTATTACCCGAGCGACAATCAAGAGTTTGGTGGTTACACCATTTTTACGAAGTTTATTTCCAATGCTCAGGTGACGATGGTTTCCGATGCGATTGAAAGCTCGGAGACGAGTACCTATTCTGTGATTCATGACACTGGTCCCGTTTTATCTTTCAATGGCTATAATAAAGCTATCCACTGGTTTTCCGAACCTGGAATGGACAATGGAAGGATTGGTGCCGATG
The DNA here is from genome assembly GCF_011043555.1 of Sphingobacterium sp. SGR-19. GTDB lineage: Bacteria > Bacteroidota > Bacteroidia > Sphingobacteriales > Sphingobacteriaceae > Sphingobacterium. Next base: position 305,117 of record NZ_JAAKGS010000002.1, read on the forward strand.
ATACTGGAATGAAGGGTGATTTTGAATTTATCGTGCTGAAAGCAACAGCGGATTCGGTTGTTCTTAAAGGCAAGAAAAGTGGTACGGAAGTCGTGATGCTGCCGTTAAGCGGCGACGAGTTTGAGCAACAAGGGGAAGCCTATCAGGAAGCTGCAAGTCAATTTAGTGAGTTTGGCGTTTTTAAACTGGAAGATGCCTCGGGAGAGTTGTTGGATATGCCTTATTCTTCACCGATCCGTGTTTTTCGTAATCCGAAGGATAACAGTGGAAACGAAATGTCTTTTCGTGTGATCCCAAGCGGACTGGAGTTTTACGCGGAACAGGAAATGGAAGGCGTAAGATTCAAGACCTTAAAATTCGTAGAACCAACGACTGCTTATCCTTATGGCTATTATACAGATGATAATACAACTTTTAAAATAGTTCCGGATGTTACGCCGCTGAATTTGTGGTTTATCAGTAACGAATGGTATATGGCGTACAGTAAAGTTGGGTCAACTGGACAAATTTATTGGGATCGTGCAAGAACTGCCCTAGAATCCAATGGTTTGCAGCTAAATGAGTTTAGTATTGGTTCTATCGCAGGCCTTTCCGGCGTTACGTCTTATCTATTAAACAATTATACGGTAGGAGGACTGATAACACATAACCTTGTGCCGGTTCCGGGAACAACAGATCAGGTGAGAATCTCGCTTGCTGGATCTATTTATACCTATACGGGGATGACTTTTGGAGTAGCATACTGGAACGCAGGGTTAAATCAGTTTACTACGCCATTCAATAATCGTACTTTTGTGATTACTACTTTGGATGCACTAGATCGACCTAAGTCAATTTTGTTAACGGATACACAGATTCCAACGAATACGTTTGAATTGACGCTGGATGCAATCACAGATCCATTTAATAATTAATTTGTGTTTGTTATAAAAACATAGGGGAGTTAACAAGACTCTCCTATGTTAATGAATTATATCTATGCAACCTTATTTTTAAAAAAAATATTGTTTTATCGAAACTGATGATATCGGTTTTTACGATATTTTTATCTTGTCAATCCGTGATTGAAAATAGAGATTTGTATCCAGTGGAAAATGTGTTATTTTCCAACGACGGACTAATTATAAGTAGTCCTGATGCTTTGAATTATAGTAATCCTGTGCCTCAACAACCATTAGCCTAACCTTTTTATGATAGGGAGATAACAAATAAAAACATTGCTTATGATGAGAATATTGTTTGGATTACATATTGCAGTCACTGTATTTTTGATTCTAAATCGGATATTGTATTTGGTGTGGCCGGAAAGTTTTATGGTAACCATCTTTGGCGTACTATGGGAACTTTGTATCATACCTATTATTGGTCTTATCTTGTTCAGTGTCGCTATGCTGGTTATGAAACTGTTTAAAAAAGATTTTTCACTATATGTTCCAGTATTGTTATCGGTAGTGTTTAATATTTTTTTACTAATTATATTGCCGTATCTTATGGAATAGAACGATTTATCATAATATGATTTCCTTAAATATCATAATATTTAAGGATTGTGATCCTGTAAAGTTATAATATTTAAGGATTGTAATCCTGTAAAGTTATGATATTTATAGACTAATCTCCAAATATTCCTGCAAATTCTTCTATAGCTATGCTGGAGAATACCTCTTTTTTACATTTCTCTCTCTAATTCCCACTCCGCAACTTCGCCAACCCCTTAATAAAACTCAGCTCCCGATACTTCTCCGGCATAGCATCGATAACTGGTTTGAACGATTGATAAATCTCTTGACTCGTTATCCGGTTATGCAATATAAACGGGACGATAACGTTATTAGCATGCTCTATTAAAAACCGTTTTTCTTCCTTTTCGTATTGGGGTAAAATCGTGCTTGTCCACAAGTCTTTGATCTGCGAGTTGACAGCAGCAGCTTGCTGTAAATCGTTCTTATCATTATAGTGGTAAAGTAATTTTTTCAAAGTGTCCCTTTGGCTGTGGTATTGTTGGCGAAACCGATGCCAAATGGATTCGTATGCTTCGTACAGTTGCGCTTGCTTTCCCTCGACTTCAATGGATGGTGTGAAAGTACGTTCGTTGGATAGCAGTTGCTCTTCGAGCATTTCTTTCGTTACACCAGCGGGTGTATATAGATGTATGGCTCCATCCCGTTTAGGGTCAATAAAGACACGTTTTTGCAACGAATAATACGACGGATTATCCAGTGTATGTGGTCGGAGACTTTTAAACTCGTCAGGAGTAATTACGTCCCGATCCCACATTATGGTCAGTAAATGAATGCCGTACGTCAGCGAATCTAATACGAGTTGACCACGTAAGGTGTCTTCGTAGACCTGCGTACCATTGGAAAGGTTGAATATGGAAACGATTTTGTCACCTCCTATTGGGACATCCACGCGTAAACGTACCTTTTTATTTTGGGAAGTACAGGAGATGCAGCTATATAGAAAAATTAGACCCGCATATAGTATTTGATTTTTCATTGTTTGAGGTTAATTGTAAATGCATGAATTAGCTTGCCTTGTTTTTGACGCGACTACGTTTAATAAGATAAAGATACAGATATTTCGTTTTTATTTTCAAGCGTATTTCTTGAAGAATCTCCTGTTTTGTACATGTACATAGCGTCTACTGTAATGTGGTTAACGTCTATGTACAGTGACATAATCAACAAGTCAATGTAGTTGTCGGCTATGTCACGTTACATACCGTATTTGTTGCGTGACATAACCGACATGTCACTGTACAAAATAGACTTGTTGCGTGCATGCATTGCAAAGGCACAGTACTTAGCCGAATACTCGGGGAACACACGCGCAATCTATCCTGACAAAATGGACAATGCACGGAACATCGCCGCTTTGTCAAGGAACAAAATCTAATTGTTCCGTGCGGACATTGACATGTACCTGTACATAATCGCTGAGAAATAACGATTTGCTGTTTTTCCATGCGTCGTCACATTTCCGTTCGTGTTGGATTGTATAGGATTAAAGGTTAGATCGAAATTTCAAAGTTTATGTTCGGAAATTTCAAAATACATATCCGTAAATTTCAAAATGGCGGGTGCAGATATCCTACCTAACAATTATATGGGAGCATGTATCGCAGGAGGATACCCGGCTATTTATCACCGAGGGATTGTCCCTACAAACTTCTATACCAGCTATGTCCAAACATCTGTGGAGAAAGATGTAACCCAACTGATTAATATCAGATATATGAACGTTTTCGAACCTTTCTGAAACTATGTGCAACACGTGCCGGTCAGCTTTTGAATTTAAATGCATTAGCAAATGAATGCAATATTTCTCAACCTACAGCAAAAGCTTGGTTATCTATTTTGGAGAGTAGTTATATCGTTTTTTTACTATATCCTTATCATGAAAACTTTAGCAAACGTTTAGTAAAAACACCGAAGTTATTTTTCTATGATACCGGTTTACTAACACATTTGTTAGAAATAAGAGAACCGGAAGAACTTCTGCTGAATAGACTAAAAGGTAATATTTTTGAAAATTTTGTCGTAGCTAATTTTCAGAAAATAAATGAACATCGTTACAAACACCTGCATTACTATTTCTGGCAGGATCATAACGGATTGGAAATAGATATCCTCGTTAAATCTGCTCGAGAATTTGATATTTATGAGATTAAATCAGCGCAAGACAGCTGCACCTAAACGTTTACCGAGGGTTGTATAGGTAAAGAAAGATTCGTATTATAGCCTATCAAATCGCAATGGTTATGTCATATAGATTTTATTTGCCACACAGAGAGGGCGGGGAGCGAACCGGGAAGAAGATCTTGGCCGTTGATATAGGAGGAACCAAAACGAGTTTCGGTGTTTTTGAAGTAAACAGAGATACACTTTCCCTTATACGGGAGGAGACATTTGCGTCTCGTTCGATGGGTACATTTGAAGAAATTCTACATAAATTTCTCGCTTCTGATCATGGCGCAAAACCTGATGTGCTGTCGATCGGCGTGGCTGGGCCCGTACTGGAGAATAAAGTAACATTGACGAACCTCTCGTGGGAATTGGATGCCGCGTCGTTAAAAACCGAATTTGATATAGAACAGGTGTCTATTATCAATGATTTAGAAGCTACCGCGTACGGTTTAGTAGGATTAAGTTCGGAGGACACCGTACCCTTGTTTGAAAGTTCTGAGAAAGTTTCCGGTAATATGGCGGTGTTGGCACCGGGAACGGGATTGGGTGAAGCGGGGATGTTCTGGGACGGAGGATACCATCGCCCATTTGCAACCGAAGGCGGACATAGCGAATTTGCGCCACGTACAGATATCGACGTGGAATTACTGAAGTATTTGCAACAAGAAGACGAAATTATCAGTTGGGAACATGTCGTATCCGGCCCAGGGATTTATCGAATTTACAAATTCCTTCGGGATGTTAAAGGACATAAAGAACCCACCTGGTTGAAAGAAAACTTCAAAAACAATGAAAATCCCGCAGCCGTGATCAGTCATGCGGCTATGCGGGAGCTGGACGCGACCTGTAATTTGACGATGGATCTGTTTGTTAGCTACATGGCACGTGAGTCAGCGAGTTTGGTGCTGAAACATAAAGCGGTAGGCGGTTTATGGCTAGGAGGAGGTATCCCGCCAAGGATATTCCCGTTGCTGAAAAAAGATCTATTCCGGAAGCAGTTTATCCAAAATGCACATATGACCCATCTGTTGGAAAAAGTATCTATCCGCGTTATTTTAAATAGCCAGGCCGCATTGATCGGTGCCGGTTATTACGGCGCTTTTGGTACTTAACCCACTTTATTTGCTAATATGCTCAACTCCTGGGCAGTGCGACCAGCTATTTCTTTGTAAGCATGGACAACAGGTTCGTCCGCATCTAAAAGAATAGGGAAACCGTTGTCACCCGCATCGGCAACAGCTTTCACTAACGGTATTTCACCCAAAAATGGCACATTATTGTCTGCAGCAAGCCGTTTTCCGCCATCTTTGCCAAAGATATAATACCTGTTGTCCGGTAATTCAGCTGGCGTGAAATACGACATATTCTCGACGATCCCAATAATGGGGATATTAATGCCGTCCATACGGAACATTGCCATCCCTTTCATGGTATCGGCTAACGCAACCTGTTGTGGTGTGGTCACGATAACGGCACCCGAAATAGGATAAGACTGGGCAACGGTAATATGAATATCGCCTGTTCCTGGAGGCATATCGACAACCAGATAATCCAATTCTCCCCAATGTGCATCGCCAAAGAGCTGCTTGATGGCCGATGTTGCCATCGGTCCACGCCAGGGGATAGGTTGGTTAGGGTCGGTGAAAAAGCCTATAGATAGTAATTTCAATCCAAATTTTTCTACAGGTGCTATTTTCTGCTTACCGTTAATTTGAATAGATTCGGGACGTGTACCTTCCAGCCCGAACATAAGCGGTAGCGAAGGACCGTAAATATCAGCATCCAGTAAGCCGGTTTTTGCACCACTCTCCGCCAATGCTAACGCCAGATTACTTGCTACGGTCGATTTGCCGACACCACCTTTACCAGACGAAACCAGAATAATATTTTTAATACCATCCAGTTGTGCAGCGTCTACACCGACCACTCTGGAAGTCATATTGATGTCTACTTCCACCTCTTTGCTTACAAAAAGACCAATCGCGTTCCGGCAAGCATGTTCAATATGTCCCTTCAGTGGACAAGCAGGGGTTGTCAATACGACATCAAACTTGACTTTATTTGGCAAGATCTCTATATGTTGGATCATGTTCAACGTCACCAGATCTTTTTTAAGATCCGGCTCCTCTACATGACTTAAAGCGTGCAATACTTGTTCTTTTGTAATCATGACAATGGTTTGTTACGTTACAAATTTACACATTGAAAAAGAGAATCCTGTCATCTGTTTGTTGTTAAGCGAAATTGTCTTCTTAGGGGTATTTTGCTATCTTCGTCTATCAGCATGTTGCTTTTAAGAATTGTTCGATAGAGACCAAGTATGAACAAAAATATTTTTATTCTTTTATTATCTTTCTGCTTGTTCCAGAAGGAAGGTTTTGCGCAACGAACGATAGCGATGCCACAAATCGTAAATTATTCCAGTAAAGCATATCAGGGTGGTGTCCAAAACTGGGGTATAACCCAAGATACACAGGGTATTATGTATTTCGCTAACAATGAGGGGTTGCTTTCTTTTGACGGGCGATATTGGCATGTATATCCATTACCTAATTCCACTATTGTGCGCTCGGTTTGTTTTGACGGAAATGGAAGAATTTATGTAGGGGGACAAGATGAAATAGGCTATTTTGAAGCCGATGAAAAGGGTACGTTGCTTTACCATTCCTTAGTAGGGAAAATCCCCGCGAAGGAAAGGAAATTTGCAGACGTCTGGCATATTGCCATATTAGGGGAGCATATCTTTTTTCAAGCTAATAATCATATTTTTCATTACTATCAAGATAAAATTAATGTAGATAGACCGCACAGCAGTTGGCAATATATGGCGTCTGTTAAAGATGCATTGTATGCGCAGGATATGGAAAGAGGAGTTCTGCGTTATGAAAATGGCAGTTGGAAACAGGTCGCTGGAGAAAGCTCTCTGAAAGAAGGAGCGATCATTACCGGTATGGTACCATATGGGGTAGATACCTTATTGGTTGCGACAATGAAAGATGGTCTTTTTTGCTTAATAAATGGCAATTTTTTCCCGAAAGCAACACCTATGGATGCCAGATTTTCGACAAACCGAATCTCAAGTATCCGGTTTTTAGGAAATGATTTATTTGCCGTAAGCATGTATCCTGGAGGTATGTTGATTATCGATAGAAACGGAGAGATCGTTCAACGATATAGTTACGGTGAGGGGTTGCAGACGAATAACATCCGCGATATATTTAAAGATAGAAATGGCAATCTATGGTTAGCTTTGGACGATGGGATAGACTATATTGCTGTCAATAGCGCCATAAAGTATATTTATCCTGACCAGAATACGAAGCTGGGAACGTATAGTTTACGTATTTTCAACCATAAGTTATATCTCGGGACGTCCAACGGTTTGTATGTAACGCCCTATAGAGGCAATGCGTTAGATAATATCGGTATGTCGGAGGCGAAGTTTGAAAAGGTACCCCATAGTGATGGACAGGTATGGTCTGTCCAAGAGGTGAACGGGCGGTTGCTAATTGGACATGAAGAGGGGAGTTTTGAAGTTGGGGATGACGGTATCAGACCAATTCATACTGCGACAGGAATCTGGACATATCAAGCGGCTTCCCGGGTTTCGCCATCCCGGAATATGGTGATCGGTTCTTATTTGGGATTACGACACCTCTTATTCGATGGTCAATATTTTGTGGATAATGGGCACATAGACGGTTCAGACGAATCTTTAAGATTTGTGTATTACGATGATAAAAATCATGAAGTTTGGGTATCACATCCCTATCGAGGCGTTTTTAAGTTGTCCTTGTCGCCAGACTTTAAAAAAATCGTCCGGCACAAACGATATGATGTCGCGGAAGGCTTACCCGCTATGTTGCATAACTATGTTTTTCATATTCGAAATGATATCCTTGTATCGACGCCAAAGGGCGTATATATACACGATGCCGTACGCGACGCTTTTATACCAGCAGAACAATATCGGGCGCTTGTTGATGTACCGATTCAATACATGATGGAGGATAAGATGGGAAACGTGTGGTTCGCCAGCAATAAAAGACTAGGCTTATTGGATTTTTCCCGTCCGCTAGAAGAATATCCGTATACAGTTTCTTATTTTCCAGAATTAAACGGAGAGATATTAGGCGGATTTGAATCGGTTTATGTACATGATACAGCAAATGTATTTATAAGTGGGCAAAAGGGAGGTATTTTACTTAATTATAAGGCTTATCAGGATCGTGCATCTAAACCCGATATGTTGCTCCGGGCTGTGAAAGCGTTCGATAGTGACAAAAAAGAAAAATTGTTGTTTGGAGGCTATCGGCGTCATGATATGTACAGCATGAAACTGCGTTACGCCTTTAATTCCCTTCAATTTATCTTTAGTTCGACCATGTATGATCAACAGGAGCAAGTGGAGTTCAGTTATATGTTGGAGGGATTGGAAACAAAATGGTCCGCTTGGAGCAATAGAAGTGAAAAAGAATATACTAATTTGCCGGCCGGTACGTATGTTTTTAGAGTCAAATCTCGAAATGGGATGGGGAATGAATCCGAAGAACAGACATTCTCATTTCGTGTCGCACCGCCCTGGTATGCGCATCCGGTTAGCTACGTGTTTTACGGTGGAGTGTTGCTTGTATTTATTTTCTGGTTGCTGAGTATCCAACGTAAAAAACTAAAAGCAAGACACCAGGACGAACTTCACGTACGGCAGTTAGAAATTGAGAAAAAGGAGAAAGAAGTTATCAAACTCCGTAATGAAAAACTCGAAGCAGAACTTGGTTTTAAGGACAAAGAGCTGGCAAATTTGACCATGAATATCATACAGCGGGGTGAAGTGTTGAGTAAGATCAAAGATAACATCACCCAAACAATGAACCGTCTGGAAGATAAAGAAGCGCAACAAAACTTCAAACAATTAATTCGACTTATCCGATCAGCAGAAAGAACAAACGACGATTGGGAGAAATTTAACGCGCATATCCACCATGCGAATGAAAATTTCTTCCTAAGGCTTAAAAAACAACATCCCGATCTAACAACAAATGAATTGAAATTATGTGCCTTGCTGCGTATGAATCTTCTCTCCAAAGAAATTGCACAACTCATGCACGTCACGGTCAAAGCAATCGAAGTAAGCCGCTACCGCTTACGAAAAAAATTAAAAATCGATTCCGAAGTCAACCTATATGACTATTTAATGCAGTATACGAAGAATGATGAGTAGTGAGAAACGTACAATAAATATATGTTTCGAAAAATCTAGCTGATAATCATATTATTATGTGTTTTTTGTAGCGTGTTTGTAGGGGTGTTTTAATATTATTTTAGGCTTCCAAAAGACTATTGTAGTGGTAATTGTAGTCTCGTAAAAAATTTACTTTCCCAATTCGTGCCTTATTTTTGAATCACGTTCTCCTCACTAAGGAGAATAACAGCGAACTAAAAAAATTTATAAACCATGTTAAACAAATCAACTTATGAGGATTAGAATTTTACATGCATGCATTTTGCTTTGTATGTGCTTTTCTGTTATAGAACTGGCTGCACAGACGATGCAATTACGGGGACGAGTGACGTCTGCCGTCAATCAGGAACCTTTGGCTGGTGTTACCGTTGCCGTTCAAGGGAGTAACGAAGCCACCAGCACGGATCCATCCGGACAGTATGCCTTGGAAGTAGCTGGGAACAAGGCGACCTTAGTGTTTACCCAACTAGGTATGCTGTCTTCCCGGGTCGTGGTGACACAGAGTGGGGTGTATGATGTCCAGTTACAAGAAGGTTCTGACGAACTTGAAGAAGTCGTGGTGGTGGGATATGGCACGCAACGTAAAGGTGACCTGACAGCTCCTATCGCAACAGTAGATATGGAGGAAATGGGCAAGCGGACGGTGACCAATCCTATGGAGGCGCTGCAAGGGGCCGTAACAGGCGTGCAGGTTGTCAGTTCTGGTGCGCCGGGAACATCGCCCAGCGTTCGCATAAGGGGGGTAGGTTCATTCAACAATGAAAGCCCGCTTTATGTGGTCGACGGAATGTTTATGGATAATATCGACTTCCTGAATCCAAACGATATTGCCGAGATGTCTGTGCTGAAAGATGCTTCTGGAGCCGCCATTTATGGCGTGCGGGCGGCGAACGGCGTTATTCTGGTAACGACCAAGAAAGGTACGTTGAATATGAAACCGCGGGTGACCTATAACGGTTATATTGGGTTCCAATCGCCGACCAATGTGCTGAAGATGGCTAATGCACGAGAACATGCTTCTTATGCTATTGCAACCGGCAACGAAACTTTTGTGAACAATTCAGTAACGAAATTTGGTGGTACAGCTGAAAATCCAGCTATGGATACCGACTGGTATCAAGAATTGTTACGTTCGAGGGCTTTACTGACTAATCATAACCTTGATATACAAGGTGGTGCCGAAAAAATTACCTATACATTCGGCGTAAACTACCTGGATCAAGATGGAATTATGGATGCTAAAAATAGTCACCGTAAGTATAATATTCGAATGCAGACAGAGGCGCATGTCACCGATTGGTTGAAACTTGGTTTTACCGCGCATTTCAATAATTTCCATAACTATTCACCGGATAATGCGGCTTTTCGTCAAGCTTATTTTGCCTCTCCACTCTATCCGGTATATGACCCCTCCTTAGAACTGGCTAAACCGGAAAAATTTGGATCCAGCACGGTCATTGGTATGCCTTCCAGCTTCTGGTTTGCTAACCCTGTCGCTACGGCATACTATAGAAACGACCAGACGAAAGGATTCCAGATATTGCCGAGCGCTTATGCGGAGATCCAATTATGGAAAGATAAATTGACGTTTCGCACACAATGGAGCCAACGTTATCACTCTACACACAATATCAACTATCAGCCGGTCTATTATATTGACAACGATCAGCGTAACAATAATTCGTTTCTGCGATCTGCCCAAGAACGTAGCACAAATTATATCTTCGATAATTTGCTAACCTATAAAGACGGGAAAGAAAAGCACCATTGGTCGGTACTTTTGGGACAATCGACACGGGAAGACCGCTGGCGGCAAACGTGGGTACAGGCTAACGATGTTCCTGAATCGGAAGAGTTTTGGTATATCGGCGTCGGTGCACAGGGAACGGCTTCAGCAACGGGATACGGTGAGGGTGGTTTTCGGAACGCCGGAATTTCGTACTTTACCCGCGGTACGTATGACTATGACAATAAGTATTTGCTGACCGCTACTTTCCGTGCCGACGGAAGCTCCAAATATCAGACCAAATGGGGATATTTCCCTTCTGTAGGTTTGGGCTGGGTGCTGAGTCGAGAGAAATTCATGGAAAACCAAACGCTTTTCAATCAACTAAAAATCCGTGGAAGCTGGGGTAAATTGGGTAATGACGGTATTCAACCAAATGCCGGTTATGCAACGGTCTTTTCGGGAAATAATTATTCCGGAATATTTGGAAGTATAGGCACTACGAATGGCAGCCGTATTCCAGGATACCGCATTAGCAAATTCTTTACACACGTACGTTGGGAAGTTGTAGAAGAATGGGATGGAGGTCTCGACTTTACGTTATTGAACAACCGCCTGAGCGGAACGGTGGATTACTATCACCGGAAAACAAACGACCTAGCCTTTGACCGACCGATTCCCTTCTCTTGGGACCGAGTGTATGGCAACTGGGGGAGTGTAGTCAATAGTGGATGGGAAATTGGTCTACAGTGGAAAGATAGAAAGGGAGACTGGGGCTATGCTCTAGCAGGGAATTTGACGACACTGAAAAATCGGGTTACGAATCTCGGAGGACTCGAAAGCATTTTGAATGGCTTCCCGGAATGGTCGGCAGAATTTCCTTCGCGGATAGAGCTGAACCAACCGATTAATTTCTTCTATGGCTATGAAGTAGAGGGTGTATATCAAAATCAAGCACAAATCGAGGCTGATCCGATCGCAAATACCTACAATACACAAAATCCGGACAACCCCATTTTACCTGGTTATCTGAAATATAAGGATCAAAATAAAAATGGTGAACTGGACGAAGAAGACCGTGTCAACTTAGGAAACTACTTGCCTAAACTGACATATGGCTTCAATATCGCGTTGGATTATAAAAAGTTCGATTTCAGTATCGCATTTCAAGGCGTAGCCGGCAACAAGATTCATAACCTGAACCGTGCTATGCGTCGGAAATACAGCCAGATGAACGCCGATGCGGCATTTATTAACGGTCTATGGACAGGAGAGGGAACAAGCAATACATCCCCTTCGGCGCAAGGCTCGGTTGCACCGTGGAATTTGCAAGCAAGCTCTTTCTTCGTGGAAAGCGGTGCATATTTACGTATACAAAATATTCAACTAGGCTATAATTTGGATCTGGCAAAAGGTATCCCCGCGCGTATATATGTAACAGCAGACAGGCCCTTCATTTTTACCAAGTACAACGGTTTTACTCCCGAAGTAGCAGGGATGGGATTTGATGCCAATGTTTATCCAATCGCATCTTCTTACAGCTTAGGTTTAAGGCTATCTTTCTAATTTATAAAGGATAAAAATATGAACACAGTGCAATATATCTTATTGGCGGCTTGTATTACAGGCAGCTTTTCTTTAGCCGGATGCAGCAAATTTCTGGATAAACCCCTAGAGAATCAACAACGTTCGGAAGAAATCGATTATGCGAACACGGCACAGATGTATGCGCCGGTGTCTGGTGTATATCGTTCGGCAGCAGATGATAACCTCGTTCATTGGATAGATTTGTCTATCCGTTGCGTACGGGATGACGACTATCAGCAGGGGGCTCCAACCCCAAATGACAACCCCGAGCTGATAGCGATTAAGAATTTCCAGCGTGATGTGACAGTACAGTCGTACTGGGGCCTGAACCAATCCTGGAATAGTTATTACGGATTGGTTATTGCCGCCAATAACGCTTTAGTAGAGCTAGATCAGTTCGCTGAACATATCCCCGAAGGGAATGCTGCGGATCTGGCACTGAACAGACAGTATAAAGCCGAAGTCCGTTTTTTAAGAGCCTATGCTCATCTAATGGCTTCCCGCCTGTTTGGTGACGTGCCCATTTTGATTGATAGTGAAGATATAGGTAGTTTGGCCACCATCAGTAAAAGCAGCAAAGAGGCGGTACGGCAATTTATCATGGATGAAATGAATGCTTGTGCGCCGGATCTGGAAGACGCCCGACCGAATCAATCGAAGCACATTGGGGCCGTTACACGCTATTCGGCGTTATTGCTGAAAGCAAAGGCTGCGGCAGACCTTGCGGGGAATGATAACGGTAGCGCGTACTGGGATGACGTACTCGATGCAACCAACGAGATTATCAACAGTAACAAATTTTCGCTCTATCAAGATTTATATGAATTGTTTAAGATCAAGGGTAAATTGGCTGACGAATCGCTGTTTGAATTACAATATTCCGACTTTGGTCTTGGGACTGGTGATATTGTACGTCCTGGGGTAGACTGGGGTACATTTTTCAGATGGCAAGGGCCTCCAGGCGACCAAAAGGGAAGTCCAATATCAGGTGCAGGTTGGGTACCGCCTTCACAAAATATCGTGGATTTCCTTACTGCTCGAGGTGATGCCGAACGGTTAAAACTGACAATTCAATATTGTGGCGATCAAGGAGATCCCACTACTTTTGTGACTACCCCCAGCGGTGATCAGGTATATGGTAATGAATTTGGTGTCAAATATTTCAATGGGAAAGCTTACTTACCGAAATCGGATATGACATCAGGTCGTATGGAATATGGTGCAAATAATAACGTACGTATCCTGCGTTATGCTGATGCCCTGTTGCTAAATGCTGAGGCAAAGGTCAGGAAAGGCCAGAATGGTGACGAACCTTTCCGATTGGTTCGTGAGCGTGCTAAATTGGAACCGATCTCCAATGTGACACTGGATCAGATCATCGATGAAAGACGGGCGGAGTTCGCGTGTGAATGGTGGGGCGAGCGCTTCAATGACTTGGTACGAACGGGTAAAGCCACAGAAGTGTTCGGCTCTAAATTTGTACCCGGTCAAAGCGAGTTTATCCCAATTCCGCAAACACAGATAGATGCTAATCCCAATTTAAGATAAACTTTAAAACCTAGATACTCCATGATGCTATTCAGATTATTATTATATGTGATGCTAACTTTTTTCCTAGGAATTCCAGTTGTCTCTGCGCAGAAAAATAAACCCATCAAGACAACTATCGTACAACAAAAGGGAGGCTATATGCTGATGAGAGAAGGAAAACCCTATTTTATAAAAGGCGCCGGCGGAAGTCAATATATGGAACGTTTAAAAGCTTACGGTGGAAACTCTATACGTACATGGAGTCCACACGATGCGGGAAGAATTCTGGATGAGGCGTATGATTTGGGGTTGACAGTCACTTTAGGACTTTCGATACACACGGAACGTCACGGTTTTGATTATAATGATGCGGAGGCCGTATCTAAACAGCTGGAGGCGACACGCGATGTCATCCTGGCGTATAAGGATCATCCCGCTCTTCTGGCTTGGGGTATTGGCAACGAACTGAACTTACACTATTCCAACCCGAAAGTGTGGGATGCGGTCAACGATATCGCGAGCATGATCCATCAACTGGATGGTAATCATTTGGTGACTACTATGTTAGCCGGTGTGAATAAAAAGGAAATCGATTACATCAAGGAACGATGTCCGACACTGGATTTAATTGCCGTACAGGTGTACGGCGGTCTTGCTTCCGTACCCCAACTAATCAAGGACGCTGGCTGGGACAAAGCATATATCGTGACGGAATGGGGGCCTACCGGACATTGGGAGGTGGTCTCGACACCGTGGGGTGCACCGATAGAGGAAACAAGCAGCGAGAAAGCAACCGTATACCAAAAACGTTATCAAGCCTCCATCGCAAACGACAAATCTTGTTTGGGTTCCTATGTTTTCCTCTGGGGACAAAAGCAGGAACGAACCCCCACATGGTATGGGCTTTTTACGGAAAACGGCGAGGAAAACGAAGTCGTAGATGTGATGCAGTATCTCTGGTCAGGCAATTGGCCGGAAAACAGGGCCCCCCATTTGAAATCGCTGACTTTAGATGGTAAGCAAGCGTCAGATTTCCCCGTCGTTGAACCCGGCAAAGACTATGTGATCTCCGCTTCTGTAATCGATCCGGACGGCGACGAACTGGTGGCACGTTGGGAACTTCTGGAAGAAAGTACGGATTTGAAAGAAGGAGGGGATCGGGAAGAACGTCCGGGCGCACTTTCGGGGTTAGTGGCAAAGGAAAACGCGATGCAGACGTCATTGAAAGCTCCTGACCGAGCAGGAGCGTATCGTTTATTTGTTTACGTGACAGACGGAGACAACAACGTGGCAACGGCAAATATCCCTTTCTATGTTAAATCCGGTGTCGATACGTTCACTTCAAAAACATACCGCTTTACAGAGCATCCGGTATGGGCGGACGAGTTTGATTACGAAGGGCTTCCGGATACGGATAAATGGAGCTACGATATAGGAGGGAGCGGCTGGGGAAATAATGAGTTACAATATTATACAGAAGCGCGTCCGGAAAATGTACACGTGGCAAACGGCCTATTAACCATTACCGCCCGTAAAGAAGCATATGAAGGCAGCGAATACACGTCTACACGTCTTGTTAGCAAAGGTAAGGGTGATTTTTTATACGGCCGATTTGAGGTGAGAGCCAAGGCTGCCAAAGGTCGAGGAACTTGGCCTGCCGCTTGGATGTTACCCACCGACTGGGCGTATGGGGATTGGCCTGCGTCGGGAGAGATTGATATTCTCGAACATGTAGGGTATGATCAGGATGTGGTGCACATCAGCGTACATACCGAAGACTATAATCATTCCATCGGTACGCAAAAGACCGCTTTTAAGAAAATAGAAAATGCTACGACCGAGTTCCATATCTTCCGCGTAGATTGGACGCCGCAATATATCCGTGGTTTTGTAGATGATGTTCAATTGTTCAATTTCCCGAACGAAGGCAAGGGATATCAAGCATGGCCTTTTGATAAGAAGTTTCATTGGCTACTGAACCTTGCGGTAGGTGGAAATTGGGGTGGTCAACAGGGTATAGATGATGAAGCTTTCCCAGCACAATATCAGGTAGACTATGTACGGGTATATGACTTGTTGAATCCGTAAGAAATAGGTCGGTTTTTATGAATTTTCGCCCCTTTTTCAAGCAGGAAAAGGGGCTTTTTTCGTAATGTACTTGTACATTTCCGATAACGCTACCGATGTTTTAGTTAGAGAAATAGTTGGAATATACACGCATATGGTATTTCTTTGACCTTATCAAATTTTGATAACACAAGAGTCAAAATAATAAACCACAACACAACATTATGATACGTACAAATTACCTTAAACAAGTATTTCTATCGGGGATTGTGATTCTTTATATATGCCTCGGGGCGACAGTGGCTCTGGCGCAACAAACAATCTCAAGAACTATCACCGTAAAAGAAGGACGCAATCATGCTCCTTTACCGGGTGCTACCGTGGTCAACTTAACAACAAAACTGTCTACGGCAACGAATGAAACCGGAACAGCTAATCTAGAAGCTTCGCTAGGCGATAAACTTCGGGTAACGTTACTAGGTTATGTTGCCCAAACGGCGGTGGTGGGCAGCGAAAATAGTCTGGAGATTCTCCTTATTCCTGAAGAACAAAATATTGCTGAAGTTGTTGTGACAGCCTTGGGCATCAAGAGGGAAACAAGAGGATTGACATACGCTACGCAGCAGATATCTGCGGAGGCGGTCAATGATGCTCGGGATAACAGCGGTAATATCATGAGCAGCTTGACTGGTAAAGTAGCGGGCGCGGTTGTCACCACCAGTTCGTCAGGTCCCGGTGCTGCAGCGCGTGTAGTATTAAGGGGAAACAAATCGATATCGGGCAATAATAATGCATTGGTTGTTGTAGACGGCGTCCCCTACGATAATACGCCTGGTACACAAGCTACGGGTACGACGCCTAATTATGGTACAAGTGATGGGGCGGCAAATATCAATCCGGATGACATTGCGTCCATCAACATCCTAAAAGGCCCGTCCGCTGCGGCATTGTATGGAACCCGCGCAGCGAACGGTGCGATCATCATCACAACGAAACAAGGTCGTGAGGGGCGTTATAATATCGAATATAATGGTAGTGCGGCTATCGACCAGGTGAATATGCTGACCAGCTTCCAGAACACCTATGGCCGCGGAAATGGTGGCGTGGCAGGAACCAATATCGGTGAAAGCTGGGGAGAACGAGGTACGACATTTAGTAACAATGTGCGTAATTTTTTCCAAAACTCTTCCACATTTAATAACAGTATAAGCACTTATGGGGGAACCGAGAAGGTACAGGGATATATGTCCTATTCCAATAATAAGATTGGGGGTATTTTTCAAGGCAATGACCTCAAGCGAAATAGCTTAAATCTGCGATTAAATACAGAGATTATTCCGAAGTTGAAAACCGATGTCAAACTGAACTATGTCAACCAGCAGGTTGATAACCGTCCGCGGTTGGGTGATATGGGAATTCCCATAGAAGCTTATATCATGCCAAGAGATATGGATGAGGCGGAGTTGAAAGATTATGAAACGATTAATCCTGTTAACGGAGAACCTACACGTAAATATTGGTCTGGTTCAGCCGTTTATGACAATCCATACTGGAGCCTTAACCGAACATCGGTAAACCAAGCACGCGACAGAATAACCGCTTTGGGTTCTGTGTCCTATCAACTTACCGATTGGCTTGACGTATTAGGACGTTATTCTTTTGATAAGTATAAAGATGTGATAGATGGCTCGTTTTATCATAGTACGGTCTCGTTGGGAAATGTGCGTGAAGGGGGACAATATTATGAAACCCATACGGAATATTCGGAACAGAACTTCGATTTCCTGTTGAATGGTGAAAACAAGTTAAGCGATAATATCCAGTTGAACTATAATTTGGGAACCAGCTTCTTGAAAAGAAACTATGGGACTTTTCAAAATATGGCGAATGGATTATCGATACCCAATCAGTTTTCTTTGTTAATGGCAACAACTCCCGAATTCTTAAATATCCGTAATTATGAAAGACGCCTAAATTCCATTTATGCCAGTACACAATTGAGTTTCTACAATAACATTTTCTTGGATTTGACGGCGCGCAATGATTGGTCATCTACCTTGCCATCGCCCTATGGCTTTTTCTATCCATCGGCAGGTCTGTCAGTAGTATTTAACGAGTGGCTGCGCATGCCTAGTTGGGTGACGTTTGGTAAAGCAAGAGTGTCCTATACACAGGTGGGGAATGATGCCGAACCCTATTTATTAAATCAACTGTATCAATTCGGATTGGGAGCAGGTAAAGGCTTTGTGTCGCGCAATCCGACAAAGGCCATTCCAGATTTGAAACCAGAGTTAACCAAGTCGTTTGAAGCAGGATTGGATATGCGTTTTTTTGATGATCGATTGACATTCGATGCGACGTATTATAAAAGTAATTCGGTTAACCAATTGATGTACCTGGCATTGCCTATGGCCAGCGGATTTAGTAGGGAATACATTAATGCTGGAGATATTGAGAACAAGGGGTTTGAAATTCAGTTGACGGGAGCCCCGATAAGGAATGATAGATTTAGTTGGAATACCTCTATGAATTTCTCCACCAATACCAATACGATTTTGGAATTGGATGAGAGGACGAAACGTGCTAATATAACCGATAATACCAAATATGCGACGGTAGTTGTTAATGAAGGTGGGAAATATGGTGACTTATATGGCCATGTATGGAAAAAAGATGCTAACGGGCAGTATATAGTGGATGCAAATGGACTACCTGTAGTAGAAGCGAATCAAAAACTCGGCAATTTTAACCCGAAAGCGTTATTAGGCTGGTCTAATACATTTACTTATCGGAATGTATCCTTGCATACCCTTATCGATGCACGCATAGGAGGTGAAATTGTATCGGGAACAGCCGCCTATTTAGCGGCGTTTGGAGTAGCTGATTTTACCGAAACCCATCGGGACGGCAGTTGGATATTACCGGGCGTACATGCGGATGGCACGACAAATAATACGGCGATAACGGCTCAGCAGTTTTGGACAACTGTTGGACAAAACGGCCGAGATGCTTGGGGCGAATTCTTTACGTATGATATGACCAATGTTCGCTTTAGGGAATTGGCAGTAAGCTACAAATTTAAAGTGGATGGATGGAAAGGTATCCAGGCAGCACAGGTTTCATTAACCGGGCGTAACCTGTTTTTCTTTTACAGAGGGAAATCGAAAATGGATATACCGGGACTCGGTAAAATTAAAAATCCGATCGATCCTGAAGGCGCATTAGGAGCAGGTAATTACCAAGGGGTAGAGGTCGGATTGCCTCCGACGGTGCGTACCTATGGTTTGAACGTAAAGGTTACATTTTAAATTTCAGAAATCATGAAAAGATCATTTATATATAGCGCAATTGTTGTTTTTGGTTTAGTATCGTGTACGAAAGATTTCGAAAAACTGAATACGGATCCGGATAATTTGACGGAAGTAGGAGCTCGCGAGCGACCTTTTATGTTTGCAAAGGCGCAATCTTCTTCAGCGATGAACAGGTCGTTTTACCAAACAGTCCAAAACCTGGGACCCGACTTGTATGCGCAATATTTTGCATTGACTACTACTTCTTTCAGAACAGATAGATATGCCTTGACACCGGATTGGCAACGCCGATTCTGGACAGTCGTATACGTGGATACGGCTCCGCAATTAAAAAGTATTATGGATAATGTGGAGGAAGGCAGTGGAGAGGGCGCTTTAGCTAATATATTATGGGTATATGCTTTTCACCGCTTAACGGACCAATTTGGCCCCATACCATATTTTGATGCGGCAGAACCTAAAGATGCCATTCCCTATGATCCCATGGATGAAATTTATGACGATTTCTTTGTGCGATTGACAAACGCTGTGGATGCCCTAAAGGCGCTCCCTGCAGGAACCAAGGTGTATGAAGGTTATGATCTAATGTATAATGGAGATATTGAGAACTGGATACGGTTTGCCAACTCGCTTCGCTTGCGATTAGCATTGCGAATTTCGAAAGTCGATCCAGCTAGAGCAAAAACAGAAGCAGAAGCAGCAGTTGTATCGGGAGTGATGGAGGAGAATGGACAGAATGCTTCACTGCTCAAATCTCTAAATGGAAACGATACGAACGGTTTGTCACAGGTGGCGGTTTGGAATGAATTCGCTATGAGTTCAACTATAGCATCCTATCTCAAAGGTTATGAAGATCCTCGTCTGGGGATTTATTTTCAACCAAGTATAAATGGGGGACAATTTAATAGTTTAAGAAATGGTTCCACAGCAACAGATCTGGGGATAACACGTAATCAGGCAGCGCGAAATTCGAATGTGGGGGAGTACTGGGTGCGATATAGTGGTTCTGTAGAAAAACAGAATGTGGTTATCGAGGGTAATTTAGTACAGCGACAGCATGTGATGAGTGCAGCAGAATCTTATTTTTTACGAGCAGAAGGAGCGTTGAATGGGTGGAATATGGGAGCGGACGCGAAAAGCCTGTATGAAGAGGGGATAAAAATAAGTTTGACACAATGGGGAGTTGATGATGCTGCTGTTAACACTTACCTTACGTCCACCCGTCTGCCTGTAGCACCGGGAGACTATCATAATTCTCCAGCCGTTGCAAATACACCCATAGCTTGGGCTGCGACAGAAGCAGTACAACGTGAACAGGTCGGTGTACAGAAATGGTTGGCGATATACCCCGATGGTATGGAAGCATGGACAGAATTTAGACGATCTGGTTATCCAAAGATGTATAACGTAATCCAGTCGGAAAATGCCGATTTACCTGTTGGAGCTTTTATTAAAAGAATGCCATATCCGTTAACAGAAGAAACAAGCAATTTGGAGGAATTGACTAAAGGGCGTGCTTTGTTGGGGGGAACTGATAATGCAGCAACAACATTATGGTGGGATATCGATTGATGCGTTATACTTATATTGCTGTGATTATCATTCTTCAATCAATTATGGTAAAATTGCCGCAGGCGCAACAAGTTAATGCGTTGCCTACGGTTTTGGGAATTCCAGAAACACTGGATAGAACAGAGAGCTGGGTTATGGACCATGTGCGGAGCTTGGCAATGGACAGGAACGCTCGTCCACAACCGCTCGATATACCAACATGGATTCGGAAAAATCTGAATCTGGATGCGGTTGATTTTGGCGAGTTGGACATGCATATTGTCAAAACGATTAACCTTGATGGTTTGGTTGTGCATAATATCTTGTTCCAGAGCCAACGGGGTGTATACGTGCCAGCGAACCTATATGTGCCTAAGGGAGATGGGCCTTTCCCGGCGATTATCAATAGCCATGGTCATTGGCCCGGAGCAAAAAAGGGTCTTATAGTACAGCAGACAGCACAGCTATTGGCACGAAACGGTTATGTATGTCTGAATATGGATGCTTGGGGAGCAGGAGAAAGGGGATCTAATCACACACATGAATACCACGGAGCAAGTCTGGGGTCATCACTTTTAGATGCGGGTATTCCCTTGATGGGTATGCAATTGATCGATAACCAAAGAGCGATCGATTTGTTGCAATCGCTTCCATACGTGGATCCGAAGAGAATCGGTGCAACCGGAGCGAGTGGTGGTGGAAACCAGACGTGGTGGTTGACAGCATTGGATGAACGGATTAAGGCGGCTGTCCCCGTAGTGAGTGTAGGAACTTTTGAATCCTATGTTATGAATAGCAATTGCGTTTGTGAGCTTCATCCTAAAGGTCTTGTGGATATGGAAAAAGCCGATGTACTGGCATCAATAATGCCGCGAGCGATTAAGATTCTCACAGCATTACAAGATGGAAATGCAGCGTTCAATGTACACGAGATGTTGAAAACGTATCACAACGCAAAACAGCACTACGATGAAGCTGGGTATAGTGAGTATTTCGTGTATGAACTCTTTGACGAAAAACACGACTACACAGCGGAGATGCAGCATCGCATGCTGGAATGGTTTGATCAATACTTAAAAACAGATTCAGCGAATTCCCTCGACACGACTTTTTATCCACTGGATGAAGAGGAGTTGACGGTAGCTGTCTCACCAGAGCTCAAAGCCAAGGTCACCACAACCGCCGCATATGTAAGTGCACGAGGAAAACATATGCAAAATGTGTTGGTACAGTCGGAAACAATTCATAAAGAAGTAAAGATTCAGGAACTAAGAGAGCTGCTGTTAAGCTATAAAGAATTAACTATTCGTCAGGTAGAAAAAATACCTGATCAAGCCGGTTACCAACGTCTTATTTTGACAGCAACAGATCATCGGCTTATTCCTCTTTTGATAAAAGAGCCGGCTGTTGGTAAGGTATTAAACGTCGTATTTCCGTCGAAAGGTGTTTCGTCGATACCCCATGATAGCTTGGATAGATGGACGTCCAATGGTACTGGTGCCGTATTCGTTGACTTATTTGGTCTTGGAGAACGGAGCTCAAAACGAGGCGATGAAATAGACGGACGTTTGCCTCGTTTCCACACGCTATCGAGATCCTTATTATGGATGGGGCAGAGTGTGATGGCTACTTGGACGTCGGAAATGAGGTTGGTGATGGCATATCTGCATGAACGTTTCCCAAATCAGGAGATCCACATCATTGCGGATAGAGAAACGGCGATAGCCAGTTTGATTTATAGTGTAGTTGATCAATATCGTGGATATTTCTCCTTGTCTGATACGCCCGTGACTTATGTGCCGGATTATGAAACAAATGTCAATGAAAATGGACTGAACATGGCGGTGCATATTCCGGGAATAATCCCTTGGGGAGATATAGTAGGATTGGTTGCTCTGAGTCCGGCAGATGTACATATAGAGCGTGTTATTGGAATGTCAGGAAAAGAGATAGATAAATCGAATGTTTCGATATATGCGAAGCAAATGGAACAAATCAGGTTAACGTTAGGGAATACAAGTAAAATTCGCTTAACCGTTGAAAATCGTTAATGCATAATAACCGCGTAAAGCGAGCTCATTGATACAATAGAAAACTTTAACGCATAAATAAAACATATGGATACAAATAGAAGATCGTTCTTGAAATTGTCGGGATTGGCGGGGTTAGGATTACTAGCGGGTTGCAAAACTTCCAGTGGCGGACAGATGTCAGCCCGGTTGCACCATATTGTCACGGAAGTTGAGAAATCGTATGAACCCATATTTAATATGTCTGGTTATGCTGCTCCTGCGCTGGATACAGTTCGGCTGGGCTTTATTGGTGTTGGTAACCGCGGCTCCGCTGCGGTAGAGCGTATGAGCAGGATCGAAGGGGTTGCCATCCAGGGAATCTGTGATGTGCGAGGGGAGAAAGCGGAGGCGGCGAAAGGACGGATAGCCTCTCCGGGACACGAAGCGAAAATCTACGTTGGAGAAGAGGATATCTGGAAGGAGATGTGTGACCGAGAAGACATCGACCTGGTCTATATCGCCACGCACTGGGCCACGCATGCAGAGATGGCCATCTACGCTATGGAGCATGGAAAACATGTAGCGCTGGAGATCCCGGCTGCTACCACGGTAGAGGACTGCTGGCGATTGGTGATGACCTCCGAGAAAACGAAAAAACACTGCGTGATCCTAGAGAACTGCTGCTACGATTTCTTCGAACTGTTGACGTTGAACTTGGCAAGACAGGGTTTCTTTGGGGATATCGTACATTGCGAAGGCGCCTATATACACGATATCCTTGACAGTTTCTTTGAGGAAGGGAAGCGCTACGATTTCTGGCGACTGAAGGAAAACGCAGCCCGTAACGGTAACCTTTATCCCACGCACGGGCTGGGACCGGTTTGCCAGATATTGAAGGTGAACAGGGGAAATAAACTGGAATTTATGACCTCCATGGCTTCTGCGGATTTTTCACTACAGGCAAAAGCAAGAGAAATCAGTCAAACAGACAAGCGTTTCGAAGCGTATGCAAAGAAGCCGATGCGGGGAAACATGAACGTTTCCAGTATCATGACCAACAGTGGCAGTACGATCATGCTCCAACATGACGTCAGTACCCCGCGCCCCTACTCTAGGCTGCATCTGATCAGCGGAACGAAAGCTTTCGCGCAGAAATATCCACTACCGGGAAAGATAGCGGTCGGACACGACGATTTTTTGGAACCGACGGAAATGAAGAGACTAGAAGAGGAGTACACCCCCGGTATGGTGAAGCATATCGGTGAGCTGGCAAAAAGTATAGGCGGTCATGGCGGTATGGACTTTATGATGGACTGGCGGCTGATCGACTGTCTGCGGAACGGACTGCCGGTAGACATGGATGTGTACGATGCGGCAACGTGGAGCGTCATAGGACCGCTCAGTGAATGGTCGGTCGCCAATGGGTCACAGCCTATCGCCATACCGGATTTTACGATGGGCAGATGGAAAGAAAATAAGGTACATGAGATACATCTGGAATCGGGCGGAAATACCAACGTCGTGAAAGCTTGATCCGACGACCTAGGTTCCATCGCGATTGGCAGAAAAACACGACGTAATGAGCTCATTTATACAATTGAAAATTTAACACATATAAATAATTTATACAGATGAAAATTGAAAAGTATGCAACCCCAGGGGATTTGGGACAAGCAGCGGGAAAGTTAGGTGCGGAGTGGATCAGAGAAGCGATTGCGGAAAAGGGCGAGGCGAATATCATCCTGGCGACGGGACAGAGTCAGTTTGAGACGATCGATGCGCTGGTACAGGACAAAAGTATAGACTGGTCTAAGGTGAGGATGTTCCATCTGGATGAATATATAGGTATGCCGATCACCCACAAGGCTAGTTTTAGGAAGTACCTGACGGAACGGTTCATCGACAAGGTGGATGGAGTGAAGGAAGCCGTACTGATCAACGGTGAAAACGATCCGGAAGCGGAACGCAAACGTCTGGAAGAAAAGATCGGACAGCATCCCATTGATGTCGCCTTTGTGGGGATAGGCGAGAATGGGCACCTGGCGTTCAATGATCCACCTGCGGACTTTGATGTGGAGGATGCATACCTGGTGGTCAACCTTGACCTGCAGTGCCGGCAGCAGCAAATGGGAGAGGGCTGGTTCAACCATGTAGATGAAGTGCCGTTACAGGCGATCTCGATGTCGATCAAACAGATCATGAAGTCTGAACGCATCATCTGTGCAGTACCCGACCGGAGAAAAGCACAGGCAGTTAAGGACTGTCTGACATTGCCCGTTACAAACGTGCATCCCGCAAGTATCTTGCAGGAACATCCAAACTGTGTATGCTTTCTGGATGCAGGATCAGCTTCATTATTATAATCCAACGTACTGCTTGTATCATGACGACATCAACATATGCACTGGACAGAAAGGGAACGGCGATATCCATAGGAATCGTCGGCCTGATGTTCTTTGTCTTTGGATTTGTATCGTGGGTGAATGCGATATTGATCCCCTATTTTAAGATAGCCTGCGAGCTGACGAATTTTCAGTCGTACCTAGTGGCCTTTGCGTTCTATATATCCTACCTGGTCATGTCCATGCCGTCTTCCTACCTGCTGAAGCGGGTGGGGTACAAGAAGGGCATTGTCATCGGTTTCTGGATCATGGCCTTGGGTGCACTGCTGTTCGTTCCGGCGGCATATGGACGTACGTACATGATTTTTTTGGCAGGGCTCTTTACATTGGGAACGGGATTGGCTGTCCTGCAGACGGTGGCCAACCTCTACATCACGCTGATCGGTGACCGGGAACGTGCCGCCCAGCGAATCAGCCTGATGGGGATATGCAATAAAGGGGCCGGGATATTAGCCCCGCTGGCCTTCTCCTGGGCCGTTCTGCGGCCAACGGACAACGAACTGTTTAAACAGATACCGCTGATGGACGTAGTACAGCGGACACAGGTACTGGATGAACTGATACTGCGGGTGGTGGCGCCCTATACGGTTGTTGCTATCGTATTGTTCCTTATCGGCGTACTGGTGAATTATTCTCCCCTTCCGGAGATAGCGAATCCGGATGCAGAAGATGGGCAGGAACAGAAAAAGGGCGTATTGCAGTTTCCGCACCTGGTACTGGGGGCCATCGCGATATTCCTGCATGTGGGTACACAGGTCATTGCCATCGACACGGTGATCAGTTATGCAGGCTCTATGGGGCTGTCCTTGGTGGAAGCCAAGGCCTTGCCCTCGTATACGCTGACGGCAACGATCATCGGATATCTATTGGGAATCTCGCTTATACCGCGGTTTATCGGCCAGAAAAGGATGCTGCAGATCTGTGCTTTGTTGGGGCTGTATTTTTCCGTCCTGGTGTGCGTTGCCCAAGGACAGGTCGGATGGTTCAATATGCACCTAGACGTGTCGCTGTGGTTTCTAGTATTCATCGGCCTACCCAATGCGTTGATCTGGGCGGGGATATGGCCGCTGGCCATTGCCGGGTTAGGGAAATATGCCAAATCAGGCTCGGCATTAATGATCATGGGGCTTTGTGGCAATGCGATATTGCCTCTAATTTACGGTGCGTTGGCGGATACGCTGAACGTAAAGCAGGCTTATTGGGTGCTGGTGCCGTGTTTTCTGTATATTGTGTACTATGCTTTTTGGGGGCACCGGATCAAATCCTGGTCGATTAAATAATGGTAAATGGAATAAGTTAAGCGTCTTGAGACGACCGAACAGATTGCCGGATGATAAGCTTTCCTGGTAGCAATATATCGTGAGGCTCGTGATTTTTATTTTTAATATGTTTGATGAGGAGATTGCAACTTTGTTGTCCAATTTCAAACGCAGGCTCTTCTACCGTGGTTAAGTTAGGCTCTATGACGGTAGCAATAGGGTCATTGGTGAAACCGATTACGCCGAATTCGACTCCAACTTGAATGTGTTTTGCTTTTAATGCTTGAATGGCGCCAACAGCTTTTCTGTCATTGACGGCAAAAATGGCATCGGGCTTTTCTTCTAAAGAAAATAACGTTAATGTATCGGTATATCCGTCTACTTGAGAAAAGCCAGAAAAAATAATATGATCATCGTTCCGTGGTAAGTTTGCATTTTCCAATGCCGCCAAATATCCTTTCATTCGTTCTTCGGTGAAATTTAGCTCTTTGGGCCCTGCGATATGCGCAATTTTTTGATATCCGTTTTCGATAAGATGGTTGGTAGCCATATAAGCACCATCAAAGTCACTTTGCATAATCTTCGAAACGTGAATATGATGAGGAACTCGGTCAAAGAACACCATCGGAACGCCCTGTTCCATTAATTGTTCGAAATGATCTTGCGTGTCTGAATTGGAGGAAATAGAAATCAATAGTCCATCTAGGCTCGTTGTTGCAATATTTCTCAGTAACTTCTTTTCTCTGTCGAGATCGTCGTTGGTAACAAAAAGTATAATGTTATAGCCTTGCTTGTACGCTTCTTCTTGTATTCCGGAGATAACGGTGGAAAAATAATAATTGGTAATGAACGGAATAACCACTCCGATATTCTTTGTGCTGCCAGAGGCCAGGGCAGCTGCATTTTTGTTCGGCTTGAAATTTAATTTTTCCGTTAATTCTAGAACTTTCTTTCTCGTTTCTGGATTGACGTCGTAGGCATCCCGTAAGGCTCTCGATACCGTTGAAACGGAAATATTCAACATTTTCGCAATATCTTTAATTCCGTATTGTTGCTTCATGCACTAAGTTAATCAAAAACAACATACGCTTTCAGAAAAAATATTCTATTTTTAAAACGGAAATAGATTGGTATGCGCATATTCGAAAAGTTGCCTTCTTTAACAGCAAAGCAAAAGAAAATGACCTTCATAGTCGGAGGTGTTCTTCTGTTATTATTCATAATGGGACTGATCATAGCCCTGTCTGTCCGCACGCGGATGTTGGATAAGGCGATGGCGAAAGTAGAAAACATCTTGCTTGAGCGGTATCATACTGATTTTAATGTGCAGGAATATTCGTTTACGGGTTTGACTACCGTAACTTTCCGGGATATTGAAGTTATACCGCAACAACGGGACACGCTCGCAAAGATTGAGCGGATGGCGGTGTCGGTTCGCTTATTTCCTTTGCTGTTCGGAGATGTGAAAATTGGCAATCTAGTTTTACAAAATGCGGATGTAACCTTGCTAAAGCGAGACTCGATCAGTAATTATGATTTCCTATTTCAAAAGCAAGCAAAAGATACGACAGTTAGGATAGCGGAAGATACCGAAAGTAATTACGCTTCATTGATTGACGGGGTGATAAAGCAGGTGTTTTTTAAGATTCCGCGAAATATGGAATTAGAAAATTTTCAGCTTTCTTATCAAGACGATAGTGTCCACCAACAGATTCGATTGCCGGAAGCGGTGATGGATGGGGGTGATTTCGAGACAAGCCTTTTTCTGAATGACCATGATGCGCAATGGAATTTGAGCGGACGTGTAAACCCCGATAAACAGCAATTGCGTGTGGAAGTATCGTCTGAGGAAGAAAATGTGGAACTTCCTTTTCTACGTCGGAAATTTGGTCTGCGCGTAAGTTTTGATAAAATAATGTTTGACCTTGCGCAAGTGAAACGTGTCACGAAAGATTCTCTTACACTTGCCGGCAGATGGTCTTTTGATAACCTGCATGTGCATCACCACCGTCTTTCGGAAGATGAGGTTGTTCTTCCTGAAGCTATCGGCGAAGGCCAACTCAATATCGGCAAAACTGCGATAGAAATTGATCCCAAAAGTAAAATCCGGGTGAAGGAATTTGAATTTCAACCTTATGTCAAGTTTATCCCCAAACCCGATAAAGTAGTTAGTCTGTCCGTGCATACAGGTAAGTTCGAAGCGCAAAAATTATTTGATGCGATTCCGCAAGGATTGTTTGAAACGTTGGACGGTATCCAAGTGGAAGGAAAAATAGCATATGATCTTGATTTTTCCGTGAATTTCGCTGAGCCGGACAGTGTGGTGTTTAAATCTAAAATGGACGACAGAGAGCTGAAAATAGTGAAGTGGGGAAAAGCGGATGTGCGTGCATTGAATAATGCGTTTACCTATAAAGCGTATGAGGATACGGTGCTCATGCGGGAGATTGTGGTCGGCACGCAAAATCCAAAATTTACCCCATTAAATCAAGTGGCATCTATACTAAAGAAAACAGTGCTGAATACCGAAGATCCTTATTTCTATCAACATAAGGGATTTGAGGAGGAAGCATTTAAGTTGTCCATCGCCACGAATATCAAGGAACGTGCATTTAAGCGGGGAGCGAGTACGATCTCCATGCAGTTAGTGAAAAATGTCTTTTTGAATAGGAATAAAACCATGATGCGGAAATTTGAGGAAATCTTGTTGGTTTGGTTGTTGGAGGCGTCGGGGCAAGTGAGCAAAGACCGCATGTTTGAAGTATATCTCAATGTGATCGAGTGGGGGAAAAATGTATACGGTATTCAAGAAGCATCTTCGTACTATTTCGGTAAAACACCTGCGCAATTGAATATCGGAGAAAGCTTATACCTGTCCAGTATTATTCCACGACCGAAGACGGGCCTTTCTTCTTTTGACTACACCGGACATTTGAAACCTTGGGTACAGCGGCACTTCAATACCTATGGTTATATCATGAATAAACTTGGCCAATTGCAGGACGAACAAGTGCCGGAAGCTTACGGCTTCTACGGCGTCGTTTTAGAACCCGGATTACGGCCACCACGACCAAAAGGGATAATAGATACCACGTTCCGAGAAATTGACCCGGAACAGGAAGCTATCATGCGAGAGATGGAAAGAGATGAGGCACGGCGCAGAAGCCTGCTGGAGAAACTGTTTGGTAAAGAAGTGGATCCGCCCGAAGAATAATCATTCCTCCACATCCTCTACGGCATTCCGATAGAACAATGTATAGGGGTCTGACGGGTAAACCTTACTTTCCGGGGAATGCTTAAACGGGATGTCCGGATTAAAAATCTCTTCCAAGGTGCTGCGTAGAAATGTGGTAAATTCTTCCTTAACCAATGTTAGGGTTTCCGCTTCCAAAAATTCTTTGCTATGGAATAATGTCCCCTCTTCACGCATCCGTCGGGCAACGTATAGATGCGGTTCCAACTGCTTTCGACCTGTCACTTGTTCAAATACATAAGCATAAAACAAGGTCTGTATTAGGGCTTTGTTTTCGGTGTTAGGTGCGAATACCTTTTCTAGGTTTTTAAATTCGACACTATCGCCGCCCGTTTTGTAATCCACGATACGTGTCCTCACCTGGTTATCATGCGTGAGCACCTCATCCACCCGGTCAATGATACCGAACAGGCGGATGGTTTCCTCCTTTCCGTTTATTAGCATCGGGAAGTCGAACGTATAGTCTTCCGTATTCTCCAATTCGATGATACGAAATGCCTTATAATGTTCCATATCATATTGTAAATACACGTTGATATATGCCGAGGCGATCTTGTGCATAATACGCTGCATGCTATTTAGTACATCCACGGATGTTATTTCGGTATGATATTGCAAACCGATCTCCCGAACGACCAGTTCATCGATTTCGGGTAGCTTCGTTTTCAACACTTTTGTGGGCGTGAAATCTGCAAATCCCTTATAAGGTTTCAAGAGCGTTTCCATCACATTATGGATAACAGTACCTAGCCTATTCATTTCGAATTCGTGAGAAATAGTGGGCGGCTCTTTGATTTCGGCGACATACTTTAAAAAGAACTGTAGGGGAGATTGCAGATAGGTAGTCAATGCCGTAGCGGCCAGTTTTTTCTTCTCTACGATAAACGTATTCCACAATTGATGCCATATAGCCCCTTCTTTCGGTATGACTAATTCTTTACTGTTTTCGGGGAAACGTATGGGTTGCTGTTGTGTATGAACGACAAAGTGGAAGTTGCTTTCGAATTGCAATTGTTTAACGAAGCGGCTTTCTTCTCCTGTACTGCTCTCGTCAACTAAGCTGTTATAGAATACGTGGAGGCCGTTGCTGTATTGAAAATGACGATAAAATAAATAAGCAGAAAGGGCATCTTGATTTTCCAGTATAGGAAGATCGTACGCTTGGCGCAAGCTGTTCGGTAGGAAAGTAGGGGAATTTGAGGTTTTGGGTAAAACACCCTCGTTTGCTCCAAGTATATACACCTGGTCGAAATTCAAACAACGACTTTCCAATAATCCCATGATTTGCAAACCATTTAAGGGGTCTCCTTCGATGGCTGAATTGATGGGGGCTATCGC
The DNA here is from genome assembly GCF_011043555.1 of Sphingobacterium sp. SGR-19. Taxonomy (GTDB): domain Bacteria; phylum Bacteroidota; class Bacteroidia; order Sphingobacteriales; family Sphingobacteriaceae; genus Sphingobacterium. The sequence continues at coordinate 336,084 of NZ_JAAKGS010000002.1, forward strand.
TTTTCGAATTAACCCGATCTGAAAAGCGATAGAGGTAGGTGCGATGTTGTCTATCCCCTGCTTTAACTGATTTAAAACTTTCTTTGTTTCAATAAGCAGGTTACTATCGATCTGGCTAATGCGGTCTTGCGCCGCTATAGAAACCAGCAGACTATCTAATAAGTGCACCAGTGTTGGTATAAGCACAGATGGATTAGCCAATGGCTTAAAAAACCGAGGGAATACACTACTCGCGATGGTTACCATATCAATATCCACCTCGAAAAGTTGTTTATCGGTTATGTCTTTTAGCAAACGTTCTCTTTCAGCTATAGCGACGCTTGTCAAGGGATGGTTCACGAAGGTTTCTATATATTGAAAAGGAATTTTGAGTCTGTGATGATGTGAAATCTCTTCTTGTACATCCATCCATAGATTTAAAAGCCCGTATATCGGCGATTGTGTAAGGGGATAACCGGTCGTGATATTAGGTTTGACGTCCGGCAGACTTTGCAGCAGCGGAACGAGTAGGCTTTCATCCGCAAGTAAAATAGCTGCGCTCTGATCTGACAATCCGGAAGCTTCCAGGACATCGTGTAAAATCTTTGTTTGACTATTTTTTCCAGTGCAAGCATACAACTGTACGATTGTATTTCTATTGCCCAATATGTTCGGGCTTTCGCCTAGTGCGTTTACCAGTCCGTAGCTTTTGATATTACGCCGGATAAACAAGCCAGCCTCTTGTTGTACATCGTCCATGTAATAGGCATCCGCATCAAAATAGAACAGCGCGCGTCCCTCTTCCTGCCACTTTTGGAATAAATGTACTTCGGCTTTGCTGAGGGCATTAAAACCAACGAATAATACTTTTTTATAACGCTGGATAAAATTTGGATGGGCAACATGACCCTCCACCAGATTACGATACAACGTAGGATAATTTATTTGCTTTTCTTGTGTTAACTTTTGTTTGAAAGCTTTATAGAGTTTAGGTAGTCGTTTCCATAGTTTAAGGAAGCGTTGTTGTAGGCCGCTATGACCAGCAATACTGAACGATTGCCAAAACTGACGGATGAAGTACTGCTGTTCGGCCGTAAAATGTTGAAAGGTGATATCAATCTTGGTGGTATCGTACAACTCCATGTAGATGCTGTCGATATCCACGAGCTCATAGTCCAATTGCCCGAAATCGCTCAAGATAATTTCCGCTATCGGATAAAATTCTTCCAATGTTTCCGGTTCAGCACCTTCGGCAACCAACTGTTCATTATGCAGTTGGAAAAGATAAAAGAACTGGCTGAGCTGTGAAGCCTCTGCAGCATCAGAAGCTTGTTTGAAAAATTCTTGTATCGTAAAAAACTGTGGAGACCATATCGCTTTGCCATATACATCCGCCAGGTGTTTTTTCAAATAAGTAATAGGGCGTTTATTATTGAATATAATGGCAATGTCCGCTAGATCGTTTCCAAAGCGATTGTAAATATCTTCTGCTACACTATGTAAGAAAGGTTTGTTCATTTCACTTCAACTAATTCGTTAATCTTGGCATAATAAAGATACCCTTTGACATTGGTGTATCCGAGATGATGTAATGCCTTTTTGTAATTGTCCACCTGCCATTGGTGGTCGGCGTAGTCGCCTTTCGTGAATTTGAAATCGAGTACGATGGTTTCTTTTTCACTGGTAAATACTTTGTCCGGTCGAATCGTTTCACCATTTTCCAGGATGATGCTCGCTTCGTTCCATACTTTATAGCTGCCCGTTAACCATTGATGGATCATAGGGTGATGCCATATCCGGTAGATCTCTTGTAAGATAAAAGGGCGATCTTCTTCCGTCAATATTCCATTTTCGATGTAATCGTTGACGAATTTATCTACTTCCTGCTCACTGGTGATCTCCGACATGATCTCGTGTGCGAGGATACCATATTGGGCGGCTTTCTCCAACATGAGGATGTTATTGATGTTCCTTTTGTTGGATTTGTCGAAGGCATTTTGCAATTCCGAGGAGACCGGATAGGTTGACAAGCTGACGTTACGGTATTCCATTTTTGTCTCCCTAGATGCATGTTCACGATCTTTTTGCTTGGATAACGCTTCGTCTGGTGTTTTGGGAACAGGATGGTCTGCCAAAACATGATTCTCGTGAAACGGAAACGGGGCATGTTCATCGGATAAAACCTGGTAAAGCACATCGCTGATATATTCGTTTTTTATATCGAATCCAAGTATCTCGCCTGTTTTCTTATCTACGTTTTCCTTGAACGACGGAGCTAGTACATATAGATGCTGTACGGCCCTGGTGGTCGCTACATAAAATGTGTTCAACGCGTCCATGTAGTTGAACAGCATTTCTTCAAAATATTGCTTGTAGAAAATCGATTTTCCTATGGTGCTACTGTATTTTATGGGTATTTTGCCAAGTGCCTCAAAGGGTGATCCGGCCGTATCAATCCAAAAATCACCATTGGTCATCCCGTCCAGATCCCAGGAACAAAAAGGAAGTATGACCACATCGTACGCCAATCCTTTTGATTTATGTATAGTCGTCACTTCAATCGCATCGATCTTTCCGTTTGCCGGCAACGAAGCGTTGCTAGCGTCTTCTTCCCAATATTGTAGAAATTGGGTAATGCCGCGTTCACCCGTTGCGGAAAAATTGGAGACTATATCCTTAAAGGCCAATAAATAGGGGATATGTATACTATCTGTTTCATGAAGCCCATAGACTTCTATCAATTGTTCGACTAAGTGTATAAGGGGCGATTGTTGCAATCTCGACCATTGCGCTGTTAAATGGACAGGTAGAATGGCTTCGATATCGTGAAGATTATTATTTTTAAACACCAGCCAATAGGCATCATCAAATTTTTGTCGGCCATTGACGAGCTGGTAAAGGTACGCCATTTTTGCTCGGTGGATAACATGTTTGTCCGTGGTATATACCAGTGCTTTGAGTGTCTCGATAAGCAATAAAACGGCATCATTGGAGGACAGATACAGTGCGTCGCCGGAGATGACATCAAAATCCAGTTCTGCGGTGTTTTTATAAAGCATTAATGTTTCAATGACTTGACGCGCCTGCGCGTTGCTTCTGACCAGAATGCCAATTTGCTTTGCTTTGTATCGACCGGATGAGATCCAGGAATGGATTTTGTCACATAGGAGTTGCAAAGCATCTTCCATGACTTGGTTTCGCCTCCTCATCCCATTCGCTACGGGCAAATACTGTATTTCTATCGAACCAACCTTGTTTGGATCATCGCGGCGATGGGGAGGAATTTGCTGCGTACTGTTTTTATAAGCTTTTATGAGCATCTCGGCATTGCCGGAAGATGTCCACCAATCTTGTCCTTCCTCATCGAGGCATTCCATTACTTTCTCGTTGAGAACGTTCTGTAGTTTTTGGGGAATGCTACCAAACAGGTAATTATTGAATGTAATGATATGGGGGAAACTCCGAAAATTTGTTTCTAAAGAACCGTTTTCAATAAAACCGGTACGTTGCTGTTCGGATAAATGAAAAGCTTGTGCGACTTGGTCTTCTACCTGCTGTAATAAGATACGCCAATCGCCGTTACGCCAACGGTAGATGCTTTGTTTCACGTCGCCAACAACGAGGTGCTCGTTTATTTTCTGTTTGGCGTTACCGAGCGCGTTAATGAGTAATGGACTGTAATTTTTCCATTGAATACGGGACGTATCCTGAAATTCATCGAACAGGAAATAGTTGTACCGATTGCCAATTTTTTCCCAAATGAACGTCGGGTCGTTGTGCTCGTCTAACCCCAGCCGATTTAGCAAGATTTGGGCATCAGAAATGAGTTGTGCACCATTTTCCCTTCGCCATTGGCTCAGCAAATCGCTCATTTCTTTAAGTAACCGTAAGTAATACAAGTTATTCTGTACGGACTGGTAGGCAATGAACGTGGGAAATAGTCTGTATAAATCCGCAAATTGTTGGAGAATAGGTTGCAATGCCTGTCGTATATCATAACGTACACTTTTATCCGTTGTAGTATAGGGATCTTCATCATCCAATAACGCCAAAAAGCGATCAAAATCTTTCTGTAATTCAGAAGGAGATTTTTTATAAACATTGTCGTTAATCTTGCTAGCGATGATAAGCTTGTTTCGAGATTTTCCTTTAAGTTCATCAGCTGTAATATCAAATGATCGAAAGGTCGCCGTAAATGTTTGTATGGTTTGGCTTAAGGTATCGAAGAAAAATTTTGTTTTCTCCTGGACATCTTTATTGAGGAGCGTAAAGACTTCGCCAGCCTTGGCAGAGGCCAAATAAGCATTAAACTCCTGGAAGTTCTCGGTAAAAATCAAGTTAGCAAGGCCAAGAAGCTGTTGCCGATAGTTCCAATTTTCATTGCGGGCTATTTTTTGTTCTGCATATTCGATAATCCACTCCAGTAAATCGGGACGTTCATCCAGTAGCTGATTGAGCATAATAGATAAATCCTGTTTTACTTTGGAGGTATTCATCTCTATTTTATACGCGGCATCAAGGTTGAGCTCATAGGTAAAACTGCGGATAACTTTTTGTGAAAAACCGTCTATCGTACTGACGGTGAAGCGACTGTAATCGTGTAGGATTTTGCGGTAGACACGATATGCTTTTTGCTGCAATGCCGATGCATCTGATTTTGGAAATTGTTCGAGTAGGAGTTGTCTGAAGTCCTCGATTTTTTGGCTTTTGTCAGCTGTCGCTAGTCCTTGCAGAACATGGAGTATCCGTTCCTTCATTTCTGCCGTGGCTTTGTTGGTAAACGTTACAGCAAGAATCTCCCGATAGCTATTTTCGTTGGATAGCAATAAGGTAAGGTAATGCAGGGTTAAACTAAAGGTTTTTCCCGAACCGGCCGAGGCTTTCAATATTTTTAAAGGAGCAACAGTGTTCATAGTACAAAGTAAGAAGTAAAAATGAAAAAGGCAAAAAAGTGAAGTTGAAGAAAAATGCTTAACATTGTCTCATGAAGATATTATTGATTGTAAACAGTATTATTTTTATCTTTTTTCTCTATCTTTTATTCGTCAAGGAAATAAATGTATATGTCATATTATTATTTGTGTCTACGATATTGAATTTCCTGTATTTCTTTTTTGTTAGTAAGAAAAATAATGAAATGTAGTGAGTAAAAGCTTGTTTTTCATATATTTGTATATTATAGTATAACTGCTGATTAATAAAGTTGTGAAAAGACTGCTCTATATGGTATTCATTTGCGGGTTGTTAACAGCCTGTACATCTGATGATATGGAAGAGCTTTTGTTTGATAGGGTTTCGAGTATCCAGATAGCTATGCAAAGGAGCGGTATTGGATCTTTAGCGCCAGGTTTGCCATCTGAAGTGGCAATCGCGACTTATCCATTTGAATATGATGCATTGGGTCGCGTAGTAAAGGTCGGCTACAAAACTTTTTATTACGGTTCGGATGGCAAGGTAGCTTATTCCAAGGAGGGAGAGATAAATCCTAGCGACAATTATTATTTTGAACGATTGAGTTATCATTGGGACGGACAAGGTAGACTGAAAGAGGTTTATGTAGATAGTCTATACCAAAGATACCAGCACCATGACCATCAACCCGTTTCTAACGAATTTGCTTATCAAGAAAGTAAATTAAAGGATGAGTTGTTAGCGACTTTTAGTTATGAGGGAGACAATCGCAGACCATCCACCATTAAATATCGTAAAATGAATCGAGCGTTGCCGTCTCTAATTGTTACTTTGGGAGAAGAAGAAGAAATACACTATATATATGAGAACGAAAATGTTGTATCTGTTCAACGTGATGGATATTTGAAACAGAATGAAGTTGGGTTGGGTGGTCCTGTAGGTCTAATTCCATACAAGATGGAAATGGCTTATACCTATTTAAGTAATCCACATCATTTAGCGAGAATTTATACGCAGTTGGGTTTTCATCCCTATAAGCTTACTGAGGTAGTAAGTGTTAATTGTATTGCCAGAAGTCAGGTAAGTATAGAAATCGAAGGAGGAGAAGATATAGGAGATAGATGGACGCGGCCGGAAGGGGTAGATACCCATTGGACAGATTTATATACGGGTTCGGAGGAACCTTTTTTGTCTTTCGGGAAATCCAACTACAGTTATCGTTTTAATACTTTAGAATTACCCACCGAAATTGTTGTAGAAGGAGACGGCACGATGCAGCGCACGTTAATTAGCTACGAATAATCTTTAAGAAGTCGATTTTTAGATAAATTTTAATTTTTCCTTTTTAGTTTTTAATTGTTATCTTTGCATCCCCTCTTGCGCGAAGCACGGGGGATATGTTGAATACATAAACAATTAAAAAAGAATGGCAACTAAAATCAGATTGCAAAGACACGGTAAAAAAGGAAAACCTTTTTACCACGTAGTAGTAGCAGATTCACGTGCTCCGCGTGACGGTAAATTCATTGAACGTTTAGGTTCTTACAACCCAAACACAAATCCGGCGACTATTGTTTTGGATTTCGACAGGGCATTGTACTGGATGAACGTAGGTGCACAACCTACTGACACAGCTCGTGCTATCCTTTCTTACAAAGGTGTTCTTTACAAAAAACACTTAGAAGGGGGTGTGAAGAAAGGTGCTTTTGACGAAGGTCAAGCGGAAGAGAAATTCGCTAAGTGGTTGGAAGAAAAAGACGCTAAGATTGAAGGTAAGAAAACAGGCTTAGTTCAATCGAAAGAAGAAGCTAAAAAAGCTGCTCTTGCTGTAGAAGCGAAGAAAAATGCAGAAAAAGCTGCCGCTCTTGCTGCTAAAAATGCTCCAGTTGCAGAAGAAACTGAAGCCGCAGAAGGTGAAGCAGAAGCAGAAGTTCCTGCGGAAGCCCCTGAAGCAACAGCAGGAGATGCTGCAAACGCAGAAGAAACTGAAGGATAAATCTTATTCATACAGATTCAAGAAAGCCGAGTTTATGAAAATTCGGCTTTTTTACTTTTTTTACCTCGAAAAAAGTAAACAAAAAAACTCGTCGCTTCAAATCTTTGAGGAGAGGGATAATACCAAGGGTGGGTTTCTACAGCCTCAAATATTTGGATGCGACACTGGAAGTTAAGGAGGGGATAATGTAATTGCGCAAATAAAAGTGGAGAATTAATGAATAGCCGTAATGCAGACTAAATCGGCCTCGCATTGTTCCGCGGGCAGCTTTACGCAGGATATTCCGTTAAAAACAGAATGCTGTTTGACCGAAGGGAGTTTCATTCTGTTTAGGAATAGATAAGTAAAGATAGCGGAACCATGCAAGCCTTGATTTTTTGTTTCTTTTTCATCAAGAAAAAAGAAAAAGATTAATATTATGAACATAAACGACGCTTTCTATATTGGTTACATCACGAAGACACGTGGATTAAAAGGTGAGTTGCAACTTTATTTTGAATTCGCCGATTATACGGCATTAGACTTGAATGTACTCTTTTTGGAGATAAACAAAAAGTTGATACCTTATTTTGTAGATAGTATAAAATTACAGAACAACAGCACGGCGTACTTAAATCTTGAAGACATAGATCATGTGGACAAAACGAAAGAGCTTATAAAAAAGAAGGTCTATCTACCCAAGGATAAAATGCCCGAAAGAGACCCGGATGATTTTCGCTACACCGATTTTGTCGGATATCTTGTAGTGGATGAACATGAAGGTGAGATCGGTGAAATAATCGATGTGCAAGAGTTTCCGCAGCAATTTATTGCTACCGTTGATTTCGATGGGAAGGAGTTGATGTTTCCTTTAAGTGAAGATCTTATTCTGGGAATTGATGCGGAAGAGCAGGTTCTAGAAGTAGAGCTGCCACAAGGATTAATTGATATATATAGGGAAACGTAAATCTGTAATGCGTAGCTCCTGACTAGTTATGAATTACGGATCGCGAGTTACGAAAAATAATATTACTTTTGACTTTCAGATAGAAGATGAAACCATTATGATCCGTCAGCTGGCTGGCCAGTCGAAGGGATGAATGAACAAAGATAACTTCATCACTTTTTACGAAGAATTTATTAGATGAAAATTGTAGACCATATAAAAAACGCAAACGGAAAGACTTTGTTTTCATTTGAGCTATTGCCTCCAGCAAAAGGGCAAGGTATCCAGAGTATTTTTAAAACAATGGATGAACTTATGGAGTTCAAACCTCCGTTCATTGACGTAACCTATCATAGGGAAGATTACCTATATAAGCAACATGTAAGCGGGTTGTTGGAGCGTGTTGCGTACCGGAAAAGGCCCGGTACAGTCGCTATTTGTGCAGCCATTATGAACAAATACAAAGTGGACGCTGTGCCTCATTTGATTTGTGGAGGGTTTACTAGAGAGGAAACGGAAAATGCGCTTATCGATCTAAATTTTTTGGGTATTGACAATGTACTCGTACTTCGTGGTGATGCAAGAAAAGGTGATCCCGATTTTGTTCCCACACCCGGCGGACACGCTTATGCCACCGACTTATTGCAGCAAGTTGTTGATATGAATAATGGGAAATATTTGCATGAAGATATCGAAAGTTCGGCAAAAACAGATTTTTGTATAGGAGTGGCGGGCTATCCGGAGAAACATTTTGAATCGCCGAATTTCAATACCGATTTTAAATGGTTGAAGAAAAAAGTGGAAATGGGCGCCGAGTTTATCGTAACACAGATGTTTTTTAATGTCGAGAAGTATAAAGAGTTCGTTACGAAATGTAGGGACAATGGTATTCATGTCCCTATTATTCCGGGCCTAAAGCCAATGACTACCAAAAGACAATTGATTACACTGCCTAAGATTTTCCATTTGGATATCCCGGAGGAATTAAGTGAGGCAGTAGACAATTGCAAAACGAATGCGGATGTACGACAGGTAGGGGAAGAATGGTTAGTGGAGCAATGTAAAGAATTAATCAAATTTGGAGCTCCTGTGTTGCATTTCTACACCATGAGTAATCCGGGGCCAACGAAGAAAATTGTGGAACGGTTGGCTTAGCATAAATTATATCATAAAAATGCCCCCAGAAAGTGTCTAAATTTTTGGGGGCATGGCCATTCATCTTTTTTTTGTTTATCCTTTCTTAATCTCTTTAGCCCAACTATCTTTTAATGTGACTGTCCGGCTAAACACCAAGTGCTCTAAAGTCGATTTAGTATCCAAGGTGAAATATCCTAATCTGATAAACTGGTAACCTTTACCAGTCTCTGCTGTTGCCAAATCGGGTTCTATATAAGCCTTATTGATAATTTGCAAACTGTTCGGATTAATAGATGCTTTGAAGTCTTCGGCAGCCGCAGGATTTTCTTCATTGAACAAACGATCGTAGAGTCTCACCTCGGCTTCTTTGGCATATGCAGCTGATACCCAATGAATAGTTCCCTTTACTTTTAGTCCTGATGTGTCTTCCCCTGATTTCGAATTAGGTACGTACGTACAATGTACTTCGGTTATATTACCGTTTTCATCTTTTATAAAATCATCGCATTGTACAATGTAAGCATGCTTTAGGCGCACAGAAAGACCCGGTCCCAACCGGAAAAATTTCTTAGGAGGTTCTTCCATGAAATCATCCCGTTCTATCCATAACTCTTTCGAAAAAGGAATAATGCGCGAGCCTTCTCCTCCCTCTACTTCTGGATTGTTTTCGCCAATTAGATCCTCTGTTTGTCCGTCCGGGTAGTTCGTGATAACGAGTTTAATGGGATCCAGTACCGCCATCCGTCGCCAAGCGGTAGCATTGAGGTCTTCACGGATGCAAAATTCCAATAGGCCGACGTCGATCATATTTTCCCGCTTTTGAACCCCAATTCGCTCACAGAAATTACGGATAGATGCCGGTGTATAGCCACGACGTCTTAGACCCGAAATAGTCGGCATACGCGGGTCATCCCAACTTTCTACATATTTCTCGTTGACCAGTTGCAATAATTTACGTTTGCTCATCACGGTATAGGTCATATTCAAACGTGCAAATTCATATTGTTTAGATGGGAATATTTCCAGTTTCTCAATAAGCCAATCGTATAACGGACGGTGTGGAATAAACTCTAATGTGCAAATAGAATGTGTGATTTTTTCAATAGAATCTGATTGACCATGTGCAAAATCATACATAGGGTAGATGCACCATTTATCCCCCGTACGGTGATGATGAACGTGCTTTATACGATATAGCAAGGGGTCGCGTAAATGCATGTTTGGACTTGCCAAATCTATCTTTGCACGGACTACCTTTTCACCGTCTTTATATTTACCATCACGCATTTCCTGGAAAAGCTGTAAGTTTTCTTCGACGCTACGGTCGCGATATGGTGTAGGTATACCTGGTTCGGTCGGGGTACCTTTTGAGGCAGCGATCTGTTCGGAAGTGCTATCGTCTACATAAGCAAGTCCTTTTTTTATCAGGTCAACAGCATATGTATACAATGTTTCAAAATAATCGGAAGTGTATAGCTCTTCAGCCCATTTAAAACCTAACCACTGTATATCCTGTTTGATACTGTCCACGTATTCCGTTTCTTCCGTTACGGGGTTGGTGTCATCAAAACGCAGATTGGTTTTTCCATTATATTTTTCCGCAATTCCAAAATTTAGACAGATAGACTTTGCATGGCCGATATGGAGATAACCATTTGGCTCGGGCGGAAAACGTGTAAGAACACGTCCGTCATGTTTGCCTTTGAAGAGATCCTCTTCGACAATCTCCTCTATGAAATTCAGTGGTTTTTCTTCGTTTAACATAACTACAAAGTTAACTTTTTTAAGTTCTTTTTTCCCTCAAAAAAGAACCAAAAAAATCTTCGCTTCGGATATTTGAGATAATGGATAGTACTAAGAATGAATTTCTACATACCTCAAACATCCGGATGCGACATTAAGAGTTAAGGAGGGGATAGGGCAATGCGTAAATAAAAGTGGAGAATTAATGAATAGCCGTAACGCGGATTAAAACGGCCTTATATTGTTTTGCGGTTATTTTTCTGAAGGTTATTCCGTTCAAAACAAAATAATGTTTGAGCGAAGCGAGTTTTATTTTGTTTAGGAATAAACAAAGGAAAATAGCAAAACAATATTAAGCCTTGACTTTTTTGTTTCTTTTTTTGTCAAGAAAAAAAGAAAGACAAAAATTCTTTATTTTCGAATATGAAATATCTCATAAGCACTATCTTTCTTTTACTATTTGTTATTGTACAGCCTTGTTTTGGACAAAAAGCAAAGAAACCTCAAGTTATTGTATATGGATCAGATCTTTTAGCATTCTCCGTGGCTGTACAGAGCGCCAAATCGGACGTTCCAACAATGTGGCTAATAGAAGGGGAACAACTGCTGCCCGGGTTTTCCACGGAGGAAGTACAAATAGAAACCATGCCGCACACAGATGGCGGGATCTGGATGGAACTATTGATGGAAATGGCGCTTGCAAAGTCTCCAGACGATTCGTTGGCGAAGGTTGTCAAACGGGAAATGAATCCTCGTCTATTTCAGAATGCTATAGAGAAAGTATTGCGAAAGCTGCCGCAATTAACAGTATTGAGAGGAGAAGACGTGTTATCTATTAAACGGAGGAAACGAGACTGGGAAGTTCAATTGTCCAGTAAACACAGATATGTTGTAAGATGTGTGGTCGATGCATCCCAAAATCAAAAGCTGTCAGGCTTAGTGGATATAACATGGCCAGACGATACCGAACCGATGCAGCCGCTTCGTGCATTGTCTTTGGCACAGGTGCGTACATTAGTGGCGGCGGGCCAAATCGGTGAAGCGTTGTATGGGGCGCGACTGGCGAATATTCTAGAGGGAGAAAAAGATGGCTTTTTTAATTTTCGAGGGATATCAGCATTACTGGATGAGAATATAGCATTAAGTCCTTTTCGGGCTGCGGTTGGACAAGCTGTCGGTGCAACGGCAGCTTATTTGGCATTTTTCAAGACTTCTGTTGATAAGGTGGACGTGCGAAAATTGCAGACAGAGTTAATGACATACGGCGCCCGTATTTTACCCTATCAAGATATTGCAATCGATGACGCTCACTTTTATGCTTTACAACGATTCGGGTTGGCTAGTGTCTTACCAAACCTACATAAAGATGATGGTTTTCGTTTCCAAAAAGATGAACGCGTAAGTTTTGATGAAGTGGAACCCATTTTTGACCGGTTGTATTCCAGAAGTCAATTGTGGTTTTTAGATAATAAGGGTGATGATTTCCAATGGAAAGATTTCCTGTCCCTAATTAAATTTGTAGGACTACGTGGGGATGAAGTGGATCAACAGATAGCGAAAGAGTGGTCGTCGAAGTTAAGATTTGAAGGTGGCTTTGACGAAGAAGCTTTTGTTAGCCGTTATCAATTTGCTGTCATTATGGATAGATACGCTAACCCTTACGTTAAAGCTGTGGACCAACAAGGAGATTTTATTAATTAAATTTCATTGTTCTTTTTCTCCGCGAAAAAGAACCAAAAAGCTCGTCGCTTCAAATCTTTGAGGAAAGGGATAGTACTAAGGATGGGTTTTCTGCAACCTCAAAAATTTGGATGCGACCTTTTGAGGTTAATGTGGGACATTACACTACCTGTATACTGTGTCAAAAACCTATATAGCAGCTTCTAAGTAAAATTTCAGATTAGCTAAGACCATGCGTAAATGAAAGCGATCGATAATAGGCAGCTTTTATGCGGACTAAATCGACCTAGCATTGTTCCGCGGGCAGCTTTACGCAGGCTATTCCGTTAAAAACAGAATGCTGTCTGAGCGACAGTGAGTTCCATTCTGTTTAGGAATAGACCAGTAAAGGTAGTGGAACAATGCAAGTCTTGACTTTTTTGTTTCTTTTTTTGTTAAGAAAAAAAGAAAAAGTTAAACCTCTTTTTCCTTCGGAAACACCAGTGATGCCACGATACTAATCGCCAAAATGGATATGATAATAATCAAGGAGTGAACCGTTTGGAAACCGAATTCTTCCAACCAACTATGCAGCAGCATTTTCGCCCCGATAAAAATCAATAGAAATGCCAAACCGACTTTCAGGTAGTGGAATTTGTCGATAATATTCACCAAAAGAAAGAACATAGAGCGCAATCCCAAAATGGCGAAGATATTGGAAAAGAAAACGATATAAGGATCCTTTGTTACCGAAAAGATAGCAGGAATAGAGTCTACGGCAAAAATCAAATCCGTAAATTCGATAACTAATAATACTAAAAACAAGGGTGTAACGTATCTTACGCCGTTTTCTACGTGAAAGAAACGACCACCGTCCAATCGAGGTGTAACCTTAAAATATTTGGATGCAAACTTTACTACGGGATGGTTTTGGGGGTCAACCTCTTCCTCTTTGTTGCGGTTAATGTACATGGTAATCCCTGTATATACCAAAAAGGCTCCAAAAACATAGAGTATCCACCCGAACTTTGCAATCAATGCTGCTCCAACGAAGATGAATATACAACGAAGGACGATGGCACCAATAATTCCCCATACCAACACTTTATGATAGTATTTCTCTGGAATACCAAAGGAAGAAAACAGAAGCACCATAACGAAGATGTTATCTACCGATAAGGCATATTCCACGACATAACCTGTGAGGTATTCTATAGTCAATGTCTTGTTATACAGCTGTATACTTGCTGCTAAGTCATTATCGTTGATGCGGATATTATGATAATGCTTTGCAATGACTTCTTTAAGCGTGGCAAAATCATGGACATTGTGGAGCTCATTCCCCCAGACGTACAATACCAAACCAAATGCCAACGCAAAGAAAACCCAGATTGCACTCATGATAGCCGCGGCTTTGAATGACACAGGCTTGTCACTCTTTGAAAACAACCCCAAGTCAATGGCGAGCATAAGGACAATGAATATAATAAATCCCCCAAAAAATAACAGTTCGTGGCTCATATGTAGATTCTATTTATTTCTTTCTGTTGTAAATCTGACTAATTGTTCTAATGCAACCTTATAGGTATTATCAGGAAAAGCTGTTAATATATCAAAGGCTTCCTGTTGGTACTGCAACATTTTATTTCTTGCGTAATCCATGCCTCCGCTGCTTCGTACAAAAGTAATAACTTCCGCAACCTTATCTTTGTTTTCACTATGGTTTTTTACCAAGTTAATAATGCGTCTCTTCTCGGTGCGGTCGGTATTTCTAAGGGCATAGATGAGCGGCAGTGTCATCTTTTTTTCTTTGATATCATTCCCTATAGGTTTTCCGATATCATCCAAGCCGAAGTCGAAAAGATCATCTTTTATTTGAAAAGCTATTCCCACTTTTTCTCCAAACAGGTGCAGACGATCGATGGTCTCTTGCGGAGCTTTGGCAGAAGAAGCACCACAAGCACAACAGGCGGCGATAAGGGAAGCTGTTTTCTTACGGATCACCTCAAAATACACATCTTCCTGAATGTCAAGTTTACGCGCTTTTTCTATTTGCAGTAATTCGCCCTCGCTCATTTCTTCTACTGCGTCAGACATGACTTTTAGAAGATCGAGTTCGTTATGCTTAACAGAAAGCGACATACCCTTTGAAAGCAGGAAATCACCTAATAACACCGCTATTTTATTCTTCCATAAAGCATTGACTGAGAAGAACCCACGGCGTTCATAAGCATTGTCCACTACATCGTCATGTATAAGGGATGCTGTATGTAGTAACTCGACCAATGAAGCTGCCCTATAACTAGAATTATTGATGTTTCCACACAATCCGGCGGAAAGAAAAACGAACATAGGGCGCATTTGTTTTCCTTTCTGTTTCAAGATATATTGTGTAATGCGGTTTAACAAAGGTACAGAGCTATGCATCGATTCTTTAAACCGACTTTCAAATTCTTTTAGCTCTTGTGCTATTGGGGTTTGTATATCTTTTAATTTCAGCATGTAAAATGGCTAAATCACCATGGCTTTTAAAGCAGTTAAAATTGCAATAAATATAATAAATATCCATGGAGCATAAGCACAAAAGCGGATGAAAATGATTTGGATATTCCATACGGCCATAAAAAAACAATTTAAGTACATATGAAATAGATTATAACGCGGCGACAGCTAATTCTAATTCGTTATACCATTCTTCACCATATTCACGAATAAGGGGTTCTTTGACAAATTTATATACCGGGATGCCCAATTCCTTGCCAAATGTACAGGCATCGTTACAAATATGCCAACGATCGTAATGTAGAACATCAAACGCAGGATAACGTGTCGTGCGGATAGGGTAGAGGTGGCACGATATAGGTTTTTTCCAATCGACTAATCCTAGTTCGTAGGCTTTTTCAATTGCACATTTCGTAATACCGTTATCCCAGGTTACATAAGCACATTCTTTATTGCCATCCACGCAAGTCGTTGTTAGATCGCCATCCATATCGACGACATGTGTTCCCTGCTCTTCAATGGCCTGAATGCCCTTTTCGGTCATATAAGGTTTGACTTTTGGGTAGATTTCTCGGAGAATATCGGTTTCTTTTTCATTTAGAGGTGCTCCTGAATCACCTTCTACACAGCAAATACCCTTACATTTGTTTAAATTACAAACAAAGTCATTCCTGATGATATCCTCATGCACTAATACGTTGCCTACTTCAATCATGTTGTTTATTTTGAATAACTAACGCGCTTTCCAAGCGTGTGCTTTAAACCTTTTGCATTGATCAACTCCATGGTTACGGTACCCACCAAAATGTCTACTTGGGCTTTTACGGGGATACGATTGCCGTCGTTGGTAACCCATAGGAAGAGTTGGCTATCTTTTCTGAATATCCTACCGGGTGTAATCTCTGGACTGAACTTAATGCACTCCAATTCTCCCAACGATGTTTTGATTTTTTCGATACCAATATATTTGATGCCCAGCTGAGCCACTTCATCATTCAAGAAATACGTAAGTTTAAACGAATCTCCTTTCTTTAAAGAAGATAGATCCAGATTACGAGAAAAATAATAGGCTGATAGTAGATCGAAAAATTGGGATGTAGGACTGGTAAATGTACCCTTCTTTCCCGAAACTTTTTTATTCCCATGGTCAAAAGTGGCATATTCCTCACGGGTATAGCTACCTTCATGTATATCTTCGATATAAAGATATGGAAGATACGTATTGCCATCAATATAGGAGTCATACTTGTTCCTTACTTTATAAACTGCGAATATCCCAGAAGTTTGGCCAAAAGCAGATAGATGGAAGGCATTGGGATTGCTAAAGCGAAGCTTCGACTTTTCTACTTTTAACGTACCTGTAGCAACGGACAAAATCCCGTACTTTAATTTATATGTTAAGTTTTCACCGGCCTGATACGTAGGCTGCGGTAAGTATGGTAAAGTCTGTCCGGTGGTAAACCCGATGCTACAAATGAAAAACGCGATAAACGTGTAAATTTTCTTCATATAGTAATGGACAAAGATAGTTGGCAATAGTTTAACTTTTACGCTTATATACCGGCACAGTAGAGCAAGGCTCTCCATACATGATGCTCTTGACAACTTTGCTTAATCCAAGGGTAAATTTAATAAACGCTGATTCCGGCACATAGATTTCTCCACATCCCTTTACCACAACTCGTTCATCTTGATAGGCGCTAAAGTCAATCTGGTCTAATGTCTGTGTAAACAAATTGTCTAATACGGTTTCTTCATTACCAAAATGTACCGAAATCGCATACGGTTCAAGTCTATTCGCAAGAAGCATATAGGCCCAGGTAGGAACGATCGCGTCTGTTGAGCAAATAATGCCGATGTGTTTATTCTGATATTGACTCCAATCGTGTTCCTTAATAAATGTTCGAAAATCTTTCTCCTTTAATATAAGCCCGTGAAATAAATTGTCTTTGATGTCATACACTACAATTTCTTCTTTTGGCGCATAATTCGCCAAATCAATGGTAATTAGACCACTTTGGGCTACTTTATTGACGATATTTTCCTGAATGTCCATACGATATTAAAACAAAAAGCCGGACACCAATATGTCCGGCTATAAAGTTACTTATTATATCCTAATAGAATCTAATGCGATTGTCATGAATATCAGCTTTGTGTTGAAGAGCTTGATAAATCGCCCCCCAAGAGCGCTGCGCTTTTGCTGTCTGCATTTGTTGCTTTTGATTATTGATATCGCTAGCCACAAGTTTAGTAGGATTGACAAAGCCGGTCACCTGCACGGCATATACGCCTTGCTCGCCTTTCACAGCTTTGGACAGTTTGTTGGGTTGCAAGCCAAATGCCGCTCCTACAACGGCAGGTTCCATCGCGACGCCCGGAAGTACTGGATTTGCCATAACAATATTCTCGATATCGACAGCTGCTTTATCTAATTTTTGTGCCACTTGATCTATCGATGACGCACCGCTCAACGCATTGTTGAGCTTTTCGGTAAGCATTTTTGCTTTTACTTCATTGCGTACACGAGCTTCGATTTGTGGTTTTACCGCTTCTAAGGAAAGCGTGCCTTTAGGTTGCACGTCCACGACGCGGGCAACAACAAAATGATCTTCGGTATCAAATATCCGTTCTGAAACTTCTCCTTTTTCAGCTTCAAACGCCCAACGAACAAGGTCTCTGGGTACTTCAACACCATTGAACGTATTATCCATTGGCACGACGCGTTCTGCTTTATGTACTGTAGTACTTTGTTTATTCGCAACTTCTGCAAAGTTTTTGCTATTTGCCTCACCAAAGAAGTTATTTGCTTGGGTATATGCAGCATCTGTCGTAGCTTTGCCGCTGTTGATAACCTTATCTATAATAGCCGCTTTAACAATTTTCGAATTACCAATCTGTTTCTCGATCCGAATAATGTGCGTTCCGAAACGGCTATTAACGATAGCCACCTCACCAACCTTGCCGGAAAATACAGCTTCGTCGAATTCTGGAACCATTTGGCCACGTGGGAAAGTACCTAAGTCACCACCATTTACTTTGCTGCCTTGATCCGTACTGAACTGGATAGCAAGAGCGGAGAAGCTCTCTCCTTGCTGGATCAACTGTTTGATGGAATCTGCTTTCGCCTGTGCTTTATCGATACCGCCTTCTGCTGTTGTGTTCAATAAAATATGCGAAGCTTTGACGGAGTCTGGACTAAATTTGGCATCTACGACCTTGGCTATTTCAAATCTGTCGTTAGATAAGAAAGGCCCCACTGTTGTGCCAACAGGTGCATTGAAGATCACAGAATCCAATGCTGGACTAACCTGTCCTTTGCGTAGATAAGTATATGGATATTTCGTGTCAGAGTTTACAGTCGAAAATAGCGAGTCTGTAGTCGAATTCACAAGTTCTGACTTCAATTGCTCAATGACAGACTTTGTGGCTGCTGTATCGTTAGCAGTAGGCCTGGCGTCAAACAATACATACTCTATCGTTCTGGTTTCCTCTTGATTTTCGAATGCATTTTGGTGTGCATCGTAGTATGCTTTGTAATCCGAATCGGTTAATTTGATTTCTGAATCTTTCACCGAGGAATAATCAAGCATTAAATATTTAAAGTTTGCCAATTTACTACGTTGGTTATACTCTTCCTCAGCTTCCAACGATGTAACATACACGCTGTTGGTCAATAGGTTCGAATACTTTTCGTTCAAACGTTCGTTGCGGATATTTTCTAGAAGCATCTCCCACTGCTGGCGCATTTCCGGTGTTCCTTGACTATTAATTTGTGAAAGGAATGTGTTCAACTGGTTTTTATCGAATACGCCCGTTTCAGGATTGGTAAATGCTTGAATAATTTGTGGGGAAGGATTAGCACCCGATACCAAGCTATTTAGCTCATCCCGTCCTACAGAAAGACCTATTTTCTCAATCTCCTGCTTCAAAAGCTCTTGCGAGATAAATTGATTCCAAACTTGCTGTACCGCATAATTACGCATCTGAGGGGATGTTGTTCCTCCCATTTGCTGTTGGTACATCGCCGTGGTTTGGTCAACCTGTGCGTTAAATACTTGGTAATCGATGGATTCTCCATTTACACTACCCACTTGATTTTGATTCTTCATCCAAAAAGGAGTTCCATAGCTGATGATATCTCCCAATAAAAACGCAATAATTGCTAAACCAATGACAGTTACTACCAACCCCGCTCGGTTCCGCAAATAGCTCATTAATCCCATAGTCTATATACTCTGTTTATTCAGTTACTTAATTGACCTTTATTAAAAACAAGGCGCAAGATACGACTTTTATGAAAAAAAAATAAAAAATTGTTTGCCACATCTTAATTACCGAAAGAAGGAAGCTGCTGGTCACCCGAAGGGATATAGAAACCAGTCATATTTTGCCCGTCAATTTTTTTGAAATCGGTGTCCGAAATGAAGGAAGTAGCTTGTAAACTCCCGCGTTGATCTTTGAAGTCGAAGGTGATAGGAACCGAATTATAATAGATGTTCTTTTTTTGGTCGAGGAAAAGCTCCTCGGTTTTAATTATTGATCCGTCTACCATATTGACCACCACATTTTTGCGAAATTCAATTAATTCCTCTTTTACTTTTTGAACAGCATAATCGGAGCGTATGCGCTGAGATTCTTCGCCATGTTCGTCGAAAAAGCGTATCAATACACCTTGTTGAAATTCGTACATTCCTATGCTGTCTGGGTATTCGCGCAGTTCGGGGGCTGTCAGCTCCGCTTTTACTTTTGCAGAATCACTGTAGGTCACTGTTACATCTTTGGAAACGTTTACGTTCTCTTCCTGTTGTATATTCGCAATCTTTTCGACATCCCTCAGATCATTCTCACAGGCCATAAATACAATTGTCCCTAACAACATGTATATCGCTAAGGACAGTTTTTTGTAAATATTATGGATAGGGAAAAGATGCATCGCTAGTCCAGACTTCGGCGAATAAACCAAGAGTCGTTAATCGTGAAACCAAAATTAATATTGATATACCGCTCTCGTACCAAATTGTGATGGAGTGAACCCTGTTGTCCGAACTCGGCTGAAATATTGATTTGAGAGAACGTACGACCGAAATTTGTTTCTGGTAGAGGTAAGCCAAGTCCTACGCTAACAGCCATGTCATTAATCCGTTGGTTCCTGTATACTATCGGCGTTTGGTTATAACGGAATCCTAAACGGTAATCTACCTGATTCCAATAACGTACCGAAGTGGGATCAGGTTTGATTTGTCCACCTATGGCAAAACCATAGCTTTTTTCCAGTTTACTTTGGCCTTCCAAAACTTCGAACTTCGACCAATCTGCGTAATTAAAATCAGCACCTATCAACCAATTGTATCCTTTTGACAAGGTGAAGCCAACATTATGCTTTAAAGGAAGCTGAAGCTTTTTGGTAGCAAAAGTTCCCGTACTAATGGTGTCTAGTGGAGGGGCAATATAATCTTCGTCAAAATTATTTTCGAAGATCGTAATAATCCGACTTGGTTTTGCATTGATCTTATTGTTTAAGGTTCCCGTATAACCTAATGTCAGATTATACTTCTTGCTGATGGATTTGCTGTACTGAATCCCGTAATCAACAGTTACCCCCCGGATGTTACGGGTCTCTTTTAGTTCTGCCGGATAGGCAGAAAGATCGCTTAGAAACTTGACTTGGGTAATATCGTAAAGATTTCCAAAAAGAAAACCCGCGTTGGCACCTATACTCAGTCCTTTAATCGGTGATACACCGTAACCTAAATAAGCTTTATTTATTCCTCCTTCTCCGAATATCTGCTTTTCGTAAACTAGATCACCTATAGATTCTACATTTCTTGACGAATAACCTACGTCCGAAAATGGGAGTAATCCGAAAGAAAATCCGCCGTACTTTTGTAGGGGTATGCCTATAGCAATATGCCCAAAAGCAAAATCGGCCGTGTTGTCGCTCATATTATCTCTTGATAATTGAGTGAAATTGCCATACATGCCTGCTTCTAAGACCGTACGGTTCAGACCCGAATAGGAGGCAGGGTTGGCAATGTTCAACGTAGGAAGTCCAGTGAGATACCTTACCCCGGTGGAGATACCGCCCATAGCACGTGTTTGTGGCAATAAGTCGTTTCGCATTTGTCCCAAACCAAATTGTGAATAAGGAGAATGGGAGGTAGATCTTTGCGCATATGCCTGTTGAATGCTAAATAAGCTTAATCCTAACAACAGCCGCATTGCTATTTTGGTAAAACTTCCTATTGAATTTCTGTGCATGGTCAAAATTTGCTACAAAACTATCTAATTTTTAACTATTCCGTTAGTTCTATTTGTTAAAAAAGGTTAATCGGTTGGCGCTTAGTGATTTGTGCGTCACGACTAGATGGTACCTACAAACTTTTCTACATTAAACAAACTGGAAATAGATAATGGCGGCTACGATAACAAGGTATAATGTTTCGTACACCCATTTTGACTTTGAATTAGTGAAGTAGAATGCAAGATAAATGGCAATTGGAGGGGCGCAAAGCAAAAAATGGTTGATGGTAATATGATTGTTAAGATAAAAAGAACCTAAGGTCAACAATACCATAAAAAATAGCAGTTGGAAAGATTTGCGTAAATGAACTACACTCCTGAAGAAATGCTCTTTCAGCACGACAAGAAAAAACAGCAAAGCGATGGCGATCGGAATAATAACGAGGTAGTCATACATGTTAAGGGATAACTCGGTGGGAAAAGCGTAACCAAGCGGTTTAAAAATGGCAAAGAATTCTTGTAGGCGTCCGATCCAATAGTAAATAACGCCCAAAAGAAAATATATAGTAGAAAAACCTAATAACGGCGTTGTCCACTCTCGCCAGCTAAACGGACGGAAGATCAGCAAACTTATCCATAAGAGCAACATCATCACCATAAATGGGAAATAAATCAAGCTTCCGATGGCAACAATCATCCCCAGTTCAAACATCAACCCTTTTATATCATGTTGCTTATAGATGTTAAACAGCTTGCCAAGCATCCATATCGTAATAAAATTACAAATAAGCGGGGGGGAGAGTACCAAAAATGGCGTAAACAAGCTGACCAGCGTCATATACATTAATGCTGGGGTGAAATTAGGTTTGCCCAGAAGGTTAAAGTTGTTGACTACCCTGTTTAGGAAAAATGCTTGGAGTAGTGTCAGGATTAAGGTAATCATTACATTCTCTCCAGGAGCCAGTCCAGAGCCTATGCGTATCCCGATGAGGTTGTTAATTGCAGGCTCAAATAATATAGGTGTGATGTGATCCGGAAGACTAAGGAAAATGCCTAAACATAGAACCAAACCGATAGCTGATACCAAAACAATATTGATTGGCGTAAATTTTCGATGTTGGTTTATGATCATTATCCGACTACTTCTCTAGTTTCTTGATACGTCTATCTAGCATAAATAGGAATATACCCAAAACGATAAAAATAGTTAGCAACACGAGCACTACAACGTATATCTTTCCGGAACTACGAAGGTCCGTCGCCATTTCTATTTGGTTTTGAGCAAATGTATAGCTACTTGTTAGGAAAAGCAGTAAAATTGTAATTATCTTTTTCATGATGATCAGGGGGGGCTATAAGATTAATCGATGAAGTTTCTTTTGTTTTCTAGAAGGCGCACACGGTACCGTAGGGTACATATCCAAACACCGATGAGTATCCAACCGATAATTGCCATATAAAATACAGGACGCATTTGATTGTCCATATCCAGGTCGCCAAATGTTCCGTTACCACCGCTTCCGGGATGCAAGGAGTCCGTCATTTTGGGCATGATGTACATCAATACAATCATGATAGGGAATGCAAAAATATTATATATTGCGGATATCTTGCCTCTTTTCTGTTCTTCTTCCAATGCATTCCGTAAAACAAGATAAGCTAGATACATCAGCGTCGCGATTGCCGAACCGTTCGTTTTAGCGTCGTTAGGCCATGCCATCCCCCACGTGATATTGGCCCATTGCATGCCCGTTAGTAGACCGATGATACAGAAAACAATACCCGTATTGACGGCCTCAACAGCAATTAAATCGTCGTTCATACGTCCACTGTTCAGATAACGTATACTATAAATAACAGATATAAGGTAAAGGGCGAACATAGCGAACCACATGGGTACATGGAAATACACATTGCGGATGGTCTCGTGCAAAAGGAACAAAGCGGGAACGGGGCCGAGGAAGCCTACGACAATACTAGCAGCCACCATAACTAGTCCCAAAATTTTCCACCAAGATTGTCTCATGATTCGAAAGAATTAATCACGCCAAAGATAAGGAAATAACAATAAAGAAATGGTAATCGTAATTACATTAATTGCCAGCAGGACGAGTATTTCATTGGTACTTTCGCCCCTTGGTATTCCTGTTAACGCATTTTGAGATAAAGTAATTAAGACGATAAGCAGCGGTATAATAACCGGGAAACTCAATACCGCCATGAGGGTGCTGTTATTGCCCGCCTTGGCACTGATGCCTGACACCATGGTAAATACCGACGCAAAGCTAATGCTGCCTAGTAAAACTGCTGCTATATACAAAAATGGATCGCCGACAGGATTACTAAACGTGATGCTATAAGCCGAGTAAGCAATCACCGACAATAAGACCATTACCAATGTATTGTATATTATTTTGGATAATATGATAGCGTGTGGGCTGATTAAGGTATAATAATAAAGCTGACGGTTTTGACTTTCTTGAACAAAGCTTCGGTTAATAGCGTTGACGCTCGCAAAGAGCATAATTATCCAGAACAAGGCATTCCAAACGAGTGTATCTACAGATTTGAATGCTTGATAACAAACAAATACTGTAGATACAACATATAATAAGATACCATTTATCGCGTATTTAGAACGCCACTCAAGAACGATATCTTTATAAACTAAAGTTTTTACCTGTTGGAGTGTATTCATGTGCGCAGCAAAGATACAAATACTTGTGCTCGAAACCGCGCCGACCCCAAATTAAGTATTAAGCTTTATCTAGTTCCGATTTCGCTTTCTCAATAACGTCTTCGGCGTTGCTTTCTGCTTCATTTACAGCTTTGGAAGCTTTGTCAGCCCATTTTCCAGCCTTCTCGGAAGCCATGTCTGCTACGTGTTTGCCTTTTTCGACAGCCTTGCCCTTTAAGTTCTCTAATTCGTCCTTAGCTGATTTTGCAAATTTAGCTGCACGTTTCGCCTCTTTTTTTGAGAGTTCCTTAATGGACTTTGTAAGGTCTTTAACGCCTTTATTCGCCCGCTCCAATTGTTCTTTACCATCATCTGTTGCTAAGAAATAATAGGCAGCCGCACCAGCAGCTAAACCAACAAGCGCAAATGTGATTAGTCCATTTTTATTTTTCATAATATCCTTTTTTTACTTACTTAATAATACTTTATCCGTAACTCTTTGCTATCTTAACAGATAAAGTTTGAAAATTGTTTTAGTAAGGATGGATTTTTTATAAAAGATTTTCGCTAATTCAATTTTACTTGCTGTATAGATTGTAAAGAGTAAAGATGGTGATAAAGGCCGACACCTTTTGACATGAGCTCCACGTGATTTCCGATATCCGATACTTTTCCGTTTTCGATGACCACAATTTGATCTGCATCCCTAATTGTGCTTAACCGATGTGCAATGATGACCGATGTGCGGTTGCGCATAAGTTCTTCCAAAGCTAATTGCACCAATCGCTCAGATTCAGAATCTAAGGAGGAGGTTGCTTCGTCCAGGATGAGGATGGCAGGGTCTTTCAGTAAAGCACGTGCGATGGCAATACGCTGGCGTTGCCCGCCGGACAGTTTTACACCGCGTTCTCCGACAAGGGTATCGTAGCCTTGAGGGAAAGCCATAATAAACTCGTGCGCATTTGCTCGTTTTGCAGCTTCTATGATATCCTCCGCGTTTGCGTCCAACCGACCATATCCAATGTTCTCACGGATCGTGCCGCCAAATAACAATACATCCTGTGGAACAATGGCCACTTGATTACGGATATCCGTCAAGGAATAGACTGAGCTATCTTTTCCATCGTAATCAATTGACCCTGACGTCGGCTTATAAAATTGTAAAATAAGCGAGGCAATAGTCGATTTTCCAGTACCGCTTGGCCCAACTAACGCCAATTTTTTTCCGGCATCCACATGAAACGAAATATCTTTTAGAATCGGGATATCCGGACGGGAGGGATAAGTGAAGCCCACATGGTTGAAGGTAAGCGCACCTTGCATGGGTATTTCGATATCATTGTTGCTTTCTGATATGTCTATCGACTCTGGTTTTTCGTCTAAAATATCGAGCACGCGTTCACTGGCTCCGATGGAGCGTTGTATATTGGCGTATAGCTCGGGAAAACTTCCCATCGATCCGGCGACAAACATCGAATATAGAATATAGGTTGTGAGATCACCTACAGAAATATCTCCCTGTGAAACGAGTGAGGCGCCGTACCAGATAACCACCACAATAGCGCCAAGAATACAGGAGATGATAAAGGAGGCGAAGATCCCGCGATAGGTTGCTCCTTTAACAGCCAGTTTCACGACAGCATCGAGTTTGTGGGCATAACGGTTGGTCTCATAATATTCATTTACAAACGCCTTGACATTGCTGATGCCTAACAATGTTTCTTGTACAATGGTATTGGAGTCAGCTAGTTGATCTTGTGCCTGTCGAGATAAATTGCGTATAAAGCGGCCAAAGACAATGGCGATGACAATAATAACCGGTAGAATGGAGAGGTTCATCAACGCCATCTTGGGAGAAACAAATACCAAAAGGCATACCCCCGAAGCCAGAATGATCGCCTGTCTCAGTATTTCTGCCAATGTCGTTGTCAGCGTATCTTGAATCTGGGCCAAATCGGTAGAAAGACGGCTGTTTAATTCTCCCACTCGTCTATTGGCAAAGAACTCAATTGGCAAGGTAATGAGCTTATGATAACTGTCTTTACGGATACTGGCTAACGCTTTTTCTGCTATTTCGACAAAAAGCCGTATCCTACCAAAAGATACGATCGATAAAAACAAGAGCAATACCATCGAAATCGCGCCAATACTGAATACGCTGGCGGGCAACCATGGGTAGGTCTGTCGACCTTGGGCTGCATCTACCATGGCGCCGAGAAGAGCGGGAAGAGTCAGCATGGTCAAACTAGACAGGATAAGAAAAAACATACCCAATATAAATTTACCTCTATACGGTTTTAAATAGGTGAAAATTTTTAATGCCTTCTTTAGTAATTCTTTACTAAGCTTGGGTTTGGGTAATTCTTCTGATTGTGTATTACCACTGTTCAAACGCGATCTCGCCATTCTTCAACTCGAATTATTAGAGAGCAAAAATACGGTATTATTTATGTGGCCTTATCACTCTTGCGTCAAATTTTGGGACTTGCGCCGTCTAAAGTTTAGATATAAGGTAAGACCTAACGCCAGAATGATAATAACTAATAAGAGGATGGTTGTGTGTCGGTTTCTTTGCTTAGCTTCCAAATCATTGATTTGGTTGCGTAGCTTCTCATTTTCTGTTTGAAGCTTGGTGATCGTATGCATGTAGCCGGAAACCTGCCTGTCATATTCCGCAGCTAGGTTTTCATTTTTATCACTTTCGTTACCTTTGATGTCTAGTAATTTCTTTGTTTCCAAAAAGATATCGTTGTCCGTCAAAACAATCTCCCGTAGGATATCGATAGACTTTTGCATATCCTTTTTTCTTTTGAAAATGCCAAATACGCCCGTCTTTTGGCGTAAACTATTGTCAAACTCGCCGAAACGCCTACCGCGTTTCTCTAATAAGCGGTTAACACGATCTCGCTGCTGTTCGAAGCTGATAGAATCTGCGTCTATGGTGGTTTGGGCCTTGCCCAAATGGAGCATGCCGACTAAAAGGACAAAAAATATAGAAAGCTGTTTCATCTTAACTGCCTAAAAATTCCACCATAACAACTTCATCTTGTTGCAATCCCAATAACCGGCTAGCGTGGCCTTTATTGATCGCAATTTCCAAGAAGTTGCTGATTCCGAATAAACAGAGTTTTTCCCCTTCTGGTACTTCATTGTAATGCCAGCTCAGTTTATTTATGGTTTCATTCCTTTTGAAATGTAATTTGAAACTTCGACCTTTTTGGACTTCGTTGAAAAGTTCTTTGCTAATATTGCTAATGACGTTTCCGAAAGCATCAATATACGAAACGTGACCTTTTATGGTGTTGGGGCCGACCAATGGCTGCACTAATACTTTTTTAAGGGGCTTGTCGATAGGCTGTCCAATTTCGGACAACGGTTCACCTTTAGCAATATGACAAGCTGCTTTAGATAAGATATCAGCCAAGGGAAAATGTAGGTAACGTAAATCCTGCATAATGTCGATTTCGTACAGCTCCTGTGGGGCACTCTCGCCCAGGATAATGCTAAAAATACCATTGTCGGCTCCGACGAAAAAGTGATCGTCAAATTTCATCATGGCATAATTGGAGTCTTCTTGAAAGACAGTGTCGATCCCGATAAGATGTACAGTGCCCTTCGGGAAGTAACGGAAAGCATTGCGAAGTACGACAGCAGCACGTTGTATATCAAAAGAAGGGATTTCATGCGTAATATCCACCAAACGGACATCAGGCAATTGCGATATGATGCTGCCTTTCAATGCCGCCTGATAAAAATCACGGTGCCCCAAATCTGTTGTAAGCGTTATTACTCCCATACACTATGTATCCTATAAAGATACTAAAAACGTTAAAATACGGTGATGCCCTCTTTGCAAAAGAACTACAAAAGTAATAAAAGAAAGTGCAATATGAATTGTTGCAACGCTAAATTTCCATTTTTTGTCATGTGTGCGAAAATAGATAATTATAGTTTGTATTTTTGGTTTATTAATGCTGTAAAACATCTATCTTTATTACGTAAAAATTAAAACAAACAATTTGAACGAAGTACTTATACCATTAGAGGACGTTAATTTAGTAACGTTATGGGGCCCTCAAAATGAACATTTTGAGTTAATAAGAAAAGGCTTTCCGAAGCTTCGATTAGTAGCGCGAGGGGATGAATTGAAAGTATTGGGGGAGGAGTCGGAACAAAAGCGGTTTAAACGCGTGTTCGAAGGCATATTGCAGCATATTGAACGTTTTCAAAATTTGGATTCCAATGCACTGGAAGACTTGGTCGGGATAAATGGTGCAGCTGAGAAAAGAACAGAAAAGAAAACAGGAGAATCTTCTGCTTTTAAAGGAGAGCCGATTGTATACGGGCCTAACGGCTTGATTGTCCGCGCCCGTACCCCGAACCAACTGAAAATGGTGGATAGTATAAGTAAAAACGATATTCTGTTTGCCATCGGGCCAGCGGGTACCGGTAAGACTTATACAGCGGTCGCGTTAGCGGTTCGAGCATTAAGGAACAAGGAGATAAAGCGTATTATCTTGACGCGTCCGGCCGTCGAAGCAGGAGAAAATCTAGGTTTCCTGCCAGGTGATCTCAAGGAGAAAGTAGATCCGTATTTACGTCCGCTATATGATGCATTGGACGATATGATCCCTTCTGATAAGCTGAAGGATTATTTGGAACGTCGGGTCATAGAGGTAGCGCCATTGGCATTTATGCGCGGGCGCACGTTGGACAATTGTTTCGTCATTTTAGACGAAGCTCAGAACGCTACCGATATGCAGTTAAAAATGTTTCTTACCCGGATGGGGCCAACAGCCAAGTTTATTGTTACTGGCGATCTTACGCAAATCGATTTGCCGAAGAAAACACAATCCGGGCTCGCGACGGCGGTAAAGCTGTTAGAAAATATTAATGGCATCGATATTATCCATTTAAGCGGATCAGATGTCGTTCGACATAAACTGGTAAGACGTATTTTGGAAGCTTACGGGGACATTTAGGATTGAATACAATGAATGCAATAAAAGAAACAACATTTAATTTTAGTAAGCAAACGGGTTTTTATAAGGGTAAAGTACGCGATGTATATTCCATAGCTGATGAATATCTAGTGATGGTGGCTTCGGATAGGATTTCTGCTTTTGACGTCGTGTTGCCACGTCCTATTCCTTATAAAGGACAAGTGTTAAACCAGATTGCGGAAAAATTTCTATCGTCTACGAAAGATATTATTCCAAACTGGGTTATCATGGTGCCCGACCCAAACGCAACGATAGGATATAAGTGCGAACCATTTAAGGTGGAAATGGTAATCAGAGGATATCTGGCAGGACATTTGTGGCGAACTTATCGCGATGGGAAGAGAGTCCTTTGTGGAGTGGCCTTACCGGAGGGTTTGAAAGAAAACGATAAGCTTCCCGAGCCTATTATAACGCCGACGACGAAAGCAGATGTTGGACATGACGAAGATATTTCGCGAGAAGACATTATCGCTAAAGGTATTGTGGGTAAAGAAGACTATATACAGTTGGAAAACTTCGCCCGTGCGTTGTACCGACGAGGCACCGAAATGGCACAAGAGCGCGGGTTAATACTGGTAGATACCAAATATGAATTTGGCAAGAAAAATGGTGAAATATATTTAATGGATGAAATCCATACCCCCGATTCGTCTCGTTATTTTTATGCTGAAGGCTACGAAGAACGACAAACGAATGGCGAACCACAACGGCAATTGTCTAAAGAATTTGTACGGGAGTGGTTAATGGATAATGGTTTCCAAGGAAAAGACGGGCAGACCGTGCCCGAAATGACGGATGATATTGTTCAATCTATATCAGAACGCTATATTGAACTTTACGAACATATTACGGGAGAGAAATTTCAATATCCGACAAACGAAGATAGCGTTCAGAGGGTAGAACAAAATGTGACAGAAGCTTTAAATAAATTGTTATAGATTAGGAATATGAAGTTTACGGTTGACAAGCATGAGCGCTATGTGGTTATTGAGCCACTTAAAGATTTTCTGGATGGAGAAGCGGCAGCGAAATTGAAAGGTGAGTTTATGTTGCGCCATACAGGTGGGCAACGTAATATTGTGTTAAATCTTTGCCACGTATCCGATGCGGATGAAGACGGGTTGCGTATGGGATTACTGGCGCGCCGGTTATGCAAAGCCTCAGGTGGTCTCTTTATCCTTACGGGATTAAATGATAAGCTCTTGAATTTACTTAAGGTGGCTGGTATGGAAGGGTATTTCAAAACTGCGCCGACAGTTTCTGATGCCGAAGACATGATTTTCGGCAACGAGTTACGATTGGATTTAAGGACAAACCAGCATGACAAGGTTTGAGGTTTTGATATTGGGAAATAGCTCGGCGACTCCAATGTATGGTCGCCATCCGACGTCCCAGGTTCTAAACTTTAACGAACAACTGTTCTTAATAGACTGTGGCGAGGGAACGCAGATGCAATTATTCCGTTACGGCATCAAAGGCAGCCGGATAGGCCATATTTTTATCAGCCATTTGCACGGAGATCACTACTTGGGGCTTGTGGGTCTGCTTTCTTCGCAACATCTCGTGGGACGTCAAGGGGAATTACATCTGTATGGGCCACCGGCGTTAAAAGAGATAATAGATTTGCAATTTACGCACTCGGACACACGGTTGCGCTATCCATTGATTTTTCATCCTACGAATGAAAACCGCCAAGAAGTGATATTCGAAAACACCCAGCTTAGCGTGAGCAGTTTCCCTTTGCACCATCGTATTGCCTGCACCGGGTTCCGGTTTGACGAAAAAGTACGTTCTGCTTCGCTGAAAAAAGAGGAGGTAGAACGACTAAATATACCCGTTCCCTACTTACGTTTATTAAAAAAAGGCATCGACTACGTAGCGGATGATGGCGCCGTGCACCGAGCAAAAGATTTAACTTATCCACCACCGAGCCCACGGAGTTATGGTTATTGTTCTGATACAGTGATGAATGAAGATTATTTTGAAGCCATTAACGGAGTAGATTTATTATACCACGAGGCGACATTCCTTCACGACCGTGTAGACCGTGCCAAAGAAACATTTCATACCACCAGTTTGGAAGCAGCACAGATTGCTCAGACTGTCAAAGCAAAGAAACTTCTGCTCGGACATTTCTCTGCCCGTTATAAAGATTTACAACCTCTTTTGCACGAATCTCGAACAGTTTTTCCCCATACAGAGCTGTCTGAAGAAGGTAAGTGGTTTTTAGTATAGGGTTTTTGTAGATTTTTCCCCATCTTTACACGCTCAATAAAAAAAATATGAACACGTCTTTTAGCCTGAACCTTTTGCTGAGGGATAATATAAAGAAATTAATACCTTATTCATCGGCAAGAGATGAATTTAAAGGGGAAGCCTCTGTCTTATTGGATGCCAATGAAAATGCGTTCGGTTCGCCCTATGCTAAAAATTATAATCGCTATCCAGACCCGTTGCAGTATCGTGTAAAAGAAAAATTGCATCGTATTAAAGGCGTTCCGGTAGATAATATCTTTCTAGGCAATGGTAGCGATGAAGCAATTGATATTCTTTTTCGTGCATTTTGTGAACCGGGAAGGGATAATGTTATTCTTGTGCCGCCCACCTATGGCATGTATGAAGTTTCGGCGAATATCAATAATGTAGCCTATAAAAAAGTAAATTTAACAACTGATTATCAGTTGGATTTAGATCGTATAGCGGAAGCGATTGATCCGTTTACGAAAATGATTTTCATCTGTTCGCCCAATAACCCTACTGGCAATAGTATCCATCGTCAAGATATTGAAACCATCTTGGTTAATTTTAATGGAATTGTGGTGGTGGACGAAGCTTATATCAATTTTTCGAGGCAACCATCCTTTACCCAAGATTTGGCCGAGTTTCCGAATTTGGTAATTTTACAGACGCTTTCGAAAGCTTGGGGATTAGCGGCTTTGCGACTAGGCATGGCTTTTGCCAGCAGCGAAATTATCCAGGTATTCAACAAAATCAAACCACCTTATAACATCAATCAAGCCACCCAAGATATTGTATTAGAGGCGCTGGAAGGAGTGGAGATTGTAAATGAATGGATAAAGGAAGTAGTTGAAGAACGGGAGAAGTTATCCGTGGCTTTACAAACGTTGCCTCAAATTGCGCACGTGACGCCATCGGACGCTAATTTTATATTAGTCAAGTTGGAAGAGCCTAGAGCGCTTTACAATTTTTTGGTAGGCAACGGAATTATTGTGCGCGACCGTTCCAAAGTGGAATTATGCGAAGGATGTTTGCGTTTAACTATCGGCACGCCTACAGAAAATATAACATTATTGGAGAATATTCGGAAATTTTACGATCAATCGGTATGACCGAACCATTAACTGACGGAGAGCTCATAGCAGATAATTATATTTAATGATGAAAAGAGTAT
Source organism: Sphingobacterium sp. SGR-19 (assembly GCF_011043555.1). Taxonomy (GTDB): domain Bacteria; phylum Bacteroidota; class Bacteroidia; order Sphingobacteriales; family Sphingobacteriaceae; genus Sphingobacterium. The sequence goes on from NZ_JAAKGS010000002.1 coordinate 368,271, forward strand.
TGTTTATAGACCGTGACGGCACATTGATATTAGAACCGGAAGACGAACAAATCGATTCTTTTGCCAAGCTCAAATTTTACCCTGGAGCGCTGCAATATCTACCTCGTATTGCAAAGGAACTGGATTTCGAGCTGGTTTTAGTATCCAATCAAGATGGATTGGGCACAGCGTCCCATCCCGAAGAGAACTTTTGGCCCGTGCACCATTTTATTGTCGATACATTTGCAGGGGAAGGCGTGTATTTCGTTAAAGAGCATATCGATCGTACGTTTCCTCATGAAAATGCGCCAACACGTAAGCCCGGTGTCGGTATGTTAAACGAATACTTTGATATCGCGCAATATAATTTAACCGAGTCCTTTGTCATAGGCGACCGTATCAATGACGTAAAGCTAGCCGAAAATTTAGGTGCTAAGGCCATTTGGTTGCGCAATAATGATGAATTGGGCAAAGCCGAAAACCTCCGATTACAAAGCGAATCCATCGCTCTAGAAACGACCGATTGGAAATCCATATATGAGTTTTTGAAACTCGGCACACGTACGGGGGAGCATCATCGTAAAACAAATGAAACGGATATCTTTATTCAGTTGAATCTCGATGGTTCAGGAAAATCGGATATAGATACCGGATTGCCATTCTTCGATCATATGTTAGATCAAATCGCCAGACATGGAGCGATTGACCTTACCGTTAAGGCTACAGGTGATTTACACATTGACGAGCATCACACCATCGAAGATACCGGTATCGCATTGGGCGAAATTTTTCTGAAAGTGTTAGGCGATAAGCGGGGTATCGAACGTTATGCGTATACATTGCCAATGGACGATTGTCTGGCACAAGTGGCTATAGATTTTGGTGGTAGAAATTGGATTGTATGGGATGCGGCCTTCAAACGGGAGAAAATAGGGGATATGCCGACGGAGATGTTTTTCCATTTCTTTAAATCATTCTCCGATGCATCAAAATCGAACTTGAATATTAAAGCCGAAGGCGATAACGAGCATCATAAAATTGAAGCTATCTTTAAAGCCTTTGCGAAATCAATAAAAAAGGCCGTGCGGCGAGATGCAGAGAATATGCAGTTGCCAAGCACGAAAGGGGTTTTGTAGATTGAAAAAAATGATTGGAATAGTAAACTACGGGGCAGGAAATATCTTTTCGTTGACAGCAGCGCTCGATCGGGTCGGGATACAGTATGGGATGGTCAACAATGTCGATGATTTTGACCAGTACGACCGTATTATCATTCCGGGTGTAGGACATGCCGGCGCTGCCATGCAAAAGCTTGAAGAAACAGGGCTGGTACAGTATATCATATCTCTTGAGAAACCTGTGTTGGGAATCTGCGTAGGTATGCAATTGTTAACCTCTTTTTCGGAAGAAGGCGAAGCGGAGCTTTTGGATATTGTACCGTTGAAGACGTTACATTTTGATAAACGTATTGGCGAAAAAGTCCCTCACATGGGGTGGAACAGTATATTGCCGAAAAAGCATTGCTCTCTTTTTGAGAATATTGCAGATAATAGCTATTTTTATTTTGTACATTCCTATTTTATTGAGGCGGACGAGCAATATACATCTGCATTTTGCACGTATGATGTTACATTTTCTGCGGCGATACAAAAAGGAAATTTTTATGGTGTACAATTTCATCCCGAGAAATCTGGAAAAGCTGGCGAACAGATATTGCTTAATTTTTCCCGATTATAAGGGATATTGCTTATAATTGTTGATCACGAACGGTCGACGTTACAATTTTTGACTTTTAACTTATTACTTTAAATATGTATATCATTCCTGCTATTGATGTTTTGGACAAAAAGGTTGTCCGTTTGAGAGAGGGCAATTATAATGACGTCACGACGTATGACATATCATTGGAAGAACAAATAAAAATGTATCACGCCAACGGTACTGAACTCGTACACATCATCGATTTGAATGGTGCAAAGGGTGATTTCAGCAATCAGGACTATCTGTTTGACATTATCCGTAAAACGGATATGAAGGTGCAGTACGGCGGAGGGGTGAGAAGTATTGAGAAAGTAAAGGAACTGGTTGATGCGGGTATCTATCGTGTCATCGTAGGAACACAGGCAATTACCAACCCTACTTTTTTGGAGGAATTGGCCAAGCTGAACGAAGGACGTGTAAAATATGCGAAGCATATTGTTATTGCGATTGACGTATTGGATGAGGTTATCAAATACTCCGGTTGGTTGGAAAGCTCGCCGATTAAACTTATCTCGTATATAGACAAATGTCTTTCTTTAGGTTTCTTCCGTTTTCTTTGTACCGATATTAGTAAAGACGGTAAGTTAGGGGGAGCAGGTGTTGAATTATATCAGAAGCTTTTAGATCATTCTCCGATCATCAAACTGATTGGTTCGGGCGGAATTAGTTCCATGGATGATATCCGTGCCTTAAATGCATTAGGCAGAATGGAATCCTGTGTAGTGGGTAAAGCCATCTACGAGAACAAAATTTCCATCGATGAGATTAAAGATTGGAACCTGAAGACACTCATCAGTATTTAATATGTTGGCGAAGCGTATTATCCCCTGTTTGGACGTAAAAGACGGTCGTACGGTAAAGGGGGTTAATTTTGTCGACCTTCGTGATGCTGGTGACCCCGTGGAACTCGCTTGGCAATATTCGGAGCAAGGAGCAGACGAATTGGTGTTTCTAGACATCACGGCTACACACGAAAAGCGGAAGACGACCATAGAATTGGTCAAAGCAGTCGCACGCCAGGTCAATATCCCTTTTACAATTGGCGGTGGGATCAATGAGTTGAAAGATGCCGAAGTGTTGCTTAACTCGGGTGCCGATAAAATTTCAATTAATTCTGCTGCAGTACGCAACCCGACGTTGATTGATGACCTTGCCCGTTCGTTTGGTCGACAATTTGTTGTTGTGGCGGTAGATACGCGTGTCGTTGATGGAAAGAATTTTGTCTACCTACGTGGCGGACGAGATAAGACGGATATACAAACAGAGGATTGGATTAAAGAAGCGGAGCAACGGGGGGCAGGAGAGATTTTGTTAACATCAATGGATCATGATGGGACAAAGAATGGCTTCGACAATACGTTCTTAAAGAAGATTAACGACACCATAAATATTCCATTGATCGCATCTGGTGGCGCAGGTAAACAACAGCATTTTGTGGATGTGTTTCAGCGGACGAATGTGGATGCGGCGTTGGCGGCTTCGGTATTTCACTATGGAGAAATTCTAATACCGGAACTAAAAGAAACATTGCGGACAGATGGAATCGTGGTGAGGTAAGTACTTAATGATAAAATAATGTTAGATTTCGCAAAAGGAGACGGATTAATCCCCGTTGTTATACAGGATAATCAAACGCTAGAAGTGTTGATGTTGGGGTATATGAATGAGGAAGCGTGGGCGAAAACCCAACAAGAGGGACGGGTAACCTTTTACTCGCGAAGCAAAAATCGATTGTGGACAAAAGGGGAGGAAAGCGGTAATTTTTTGGAAGTAATTTCTTCTCATATCGATTGTGATCAAGATACGTTATTAATAAAAGTTAAACCGGCAGGCCCTACTTGCCATACAGGTGCTCGCAGTTGCTTTCAGACGGAGTACAACCAGAACTTTCTGCTGCAATTGGAACGTATCGTACAACGGCGTTACGACATGCCTACCGAGGAATCTTATGTCAATAAGCTGCGCCAACGCGGGTTGAATAAAATAGCACAAAAGGTAGGCGAAGAAGCTGTAGAAACGGTCATTGCTGCATTGGCAGAAACCGAGTATGATTTTATCAATGAGTCTTCGGATTTGTTTTTCCACCTTCTGGTGTTGCTTAGGGAAAAAGGATTGGATTTACAAACCATTGCCAAGAATCTGGAAAGCCGACATCAATAAGAAGGGAGTGGGGCATGTATACAATCGATGTTACTTTATCTAATACATTATCTGGTCATCAGAACCCGATTTTTGTTGTATCCCCGGGGATAGATTCTAAGACGATTTTTACGGGAGGAAACGATAAAGGCGTGGTGGAGTGGGATTTGATAAATGGTAAGTTCAAGCGTATTTTGTGTGCTGTTCCGGCTTCGGTATATGCTTTGCATCTGCTTAAGGAAGAAGGAATTATAGTCGTCGGTTTGCGGAATGGGGAGGTCTGGTTTGTGGACATCGAAAAGCAGGCTCTTGTCAGCAAGACCCAAACGGAGAAGGGAGCGGTTTTTTCTATAAAAGTGCTTACGGAAAAACGAGAGCTCATCGCTACTGGAGAGGAAGGTGTTGCCTATGTATGGTCATTGGACACCTATGCGCTATTGTATAGATTTCATGTAGCGGACACCACGGTACGTGTCATCGAACCTCATCCGCAAGTGAACCAAGTAGCCTTCGGCGATAAAAACGGCTTTGTACATTTATATGATACAACTGACTTCAGGGAGATAACCAGACAACAGATCCATACGCTACCCGTTACGGCATTGGCCGCCACCGATACGAGTTTGCTTTCGGGCGGAAGGGATGCGAAACTCGTCCGGTTAGCACAAAAAGATTTATCGGTTCTCCAATCTATAACCCCACATATGTTTACGGTATATGGTATACTTCCACACCCTACATTACCCATTATCGCTACTATAAGTCGGGATAAGTCAATAAAAATATGGGATGGACTGACATTGTCGTTGCTTAAAAACATAAGCATAGAACGGGGCTATGACGCCCATCGTTTATCTATCAATACCGCAATCTGGATCGATAATCAACTCGTTACCGCCGGCGATGATAAGTTGGTGAAAGTGTGGGATGTATCCATACAGGAAGTACTATAAGGACGTCTTAAAACGTAATCAATCGGCAGATAATTTCTAAATATTTCTTATCCACATGATCAAAATGGTCGGGATGTTCGCTGTCTACATCCAGTACACCGATACATTGTCCTTCATGGAACAAGGGCACCACAATTTCCGATTTGGATAGGGAGCTACATGCAATATGTCCGGGGAAAGCCTCCACATCTGGAACAACTAAAGTTTCTCCAGCTTTCCAAGCCGAGCCGCAGACACCTTTTCCGTAACCAATACGTGTACACGCCACAGGTCCTTGGAAAGGCCCTAACACGAGCTCCTCATTTTTTACTAAATAGAAACCAACCCACCAAAAGTTAAACTGTTCTTTGAGGGCAGCAGCGATATTTGCGAGGTTAGCAATGATATCCTGCTCACCACTGATGAGCGCCTCTATTTGTTTGCTAAGCAGGCGGTACTGATCTTCTTTCGTTCCGGTTGCGATCTTCAAGTCTTCTGCCATGATGTGCATTTTTTATAAACGTTTCAATGCGGCTTTGATCAATTGTTCCACCGTTTGCTCGGGATCGCTCGCCGCTAAGCTGTTGAGCACTTTCTCTGCCTGGGGTTTTCCGAAACCCAACATAACCAATGCGGTAAGCGCTTCTTCGGGTACGGATTGTTTTGCGAGAGGAAGCGGGATGAGCGCATCTGGTCCTTGCTTTTTTAGCTTGTCTTGCAATTCCAAAATAACACGCTGCGCAGATTTGGGACCTATCCCTTTTATTTTTTGGATGATCTGTACTTGGCCATTGATGATGGCACGCTGGATTTCCTCTGGTGTAATCGAGGAAAGCATCATGCGCCCTGTATTGGGTCCGATACCCGACACCGAAATAAGGTGATTGAACAGTTGACGCTCGCCTTCCGTTGCAAAGCCATAAAGTGTCTGCGAATCTTCCCGAACCTGAAAAGAAATGTATAGCTTACACTGCTCTTGATCTTTGATCTGGCTATAGGTGGTCAGCGAAATATGGATGTGATAGCCAATCCCACCCACGTCAAGGACAACATGGGTGGGGGCTTTGAATACTAATTTCCCATTAAAATAATCGTACATGTCTAATTGTTTTTCTCGTGTTCCTGCACATCCACGACCGCAATAGTTATCATGTTGACAATTTCCCGCACGGAGCTATCCAATTGTAATACGTGTACCGGTTTGTTCATACCTAACAGAATAGGTCCTACAGCCTCAGCATCTCCTGCTTCCTGCAACAGCTTGTACGCAATGTTACCCGATTCTAGATTAGGGAATACTAACGTGTTTGCAGGTTCGCCGTTTAGTGTACTGAATGGGAAATTTGCTTTTAAAAGACTACTATTTAAAGCAAAGTTTGCTTGTATATCGCCATCCGCCGTGATGTGTGGGGCTTTTTCCCGCAGTGCTTTCGCAGCTTCTCGAACTTTATTCGCTGTCCGTCCGTCATTCGATCCGAAATTGGAATACGATAGCAACGCGACACGCGGTGTTATGTTAAAGCGTCTTACCGCTTCGTCCAACAATATAGCAATATCCGCAAGTTCTTCGGGTGTGGGATCAGCATTAACGGTCGTATCACCAAAGAAAAGAGGTCCTTTGGAGGTAAGCATAATATACATACCCGCCACGCGACTGTTCGGTTTCGCACCGATAACTTGTAACGCGGGGCGGATAGTTGTTGCATAGTTACGCGTCAATCCAGAGATCAAGGTATCCGCTTCGCCAAATTGGACCATACTCGCGGCAAAATAGTTCCGATTAGTGGCCATCAATTTGGTTGCTTCGTGCTCTGTCATACCGCGTCGCTGCCTTTTAGTATAAAGATGTTGAACAAATTTGTTAAAGCGCTCGGAACCTTTTTCTTCGGCAGGGTCGATGATCTCTACGTCACCGAAATCGAAGTCGTATTCCTGAATTAAGCCTTCGATTTTTTCCTTACTACCTAACAAGATAGGAAATGCAATTCCCTCTTCTTTGACGATCTGTGCAGCTCGAAGCGTTTTATAGTTGTCCGCTTCTGCAAAGACCACTCGTTTGGGATTTTTCTTGGCCCTGCTTGTCAAATTACGAATAATCCGATCATCCTTACCTAAACGTTTACGCAAGTCCTCTTTATACTGTTCCCAATCCTGAATTTCTATCCGGGAGACTCCCGAAGCCATTGCCGCCTTTGCTACCGCTACGGATACCTCGGTAATTAAACGAGGGTCCGTTGGTTTGGGAATAATATATTCTGCCCCAAACTTCAGATTATTGGTGTCATAAGCTTGATTGACTTCTTCCGGAACAGGTTGTTTTGCTAACGCTGCTATGGCATGAACCGCAGCAATTTTCATGTCCTCGTTAATGGCGGTTGCACGAACGTCTAAAGCTCCTCTAAAAATATACGGAAATCCCAAGACGTTATTAACTTGATTTGGATAATCCGACCGTCCGGTACCCATAATGACATCGGTACGTGTAGCTAGCGCCAAATCGTAGGCAATCTCAGGGTTCGGATTCGCCATAGCCAACACGATCGGTCTAGGCGCCATAGAAAGCAGCATTTCCGGTGTTAATACATCTGCTGCGGATAGTCCGATAAAAACGTCAGCATCTTTTACAGCTTCGGCCAAGGTATTAATATCACGGTCGGTTGCCCACTCTGCCTTTGTGGCATCTAGCGTTTCGCGGTCTTTGCGGATCACTCCTTTACTATCCAACATGACGATGTTCTCCTTCGAAGCCCCTACAGCAACATACATGGCCGTGCAAGAAATGGCGGCCGCACCAGCCCCATTTACGACGATTTTGACTTGACTGATATCTTTGTCTATCAATTCGCAGGCGTTAATTAACGCCGCGCCCGAAATAATGGCCGTACCGTGTTGGTCATCATGCATGACAGGGATGTTCATCTCTGCTTTCAGACGACGCTCTATTTCAAAACACTCGGGCGCTTTAATATCTTCTAAATTCACACCGCCAAAAGTCGGTTCAAGCGCTTTTACGATATTGACAAAGTCATCAACGTTTTTGGTGTCAAGTTCGATGTCAAATACATCAATGTCCGCAAATATCTTGAATAACAAGCCTTTCCCTTCCATTACAGGTTTGCCTGCTTGTGCCCCGATATCACCCAGACCCAATACGGCGGTACCGTTACTGATAACGGCAACCAGATTTCCTTTAGAAGTATATTTATATGCATCTTCACTGTTTTCGGCGATAGCCAAGCAAGGTTCGGCTACACCAGGTGAATAAGCTAATGATAAATCTCGCTGTGAATTGTGAGGCTTTGTCGGAACGACTTCGATTTTGCCGGGTCTTCCCTTGGAATGATAGTCCAAAGCGTCTTTTTTTCTGTTGATACTCATTTGTTTAAGTAAAAGTGAATCACCTAAGTTGAACTAAAACGGAACTAATGGAAGAGTGTCGATCTTCCTAGAAGCCGCGTCTTAATCCGACTACGAATAATAAAGTTTTATGGATACAAAGCTAAAATTTCAAAAGAAGATTAGCGAATTTTTAATGTTATTTAAGACTATTCAATAATTGAAACATTTCTTGCCGCATGGCGGACGTGCTTCCTGTGTAGTTATTAACCAGAAGCGAAAATGTAACCGGAGTACCTGTTTTGCCTGTATGGAAACCGGTATATCCCAGCGTGCCGCCGATAGTGCCGCTTTTCATTGTTAAACCATTGATAGTGGGCAGACTTTTTTGAAAATCGGTAAACCACGGTCTACTTTTCGCATAATGCATGATTTTTGCCATAGCTAGTGTAGTAACACGGTTTTGCGGAGAAAGACCGGAACCATCTTGAATGTTGAGTTCGCTATTCGGTATACGTAGCTTTTGTTCCCAATACTTGCTTAGCAACGACGCTGCTTTCTGGGTAGTAGCTTCGTTGTGGCTGATGATGCCAAAACTTTTGAGCATGGCTTCGCCATACAGATTGATACTTTTTTGATTGAACCAATATACGATGTCTTTCAACGCAGGAGATCGGTGTGTATCAAGCGCCTGTCTTTGATCGCTCAGCTTTATCCCGTGATTTAATAACTGCTTGCCTGTGGTCGGTATGCTATCTACCCTAATACCTGCATCCGATAATGAGGTCGTTAACTGCTGCGCTAATGCCCATGCTGGATCTGGCACGGCTATTTCGATAACCTTTTTTAGATCCCTGCCATAGGTTCCGCGTAAATATATGATATTGGAGTAAGGTGCAGAATAGGCGTAGACATTGTCACCAGAACCATTTGATCCCGTTATCACCTCATTGATTAAGGTCGTTCCGGTCAATGGTGTAGTTGTGGAGGAAATGGTGGCAGGTTGCCCAATAGAATTTGCGGAAAACCGGATGCCAATTTTATTTTCGCGCCAGTTCAATCCCGAAATACCGGCACCGTAGTAGTTGCCCATATCAACCCAGTTCCACGTGGACGGTACATCGTTTCCATTCAGATACAAATCGTCACCTATCACACGCCCGTTAATATGTTGGATGCCGGCATGCTGAATCTTATATACCCATTTGTTCAGTATAGTTTCGGTCTTGGTGTTGTTGAAGCGATCACTGCCTAGCGTAGGATCACCCGATCCGATGACGATGATGTCGCCGTGTAGCACACCCAAGCTGTCGATTTCACCTATATAAGCCAACTTCGTTTGATAGGTATAATCCGGGCCTAAGATATCCAGCGCCGTGATGGAGGTGATCACTTTCATCGTCGAGGCAGTGGGTAACCCGATGGTGGCATTCTGCGTAAATACCGGCTGTCCTGTGTTGCCGTCCAGTACCGTCAGAGACGCAATACCATTTGGGAATTTACCGCTCTTCACAAACTGTTGATAAGCATGATCTATATTATTCTTCAATGACTGCGCATAGCTTGTGTGCATTGATAGCAGCAGTATTGTCGCTATCCAAGTGGGATATATTGTTCTTTTTACCATATTTTTAATATGTAGTAGTACAAACTTAAAAAACCTTCTTTTTCCATTATCTTTTTGCAAAGAAAAAAGAATCAATTAACTTGCCAAACACCAGAAATGAATGAATATGACATATAGAGAACGCTTAGATGCTATCAGGAAAGAGATGAAGTCGCAAGGGATTGATGCTTATATCATTCCGTCTTCAGACCCGCATATCAGCGAGTATTTACCCGATCGCTATAAATGTATCGCTTGGGCTTCCGGTTTCACAGGTTCGGCAGGAACGTTAGCTATTACCGCTGATTTTGCAGGTTTATGGACAGATGCACGATATTTCGTACAGGCGGTTGAACAATTAGAAGGAACAGGTTTCGAACTTGTGAAATTGAAGACACAGGGTGCGGCGGAATATGCGCATTGGTTGGCGGAACAACTCCCTGCCGGTAGCAAAGTCGCGTTCGACGGTAATTTAGCCTCTGTTGCGGTAGCGCAAGCCGTGAAGGATGCTCTTTTACCGTTGGATATCCAAGTAAATGGACATGTAGATATTTTGGAAACCATCTGGGACAACCGACCAGCACTACCGACGTCTCCGGCTTTTCTGTTGGATGAATCCATTACGGGAGAGGGCACGGTAAGTAAATTAAATCGTGTCCGTGAAAAAATGAAATCTAAACGCGTTTCTGTCCATCTCGTTTCTTCTTTAGATGATTTGGCCTGGTTGTTAAATATCCGGGGGAATGACGTGCCATGTAATCCCGTGGTGTTGGGATTCGTGCTGTTAAAGGAGAATGAAACGACCCTGTTTATCGATCCCAATAAATTGGGCGCGGAGGATAAAGCAACATTAGAGCATGCTGGTATACATATAAAACCTTACGCTGAAGCGTTCCAGGCAGTTTCGTCGTTAGACGCTGACGCCATTTTGCTGGATCCCAAACGGACTTGCTTCGCGATGTACGATGCGGTTCCGAAATCAACTAAAATAGTAGAAGACCTTAATCCATCTACGTTAATGAAAGCGGTGAAGAACGAGGTGGAGGTCGCACATACCCGAAATGTCATGGTTAAAGACGGTATAGCCATGACACGTTTTTTCAAATGGGTGGAAGAAGAAGTCCGGCAGGGAGAATTAACGGAGATTTCGATTGCCGATAAGTTGCAGCATATACGTGCCGAGGGAAAAGATTTCGTGGATATTTCGTTTGATACGATTGCCGGTTACCGCGCGCATGGTGCATTACCACATTACAAAGCAACCGAAGAAAGTAACGCAACGTTAAAAGCCGAGGGCTTATTGCTGGTGGATTCGGGTGGACAATACCGGGATGGTACAACAGACATTACGCGGGTTGTATCGTTGGGGAATATCACCGAAGAGGAGAAAAAAGATTATACGTTGGTGTTAAAGGCTCTTATCGAGGGATCGACGGCCGTATTTCCGAAAGGTACTCGCGGGTATCAGATAGACGCGCTTACTCGACGTCCACTCTGGGATGAATTGCGTAACTATGGGCACGGCACCGGACACGGTGTAGGTTTCTTCCTAAATGTACATGAGGGGCCGCATGTGTTGAACCCTACGAATGTCGATATTGCAATAGAAGAGGGGATGATTTCTTCTATTGAACCTGGTTTATACAGAGAAGGGAAGTATGGTATTCGTATTGAGAATTTAGTGCTCAGTAAAGAAATTGCTTCCAATCAGTTTGGTGACTTTATGGATTTTGAGACCATGACCATCTGCTATATTGCGACAGACCTGGTGGATAAATCATTATTAGACGATGTACATGTAACATGGCTCAACGAATATAATGCGTGGGTGTTCGAACAGCTAGCCCCTCATTTAAGCAACGAAGAGACGGCGTGGCTGAAGGATAAGACGAAACGTATTTCGTAACGGGGTATGATAAAATAATAATCAATTAAATACGAGCGAGATTGGCGGAAAGCATGTCTCGCTCTATTGATAATTAAAACCACCTATGATAGCTGCAGGATGGAGATTCTTATTGTTGTAAAGAAAGCTTCGGGATCCGTTTCCATCCAAATACAATATCGTTAAAGCCACTAAAAGGGTGTCGTATGGCTCCAAGGGGGCATCGAAAACCACTGTTTGTTCTTCTACTGTTTTACCTTCCCGGGGTATATCAATTTCGATCTCATGTACACCTTGTCTAAAATAGCTTCGTCTCCTGAATAGAAAGCCAAAGACCTCGATTTGTATCACTATATGTCTGCAATTTTTCGGTAAAAGCAAATGTTCAGTTGGATAAAATTCCGGGAAATGGACATAGAGTTCTTTGTCGTTTAGGTTTACGATCGGGTCAAGATGGAAGTAATCGTGCAAATGACAGTTTTCATTGAACTGAAAGCCTACCAACCGGCTGATATTCCCTTCTCTATGTTATTGTAACCTAATGTTGGTCGAGCTGTGGCGCGCATAACACGCTGTATGTGTTTTATTAAGCGATTATGCATTTTATCGTCGCACAATTGCCGATGGGTTGACACGAAGGCGTTACGGATTAACGCTCCGGCAGCGCTCGCATAGCCGAAGTCAGCGGCTGCGGATTTACTAGATTCCGTTTGTCGGATTTTACGACCTGGTTTGGTCTGCACTATGTTTTTCGTACCTACTTTGCGAGAGACCAAGTTTCCCACCTGTCCTCTCAGATATCCATTTTCATTTACTGCCATACCTCAAAGTTAATTGTTATATGTTGTTGATTAATAACTTTTTTTGATTTTTAGGAGAATCGAAACCAACCTTCGATGGGTATTTTAGAATTTCATAATGTGGCTTCGAGAGGTAATATGAAAATAGCAACAAGGGCTTGTTTAGGTTTTCCTTTGTAGGGCTTTGATATAACAAGGGTCTTACTGGGGCCGACGTTTGGGATGTTCGGATGATGCAAGAAAGATGCAAGCATCGTGTTTTCGAGTTAGACATGGACTCAACACGGACTCACTACGGAGAGGTATCGGATTCATGCAAACGCTAGGGCGAAGGATTGCCGAATAGCTCTCGAAGAGCATTCAAAGTATTCTTCGACGGTTTATTTTTATGTTCAAGCCTATTCTTTTGGCTACCATATTCCCCGATCGCTTTGCTAAAAAAATATCCTAACGCTGTCATATTTTCTGTTCAATAATACAATTAAAGACAACGGACGTATAGAAAAGATATATAAATAGTTTGTGTGTTGTTATTTTATCTGTATATTTGTATGGAAAATCTATATAGTTAACTTTTTGTAAATCGATTATGGCAAACAAACAACTGTTAGTGGAACGGTTGGTACAACGGATGGACCTGGACCGTATCTTTCTTTTCTCCTATTCTTTTTTAAGTAAGGAGCAGCAGCACTTAATTTTAGTGATGAAACCGGCAGGTGGAGGGCTTGCAGCGCCCACTTTTGAGAACAAACGATATGATTGTGTTAGAGAAGCTGCGGGGATTAGGTATAAAAATTTAAAATTAGAGCACTATGGATATAGAATCGAAGAATAACGTCTCGTATTCTGGCATGATGTATACACATGATTTTAAAGCATGGTATACCTGTCTGAAAATGCGATTGGATAATGAGTGGACTGTGGAGGATTTATCTTTCCTTCTCGGAAAACCTCCTTATTACTATGCTGATTTCGAAAAAATGTTTAAAGTGGACCATTTTTTAGTAAAAGAAAATGCATTAATAAGAAGAATATACGGCGAGTTTTGTGCCGACAAAATGGAGTTTCATAAGAATGACTATGAAATAAATGAAGAAAGAATGGTCCGTTTAGTTATTGAAGACATGGGACAGTGGAAAAATTATAACATATCGATTCCTTGGGAGTTTGCAGTTGGTAAAAAGAAACCTCCTAAACCTTCGCTGGTTTTTGAAGAATGGAAAAAAGACGAGGATATTCAAATAGAATCAGACACATTGTTACATGTGCGCATAGAATTGGAGAAATTGCTGAAACTTAACTTTTTTAAAGTCAGGCAGGCAGCCGTCGATATTTTTGAACGTATTAAAAAGACGGAATTATACTATCACCGGATTCGCCCTCAACATGTTAAACAAGGTATCTATCTTTTGATCCAACAAGGTAAAATAGTGGTAAGAAGTGATGGAGATAGGTATTGTTTTTACGAAGATTACTAATTTTTTCGATTATATTAATATGCCATTTGCAAACCCTACCCCTTATGACTATTTCCCGCGCAGGTTACACCCGCAGGAAATAGGAAACCCTTACAACGTAATTAATCTATTTTTTGGCTGGGAGAATTTTCCGACTTGGAGAGAGCATCTGAATCAGTGGAAACAAGCTGCTCTGTTATCGGGATATCAGATGAATAGCGAACAGACGTTGCAAACATTTATTCGATATGAATTTATAGAGACTCTTATCGAAGGTCTTTTTATGATTTGTAGATTGGATAAAAGCTATTGGATGCCGGATACCGTGCTTCGTCATAGTTATGAGACTCACGGTAGTTTCTTTATGCCGGACACAACAGGTTTTAATAAAGCGATTGGTTATTTCAACAACTGCCATATGCCGCAGGAATTTGAACTTGAAGCGTATAAGTTAGTTTATCTCGATGATGAAGAACAAAAGAACCCGATGAAAGTGATTTTTCAGCTGTGGAAAACATACAACCTGCCGCATGTGCGAGATGCGCTCTATTGGTGGCTCGTGGTCAGTATGGATTATACCTGTGCTGATGATAGTCGGGGTGATGATTACTTGATAGAGTTTCATTCGCATCTACAACGAGTAATCGAAGCAGCACACCTCATCTATATCTGGAATATAGATAAGTGGCCGAGGTTGTATCCTTAACCGGGTTTGCGCAAACGTTTTTATTGAAACAGAATAAACCAATTCTCAAGTAGCTAGTCTATCCTTGTAAAGATTTCGTTGATATGAAGCAGCTTTTCATTTGTGTGGCATTGGTATTGTCGTTTTCTGTTCTGTTTGCACAACGAGGTGCTATAGACACGGACATTTTTGGAACACTCCAGTATAAATCGGCTGACGGAGGATATAGGGCCAGTCTCGAAAAAAATATCTTTGATGATTTGATATTTACAGATAGCCGTAATAACAAGCTGCAGTACGAAAAGAAATATCTAGACAAAATAGAACCTGGTTTGAGAGGAAATAAGGATGCTCAGGTTAGACTGCTAAGGAGATTGGTAAGGGAGAATAGTAGACACGCCGACTATAGGGCTACTTTCAAGGTGGATATCTTTGATAAGACTATAATTGAGGATAATAAAGGCTATAAACTGGAGGAAGGAAAGGATATCTTCGGGCATATCAATGTGGAAGAGCGGGTGAATGGCTCCAAAATTCGGCTCAAAAGAAATCTGAGGGGAGGCCTAGAGTACACTCGGGATAGCAATAAGGCTTCTTTCGATAAAGATATATTCGATAGGTGGATTTATAAAGATAGTTTTGGGAATGAGATTCAGTTTGGTAAGGAAACCCGGAAGCGCATCCTGGAGCAATACGGCACGGACGAAGAGTTTTTCTGGGAGCTCCTAGATCGATACTTTTATTGAGTTATAACCTAATAATGATTCGTCTCTATTAACTTTGTAGGTATTCTAAGCGAGGGATTTCTTTTGATCTGCACATTTTAATCCCAAAGTTGCAAAAAATAAGATTGCTCTCAGATTTAAAGCTGTTTAATAATAATGCAAGATAACAAATTTAAGACTGACAGACAAAGGAGCACTAGTCCGTAAAGCCTATTTTAGCGCTCCTCGTCCAAAAGCTTAAAAGTGTTGTCAATATGCTTTTGGGAAACTTTCCAGTCGTCGTGGCCGGGTATCACCAAGTTGATTTCAGGATAGTGGGCTAGTAGTCTTGCCATAGCAGGTTTCCATGCTTTGACATCGCCGTCGCCTGTAAAACCGAGGTTTCTGGCGTCGGCACTCTTGATAAAACAGCCACCATCCAAGATCTTGTATTTGGGAAACCAGACGACAACGTTATCCATGGAATGTCCCGGTCCGAAGAAATCGAATACAAAAGACTCTCCACCTATTGAATAGGTCTTCCCTTCTTCGATCTTACGAGTAGCCAGTGGTTTACCATTGGCACGCAATAATGCATTGGTACGCGATGTGGCATAAGTCGGGATGCCGAGTTTGTTGTAATAACCGAAACCTCCTGCACGATCTTCGTGCCAGTGAGTTGCGTATACCCCGATGACGGGTAGATCATGTTTTTCTTGAATACTGTCTAAAAGTAGTTGGTACTTTGTGGGGTCCCAAGGCGTGTCAAAAAGCAATACACCTTTTTTCGTAATCAGATATAGGGCATTCGCAGACACCCTTGTGCCTTCGTACTCCTGATAAGTGGTGTAGAGATAAAGCTTGTCGTTAATTTTTTCAATGACAAGTGGTTTTGCTTGTGCGACTGCATTCGTTTGATCAGTGTGTTGTTCGACCTTGTCAATCCATATCCGGTTTAGCCATAATTCTTGATTTTCTTTTACTTGAAATTCGACCTTGTATCGACCTGCTTGCTCGACGGTAATTTCGCCAATAGGGGTGTCCACGAATTCATCCGTGTAATTGTCTTCATTGGGCTCTGCAACGACCTTTCCGTTTGGAGTAATAGCGGCCTGCAAATTGTTACCCGCTATGCTTATTGATATCGCAATATTTTTCTTGGTTGGATTGTGCGCCGATAGATCGATGTGGTAAACGCCTGCTTCTGGAAGATACAGTTCCCAGGTTATTTTCCCGCCAGTTGTCTGTACATAAGCCGGACGCGTATCATCTTCCTCAATTAATTGGAGCTTTTCCTTATGCTGCGCATTACGACCGGTTAATGCAAAACCGCCAAAAGTAGACTCTGCAACAATGGATGGAACCGTTTCTATGGAATCATACGTCAGGCGCACGACCGATACGAACGGATCGCTCTGTTGCTGCGGTAGCTGTATATGCGTAAGGGGGCCATATTGTTTGAACGATAAGGGTCGGGTTCCATCGGAGGATAACAATGCTGCTTTTCGAGGTCTGCTGTTTATTCCCGATAGACGAAGCTTTCCGTCCAGCGGCCAATTGAATACATGGAGATAAACCGTATTACTTTTTCTACTTTTTGTGATTTTGCCCCAATCGTGTTGATTGACTTGCAGGTTAAGCCCCGTGTTGTTATAAAGCGCTTCACCGTATTTGTTCAGCCATTTACCGACATCGCGTAGCCGGCTGATACTTTCATAGGGCACCGTCCCATCGGCTCTTGGTCCGATATTTAAGGTAAAGCCGCCATTAAATGCGACGTTGCTGATAAGGGATTCAAAAAGTTGCCCTGTTGATTTCCAGTTTTTTTCTTGCCCGTTGTAGCCCCACGAATGGGCTATCGTGCCTGGTGTTTCCCAGGGGTGGTCGATGTAGCTTGTGCCGAACTGGTTGTCTCCTAAAGTCTCAAAGTCTACATAGTTGGCATCCGTTGGCAATCCCAATCGGGAATTTATCAAACAATTGGGCTGCAATTCGCGGATCAGCGCTACCGCTTGTTCCAGTTGTTCTCTTTTAAATATCGTTTTCTCGTAAGGAATCCACATGTCGAACCACATGATGGCGATATCGCCGTAATTAGTCAGCAGTTCCCGCATCTGCGGAATCGCCTTTTCCTGCCAATACTGGTTGAATTGTTCGTCCGTGACGTGCCCAGTCAGTTCTTGGTTGTGATCCCAGGCATAAGGGTGTTCCCAATCGATCCAATGCGAATAATAGAAACCAAGTTTCATATCATGCTTACGGCAGGCGTCGGCAATTTCCTTGAT
The DNA here is from genome assembly GCF_011043555.1 of Sphingobacterium sp. SGR-19. GTDB lineage: Bacteria > Bacteroidota > Bacteroidia > Sphingobacteriales > Sphingobacteriaceae > Sphingobacterium. Next base: position 385,840 of record NZ_JAAKGS010000002.1, read on the forward strand.
GACGTCCCTATTTGCACCAGATAATTTGGATAGGGAATAGTTCCCTACTTTCGTGTCCCATAAGGCGACACCGTCGTGATGTTTTGCGGTAATGATGATATATTTCATGCCCGATTCCTTAGCCAGCAAGACCCAGTCTTCAGGGTCAATCTTATCCCAAACAAAGCGTTTGGCCAGCTCGCCGTATTCTTCTTTGGAAATACGGTTACGGTATCGGATCCATTCTGCGTAATTGTTGGCATACCGCAGCGGTTCTCCTTTCCACATTCCCTCGGCAGCGCTATACAGTCCCCAATGGATAAACATGCCGTAACGTGCGTCTTCGAACCATTCAGTGCGGGAAGACTGCGCCTGTGTAGCGGAAATACTTAAAAAATACAATATAATGATAGCGAAATAGCTTTTAAGCTTCCTTTGTTGAAACATATTTAGAAATTTAATACCTCTAAAATAGCAAATATGGGACGATACAATTGCATAAACCCTCCCTTAACTTGTAAAAAAGTGCGTATAGTTGCTTTTGTTGTCTGCTAAAACCTTATTTTAGGGAACCAAACAGTGATGTATGATGTAATTCGCAGAATGCTTCGGGCTGTGGCAAAATTAAAGATGATGAATTTTAACAATATTGTAGCGAAACTAGCTTTTCTTGGAGGGATACTCCAGACTTTGGGATCATGTGGTACAGGTTCGGAATATCAAAAATCGGGTTCACTAACAGCGCACGTCGATCCTTATATCGGTACCGGTGGACATGGACATGTCTTCCTGGGTGCAAATGTTCCTTATGGAGCGGTTCAGCTCGGACCGTCTAACCTTTCGACTGGTTGGGACTGGGTCTCGGGCTATCATATTTCTGATTCGACGATTATTGGATTTGCGCATCAACATTTGAGTGGTACGGGGATTGGTGATTTGGGTGATATTGTGTTATTGCCGTTTACCGGTGATATCCGGTTTGACCGCGGAGAGCATGGTGATGAGCAGACCGGAGCTTATTCACTATTTAATCGAGATACCGAACGCGTCAGAACGGGTTATTATGCTGTGCATCTGGATCGGTTCGATGTCGATGTAGAACTGACGGCCACCTCGCGTGTAGGCTTTCACAAATACAGCTATAAAAAGAATGAAACACCAAAAGTATTGATGAATCTCGATGCGGGTATAGGTTGGGAAGGCGAGAAAGAAGGCCGGATAACCATAGAGAATGATACCGTCGTTTCCGGCTATCGATATTCAAAGGGCTGGGCTAAAAACCAAAAGATTTACTTTACGGCGACCTTTTCGCAACCGATTGTTAGTACGCGATTGGGTGACAGTACGGCTATCCAGGAAGGAAATAGCATTACGGCTTCCCGTGCATATGCGGAGCTTGGTTTTGGGGAAGTAGAAGAATTTCAAGAGGTGATGGTGAAAGTAGCGTTGTCGCCAGTGAGTATAGCGAACGCCAAACTGAATTTGCAAGAAGAACTTCCTGGTTGGGACTTCGCTGCAACGAGAGAAGCGGCAGATGCGGCTTGGAATGAACAGCTGCAGAAAGTAAAAATTGAAACGAAAGACACCGTTGCGCGCAAAATCTTTTATACGGCGCTTTATCATACGATGATCGCGCCTTCGGTATTTAGTGATGTGAATGGCGAATATATGGGAAGCGATTTTAAACCACATAAATTGGCGACAGGCGAAAATTATACGACCTTCTCCCTTTGGGATACCTATAGAGCAGCACATCCATTAATGAGCATTATCCATCGGGACCGTGCACCGGACATGGTGAATTCCATGCTTCGTATCTACCAGGAGCAGGGCAAGCTTCCTGTTTGGCATTTGGTAGGAAATGAGACGGATTGTATGGTTGGTAATCCGGGAATTATTGTCGTAGCGGATGCTTACCTGAAAGGGGTAGAAGGATTTGACAAGGATCTCGCATACGAGGCAATGAAAGTTTCAGCCATGAAGGACGATCGAGGACTTAACTGGCATAAGCAATATGGATATGTCCCTTACGATAAAGAAGAAGTGGAATCGGTGGCTAAGGGATTGGAATTTGCTATTGCAGACTGGAGTTTGGCTCAAGTGGCTAAATTACGGGGGGAGCAGGAGGATTATGATTATTTTATAAAGCGCAGCGACGCCTTTCACCATTACTTTGACCCAGATTTGCAGTTCTTGCGTGGTGTAGACTCGGAGGGGAATTTTAGGCCAGGCACGTTTGACCCCTTTCATTCTGCACATTTGGCCAACGATTACACCGAGGGCAATGCTTGGCAGTATACTTGGCTGGTACCACATAATGTCAATGGATTTATGGATCTTTTCGGCGGAGAGGATAGGTTCATCGCGAAGTTGGACTCCTTGTTTGTAGTGGAAGGGGATTTGGGGGAAGACGCCTCGCCGGACATCAGCGGATTGATCGGTCAATATGCCCATGGAAATGAACCAAGCCACCATGTGATTTATATGTATCCATATGCAGGCCAACCTTGGAAGGCTGCGGAGCGTGTTCGGGAAACCTTAGCAACGATGTATACAGATCAAGTAGACGGCCTTTCCGGTAATGAAGACGTAGGGCAGATGTCAGCCTGGTATGTGCTATCGTCGCTAGGATTTTATCAGGTATCGCCGGCTGGAGGCCCTTTTATTTTTGGAAGCCCGTTGTTTGATAAAGCAACGGTTGCCTTGGGTGAAGGAAAAACCTTGGAACTTGTAGCGCATAGCAATAGTAAAGAAAATAAATATATCCAGGAGGTTCGGCTTAATGGGGAACCATATACAAAATCCTACATATCATACGAAGACTTAATGAAAGGTGGCAAGCTTGAGTTCGATATGGGAAATGCGCCTTCGACCACTTTTGGTGTGACAGCAGAAAGCAGGCCGAAGTCTGCTCGTTAGGGGGAAGTTTTAAATTAGACGGATGAAATTAAAATACATAATATTAGGTGGATTATTGTGCGTTGGAGGCGGGCTTCAAGCGCAGGTTTTACCCTACAAAAATAGTCAATTGCCTATCGAAGACCGGGTTCAGGATCTAATAGGACGGATGACGGTGGAAGAAAAAGTAGGACAGCTTTCGAAGCTACTGGGCTGGGAGATGTATGAGAAAGATGAGGCAGGCATACGTGTTAGCGATAAATTAAAAGACGCAGTTAAAAAACAGCACATCGGACTCCTTTGGGCTACTTTGCGCGCCGACCCGTGGACACAAAAAACGCTGGAAAATGGATTAAATCCAGAGGAGGCCGCGAAAGCGACGAATGCGATACAGCGCTATATGGTAGATAGTACGCGCCTGGGAATTCCGTTACTTTTATCGGAAGAAGCCCCGCACGGTCACATGGCCATCGGTGCTACGGTGTTTCCTACGGCGATCGGACAAGCAAGCACGTGGAACCCGCGGCTAATTGAACGAATGGCATCGGTTATTGCACGGGAGACTTATGCAGTTGGAGGAAAGAATGGTTATGGGCCTGTGCTGGATTTGGCGCAAGACCCGCGTTGGTCGCGAACGGAAGAGTCTTATGGTGAGGATCCTTATCTGGTTGGGCAGATGGGGAAAGCTATGGTAAAGGGATTCCAAGGCGAGATCGCAGGAGACGAGGATAAAATAATAGCTACGCTGAAACACTTTGTCGCTTATGGTGTTCCGGAGGGTGGTCATAATGGAGGTAGTGTAAGTGTCGGCGAAAGGGCTTTGCTTCAGAGCTTTTTACCTCCATTTGAACAGGCGGTAAAAGCCGGTGCGGGATCCGTAATGACAGCTTATAATTCGATTGACGGAGTCCCTTGTTCTTCGAATCCTTGGTTGTTAGATGAAATTCTGAGGAAGCAATGGGGCTTTAAAGGATTCGTGGTATCGGATCTGCTGAGTATTTCCGGTCTGACCGGTAGCCATGCCACCGCAGGGGATGCGGTTGACGCGGCAAAACAAAGCATAGAAGCCGGGTTGGACGTGGATTTGAGTGGTTCGGGTTTCGGAATGAACTTATTGGAAGCGGTGAAATCAGGACAGGTCGATATACAGGACGTGGATAAAGCTGTCTCGCGTTTGTTATACCAGAAATTTGCTTTGGGTCTTTTTGAAAAGCCTTATGTAGATGAAAATCTAGTGAAACAGAAGGTGGGCACTTCGGAACACATCGCTATGGCGAGACAGGTTGCCCGGGAGGCTATTGTCTTGTTAAAGAATGAATCTAATCTTTTACCACTGAGCAAGTCCTTGGATCGGGTCGCGGTAATCGGACCCAATGCGGATAATATATATAACCAACTAGGCGACTACACGGCGCCGCAGGCAACGGAAAAGATAAAAACGGTATTGGAAGGCGTGCGTGCTGCGGTGTCTAAAAATACCTATGTAGATTACGTTAAAGGCTGCGCTATTCGCGATACGAGTGCTACGGATATCGCTTCTGCTGTAAAGGCTGTAAATTCGGCTGATGTTGCGGTTGTGGTATTGGGTGGTTCGAGCGCGCGGGATTTTAAAACTTCTTATCAGGCCACGGGAGCCGCTCACGTCGAAAGTGCGGCACCGTCTGTCAGTGATATGGAAAGTGGGGAGGGGTTTGACCGGGCGACACTGGATTTACTTGGAGATCAGTTACCTTTGCTGCAGGCCATCGTGGCTACGGGTAAACCAGTTGTTTTAGTGACTATCATGGGAAGGCCTTTGAACCTGAATTGGGCGGCAGAACATGTTCCTGCGATTATCAACGCTTGGTATCCGGGACAGGAGGGGGGAATGGCCATTGCAGATGTGCTGTTTGGCGACTATAATCCGGCAGGCAGGTTGCCGATTTCGGTCGCACGTTCTGTTGGGCAGCTGCCCGTATATTACAATCAGCTGAAACCAAAGCACCACGATTATGTGGAGATCGATGCAAAACCGTTATATCCTTTTGGATACGGTTTAAGCTACACTGAGTTTGCCTACGATAACCTACAGGTGGAGATCAAAGAAGGGGATGATGACTTTACATGTTCTATCCGATTCGATGTGAAGAATGTCGGGGATCGCGACGGAGAGGAAGTGGCGCAACTCTATATAGTCGATGAGGTAAGCAGTGTGGTTACGCCCGTCAAACAACTGAAAGGTTTTTCTCGTCAGTCGATAAAAAGGGGAGAAACCCAGCCATTTATTTTTGAACTGACGAAGGCGGATCTGAAGTTGTGGGGAGCTGACCGGAAATGGAAAACGGAGAAGGGAAGGTTTAAGGTACTTGTGGGACCATCCTCGGATAATATGCTGTTGATGGAGAGGTTCGAGTTGGAAAGGGATTATACGTTTTAATGGGGCGCTTGCATTATTTATGAGCAGCAGATAATTGTAGTTGCCCCGAGCGAGACGATGTACGCTTGGGGCAACTTTGCTTATTTTGCGATCAATTGGATCACGCTGGCATAAGTTAACGGAGTTTCAGAAGTTTCAACGACTAGTATACTCCTGTTTTTAGCCCATTTTACTTTTCCTTTATAGCCTAAGATTTTTACATTTTTTACCTCAAAATTGTCTGGTATGGTGAACTGGAATGTTTTCGGTTGCTGATAATCTTTGTCTTCAGAAAGGTGAAATACATTTACCGTTTTATAATCTTTACTGCGCGTGTAATAATAATCTCCTTCATGGTAAGGAGCAACTGCACGGGTAGCATAAATAGCGGATTCATTAATAGTGACCCAAGAAGATAGCTCTTGTAAACGGTCATATGCCGCTTGATCAAAGTCGCCATTAGGTCCCGGAGCAATATTCAACAGATAGTTTCCGCCACGGGATATAATTTTGACCAATGTTTCTATGATTTTCTGGGTGGGTTTGTACTGGTCGTTCGGGACATAGGAAAATGAATTACCCATGGTGATGCAGCTTTCCCACGGGATATCGAGCGGATGTTCTGGTATCGCCTGCTCTGGAGTGACGTAGTTTTCCCATTCGCCAGGCACCGTACGGTCGACAACGATGATTCCCGGCTGGTTATTACGCGCCATATTTCCGATCTTATCCATGTCAATGTCTTGTTCCACTTTAATGGTGCGTTGCCATTCAACACTTTGATCTATTGTCTTGAATGGTCTTACCCATCCGCCATCTAACCAGAGTATATCAACTTTGCCATAATTAGACGTTAACTCGCTTATCTGGTTATAGGTGAATGTTTTGTATTTCTCCCAGCGTTCGGGATACTTTAACGGGTCGTAGTTGACGTTACGGTCTTTTGGTGGGAAATAGGGCCACCAGTAAAATTCGGTGTGCCAGTCGGGCTTAGAAAAATAAGCGCCAATCTTAAAACCTTCATTTCTAAATGTGGAGAAGATTTCCTTGGTGACATCTGCTTTTGGGCTTGTGGAGAACGGTGTATTCGGCGACGTGATTTTGTAATCAGACTCTTTCGTGTCAAACATGGCAAAACCATCGTGATGTTTCGTCGTAAAGACGACGTATTTCATTCCAGCCGCTTTAGCCGCATCCGCCCATTTTCGAGGATTGAAATCAACTGGATTGAACGTTTTTTGTAAATTCTCATAATTCTTCACATATTCAAAATAGGTTTCCCCATGTTCGGGTTTACGCTGGGTCCAGCCCTCGTCTTCTGGACAAAGGCTCCAGCTTTCCACAATACCCCATTGGCTATAGGTCCCCCAATGCATAAAGAGACCAAATTTCAAATCTTGCCAAGTTTTCAAGTTTTCAAGAACAGCGGGGTCGGTAGGCTTTTGGTAGCCTGCGGATACGTTGTGTTCCTGGGCTTGAGAAATAAAGATTGCTCCAGAAAGTAAGATAGTATTGAAAAATATTTTCTTCATCATTATTGTGTATATAGGTATAAAAGAAAAGCCACAAGGCAGTGGCTTTTCTAAAAGTCTATACAAAGTTATTTTACATCCCAGAATATCTTCGTATCGCGGGTATCTTTAGCTCGCACTTCCGAATAATGTGGATTGTACGCTGTTTCTACACTTGGATATACCAAGCGATTGGCAGGCGTTGAAAATCCTTGCAATTTACCTGTAGTAGGGAACGTCAATTGAGGGTATTTTGTCCGACGGTATTCCGACCATGCCTGTGGCGATTGAAGGAAACCAAAATGTGCCCATTTCTGCGTCCAGATTTTCGCTAATTTATCGGTAGCCGATCCCTCATAACGGACATGGGAATCTGCAATAAATGCGTTTACAGCTGTTGCAGATGGATTCGGTTCTTTGGGATACTCCCGGGAGGTATTGGTATTATGTAAATAGTAGTAAAAGGTAACCGACTGTCTCAGTCCAGTTTCGTATGCCGTTTTCGCTTTATCTTCACTTCCCCAACGCTGCTCTGCTTCAGCTTTGAGATAGTTAACCTCTGAGGCTGTCATCAAAATACCAGGTAATTGTGCATTTAATAGAAAAGTAGTTGTATCCCAGGTAGAATACAGTCGCCAATCCCGGTCCTGTACGGCTTGTGTAGTCGTTACAGGCATAGCTTTATACTCTTTGTTGGGAATAAACTTGTTATCCACTAAGTCTCCAAATTTATCAAACAAAATTGGAATCCGCGGATCATTTGCTGGCAGCATGACCGTGTTCAAAAGATAGTCAGGAGCTGAATACTCTCTCCCTTCTGTTAATGCATTGTTCAATGTAAGCACGTTGTCGGTCAACTGATGAATCAAAACATCTGTACTTGCAGGGCTATAGGTTGATGAATTATCTCCGTCGATAAGCGGATAATCTGTTGGATTATTCAACATCTCCATCACCTTTTGTTGTGCTGATGGCTCATCGTAAAAGGACATACGCATCAAAAGGCGCATCTTCAACGAGTTTGCGAATCGTCGCCACCGATCAGTATCGCCTGTCAACATAATATCATAACTGCTAAATGCTTGGGTAGCTTCAGCAGTTGAAAAGTACGCGGCTGCATCGGTCAAATCAGTAATAAAACTTTCGTATAGTTCAACCTGATTATCAAACTTCGCGTTGTTTATAACGTCATTTGTTTGCAAACTTCCCGCCTCTGAATAAGGGATATCTCCCCACATGTCCACCATTTGTGCAGCATGCCATATCAGCACAGTTTTTCCTGCCTGCATAAAACTATCATATTGCTCCATAGACGAGGCATCGTTTTCACGGTATGCTTTTTCCATGAGACGATAAAGGGCCATCGCGCCGTTAAGCGTAATATCTCTATCGTTGTCTCGGTTTGTATGGTAAAACTCTTTCCAGAAGGATCCCAAATATCCGTCGTTGTGTTGGTATGACGTATTGGAATTACTGAAGGTATTTGTTTGACTGAAAATCCCGGGCTGTTGTATCAAAAATGTCCGTACATTATAGTATTGTGGTTTCACTTTTTCATTATTCAACATTGATGCGAAAAATGCAGGAATGCTCGCCTGGTCTGTACGTTCCGGATCATTAAATTTTTCTTCAAGTTGTTTCTGGCAAGAAGAAAAAGCGATGCCTGTTATTAAGGCGATTATTATATAATACTTCTTCATAATCTTCAATATTAAAAACTTGCGTGTAATGATAATCCAAAGCTTCTGGTAGCGGCTACGGAACCTTCATCGATTCCTTGTCTGTACCACATTCCTCCCACAGGAGCTTCCGGATCTAGATTTTCCAATGTCCTCCAGAAGTAGAATAAATTTCTTCCCACTACATTAATACGGAGATTGCTTATTTTCATTCTTTCAGTAACGTTGTTTGGTACTCGATATCCCAAAGACAATTCCCGTAATTTGATATAACTATTATCAAAGATTGCGGCGTCCTTACCGTTCAAGGCGTTTGCACCCCATTGATAGCTGTTGTTATAATATGCGCCGGCGGAGATAATCTTATCATTCGGCTCGCCGGTATTCTGATTAACACCTTCCAGCAAAACCCCATCGTCATACGTTTTCCCATTTTCTTCATAAGTTAATCCGCCATTTGCTGCATCGCGGTATTTCATGGTACTTTCAAACTGCCCAGTCCCTATGCCGTACTTCAATGGTGTCGAAATCATCTGTCCGCCAAAGCGGAAGTCGGTCATGACATCAAGCGAGAAATTTTTATAGCTAAAACTATTCGAGAAACCTCCCACTACCTTCGGAAGTATATTCCCAGCTTTGACATATTGTGAATTATCTATCACATAATAGCCATCATCACTAATGACAAAATTGCCGTTAGCGTCTTTCATGCGATCATAGATGTAAACATTGCCCAATGTCTCGCCTGCTTGTGCAACGAGCTTTATACCGTTCGCTTCTGCATTATAGAAGTTCAACTCATCTAATCCTTCTGTCAACGACTCCAACCGTGATCTATTGAACGCAAAGTTGACGCGGGTATTCCATCGAAAGTTTCCATCTATCGGCGTCCCATCCAAAGCTAATTCGAAACCATAATTACGTAATTCTCCAACGTTCATAATCTGTCTGGCAGCCCCATTGGAAGCAGCGACATCTAACTGCAAAATAACGTCTTTAATCAAGTTGTTATAATAACTTGCGTCGACACCCAATCTTCCATTAAAGAATCGCGATTCCAAACCAAACTCCGCTTCATGCTTCATTTCGGGCTTCAACTCCAAATTGCCATAACTTTCTCCAATGGAAAGCGCAGGTAGCGAACCATTAATTGATTGTAATGATTTTTGCGTATAAAGAACATTTGCCTCATAAAACGGAGGAGCGTTCCCCACAACACCATAAGATGCGCGGAGTTTACCGAAATCCCAAAATGCAGGTTTATTATCCCATAGTTCCGTAAATATAAAACTCGTGTTTACCGACGGGTAAAAATAGTTGTTATTCTTAGGAGGCAAGGACGAAGCATATTCTTGGCGTGCTGTACCTTCTAAATACAAGAGGTTTTTATAACTTAGATTTAAAATTCCTAGAAAACCATATTTCAACAATTCTTTACGTGAGGCGTTGGTGGTTAATGGGCTAAACGAGTTATTTAAGGAAAACCAGTTTTCACTCACCAGGCCTTGGTATGTACTGGACCATTGATCACGGAACATTTCTTGACGGCCTGTAAACCCCCCGCTCACACTAAAATCGAAATCGTTGCCTAATTTATCTTCATAACTTACAAGGGCATCGCCATAAAGAATGTTGTAAACGCCTTTATCCACGCGAAATCCACCCGTACTCACGGCCTCGTTAAATTCAACGGGATACTCGCTGTGTTCTCTATTCTCTATATTTATCACAGATAAGTCGTTTCCCAAGCGCCCTTTAAACTTCAGGTTACCAACGATATCCCAATTTAACGCTGCACTGGTGATAAACCGATTCTCTGTTTCTATATTTCGATTTTTTAATGTACTCCAGAAAAAGTTCAATAAATCTGGGCGCATATTGTATACGAATGCTTCATCTGGATTTCTCTCCGTCCGATCGTAAGGTACCCATTTGAAGCCTTCACTTGTCTGATATTTATTCAACATGGCTGATACGTCTTCAGCACGACTAAAGAAACCGTCATAACCTGCTAGTACCCTATTCATCATAAATGGCCGATTAATTGTTTTGGTATTGACGTAGTTAACGATAATATCCGTATTTAACTTTTCATGAAGTTTCACATTGCTGTTGAGATTAAAGGTGTTTTTTTGCAAATTGGAACCACGTTGAATACCATTATAGTCCAGTCGCGTATAGGACAATCGGTAGTTAATATTGTCTGTTTGATTGGAAATGGACAAGTTTGCATTGGAACTATGTCCGCTTCTAAAGATATCTTTGTAATTGTCCGGGTAGGCGACGAAAGGACGAATGGAGCCATCCCACCAGATTACTTCCTGTCCTTCCATTTTTGGCCCAAAGTTGGAGTATGCTCTGAAGTTTGGACGATATCCCGAAGGTGAATTGCTATCTGGTATCCAACCATCCTCTGTTGCTCCGACAGCAAGGTTAGTCTCTCTGTCGTATCCGGGACCGTAAATGTTCTGGAATTTTGGTGTAAACGCTGCGTTTTCAATTGTTCCTGTATAGTTAAAGTCGATGCCTAAGCCTCTGTCCCGGTTCCCTTTCTTTGTAGTTATCACAATCGCTCCGTTAGCGGCATCCGATCCATATAGGGCTGTCGCGCTAGCTCCTTTTAGTACCGTTAGGTTTTCAATATCTGACGGATTAATATCCAATACACCATTTCCACGAATACGTTGGTCACTCCAGTACCCGTCATTATTCGAGCCTTGAGTACCGTTTTGATTATCATTTCTAATAATGACGCCATCCACGACATATAAAGGTTGGGAACCATAGCTGATCGAGTTGATGCCCCGTATCTGTACATTTACGGCGCTAGACGCACCACCAGGGGCTGTTGTAATTTTAACCCCCGCTGCTTTACCATACATCGCCGACGCAAAGTTGGTCGCTCCAGCTTGTGTAATTTCTTCCGCAGAGATTGTACTTGCGGCATATCCCAAAGCGCGTTGTTCTCTTTTTATGCCGAAAGAAGTAACAACCACTTCATCTATAGCCGTAGCGTCTTTCTCTAGCGTAATGTCGTGCTTAGGGCCTGAAATCGTTACTTCTTTGGTGATGTAGCCGATCGCCGAGAATCTTAATTTGGAACCATTGGCCGCCCGGACAGTATAACTGCCTTCCGTATCGGTTTGTGCCCCTTCCGTAGTCCCCACGACCGCCACCGTAACACCGGCGAGTGCCCCGTTTGCATCCGTTACTCTCCCCGTAACGGTCTGCTGTGCAAATAACGTCGTTACGCTAAGTAGCGTAATCAGCGCTAAACTGCAGCATTGTCTGTAAAGTTTGCTCATAGTTTTGCTTTAGTTAATTGTTTATGTTGTGTGTTGTCCCACCGCATGCGCTGCACTGCTATGCAGGCCGATGCAAGCAATTGGACGTCGTTAATTTCCGATATCTGTATGGTCGTGCATTTTGCCAAGCGCGGTATGCAGTATTCTTGTATGGAAGACTGGATTTGTGGCAATAATACATCGCCAAACATGGCGCCCTTTCCGCTGATCACGATGGTTTCTGGGTTTAGAATATGAATAAGCGTTGCTATCCCTTTCCCCAGCATGTATGCTATTCTTCTGATAGCAATAATAGTTACTTGGTCCCCCTTTATGTAAGCTTCACGAACATCTTCTAAGGTAAGGTTACGGCGCTCGTTATATATTTTTTCAAGTGAAGAACGCTGTCCGTCTTCTATGGCCTCTATGATGTATTCAATGGCACATAATAAAGAGGCTGCTACCTCCAGACAACCCTTTTTACCGCACGAACAAAGCTTGTCTTCATCAGCTAAAGGTATATGACTGAATTCACCAGCGAACCCGCTGTGTCCCTTAAAGAGCTTGCCATCGACGATCATACCCAGCCCAACGCCCCAATTTAAATTCACAACCAGGGCATTTTCAGCTTCTTTTATTAAGCCAAAATTCTTTTCGGCAATCGCAATGCTGGCCGAATCGTTTTCAAGATAAGTAGGGATTCCAAAGTGTGACTGAATATTTTCCCTGAGGTTATACAGTGGAGACTTTGATGGAAAAGAACTGTTAATACCTTTTTTTGAATCCACGAAACCCGGCATGGTAATGCCAATGCTTAAGACTTTATTTTTGGGGAATTCAGAAACGGCGGTGGTTAAGGAATCAACTATTTTGGTATACGTATCTGGATCATCCCATAGATGGCTCGTTACTTTCTTAATGGGCAGAAGTTGCTGGTTAGCGAGATTAACGACAGTGATGTTCGTGGCGTACTGATCCATCGCTACAACAACAATACACCCCTGTTTATCGGCGTTCAAAATAAAATGCATCGCACGTCGTCCGCCGGTGGAGGCTCGAAGTCCGCAACTTACTATCAACTCATCTTCAATAAGTTCATTGATTGCTTTTGTAATAAGTGGAATACTCTTTCCGGTCCAATCGCTCAATTCTGCAATGGACTGATTCGGAGAAAAATATAATGCCCGTAAAATCGCAAGTTTTAGGCTATTCATGGTCTCATAACTATTATGTCGGCTTTTTAACTTAATTATTTATTAATCGTAAATATATAGGTATTTAATATTAAAATCAAAATACTTTTTAAATATTTTTTTAAGTATGTGTTTTAAGCTTGTTTTTTACATAAACATTTGCTGTATTGTAACAAAGTTGTGGTCAGATAAGAGGATATTTGGCTTATTTCATAGCTTAGCTTTCATATAAAATCTAAATGTTGATGACAAAACAACGTTATTATTCCCTTGATGTATTCAGAGGAGCGACCGTGGCCCTCATGATTTTGGTCAATAACCCTGGAACTTGGGCTCACATGTTCGCACCTTTAAAGCATGCGGCTTGGCATGGTTGTACGCCCACGGATTTGGTGTTTCCATTCTTTTTATTTGCTGTTGGAAATGCGATGGCGTTTGTGATTCCCAGATTACAAGATGCGGGACAGACCGTATTTTGGCGGAAAGTGATAAAAAGAACGTTATTGATTTTTGCCATAGGCCTATTTTTAAACTGGTGGCCATTTGTGCAATGGGTAGGGGATGATCTGCGGTTCCGGGAGTGGGTAGATTCAGGTAATGAGCAGCGTGGTGTCCGTATATTCGGTGTTTTGCAACGTATCGCCGTGTCTTATTTTTTTGCGTCTATGTTGGTTTATTTTTTTAAACCAAAAAGTTTAGTTTACCTATCCGCTTTGATATTGTTGGGTTATTGGGGGCTTTGTGCATTTCTAGGAGAGGGAGATCCATATTCGCTGGAAGGATGGTTTGGGACGGCTATCGACAAGCAAGTATTGGGTGTTGCCCATATGTACAAGGGGGAAGGAGTGCCGTTTGATCCCGAGGGCCTAGTAAGCACTATTCCTGCTATCGTGCAAGTGGTTTTTGGTTATTTGGCGGGAGCGTTTATTCGAAAACAGGGGCAAGTCGATTGGCTGTGGGCGAAAGTACCTAAGACAACAGAGGCTCATTTCAAGTTGTTGGCTGGATTTATGGTGACGGGATTTATTCTTTTGGTATTGGGTTGGTGTTGGTCCCTAGGCTTCCCTATTAATAAGAAGATATGGACGAGTCCTTATGTACTTTATACGACGGGGTTGGGCATCCTTTCCTTAGGTGTCATGATTTGGTTTATTGAAGTACAGAACATTAAGAATGCTTTGACTAGATTTTTTGATGTATTTGGAAAAAACCCGCTCTTTATTTTTGTGCTTAGCGGCTTGTTGCCGCGGTTTTTAGGGTTGTTTCGGATTTCTGACGGTGTTTCTGCAGAAGGCGTACCACAGTATTTAACGGCTTTGTCCTGGTTTTACAAATATGTTTGTGCGGAAATTCCAGGGCCGCCAGAATTAGGATCATTTGTTTATTCTCTTTGTTTTTTGGGAGTCATGTGGGGAATCTGCTACATCTTAGATAAGAAAAAAATATACATTAAGGTGTAATGGGTTTTGAGTTTTCCCTTTTTAATTTCTATCTTTGCAGCCGTTTAATAGTTTTTTTAACGCTTTAATATTATTCAAGAAATGTATTTAAGTAAAGAGTACAAAGCTGATATCTTCGCAGAATTTGCGGGCTCAGCAACAAACACTGGTTCTACAGAAGGCCAAGTAGCTTTATTCACTAAAAGAATTGCTCATTTAACGGAGCATTTGAAAAAAAACAGAAAAGATTTTAACACACAACGTTCCCTACAGTTATTAGTAGGTAAGCGTCGTTCATTATTAGCTTATCTGCACAAAAAAGATATCGAACGCTACCGTGCTATTATCAAAGCATTGAGCTTGCGTGATATCATCAAAAAGTAAGCTTTTAGGAAATTAAAGAAAAGCCGTTTGCGATTGCGAACGGCTTTTTTTATTAAAATTATAAAAAGTTTTTTTCTGCACCTTTTTTAGAAAAAAGAGTGCGCAAAAAATCGTCGCTTCATTGTATAGCCCCACCCTTAACCACTAATGCCACATATAAAATTTTGAATTTGTAGAAATATTATTGTCGTACTACCCCGCTATTCAAAATTTTAAAGTGGGCGTTTTTTTGCTTCCTTTTTTTGCGGAAAAAAAAGGAAGAACGAAATTATTATTACCTTTGTAATGATTTTAAAGGTCTATAAATAAGATGACATACGAAGAATAGTAAAAAGATGAACCCGTATGTCGAATTAAATTACAAATGAGTTATAACGAAAAGAAAGTTACGATCGACTTGGGCAATGGATTAGCCCCGATCGAATTGTCTACTGGCAAATTAGCAAAGCAAGCTGATGGTTCAGTAGTGTTGAAGCAAGGAAATACGATGTTGTTGGCAACGGTAGTGTCGGCAAAAGAACCGAAAGAAGGTGTGGATTTTCTTCCACTTTCGGTTGATTACCAAGAAAAATATGCAGCTACAGGTCGTATCCCTGGCGGTTTCTTACGTCGCGAGGCAAAACTATCGGACTATGAAGTCTTGATTTCACGTTTGGTGGATAGAGCGCTACGTCCTTTATTTCCCGAAACATATCATGCAGACACACAAGTCATGATTTCCTTGATTTCCGCTGATAAAGATATTATGCCGGATGCGTTAGCTGGTTTGGCAGCATCGGCTGCCCTAGCAGTTTCCGATATCCCTTTCAATGGCCCTATCTCGGAAGTACGCGTTGCAAAGGTTAATGGCGAATTGATTATTAACCCTGGTTTATCTGCGTTGGAAAATGCCACATTAGAATATATCGTGGCGGGTTCTGCACAAGACATCGTCATGGTGGAAGGAGAATCAAAAGAAATTTCCGAAGCGGAGATGGTGCAAGCTATTGCTTTTGCTCATGAGGCTATAAAAAAGCAAGTCGCTGCGCAAATAGAATTGGCTAATTTGGTTGGCGTTAGTGTAAAACGTGATGGTAACCATGAACCTTCGAACCTTGATTTGCGTGATGCTGTTTTTGCGGCAACTTATGATAAGGTTTATGCGATAGCGAAATCTGGGTCTTCAAAACATGAGCGTTCAGACAGGTTTGCGGAAATAGGTGAAGAGTTTTTTACCACATTGGGCGAGGAGATTGACGAAGAAACAAAATTTTTAGCGAAGAAATACTATCACGATGTCCAGTACGAGGCTGTCCGGAATTTAATATTGGACGAAGGAATCCGTTTGGATGGCCGTGACGCACGTACCGTCCGTCCGATATGGTCTGAAGTAGATTATCTGCCGGCGGCGCACGGATCGGCTGTTTTTACTCGTGGAGAGACACAATCATTGACATCTGTTACACTCGGTGCGAAAGATGATGAACAGATGATCGATGGTGCGTTCATTCATGGATATAACAAGTTTATTTTGCATTATAATTTCCCCGCATTTTCTACGGGCGAGGTACGTCCAAATCGTGGGCCGGGTCGCCGTGAAGTAGGACATGGTAACTTAGCTATGCGTTCGCTGAAACAGGTACTTCCTGCAGATAGTGATAATCCATATACGATTCGGGTGGTTTCTGATATTTTGGAGTCGAACGGTTCGTCTTCTATGGCTACCGTATGTGCAGGCACTTTAGCGCTAATGGATGCGGGTGTGAAATTAAAAGCACCAGTCTCAGGTATCGCTATGGGGCTTATTACCGACGAAAAAACAGGTAAATATGCTATCCTTTCGGATATTTTGGGGGATGAGGATCACTTGGGCGATATGGACTTCAAAGTAACGGGTACGGAGAACGGTATTGTCGCTTGTCAAATGGACTTGAAGATTAACGGATTGAAGTGGGAAGTGTTGACGCAAGCTTTAGACCAGGCGAAAGAGGCTCGTTTACATATCTTGAGTGAGATGAAAAAAACGCTTGCCACGCCTCGTGAAGATTATAAACCACACGCTCCGCGTATTGTATCTTTTACAATCGACAAAGAGTTTATCGGTGCTATTATCGGGCCGGGTGGAAAGATTATTCAGGAAATGCAGCGTGAAACAGGTTCGACTATCTCTATTGAGGAAGTTGACGGTAAAGGTATCGTGCAGGTATTTGCAGATGACAAAGCGTCTATTGATGCAGCTGTTTCGCGTATCAAAGCCATTGTTGCTAAACCAGAAGTTGGAGAGGTATATGAGGGTAAAGTAAAATCGATTATGCCTTTTGGTGCATTTGTGGAAATTATGCCGGGTAAAGATGGCTTGTTGCATATCTCTGAAATTGAGTGGAGGCGGTTAGAAACTATGGAGGGTGTGTTGAAAGAGGGGGATATAGTAAAAGTTAAATTGTTAGATATTGATAAGCAAGGGAAACTAAAATTATCCCGTAAGGCATTGTTACCTCGTCCGCCGAGAGAAGATAAGCCTAAATCAGAAACAGAGATGAAGGATGCGCCGAAAGCATAAAATTGTTGTCTTTTATTAACAAAAGGAAAGGGCTGTCAATTTGACAGCCCTTTCCTTTTGTTAAACTTCGTTAAAGCATAATGACTGATTCTATCTTCGATACCTTTTTATAATAATCGATCACATCTTCCGCATTGTTTACAAACGTTTCTACGGTAATAGATTTATACTTTCCGCCGGACGACTCTTTTTCTGAAAACTTTGTGCTATCGTGTGTAAATAGCTGTTTTACATTATCCTCCGCATTGTTTTTAGCATTTACTATAAATTTGAAAGTATATATAGAGGGAAACTGTTCGACGGAATTTAACTTTGCACGGAAGTTGTCATAGAATTCTGTTGAGTTATTGCCTCCATTATCAGGAAGGTCTTGAAGATGAATATCATTATTAAATTTACTCATTATTTTTTTCTCCTTTGTTATACTTTATCAATAAGTGTACCACGGCGTATGGAAAATTTTTAGTAGATTGGAATCCGTTATGGCAACTAAAAAACGGATTTCGATTAGCGATATAGCAAAAGCAATGGGGACATCCATTACCACGGTGTCTTTTATCTTGAATGGCAAAGCTAAAGAAAGAAGAATCAGCGATGCGTTGAATAAACGGGTGTTGGATTATGTTAAAAAAATAGGCTATAAGCCAAGCCAGTTGATAAGAAAACCTGCAGGACGAACTAAAGTGCTCGCGTTATTATTGGAAAATATTACCGATCCGCTGTTTTCAGAAGTAGGTAGGCACATCGAGAAAATGGGTGCTGCATCGGGATATCACGTTCTCTATTTTGATACATCAAACGATGCAAATAAAACGATGCAACATATTCAATTATGTATAGAGAAGGAGTTTGATGGACTGATCCTTGTTCCGCCGGAAGATTTCGAAGAAGCAGCCGATAAGACGAAACAACATATTCCCATGGTACTGTTCGACCGATTCCTACCAACAGTCAAAACGAGTTATGTGGTTTCAGATAACAGACGAGGAGCCTATGATGCAACTAAACACCTATTGGAACAGGAAAACAAACGGGTAGGTCTAGTCTCTTTGTATTCTAATCAAACACATATACGGAGCCGGCTGGACGGTTATATGGATGCTATGGACGAATTTCGGATGCAACCTTTTATTCGAAAACTGAGCGCTGAAAGTCCGATGCGTGAGATGGAGGAACAGATGGTAGAGTTTATTGGGGATAATAAACTAGATGCTGTATTATTTGCCAACCATCATCTAGCCATTAACGGAATGAAAGCTATCGACGGACAGGTTGCTGTTTTGCCGCGAATAGTAGCTTTTGACGACCACGCACTTTTTACGCTCCACTCGCCAGCCGTTTCTGTGGTAGCACAAAATGCGGAACAAATAGCCGAGGAACTGATGCGAACATTGACCTTGGAAATCGAAGGAAAGCTGAAAGAAGCGCGTGGCGTGCTTGTTCCTTCCATGTTAGTTATACGTGAATCGTCTATTTCTTAGCAGGTATAAATTTCATGGATAATGAATTCACACAATGTCGCGTGTTTTTGGACGTAAATCGTTCTCCTTCGAATACATGGCCAAGATGAGCGTCGCATTTAGCACATAGAATTTCTATACGTCGGCCATCGGCGTCGAGAATACGCTTTACTGCGCCTGGAATCTCATCGTCAAAACTTGGCCAGCCACAATGTGACTCAAATTTGTCGTGCGAACGATATAAAGGCGCGTCGCACCGTTTGCATATATATGTTCCCTCTTCCTTATTATTAAGCAGTTCGCCAGTAAACGGTCTTTCTGTGCCTTTATGTACAATGACGTATTCTTCTTCAGGTGTAAGCTTATTATATTTTATACTGTCTGCCATAGTTTTAAAAGTTGATATTTGTTCGCTGTTTGTCTGATATACGGATGCCTGGCTACAAGCATATATCGTAGCAGCTAGTAACAATAAAAATATCCGACCATCAAACATGGAATCTAAGTTCGCGAACTTTCCTTATAATTTTGTTTTATATATGTCAAGAATTTTCCTTTTTAGGTTATCTTAACCGGAAAACTTACCGACGTTGGAATGGGGGAATTGCCCATTTTTATGGGGTTTTTTCCATTTGTTTAGAATGGTTTTAAATTATTAATTTGCGTCATTAAATTGTCACTGATTGCTTAAATAGTTATACTTTTGTGCATTGTTTGGAGGGTTTAAACCACTTAGACGAGTATTTTAAAAGTTTTATATCATAAATAAATAGTATAAAGTGCTAAATATGAGAAATATCTCATCCGTTTTGGGAAGACTTGCAAAGACCGTATCAGTTGGAATGATGTTGTTCTTTGCCGTTACAATGGCGCATGCGCAGGATGTTAAGGAAGGGGAGACCCTTTTCAAATCGAAATGTACAACTTGTCACAGTGTGACGAGAAACATGGTAGGTCCAGCGTTGGCGGGAATGTCAGAAAGGCATTCGGAAGAGTGGTTGATATCCTGGATTCATAATTCGCAGGCTTTGATTGCATCGGGTGATGAAACAGCGGTGCAGCTTTTTAATGATTGGAACAAATTGGTAATGACCTCTTTTACTGATTTGTCTGACGATCAAATCAGAAGTATTATTGCTTACGTGGAAGCTGAGGAAGCAAAAGCTGCAGAAGGTGGCGGTGATGCTGGTGCCGGTGGTGCTGGCGCTGCACAATCAGATGACGCAAATACATTGATGATTCTTGGTTTGGTTGCTATTGTTGTTTTAGCAGTTGTTGTAATCGTCGTTTTAAATCGCGTTATCCGTACATTGGAAAAGGTGATTGCTAATAACCAGGCTGCAATAGATGCTGCACAAGCGGAGAATGAGGAATTTGAGGAGAATCGTTTCGGTAAGTTTGCAAGGGCTTTTGTCCGTAATAAAAAGCTTGTAGGTTTTGCTGTTTTGATGTTGGTCGCATTTTTAGGTGTGTGGGGATGGAATACGATGTGGAATGTAGGTGTTCATACGGGATATCAACCAGTACAACCTATTAAATTCTCTCATCAAATTCATGCGGGCGTTAATCAGATTGAATGTCAATATTGCCATGGGGGAGCATATAAATCGAAGAATGCTTCTATTCCTTCGGCTAATGTATGTATGAACTGTCATAATACGGTTACTGCAGCAGATCATTATGATGGCGAGACTTCTCCAGAAATTGCAAAAATATATAGAGCATTGGATTATGATCCGGCTACACGGGAGTATGGCGATAATCCAAAACCTATTGAGTGGGTACGGATTCACAATTTGCCTGACTTTGCTTACTTCAACCACTCGCAACACGTATCCGTTGCCGGTGTAGAATGTCAAACATGTCACGGGCCGATAGAGACAATGGAAGAGGTTTATCAGTACTCTCCTTTAACCATGAAATGGTGTGTGGATTGTCATAAGACAACAGAAGTAGATGCTAACAATGAATACTACGACCAGTTGATCGAAGCACACGAGAAATTGAAGAAGGGTGAGAAGATGACTGCTGCAATGATTGGTGGTTTGGAGTGTGGTAAGTGTCACTATTAATAATTAATTTAGAAATACGCAATCTTATATACAGCTTAAATGGATAGCAATAAAAAATATTGGAAAGGTTTGGAAGAATTGCAACAAACACCTGCGTTCGTAGAGAACAATAAGGGGGAGTTTGCTGAACCTATTCCTGTAGAAGATGTATTAAATGAAGCAGGTTTAAGCACGAGAACACCTCGTCGTGACTTTTTGAAAGCTTTAGGATTCGGTTTAGGGGCTGTAACGTTGGCAGCGTGTAATCGTACACCTGTCCATAAAGCGGTGCCGTATGTAATCAAACCAGAGGAAGTAACACCGGGTATCCCGAACTATTATGCTTCTTCTTTTAATGGTCAGAGTGTATTGGTAAGAACTCGTGAAGGGCGTCCGATCTCTCTTACTGCAAATCCAAATTCTATCGGCTTAAACCAAGGTACAGACGCAACTACCGCAGCTGTAGTCTTGGATTTGTACGATATGTCCAAATTGCAAAACCCGCAATTGGATGGTAAGGATGTAGATTGGTCTACCTTAGATGCAACGGTAATAGATGCGTTGAATAAGGCTGCAGCAGCAGGAAAGCAAATTGCGATTGTATCGAATACCGTAAATAGTCCATCGGCATTGGCTGCCATTGCCGCATTTGTAGCCAAATATCCTACCGCCGCACACGTACAAGTTGATGCGGTATCTTACAGCGGTATTATAGAAGCTAATAGAGCAAGTTTCGGAAAAGCTGTTATACCTTCTTACCACTTCGCACATGCTAATGTCGTGGTCTCGGTAGCGGCTGACTTTTTAGGTTCTTGGTTAGCGGGTGAAGAACATACACAAGATTACATTCAGAATCGTGATTACAAATCATTGAAAAATGGTAAAATGTCACGTCATATTCAGTTTGAATCGGGACTGAGCATGACCGGTTCTAATGCAGATGTGCGTATCGCTATCAAACCTTCTGAAGAAGGTGCGGTATTGGTTTCGCTATATAATGCAATTACCGGACAGTCTTTAGCTGGCGGTGTTTCCAATAAAAAGGCGCAGACGGCAATTGCTCTTGCGGCGAAAGAGTTGACCAACAACAGAGGAAATGCTGTTGTGGTTGCGGGATCTAACGATGTCAATAACCAACTTTTGGCGAATGCTATCAACAGTGCTTTGGGTGCTTACGGAGCCATTATCGATTTAGATAATTACTCAAAGCAATACCAAGGTTCTGATGCAGCATTCCAGCAGTTCTTGTCAACGGCCGCTGCGGGGCAGATAGGTGCAGCTTTATTTTTAAACAGTAATCCTGTTTATGATTACTTTAAAGCGGAAGATGTAACCAATGCACTTTCCAAAATAGATTTCACACTTTCTTTTGCTGATCGTGCTGATGAAACAGCATCCACATTGAAAGCAATCGCTCCGGCTTCTAGCTTTTTAGAATCATGGGGTGACGCTTCTGCTAAAGAAGGATACTTTACGATTATACAGCCAACTATCAATCCTGTTTTCAATACGCGTCAGGCGGAGCAAAGCTTGTTGGTTTGGGCAGGTGACAATACCAATATCTATGATTTCGTAAGAAAGAATTGGGAAGAAAACATTCTTGCCGGTACAGGTAAGTCATGGAATGATGTTTTACAAACGGGCTTTATCTATAAAGGTTCGTCGGTAGGATCTTCTTATACGGCTAATGTTGATATTAGCGCAGTAGTAAATGCTATAGGCGCCACTGCGAAAGCTATCGCGGGCGATTTCGAATTAAAGTTATACGAATCTACCGTCATGCGTGATGGTCGTTATGCGAACAACGCATTTTTGCAAGAGCTACCTGATCCTGTTTCTAAAGTGACTTGGGACAACTATGCAGCATTGAATCCACGTGATGCAGAGAAGCTAGGCCTAAGCGAAAATGGTAAGGTAACTGTAGAGGCAAATGGCTATACGGTAGAGCTACCTGTTGTATGGCAACCGGGGCAGGCTTTAGGTACGGTTTCGATCGCTGTTGGTTATGGTCGTACAAAGGTAGGTAAAGCAGGTAATAACGTAGGACAGAACGCCTATCCATTCGCACGTTTGGTGAATGGTACTGTTCAATTTGAAGTGAAAGCTACTGTTGTAAAAGCAGGTGGCACCTACGAATTGGCGCAAACCCAAACACATCATACTATTGAAGGTCGTAACATTATTCGTGAAACGACATTTGCCAAATATTTGAAAGATCCGAATTCGGAATCTGGTCGTTTTGCCGATTCTCATAAAACGTATGACTTGTGGAACAAATTTGAATCTCCGGGTCATAAATGGGTCATGGCAATCGACTTGAATGCTTGTACAGGATGTGGTTCTTGTATCGTGGCTTGTAGTGTAGAAAACAACGTACCTGTTGTTGGTAGAGACGAGGTTCGCCGTCGTCGTGAGATGCACTGGTTGCGTATCGATCGCTACTATACATTAGAGCAAGAAGATGGTTCGAAGTTAACGAAAGAGAAAGAAATAGCGAAAGCTACGGATTACGATTACGAGAACGTTACGGTTGTTCACCAGCCGATGTTATGTCAGCACTGTGATCACGCACCTTGTGAAACTGTATGTCCTGTCCTAGCTACGGTTCACTCGTCAGAAGGTCTTAACCACATGGCTTACAACCGCTGTTTCGGTACACGTTATTGTGCGAACAACTGTCCATATAAAGTGCGCCGCTTCAACTGGTTCAACTACTGGAATGATTCCCGTTTCGATAATTATCTGAACAATGAATTTACCCAATTGGTGTTGAATCCGGATGTTACTACACGCTCACGTGGGGTTATGGAAAAATGTTCGATGTGTATCCAACGTATCCAAGGTGGTAAATTACAAGCGAAGATGGAAAACCGCAAGTTGAGAGATGGCGACGTGAAAATGGCTTGTCAGGAAGCTTGTTCGGCGAATGCTATCATCTTCGGTGATGTTAACGATCCGGAATCAGAGGTTTCAAAAGCTTTACGTAACGAACGTGTATACTATGTGTTAGAAGAAATCAACGTTCAGCCTAACATTGGTTATATGACGAAAGTTAGAAACACATTTGAAGCGTAATTTTATTCTAATCTGAAATAAAAAAACTATGTCATCGCATAACGAATCAATATTAAGAGAACCATTAGTAACCGGCAAGAATATCACTTATGCTAAAGTGACAGATGATATCTTGCTTCCGGTTGAAAATAAACCAAACAAAGCGTGGTGGATCGGTTTTATTGTAGCCGCTCTAGGAGCAATGTTGTGGGTAGTGAGTGTAGGGTATACGTTTTGGACAGGGATCGGCGCTTGGGGTCTGAATAAGACGGTAGGTTGGGCATGGGATATCACCGACTTCGTATGGTGGGTAGGTATCGGTCACGCCGGAACGTTGATTTCTGCCGTATTGTTACTTTTCCGTCAGAACTGGCGTAACTCCATTAACCGTTCCGCAGAGGCGATGACCATTTTCGCCGTTATCTGTGCCGCTACGTATGTTGTCGCGCACATGGGACGACCTTGGTTGGCATACTGGATCTTCCCATTGCCGAACCAGTTTGGATCCCTTTGGGTAAACTTTAACTCTCCGTTGGTATGGGATGCGTTTGCAATCTCTACTTATTTCACGGTGTCATTAGTGTTCTGGTATTGCGGTCTTTTACCCGATATTGCATCTGTACGTGACCGTGCTACAGGCCTTAAACAAAAAGTTTATAAAGTCTTATCATTCGGATGGAATGGTTCGGTTAAAACATGGCAACGTTTTGAAATCGTTTCCTTGATTTTAGCAGGTATTTCTACTCCACTTGTACTTTCGGTACACACGATTGTATCCATGGACTTTGCTACTTCGGTGATTCCGGGATGGCATACGACTATCTTTCCGCCGTATTTCGTTGCGGGTGCGATTTTCTCCGGCTTTGCGATGGTACAGACGCTCTTGCTGATTCTCCGTAAGGTGATGAACTTTGAGGATTATATTACCATGTTCCACATCGAATCGATGAATAAGATTATCATGGTGACGGGTTCCATTGTAGGTATCGCTTACTTGACCGAGTTGTTTATCGCATGGTATTCGGGTTCGGAATACGAGATGTATGCTTTTGCAAACCGTATTGCCGGTCCTTACGCTTGGGCGTATTGGGCGATGATGACGTGTAACGTAATCTCACCGCAGTTGTTCTGGTTTAAGAAAATCCGTACCAGTATTCCTATTTCTTGGATATTATCTATCGTAGTGAACATAGGGATGTGGTTTGAGCGTTTTGTCATTATCGTGACCTCCTTACATCGTGATTATCTACCGTCTTCATGGGCGATGTTTTATCCAACATGGGTTGACGTGGGGATTTTCGTCGGATCCATTGGTTTGTTCTTCACGCTATTCTTGTTATTCCTGCGTTTCTTACCGGGTATCGCTATCGCAGAGGTGAAGTTGTTATTGAAATCCGCAAGTTTGCAGCAGAAAACGAAGTTAGTGCAAGAGGGAGCATTCCCAGAGGAACAGGTGAAATTCTTCCAAAACTCATTAGATAAGTACGATACCGTTTCAGAAGAAGACATTAAGGCATTAGACGTTAGAAAATAATAAGCAATGAGCAATACAAAATATATATTAGGTAGTTTTGCCGATCCCGATGAAATGATGCACGGTATCGACAAGTTGCAGGCAAACAATATCAGCATATATGATTGTTTCACGCCGATGCCTATCCATGGGATAGAGGCTAAATTGGGTGTTAAGCCCTCTCGTTTACCTATTGCCGCATTTTGTTTTGGCGCTTTGGGTACTTGTTTAGGTTTTAGCTTGTTGTATTATACAATGGCACATGATTGGCCAATGAATATCGGCGGTAAACCATCACTGCCGTTGCCTAACTTTGTGCCGGTTACATTCGAGGTGACGATTTTACTTTGTGCCTTGGGAATGGTGGCAACTTTCTTTTTCCGTAACCATCTGTTTCCAGGACGTTCACCTCGTGTGATGGACCTGAGAGCTTCGGATGATCGTTTTATTATCGCAATAGATGCTCATGAAAATGCAGACCATGCGCTAATCGAGTCTTTATTGAAAGATGCCGGTGCAGTCGAAGTTAAATACAATGAAAGAAAATATGTTAGCTATGAATAAGAAGAATTTTCTTGGATCTGTATGCGCCGCATTTGCTTTGGCGGCGGTAGTTTCCAGCTGTGGCGATGGAAAGACGCGTAGTACAGGATGGGAATTCTCCAGAAATATGTATGATCCGATTGCCTATAATCCGGATCAACCCAATAATAATTTTAAAAATAAAATGACGGCACAGATACCGCCGGAAAATACGACGCCGATTGGTTTTGAACGTTTTGAATTTGATAATTCGTTAGAGGAGTACGAACGTGCAGGCAGAGAATTGACCAATCCGTTAGCAATTACGGAAGCGAACTTAGCCAAAGGAGACGCTTTGTATCACACCTATTGCGCTGTATGTCATGGTAAAGATGGGAAAGGCGACGGTCCGATAACGCAAGACCGTTCGGTAGAGGACTCACGTGGTTCTCGTCAGTTGGAGAACTTTCCGCCTCCGCCATCATATCAAAAGTCAGACGGTGCGAATTCTTCTCGCGGTGGGGCGATGAGTGAATTGACAGCTGGTAAAATTTACCATACGATTTATTATGGTCACAACTCCATGGGATCTCATGCGTCGCAGTTGTCGCCGGAGGAACGTTGGCAGGTTGTCATGTATGTACAGGAATTACAAAAAAAATAATCTAACATCAATATAGTAAATGGGAACTCACAATCATCATCACGATTATAATTTCGGCGAAAAATTTCAATTCGCTGGTATCGGTAAGATACTCAGCTTAGTTGGAATTGCTGTAGGGGTTGTAGCTGTCGCTATGGGCCTTATGTCAAGTGACCATATTATGGTTGAACGTACATACGCTAACCTATTATTGATGGGTTATTATTTCACTTGTGTATGTGCCGCGGGAGCGTTTTTCTTAGCGTTGCAATTTGTTACGCAGTCGGGTTGGTCAGCTGGTTTAATCCGTATTCCGCAGGCAATGGCTAGTGTACTGCCAATAGCAGCAATTATTTTGTTTGTTATTGTAGGTTTAGGATTGTTTACACATAATTTATATCACCATTGGCATGCTGATGGATTAATGGATGAAAATAGTCCAAACTATGACGCATTGGTGGCGGGTAAACAAGCATTTTTGAATGTCCCTGGATTTCTGATCCGCCAGATTTTGTTCATGGGGTCATATAGTATCTTTGCTTTTATTTTGGCTAAGTTGTCTTACAAGGAGGATTTAGAAGGTGGATTGAACTCGTATAAGAAAAGCTTTAAATTGTCCGCAATTTTCTTGGTTATTTTCGGCTTTACAACACCTATCTGGTCTTTCGATACGGTGATGTCCTTAGAAGCACACTGGTTTTCTACTATGTTTGGCTGGTATAACTTCGCTGCCATGTGGGTTAGTGGATTGGCTGCGATTATTATTATCTTAGTATTGGTAAGAAAGGCCGGCTACTTAGCTTGGGTAAATGAAAACCACTTGCATGATTTGGGCAAATTGTTGTTTGGTTTCTCCATCTTTTGGACGTATGTTTGGTTTGCTCAGTTTATGTTGATATGGTATTCTAACATTCCAGAGGAGACCGTATATTTTTACAAGAGATGGGAACCGGAGTACAAGCCTTGGTTCTGGTTGAATGTTATTATTAACTTTTTAGCACCGTTGTTGCTTTTGATGGATCGTGATGTGAAGCGTAAGGAGGGAATGATGTTATTTGTGGCCATCTTGTTATTGTGCGGACACTGGTTAGATTATTATATCATGATTATGCCAGGAACCGTTGAGAATCACCGTGGATTTGGATTTATTGAGATCGGAACAGCTATCGGTTTTGTTGGTTTGTTTACGTTTCTCGTGATGAGCAAGTTAAGTAAACATGCGTTAGCGCCAAAGAATCATCCATTCTTGGAGGAAAGTTTACATCATCAGATATAGTTTCTAGTCATTGCATAATAATACGTTTAAACGTTTTAATAAGAAATGAAATTTAAAATTAATAACAGATTCAGAGCCGTGTTGGGATGCTTACTAACTGTAGGATTGTTGTTCTCTGCACCAAGTTTTGCATTTCAGCAAGATTCATTAGCCCAGGATACTACTGTGTCAGCTGCTAGTGATACAGTTGAAGAAGGACAGGCTGATACAGCCGCGACAGCGACGACAGCAGACACAACGGCTACGGCAGAAGGAGGAGAGGCCGCGGCCGCGACAACAACATCGAAATCATCATCGTCGTCCTCAGCTACGGTAGTTGATGAAGGACCTCAGATAGATCCACAGGTTTATAAAAACATGACGTACTACATTCTTTTATTCTTAATTGTATGTACGGTTGTAGCAGTTGTTGGTAAGGTATTATCCATTTACGAGCTTACTCGTAAGATGAATGGAAGATACAATCCGTTTGCGAACAACACTTTTCAATCGGTCCTGATGGTTATATTCCTAGTAGCTTTTCTAGGGTTTGTATACTATGGATATGCGGTTTGGGGCGACTGGGCTTGGCGTTCAGCAGTCACGGAACACGGCGAGCGTATAGACACGATGTTTATCATAACCACTGTGATTATCACGATTGTACTCGTGTTGGTACATATTTTATTGTTGACGTTTCCGTATATCTATCGTATGCGTAAGGGAACGAAAGCTTATTATTATCCACATAACGACACGATAGAAAAGATCTGGACGATTGTGCCCGCTATTGTATTGACGGTCTTGGTATTGTTCGGTTTCTTTACTTGGCGATCGATCACCAACGTTCCGGAAGATTTGCAAAAATCTGCTATCCAAGTCGAAGTTTTAGGTGAGCAGTTCCAATGGCAAGTTCGTTATCCAGGTGCTGATGGAGTTATAGGCAAACGCAATTATAAATTGACGACACCTATCAACTCTTATGGTATCGATTTTAACGACAAGCATGCGTGGGATGATATACAAGCGTCTGACATTGTTATTCCTGTAAATAAATCAGTTCGTTTTCATATTATTTCAAAAGATATCATTCACTCGTTTTACATCCCTGATTTTCGTGTGCAGATAAACGCGGTTCCGGGAATGACCAACTACTTCCAGTTTACTCCGACAATGACGACGGAAGATATGCGTGAAAAAATGAACGATCCGAAGTATGATTTTATTATGCTTTGTAACAAGATCTGTGGATCTGGACACTACAACATGCAGAAGAAAGTTATAGTGGTTACGGAGGAAGAATATAAAGAATGGTTGAGTACGCAGAATAAGTATTTTACTGAAGATTTGCAGAAAGAGTTTGCTGCAGCAAATTCGGAGGAGTCAAAAGAGTTCACTACAGCTTCATTAAACTAATACATCACATATTCTTCAACCATTGAAGAAAAAGTAATAGAAGAAATTTATTAAACGAATATGTCAAGTACAGTTATATCGCACGGCGCAGCGCATCATGACGCACATGATCACCATCAAGAGACCTTCTTGACGAAGTATATCTTCAGTCAGGATCACAAGATGATTGCGAAGCAATTTTTGATCACAGGTATTGTGATGGCAGTCTTCGCTATGTTGCTTTCTATCTTATTCCGTATCCAATTAGCTTGGCCGGATACAGATTTTCCCATTTTAGAAGTCTTCCTAGGTAAATGGGCCGAAGGAGGACGGATGAAACCCGAGTTCTTCCTATCATTGGTAACCATTCACGGTACCATGATGGTATTCTTTGTTTTGACAGCGGGTTTGTCAGGTACATTCAGTAATCTATTGATTCCATATCAGTTGGGTGCGCGTGATATGGCGTCGCCGCTAATGAATATGTTGTCGTATTGGTTTTTCTTTACGGCGTGTGTTATTATGGTAGCGTCTTTCTTCGTTGAAAGCGGACCTGCATCAGCGGGATGGACCATTTATCCTCCATTATCTTCCGTGCCGACTTCCATTCCAGGTTCTGGTTTGGGAATGACATTGTGGTTAATTAGTATGACCTTGTTTATCGCTTCTCAGGTATTGGGTGGTGTAAACTATATCAGTACAGTATTGAACATGCGTACAAAAGGGATGGATCTTTGGAAAATGCCGTTAACGATATGGGCGTTCTTCTTGACAGCCATCGTTGGTTTGTTGTCGTTCCCTGTACTAGTATCGGCCGTTGTTCTTCTATTCTTTGACCGTTCCGTTGGTACATCTTTCTACTTGTCTGATTTGGTTGTTCAGGGAGAGATTCTACCAAACGAAGGTGGTTCGCCTATTCTATTCCAGCACTTGTTCTGGTTCTTAGGTCACCCAGAGGTATATATCGTGGTAATGCCTGCATTGGGTTTAACCTCTGAAATTATATCTACAAATTCTCGTAAACCAATCTTCGGATACCATGCAATGGTGTATTCTTTGGTTGGTATTACCGTGTTATCGTTTATTGTTTGGGGTCACCACATGTTCGTAACGGGTATGAATCCTTTCTTAGGAGGAGTATTCATGATCACAACGTTGATTATTGCTGTGCCTTCGGCAGTGAAGGCATTTAACTATATAGCTACGCTATGGAGAGGTAATATACGATTCACACCTGCGATGATGTTTGCTATCGGTATGGTTTCATTCTTTGTATCTGGTGGTCTTACCGGTCTATATTTGGGTAATGCTGCATTGGATATCAACCTACATGATACGTATTTCGTAGTAGCCCACTTCCACTTGGTGATGGGATCAGCCTCTATTTTTGGTATGTTGGCGGGTGTTTATCATTGGTACCCAAAAATGTTTGGTCGTATGATGGATACAAAGTTGGGATATCTCCATTTTTGGTTGACATTTATCGGTGCTTACTTGGTTTTCTTCCCAATGCACTTTATGGGTATAGATGGTGTACCTCGTCGTTACTATACCTTTACAGCATTCCCTTTCATGGATAAATGGATTTCTGTTAACTTGCTTATCACGTGGGCTGCTATTGTCGCTGGACTAGCACAAGTAGCTTTCTTATGGAACTTCTTTGCTTCTATTTGGAAAGGCAAGAAAGCGACGCAAAACCCATGGAACTCTAATACCTTGGAATGGACTACACCAGTGGAACATATACATGGAAACTGGCCGGGAGAAATTCCTACCGTTTATCGTTGGCCTTATGATTATAGTAAGCCTGGACATGATACGGATTTCATTCCTCAGACGGTGCCGTTCTCTGAAACAATGAGTTCAAATTTACCACATGATTTTGAAGGAAATGAAGAAGCCATACGCATTCAGGAAGAATGGAATAAAGCTAATAATAGAGAAGTAATAGAAGGATAAGTTAACGTAGAAGTAGAGAGAAAGGTGTGTTATGTATCCTGCTACCGAGAAACGATTCATAAAAACAAACAGAATTACAATTTTCGTTTTGTTCCTTGTTATTACAGCAGGGGGGATCGTTAGAAGTACAGGATCGGGAATGGGTTGTCCGGATTGGCCGAAATGTTTTAATCGCATAATTCCGCCTACAGATGTTTCGCAGCTTCCTGAGGGATATGAAGAACATTATATCGAAGGAAGGGCTAAGAAGAATCAACGTTTTGCGAAAATTGTAGCCTTCTTTGGTTATCCGGAGATGGCAGATAGGATACGTCACGATGAATCCATCCTGCACCACGAAGAATTCAACGCAGCGAAAACTTGGACTGAATATATTAACCGGCTGGTCGGAGTTATCGTAGGCTTTTGTTTGTTGTTTTCTGCGATATTCTCTTTTACATATTGGAAAAGCAAGCCATCTATAGTATGGTGGAGCGTTCTGAATCTTGTTGTAGTAATTATCCAGGCTTGGCTGGGTTCAATCGTTGTTTCTACGAATCTAATGCCTTGGATTATTACAGTACACATGCTGTTGGCGTTGGTTATTGTGGCAATTAGTATATATACATTTTACTTAGCTACGACCATGCGAAATAAAAGCATACTGATTAATCATCGTTTTGATTTGTTAAAGGGGATAGCATTATTTCTATTAACGCTGACGGTGATCCAGGTAGTGTATGGAACAGGAGTTAGGGAAGCTATCGATCATTTGAATGATGAAGGCGTTTCGCGTCAGGAATGGGTTTCCCGATTGGGCTCGTCTTATGAAATACATCGTGTTTTAGCTTATGTTTCACTGGGTACGACAGTAGTATTGTTTTTCCTGGTAAAAAATAAGTTTAGTTCATTGACATTACAAAGTAAATACGCTTGGACGGTACTAATCTTAGTTGGTATTCAGATGATGTCCGGAATTATTCTAGCTCGTTTTAATGTGCCGGCGGTCGCGCAAACTATGCATTTGGTTGTCGCTAGCTTGTTTTTTGGCGCCCTATATTATTTAATGCTATTAATGACAAAATTGAAACGATAGTATGGACAAAGTTGTAGACATTTGTGGTCTTAACGCATATTTGTTCATTTTTAGAAGAGGATTAAGATTTTCATGAAGCAGTTCATCTCTGATTTCAATAAATTAGTCAAGCTTAGGTTGACGTTGACCGTTGTGTTTTCGGCTTCAATTTCGTTTTTGATCGGAGCCAAGCAGCAGGGCGATATTATTTGGATAAATTGGCTGATTTTGACAATCGGTGGATTTCTGATAACGGGTTCGGCGAACGGGTTCAACGAAATTATCGAACGTGACCTAGATAAGTTGATGAAGCGTACCGAAGACAGACCATTACCGGCTGGTAGGATGACTACAGGACAGGCCTTGGTGTTAAGTTTATTTATGGGGATTTTTGGAACCCTATTACTAGTCCGACTTAATTTCTTAGCAGGCTTACTTTCGGTTTTTGCCATTATTCTGTATGCTTTCGTGTATACACCGTTAAAGCAAAAGTCTCCTATAGCTGTGTTTGTAGGCGCATTTCCAGGTGCGTTACCGCCGTTAATCGGGTACTACGCTGCCTTTAAATCTGCCGGATTTGGTTTTGAATACGCAGCCGTTAGTGAAGCGGCTATTGTCATCACACCTTGGGTACTGTTTTTGATACAATTCTTTTGGCAATTTCCACATTTTTGGGCGATTGCCTGGGTTGCGGACGAGGATTATAAACGCGCGGGATTTAGACTGTTACCGACGACAAAGAAAGACACGATTTCGGCTTGGATGATTTCTGTCTCAGCGATATTGATGATTCCCGTGGGCGTATTGCCCATGTACTATGGTTTTGGTGGTTGGGTATTTACAGTGGTGTCGCTATTGGGTGGCCTGTTGTTTGCTTATTATGGTTTTAAGCACATACAGGAAAGAACCGATGCTACGGCGAGGAAGGTAATGTTCACATCATTCATTTATTTGCCGTTGACGCAGTTGGTTTTATTATTTGATTTTATTCCTTTGAGTTAGATGGAGCATACAGACGATTATACAACGGAAGAATTGATTCAATCAAGGAAAGCTAAGAAGTTTAACCTCTGGCTGGGTATGATAGGGATGTTTATGATGTTCGCCGCGTTGTCCAGTGGATTCATCGTGTATACGGCTAGTGGGGTAGACAAAGGGATAAAGACAATTCTGCCCGACACGTTTATCTATAGTACTATCGTTATTTTAGTAAGTAGCTTAACATTACATTTCGCTT
Source organism: Sphingobacterium sp. SGR-19 (assembly GCF_011043555.1). Taxonomy (GTDB): domain Bacteria; phylum Bacteroidota; class Bacteroidia; order Sphingobacteriales; family Sphingobacteriaceae; genus Sphingobacterium. The sequence continues at coordinate 419,284 of NZ_JAAKGS010000002.1, forward strand.
ATCGCGCAGCGAAACGTGAACAGATAGGTAAGCAAAAATTGTATCTGTCGTTAACTATTGCATTGGGTGTAGCGTTTTTTGTATTGCAGACGGATGCTTGGTCGGTATTGGCAGACAGGGGTATTTATTTTGTGAATAATAATGCATCGCAGTCGTTTATTTACGTATTTACGGGGATGCATTTGGCACATATTATAGCGGGTTTGATCGTATTGGTAAGGTGTTTATGGGGTGCTATGAAACCCATCCCATTTCCGGATAACCAATTCCGCATGAATTTAGCCACTATTTTTTGGCATTTTCTCGATCTTTTGTGGATTTATATTTATGTTTTCTTACTTTTGAATCAATAATAGTAAAAAATGAGTACAACAACTGTATCGCAATTGGATAAGGTAAAAGACGGCCCTTGGAGTGGTGGCAAGTCACCTTGGAACTTGGAGTATGGAAAGATCATGATGTGGTTTTTCTTGGTGTCGGACGCCTTTACATTCTCTGCATTTCTAATCTACTATGGTGCACAGAAATTTGCACAACCCACGTGGATTGATGCGGATAAGATTTTCCAATCTATTCCGGGTATTGCCGAATCTGGGCAGCCTTTGGTGTTCGTGGGTATCATGACTTTTATTTTGATTATGTCTTCCGTAACCATGGTATTGGCTGTTGATGCAGGTCATCGGAATAGGAAAGACGAGGTCGTGAAATGGATGCTATGGACAATTTTAGGCGGTTTGGCATTTGTCGGTTGTCAGGCTATCGAGTGGACACACTTACATCATCAAGGCTTTTGGTTTGGCAGAAATCCAGCAACAGGTTTGGAGGGTGACGCTGTAGCAGAGGCGTTGGCACCTTATTTTACAAAGGATATATCCTATACAGCTGCGTTACAGTTCTCTAATTTGTTCTTCACGATAACAGGTTTTCACGGCTTTCACGTGTCCATCGGGATTCTATTGAATGTTATTGTTTTGAGTATGACACTAAATAATACATTCGAACGAAGAGGTACATATTTAATGGTAGAGAAAGTGGGATTATACTGGCACTTTGTAGATTTAGTCTGGGTGTTTGTATTTACGTTCTTCTACTTGATTTAATCGATTTCAAAAATTCTTAACATTCTATAAAAAAGGAAATGTCTAATCATCACGAAAATATAGCAACAGCACACGACCACCACGACCATGGTGGTATGGATAAAAAAGGAATTTGGAGAGTTTTCTTTATTCTTTTGGCGTTGACCGCCTTAGAGTTTTTGATTGCCCTAGGTTTTGTACACCATTGGGGAATACTTCAAAAAGGCATATTGGTCAATGTCATTTATATCGCATTAACGTTGGTTAAAGCATTTTATATCGTCGCCTATTTCATGCACCTGAAGTTTGAAAAATCCGGCTTTATCGTATGTGTGAGTATTGGGTTCATCTTTATTGTGTACTTTATTGTATTGATGTTAATTGAGGGTGATTATCTATTGTATCATTTACAGGAACACCCATTATTTCCCAATAACTAGTTAAATGAGGAGAGGGCTGAATGAGTAAGCGCGCTCACAGAAATAAATCGACATTAATTATCCTGGCATTAATCTTACTTGTGCCAGGATTTTTATATATAGCGGTTAATAGATTAGGCTTTAATGAATATGCCTCTTTACCAGTTTTTGGGGAAAAGACGTTGAGTGGCGAAATGAAGCGAAATTGGGGTAGAGCGTATCCGGATACCATTTTTCATATGGTCCCTCATGTTCATTTTGAAGAAGTATCGAACACAAAAGTGATGTTCCCTGCTCCAGATACCTGTATTAGTGTCGCACATCTCTTTTACACTCGAGACGTTGCCTTTTCAAGGTTGATGCTAGACCACGTTGATATGTTAGCCACACGTTTCCAGGAAAATCCCATAGTGAATTTTTTCTCTATTTCGGTAGACAGTATGGATACGCAGGCTGATGTGAGCGCATTTATCGAACCATATAAGAATATGGCGCAGAAACATTGGAATGTGGTATATAGTCCCTCTGTAGATATTTTTACATATGCTCGAGAGGAATTACTCATTGATGCCATGCCGGATCCAACTGATTCAACTCGCTTTCTAATCAGTAACCAGTTGGTATTGTTGGATTCCAAGGGTCGTATTCGAGGCTTTTATGATATAAGCCTAAAAGGAGAGGTGGATCGTTTAGAAGATGAGATAAAGCTACTTGCGGTCGAGGAAATCCGAAATAAACCATTGAAAGTGGAAAAAAAACCTTCATGATTGAAAGATGGTTGTTAAGTAGAAATGAAAGTTCATAAAGGTTCTTGATAGCCTTTGAAAACAAACATTTGCAGAAAAAATAAGTCAAGCAATATGATGACAGCAGAAGAGAAGAAGTATAAAAAGTGGATTGTTGCGCTTTCCATCATCATTCCGTTGGCGGTAGCCATACTATTCGGAGTGAATTTGCGGAAATTGGGTTATGACGTAAAACCGTTAAGCTTTTTACCTCCAATTTATGCGACTATCAACGGTTTTACCGCGGTATTGTTAGTAGTAGCGATATCAGCTATCAAAAGAGGTCGGGCGAGATTACACGAAAATCTCATCAAGGTGTGTATGGGATGTTCCGTAACATTCCTACTGATGTATGTCGCTTATCACATGACATCGGAATCGACTTCTTATGGTGGAGAGGGAGTGATAAGATATGTTTACTTCTTTATATTGGTAACCCATATTCTTTTATCTATTGTTATCATACCGTTTGTGCTGTTTACATTTGTACGTGGTATCGCGGGTGCTTATGAGCGACATAAAAAACTGGCGCGTATTACCTATCCTATGTGGCTATATGTAGCCGTTACAGGAGTTGTCGTTTATTTGATGATTTCGCCTTATTACAATTAGCTCATATCAACTCTATTAACTTTATAAAAAAATGAAAAGAGTTTGGATCTATCAAAGCAATCGTTTTTTACAGCAGGATGAGATTTGCAAAATAGAGCAAGTCTTGGAGGAATTTGTAGCACAGTGGACAGCTCACGGCAGTCAGTTGGCAGGATCATTCGAAATTCGTTACGATCTATTTATTGTTCTTATAGTAGATGAAGAGAAAGCGATGGTGACGGGATGTTCTATTGATAAATCAGTTCATCTCTTAAAGAAAATAGAGCAGGCATTAGGTATATCATTATTTGATCGCTTACAAATAGCGTTTCGGCCGTATATAAGCCAGCCGATCCAGGTAGTTCCACAGGACCACTTCCGGCACTTGTTAGTGACGGGAGAAGTTAATCCGGATACGGCTATCGTTTTCAATAATATGGTGACTTCTGCAGAAGAATTGGAAACAAAATGGGAAGTGCCGATGAAGGCAAGTTGGCATGCCCGAGTGTTTTTATAGCTTTCTTTCGCCTATTCTAGATATTTAATTGAAGTCTCTTTATCTTTCACGCTTAGCCTTATATTTTTTCCAAAAATAAGACTATGATTATTGTCAATGTGCCCAGCGGGGAAACCAAAACAGACAGGGAAATCATATTCATCGACCTTGTCCATGATAATCTCTTCAAAACTTTGCCCAAATGAAGGGTCGCTATCTTTTAGCGAAGTGAAGCCACCTACAATCAATCCTTGTAATTTAGCAAGTTTGTCAGCCCTTTTAAGTGTCCATAACATGCGGTCAATATTATAATGTTGTTCGCCTACATCTTCGATAAAAAGAATTTTGTTATCATACTTTCCGTCAGAGGTGGAGGACAAAATACTGTGGAGGATGGCCAGATTACCACCCGTTAAGCGACCATAACCCTCACCTGAACGGTTGGGAAACGTATGTTGTCTGTATTTAAAGTCCATGTCTTTGCCAAAGAGAGCATGTTTTAGGGAAGTCAATGCAGTCTTTGTGCTTTCATCAAAAGATTTTGGCATTTGGCCGTGTATGCTGCATACCCCAACGTTGTTGTGGAGATGGCTATGAAGAACCGTGATGTCGCTAAATCCGACAATCCATTTAGGACGCTTTTTAAACTTACTAAATTCTAATTGATCTATAATCCTTACCGTACCGTACCCGCCACGTGCGGCGAAAATAGCTTTAATTTCCGGATTATCAAGTGCAGCTTGTAAATCCTGTCTACGTACGTCATCCCTCCCCGCAAATTGATGGAACTGAGAGGTAACACTTTTGCCCACTTCTACATGGAGTCCCCAGCTGTTCAAGACCGCTAGGGCAACCTCTATATCGCCCTTTATGTAGCTTGCTGGACATACAATGGCAACTTTATCGCCTTTCTTGAGAAATTCAGGAGTTTTCATGCCAAACACTTATTATTATACGCGCAATTTGAGTTATCTTTGCCAAAGAAACGAGAATTTTGTTTCTTTTTCAATGTTATTGTCAACTTAAAAATCGTTATACGTTGAGTATCTTATCTAAAAATCGTTTTACTATTACATCGGCTTTGCCTTATGCGAATGGCCCTTTACATATTGGGCACCTAGCTGGAGCGTATGTTCCCGCTGATATTTTTACGCGATTCCTCCGTTTGAACCATAAAGATGTCGTATTTGTTTGTGGTTCTGATGAACATGGAGCAGCTATTACTATTAAAGCAAAGAAAGAAGGGGTAACGCCGCGAGAGATTATCGATAAGTACAATAAACAGATTAAGGAGAGCTTTGAAGAGTTTGGTATTGGTTTCGATATTTACCATCGTACATCCGAACAAGTGCACCACGAGCTGTCGCAGGAGTTTTTTATGAATCTCTATGAAAAAGGGGAGTTTATCGAGAAGTTTTCCGAACAGTATTATGATGAAGAATATCATCAATTTTTAGCTGATCGCTATATTGTAGGAACATGTCCGCATTGTCATAATGAAGGCGCTTATGGCGATCAATGTGAAAAATGTGGTACTTCGTTGAATCCAACGGATTTAATTCATCCTAAATCAACGTTGAGTGGGAAAACACCTGTGTTAAAAGAGACCAAACATTGGTATCTTCCATTGGATAAATACCAACCTTGGTTGGAAAAATGGCTGATCGAGGGGAAAAAAGGGGTATTAAAATCGAATGTTTTTGGACAGTGCCAGTCTTGGTTGAAGTTCGGTCTCCAACCACGTTCCATGACACGTGATTTAGACTGGGGAGTCGATGTGCCACTCGAGGAAGCGAAAGGCAAGAAATTGTACGTTTGGCTGGACGCGCCTATAGGGTATATTTCGGCTACGAAACAATGGGCTCTCGATAACGACCAAGATTGGGAAAAGTATTGGAAGAAACAAACTGATACAGAAAATGACTCCACCTTGATTCACTTTATAGGGAAAGATAATATTGTCTTTCACTGTATTACTTTCCCGGCTATTCTCCATGCACATGGCGAATATATACTGCCCGAAAATGTTCCTGCGAATGAGTTTTTAAACCTAGAGGGAGATAAATTGTCTACTTCCCGAAATCATGCAGTATGGCTGCATGAATACCTGCAAGAATTTCCTGGAAAGCAGGATGAATTACGTTATGTCTTGACGTCGATTCTACCAGAAACATCCGATAGTGAATTTACATGGAAAGATTTTCAAGCACGTGTAAATAATGAGCTGGTTGCTATTTTAGGTAACTTTGTGAACCGTGTGATGGTGCTTTCTCAAAAATATTTTGACGGACGGGTTTCGATAGGAAGCACACTGACGGATACGGACCAAGCTACTTTGGACGACCTAGCAAGCTATCCACAACTGATTAGTCAGGCTATTGCCCAATATCGTTTCCGGGAAGCTTTGAGTCATTTCATGAATGCGGCACGCTTGGGTAATAAATATCTTGCGGATGAAGAACCTTGGAAAGTATATAAGGAAAATCCGGAACGAGTAAAAACCGTGATGTATGTAGCTACACAGATTGTTGCCAATCTAGCAGTATTTTCGCAACCGTTTTTACCAAAAACGGCTAGTAAGTTGTTTGCCATGCTAAATCTGTTATCACAGGATTGGGCGCAAGCAGGGCAACATAACCTTATCTCGGAAGGGCATGTGCTGGGCGAAGCGCAACTGCTATTCGAAAAGATTACAGATGAACAGGTGGATTTCCAATTGCAGAAACTGGAAGAGGCTAAAGCGAAGAATGCGGCAGTAGCTGCACAAGCCGAGCCAGCAAAAGCGAATATTAGCTATGATGACTTTTTAAAGATGGACATTCGTGTCGGTACGATATTGGAAGCCGAAAAAGTTGCCAAGACAAAGAAATTGTTAAAGCTTAAAATCGATACAGGTATCGATCAACGTACAGTGGTTTCTGGCATCGCCGAGTTTTTCAGTCCGGAAGATATTGTGGGCAAGCAAGTATCCATCCTAGTAAATCTGGAGCCCCGCGTTATCAAGGGCATTACATCACAAGGGATGATTCTGATGGCAGAAGATGCGGACGGCAGATTGGATTTCGTTAATCCAACGTCTTCTATTAACCCCGGGAGTTCGGTGAGGTAGCTTTCCGGTTTCCGGATCTGTCGATAGCAAATCCAACAACAAAAAACACAAACGAAGGCACTACCCATCCTAGCTCATAAGCAAAGAACGGGATGTAGTTGAACCAAGCTGAAATATCAATATGTAAGATACCCAGTATCTTCATCACATTTAATGCAGCTATGACCGTTGAGGCAATTAACGCCAAGACATACGGTAGTTTGGTTTTGACGAACCGGCCGAATATAACGATATATAAAACCAGTGTAATGACAATAGGATAGACAAAAGCTAATGGCGGATAAGCAAACTGGATGATATTGTCCACACCCGTGACAGAAAGAACCCCAGCGACGAGACAAGATGCTGTTACCAGAAATTTATAACCAAGTTTGCCATTAGTCAGCTTGCAAAAAAACGTACCCACCGCCGTTGTCAGTGCAATGGCGGTCGTCAGGCAAGCTAATGCGATACCGATAGCGATAGCCAATGTACCGTATTGGCCAAGGATACTAGTTGAGATATGGAGCAGAAGCGCGGATCGGCTGATATCCGTGTTTTCCACATCAGAAGTAGCACCAAGATAAATTAATCCACCATAAATAAAGAATAGGCAAGCGGTGGCAAGTGCTCCCGATGCAATGACGACTTTGTTCTTTTCAGTAATGCTCTCATACCCTTTAGCTTTGGTGGCCGAGATAATGATGCCTGCAAATATCACGGATGCTAATACGTCGAGCGTTTGGTACCCTTCGATAAACCCAATGGTAAACGCCTCCGGTAGGGAAAGCATATCCGTTTGTGGTTTGGCAATCGGATTCGCGATGCCCATACCAATCAAAATAACAAGGACAACGAGTAAAAAAGGGGTTAAGATGTTGCCGACAAGATCTACCACCTTGGACGGTGCAATGGAAAAAAGCCAAGTGATGGAAAAAAAGAGAATAGATGTCCATACCGGATGGCTATTCGGAAAAGAGGGAAGTACCCCTACTTCAAATGTTGTCGCTGCGGTTCGTGGAAGAGCAATCAGTGGACCTATACAGATCATGATAACCGACCCCAGAATAGCAGCGAGATTCTTATTGATACGGTGCCCCAGATCGTTGAAGTCATCTCCAGAGTCAGCGACGGATAAGATTCCAAGAAAGGGAAGTAGTATGCCTGTAAGTCCAAATGCTAAGATGGTGATCCAAACATGATCGCCTATTTGTAGACCGATAAACGGAGGGAGCAGCAAATTCCCAGCCCCAAAGAACATAGCAAATAAGGCAAAACCAATGGTAATAATATCTCGTAACTTTCTCAAAATAATAACTAAAATAACAGCTCAACCAATTGCTTCGCTTCTTTTACATCGTGAACGCGGAGTAATTGTACACCTTTTGAAAGCAATAGGGTGTTTAGTGCAATCGTGCCTGTCAATGCTTCTTCTGCAGTAACACCCAGTTTTTTGTAAACCATTGATTTACGGGAAACCCCTCCTAATATAGGCAAACCAAAATAGTGCAACTCATCTACCCGATGTAAAAGTTCATGGTTTTGTTCCACAGTCTTGGCGAACCCGAAACCCGGATCAATGATAATATCCTTAACACCTAAAGCACGTAACACAGAAATCTTTTCTCCCAATGCGGTCGCGACATCGATGACGACATCGTCGTAAACCGTTAAGGTCTGCATTGTTTCCGGTGTGCCACGCATGTGCATTAAGATGTATGGAACCTGTAACCGCGCTACTGTATCAAACATATTTTTATCAAGTGTACCTCCAGAAATGTCGTTGACAATATGCACACCCGCTTCTACGCAAGCCACGGCAACATCAGCACGAAAAGTATCAATAGATAAGATATGATCGGGATGCCTCCTCACCAACTCTCGGATAACAGGGATGGCTCTATTTATTTCCTCTTTGGGAGAGACTGGAGACGCACCCGGACGAGAAGAGTAGGCACCGATATCGATTATATCAGCTCCTTCCATAATAAGCTGTTCTGCTTGTACCAAAGCCTGTTCAGTACTATTATGTTTTCCGCCATCGTAAAAGGAATCTGGTGTTACATTCAAAATTCCCATAATTAGGGGTTTTTCGAATGTGATCAAACACCCTCCTGCGTTGATAGTTTGTGTAGATGTTGTTTGTAAATGCTTCATGGATGGATCTACTCAACTTTACTTTCGTAAAAACTCAAATTTGCCGCTTGGGTCTAGCTTCATTACAGTGGAAGACTTGCCGTCTCCTTTTTCATGCTGTCCGTACTCCACGATATAATCTACGCCAGCTTTAATCTGTTCGGAAATTTCGTCGAAACAAGCGGGAGAAGCGTCTCCGCTGATGTTTGCAGACGTAGATACGATCGGCTTACGAAAACGTTGCAATAATTGTTCGCAAAAAGGGTGGCGTACGATACGGATGCCGATACTGCCATCAGAGGCTATAACATTCGATGCTAAATTTTTGGCATTCGAATATACTATGGTTAAAGGTGTCTCTGTGTATTCAATCAAGTCGTAGGCAACCTCAGGGATATCATTGACATAACCAGCGAGTTGATTGTCGTTGTGTAGCAAGACAATCAAACTTTTATGTTGCTCACGTCCTTTCAAAGCAAAGACTTTTTCTACAGCTTCTGCATTAGTGGCATCGCATCCGATGCCCCAAATAGTATCCGTAGGATAAAGAATAAGCCCTCCGTTTTTCAACGTTTCGAGGGCTTTGTTTAAATCTTCTCTATGTACAGTAGCATCTTCCATTAAACAGCTACATTATGGTCGCGTAGTGCGTCATTCAAAGAGGTCTTCTTGTCTGTCGACTCTTTACGCTGACCGATGATCAACGCACAAGGTACTTGGTATTCGCCAGCGGCAAACTTCTTGGTATAAGAACCTGGAATAACAACCGAGCGTGCCGGAACGCGACCTTTGTATTCGACTGGTTCTGGTCCAGATACATCAATAATTTTTGTTGATGCCGTCAATACCACGTTTGCTCCTAAAACAGCTTCCGTTTCCACATGTACACCCTCTACAACAATCGCCCGAGATCCTACAAACACATTGTCCTCGATGATAACAGGTGCTGCTTGTACAGGTTCCAAGACACCACCGATACCCACACCACCACTTAGATGGACATTTTTTCCAATCTGCGCACACGAACCTACAGTAGCCCAAGTATCCACCATTGTTCCTTCATCTACATACGCACCAATGTTTACATAAGAAGGCATCATGATGACACCTTTCGACAGATAAGCGCCGTAACGTGCACTTGCTCCAGGAACAACACGTACTCCTAGTGTTTTGTAATTGGTCTTTAGCTCCATTTTATCATGATAAACGAAGGGTTTGTTGTTTATTTCTTTCATTTCTTGGATAGGGAAATAAAGGATAACAGCTTTTTTGACCCAATCGTTTACATGCCAACGGCTACCAATAGGTTCAGCCACGCGTATTTCGCCCTTATCGAGTTTGTCAATCACGACTTTGACAGCCTCGTAATGCTCTTTATATTCTAATAATTGCCTGTTTTCCCAAGCATCTTCTATTAATTTTTGCAATTTGTGTAAGTCCATTTTTAATTATAATGTTATAAAATGAAAAGGTTGACTACAAACTTAAAAAAATTCCTTAAGTTAAAGAAGGAACAATGCAATGTCGAAAATCCGAAGGACGAGCTTTATGGATTCGTGTTTATTTTGGCATCCATGAACTCGCTTCGCTCGGTTTTGCTTCTTTTTCGCGGGGAAAAAGAAGATAAAAACCTTATTTTTGCTGTATGGCAGAAACGGAAAAACTACGAATAGATAAATACTTGTGGGCAATTCGGATATTCAAGACAAGAAGCTTGGCCACTGAAGCTTGTAAAGCGGGACGGGTGAAGCTGAACGGACAGAATATAAAGCCCTCCTATATGGTGAAAATAGGAGAAACATATTCGATTCAAAAGGGCATCGAGCGTAAGGTAATCCACGTGACGGGATTATTGGAACGCAGGGTAGATGCCAAAACAGCTGTTCAGTCTTATGAAGACCAAACACCGGTAGAGGATACCTATGCGTTTAAATCTACATTCCACGCTCCCGTATTAAAACGTGACCGTGGTACGGGAAGGCCCACTAAAAAAGACCGTCGCGAGATTGATGATTTGCAATCGGATTGGCTAGAAGATTAAGGAATATTATAGTGACTCATATACCTTACAATGCTATTTGCCCGTCGGTTGACATAAGTTGACGGGCGCTTGGCATCCCATTTTTGAGGACTGGGTAGAATGGCAATAATCAATGCGGCTTCTTTTCTTGTCAAACTTTTAGCAGATTTATGAAAATAATAGTGTGCCGCTGCTTCTGCTCCATATACGCCTTGTCCCATTTCAATGACATTCAGGTATACCTCTAAAATGCGCTTTTTGCTCCAGAAAGCTTCTATCAGCACCGTGAAATAAGCTTCCAAACCTTTCCTTAACCAGGAACGCTGCGGCCATAGAAACACATTTTTGGCAACTTGCTGGCTGATGGTACTGCCTCCTCGTAATGATTTGCCGGTTTGATTTCTTTCCATCGCTTTCTGAATGGCTTTTGTGTCGAAGCCGCTGTGCGTTAGGAAATAGGCGTCCTCGCCTGCAATAGCAGCGCGCTTGAGGTTGTCCGATATATCTTCGTAATCGAGCCATTGCTTGTCTATTTTCCATTCTTTTCCGATGGCTTTTCGCTCAAAAGCCCGTTTGAGCTGGAGATAGGTGAGGGGAGGATTGATAAAAGTAAGTAATAATACCCAAGTGATAGTCAGCCCAAAAAAAACAATGATAAGACGGATCGACCATTTTTTGATCGTTGTGCGCCACGTCTTACTGGGTGTTTTTTTCTTGATGTTTTTTTTCTTGGAAGCCCGTTTGATTGCCATTTTTTTCTGGTTCGATAAGCAAAACTAGAAGATTTTTTCCAAAAAATCATTCACCTTGCCAAATCACATCATTTCCCTTATTTTTACGGTTCATTAAAAATCATAAAACCATTGGCAAAGGCGAAGAAGCAAACACCTTTAATGCAGCAATATAACACGATCAAGGCGAAATATCCTGGTGCATTATTGCTGTTTCGAGTAGGCGATTTTTACGAAACTTTCGGTGAAGACGCTGTCAAAGCAGCGGGAATCTTGGGTATTGTATTGACCAAGAGAGGAAATGGAACGGAATCGGAAACAGCATTAGCTGGCTTTCCTCACCATTCTCTGGAAACCTATTTGCCGAAGTTGGTACGCGCGGGACAGCGCGTTGCAATTTGTGACCAACTAGAAGATCCCAAACAAACCAAGACCATTGTCAAACGTGGCGTTACGGAACTTGTAACACCGGGAGTTTCTTATAATGACAACATTGTCCAGCAGAAAGCCAACAATTATCTGGCGTCGATTTTTAATGAAAGGGGGCAATATGGCGTGGCTTTTCTCGATATATCTACCGGAGAGTTTTTGGTAACACAAGGAAATGCCAATTATGTAGATAAATTGTTGCAGGGTTTTAAGCCAACAGAAATTATCCTACCCAAAAAACAATACAAAGACTTTTTGGAACAGTTTGGTAGCCAATACTACACGTATACATTAGATGAATGGCCCTACACGGGGGATTACGCGACGGAGACTTTATTGAAGCATTTTGAGGTTAAATCTATGAAAGGTTTCGGTATTGAGCGGATGCCGTTGAGTATCTTGTCCGCCGGTGTTGCTCTACATTATCTCAACGAAACAGAACACCGCAATCTGCAACACATATCGAATATTTCCCGTATAGAGGAAGATCACTATATGTGGCTGGATCGTTTTACGATACGTAATTTAGAACTTATCGGTTCTGCGAATGAAAATGCCGCAACACTCGTTGACATACTCGACGAAACGGCTTCACCCATGGGGGCTCGTCTGTTGAAACGTTGGATGGTCATGCCGTTGAAAGACTTGAAATCTATAAACGAACGACTGAACGTCGTGGAGTATTTTTATCGCAACCGCGAACTACGGGACGTACTGATAAAGGAAATCAAACAGGTCGGTGATCTGGAACGTTTGATTTCCAAAATTGGTTTACAAAAAGCGAATCCTCGCGAAATTACACAGTTGAAGCGGGCCTTATACGTTGTAGAGAAATTGAAAGCCTTGACGGATCAGGAGACATCGGAAGCTTTACGTGTTATTTCGGAGCAGTTGAACATCTGCCAGATTATCCGTGATAAAATGGAACAAACCCTGCAAGTGGAACCTCCAGTGGCGCTTAACAAAGGAAATGTGATTGCCGACGGTGTGGATGAGGAACTGGACAAGTTACGTAAGGTAGCTTTTGGTGGAAAAGATTATCTACTAGAAATTCAACGTCGGGAGTCGGAAGCGACTGGTATACCGTCTTTGAAAATAGCGTTCAATAATGTGTTTGGTTACTATTTGGAGGTGACGAATACACACAAAGATAAGGTGCCAACATCTTGGGTTCGTAAACAAACGTTGGTAAATGCCGAACGTTATATCACGGAAGAGTTAAAAGAATATGAAGAGCAGATATTAGGAGCGGAGGAAAAAATACAGACTATTGAAAACAGTATTTACGCAGAACTCCTGCTTGATATTGCTGCCTATATCAAACCTATTCAGCTGAATGCACAATTGATAGCGAAGTTGGACGTGTTGCTGAACTTTGCATTGATCGCCGAGAAGAATTATTATGTGAAGCCTCAACTCAGTGAAGGAAAAGTGCTTGACATTAAGGGAGGTAGGCATCCCGTTATTGAAAAATATCTGCCAATAGGCGAAGATTATATTACGAACGATACGTTATTGGATCCAGAAACCCAACAAATCATTATCATTACCGGACCCAATATGGCAGGTAAATCGGCTTTGTTGCGTCAGACGGGACTCATTGTGCTAATGGCACAGATTGGTTGTTTTGTACCTGCGAAGGAAGCGTCCATCGGTTTGGTGGATAAAATCTTTACACGGGTCGGTGCTTCGGACAATCTTTCCTCCGGAGAATCTACGTTCATGGTAGAAATGAATGAAACCGCCAGCATTATGAATAACCTGTCCGACAGATCGTTGATATTGTTGGATGAAATTGGACGGGGAACAAGCACCTATGATGGTATATCTATCGCATGGGCCATTGCGGAGTTTCTTCATAATCATTCTTTTGCACGCGCCAAGACACTTTTTGCAACGCATTACCACGAACTCAATGAACTCACTAATTCGATGTCGCGTATCAAAAATTTCAATGTGACGGTCAAGGAGATGAATAATAAGGTGATTTTCTTGCGGAAACTTGTTCCGGGAGGATCAGAACATAGCTTTGGTATCCACGTAGCTAAATTAGCGGGAATGCCGCCGAAATTAATCGGACGGGCTAACGAAATTTTGAAACGGTTGGAGCAAGAACGTACGGGAGGTGAGCAGATTAAAGATAGCATGCGTAAAATGCAAAAACAAGCCTATCAACTTCAGATGTTTGCTATTGACGATCCTATTTTGGAAAAAATAAGGGATATGCTGAATAATCTGGATGTAAATACGCTGACACCGGTAGAAGCACTTATGAAGCTGGATGAGATACAGCGGTTATTAAAGAATTAATCTTCAACTTTTTTCCCGTAAAAAAGTTGGCAAAAACCTCGCCGCTTCGAATGTTTTACATTTGGAATAGTACTAAGAATGAGTTTGTACAGTTGTAAAACATTCGAATGCGGCATTTTAATGTTAAGGAAGGGGTGGTGCAATCTCGTATAGCGCGTTATTTTCTTTGTGCAATAAGCATAGGATGGAGAAGGGGGGAGTGCGACCGTAGAATATTGAAGTTTTGTCTAGAATCTGAAAAACAATTGCAAACTGCCGTAGTTGGGCTGTATCGATGTAATAAGATTATTATCCCAATTATAGGGGACGAAATGATAAGCTGCTTCCAATCCAATATAGGTTTTTCCAGCAAAATGGCGCATAGCGGCTAGCGCCAAGGTACTGCGCATCGTATTGATATAGAAATGACGCACAGATCGTGTTTCGTAATAGTCATAACCATCATCGTAGTAGCCTTCATTGACTTCTGAAAGCCCTGTCGTTGCCATTTCCCAGAATAGACCCGCTTTTGGGGCTACAATAAATTTATCGTTGTCGAAAACCTTATAAGCCACTGTACCGCCGATGCCAAGACTTGCCATTGATCGAATGACTTCTACCTCATCGTATAACCTATATTCTACCTCCCTGTCGTTGCTGTTGATGCGTACCTTTACTCCTGCCTCAAACAGGAAAGGGTCGGAGAGCCTGGAAGAAAAGAATACCCCTAACGTTGTACTTGTTTTAAATACAGGGTCGGAGCCAGTTAACGGAAATTCAGCACCCGCATAAACATTCACACCATGTCGATATTTACCGTAATAGCCGTCAGATGTCGACCTTGATTTATTCTTACTTGATGTTTGAGGTGTCGTTCCACTGTGTACCTGATAAAATTCATCAATATGATCAGCAAATAACAGTGTGATTTTTTCTTCCTGTTCGGTCAGGTTATAAGATGGTGAGTTCAGTAGTGCTATTGCTTTTATTTTAATGAGCGAATCAATCGAATGTCTTAGAGGAACAAAATCAAAATCAGCCTTGTTGTTTTGATAAATTTGTGCATACTTTTCTTCGACAGAATAGTCCCAGCGCATCACCAATACCTCTTGATAATTTTTTGCTAAATAATCAGCAATAATGTCTCCGGTCGTTTTTTTCTCGATCAATAAACGGAGAATACGGACACGCTGTATAAACTCATTTTCACCGCAGCCGCTCTGAATCGTATTTAAAACAGGATCTAGGTTTTCAAAATCATTTTTGCGGAAAATGTCAACCAATTTGTCCAAGGCTACTTTTGTTACTTGTTCGCAATTCTGCCATCTTCTAGATATATGGTGTTCTTCCCCATAACTATAAATGGGAAAGGAAGCAAGCTGCATAAACAGAAGAAATGTTAAAAATTTAGCCATGGTGTAACAAATCGCAAACCAAAGTAAGGAAATTTTACTTTTTTCCCTCAAAAAAGTAACAAAAAAATCGTCGCTTTGGATATTTGAGAGGATTTGTAGTGCAAAGAGGATAGTTCTACAAACCTCAAATATCCATATGCGACCTTAAAGGTTAAAGGAAAGATTGTGCAATTGTACTGTCTCTCCCTTAACATTAGAACGGCCGCATCCGAATGTTTTACAACTGTACAAACTAATTCTTAGTACTATCCCAAATGTAAAATATTCGAAGCGGCGATTTTATGAACAAGTGTTTGTTTTGGTGTTCATGAGCTCCTTTCAGTCGGTTTGCGCTCCTTTTTCTAAAAAAGGAGCAGAAGAAAAGGTACTTTTGCAGTATGCGTTCAGTTTTTCGTTTTAAACAGTTTGAGGTAGATCAAGGCAATTGTGCGATGAAAATTAATACGGATGGTGTACTGTTGGGTAGCTCAACGTATTTTCCCGACGCGAGACGTATATTGGATATCGGAACGGGTACGGGTGTTATTGCATTGATGCTCGCGCAAAGTCATCCCCATGCCTTTATCGATGCTGTCGAAATTGAAGAGGATGCTTATCAGCAAGCCAATATTAATTTTCAAAAATCAGATTTTGCGGAACGTCTGCAGGTGTTTCTAGGCTCATTTGTGGATCTTCAACCGGAATTAGCTTATGATTTGATCGTATCGAATCCACCATTTTATACCAATTCACTTCATAATCCCGATACACGAAAACGTCTAGCAAAACATACGGACATGTTATTTTTTGAAAAACTGTTGTCTTTTGTATCGCGCTACTTAACAGATAACGGGCAATTTAAGCTGATCATTCCGTCTGCGTTGGCAGACGAAGCGATTGCTCCGATTCTTTCCGATTACAAGCTGTATATACAACATGAAACGACTATATCTTCTTTTTCGGGGGAAATCCCGATTAGGAAAGTATGGGGGATTGGAAAGAAGGCACGACCTCTAGAAACGCAGGATTTTCATATTTATGCAGATAGAGGAATTTATTCCGACCACTATAAAACGTTATTGAAACCTTATTTTTTAGCGTTCTGACATGAGAAAAATTGGACTTATATCGGATACCCATGGTTTTCTTGATGATGCTGTTTTCAAATATTTCGATCAGTGTGACGAGATATGGCATGCGGGTGATTTCGGGTCTGTCGCTATAGCAGATACGTTAGCGGCTTTTAAGCCTTTTAAGGGCGTATGGGGTAATATCGATGGAAAAGATGTACGTGTAGCATGTCCCGAGCATCAACGTTTTTATTGTGAAGAGGTAGATGTATGGATGACGCATATTGGAGGCTATCCAGGGCGTTACTCGGCGCAAGTGAAACCTGAGATCGTTCTTAATCCACCAAAGCTTTTTATCTGTGGACATTCCCATATCTTAAAAGTACAGTTTGATCCGAAACTGGGGTTACTGCATCTCAATCCGGGTGCCGCAGGTAAGCAAGGATGGCATAAGGTGCGTACGTTAATGCGTTTCGATATCAATGGTGATAAGATAGAAAACTTGGAAGTGATCGAATTGGGAATACGATAGGTCGCGAGTCCTACAGGCTATCTCGAACCTCGAGTAAGAACTTTTTTAACCGTTCCAACGAATCAATAACCCGCTGATTCTCTTTTACTTCATTTTTGTTGGATCGGATATAATCTCTTGCGCCTTGTAGGGTGTAGCCTTTATCTTTTACCAGATTGAAGATAATTTTGAGGTTGGCGATGTCCTCTTGTGTGAAAAGACGGTTCCCCTTTTTGTTCTTTTTCGGTTGTATAATATCGAACTCCCGTTCATAAAAACGTATCTGTGATGCATTTACACCGAACATAGCGGTTACCTCACCCATGGTATAGTATAACTTGTTTATTTCACGTTCTTTGTACGGCATATCTTCCGAGAATTTGTAACCTTAACAAACAAATATACAATCTAAGTTTGGATTTTAAAAAAGTTTCCCCCCAACCATTCTTCTTCTAAGGTAAATGAGATCAACCAATCTGCGTGGTCAGCGAAAATCATAACGTCGCCATGCCAGGGGTTGAATAGATCCTCGTGTTCGTGGTTGGAAAGTTCGGTAAGAGATAGTTGCAGTACAACCCCATAGTTTAGGTAATATACGTAGACTTGTTGATCCATTAGACCGAGTTCCTGTATTACTCGGTGTAATCCATTGCGGGCACCATCCGACGAGACGCCATGGTAATTTGCATACTCCGGTAAATCTGGTACATAGCGCAAAGGGTTAATAGACGGGAACCGATCGAATATGGTATTGATCAAATGTGCCAAATGGAACTTTTGCAGGTGATCCGGCTGGAATCCGTAAGCATCGTAGGGAGTTTGAGTTATAGTTTGTTCTACATGGACATGATATTCCGCAGGTACGTATGCGAGTCCGGCGATTTGGTAAGCGACCCCCTGCTGGCGTATACAATCGAATATCTCCTGCATAGGTTTTATATACTGGTCTATATACGCTTCTGCTTTTATCTTTACCTGTAGCTGTTGGCGTTTTTGCTCGAGTTGTATACGTTTGTCGTTGTTCATCGTTGTTCTTTTGTGTCGCTGGTTTATTTTATCTCCAATAACTCGGTATTGTTGATCCATAGCACGAGGTAGGGAGAAAGGTTATCATCCTTTTTTTTGACGATGATATAAAAAGGTTTATCTAGCATCATAGTTTTCGGTGTGAATGCAGCTCGAGGCAAACCATTCCTATCCACCTCCTTGTTCATTTCAGCCGCCAGTTTAGTACCTGTTTCGTTCAATAAAAAGGCTACTGACTGGTGTACACTTGCCAATGTCAACTGCTCCTCTCCATTTTGTAATATACTGCCAGATAGTTGTGGATACGCTCCTTGAACACCGAGTACTATCCGAGGGATGGCGACCCGGTCGTATGGAGTCCAGCTATAACGCCATAGACGATCCGGGACGGTCATGTCCGCACGGCCGTGCTGGATTTCGTCTTGTAGACCCGTATACATCGCCGCCAACGTAGTGTACTTTTTATCGGTTTTGTAGATTAAGACCTGTTGCTGCCGGTCTGTCGGTAACAGTCCGATAATAAAATGATTATCGTCGCGGTAGCGGTGGATTTCGATTTGCTTATGTAGATGGTCAAAGGAGTTTTCGCTCATACCAAATGCCTCCACTGGAATGCCACTAAATGTCGTGCCGGATGCCATGTGTTCAAAATACGGTTCAAAAAGGATGGTGGCATCCAATGTTGCGGTTATGGAGATCGTGTTTTCTTGGCGATGGACGGTTGCTTGAAATTGCTCAACATCTACGCCGTTTTTATCAACCGCGGCGTAGGCGAGCTGTTGTAGCGTGGGTGATTGCTCATCGGCACGGATGGTATTTCCAAGTTGTTCCTGTAAAGAGGACCACAGCAGAGGTAAGCTGGCATACACCGCATTTTTATCACAAGCCAGTGGTTGTTCCATTGTAGGGAGCCATATTGTCTTGGGATAACTTGCCGGAGGCAAGGTGGCGGGAAGTTGTTGAAGTTGGCCTTTTGTTGCGACACCGCAAGATATAATTAGAAAGCATAAGTAAAGAAAGAGAATAGGGCGTAAAATATACTGCAACATCATTTTTAAATTAACCTATACGGATTTCCAATCTCTCGAGACCAAGCTAAGCTACGCAAACATTTTTAACAAAAGAATACCCAATAATGGGTATTTTTTATGCTGATTATTCTATTTATTTTGGTGCCTATATACATTTTAAAGATAATATAACCGATGAGCAATATTAACCCTTTTCTGCGCACAGCACTTATTATGGCCTGCTGTACGACCTTGTGCTATCTATATACCGGCTGTATCGGATCCAAATACGGATCAAAAAAGAAGGCAGAACGTCATACCGCGGCACTCACCCCAGAAAAAGAAGTGATCACCTACGCGATGGTGATGGACTACGGTCCACAAGCCGCCTATTGGGCTGCGTTGGGCCGAGGTGAACCGGCGAGGGGATTGCTGCCGGGCACTGATAAATTAATTTCACTAGCTACCGATGGAATCCATAAACTCATCGAGAATGACAAGAAGAAGTACCAGGCTGACTACAGCTTTGCGCTCAACGATATGTATTTCTACGATAAGAATTCTACCAATGCGGTGTTTGATCCGATCGGTATGCAGTTCACCGGTTTTGAAGTAACCCGTACGTTTGCCAACGCCGAAGGCCAAACAGATACGGCTATGCATGCAGTGTTTGAACCCATTTTGGACAATCCTGAAGAAATTTATCAGAACGCGATTTTCCGCCTCAAGCTAAAGGAAATTAAGCTCAACTATGCCAAAGCAAAGGTTCCGTTCAATAACGGAAAGAAGCTGAATCTAGATTTTGAAATTAGTCTCTATACATCGTATGTGTCGCAGCAAGGTACGTTAAATGAACGAGTGAAACTGGGAACTTTTATCTATAGCCTCCGCGACGCACCGCTCGATAAATCAGATGATGGTTATGCTATATACTATGCTCGACATGCGGATAAGCCTTGTAAAGGACAAAGTTTTATCGTGCCACGCTCCTATAGTTATTACCTAGACGAAGCGGGCGAACCGGCGCACTTGTACAGCCGTGGTCTATATTCCATTGTCGTCAAAGTAAAGGAATCCTCCAAAGACGTTTTTGTGAATAAAATATTGATGGAAAATAGTGGTGTGCTCATTGATGCCGCAGGCAAGGGCATCAAATCGCTTCAATAACCCAGGTACGCTATGAAACAATTGTTTTTCTACTTAAGCTTGTTACTTGGAGTTGGGCTGCTATCGTTTAGTCAGGGAACGGCTCAAACTAAACGGGCATTGGTCATCGCCATTGGTGAGTATAAAGATCATGGTCCAGGCAAATCTTGGTCATCTATTTCCAGCGTTAACGATACGGCATATATCCTGCCTGCATTGCGCCGTCAGGGTTTCACCGGAGACGATACGCGGCTTCTACTAAACGAACAGGCTACAATGACGGGCATCCGATCGGCTTTTGACCACTTGGTTCGCGACGCCGGACCGGGCGATGTCGTAACCATCCATATTAGTGCCCATGGAGCCCAGATTGAAGATGACAACGGGGATGAAATCGATGGACTCGACGAGACCATTGTGAGCTATGGTGCACAACTGCCCCCGCGAACGGCTACTACTGATTTTGAAACGCTACAGCTGGATTATTTCCGTGATGATGAGTTTGGGGGATATATGCAGCAGCTGCGCGAGCGGCTTGACAGCGAGGGAGATATTGTGGTCTTCATGGACAATTGTCATTCGGGCAGCGGCACGCGTGGAACGGCCATTGTACGAGGCGGCGCGCCACCATTGCTGTCACCCAAATTTGATGCCGGTAGATATCGCTTGCAGGATGAAGGTGTGTTTCAGGAACCCGGTTCGAGGGGTGGCGGTGATAATCTCGCAAGCTATGTTGTTATTAGCGCCTCACGAGCGGAAGAGCTCAATTACGAGACCCGCGATGAGCAAGGCCGAGGTGTGGGGACACTTACCTTGGCTGTTAGTAAGGCCTTGGAGAACTTGGTTCCCGGAACGACCTACCGCAATTTCTACGCTCAGGTGCAGGCAACCGTCAATCAGCGGGCTGCCCGGCAGAATCCAGTGATTGAAGGTACCGGGTTGGATCGCGAACTGTTTGGGGGCGATCTTGTACAGCAGACATCCTATTTCGAGGTGAGCCGTATTGCACCCTCGGGTACCGATATCGAGATTCGTGCCGGACTGCTAAACGGGCTTGCCGATAGTGCGGTGGTAGCCATTTACCCTAGCGGTACGACCTCTATGGAGGCCGGTAAACCTATTGCCGAGGGATTGGTGACGCGTGCCAGTAATTTCTCGGCGACCGTAAAGCTAGACGCACCTTTGGGACTTAGACATTCCGAGCGAGCGAAAGCGTGGGTTTTCCTTAAAAGTAAAACCAGTAAATTGTCGCCCGTTGTACTGGCTTTTGCAGATCCGAATCCTACGCGAGGGGGGATATCGAACCACCTTTCCGCGGCTGAAATCGAAACCTACCGCGCTGCGCTAGCAGATATGCCGATTGTTTCTTTTGAAGGTCCGCCGGATCTGGCTTTAGTGCGCGGCCAATATGGACCTGTATTGAAGATGGCTGGCGATGGACAGGATTTTGTGGAAGTAGCGGATGAATACGATCTTCAGGAACGGATCCGGGATTTTACACGTTATCAATTTTTGCGATCCCTGTATGATGGCGATAATGGCATGTTAGACATACAGCTGATCCCAGTAGTCAATGGTCGTCCGGATACCACGGCTATTCCAGCCTATATGGATCTTGGACAATATGCATTTGCCCCAGGGGATGAGTTTGTGCTGCGGATTAAAAATAAGACCCGCTGGCCCGTATACGTCAATGTGTTGGATCTCCAACCTAATGGGGTGATTAATGCTATTTTTCCAAATACGCAGGTTCACCCACCTATTACACCGGAAGAACTCCGCATTGAAGGCTACGGTGAACGGTTATTCGATCAGTTTCCTATTGCAATCGGTCCACCATATGGCATCGAAACATTCTTGTTTTTTGCTTCACGTGAATTGATTAATCTGGAGCAGGTAGCGACACCAAAATCGGTACGAAACGGCGCAAGGGGCGTACTTACCGATTTGGAATCGTTAGTTTCGACTGCCTTCGATGAGGAGATGACCAGCCGAGGAGGCACCAGTAGCAGCAAAGCCGCTACATCAGATGGTAGCATCTCCTCCGTGGTGTTCAAGATCGTGGAAAAAAGATGATGAACAAATTCCTGTTATTCCGGTTAATCGCCGTACTGACCTTTGTAGGTCTTCTCTTCGATGGTCACGCGCAAGTGCGACAGTCCCGCTTCGCGCCGGCGTTGGGCAATACACAGCAAATAACAGCATCCTATTTCGACCGGGATTCGGCGATGCTTTTTGCTTATGATGCCTCGGGTACCGTGGTCGTATGGGATACGGATAATATGCGTCCTATACGTAGTTTCCCGACAGTTCCTATGGATATCTGGAATCCAATCGTCCAGCCAACGGCGACTTCGTTCTACCAGTCCAATATCGATATCCACGTCAACCGGAACAAATTCTGGGTTATGCGGACGGATTCTTTTGATAACGGCAAAAATGGCGTATATGATGTTTACGGTCGCGTGTCGGGTACGCATTTCTACCAGTCGGACACGACCGTGACCACAGAGCGTATACATTTATTGCGAAAGGACAATGGCTTAGCGCTAATACGTAGCGGCAAAAAGCCATTCTATGAAAATGGAGGTGTATTTTGGGGCGCTTTAGCTGTCTATATCGACGATAGCGCCCGCACGGTCAATCTAAAACAGCCGGGAGCGGTCTGCCTCCGGCTCTCCCCCGATGAAAGCAAGATTGCTATTGGATATGAGTGGGGCGGGGTAGAGGTGTTTGATATGCAAAACCTCAAATGTATATTCCGCTCGGAACGACCCGCGGAGTATGTAGCGCGGGAGGTCAACGATATCTTGTTTCTACCCAACGATCGGGGTATCGTCTATACATATAAATACAGTTCACCATATGCGGTATTTGTGCACAAATTCATAGATACGTCCCCATATTCGCAAGCTGTACAGCTGAGTGGTGAATTCGCTGCAGGGAAACTTGCCGCGGCCTTGTCGCCTTCCGGCCGTTATTTGGCAATAGCTGGTCGTTCTACGCTTGATATTTATGATTTGGAAACCGAGACAAAAGTCTTTACACAATCTACCAGCTACGGAAACCTCGGGCTCGATATCGCGAATGGTCTGCACTTTCTCAACGACGACATTCTATTATTGGCAGGAAAGGCTCAGGAAGAAAATATCTACCAGTGGTATATGCAAAACACCGGAGCCGGACTGTATAAATTCGATTGGAAAGCAGGGATCAGATCAGCGAATTATGCTAGGGACAATGCGCGAATGGGCGCGCTGCTTGGAGGTACCCTTAGTGCCGTGGGCGACTATAGTTTCCGTATCCACGATTTTTCTGGCGGATACATCAGTAGTTGGTCACATGTGATGACACCGAGTAGGTTGGAAAACCGATTCCTGCATTATGGTACAGGGCTATCTATGGAGGTAAGCGATTTTTTGAATCGTAACCAGTTGCCCCAAAGATCGTTCAACGATACGTTGCAGGCAGGACAGCAAAGATACGGACTGCTTATTGACGATGCTTTGCCCGAAACAAGTTGGTTGGCGACCGCGTTGGTTGGCGATAGTGCCGCACTGCTTCGGATTGACAGTACCCAAACGGGTTTTGAGGGCTTTATTTCCTTTAAACATCTGCATGGATATGAACTTAAACGAATCCACTCGGGGCGACAGTTCCTGATTTGGCAGAAAACGACTCACGTACGGAGCAATATGTTTACCCAGCAACTTGCGGTGAGTAACATGGACGGTAGGGTCTTGCTGGCCGATTCAATACAGTTTTTTGCGGAATCGCCTTATCTGTTTTCGAAAGATGGTGCGTGGTTGGCCTATAGACGCAGCAACGCTGAAATAGTATATGTGTCTACCGACCGCTTTGACGATAAGCATGTTCTGCAAACCGGACTGGACGCGTCGTATTATATGCCCAATCGGCTTCAGTTTGACAGCGCTTCCGCCCGATTTGCGTTTCAGCAGTACAATCCCGATGGACTGCAGACGTTTACGCTGGCTCAAGTGGTATTAAACAGCCATGCTACAGATACCTTGGCGACAATCCCTATACGGCCTCTTGTCTTTGCATTAACAACAGACTTTAAGCATTTGGCGTTGTCTTACTCCTTCAATGTGGTGAATGAGGAGTTAGTGGGCGACAGTACACGTTTAGCGCGCGCAGTGTCATTCGGCATGCGCAATGAATATCAACCTACTATCCTGCTTATGGATGTAGGGACGGATAATTATCGCGCTATCCCTACGCGTGGTGGCTATCCGGCAACACAGCTGCTGGTCGACGACCGACGGATTACTGCGTTACAGCAAGACGGATTGCTTTATTATTATGATCTGGGCGATACCAATAAAGTAGTGTCTCATCAATTGGAAGGTGTTTCACAAAGTTTCTTTACCGATTCCTGCTATTTCGCCACGGAAGAGTTGGTGCCGCAGATTAACTTCCTATCAGCCTTCGACTACCATCCCGTAGGTCGGCAGGATGTATATTACAATAGACCGCATACCTTTTTACGGCTATTTGGCGACGATCGTAGTGTGACCGCTGCGCTTTATGAAAAAGCTTACGAGAAGCGGTTACGGCAATATGACTACGACTTCAGCGACGCTGCTGTCAATAGCGTTCCACCGCGTATTCGGATAGAACCAGCTATTGGTATTGGATTCCACACGCACGCCGACCAGTTGGAGATTCCGGTGTATTTGGACGGAGGATCGCCGATTGAACACCTTTTTGTTACCGTCAATGGGTATGCTATTCACGGTAAAGCAGGTCTGACAGTTGCGCACCGTACACGTGAGCTCAGGGTAAAGGTTCCGCTGGATTCGGGGCATAACCACATTCAACTGCAGGCAGTCAGTGCAGATCATCGCTACGCCCCGCCTGTCAATTTGCAATATCGTGCGGATTTTACGCAAGTTAAGAAACCCAGAACATTGTGGTTACTCGCTGCGGGTGTATCCGACTATCAGGACACTACTCAACGACTCCAATTTGCCGCGAAGGATGCCCAAGATATGACGCGCGTGTTCACCTATAAAGAAAACTACGACACGGTGGTTGTCCGCACACTTCTCAACGAGCAGGTACAGCGTGATGCACTGCTTAAAGAAATACAGATGGCGTCCACTCTTGGTAAAGACGACGTCTTCATTCTATATCTTGCTGGTCATGGCTTGTTGGATGATGACGCTAACTTCCACTATGCCACGTACAATATGGATTTTGACAGGCCTGCCGCATATGGTCTAGCTTACGAAACGCTTATGTCGACACTGGAACAATTATCCGTGCGTAACAAGCTGTTGCTGTTGGATGCCTGCCATAGTGGACTGGTGGATCGTAGTACGGTCAGCATCGGCCGTGCCGACGCTGTTACCTCTGAGGGGACAGTCAGTGTTCAGGGAGCCCGAGGTGGGGGTGTCAGAAACACGAATACAACGGTTCGTCTACGGGAGCAGGATGTGTTCTTATTTATGCAACAAACGTTTTCGTCTTTGGCGTATGATAACCATGTGAGTGTACTTTCGGCCGCTTTGGGCAACAACTTGGCATTGGAAAACAACCGTCTACAGAACGGACTTTTTACTTATGCGCTCATCAAAGGGCTCGGTTTGGCGAAGGCGACTGATCGCTATAATGTTCAGGGCGATTTGATGACCATAGCGATGGATGACAGTACGGCCAAACGGGAGTACGGTGAATCTTCTACCGTAACGGTGCCCCAGCTTCAGCATTATATACAGCGGGAAGTGCAACGCCTGAGCCGTGGATATCAGGTGCCGAGTTTCACACTTAGTCGTAATGCCGAAAATATCTGGTTTTCTGAGAGTTCCTTTCCACGATACCTATATACCTTCAGTTATCAACCATTGGAAGGTGAGTCAAAATTAAGCGACGAAGAGAAATATAAATTGTTTTTAGACCGGTATAAAGAATTCAGAAAGTAACAACTTAGGAATAACTACGTCAGAGGCATCGAAGAGATAGCCTTAGATAGCTATCGAAAAAATTAATACATTTCCTCTATAAAATAAGCCTTGAATGGCAGAGGAGCGAAATAGATTCATTTTATATACTGCGCAATTAAGTTGCATATAAAAATGAATTTATTTAGGTTTGAGTATGCATATACTTACATGGACAATAGGAAGGGAGGAGATTGTTATCCTATCCATTTTGGTTATCATATTGGTTTTTTTCGGGATTGTTTTTAGTCGTTTGTTGAAGAGGAAGTAATGCGTACCTTTGCTAATAGAATAGAAAACTTGAAACTATGAGTACACAAAAAGGTCCTATTTCTCAATTTATAGAGAAAAACTACTTACATTTCAACGCAGCTGCTTTGGTAGATGCGGCTAAAGGATATGAGACCCACCTATTGGAAGGAGGAAAGATGTTAATCTCTTTGGGCGGTGCTATGAGTACAGCCGAATTAGGAATTTCACTGGCGGAAATGATCCGTCAAGATAAAGTCCATATTATTTCTTGTACTGGTGCGAATTTGGAAGAAGATGTAATGAATTTAGTCGCGCATTCCCATTATAAGCGTGTACCCAATTATCGTGATCTGACGCCGGAGCAAGAGCGTGAATTGTTAGACCAGCATTATAACCGCGTAACGGATACCTGTATTCCGGAAGAGGAAGCTTTTCGCCGTTTACAGAAGCATTTAGAAGATGTTTGGCATGCTGCTGAGGAAAAAGGCGAACGCTATCTGCCTCATGAGTTTCTATATCAAGTGGTGAATTCGGGTGTATTGGAACAATACTACGAAATTGATCCGAAGAACTCTTGGATTGTCGCCGCGGCGGAGAAAAACCTTCCTATCGTATGTCCGGGATGGGAGGATTCTACAACGGGAAATATCTTTGCTTCCAATGTAATTAAAGGTAATCTGAAAGCCAGCACAGTGAAGTCAGGTATTGAATATATGATCTATTTAACCGAATGGTATCGTGCTAATTCCGGTGGTAAAGGCGTAGGATTCTTCCAGATTGCTGGTGGTATATCCGGAGATTTTCCTATCTGTGTTGTACCGATGATGTACCAGGATCTAGAATGGGAAGATGTACCTTTTTGGGCTTACTTCTGTCAGATATCGGATTCAACGACTTCTTATGGTTCGTATTCAGGTGCGGTTCCCAATGAGAAAATTACTTGGGGTAAATTGGATATAGATACACCGAAGTTTGTAGTGGAGTCTGATGCTACTATTGTGGCGCCGTTGATTTTCTCTTATATTTTAGGACATTAATCTTTCTTCCCTCCCTCTCCCTATGAGTCATTTGAAAACAGACAACCCTGTTGCACTTCAAGCGTTAATGTCAGAAACTCTTTTCGTTTCCAAAAAGGAAGAAGTAGCTGTAGCTTCACGGTCAGGAAATGTCGTGGATGAGACCAAAGGAGGAGAGGGAGCAGAATTTATTTACCAAGGCGATAAATCTACGGGTATATTATTTATCTTACGTTATCCTGATTATCCTTATTTTTCACCACAAGCGGAAGAGGCTTTTGTGAAAACCTTAGGTGCGCTCCATCTGTCGTTTAAAAATGTAGCGGTCGTTAATTTGGCAAATCCGCACAATCCCAACGATTTTAAGCGGATTATGCAGTTTTTTGAACCGACCAAGATTACCTTGCTTGGTGTCGAACCCGTCTCGCTCAAGCTTCCCGACATTGCACACAACGCGTATATGAAAGGACGGGTGGCGACAGTCTTCAATACCTTCAGCTTTGAGGAGATGTTTGCTGATGTACAAAAGAAAAAAATGTTCTGGAACGAATTTAAGACGTTTATTAATTCGTAGGAACGAATTACGAAAAATGGAATTAGTTTTTGCAACAAACAACGCCCATAAGCTTGAAGAGGTTCAAGCGATTGTTGGGAATAGGTTTACTATAAAATCTTTAGCTGATATCGGTTGTTCGGATGATATTCCGGAAACCGGCGTGACCTTTGAAGAGAATGCCAAACAGAAAACAGACTATCTTTTCCATAAATACGGACTGGATTGTTTCGGCGATGATTCCGGATTGGAAATTGATGCGCTGAACGGAGAGCCTGGTGTTTATTCTGCCCGTTATTCCGGGTCGCGTGATATGGAAAGGAATATCGACTTGGTATTATCCAGATTGGGTGATAATCCGGGACGGACGGCATGTTTTCGAACGGTAATTTCGCTTTTTCTGAATAAACAACAATATTTCTTTGAGGGTGTTATTGAAGGACATATCATTCATGAGCGTAGGGGGGCGGGAGGTTTTGGTTACGATCCTATTTTTATTCCTGCAGGCTATGATAAAACATTTGCGGAAATGACCCCCGAAGAGAAAAATAAAATCAGCCATCGGGCTATTGCGGTAGGGAAATTAGCGGCGTTTTTGAAAGATAATGCTGATTAGGTATTTAGTTATTGCGTTATAAACCATAGATATACTTCCTCAAAGTATAATGTGAAGATGGGACATAAAGATAGCTTATTCGAAATTTCCGTTATTTTGCTGTACCTCTTGAACCTGTTGCTGCCTCTTTTTCCGGTTGCGCTGCTTCTGGTGCCGGTTTCTTCGGCTCGATTTCTGTTTCACTCGTCTCTACAGGAGACGCCGCTTCCTTTTCTTCTTCGGTTTGCTGAGGTGCTCCGTTTTCCGATTCGGTTTCTTCTTCCTTTCCTGAAGTTGATGAAGTTTCCTCGTCTGGATTTTCCACTATGTCATCCGGAATGCTAGGCGAGTTTCCGTCCGGAGCACCTCCTGGGGGTGCTTCTGGTTTCTCTATCTCCCGTTTCCGGTTCATCATGTCTTCTTTTGATTTCGGTCGATCTTGCGGTCGCCAAATGAATCCCGGTAACACCTCGTTTTCCTGCGTCACTTGTTTAAAGGGGTAAAGCTTTTGGTCTACTTTCCGTATCGTGATGTAGTCAATGATTTTTTTGCCCTCCATTTTGATTTTGATCCGCGCGCCACGATCGTGGAACATCTCCGTTATCCGATGGGTCTTATCATTGGTCGCAAACGTTAGGTTCTCCGCATTTCCATCTACGTAGAGCCGGTCAATAGAATTGTTGGCGAAGAAAGCGGTAATCTTACGTCCTTTGAGCTGATTAAATTTCACCGTATCTAACACTGCATTGACCATAAAGGCATTGTTGATCAGTAAAGCGTTGTCCATTCGCTGGTTTTGAATCTGCATATAGATCGTGTCGGACGAAATCTGCGATCCTTCTGCCCATATCATCGGGCGTCCCATAAAGCGGAACATGGAATCTGCCATGCCATAGTATACCGAATCGGCAACCGCCTGTAAATCGGATTTGAACAAGCGGACATTATAATACGCTTTAACAATCCGCGTTCGAGCGGTGTCTAGATAAGCGTCATCAGTGGTATCTTTGAAGGTGGTGTCTGGGGTTTGAGCGCTAGCTATCGCCTGATTGATGAGGCTGTCTGCCGTAGCTTCTTCCGGAATGACAGCTTGCTGTCGTAATACGGAGTCTTGTGCCATGCTTCGCGGAATATCTGCCCGGGCAGCCTCCTTGACAACTGCTGCTGGTTTAGTGGAGTTTATTGGAGTGACTTTTTTGATTCCTGTAGCCTTATCTATCGTTGATTTTTCTTCGATTCTTTTTGCCGCTGAAGCCTCTATACTATCTATTACCCCGTTAACAAAAATGCTATCTCTGGAGACGCTATCGATAGTGGTTTTAACAGAGTCGGACAGTTGCGTTAGACTATCCGTTTCTACGCCGTTGTCATTCGAGCCATAGTCATCCTCGTCGCCGTAATCGATATCCTCATCGGTCTCAATTTCTCCGCCACTCCGGTCTAGCTTGAAATCTAGTGCTTTATAATCCCGTAGCATAATCACGCGCGAATAGAGCGTGTCGGCCGTCATATACACGGAATCTACTTTGGCAGTATCTCGCGGAAGCTGCATCTGCGTAGAGTCTATATCCGTTATAATTTCTTGACCTGTCGGTATATCGTCTTCTTCTACCTGAATGATCTCTTCCTGCGATGTTTCACCTTCTCTCGCTTTTGCCTTTTCAGAATAGTCGGTTTTGACGGAATCTATGGGCGTGATAGCTGTGCTATCTGGGGGTGTAGAACTGGTAGAGTCATTTTCAACTACCATCGTGATCAGAGGTTTGTCGGTCATCGTAATAGATTCATCCGCCTGGTCGTATAAACCGTAACCGCCGTAGGCGTAGAATTTGTCCAAGGTATCGACAAATACAACATTTCGATAGGCTTTTCCTACACCTGTAGCCCTATCGTAGTAAAGACTGTCGCCCTTTAAGAAACGTGTTCCTTCTGTATATAAATTGTTTTTGGAGAAATTGGCTATGCCTGTCTCTGTATTATAATTGCCTTTTTCGGTATACAGATTTTCACCACTATTTCCTTTGATGTTTGTTGGTCCAAAGAAATACGTCATGCGCTGGTTTGAATTGTAACGCATGGTATCGGTATAAATTTTTACATCGGGCGTACGCACAACGACTTTATTTCGAAAATAGGCATCTTGTGTGTTTTCGAAATAATAAGCATTTCGCGAGGTAATGGTATCACCTTTGGAGACAATCCGTCCTCCTCCGGTATAATTACCTATTTTGTCACGCATCTTATAGATGAGATGATTTGTAGTTAAAACCGAATTGGCATCTACCATGCGGACGTTATTCGTTAACGTGGCAATCTGTGGAGCGGCATCATAATGCAAGCGGTCGGAGTAGATGATTGTTCCCGATGGTTGGGTGATAACGACGTTGCCGAAAGCCTCAAAGAACTGTCGACCAATTTCATCTTCGTAGATGATACCACTGTCTGCAGACAAGGTATTTCCTTTGTGTGCATAAACAGGTTGAATACTGCTGAATCCCTGTTGATCGATAATCGTGCTGTACCTCGAAGAGATAAGACGTAGCTCTTCCTGGGCAAATAGCGATGTGAGCCACACGAGGTTTAAAATAAGAGCAAAACAGTATTTCACGGAGGCAAAAATAGTTAATTAAATAGCAAAAATTTGTTAAAGCAAAATTTTTTCATCTTCTTTTTCCCCGCGAAAAAGAAGCAAAAAGCTCCCGCTTCGAATGTTTTACATTTTGGATCGTGCTAAGGATGAATTTGTACAGTTGTAAAACATTCGGATGCGACATTAGCGTTTAAGAATGGGATAATACAATTGCATGAACCCTCCTTTAACTTTTTAGGTCGCATCCAGATATTTGAGGTCTGTAGACGCCCATCCTTAGCACGGTCCCTTTTTCTCAAATATCTGAAGCGACGAGCTTTTTTGCATACTTTTTTTGCGGGAAAAAAAGTATAAAGAAAAACTTAACTTTGAACTATGGATTTGGTTCATCGTTTTCAACAATATATGCAAGAAACATTGGATGTTAGTGTGGACGATAAAGTCCTGCTGACAGTTAGTGGTGGACGAGATTCCATGTTAATGGCGCATCTTTTCATAGCATCTGGCTATTCTTGTGTCATAGCACATTGTAATTTCCATTTACGCGAAGTGGACGCTGACTTAGATGAGCAGCTGGTAAGCGTGTTTGCGGAACGAAATAAAGTTCCTTTCTTTGCTCGGCATTTCCAAACGAATGCCTACGCAAAGCAGTATGGTGTGTCCACCCAAATGGCGGCACGTGAACTGCGCTATGCTTGGTTTGAAGAACTGCGTATACAACAAGGTGTCGATTGGATTGCTGTCGCACAGCATCAAGATGACCATATCGAAACGGTGTTGCTTAATCTGACGAGAGGAACAGGTCTGCAGGGGCTACAGGGGATTCTTCCGAAAAGAGGAAATATAATTAGACCTTTACTCTTTTTGTCATCGGAAGAAATTACAACCCACGTAAAGGAATTGCAGATTCCATTTCGGGACGACCAATCTAATTTTTCTACAAAGTACGCACGAAATAAAGTGCGCTTGGAAATTATACCTAAGTTTCGGGAAATTAGTGCGGAATTTGACGATATCATGCGGGAGAATATTGTTCATTTTCAAGAAGCGTATGATTTGCTTCAATCGTTTGTTTTACCTATTCGAGAGGAACTGTTTATGTCAGAAGACAGTTTAATCCGCATTAAGAAATCAAAATTGCAACCCTATCTTCATCGGCTTCCTTTATTGTTTGAGCTGTTTAAACCTTATGATTTCTCTAAAAATGTTTTGGCAGATATGCGGGAACATTGGAATGGTGAATCGGGTAAAATATTCCACTCGCCGGAATATGAGTTATTGTTGGATAGGGACGATATTTGGCTGAAAGCAAAGGCAGAAAAACACTTCTCCGGTTCGGCTATAGAAATACAAACGAGTACTTCTTTTTTTTCTTTTGCAGATAAGCTATTCGAAATATCGATAGGAGGGAACACATCTATCTGCCCATCAGAAAATGTGCTACAGTTGGATTATGAAAAGCTGCAGTTTCCGCTGAAATTGCGGTTCTGGGAAGAGGGTGATTATTTTTATCCGCTCGGCATGGAAGGCAAAAGTAAAAAGGTAAGTGACTACTTCATCCAGAAGAAAATAGGACGGTATGCGAAGGTGACAATTCCTATATTAATCAATGGAAACGGCGATATCGTATGGATTGTTAACTATCGTGCAGATAATCGGTATAGGATAACGAAAAGTACAAAAAAAGTCTTTACTTTAGTTTGTAAATAAAAGCTATGAGCGGACATTATTTTTTTCAGGAAAAACAATATTTAGGACGGGATGCTACGTGGATTAGTGTACGGATGATATTGGCTCTATTTTGTTTTGTAGCGTATTATTTAAATATAGAAAATATGCCTTCGAGACAATTGTTTTTCATTGTCGGGACAGGTGTTATTGTCGTCTCCATCATAATGATTTACATGGTGCATTATAAAACGACAGTGGAGGGAAAGTTTTTGATCCTAAGTGGGCTGTGGTCGTCTAAATTAGTTAAAATAGACTTGTATAATATTGCTAAGGTAGAATTAAAACCATATAGTTCTTTTATTTTCAATAATCCGGTTTATAATTTGCATAAAGGGGGAAAAATCCGTTTTTATTCGGGAGGAAAAGATGCCGTATGGCTGACGGATAAAGAGGGATTGATATATATTATCGGTTCGCACAAAGCAGAAGAGTTAGCACGCGCTATTATGGAGGCTAAGCGAAAGCTAAATACTTAAATTTTGTTAACGGTTCTGATGCTGACATTCTGTTGACGGTAAAAAAAGAATTAATTTGCTAAATTTGATAAAAACGTAAAACGCATGGAACTACTTAAAATACTCGCTATATTTTTGCTTGTCTTTTATGGATTAAAATACTTATTTCGTCTCTTAATGCCTTTTGCATTGCGTAAAATGACGGAGCGTCTCATGAATAAAGCGCAACAGCAACAATCTACAGGGGGGGGACGCGGTACATATTATTATACGACCGGAGGAAATCCTTTTGATCAATTTAAGCAACAAACTCCACCAAAAAAAGAGGGGGAGGTACGTGTGGATTATGTACCACAGGATGATGCTAAATCAAAAAAAGGAACGCAAACTGCAGGGGAGTTTATTGATTTCGAGGAGGTTAAGTAGGCCGGATGTGGTTAAGGCAACTTTCAGTTTTCAATTTTAAGAACTATACCGAATCCTCTTTGGAGTTTTTGCCCCAGATAAATGCTTTTGCTGGAGCAAATGGTGCCGGGAAGACCAATTTACTTGATGCTATACACTATCTTGCCTTATGCAAGTCTTATTTTAATCCGATCGACTCACAGCATATCAAAAAGGGCTTCGACTGGTTTATCGTGCAAGGTGAATTTGAACGCGACGAAGTACCGGATGTTATTTCTTGTAGCTTAAAAAAAAATCAGAAAAAGCAATTTAAACGTAATAAAAAGGATTACCAACGTCTGGCGGATCATATTGGGTTATTTCCGTTGGTCATGATCTCTCCTAATGATACGATTATCGTGACGGAAGGAAGCGAAGAACGACGTAAATTCATGGATAATGTTATCTCCCAAACAGATAATCATTATTTAGATATACTTATCCAGTATAATAAGATTCTTTTGCAGCGCAATACGCTGCTTAAACAGGTGAAGGAAAAAGGCGTATTGGATCTGGGAGTATTGGAGATTTTGAACTTGCAGTTGAGCGAAGTAGGGGAGCGGATATTTGAAAGAAGAAAGCAGTTTATGAATGAATTTCTTCCCGAATTTGAACGATACTATGCATTCTTAACAGAAGGAGCAGAGGAGGTTTCGTTGGTTTACGAATCACCGTTAATGGGAACGGATTTCGAAACGTTGCTACGGAATAGCTTGGAAAAAGATCGCGTATTGGAGCGGACCTCGCAAGGGATTCATAAAGATGATTTGTTGTTTACGATCCATGATGATATGGCATTAAAAAAATTCGGTTCGCAAGGCCAGCAGAAATCTTTTTTGATTGCCTTAAAATTGGCACAATACAGTTTCCTTCGAAGCAAGAAAAAATATAAGCCGCTGTTATTATTAGATGATATTTTTGACAAGTTGGATGATAAGAGAACAAAAAAGCTTATGCAGCTTGTTTCAGAGGACGAGTTTGGACAGATTTTCATTACAGATACGGATGCGGAAAGAATAAAAGATATTTTTGTTGAAATAGCGCAACCAATTCGTATTTTTGAAGTGAAAGGGGGCACTATTGATGTATAAGAAGAAACAGGATGAAATCCCAACTAAAGATGATGTCGGCATCAAGGAGGCTATCGAGAAATGGATTGAAACTTATCGTCTACGCTCCAAATATGATGAATCATCGATAGTGAATGCTTGGCCCGATATTATCGGGAAAGCTATTGCTAACCGTACCCAGAAAATTTACATCCACGATAAAAAATTGTTTGTTAAGGTCGAGTCAGCGGTGATTAAGAATGAATTGGCATTGATGCGCCGTCAGATTATCGGCCGTGTGAACGAATATGTTGGACACGTTGTGGTAGAAGAGTTTGTAATCCTATAAATATTCTTCGAGATCACCTTTTCCTTCTCTTATTACGGCAAATTCTCCTGATGTAACATCGACAATCGTCGACGCGACATTGCCTCCATAACCACCGTCGATAACCAAATCAACAAGGTCTTGATATTTTTCATATATCAGTTCAGGATCAGTAGAATATTCGATGATATCATCTTCATCACGGATGGACGAAGTAACAATCGGATTGCCTAGTTCTTTGACAATTTCGCGGACGATATTGTTATCCGGAACGCGGATACCCACGGTTTTCTTTTTCGTGCTTAAGAGTTTGGGAACTTGACTGCTGGCATTGAAGATGAAAGTGAAAGGACCCGGTAGCGTTTTCTTTAATACACGAAATACAGCTGTGTCAAAGGGTTTGGTGTATTGCGAAATGTCGGTCAAATCATAACATATAAACGATAGATTGGACTTTTCTGGTTTAAGGCCTCTGATCTTGCATACGCGTTCAATGGCTTTCTGATTTGTAATATCACAGCCGATACCGTATACGGTGTCCGTAGGATATATAATGACACCACCTTTTTTGAGAACATCTACCGCCTGTTCGATAAATTTCGGATTCGGATTCTCTTCGTATATTCTTAAAAGCATGTGATATAATGATAAGAAGCTATAAAAATAAAACCGCTGAAAGTTAAAAAAGTTCAGCGGTTTTACCCTTTTATTAAAATTCCGCGTTTTTGGGAGTTCTTGGAAACGGAATAACGTCTCGTATATTGGTCATCCCGGTTACAAATAACACCAAGCGTTCAAAACCTACACCAAAACCTGAATGTGGAGCAGATCCGAAACGACGCGTGTCTAGGAACCAATCCATCTCTTCCTCGGGGATGCCGACTTCGGCCATACGGGTGAGCAGCTTGCCAAGATTTTCTTCCCGCTGTGAGCCACCTACCATTTCACCGATTCCTGGAAATAGGATATCCATTGCGCGTACCGTATGGCGACCTTGCGCATCAGGTTCATTCTGTTTCATGTAGAACGATTTGATTTCGCGCGGATAGTCCGTCAGAATTACCGGTTTCTTATAGTGTTTTTCTACCAAGTAGCGCTCGTGTTCCGATTGTAAATCCGCACCCCATTCATCGATAAGGTATTTGAATTGCTTCTTCTGATTGGGCTTGCTTCTTTTGAGGATTTCAATAGCCTCTGTATAAGTGACACGTTCAAAATCGTTTTCGATTACGAAGTTCAATTTTTCAATCAGCCCCATTTCAGAACGTTGGTTCTGAGGTTTTGATTTCTCTTCTTCCAATAGACGGCTGTTCAGTAGCTCAATTTCTTCCGGACAGGTATTTAGCGCATATTGAATGACGTATTTCAGCAAGTCCTCCGCTAAGTCCATATTATCTTCTAGCTCATAGAAAGCCATTTCGGGTTCAATCATCCAGAACTCGGCTAGATGGCGCGTTGTATTCGAGTTCTCTGCCCGGAAGGTAGGACCGAAAGTATAGATATTGCCCAATGCCATTGCCGCCAGCTCACCCTCTAATTGTCCGGATACCGTCAGGTTCGTCGGTTTACCGAAAAAATCTTCTTTAAAGTCTATTTCGCCCGATTCGGTACGAGGAGGATTATTTAAATCCAAGGTTGTTACCTGGAACATCTCGCCAGCACCCTCCGCGTCAGAACCAGTAATAATGGGCGTATGCATATACACGAAATCCCGTTCGTTGAAGAATTTATGCACGGCAAATGCTAGCGCGTTGCGCACTTTAAATATGGCGTTAAATGTACCCGTTCGAAAACGTAGGTGCGCTATTTCCCGTAAAAATTCCAAACTGTGCTTTTTCGGTTGTAATGGATATTTCTCTGGATCTGAATCGCCTAGGATAGTCAGTTCATTAACTTTAATCTCTACACGTTGCCCTTTCCCCAGAGATTCTACAAGTTGCCCTTTTACCCGTATTGCTGCACCCGTTGTTATCCGTTTCAATAAGGCTTCATTCGTATGCTCAAAATCTACAACAGCCTGTATATTGTTGATAGACGAACCGTCGTTGATCGCTATAAATTGATTGTTACGGAAAGTCCGTACCCAACCTTTGACAATGACTTCTTTACCGAATTCTTCTGTTTTTAATAACTCTTTTATACGTGTGTGTTCCATTTTAATAATAGTATTATTATACTCTCCTTTTTTCTTGATAAAAAAGGAGACAAAAAATCAAGACTGAATATGGTTCTGCTATTTTTCTTTGTCTATTCCTAAACAAAATAAAACTCGCTTCGCTCAAACATTATTTTGTTTTTAACGGAATAGCCGGCAGAAAAAATGGCCGCAGAACAATATAAGGTCATTTTAGTCCGCGTCATCACTTACCTTACTGATCGCATTTATTTACGCAGTACACACGGCCAGTTTGTCTTTCAGCACGCCATGCACCATCCCCATCTTAACCTCTAATGTCGCATCCGGATGTTTTACAACTGCACAAATTCATTCTTCGTACTATCCCAGATGTAAAACATCCGAAGCGACGATTTTTTCGTTCTTTTTTCTAAAAAAAGAACATAAAAAAATATTTTAATAAAAAAAACCGGTTTTCGAAAGGAAACCGGTTTTTTATAACATTGTCTTTATTATCCTTTCAGTACTTTCGTTACTAATTCTGCCGCTTCTTTCAACAAGATAGCAGAGTAAACTTGCAAGCCGGATTCATCAATTAATTTTTTGGCTTCTGCAGCGTTTGTACCTTGAAGACGAACGATGATAGGCACAGGGATGTTTCCAATTTCCTGGTATGCATCGATTACGCCTTGTGCAACGCGGTCACAACGAACGATACCACCAAAGATGTTGATCAAAATAGCTTTTACGTTAGGGTCTTTCAAAATAATATTAAAACCAGCTTTTACGGTTTCCGCATTTGCTGTACCACCTACGTCCAAGAAATTTGCTGGTTCACCGCCAGCAAGTTTAATGATGTCCATAGTCGCCATAGCCAATCCGGCACCGTTTACCATACAGCCTACATTACCATCCAGTTTTACATAATTCAAATTAGACTTTCCTGCTTCTACTTCCGTAGGATCTTCTTCTGCTAAGTCGCGCAAAGCAGCATAGTCTGTGTGACGGTATAGTGCGTTTTCGTCAAAATTGACTTTTGCGTCTACGGCGAGGATTTTATCATCTGATGTTTTCAATACAGGATTGATTTCGAACAATGATGCGTCAATAGAATCGTACGCTTTGTACAAAGCAGCGATGAATTTCACCATTTCTTTATGTGCAGCGCCTGAAAGACCTAGATTGAAAGCAATTTTACGTGCTTGGAAACCTTGTAAACCTGCCTTAGGGTCGATTTCTTCTTTGAAAATTAAGTGAGGAGTTTTTTCAGCAACTTCTTCAATGTCCATGCCGCCTTCGGTAGAGTACATGATGATGTTACGTCCTGTTGCCCGGTCTAATAAAACGGAAACATAAAATTCTTTGACTTCACTCTCTCCAGGGTAATATACATCCTGTGCAACCAAAACTTTACTTACTTTTTTCCCTTCGGGACCTGTTTGTGGAGTAACCAGCTGCATGCCGATGATATCTGTTGCACGTTGCAACACCTCATCGTGGTTTTTTGCCAATTTCACACCACCACCTTTACCGCGGCCGCCGGCATGGATTTGTGCTTTTACGACCACCCAGTCCGAGTTAAAATCTTGTTTTAATGTCTGTGCAGCCTCAACAGCCTGCTCAGGAGTTTCTGCAAGGATTCCTTCTTGAACTCTTACGCCAAAACTTTTAAGTATTTCTTTTGCTTGATATTCGTGAATGTTCATCTTAAAAAATTTGTCGTAAAATTATGGTTTTTAAATGGAAAGGGCAAGTAATTATTTTTTGTTTATTACCTTCGTATCATGATATTGGAAGCAAACCAGCTATATAAGTCTTTCGGTCAACTGCCGATTTTACGCGGTGTAGATCTTTTTGTGGAAAAAGGAGAGATTGTTTCTATTGTTGGCGCATCGGGTGCAGGCAAAAGTACATTGCTACATATTATCGGTACGCTCGACAGACCAGATAGTGGACAGATTGTCATTAACGGTACGGACGTAAGTGAACTGAGTGAAAAGAAAATGAGTTTATTTCGCAATAAACATATAGGTTTTGTATTCCAATTTCATCATCTACTACCGGAATTTACAGCGCTCGAAAATGTTTGTATTCCGGCATTTATCAGCCAGGTTGGGAAAAAAGAGGCAGAAAAACGCGGTATGGAACTTTTGGAAAGATTGGGAGTCCAGCATCGTGCCCAACATAAGCCATCGGAAATGTCCGGCGGTGAGCAGCAAAGAGTTTCGGTGGCGCGGGCATTAATCAATCAACCAGCACTAATCCTGGCCGATGAACCTTCCGGCAACCTCGACTCGGAGAATGCCGCTTCTTTGCACCAGTTGTTTTTTGAACTACGTGCCTCGCTTGGCCAGACCTTTATCATTGTTACGCACAATGAGGAGCTGGCGAATATCTCAGACCGTACGGTTCACATGCGCGATGGACAGATTCTTTGAAATAAATGATAGATAGTATTTTAATAACTTACGGTACACGGCCTTTTGCTCAGCGTGTCGGTAGACTATTGTCTTCACGTTACGAAGTGGCTTACGCTAGTTCGGAACCGTTTCCGGATATATTGCTAAAACAGCGTTATAATCGGATTCCGACAGGAGCAAACCCCACGTTCGCGCATGAAATATTAAAATTGTGTTTGGATAGTGGGTATCAGATGGTGCTTCCTTTGGGAAAAATGGAATGGCGACCACTAAATGAAGCTAGGGTATTACTGGAAGAGTATGGGATAGTCGTTCTATTGCCTTACGATCTGGAAGACCGTTTCATTCTCGAAAACCCATCTGGTAGCGTTCATGTGCTGAAATCAGGAAAAGATTTGCTGACAGATGAACAGTTATGTGATAGCCATTTTTCGGGCGTAGGCATGTTGTCTGACTCAGGTGAAGAACCTGTATGGTGTGTTATTGAATGATGGATAAAAATTTTGATAAGTCGGTTTATGTTTTTGAAATCGACGATGTACTATATCCTAAACGGGATTATTTGTTGCAGGTATATTATTTGTTTTCCAATTTTGTGGAATATACAGAAGGACGCCCTCTCGCAACGGAGATTGTACATTTTATGAAGCGAACTTTAGAAATAGCAGACGAAAGCGTCGTGTTGCCGAAAACGGTAGCGCACTTTGAATTAAGTGAGAAGTACCATGAAAATTTTGAAAGGCTGAAGGCCAATGCCCATTTGCCACTGAAGCTTATTTTAAAAGACAATATCAAAACATTATTGCTATCTTTATTCGAGAGGGGTAAGAAAGTTGGGATACTGACCGACGGAAACCCCGTAGAGCAACTGAATAAACTGAAACACATAGATTGGCAAGAATTAACCGAATTTTTACCGTCGTTAAAGGTGTTTTTTATACGCGAATTGGAGTTTCGTAGTATGGAGCCTATTGATTATCTTGTAGAGGAGTATAATGTACCGGCGGATGAAATACAAGTCATCGCGGGAAATGAATCAGGATTTTGATAGTTTGTTTTACTAATAAATACACATTGGCATGAAGAAAAAGCCTACAACGATAAAGGAAATTGCGCGTAAATTGAAAATATCACCCTCCACCGTTTCACGGGCGTTAAATGATCATCCGAGTATAGGCTTGGTCACGACTATGCGAGTAAAAAAGATTGCTGAAGAATTGAATTATGAACCTAACCAGACCGCTATTTTTTTTAAGCAACGGCGGACATTTACAATTGGTGTTGTTCTTCCCAGTCTTTCCGAGCCCTTCTTTTCCTCCGCGATAAGCGAAATCGAAAAGGTGGCAGGAGAACGCGACTATACGGTGCTCATGGGGCAATCACATGACGATGCGGAGCGCGAATTGAAGATTCTCCAAACGTTCAAGAAGCATCGGGTGGACGGAATCTTAATGTCCTTGGGGAAAAACACGGAAGATTTGAGTTTTGTCGAGATGTTGAACGACGCTGAAGTTCCTATTGTTTTTTTCGATTGTGTCCCAAAAATTGAAGGAGTGAATAAAGTATATAGTGATCTTTCTACGGGTATGCGTGAAGCAATCCAGGCATTTGCTTCGATAGGACATCAAAATATTGCACTGATCAATGGACCGGAAAATTTATTGGCGTCACAGGAGCGGGTAGAAGCCTATAAGGCAGCGTTGGAAAGTGAAGAACTAGAATACAATGAACGTTATGTCGTCCATACCGATTTGACGGAACAAGGAAATACCGAGGCAATAGACAAATTATTGGCTTTACCCCAGCGTCCATCGGCGATCGTGTCTTTTAATGATTTTGTCACATTGGATGTGATGAAATATGTGCGACAG
Source organism: Sphingobacterium sp. SGR-19 (assembly GCF_011043555.1). Lineage (GTDB taxonomy): Bacteria > Bacteroidota > Bacteroidia > Sphingobacteriales > Sphingobacteriaceae > Sphingobacterium. Next base: position 460,887 of record NZ_JAAKGS010000002.1, read on the forward strand.
AGGGGATTGGTACAAAAGAAAGATATTTTCTTTATCAGCTACGCAAACTATCCGCTCTGGAAATATATGGAAAATCCGCCGATGGGAAGTATAGAACAATACCCCGACCAACAAGCACGTAAAGCGGCTGAAATTCTATTTAAACATATTGGTGCCAATGACACTGAAGTAGCATTGGAAACAGTGGTTTTTGAATCAAAACTGGTACTAAAATAATAAGAGCGAGACACATGCCTCGCTCTTTATAATTATAAATGAATTACTTCATCGTAAGCGGCAGCCGCAGCTTCCATAATGGCTTCACTCATGGTTGGATGTGGATGAACGGCTTTGATCATTTCGTGCCCTGTGGTTTCCAGTTTTCTGGCAACAACGATTTCGGCAATCATCTCCGTCACATTGGCTCCAATCATGTGGGCTCCGAGAAGCTCGCCATATTTAGCATCAAAAATTAACTTGATAAATCCGTCTTTCGCTCCCGCTGCGGACGCTTTACCTGAAGCGGAGAACGGGAACTTACCTACTTTAAGTTCATATCCAGCGTCTTTAGCAGCTTTCTCGGTGTAACCGACGGAAGCAATTTCTGGCGAACAATAGGTACATCCAGGAATATTATTGTAATCAATAGGTTCGACATGTAGACCTTTAATTTTCTCTACACAAGTTATCCCCTCGGCAGAAGCAACGTGTGCTAAAGCCTGACCTTTTACGATATCACCGATGGCATAGACACCTTCTACGTTTGTTTTATAGAAATCGTCCACTACAATTCGGCCCTTATCCGTTTTTACGCCAACTTCTTCTAAGCCTAAGTTTTCGATATTTGGTGTGATACCTACAGCAGAAAGTACAACTTCTGCTTCGATAGTTTCCGTGCCTTTTGCTGTTTTAATGGAAACTTTCGATAGGTCACCTTTAGTATCTACGGATTGTACCTCGGATTTGACCATGATATCGATACCTGCTTTTTTAAGAGATTTTTCCAATTGCTTGGAAACTTCTTCATCTTCTACAGGTACAATTCTGTCCATAAATTCAACAATAGTCACTTTTGTGCCAACAGCGTTATAAAAATAGGCAAACTCCACACCAATAGCGCCAGACCCGACAACGACGAGTGATTTAGGTTGCTTAGGAAGGTTCATCGCTTGACGATAGCCGATGATCTTCTTGCCATCCTGAGGCAAGTTAGGTAATTCGCGCGAACGGGCACCTGTCGCCAGTATCGTATGTTTAGCAGTGTATTCTTTGGTCGAACCATCAGCACCTTTCACCTCTATCTTACCGCCTTTTTTAATTTTAGCCGTACCCATAATGACATCAACCTTGTTCTTTTTCATTAAGAACTGAATACCTTTGCTCATGCCATCAGCGACGCCACGGCTTCTCTTTACAATGGCAGAAAAGTCAGCTTCTCCACCTTGAACTTTGATTCCGTATTCTTCGGCGTGGTTTAAATATTCAAATACCTGTGCACTTTTCAATAAAGCTTTCGTCGGGATACAGCCCCAGTTTAAGCAGATGCCGCCTAATGCTTCGCGTTCCACAATGGCTGTTTTAAAGCCTAACTGAGATGCGCGGATGGCAGCAACATATCCTCCTGGACCACTACCGATTACTATGATGTCGTAGTTCATAATGTGTATTTGTTTTTAAGCGTATTTACCGTACAATGGGTATTCTGAGTACGCATTTAATTTAAATGTTTTGTAGTAAAAGACTTTGTTCGCATATGAACGTTCCAAAAATACATATTTTTTTCATCTTGTTCCATACAAATGCCATATTCTTGATCACATGTCAGCATTTGGTCAATAGATGATTAAAATACTTCGCTATTGGACTTTAGAACGTATGTTTGCGGAAACTTTTAATCGATCATTATGCTACGTATTTTTCAGCAAATTGCATTGTGGGAGGCTATCTCCACTGTTATACTTTTCTTCATCGCTATGCCCTTGAAATATCTGGCAGATATTCCGGAGGCCGTTCGTATTGCCGGCTCAATTCATGGTTTTTTAGTCGTACTGTTTGTTATTCTGCTGGTTATGTGCTGGAACGAATATAAATGGCCCGCTAGCCGCGTGGTAAAATACTTTTTGGCTTCCTTAATACCTATTGTATCCTTTTGGGTAGAGCGGGATGTTAAACGTCAGATTCACGCACAAAAGACGACCGATACACTTTAGCCTTATTGCTTGTCCGGAAAGGAGTCGATGCTCATGTAGGCATAAGTGATCTCTGTCTTTCCATGGGGTACAGGATTGCCGTCTTTGTCCAGATTGACGAATACAAGCTTGTCGATCGAAAGTATGGTTTTTCGGGTAATCTTGTTGCGCACTTCACACCGCATGGTGATGGATGTTGTGCCGAAATGTGTCGCCGTGATGCCCATTTCTATAATATCGCCCTGCTTAGCGGAACTTACAAAATTGATCTCGGAAATGTATTTCGTGACAACATGAGGATTGCCTAATTGTACAATTGCATAGATTACGGCCTCTTCATCTATCCAACTTAACAACCTCCCACCGAACAGAGAGCCATTGGGATTTAGATCTTCGGGTTTTATCCATTTTCTAGTGTGAAAATTCATAATGTCAATGATTAATTAAAAAAGGCAAGATAATCGATCTTGCCTTTTAATTATTTAAGCGTGAATTGCTCTATTTGCTGTCGCAGCCAATGCTGCTTCTTTTATTGCTTCCGTAAATGTCGGGTGCGCGTGGCATATTCTGCCGATATCCTCAGCCGACGCCCGGTACTCCATGGCGACAACGGCTTCCGCGATCATATCGGCTGCACGTGGGCCGATCATGTGTACACCTAATACCTCATCGGTTTCGGCATCCGCCAAAACTTTAATAAAACCGTCGGTATCTCCAGAAGCTTTAGCACGTCCAGATGCTTTAAAAGAAAACGAACCTGCTTTATATTTTACGCCTGTTTCTTTCAATTCTTCTTCCGTTTTTCCAACAGAAGCTACTTCAGGCCAAGTATATACCACCCCTGGGATGAGATTGTAGTCGATGTGCGGTTTTTGTCCAACAATTCGTTCAGCTACGTAAATACCTTCGTCTTCCGCCTTATGGGCAAGCATGGCACCTTTTATGACATCGCCGATTGCATAAATACCTTCCACGGATGTTTCCAGGTGCTCATTAACGGGAATTTTGTTTCCTCGTTCTTCGGTTTTGATTCCAATATTGTCTAACCCAAGGCCTTCTGTATAGGCAGTTCTTCCGACTGCAACAATACAGTAGTCACCCTCCAAGGAAACAGCCTCACCTTTTTGATTTTCCGCAGTTACCGTTACTTTTTTACCTTTCGCAGTAGCACCGGTCACTTTGTGACCTAAGAAAAATTCCATACCTAGATTTTTCTTTAGCACACGTTGTAGTTCCTTCCCTAAACCGGCGTCCATGGTGCCGATGATAGATTTAGCAAATTCCACAACCGATACCTTCGCGCCAAGTCGTGCATAAACAGACCCCAATTCTAAGCCAATTACACCACCGCCGATGACAATAAGATGCTTAGGCACTTCTTGAAGGTTTAAGGCTTCCGTAGAAGTGATGATCCTTTTTTTGTCAATTGGTAAAAATGGGAGCGTCGTAGGTTTTGAACCTGTGGCAATAATGACGTTTTTTGCTTTCAGCTCTTCCGTGCTGCCGTCTTTTTTAGTGACCTTAATCGTGTTTTTATCGATGAAAGACCCTACACCTTCGTAAGTGTCTATTTTGTTTTTCTTAAAAAGAAACGTAATACCGGCCGTATTTTGCGAGATAACCTCATTTTTACGCTCCATCATCTTTTTCACGTCGATTTGGAGGTTAGATAAACCTATTCCGTGTGCTTCAAAATTGTGTGCTGCATTGTGGTAATGCTCTGAGCTATCCAATAATGCTTTGGAAGGGATACAGCCTACATTTAAACAGGTTCCTCCAAAAGTGCTATATTTCTCGATTACAGCCGTTTTTAGTCCAAGCTGGGCACAGCGAATAGCGCCAACATATCCACCGGGGCCGCTTCCTATAACGATTACGTCGTATTGCATAAAAATAGTATTGTAGTTTTCGGCCTCAAAGTTAACGATTTAAATAAATTTAATTGTATTTAATGCGTAAAATAAAAAAGCGCTTATCCAAGATAAGCGCCTTTTGTAAAGCTGTTTTAAGAACTATCTTATTATTCAGCAACGATTTTACCTTGCATTACGCCGAAATGTCCTGGGAAACTACAAATGTAGGTATAAACACCCTTTTCCAAGGTAAACGTAATGGTATCTTCTTCCCCTGGTCCTAATAATCTTGTGTGTGCAACGACAGAGCTTAAAGATGTTTTAGGAATATAGTCATTATCAGCAGCAGCAACAGCTTCTCCGCCGAACGTAGCAACATCTACACCCGGAGCCAATACAACGAAGTTGTGCCCCATAGATTCTTTAGGTAATTCACCCACGTTTTTTAACGTCAGTTCAACTTCTTCACCAGCTTTCACACGTAAAAGCTCCTTGTCAAACTTCATTTGGTCGTTGCCTTCGACGACAAGTTTATTGGATAGTTCCACGTTTTCAATACCTGGAACAGTTTCTGTTGTTGCACTTCCCGAGCCAGTTGTGGTTGTTTCTTCTGTTGTAGTCGACGTGTTTTTATTTTCTGAACCACCGCAAGCCGCAAACGACAATGCGATCGCGATCGCTGGAAAAACAAATAATCTTTTCATTTTAAAGAAAGTTAAATATAAATTATATGTGTGTATGCTTTAAGCAAATTTAGCTAATATTATTTTATAATCAAGGTATCATCCCCTTTTTGAAATAAGTTTGTCAATTTTATGATATAAATCTATAGGATCAAAAGGTTTCCCAATTACACTATCTGCTCCCGCTTTATATGCGGCATCTTGTTCGTGTTGCAATACCGATGCAGAAATAGTGATGATAGGGGTATAAGCTTTCTTCAGATTAGGATGTGTTTTGATCTCTTGTATCGCTTGGAATCCTGACATGACGGGCATGTGCGTGTCCATCATAATAAGGTCATAGTCGCGTTCATTGACATATTCTAGGGCTATTTTTCCATTTTTTGCAAGATCGACCTTGCAACCCCAAGATTTAAGGATGTGTAGGAGCATAAAACTGTTTAGCTCGTTGTCTTCTGCTACTAGGATTCGCACATTATCAAATTTATGCAGCAATGAAGTGGTTTTTGTATCTCGTGTTTCTTCTTGTCTAAAATCGTCTACTTTTTCGAAAGTGGCTTGGAAAGAAAATTCGGAGCCTTTTCCATATGTGCTTTTTGCTTCGATTTTTCCATGTAGCAAGTCTGCCAATTTCTTTACAATAGCAAGTCCCAGACCCGTTCCACCATATTTTTTCGTTATGCTGTCGTCTCCCTGTTCGAAAGCCAGAAATATCTTGTCAATTGCTTCCGGTTTGATACCTATTCCCGTATCGGTCACTGTAAACTTAATCGTATAATGTAGGTTCAGTTGTTCGACTACACTTGCTTTCAACGTGATTTTGCCCTCTTCGGTAAATTTCAGGGCATTGGATATAAAGTTGTTTATAATTTGTTGTATACGGATAGGTGAGCTTTTTATATATTCCGGTAATTGTGGGTCAATATCCGTCTCGAAGGCGAGACTTTTATCGAGTGCTTTTATTTTAAAGAAGTTATTGATGTCCATCAATTTTTGATGGATGGAAAAATTCTCATATTCTATTTTCATCATGCCAGAATCTATCTTGGATATGTCCAGGATGTCATTAATGATTAATAAAAGTGAGTTTGAAGCACTGTCTAGCCGATTGATCCAGTCGCGTTGTTCGTTGCTAAGTTGTGTATTTCGGAGGATGTGTATAATACCGACAATGCCGTTAATTGGCGTTCTGATTTCGTGGCTCATGTTAGCGAGGAAGCTTTCTTTTGATCGACTAGCTTCTTCTGCTTCTTCTTTTGCAAGGATGAGTTGTCTTTGCGATTCTTCCAACGCAACGTTCTTCTGTTTGATTTCCTCTTGTATGTGAATTTGCTGGACAAAAGAGGTAACTTTTGCTACCGTGATTTCTGGGTTGAGGGGTTTGTAGAGGTAGTCAACCGCTCCGCTTTCCAATCCTTTCAACAAGTATTTATCTTCTTTGGAAATTGCTGTTACCATGATGGCCATGATATGGTTGGTCTTCGGGTTTGATTTCAGTAGTGAAACAAACTCAAAGCCATTTATTTCAGGCATTTGCACATCTACCAAAGCAATCGCGATATCGTTTTTCCAACAGATCTTCAGTGCTTCATTCGGATCAGTTGAGCTGATGATGTTGATGTGTTCGACTTCCGAAAGTAATGCAGATAAACTGATGATGTTCTCTTCCTTGTCATCTAAAATGAGAAGATTAACAGGCTTCATATTATTTTTTGATAAATGTTAAACTTTTTGTTTATCACCTTGAATTTAGACATGATTTCATGATGGAACAATGTTTCTTTTGTGCCAAGACATAAAAAGCCAAACTTGCTTAAGGATTCGTAAAATAGATGAAATATGCGGTTTTGAAGTTCTAAATCGAAATAAATAAGCACATTCCGACAGGATATGAACTGAAACTCATTAAACACATAGTCTGTAGCAAGGTTATGTTGGGAAAAGAGTATGTTCTTCCGAATATCAGTACGGATGATAGCCGCATCATACATGGCTGTGTAATAATCTGATAGACTATTGAATGCGCCTGTGGCATTGTAGTTAGCGGTGTATAATTTGATGTTTTTAAGTGGATATATTGCTTTTTTTGCAACTTCGAGCACGATGCTATTTACATCCGTACCGTAGATGAAGCTACGATTGTATAAACCCGCCTCCGTCAACATGATAGCTAAGGAATACACCTCTTCTCCCGTGGAACATCCTGCACTCCATAACTTGAGGCGGGGAAAGGTTTCAAGATAGGGGAAAACGTTGCTACGTAAAGCGTTATAATAGAGCGGATCCCGAAACATCTCCGTTACGTTAACGGTAATTTCGTTCATTAAATATGTGTGAAAACCTTCCACATTGATAATAGCATTTTTCAAATCTACGACATCCATCTGCTCTATATCCATCACACGCTGGATACGGCGTTTTAGTGAAGATTTACTATAACCCATTAAATTAAAACCAGAGACTTTACCCACTAACTCTACAATGTCCTGAAGTTCCTGAAAACTGATGTGGGTGGATGTTAACTTAGCCATACACGCATCAACGATATTAATTTGTCAATGTCGATCGGTTTGCTAATATAATCGCTTGCACCAATCTGTATTGATTTTTCCCTATCGCCTTGCATGGCCTTTGCCGTAACGGCAATAATAGGCAGATTAGCGTTTTGTTTATGCTTTCTAATTTTCTTTATCGCTTCATAACCATCCATTTCCGGCATCATGATATCCATCAAAACAATATCGATCTTTCCGATATTATTATTGGCGATCTCTACTGCTTCTATGCCATTATTGGCGATTTCGATTTCCATATTATACTCTTGAAGTGTAGTGGTTAAGGCGAAAACGTTGCGCATATCATCGTCGGCAATCAATACTTTTTTCCCCTCAAGACTACCAGATTGCTGATTATTCTTTTTAAGTTTGTCAATATTCTTTATAGGTGTATAATCGTCTGAGCTTATTTTATTTAGGAACAAAGTAACCTCGTCTATCAATCGGTTATTACTTTTGCTAGACTTAAGTATCATGGCCTTGGTATGCAGCCTGATGTGCTATATCTGTTCAGTTGAAAGATCATAGGCGGTGTTAATAATAACAGGTATATCAGCGTAGGACGGGATAGACTTAATCTGGTCTAAAACATCCAACCCGTTCGCATCGGGAAGTTTGATGTCCAGTATGACACAGTCGATACTTTGTTCTTCTTGGAGTTTACTGAGGGCAGATTTCGCCGAGAACGCTTGGATAACATTAATGTTGTGTTCAGCAAATGCCGATTTTATAACATCACTCTGAAATTCTTGGTCTTCGACCAACAATACTTTTTTGATTTCCTTATTAATATTAAGCTGAATATTTTCAAAGGCTTTTCGTAATGCACCTTCAGAAACGGGTTTCGATAGGAAACCAATAGCGCCTTTTTCGATAAACTCGCGCTGGTTGAAAGTGGCTGCGGACATCATGTGGACAGGAATGTGCTTGGTTTCGGGATCCGCTTTTAGCGTGCGCAGTACTTCCCAACCGTCCGATATTGGCAGCATCACATCCAATATCATGGCTTGTGGTTTAAATTGCCGTGCCTTTTGTATGCCGTCGACACCGTTGTGTACTAACATGACCTGGAAGCCATATAGTTCGGCAAATTCACGTAAAATTTCAGCGAAATTAATATCATCCTCCACGATGAGTAACGTGCGGGTTGCGTCCGGGCCATTTTCATGCTTTGCTGCGGTAGGGATCGGCGTGGTCTCGGGAGCGGATATATCTTTTGCTTCTAAATCGGCGACCGTATTTATTGTCAATTGTTGCCTAAGCGATGTGGCGTTCTTTTCGTTTGCTTGATAAGGGATGGTTAGCGTAAATGTACTCCCTTTATCGATTTCACTAGTTAAGGAGATATGCCCTCCCAATAATATAGCGATTTCTCTGCTGATGGATAAGCCTAAACCCGTGCCTCCGTATTTTTGGCTCGTAGAACCGTCCTCCTGGCGAAACGCTTCAAAAATCAACTGCTGTTTTTCATTGGATATACCTTTCCCGGTGTCCGAAACGGCAAATTTCAAGTAGTCGTTATCGTTTGTAATGGCTAATCTGATCTTTCCTTTATTATCCGTGAATTTGAAGGCATTTGAAAGGAAACTTTTTAGTATCTGCTCTAACCTATAATCATCACAGACAAAGGTTAGAGCGACCCCCTCATGGATAGTGATGTCGAATTGTATGTCTTTTTTTTGTGCATCAGTGGCAAATAAACTTTCGATGTTGTCTGCAAATTCCTGTGTACGGATAATATCTTGGTTGAGTTCGACTTTCCCCGCTTCAATTTTTGCAAGATCTAATAACTCGTTGATAAGCTGTAGCAAGTCACTGCCCGCACTGTGGATAACAGAAGCATATTTGACTTGATCGGCATTGAGCGTTTCCCCTTTATTATCTTGTAAGAGTTTGGCTAAAATTAAAATGCTATTGAGTGGCGTTCTAAGTTCATGGCTCATGTTTGCCATAAATTCCGATTTATACCTGCTGGCAAGCTCTACCTCCTTGATTTTTTCTTCCACAGTTTTCTGCGCCGCGTTCAGTTCTTCATTGCGTGACGTTAGTTGTTTGGCTTTTTCTTCTAATTCGGTATTGGCTTGTTGCAGTTCTTCTTGTTACACACGTAGCTCTTCTTCCGATGCTTCCAATAAATTCGTTTTATAGATGAGCTCTTCGTTGGTAATACGCAGTTCTTCCTGCTGTGCTTCCAACTCCTCCTTTTGTTGTTGCGTTTCTTCCAAAAGATTTTCTACCAACATATGCGCCTGCCCGCTTTTTATAGCGATGGCTAAAACGCGCGCAATACGTTCTATATAACCTTTGATTCTCGGCAGGACATCATCAGTATAGTTACCTTCGATTTCAAGTACGCCCAATGTTCGACTATCTTCTACAAAAGGAATTAAAAGGATAGTCTGAACTTGATTTGAACTCAATGAACTGGAGGAGCTGAGTATTTCTCCACATTTTCATGGATAACCTGTAGTTTCCTCTTTTTTGCAACACGCCCTAACAAGCCTTCACCTTCCAGAAAGGACTCCGGCAGTTTGGATGTGCTATCTACGCCAATGTGTTGCTTTAGTTCATATTCGTACGAATGTACTTTTCTTATATATATCGCTGCAGCATGTGGTTCGATGGCTTCCAAAATGGTGTTAAAAGCAATCTGCGCAATCTTATTGTCGTCGTCCACGCCACTGATCCGCTCATTAAGTTTGCTGGATTCGCTTAGCACCCAGTTACTATCTTCGATCTTTTTTTGAGCCGCTTGGATTTCCTTATTCAACAAATGGGTCTCTTTAGAACGCTGCCTAAGCTCTCGTATAGTTTTTACTATCCTATTCAGGATATACAAGAGGACAAGCATCAGAAAAGCTATCAATATATAGGTTCTAGTTTTCAGAACATCTGCCGATTGGTTGAGCCCATTGACAACGCTGTCAAATTCATGCACGGAGTTTATCTGACCTTGTATTTTTGAGCCGACGCCTTTAAATTTTTCAATCTGTTTATCGATTCCGTTGAAGAAGTATAGGGCAGCACCTATAATTAAGATATAGGTTAGTGTTATGCCGATGAACAATTGCCATTTCAGGCCTACATTTTTTTTCATTTGACTATCCGCATCGTATCTTAAAGGGCAATTTAAACAATCATCGAACCTCTATTCACGTCCTAAATGCTTTTCTCTTAGATAGATGCCCGTTGGTACAAAAATAGCAATTGACTGATAGAAAGATGGCTATATCTAAAAATAATTTATGAGGTGACACGTTAACAAGTGTCCAACCCTTGTACAGTCTGTGTCCACTATTATCAATTAAGTTGTTTAAAATGCGAAATAAAATAATATCTTTAAGGAGTTACTTAAATTAATATTATAACGTATGGGACCTGAAATTAGCTTAATTTTAATTATTGTCGGAGGAGTTGTTGCCTTTTTTGTACTGATATACCTGTTGCCGGTGAACCTTTGGTTTACGGCGCAACTTTCCAATGTAAGAATCAGTCTTTTAAATTTAGTGTTGATGCGTCTGCGGAAAGTGCCACCGTCGTTGGTGACCAATGCGATGATTACGTCGACCAAAGCTGGATTACGTATCTCTACGAATGAAATCGAAACCCATTATCTTGCCGGCGGCAATGTGAATAAAGTGATCAAAGCGCTTATTTCTGCGGACAAAGCGAATATTCCGCTTGATTTCAAGTTAGCCACTGCTATCGATCTAGCCGGTCGGGACGTTTTTGATGCTGTACAGCTGTCCGTGAATCCGCAGGTCATCAATACACCACCTGTTGCGGCGGTTGCAAAGGACGGTATACAACTCATTGCGAAAGCGCGGGTAACCGTACGGGCCAATATCAATCAGCTGGTTGGTGGAGCAGGAGAGGAAACCATATTAGCCCGGGTAGGAGAGGGGATTGTGACGACCATTGGATCTGCTATAGACCATAAACAAGTATTGGAAAATCCCGATAATATCTCTAAAACCGTGCTTTCTAAAGGTTTGGATTCAGGAACAGCATTTGAGATCTTATCCATTGATATCGCCGATATCGATATCGGCGAAAACGTTGGTGCGAAGTTGCAAACAGATCAAGCAGAAGCGGATCTGAAAGTGGCAAATGCCCGAGCAGAAGAACGTCGGGCAATGGCAGTAGCTACCGAACAGGAAATGCGTGCGAAGGCGCAGGAAGCAAAAGCGAAAGTTATCGAAGCAGAGTCGCAGGTTCCATTAGCAATGGCTGAGGCGTTCCGAAGTGGAAATTTGGGTATTATGGATTACTATAAAATGCAAAATATGCAGGCGGATACAGAAATGCGCTCTTCCATTTCTAAACCAACGTCGGGAGGCAAGGGGAAGCCATAACGAAAGCGAATTGTTCTAAAAACAAAACCCTGGCGATGGGCGCCAGGGTTTGCTACTAACCAATTATAAACCTAAATTATGAAAAGACAATTTTATACTGTAATCGCTGATGTTTCGCATTGATTACAGTACAAAAGTACGTCGAAAAATCATATTTGTCAAGGTTTAGGTAGGTATAGTTGCTTATGTAACTAACATCTGACAAATCTCTGATGTTATGACTCTTTTTGATAAAAAATTGACTTAATTAATCAATGTTCTATGATATTACAACGGTTTGCACACATTAAAGTTCTCGTTTTGGATGTAGATGGGGTGCTCACGGACGGCTCGGTACTTGTAACAGAGGAAGGTGAGCAATTGAGGCGGTTCTCTGTTAAAGATGGGTACGCCATACAGTTGGCCATTAAACGCGGGCTTCGTATCCTGGCTATCACCGGGGGAAAGTCGACGGGCATATTCCATCGACTCCGCGGGCTGGGAGTAGAAGATGTTTATCTTGACGTCGCGGACAAGCTGACGCTCCTACAGGAAGTTATTCGCCGTTACGATGTGGCCTTGGAAGATGTAGCTTTCATGGGAGATGATATGCCAGATCTAAAGTGTTTAAAAGAAGTCGGACTACCGATGTGCCCACAAGATGCAGTAGAGGAGATAAAAGCCGTATCTCGGTACGTCTCCCCGAAGAGGGGGGGGGAAGGTTGTGTACGGGATGTCATCGAAAAGATTTTGAAGCTACAAAAAAAATGGTACGAGGACGCCACGGTAAAAAGTGTTTAATATAATGTCGTTAAATAAATTCAAAAATATCCCCATTATTTTGGGTTCGCAATCGCCCAGACGCAAAGAACTCCTAGGGAAAATGGGATTTGATTTCCAAGTCATCGTCAAAGAGACGGATGAAGGTTATGGCGAACTGCAGTCACCCCAAGAGATCGTTAAGCACATTGCCACCAATAAGATTCTAGGCTTTGATGACGTCTTGTTCCGCGACACGTTGGTTATTACCGCAGATACGATTGTTGTACACAAAGATGAGATCTTGGGAAAACCCCGCGATCACAAAGAGGCATTGGAGACGTTGACCACATTACAAGGCAATCGTCACCTCGTATTGACCGGTGTGGCCTTGCAGTATCAAGGGAGGCGGCATTGTTTTGTTGAAGAAACCACGGTGGAATTTTATCCCCTGTCAACGGAAGAAATTCTTTTTTATGTGGAAAGATATCACCCTTTTGATAAAGCAGGTTCGTATGGTATCCAAGAATGGATAGGATTGGTGGGGATAAAATCGATCACAGGCGCCTATGAAAACGTGGTGGGACTGCCGACGGCGCGGCTGTATCAGGAAATGAAAAAATTATAGGGGCAAAGAAAACTGCCCCTATGTATATTACTTAATATGATATCGTATCCCCGTATAGAACATCCGGCCTGTTAAAGGTCCCCACAACAGGTTGGTGTCAAAATGATTTCCAAAAGGTTCTTCGAACGCTAGAATTGGATCTTTCTGGTAGAAGTTCGTCAGGTTTTCCCCTCCAAAGTATACGGTGAAGTTCTTATCTGCACCGAAGCTTTTGCTAATTTGGGCGTTCATGGTAACGTAGGAGTCGGAATAGGCAGCCAATTGATAGTCGACCGGATTATCTACGGTAGATGGCAAGCGTTTTTTGCCAACCACATTCAACGTATAATCGAAACTCCACCCACTATGTAGGTTATAAGCCATATTAATGAATCCACGGTGCTTAGCTGTCAATGGTTTTTGGAGACGCCCTCGATCGATGTAGTCCGTTTGAACATCCAACAACCGGTAAGCCATTCTGGTTTCAAAATGCTGCATCGGCATAAACCGAAATTCTGCTTGTAAACTGTTGGAGTATGATTTTCCGTCTAGATTATAGAAAGACACAGTCCGGGGATCTTCCCAATCTACAACCACCTGATTGGTGAAACTGTTATGGTAAAGTTCGAATGATATCCCCGATTCCCTACCGAATAATCGGAAATCTTGATCAAAAGTAAGTCCTGTATTCCAAGATACCTCTGGCTTCAGTCCGTAAGCTGTACCGTCATTGGTGACGAGATCTTCATAGTCTATTGCGCGGCTAGATGCAAACATGCCTAAGTTTTCCGCGAAAATATTGGCGGTACGCTGTCCTCTTCCAGAGCTTAATCGGAATGTAGTCACGTCGGTGGGCGCATAGCGAATCACCGCCCGCGGTGTGGTAAACCAGCCGTAAATGCTATTGTAGTCTTGCCGTAGACCCAATACGGCATCTAATTTCTCGCTAGGAGCGTAGGTGTATTCAAGAAATGCCCCTGAGACGGTTTCCGTTCGGCGAAAGTCGTATGCGAGGATGTTTTCGTTGTATTTGTCATATGACACGGATAATCCGGCTCTGTATTTATGGTTTACATTGCCTATCACATCTTGATAAAGTAGGTTGGCATATCCGCTATTTTGTTCGTTATCATAAGTCGTTAAACCAAAAAAACTGTTTTGACGGAAATGTGATCCGGAGAGTTGTAAGCCTATGCTGCGGAGTTTGTTGCTTGGGAAAACATAGCCAATTTTAGCGAAACCTTCCACGCGGTCAATATCGAACCCCAATCCGTAACGATTGGTGGTCAACTTGTCGGTTTTTTTATCAAAATCGATTTGTCCCCCGGTACGGTCGTCACTTAAATACTTGATGCCAAACTGTGCAATTAAGCCCTTGCCATCTTCATAATGCCACCTGTTGATACCCGAAAAAGTATTGCCAACAGGCATATCTCTAAAACCGTTGTTGCTGAAATTCATGGTCTTATTATACATGAAATTGTCATGTAACAAGAGGCCTATAGACCATTTGTCATTTATTTTTTGCGCTAGGTTTAAATTGACGTCGGTACGGCCCATGTTATTAGCATAGGCATTAAAATAGAGACGATCTGTGTTATGCGGTTTTTTTAATTCAACATTGATTTGTCCCGACATACTTTCAAAGCCATTTGCCACCGATCCCATACCTTTACTGATATGTATGGCTTCTATCCAAGGCCCAGCCATGCTATTTAAACCCAAGGGGGATGCGAATCCTCGGGGACCAGGAAGATTCTCGACCGTTAATTGGGTGTAAATACCGCTTAAGCCCAATAGTTGTACTTGTTTTGCACCTGTCACCGCATCGCTTGCCACGACATCCACCGAAGCGTTGGTTTCAAAACTTTCACTAAGATCACAACAAGCGGCCTTAAATAGTTCTCTTGCCGTAATCGTCTCTACACGGTTTGCGTTTAATTTATCGACATAAGCCGTGCGCTGCCTTCGGGAAACCACCACTTCGCCTAAAACGTTGTTTTTCGCATGGATGACTAATATCTCATGTAAATTCTTTACTTCTATAGTGTCGGGTTGCATACCGGCATAGCCCACCACGAGATTTCTGTAACCTTTTTCGTGTTTAATGTCAAACACACCTTCTTCATTACTCTGCTTTTGTGTTGTTTTATTTTCGAGCCAATGTACGTTCACACCTGGAATTGGCGTTAAGTCGCCCCGGTTGTTTTCTTGCACGACCACTCCACGTATAATGTGGTCGTGATCATGGTGGTCGTCTTGTTCGTGATCATCGTTTTCCTCACCGAGACGTTCATATAAACAACATTGGTGAAGTTTTTCATAAACCTCTTGCTTTGCTCTTGCCTCGTCGGTATCATGCCCAGCGTCGGCAATCGATTGTTTAATGTTTTTGGAGGAAGTAACATTTGAATTGAAGGCCACGGTCGCCATGCCATCTTGGGCGTTCCATGTGGCTTGGGAAACACCGTCTATTTTCGCTGCTTTCTCGATCCGTTGTTTACACATTGCACAATTTCCCGCTACTTCAAAGGTGATTGTGCTATCCTGTTGGGCTAAGCCGATTGTATATATACTGATAAAAAGTAAGGTAATAAATCCTTTATATATGCTGTTCATTATATTTTGTCATTTGATTACTGTTAAATAAATGATACTCATATTCCTTTTCCTTGAGCGGAAGGGGAATAAATAGTCGTTTTAATCCTTAACAGCGAAAATCAAATTCGGAAGTTACAATGAAGGAGGTAGGTCGGCTTGGATCGTGTTGTCAGAAGGAGCTGATCAGATCCGGTGTTTATTTTTTGCGTGTCATAATGTGGCTGAAAAACAACTAGCCAAATGATTGAGAGCGTAGCTGGCGACAGTGTCATAAAATTAAAGGAAGAAGGTGTACTTTCAACCTCTTCTTGTCCTTTCTTTAAGTCTATTTTAATGTCTCTACAACAATCGTCCTTATCCACGTCACAAACATGGGATGAAGGTGACTCTTTTTCATGTCCATGATCTAGACATATAGAACAATTTTGATGATGTTCACCAGCCTTGTCCTGTAGCATAACCATCGAGCCTCCATGACACTGATGCATATAGATAGTAGCTCCTGTACACGTTAATGTGTAAAAGAATAAAACTATGCTCGACAAGAATGCTCTCATTAAAAACAAAGGTAAGCAAAAGATTTTTAAAATCTTTTGCTAAAAAACGCAAAAAATAAATGTAGGTATTGTTTTTAAGTAAAGAAGATATTAAATTTAAAACATCATAAACTAATCGATATGGAACAATTAATGTCTGAGCCTAGGGTTCTTTTCTCTTTAGCGGCATCGCTCTTGTTAATCGCTATCGGTATATTCAAAGTATACTCGAGGTACGTAAAAGAGCCTTAGGATGTTTTACGATTTGATACCTTTAATGAAAGGCTCTATTTTATCCATATAGTCATTGTCCGACAATAATTTAACAAATGCACTGCCGATAATAGCTCCTTTTGCATAATTGGTGGCTTTCCGGAATGTATCCCTGTCTGAGATTCCGAAACCAATGACCAATGGATTCCCTAAATCCATATCTTTCAAACGTCGAAAATATTGTTCTGCTTGTTCGCCCACTTCCAGGTTTTTGCCTGTAGTCGCATTGGACGATAAAAGGTAAATAAAGCTATTGGAAAGATTGTCTATTTTTCGTATCCGTTCGTAGGATGTCTGTGGTGTCACCAAAAAGATATTACTGATGCCATATTGCTTAAATATATCTTGATACAGGTCCTCGTATTCATATATGGGTAAATCAGGAATAATAGCGCCATTCACACCTACTTCCTGACAAGATTTACAAAAGTTTTCTACGCCGTACTGTAAAACGGTATTAAAATATCCCATTAAAAAAATGGGGATGGATACGCGTGATCTTAACTCACCCAATTGTTGAAAAAGCAGTTGAAGCGTCATGCCGTTTTTTAGGGCGACTTCCGAGCTATGTTGGATAACAGGTCCATCTGCCACAGGGTCGGAATAAGGAAAGCCAATTTCCAAGAAATCTGCACCCGCCTGTTCTAATTTTTCGGCAATAGCAATTGTGCTGTCTAAGTTCGGATATCCTGCTGTATAATAAATGGATAGTAATCCTTTTGATGCGTTGTTTTTAAATATATCTTGTGCTTGCATAGTGTTTAAAATCCAAAATATTTCATATAGTTGTCCAAATCCTTATCTCCACGTCCCGATAAACAGATGACGACATTTTCATTACCTTGAAAAGTCATCTTTTCTAAATAGGCTAAGGCGTGTGAGCTTTCGATTGCGGGTATGATACCTTCCAGTTTAGTAAGTAACAATCCGGCTTGCATTGCTTCGTCGTCGGTAATACTGACATATTTTCCACGACCACTTTTATATAACCATGCATGTTGAGGGCCAATACCCGGATAATCCAATCCCGCAGAAATAGAATAGGGTTCGACGACTTGTCCATCATCTGTTTGCATGAGGATAGAACGGCTTCCATGCAGTACACCTTCTTTACCTAATGCGGTTGTAGCAGCGGATTCACCACTGTCTACACCATGTCCGGCAGCTTCCACGGCGATAAGTTGCACCTGCTCATCTTCCAAAAAATGGTAGAACATTCCCGCTGCATTTGATCCGCCACCTACACAAGCCAACACATAGTCGGGGAGACCATTGCCTGTTTTTTCAGCGAGTTGTTTTTTTGTTTCTTCAGATATGACAGATTGAAATCGTGCGACTAAATCAGGGTAGGGATGAGGACCCACCACCGAGCCGATAATATAATGCGTGTCTACAGGGTTATTTATCCAGTCGCGTAGAGCCTCATTGGTGGCATCTTTCAAGGTTTTACTTCCAGATTGCGCCGCAATGACAGTGGCACCCATCATTTTCATGCGGGCCACATTGGGTGCTTGCCGTTGGATGTCGATCTCGCCCATGTAAACCACACATTCTAATCCTTTTAATGCACATACCGTGGCTGTGGCGACACCGTGTTGGCCTGCTCCTGTTTCTGCGATAATCCGTTTTTTGCCTAGCCGTTCAGCCAAGAGGATCTGCCCGATGGTGTTGTTAATTTTATGTGCTCCTGTATGATTCAGGTCTTCCCTTTTTAGGAAGATGTTCGCACCATATCGTGCAGATAAACGTTGGGCAAGATACAAAGGCGAAGGGCGTCCTACATAATCTTTCAGCAATTCCTGAAATTGTTGTTGAAAGCTCTCTTCTTGCATAATCTCCATATATTTTTTTTGGAGTTCCGCGACATTTGGATACAACATTTCGGGAATATAAGCGCCTCCAAATGGGCCGTAATATCCTTTTTCGTTTACGTTATATTTGCTCATGTTTGATTATTTTCAATACTTGCTTTAATTTGTCAATGTCTTTTAATCCCGGTTTTACCTCAAATTTTGAGTTGATGTCAAGACCGACCAAGCGTTCGTCTGTGATCGTGAGTGCACTTGGAATATTGGTGAGGTCGAGCCCACCACTTAAAAAATAGGGAACGTCATAAGGATAGTTTTTCAATAATCCCCAATCAAAGGTGCGGCCCGTCCCCCCATGTTGTGGGCTGCTGGTGTCAAACAGGAAGTAATCAACGATCCCTACATAGGGTGCCAAGGCTTCCCACCGTGTATCGGCGCCGATTCCAAATGCTTTGATAACCTCAACACACGCTTTTTTTACCTCTTGGCAGAACACGGGGGACTCTTGTCCATGTAATTGTACAGCCTGCAACCCCTGCGCAATGATATGGTCAACATACGTGTTTTCCGCATTTACGAATACGCCCGTTTTCTTTATTCGATCAGGAATGGAAATGGTTGGAAGCTCTGCTATATAGCGGGCTGACTTTTCATAAAAGATAAACCCCATATAGTCGATGGGAAACGAGGCAAGAGCTTGGATATTTATTGGCTCGCGCATGCCACATACTTTTATTTTTAGATCGTTCATGTTATGCGGAAATCAATTTACGGAAACTTTGCCATGCTTTTTTTCCCAGCAAGGATGATTCGGCTTCGTAATAACAATCTCCGAATGTTTTTTCAGGATGTATTGTTTTGATAGCGAAAGCGGCATTCGTCAGTACCACATTATTTTGTTTGTCATTGCCATCCGCGCTGATTATGCGATGGAAGATAGCAGCGGCGTCTTCCACGGTGTCTCCTCCTGCGAGGTCTGCCGGGGTTATCGGCGAAAAACCGAGATCCTCTACCTTCATGTATTTCTCTCCTTGATTATCGATAATTTTAAAATCGCCCGTGAGCGATATTTCGTCGTAGCCATCGAGCGCATGGATAACACTATACTGCTTGGATGTTTGTTGATAGAGATAATTGTACAGACGGGCGAGTTCCAAGCTAAATACACCCACCGCCTGGAATTTAGGGTTAGTGGGATTGGTAAGCGGACCTAACATATTGAAGAATGTTTTGACTCCCAATGCCCTTCGGATCGGTGCAACTGTTTTCATTGCAGGGTGAAAAAGCGGAGCATGCAAGAAACAGATACGAGCCTCATCTAATTGACGTTGAAGTTCATCCTGATTGTTGGTGAACGTATAGCCCAAATATTCCATGACATTGGAGGAGCCACATCCCGAAGAAACACCCACATTGCCGTGCTTTGCCACGTGATAGCCCGCTCCTGCGACAACAAAGGATGCCAATGTGGAAATATTGAAGGTATTTTTACCATCACCACCTGTACCGCATAGGTCAATTAAGTCATACCCAGCAAATTCTACCTTTTGGCAGAGGTCGTACATCGCATTGCGAAAGCCGCTAAGTTCCTCTACACGTATGCTTCGCATGCCATAGGTGGTCATAAAAGCCGCTATTTGGTGTGGGTCATATTTCCCAGTTGCGATATTCGTAAGAATGCTGTATGCCTCTTCTGTTGTGAATGTTTTATACTCAAATAAATGAGCTAGTATTTCTTTCATATTATCCAGGACAAAAGTCTACAAAAAAAGGCTTGCCTAATTTAGGCAAGCCCACTATCTTTTGATGTAAAAATTTCAAGCAATAGGTTTTTGCCACAACATTAACTGTTGTGCCACCACCAAGCTTTATTTACAATACTAAGTTTCATTTTTATCACTATCCAATAGCAAATGTCTAATATTTGTTAATCAAATGCAAGAAAAAATGTAAAAATTGTTCAAAAAGATGTTTACGAGCTACTTTAATATGTCACAAAATGTGCTTTGTTGCCTTTCGATACAAGGGTGAAAGATGCTATTTTGTTCTGTGCGATATAGATAGCTAACATCTGCCGGTTACGGTAGCGCAAGAAGTACATTTTATCTGTAGGTTTTCCCTCGGGATCGATATCTCTGGTTTCCCGTTTGGACAATGCCTGAAAAGGGAGGTATTCTATTTCATTCAGGTTTTTCGGTTGTAGATTAATCCGTATTTCTTCTATACTGGCTTCCAAATAGTCGTATTCTTCATCTGTTTCCGTCTGTTCCAATAATACATGCCTGCTTAAAATGAGGTCCGGGCGTTGTGTTTCGTCCGCTATATCAAAGATAAAATCTTTTATAAGAGCAATATCATCTTGTGCGGTTGTTTCAGAGGTTTGTGCTATAACGGGCTGAATTGAACAAAAAAGAAGAAAAAAACCTTGTAATAATATCTTTTGCATAAAAAGCGTACTTTTTAGGTAAGACCGCTTTTCAAAGAGAAGGATTAATACCTTCTCCTTTTAATATTCGTCTTCGTTAAAGAAGAAATCGTCTTTTGTCGGATAGTCGGGCCAAATCTCTTCGATGTTCTCGTAAGGCTCCCCATCATCCTCCAAGGCTTGGAGATTTTCAATGACCTCAACTGGAGCCCCGGAACGAATACCATAGTCAATTAACTCATCCTTAGTCGCTGGCCATGGTGCGTCTTCCAAATGTGAAGCAAGTTCTAGTGTCCAATACATATATCTAACTATTTAGTGAATCCCTTTTTTTCGCAAAAATAACATTATTATCCACTAAATCAAGTCAAACGATTGTTATTAATTCAGTTGTAATGTAATTGATTGTGGTACAGTTAAATAAAATTATATATTTTCAAAATCAGACCCTTTTTCTTTGAGTGCATCGAGTCTCGGATGTACAGACTTGATGTCCGGGTTAGGATAATCATCCTCAACGAGTCCGTCACGCATACGAACAATGCGGTGTGCATGTTGTGCGATATCCTCTTCGTGGGTTACCAAAATAATCGTGTTGCCTCTTGCATGTATATCTTCCATCAGGCCCATGATTTCAATGGATGTTTTAGTGTCTAGGTTCCCGGTAGGTTCGTCGGCCAAAATGATAGAGGGGTCGTTAATGAGAGCGCGTGCTACAGCTACCCGTTGCCGTTGTCCGCCTGATAGCTCGTTAGGTTTATGGTCGACACGGTTTCCCAGTCCCACGTTTTCTAAAGCTTGCAATGCCTTTTCTTCTCGCGCTTTTTTACTGTAACCGGCGTAAATCAGGGGAAGAGCCACATTTTCCAGTGCCGAATTTTTCGGTAGGAGATTGAACGTTTGAAAAACAAAACCGATTTCTTTGTTACGAACCTCCGCCAGTTCGTTCTCACTCATCTCGGAGACGTTAATGCGGTTTAGTATATATTGTCCTTTAGTCGGTGTATCCAAACAGCCTAAAATATTCATCAAAGTAGATTTTCCAGAGCCAGAGGGGCCCATCAGGGCAACGAACTCTCCCTTTTTTATATTTAAGGATACCGACTTCAGTGCGTGAATCCTTTCCGCCCCGATGACGTATTCTCTTCCAATATCTTCTATTTGAATTAAATAATGCTCTTCCATGCGTTTCGCGTTAAGTGAGGGATAAGATACAATTTATTTGTTACAGATGTTCCATGCTTCGTCCATTTTGTGGTAGACTTCAGCTTCCAGTGAGCTGAATGCTTCGCCACCTTCGGCGTTAGGAGCTATAGGGGCCAATACCTTAACATGAATGACACCGGGTTTCGAACCGTAGGTTTTTCCATCATCCCAAAGCACTTGCCAAGCGTCCTGAATAACAATGGGGAGAATAGGTGTCCGGTTTTCGCAAGCTATCCGGAACGCGCCGGATTTAAAGCGGTGCAGGACGGGAGGATAAACGTTATCAATTCTACCTTCGGGGAAAATAGCCAATGATTTACCGTCTTGGAGAAACTCGAGTGCCCTTTTATATGCTTTAAAGGCGGATACCTTGCTGTCTCTTTTAACAGGTATATCGATGGTCTGAAAGAATATACGCGTAACAGGGTTTTTCAGCAATTCTATTTTCCCCATAAAGGAAAAAGGAGATTTACACAGATAGTTTAAAATGGTGATATCGAGGAAGGAAGTATGGTTGGCACATAGTACATAGTTTTGAGACCAATCGATAGGCGTTTCATACGTCACACGGACGCGGATACCGACAGCGTAGATACCGGCTAAGCTGATCCATCTTCGAAATGAAACCAATTTTCGGTAGTGCTTTTTAGGGTTTCTAGCATAATAAAATAGAAGGGGATAGCCCAATGAAAAGAAAAATAGGACAGAGGCAAAATATGCATAAAGATGTATTCTTCTTAAGATTCCGGTCATACCTAATACATAGAGACGTAGCACGCTACGTCTCTACAATTATAATCTATTTATTCAATTCAGCATAATATTTGAAGAATAACGGAATAGTTTCAATACCTTTCAGATAGTTCTCTATACCGTATTTTTCGTTCGGTGAGTGCAGATTATCGCTGTCAAGTCCAAAGCCTAGCAAAACGGTCTTTACGTTCAGCTCTTTTTCGAACAGTGCTACAATGGGAATGGAACCTCCGCCGCGGGTCGGAATAGGCTTTTTGTTGAACGCTTCTTCTAATGCTTTCTCGGCCGCTCGATAAGCTGTACTATCAGTCGGTGTTACTACTGGCTCACCCCCATGATGCGGTGTTACCATTACTTCCACGTAAGGGGGAGCGATCGCCTCAAAATGTTTTTTGAACAGGTTGGTGATCTTTTCCGAATTTTGATTAGGGACTAATCGCATGGATATTTTAGCGTAGGCTTTAGCGGGCAATACGGTTTTTGCACCTTCTCCTATATAACCACCCCATATACCGTTTACCTCTAGTGTCGGGCGGATTCCGGTACGCTCGATCGTCGTGTAACCTTTTTCTCCCCACACATCGTTAATGCCAAGATCGGCTTTGTATTCTTCGATATCGAACGGTGCTTTATTCAAAGCTTCCCTTTCTTCTTTGCTCAAGTCTACGACGTCGTCATAAAATCCGGGAATGGCGATGTGGTTGTTTTCGTCGTGTAAGGAAGCAATGAGTTTAGCAAGGATGGTTGCAGGATTCGCTACACCACCTCCGTAGACGCCCGAATGTAGATCCCGGTTCGGTCCGGTTACTTCTACTTCGACATACGAAAGTCCTCGCAATCCCGTTTCCAGCGAAGGTTGTTCAAGACTGATCATAGAGGTGTCGGAAATGACGATGACATCGTTCTTTAAACGCTCTTTATTCTCTTTGACAAAAGTTCCTAAATTAGCGGAACCTACTTCTTCTTCGCCTTCGATCATAAATTTAATGTTACAGGTCAAGGAATTATTTTTCACCATGTATTCGAATGCCTTGACATGCATGTAAAATTGTCCTTTATCGTCCGCGGCTCCTCTTGCATATATTTTTCCATCACGGATAGTAGGTTCAAACGGAGGGGTATCCCACAAATCCAAAGGGTCAGCCGGTTGTACGTCATAATGCCCATATACCAAAACTGTCGGAAGGGACGTGTCGACAATTTTTTCGCCATAAACAATCGGATTACCTGCTGTTGGACAAACTTCTACCTTGTCAGCTCCCGCTTCTTTCAACTTATCAGCGACAAAGTTGGCGGTATTTACGATGTCTTCCTTGTATTTGGAATCGGCACTTATAGATGGGAAACGTAATAATGCGAATAATTCTTCTAAAAATCTATCCTTATTGGACAGGACATATTCTTTTATTGTTTGCATAATGTTGTGTTTTTACAAACGTAAATAAAATGCGTCGCATTCACGAACCGAATGTTAAATGAGCGCAAGCACGCCTTTAAAAATAAGTAAAAATGCAACCGCGAGCATAGGCGAAAGATGTTAAGAAAATGCTAAATTTTTAGAAAAAAGAGAAATTATCGTATAATTATGATATTTTCGTAGATCTGTTAGAGTTTTGAATTTAGCTGCCAATTTAATGAAAGGACAATTTATAATATTTTTTGCACTCTTTTTTTTGGGTTGCTTGACGCATTTGGGGGCACAAACGACCATCAAGGGCCGGGTGCTGGATGAAAATGATCAAACTTCGCTTGTCAATGCTACAATTATGTTATTGCAGGCGAAGGATTCTATCTTGGTGGACCACACGAGGGCAGACGAAAACGGAAAGTTCAACTTAACCAAGCCAGACACCATTCCGTATCTATTGATTGTAAGTTATCCGAAATATGGCGATTATTATAAGCGTATTGATGACGATGGCGATACAGATTTAAGCGATGTAAAATTGACGAGCGTAAGCCATTTGATTGAAGAGGTTATCGTTACGGGTAAAATTCCTGTTGTGATAAAAGGAGACACCACGGAATACGATGCATCAAGCTTTGTTGTCGAGAAAAACGCGAAGGTCGAAGATTTATTGAAAGTATTGCCCGGTATTTCGGTAGATGCGGATGGTAAAATAACCGCCCAGGGGAAGACTGTAGAAAAGGTGCTTGTGGATGGCGAGGAGTTTTTCGGTGATGATCCGACATTGGTAACGCGCAATATCCGTTCGGATATGGTGGACAAAGTTCAATTATATGAGAAGAAATCCGAAGAAACAGAGCGTACAGGTGTGGATGACGGGCAACGTATACAGACCATCAATGTTAAATTGAAGGAGGACGCGAAAAAAGGAATGTTTGGTAAGGTAGAGGGTGCGGGAGGTACGGACGATTTTTATTTAGGAAAGCTTGCCCTTAACAAATTCAGTGGTAGCCAGAAAATTGGAGCCTATCTTATGGGCGCGAATGACGGTAATCTAAGCTTAAATTGGCAGGAAGCAGAGAAATTTGGTATGTCGAGTATGGAGACTGGAATGACGGATGGAGGAGATATGTATATGGTATATAGTGGCGACAGCTTTGATTATTGGGATGGGAAAGGTAGGCCCGAAGCGTTGAGTACGGGCGTCAGTTTTCTGGATGCTTGGAAAGAAAATAAGCACAAGTTAAACGGGAGCTATAAATACGGCATGGTCCAAAATGATGTAGGAGAGAGTTCCCTATCCAGGAATAGTTTGCCGGATAATAAAGAACTGAATACATCCAGTATATCCAATAGAGAAACGGATGCACGCAGACATCGTTTTAATACGAAATACGACTTGAAAATAGATTCATTGACCACCCTTACAATCAATCTATCAGCATCAAAAAGCAAATCAGAATCGAATAGCCGCACAGAGGCTTCTTCTTGGGATGAAAATGGTGACTTTGTGAATAGTAATGAGAGAACAGAGAGTTCCATATCCGATAATACGGATTTTAACTACCGAGGTTACCTTACGCGACGGTTCAAAAAAACAGGGCGGTCGGTATCCTTTCGGTTTGGTGGAAATGTCAGTGATAACAAAGGGTCGGGCTTTTTGAACTCTACCCTTGATACGTTAGACAACAGCGGTAATGTCGTGTCTGTTCCCACAGATCAACAAAAAGAAATAGATCGTCAATCGAATAGCATAACCACTTCGCTAACCTATACCGAACCTATTACTTCGAAATTGAATTCCTCTATCGGATATGAGTATAATATGTCTAGAGCGCACGCCATCAATACCTCCTACAATAGCGATGGTGAAGGTAACTATACGGATTTTGATGAGGAATTTAGTAGTGACTTTAATTTCAATACCGTAAGAAATGCGGTTAACGTGGCCTTTAACTATAAGCTGGAAAAATTCGAGGCTAATTTCACGAATAACTTTAGGAATGATGATATGTTCCAGCAAAATAATTACGAAGACCTCAACGCAAGCCGTGACTTTTTTACTTACAATCCGTCGGCAAGGTTACGTTACAATTTAAGTAGTAATAAAAGGATCGGTTTTCACTATAATCATTCGAATACACTGCCTTCACTCTCTCAGATCCAACCGCTTCGGCAGAATCAAGATCCATTAAATATCGTCGTAGGTAATGAAGGTCTGACTCCAGCGCGTAATGACCGATATAATATGTTTTACAGCAACTATAATATGATGAAGGGTACCAATTTATATGTGGATGTAGAGTGGCGGCAAACCCGGAATGCTATTCAACAGAATGTGCAGATTGAAAACGGGGTACGGACACTATTTTATGAAAATTTGGATGGATACGTAACAAATAACGGACGGATATGGTTCGGCGGAGGCTTCGACGTCAGCAAAAAAATACAATTGAAAGCGCGTATTTCGGGAAACGGAAGCTACAATAATGATTATAATTATATCAATGGACAGTTGAACGAGAATACAAACTATGATTACTCCTTTGGTTTGAATCTCTCGAAGAATACAACCAAAAATATTGATTTCAATATCGGTTTCCACCCGGGGTGGCGTTTGTTAGAAACTTCCTTACAGCCAGAGTTAAATAGTTCGGGGTTTGTTTATCGCACGAATGTTTGGTACTCGTGGAAGTTGCCGTGGAAATTGAGTTTCTATGGAGATATGACCTATAATTACGAAGCGCCAACGAAAGCGCTCAACGAGAAATTTGAACTCTTGTTATTCAAGCCGGGGATATCTAAGAAGTTCTTAAAAGATGAAAGCCTCGTGGTGGATATATATGTTAATGATATCTTCAACCAGAATAAGGGGTTCAGAAGATTCCAGTCGGGCAGTATGATCTCACAAAACACCTATAATACGATATCACGCTATTTCATGCTGAAAGTCAGTTGGGATTTTACATCGATGAAAGGAGGAAAAGAATAATGAAAAAAGTAATTTATTTGTTCGTTATAATGACTGCAGTTTTCACTGTTGGATCGGTAAAAGCACAACATGCTTATTTCCCAACGGAAGGTACTATTCTGTATGATAAGACTGTACATGTTAAGAATCTGTTGAAAAGACATATTTCTACATTAAAAGACGATAATTTCAGCAAGACATATTACCAAGAATTGTTGGATAGGGTATCCGAAACGACTGTGTTAAAAAAGAAAGTTTCTTTTCGTGGAAACGAAATGAGTATGGAAAGCGTGCCTGGTACCTATGAACCAATGATTAACAATCTGTTAAGGTCGGGCTTGCTGGACTTTCAACAAACCCTCTATCAAGACTTGGCTAAATCCACGTTAAAATCCGCTTTTGAATTAGGTGGATCTCCGGTTCTTATTCAAGATTCGTTGCTTCAAGT
Organism: Sphingobacterium sp. SGR-19; assembly: GCF_011043555.1. Lineage (GTDB taxonomy): Bacteria > Bacteroidota > Bacteroidia > Sphingobacteriales > Sphingobacteriaceae > Sphingobacterium. The sequence goes on from NZ_JAAKGS010000002.1 coordinate 488,275, forward strand.
AAAGTGGAAGATTACGAACGAATATCGTAACATCGCAGGGTATGATTGCCGTAGAGCCAATGGCGTTACCTTGGATTCGGTGTATGTAGTTGCTTTCTATACCGACCAGATTCCGACGTCAGCAGGGCCGGGGGCCGTACATGGGCTTCCAGGGGTGATTTTGGGATTAGTGGTGCCAGAACAACATTTTAATATATATGCAACAGATGTGAAGTTCGGTCCTCCTACCTTGAAAACGGCGGTGGGTAGAAAAAGAGACGAACCGATGACACGTAAAGAAGCACAAAGCAGGCTGAAGGATATCCTCGGACGCTGGATGACGGATCAACAATTCAATCTGATACTGGCAGCGATGTTTCTTTAGTACAGGTCTACATGCATAAAAAATCCCGGTTGGATACAATCGGGATTTTTATTTTAAATCATCGATATGAAAGGATTATTTTCCTTCGTTTTTCTTCGCAGTTACCTCATTACGAATTTCTTGCGCTAACGTTTTGATTTCTTGTAAACCTTTACGTACGCGTGTTCCTGCAGCCGAATTACCATTGTTGTAGAACTTGTCTGCATCAGCTTCGATAGATGCTACCAAGTCTTTTAGTTTGTTGTAGTTTTCCATTTTTTAAAAAGTAATTTAGTTTTTATGAATATTATATTTTAAGCTGATTAAAAATACAAGCTAAATATACAAAAACAACGTTGTAAAGTGCAATTTTTGTATTAAAATCAAAAAATAAATTTCGTTTGACGGTATTATTCTACAATTTTCAGTTCATCAATGATATTTTGTGCGCCAGCAAATTTATCGATAATGAACAATACATATCGGATATCGACAGATATCGTACGTTGTAAAACCGGATCAAATATAACGTCGCCTGCCATGGCTTCAATATTTCCGTCAAAAGCCAAGCCGATGAGTTCGCCGTTTCCATTTAATACCGGAGAACCTGAATTCCCGCCGGTGATATCTTGATCGCTTAAGAAATTTACAGACATATGGCCGTCTTTGTCCGCATATCGTCCGTAGTCTTTTGCTTCATACAAGTCCATCAAACGTTGTGGCAGATCAAACTCCTCGTCACCAGGTTGGTATTTTGCAATTGTACCCTTTAAGGTCGTGTAGTTGTTAATTTTTGCATCATTACGGGCATCCTTAGGTAAAGCACGGATGGTTCCGTAAGTTAACCGTAAGGTCGAATTTGCATCCGGATAGTATTTTCCTTTCGGATTGGCCTCCAATGTGCCAGCTATATATTTACGGTAAGCTGACTGGAATTTGTCATCTAGGGCTTCAATTTCCGGCGTTCTTTCGCGGTATTTATCCATTAAAGCGGTGGAAATCAAGTAAAGCGGATCGTTATCAATCACGTCTACTGACGGGTTGGCTAAAAACGAATTCAGTTTGTCTGTCGAAGCAAAAATACTTTGGTCGAAAGCTGTCTGAACATCTGTTTTGAAATTGCCATTATTTTTGGAAGCGAGCTCCTGTATATAAGGCGCGATATTTCCCGCTTTTGCAGCATAGAGGTTCAATTCGTCAGACAAGACATCAATTTCCAATGGAAGATAGAGATTCTCAAAGGTTTCAGCAATTCCATTTTCCAGACGTGGTGACATGTCCGTACGTCCTTTTTCATTAGCAGCGGCATACTGTTTTAAAGCATTTCCCAAGCTGTAAGGAAGCGGAGCAAACGTCGAGGAACGGAGCATACCAATAAGGTAGTTGTCATGTCTCGCCTTTTCGTTGGTCGCGGCATAGTAAGCGTTAATATCAGAAAGTACATCGCCATATTTAGCCCGATTAGCTTTTTTGTTTGCCCATTTCTGAAATTTCTTTTCCTGCTTGCGTTTGGTGGCTGCAGTACGGTGTTTCGTCAATGCGTCAATCATTCCCTGGCGGTTTTTCCAATAATTTGCAACACCGGAATAAGTTGACGCGTAGTTTAACTTTACCGCTTGATCGCTGTCCATATGTTTCTTCATAGCGTCCATCCCTACTTTAGAAGCCTCTACCCAAGCGGGGTACGCATACTCGACATTTTGATCGATGCCAGCGGCAGGCATCCAACGATTTGTACGTCCCGGATAGCCCAAGATCATCGAGAAATCACCTTCTTGAAAACCTTTAATGCTGATAGGCAAGAAATGCCTAGGTTTCAATGGTACGTTGTCTTCCGAATAATCGGCTGGATGACCATCTTTATCTGCATATACACGGAAAACAGAAAAATCACCGGTGTGTCTAGGCCATTCCCAGTTATCCGTGTCGCCACCGAATTTTCCAATGCTGTTTGGAGGGGTACCGACTAAACGTACGTCGTGATAATCTTGGTAAACGAAATAATAATACTCGTTTCCATTGTAGAACGATTTAACGGAAACAATGTATTTGCCATTTTCGCTGTTCTCCTGTTCGATTTTGGCGATCTCTTGGTTAACGATTTTTTCCCGCTCTTTTTCACTCATGTTGTCATTTACCAAACTCAAAATACGTTTGGTAACGTCGTCCATGCGAACGAAGAACCGAACATATAAAGATTTTGGTTTCAACTCTTCGTCTAGTGATTTTGCCCAAAATCCGTTCGTTAAATAATCATTCTCTGGAGAAGAAAGCTCCGCTATAGCGCCATAGCCACAGTGGTGGTTTGTAAATACGAGCCCTTTGCCCGAGACGATTTCCGCCGTACAACCTCCGTTAAACTGTACGATAGCATCTTTCAGGGAGGAATTATTGATGCTGTATATTTCTTCGGCTGTCAGCTTCAGCCCCTTTTTTTGCATATCCGCCTCATTCAGGCGTTTTAAATGCATTAAAAACCACATTCCCTCGTCAGCGAACGTGGTCATACTCACCGTGGTAAGGAGTATAAAAATCCAAATTTTCTTCATATTCAACCAATTTTGATTGACAAAGTTGGCGTATTTATTGCAAAGTAGCAAACGGCAATTTATTCTGCACTATCTCTCTTTAAACATAAAGGGCCACATCAGATCCGAAGTGGCGAGTTTTTGTCCACTTTTGCGGTCAAAAGTGGAGTCAGAAATTACTATCTTTGTTCAATGGCGTCATTTGAAGATTTCAAGCTCAATAAGCAATTGCAAAATGCAATTGTGGAAGCGGGCTACACTGTTCCTACGGAAATTCAACAAAAAGCAATCACACCTATTCTTGCTGGGCAGGATGTAATGGGAATTGCACAAACAGGTACAGGGAAAACGGCTGCTTTCGTGTTGCCGATGCTCATGAAATTGAAATACGCGCAAGGGAATGATCCCCGCGCTTTGATTTTATCTCCCACGCGTGAGTTGGCGATGCAGATTGACGAACATATCCGTTTGTTTTCTACTTACCTCGATTTGCGTACCGTGTTGTTATATGGAGGTTTAGGGCCTAAAACACAAAAAGAGCAGTTAGCAAAAGGATGCGATATCATTGTAGCGACGCCAGGACGTTTCCTTGACCTTTATCTGGAAGGTGATATTAACACCAAATCCTTGAAATTTTTGGTGATGGACGAGGCCGATAAAATGATGGATATGGGCTTTATCGGTAAAATCCATCGGATACTGGAAGTCGTACCGCGGAAACGGCAAAACCTTCTTTTCTCCGCTACGATGAGTGAACTCGTCCGCAAGATAGCGGGTGACTTTCTCGCGTTCCCGACAGTTATTGAAGTGACAGAACAGGCGACCCCGGCACAGACCGTAACCCAAGCGCTTTACGAAGTGCCCAACTTAAAGACTAAGCTCAATCTCCTGCAGCATCTTTTGAAAGATGATGAATCATTTCATCGAATTATCGTTTTCTGCAAAACAAAAACGGTTGCGGATAATGTTTTCCATTACCTGGAGCGGAAATATGGACAGGAACAGGTACGGGTTATTCATGCGAACAAAGGACAAAACACACGTATAAATTCGATCAACGCCTTTAAGGAAGGAAGCATTCGCATTTTAGTTGCGACAGATGTCGCAGCTCGAGGTTTGGATGTTTCGAACGTAAGTCATGTGTTTAATTTTGACGTGCCTATTGTTATCGAGGATTATGTGCACCGGATTGGCCGCACAGGACGAGCGTTTAATCACGGTGACGCCATAACGTTTTGTAATCCGGCAGAGAAATATTACTTGGATAAGATCGAAAAACTTATTCGGCAAAAAATCCCAGTATATCCTATTCCTGATGGAGTTTTTATCGAAAAAACAGATTTTCAGGAAGGCCAAGCGATAGCACGTGAAATAGATAATCAAAAAAGAAAAGAAAACCCGGATTTTAAAGGGGCTTTTCATGAGAAAAAGCATGTGCCAAAAGATAATGGACGAACGAAAAAGGCTTCAAGAGGAAAAACAACGAGCCATAAAGGAAAACCTAGTAAATTCAGGAAAAAATAATTGATGAAGCTTACGCCTTTAAATATCACATTGGCCTGTGTGCTGGTTTGGGTAATTTCGGAAATGAATTTGGACACCGAAATGACATTCTCATGGGACTGGCTGATCGCACTATGTGTAATTTTGTCGCTGGTAGATTTAGGGTTTCGGATGATTTTTAAAGATCTGAAAAAGTTATGGTTTGCTCAGATTGCGTTTATATTGGTCGTTGGGATATTGATGGTGGTTATAAAGGTGATGTGAGGAGTTATAAGATATTGAAAATATGAAACAAGCAGAAATAAAACTAAATGTCACGTTAGATGAACAAAATATTCCGGAGCGTATAGATTGGTCGTCAACGGACGGAGAAACTTCCGAAGAAATGCCCTCAAAGGCGATGTTCTTGGCTCTTTGGGACGCACAATATAAGAATTCTTTACGTATCGACCTTTGGACAAAGGATATGCCTTACGATGAAATGAAGCGTTTCTTCTATGAAACGTTGCAGACTTTGGGCGATTCTTTCTTGCGTGCGTCGGGAGGAGATCCTATGGCAGATAAGGTAATCGGTGACTTGCGGGACTACTGTGCACATTTTGCCGAAAAAATGGAAGTATTGGAGGAGGAAAAATGAACTATTTCTTAGTAAAATCCGAACCGTTTAAATATAGCTGGGAACAATTTAATAAAGACGGAGAAACGTTTTGGGATGGCGTGCGTAACTATCAAGCGCGAAACAATCTTAAAGCAATGAAAAAAGGCGATTTGGTGTTGTTTTATCACAGCAACGAAGGAAAAGAGGTTGTGGGTGTTGCTAAGGTTGTCAAAGAATTCTATCAAGACCCGACCACAGACGACGAACGCTGGGTAGTTGTAGACCTGGCGCCTGTTGAAACATTCAAAACACCTGTAACGTTGGAGATGGTAAAGGCTGATCCGCTCTTGCAGGATATCGCATTGGTACGCCAAGGCCGGCTTTCAGTTATGCCGCTGAAAGCGGAAGAATTTGACCGGATCGTAGAATTGGGGAACGGGTGATTTAGTTAGTGTGCCGCGGCGGAATTAATCAGCTGCTTCAGGCTCTTTGCATCTTTGATTTCCATTTTTCCTGCTAGGATCAATCGCAGCTCGCGACGTTGTAAAGCTTCGTCGAATAGCTTTTTTTCATCTTCCGTTTCCGGCATAAGTTCAGCGACTTTTTTAGGCTTGGTGTGTTCATCAATAGCAACGAACGTGTAGTAGGCTTCGTTGGTTTTCACGCGTGTTCCTTCCGGCAGGTTATGTGCAAAAATCTCCATGCGTACTTCCATCGACGAACTAAATGCGCGAGAAACCTTTGCCTGTATGGTAACCACTTCGCCTAGTTTAATGGAGCGTTTAAACGAAACATTATCCACCGATACCGTTACTACAGGGCTATTGGAGTGCTTTTGGGCTGCCATAGCCGAACAAATGTCCATCCAATAGAGTAACCGTCCGCCCATCAGATTGCCAAACGTGTTTGTGTCGTTGGGAAGTACGAGTTCGTTCATTTCCGTATAGGATTCTTTTGCGAATTTTTTATTCATGCGTTTGTTGTTGTTTTGTCTATTTGTTATAAAAACTGAACTGCTGTTCTATTTCCCTTAATGATTCTATAAACGGAGTAGGAGCATATCCTAAATCCGTTTTTGCCTTGTCGAGGATGAAACCGGTTTTTCTTGGACGATTGTTTTCCTGTCCGATATCCACGGCGCGGATGGGATTAATAAGCGACCTATCCAACTGCCAAAAATCTGCAATATAGTAGACGGCATCTAGTACGGACATCATTTCTTCGCCAGAGATGTGGTATACTCCAGTTGCTTCTTTTTCTATGGCAAGGATACAGGCATTCGCTAAATCGTTTACAAAAGTAGGCATGCGCCATTGGTCGCTTACGACATTGATGCGGTTGTTATTTTCTAATTGTGCTTTCGCCCATAATACCAGATTGGAACGTTTCGGATCCCCATTTACACCGTACACTAAAATAGTCCTTAGGATAGCGGTACGACAAGTGGTGGATAATAAACGAGTTTCGGAGGCCGCTTTGCTTTTTCCATATGCGTTACAGGGATTTGTCTTATGATCCTCCTTATAGGGTCCTTCTTTCCCATCAAATACGAAATCGGTCGATAGATGGACAAGGTGCTTATCATATTGCGCGCAATATTTCCCTAGTTGATAAACGGCTTCTATATTGACCTTTTCGCATAATGCAGGGTCGTTCTCGCAAGCCTCCACACTGCTCATCGCTGCGGTATGGATGATATGATCGGGGTGGACTTCTTCCAATAGCGATCGGAGAGCAGCGCTATCGGTAAAGTTACAAGAACGGTAAGTATAGCCTTCGCGGATAAAATTTCGGTTTTCACTTTTAGAAGTCGCTATGACACGGTAGTGTTGCATGTTGACAAGTTTCTCCATGAGTTTCTGTCCGAGAAACCCGTTTGCACCCGTAATAAGAATCGTTTGTTTTAGTTTGTCCATTGAAAATCCATTTTATCCTGTTTCATGGAATTGTCGATAACATCAACTTCCAGTTTTAAGATAGATTCTAATGCGTTGTAGTCAATTTTTTCCGGATCATCTCCCGGTTTATGGTAGTCCTCATGCCCCCCGGTATGAAAAAACAAGACGGGAATATTTTTTTTATAAAAGGACGTTTGATCGGATCCACCATTTCCATCGCGGCTGAGGTTAAACTTGATATCGCTTGTTATGCTGTCAAAAATAACCGGGAATTTCGAACTGGTTCCATAGCCAATAACGGCAAGGCCATTATTGGCATTGTATCGGCCAATCATATCCATATTCAACATCCAATGGATGTTTTCCAATGGAATCGTAGGGTTCTCAGTAAAATACCGGGAGCCTACCAATCCAAGTTCTTCCGCTCCAAACGCGATAAATAATAAATCGAAGGGTTCCTTTATCTCATTGCTGCTGTAATGACGGGCAAGCTCCAATAAACCGGCAACACCTGAGGCGTTGTCATCCGCACCGTTATGTATTTTGCCCACGCCGAGCGAATCCTTCGAGCCTCCCTGACGTCCGTCTCCTAAGTGATCATAATGTGCGCCGATAACGATAGTGTATCGGGCACCGTTGTCAAGGTAACCGATTACGTTGTCTGCTTGGCGGATACTGTCGTTCACGACGGCACGACGTACTCTTGCTTCGAAAGTTTGACGGTAGCCTTTTTCTCCTTTTGGCTCTAGTCCATATTGTTTGAAATGCTTTTCGATATATTTTGCTGCTTTTTTGACCTGCTTGGAACCGGTACCGCGGCCTTTCATGTTGTCGTCAGCTAAATAATAGATGTGTTTTTTTAGGTTTTCTTGGTTGATCTGTGCTAAAACAGATTGAAAGGGAATAAATAATAGAAAATGTAGCGCTATTATATAAAAAGAAAATGGGGCTTTATTTTTCATGCCCCAAAGATACTTAATCTTCTAAAACTTCGCTGTTCACGCTTTCTTTTTCTACGTGTTCCTCTTTGAAATAACGTTTCTGAAAAATGAGAATAAGGAATACACCAACAGAGATGGCGGAGTCAGCGATATTGAATACAGGTCGGAAAAACAGGAAATGCTCTCCCCCCCAAATAGGGAACCAATCGGGGAAATTACCCTCGATTAAGGGGAAATAAAGCATATCTACGACTTTTCCGTGAAATAAAGAGGAGTATCCTCCGCCGTCGGGAAATAGGACAGCTTTTTCGTAGAACGTACTTTCGCTGAATATAACGCCGTAAAAAGTGGAATCGATTATGTTGCCCAACGCACCGGCAAATATCAACGCGACATTGAGGATAAAGCCCCGGTGGTATTTGTTTTTAACCATATAATGCAAACCGTACCCGATGCCTATCACCGCGACGATTCGAAACAAGGTCAGGAAAAGCTTCCCGAACTCTCCGCCAAATTCCATACCGTAAGCCATCCCGTTATTCTCAATAAAGTGGATGAGAAACTTGTTGCCAATGATATTAAAATCCTGTCCGATGGTCATATTGAGTTTTACCCAGAATTTGGATGCTTGATCGATAAACAGGATAATAGCAATCAGTAAGAGTGGTCGGTTATAGCCTTTCATAAGTACAAAAAAATGGAGATGCTTAAATATAATATTTTGAACATCTCCATGCTATCTCAATTGTTAATATTGTTTATTTTTCGCCTCAATGCTCAATGTGGTGTGCGGTACGGCTTTTAAACGCTCTTTTTGGATTAACTTTCCGGTTTCACGGCAGATGCCGTACGTTTTGTTTTCAATACGTACCAATGCAGCTTCCAAATTGTCAATAAATTTTTTCTGACGAGCAGCAAGCTGGTTTGTTTGCTCCTTTTCCAGCGTCGCTGAACCATCTTCTAACGTTTTATATGTCCCCGCGGTATCGTCCGTTCCATTGGCGTTGCTACTGCTCAGCGAAGACGTCAAAGCTGCAAGCTCTTCTTTTGCGATACGAAGCTTTTCAAGAATAATCTCTTTGAATTCTTGAAGTTCAGCATCACTGTAGCGTGTTTTTTCTGTACTCATTCTCCTAATTAATTTTTATCAACAATTACTCTTAACTCCGTGCCATCGATCTCGATAGTATCTCCTGATTCCAACGGTCCTGCATTAAAATCAATAGAGTTTGCCAGAATTTCGGTGCAAATATACGATAAATTATTCTCTACAGCTTCTTGTATTTCAGTATTTTGAGTTATTGTCACTTTAATTCTATCCGTGACCTCAAAACCCTTCTCTTTGCGGAGATTCTGTATACGGTTAACCAGTTCTCTGGACATCCCTTCTTTTTTCAGTTCAGGGGTAATATTAATGTCCAACGCAACGGTTAATTTCCCCAGATTGGCAACCTGCCATCCGGCAACATCTTCTGCGATAATGTCTACGTCTTCTGGTTGAATTGTATAGAGGGTGCCTTCTAGCTTTAACGATCCCTCGTGTTCTAGTAAGCTAATTTGTTCATCGTTCAAGGACTGGATGGCCGCAGCCACCGTTTTCATATCCTTTCCTACTTTAGCGCCTAGAACCTTAAAGTTTGGTTTTATTTTCTTTTTGATGATTCCCGCCGTATCCGTAATGAAGGATATCTCCTTAATATTTGTTTCCGATAAAATAAGTTCTTTGACTTTTTCTACTTTTTCTTGGAAAGCATTGTCTAATACCGGAACTAAAATTTTGTTTAGTGGTTGACGAACATTAATACCTGTTTTCTTCCGCAAGGACAATGTCAGTGATGAGATGTCTTGTGCCAACGCCATGCGTTCCTCTAGGTCTTTATCCACCAGATCCGCATGATAAGCAGGGAAATCTGCCAAGTGTACCGATTCGTATGGTTCTTTTTTAGAGACCGCATTTAAATCGAGATACAACCGATCGGAGAAGAAAGGCGAAATAGGTGACATCAGCTTTGCAACTGTGTCCAGACAGGTGTATAATGTCTGATATGCCGAAATTTTATCTTCGGTATAATCCCCTTTCCAAAAACGACGGCGGCATAAACGCACATACCAGTTGCTCAGATGCTCGTCAACAAAATTCTGGATAGCACGCGCGGCTTTAGTAGGTTCAAAGTCCGCATAGTATCCGTCTACTTCTTTGGTTAAGCTGTTCAATAACGAGATAATCCAACGATCAATTTCCGGACGCTTTTCTATGGCAATATCCGGCTCGCTATAGTTGAAATTATCAATATTGGCATATAGCGCGAAGAAAGCGTAGGTATTATACAAGGTGCCGAAGAATTTACGACGAACCTCATCCAGTCCCTCTTCGTTAAATTTAAGGTTGTCCCACGGTGCCGCATTGCTGATCATATACCAACGGGTTGCGTCAGCACTGTATTTATCAATAGTGACAAACGGATCAACGGCGTTGCCCAAACGCTTGGACATCTTGTTGCCGTTTTTATCTAATACCAAACCGTTTGAAACGACATTTTTAAATGCCACCGATCCGCGGATCATCGTGGAAATCGCATGAAGGGTAAAAAACCAACCACGGGTTTGGTCTACACCCTCTGCAATGAAATCCGCCGGAAAGGCATCCTCGTATCCGTCTTTGAAAGGATGTTCTCCTCCGCGGGCTAACTTATCATGGTCAATTCCCCATTGCGCGTACGGCATTGCTCCCGAGTCAAACCATACGTCTATTAAATCGGGTTCGCGGAACATCCTTTGCCCATTGTCAGAAACCAGGACGATATCGTCTACATACGGGCGATGCAGATCGAGCGTATCGGTTCCAAATTTATCCAGATAAGATTGGTTCACGGCTTTCTCTTCCGCATTCAAAACGTCTGACTGTATTGCTTGTTCTAAACGTGTCTTTAACTCTGGCAAGGAACCCACACATATTTCTTCATTCTCGTCCGCTGAACGCCATATCGGAAGCGGTGTCCCCCAATAACGGGAACGGGAAAGGTTCCAATCCACGAGGTTTTCCAGCCAGTTTCCAAAACGGCCCGAACCTGTTGCTTCTGGCTTCCAGTTAATGGTTTGGTTTAATGCTACCAACTTGTCTTTAACAGCTGTTGTGCGGATAAACCAACTATCTAGCGGATAATACAATACCGGTTTGTCTGTACGCCAGCAATGGGGATAGGAGTGTTCGTATTTCTTGACGTCAAAGGCTTTATTTTCCTCTTTTAATTTAATAGCAATTAAGACGTCTGTAGGTTTAAAGTCTTTTTCCGCGCGCTCTTCTGCCGAATAATATTCTTCTTTTACAAAACGACCTGCAAAGTCGGTTATTTCGTTGACGAAACGTCCGGTACGGTCTACGGTAGGGACGTCCTTCCCGTTTTCATCGCGTACCAAAATAGCCGGAATACCATGCTCCTTACAGACTCTAAAGTCATCTGCACCGTAAGTTGGTGATGCGTGTACGATACCCGTACCGTCTTCGGTGGTTACGAAATCTCCTGGAATTACACGAAAGGCTTTTTCCAACAATTCTTCGTTGGTGACATAGGGTAGGAGTTGATGGTAACGCAAACCTACTAATGCTTCCCCTTTAAATTCAGCAGCGATTTCCCAAGGTACGATTTTATCTCCCACTTTATAGTCCTGGAAAGACGCTTGTTGCCCCTCGGCTTTAAAATGTTTTCCGATCAGGTTTTTCGCTAAAATAACGGACACCGGAAGGCCTGTATATTGATTAAAGGTTTTTACCTTGACATAGTCAATGTTTTTACCGACGACCAATGCCGAGTTACCTGGTAATGTCCAGGGGGTGGTCGTCCATGCAATAAAAGCAACGTCTTCTTCCTCAGAGTCCACCAAGGTGGTTATAAGCGGGTGTACCTGTGTTTTATCTATGCGGAATTCCGCAACAATCGTAGTGTCTTTGACATCTTTGTATGTTCCCGGCTGGTTCAGCTCATGCGAACTCAAACCAGTTCCGGCAGCAGGGGAGTAAGGTTGTATGGTATAACCTTTGTATAAAAGACCTTTCTTGTAGAGCTCTTTCAATAGATACCATAAGGTTTCTATATATTCGTTCTGGTAGGTGATATACGGATTACTGAGATCAACCCAATAACCCATTTTTTGGGTAAGGTCATTCCATACATCCGTATATTTCATTACCTCTTTCCGACAAGCGTCATTATAAGCTTCGACACTGATTTTTTTGCCGATATCTTCTTTTGTAATGCCTAGTGTTTTTTCAACGGCAAGTTCAATAGGCAATCCGTGTGTATCCCATCCCCCCTTACGCTTTACCTGGAAGCCTTTTAACGTTTTATAGCGACAGAAAATATCCTTGATGGAACGCGCCATAACATGGTGGATACCCGGCATACCGTTAGCAGACGGGGGACCTTCGTAAAAAGTATATGGTTTATTGGCGGGACGATTGGATATACTTTTTTCAAAGATATTGTTCGATTCCCACCGTTTTAGTATTTCTCTACCTATTTCAGGCAAGTTTAACTGCTTATATTCCTTGTACATCCGAAATTGCGATTGTTTTTTTAAAGGTCGCTAATTTAGTGATTTTAAATGGAAAATAGTAGTGAAGTTTTGTGTCGCTCAAGCCGCGACTGGCTTTTCCTTTTTTTTCCGCAAAAAAAGGAAACAAAAAAACTCACCACTTTAAAATTTTGAAAGAGTGGTAGTGCATCTATCATATTTCTACAATTTCAAAATTTTATATGTGGCATTGGAGGCTAAGGAAGGGATCGTGCATTAAATCATGTCTATCATTTAATCATATGAACCGAGCGTAGCGAGCTCATGAATACGATTGAGAACAAACACAAATGAATATCCTAGTTCAGACACTATGCCGAAAACGAACTTCCGCAACCGCAAGTGCTTGTCGCATTCGGATTGTTAAAAGTAAAACCTCGCGCATCCAGGCCACTTTTGAAATCTATTTCCATGCCGGCCAAATAGAGTCCGTGCGCCTTGTTCATAAAAACACGAATGCCCGCTATTGTATATTCGTTGTCGCCGTCTTTCTTTTGATCAAAACCGAGTATATAGCTCATACCTGAACAGCCTCCGCCTTCAACACCAACACGCAAACCGAAATCTGCGCCGATTTCCTGTTGGTCGATCAACTTTTTCAATTCCGCTACCGCTCCTTCGGTTAAGGTTACAGGGGCGGTGTTCGTTGTAGTTTCTGTACTCATTACGCGTTGTTTATATGTTTATTGCCACAAATTTACATCTTTCTTTTAGAGAAGCTTTTGGGAGCGGGCTATTTTTGACAATAATAAAACATTCCTAAATCTTTTATGGATTTATCGTATATTTCCTCTGAAATGTCTATTTTTAAGGCAGAGGAGAGCGAAATGAAAAATTCATGATTATATGCTGTAGAATTAAATTGCATATAATCACGATTTTATTTAGGTTTGCGCCAAAATATAGAAGTTTTTTATCATACTCCTTAAAAATAACACGATGGAAAGAGATCAGGTCATTTTTAACCTAATAGCCGATGAGCTAAAGCGTCAAGAAGAAGGTATCGAATTGATCGCTTCAGAGAACTTTGTAAGTAAACAAGTGATGGAAGCCGCGGGTTCGGTTTTAACGAACAAATATGCAGAAGGCTTGCCCGGAAAGCGTTACTACGGAGGGTGTGAAGTGGTTGACGAGATTGAAGCAATTGCTATCGACCGTGCAAAAAAATTGTTTGGCGCAACGTGGGTGAACGTACAGCCGCACTCTGGAGCGCAGGCAAACGCAGCTGTTTTCTTGGCGACGATTCAGCCTGGTGATAAAATTTTAGGACTTGACCTATCTCATGGTGGACACTTGACGCATGGTTCGCCTGCGAATCTTTCTGGTAAAATTTATCAACCGTTATTTTATGGAGTAAAAGAAGATACGGGTCTTATCGACTATGAACAGTTAGAAGAAACCGCATTGCGCGAAAAACCTAAAATGATCATATGTGGTGCTTCGGCGTATTCGCGCGATTGGGATTACGCTCGTATCCGTAAAGTAGCCGATGAAATCGGGGCGCTTGTATTAGCCGATATTTCACATCCGGCGGGATTGATAGCAAAAGGTTTATTGAATGATCCACTTCCACATTGTCATATCGTAACCACAACAACACACAAAACATTGCGTGGCCCTCGTGGTGGTATGATCATGGTTGGTCAGGATTTTGAGAATCCATGGGGTATTAAAACACCGAAAGGAGAAATCCGCACGATAACCCAGTTATTGGATTTGGCTGTGTTCCCAGGTACACAGGGAGGACCTTTGGAACATACGATTGCAGCGAAAGCTATTGCGTACGGAGAGGCGTTAAGCGATGAATACTTGGAATATGCTAAGCAAGTGCGTAAAAATGCACAGACATTGGCTCAGTTCTTTGTTGATCGCGATTACAAGATCATTTCTGGAGGTACCGACAACCATTTGATGCTGGTCGATTTGCGTAACAAGGATATTTCGGGTAAAGAAGCGGAAGCGGTACTCGGTAAAGCCGGCATCACGACAAATAAAAACATGGTTCCGTTTGATACACGTTCGCCATTCGTTACATCGGGCGTACGTTTCGGGACAGCAGCCGTTACCACGCGAGGTATCAAAGAGGGCGAAATCATCCAAATCGGTGAATTGATTGATGAAGCGTTGGCAAATCGTTCTAATGAAAGCGCTCTGGACGCGATTCACGGTAAAGTGAAGGCCTTGATGGCGCAATTTCCGTTATATAAGTAATAGCTTAATAAATAATATTCGATTATGGGAAAGGTGGGCAAAAATTGCCTGCCTTTTTTTTTGGATATGGGGAATAAAAAAGGTAAATAAAGTAAACTATTTCAAGTATTTATTTGTTCTATCACAAAAAGTGAAAGATGTGTGAATAAATGTTAAAAAATAATTGTTTAATTTGAATCTTCGTTATTTTTCACTTGCTTTGATGTATGGTTATACAAACGAAAGGACGCCTATAAAACACTTTACTCTTTAAAATAAATTCAAACATAAATCTAGGGATTTACTATGAAAACGTTAAAAGAAAAAAGTGACCTTGAGTTGATTCAGGCTTATGTCGCGGGGGATGAATCGGGGATAGAGGTGCTACTGAATAGATATAAGTCAAAAATATATACATCCATCTACCTACAAGTGAAAGACGAATATCTCGCAGAAGATATCTTTCAAGAAACCTTTATAAAGGTTATCAAAACACTAAAATCCGGGCGTTATAACGAAGAAGGTAAGTTTTTGCCGTGGGTCGTGCGTATTGCGCAAAATATGGTGATTGACCATTTTCGAAAAGAAAAACGAAGCCCAACGGTGGTGAGTAGTGAAGGCTACGATATTTTTGGTGTGCTGGAATTTGCCGATGATAACGCGGAATCGAAATTGATGACTAATCAACGTGATGTAGATTTGCGGAAGATTATTCAAAAGTTACCCGATGATCAAAAGGAGGTTCTGATCATGCGCCATTTTTGTGATATGAGCTTTAAAGAAATTGCGGAAATAACCGATGTAAGTATCAATACGGCACTTGGTCGTATGCGCTATGCGCTAAACAATCTGCGAAAAATGATTGAGGAGCACAATATGCTATTGAATATGGGATAAATAGGAGGGGAGAACTAGAATTTCATGTTCTCCACTTCTTCTGCAGTTTCTTCTACTTTCGCTTTGAGGTCTGCCTTAAAAGCCAAAACGGCTGCTGCTAAATCTTCCGAAGAAGTGGCTAAAATCTGTGCTGCTAAAATTCCGGCATTCTTTGCAGCATTCAACGCCACAGTGGCTACGGGGATCCCATTCGGCATTTGTAATATAGAAAGCACCGAATCCCAGCCATCAATAGAGTTCGAGGACTTTACGGGAACACCGATTACGGGTAGGTGGGTAATAGAAGCAACCATTCCCGGTAGATGAGCGGCACCGCCAGCTCCTGCGATTATAACTTTCAACCCGCGCGTTGCAGCTGATTTCGCATAATCATACATTCGTTCGGGAGTACGATGAGCGGAAACGATAGAAACTTCGAAAGCCACTCCTAATTTTTTTAAAACCTCGATAGCATCCTGCATCACAGGGAGGTCCGATTTACTTCCCATGATGATACCTACTTTCGTTCTATTTTCTTGATTCATTTTTAAGCTTTTACCTTTAATGTTTCTTGTACCCAACGTGCGTTTTTTATAGCTAATTCGCGGTCATCATTTACGATACATACGTGCCCCATCTTACGAAACGGTTTCGTATATTTTTTTCCATATAAATGGACAAACACACCTTCAACAGCAAGTACTTCCTCTACACCTTCATATTTAGCAAGACCCTCATAACGTGGTTCACCCAACAGATTTATCATTACTGCATTCGTCCTCGCCGTCGTAGCGCCCAACGGTAAATTGAAAATAGCACGCAAATGTTGCGCAAATTGTGATGTCATATTGCCCTCGATGGTATGATGCCCGCTATTGTGGGGGCGAGGAGCAAGTTCATTTACTAAAATTTCTCCTTCTTTTGTGAGGAACATTTCTACGGCTAAAAGACCGACAATCTGTAGGTCCTCGGCTATTTTCTTCGCGATCTCATCAGCTTGCGTTTGAATTTCAAAAGGCAATGTCGATGGGGAAATCAGAAATTCAACCAAATTGGCGTCGGGATTAAACTCCATCTCTACCAGAGGAAAAGTGGTTATATCACCTCTGTCATTTCTGGCGACGATCACCGCTATCTCTTTTTCGAAATCTACCAGCTCTTCGACCAGCGAGGGTTCTTCAAAAGCCTGTTCTATTTCGGAAGTACTATTGATTTTCTTTACCCCTTTACCATCATAGCCGTCCTTACGGAGTTTCTGTATATACGGTAAGGGGATAGCCGTTTCATATAAATTTTCTTTATTAGAGATTAGTTGGAATGCTGCTGTCGGAATATCGTTTTGTTTAAAAAATTGTTTTTGAAGGCCTTTGTCTTGAATTAACCGAATGATCCGGGATTGCGGATAAACCACAACACCTTCGTCTTCGAGTTTTTCCAAGGCATCTACATTTACTTTTTCGATTTCGATGGTGATCATATCTAAATCTTTACCGAAGTTGTAGACGGTTTCAAAGTCACCTAACGAACCGCATTCAAAACGGTTACATAATTTACGGCAGGGTGCATTTTTATCGGGGTCTAATATATGCACGTTGACGTTGTAATTGATGGCTTCTTGTATAAGCATACGACCCAACTGGCCACCGCCAAGAATACCTAATTGCAACTCGCCATAAAAATCTTTTGCCATAGTGTTTTTAAAATATTAAGCTTGTTCAGAAAAATATTGATCTTGTAATATATTCTCTGTTTCTATTTTCTTTTGAAGTTCTAAAAATGCGCCTATTAATGCTTCCGGTCTAGGTGGGCATCCTTGTACATATACATCTACAGGAATAATCCTATCGACACCTTTCACGACGTGATAGCCATGTTGCCAATATGGGCCACCGCAATTTGAGCAAGAACCCATCGATATGACATATTTGGGTTCAGGCATCTGTTCGTAGAGTTTTTTTATCCTGTCTGCCATCTTAAAGGTCACCGTGCCTGCAATGATCATGACATCGGATTGTCTAGGAGACGGGCGTGGAAATACGCCCAAACGATCCAAGTCATATGTCGAGGCCATTGCACCCATCATCTCTATGGCACAACAAGCGATTCCGAAACTAACTGGCCACATAGACGATAACCTTGCCCAATTTAGCAAATCGTCCATTTTGGCAATGACTACTCCTCCACTTTGTGCTTGGTTCTGTGCTGCATCCATGTTTAATCAGTTTGACTTCTTGAACTTTGGTCGAAACCCTAATCCTCCGCTGCGAGCCACTTTTGTATCGGTATCGACGGTTTCCGACGACACAGTTTCTTTATAGTCAAGGACTTGGTATTTTTTATTGTTCAATTGCTCATAGGCCGTAGCCGGAATACCGACAGAAACGCGCGGTCGTACGTGTGCAGGTTTAATCCACGAAATATCGCCTCGCTTCCATACATAGACTAATCCGACTACCAGAATACCCAAAAACATGCCCATTTCCACTAAAGTAAACCATCCCCAACGCCCATCGGCCGCGACCAATTCTCTACTCCCGAAAACTGTTGCCCACGGAAATACGAAGATCAATTCCACGTCAAATAGCAGGAAAACCAAAGCAATCACATAAAATCGTGGATTTATCTGCACCCAAGCATTGCCTGTGGTTTCCTCACCGCATTCATACGTGCTTAGTTTTTCGGGGGTCGGTTTCTTCGGCGATAATATTTTTGCTAATAAAATGGTTACGCACACCAATAGGATACCTACTATTGCTATCAATAGTATCTTTCCATATTCCGAGAGCTGCGCGGGGTCATCCATAGGGCAAAATTACAAAATATTATTTAAAAAGGTTTTCCAGGCATTTTCGGCATATTACGCATCATCTTAGCGGCCATAGCCGGATTGGACATTTGCTTCATGACCTTGCGCATATCTGCAAATTGTTTCATAAGTTTGTTTACCTCGTTGATATCGGTCCCGGAACCTTTTGCTATCCGCATGCGGCGTTTTGTATCGATGGCATCTGGATTTTCTCTTTCAAAAGGTGTCATGGAGTCGATAATCGCTTCAATCGGTTTGAACGCATCGTCCTCTATTTCCACATCTTTAATGGCTTTGCCGACGCCGGGAATCATCCCCATCAAGTCTTTCATGTTTCCCATTTTCTTAATCTGCTGAATCTGGGACTTAAAGTCGTTGAAATCGAATTTATTTTTGCGGATTTTCTTTTGTAGCTCCGCTGCTTCTTTCTCATCAAACTGCTGTTGGGCACGTTCTACCAAGGAAACCACGTCCCCCATTCCTAGGATACGGGATGCCATACGGTCGGGGTGGAACACATCCAATGCTTCCATTTTCTCTCCAGTACCAATAAACTTAATGGGTTTATTGACGACAGATTTAATGGACAATGCTGCACCACCACGAGTGTCACCGTCTAACTTCGTAAGTACAACACCCGTGAAGTCCAAACGGTCATTAAATGCTTTAGCCGTATTGACAGCATCCTGACCTGTCATGGCGTCCACAACAAATAGGATTTCATGCGGTTGCGTTGCCTCTTTCACCGCTGTGATTTCGGTCATTAAAGCTTCGTCAATAGCTAGCCGCCCGGCAGTATCAATAATGACCATATTATTTCCGTTGCGTTTGGCTTCTGCTACCCCTTCCATAGCAATGGCGATGGGGTCAGTTGATTCGCGATTGACATACACGGGCACATTCACTTGCTCGCCTAGTACCTGTAATTGGTCTATTGCAGCTGGACGATAAACATCTCCTGCTACTAATAGAGGTTTCTTTCCTTTTTTATCACGGAGATAGTTGGCCAGCTTGCCGGAGAAGGTGGTTTTACCTGCACCGTTCAAACCCGCTATCAATATAATCGTAGGGTTGTGTGTTATATCCAGATCGGTAACTGTCCCGCCCATAAGGGAAGTCAGTTCATCGTTCATGATTTTAGTTAGCAATTGCCCCGGCGAAATACTGGTAAGTACATTCTGCCCTAATGCTTTTTGCTTAACCTCGTCGGTAAATGTTTTGGCTGTTTTATAATTCACATCGGCATCTAACAGTGCCTTGCGAATTTCTTTCATCGTCTCCGCGACGTTTATTTCAGTGATACTTCCTTGCCCTTTTAATACTTTAAAGGCTCTATCCAGTTTATCCTGTAAATTCTGAAACATGTTTTATTTCTCGTCTTAAATGTGCTAAGTGCCAAAGTTACAAAATAGTGTCGAATTTTATTTCATCATTCAACGGGGAATCCATTTAAACAATAAAAAAATGCGACAGAGTCAGTCGCATTTCTTTATTATATATGTTTGTATGCCCTCTAGAGTTAATCTCTTCTACCGAAAAGGATAAAGGCATAGTATAGCAATGTTACTAGTGCTGATAACGCGGCTACGACGTAGGTCATCGCGGCCCATTTCAATGCATCTTTCGCACCGTCATGCTCGTCTCGGCTGTGTGTAATATTAGCTGTTTCCAACCATTTCAGCGCTCTGCCCGATGCGTCAAACTCCACTGGTAGGGTCACAAAAGCGAAAAGTGTGGTCAGGAATAGTGCTCCTACACCAACCGCTAATACCCAAGGATTCCCGCTAAAGGCCATTAACAAAACACCACCTATCAACACCCAAGAAGTTAATCGGGAGGCTATGCTCACGACAGGCACCATTGCCGAACGGAACTGTAACCAAGAATAAGCCGTTGCGTGTTGTACGGCGTGACCACTTTCGTGCGCGGCAACGGCAGCGGCAGCAACACTACGACCATAGTATACTTCGTTACTTAAGTTGACGGTTTTATTCGCCGGATTGTAATGATCGGACAAGCCACCTCCATCAGCCACAAGAACCTTCACGTCGTAGATTCCATTTTCATGGAGCATTTTTTGCGCGATTTCAGCTCCTGAAAGCCCTGAACTCAAAGGAAACTCTGAATATTTTTTAAACTTGTTCTTAAACCTGGATTGCACAATCCAACTGATAACCGCAATCCCAATAAATATAATCCAATACATAGTCGTTATTTCTTTTTAAATCTTTTGTTGTTTTACTTTCTTCTACAAACCATATTCCATTCGTTATGATTTGGCTTGAAGATAAGAAAAACGATTCATTTTGTCAGTTTAAAATATAAAATTTGATATTAAGCTGTCAATATTGCTTGGTGTATATGCAAGCGTTAGCGATTAATTAAGGTGACACAGACCGCAACCTACGGCTTTCGGAAGGACACCTAGCGGTGTGTTTGTTTCGAGGACTGAGGTGGTCATAACCGGACATTTACTACCATTTCGGCCTTTTCCGGCCATTTCGGACAAAGAGATTTGGAGGAAGATTTATGTTTGTGCTGTTCGATCGTCTCGAGAAGAGTTGATAGACAGGTACAGTAGTTTCGTTAGGGTTAATTTTTGTCAAATCCTATCAATTTAGATCAAATCAGATCAAAATTTCATTTTGTTTGATCGCTGTGTTTACGTTTGTGCTGTTCATCCACTCGCGAGGGATACGAACAAGAGAGAAGGTAACGGGAACGTCCAACGGAAAGAGCTCGCCGACGGAGCAGTGAACCGCTACCGACAAACATTTTTTTAAATTTTTAAACGTTAGTATTATGGCAATTAAATTCAATGTACAGGAAATCGGCAACCCGCAGGATGCGGCTGCCCCTAAAAAGTTCTATGCACGTCCGGTAAGCAGCGGTGAGATCACTTTAGAAGATCTGGCTTCCGACATCTCCCATGCTTCATCCATCAACGAGGCGGATGTTATGGCGGTTTTATACAGCTTAGTGCGGGAAATCCCGCGTAACATCTCGCAAGGCTACATCGTCCGTCTGGGTGGTCTGGGTTCCTTCCGCTTAGGGACGGGTAGTATTGGCAGCGACACGGCAGAAGACGTGACGGCTGCCAATATCCACCGCAAACGCGTGCTGTTCCAGAACGGCATGCGAATCAAGAAGGCTATAGCGGATTTAACTTTCAGGAAAAGCGAGTAATTCTCGTTTTATAGCTTAATGGTTGAGCCGGCGTCTTAGGATGCCGGCTTTTTTGTGCGTAAATGTCTCGAAATGACCGCGGTCATTGAGGAAAAACAAGGTTTGATTTTCTAAGATGAAAGTTTGTTTTAAGCGAGCGACCGCGGCTACTTTTCAAAAATAAACTTGAAGTTGGAAAAGTTGCCACGGTCAATTTTAGTGAGCGTTCTGTACTCTCAAAAAAAGTCTGATATAGAATTTATTTTATGTTGGATCAATCTGCGGTTTCTTTAGGGTTAATTTTTATTCACGCCTATCGTTGCCTTTTACGATTATGATACCTCTCCAACATACGTTTGGTAAACGCATTATCAATTTGCCAATCCTCTCCAGGACCCCACTCGATCACTTCGCCGTTGAGGAAATACACCCAAACAGGGCGGTTCTCAAAGCTGTCTGTGTATGAATTTCGATTCACTGGCAAATATTCATATACTTCGAGTGGACCGTCTTCCGTGACTTGCGCCATGACAACCATGTTAGGTTTTCCGATCCGTTTAACAACTGTTTCCTTTGACATTCCCAGGTTAATTAAACTCATGTCCCCGTGCCTTAATGCAGCGCATGATCCCAAGAACAATAAAACTCCAGCGGCTAGACAAGTGAATAGTTTATGCATATATTTTTGATTTATTGATTGTTTGACTGGCGTTAATTGAAAAAGATTAACGTTAGTTATTCTTTACCTCGTTTATTTTGAGATATTCGTCTATATAAGCCTCCACTTCTTGTTTTTTCTCCGCGTCTTCAATGAGATTAAAAATTGGTAATAGATTTTCTAAGCCGTCAAAGTAAACGAACCGAGCATTATCTTCGCTTATCGTTTTAGCCCATTCTGTTCTGTCAACTTTAGGGTTTGAAAGGGAGGTTGTGTCTATGAATATTTTAGATGGATCGCCGCCAATCGCCTCGAAAGCTATTGTCAGATTAGTAACATCCTTGAACGCTGTGGAGTCTATTGGATCAAGGAAGCCGGAGAATAATCCAAAACAATCATTTAAAGCTACTCTGAAGCTGCTTTCTACTGCATTACGTCGCTCCGTTCCCGTATATTCGGCTCGGTAATCTAAACTAAACTTTGCTCCTGTAAACAAAGAAAGTAAGACGTGGGTGCCATATTTTTTAACAAGTTCGGCTGGTTCCAATGATTTACTGTCCGCTTGAAAGTCTGCGGTTAAATAGGGTATTAGTTGACTATTCCTGCCAGATAGTGTGAGACGTCTGTATTTTATATAGGAATCATAGAGACCATAGATGTATTGATCTTCCTGTGGATCTGTATCGGGGAACGGATGCGTGATATTTCCTTTAAAATAGCCGATATTCGATGTGCCTTCTGCTAACCATTTAGTAAAATTTTCCGCATCAGTTGCATATATAGATTTGAAACTCGAATTAAGTACACGAAGTACATCGAAACTACCGGAATTATCCTGCACAAATGACGGGGTATTAATTACCGGTTCTTTAATGGAAGTCTTATGTGAATGCTTGCCAGTTATATCATAGCCGAATCCCAAGAAGTTGTAATCTCCATATCCTTCTTCATCTGTAGTATTTCTGTTGTCAGATAGATTCTTGACCAAAAACTTGAGCTCTGTCGGTTTGTTCGTTTCCGGCTCTACAGTTTCAGGGTCCTTTGTTTTGGGATCGTTCAATGTGTTTTTCTCACAGGAGGTTGATGCAATAACAACTACTACCGCTAAGAAGAGTATTGATATGATTTTTGGTGTGTGCATTTGCTCAAGAATAATGGAATGTTTGCATTTAAGCGCCAAGATATGTATTTTATATTACTATGTTCTCGGGATTGTTGTAAATTTGCTAACATATTCATTTTCTTTTTTTGTACTAAATTGAAGTTCATATCAATAATATTATCTAACTGAAACCTATATGGAAACCCATTTTCGTCCTTTCGACGATTCCGAGTTCCGGAAAGCTATCGCAAAAAAAGAAAAATATCAATAAACGGCGTGTTCGAATGAAAATATTATATGATCATCAAATCTTTTTAGCTCAAGGCTTCGGAGGAATTTCCAGATATTTTTCCATGTTAATGGAAGGTATACAGCATACATCAAATGTATCGTATAGCTTTTCTATGTATGGTAATCATGACTATTTTCAATCAGATGAAATGGTATTAAAGCCTGACTATTTTCAAAGAAAGCGATTCCGTCGCTATCCACAAAAAATGTCGGAAGCTAATCAAAGCTATGTTTTGAAAAAATTGTTGGAAAAAGATATTGATGTTTTTCATCCGACTTATTATGATCACTATTATTTGGACGTTATTCGCAAACCATTTGTGATCACAATACATGATATGATTTATGAGAAATACGCTGGTTTTTTTTCGCCTAATGATCCGACACCCTACGAAAAGCGTGTCTTAATAGAACGAGCGGATAAAATAATTACTATATCACAAAAAACAAAGGAAGATATCCTGTATTATAATAGGATTGACGAGAATAAAATAGATGTAGTATATCATGGGGTAGATCTGGACAGAATTATAACCTACGAAGATAATATGATTCTTCCGGAGGAATATGTACTTTACGTCGGAAGCCGGTTCGGGTACAAGAATTTTCCTTTGTTCGTAGAAGCATTCAGTTACCTACCTACCAAGAAGAAAGATTTAAAATTAATCGTTGTGGGAAGTGCTTTAGGTGTGGCAGAGAAAGAACTCCTGTATAGAAATAATATACTGGATAAAACCATACAAATGTCGGTAACAGATAGCCAACTCAATACTTTATACAAAAATGCCATCATGCTCGTTTATCCGTCTTTATATGAGGGGTTTGGATTGCCGATTTTGGAGGCCTTCAAAAACGGATGCCCCGTGCTATTGAGCCAAGCCAGCTGTTTTCCTGAGGTAGCCGGAGATGCTGCGGCCTTTTTTGAACCAACTTCCCCTGAATCGTTGGTTTATGAAATGCTCCGTATCATTGATGACACATCGTATCGGAATTCATTAATTGGCAAGGGTACAGCAAAATTGGCTATGTATGATATGGCTAAGTGTGTGAAGGGGACAATAGATGCCTACCGAAGTATTGTATGATATAGGGTGAGATTGTGTTGTAATTTACGTTTAACTCTCGGAGATCGGTAGTTAAAGCGATATTATTCATTGAATTTTTTCACCCCGAGTGCTTTCAGTAAACGAAATCCTTTGGAGGAATGAAGTCTTTCCAGCTTATTTTCTAATTTTTTTAGCTTATCTTCCAGTTTAGAATACTGTATATAATCATCGTAAAACAACGAGAATTCTTTTTCCAAAAATGTTTTTCGCTCGCATTCAATGGTATTTCTGTTTTTGGAGTCTGAGCTCATACCATCCATATAAAAGCTCGAGATGACATCCGGAATGTATTTGGTCGATTCCCGCTCTTTGATAATAACCTTAGTGAAAAACACCCAATCAGCCACAATAGTATATTTTGTTTCATATTTGCCGTATTTTTCGAATAAATATCGTCGTATAAATGTGGATGGGTGTCCCAAAGATTGGCGATAGAAGTGCTGAAATGTTAAATTTTCTGGAAAGTAATGTATGTAAAGGGGATTGCCGTCTTGTTCCATAAATTGAATATTGCCATAGACGATTCCTTCTGAAGTAAGCTTCGGAAAAGCCGTTTTGATAGTGTCGTCGTTAAAAAGTGCATCTCCACTGTTGAGAAAAAGGAGGTAATCTCCAGATGCCTTTTCGATACCTTTATTCATAGCGTCATACACCCCGCTGTCTTTTTCGGAAATCCAAATATCTATTATAGGAGATTCTTTAATAATATCTACGCTGCCGTCGGTAGAAGCGCCGTCTATTACAATATATTCGAATGCTTTGTATGTTTGTCTTTCTATAGACTTCAGCGTTTTTTTTAAACCTTCGAGATTATTGAGGTTTACTGTAATAATACTAAGCTTCATAAGTTAATTTCTCTCTGTCAAAAGATTTATTGATCAAAAATCAAATATAATATTATTTCTTACATGAAAACGAGTTGGACCCATATTTCATTATTTACTGACAGACGATCTATTGAAGTACTCATTTTTGGTCAACGCGTATATTTTTTTGTACAGGAAAGCATGTTTTACGAGCTTTGTATGGGTGGCAAATCTCCTCCATTTGTTTAGTCGATTACGCCAATTCAGCTGATTTGCGGTGTTTAGTAGTTGATCTGCCATTTTGTATGCATTCAGATGCGACATAGCAATATTCCTTAATTTTTCGCCATCCTCAGGGTTGTATTTTTCGAGTTCTCTTATTAATTCCCTCTCGTGATATTCACGATTTAGATAACGACCTGAGCAATTCTTTTTTACATACTTTGAGAAATTTTCGGGACGTAAATAACCATCAGCCTTGTTTCCGTTATATCCTCGATTATCATAAATTAAACTAGGCCTTCCGCATGCCATAGCATCGTAGATAGACCGTCCAATGCCAACGACCATATCAAAGTTGTTAATCTCTTGCTCTATGTTGTTAGTCGGGTTTTTATGTTTATTATAAGCTTCGAAACGCAATCCTTTTCTGTCGCAAACGGTGCGTAGCATTTTATTAGCTTTTTCGCTCTGACATAGGGACAATACACTCGTCAGTGTTTTATGTATCGGCTTTATTGGTTTTTTTACTTTTATATCAATCCCATTCAATACTACTTCATTGGCATAACCTAAATCTGTTAAATGATCTGCTATTTCCTGAGAAATAGCAACATGGTAATCTGCAAGAGGAGATGGCTGTTCTGGTTCGAGTATCGTGCCATGGCAAATTTGAATAATAGGTCCCCGGCCGAAAAGTTCTTTAACCGTAGTGTTATGAGTAGCAAAAATCAAATCGTATTTCTTCTGGGACATGAACGGAACCTGCAATTCCGCTTCTATTTTTTCGGAAACCAGTCCTTTATTAACGGTAAAGTATTCTACTTCGATTTTTTTTGATGCTGCAAAGGCTTTGATTAAATCAAAGGTATACATTTCTGCCCCGCCTACACGTACCAAGTCGTTTACTGCTACTAAAACTTTTTTTGGTTTTTCTCTCATAGCTTTTGATTTCGTATCAAGATAGTTTTCGCTTTATAGAATAACTTTGCAACAATTATGGTATAAGCGTATCCGATGGATCCGTTTATACTACATCTTTATATACGTAGATGTCTAAAAATATGCTACACATATGGACCCATTATCAAAAAGAGAAGACAACTCCTGTACTGGCAATCTCAAGTAAAAATTGGTGCGCAAAAAAAAAACAATTCATCCTTTTTTTGCATTTTTGTATATGCAGAAGATGAAAAAATCAATAGTTACTCAATAATTTTGAAAAAAGAAAAGTAGGGTAACTTCAGCAAATATTGTTATATCAATCTGCGATTAACGTTTATCAAACAGTTTTTTATTACGATTATATATGTCAAAAAAAAAACTTCTATTAATTTCGCCGTCAAGTTTTAATTTATATCAGCTTATTTTAAGGAATTTGGAATATTTGGGATACGAAGTAGTACATATTGAAGATCAGGGATACAAGTTCCAGTATACTTCACTATTACAACGTATCTATAACCTTATCCGTAAGGTGTTTTTAAATGATAGATATTACAAAGAAAAGTTGAAGAAGGCGTATATCTTTATAAAACAAAGAGAGATTCTGTACGCCTGTGACTCTTTTGATATAGCATTAGTGCTCAGAGCTGATTATTTTAAGGCGGATATCATTAATCTCGCACGTCAAAAAGCTAAGCTAATGATTAGTTTCCATTTTGATGGTATTTCTCGAGACCCAAATGTATTGGAGTATGTGCATTTTTTTGACCAATTTTATGTGTTCGATAAAGATGATCTAAAAAGGTATCCCTCCTATAACTTACTGTATTCTCCAAATTTTTATCTAGACTATCCAGGACTCCTGAAAAATCCGTATGATAAGCATTATAATGTGTATTATGTAAGTACTTTTCATGAAAGTAGAGTACAAGATTTAATTGCTATACATCAATATATGACAGAGCATTATTCCAAGGTTAAATTTGTCGTTGTTTGCTCACAATATTATGATTCTGATCCGCCTGAGTACGTAGTTGAGAATATGGAAATACGCAATGAGACGGTTTCGTTTGACGAACAATTACAACATGTTGCGAATGCCGATATTATCCTTGATTTGGTTATTTCTGATCATAAAGGGTTTTCATTTAGAATATTAGAGGGCGTTAAGTTTGGTAAAAAAGTAATCACTACTAATCCTAGGGTAATTGAAGCAGATTTTTTTCATCCTAGCAATTTCTTTATTCTAACAGATGATAATTTTGATGATATAGCTGCATTTTTAAATACTCCTTATTCTCATATTGATCCTAAAATAACAGAAAAGTATAGTTTCTCATCATGGCTACAAAGCAAAATAGAACTCCATTAAAGGGAGCCATTTTGTATTATAATGAGTTTTATATGTTGTAGTTTTTTATTTGCTATAGAACTTCGAGAAGCTAACTGTTGAATTAAAAAAATAAATTAGATTTTATTTTATGCATTTTTGTATATGGCAAGTATTAAAACACCCCTAGTCAGTATTGTTATTCCTTGCTACAATGGAGCTTCGACGATACTGGATGCTGTTCAGTCAGTTTTAGATCAAAGTTATAAAAATATTGAGATCGTTGTCGTAGATGATGGCTCAACGGATAATTCTCGTATAATTGTAGAGAAAATTATACTTTCAGACCCTAAAGTTTCTTTATATACTCAAGAAAATAGAGGGCTGTCAGCAGCGCGGAATTTTGGCTTGCGTCAAGTAAAAGGGGAATATGTGGTATTTTTGGATGCCGATGATAAGCTAAAAGGAACCTATCTTTCATTAGCGTTAGCTTATTATCTAGAAAATCCTAATACTACCATTGTCTACAGTAATATGGAATTATTTGAAAGAGAGACCGGACTATTTCCGTTGGATGCTTTCGAGATAAAGTCCTTTTTGCGGCAAAACTGTATTCCTGCATTTGCTATGGTACGGGTAAAGCAAATTAGAGCTATTGGAGGATTTGATGAATCAGTCACTTTGTGTGAGGATTGGGAATGTTGGATGCACTTATTAAAAGTTTTCGGAGGAAGCGTTCATCGGATAGAAGAAGCTCAGTATTTTTATCGGAAGCGTATCACCAATGATTCCATCTTGGATAGATATAAAGAGAATACCGAAAAACTTAAAAAGGTAAGGATATATGTGTTTTCTAAACATCAGGAACTCTATGATGAGCACGGCATGGGCTTAGAAGGCTTTTTTCAAATGGAAGAAAAGCTTAAAAAGCTTACTAAAAAATATTACAATACTTGGTATAGAAGATATTTCTATAAATGGTTTAAACCCCGAAAATATAGTTCTATTTATATTAAATAATCAATTTTTAATTAGTTGGCGCTTATTTAATAATTTATCAATAAGTATTGTCAACCTACCCCTAATAGGGTGTTTTTTTACAAGCTCTCGGCACAAGTCATAGTATGTTCTGGTAAGATCGTCTAAAACTTTTTTCATTAACAGATTCTCTTTTGCTTTCAAGAGTCGATTGTATTTTAAACTAATCTTTTTTATCCTTCTCTTAATGGTTGAAAAACTTGAATCTTGAAGTGGCGAAAAATTCCAGTACAAATTATTTCGGGAATTTGCAGTGTTTGGGTACGAGATAATCCCCACTTGTTGTTGATTATGCATTCTATAATAAAAGAGTTTTTCATTTATACTGTCGAAACAATTCTCATGACTCGATATTAGTGCAATCCATTCATCATGATGAAAGTCCTCCATCAACGGTATCGGTAGGATGTGTTGAATATAATCTTTCTTAATAGCCATCGAAGCACCCGTTGCTATATTGCCTCCGTAACACATACTTGCAAAATAGTCTATATTCCCATCTCTTTCTTTTAGAATTTTTGGGACATCCCATACTGTTAAAGCGTCCACAATGTTATCATCTTCGTCTATAAGATGTCCATTAGAGCATAATACCTTTGTGTTATATGATTTTTCGAAATAAGAAATATATCTCTCTACTTTTTGTGGTGCCCATATATCGTCATGATCACTTAGAAATACGATATCGCCAGTACAGACCTCTAATACCTGTTCGAAGTTCTTAACGCTTCTTAAATTTTTGACATTTTTTTTTACATGAAAAAGAAGCGGATATTTTCGTTGGTAGTCCTGCAAAATTTGCCAAGTATTGTCTGAAGAACGATCATCATATACAATTATCTCATCTACTTTTCTTGTTTGCGTAACAATAGAGTCCAACTGCTTATGAAGATGTTGTTCTCCATTATATGTACATAATCCAACGGATATTTTCATGATAAACCTTAATTTAACCTCTTTTATACATTAATCATATGGAAATTGATTAAAGATAATATGAATCTAATTGGGTAAATTTATCGGCATATGGTGCGGTAAATCCAACATATATGCTGCCCAATTTGAGAAGCTATACTTTTGTTTAATATCCTCTGGAAGTACCTGATAAGGCATATCAATAAATTGCTTCAATTCTGCTAAGCTTTGTTCATTCCAAATCAAAATGTTCTCAGGGCGATAGAAGTCATATTTGATAACATTCGGATTAGTTGTGATTACTTTTTTATCATAACCTATGCCTTCGAAAATACGAAAGGATAGTCCATTATGTATAGGATTTTGAATATCAAGAAGAATATGAGCATTCATAACATCAGTTAAGTTTTCTTCATAAGGAACTAAAGTGGATATTGGTGTGAGCCCGTTAGCTTGGACTAGCTGGATAATCCTTTCGTTATTAGTAGCTATTTTAATATTTCTATTTACGTTTAAACCTTTAAGCTTGTTGTCAACGTCTTTTACGATATCAATACGGCCGTCCAAATAGCTACCTATATAGTATAACGTGTTGTTACCAGAAGGTATAGAAGTTGATAAAAAATCAAAATAGAAATTGGTTGTCGGAAGTGTTGTGTCGGATTTTAAGTCAGTTGCGTCAAAAACGAAAAACCTATCCATTAAATGTAGATATTGATATATTGCAGGATACCGGTCAAGTCCGTCCCATTGATAGCCAACGAGCATACCGCACTTTTTTTTTACCAATTGGACAATTTCAAGCGGGAAAAGATCTGGGCGGATAAATAGTGCATAATCTGTGTGTTCAATAGATTTTAATTGCTCGGTAAGCCTCTCTTTGTTGTTTTTGACGAAAAGCTCACGTTTAAAATCTTTGTCGCCTAAAAATGTCTTTCTAAATAAGTTCTGTAGTCTCTGGAAGAGATTTTTGTACTTGAAATGTTCCGAAGCAGGTACTGTAATTAATGAAACGTTAAAACCTTCACTTTCAAAATTTTTTTTAAAAGCTAAAGGAAATCCTACGTGTTCAGGGATAGCTAAAATTATACTTTTACGCATGTTTAGATGTGAAAAATTTTACTAATATACAAAAATCTACACCCTCGACCCACCCATTTCACACTCATAAATTGACGTATCAATCGTACTTCTGAATCGTGATACAATCCGACGTATTTTCGGGTTGTTCATAACGTTATCTGGAGATTTCTCGTCGAAGAAAGAAAGCATATGTTTCAGTTTTTCCTTGCCAACAAATACCCCCAAGGACATCCGTTCGCGAACAATATTTTTGTATTTGCGTTTTTTCTTACGGCTTTCATACTTCAGTTCAAACTCTGTTTTGGAGACAATCTGGTGAGCAGGGAAATGTTGTCCGATATAGCGCTCATATTCGGAATAGAAAGAACCAATAAAACCATGTTCTGTATTCCAAGGCTTCAATTCGCCCACGAAGTGAAAGATTTTTGGCTGAAATTCTGCTAATAAAGGTATAGTTGTATCGATAAGCTGGTAATTATATAAAAAAGATAAAGATCCAATTTCGTCATATAATACGGTGTTAATCAACGTCTGATCGTGTCGTAAAAGTTTTTGTCTGTTTTTTCGTGCGTACGCTATCATTTTCTCCAAGTAGCCTATTTTAAGCAGACGCTCGATATTAAACAGAATCACACCGGCATTTCTGTATTGATGCTTTAAAGCGATATAGCGGTTTAGATACGCATTATGGAAGTTAAAGCCCGATTTACGTTCGATTTCTGATATATCGATAGCCATCATGAGTCCTTTATCTTCATGATTACTATTCAGAATCTGTGAAATACAAGGGGCACTTACATAAACGTCGGCATCCAGATATAAGATTTGCTCGTATTCGTCTTTAAAAAGAGCCGGCAGAAATATCTTATGATAGGTTGCCGAAGACAGTCGTCCTACCGGAAGTCCATTGATTGCTGAGAAATCAACAGTGCAATAACGTATATTTTCGTGCGCTGATACCGGAATTTTTTCCGTGTCGGGCAGACAGATGACCACGTCGAAATCCCGTTCTTCCTCTTTGTCCATAATCTGACTCGCAACAAAAGAAGCATACGGTAAATAGGCGTTATCCACACATAACGCTACAGCTTTCTTGTGTTTTGCAGGTACTGTACTCTGTTTAATCGTTGGTAGTGTATATACCATATAGTAGTGTTTAGTTCTTATCGTAATCTAAATTCGCCAAAATGAAGTACTATCTTGCAAAATATATGCCACCTATACCCGACGTTGACGTTGCATCTCCAATGTCTTGGCATACTTCATATAAGAGAAGAACGATTGGATTAACGAAAACGTTACACCATCAATGCCATGAAAAATACCTTTTTTTAAAAAATAGGCCTTAAAGAAGGCTGTAACGCCATGGACCATAGGAGAAAGTGCGTTCACTTCTTTTTCTTTTTTGATAAACTCCTCTACTTGCCAATCGGTGTATTGGTTCTTTTTGGCAATCAATTGATGGAAACTATCCCAGGCATAATGCAGCAGATGCATGTCAGATTTGTGCATATTAGTGGCGACCACACGCTGATGTACAAGATGAGAGGAGGGGCAGGCTGTATTTTTGTTAAAAAAACGACAAGCATAATCGGGATACCAATCCGCAAAATTTATTTCCTTGTCTTTTAGAAAGTTCCTCCTTTTAAAACTGTAGGCATCGTAAGGAAGCTGGAGATATTCTTTTTTTTCGAAGAATGGATAGCAATCGTCGTCTAGAAACTCATCGGTATCCACATTCAGTATCCAATCATATTGGCAGAACTGGAGACCAAAGGTTCGTTGTGGACCATCTCCCAAAAAAGGTTGAGAAATAACGATGGCTCCTAACGATTTGGCGATTTCAACGGTTTTGTCCTGGCTATGGGAGTCTATAATGATGATTTCATCACAGACTTTCTGTAAGCCTTTGATGCATTTCTCAATATACCTTTCTTCGTTGAACGTGATAACCAGTCCGCTGACGCCCATATTCATAATTTTTTTCTTTTAGACATCGTGAAATGCTATGCATTTTACCTAAGTTTGGGCAAAGATAGATAAATTAGAAAGCAAAACGATGATTCCAAAAATAATTCATTTTTGTTGGTACGGAGGAGGAACATATAGTGAAACCATTCAAAAATGTATTAAATCGTGGGAAACACTTCTGCCAGATTATGAAATTATAAGATGGGACGAATCCAATACACCATTTGAAAGCATGCCTTTTCTGAAAGTTTTATATAAACAAAAAAGGTGGGCATTCATCGCAGACTACGTGCGCTTATATGCTATATTTAAGCACGGAGGGATCTATTTTGACACGGATGTGGAGGTAATAAATACCTTTGATGGCTTGCTCGATGAAAAAGCATTTATTGGATTCCAAACGGAGATTGGGGTATCAAAATTTCCCTTTAATACAGCGGTTATTGGATGTGAGCCGGGAAATAGCTTTATAGAACTTTGCCTACAAGAGACGGAGAAACTGCAGCGTATGCGATACCATCCCATGGCAGCGCCTGTTGTATCAAGCGAACTTCTTATGAATAAATACGGTGTGGATACCTATAAAACCCAACGACTGGCAGATGTACTCGTACTTACGAAAGATTACTTTTATCCTTTTTCGTGGATGGAAACTTTTGATGAGCGTTGTATCACGCCGAATACCTTAGCCATCCATTGGTGGGAGGATTCTTGGGGAAATAAGAAGAAGAATATGGCTTATTATTGGCGATCGTTGTCTCGAAAAATAGAACGCACACCGTTAATCTTGGCCTCCCGGCTGGCCTATGCCTTTGGAAATAGAAAGGATTTCTTTTTGTATCCGCTCGACCACCATCTCCGGCGTCACTAAATCAATTGCTTCTACACCATTACAAATACACGATTTATTTCCATAGATGGAGCTGGGGCGATTAGGATGTTCTACTTGAATACAATCTTCCATAGATTGTCCATAACCCAAGAAACCCGCATAAGGATGTGTTGCTCCCCAGATGGATAAACAGCGGATACCCACCAACGATGCCATGTGCATACCGGAAGAATCCATGCTAATCATAAAGTCCAAATGGCTGATGAGATCAAGTTCACCCTTTACGCCTAATTGCCCAATGGTATTGCATACATGTGGGTATTGTTCGCTCCATGTCGTCGCGGTCTCCGATTCTTGTTTTCCACCCCCAAAGATGAAAAAGGTATATTCAGAAGCAGGAAACGTCTTGAAAATAATATCCCAATAACGCAATTTCCAGACTTTGTAGGGGTGTTGGGCAAAAGAGGCGATACCGATTTTGAAGGTTTTTGATGATAATATCGCTCGATAAGCGTCCGGTATTGGGCGTGCTTCTTTTTGTAGTTGATGCTTTAGTTTCAGTGCAAAACCAAGTGCTCTGAATACATCGGCATAACGCTCAACAGTAGGACGTAGTGGTTTGAAAATCTTATGCCTTTTTCTGGTCAATTCCTTTTTTCTATGACGTGCTTTGTCTAGGATAGAAAAACGATAACCGGCAGTTTTAAAGAACAGCGTCAGAATCCGTGAACGAATGTTGTTATGTAGATCGGCTACGTAGTCAATATCGTATTTTTTAAGTTCATTGAAAAGCCGCCATAACCCTTTGGGGCCTTTGTGTTGCTCGTCGGGAAAGATGGGGTGGAAGGTGAGGTTGGGAATGCTTTCGAAAAAAGCAGCAAACTGTGGGCGGCTTACCATCACGAGCTCTATTTGCTTATGTTGAGCACTGAGCTCTTGTAAGACAGATGCAACCATGGCCACATCTCCCATCGCCGAGAAGCGTATCACTAATACCCGGGCTTTTTTCATCTTCCTTATTGTATTTTTCTGTATAGCACAGGATTCAGAGACGGATCATTATACATTTTCATCTGTTTGTAGACCTTCATGTATTTCTCTCCCGATGCGATATCGGCAAGCAGTTCATCAATGCTTTGCGATAGATCTTCGCGCTGTTCTAATAGCACATCTAACTTCGACTGACAGGAAGCAATATGCGCTTGATCCGCGTCGGCGCGTTTGGTTTCCAGCTCCATGTGGTATATTTTCAGTGCCAAGATAGAGAGCCTGTCGATAGCCCACGCTGGGCTTTCTGTATTGATGCGCGCATGCTCTTTCGCTTGAACATCATGGAACTGCTGCAAATAATAACTATCGATATATTCTACGGTATCGGTTCGCACTTGATTTTGTTTGTCAATACGGCGTTTCCAGTTCAGCCCCTCCTCCGGTGCGATATCCGGATTGCGGACCACATCTTCCATGTGCCACTGCACGGTATCTATCCAGCACTTAAGATACAGTAAATGTTCTAAGGACTGGCTATCGTATGGATTCTCCAAAGGATGGTCAATGTCATCGTAATGATGATAATCCTCAATAGCACGTTGAAATATGTTGTTGGCAATTGCGCTGATCATAGGGGCAAAGATAATGTTTTCTTCATACTTTTTTTCTCTCAAAAAAAGTATGCAAAAAAAGTCGTCGCTTCAAATCTTTGAGAAGAGGGATAGTACTAAAGGATGAATTTCTACATACCTCAAAAATTTGGATGCGACATTGAATGTTAAGGGGGGATTGTGCAAAATGTGTAGCAAAAGCGATTAACAATGCTTCGCGGTTATGCGGATGAAGATGACATCGTCTTTTTTTGCGGGGATTTTTATGAAGGCTATTCCGTTAAAAACAAAATTCTGTTTGAGCGTAGCGAGTTTATTTTGTTTAGGAATAGACGAATAAAAATAGCAAAAACAGACAAGTCTTGACTTTTTTTTGCTTCGTTTTTTTGTGTCAAGACAAAAAAATGAAGAAATTACGTTAGCATCTGCATTAACCAATTGGGAAATATCCCTAATAAGATAACCAATACCGTTAGAATATACGCTATAATAAGCAAAACACTGATTTGTTTTTTAGCGGTTATAGGTTGATCGCTATTGTGCAAAAAGGCGTATAGTGGAATCTTGAAATAGAAAAAGAGGGAGATAACAGCTGTAAGCGCACCGACAATAAGCAGCAGGAGCGGGCCTGTATCACCCGACGACTGAAAAATAGAAAAAGTAGAAGTAAATATCATCAGCTTCGCTACAAATCCTATCGTTGGCGGTATACCGATAAGTGAGACAGCAACCAATGTAAATGCTGTAAATAATAGCGGCATCTTTTTACCCAAGCCGGCGTAGGAAAGGAGGGAAGTGGATCCTGTTTCTTGCTCTATTTGATCGATAAAAATGAAGGTAGCCAAATTCATGATGACGTAAGCTACAACATAGAATAATAAATAGCTAAAAGCATCCTGATAGGCAAATACGACCATAAGGAGCAAGCCGGTGTGGCCGATGGAAGAATACGCCATCATCCGTTTAACATCTTGTTGTCGAAGTGCAGCGAGATTACCGATAAGCATTGTGACGATGGCGACCACAATAATAAACCAAGTGCTTAGTTCTGAAAAATAAAATGCAGTGGACGACCAGGACTGGTAAAGGCGCGCAAATAGGACAATTGCACCCACTTTAGGTATAGTAGATAAAAAAGCGGTAATAGCAGTAGGCGCACCTTGATAGACATCGGGACTCCATACATGAAACGGTACAAAGCTGAGCTTAAATCCGATTCCGGCAAACACAAAAAGCAAGGCAAGTGTAACGATACCCTCGGGTGCGTCCATCAGTCCTTGTAGATGTGCGGCCGATTGGAAATCGAGGTTACCTGTTAATCCATAGACGAGCGAAAGACCATAAAGCATTACCGCGGCACATACCGATCCAAAAAGAACATACTTCATCGCAGCTTCTGATTGGACTTTATTCTGTGAAAAATAACCCACCAAAATATAAGAAGCGATAGAGACCATCTCTATACCGATAAAAGCCATTAACCAGTTACCTGTAGAGCTTAATACATGCATTCCTAATGTAGCGGCTAACAATATGGCGTATACATCACCATTATCCTTAGGGTGACGCTGTTGCAGGAAGATAGCGATGATCAGTGTACTGCAAATAATCACAAGGCGGGCATAGATACTTAATGGATCGACTACCCACATGCCCGAAAAGCCCGCTGCTGTCGTAGAAAGTTGGTCTATGAGAAAGTACAGTGAAAATGCCAACGTAACCATGCAGCCGATAAACGTGCTGTTTTTCCAACGTCTTTCTATAAAAAGAGCCATAAAAATGCACACGATAAAACCAATAATCAACGTTAGTTCCGGTTTAAATAGCGGAATGGAGGAGATTATCTGGTCGAGTATGTTGGGGATGGAGACGTTCACGTGTTTGTTATACTACAAATAGGGTTTTATTAAATCAATAAGTTGTATTACAGAAGCATTGAGGTTGCTAAAGATAAGCGACGGCATAATGCCTAAAAGCAATGCCAAAGCAAGTGCAGGAAACAAAATAATCTGTTCGCGCGTATTCAGATCGGTCAATACTTCTTGCCAAGCTAATCCACCTTTTAATCGCGTCTGTCCGAAAAACATGCGTTGCAATGTCCATAAGAAGTACACTGCACTTAATAATATCCCGATCGACCCACCGATGGCCATCCAACGGGGTACACCGGTGGCCATGCTTTCGGCGTTGAACGCACCAATGATAACGAAAGCCTCTCCGATGAAGGCCGAAAAGCCAGGCAACCCTAATGAAGCAAAAAACGCAATAGCTACATACGCAGTATACTTCGGCGTAAGCGAGGCTAGACCACGGAAGTTATAGATATAACGATCGTGTACACGGTCGTATAGCACACCGACTAAGAAAAACAACGCTGCACTGAGGAATCCATGGGAAACCATTTGGAATATAGCGCCCGATACCCCTTCGGCTGTCAATGATGCAACTCCGAGTAATACGAACCCCATATGCGATACCGAAGAATAGGCAATCATGCGTTTTAGATCCTTCTGTGCTAATGCATTGAGTGCCCCGTATAATATGGATATCACCCCAATCAAGGCAAGCCACCAATTGGTGTCCGCGGCAATATCGGGGAAAATGCTATAACAGACCCGAATGATACCGTACCCACCTATTTTCAGCAATATACCTGCAAGAATGATAGAGACCGGCGTAGGTGCCTCCACGTGTGCATCGGGTAACCAAGTGTGGAGGGGAACAATCGGTACTTTAATAGCAAAGGCGAAAAATAAGACAATAAAGCCGATTAGACGAGCTGGTATACCAAAGACTTCATGATAATTGGCAATATAAGCGAAGAAAGAACCATCCACATAGTTGGCGGGCTTCATCATATGCAACATATTGAACGTATGTGCTCCTGTTGCTGGGTTGATTACGGAGAAGTAGAGCCCTACGATAACCAAAAGCATGAGCACGGAACCTAATAAGGTATAGATAAAGAACTTGATCGCGGCATATTCACGTCGCTCGCCCCCCCATATGCCGATAAGGAAATAGAGTGGAAGCAACATAACCTCGTAGAAGACATAGAATAGGAAAAAGTCCAACGCGGAGAAAATACCCATCACGGCCGTATTCAGTATCATCAATAAGGCAAAATACCCTTTGGGACTTTTGTCGATGTTCCACGAAGCACCAACGCCCATCAGCATAACCAGCGTACTTAACACGATAAGGGGGAGTGAAATTCCGTCTAAACCGATTAAGTAGTCGATCTCCAGTTTTCCGATAGCGCCTAAATCCATGCGTATCCACGCCAACTGCTCCACAAACTGGTAGGCATCTAACTGTTGG
The DNA here is from genome assembly GCF_011043555.1 of Sphingobacterium sp. SGR-19. Taxonomy (GTDB): domain Bacteria; phylum Bacteroidota; class Bacteroidia; order Sphingobacteriales; family Sphingobacteriaceae; genus Sphingobacterium. The sequence continues at coordinate 526,913 of NZ_JAAKGS010000002.1, forward strand.
ATGCCACCCAATGTAGCATCAAAATTTCCGTATAGATAAAGCGAAACACCGAATTGCAGAAAGGTGAAACCTAAAGCAATGTATTTATAGGTCGCTTTAGCTGATGACGGCAAGGCCAAAATCAGTAATGTTGCAACCAACGGTAAAAATATCAATATGGATAACAAGCCCATTTTCTATTTAATTATCAGATAAAGTATTCCCAAAACAACAACGGTCAATGCAAAGCCCAAATACGCCTGTAACTGTCCGTTTTGAATATGCCGGACAAGATGACCAATATAATATGTCACATGGGCAAACAAATTGACCAGCCCGTCGACGATATGTTTGTCAAACCAATAAACAACAACTGAAAGCCGACGTACAAACCAGGAAAAAAGCCTAGTGAACCCGTCCACCACGTGACGATCGAAAGCATATAATATTCGGCTAAGTTCTAAAGTTCCTGTTACGAATATGCGTTCGTTAAATTCGTTCAGATATCCCTGCTTATTGGCGAAGCGCACCAAGACATTGTTTTCAGATAAAGGATATTTTTGTTTTACATACCAACTCCATCCGATAAGCCACACCAAAACTGCTCCGGCCGTTAAAAGGGCGGGAATGAATAAATGGGCTTGTGCCAAGCTAGGAGAGATGGAGTCCGTATCCAATGTCAGCATAATCCAAGAACGATGATAATCTACCGGCGACGGACCAAAGAAGGGGAATAAGCTACCTGCTGCAAGGAAAAACATCGGTATAAGCATGGCCTTCGGAGCTTCATGCAACGTAAAACCAGCTTTAATATAAGTACGGTATTTAAAAGAACCGAAAAACGCCTTGAAGATAATCCGACCGATGTAGAATGCCGTCAGTAAACTAACGATAATCAATACCACTGGAATCAATACATACACACCGCCAAGGTGGTTTGCCCATTCATATGCGGTAATCACGATGCTATCTTTGGAGAGATAACCCGAAGTGAATGGGAATCCAGCAAGAGATAACGAAGCGACCACCATACAGATGAAGGTCTTGGGCATGAAACGCCGTAAGCCGCCCATATTACGTAAATCCTGCGGATCGAAGTCCAATTCTGCCTTTGTTTTCAAATGGGCCATTTCATGTATGATTGCTCCTGCACACAAGAACAATAAACATTTAAAAAACGCGTGTGTGGTAAGGTGGAACATGGCAGCATCCCAAGCGCCGATGCCAACACCCACCATCATGAAGCCTAATTGGGAAATCGTTGAAAAAGCGAGTACTTTTTTAATGTCATATTGCCCCAAAGCAAAGAGAGCAGCGGACAGCGCAGTAATTGTACCAATGATAGTGATGACCAAGAGAACCGTTTCGTTGAAAAGTGGGAAAACAGTACATAGCAAGAACACACCTGCGGCGACCATCGTAGCGGCATGGATTAGAGATGATACCGAAGTAGGTCCCTCCATCGCATCGGGTAGCCATACATGCAATGGAAACTGTGCCGATTTTGCCATAGCACCCAGAAAAAATGCAAGCCCAGCGAAGGTAACCCAAAGGACGTTTTTATCTAGAGTTGGGATGATGCCCATATCGACTCCCGTAAAGAATGTTCCTGTCTGCCCAAATAAAGCCGATAGATCTAAAGTGCCACAATGTGCATAAACTAAAGCTATCCCAACGAGAAAGCCAATGTCCCCTATTCTATTGATCAGAAATGCTTTCTTGTTGGCCTGCGCAGCAGTCTCTTTGGTAAACCAAAACCCTATCAATAAGTAGGAAGCAAACCCCACCAGTTCCCAAAAAATATATAGTTGTAGCAGATTGAGAGATACGGTGAGACCCAACATGGCAAAGCAGAACAGGCTTAGGTACATCCAATAACGGTGTATACCGCTATCGCCTTTCATATAGGCGCGGGAATAGATATGTACAGGTAGCGCGATAATACAAACGATCAGTTGCATCAATGCGGTGAGATTATTGACGAGTATGCCCACATGAAGTGTATGCTGTCCAATGGTGAACCACTCCCATTTTTGTAAAACAGTGGTTTCATTCCATATAGGCAAAAACACACCGAACAGGCTTATTATAGTACTCGCTAAAATAGCGATTAATGAAATATTGCCCGAAATTGCTTTTTTACCCAATAAGGCTTGTGTAATGAATGCCAATAAGGGAAACAACATCACGAGAATGCTGGCGGTAACGGGTGATATGTGGAAAAAAGTGTTCACTTAATCTTTCAATTCGTGGATGTTTTCGGGATTGATGGTTTTAAAATGGCGGTATACATTTAAGATAATTGCCAGGCCCACAGCAACGGCTGCTGCGGCAAGAACGATGGCGAACAAAGCGAAAACCTGGCCGCCATAATTTACCTTATCGTATTTTCCGAATGCTACAAAATTCAATATCGCGGCATTGATCATTAGTTCAATGCCAACCAATATCATAATGGTGTTGCGTTTAGCAAGCACTGCGTACAAACCGATACAAAAAATACATGCACTAACAACCAAAAAATGGGTAAGGGTTATCATTCGTTATTCTCCTTTCGTGATAAGTGTGCAGCTCCCATAAGTGCCATCATGAGGAAAACGGATATGATTTCAAAAGGTAAAACATACTGGGTCATAAATTTGAACCCCAATACTTTTATATTATTGTCCGTAGGTAAAATAACCGTTCCTTTGGCTTCAGATTGCGTAATCCATTGTGGCATATGCTGCGACCAGCTGATATAGCTGTATACCATAACGCCCAGAAAAGCCACGGCTAGAGCCAATGCCTGCCAATTAGGTAATGAGATAAACCGCTTGGATGTAGATTGTAGGTCGTTAAGCAATTCTTTGTTGGACAGCATGAAAGCAAATATCAACAGGATCAGCACTCCACCGACATACACCAAAATCTGTGTGATAGCGATAAAGTCCGCCAGAGCGAAAAGGTAAAGTCCAGCCATCGCAAAAAGCACGATGAAAAGCAAGAATAGCGCACGAGCAGTATTGCGTATATTGACTAATAAAAGGGCAGAAACGATAGCCATGCTGGCGAAAGCGTAGAATAATAAGGACTCGATCATCATTATTTTTTCTTAGCCGCCTCCTTATCAGCTTGAAATCGTGTCCACTCTTCTTTTCGTTTCGCTATCTCTTCGTCCGTCATATCGGAAAAACCATAGATCAGATCGGTCAGTTTTGATGTGCTGCGGTCGTATTGATCAGTCATGGTAATACATTCGGTAGGGCATACCACGGTACATAACCCACAGTACATGCATTTTGCCATGTCGATATCAAACTTCTCCGGATATAACCGTTTGACACTGCCATCCGATGTTTTTCCGATGACGCCTACCGATTTGATGGATTGGATGTCTATACAATCTACTGGACACGCCTTTGCGCATAGATCACAGACGATACAGTCTTCAATATCGACCTGCAATTGATAACGTGCGACTTCCGGAATAGGCATCTTTTCCTTTGGATACTGTACCGTGGTAACACCTTGCTGCTGCTTAAAGTAGTTTTCGTCGCGAATGTCGAACGTACTACGTGATTTGCGTGCGCCAAACAAGTGCCTGACCGTTAAAAATAAACCTTTAACGGCAGTCATAAATCCTTGTATGGTTGTTTTTAATACCAAAGTTATCTTACGTTTACAACATAACCAATATTCTCCATAATCCCGATATAGCGAGACAAACAAATGCTAAAGGGATTAAAACTTTCCAACATAAGGTCATCAGCTGGTCAGCCCGAAAACGGGGCAAGGTCCAACGGACCCACATCTGTATACCGACAATGGTCAGCGATTTCATTAATGTCCATGTAATTCCCCAACCTAAACCTGTTGTCCAGTCGGCAAGACGCAAACTGCCAATATTGGGCAATGGGCTGTTCCATCCTCCTAAGAAAACGACGACTCCCAAGATAGCAACTAGAAACATCATCGCATATTCGGCAAGGAATAAAAAGGCGAATTTGATTCCACCATATTCAGTGTGAAATCCACCGATAAGTTCCGATTCGGCTTCGGGGATATCAAATGGAGCGCGATTACACTCGGCAAGCGAAGCGATGAAGAAAATAGCGTAAACGATGAGGAGGTGGGGCGCTTGGAAAATGTGCCACGCGAAAATGCCTCCAATATCGGTTACATTCCAAAATCCCATAAAATAAATCTGCTCTGGCGATGCAACGCCTTGCAGGTATGCGATGTCGTTGAGATTTAATGTCTGTGTAATCATAACCGCTGCGATCAGCGACAAGCCTACCGGCAGTTCATAGGATACCATCTGTGCAATAGCGCGGATAGATCCTAATAACGAATATTTGTTGTTGGAGCCCCAGCCCGCCATTAAAATGCCAATGGCGTCGATCGCTACGATAGCTATGATGAAAAAAAGTCCGGTATTGGTATTTGCAGGTATGAAACCCGGCGCCCACGGCACGACACTGAAACCTATGAATACGGCGACAAATATCACGATAGGGGCAAGTGTAAACAAAACCTTATCTGCCGCAGATGGCGTAATAAACTCTTTCTGTAATAATTTCAAAATGTCCGCTAACGTTTGGATAAGACCGTATTTTCCTGTTTCCATAGGGCCTAAGCGATCTTGTACAAAACCGGCGATTTTACGCTCTGCGTAAACAGCAAAAAGCGTAAACCCCGCAATGAAAGCAAAGATTGCGACAGGTACAATGATATGGACAATGAGATCGACCAATTTGCCTTTTTAGAATAGTTCTTAATTGGATGCAAACATACACAAATCGTAGCAAAACGCCATAATATTTGAAGAAAATATACTAAAATAGTAGAGTTTATTTTTCATGTTGATATCTATAGCGTTATACTTTTGCCAATAATCCAACTGTCTAATATGTAGCGTGACGCTTAAACCTTTCGTTTGTAAAGGTGTTTAATATAGAAAAATTATGCAGATGAAAAAAATCAACTTTGTTTATTTAGGCCTTTTGGTGATGCTGTTGGCAAGTTGTGCCGTCCGAAAATCGTCAAATAATGGTGTATCCGATTTGGTCGGAAAAAAATGGCAGTTGGTGGAGCTCCATGGTAAACCTGTTGCGGCTAAGGTCAACGGTAAGATGCCATTTTTAAAACTTGAAGAAAAAAGTGACCGTTATAGTGCTAGTGGGGGATGTAATGGTATTGGAGGCGAATACACGCTGGAGAAAAACAATGGTATTACATTCTCTCGCGGGATGTCTACGATGATGGCTTGTGCCGATATGAGCATTGAAAACGGTCTACGTACATTATTTGACGAAGTGGATACCTATGCAGTGAATGAAAATACGATGCGTTTATCAAAGGGAAAAGATGGAGAAGCATTGGCGAAATTTGCACTGGTTGTTGATCAGTCGGATAAGCTGGCAGGTACATGGGAATTAGATTATATCCTGGAGCATGAAATTAACTTTGATGAGCTATATTCGGGTCGGAAGCCAACTATTACATTTAACGTTGCGGAAAAGAAAGTAAGCGGTAACAGCAGCTGTAATAATTTTTCAGGTTCGGTGAATATGGACGGTCACACTATTTCATTTGGCCCAATGATGTCGACCAAAATGGCTTGTCCAGGAAATGGTGAACAAGTATTCTTTAAAAACTTGGAGCGCGTGACTTCATTCGACGTGCGGGATTCCACGTTGACCATGATTATGGATGATATGGTGGTAATGCGCTGGCAACAGAAATAGAAAAAAGGCACGATTTTTTTTTAAATCGTGCCTTTTTTCTATCGCTTGTCGAAACCGACATAATCTCGTTTTGCCTCGCCGACATACACTTGACGTGGACGTCCGATAGGTTCTTTATTATCACGCATCTCTTTCCATTGCGCAATCCAACCCGGAAGACGACCCAAAGCAAACAATACCGTGAACATATCCGATTCAAACCCTAGAGCGCGATAAATAATACCTGAATAGAAATCGACGTTTGGATATAGTTTTCTATCGATGAAGTATTGATCATTCAACGCAGCTTCTTCGAGTTTTTTGGCAATATCTAAAACAGGATCTTGTACGCCCAGTTTTTCTAAAATATCATCACAAGCTTTCTTGATGATTTTGGCGCGGGGATCGAAATTCTTGTATACACGATGGCCAAATCCCATCAATCGGAAAGGATCATTTTTGTCTTTCGCTTTCGCCAAGTATTTCTCGGCATCACCGCCATCATTTTTGATAGCTTCCAACATTTCGATAACTGCTTGATTTGCTCCGCCATGTAATGGACCCCACAACGCGTTGATGCCCGCTGATATGGAAGCATATAAATTAGCATTGGAAGAACCGACAATGCGAACTGTAGATGTCGAGCAGTTTTGCTCGTGGTCTGCATGCAAAATCAATAACTTATGCATCGCACTAATAACAACCGGGTCGAAAGTAGTTTCACCGGTCACTTCTCCGAAAATCATATTCAGGAAGTTTTCAATGTAACCGTAGTTGTTTTTAGGATATACCACCGGTTGGCCCAATGATTTCTTTTGTATCCAGGATACGATGGTCGGCATCTTTGCCAGAAGATTGATTATGGTCTTGTTATCTTCTTCCTCCGTAGCATTCGGATTTAAAGATTCTGGATAGAAGGCAGATAATGCACCTACCAAACAGGATAACTGCCCCATTGGGTGCGATTTGGAAGGAAAGCCAACGAAGAAGTTTTTCATGTCTTCGTGGATCATCATTTGCTTTCTGATATCGGAACGAAAATTTTCTAATACCTCTTTGGTAGGAAGCTTACCATATATGAGTAGGTAAGCCACTTCCAGAAATGTCGACTTTTCTGCTAATTGCTCGATGGGATACCCACGATAGTGTAATATACCTTGCTCACCATCTAAAAAGGTAACAGCACTTTTGGTAGCTCCAGTATTTTTAAATCCCGGATCTAATGTGATATATCCTGATTGATCTCGTAATTTGGAGATATCTATTGCTTTTTCGTTTTCAGTACCAATAATAACTGGCAATTCATAAGATTTTCCGCCTAAATTTATTGTTGCTTTATCCGACATATGTTATTAATCTAAAATAATCTACTTTCTACAAATGTATAAAAATCGGTGATAAATTCTAATACCGTTGCAATTTAAATGACAAAGAATTGTCATGATTCGTTTTAATCTCTTTTTCTTTTTTTTGAAAATATTTTTTTCTTTTACGAAAGTTTCGTAATATTGTGAAAGATTAGTATTTTTGGTTATGGAAAAGTTAACTATTCAAGAAGAAGAAGCGATGTTATCCATTTGGCAATTAGGCGGCGGATTTGTAAAGGAGATACTGGATAATTTAAAAGGGGAGAAGCCTCCCTATACTACATTGGCGTCGACGATAAGGAATCTGGAGCGTAAAGGATACGTAAAAGCGGTTAAGTACGCCAATGCAAAGCGCTATGATCCCATTATTTCGGAAAAAGAATATAAAGGGAAGTTCATGCACGGATTCATAGGGGATTATTTTAAGAATTCCTATAAAGAAATGGTTTCTTTTTTTGTGAAAGAAGAGAAGCTTTCCGCAGCAGAATTAAAGGAAATTATGGATATGATAAAGAAAAATAAATCGTAGCTTATGTATTCCTTGCTCGCCTATATTATTCAAGTGAATATCTTACTAGCCATAATATATTTAGGATATTATGGCTTATTGAAAAGACTGACCTTCTATCGTTTGAATAGAGGTTTTTTCCTTATTGGAGCTGTTTTCTCCTTCGTCTACCCCTTTTGGGATATCAAATCTTTATTTCGTAAACATGTAGAACCGGTAGGCGAGTGGATGGGGTATTTGCCGGATTTTTATGCGAAGCAAGTCGCAAAATCTATTTATACGTTGGAAAACGTAATATATAGTTGCATTGCAGTTGTCGGATTATGGTTTGCTGTGCGACTATGCTTGCAGTTATTGAGTTTATTGCGTATCCATATCTACTCGCGAAAGACTATATGGAAAACGTACTGGTATCAAAACGTATTATTTCCTATTGTTCCGTTCTCTTTTCTGAACAAGATTTATCTTCATAAGGAGCAACATGAGGAACCGGAACTTCATGATATTTTTGAACATGAGGATATTCATGTGAAAGGCCTTCACAGCTTGGATATTCTAATGTTTGAGATCTTACTGATAGTTTGTTGGTATAATCCCTTCGTATGGCTCATGCGCAGAGCGGTACGTCAAAATTTGGAATACTTGACTGATCAACAAGTGCTGAATAAGGGCGTGGACCGGCAAACCTACCAGTATTCGTTGCTGAACGTATCGAAGCAAGGTGCTTCGTTGGGGGTAAGCAGCCAGTTTAATTTTAAATTTTTAAAAAAGCGCATTATGATGATGAACAAGAAAAAATCGTCGAAACTCGAATTGAGTAAATATGCTTTTCTGCTACCGATCGTTATCTTTTCGGCAGGAGCGTTTACCATTAGCAAGGCTGATGAAAAAATTACGGAAACGGTGGAAGTGGTTAGGGAAAAACAGCTTGATATAACTACCCGACCAGATACGACGAAGACACCACCATTTGAAGCGAAATTTTTGAAAAGTAAGTCGGAAATTGATCAAACGCAGGACTATTTATACCTATACGATAGGAAGGTATTGTCTAAAGATGATTTTTTTCAGATAGACGATTCAGAATTGTACGGAATGATGTTTTCTTCGAAAGGTGCTTTAAAGGTACGATATGCGGACTATAATGATAAGGATGGCGTTATTTCAGCATATTCAAAGGAGGAGCGTGACCGACAACAAGAGCAGAGTGCTAAAGCTTTATATGTGATAGATGGAGTGATGCAAGAGGGAAAAGAAAGCATGGACGCCTTGGATCCTAATGAAATAGAATCTATTGATGTTCTTAAAGATAAAACTGCAACAGAACGCTATGGAGATAAAGGGAAATATGGTGTTATTATTATCACAACAAAGAAATAAGATAATATGTTGAGTAAATCCCTGATGGACTCATCGGGGATTTATCCCTACTTTGTATTCAGATTCGTCATCGTCAATTCGACGCCAATGTGGACAAAACTCTGTATCATCTTCACAGCATGGTCAATGAGTGCAGGCAATTCCTTTTGCTCGTTGGCATCAAAAGGACTCAATACATAATCTACTTGCCTTCCTTTAGGAAAATTGTCGCCAATACCGAAACGTAAACGAGGATAGTTTTGTCCGCCACAGGTAGCCTCTATGGAGCGCAGCCCATTGTGACCAGCAGCGGAACCCTTCGGCTTGATTCGTAGAGAACCAAATGGAATAGCTAAATCATCCACCACAACCAATACATTTTGTATCGGAACTTTCAGCTCCTGCATCCAATAGTTTACAGCCTTTCCGCTTAAATTCATAAAAGTAGTGGGCTTAATCATGTATACGTTTCTGCCTTTAAGTTTAAATTCTGTATAGTAGGCAAGTTTCATCAGCGACCAGGTTGACCCTGCTTGGTTTGCTGCTTCATCCACCGCCATAAACCCGATGTTATGGCGTGTATCAGCGTATTCCTTTCCGATGTTGCCCAGCCCGACAATTAAATAGTTCATGGATGCAAAGATAGGGATTCGTGTTACATACAAATAAAAAAGCATCGCATATGCGATGCTTTTTTATTTGTCTAAATACCTCGTATTATTTCTTAGAGCCTTTTGCTGCTTTCGCTGCTTCTTGCTCTGCTTGACGCAACGCACGAGACATTACTACAGAAACTATCGTATCGTCTGCATTGTTAAGAACTTTGGCATTTTCCAACGATACCTGTCCTACGCGATAAGATTTACCAACCTCTAACGATTCCATAGGAACCTCGATTTCTTGAGGAAGGTCATTCGGTAACGCTTTCACACGAAGGCTACGCAGTTTCTGAACAAGTTTTCCCCCCATTTTAACACCTGGAGAATCCCCCGTTAATTTGATAGGAATGTTTACAGAAACTTGTTTGTCATCAAACAATTCCAAGAAATCCACGTGTGTCACCAAGTCGGTAAGTGGGTGAAATTGTGCATCTTGAACAATAGCACGTGTTTTTTTGCCGTTGATATCCAATTCTACAAATACCACATCAGCAGTATAAAGAACAGGTTTCAAATCAGCTGCGGATACAGCAAGGTGGGTTTGTTCTTTGCCACCATAAAGAACTGCAGGAATCTTTCCTTCGTAACGCAATTCTTTTGCATCTCTTTTCCCTACGTTCTGTCTAACAGAACCGCTAATAGCAATTGATTTCATCTGATAATTTGTTTTTTTAATTGTTGATGAGAGCTCCCCCGATATACGGGGCCGGTTTCATCTTATATATCTATATTTGAGGTGCAAAAATACAGTATTTTTTTTGATAAGCAAATTTTATTTCCAGCCATCTAAACGGTTATGTTTCCCGGAAATTTAAAGTCTATCGACTATGATAGATAGCAATTTAGCGTTTTGTTTTAAGAAACATTTGGCTAACTTTGTGGCAAAACTAAGTTAATCTTGGAGTTTGTCCGATAGTATAAGGGTAGTACAAATGATTTTGGTTCATTTAGTCCTGGTTCGAATCCAGGTCGGACAACTTTTTGATTTTGCTTTCTTCGAATTGGAAATATTAATAAATCCAACATACATAAAACACGCATAAGAAATGCCTTTGCAATTTAATACGGTGAAGCTGTTCGCAGGGTCGGGAACAGTGGAATTAGCAGAAAAAATCTCCACATCTTATGGAAAACCCCTTGGTGACATGACCTTATCCAAGTTTAGCGACGGAGAAATTCAGCCTTTTTATAACGAGTCAGTGCGCGGAAGCGACGTGTTCCTGATCCAATCCACCAACCAACCAAACGACAATCTTTTAGAGCTTTTATTGATGATAGATGCGGCAAAGCGTGCTTCTGCTCATTATATCACGGTAGTTGTTCCTTATCTTGGTTATGCTCGTCAGGATAGGAAAGATAAACCGCGTGTAGCTATCGGTGCAAAATTAATCGCAAACCTCATTATGGCAGCGGGTGCACATCGAATTATGACCATGGATTTGCATGCTGCACAGATTCAAGGGTTCTTTGATATTCCGGTGGATCACCTAGATGGATCTATTATATTTGTACCGTATATCAAATCGTTGAACTTGCCTAATCTGACCATTGCATCTCCAGACATGGGTGGTTCGTACCGTGCCCGGACATTTGCTAAATTCTTCAATGCGGAGGTTATCATTTGTGACAAACGTCGTAAACGCGCTAATGAGATCGAGTCCATGTCGATTATCGGAGAGGTGAAGGATCAAGACGTCGTTTTGATAGACGATATATGTGATACGGCCGGTACATTGTCTAAAGCGGCAGCGTTGATAATGGAAAATGGTGCCCGTTCGGTAAGAGCGGTATGTACACATGCGGTCTTATCCGGAAAAGCTTATGATACAATCGAGAATTCGGTGTTAACTGAAATGATCGTCACAGATACCATTCAGTTAAATCCGGAAAAGCAAAGAAGCTGTAGTAAAATTAAAGTTTTATCTACCGCTGATTTATTTGCCGGGGCGATAAAAAATGTAAATGAACACGGGTCTATTTCTGATCTGTTTGATATTAAATAATAAATAATGTTGTTTTATAAAAAGGCTGCCTCTCCGATGAGGCAGCCTTTTTAACCTTAGAGGTGACGACTTTTTTTGCTTCCTTTTAAACCTTCATTTTATGTTGACAAATTCAGGCAATAAAAAAAGCGCCTAGAAAAATACTAAGCGCTTTTACGTAGTAGCGGGGACCAGACTCGAACTGATGACCTTCGGGTTATGAGCCCGACGAGCTACCAACTGCTCCACCCCGCAATATTTCCTTTTGCTCAGCCTCGCGCTTTGCTCCTTTATTAGTAGCGGGGACCAGACTCGAACTGATGACCTTCGGGTTATGAGCCCGACGAGCTACCAACTGCTCCACCCCGCAATTTTTTTGGTGACACAAAGATAGCGTTTTTTTAAGCTAAAACCAAAACGAAATTGGCTTTTTTGAAAAGATTGACAAAGAAAATTGGATAATGAGCTAATATTCTGTACTTTCAATTTATCAATTATAATGAATTGTGATGAAAAGAAGATTACCACTAACCGTTGTAAATCTCTATTTATCCGTTCAGCAGTTTTATTTATCCTCTCCTTGTGAGTGGAAAAGTAGTGCTTTGACGCGTAAAAAGAGGTTTTTACTGCCGGATAGTCCGGCGGACAACACAGCCCATTGGGGTGTATGTACACATGAGTCCGATCTGTTTATCTTAAATGCTCAAAGATTATGCGTTCTACCGCTGTATTTATCTTAGCAACTGCTGTTTTGCTGGGGTATAGTACGCTGGTAAAAAGCCAAACATGGAGCGAAAACTCGGTTGTAGAGCAAATTGTAGAACAACTTGTGGAAGAACTGGATGAAGAAATCGACGTCGATGAATTCCTTGAGCTTCTGCGTTACTACCATACACGGCCAATTGATTTAAATAAAACAGACGAACAGGAATTGGCCAGGCTCTTATTTCTATCGCCCTTGCAGATTGCTAGCCTATTAGCACACCGCGAACAGACAGGGAAGTTTCTTTCTGTGCTTGAACTGCAGGGGATTGCTCATTTTGATCTACCGACTATCGAACGGTTAAATCCTTTTATCACTGTCTCTTCTACGTCCACGCTTGAGGGATTAACTTGGCGGAAGCTCTATAACGATAGTGAGCAGCAGTTGATGTTGCGTTATGGTACCGTATTCCAGGAACAGCGTGGTTACCTTATTACGGACAGCACGCGATCGCGTTATTTGGGGGATGCAAACCGTTATATGCTCCGTTATCGTTTCAATTTCCGCAATCGCTTACGCTTGGCGGTCAATATGGAAAAAGATGCCGGAGAGCCTTTCTTTCAAGACAAGCAACGCTATGGTTTTGACCATTACGGCGTTAGCCTATATGTGAAAGATGTCAGTATATTTAAAGAATTGGCGCTAGGGAACTTTGCATTGCAAGTGGGGCAGGGGCTAGTCATGTGGAATGGTCTGAGTTTTGGCAAAGGAGCAATGATTACAAGCAGTGCGAGGCAGGGAGCAGGATTACGAAGTTATACATCGATGAATGAGCATAACTATCTTTCCGGTTTCGCCACGCGGTTATCTATTGATAATTGGGAAATTACGCCTTTTGTTTCCTGGCGAAAATTATCGGGGAACCGTTCCATAACAGAAGACAATAGTTATATCATCAGCTCCATTTCGACATCCGGATTACATCGTACACCCAATGAGCTCCGTAATCGCCGTGCTATAACCCAACGTGTTGCCGGAATTGATGTAACTTATCGTTATAAACGCTTGAAGGTAGGTGCTGTAGGTGTTTACACGGGATATGACGGTACTATTGTGCACGATGGCTCACCACGACACGCCTATTCTTTTGAAGGCGACCGGTTGGTCAATATGGGTGTTAACTACCAGTACACGTTTCGAAATATATATCTGTTTGGTGAAACGGCTCATGCGTATGGGCGGGGTTGGGCAACGCTAAATGGCTTAATCGCTAGTGTGCATCCGAAAGCATCAACGTTTGTTAACTATCGGAATTATCAACGGAACTACCATGCTGTTTTTGCACAAGCACTAGGAGAGGGAAGCGCGGTGACCAACGAAGAGGGGATCTACACTGGATTTATGTTTCATCCCCATAGAAAAATAGAATGGGTAAGTTATATTGATGTGTTCCGCTTTCCATGGTTACGTTATCGCGTGGACGAACCCAGTACCGGAATGGACGTTCTATCTCAATTTACGTATACTTGGTATAAGATAGGACGGGTTTCCCTGCGCTACCGCCATCGGCTAAAACAACAAAACAATAGCGAAAGGCCGCCGGACAGGGAAGTTGTGGATGTATTGAAAGATCAGCTGCGTTTGGCTTTTCAGTATAAACTGTCTAATAAGTGGGAAATCCGGACAAGGGCAGAGGGTGTACGATATGAAAAGGACGGCACAATCGATTTTGGATGGCTAGCTTATCAAGATGTCTTCTGGAAACCTGCCCGTCTGCCCCTGCAGGCAAATTTACGCTTGGCTCTGTTTGCTACCGACTCGTACAATGCTAGGCTGTATGCGTACGAAAATGATGTGTTATATGCGAGTGCGTTCCCCATGTATAATGGCAAGGGTGGCCGTTCGTATATCAATCTGCGCTATCGTATAGGTCGCAAAACAGATTTCTGGCTCCGTTATAGCCAAAATCATTATTTGGATGTGGAAACGGTAGGTTCTGGATTGGATCAAAGCGAAGGTCCGCGCCGGTCGGAGATTAAAATTCAATTCCGATATCAATGGTAGGGCAAGCTTGTTATCTGGCGGTGCGAAAGGTGCCATCTGCCAGGTTTTTTCTATTCTTCGGAATAGGTATTGTTTGTGGCTATTACATAGCATTACCAACATGGCTTTTTCAGGTTGTTATCGGATGTATTATAGCTATACTTCTGCTTTTAATAGGGATCGAGATATATAGTCGACGATGGAGGCGTGTTTTCTTTCCGTGGTTGTTTTACACCCAGTTGTTCTTGTTGGGTATTGTTTGGATAGGACGGGCCCTCCCTGCGCATCAATCACGACATTTTGTTGACAAGGAAGCCGAATATTTGATAGGAGTAGTGATTGATGAACCCGTATATCGCGAGGGAAGTATCCGCTTTCCCTTAGAAATTCGCCATATTGTATACGGTGAAAAAGTAAGTCCTGCAACAGGACAAATCATGTTGACTATTGTTCGGAAAAAGAATGTGTCTGATTTAACATTATCTTACGGCGACAAGCTGTTCTTTCGTAATGAAGTAACGGAAGTACGCGCGCCTCATAATCCAAAGCAGTTCGATTATAAACGATATCTGGCGCATAAAAACATCTATCATCAAGCCTATATACAACCTGCGGATGTCCGGCTGATAGGAAGTGGGGAGGGGAATAATATGGTAGCACGTGCGTTGGCCGTGCGCCAATATTTTGTCCGCAAATTCGAGCAATTTATAATAGACAGAGAAGCGCTGGAGGTATGCTCGGCACTCATTCTAGGCCATCGTGCCAATTTTCAGGCGGAGATATTAGCCGCTTTTATCAATACAGGAACGGTGCATGTTTTGAGTGTGTCGGGATTGCACGTGGGTATGGTATTTTTTCTGCTGAATTTTTTATTGGGTTTTTTAAATCGGTTCCCTCATGGCAGGCCTATTCGATTTGTACTGATCCTTATTTCTATCTGGGGTTATGTTTTATTGACCGGAATGGCACCGTCTATTTTGCGCGCAGGGGTGATGATTTCTTTTCTTTTGGTAGCGGGATGGAGTCAACGATCCAACCAAAAACTTAATTCGCTTTTTGCATCTGCATGTTGTCTACTTTTACTTGATCCCTTTATGATCTTTGACATGGGCTTTCAACTGTCCTATTTGGCTGTTTTAGGATTATTTACACTCTATCCGCTGCTGAATAGAGCCTTTCCAATAAAGAACAGGTGGATACGTATCATATGGCAAGCTGTATTGGTCTCGTCCAGTGCTCAGCTTTTTACAACCCCTTTTGCGTTGTATTACTTCCATCAGTTTCCGAATTATTTTTTACTCGGGAACCTATTTGTAACGGTACCGGCTACTGTGTTGATGTATGGTGGTATCGTATTGGCGGTATGTCCTTTTCTAGCTGTCAATAACTATCTAGGAATAGGGTTATCTCATTTGAGCCGCTTTCTCTTGGGTGGGCTTAAAGCGATTGAGAGCTTACCCTTTGCTACGACGCAAGGCATTGACCTGTCAACGTGGCAACTCTTTTTGTTTCTATCGGTCATCGTTTTTGTACTTATCACCTGGTATGGATTGAGCAAGCCATTTTTGTGGTGTACACTCGTTTCCCTAGGAATACTGGTGTTTTCTACTGTCGTAACCTCGATCAGATATACTTCCTATCAAGGTATAAAAATATACAACGTGGGTCGTGAGGTTGCTATTGCCGTGATCAATTGCGGTAAAGTTTCCGTTATCTCCACGCTGGATAGTCTACAGCATCCACGATTGATGACACAGGTTCTGCCGGATCTTCATCATTATGTACGAACAGGGGATATAGCCTTTCACCAGTTACCCGAGTTAAAAAGAGGGCAACATATGAAGATCCATACAGCTATGGGTACGTTAGGTGTTGTGGAGAGCAGGATAGAAAAGAAGCCTGTGGCATGTGATATTTTATTATGGCGTAACATGTCTCCTTACGATACCCTTGAGCATAAGGATTTCAGCAATATTAAACTTTTGATATTAGACGGGTCGAACAGGGCGAGTATTTTGCCAGAGATGATAAAAAATGCAGATGCTTTGGGGTTATCCTATTACGTGTTGAAAAATAATTTTGCTTATGTTTGGAATAAGAAGCATGGAAAATAAAAGTCTGGACATACTAGAACAGTATTGGGGATATAAAGCCTTTCGGCCGCTGCAGCAGGATGTTATCAACGCGGTGCTACAAGGTAACGATACCTTGGCGTTAATGCCTACAGGTGGAGGAAAATCTATTTGTTTTCAAGTGCCGGCACTTCAGTCGGCGGGTATATGCATTGTGGTCAGTCCGCTTATCGCATTGATGAAAGATCAGGTCCAGAACCTACGAAAAAAAGGTGTCGAAGCGGTCGCTATCTTTTCTGGTATGTCGCGTAGGGAAGTGGATATTGCATTGGATAATTGTGTGTATGGACGGGTGAAGTTTCTTTATCTTGCGCCGGAGCGTCTGTATAGTGATCTGGTGAAGGAGCGGATACGCTATATGAAGGTGAGTCTTTTTGCTATTGACGAAGCACACTGTATTTCGCAATGGGGGTATGATTTTCGTCCCGCTTATTTGGAACTGGCGAAGTTGAGGGAGATTCATCCAAGCACACCTTTTTTGGCATTGACGGCTACAGCGACACCTCGTGTCGTTGATGACATTCAAGATAAATTACGTTTCGTAGAAGGTCAAGTATATCAAAAAAGTTTTCGAAGGGAAAATTTAGCGTATATGGTATTGGCCGAGGAAGACAAGATGGGACGCATGTTGCGAATGATTCACAAGATTGGAGGATCGGGGGTGATCTATGTCCGTAATCGCCGCGAAACGCAAGAAGTGGCACAATATTTAATCAACCACGGCGTGCCTGCGGATTTTTATCATGCTGGACTTGACGCACAAACGCGTTCACAAAAGCAGGACAGCTGGATGGAAAATCGGGTGCGTGTCATTGTAGCGACCAATGCTTTTGGGATGGGAATCGATAAGCCGGATGTGCGGTTTGTACTGCACCTGGATATTCCCGATTCATTGGAGGCGTATTACCAAGAAGCGGGCCGGGCGGGTCGAGACGGAAAAAAGGCTTTTCCAGTTCTGATGTATCAACAGGCGGATCGCGAAAAATTGTGGGATAATTTTATAGCTGGTTTTCCACCAATACCGTTTATTCAACAGGTTTATCATCATCTGGGAAATTACTTCCAGATCGCTTACGGTGCAGGGAAAGGACTTTTCTTTGATTTTGACGTCGTCGATTTCTGCAAACGCTATAAAATAGATGTTCTCCCAACATGGAGTGCTTTGAAGTTTTTGGAAAGAGATGGATGGATTGCTGTATCTGAAGCTGTTTTTATTCCTTCGCGGTTTAAGTTTGAAATAGACTATCAAGAGCTTTATAAATTTCAGGTGCAATCTGCGAAATATGATCCGCTCATAAAATTAATTTTGCGTGCGACAGGTGGCGCATTCGATTTTTATATCACGTTGAACGAATATGAACTAGCGAAAAAGCTTAAGGTTTCGTATGATACTGTAGTGGATATGTTGCGAGGACTCCAACAATTGGAAATAGCTTCCTATCTTCCTAAGACAGATGCTCCACAACTAGAATTTCTGCAAGCGCGTGTAGATTATAAGCACCTCTTTATTGATACATCCTTTATCGAGGAAAGAAAGAATATTAAGGAACAACAGATAAAAGCTATTTATACTTTTCTCGATACGAAAGACTGCCGAAGCATCGCATTGCAAACCTATTTTGGAGAAAAAGAGGAAACGTTTTGTGGAATTTGTGATTTATGTCTGGTGCGTCAACATCGTGAAGATATACGGGAAAAATTGCAGGAGGAAATAAAGACCGTCTTATTGGTGGGCGAAAAAGATGTGAAGCATCTTGTTGATGAATTAACGCTTGGCGACGATGATACGAAGTTACACGTTATTCGATTGCTTCTGGATCAAGAGCAGATTGTTTTGCGGGATGGTTTGTATTATTGGAATAGCGATTTTTAGGGCAGGAATAAAACCTACCCTAAAAATTATTATTTGATCAAACTTAACCAAGCTTCCGCCATTAGATTTGCTCCCGCAAGGGAAGTATGTACACCATCTGTTGTCCAATAATCGCCGGCGCCGCGGCTTGCCGCTTTGTCGAATATGGCCTGATAAGGTAGGAATGTGGCATTATATTCCTTTGCTATTTCTTTCGCCACTTGTTGATAGCCTAGAAAATCGGGATACCAGGCGTCTGTTACATGTTTTACATCTTTCACACCGAATGGTTCGCCAACAATTAATTTAACTTGGGGCAGCTGTTTCAATGTCGTGTCCAACAACTGTTGATATTGCTGTTTATATTGTTGGGGCGTGTTTTGAGCGCCTCTATCGATGGTGCGCCAAAAATCGTTTACGCCGATAAGTATACTTAATATCGTTGGACGTAGTTGAAGAGCGTCGGCATCCCATCTGCTGATAAGGTCTGGTACTCTATTCCCGCTGATACCCCGGTTATATACCTGAATGTTTTTATCTGCATATTTATTTAGCAGCGTAGCGGCGGCCATCATCGCATAGCCATGACCAAACGCGCCCGTGTCGTTTGGTTTTAAATTATCCCTTTTGCGTCCTGCATCGGTGATTGAATCACCTTGAAATAAGATAACATCATTTTGTTGTATGCGTAACTTTTCATTTTTTGCTAGATTATTTTCTGCTGCAAATAACGCTTTAGTGCCTATAGTGGCAGCTCCTAAGGTAAGGAGGCTTTTCGCTAAGAATTTTCTTCTTGTTTCCATATAAAATGAAGGTTTATAAAACCAAGTTAGGCTTTTCATGCGAATTTTTCAACACCTTGTCGTATTATTTCACAAGCATGTTTTATTTCAACTTCCGATATGGTAAGTGGTGGGGCTATGCGTAAGGCGGTTTCACAATGCAGATACCAATCGATCATAACGCCGTGTTCCGCACAAAAGCTACTTACCTGATATACTTGTTCAAAGGTTTCCAATTGCAGACACATCATTAACCCCATCCCCCTAATCTCCTTTATTTTAGGATGGGTCAATTCGTTGCGGAACAACGCTGCTTTTGTTTCCACCGAATCCAGCAGTTTTTCATTTTGGATGACGTGCAAGGAGGCCAGTGCAGCAGCGCAGCTCACGGGGTGACCTCCAAAAGTGGTGATATGTCCCAGCATAGGATTGTCCTTGATGACGTCCATAATTTCCTTTCGCGCAACGAATGCGCCGAGTGGCATACCGCCTCCGATACCCTTCGCTAACATCAAGACATCCGGTACAATGCCAAAATGCTCAAAAGCGAACATTTTTCCCGTCCTTCCAAAACCTGTTTGTATTTCATCGAAGATAAGAATAGCACCCGTATCGTCACATTTTCTGCGAAGAGCCTGCATAAATTCCGTAGATGGAACGCGTACACCTGCCTCTCCTTGGATAGCTTCCACGATAACCGCTGCGGTTTGGTTTGTGATAATACCTAAACTGCTTAAGTTATTGAACTGGATAAATTCTATTTCTGGAAGTAGTGGAGCATACGCCTCTTGATACGCCGGGTTGCCGATTAGACTTAATGCTCCCTGTGTACTGCCATGATATGCTTTTTCAGCAGCGATAATCTGTCGACGCTCTGTATACTTCTTGGCGATTTTCATGGAACCTTCGACAGCCTCTGCCCCGCTATTCGTAAAGTAAACGGAACCGAATGATGGGGGAAGGGTGGCAAGTAATTCGGTGGCAAACTGCACCTGTGGTGCTTGTATAAATTCACCGTATACGGTAACATGAAGATATTTTTCCAGTTGCTGTTGTATAGCAGCTAATACTTCTGGATGCCGATGCCCAATATTGCTCACGTTAAAACCTGAGACGAGATCTAAATAGCGTTCACCATTAGGGCCGTATAGATAGATGCCCTCGGCTTTTACGATTTCGAATAAACGGGGGGATGAAGATGTTTGGGCAGTGTTTTTAAGAAAGAGTTCTCTATTGCTAATCATTTTTACATAATTCGTAGATTCGTGATTCGAAACCGGTTACGACCTATGAATCACGAATGAAGAACTAACGGTTTCTTCTTTGTAGTTCCTTATAAAGCAATTCTCTGAAGTTCTGTTCAACTTCGAAAAACTGAGACGCCCTAGCTGAACCGATTACTTCAGCAAACTTTTTTCTATATTCTTTTTTGATATCCAACTCTTTGGCATCATAAGAGAGCACATCTCGTTTTTCCGATCTATCTGTTCTATTAAAAGAGTTCACTCCCCTCGGAGAAGGTGTTTGCGAATTTTCTTTTTTCCGTGATCGAATAGCCCATACATCTTTACTATATTGATTGTAAATAGGGAAGAAACGTTGTGCTTCAGCGGGCGTTAAATTAAGCTCTTTTGTGATATAGGCAATCTTTTCACTCTCAATCGCTGCAAATCGTTTGGAATCACGAGGCTGTGCACCCGCTGACAGTATACAGAATATAACTGCACTGATTGTGACAAATAAATGTTTAAAACGTAACATTATAACGCGTAATTTAAATAGTCTTCAATATCATTTTCCTTTACATGCGTACAGATCCCTTCAGCATCGTGGGAATGATTGATACACTCCATGATATAAAGAATATCATGACTATCATTCAAAGCACTTAGATAATTAATAATCTCGTCATCGGGAATAGAAGACAAATGTGATTCGCTGAAACTCGCTTGAGCCCCATTGTTTACACTCCCGTTGTTTATACTATTGTATGAAGCGATTCCAATTACTAAGACAACACAGGCCGCAGCCAAATACTGAATCCACTTGTTGAAGTTCAGTCTACGCACGATGGTTTTTTGTCTTTCTTTTGGAACTGTAAAGCCATCAGCAGATATCTGCTGTTTCAGTTTATCTTCAAATATGTTAGTTTGAATGCGCTCAGACAGACTTTCAAAATAGCCCATCGGAACATCGAACTCTTCTTGCTTTACAACGCTTTCTATTCTTGTTTGAGACAGAATCTTATCCGATAAATCTTCAAAGTATCCTTCAGGGACTTTCCATTCTCCATGCACAGCCTCTTTATACTGCTCCATTTTTATGTGAAGCTGTATGTTGTCTGCTAATTGAGAAAAGTAGACCTCGGGTACGCTGAATCCCGTTCTTTCTACATTTGCAAAACCCATTAAGCGTGCTTGAGACAGGACAGAAGAAGAGAGTTGACCAAAATAATTTTCAGGTACCACAAAGGGATTTACACGTAATGATCCCGGCAGGTTTAAACCATCCATTCCATCGTAATATGTATTATCTTCCTTCATAGTCACTTGTTTAGAATCGAAAAGCCGGTTAGGGTTTAATCGTGTGATGTAAAAAAGTGCTCTATTTTTTTAACTGCCAGATGATAAGAGGCTTTTAATGCTCCGACGCTCGTACCTAGGATCTCCGATATTTCGTCATATTTAAGATCCTCGAAATATTTCATATTAAATACCAACCGTTGTTTATCCGGAAGAGTTAAAAGTGCCTGTTGCAGTTTCATTTGTGCTTGATCACCGTTAAAATAGCTTCCTTCTGTTAGTGTTTCTGCTAGATAAGCAGAACTGTCGTCGTCCAACGACAGGTTCTGCTTTTGCTTTTTTCTATTTAGAAAAGTGATACATTCGTTCGTGGCTATACGGTACAGCCAAGTGTAAAGCTGAGAGTCTTCTCGGAATTTTTCGAGATTTCGCCACACTTTGATGAATATATCCTGTACGACATCATCCGCATCATCATGGTCAATGACCATCCGGCGCACATGCCAATATATTTTTTGTTGGTATTTTTCGAGCAAATAGCCAAACGCCTCTTCGCGTGTGCGTTCATCAGCAAATTTTGATATAATTAAGGCGTCTTCCATTTGTTCTCCGCAACTATTTTCTAGTAATTACTTTTCTTGCTGCTGCAACAATAGAAGCGGCATTAAGTCCATATTTTTCCATCAACTGAGCTGGTTTGCCGGATTCGCCAAAGCTATCGTTGACTGCCACGTACTCTTGGGGAGTTGGTTTCTTCGTCGCTAATAGTTGTGCTACGCTGTCGCCCAGGCCGCCTAAACGGTTATGCTCTTCAGCCGTAACCACGCAACCTGTTTTGGTAATAGACGTTAAGACGGCTTCCTCATCCAAAGGTTTGATGGTGTGAATGTTGATGATTTCTGCGTTAATGCCCAGCTTCTCTAATTCCTCGCCTGCCTGGATCGCTTCCCAAACCAGATGACCTGTCGCGATGATCGTTACATCCGTACCTTCATTCAACATCACTGCCTTCCCGATTTCAAAGACCTGATCGGAAGGAGTAAAATTAGGCACAACCGGTCGCCCAAAACGCAGATAAGCAGGCCCTTCGTGATTAACTAAGGCTAAGGTAGCCGCTTTGGTCTGGTTAAAATCGCAAGGATTAATAACGGTCATCCCAGGGAGCATCTTCATCAATCCAATATCTTCCAGTATCTGATGTGTTGCACCATCTTCTCCTAACGTTAATCCAGCATGTGAAGCACATATCTTCACATTTTTATCCGAGTAGGCTATGGATTGTCTGATCTGGTCGTATACACGACCCGTTGAAAAGTTAGCAAATGTACCTGTGAATGGAATCTTGCCGCCAATAGTCAAGCCAGCCGCGATTCCCATCATATTTGCTTCCGCAATACCGATTTGGAAAAAGCGCTCGGGAAACTCTTTGATAAAATCGTTCATTTTTAACGATCCGATCAAATCGGCACAAAGTGCCACTACGTTTTCATTCTGTCTCCCAGCTTCTAATAGACCTGCGCCGAAGCCAGAACGAGTATCTTTTGATTCTGTATATGTGTATTTTTTCATTATGTGCAATTAATAATCTCCTAAGGTTTCCGCATTTTGTGCCAATGCAGATGCTAATTGTTCGTCGTTAGGGGCGATACCATGCCATTTGTGCGAGCCCATCATGAAATCTACGCCGTTCCCCATTTCTGTATGCAATAGTATCATGACAGGTTTACCCTTGCCTGTGCGTGATTTAGCTTCATCTAAGCCTTGGATGACCGATGTCATATCATTTCCCTGTTCTATTTCCATAACATTCCAGCCAAAAGCTTCCCATTTTGCACGGAGATTTCCGAGTGATAATACCTGTTCGGTAGAGCCGTCAATCTGTGCGCCGTTATAATCCACTGCGGCAATAATATTGTCCATTTTATTATGTGGAGCATACAAGGCGGCTTCCCATACTTGTCCCTCCTGTAACTCGCCATCACCCATCAACACATATACCAAACCATTGTCTTTATTTAATTTCTTGGCTTGAGCAGCACCGATAGCAACAGACAGACCTTGTCCCAACGATCCTGACGCGATGCGGATACCCGGTAGCCCTTCGTGTGTGGTCGGGTGGCCCTGGAGACGGGAATCGATTTTTCTAAACGTACCGAGTTCGCTTACAGGAAAGTACCCCGAACGGGCTAGTGTACTATAGAAAACGGGAGAAATATGCCCGTTTGATAAGAAAAATAAATCTTCTCCGACGCCATCCATATTAAAGGAAGGATCATGTTTCATCGCATAGAAGTATAACGCTACGAAGTAGTCCGTACAACCAAGCGAACCTCCCGGATGACCGGATTGGCAAGCATGCACCATACGAACGATGTCACGTCTTACCTGTGAAGCGATCTGTTCTAGTTTGTTGATATCTGCACTCATTTTTGAAATATAATGTTTCGGTTATTTTGGCTATAAAGTTAATGATTTTTAGCAGAGTAGCTGTAAAAAGCACAATTAAAAAAGGGAAGATCTTATGATCTTCCCTTTTTTAATTTTTTATATGGTATTATAGCGCTTCAGCTACCACTTCTTCTACTTCTGGTACCATTCTTTTCAATAGGCCTTCAATACCGGCTTTTAAGGTAATTGTAGAGGATGGACAACCGCTACAAGAACCACGCAATTCCACCGTAACAATACCATTGTCAAATGATCTGTACGCAATAGCACCTCCGTCCTGTTCCACTGCCGGACGAACGTAATCATGCAGAACCTGCTGAATTTTTACTTCAACCTCCGTGCCTTCAAAGTTTACATCCTCGGAATGCTCAACTGGTTTAACTGCCAATTCCGATTCGACAGCTCCCTTGACAAAATCTTTTAGCAAAGGCTCGATATCCGGCCATTCTACTCCTTCGCTCTTTGTAACGGTTACAAAATTACTCGCAAAAAAGACGCCCTCTACAAAGTTGAATTTAAATAACTCTCTGGCAAAATCAGATTCTTGCGCTTTCTCTCGGTCGGGATAATCTAGACTACCGTTAATCAATAATTTATTGACCAAGAACTTCATGGTAGAAGGATTGGGGGTCGATTCTGTATATACATTAATTGTTGCCATATTTCCTCTAATCTATAATAGTTGACAAATATACACCAAAAATAGGCCAATGCCGGTCATTTTGACGTCAAAGCTTATTGTATAATGCCCGTATAGTTGCTTGGAGAAATTGCTTTGATTTCTTCCTTGATTTCTTCATTTACATTCAACCCGTCAACGAAAGTTGCAATGGTTTCCTGTGTTACGTGTGTATTGGTACGGGTTAAGTCTTTCAGTGCTTCATAAGGTTTGGGATACCCTTCTCTTCGTAATATCGTTTGGATAGCTTCTGCTACTACCGCCCAATTGTTATCTAAATCCGCCTGAAGTGCAGGTTCATTAAGGATGAGTTTTCTTAATCCCCTAAGAGTAGATTTGATCGCGATAATGGTATGTGCAAAAGGAACACCAATATTCCGCAGCACTGTTGAATCGGTCAGATCACGTTGTAAACGTGAAATAGGAAGTTTTGCCGCTAAATGTTCAAATAGAGCATTGGCGATACCTAAATTCCCTTCTGCATTTTCAAAATCTATAGGATTTACTTTATGCGGCATCGCTGATGATCCGATTTGTCCAGCCGTTATTTTTTGTTTGAAATACTCCATGGAGATATACGTCCACATATCCCGGCAGAGATCAATGAGGATATTATTGACGCGTTTGAGCGCATCACAGCTTGCTGCAAAGTTGTCATAATGTTCAATTTGGGTCGTCGTTTGAGAACGTGATAGACCGAGTTTTTCATTCACAAAGTTATTACCGAATGCTACCCAATCGATAGCAGGATATGCTACGTGGTGTGCATTAAGGTTTCCTGTGGCACCTCCGAATTTTGCAGAAAGGGGAATTTGTTGTAGCAGCTCCAGTTGCTTTTCTATCCGTTCGATGAATACCCTAACTTCTTTTCCCAAGCGGGTAGGAGAGGCAGGTTGTCCATGTGTCCTGGCCAACATGGGTATATCCTTCCATTGCTTGGCAAGTGACGTCAGTTCGTCCGTTAGCTCTTGGATGTTCGGAAGGTAGGTTTGATTCAAAGCTTCTTTCCATGAATATGGAATAGCCGTATTATTTATGTCTTGTGAGGTCAACCCGAAATGGATGAATTCGAGTGAGTCGTGTAATCCTAGTTTTTCAAACTCATTCTTTAGAAAATATTCAACCGCTTTAACATCATGATTGGTTACTTTCTCGGTATCTTTAATCCATTGTGCATTTTCCAACGAAAAGTTTTCGTATATCTGCCGAAGACGTTCGTTAAGAGATCCATCGAAATGTGCCAGTTGTGGGATTCCGGACTCGGATAAAGCAATGAAATATTCCACTTCTACCAATACACGGTACTTAATCAAAGCAAATTCCGAGAAATAATTAGTGAGTTCTTTTGTATTGTTATGGTAACGTCCGTCGATAGGAGAGACGGCAGTCAAAGGTGATAAGCTCATGGTCACGAAAAAATAAAAATAAAAATTAACATCTGCCTTTTGTGGAAGAATAAAACTATGAACAAAAATAGTAAAAACTCCAAAACTAGCATTGCCAGAAAAAAAGAAAACCCACACAATTGTGTGGGTTTTTAGTATTTTTTTTAATACTGTCTCGGATTATTGAACGTTATCCAAAGAATCAACGATAGAATCACCTTCAGCTCTAACTGAATCAGCAACATTTTCTAATGAGTCTGCTACTTGTTCAGTTTGGTTTTCGATTCCTTCAGTTAATGTTTCAGTAGCATCTTCGTTTTGAGTTTGCTGACCGCCACATGAAGCGAATCCGATTGTTAAAGCTAGACCTAAAAATCCGAATTTGAATAAATTTTTCATTTTTAATTTTCTATTTTATATTGAAACAAATTTGTTTATTTACACTTTAATACCAGCAATTATAAAAGGTAACCTATGTTTTTACAAAAAATAAAAAAACTGTACGTTTCTTTACAAAGGTCCTTTTTAAGGCCGGCGCAAATATAACGGTGTTTTGCTGAAAAACAACAATAAAAAAAACATTTTTATAAAAAAAGTGTTACAATGGAGGGTACCCAAATAACTAAACATGATAAAAAAAATCAAAAATATACTTCAATTATTGAAGCACGTCGACCTAGCGCAACTGGATGCATTATCTAAGAAAATCGATATTCCAACACTTATGGCAGGGATGTCCAAAATGAGCGAGGAACAGTTGAAAGGTATGGCGAAGATGCTAACAGATGGTGTTAAGAGACGCGAAACACCTGAAATTAATGCAGACTTTTATGCTGTAGAAGCCAAGTTATCTGCCGACGACCGAAATTTACAGTTAAAGGTAAGGGATTTTTTAGAGCGTGAAATTAAACCTATTGTAAATAAATATTGGTTGCATGATGAATTCCCGTTTGAAATCATTCCTAAGTTAGCGGAGTTGAATGTATGTGGATATGTTTATGAGGGATATGGTTGTGCGGGTGGTACTTCGTTGATGGATGGCATAATAGCCGCAGAATTTGGGAGAATAGATCCGTCTATTGCGACATTTCTGGGGGTTCAAAGCGGATTGGCCATGGGCTCTATCTATATGTGTGGTTCAGAAGAACAAAAGAGTGAATGGTTGCCCAAAATGCAGCGATTGGAGAAAATTGGGGCGTTTGGATTGACGGAACCAGAAGTAGGCTCAGGGACAGCAGGTGGTCTAACGACGACTTGTCGCAAGACAGCGGAAGGATGGGTGCTAAACGGACAAAAGAAATGGATCGGCAATTCCACATTCTCCGATATGACGATTATCTGGGCTAGGGATGTGGATGATAATCAAGTAAAAGGGTTTATTGTCCGTAAAGAGAATCCGGGTTTTATGGTGGAGAAAATAAAGGGTAAGATGGCCTTGCGTATTGTGCAAAATGGGTTGATTACGTTGACAGACTGTTTAGTGCAAGAAGTTGATCGGTTGCCGCTTGCGAATAGCTTCAAGGACACGGCGAAGGTATTGCAGATGACGCGTGCGGGAGTGGCCTGGATGGCGGTCGGTTGTGCTCGTGGCGCTTATGAAAACGCATTGGATTACACGTTAAAGCGTAAACAGTTTGGGAAACCAGTTGCGTCATTTCAGCTGATTCAAAATCATTTGGTGGAAATGCTTTCCAATTTAACGGCTATGCAGACGCTCGTTTTTAGATTGTCAGAATTGCAAGATGAAGGGAAACTGAAAGATGAGCACGCTTCGTTAGCTAAGGTATTTTGCACGATGCGTACGCGGGACATTGTGTCGAGGGCACGTGAGGTAATGGGGGGCAATGGAATCTTATTAGAATACAATGTTGCTCGTTTCCTAGCTGATGCGGAAGCTATTTATTCGTATGAAGGTACGAAAGAAATTAATTCCCTTATTGTCGGAAGAAGTATTACCGGAATAAGTGCATTTGTGTAAGGACGAATAACATGTCATAAAAATAAAGCCCGAACAATGCTCGGGCTTTATTTTTTTATTTCTTCTTGTTTTGCTGTTGTGCTTGTTGTTGGCGCATCATTTCTTCCATTTTTTGCTGGAAAGATGATTTCTTCGCCGCTTTCGGATTCTTCTTATGCTCCTCAATTTTTGCCAATATCTTATCATCGTCGATAAATTGACGGATAATAAACTGTGTGAGGAATGTCAAAACTGCTGACAAAAAATAATAATAGTTTAATCCTGCTGGGAAGCTATTCAACACGAAGAAGAATATCAAAGGCATAAAGTACCCGATATATTTCATTTGATTGTTGGCAGCGGCACCCGATGTAGCATTGTTATACCACGTGGTCAACAGCGTCGTCAACGTCATGAGCACACACATAAAAGAGATGTGTCCAATTCCAAAAATCGGAGAAAAAGTAATCGGGGCGTCGTAAGTAGACAAATCTTTTACCCAAAGGAAACTTTCGCCCCGTAACTCAAATAGATTAGGAAAGAAAAAGAAGAAAGCGAGCGTGAAAGGCATCTGCAATAATAGAGGCAAACATCCACCTAGTGGATTTACACCGGCTTGTTTATACAGCTTCATTGTCTCCTGCTGGAGTAACATCGGATTGTCGTCACCTACCTTCTCTTTAATTTCGTCTATTTGTGGCTTCAATACACGCATTTTAGCCATAGATTTATATGATTTATAGGTCAACGGGAATAATACTCCTTTCAAGATAAGGGTTAGTATTAATATAATAATCCCATAACCCAAATGGAGGCCGTCGAGAACGTCAAAAATAGGCACCGTAATGAACTTGTTTATCCATCCCATAGGTCCCCAACCCATTTTAACGATTTTTTCGAAATCATCTCCATGTGCCTTTAATACTTTATATTGATTAGGACCGAAAAAGAAATTGAATGTATAGTGGTTATCTTTCTGAGCAGAGAAATCCAAATCCGCCACTGCTTTGTAGTGTTTTATGATACCATCATCTGAATCGAAAGCTACACTCAACGCCGAGTTGTTTAGTGGTTGGCTTGAGGTTACCGCGGCGGAAAAGAAATGTTGTTTGAACGCTACCCAGCTTAATTTGTCTTCAATTTGCTCTTTGTCATCGCTCGTTTCGGAAAGGTTGTCTACATTTCCCGCAAGGTCTTTATAGAATATCGTTGACCGTTCGCGTTCGGATTTCGCATTACGTTCTTTCCGTAGCAAAGTTGTTTCCCAGTTTAGTCCGATGGAACTGGTCTTAACATCCATGAGGTTTTGGATGCCTACGGCTTTGACGTCAAGGGCCACATTATAATCATTGCCTTTGATAGTATAGGTATACTCCAAATATTGGGTTTCGCTATAATTCAATCTAAACCCAATCGATTGAGCAGATTCGCCCGTAACTGAAATGTCTCCGCTTTGTGGTGTGAAATTCAAGTCACTGGTATTAATATTTTCACCGTTTGCTTTAAAAACAAAGCCAAACTGGTTTTGCCCCTCGTCAATAACCATGAGCGGTTTGCCGTCATAATTTGTTTCATTCTTTAACTGAACAGATCTGACTTGTCCACCTTTAGAACTTATTTTGGCAATAATCAACTCGTTTTCCAGTGTAACAATCTGCTCATCTCCTAACCGAGCGTTACCGAACGGTTTATTCGAGATTTCGGCAGTGTCTATTGTTGGTTGTGAATTAGTGCTTAAAGTGTCTGCTATGGGAGGGAGGCCTTCTCTAACTCTTTTTAACGAATCCTGAAGCCTTTGTTCTTGCTTAAGCTCTTGTTCAGTAGGTTTCATTAAATAAAAAGAGCCTGCCAGGATGCCGAAAATCAGCACTAATCCAATGAGGGTATTTCTATCCATTTTTTATTTTTTAATTTTCAATTATATATTATAAGTACATCTCAGCCTTTTTTATAGGCTATGGCGGCGGCTACAAAGCTAACAAAAAGTGGGTGAGGGTTTGCCACAGTCGATTTTAACTCGGGATGGAATTGCCCTGCCACAAAGAACGGGTGGTTTTTCAATTCGACGATTTCCACCAGTCCCGTTTCGGGATTTTTTCCGGAGGCGATCATACCAGCTTCTTCATATTGCTTTAGATATGCATTGTTAAATTCATAACGATGTCTGTGCCGTTCCGATATTTTTGTTTTGCCATAAATAGAATAGGCTTTTGTACCCTTTTTGACTTCGCACGCGTATGCACCTAGTCGCATGGTGCCGCCCATATTCGTGATGGACTTTTGCTCTTCCATTAAGTTAATAACAGGATGAGGTGCTTTTTCATCCATCTCGAAGCTATTCGCCTTTTTTAATCCAAGCACATTTCTTCCAAATTCAATGACAGCGCATTGCATACCCAAACAGATACCGAAGAATGGGATTTTGTTTTCCCGTACAAATTTAATGGCACTCAGTTTTCCATCTAAGCCACGTTCACCGAAACCAGGCGCAACTAAAACACCAGCAAGATCTTTCAATTTCTCGACTACGTTTTCGTCGTTTATGCTTTCTGCTGCAATGTACTTAACCTTTACCTTGGTCTCATTCATGGCGCCTGCGTGGATGAAAGCCTCGGTAATGGATTTGTAGGCATCGGGAAGTTCGACGTATTTGCCGACCAGACCTATGGATACTTCACTCGTCGGATTTTTAAGTTTGCCCAGAAAAGTTTTCCAATTTTCTAAATCTGGTTCGTTTTTATTGGATAACTTCAATTTTGCCAAAGCTGTTTTGTCCAACTGCTCCTTCAGCATATTCAAAGGTACATCGTATATAGTCGGTGCATCAATGGATTCGACTACAGCATTGATATTGACGTTACAGAATTGGGCAAGTTTTTTTCTGATATCGTGTGTTAGTTTGTGTTCGGTACGGCACACGAGAATATCGGGTTGTATACCATATTCCAAAAGCGTTTTTACGGAGTGTTGCGTAGGCTTTGTTTTTAATTCTCCTGCTGCGGCTAAATAAGGCACGAGCGTGAGGTGAATGACCAAAGAGTCGCTATTGCCGAGCTCCCAGCGCAATTGTCTTACTGCTTCGATGAATGGAAGCGACTCTATGTCGCCTACTGTGCCACCTAGTTCGGTAATAACGATGTCGTATTCTCCGGTTTGTCCTAGGAGTTGCATCCGACGCTTAATTTCATCAGTAATATGAGGTACGACTTGAACCGTTTTGCCTAAATAAGCTCCTGCGCGTTCTTGATCGATAACATGTTGGTATATTCTTCCCGTTGTGACATTGTTGGCTTGTGAGGTAGCAACATTTAGGAATCTTTCGTAATGGCCTAGATCTAGATCGGTTTCCGCTCCATCCTCCGTAACATAACATTCTCCGTGTTCATATGGGTTCAACGTTCCTGGATCGATGTTGATGTAGGGGTCAAATTTTTGGATGGTCACTTTAAGCCCCCGAGCTTGTAAAAGTTTAGCCAAGGAAGCCGCGATAATGCCTTTTCCTAACGACGAGGTTACGCCGCCCGTAACGAAGATATATTTACTCATAGCAATAATGGAATTTCAAGTATTTCAAGCCTTAAATACGGCCTTAAATCTGCTTTATGTACGGGATACAAAGATAAGTTTTTTTCCGATACTAACGGAAATTAAAGCATAAAAAACCCTAAAGTATTATTCGTGCTGGTATAGTAGGTATCTGGAGTGGCTGGGCGAGTTAGAAAGGACATAAAAAGCCGCTATTGACGTAGCGGCTTTTTCATATTTCTTGAGCAGTGGTTTTGTTATACACGTTTTGCTTTAATACGCGCAGCTTTACCGGTAAGACCGCGTAAATAGAATAATTTAGCACGACGAACTTTACCAACACTATTAACTTCTATTTTTTGAATGTTAGGTGAATTCACAGGGAAGATACGTTCAACACCAACACCGTTAGAGATTTTACGAACAGTAAAAGTCGCGTTAGTACCTTCGCTGTTTAACTGGATAACTACACCTTGGTACACCTGAACACGCTCTTTATTTCCTTCGCGAATTTTATAATGAACGCTGATGGTATCTCCGGCTTTAAAAGCGGGGATTTCATTTTTCACTACCGCTTGTTCTTCTACAAATTTTACTAAATCCATGATTTCGAGTAATTATTAAACGATTTTATCCTGAAAAAATCGGAATGCAATATTACAGCTTTTATTTTAAATAAAAAAATACTTTTTTAAAATCCTGTAAGTGGTTGCAAAGGTAAGAAAATTATTCTCAAAAAAAATATGATAGTAATTAAATATGCCGTATATTTGTGCCACAGAAAAAAAGGTGATGCCTTTCGGGGTGTAGCGTAGCCCGGTATCGCGCCACATTTGGGATGTGGAGGTCGTAGGTTCGAATCCTGCCACCCCGACGAAAGCCGCTGATTATCAGTGGCTTTTTCTATTTTCGGACATATTTCGGACAAAACTATTGGATTTTTCACCTATAACATCCCAGCTATAAAGATAGGTCAAGATAAGCGTTATTCGGAATAAGTTAATTGGAGAGGCTGTAAGGAGGCTATTAAATTCCGTTTTTTATAAAATTAATTTATCTACTTTTCCCTTTATGTCACCTACAAATTCTCCTTTTATTATTTTTGACAGATCTCCAAATTGAGACCTGTCAAAGCTTTGTGAAAGTTGCTTGTTCTTTACTAAAATCACTTTATCTGCATGGTGAAGAATTGTTTCTAAGATATGCGAAGATAATAATATAGTACTGCCTGTTTCTTTTAGCCGTTCAATGATAATATTGACTATTTCACTCGTTTTTAGATCTAGACCGTTAAACGGTTCGTCCATAATAATTATTTTCTTATCCAATAATAGAATGCCCATGATCGATAGCTTTTTTTGCATTCCAGTCGAATAGTTATGAATATATTCTTTTAAAGGTAGCTGAAAAATAGAATTCCATACGTTTACTTTCTCCTCTGAATATTGACCCACAATTTTGAGATATTCTAAACCTGTCATATATGGATAGAAATAAGGGGTTGCCTGTAGAAAAGCTATATCTTTAGGAAGAGGCAATGTTTGATTTTCTTTGTCAACATCAATATTCCCGCTAATAATATTAAATAGGGTTGTTTTGCCTGCCCCATTGTCACCCACAATGCCGTATATTTGACCGTTTTCGATACCCAGACTCACATTGTCAAATATCGGTTTCCTCCCATAAGCAAATGTGAATTGTTCTAATTTAATAATGCTCTCAGATTTTCTCGGTTCTTTCTCCATACTTTGTAAAGTAAATATAATGATACAGGAAGGACTGGCGTTAAGATAAAATAAAGCGTAATCGGTATAGTATTCTGAACCTTGGTGCTTATTGTTTTTAGCGTATACTTTAACAGGAAGGCGTATATAAGCACCATATTAAACAATATGGCACATCCTACCAGTATTAGGATTTGAGGGGTAGTATATAGAAAGACAAACAGAATATAATGTGGCAGAAATAATAGGTTGCATGCCAATAAAATACTCTTTATCTTCTGTTCGTAAAAATATTTATGCGTCCTATACGATTGTACTATCTCCCGGGCTTCTAAATACGCGTAAAACTCTCCTGAAAATGTCATCCAGTAGAGCATCATAATAGGAGTTATGGGGAAGAAAAACAACAAGATTATCCCAACGATATAGCTGGACAAAAAAAGTAGTGGACTTTGTCTGATTCCCGATCTCCATTCAAACGCATGCAATGGTAAAGCACGAGTTAATTTTCTGATAAAGTAGAACTTTTTAATTTTTCTTTTGAATATTGATTGATATACTGCCATAGCGAAAATTA
Organism: Sphingobacterium sp. SGR-19; assembly: GCF_011043555.1. Lineage (GTDB taxonomy): Bacteria > Bacteroidota > Bacteroidia > Sphingobacteriales > Sphingobacteriaceae > Sphingobacterium. The sequence goes on from NZ_JAAKGS010000002.1 coordinate 560,804, forward strand.
ACAAAAGAGGGAGTGTCATCAAAAAATCAATGCTATGCACGGATAGTGCAAAAAGTTCTAAGAATAGATAAAGCGTCAAATATTCTATCAAAAAAATAAGCAAGGTCCTGTTTTTAAATACGGAACTTAAAAACTCGGTATCTTTGCGTTTTAACCCTAAAGACAACAAAATTATGGCGATCATTATCTGCGTTCCCTCTACTCCCACATTGGTCAATACTTTGTTTAAATAGAATAGCAATATTAGTGCAAAAGGAACCAGTATAAAAAGGTTGCCACCCGCTGCTGATAGGTAACGAAACAGTTGTTTAAATCTAAAAGTAAAATACTCAAACATCCTATCTTACAATTTCATGTTTTAAGAAATCAGGTTCTAATAGATTAACACTTTCATTGGCTAATGGAATTCCACAACCAACAACGAGAGTAGCTCCTTCAGTAAAGCCGTCTAGAGACAGTTCCTGTTCAATCAGCGATGTGTTTATAGCTCCTGTTACGAAACTTCCCAGATTTTCTTTAGCTGCATTTAAATAAAACATTTGGCTTAGGTGCCCTGTGTCCAATAAAGTGACTTTATATGCTAAAGTATGTTGTTGATATTTCCAAAAGTTTCTAAAGTATCGAGTAGTCATAAGAACAAGAAAACCAGCATCTTTGACATAATGCTGTCCAGCCACAAATTTGTTAGCAAAATCCTTCGCTTCCTCTGCATTGTATATTTTAACCAAATCTAAACTATGCATTTCAACATTATAATGATAAATTCCAGGTTCTAACGATTCAACGTTTAAACATAGAATGTACGCTTCCGTTGGGTGTAGTGACCCTCCTGAGGGAACTGTTTTATGTAATAACGTTAACTGCTTGTGCATGTCATACTTTCCATGACATCCGAACGTATAAAGTAGCACGGTTGATAAAGTCTCCAATTTTACAGAAATGTTCTTGTTGAAGATTCGACTGGTCTTTCTTTTTAGGATAGTCTGATAATAAGTATCATCAGACAAATCTTCAAGGGGTAACATAGTTCTATTTTCGGAATTTATTTTGTGAAAATGAGTTGGTGGAACGCCATTTTTTTTAATTATGTTATCCATTCCTTGCTCATATAGATCCATATTATCATCACCCTCGTAATCCTCGGTAACCATCTCAACATCCACTTTACTCCATTTTGTTAAGTAGTGGAAGAAAGCTGCATATATGTTCCATTTGGACTTGTTTAAAATATCTTCTTTTCGAATATATTGTGCAAATTCCTCCTGCCCATTATCAAATAGTAATATTCCTACTGAAGCAAATTTTTCAAGAAACTCAAGAGTAAAACCTAGATTTTCATTGAATTCTACCCATTCAGTTATCGAAATAGATTTTAATATTTCGAATTCTTCGTCTGACACAACAATCTCTTCCCCATTTAAAACAGGAAAAGCCAACATTTTCCGCGATTCAATTTGTTGAATTTTTCCTTTCAATAACTCTTGGATATCAAGTGTTTTTCCGTTTTTATGATAGAAAAACACAAACTCACTTCTTTTAATTTTTTTTGACTTCATAACCTGTTCTAAAAATGATTAATATAGGAGTTTATCAAGTTGGCGATTAAGCTACATTTTTCATCTTTGCACTGGATGTCATGGGTAAAAAAACAAATACAACAGTGATAGCGAATGCTAGCGGAAGCCCCATCTGAACGTTAGATTGGGCAGGAAATGCAAATTTCTCTCTTTCCATGAATTCTGCAACCGCCTCTCTAAATTTCTCCGTTTCTGGAAGTTTTATTAGTTCATCAATGGCTGAATCTTCAATGTGAATACCGTAATTAGAAAGCGTTTTCTTGGTATTTTCTTCTAATTCTTTCTTGAAAGAATCATCTGTCAATAGACTGCTTAGAAAACTAACAAGTTTTCTTGGTGCCAAATTGTTTAAATTTTGAGTCTCCATAATAGTAAAGTTTTAATTAGTGCTCTAAATCATTATGTTTACTTAATCCTTGATAAACTCCTGTTGCTAATCTAACCAACTATTTCAATAAATACAAGTGTTTTTCTTTCATTATGAGTTGTTTATAAAGTAAATAGCCAGCATTTATTCGCAATCCCTCCTTTCTGTTTGTTGTTTTCCTCCGCTCATTAGTGGCTTGCGAAACCCCACCGCTCTTGGCCTGCGCTGTTCTCGCTTTGGGCATTTACGGGATTGGTTTGGCGACTAAATTCTATGATAAAGGATTTTAGTTATCGGGGAGCTTTTTTATCTTTATGGCAACAAAGTACATTGACTGATTGGAACTGGTGTTATCAAGAGGCCTCAAAGCCCGACAAAGTAGGATACATTAAATGAGACCTATTCGGTTACCTATCTTGATAGTTTGCTTGCTAACAATAACAAAATCAACGAATTAGAGGAGTGGTGACAAATCCTGCCACCCCGACAAAAAGCTTCTCTGAAAAGAGAGGCTTTTTTGCTTTCGGGCAGGATGAGAACCGGGGTTCGATCCGTAGGAGCTTTAGGGTAAAGGTTGGGGATGAGGGGCTAAAGCAATCCTGCCACCCCGACGGAAAAGCTCGACAATAAGTCGGGCTTTTTGTGTTTTAGGGGATGACTGATGAGAACCTAGATTTGATCCGTACGAACCGACTATAATATAAATTATCAGATATTTTGTATCTTGGGACTGGACTATATGAAAAACTTTATTTTGATTATAATTTCGGCTACTTTTTTATCGAGTAATACGCCGATACAGGAAGAGACCGTAACCTTATCAGTGAAACCGACTGTTTTTAATCTCTCCCAGCTCCCTGAGACAGTAGAAGTGACCATGATAAACAATACGCGAGAAACGATACTGGCGGGATTACATTATTGGATTGAGCGTTTCGAAAATAATAAGTGGGTAAAAGTATCGCCAGATCAAGTTTTCGAGGATGTGGGCTATAATTTCTCGCCTTCGGTTTTTTATACATATGAAAAAAACCTTTTCAGAGAAGAAATTGATTACAAAGTCGGGAAATACAGAATTGTTAAATATTATCTAAAGTCTGACTATCAAAAACCAGAAGAAGAGGTCAAAGTCTATGCCGAGTTTTACGTTAAGAAATGCGGAGCGGACGATGTAAATAATTCTGGAAATGGAAAGTGGGTGCGTTGAGTATTGACGAGAAGATCCGCTTTCGATATTAAGAATAAAGTGCGAAAGCAACAAAAAGGAGCGCAAAAATCTGCGCTCCTTTTTTGTTGTCCCACCTGGATTCGAACCAAGACTAAATGAACCAAAATCACTTGTACTACCCTTATACTATGGGACAAACATTTGTCTAAACAGCTTGTTTTCGTTTTGACGATGCAAATATACGTCAGTTTTTAAAACTTACAAAAAAAAATGTCTAAATTCCTATATCCAGACTGATTCTCAACGAAATATTTTTTAGTCTACCGTTGCTGCGGCAGTTCTCGTCCTATTGTTTGTAACAAACTTCGTTAAAATGTGCAAATAATATTTAATAGTCGGTTTGTATTCCTTATTTTCGGAGCATATTTTAGAATAACCTTATCTAGTATAGAATGGATTACAAGAAGATTAATAACCTTTTGGGATGGATATGTGCGATCATTGCGACAGCAGTGTATGTCATGACGGTAGAGCGTACAGTGAGTTGGTGGGATTGTGGCGAATTTATTGCATCCGCTTATAAAATGCAGATTGTGCACCAGCCAGGAGCACCGCTTTTTCTGATGATACAAAATATTTTCTCCAATTTGGCGATGGGTGATACCACCAAGATTGCTTTTTGGATGAATATAGGCTCAGTTGTCTGTAGTGGTTTGACAATTCTCTTTCTGTTTTGGACAATTACAGCGTTGGCTCGGAAAGTATTCGTCGGGACTTCTCGCGATGCTGAAGTTAGTCAGCCTCAACTGTTTTTGATCATGGCGTCCGGTGTGGTGGGTTCGTTGGCATACGCCTTTACGGATACATTTTGGTTTTCCGCAGTAGAATCGGAGGTCTATGCAATGTCTTCACTCTGCACTGCTGTTGTATTCTGGGCTATATTGAAATGGGAAGCACGGGCAGATGAAGCCCAGGCTGATAAATGGCTCATCCTCATCGCGTATGTGATGGGATTATCTATCGGTGTGCATTTGCTGAACTTGTTGGTTATCCCTGCTATCGCCTTGGTTGTTTATTTCCGTAAAACGAAGCAAAGTACCGGAGCGGGAATTTTAAAGGCATTGGCTATAGGGGTCGTTGTATTAGGTTTTATCCTTTGGGGTGTTATTCAATATTCCGTTAAGATTGCGGCGTATTTTGATTTGTTTTTTGTGAACACGCTAGGCTTAGGTTTTGGATCCGGACTTGCTTTCTTTATCATACTACTTGTTGGCGGATTGATCTACGGTGTCTATTATTCCATTCAAAAGAAGAGGTACGTCTTGAATATAGCTATGATTAGTACGGCTTTTATTATTTTAGGATACAGTTCTTTCGCTATGATTATGATCCGCGCAAAAGCTGATCCTACGTTAAACAATAGTGATCCAGACAATGCATTTTCATTTCTCAGTTATTTGAACAGAGAACAATACGGGGATGAACCTCTTTTTAAAGGGAAGTTTTTTGATGCTCGGCTTACAAATATAGAAGATGGAAAGAAAGTATACCGCAAGGACGGAAATAAATATGTGGTCGCCAAACGTAATCCGGTATATAGTTACGATAGAGAAACGATATTTCCCCGAATTTACAGTGATAAAGGTGGCCACCCACAATATTATAGGGAATATTTGGGATTAGGGCCGAATGAAACACCGACGTTTGCCGATAACTTAAAGTTCTTCTTTGGTTATCAAATAGGGCATATGTATGGACGTTATTTTCTATGGAATTTTGCCGGCCGTCAAAATGACCAACAAGGACATGGCTCTTTTACCGAAGGAAATTGGATAAGTGGGATTAAACCCGTTGATAATGTGTTGGTTGGTGGGCAAGATGTCTTGCCGACCTCAACTAGAACAGATCCATCTCGCAATACCTATTTTTTCCTTCCACTTATCTTGGGGTTATTGGGAGCTTTTTGGCATTTTGGTAAGCGACAGCGCGATGCAGGTGTAGTTGGTCTATTGTTTTTCTTTACGGGTATCGCCATTGTGCTGTACTTGAACCAAAACCCGCTGCAGCCGCGTGAACGAGATTATGCTTATGCCGGCTCGTTTTACGCTTTCAGTATCTGGATGGGATTAGGCGTCATGGCGATTACCGATTTTCTCCGCAAGAAGGTAAATGTCAAGGTTGCAGGGTATGTTGCCGCGATTGTCGGCATATTGGCAGGCCCCGTTATCCTAATTGCCCAGAATTATAACGATCACAACCGTTCGGAAAAGTCTTTGGCTCGCGATATGGCTCGAAATTATTTGGAATCCTGTGCGCCCAATGCGATCTTGTTCAGTTACGGTGACAACGATACTTATCCACTATGGTATGTGCAGGAGGTTGAAGGCTTCCGTACAGACGTTCGTGTAGTCAATTTGAGTCTGCTTAGCGCCGATTGGTATATGAGACAGATGATGAAGAAAGTCAATGATGCTGATGCATTGCCGATTAATATCGATCCAGAATTGATTAAAGACGGCGTACGCGATGTGATTTATTATCAGGATTATAATATTCCGGGATACATTCCAGTGCAAGATCTCTTGAAGGTGATGTTGTCCGATAATCCACAGAATAAAGCGCAGCTACAGAGTGGTGAGTTTGTTAATGTGCTGCCAACTAAAAAAATGGAATTGGCGGTAGATAAACAAGCGATACTGGCAAATCATGTTGTTCCTAAAGAATGGGAGTCCGCTATCGTGGATACCATGCGTTGGACTTATAGTCAAAATCATGTGAGTCGTGCGGAGCTTTCTATGTTAGCAATTCTGGCGAACAATAATTGGGAACGTCCGATATATTATACGATTACGACTCCAGAAAGTAACTATATGGGGTTGGATAGGTATTTGGTAAACGAAGGTTTTGCTTATCGTTTGATGCCAGTTGATTTCGGACTGAAGGAAGGAGATCCTTCTACAATCGAGAACGTCGATCAAATCTACGACAATGTGATGAATAAATTTTCATGGGGGAATATTGGCAACGCGTCCTATATAGATCCCGATTCCTATCGCTACATTAGTATGTATGTAGGATCGATATATGGTCAATCAGCGCAACAGTTGCTGTCCGCAGGAGAAACGGATAAAGCGAAGAAATTGGTGTTGGACGCGTATGAGAATATGCCAAAAAGGGCTTTTCTCATGTCGGAGGTGATGGGCTATGTTCCGCTGTTGGGGGCAATGTATGATGTAGGCGAAACCGCGAAGGCAAACGAAATTACACAACGGAACTTAACATTTATCCGAGAGAACATGACCTATTACGAAGCAGTAGCACAAACGAAATCAAATGTAGAATACCAAAATATGCGGTTCGGTTTGGCATCGATCCAGCGGTACAAACAATTGTTGGATGAGGTTAATCAGCCCGAGTTGCAAAAGCAAATTGATGGATTATATAATTCGTATAGACACTATTTTGAACAAGCAGGTGAATAAAAACAGGAAAAGCCCAAAAAAATACGTTATTTTTGCTTAAATATTCCCGTGATGAAACAATCCATTTTATTAGAAGGAGCCAAATTTCAGATAACAATTAAGCGTCTTTGCCAACAACTGATTGAGAATCATGGCGATTTTTCTAATGCCGTACTCATGGGGATTCAACCACGTGGCACTTATCTGGCAAAACGTATCCAAAAGGAACTTAAAACAATGACCGGTGTGGAGGTGCAGTTGGGTGTTTTGGATATTACGTTTTACCGGGACGACTTTCGGATGAAAGGTGCTAATCCGTTGGCAGCAAACAGTACGGATATCGACTTTATGGTGGATGATAAAAACGTTATTTTGATTGACGATGTGCTGTGGACTGGACGGACTATCCGTTCCGCTATGGATGCCATACAGGCTTTTGGTAGACCGGGGAAAATGGAACTCCTGGTGCTTGTCGATCGTCGTTTTTCCCGTCAAATACCTATTCAACCTGACTATATCGGTATACAAGTGGATTCCATAGATTCACAAAAAGTGATCGTGAGCTGGCAGGATATTGACGATGCAGATAGCATTGTGCTGATTACGGAAAAGAAATAAAGCGAAAGAAAATTTTCACAACATGTCAACGACAATAGAGCAGCTAAGTACAAGACATCTTCTAGGAATAAAGGATCTGAATGAAAACGACATTCAACTTATCCTAGATACAGCGGCAAATTTTAAGGAAGTATTGAATCGCCCTATAAAGAAAGTACCTTCCCTACGGGATATAACCATAGCAAATGTCTTTTTCGAAAATTCTACGCGTACACGATTGTCATTTGAACTGGCGGAAAAACGCCTTTCGGCCGATACCATCAATTTTGCAGCTTCTTCTTCGTCTGTAAGCAAAGGTGAAACTCTGATTGATACGGTCAATAATATTTTGGCTATGAAAGTCGATATGATTGTCATGCGCCATCCGTATGCCGGTGCTGGTATTTTCTTAAGTAAACATATTGATGCCCAGATTGTCAATGCTGGAGATGGCGCTCACGAACATCCTACACAAGCGTTGCTCGATTCTTTTTCTATTCGGGAACGGTTTGGCGATGTCGCCGGACGAAAAGTGGCCATCATCGGCGATATATTGCATTCACGTGTTGCATTATCGAATATCCTCTGCTTGCAAAAGCAGGGAGCGGAGGTCATGGTTTGTGGGCCAACGACCCTAATTCCGAAATACATCAGCTCACTTGGCGTCAAAGTGGAACATAATCTGCGCAAGGCTTTACAGTGGTGTGACGTAGCTAATATGTTACGCATCCAGCTTGAACGGCAGGATATAGGTTATTTTCCCTCTTTGCGTGAATATTCCATGCTTTACGGACTCAATAAAGATATATTGGACTCCTTAGACAAGGAAATTACCATTATGCATCCCGGTCCCATCAATCGGGGAGTGGAGATTACATCAGATGTAGCAGATAGTAAACATTCCATTATCTTGGAGCAGGTGGAAAACGGTGTGGCCGTACGCATGGCTGTGCTATATCTCCTTGCAGGCCAACGGGGGTAAGGTGTAAAGGTCTGCCTTTAAGTTTGACCAAAATATAAAAAATAAAAATATGCCCGACTTTTAGAAGCCGGGCATATTTTTTGGGTAAAAAGTTCGTTATAAATGCATGGTTACCAACAGATGTTAAGAACTTTTGAGGAAAACGTGAAAGTTTAGTTATAATTTAGTATCCTGAAGAATTGAGCCTTGAGGTGAGGCGTTTTCATGTATAATGCGAAGATTTAGTTGTTGAATAATTCATCAGTATGAATAAGAAAATTTATGGTGTAGGAGTGGCATTGAGTTTAATGGGAACCACAGCGTTTGGACAACAAACGGCCTGGCAACAGATAAACAATGCATACAAATCCGGAATGGAGTTGTTTGAAAGAGGGAAATTTAGCTCCGCTGCAAAGCAATTTGATCGGTTCGAAGACATCCGGACTAAATCTACCTTGCAACTGGACGAAACGGAAGAACTTACCCTGATCAAAGAAAATGTTCGTTTTTATCAGGCTATCTGTGCACTGGAGTTAGGCGATACCAACGCCGAATCCCGTTTCTTGAAATATATTAAAGATTATCCGGCTAGCGCCAATTCGAAAGCTGCCTATTTTCAGATAGGACGGTCATATTACGCGAAGAAAGACTACACGAAGGCCATCGAGTGGTTTGAGAAGATTGATAGCAAGAATCTTGCGGGAGCGGAAAACGTTGAATATCGTTTTAAATTGGCTTATGCGAAATTTATGACGAATGACTACGAAGCCTCCAAGCCACTATTTGAGCGATTGAAGGATGAAAGTGGTCCATATCAGGAAGCATCTATTTACTACTATGCCTATTTGAGCTATTTGGACGCTGAATACAAAACAGCATTAAATGAGTTTGAACGACTTGAGGGTTCGAAAACTTACGAGAATAGCTATCCTTATTATATTACGGCTCTTTACTTTTTGGATAAGCGCTATGATGATGTATTGAACTACGCTTTGCCTATTTTGGACCGTACCAAGCAAGAGAACGAAACGGAACTCTTCCGTATTGTGGCGGCGACTTATTTCATTAAAGGAGATTTAGAAAAATCAAAAAATTATTACGATAAATTTCAAGCGCAAGATCAAGGTAAAACACAGAACAATCAAGACAGCTATCAGATAGGTTATATTGCTTATAGACTGAAGGACTACGATAAAGCCATCAGTGAATTGGAAAAGTTGAGCGAGCCGGATGCCTATTACCAGAGCGCGATGATTACGCTGGGGGATGCTTTTTTGAAAACCGGAAATAAACAAAGTGCACGTAACGCTTTCTTTAGGGCTTCAAAATTGGATTTTGACCCAGAGCTTAAAGAAGAAGGTCTTTTTAATTACGCGAAGCTTTCTTACGAGTTGGAGTTTCATCAGGTAGCATTGGACGCGACGCAGGAATATTTAGATACGTACCCACGTTCAACTCGTTTGGAAGAAGCAAAAACCTTATTGGCAGAGGTGTTATTAAGTACAAAAAACTACCGTGCTGCGGTCGATATTTTGGAAGGCATCGGAAAGCGTGGTCGGGAGGCTAATGCCGCTTACCAAAAAGTAACTTATTATCGTGGACTGGAATTCTATAATGAACGCGCTTTTGAGAACGCGATCTCTATGTTTATGCGCTCTGAAGCCCATCGGTATGATGAGGAGATATACGCATTAGCGTTGTATTGGAAAGCCGAAGCGATGTATGAGGTACGCAAATATGGCGAGGCGGTGGTCAATTTTAACAAGTTCATGCAACTGCCGGCAGCGCGTAAAACAGACGTCTATAGTTATGCTAACTATGCTTTAGCTTATGCGGCATTCCGTAACGATCGTTATAATACAGCAGCGAACTATTTTGAGCGCTTTTTGGCAACAGGTAGTAAAGGAGGAATCGAATTAAATACGCGCAACGATGCCATTGCTCGTTTAGCAGACTCTTATTTCGGTATGAAAAACTACGGTAGAGCTATGGAGTATTATAATCGGCTGATTAGCTCGAATGCGGCAAGCCAAGATTACGCATTGTTCCAAAGAGGGATTATACAGGGGCTACAAGGAGATAACAATTCAAAAATCGCTACATTAAATTCAGTTGTAGCAAAGTATCCAAAATCAAATTATGCAGATGATGTGGCCTTTGAGATTCCCTATACCTATTTCTTAATGGGAGATCATGACCGTGCTATTGATGGGCTACAGAAGATGGTGGAAGATTACCCGCGTAGTAGTTATGTGCCGCGCGCACTCGTGACAATTGGATTGGTACAATATAACAAAAATGATAACGACGCGGCGTTAAAGACCTTCCAACGTGTAGTTGATCAATATGCTATAACCGATGAAGCTCAGCAGGCCATGCGTTCTATCGAGAATATTTACCTAGATAAAGGAGATGCAACGGGATATATCCGTTATGCAACGAGTACCAATATCGGTGATTTGAGTACTGCGGAACAAGATGCACATACGTTTAGTGTAGCAAAGACATTATTCGATAGAGGTAACTATCAAGGAGCAGTCGAAGCAACCAACGCTTATTTTGATAAATTTCCGAAACCAATCCAGGAAAAACATGCTCGCTTTATCCGAGGAGAAAGTTATGCGCGATTAGGTAAGGACAATGAAGCTCTCCATGATTTTAATATTATCATGAACGATTGGACAAGTGCCTATACCGAACAAACGTTGGTTAGTGTTGCTAAATTACATCTAAACAAAAAAGCGTACAATGAGGCCGTGCAGGTATTGCGAAAACTAGAATTGACTTCCGAGTATAAGTCGAATTATGGTTTTGCGATCAAAAATCAGTTGATCGCCTACTATAATATAGGGGATTACGTAGAGACACAGACCTACGCTAAATTGGTAAAAGAGCATGATAAATCTTCCGAAGAAGATATCGCGCTTGCACATCTTTATTCCGGTAAAGCATATGTGGCGACCAATAAGCCAGCAGAAGCGTTGAAAGAATTTAACCTAGCGGCATTGAAGAGTAATACGATTACCGGTGCGGAAGCCAGATACCTTGTGGCAGAGCAACAATTGAAAGCGAAGCAATACGACAAAGCGATTGAGTCAGCATTTGATATCTCCAATACTTTTTCTTCGTACGACTATTGGGTGGCTAAAGGATTTATTCTTATGGCCGATGCCTATGCCGGGAAAGGCGATACCTTCCAAGCCAAATCAACATTGGAAAGTGTAATAGACAATTATGATAATGAAGAGGATGATGTGCTGAAAGAAGCTACGTCCCGTTTACAAAAATTGAAATAAGTAAGAATAGGAAGAATGATGAAGCATAAAACAGTATTTAAGAATTACGCTATCATGGCGTTGTTACTTGGTATAGGTGTGGAGGGATATGCACAGCAGCGGGATACCGTTCCGGATAGACCGGTAACGATCGATTCTTTTGACATCGTCCGTGACTATAGACCTATTCTTGCAGATGCGGTTAAGATTCGCCGCAGTCCAGATATGACAAACAAGCGCAGTTACATGCCAAAACTGTCCTACGGAAATATACCGGACAAAAAGTTGGATATCAATACAGGATTAAAAGAACTGGATGTGCAGGAAACGCCCTTCTCACAAGCGCAAAACCTACAAAGCAATTACGTGAAGTTTGGTTTAGGGAATTTCAATACGATCTTAGGCGAGGGGTATTTCTCGTATGATGAGTATGAGGATATGCAGGTAGGTGGATTCCTAAAACATTTAAGTCAAAAAGGAAGTCTGGAAGGACAGAAGTTTTCACGTCAGGAAGTGGGTGTATTCGGCAGACGGATTTTACCATTATTTACAGTAGATGGTTTAGTAGGCTATAACCGTTATGCTACCAACTTTTATGGGATACCGTTGGCGGACGATGGTATGACGATTTTAAATCCGTCACTCGAGAGTCAGGCATTTAACGATATTTATTTTACCGGCGAGCTGACAAGTAACTACGATCCGAACGATGACGAAGCGCTTAGCTATTCCACAAAGTTGGACGCTTACTCGTTCAGTGACAAGTTTGATGCGAAAGAAACATCTGTCGCGCTATCCGCATATTTAAATAAGCGCGTGAATGCTTTTAATGTTGGCGCAAATGTGAGTGTGGACATAAACAGTGTGGATGGAACCAACAATGTAGCTAATGGTGGACGAACAAAGAACTCGCTGGCCATTTTAAATCCGTATATCCGTTTTAAAGGAGATAACTACGCTATTACATTAGGGGCTAACTTTATCCCGGAGTTCGGAGATAGTACGAGCTTCAACATTTTCCCTTCTGCGGAAGTGGACTTTGCTCTGGCGCCGGAATACTTCCATATTTTTGGAGGAGTGAACGGTGGTGTGAAAAAAGCATCTTATCGTGAATTTGCCAGACAGAACCCGTTCTTAGGCCCTAACCCTGCTATCCAGAATATGGTAGAGCGTTTACACGTTTTTGGAGGTATTAAAGGTAATGCAGGAGCAACATTCGGTTATAAAGTGAAAGCCATATACCGGCAATTGGAAGGTATGCCATTGTTCGTGAACAATACGGAGAGACCTTTCCAGTTTGATTTGGTATATGATGGCAATGGCGATAAAGCAGTAAAACATGTGGGTATAGAAGGAGAACTAAACGTTCGCCTTTCCGAATTGGTGAATTTGGGCGGTCGCTTGAATATTGACCAGTATACAACAGCGCAGCAAGAGGAAGCTTGGCATACACCAAAACTACGTTTAGCAGCAAATGCACGCTTTAATATTTCTGAAAAATTGTATATAGACGCAGAGGCATTGTTCCATGGGGTCTCCTATGGGAAAGCCTTTGATTATGATGCAACCACGGGAGGCGTAATATCGGCAGATGATTACTATAGAAAAGAAGTACCTTCCTTTTTTGATTTGAGTGCAGGAGCAGAGTATAAGGCGACTAAGCAACTGGGGCTATTCGTTAAAGCAAACAATATTTTCAATACAGAATACCAAACATATTTATATTATCCGAAACTCGGATTTAACATCCTCGGGGGGGTAAATTTTTCATTTTAATCACAGAACATTATAACTTTGTAAGTTAATAGAAAATAGGATGAATTTAGGTAAAAACGTTTATAATCTGTTAAAAAGGCAACCTGAGGTACATGTAGAGGGGTTGGGCACCTTTAGGCGGAATCATACGCCTGCAACGTATGATGAGAAGCGGAATGTTTATCTTCCTCCTATTACCTATATTGATTTCGATAGAACAAGTAAGCAGGGGTACGATTTTATCCAATATATACAGCAACTCCAGCTTACCGATCGGAAGGAAGCCAAGGAAGCGGTAGCGTTACAAGTGGCAGATTTGCTTCGTCGTGTACAAGAAGATGGTCAGGCGAAGCTAGACGACTTGGGTCATTTGGTAAGCTATGGCGATAGTTATGTATTCAAAGCGTTGGATCTATCGGGCTTCCATTATCAGCCTATAGAAGCGGTAGCGGGACAACCGCAATCTACTAAAGAGGATACACTTGAGCCAGAGCAACGGGAGGTAGTAAAACCTGTAGAGGATGAGATTCCTCTTGAGGTTGATGAACCGCAGGAGGAAGTACCACGAACAGCTGAAATAGAACAACCCGTCGCTGCAGATATTGTGGAACCAGCTGTTGGTGACGAAGAAGAGATGCCAGTATCACGCAGTAACACGATATGGTACGTCGTCATTGTATTGATCGCCTTGGGGATTATGGTAGCGTTGTATTTAGCAAATCAAAGCCAACAGGCAGCAACGTCGAAACAGACGTCTGTGGTGGCGACCGTGGATTCGAATCCGAATAGGCAAGACACGACTGCGCCTTCTATCGTGGGAGATTCTACGAAGATCACTGATTCGTTGGCACAACATCCTGTTGATAGTGCCGGATTAAAAGCAATAGAGAAAGAGCCTTTGGTTCCCGAGCACCATATGTGGCAGATTGTAATTGGTTCACATAAAACATTGGCACAAGCTTACGAACAGGCTGAATCCTATAATAAAGCCGGGTTCTCTCGGGTAAGGGTCATTCCGAGTAACTTGGCAAAGAATCGAAAGAAAGTAATTTGGGATTCTTATGAAACAAAACAGGAGGTGGATTCGGCACTAAAATACGTACAAAGGCATCATATAAGGGATGCTTGGCCGGATAAGATTAAATAAAGTAAATAAACCCTATAACAAATATTACAAAAGACAATGTCATTTATGCAAGGTATGGATTCGTTGAACACAGTTCAACAGCAGACACTAGAGTTAGCAACGGCAGAAGAGAACCTAAACATGATTCAGATGTTAATGAAAGGAGGATGGATCATGATTCCCATCACGTTTCTTTTATTTCTCGCGTTGGTTATTTTCTTTGAACGGTATATAACGATTAGGAAAGCGACAAAATCTGACACGGGTTTAATGTCACAGGTGAAGAGTAATGTGATGTCTGGCCGCTTGGATGCTGCAATTGCTGTATGTCGTTCGAGTAATTCCGCTTTGGGCCGGATGTTACAAAAAGGGTTGGCTCGCGTAGGGAGACCGATTAAAGATATCGAGGGAGCCATAGAAAATGCAGGTAAACTGGAAGTTTCCAAATTGGAAAAAAATATCAATGTTTTGGGTATTGTGGCGGGTATCGCTCCCATGATGGGCTTCGTCGGAACAATTTTTGGGGTTATTCAGATTTTTCGTGAAGTAGAAATGGCTGGTGGTATAGACATTGGTACAGTTTCGGGTGGTCTTTACGTGAAGATGATTGCGTCGGCCAGTGGATTGACGGTAGGTATCTTGGCGTATATCGGTTATCACGCGTTGAATATGATGGTAGAGCGATTGATTCTTCGTATGGAAACTGAAGCCGTGGAGTTTATCGATTTATTGGATGAGCCGGGAACGTAAAACTTTGTACAATGAATTTAAGAAATAGACGACATAAGCCCACAGCGGAGGTGCACACAGCGGCACTAAACGATATCATGTTTTTCTTGATGTTGTTCTTTTTGTTGGCTTCTGCTGTGGCAAACCCGCAGGTGGTCAAATTGTTGTTGCCGAAGTCTAGTGCAGGCGAGCAATCCGTAGCAAAAAAGACCATGACTGTTTCGATTACGTCAGACTTGACTTACCATGTGGATAAACAGCCGGTCAGTTTAGAGCAATTGGAACCTCTTATTCAGTCGAATATAGCGAGTGGCGAAGAATTGACGATCATGCTGTATGCAGATAGTGCTGTGCCTATCCAAAATGTCATCTCTGTAATGGATATAGCGAATAGAAATCGCGTAAGGATGGTTTTGGCAACGGAGCCGAAGAAAGATTAGGATTAAACGATTTGGCAATCAGATGGTCAAAGGGTATGAAACCTATCTCGATTTATTGGGATAGTGTTCATCAGCCACTGAAAGAAAAAATAAATAGATGAAATAGACATGTACTATCATTCACAAGAGGAAAATAACATGCCTAAAGCACTCGGTTTATCGACCGCAGTGATGGGCTTATTCGTGTTGATTGGTTTCTTCATCGTTTTTGGGGGGGATGTTCCACGTTATGGTATGGGAGGAATCATTGTTAATTATGGTACCTCCGACGAAGGGATGGGAGATGATTATATGCGTGTCGATGAGCCATCGATGAGTGAAGAGGCCAATAATGTGCAACCCGATAAAATCGATCCGAATACGACCCCAGTGCCGACACCATCGCAACAGGTGACAGATAAAGTGGTCGCTACGCAGGATATGGATGATGCACCAGCAGTGCCGAAACAGGAAAAGCCAGTACAGGCAAATGCAGATGTTGCTACACCGGAAAAGAAAGAGTCCAAGCCTGCAGTAAATCCGAATGCGTTATATAAAGGTAAGCAAAATAATGCTACAGGCCGAGGTGACGGAACTGGAGCCACAGCTGGAAATCAAGGTAGTAATCTCGGTGACCCGTTGGCAAGTAATTATGGTGACGGAGGCTCTGGAGATGGAAATATGATGTTGTCAATCGCCAATAGACGGTTTGAAGTACCACCTAACATAGACGACAATGGCCAACAGGCCGGTCGGGTAGCGGTAGAATTTAGAGTAAACAAAAATGGTGTGGTTACGCATGCTCGGGCGGGCGTAAGAGGAACAACAATATCAAGCCGTACGCTATTGGAGAAGTGTGAACGTGCGATGATGGCAGCGCGTTTAAACCAATTGCCTAATGCTCCCGAATCTCAAACTGGGATCATCGTTTTCAACTTCAAGTTAAGGTAGTCTTTCCATGATAAAAACGTATGATGAGGTAATCGAGTACCTATTTGCTCGGTTACCCATGTTTACCCGTGATGGCGCAAGCGCCATCAAGAAAGATATGGATAATACTGTGCGTTTTTGCCAGGCATTGGGAAATCCGCATAGACAATTTAAATCTATTCATGTCGCCGGAACAAACGGAAAAGGTTCTACATCTCATCTATTGGCTTCTGTTTTGGCTTCTGCTGGGTACAAAACAGGATTATATACATCGCCCCATCTTGTTGATTTTAGGGAACGTATCCGTATAAGCGGGGAGATGATTCCGCAAAAAAACGTGATAAATTTTGTTAATCGACATCGTGCCCTGATTGAAGAAATACAACCTTCTTTTTTCGAGATGACCGTGGCTATGGCGTTCGATTACTTTGCAGGGGAGCAGGTAGACGTCGCTGTCGTCGAAGTAGGATTAGGAGGGAGACTAGACAGTACCAATATTTTGCTTCCAGAGTTATGTTTGATCACTAATATCGGTATGGATCATACCGATTTGCTCGGAAATACATTGACGGAGATAGCGAGCGAAAAAGCCGGCATCATCAAACCGCAAGTGCCGGTCGTCTTATCGGAACGGGACGAAACGATAGCGCATGTCTTTGAACAGAAAGCTCGCCAAATGAACGCTCCAATACGTTTTGCTTCAACGGAATTAGCAGTGCGATCTTGTGAGCGTAGCGGTAAAGGCCTAACATTGAAGATTGCGGATAACGTACATCACCTGACTAAAGAAGTATATATTGGCCTGGGGGGGCGCTATCAACAAAAGAATATCCTAGGCGTACTGACCGCGTTGGATGAACTGAGGAAACGAGGATGGGCGATTGGAGAAGAGCAGTTGTGTGAAGGGCTCGCCCTTGTCGAGCAGAATACGGGGCTACAAGGAAGATGGCAGACGCTGTCAATGGATCCGCTGATCATATGTGACACGGGGCATAATGAAGATGGCATTCGCGAAGTGATGGCTAACATCCGGGCAACGGTACATCATAATTTACATGTAGTTATGGGGGCTATGCGTGATAAAGACCTAAGCCACATGCTTCCCCAGCTCCCCAAGGAGGCAATTTATTATTTCTGTAGCCCAGATATGCCGCGCGCGCTACCTGCGGATGAATTGAAAATTAAAGCAGAACGATATGGTTTGGCTGGAGATACTTATCCATCAGTAAATAACGCGCTGGCTTCAGCAAAAGAAGCATATCAGGAAGGCGACTTAATTTTTGTTGGGGGAAGCAATTTTGTGGTCGCGGATGTGTTGAAAGATTAGCTGTTTTCACAATCATGTAATTATTTCTCGTCTGTATTTATCGGGGGCGAATCGTTTTGTTTTGGGATACGTGAACGTCTATAATCTCGCACAATGCCTTTACCATATTCATTGCTGTATACTTTGACCAGTACCCCAATGGAAGAGAGGATCAGAGGGCCAAAGATAAGCCCAAGCATACCAAAGAGATTTAAACCTAGTAAGACTCCAAATACGGTGATCATCGGTGGGACATTTCCGATGGTTTTTAAAATGGTAAAGCGTAGAATGTTGTCGATGCCGCCTACCAAAAAGAAGCAGTAAAGGGTCAGACCAATAGCATTTCCAAGAGAACCTGTTGCGAACGAAATGAGGCAGATGGGAACATAGATAGTCATGGTGCCCAAAATAGGGATGATAGATGCTATACCCGTCAATAGCCCAAGCAAGATATAGCTTTCGACTCCAAAAATCCAATATCCTATCATGGCAACCACACCTTGGAAAAATCCAAGTATAGGGATGCCTAGCGCATTTGAACGGACCATCATATTTACTTTGTCCCATATCTCCTGCTTACTCATGCGGCTGAACGGAATAGCACGATAAATCGTGACCTCCATCTTTTTTGCATGTACCTGCATAAAATATAGGACAAAAAGTGTCACGATAATATTGACCGCGACTTCAGCAACAGAATTTAAGATGCTAGGTACATAGCGTGTCAGATTTTGCAAAAAAGCTAATAAAGCCGCATCTGACATGTCGATATCCCTTAAAAGAGGTTTATCAGCCATGTATTCCTTTAACATGTTAAATTTCTCAATAATCTCATCACGATTACCCAGAAAACTGTTGAGCTGTGCAATCAGATAATCGATAAGTGCCCAAAGGGGCAATACGATAAACACAATCGAAAGCACGATAAAAAAGATACTGGTCAATGATTTTTTCCAACCGCGAACGTCTGTGAGATGGAAATAGGACTTACGGAATAGTATGTAAAGCGTAATGGCACCTAAAAAACCAGGTAAATAGTAGGATAGATTACTAAAAACGAGGATCAATATCAATACAATGATAATGATCAACATAATCTGATTGATGGAGTTGTTATTAATTTGTTTGTATTTCATCACCTGTCGCTATACCGTACAAAATACATAATTAGCGTTAGTTTTCATCTATCTGAGATCCAATATTTTTTCTATTGCCGGTTGAATAATTTTTACCATACGTTCAAAACCTACATCCGTCGGATGCGTACCGTCCACAGTGCCTTCATAGTCGTCGCCGATCAGATGATCAGCTGGAAGATAGAATAGATTTTTATAACCTGCCGCCTGTAAACGATCGTATTCGGTCCTGAAGTTGACATTTTGTTCATGCCGTTTTTTCTTCCACTCCTGATTATAGTTTCCTATTTGTCTAATGATACTTTCCATCATCAAGATAGGTGTATCCGAATGTACTTTCCGAAGTTCCTGTACAAAAGCAAAAGTACGCTCGGTAACCTGTTCCGGCGAACAGTTCGGCACACAGTCCATAATAATGAGATCAACATCTTCCATATCGTTTATCATTTGCGCAACAGTAAGCTCCATACGCGCATTTCCGCTAACCCCCATATTGATGACATCGGCATTGATGTTGCGGGAAATCTTAGCGGGATATGCCAAACCCGGGCGACTGGCTGATGCACCGTGGACGATGCTAGAACCGTACACAATTATTTTTTTATCGTACTGCTGTACAGTTGGGGTGAATGTTGCTCCCTCATCTATTTGTAACTGAAATGAGCGGAGTTCTTTATAAAGTGGAAAATAGAGGAGAAATTCTTTTTCTGTTTTCTCCATATTCTCTACCATAGTAAAACTGCTTTCTGCATTCTTTAGATGAGGACGTGCTACGCCAGCAAAACGCCAGCCATCAGGTTCTTTCACATACGCATCAAAACCACGAGACATGATGGGAGTAGAGTTATTACCTAACGTAGCATCAGCCGTTTCCCAGTCGATGGAAAGCTTGGTGCTGTTGGTATGGAACGTGACAAACAGACCCGCCGAATGTGTATATAATTTCTTTACTGCCGGGGGGAGATCATGATATTTCGTGGTGTCTATCCTATGAAAGTCAGGACCTTTTGCAAATGCCCGGCCTTGAATAGTAAGTTTGGATGACGGAATGATTTGTTGGGCCTTTACGCCTATAAAGTTGCTTAACAACCCAATAATAATAAGAAGGTACTTCGTTTGCATATAGTATCAAAGAGGTTTTTCCAAACTTAGATAAAATGTTTTGTATTTTCAAATCCATTATTGTACCTTTGCAGACCTTATTGTAGGGATTACAAGAGGAAAGAACATTTTATTAATTATTTTATTTAAGCAAAAGCAAGTGAATACGTTAAGTTACAAAACTGTCTCTGCCAACAAAAACACCGTTAACAAGGAGTGGATTGTTGTTGACGCTGAAGGAGAGATTTTGGGGCGCTTGGCAAGCCAAATTGCGAAAGTGATTCGTGGCAAGCATAAGCCGGAGTTCACCCCACACGTAGACTGTGGAGATAACGTGATCGTTATCAATGCAGACAAAATTAAGTTGACTGGAAACAAGTTAAGCGACAAAGTGTACGTACGTTACACGGGCTACCCAGGTGGTCAGCGCTTTATCTCTCCAAAAGAGTTATTGGCTAAACACCCAGAGCGTCTTGTTGAAAAAGCAGTACGCGGGATGTTGCCTAAAAACCGTTTAGGTCGTCAATTATTTAAAAACCTTTATGTTTATGCCGGGACAGAGCACAAACATGAGGCACAAAAACCGAAACCAGTTAAATTTTAAGGAGAGCAAACATGTCAACAACGAATACTTCAGGAAGAAGAAAAACAGCTGTTGCCCGCATTTACTTATCTGCTGGTAGCGGAAACATTACCGTAAACGGTAAAGATTATAAAGAATATTTCCCAACATTGCCATTGCAATACATTGTTACCCAGTCTATTGAGGTAGCAGGTGCTGCTGGAAATTTTGATGTGAAAGTTAACGTTGATGGTGGTGGTGTCAAAGGCCAAGCCGAAGCTGTACGTTTAGCAATCGCTAAAGCTTTGGTAGAACTAGACCCAGAAGTTAAACCAGCATTACGTGCGAAAGGCTTGATGACACGTGACGACCGTATGGTTGAGCGTAAGAAACCAGGTCGTCGTAAAGCTCGTAGAAGATTCCAATTCAGTAAACGTTAATCAAAGGAGGATCAAAAAATGGCAAGAACAACATATCAAGAACTATTGGATGCAGGTGTTCACTTTGGTCACCTTACTCGTAAGTGGGATCCGAAAATGGCTAAATACATTTTCATGGAACGCAATGGTATCCACATCATCGATTTGAACAAAACTCTAACGAAATTAGAAGAAGCTGCTTCAGCTATCAAACAAATCGTAAAGTCAGGTCGTAAAGTATTATTCGTAGCTACGAAAAAACAAGCAAAAGAAATTATCTCTGAGCAAGCGAAAGCAGTCAACATGCCTTTCGTAACAGAAAGATGGTTGGGAGGGATGCTTACAAACTTTGCAACGGTACGTAAGTCTATCAAGAAAATGTCCAACATCGACAAAATGCAAAAAGATGGTACATACGCCGTGTTATCTAAGAAAGAGAAGTTGATGATTCAACGCGAGCGTGTGAAGTTGGAAAGCCTTCT
The DNA here is from genome assembly GCF_011043555.1 of Sphingobacterium sp. SGR-19. Classification (GTDB taxonomy): domain Bacteria; phylum Bacteroidota; class Bacteroidia; order Sphingobacteriales; family Sphingobacteriaceae; genus Sphingobacterium. Next base: position 582,175 of record NZ_JAAKGS010000002.1, read on the forward strand.
AGGAGGTATTGCTGACTTAAACCGTTTGCCTGCTGCTTTATTTATCATCGATGTGAAAAAAGAGCACATTGCGGTCTCTGAAGCAATCAAGTTGAATATCCCTACTTTTGCAATGGTAGATACAAACTCTGATCCTTCCAATATTGATTTCCCTATTCCAGCAAATGATGACGCTACAAAATCAATTAGCTTAATCGCGAATATTATAGGAAAAGCAATCCAAGAAGGTTTGGATGAACGCAAACGCGATAAAGAGGAAGAAGCTGAAAAAGAAGCTGTGGCTGCCAAGGCTGCAGTAGACAACGGTGAAGCTGAAGAAGCTAACGCTGGAAAACGTCCTCGTAAAGCAAAAGACGGAGAGTAAATTCTCTCCGTATCAAAGCCGGATAAACAAGTGTTAGCCTTTATGAAGTATCGCTTCACAGAGTCTACATAAGTTTGTCCGGTTTTCTTGTTTATTTAACAGAAGTTTAATGCCTGTGTTGCATATATATGCTATACTTGCTAGACCTTCGAGTATTTAAAAATTATTAAAGAAATAGAAATATGTCAGTACAAATCTCTGCATCAGATGTAAACAAATTGCGTCAACAAACTGGCGCCGGTATGATGGATTGTAAAAAAGCATTGGTGGAATCAAATGGTGATTTCGAAGCTGCTATCGACTACTTGCGTAAAAAAGGCGCTAAAGTTGCTGCTAGCCGTCAGGACCGTGATTCTAACGAAGGCGTGGTTATCGCTAAGGCTGCTGCTGATGGTAAATCAGGTATCGTAGTGGAAGTAAACTGTGAGACAGACTTCGTTGCAAAAAATGCAGACTTCGTAGCTTTCGCAGAAAAAATCGCTGACATTGCTTTACAGAATAGCCCTGCTTCTGTTGAGGAATTGAAAGCTTTAGAGCTGGACGGTAAAAAAATTGAGGATGCTTTAATTGAGCAAACCGGTGTAATCGGTGAGAAAATTGATGTTTCTAAATATGAAGCTGTTTCTGCTGAGAAGGTAGTAGCCTACATTCACGGAAACTATCGTTTAGGTGTATTGGTTGGTCTTTCTGCTGATGTAGCAGGTATAGAAGAAGCTGGTAAAGATGTCGCCATGCAAATCGCTGCGATGAACCCTGTTGCGATCGATAAGGACGGTGTAGATCAAGAAACCATTGATCGTGAAATCGCTATCGCGAAAGAACAAATTATTGCAGAAGGTAAACCTGCTGAAATGGCAGAAAAAATAGCACAAGGTAAATTAAATAAATTTTTCAAAGATACAACCTTGTTAAACCAAGAGTTTGTGAAAGACTCTTCTAAAAATATCGCGCAGTTCTTGGATTCCGTTTCTAAAGGGTTGACTGTTACAGCGTTTAAACGTGTACAGTTAGGCGCATAATTCAGAGCAAAAAAGGAAGACATTTCGTCAGTATATGAAAAGAGGCCTGTCCGTTTATTCGGACAGGCTTTGTTTTTGCTCTTAATATTAAAATTTAACCTATTTTAAGATACAAACACTAAACTTTTACTTTTTTTTGTCATCTTTATAAAGTGAGCTTTGTTCGATTAGTATAACAGGAAGGAATTTGAATGAATATGTATAAAAAAATAGCTTGTATAGCGCTACTCGCCATCATAGGATTGTTTTGCACATTAAATAGCTACGCACAACAAGAACAGATAGCAGAAAAGCCTTATAAGCAATTGTTGGTTGAGGTGGAAGGGAAACTTCGTACGGGAGATTTTGCAGGAGCAATAGAAAAGCTGGATACGATCTTGGCAGAATATCCCGACGCAGCAGAAGTGTATTACGCAAAAGCACTTTTATTTGGGCAGGCTCGTAATTTTGATGTTGCTATCCCACTGACGGAAAAAGCTTTGGAGATAGAACCAAAAAATATGTTATATATCAACTATCTGGTTGAATTGCATAAAAGTAAAGGAGATATAGCGAGCGCTATCCCAGTTATCGAACGTGCAATTGGTGTATATCCCGACAATGCATCCTTGTATAGAGAGAAGATGTTATTATTACATGCATCAAAACAATCCGATGATGCATTGAAGGTATATGATAACGCTGTTGCTCGATTTGGAAGCTCCGACACGCTGGATGTTATGAAAGCAGAAATGTTGGTTGATTTGGGTAGGAAACAAGAAGCAGAAAAGATATTATTGCCCCGGGCTCAAAATAACTCTAGCCTTCGTCAAGTATACAGTACATTAGGATTTATCTACATGGACAAAAAATCGACGAAGCAAGCCATACAAATATTGGAGAAAGGATTAAAGAATACAAGTGATCATCTGTTGTATTTAGATTTAGCAGATGCATATACAGCCGCAAAGAAAGACCGACAGGCATTCGAGTCGTTACGGAAAGCTTTTGAATCGACCGATGTCAACTACATGGATAAACATCGCGTTATGTTCACGTTGCTGAGCGGGAAATCTATGTTAACATTGGAGCAAATTCAAGAATTAGCAAACATATTGGTGTTAAAACATCCACGAGTAGCGGATAGTCATGTAGCGAAAGGAGACGTGCTTTGGCGAAGAGGAAATTTGCAGGAGGCGCGATCGTTGTTTCTTACCGCAGTAGGGATCAATAGAGCACATGTAGACGCCTGGCGTATGTTGATGAATGTGGAAATGGCACTTAACGAGGTAGATCAAGCTGTTGACCACGGTTTGGAAGCGTTAGAAGCAAATCCTAATAACCCGATGCTTCTGTACTTCACCGGATTGGCGTACATGGTAAAAGATGACGGGGAGAATGCCCGCAAACTGATGGAGGCTGCATTGGATAATAGCGGAGAAGAAAATACGTATCTGCAATCACTTATCTACGCAGGTCTTGGCGATTTATACCATAAATTAGGTATGGCAGAGGTTTCGGATGTCGCTTATGAAGAGGCTATTAAATTGGATAGTACCAATGTGACAGCTATGAATAATTATGCGTATTATCTGGCTGAACGAAATGAGAAACTGGAACTGGCAGAAAAGTTGTCCAGACAGTCCAACGAATTGGAACCAGGTTCGAGTACCTTTCAAGATACTTATGCGTGGGTACTCTTTAAACAAGAAAATTATAAAGATGCGTTGATATGGATGGAAAAGGCTGTTCGAGGATCGTCGCCATCCGCTGTACTTTATGAGCATTATGGCGATATATTGTTTAAATCAGGGAATAGCAAGGAAGCTTTAAGGCAATGGGAAAAAGCATTGGCAATGAGTGATGGAAGTGATATAGATGTAGAAAAGTTAAAGTCAAAAATAGCAACGAAAAGTTATGTGGAGTAGATTGATTTTGTTCGTGATGTTAGGCGTGTTGATGTTTGCTTCTTGTAAGACAAAGCGAAAAATCGCCATGCCATCTACTGATGTGCCGACGGAAACTAATGCAGCTAATGCAGCGAGTATTAAGACTTTCGAGATGAATAATCTGGATTTTTACACGTTTTCCGGTCGAGCAAAAACGAAAATTGAGATGGACGGAAATATACAGGACGTTACATTGAATGTACGAATAGAAAGAGACAAGGCGATCTGGCTGTCCGTTACAGCGATATTGGGTGTCGAGGTGGCGCGTGTGATGATTACACCGGATAGTGTTAAAATACTCAATAAACTGCAAGGGGAATATATAGCTAAACCCTTTACTTATATATATAATTATACAAACCGCGGTATTACATTCACTACGCTGCAGGATTTGCTGATGGCAAATGTGTCCTCAAATTTGTTGCGAACGGACAATGTGCAGGTAGCTAGCGCTACAGACGAATTTATTGTAGTGGGTATTAAGGAACAGTTATCTTATCAATACCGGATAAATCAGGAAAACCGCCCGTTTAACTTTGTTCTGCAAGAGGTGGGCGGGATAAATAACCTCGAAGCTTTTTATGGAAACTATGTTAAAACGGATGGGTATAATTTTCCGCACAATATAGCGTTAAATATCGTGGGAGAAGATATGTCTTTAAAAGCGCAATTGGGATATAATCGGGTGTCTTTTAATGAAAATGTAGAAATGCCCTTTTCTGTTTCTAGTAGGTACAAAGTAATAAATTAGTGATTATCACAGTAAAAGCACAAAATAATCTTTATTTTTGTAGGCTTATTTTTGCCCAAATATAGAGAAAAACGGTTCATGGATATAAAAAAAATACTATTTAGCTTCTTGTTTGTTTTGAGTGTCGGGGTGGGGTTAGTTTCTGCGCAAAGCAGTGCCGAGCTAAAAAAGCAGCGGGAAAAGATAGACGCAGAGATTGCGGAGTTAATGAAGATTGTGCGTGCAAAAACACAAGAAAAGTTGCTTTCTCAAAAAGAGGTAAACGCATTAAGTCGGCAGCTAAATCTACGGGAAGACAAGATCAAGACGATAAATTCAGAATTACGGATTATCAATAATAATATCCAAAAAAATACAAAAGCTGTTAACGAATTAAAGGCTGAGCTAGAAAAGATGAGGAAAGATTATGAGAAAATGATCCTCTTTGCTTTTCGGAACAAAAACGGATATAATAAGCTGATGTTTATTTTTGCTTCGAAAGATTTTAACCAAGCGTTTAAACGTGTGAAATATCTACAACAATTTAACGATGCACGTAAGATAAAAGCTGCTGAAATTGAAGCTACCAAAAAGGAAATAGAACTGAAAATAGCGCAATTGGAGAGGGACCGAGAAATGCAGAACAAACTGTTGAAAGAGCAGGAAGCGGAGAAAGCTATCATTGCTAAAGATCGGTCTTTGCATGCAAAAGAGCTCAGCCAGTTGAAGAAAGAAGAATCTACATATAGAGGGCAGCTTAGTCAGAAACAGCAGGAAAAGAAGCGTATCGATGCGATGATACAAGCGGCGATCCGTCGAGAAATTGAAGCACAACGTAGACTTGCAGAAGAAGCACGAAGAAAAGCTGCCGAGGCGGAAGCTAAACGGACAGGTAAAACCGTCGAAGAAGTCGAAAAAACAACACCCCGGAAATCGGATAGCGAGGTCCTGCGTTCTACTCCAGAAGCAGCTAGGCTGTCCGCGGATTTCAAATCTAATCGTGGACGTTTGCCTTGGCCGGTGTCGCAAGGAAATATCGTTCGTAACTTCGGTTTCGAAACGGTGGAGCGTAATGTACGTATCGACAACTCTGATGTGGCTATTCGTACGGCCGATAACGCTTCGGTAAAAGCTGTTTTTGAAGGAGATGTTGTTCAGGTAATCGGAAGTTTTGTCGTTATAAAACATGGTGAATATTTTACCTCGTATTCTAATTTGAAGAGTGTATCCGTAAGACGTGGACAAAAAGTAGGAAGAGGGCAACAGATTGGTATAGCAGGAGAGGATCCAGACGCCGGATATTCTATTGTGAACTTTGGCGTTTTCCAAGGGCAAACCGCAATGAATCCGGTTTCGTGGTTAGCAAAATAGTTACAGGGAATTCAGAATTTTAATTATATATTTGTAATGCGTTGATAATGAAAGCAACGCTAAGAATTTTAAAACTATGTATACATCGGGATTATTATTTATTGGGACGCAAGAGATTATTATCATAGTAGTTTTGGTTTTATTACTTTTTGGAGGTAAAAAGATTCCGGAATTGATGCGCGGTCTAGGCCGTGGAGTTAAGGAATTTAAAGATGGCCAGCGTGAAGAACCTACCGAAAACCAAAATAGCACAAATAATAACAATAACCCCCAGAACTAATTAGAGGGAAAAGGAAGAAATAAGAGTTTCGCGGAGCAGCCTCCTCGAGACTCTTTAGTTTTTTGGACGTGAATATACTACTTGGGGAAAATTGACGTTTACATAAAAACACCAAATACCGTATGATTAAAAACCGTTTGTGGCTTATACCTTGTTGTGCATTCGGATTGCAACTATCTATACATGCGCAAGATATGGCCAATGTCGATACTGAACCTGTTCCGTTGCATTTGATAGAAGCGGCGTCCAGCCAACGAGAGATTATTATTTCCGGATTGGATTCTCTTAAGACATTATCTTATTATGATCCATTATATACCGCGGAAGACTCGTTGATCTTCAACCGCATGCGTAAAATACAGCGAACCATTCCATTAGCATTAAACGAAAAAATAAAATCTTATATCGATAAATATATCTCACGTAACTATAATCCCTATATGAGTAAGCTGCAGGGGTTGGCACAATATTACTTTCCGATATATGAAAAGATATTTTCTGAAAATCAGTTGCCTGATGAAATAAAATATATATCCGTTATTGAATCTTCATTAGATCCACATTTGGTATCCCGTTCAGGTGCGGTGGGTTTATGGCAGTTTATGTATCCTACGGCGAAGATCTATGATTTGACGATGGATAGCTACGTAGACGAACGAAAAGATCCGTATGCCGCTTGCTATGCGGCAAGCCGTTATTTCCGTGACGCTTACGACGAGTTTAACGATTGGTTGTTGGCACTGGCGTCCTATAATTGTGGCAGGGGATGTGTACGCCGTGCCATTCAGCGATCAGGATTGCAAAATCCGGACTTCTGGCAACTTTCTCCCTATTTACCGAAGGAAACACAAGACTATATACCAAAATTCATTGCGATGGCATACACATTGAAGCATGCAGATGAATACGGTATATCGATAGCGTCTACCGATCTTGCTTGGGAGGGGAAGCCAATTATGGTTGAAAGACCCACCAATTTGGAACAAATCGCCCAAGCTGTCAATCTACCTTTGGAAACGGTTAAAAAATTCAACCCGGCGTATAAACGTTCCGTTATAAATGCCAGCACGGAAAGTCCAAAACGGTTAATCTTACCGGATACTGACCATTTGAATGATAGCTTATTATATGCTGCATTAAATAATCAATTAGAGGTTTCTGCCGGCATGTTGGCGAATGTGGATGATGCTTCTTCGATAAAAAAGAACCCGTCCGGCAAAGGGGAAAGGTTGGCTGCAGTTTCGGGGAAGTCTACTAGACGTGCGGCGGCCTATACTACATATACGGTAAGAAAAGGGGACACGTTATCGCATATTGCAGCGCGATTTAAAGGCGCCACCGTGTCTCAAATAAAGGCCGATAACAACTTGAATAGTACCCGACTTAAAATAGGGCAGAAGTTAAGAATTAAAAAGTCTTAAAACCTACGACAGCCAGGCGGCATCTTCTTTTCGGTCAAACTCCTCCAACTCCACTTCTACGTGTTCCTTTAATATCGTAGAGAGTTTTAGTCCATAATAATCGCTAAACAACGGAAATTGATGGTGAGAGCGATCAATCAATACTGCCGTTCGCATTTTTTTGAGCGGAACATTAAGGAATAAACCCAAGCCATATGCTAATGTGCGACCGCTATTGAGTACGTCGTCGATTAATATAATGACCTTGTCTTTTGCGATTTCAATAGGCACATCTGTAGTCGCCTCCAAACTTCTTTTGGTTTTCGAAATAGTGACTTTAATAAGCTCGATTGTTTTGTCTGGAGCAATGTCCTGTAAAAGTTGCTGAAGCCTTTTTGCGAACACATAGCCCCGGTCTGCAACACCTACCAATACCAACGATTTCTCTTCAAAATTGTCTTCGAGAATCTGGTATGCGATACGAATCGATTTCTGACGGATCTGCTTTTTATCTAAAATGAGTGTTCGTTTGTTAGACATATTGTGTGCTTTGATTACTGCGTATAAAAATACAAAAAAGGTTCGGATATCTATACATCCGAACCCCTTCCATCATGTCATGAGAAAAACTAGTGTAAATTTTTGTCTTCGTCATCGGAGTGCGCGTCAGCTAGCATAGCTTCGTTTATTTCTGATGGTCTGCCTCCATTATAGTAATATCTTTTCCAATAAGCTTCGTTTAAGTTACTTACCATTACGCCTCTGCTGGACGAAGCGTGCGCAAACTTGTCATCACCGAGGTAAATGCCGACATGGGTAATCTGTCTGCTACGGATTTTAAAAAAAACAAGATCGCCTGGTTGCAAGTCGTTTTTGCGGATAGGTTTTACGTTGGCATATTGATTACGGCTGTTGTAGCCTATCGTGGTATTAAATACATTTTCATAAACAGCAAGTGAAAATTTAGAACAGTCTATTCCTTTTTTAGAATCACCGCCCAAGCGGTAAGGGGTACCCAGCCATTCATATACAAATTGATAAAGCTTTGTGTTTGCCATTGCATTGGATGCAACACCCATTATCTGTGAAAAATATTCTTTGGCTAGGTTATCAGGGTCAGAAGAAGTGGATTTCGCTGTTTGTGCCTGAGACATGGCACAAAAGCCCACGAAAAGCATACCTGCTATCAGTTTTTTTGTATTCATTATGTTCGCCTATTTCACTTAATTTATGATACGTTCTTAAGTTTGTCTTATATTTTCTACAGGACTGAAGCAAATCTACTACATAATGTCTCGGCTTCCAAGCATATTCTTTATTATTTTACCGTCGTTTAACGATTTTTAACATTTTTTTTGTTGTATTTCGATATTTGTGATTTTTTACTTTGTGGCTGGATATCTACTTTTTATAAAGTTTCGTTGTTAAAATTTTAATGAAAATGAAACCGAGATGTATAAATAATGATCACATAATGTCATTATTTATACTCGAGCTCTCATTGGCCTTTGAAAAAATCATAAAATAAATGAAAAAATATTTGATAGTTTAAAATTAAAACTCCTATATTTAGATCGTTTTTCAAAAATATGGAAAGTTTACACATTATTATTACAACGATTATTATTACCACCGGCACAGTTCATCGGGGGAAGTAATTCTATTGTATAAGAAAGTGTACATAAAATATAGAGCCTTCCTCCAAATGGGAAGGCTTTTTTTTGTTAGTATACACACTATTTTAAATTATAAATAAACTGAAATGAAAGTATTAAAGTTTGGAGGGACATCAGTTGGCAACGTGGACAGTGTAAAAGCAGTCTTAGGTATTGTTAAAAGATCATACGACGAAGGAGAAAAGCCGTTAGTCGTGTTGTCAGCTATGGCGGGCGTGACGAACCTGCTGATGAGAATGGCAGAAAATGCAGCTGCGCGTATCCCTTTTGACGAAGATTTGAAATCGCTTGAAGAACGGCATTTCGAAGTGGTGAAAAAGCTCATCGCGGTAAAATATCAAAATCCGGTGTTTACCAGATTGAAATTAATGCTCAATGAACTAGAAGAAATCCTACAAGGCATTAGTGCACTTCGAGAATTAAGCTTACAAAGTAAAGATTTGGTTGTTTCTTTCGGTGAACGATTGTCAAATTATATGGTTTCCAAAATAATGGAACAATATGTTGCACAAACTGAGTTTATTGACGCCTCTCATTATATAAAGACAGATTCCAACTTTGGACATGCGCATGTTAACGAAGAAGTCACAAATCAACTTATTCAGTCACTTGCACATACCCGTACAGATAAACTTTTATTTGTCACTGGTTTTATTGGTTCGAATGAGAATGGCCGTATCACAACACTGGGAAGAGGGGGATCTGATTATACGGCAGCAATTTTTGGATCGGTACTACAGGCTTCTGCGATCGAGATATGGACGGATGTCAACGGTATGTTAACGGCAGATCCACGTATCGTCAAAAAAGCATTTTCGCAACCAACTTTATCCTATAACGAAGCGATGGAGCTTTCTTATTTTGGGGCGAAGGTAATCTATCCGCCGACGATGATTCCTGCTTTTTTGAAGAAGATTCCAATTGTCATCAGAAATACTTTCGAACCGGAATTTCCGGGTACCGTTATCCAGTTTGAAAGCGGAAAATCTGTTTATCCGATCAAAGGAATCTCGTCTATCGCCGATATTTCTGTCATCAATGTTTCCGGAAGTGGAATGATCGGGAAATCGGGGTTTAGCGGACGTTTATTTACATTGTTGGCAAGGGAGCAGATCAATGTCGTGCTGATCACCCAATCGTCTTCCGAACATAGTATCACATTTGCCGTTCACCCAGATGATGCAACGAAAGCTGTACAACTTATTAAAGCAGAATTCGAACTGGAACTGGAAGCGAATAAACTGGTTATGCCCATCGTAGAAAATGAACTTTCGGTATTGGCAATTGTTGGCGAAAACATGAAGCGTACGCCGGGTATGTCTGGTCGCTTGTTCCATGCTTTGGGACGGAATGGTATCAATGTCCGCGCGATAGCTCAAGGCTCCTCAGAACTCAATATCTCTGTTATTATTGAGAAAGAAAATATGGCAAAAGCACTGAATACGGTACACGATGCATTCTTTGCGGAATTAAAGAAGACGTTATATGTATTTAGTTTGGGTACAGGTAATATCGGAGCAACATTATTTAAGCAGATCCATGAACAATATGATTTTTTGGTGGAAAATAACGACTTGGAAATTAAAATTGCCGGCATTTCCAATTCCAGGAAAATGCTATTTAATGCAGAAGGTATAGATTTGGCCGACTGGCGTACGACATTGGAAGGTCAAGGAGAAGTTGCGGATCTGTCCAATTTTGTAGAACGTATGAAGGCAATGAATTTACCTAATTGTGTTTTTATTGATAATACGGCCAGCCCACTTCCGTCTACCTATTATATAGATATATTTAAATCGAATATCTCGGTTGTCACTTGTAATAAAATAGCTAATTCGGGGGAATACAAGCAATACAAGTCGCTCCACGATACAGCACGTAAATATGGTGTAGACTTTTTCTACGAGACAAATGTTGGGGCGGGTCTTCCTATTGTTCGGGTATTGAAGGATTTAATGTTGAGTGGCGATCGTATCGTGCGGATCGAGGCAATCCTTTCCGGAACTATTTCCTATATATTCAACAATTTTACAGGAACTGCGTCATTTTATGAAGTTGTGAAACGTGCTCAGGAATTGGGGTATACCGAACCTGACCCACGTGATGATTTAGGGGGTACTGATTTCATGCGGAAAATGTTGATTTTGGCGAGGGATGCAGGGCATGTAATTGAACCATCTGATGTTAATTTAGGAGCCATTCTTCCTCAAGCCTGTTTAGAGGCTACATCTGTAGACGATTTTTATACCGAGTTGCTAAAAGCCGATCAATACTTCAATGCATTGAAAGAAAAGGCAGAAAGTCAAAAGAAGGTGATCCGATATATTGGCAAGCTGGAAGACGGTAAAGTGTCCATTGCTTTGGAAATGGTAGATGAAAACCATCCTTTCTATGCGTTGTCAGGAAGCGATAATATAATCTCTTTTACCACAGAGCGTTATAAGGAACGTCCATTGGTTGTAAAAGGGCCTGGCGCTGGAGCGGAAGTGACTGCGGCGGGTGTATTTGCCGATTTGGTCAATGTGGGTGCGTAATGGAGATAGGAGTATACGTGATAAATTATTGTAATGAATCAAAATAATATAGCTAAAAAAATAGATTTCGATAAAATCGTGGATACCGTGCGTGTGTTTGCACCTGCCACTGTAGCGAATATGATATGTGGATTTGACATATTAGGGTTTGCCGTGGACTACCCGGGAGATGAAGTCCTGATGCATCGTGTAACCGCGCCGGGTGTACGAATCCGCTCGATTGTCGGAGACGACGGTAAGTTGCCATTAGATGCGGATAAAAATACCGTAAGTGCTTGCGTCAAAATGTTGCTGGAGCACCTAGGAGTTTCGAAAGAAATTGGTGTGGAAATCGAGCTCATCAAGCATATGCCGATCGGTAGCGGTTTAGGGTCTAGTTCCGCTAGTACCGTAGCGGGACTATTTGCTATTAACAACCTTTTGGGAAATCCATTGACCAGGGAAGAACTGCTCCCTTTTTGCGTGGAAGGTGAGCGTCTCGCCTGTGGGCATGGACATGCTGATAACGTAGCACCGGCATTAATGGGCGGCATTACGTTAATTCGGGGACACAATCCTTTAGATGTAATCAAATTACCGGTACCCACGGAGTTATATGCTGGGATCGTATTTCCAAAAGTCGATGTGCCGACACGCGATGCCCGACAGCTTATTAAAGAAAAAGTTTTCTTAAAAGATGCCGTGACGCAGTGGGGGAATATTGCTGGATTAATCGCAGGACTTTATGAAAATGATTACGGGTTGATTAGCCGAAGTATGCACGATGTTCTCATTGAACCTACCCGTGCTATTTTGATTCCTGAGTTTTATACCATGAAACAAATTGCAATAGATGCTGGTGCGTTAAGTTTCGGTATCTCTGGTTCCGGACCATCGGTAGTCGCGATTTCCCGTGGAAAAGAAACAGCAGAAAATGCCGCAAGTTTAATTCAACAACATCTAACAGATAGCGAGATCGACAGTTTTAAATATGTATCGCCTGTCAATATTGACGGGCCAAAAATTTTATAGCAAGAACAAAATGAAACCGAGATGTAAATAATCATTGACACACAGGGGAATGATTATCTTCGACGAGCTCGCAAGCTCGGTTATTTACTCAAGCTCTCATCAGCCATAAAAAATAAAAATAAATAGATGAAATTATACAGTACAAATAATAAAGACCTACGGGTTTCTTTTCAGGAAGCGGTTTTTAATTCTTTGCCTGCAGATAAAGGCTTATATATGCCCGAGGAGATCCCATCAATGGATGCGGCTTTTATACGCAATATTCAACAATACTCTTTACAGGAGATGGCTTTGGAAGTGGCACATACATTAATTGGCGATGCTATTCCGAAGGATGATTTAAAGAGCATTATTGCTGATGCAATTAATTTTGATGCACCTGTGCGGTTTCTAGATGCGGAAACAGCCGTATTAGAATTATTCCACGGACCGTCATACGCCTTCAAGGATTTTGGCGCGCGATTTATGAGTCGGGTAATGGGCTATTTCTCTAAGCAAGGAGATCAATTGTTAGATGTTTTAGTTGCTACCTCCGGTGATACCGGTGGAGCTGTCGCATCAGGGTTTTTAGGCGTCGAAGGTACACGTGTAACCATACTTTATCCCAAAGGCAAGGTGTCTAAAGTGCAGGAAGAACAGTTGACAACGAACGGGAAAAATATACGTGCATTGGAGGTTGACGGTACGTTTGACGATTGTCAAGCACTGGTAAAGACGGCATTTAATGATGCTGAGCTGAATAACGTACTGAGATTGACTTCTGCTAATTCCATTAATATTGCTCGATTGATACCGCAAACATTCTATTATTTTTGGGCTTATGCACAGTTAAAATCCCAAGGCATATCGGAAGTAGTCTTTACGGTGCCTAGTGGCAATTTCGGTAATATTGGAGCTGGTCTACTGGCCTATAAAATGGGGTTGCCTGTAAAGCATTTTGTAGCGGGAACAAATGTTAACGATACTGTTCCACGTTTCCTGCAATCGGGTAGCTATGATCCGAAACCATCTGTACAGACGTTGGCAAATGCCATGGATGTTGGTAATCCGAGTAACTGGGTACGAATACAGGATATGTTTCACAACAACCTAGAAGAACTTCGTGATATGATTTCATCTTATACATATGACGACGAACAAACCGTAAAAGCAATGGAAGAACTCTACGATAAATATCAGTATATTGCTTGTCCGCATACCGCTATTGCCTATCTCGCGGCTCATCAATATCGGCAAGATTATCCGGGAACGTATGCTTCGGTGTTTTTATCAACAGCCCATCCGTGTAAGTTTCCAGATGCTATTTCCCAGGATGTGTTTGCAAAAATTGAATTGCCAAAAGGAGCAGAAGAGTTGACGGGGAAGCCAAAACTGGCGACGGAAATACCCGTGGATTATGAAATTTTTAAATCCTATCTGCTTGTCAATAATTAATTATAAAGGATTAAAAGCAACAGTTCTACTATTGATGCGCTTATTCCGTTTTAAAAAGATAACCTTAATTTAACAAAAAACTAAGGATATTTGTGCCTAAATTAATTTGGGTAGATGGCAGAAAGATTGCTATATTGTAAACGCAATATAGCAATCGATCGGATTATGATGTTCCAATGGTTCGTTATCGAGTCCGACGTTTAAGTTAGATATGACGAATTATTCGCACATAGAATATTGGCAACGTTTTATTCAGGGAGATCAAGAGGCATTCAGAAGCTTATATGACCTATATGCCAATGCGCTTTTTTCTTATGCAATTCGATATTGTGCGGATGAGGAAATAGTAAAGGATAGCATACATGATTTGTTTGTTGATTTACATCGGTATCGTTCCAGATTGAATCCTCACGTGAATGTAAAAGCCTATCTGTTTGGTTCTCTTCGCCGAAAAGTGGTAGAAAGTAAGAAAAAAAGTATAGACCGTTCTATTTCTGCCGAAAACTATCGTTTTCGATTGGGATTGGAAACCGAAGACTATATTACGTTATCTGATGATAAAGAAAACGAGGTATTAACGAAACTTCGTGCCGAAATGGAGAAGTTGCCATACCGCCAAAAAGAGGCTCTATATCTGCGTTTTACCTGTGAAATGTCCTATGAACAGGTTGCCCAAATTATGGATATTTCTATCGCATCTTGCCGTACGCTTATATATAGGGCTGTAAAGGATTTGCGTCTACGGATGGAAAACAATAAAATTTCTCAATTATTATTCATCGCATTTCTGCCAGTTCGGAAAATTAACGATCAGCCTATTACAAGTCGCTCTATGCTCATTTAGTCAACGTGCCTTGTGCTCTGTGTATTTAAACTTTCGCTTTTTACGTTGATTTCTGATTTGCTTTAATTTTTTCTTTTTTTTTCAAAATTCTTGTCTATAAAAAGATAATTCGGTTCTCTATATATGTAGATGAAAGACGGAATTATTTATAAATCCCAAACGCGTTAATCAATATATGGAACGTAAAGTAGAGGACATTCTAAGTGGCGACTCACCCAGCGAGGATCTCGATAAAGAGGCGGCCGACGTTAGAAAGTTGGGAAACCGTATTTTAAACATATTGCAATCGACGAGATCCCATAAATTGTCGTCTGACGCTTATATTGCATTATGGATGCGCATAGAAGAAACAACGAGAAAAAGCGTTCGACGAACTCGTCAGATCAGGATGTTACGGTATAGCGCGGTCGCCTGTGTTGTACTCACGTTATCAATCTTTTTTTGGAATAAGCAGGTCCACGAGATGTCATACGAATCCCTATTGTATAACGCGACGATCAGCCAAAATTTGATAACGGAGGAAGAAGAGGTATCTATACGGCAAGGTAACGGACAACAGATGCTTATTTCTGACGGGCAAGTTATTGATTTACGTTCTAATGAAGAGAATGAAAATAGGCAAAAGAAAACGCCTACATTCAATACGGTTACCGTGCCTTACGGGAAACGTATTGAGGTCATATTGCCAGATAATTCGAAAGTGTGGTTGAACGCGGGATCGCAATTGACGTTTCCAACAATATTTGAAACCGCTGAAAGACGAGTATACTTGGAAGGTGAAGGTTATTTTGACGTAGAAGGGGAATTAGAACGTCCTTTCTACGTTCATACTGCAAATATGGTAGTTAAAGTTTTGGGGACGACGTTTAATATTAGTTCTTATAAAGACGATCCGTTTGCATCAACGGTGTTGCTTAGTGGAGAGATAGAATTACAGGGAGTAGGGGAAACATTGTTCGAGCCTCATGTCCTAAAACCAGGAACTGCTGCCGTATTGCGCAAAGACAGTAAACGTTTATCTATTTCCAACGAAACTGTTGAAGATCATATCTCATGGAGACAGAAGCAACTTATTTTGAAAAATACCCCTTTGGCAGAGATCACCGCGAGACTGGAACGTGTTTACAATACGGATATTAAAGTAGAATCTGCTTCGGGAGCAAACGAAACTTTTTCGGGACGGTTGGATTTAACGCAACCCCTAACAAATTTGTTGACAACACTATATAACCCACTTGAATATCAACTTCAGAAAGAGGAAAGGAGGATTATTATTAACAAAAGATAAAACTAATTTTTGACTTGGTGTAGAGCCAGTCGATAGAGAGAAAATAGGCAGATGCGGCTACATCTACCTATTTATAAGTGTATTAATTAACAAAATATTAATTTATAACGATTGTAAATCTATGAAGTTTCTTTACAATAGGCAAACCTTTTTTGTCAAAGGAAGGCATAAAAACCTATACCAAAAAGCGATCCGCATGATAAAGTTAACAGCTCTTTTTTTGTGTTTGGGAATGGTGGCAGTTCATGCCGACACCTATTCACAAAATGTCAGTGTTGATATCAGAAACGGTAAATTGATCGATTTATTCGAGGAAATCGAAGGGCAAAGTGAATACGTATTTCTGTATAGAGATAAATTAGTTGCCGATAAAAAGATCAATATAACTGTTAAAAATGAAAATTTACAACGTCTGTTGAAGAGGACGTTAAACGCTGAAAATTTAGATTACACCATTACGGGGAATCAAATTACGATTATGCCAAGGAAAGAAGTTCAGCAGCGAGTTGTTTCCGGTACCGTCAGGGATGAAGATGGGAATCCGCTTGCGGCGGCGAACGTATTGATTAAGGGGTCTACGGTGGGTACCATGACAGATGATGCAGGCCGTTACCAAATTACAATAAATGGTGAGGTCACATTGATGTTTACTTTGATGGGCTACCAAGAAGTAGAGGAAAATACCCGGAACCGAACGCGTGTGGACGTAGTGCTACGTCCAGATACACGTGATATCGACGAGGTTGTAGTGACGGGCTATAACCAGATAGAGAGACGCCACGTGGCTTCTTCCGTAGCCGAGGTGAATATGGAACGGGTTGCGAATCGACCTCTTTTTAAACTGGAGGAGGCGTTTAGTGGAACTGTTCCCGGAGTTACCATGCTTCAAGGAAGCAATTTACCGGGGGCCGTGCCAGGCAGTATCTCTATTCGCGGCGTCAGTACATTACAAAGTCAAGCGCCGTTGGTTATCGTAGACGGAATGGAGCAGTCATTGACCGATATCGATCCTAACCAAGTGAAGAGTATTTCGGTATTAAAGGATGCGGCGTCTGCGTCACTTTATGGCTCTCGAGGCGCTAACGGTGTTATTATCATTGAAACACACCGTGGGCAAGCAGGGCAATTCAAGGTCGACCTGCATTCCTGGACGGGTGTCAGTTCGCAAATAGACAAACCAGATTTTGTAAACGCTTCTGATTATATGCGCTTGAACAACGAAGCTCGGGGCATGCAGGGACAGACACTCCTATTTTCGGACGACGATATTGCAAAAGCTGAATCAGGAGAGACGCCTTCGGTAGACTGGTTGGACGCTATTAAAGAACGTACTCCTTATTCGCATAATACGACCGCCAATATTTCTGGTGGGGGTGGTGTAGGATCATTTAATTTGATGTTAGGATATATTACGGACAATGGTCTTAACCACGTCGAAGGTTCAGACAAGTACAGTGCACGCTTCAATACAAATATCAATATGGCGGACAAGTTTGTCTTATTAGCTGATTTTTATGCACATCGTTTACAAGTGGACCGGTTAATGGCGAACACCAACGGACATGGTTTGTATCAAGATGCTTGGAAAATGAATCCTACACAAACTATCTTCTATGATACAGAGCGACCGAACCATTATGCCTTGTATAATAATATTAATCCGGTAGCGTCTATTCATCATGGGGGCATTCGGAACAATGTCCATGACCGTAGTACAATCAATTTGCGGCCACGTTATTTTATTACAGACAACTTTTCGATCGACGGAAATGTATCCTATTTAATCAATAAATCGGCATGGAAACAGGAACGATTGACCCACCGTTTTTATGATGAAGACGGAAAACCAGCTTTGATTTGGGGAAACAATGTCGATGCGGATCAAGCAGTTAGTTCTAGTCAATTAACCGCCAGAGCAAATATTAATTACCAAGAGTCTTTGTTCAATGGTCGGGACAAAATTTATTTAATTGCGGGTACAGAGACCATGTCACATATCTATACGGATTATAGAGAGATTAATAAGGCATCCTTCTTTGGAAAGTTAAATTATGCATTTGACGAGCGCTACTTATTGGAAGTTACGTCGAGATCCGATGGTAGCAGTAAATTCGCGCCCGGACATCGTTGGGGATTCTTCCCTTCGGCAGCCTTAGCATGGAACGCGCACAACGAAAAATTCTTTCGTCGTTTAAGAGAAAATGGAACTATTAACAACTTGAAATTCCGTTTCTCTTATGGTCTCATTGGTAATGAGAATGTAGCTCCTTATTTATGGCAGGAAGTGGTGAACAATTGGGGGTGGACCATGCGAGTACCGAACCCAGAATTTAGCTGGGAAAAACAAAAACAGTGGAATGTCGGAATGGATTTGACGGCTTTGAAGAACCGGTTGAATGTGACGGCAGAAGTTTATCATAAACACTCCTACGATTTAATTTATGAATCTTTTCCTGTGCCCCCGCTGACCGGCGCACATGTTCTCGAATCGTCAGTTAACATAGGCGAAGTGGAAAACAAAGGATGGGAGCTCAGCGCCAATTGGAGTGATAAAATCGGTGATTTTTCCTACACGGTAGGTGGTATGCTGTTCGATAATGTAAACCGGGTACTCAAAGCGGGATACACCAATACCGATAGTTTGGTGTTTAAAGGAAACGAGGATAAAATATGGTATCGGGGTATTGCCATTGATAATTATTACGGTTATCAAAGTGAGGGGTACTACCAGAACGAAGAAGAATTAAACGCTTCTGGAGCCAAACTACCAAATACACGTGTCGGCGATATTCGCTATGTCGACCAAAACGGAGATGGCATCATCAACCAATTAGACCGTATTGATTTAGGTGATCCCTTTCCGCACCTGAATTATGCTATAAACATAGATTTACGTTATAAAAACTGGGACTTCAGTATGTTAGGGCAGGGCGTAGGTCGACGAACGCAGCGAATTAAAGGATTAGAAGCATATCCTGTTTTAATGGATGGTACCGAGAATAGCCTCGGAACACCACGTCAATATTATATGGATAATCGCTGGACACCGGACAATCCAAATAGTCGTTTCCCGAGGGTATGGACCGGTGCAACACCAAATACAAATTTAAGTGACGTCTGGTTAGGCGATGCATCTTACCTCCGGATAAAAACCCTACAACTCGGCTACACGATTCGGAATATCGGAAAATCGATTCGTAACGTCCGTTTTTATGTTAATGCACAGGATGCGCTCACATTTACAAAATGGGAGGGATTGGATCCGGAACGAGAAGATAATCATGCTGGTAATGGAAGCTATCCACGTATGGCAACCTACAGCATTGGTATTAGAGCCACAATATTGTAACCTATAAAATGATGAAGCAATGAAAAAACAAAGTATATTTCTGATTCTGGTTTTGGTAATGTTAAGTAGCTGCGAAAGTTTTTTGGACAAAAGGGATCCTACAGCAACCACTTTCGAAGAATTTTTTAATACGGAAGCCGATTTACAGCGTGTCACTTATAGTTCCTATTTGGATTTTTTTACACCAAGAGACAATCGTAGGATGCTTTTCTATATGAAAGACGGACGTTCAGATGACGCATATGCCCGTGTGGATGGAGATCACCATTTACGTATTGCAAATGGCAATATCAATGCTAACACCCCAGCTTTTGAGTATTATTATACGTTGCAGTTTAAGCATATCGGACGTATCAATAATTATCTCGCAACAATAGATGCCCCCTATGTGGAGGATGAGGCAATCCGCCAGAAATATAAAGCTATTCTTGAAGGTTTGCGTGTATGGCATTATTTTGAAGCTACAACACGCTGGGGAAATATCCCTTTCCACCTTGAACCGGCAAGCATCGAAGAAGCTAAGCAGGCTCCGGTACCGCAAGCAGAGGTCCTAGATAGACTGTTTGAAATGTCGGATGGTATCATTGATCGTTTACCTTCAGGGGAATATTCGACCGACAAACATTTTTTGAATAAAGAATCTTTCAAAACGCTCGTAATGCGCTATGCTTTGTACCATGGGCGTTATGAACTAGCGGCCCGGTTGGCACAGGAGGTTATGGAAAGTGGAAGATATGAGCTTTATCCGAATTATAGAGATTTGTTTCAGTACGCTGGAGCATCGTCAAACAAAGAATTTATCCAGCATCATAATTTGGAAGCAGTAGGCGCTAATAACACCTGGTCTTTCCGGGATTTGGGACCGCATTTCCGTACAGGAAATGGGCAATCTTACAGTGTGCCAACGAAAGCGTTGGTGGATGCTTACTGGACCTTGCAAGGGCGTCAGATCGACAATTGTCCATTATATACCAAAGAAGAATATGAGCTGAATCCCAAATTGAACCGGGATCCGAGATATGAAGCGAGTATCATGGGGCACGGAGATATATTTTACGGAGAAGAGATTGACATCTATACGCCAGGGCAACCCATGTATTATCAGAATTTGAGAGCGAGTAAATCGGGGTATTGGTACAGAAAATTAGTGCCCGAAGAAGATGCCTTCCGTAACGGAAATCTTGTTTACGGCCTCTCGCGCTATGCAGAAGTATTACTAACTTATGCTGAAGCTAAGATCATGCAGGACGATATTGACGAGTTGGCGAAAGATTGTATCAACGAGGTAAGGAGAAGAGCTGGACTGGATATGAACTATGCTGACGTCACGTTACCGACGTATAGTGCCTATACCCAGCAGCAATGGATTGATCTGATTCGGAACGAACGCCGAGTAGAATTCGCAGGAGAAGGTTTACGTTATGATGATATTATTCGTTGGAAGATTGCTGAAGATGTATTAAATAAACCAGCATTAGGACATACACGACTGATAAATGGACAACTGCAGAGTTTACACATTGAAAACCGAAGTTTTGCTCCCCACAACTACCTCTGGCCGCACCATGCATTACAATTAAAAATAGAACCGGAATTGGTACAAAACCCCGGTTATTAACGATTTAACGCTGAACGGGTGGAAGTTTTTTTCACCCGTTTTTATGTATTTTAAATAAAATATTGTTATTCTGATTTTTTTGGCTACTTAACCCATACTTTTGCAAGTATGAACAAAATAACACTGCATAAAGGCAAAGAGAAAGCTGCTTGGCAATTACACCCTTGGATTTTTTCTGGCGCAATAAAAAACGTAGATGGATCACCTGCAAATGGTGCGATTGTTAAGGTTTTTAATATAGATAAAGAATTTATAGCGTATGGTGTTTACAACGCCCATTCGCGAGTAGCTGTCCGCCTATTGGAATGGAGCCAGCAGCATCCTGTAGACGATGGATGGTGGCGTAATCGTGTACAACGTGCCATAGAACTGAGAACCCATTTGTTAACGGATCAGAACGATACGGTACGGTTGATTTTTGCGGAAGCTGATTTTTTACCAGGGCTTATTGTCGATAAATATGGCGATTTCTTATCGGTACAAGTACATTCTTCCGGTATCGAAACCGTAAAGACCATCATTGTCGAAGAGTTGGTAAAGCTTTTACAACCTAAGGGGATTTATGAGCGAAGCGATCTAAATGCTCGCCAACATGAAGGATTATCGGACACGAACGGATTGCTGTACGGAGAAATGCCATCCGAATTTGTGGAGGTGATAGAAAATGGTATTCGTTACCAGATAAACATTGTCGAGGGGCAGAAGTCCGGCTTTTATTGTGATCAACGGGATAATCGCTCACTGACAGCACACTACGTCAAAGATAAACGCGTGTTGGACTGCTTCTGCTATTCGGGAGGGTTTACGTTGAATGCTTTCCAGGCAGGTGCGTCTTCCGTTGTTTCGGTGGATAGTTCTGCTTTGGCTATCGAAACACTACATAAAAATATGGCATTAAATGGATTCGATACGACGATACTCACAGCCGTTCAGGCTGATGTCAATAAATACCTTCGCCAATTGAGGGAAGAAGAGGAAAAGTTTGATGTTATTATTTTAGACCCTCCAAAGTACGCTCCGTCCCGTTCAGCTTTGGATAAGGCAGCGAGGGCATATAAAGATTTGAATAGACGCGCACTGCTCTTATTAGAAAGTGGAGGACTCTTGGCTACTTTTTCTTGTTCCGGCGCGATGGACATCGATACGTTTAAACAAGTTATTGCCTGGGCTGCGTTGGATGCCGGGAAGGAAATCCAATTTATTCGACAATTTAATCAACCGGAAGATCATCCAATTCGAGCATCATTTCCAGAAGGCGAATATTTAAAGGGATTGCTGGTTCGTGTAGTATAGGAAGAACGTGTATTTGACAAAAATCTGAAAATGTTCAAAAAGTAAATCTTTGATAATAGCCTAATACTTGGTAATTTTGTGTTACTATACTGGAAACCTCGTCTGAAGGGATGGACTAAAATGAGATAACAATCATTCCGCCCCCGAAAAGGCATAAGTTCATAAAAATTGTGTATTATGGCAAAGAAGTTATATGTATCAAACGGAACCGAATCCGTTCGGATGTTTAAGAATAATTTTTTGGAATCCTTGACTAAAATACATTACAGTGTTCCTTTAATATTTTGGATCCCGGTGATAGGTTATTTTATTTATCAAGCCTACACAAAAGGTGAAATGTCTATGGGAAATATAGCTTTGTATTTTTTTGCTGGTTTGGCTTTTTGGACGTTGGCAGAATATATGTTGCACCGTTGGGTATTTCATTATGAACCAACGTCTAATTGGGGTAAGCGTATACACTTTATTTTTCATGGTGTACATCACGACTATCCAAAAGATCGGTTGCGTTTAGTCATGCCACTATCAGCTAGTATTCCCCTAGCTGCTATTATTTATTTTATTTTCAGTTTATTTTTACCGGAATTTGTATTAGCCGCTTTTTTTGCTGGATTTCTTTTAGGGTACCTTATTTATGACGAATGTCACTACGCCATGCATCATGCTAATTTTAAATCGGGGTTGTTCAAGAAAATAAAAGATCACCATATGCTCCATCACTATTCTGATCCGGAGCGTGGATTCGGGGTCAGTTCCGCAATATGGGATGTTATATTCGATTCTGGTTTCAAGAAAAAGAAGAAGAAAAACACTATAAATGAAAAAGAAGCTGACTAGTCAGCTTCTTTTTCATTTATTTTACCACCGTATCAATGCAGACCCCCAAGTAAATCCGGCACCAAAGGCAGCTAAGCAGATCAAATCACCGTCCTTGATTTTTCCCTCTTCCCACGCTTCGCATAATGCAATAGGAACAGAAGCTGCAGTCGTATTACCATATTTTTGAATATTGTTAAAAACCTGATCGTCACCCAATCCCAACGTCTTCTGCACAAATTGTGCAATTCGGAGGTTGGCTTGATGAGGGATAAGTAAATCAATGTTGGTCGATTGGAGATTATTTTTTGCCAATGCTTCTTGTATAACTTCCGGAAATTTAACAACGGCTTTTTTGAATACTGCTTGTCCATCCATATATGGAAATGCAGAGCCATCTTCTAACATTTCTTTTGTAAATAACATACCTCCAAGTTCGTGCTCAGGCCAATCTGGCCGTTTGTCCAACCATATTCCTCCGGACGTTCCAGGATAATACATGGCGAGCTTTTCAGCTTCAGCACCATCCGAGTGTAAATGGGTGCTGAGGATACCTTTTCCGACTTCGGTAGTCGGTTGCATCACGACGGCTCCGGCACCATCGCCAAAGATAACCGAAACGGCACGTCCGCGGGTGGAATAATCCAAGGCAAAAGAATGCTTTTCAGAACCAACAACCAGGATATTCTTGTACATACCGGTTTTGACGAACTGATCAGCAATAGAAAGCGCGTATACGAAACCCGAGCATTGATTTCTAATATCAAGTGCACCGATCTCTCCCATACCCATTTCACGTTGTAGTAACACCCCACAACCCGGAAAATAATAATCGGGAGATAGCGTTGCAAATATGATAAAGTCAATGTCTTCTACTGTTGTATTCGCCCGTTCGATCGCAATTCTAGCTGCTTCGATACCCATTGTCGTAGTCGTTTCTCCTATACGGTCGGCGTAGCGTCGCTCCTTGATGCCCGTCCGCTCTTGGATCCATTCATCACCGGTATCCATAAACCGGGTAAGATCGTCGTTTGTGTATACATTTTTTGGCACGTAATATCCTATGCCGGCAATTTTCGATTGAAACATCTTACTTCCTTTCCTGATGATTAGTGTGTAAATCTACAAATTTTAAGTATTTAAATAATTAAGCAAGTTTCGCACTTCTAACATATTTATTCTTTACTATAACGTTGGAATATTAAATATAAACGTTAATATTTGTTTAGCGTACTACTTTTTAAGCGCGGGGCATGCGTTCTAGGTGATAAACAATTCTTTCATAACTTTAAAATATTAATTATTTTTGCGGTATGAGTGTAGAAACAGAACAAGAAGCGTTTACGCTTGAAGAGATATTAGCTACTGTCCAGTCTTCAAACCGTCTGATTCTATGGAACGATGAGACTAATACTTTCGACCATGTCATTGATTGCCTAATGAAGCATTTGCAATATTCGGAAGCCCAAGCCGAACAAATTGCGTGGAAGGTACATACGGAAGGTAAGTGTGCCGTGCTCGAGGGCTCTTTAACAGAGATGGAAGTGTACCGAAAGATTTTAAAATCCGAAGGATTAACAGTTTCCGTAGAATAATTCTTTTCTTTTTTCTTAACAAAAAAAGAAACAAAAAAGTCAAGACTTGTCTGTTTTTGCTATCTTTATTTGCCTATTCCTAAACAGCATGAAACTCGCTCCGCTCAGACAATATGCTGTTTTTAACGGAATAGTCTTCTTAAAGGTGGCCGCAAAAAAAGACGAGGTCGATTTAACCCATATGCCAACATTCAATTATCATCGCGTCCGTTTATACCATTGTAGGATCCTCTCCTTAACATAAAAGGTCGCATGAAAAGCTTTGGCGACTGTAGGAAGCCTCTTCCTGCATTATCCCTAATGCCAAAGGTTTTAAGCGACGAGTTTTGCTTCACTTTTGCGGTCAAAAGTGGAAAAACCACATCGTAATAATGCAGTTACGATAGAACGATAGCAGCTTTTATTTTGTTTTTTTGTAGAAAGGACGTTTTTTTACATGATATCTACTAGAAACTTGAAGCTGATCTTCTTTATTATTTTTTGCCCTCTATTTCTTTTTGCACAACAAGGGAAGATAGAAGCCATCGTTGTAGACGAGGAAACCAATGAACCGATTATTGGTGCTAGCGCTTCCCTTCTTCAGCAATCCAATCAAAGCTATGTTCAAGGCGCGCAAAGCGACATAGAAGGAAGACTAGTTTTTTCTGATGTAGATTTTGGAACATATACGATTCGTGTTACCTATGTTGGAAAAGAAAATGTGCTTATTGAAAATGTACGCGTGGCAAATCAACAACCTGTAAAGTTGGCAAGGGTATCCATGATGGATGATGGCAAGTTGATCGAGGAAGTAGTTGTCGAAGGGAGGACACCAGAAATGCGTTTGGGAATTGACAAAAAGGTGTTTGATGTTTCCCAAAGTTTGGTCAGTGTAGGTGGTTCTGCCAGTGATTTGTTGCAGAATGTGCCCACGCTTGACGTCGATGCCGATGGGAATGTTTCTCTCCGAGGTTCCAACAGCGTGAAGATTTTGATTGATGGAAGAGAGTCCGCGATGGCCGGTTCCGATATCAATGCGTTGCTACAATCCTTGCCTGCCAATAGTATAGAAAAGGTTGAACTTATTACAAACCCGTCTGCCAAATATGATGCGGAGGGCCAATCGGGTATCATTAATATTATATTAAAAAAGAACGTGAGAACCGGGCTGAATGGTAGTGCGACTGCATCGGGTGGTTCTTATGATAACTACAGTGCTGGAGTGGACTTGAATTACCGAGATCGCAAATTTAATTTCTTTGGCGGATATAACTATGCGAATAGGGTTCGTCCCGGTGATGATTTTAATGATAATACTGAGCTGATAGACGGTATTATACAAGAAAATAGTGCACGTACGATTAGTACGAGTGAAAATAACCGGAAAGGTAAGAACCATACTTTTCGGTTGGGTACGGATTGGTACGCCGCACCGAAAACTACCTTTAGCTTGGGAGCGAATGTCAGCGTTCGCGATAATGATAGACGTTCGGATATCCATTATCGTTATTTTAATGTTCCGGATTTAGGCGACCGTTCTTCTCGAATTTCACAGCAATACGAAGAAGATTTAGGCGTGGATATGACCTTTGATTTTAAGCAGGAACTCAACAGGGAGGGCGAGGAAATCACAGCTAACGTTACGTATGGGGATGATACGGAAGATGGAACAAACGATTTTCATCAAACCTATGCCAATGGTCGTGCTGATTTCCAACGTCAGAATGTAACGAGTGAGGCTGGTAAGAATTGGAATTTTCAAGTAGATTATGTCTTGCCGTTCGCGGACGACCATAAATTTGAAGCAGGTTACCGTACTATGGTGCGCAATAGTGAAGATTCCCAATGGTCGAAAGTATTGGATACTTTGACAGGTGAATTTATGCCGGATTATAGTGTAAGCAACGATTTTGACCTGACGAATAGTGTGCATGCGTTATATGCAAATTATCAACGTAAACTGACAAAGAGATTAGGTATACAAGTAGGGCTACGTGGAGAGCAAACCTATTTAAGGTCTACTTACTATAATTTAGATCCGGAAGCACCCGAAGGTGAAAAAAGAAATGACGGAAATCAAGATTTCTTTCGTCTTTACCCTAGTGCTTTTTTGTCGTATGAAGTGGGCGATTCCGGTGACAAAGTACAGCTTTCTTATACACGCCGAGTGCAACGCCCACGAGGGTGGCAAGTGAACCCCTTCGTCAACGTAAATGATGAAATCAATTATCGACAAGGTAATCCAAACTTATTGCCCGAAGATATACATTCCTTCGAATTAAGCTTTGCGAAATTTTATGATAAGTGGAACTTTATTAGTTCCGCATATTATCGTCGCTCAAGTGATATGATGAGTCCGTTTTTGAGAGATCCAGAGGAAATAGCAGATATTGTCGGCGATAGAAGTAACGTGACCTATAGCCGTTGGGAAAACGTTTCGAAACAAGATGCGATGGGGCTGGAGTTGATATCAAAAGTAAACATGCTGCAATGGTGGGACGCAACGGCGAATGTGAACCTGTTTTATGACAAAACGATGCCCTATGCACAATTTAATACGGGTGAAGTGGAGAACTTTAGCTGGAACGGAAATATTAATACCAACGTAAAATTTACTAAATCTACTACCTTGCAGGCCCGTGGTTTCTACCGCGCTCCCCGGAAATGGGTGCAAGGTAGGATGAAATCCATGGCTGGTTTAGATGTTGCTATACGTCAGGATGTGTTGGCCGGTAAGGGGAGCGTGATGTTTAATGTGCGTGATGTATTCAACAGCCAACGGTTCCGTATGGAAAATAACTTGCCTACCCAGTTCAACCAAAGGGAAAGCCGATGGATGCGACGCATGTTCTCGTTATCCTTCACGTACCGTTTCGGTATTCAGGATTTGAATAAGAAAAGGGAGGATCGTGAAGGAGACAATGGGATGGACGAAGGTATGGAAGGGGGCTTTTAAAAATTCATATATTTTTCTACCTTTAGCGAACAACTAAAAGATGTGTTTAATATGAAGAAAAGATTTATGTATATGGTAGGAGTGGTTGTGGCAATGTCCACCACTATTTGCCAGGCACAAAATGCCACGGCTGTTGGTAAAAATGTTCCGCCTCATGAGCTGAATCACCTCCCTAAAGTTGATATTAGCAAACTTCAGAAAAATGCGGATGGGACGTATGTATTATTTAACGGCACATCGTTGGAAGGTTGGCGAGGATACAACAAAGAGAAGGTTCCCGCAAAATGGAGAATTGAAGACGGTACGTTGAAATTTTCTAGCAAAGGATCAGGGTTGACCAAAGAGGATGGTGGAGATATTATCTTTGCACATGATTTTCAAAATTTTGAACTGGAATTTGAATGGAAAATTTCCCATGCCGGTAATTCTGGTGTGTTTTTCTTGGCAAAAGAAGTAAAAGGGCAGCCGATCTACATATCGAGCCCAGAGTATCAATTGTTGGATAACGAGAATCATCCCGACGCTAAACAAGGGGTCGATGGCAATCGAAAATCAGGCTCTCTTTACGATATGATACCTGCAAAACCTCAAAATGGTAAGCCGGCAGGAGAATGGAATAAAGCGAAGATTGTTGTCAATAATGGGAAGGTAACTCACTATCAAAATGGTGAAAAGGTGGTGGAATATTCCATATGGACACCAGAATGGACAGCGTTATTACAAGCGAGTAAGTTTAGTCAAGAAAAGTGGCCGTTGGCATTCGAATTGTTGAATAATGTCGGTGGAGAATCTAAGTCGGGTGTTATCGGGTTCCAGGATCATGGCGATGATGTCTGGTTGAAGAATATTACCGTAAAGGTGTTGTAAAATTTTTTAAAGTTAAAGACGCCGGCATGGCGTCTTTAACTTTAAAAAAACAACTGTAATTCTCCTAGATCCCGAATCATATGACGTACATCTTTCGGTTGTTCAAGACCAATTGCATTAAAGAAGATCGCGTCGATTCCCGCGTTTTGCGCACCGCGAACATCAGCATCAAGGTTATCCCCAATCATGATAGATGTTTCCCGCTCGGCTTTTCCATTTTGTAAAGCATACTCAAAGATTCGTCGATCGGGTTTATTTACGCCAAATAATTCCGAAATAACAATTGTTTTAAAATAAGAAGTTAGCTTACTATGCGCTAACTTCTTTTCACAAGCTTCTTTGAAACCATTAGAGATTAAGTGCAGGCTATATTTACGCTGCAGATAGGTCAACGTTTCAACCGCGTTTGGAAAAAGATTCGTCTTGGTAGGACAGATGTTTAGATATTCTACCTCAAATGCCGACGGAAACAACTCAGGTTCAACACCTAGTTGGGTAAACGTATCGGCAAACCGTAACCGACGCAACGTCGGTTTATCAATTTTTCCATGGTGATAAAGTTCCCAAAGACGATGATTGTTAACGGTATAAGTTTCAATAAAAAGGTCGGAATCCGTCTTTCCGATCAATTTATCAAAACGATATTTGTAGTAGAGCTCGTGTAGTGTCTCTTGTGCATTCTTATCAAAATCCCAGATGGTATGGTCTAAATCGAAGAAAATATCTTTTTTATGGAAAAACATATTACAAAGATAACAGCTTTCTTAACCTATTGTCATAATGCATCGACTATTTCCTTTCAGGTTTACAAATGGTTATTTTTGTGCGACATTAATTTATTGTATGAAGAGAGCTCTCGTACTGTTTTATTTTTTGGTTTTTTATGCGATTACCCAATTGCTTTGGTGGGGGTATCTCTTGGTCAATTACGAACCCGAGCGCAAAGGAATGATAATTGGGGAAGGAATTTTTTTCTTGTTGATTTTTATTTGGGGAGCGATGCGGTTAAAGAAACTGTTTAGCGGCGAACATAAACAACAACAGCAACAGCAGAATTTCTTATTGGCGGTAACCCATGAACTGAAATCTCCTTTAGCATCGGTAAAACTCTATATACAGACTATTCTAAAACGTGATTTGGATAGGGAGCAACAAAAAGTTTTCCTTTCCAATTCCTTGAAGGATATTGAACGGTTGGATGACCTCGTCGAAAATGTATTATTGACCACCAAATTGGAAAACCGTAGTTTTAATTTCCCAAAAGAAAATTTTAATTTAACGGAATTGGTGGATAGCGTGGTAGATAGACTACAGAAAAATGCATGTAGCTCTCAAGTTTTAAGACCGGAATTAGATGGAGATGTGGTTATTCATGCTGATAAATTTGCCATCACGAATGTGGTAAACAATTTAATAGAAAATGCCATAAAATATTCTCCTCCATGTGCAACGGTGGATGTAAAGCTAAAAGAAAGCGAAAACAGAAAAATTATTTTTTCTGTTGCCGACCATGGGCAGGGTATACCGGAAGAAGAGAAAAAAAACATATTCAACAAGTTTTACCGAATAGGCAATGAGTCTACACGTAAAACTAAAGGCACGGGTTTAGGGTTGTATATAGTGAAGACAGTATTGCAAAAACACAACGCCTCCATTAAGGTAAAAGATAACACTCCATCTGGGAGTATTTTTGAAGTAACATTTGAAAATTATGCAAGCTAAGCAACGTATATTATTGGTAGAAGATGAAGAACATTTATTGGAAGCCATCAAATTAAATTTGGAGCTAGAAGGCTACCGGGTAACGACAGCTACAGACGGAAAGAAAGCGTTGAAGATATTTAAGGAGGAGCGCTTCAACCTGATTGTTTTGGATGTCATGATTCCAGAAATCGACGGTTTTCAGGTTGCAGAAACCATCCGTCTACAGAATACGGAAGTACCTATTATGTTCCTAACGGCTAAGAATAGTAGTGAAGATCGAATCACCGGCCTAAAAAAAGGTGCCGATGACTATTTAGTGAAGCCTTTTAATTTGGAAGAGCTTATCCTTCGTGTTGGCAATTTAATCCGTAGAGGACTTAAATCAGACGATTTAAAAGAGTTTAATTCGTACACGATTGGAGATAAGACTATTTATTTCAATTCGTATGAACTTCATCATGCGGATGGCACGGTGACGTCGTTGACAAAAAAAGAGACGATGCTGTTAAAGTTATTGATTGAACGAAAAAATGAAGCAGTTTCCCGGGAACAGATATTAGAAACCGTGTGGAATTACGACGTTTATCCATCAACGCGTACGATAGATAATTTTATTTTGACGTTCCGTAAATATTTTGAGCCCGACCAAAAACATCCTGTGTATTTTCATTCGATCCGTGGTGTAGGGTATAAGTTTACAGATACACCAACCAGTGCATAGATGAACACACGATCGAGGATGATTGTCATCGGTATCGCAGTGACATTTCTTCTTTATGCGGTTTATGAGAAGCACTATAATATCATTATTTATATTTTAGGGCTAATTGGATACTTCATATGGAGCCATTACCGCGAAGGTACCGTTTTTCTAGCTACGCAAGCGTTTCACAAACAAGATTATGAGAAAACAAAAGCACTGTTAGCGGAAATTAAGAATCCTGATAAACTGCGAAAGAGACGACGGAATTATTATGAATTTATGATGGGAAATATCGCTCTTAAAGAGGAGCGGATTGATGATGCCGAATACCACTTTCAGTTAGCTTCCCGCTTGCCTTGGAAGCGTGATGCGGAGAAGGGGTTTGTATTAATCAATCTTGCAAATATCAGTTTACGAAAACGTAATTATGACCGTGTTCCCGTGTATATCGAGCTTGCAAATAAATTAAAGCTTACAGAACGCCAAAAAGCAATTATTGAAAAAATAGAGAAAGAATTAAATAAACAAACCTAGTGGACAAAACTTTACAGAACGATTTATTGATTAGAGCTGCATTATCGCAGTCTACGGAGAGACCTCCTGTTTGGATGATGCGCCAAGCTGGACGCTTTATGCCTGAATACTGGGAAATAAAGAATAAATACAGCTTTTTAGAGATGTGCAAAACACCGGAAATTGCAGCAGATGTAACGATGTTGCCCGTTGATCTTTTGGATATCGATGCGGCAATCTTATTTTCCGACATTCTGGTAACGGCGGAGGCAATGGGAGGAGATCTATCGTTCGAGCAAGGCGTCGGGCCTCGATTCAGTAACCCTGTACGCACACAAGCTGATGTGGATAGGTTAGAAACGGATTGTGTAGATAGGTTACAGTATGTTGCGAATGCTATCCGTGTGGTGCAAAAACGTTTGGTAGGGCGAATCCCCTTAATCGGCTTCGCAGGTGCCCCGTTCACTATATTGAGTTATCTCGTGGAGGGAGGCTCGTCTAAAGATTTTAAACGAACCAAGTTGTTGCTTAATAACGAACCAGATTTAGCGCATCAACTTTTGCAAAAGATAGCAGATGTAACAATAAGTTATCTGAATATGCAGATAGAAGCAGGTGTAAATGCTATACAATTGTTTGATAGTTGGGCATTAGCATTATCATGGAACGATTATCGCGATTTTGCACATGACTACAATAAATATATTCTGGACAATATCAAACGGTCCGTTCCTGTGATTTCTTTCTGTAAAGGTTCTTCGGTATTTGCGCCGATGATGGCAGAAGCAAATCCAGATGTGGTATCCATCGACTGGAACGCTGATTTAAAAAATATAAAACAAATGCTTCCGAAAGGAATTGCCGTGCAAGGAAATTTAGATCCATTTGTATTGTATGCAGATAAACATGTTATTAAAGATAAAATTTTGCAGTTATTTGAGCGTATGCGTGGCGAAGAAGGATTTATCTTTAACCTAGGGCATGGGATTATGCCGGATATTCCTTTTGATAACGTGAAACATGCGATTGAAGTAGTAAAGGAATTCCGTTATTAGCGTGATAACTGATGAGCTATGTGTGATAAGATGGCTAATTAAACAAAATGATATATCTATACGCGAAAGCGCTGCATATTATCTTTATGGTCTGCTGGATGGCGGGATTATTTTATATGCCCCGGTTGTTTGTTTACCATACGGAAGCGAAGTTGAAGCCGGATGTGGAATATCAAGTACTGCATGAACAATTCAAGATTATGGAACGGAGGCTTTGGTGGGTGATCACCACGCCTGCGATGTATATCACTATTGCTTCCGCACTGACTATGCTTTATCTATCACCGGGTTTGTTAAGTCAAGGATGGATGCAGGTAAAACTTACTTTTGTGGGAGGACTGCTGTTTTACCATTTTAAGAGCCAGCAAATCATGCTGTTATTGGCAACAGGTAGATCAACATGGACTTCTTCGCGGTTGCGCTTATGGAACGAAGTGTCCACCATTATCCTTTTTGCCATTGTTTTTTTAGTTATCTTTAGGTCGGCTATCGACTGGATTTATGGTGTGTTGGGATTATTGGGGTTGGCCATACTATTGATGATTTTGATCAAGTTGTATAAGCGGTACCGATCTCGTAACTCGTGACTGGATTTTTCATGGCTAGTTAGGAAATACGAATTGCTAACGCAAATTGCAAGTTACGAACAACGATATGAAGAGCATAATTTTATTACTATTCCTTGCCATAATTATAAGCCAGGGAAAAGCACAAGATCATACCTGGGCATTTGGTTTCTATGGCGACGTTCAATTGGAATCCCCCAGCTATCAAGGTGCTTTTGGGATTCAAGCTAAATATGATTTTGCAAAACATTCCGGAATACAAGCGCAGGTGTATGGTCGAAATGGTTATGTCGCTGTCGGTGGCGATTATATATTGTCATTATTGGATCGGACGAAAAGTAATTTTAATGTTTTTCTAGGGGGAGGAATAAGCCAAGATTTCTACCGTTATCATGAGGTACACGAAGATCAGGCGTGGCCGGAAAGACGGGAGAGCTTTACGATGTTTAACGGGCAGGCTGGCATGAGTTACTATTTTCCGGCGGTGAACCTTTCGTTATATACCGGATATAAATTGAAGTACAATTTTGAGTGGGAGGAAACGGAACCCAATTATCTGATGTTTGGTATTCGTTATCATTTGTGGTAGACGTTAAAAGGACAAAAAAGCGTGTTAATTCAATTAACACGCTTTTTTTATTGGTTTCAAACACGATCTATTATTCCACTATTTTCAATTCCTTCGCTTGCAAATATGTTCTGCCGAACATATCTGTTGCTCTCACTTGAATGGTGTACTGACCAGCTTGGAGTTTACCGGGCAGCTTAGCTTGCCAGACATGAGTGGATTCTACGGCATTAGAAGGCCTGCGACCATCCATTACCTTTTCCGCATTGTCAAATTTCAATACGTTATATTGATAATTGGGATCTTCTGTTTGCGTGTGGTTCATTTTCTTCCATTCCTTTCCGTCTAGACTATATTCTACGATGTCGCTTGACGCACCAATAAAGAAGTTGACGGACAGGCTATGTCGACGCAAATATTTTTGCTGTACAGCAGCCGGGAAGATGATGTTTAACTGATAATCTTCTGGTTCTCCGGCTACTTTGTAATCAAACGTGTATTTATTGCCTTCGATGTTTAAAATTGCGTAACCTTTTGGCGTCCCATCACGCATCGTCGAAGCCGGTACACCAAATTTGTTTTTTAACCCTGAATACCAGTCACCGGATGTGGTGCCGACATTGTACTCATGATGTGGGGTGTCTTGCTTCCAGCCGTCTTCTTTAGTGTAGAAGTTGTGTCTTTGAAGATGCGTGTGTGCAGAGAGGGAGAGTGTGTTTGGATAGTCGGCAAGCAAATCAAACAACCGTTGCCTGTCCTCGTTTCGAAAAACATCGGAGTTGTTATGTAACAGGGGAATGTGAAATGCTAGGACAATGAGCCTATCTTTCGGAACAAATTTCAAATCGTTTTCCACAAAATCTAGTTGGTCTTTCCGGAAACCACCTAAATACCCTTTTCCCGTCCGAGGATTGGGATAGATGATATTATCCAAAATGATAAAATGTGCATCACCGTAGTTAAAGGAAAAGTTGTTAGGGCCAAAGTTCTTTTGATAGGTTTCATCAGAAAATATATCTTCCTGTACATCGTAATTCATGTCATGATTGCCCATAACGTTAAACCAAGGTAACCCTAATTTTCCGATAGTGTTTTTGTAGGGCGTATGTAAAGCCAAATCGTCTCCAACTAAATCGCCTAAACTCAACCCAAATGAAAATTTCGCTGTGCGATTAATGTCTTGGATGATGCCTTTGTCAAAATAATCGATCTCTTCTGTGTTGTAAGCTTGTGGGTCACCAAAGATTAAAGCGCTGAAATTCTTTTGTTCAGCGGTGTCTCTTTGCAAGGCGAAATCGAAGGATTTGGGCAGTCTTCCGGTAGGTTTACTTCCTTCATACTTTAACTCGGGCGAACCCTCCGGTTTGTGAATGTAATAGAATTGCGGCATGTTGTTTTTATCCACCGGAAGCCGGTATCCATTTGGCTTGATAACAAAGAAAATGCTGTTATCCCTTGCCGGGATGTTGTATTTTCCAGACGCATCGGTAAGTGCGACGTCTACTCCGTTACTGACAGCAACTTGAGGCAGTCCCTTTTCCCGTCTCTCTTTTTTTCCGTTTTGATTAATATCCTCATAGACGAAACCCTGGATCATCTCCTGTGCATAAAGTACATTTGATAAGAGTATGCCAGTAAGTAATGCAATTTTTAAATTCATATCTCCAACTTTATTTTACGACAAAAGTCCTATCTTAAAATTAGGGAATTATGTTTTTTGTTTTAAGAATATGTTAATTGCAAAGTAGTCAGTTTTTCTTACGAAGTATATATAACTTTATATTTTCATATTTGTATCGTGAGCTCAGCAACATGAAAAGTAAAATTGGTGATGAGTAAATATAATAATTTGAAGTGGTAACTTCGTTTACATTTTTTTAATCAACATGAGTTTAGAAAATGAAGATAATGAAGGTAACAAAATTGCGAGCGGATGGCTGTGACTTATATTTTCAGGAAAAATTACGCGATATTAACCGTGGTTATGTCTGCTATGGTGTTGTTTCTCAGCCAGTGTAATACGGAGGATTCATCCAAAAAGCCTTTGGAAACGTTAAGGCAAATAATCGCTGAACGCGAGTATTACTTCGACAAGAAACTAAAGCAGATTGATAGTGTCCAGCACAGGTTACAAGTGGACGATCCAGTCGCACGCTTTGACGCATGCAGAACGCTTTTCGGGATGTACTACGACTTGCAGATTGATAGCGCGTTGCAATATGCCGAACAGATGCTCGAACTGTCGGAGACCTCCCTCAAGGCACAGCCCGCTTACCGGGCCGAAGCCTTGTTTTTGATCGCTCGGGTGTACGCGTATACAGGGATGTACAAAGAGTCCGGTGAGCTACTGGACAGCGCGTATTTTATTCCTGAGGTATTTTCCGAGGACCTTCACCGCCTTTATTTCGTTGCACGGATGGAATTGTATAAAGGGTTGGCCGACCAAGCTTTAGGCGACAGTCAAATGAAAGCGTACATAGAGAGCATTGACGCTTGCCGCGATTCCCTGATGATCTATACACCCGAAAATTCGGTTTGGCATCTTATACATCTGTCCAATAAAAAAAAAGGAGAGGGCGACTATGTCTCTGCTACAGAAATCCTGTATAAGGCGTACAATCAATTGACGACCGATGACCGGGACATGGCCCATGTGGCCTTCTATATGTCTAGCCTCTATGGCCTACAAGGGGACGCGGAGCAAGAAAAACGGTACCTGATTACTTCCGCCATTACCGATATCAAACATGCTGTTAAAGAATACGTTGCTCTCTGGAAGCTGGCTACTATCCTCTATAGGGAAAAGGATGTGGAAACGGCCTATCAATTCATCGAAATATCGTTGCAGGATGCCATGTACAGCGGCGCATATCGATGGACACAGTATATCATCAGGATATTACCCGATATTTATGCCAGTTACAATACCAAAATCTTACAACAAAAAAATACGATTTCTACAGCATTTTCCATTATTGCCTGCCTCTTGGTATGTTCCGTTTTCTTGTTCATATACATTGTCAGGCAGTATCGGAAATTGGATAAAGCGAAAAGCCAATTGCTTCTCCTTAACGATGAGTTGGTGTCTACCAACCTGCTGAAGGAAACTTACCTGAGCAAGTTCATCGATTTATGTTCTGATTATATAGATAAGCTCGATGCGTATAGAAGCAACATCAAACGGCTACTGAAGGTCGGAAAGTTGGAAAAAATCGAGAAGGAACTAGAGTCCACCAAATATATTGAGAAAGAGCATAGAGCCTTTCTAAAAAATTTTGACGAGACGTTTCTAAGTCTATATCCTGATTTTGTTTCGGAATTTAACGATCTGTTTTTGGAGGCGGATCGACAGAAAATGAAACCAAACGAATTATTGACAACCGAGCTGAGAGTTTTTGCGCTTATCAAGCTAGGTATTACCGACAGCTATAAAATAGCCAAGTTCTTAAGGTGCTCTATTACGACAATTTATACGTATCGGTCGAAGAATAAAAACAAATCAATTTATCCCGAAAGTTTTGAAGATCGAATTAAAGACGGCCAGCGAGTGTCCTCCTGTTCATCTCCGATGAACCTAAAATAGACTTTTTTATATTATAAAAGTTTAGATTTAGGTGTTTTGTTTTGTTTCTTAAATATCTTTTATACAGCTTCTTATATGTTTTTTTAGTTTTGATTTTTAGCTTCCCATGCGACGGAATGTATTTATCTCGCATCTTAATACGGAACTTTGGCTTGATCAAATATTAAACACTGTAGTCGCTACCGTTTGGTCGAAGAGTAATCTTCGTAAAGCGGCTCGTTATAATCAATTTTTTTCAAACAATTGTTAATTAAATATTAAACTTTCGTTACTTTTTTATGTTTGGTTTCGGTTACTTACGACATATTTTACTTTTGCACCGAAATAAAATCTGTACCACGTCGCGATAAGGTGACGCAGTCCGGGTAAATGTATAGCAATAATCAAAATAATCAATAACATGATACACAAAAGAATTACTTTCTGGGGCTTTTTACTGTTAGTGAGTTGCGTGGGCATTTTTGCCTGCTCCAAAGAGGACAACACTAAAAACGCGGCTGCACGCCTCAAGGTGGATAAGATACACCTTTCCGTTATCCAATCAGGAAGATTGAGCTCTGGTAGCAAGCCTATGCTTACGATCTTGGCGAATCTGGGATATGAAATAACGAGTGATGTCAGCTGGATATCGACGGATAAGCCAATAGGAAAAGGGCAAACAGACGTATTGCTCGATATCCAAGAAAACACAACAGGGGGTATCCGTACAGGACATCTTACTGTATCTTCTAACAACCTAAAAGAAAAAGTAACGATTATACAGACGATGGATTTAGACACGGATGATGGTCAAAACGTAGGATTCGTATACTTGGAAGATGACTTCGGCTGGTGTGAAGAATTTGGAGGAGAAGATGAAATCGAAAAACAGGCTACTGGAACGACAATCAATGCGAATACTGTAGCCACTGCAAAAGCGGCACTCAATTCCAGAGGATATGAAGACATTAATTCGGGAGGCAATTGTTTCTATTTAGGGAAACATTACTTTAAAATGGGGAAAACTAACTATCAAACCGGGGTTCGACTTGCCCATATCCCTAATCTGGAAGACGGTAAAACAACAAATGCCCGTCTTACATTCCATGCTACCCCAGTTCGTACGGGGAGTGGGAACTATGACAATGTGCAAGTTATCGTTCAAATCGAAGGGCCCGGCACTGTCGGCGGTGGATCAAAAAAGACAAGTGACGAAATCAGTATACAGATTCCTAACGGCGGTCCTTGGCATTGGGTTGAAAGAAGTGTGGAACTTTTTGGAATAGAAGCAGCTAGTAAGATCACATTAAAAACAACAAAAACAGGTTCCGATACAGGTACTTTTCGTTGGAGCTTGAACGATATCAAGATTGAAAAAATACAAACAAACTAGCATCCAATATATTATGAAAAATATAAAAGTAGCTGTCATCTTGCTGGCCATTTTGGCAACAATGTCTTTTCATTCCTGTAAACAGACATTGGTTATGGATGACATTTTCGAAGTATCAACGAATAGCGTTTCGTTGAATTATCAAGGATTATTAGAAAACGGAGACCATGCTCAGATTGAAATTGGTACCAGCGGATCCTGGCAAGTGTCGTCAAAGCCGGAATGGGTGGAACTCAGCAAAAGCACTGGTGAACGTGGTCGTTATACGATCTTTTTAACAGTAGAAGAAGCTGGAACAACGGAAGATAGAGAAGGCAAGATTGTATTTGAAAGCTTACAGCAAACAATTTCTATCGATGTCAAACAGGTGAAAAAAGTGGAGGAGCTGAACGTATCCCCTGCAGAAATAGCGGTTAATATCAGAGGTTTACTCGATAACGGGAAAGCACCTGCTATCTACATATCCACTAATTCAGATTGGCGTGTTTCTGAATTACCGGACTGGATTTCTGTGGATAAAACAGAAGGAAAAGCCGGGAATGTCTCGGTAGTATTAACAGTTGCGAAGAATAATACAGGAGAATCTCGTCAAGGGTCGTTCACGGTTATCTCCGGCGGTAAAACGGAGAAAGTAGATGTAGAGCAGGATCTTACTTATGTTCCGCTGACGGAGGTCACTATGATTACAGGGGATCAAAGTGGTACAATTACCAGTGGGTCGGCAACCTTTGAGATTAATGCTGTTGAGGCTTGGACATTGGCAAGCGACAGCTGGATAAACGTAACGCCCGATAAAGGAGATGCTGGTACAACGGAAGTGACCGTTAGTCTTGAACCAACTACCGTAGCACGCACCGGTGCGATTATAATTAAAGATGCCGATAACTTAACGACTGTTGTTACCGTGAAACAAGAAGTATTGTTGCCAGACGATGGAAAAGCGGTTGGATATCTATACTACTCGGATGACTTTGAATGGGTACGTCCATACGGCGGAGAAGACGAGTTGTTGAAAGCACCTACCTCAGCGGGGCATGGAAAAGGTTTTGCAGGATCAACTAAAAATAT
Source organism: Sphingobacterium sp. SGR-19 (assembly GCF_011043555.1). Taxonomy (GTDB): domain Bacteria; phylum Bacteroidota; class Bacteroidia; order Sphingobacteriales; family Sphingobacteriaceae; genus Sphingobacterium. The sequence continues at coordinate 621,659 of NZ_JAAKGS010000002.1, forward strand.
GCACACCACCGGTCCGACAGGATCGGCGACAGTATCTGCCGCTTCAGCCTTCGCAAATCGCAACTATGAGGATATCAATTGGAACGGGAACGCTTTCTATTATGGTGCGCACTATTTCAAAATGGGAAGGACCGATATACAAACAGGAGTTAAATTGGTATCTATACCGAATACAACAGCAGACAGATCCACGAATGTGAAACTGACGTTTAACGCGACACCTGCGCGAGGAGGAAGCTCGGGAAGTGGATTCGATGATGTCATCTTGATGGTCGAGATAGAAGGACCGGGATCGGTCGGTATAGATGATAAAAGCACCAAATATAATGATGATTTTGACATCCAGATCCCAGATAACGCGGCTACCGATTGGTATTGGATAGAAAAAAGTGTGGTTCTTTATGGCATCACCTCCGAAACAAAAGTCACCATAAGACCAAGTACAAAAACCCTTGGTGGCAGATACAATCGTTGGTTGTTGAACGACATCAAATTGGAGAAACATAGTAAGGTAAATTAGTAGCTCTTTGTCAGACAAATAATATCATAAAATGAAAAAATTAGGAAAGCGTGCGCTTTATCATACATTAGCCCCCATATTTGCGTTCTTTACGCTGATATCGGCAGCGCAAGGGCAGACCAAAAATATCTCGGGAACTATCACGGATGAAGATGGTGAAGTAATGATCGGAGTGAGTGTCACCGTGAAAGGTGAACAAAAAACGACAGTCTCTGATCGGGAAGGTAATTATACGATCAGTAATATTCAACCCGCGGACGTATTGGTATTTTCACTTATCGGCTATCAAACTGTCGAAGAGTTGGCAGGTGACCAGAGTGAGATTAATATCCAATTGGTTTCCTCATTCATTGATTTAGGCGAGACCGTTGTTATTGGATACGGTTCGTTAGAAAAACGTCAGGTTACCTCTTCCATTACCTCTATTAGGGGAGATAAGCTAACGTCAGGTCTCGGCGGGGCTACAATTGCTACTGCCTTGCGCGGAAAGGTACCGGGATTGATGATTGACGGTACTTCCAGTCCCAACGCTGGTAACAGCTTTCAATTAAGGGGAGTTGCTTCTGTAAATGCAGGGCAAGGGCCGCTGGTCGTTATTGACGGTATTCCCGGAGGCGATATCCGAGCACTTAATCAAGAAGACATCGAGACCATTGACGTGTTAAAAGATGCCTCGGCAGGTGCTATTTATGGTACGCGAGCTGCCGGTGGTGTTATACTCATTACAACCAAGCAAGCTAAGGTTGGCGATATCAAAGTGCAATACAGTGGAGAATTTTCAACAGAACAGATAAGAAAACAACCCGATCTTCTGACATCGAGCGAATATGTCATGTATGGACTTGGCCAAGATTATGGGTACGATACGGACTGGTATAGTGCGTTGACCAATGATCGCCCATTTTCACACCGTCAAGTAATCAATATATCTGGCGGTAGTCCGAATGCACTGATATATACCACTTTTTCGACACAGGATCAAAAGGGAATTGTCATTGGAGACGGACGGAAGGATTATTCTGGACGTATGAACAGCAAATTCTCCTTATTTGAAAACAAAGTAGAGATTCAAGCACGTGCAGAATATCGTCAAGCACAACGAGACCAGCGAAACGGTTCCGGTTCTTTCAATGCAGCGATGATGTTAAATCCAACCATACCGATATACAGTGATGCGAATGAATCGGGTTATAACGTAAGGGAAATTGGCATTTCGGGTACGAGTTACAATCCGGTCGCTGATATCATGTTAAAGACCTATGATGGAAAAGACAGCTGGTTGTTAAGCGATGTTTCGCTGAACATTAACCTGACAGATAATTTATCCGCAAAAGGAACTATTGGATACCAAGAGTCAAAATGGCAATTGTATCGGTATACTTCAGCTTATCATAAATCATCTGTTGATAATGCCAGGAGAGGGGAAGGTTATCATGGATTCAGTAAAAATAACCGCTTTTCTGCAGATGCTTACCTTAATTATAAAAAGATATTCCAAGAGAATCACAATATTGATGCGGTCGCCGGATATAGTTATTGGGAGGGAAATGGCGAAAGCTTTAATATGACAAACGCTAATTTCGCGATCGAAGGCGTCGGGCCTTGGAACATGGAAGACGGAACGTGGTTAAGTGACGGAAGAGCGGGTATGGCTTCGCAAAAAGATCCACGTGAGCGTTTGTTGTCTCTATTCGCTCGCGTCAATTATACATTCAAAGACCGATATATTTTATCCGGAAGTTATCGCCGGGAGGGTTCTTCTAAATTTGGTCCGAACCATCGTTGGGGAAACTTTTGGGCTGTTTCGGGTGGATGGCGACTCATAGAAGAAGACTTTATCAAAGATTTATCTTTCATCAGCGATCTAAAACTACGTGCAGGTTACGGTGTAACGGGTAACAATAGTTTTGGTAATGGTTATGCGACCCGCATGTACAGCCCGGATAGTCAAATGTATCCGACGCCCACAGGTGAGTGGATTTACGCTTACGGACCACAGCGAAATGACAACCCCGCTCTTAAATGGGAAGAAAAAGGAGAATTCAACGCCGGAGTAGACTTTGGATTCTGGAACAATCGTCTATTTGGTAAATTTGATATCTATCAACGCCGGGTGAAAGATCTGTTATTTCAAACAGATGCCCCTACGCCCCCAAAGACCCATTCGACCATTATGCGGAATGTGGGAACTTTACAGAATAAAGGTTGGGAATTTGAATTGGGTGGCGAAATCGTCCGCAATAAAGATTGGAATTATAATACCATAGCCCGTTTTTCACATAATACGTCCAAAATACTGGATTTGGGAGAAGACGGTGTGATCGACATGGATGCTTTTCCTTCTCCGGGTAACCCGGGGAGGGCCGGACGTCTATTAAATGGATCGACCATCGGTCAATTCTTTGTCTTTAAGTACGCGGGACTAGACGAAAATGGTAAATGGTTGATTCACAATCAGAATGGAGAGATCGTGCCGGGAACAAGTGAAAATTTAATCAACGAAAATAAACACTATGTTGGCAATGCCATCCCTAAGTTGACCGTTTCGTGGGATCATAACCTAAGCTATAAACAATTTGATTTCTCTGCATCTCTACGTAGCTATATCAATTATGATGTGTTTAGTCAAGTCAACATGTATTATGGGTTGCGTACGCAATCACAATTTAACGTATTAAAAGAAGCATTTGATCGTTACGCTGCTGTCAATGATGAAAAAATATTGAGCGATGTATTTATAAGCGACGCTTCTTTTGTAGCGCTTGATGCGGTTAGTGCTGGATACACGTTCGACTTAAAGAAGTATACACCATATATATCGAAAGCACGATTGTACTTTACGTCAAGAGATTTATTTGTATTGACCTCCTATAAAGGAATCAATCCTGAAGTAAGTTTAAACGGGCTATTCCCAGGTTTTGAGCAAATTAATAGTACGGCTAGTATGTATCCGCAAACCCGTCGATTCACGTTAGGCGTACAATTGACATTCTAAAATTAGATAAGATATGAAACGCAATTCACTAAAATATTTTAAACTATCTGGATTAATGCTTTCCCTTTTATTGGGAGGTTGTGATCTCAATGAACAACACTATTCTTCGGTTACGCCGGATATCTTTTTTACATCAAAAGAAAGTACGTACGCCGTCCTTGCCCGCCCGTTTACCCACTGGCGTTGGTTTATTGGTGCCGACCGTTGGTATCTACAAGAGTTGACGACGGATGCGATGACCTGTCCACAGCGTGCTGAGGATTGGTATAATGGAGGTGAATACTTCCGCTTGCAGTACCATACGTGGAATCCGGACGATCGTTTTGTAGAAAATACGTATAATGGAGTCGGAGGGGGTATCGCTCGTACGATGTCTGCTAAACAAGATCTCGAGGCATTGGATTACTCGACGGTCGGCATGACTGACCAGGACAAGGCGGATCAAGTTCAACAACTAGAAGCTTTGATTGCATGGTTCTATATGCGTGGTCTTGATTTCTTTGGTGGAATGCCCATATACGAGTCGACCCAAGACGAGCTACGGCCAAGAGCTACGGCACAAGAAACATTCGACCACATAGAGGGATTGCTGAAAAATGCAATTCCGAACTTGAAGAAAAAGACGGAATTAGGTGCATTCGAAGATGGCTATATCAGACAAGCTGCCGCTGCTGCCATGTTGGCACAGCTTTATTTCAATGCCGAAGCTTATACCGGGCAAAACCGATTTGCGGAGTGTGCTGCAATTTGTCAAGATATTATTAACGGCGAATATGGTGTCTATGAACTTGACAATACATGGTGGGGACCGCACGGTTTCGATAACGACCGCTCGCCTGAAATAATTTGGGCGGCTCCTTCCAAAGGCGGTTCCACAACAGATGCCGCATGGCTTTGGTACTGGAGATATTTTTATCACCAGGAAAGCGGTAAATATTTTGGCGGAGTCTCCGGAAACGGAGCGCCATACAACGGTTTTATGCTCAGTCCTTCCCGCAAACCTACGGGACAAATATATACGGAATTTAAATTAGGGAACCCTTACGAAAAATTCCATGATAATGATCTCCGAAAAAGGCCTTTTGTTTATAGAGGTAATAAGAATTACGAAGGTATGTTCTTGGTGGGTACACAAACAAACCCTATAACAGGGGAATCCACTAAAGGAACAAAGGCATATTCTGGAGAAATCCTGAATCTAGTTGATATTGTTGCACCTTTCAAGGAACTTAATACCAAGTATGGTGGAGATCTGTCCAAATTGCCTTCAAATATTCAAGTAGGCGAGGAAAACAGTGGAATACGTCTGGTAAAAGTTCCGCAGCCTAATTTAGCGGATCAGCCACTTCAATTTGATCCGGATGCACCTGTTATTCGTCTTGCTGAAATTTATTATATGCTTGCAGAGTGTAAGCTTCGGGATGGCGATACAGGAGCAGCTGCCACGTTAATCAACACGGTTCGTGAACGGAACTTTGCAAATAGGGTAGATCCAGACCCAGTGACAGCTGCCAATCTGGATAAATACAGAATGCTGGATGAATGGCTGATTGAATTTCTTGGAGAGGGACGTCGTCGTACTGATCTTATTCGTTGGGAAGCATTTACGCAAGAGAAATGGTGGGATCACGAGCCGACAGATAACACGAAAAATAGATTTCCAATCCCATACTCTGCTATTTCAGCAAATAACTTATTGTTACAGAATCCAGGATATGGAGGAAATAGCAAATAATCAATTTAAATCATTTAAAGAGAAAATAATCGAATCATGACAAGGAAAATATTTTTCAAATTATTAACGTTAACCCTGCTCTTCTTTATCGGATGCAGTGAGGATGAGCGACTTGTTAGAAATCCAGCTCCCGAAGAACCTACGGATATAGTCGTAAAAGAGGGTATGAATCTGGTCGGTAAGCTTACAGATGGCGATACACCTGTTGTTGGCGCCGTTGTCAGTGATGGATATACCACGACGCTGACAGATGAGGAGGGTATTTATCAGTTAGAAGCAAACGAACGTGCAAAATTTGTCTTTGTTTCTGTTCCATCAAACTATGAAATACCCATGGAGAATGGATTACCGAAAATCTATCATGCATTGCCTGCGGACAGGAGTGATGTTATACGACGGGATTTTAGTCTGAAAAAACAGGCTGTGGTAAATAAATTTCAGTTGCTGGCACTAGCCGATGTGCAAATCGGCCAAACGGTAGAACTGAACTGGTTGCGTAATACAGAAATACCGCTAATAGCAGAGTATGCGAATAGTATGAAAACCGAGTCACCGGTGTACGGGATTTCTTTGGGAGATCTAGTTTGGGACAACATGGCCTATTTCCCAGAATACGCGACGGAGATAAAACGTCTACAACTGCCGGTATTTCAGGTTATTGGTAACCACGACCATGACCGGACAGTTTTAATGGACGATTATAACGCAGCACGCCAGTTTGAAGCGAATTTCGGACCAACCTATTATTCCTATAATATCGGAGATTGTCATTTCGTCGTATTGGACAATGTTAATTTTAACGGGCATAGTGATTATAGCGCGCATATTACACAAAATCAGCTTGATTGGTTGGAAGAAGACTTAAAACATGTAAGTAAGGATAAACTTATTATATTGGGTACACATATCTATACATCAAGAAGAGACCGTCCAAATCTAGGCGTTAGCAATAAAGAGGATCTCTATAAGCTATTAGAAGGCTATAAAGTGCGCATACTAACGGGGCACTTGCATAATAACCGCATGACAACAATCAGCGAAGATATGGAGGAGAATAATTTGGGGTCGGTCATGGGGGCTTTTTGGAACTATTTATGTAATGATGGTAGTCCGCGTGGGTATGCTGTTTATGAGATTGAAGGCAATGAAATTAAAAACTGGTATTATAAGGGTACGGACCAATCAAAAGATTACCAAATAAAGATCTATAAACCAGGACAAGCCGTAACAGCCTCTAGACAAGATGGTGTTATCATCAATATTTTTGCTTGGCATACCAATTGGACAGTTAAAGTGTATGAGAACGACGTTTATAAAACTACCTTAACGGAGAATCTACGGTTTGAGATGGATAGGGATGCGTACGATGCTTATTTTGGAGACGATAAACCTGCTCATCGCCCTTCTGCCGAGCCAGAGGCCTATAACGATCACATGTTTTATTATAAACCGTCGGCCACTACTGGAATTACCGTTAAAGTGGAAGCAGAAGATCCTTATGGGAATGTTTACGTTGAGCGCGTAACGTTATAGAATGATTAAATGCAAAGAAAAGGTGAATTTTTTTAATTTACCTTTTCTTTTTATAAATCTCCTGTAGCTGCAAAGCGTTTACTATAGCGGCTGTCGAGGCCGTATTATTGAAATAAATATAAACTTCCTTGAACCCAACCGCATTTACTTCATCATAAAGTGTTTCAACCTGTTTTTGGCTGTATTCTGAATAAAACAATTTGGGGTTGCCATGCATACGTACGTAGCCTATCGAAGTAGTTTGTTGGATTGACGTTGGTAGTTTAGGATAATTTACATTGCAGAAAGTAATGTTATGTTCATGAAGTATTTTGATCACGTCTTCCCGCCACCAGCTCTCATGCCTGAATTCGACCACATTTTTAAAGTCGGTGTTCATCACCCGTAATACAGCTTGCAATCTATCTTCATTATAGCTGAAACTTGGTGGTAGCTGCCAGAGGATACAGGCCAATTTATCTTTAAGCCCCTCTTTACTAATCTGATAAAATGCTGCTATCTCCTCATCACATTGTTCCAGTCTCCTAACATGGGTAATTAGTCTAGGAACCTTAAGGCTAAATTTAAAATCGGCAGGAACTTTATCATGCCATGTCAACAAATTTTCTACTGTAGGGAACTTATAAAATGAACCGTTAAACTCATACGTATTGAAGTGTTTTGAATAGTAATTAAACCACTCTTTTTTGGGGAGGTCATTTGGATAAAACAAGGTTTTCCATGATGGTGTGGCAAAACTGGAGCATCCGATAAATAATTTGTTTTTCATGTATACTTATCTTTTGATAATATAACATGAAAGGGACTAAGACAGTTTTATTCATTAATAACCCAATACCGAATGGCTTTTAGCGTTTTATAATAGTAAAAAAGCTCCAAGTTAGTCTTGAAGCTTTGCCGTAGCGGGGAGCAGGATCGAACTGCCGACCTCAGGGTTATGAATCCTGCGCTCTAACCATCTGAGCTACCCCGCCGTTTTCGTGTTGCAAATATAGTAATAAGTCGTCATTTCCAAAGGTAAAAAATAATTTTCATCTCTTTTTTTTCTTCTCATCTCACAACTTTCTCATTTTTAATTTAATAAATATAAGGCACCATAAACAACGGAATGTTAGATCAAAGAAGGTTTTGTATCTAACGAAAATTAATTCCGTTATTCTTTTTTGAATCACAAAATAAAATTGTATACTTACGGACAGACAAAAATAGCTTGGTTTTATAATTAACCAAAAGAATTATATGGAAAAGAAAGAAGAAATTCACTTAGAATATATCATAAATTCATCACCACGGATTTTATTCCCGTTTATTCATGAACCCAATGCATTGGCCCAGTGGTTTGCTGATGACGTTAATTATAAAGAAGGAATTTATGAGTTTATATGGGATGATGAAGTAAATCGTGCTAAGTTGGTGTCTGTAAAGGAGAACAAATGTGTGCGCTTTAAATGGTTGGAGGATGAGCCTTATTATTTTGAAATAGAAATTATCCAGGATGAGCTAACCAATGATGTAGCTCTTGCTATAACCGATTTTGTAAAGTCTGATAATTTGGAAGATAGGAAGCAAATATGGAACAATTCTGTCGGCTATCTTCAAAGTGTTATAGGCGCATAAGCTAGATTACTTACCGAAAAAAATAGTATCTTTGTATCCGTATCGCGATGAGCAACAAACGGTGATATGAAGAAGATACACTTATTAATTTTACAAGCATTTATTAGGCCATTCATGGTATGTTTTTGTATCGTGATGTTCGTTCTATTGATGCTTTTTTTATTTAAGTATATCGATGATCTTATCGGAAAAGGTTTTGAGTGGTATGTATTGATGGAGCTTATAGGCTATCAATGTGCCGTTCAGTTGTCTATGGCACTGCCGCTTGCCATGTTGCTTTCCTCTATTATGACCTTTGGCAACCTCGGAGAAAGCTACGAACTGGTTGCTATCAAAGCAGCCGGATTTTCGTTGCGAAAAGCCATGACGCCACTTATCATTCTGGTAACCTTATTCGCGGGAGGTTCTTTTTTATTTTCCGATTATATACTACCCGTGGTCAACTTGAAAATGGGTTCGTTATTATGGGATGTGCGCAATAAGAAAGCAGACTTTCTAATTAAGCCCGGAATCTTCAATAAATCCATTCCTGGTTATTCGATTCGTGCCAAGAGTAAGAGTGAAGATGGGACGATATTGTATGATTTGATGATTTATGACCATCGAACAGGAAACACGGCAAATAATGTGTTGTTGGCAAAGGAAGGTTTTATGCATAATTCTGCCGATAACAACTATATGATCTTACGCTTGAGGGATGGTGTTCGATATGAAGAGTCGCGAGTGAAGAATGCCAAACGGTATGATCCACGGCAACAATTCACCCGCTTCCGTTTTGCGGAAACAGAACAGAAGTTTGATATGGAAGCCTTTCAGATGAAACGGACCGATGAGAGCCTGTTTAAATCGCATCATTCCATGCTGAACTTAAAACAGCTCAAATTGTATACGGATTCTAATCGGTTGCAACTGGATAGCGTTTCTCGGCAGATATTAACGGAGACTCGAAGCTATGTCTCTTACTTTTCCCCTTATTATCGAGTTGATACGGTGACGCAAGTAGCTGCTGAGGAATTTCAGAATTTTCTGGCAGACTATGTTCCGGAAGACCAACGTCGAGGTGTCTTGAGCAATGCTTTGAGTCAAGCGCAGCAGATGAGCAGTGTCTTGGAAATGAAAGATATAGAATATAGGGCTTTTGCCGAAAGAGACATTCGTTATCATATCGAGTTTCATCGAAAATTTACGTTGGCCGTATCCTGTTTATTACTTTTTGCTATCGGCGCACCGCTGGGCGCGATCATCCGTAAAGGAGGTTTGGGATTGCCTGTCGTGGTGGCTATCATTTTCTTTCTGATATACCACATTATATCCACGATGGCAGAAAAGGCTGCAAAAGACGGTAGCATGGACCCTTTTATAGGGATGTGGATGGCGATTATTGTCCTTACACCGTTGGCTGTATTTTTAACATATAAATCGACTACAGATTCCGCATTATTTGATGTAGATCAATATAAACAGAAGGCAGAACGAGCTTGGAAATGGGTCGCTTCTAAATTTAATAGAACGAAGTTATAACCTAGGGATTTTGACAAGTTCGTTATACAAAACAGCATAAAGAAATATCCATGATTGTAAACCACAAACACGAATGAGTACAACTGGATATTCCATATGACCATTAAAAGACAAATTATTTACATATGAAATCTACCTTTGCATAGATAAGAGCATACGAGATGGAAATAAAATTAAATACGATAGAGGAGGCGATAGAAGATATCAAGGCGGGGAAAGTCGTCATCGTGGTGGATGATGAAGATCGCGAGAACGAGGGTGATTTTGTTACAGCTGCCCGAAACGCCACACCTGAAATAATAAACTTCATGGCAACACATGGTAGAGGGCTTGTATGTGTTCCCTTGACACAGGAGCGCTGTGAAGAATTAAATCTTGGCTTGATGGTTGGACAGAACACGGCGGTGTATGAAACCAATTTTACTGTTTCGGTAGATTTGCAGGGGTATGGCTGTACAACTGGCATTTCAGCTTCTGATCGATCAAAAACCATTCAAGCGCTTATCAATCCCGATATTAAACCTGAAGAATTGGGGCGTCCAGGACATATCTTTCCGTTAATCGCAAAAGACGGTGGCGTATTGCGTCGTACAGGTCATACCGAAGCAGCTATCGATTTGGCCCGCCTAGCGGGGTTTGAACCGGCAGGTGTATTGGTGGAAATTCTGAAAGACGATGGCGAAATGGCGCGTCTTCCGGATTTGATCCCGGTAGCGGAGCGATTTGACCTCAAAATTGTTAGTATTGAGGATTTGATCGAATACCGGTTGAAACACGATTCCCTGATCCAAGAAGAGCAGACTGTTCAAATGCCAACACAATGGGGTGATTTCAAATTGAAGGCATTCACACAAAAAAATACAGGTGAACAGCACCTTGCTTTATTCAAGGGAGAGTGGGTGGAAAACGAACCTATTTTAGTAAGAGTACACAGTTCCTGTATGACGGGGGATATTTTTGGATCGTGCAGATGTGATTGTGGTCCACAGCTTCATAAAGCGATGGAGATGATTCAGGAAGAAGGCAAAGGCATTGTTGTTTATATGAACCAAGAAGGGCGTGGAATAGGTCTGATAAACAAGCTTCATGCCTATCGTTTGCAAGAAGAGGGAGTGGATACGGTCGATGCTAATTTACAGTTAGGCTTCAAACCCGATTTGCGGGATTACGGTGTTGGAGCGCAGATTTTACGACATATGGGCGTTTCAAAAATGCGCTTGATGTCCAATAACCCTACTAAACGCGCTGGGCTTGTCGGCTATGGATTGGAAGTCGTTGAAAATGTACCGATAGAAATAGAACCAAATCCTTATAACGAGAATTATCTCAAAACAAAAAGAGACCGGATGGGGCATTCTATCATGAAGAATTTATAGGAGAAAGGCACAGAAAATCCGAACAAAATGAAACTATTGAGATACGACATCATCGTGTTATTGCTAGTCACCGTTTGGAGTGGTTGCGGAAGCAATCGAACGGATGAACAAAAATCTTCTGATCAGTTGACAGCTCAAACCTTTGCGGATAAAATAGAAGAAGTAGAATATTTGCAGTTGGTCGATGTGCGGACGCCCGAAGAATTTGAAAAAGGGCATATCGAAGGCGCTATCAATATCGACTGGAATGGTACTGATTTTACCGAACGAATTGCTAAATTAGACACAGAGAAGCCAGTTTTTGTATACTGTTTAAGTGGAGGAAGAAGCAGCAAGGCTGTCGAAAAATTAGAAGAGATGGGGTTCGGGCAAATATATGAACTACCGGGCGGTATGATGGAATGGCGCGCAAATAATCTACCTGAAAGCACAACCAGCGAAACAGCGGTGGGAATGAATATGCAGCAATATCAAGCGTTAGTGAAATCAGATAAACTGGTATTGGTTGATTTTTATGCAGACTGGTGTGCTCCATGTAAGAAGATGGAACCTTTTCTGAATAGTATAGCTGCCGATATGGAAGATCGACTTACGCTTGTTCGGATAGATGCCGATGCCAACCCGGCACTATGCCAGGAACTCGGCGTGGAGGCATTGCCATATTTAAAACTATACCAAGGGGATGGATTGATGTGGGAGCACTTGGGGTTTATTGAAGAACCCGAGCTAAGGAAACAGCTGAAATAAGAATATTCCCTTGGATAATTTACCGGTGAAATATCCGCTAGTCATTAACGGTTAGTTCGCCTCGTATATTTTTTTCGACCCAATAAGCAACAGCTTCTTGATCAGTTAATTGTCCTTGCAAGTACATGAGTTTTGTGACGGCGGCTTCAAAGGTCATATCATATCCATTGAGAACACCGAGTGCCTTAAGCCCCTGAGAGGTTTCATATCTACCCAATTCCACAGAGCCCACTTTGCATTGGGAAATATCGACTATGTTTTTGCCCTTTTTCACGGTATCCTCCAACATATCAAGAAACCATTTATCCGTCATGGTATTCCCCGACCCAAATGTCTCCATGATAATGCTCCGTACATTGGAATCTAAAATAGATTGAACGAAGGCAGGGCTGATACCCGGAAACAATTTGAGTACACCGACACGGTTATCTAACTCGGTGTGCATGATAAACGCTTTATCCGTATTATCGAGCAAAGCTTCACGATTGTAGTTGATGTGTATACCTGCCTCTGCCAGAACGGGATAGTTAGGAGAGCGGAATGCTTCAAATTTCGCAGAGTTATATTTAAATGAACGGTTTCCCCGGAACAGTTTGTTGTCGAACAGAATACAGACCTCCTGTACAATAGATTTGCCATTTTCCTTTGCAGAAGCTATTTCCAAAGCGGTCATCATATTTTCCCGTGCGTCCGTCCTGATTTCCCCGATAGGGAGTTGAGATCCGGATAGGATAACAGGCTTTTGAAGTCCTTCCAACATAAAACTTAAAATCGAAGCAGAGAATGACATCGTATCGGAGCCATGTAAAATAACGAAACCATCGTAATGGTCATGGTTATTCCGGATAATCTCTGCCATTTCCACCCAAATGGTAGGATTCATATTGGATGAATCAATAATGGGGGTAAAGGAATGTACGGTTAGTTTATAATCCAACCTCTCCAAGTCCGGTAGATTACGGGCAATCAATTCAAAGTCAAACGGGACGAAGGTGCCGCTTTCGACATCTTTTACCATCCCAATCGTACCACCCGTATAAATAATAAATATATTTTGCATGGTCAGTGTTTAGATACCAAATATTTTCTTCGAATTGCGCGTTGTGATTCGGGCTACCTCCTCGATATCGATTTGATGTAAATCAGCTACTTTTTGAGCGACATGGTAAAGATAGCTACTCTCATTTTCCTTCCCTCGATGCGGTGACGGAGCTAGGTAGGGGGCGTCTGTCTCCAGCACAATATGCTCCAGGTCTATCTCTTTAACCACCGCGTCTAGCCCAGCTTTTTTAAAGGTCACAACGCCGCCTATGCCTAACGTAAATCCCAAATCAATAGCATGTTTCGCTTGTTCGAGTGTGCCGGTGAAACAATGGAGAACGCCAAACAGTTTATCGTCTTTTAATTCCTCCAAAAGGATGAAAAGCTCATCAAAAGCATCTCGACAATGAATATCAATCGGCAACCCCATAGTCTTCGCCCAGTCCACCTGAATGCGGAAAGCATCACGCTGAAAATCCAACGTACTTTTGTCCCAATATAGATCTAGACCGATTTCTCCAATAGCATATATAGTATGTTTAGATAGCATACGTTCCAGCCGTTGCAGCTCCTCTTTGTAATTTTCTTTGACAGAACACGGGTGCAACCCCAACATGGGGAAACAATTCTCCGGATAGGCATTGACGGTTTCCATGACAAGAGAGACGGAGTCGATGTCTACATTCGGTAGAAACAAACGCTGAATGTTTTTATCGAAACAGCGCTGTAGATGTTCGTCCAATTTGGATGTTCCCGCATGGTAGTAAATGTGCGTATGCGTATCAGTAAATGTGTAAGAGTCAATCGACGTTATCATAGCGGGCTAAATTTAGGGTTTTCGGAGCACAACACCTAACGGCCGATAAAAAAAGCGAAGCTTATAAAAGTTCCATACGTTTAATGCTAAATTATTAATAGTTCATGCAAAATCCCTAATTTTCGTTATTTTCTACACAACTACCTTTTTCTAATTTAGTGCGCTAAGAATGTTACCTGCTATATGAAGCACAAACGTAAACCGTATTCTTTACCATTTTTTGTCCTTCATAGCTCGGCACAGGAATCCATGTGCCAAGAATATGAAGGTATAGATTTCAGCCGTTACAGCCATGGGGTACTTGCACCTATTTAGACGAGGAGTATTCTCTTCCTCTTTTATTTTTGTTAAAAAATAAATACGGTACAGGTCAGAAGAAATAGCGGATTTTATGGGTTTTAGAGAGCGGCGCAAAACCACCTACTGCTATATTTGTTATCTTATATATGGGTACACTAACTTCGATTGCGACGGCAGTACCTCGATATGGGCAAAAACAGATGCAGATATTTGAGGTCGTAAAAAAAATACATGCCAACACGGAAGAGGATGAACGCAAACTACGGTTTATGTACAGATCCAGCGGTATTGATACCCGTTATTCGGTCGTCCCTGATTTTTGTCCCAACATAGAAGATAGTAGACTTTTGGTCAACGATGGAGATGCGATAATCCAGCGAAAGCTTGAAGACCGGCTAAAAATATATGACGAGGAAGCGATTAGATTAGCTGCGGAAGTCGTAGAAAAATGTTTGCCAAATGATACGGAACCAGATAAAATTACCCACCTGATAACCGTTAGCTGTACGGGTGTCAAAGCACCTGGGATAGATATAGACTTGATTCAACGTTTCAACCTGCGGAGCGATATTTGTCGTACGTCTGTAAACTTCATGGGCTGTTACGCGGCTATCCATGGTTTAAAGCAAGCACATTATATTACAGAAAAGGACCCCGATGCGAAGGTATTGCTCGTATGTGTAGAGCTGTGTACCTTGCATTTTCAGACCGACCGGACGATCGATAACGTGACCAGTACCATCATTTTCGGAGATGGAGCTGCTGCCGTACTGATAGAAGGTGATAATGCGCGTACTAGTGGTTGGCGGTTAGCGGACTTTTATAGTGAAATAAATTTTGACGGTTTGGATGATATGGCGTGGCGGATTTCAGCGAATGGGTTTCTCATGACCTTGACCAATCAGGTCCCCGCTATATTGGAGCGCACCTGCGATGCGGTCATTAGGCGTGCGTTACAACGCTATAACATAAGAAAAGGGGATGTTGACCTATGGTGTGTACACCCCGGCGGAAAAAAAATATTAGAAGCTATTGAGCGAGGTGCCCATATTACAAAAGCGCAGCTGGACGCTAGCTACGAAGTACTCCGCGATTACGGCAATATGAGCAGCCCCACCGTACTCTTTGTACTAGAAAAATTGATGAAGAATACCCCAGATCGTGCGAAAGAAAAGAATATGGTTGGCATGGCGTTTGGCCCTGGCTTAACTTTGGAAACTTTTTACATTTATCATGTCTGATTTTCTAAAACGAAGTGACGAAAAGGAATTGTTAGACAACCCATCGGTTCCTTTTGAGGATATTAAGCAGACCATGCAAGAGCTGGGTACGATAAACACTTGGCTGGGTGGGCATCGTACGACTTTGGAGGGCCTGAAGAAGCTACTAAATAACAGAACGAAAGTTAGTGTTTGTGAAATTGGTTGCGGAGGAGGCGACAATTTAGTCGTGATTCAGAAATGGTGTCGAAGATACGGAATCGAAGCAGAGCTTACAGGTATAGATATCAATCCGCATGCTATTGCGTATGCGAAGTCACGTTATGGCATATTGGACATCCAATTCATATGTGACGATTATCGAGCGAATACACTTGTTAAAAAGCCAGATATTTTTTTTAACTCACTGTTCTGCCATCATTTTGATGAGGGAGATTTGGTCGAGATGCTGCGTTGGATGCGCGTAAACAGCCGATGCGGCTTTTTTATAAATGACTTACACCGTCATCCGTTTGCCTATTACAGTATTAAATGGTTAACCAAACTATTTTCGAACTCTTATCTAGTCAAACACGACGCTGCGTTATCTGTGCGGCGCGGATTTACCAAAGCAGAGTGGATGAATCTGTTTGAAAAGGCAGGCCTTAGCGGGGCAACTATAGACTGGCAATGGGCTTTTCGATATCTAATTGTGTGCAGGAATGGAGGGTATTGATTATGATATTGGCATTGTTGGTGCCGGCTTAGCTGGCTTAACCGCAGCTATACAGTTACGGAAAAGGGGATATTCTGTTGTAATCTTTGAAAAAAACAGTTTTCCTTTTCACCGTGTTTGTGGTGAATACATCAGTTTCGAAAGCTGGGATTACCTCACGGATTGCGGTATTGATCTTGCCGGTATGACGTTACCGGTTATTAAAAAGATACAAGTAAGTAGTTTAAGCGGAATATTGTTGAACGCGGATCTCGATCTAGGCGGTTTCGGTATTAGCCGTTATACAATAGATGGATTACTTGCTATGCGTGCGCGGGAGATAGGAGTGGAAGTTCAGGACAACTGCAAGGTAGATCATATGGAAATGTGCTCAGATTATTATTTAATTCACTCGTCCACTGCAAATGTCCGGGTACGGATGGCTATTGGTGCTTTCGGAAAACGCAGTAATATTGATGTAAATTGGAAACGTGATTTTATATCGAGGAAACCAAATGCACTCAATAATTATATCGGTATAAAGTATCACATTAAAACCAGTTTCCCAGACGATACGATCGCGCTACATAATTTTAAGAATGGTTATTGTGGTATTTCTAAAATTGAAGGCAACAAATATTGCCTATGTTATTTGACAACAGCATCTAACTTGCGGGATAGCGGCGGCATTAAAGAGATGGAGCAACGGTTTCTATATCAGAATGCCTATTTGCGGCAATTGTTTGAACAAAGCGAGTTTCAGTATAGCCAACCACTCTCGATTTCTCAGATTTCATTTGATACAAAGGAACCTGTTTTCGCCCGTACGCCACTTGTCGGCGACACGTGTGGTATGATCACACCGATTTGCGGGAATGGGATGAGTATGGCTATGCATAGCGGGAAACTGCTCACCCAACTTGTCGACAAATATTTACAAAAACAGCTCTCACTAGATGACATGCTAGCCGCATACGTGGAAGAATGGAAAAAGCAGTTCGCTGTACGTCTGCGGACCGGACGCTTCGTACAAAGCCAATTGGGCAAGGAATGGCGAACGAATCTGTTCGTATCGTTGCTGAAAAAATTCCCTGCGATAACTAATCGAATCATGGAAAAAACGCACGGTAGAAACTTCTGAATTGCAAAAAGGCGAACGGGATAGTCTTCCGTTCGCCTTTTTAAATAAAATAACTAAAGAATTAATTTACGGCCACTGAATCGGCCGGTGCTTCTTTAGGGCCGGGTATGATATCAACCAATTCCACATCAAAGACTAACGGTGCATACGGAGGGATTTTTCCCCCACCACGTTCACCGTAACCGATGCTTGATGGGACCAGTAATGTTGCTTTTGTACCTTTATTCAATAACTGCAAACCTTCTGTCCAACCTTGGATTACAGGGTCATGGCCTACACGGAAACGGATCGGCTCGTATTGACGCATCGGATTAAATGTGTTCTGTTTTTTTGCCAACTCTGCATCATTTGTGTCGAAGATCGTACCGTTAACTAACGTTCCAGTATAATTTACGACGACCGTATCACCAACAACTGGCTTGTTTCCAGAACCTTCTTCTTTTACGATATATTGTAAACCAGAATTTGTTTTCTTAGGCTCCAACTTGTTTTTCGCGATGTAGTTTGCTAGTTTGCCTTCTTCAGCTTGTTTCAGTGTTTCGATTTCTGCTTTGAAATATTCGTCCACCTGTGCATACATAGCTGAATCTGTTAGATCACCTTTTTTGAAGTGCTTTCTTACTTTAACTTTGAATTCAGCATAGTGATCTGCAAACTCTGGTTTAGGTTGTCCTGTTTTTGCAGCCATGGTGTCTAAATTCAGCCGGAAAACAGCGCTATCGCCTTCTCCTAACATTTTGAACATCGAATTATAATCGCCAGCGTATAAACCTGGGATAGAATCTGGAGCGATGTTTACAATCTGAGGCAAACCGATATCGTATGTACTTTGCAATAGGGAATCCTTACGATCCGATGTTACGATCATGTCTACCGACAATAAATCGCCTGGCTGGGCTTTTTCTGCTCCTGCGTCTTTAACAATGTTATATTCAAGACCGCCTTCGCCTTTCTTGAAGTTTTGGCAACTTGTTGTAGCTAATAAGCCCACAGCAGCCGAGAGGAATAAGATTGATTTCTTCATTCTGATATAGTCACTTTAAATTTTATGTTGTTAATATTTCTTTATATGTTGGCAATATAGATTTGAACTTGTTTACGGTCTGGCTGAGCGTCTCTGTCGAACTCCCCCCCGAAGCGTTTAAATGTCCTCCTCCATTAAAGTACTTTTTACATATTTCATTACATGGAATCTCTCCCGTCGACCGCAAAGATAATTTAATTAATTCGGTTCTGTCAATAAATAACGCAGCTAATCGTATGCCTTTAACAGATAAAGCATAGTTTACCAATCCTTCGGTATCTCCGGTAGTGACTTGGAACTTTTCCAAATCCTCTTTTGTAACCGCAAATACAGCTGCATTGTATTCCGGAATAACCTCCAGACAGTTTAATAAGCAATACCCCAAGAACTTCAATCGATTTTCAGTGGAGCTGTTGTAAATATGTTCGTGTATTTCCCAGTTCCTAGCTCCAGCTTCGATAAGTTTCGATATAATCAGGTGTACAGCTGCGGTAGTAGAACGGAATCGAAACGAGCCGGTATCGGTCATAATACCTGCGTAAAGACAAGTGGCGATTTCCGGTGTTATAGCCGCCGCATCTTCATAAACATCGGAGATAAATGTATATACCAGTTGAGCAGTTGCCGCCGCCGTGGCATCCCAATAACGAAGGGAAGCAAAATCTTCGGGATCCAAATGGTGATCTATCATCCATTTTTGGCCGTTTGCAGCCCGAAGAACAGGTTCCAAAATATTAGTACGGCTCAGTGCACTGTAATCCAAGCAAAAAATAATATCAGCTTGTTGTATAAGGCGTTCTGCTCCTGTAGTATCGTTTGGGAAGATAATAACATCTTCACGGCCGGGCATCCAATTTAGAAAATCCGGAAAATCAGACGACAATACGACCGCTACCTGATGACCTTTCGCTTTCAACCAATGATATAAACCTAAAGAGGAGCCAAGTGCATCTCCATCCGGTTTGTGGTGGGTTGTGATAACGATATTCTTAGGTTGGGTCAGTAAGTGTAAATTATTTTCTCCTGTCAGCATAAATCTTATAAGTGTGCAAACCTACTATTATTTTACGGGTTGCGGAAATTTTTGGAATGATCTCTTTCTTAAAAAATGTTAAGTTTTCCAATTCTGTTAATGCTTAAACGCATACAACTTCCTATCTCGTCTCACACAAAGTAAATAAGTCGCACTGTTGTAATCAATTTTTCCATAATAGAAATCTGGCAACGCTTCGATAGGAAAACCATCTCTTAACGATCCCTTTTCATCGAAAAGATAGACGAGGTAGTTTTTGCGGGAAGCGATACCCAAGGAGTAGCTATTCGATCCATCTGCAAAATACTGTGGACGATCGGTTATTTCTTGGGTAAATGTAAAGTCGAACAAAGCGCTGCTGTCTTGGATATTTTTTATCAGTAGATGCTTTTGATTGAGCATCGCCATACGATACGCGGCCCCATCTGTGCTCGGAAAATAGGAAATCAAGGAACGGTTTCCTCCTTGCTCCAGCTTATAGGTTTTAGGCTCTTCAACAAAATCCATCGTAAGCGAAATCTGAGCGGTGTCAACAGCGTATACTGCATGTCGGTTTTGTTCCAGTTGGACTATGGCTATCGGATTTTTAAACTGACTGTCGCCTATAATTTCTTCTTTAAGCAGATTGCCTTGCGCATCGAATTGATAGAAGTGACCATTTTCTGTACCTAAAAAAACTTGATTGTTGTAGACTTTAATATCAAATAATATTTTTCCGGCTAGATTCATGTCACCCCAGCTTTCCACCTTTTCGCCATCCACTGTATAGACCAGCAACTTGCGACCCGCAGGAATAAAAATCAACTGTTCTCCACCAATATTACTGATGGTAGGCGTATACGTAGGTTCGCTGTCCATACCGAGTGAAAAACTAGGTAACGAGTTGCCTTCAGGGTCAAACCGATAAAGCCTGTTTCGATCGGTTACCAATACAATGGAGCGGTCGTCCAATTGCTGGGCTTCCCCTACTATTCTTCCATGGAATACCGTTGACCATAGTTTGTTCCCGGAAGGGCTAATCGCATGTACGCTGTGGTCTTGCTCTTGGATCAAGATAAATTGACTGGTGTCCGAATGTTCGAAAACTTGTGGTGCGGTAATTGGTCGGTTGTTGAATTCGTATACCCAGTCGGCAGCAGCACCTAACGCATTTTTACTTTTGTATACACCATAAATACTGGATTGGAAATTACCATTATTGCCTGCGATTTGAATAGACCAAGAATAAAAATCTTGATAACCGAAGTTGTTCTTATCACGGAAGCTTTCACGATGGGAAGCTTTAAGAAGATTGCTGATCATAGAAGATGATGCGCTTGTACGTATGAAACAAGTGATATTAGCTTCGTTTCCCTGTATTCTCTCCGAATTTTTGAAACCTAATGTGTTAGTCAATAAGTTCACACGTCCCCAATCACGTCGGTATTCGACCAACAGGCTTTGATAGTTGGCTAAGACCAGAATATTCCGCACGCGCAAGAAATAGGGACGGGTGAATGATTTAAGTGGATCGCCATAAAGTGCATAGGGAATATTCGAATGGTTAAATCGATAAAGAGAATCCGACACCCTCGTGGCTATGGATGAGATAAATGCATCCAGTTTGGTAGAATCTGCGACCGAGATAAAAGCCAACTCGGTTTGATTACTTTGTTCTACCAAAGCAAACTCGTGGCCGAAAATAGGGTGTATATCTTCTTCAAAAGAGACATCCTTGCTTTTTTTTATTTCAGCAAACTGAGCTTGCAATTGGGGTAGCTCCCCACGTTGTTTCAATAACGCAAGCAAATCTTTTCGGAAGCTATCGGTGTCGCTGATAGCAAAAGAAAGGTAAGAAGCCGTGTTCTGGGGAAAGTAATTGTATAAAGTTTGTGAAGTTTTATGTTGGTTTCCGAACAGTTCTATATAGTTTTCTTTTCGATGAGCCGTCTCGCTTTCGCCGCTCAATATCAGCGCGTCGTTCTTGAAGCTTAAATTCCATGCAGATTGACCACCGAGATTGTCGAATAGTTTGATAAAATTACCTGCATTTCTGCGCATAAGGTGTTCAGCAATACGAGGTATCTGTTCATGAACAAAATATACACTGAGGGGCGAATTTCGACTGTTATTCTCTATAAAATAGTCAATTTCGTCTTTACCTAATTTAGGCGCACGCCTATCCATAACCTGATAAAGTAAACTTTCCGAATAAGATGCGAAGAAAATGTCTTTGTAGTAAACGATGTGGAATATAGAGTCTTTAACCCCTTTATCTAGGCTATAAATGCGATTCTCTAGTGTGTCTTTTTGTGTTACGATATAGATAGATGCTGCTTTTTCCAGGAACAAGTCAATTGCCTCTGCATCGATTCGCATCGATGTCGGAATAGTAAATAACGTGGCAATAGCCTCTTTTTCTGGATGGAAAGAAACGTATTGGTCGACTCCGTTTACATAGGGCTGGATAGTTGAATGTCGGAGAAGTTTTGTCTTCAGTGTCTGCCATTGTTCGAATTCCTGTCTGCCTACCATGGCTTCGAAGATTTCAAAATCTTTGAAGATGTTATCGGTCGTCGCATCATTTTGGAACGTGGCGACCAGAAATGTTTCTTTAGGAAGGAACGTAAGTGGACGGAGCGTTTCCTTTTTTTCTCCTTCTAAATTTGCAAAATAATATAGGGAAGCACCAACAATGGCGACGAACAATAAAATGGTAATGATAATCGTATTTCTCATCAAAGACAGTCTCTAACAGATTCAAAATTAAAAAAATAAAATGTGTTTGTGCCTTTTTGCAGAAAACGAAGCGAAAATTGATGACCTCCATGACGCCATGCCTCCGTAATAGCAAGCTTTCTAAACTAGAATGGTGTTTTGTAAAAATTAAAATACAATATGTGTTATATTTTATTACATTTATACCCACGAAAGAAATATCACTAGAATACGATCTCTTTTATGAACAAACAAATTATATTAATAGCATCTTTTTTCGGATTGACAGCTGTAATATTAGGGGCATTTGGGGCGCACGGACTAGAAGGGAAAATCAGCGATTACCATTTGGATACATGGAAAACGGCAAACCAGTATCACTTTTATCATACTTTTGCTTTGTTGTTCTTGTCCACTTTTTCTAGAGCAAAGAATGCCTCGATACGTGTTTCTTTTATCGCATTTACAATTGGTATTCTATTGTTTTCAGGCTCTTTATATTTGTTGAGTGTCCGTTCGTTGATCGGTTTGGAAGGGTTTGCCTGGCTGGGGCCCGTGACACCGCTTGGTGGACTTTGCTTTATGGTAGGATGGGTAGGGTTGTTTGTAGCTGCTGTCCGGAATCGGTCTTAAAATGTCAGAAACCTCTTTATTTCATAACAATCGGGAAACACTGTTTGTCGATGTTATTTTACCATTATACATCGCTAAAACCTACACCTATCGCGTTCCTTTAGAATCGAATGCCGATGTCGCCATTGGAAAACGCGTTATTGTACAATTCGGTCGTAATAAAATCTATGCGGCGATTATCCATAAGATTTCTAAAGAAGCGCCTTTAAGTTATGAGGCAAAGTATATACTCAATGTAATAGATGAAGAGCCAGTGGTTGATGCTAACCAGTTGGCTCTTTGGGAATGGATTTCCGGTTACTACATGTGCTATCTGGGAGAAGTTATGCAAGCGGCTTTACCAGCAGCGTTAAAGATGGCGAGCGAAACAAAAATTGTGGCGTCAGAAAATGTAGATCTGGATCGTTCGCTTTTATCTGACAAGGGATACATGGTCATGGAAGCGTTGGATGTGGCGGGAGAATTGACGATAAACGATATCGTTAAGCTATTAGGACAAAGCACCGTTTTCCCACTATTGAAGAAACTTTTTGATCAAGGATATATATTAATATCTGAAGAGATAAATAATAGATATGTGCCAAAGCGTAAGGCATGTTTAAGGTTTGCACCAGAGTTTGATGATGCCGAAGGTATACGTGGATTGCTGGATTCCTTAAACCGTGCTCCAAAACAGCAGGATGCGGTTTTAGGCTTCATTCAGCTTCGGAAAACAAAGTTGGATATTACTCGACAGGATATTATGGAGGTGACGGGCGTGAGTTCGGCGATCGTAGCCTCATTGATCGAAAAGGGCGTATTTACCGTCGAAGAAAAAATTGTATCCCGTCTAGGAGGTGAAGAGATAGAGATAACGGCAGATTTTGACTTTAATGCCCCACAACAGCAGGCTTTTGATGCGATAGAAGGTTTTTTTGAAAAGAAAGACGTTGTGCTTTTGCACGGTGTAACGGCTTCGGGCAAAACACAGATTTACATACGGTTGATTGAGCAGGCGATAGAGAACGGTAAAAATGCTTTATATCTTTTGCCGGAGATAGCACTGACTACACAGATTACCGATCGATTAAAACTGCATTTTGGGGATAAACTGGGCGTTTATCACTCGAAATTTAATGATAACGAGCGGGCAGAGGTATGGCATAAAGTATTGAAAGGAGAATATAGAATAGTTGTAGGCGCTCGTTCTTCTGTATTTCTGCCGTTTCAAAATTTAGGGCTGGTCATAGTCGACGAAGAGCATGAGAATTCTTATAAGCAATATGAACCAGCCCCGCGATATCACGCTCGTGATACTGCCATTTATCTGGCTCACCTACAACAAGCAAAAGTGTTGTTAGGATCAGCCACGCCATCGATAGAAAGCTACTACAATGCTAAAGCGGATAAATATGGTTTGGTGGAACTAAAAGAGCGCTTTGGAGAATCCCAACTGCCCGATATACAGATTATCAACGTAGCGGAAGAGGGGCGTAAAGACCAGATGTTTTCTTATTTCAGCGGTGTCTTGTTACAGGGTATAACAGATGCTTTGGAACGAAAGGAACAGGTGATTTTGTTTCAGAACAGACGTGGGCATACACCATTCGTACAGTGTAATACTTGCGGTTGGGTAGCCAAATGCGTGAACTGCGATGTGAGTCTGACGTATCATAAATCGACCAATCATTTGCATTGCCATTATTGCGGGCATACCGAACCACCGGTACAGGTTTGTCCTGCATGTGGAATGCCCCATATCGAAAGCAAAGGTTTTGGGACGGAAAGAGTAGAGGAAGAACTGGAATTGCTGCTGCCGCAAGCGCGGCTAGGACGTTTGGATTTAGACTCCACTAAAGGAAAATATGGATTTGAGAATATTATTACGGCGTTTGATGAACACGAGTTCGATATTCTTGTGGGCACGCAAATGGTGGCAAAAGGATTGGATTTTGGACGTGTTAGTCTAATTGGTATCATCAACGCTGATGCGATGATTAATTTTCCCGACTTTCGGGCCTATGAACGGGCCTTTTCGTTATTTTCCCAGGTGGCGGGACGTGCGGGGCGTCGAGAGCATAAAGGAAAGGTAATCATTCAAACACATACCCCAAATCACCGCGTGCTGGAACAAGTCATTCAGCACGATTATGAAGGTATGTTCATGACGGAAATAAAAGAACGCAAGAATTATCTGTACCCGCCTTTTTATCGTATCATTAAATTGGATGTTCGCCATACAGATAGACAGCATGCAAGCGATGCGGCTACTCGTTTAACCAATTTGCTTCGCGCACAGTTGGGCAATAGAGTATTAGGGCCAGAACCGCCGCTGATTTCTCGGATACGGAATCACTTTATTCAAACGGTTACTTTAAAAATCGAACGAAACAACGTCAGCATCGCGCGCGTAAAGGAATTAATCAACCAAGCGATAACACAATTTGGTATGGAAAAACAATACAAGGGCGTTCGTATTTCTATTGATGTAGATCCTTATTAATCCCCCCGCTCTTTCCACTGTTTGGCGAACGATTTATCTGCAAGATTTGGTAATTTGCGATGTTTGCCCCAAGTTTTCTTGAAGAAAATTTGCAGAAAGAAATTTTTTATTTTTCCACTGAAAAAATCGATCAGTCCGCGACGTTGGACGGCATAAGTAAATATTTTCCAAGTGCGTTTTTCCTTTTTTGACACTAGACCTTGCTGTACCGAATCCCGACGATTAAGTAAGGCCAACCGGAGGAAGTCGATGTCAACAGCACATGCTTCGAAGCATGTGCCACAAAGGGGGGAAGCGTAAGCCGGATGTTTTAGCTCCGATACGTTGTTTAAATTGGGAGGTACAAGTGAATTGATAAGGATCTGATAGGTGGTGTCATACCTTTGTCCGGCAATATTTTGGTAAGTGGGACATACATTTAGGCTGGCCTCACAACAAATGCAATAAAGAGCTTGGCGTTGGTCATTTTTTTCCAATACATTGGTCCGGCCGTTGTCCAGCAAAATAACGTACATTTCTTCTGGACCATCCGTGTCATGCACTTGTCGGGGTCCGCTTAAAATAGTATTGTATGTGATGAGATTTTGTCCCGTTCCATGGGAAGCGAGTAAGGGACAGAATAAATCCAAGTCGTTGATGTTTGGGATAGTTTTCTCTATTCCGGCTAATGCGATGTGTACCTTTGGAAAGGAGATAGTAAGTCTTGCATTCCCATCATTCTCCGTAATGGCAATACTGCCCGTATCAGCGATAATAAAATTTGCTCCCGAGATGCCTATATCCGCCGTCGTGTACTTTTTCCGTAACAATTTACCGGCTTCTATCGTCTGTTGTTCTGCTGAGGTATCTAACGGCGTTTCAAAATCATTCTCGAAAATCTCGATGTTTTGCTTTTCTAAAAATTTTTTAAGCTCGATTTCTTCAGCTACCATGGACTTGGATTTCACGACAGATTTCGCGTGATGACGCTCCATGATTTTTGATATCTCCTGACGGGCTTCTTCCGCATCATTCGCCCAGATCACCTGTCCGCCGTTTTTGGTGAAGTTGCTCTCAAAATCCAACAGATAGCGCTCTAGATTTTCGATGGTTTTCCACTTAATAAGATGGGCCTTCTTTTTCGAATTTTCCAAATCGAAAAATTTGCTCTTACTACGCTCGAACGCAAGATTATATTTGTCGATATTCATGTTGATAATCTCCCGACGGCGTTGGTCAAAGGATTTGACGGCACTATCTTTTAAAAATCTGTCTGCAACCTGCTCTCCCATGACAGTAAAACTAATCTTTTTTCGAAAGATAAGCAAGCATATTGGCTATACTATAAATTCGACTAAGATTAGATATATTATCCTTTTATATTCAGCGCTAGACTCAACTCGTTTAGCTGTACGTTGTCAATAGCTGCTGGAGCATCAATCATCACATCGCGTCCCGCATTGTTTTTCGGGAAAGCAATAAAATCACGTATAGTCTCCTGCCCTCCTAGAATAGCCACCAAGCGATCGAGACCGAATGCTAACCCTCCGTGTGGAGGTGCACCGTATTGGAAGGCGTTCAATAAAAAGCCAAATTGCTCCTGTGCCTGCTCTAGTGTAAATCCAAGATGTTTAAACATCAATGCTTGTGTTTCCTTATCATGAATACGGATTGAACCACCGCCAATTTCATTACCATTCAGCACCAAGTCATACGCATTGGCACGAACTTTCCCAGGGTCAGTATCCAAGAGATGCATGTCTTCTTTTTTTGGAGAAGTGAATGGATGGTGCATAGCATGGTAACGTCCTGTCTCCTCATCCCATTCAAGTAAAGGAAAATCTGTTACCCATAGCGGAGCAAACTCGTCTGGTTTGCGTAACCCTAAACGGTTGGCCAGTTCCATACGTAGGGCGCTTAGTTGCGTGCGTGTCTTATTCGCTGGTCCGGACAGAACCAAGATAAGATCTCCCGCTTTTGCACCGGTAACCTCCGCCCATTTGGCAAGATCGGCTTGATCATAGAACTTATCGACAGATGATTTGAATGTTCCATCCACCTCGCACTTGCAGTACACCATGCCTGATGCGCCTACTTGTGGACGTTTTACCCAATCAATTAAGGTATCGATTTGCTTTCTCGTGTAGGACGCGGCCTCTGGTACAGCAATACCGACTACCAATTCGGCGTTGTTAAACACGGCAAATTCCTTATGTTGGGCAACGGCATTCAGTTCGCCAAACTCCATGCCGAAGCGGATATCGGGTTTATCGTTTCCATATCTTTGCATAGCTTCGTCGTAGGTCATACGAGGGAATTGCGCGATATCAATATCGTGTGTCGTTTTCAACAAATGACGTGTCAGCCCCTCGAAAACGTTTAGGATATCTTCCTGTTCAATGAATGCCATTTCGCAGTCAATCTGCGTGAATTCCGGCTGACGGTCTGCGCGCAGATCCTCATCGCGGAAACATTTCACTATCTGGAAATATTTATCTAAACCGCCTACCATTAATAGCTGTTTAAAGGTTTGTGGCGATTGCGGTAAGGCGTAGAACTGTCCGGGGTTCATGCGGGATGGAACCACGAAATCACGTGCACCCTCTGGCGTAGACTTAATTAAATAAGGCGTTTCCACTTCACAGAAGTCCATATTCGATAAATAGTTGCGAACCTCTTGCGTTACCTTATGACGGAAAAGTAGGCTGTTTTTTACCGGATTACGGCGGATGTCCAGATAACGATACTTCATACGCAAGTCTTCACCACCATCTGTTTCATCTTCAATTGTAAAAGGTGGAAGTTGCGCTTCGTTCAGTATCATTAATTCGTTTACGAGTACTTCAACCTCTCCGGTAGGAATATTGATATTTTTCGATTCCCGCTCAATAACGGTACCTTTTATCTGTATAACAAATTCGCGCCCCAATGATCTTGCCTGTTGCATAATGGTTTCATCAGTTCGTGCTTCGTCGAAGATCAACTGCGTGATACCATAACGGTCACGTAAATCTACCCAAATCATAAACCCTTTGTCGCGCGACTTTTGAACCCAGCCCGCTAGTGTGACTTCTTTATCTGTATCGGTTAATCTCAGTTCACCGCAATTATGACTTCTATACATTGTTATTCGTTGTTTTGTCCGTAACTCATAACGCATGATTCGTGGTTGTAGAATACGCCCGAATAACGTATAACGAGTTGCGAATGGATGTTTGCGCAAAAATATTGGATTTTACGGACAATAAAGATTTGTTTCTTCTTTTTTTCATACTCCCACTTTATCCCACCTTTTATTTGCAGAAAGATAACAAAAGAAGAGTAAGGCGGTTTTCTTTGTCGAAATATTAATATTCCCAATAGGATCGGGGCTTTACATCATTTTCGTTGTTACGGGTGTAAAAATGGTCGTGGCGGCTTTTGTGGCTTTTTTACTATGTGGAAAACTTTTTTGTGTTATATTGTGGGAGAAAGTGGGGGAAAGTGTATACTTTTACATTGAAATTTTGATTAGCTGAATAGACTGTGAACTATTTGATCGGAGAATACGAATGCAAGCTGGACGCCAAAGGTAGAATGGTGGTCCCTGCCGCGCTCAAAAGGCAACTGCCTGACGTGGAGCGGGATGGGCTTGTTGTGAACCGTGGCTTCGAGAAAAATTTGGTTATTTATACACGGGCGGAATGGAATAGGATTTTGAGGCAGTTGTCTAGGCTCAATCAATTTCAGCCTAAGAATCGAGATTTCGTAAGGAAGTTTATGAGTGGGGCAACAGAGTTGATGCTCGATTCAGCGGGTAGAGTTTTGATGCCGAAAGCCCTGTTGGAGTATGCGGAAGTGGGGAATGAGTTGGTCTTGGCATGTAATTTAGAAAAGATCGAGGTATGGTCGAAGGCAAAATACGAAGAGCAGTTGGATGCGATATCAGAAGATGATTTTTCAGACTTAGCTGCACAAGTGATGGGTGGATTTGATTTGGAAGGAGGGCAAGATGGCGAGTAATCCTACTGTTTACCATATTCCGGTGATGTTAGAGGAGTGTATGGAGGGGCTAGCTATCAAGTCGGATGGTGTTTACGTTGATGTAACGTTTGGTGGCGGTGGCCATTCACGTGAGATCTTGAAAAGATTAGGTGAAAATGGCAGATTGATAGCGTTTGATCAAGATCCGGACGCGGTAAAGAATACGGTGGATGATCCACGGTTTACGTTGGTGCAACACAATTTTAGGTTTTTGAAAAACAATCTGAGGTTGTTGGGTATCCGGCAAGTGGATGGGGTGTTAGCGGATTTAGGGGTTTCTTCTCATCAATTTGATTCACCGGAGCGTGGTTTTTCCATCCGTTACGACGCTGATTTGGATATGCGAATGGATCAAGTGGCTGATTTGGATGCGAAGAAAGTGTTGAATACATACGCAGAAGCAGAATTGCATCGCATTTTTGGTATGTATGGTGAGATACAAAATGCGCGGTCATTGGCAAAAACGATCGTAACTGCCCGTCTAAGTGAGTCTATTGAAACCGTGGCGGGACTGAAAGAGGTGATTAAGCGTCTGGTGCCGAAAGGGAAAGAACATAAATATCATGCGCAGGTGTTTCAAGCTTTGCGTATCGAAGTGAATCGCGAGCTGGAGGCGTTGCAGGAGTTTTTGGAACAGACTGTCTCGGTGTTGAAGCCGGAAGGGCGCTTGGTTATCATGTCTTACCATTCGTTGGAAGATCGGTTGGTCAAGAATTTTATGCAAAAAGGAAAGTTTAGAGGGGACGTGGAAAAGGATTTCTTTGGAAATGAAATAAAGCCGTTTAAAGTCATTAGCCGTAAAGCGGTGACAGCGAATACTAATGAATTGGCGGTAAATAATAGGGCGCGTAGCGCGAAGCTGCGTATAGCTGAACGCGAAGCTTAATTTTTTGAGATATGTCTAGAAAAAACACGGTCAGAAACAAAGAATTAAGTGAAGAGGTTCAGGAAAAAATGAACGAATCTGTTGAGGAAAAAGT
The DNA here is from genome assembly GCF_011043555.1 of Sphingobacterium sp. SGR-19. Taxonomy (GTDB): domain Bacteria; phylum Bacteroidota; class Bacteroidia; order Sphingobacteriales; family Sphingobacteriaceae; genus Sphingobacterium. The sequence continues at coordinate 651,767 of NZ_JAAKGS010000002.1, forward strand.
CGAAGAAACCCAGCATTTTATCCGTTCTATTTTTTCAACAAAGCGTTTATCCAGCTATCTGGTGGCGAGAAATTTGCCTTTTGCGGCATTTGTGGCATTGCTTGGTTTGTTGTATATCTCCAATCGGCATTTGGCGGAAAGGACGGTGCGGGATATCGATCGTTTGGGGAGGGGAGTGAAAGAATTGAGTTGGGATTACAAATCGCTGTCTGCTGAATTGATGAAGTTGACCACGCAGACAGAGATTGCGAAGCGGGCAGATACGCTGGGGTTGAAAGAACGTATGGAGCCACCCATTAAGTTGGAAGTAGTAAGAGAAGAAAAGAAGTAAACAGAAAGACACGGAGTCGTATGAATATTAGGAAAACTATACTTATTCGCGTATACGTGGCATTCGGCCTCATGGTGCTTTTTGCGCTAACGGTGTTCGGTAAGCTTTTACATCTGCAATATGTGGATGGCGGGGAGTGGCGTGCAATGGTGGATAGCTTAACCATCCGAGAGCGTGGGATTGAAGCTGCTAGAGGTAATATTTACTCCAATGATGGTAGCTTGTTGGCTACTTCTGTTCCAGAATATGAACTTCGCTTTGATGCGATGTCGATACCATCGGAGGCTGATGACGTGTTTCATTCTAAAGTGGATTCGCTGGCGACACGTTTATCGGCACACTTCAAGGATAAATCTTCCCGGCAGTATTTGGTCCTGTTAAAAAATGCGCGTGCTAAAAAGCAGCGGTATGTCTTGATAAAGCGAGGGGTTTCGCATCAGGATTTGAAGGTCATCAAGACTTTTCCATTGTTCCATACATTTAGGGAGGGCAAGAAGAGATATCCGACGAGTTTGGTTACCGTGCGCGAAAACAAACGGATTTTGCCCTTTACTAACTTAGCAGCGAGAACCATAGGGTATAAAAATACGAAGGGAGATACCGTGTTGGTGGGCTTAGAGGGCGCTTACGGGAAATATATTGATGGAACGAGTGGATCGCAACTGATGCAGCGTATTGCGGGCGGTGTTTGGGTGCCTGTTAACCGCGAGGTGGAAGTCGCGCCTGTGGATGGTTCGGACATCATTTCGACGTTAGATGTGAATATGCAGGATATGGCGCAACGTGCGTTGGAGAAGCAGTTGATTGCGAGCGATGCAGATAATGGTTGTGTTGTGGTTATGGAGGTAAAGACGGGAGAGGTGAGGGCTATTGCGAATTTTACGCGGGATAAAGAGGGTGTTTTCCGCGAGAAATATAATTATGCTATAGCGCAGGGAGCAGATCCGGGATCGACATTTAAACTGGCGAGTTATTTGGCGTTGTTGGATGACGGGTTTGTGGATACCGCAAGCACGGTGGATATAGGAAACGGTACGTATAAAGTGCCTGCTCATACGATACGAGATTCGCACGCTCCCAAAAAATCAGTTTTGACCGTGAAAGAAGCTTTTGAGGAATCTTCGAATGTAGGTGTGGCCAAACTGATCAACACTTATTACGGGAACAAGCCCGCAAAATATACATCGAAGTTGCATCATTTTGGATTGGGTAAGCCTTTGGGTTTGCAGATTCCAGGTGAGGCTATTCCGTGGGTGAAGACGCCTGATAGTAAAACGTGGAGCAAACTGTCGTTAGTACAAATGGCTTATGGTTATGAATTACGATTGACACCCTTGCAAACGTTAGCCCTTTACAACGCGGTTGCCAACGATGGAAAATTGTTAGCGCCTTTGTTCGTGAAGGAGATTCGGCACTTGGGTAATACAGTGGAACGTTTTGATGCGAAGGTGCTTAACAAGCAAATTGCTTCGAAAGAAGCTATTCACAAAATGCAAGCGATGTTGGAAGGAGTCATGACGGAAGGAACGGGTAAACGTTTGAGCTCGCCCTTATATACGTCGGCAGGTAAAACGGGAACAGCGCAGATGAACGATGGTGCTCGAGGATATGGGCAACGTCGTTACCAATCATCCTTTGCAGGTTATTTCCCGGCCGAGAATCCGAAATATTCGATGATTGTGGTTATTCGTAACCCAAGAAGAGGATATTATGGTGGAGCCATCGCCGGCCCGGTCTTTAAAGAGCTGGCCGATATGATTTATGCAAATGATCTAACCTTGCACGGGACGTTAGCCAACAGAAAAGTAAATACCGCCGGGGCAAAATTACCGTTGACATTAAGAGGTTCGAAAGAAGCTTCAAAAACCGTTTACCAAGCATTAGGGTTTAACCCGTCCAATTGGAATACGATAGCGCAGGCGGCAGATTCATCTGCCAAAGCCGTTCCGTTTGTAGAGACTCAAGTGAAAGAGGGAGTTGTGCCGAATGTATTGGGTATGGGATTGTCGGATGCTATATTCACCATGGAAAATGCCGGTTTTAAAACAAAAGTTTCCGGTTGGGGTAAGGTCGTTAATCAATCCCTTATTGCGGGAACAAAATTAAAAGTAGGTACGCCTATAGCATTGTCACTGAATTAAAAGATATGAAGCTAAGAGAATTATTACATGCGATTCCAGTACAACAGCTCGAGGGTGCCCTCGAAGTAGAGGTGTCGTCCGTATGCTTCGATTCGCGGGAAGTTTCGGCGGATAGTCTTTTTGTTGCTGTGCGAGGCGTTCACACCGATGGGCATTTGTACCTCGATAAGGCGGTTGAGAGTGGGGCGACAGTATTGGTGTTGGATACCTTACCCAAGCAACTATCGGCTGAGGTGACCTACGTGGTTGTGGCGGATACGTCGTATGTGTTGGGGTTGTTAGCATCTAATTTTTATGGTGATCCTTCCAAAGCATTAAAACTTGTCGGCATTACCGGAACCAACGGTAAGACGACGATTGCCACGCTTCTTTTCAACTTATTTAAAAGCTTAGGATACCACGTCGGACTGTTATCCACCGTGGAAAATAAAATTGGGGATCGAGTTATTCCTGCAACGCATACGACCCCAGATCCTATAGCGCTAAATATGTTGCTTCGGGAGATGGTAGACGAAGGATGCGATTATTGCTTTATGGAGGTGAGTTCACATGCAGTCGTGCAGCAACGGATCGCAGGACTGCGTTTTGCGGGCGGCGTATTTTCGAATATAACGCACGATCATTTGGATTTTCATGGCACTTTTGACCATTACCTCAAGGCTAAGAAAAAGTTTTTTGACGACTTAGATAGGTTTGCTTTTGCGTTGACCAATATAGATGACCGTAACGGAGCGGTGATGCTGCAAAATACATTCGCCCATAAAAAGACATACGGTTTAAAAAATATGGCCGACTTCAAGGCTAAGGTTATCGAAAGTCACCTGGATGGTATGTTGCTACAGGTAGATGGGCATGAAGTATGGGTAAAACTGGTTGGTGGATTTAATGCTTATAATCTGCTCGCAGTGTATGGAGCGGCGATTCTCTTGGAACAGGAAACGATGAAAGTGCTGACTGCTATGAGTGATATTGTAGGAGCAGAGGGCAGATTTGATGTGGTACGTTCAGCAAAGGGTTTAGTGGGCATCGTAGATTACGCACATACGCCCGATGCTGTAGAGAACGTTCTATCGACAATCCGGGAACTGCGGAAAAGTGACCAACAGATTATTACGGTATTAGGTTGTGGTGGCGATCGCGATAAAGCCAAACGTCCAGAAATGGCAGAGGTAGCTGTGCGTTTGAGCGATAAGGTCATCATTACATCGGATAATCCGAGAACAGAGGATCCGATGGCGATCATCCGAGATATGGAAGCGGGTGTAGATTCGAAAGATCGTAAACATGTTTTTACCATTGCGGAACGTAGAGAGGCTATCCGGGCGGCTTGTCATTTGGCCCAACCGGGTGATATTGTACTGGTTGCAGGAAAAGGACACGAGAAATACCAAGAGGTTAATGATGTACGTCACCATTTCGACGATAAAGAAATTTTAATAGAAACGTTTAACGAACAATAAGAAATACGGATGTTATATTATCTATTCAGCTGGCTACAAGAACACATACATTTTCCGGGAGCGGGATTGTTTCAATACATCTCGTTTCGGACAGCAATGGCTGTTATTGTATCGTTGATCATTACGACAGTGTATGGAAGCCGATTGATCCGGGCTTTACGCAATAAGCAAGTGGGGGAGACGATCCGTGACTTAGGGTTAGAGGGCGAGAAGCAAAAGGTTGGCACGCCGACAATGGGCGGGCTGATCATCATCGGGGGGATCTTGGTTCCTACACTTTTATTTGCAAAACTGGATAACATTTATGTAATCATCATGATTATCACGACCATTTGGATGGGTACGATTGGTTTCTTGGACGATTACATCAAAGTATTCCGTAAAAATAAAGAAGGACTTGCCGGGCGTTTCAAGATTATCGGACAGGTGGGACTGGGGACATTAATTGCTATCACCATGTATTTCCATCCCGATATTGTTGCTCGGGAAAAGGTACAGAATCCCACCTCGACAAAAGCAGTGGAGATCATGATGGATACCCAAACAGGGGAGCGTTATTATGCGGAAAACGTAAAATCGACAAAAACCAACATTCCTTTTTATAAGAATAACGAGTTCGATTATACCGAAGTATTGAGTGTATTTGGGTTGAATGGTTACGTTGTCACCTTTATCGTTTTTTTGATTGTTGTGGTATTTATCGTTACGGCAGTATCTAATGGCGCTAATATTACCGACGGGATAGACGGACTGGCTACAGGAACTTCGGCGATTATCGGAATTACGTTGGCGATTCTGGCATACGTGTCAGGTAACGTGATTTTCTCGGACTATTTGAATATTATGTATATCCCCAACTCCGGCGAGCTGGTGATTTTTGCGGGGGCGTTTGTGGGTGCCTGTACAGGTTTCTTATGGTATAATGCTTATCCTGCGCAGGTGTTTATGGGGGACACGGGTAGCTTAACTATTGGTGGTATTATCGCGGCGTTCGCAATCCTTATTCGAAAGGAACTGTTGATTCCGATGTTGTGTGGTATTTTCTTGTTGGAAAACCTATCGGTGATTATGCAGGTGTCCTATTTCAAATACACCAAGAAAAAATTTGGTGAGGGTCGTCGGATATTTCTGATGTCTCCTCTCCATCACCATTATCAGAAAAAAGGTTATCATGAATCGAAGATTGTGATGCGATTTTTTATCGTATCGATTATCCTTGCGATTCTGACGATTGTCACGTTAAAAATAAGGTAAGATGTCCCATATAGCGCATACATACTATCCACAATCTGGCTTTCTGGCGATACTAGGCGCTGGGGAGAGCGGTGTTGGTGCCGCTATTTTGGGTAAGGATAAGGGCTTCAATGTATTCGTTTCAGACAAAGGTGCAATAGATGACAGATATAAGACGGCATTAAAGCAAGAGGAAATTGCATTTGAGGAGCAACAGCATAGCGAAGATAAGATCATGCAAGCTGCTCTGGTTGTCAAGAGTCCTGGTATTCCGGAACATGCACCTTTGGTGAAGGCATTAAGAGCAGCAAATATTCCGGTGATTTCGGAGATAGAATTTGCTGCGCAGTATACAGACGCGAAACTCTATTGTATTACAGGCTCGAATGGTAAATCAACCACAACGATGTTGACTTACTATATGTTGCAACGTGGCGGCATAAATGTAGGTTTGGCGGGAAATATCGGTAAGAGCTTTGCGCTACAGGTAGCACGTGAAAATTACGATGTATATGTGTTGGAAATATCCAGTTTTATGTTGGATGATATGTATCATTTCCGCGCAGATATAGCGGTTATTTTGAACATCACGCCCGATCATTTGGATCGGTATGACCATCAGATGGAAAACTATAGGGCTTCCAAATTTAGGATGATCAGAAATCAGACAAAAGACGATTATTTCATCTATTGTTTAGACGATGAAGAAACGGTAAAAGGATTAGACCTATTTAAGACAGAAGCGCAGTATTTGCCTTTTACACAAAAAGAAGTAGTGGAGCAGGGAGCGTATATAGATGAAGAAAAGAATATTATAATAAGAGTACCTAACAAAGACATTTTTGCGATGAATATTGAAGAGTTATCATTACAGGGGAAACACAACGCATACAACAACATGGCCTCAGGCTTGATTGCGAAGGTTCAGGAATTACGCAACCAAACGATGAAGGAGAGCATGGAATCGTATGTGAATATCGAGCATCGTTTGGAACATGTTGCTTGTATTGGAGGGGTAAATTATATCAATGATTCAAAAGCTACGAATGTTAATTCTGTTTGGTATGCTTTGGAGAGTTTTTCACCCGATATTATTCTGATAATGGGTGGGGTAGATAAGGGTAATGATTATGAAATGTTGCGTGATCTGGTGAAATCAAAAGTAAAAGCGATCGTATGTATCGGTAAGGACAATGTCCGTATCCATGAATCGTTTGAAGAAGATACGGATGTGATTGTAAATAGTTCATCGATGCAGGACGCGGTCGAGATAGCTTCCTATATGGCAAAAAAGGGAGACACCGTACTGTTGTCTCCGGCATGCGCAAGTTTTGATTGGTTTAAAAATTATGAGGAGCGAGGAGAGAAATTCAAGGAGGCTGTAATGTCTTTGTAGAACAGATAAAATTTGATATAGCATGATGGATCAGATTTTCAGTAAGTTAAAAGGCGACAAGTGGATATGGATTATTGTATTCATTCTGTCCGGTTGGTCTCTGCTGGCTGTGTACAGTTCGGTAGGTACACTCGCCTATAAAGAAGGTAAAGGTACAGAACTGTACCTGTTCAAGCACTTCTCTATTATTGCTGTGGGTTTGGTGCTGATGTATTTATCGCACAAATTAGATTACCGTTATTATGCGGGCATTTCTAAGTTGTTGATGATTATTACCATACCGCTGTTACTCTTTACGTTGATTGGGGGTAATAAAGTAAATGAGGCCAGTCGGTGGGTAACAATACCCGTCATTAATCAAACGTTTCAAACATCGGATTTGGCAAAATTAGCACTGATTACATTTTTAGCTCGTATGCTGTCGCGCAAAGCGCATGAGATAAAAGATCTTAAAAAATCATTTATTCCGATAATGGGAACGGTATGTTTGGTCTTTGTCCTTATCGCGTGGGCGAACTTATCGACCGCTTTAATGTTGTTTGGTACGAGTGTGTTGTTGCTTTTGATTGGCCGGGTGAGCTTCAAGCAAATCGGCATTGTTTGCATCGGTGGTGCGTTCTTGCTGTTGTTGGTGATATTGATCGGCCCGCGTCGTGCTACCTATATTAGCCGTTTTGAAAGTTTCTTTAAAACAGAACAAACTGTACAGCATACTGTTCCTTTTCAAGAAGATAAAAACTATCAGGCAAATCTTGCGAAGATGTCCATCGCTTCGGGTGAATTGTTTGGCAAGGGGGCAGGGAACAGTGTAGGTAGAAACCTATTACCGCACCCCTATTCCGATTTTATTTTTGCGGTTATTGTGGAAGAATACGGCACGATTGGTGGGGCTATCCTACTCTTCCTGTATGTCGCATTGATGTATCGATGTATACGTATTGTGACTCTAAGTCCGCGGGCGTTCGGTGCTTTTCTAGCGGCAGGTTTAGGATTCAGTTTGACGATACAGGCATTGGCGAATATGGCGGTTGCCGTCGGATTAGGGCCTGTAACCGGCGTGCCATTACCGTTGGTCAGTATGGGGGGGACATCCATCTTGTTCACCAGCGTGGCATTGGGTATTATTTTAAGTGTTAGTCGGAATGTCGAAGAACTGAAAGGAAAAGAAGAATTGAATGAAATACCGAAACCCCAGAAAGTGGTTGTCGGAACGATATAGGAATGAAGGGTGATGGTGTAAGAGAACTAAATACAGGAAAATGGGATACAAAGTAATCATAAGCGGAGGGGGTACAGGCGGACATGTCTTTCCAGCTATTGCGATAGCGAATGCGTTACGTCGTATAGAACCGGAAATCGAAATTTTATTTGTCGGTGCGAATGGACGAATGGAGATGGAACGTGTACCGGAAGCCGGTTACGAGATTATCGGGTTAGATATACAAGGTATTGATAGAAGTTCTTTGTGGAAAAATTTAGCATTACCTTTCAAGTTAATAGGCAGTTTCATGAAAGCGCGGAAAATTATAAGAGATTTTGAGGCTGATGTGGCTGTGGGCGTTGGTGGGTTTGCGTCCGGACCTTTGTTAATGGCAGCTAACGATAGGGGGTTACCTACGTTGATCCAAGAACAAAACTCGTATGCAGGTGTAACCAATAAAGGTCTGGGAAAGAAAGCGAAAAAGATATGTGTAGCATACGAGGGTATGGATAAGTTCTTTCCGGCAGAAAAAATAATTTTAACCGGCAATCCTATACGTCGCGATTCGGTCGCTATTGAAGGAAAGCGAGAATTTGCGCTGCAAATTTTTGGTTTGCAGCCGCATAAAAAGACCGTGTTGATTATAGGTGGTAGTTTGGGAGCAAAGCAGGTGAATGGTTATGTACTGGACGTAATACACGAACTGGGTGAAAAGGATGACGTGCAATTTATCTGGCAAACGGGAAAGACCTATTACGAGGATATGGAACGTATGCTCAAGCTAGATCAGTTGATTCCCGGTAATGTAAAGGTTTTTCCGTTTCTAGAACGCATGGATTTAGCCTATGCGGCGGCAGATTTAATTATTTCGAGAGCGGGTGCCGGAACGATATCGGAACTTTGTGTAGTAGGAAAACCGCTGATATTGATCCCATCACCCAATGTTGCAGAAGATCACCAAACGAAAAATGCGCAGGCTTTGGTTGCAAAAAATGCAGCTGTAATGATCTCGGAAGCAGATGCTCGGGGTACAATGATGTATGTGGCGTTGGAGTTACTTGCTGATGAGGCTAAATGTGCATCGTTAAGTACAGAGATAAAAAAGATGGCCATGCCGGATGCGGATGAAGTGATAGCAAGAGAAGTATTGAAATTATTAAATAGATGATGAACCTTGACCATATAAAACGTGTTTATCTACTCGGAATCGGGGGAATTGGTATGAGCGGATTGGCTCGTTACTTCAAACACCTCGGATGCGACGTGCAGGGGTATGACAAAACGGAGACCGAGTTGACACGTACTTTGGTACAAGAAGGTATTCCCGTCATCTATCAAGATGATATCGCATTATTGCAGGATACATACACACAATCGGCTACGGAAACATTGTTAATTTTCACACCGGCCGTCCCAAAAGACCTTAAACTGAAAGCCTACTTTTTAGAGCAAGGCTTTACGCCTTACAAACGTTCGGAAGTATTGGGCATGATTAGCGCGAGCCGATTTACGATTGCAGTGGGAGGAACACATGGTAAGACCACGACATCAACGATGATTGCGCATATTCTGAAGGATTCGGGATACGATTGCTCCGCTTTTTTAGGAGGAATTAGCTCGAATTACAACAGCAACGTGTTGTATGGGGAAAATAATGTCGTGGTGGTCGAAGCCGACGAATATGATCGTTCGTTTCTTACGTTGCATCCCAATATCGCTGTCGTGACTTCAGCTGACCCCGATCATTTGGATATCTATGGTGATGAGCAGCATCTTATCGAATCCTTTGCCTTGTTTTTGCAGCGCGTGGTTCAAGATGGTATTTCTATTGTCAAGAAAGGGTTGCCCTTTAGCGGCGATATAACCTATGCAAAAGAGGAGATATGCGATGCGTATGCACAACATATCCACGTGGAAAACGGTGTGTTTTATTTTGACTATGTTTCCAAACAAACGGAAATTCCAAACATACCGTTAGGGATTCCAGGTTTGCATAATGTGGAAAATGCTGTAGCTGCTACCACGGTGGCATTACAGCTTGGGATAAATGCAGATAAAATTAAAGCTGCATTGACTTCTTTCCGCGGGGCAAAGAGGCGGTTCGAGTATGTCGTTAAAACACCAGCGCATGTGTATATTGACGATTATGCCCATCATCCCGAGGAGCTGCGGGCGTTTCTGACATCGATGAAGAAACTTTATCCAACAAAGAAATTGACCGTCGTTTTCCAGCCCCATTTATATAGCCGAACGCGTGACTTTGTGGACGGCTTTGCAGAGGTGTTGGGGTTGGCAGATGAATTGCTATTGATGGATATTTATCCCGCGAGGGAATTACCCATAGACGGTGTAACCTCCACATGGTTGTTGGATAAGATAACGATAGATCGTAAACAGCTTGTGTCGCCGGAGCGTGTTTTGGAAATCGTAAAACAGCATCCTCCGGAATTGATCGTAACCGTAGGAGCAGGTGATATTGACAGATTGGTGAAACCTTTAAAAGAAATATTGGAAAATGCTTAAGGCAGTTCGTAACATACCGTGGAGGCAACTTGGTTATGCTTGTATAGGGCTTATCGCCTTGGCAGGGATAGGTATGTTGATGAGCTTGGTCAAGAAGAAAGATACTGCGCAAGTTTGTGCTTCCATGAAAGTGGTTGTAGAAGGAAAGGAAACTTTTATCGACCAACACGATATTTCCGATTTAGTGAATACGAACTTCGGAACAGTAGTCGGAAAGCCTTTGAACGAGATTCCGATCGATAAGATTGAAAAGGCATTGATAGAGCTTCCCTACGTATCTAGTGCAGAGATTTATACCGATATGGACGGGATATTGCAAGTCGTTGTACAACAAAGGGAAGTCGTTTTGCGTGTCGTGAACAAAGCAGGTAAAGAATACTATATCGATACCAAAGGAGCAAAGGTACCTGTAACATTAAAGTACGTTCCGCATGTTTTGGTGGCAAATGGAAATATACAGGAAGGATATGAAAAGCCATTGGATACTATTCGGACTCAATTGGTGAAAGACTTAGTTGCTATCGTGGAACATGTAAAAGACGATCCATTGTGGAGCAACCAGATTGTTCAGCTTTATGTGGACAATCAACAAGATATTGAGATTATTCCAAGGGTAGGGACACAACCACTGATTATCGGTAATGCAGATAATTTAGACAAAAAGTTAGATAGATTGGAGATTTTCTACAAAAACATTCTGCCAAAGGTTGGTACGGGTGCGTATGAAAAAGTGAATGTGAAATATGATGGACAGATTATATGTGAACGTCGGAATGGATGGATGCTAGACAGTTTACAGATGAAACTAAAAATGAAATAAATAATATTGAAATATACAGCAACAAATACACAGCATATTATGAAACCAAGATTAGCAGAAAACGAAAAAGATAGTCCAATCATCGTGGGATTGGATATCGGAACAACGAAGATTTGTGTTACGGTCGGTCGTCGTAGCGGAGCCAACAAAATTGAACTCTTGGGTGTCGGGAAAGCCGAGTCCTCCGGTGTGAACCGCGGGGTAGTCGCGAACATCCAACGGACGGTAAGCAGTATTCGGGATGCTGTCTCGATAGCTGAATCGCAATCGAATGTCGACATTAAAGTTGTCAACGTTGGAATTGCAGGTCAGCATATTAAAAGCATTCAACACCGCGGTATATTGACCAAGCGCGACTACGATGAGGTGACTCGTATTGACGTGGAGCAGTTAATTTCCGATATGTATAAGCTAGTACTCCCTCCAGGTGAGGAAATTATCCATGTATTGCCACAGGAATTCACCATCGATAACGAACCGGGCATTAAAGAGCCTATCGGTATGGCGGGACGTCGCGTGGAAGCTAATTTTCATATTATTTCGGGGCGTGTGACCGATATCAACAATATTAAACGTTGTGTAGATAATTCGGATTTGGAAATCTCTTCCCTAGTCTTGGAGCCTCTTGCATCATCTGAAGCTGTGTTGGATGACGAGGAAAAAACTGCTGGTGTGGTGTTAGTGGATATTGGTGGCGGCACCACGGATGTGGCTATCTTTCATGAAGGTATTATTCGTCATACGGCTGTTATCCCGTTAGGCGGCAATATCGTAACGGAGGATATCAAACAAGGTTGCTCCGTATTGCGAAACCAAGCGGAACAGTTGAAAGTTCGCTACGGTTCTGCTTTGGCGGATGAAAACAAGGATAATGAGGTGATCTGTGTGCCGGGCATCCGTGGACGCGAGGCTAAGGAAATCTCCGTAAAGAATTTAGCCTACATTATTCAGGCGCGGATGGAGGAAATCATCGAACATGTTTACTACGAGATTAAATCGTCCGGATACGAGGATAAACTGATTGCAGGGATTGTGATCACAGGTGGCGGTGCCCAATTGAAGCATCTGGTGCAATTAGTGGAGTATATTACCGGTATCGGTTGTAGAATCGGTTATCCAAATGAATATCTAGCGAAAACGGAAATGCTAAACAGACAGGCTTTGGAAGAATTGAAAAGTCCGATGTATGCGACTTCCATTGGCCTGTTAATTAAAGGTGTGCAGGCTGTAGAAGAAGCGGAAGCAACCGAACAAGCGGTGGAGACATCAAGAAAAAGTGGAAAGGTAAAAGAAATCGCAGAGGAAAAGAATAAAAAGGAAAGTTGGTTTTCTAAGCTGTTATCCGATTTTATCAAGGATGATGCGGGAATTGACGACGATACGTTTATAGGAAGGAAATAAGTTTTCCACAACAAGTCTTTTTTCCACAAATTCACAAATGTGGAAAACTGTTGTGAGGATTTTGGTATTATTACATTTGAATTGTTGAACCTATCGGGATTTTATAAGTGGTTTAGCAAGAGTTAAATAGGGTATTTTTATGTCGATACAATTTGAAATGTTAAAGGAACAATCATCAATAATTAAGGTTATTGGTGTTGGTGGTGGCGGTGGCAATGCCGTAAACCACATGTACAAGCAAGGGATTAGTGGTGTAGACTTTATTGTTTGCAATACAGATGCGCAGGCATTGGAGTTGAGTCCTATTCCGAATAAGGTACAATTGGGAGCAAGTTTAACAGAGGGAATGGGCGCAGGAGCAGATCCTGATGTGGGTGAAAATTCAGCTATTGAAAGTATTGAGGATATCAAACGTATGTTAGGTACCAATACGAAAATGCTTTTTATCACAGCAGGTATGGGCGGCGGTACAGGTACTGGAGCAAGCCCTGTATTAGCGAAAGCTGCGAAAGAGCTGGGTATCCTAACTGTAGCTATTGTAACTACTCCGTTTACATTCGAAGGTAAACGACGTCGCTCACAGGCGGAAGAAGGCTTGTCGGAATTGCGTAAATATGTGGATTCCTATTTAGTCATTTCCAACGACCGGTTGCGCGAAATATTCGGTAATTTAACTATGACTGCGGCTTTTGCGAAGGCTGACGATATCTTGACTACTGCTGCCAAAGGTATCGCGGAAATCATCACAATCCCGGGTTATGTAAATGTGGATTTTAAAGATGTGCGTACAGTAATGAACGATAGCGGTGTTGCCATTATGGGAAATGCTGTTTCTACAGGTGAGAACCGTGCTTTGGAAGCAGTAACCGGTGCATTGGCTTCTCCTTTGCTGAAGGACAATGAGATTGAAGGGGCGCGTTATATCCTACTCAATATTACTTCTGGTAAGAAAGAGGTAACAATGGATGAGGTCGCTATTGTAACAGATTATATCCAAGAACAAGCGGGATTGTCGGCAGACCTAATTTGGGGTAACTGTATCGACGAGAGTTTGGAAGACGAGTTGTCGGTAACCATCATTGCCACAGGTTTCCAGACGGCGGAAGAGCGTGTCAAAGAAAAAGAAAAAGAAAAAATTGCGTTACCCTTAACACCAGAACCTGCAGCAAAACAATTTGTAAAACCAGTAGCTCAAAATCAATTTGTAAAGAAAGAAGAACCTGCGACTACACAACAGACGTACATTAAACCTGTACAGGATACAGCCGAGAAGTCACCTTCTTTAGAAACTCCTGCAACTCCTCAAGGAGATCTGTTCACCTCTCCGAAACCGATTCATGCGGCAGTTGCAAAAAAAGAAGAACCGGAAGTTATTCGTCACACGCTGAGTTTAGAAGAACCAGAGCAAGAGGAGGCTCAAGAAGAGTCAGGTTTTGAGTTGAAGACATCACCTTCCATATTTGAATTTAAGTTACCTTCTGTATTCGATGTATACAGTAAGGAAACGTCTGATATAGAAAATACGGAAAAATCAGAAAATATAGCGAAAGAAGAACCTGTAGCACAAGTAGAATCTGCGCCTGAAAAGGAAATAGATTTTGAAGATCAGCTTATGAAAACGAAAGAACGTATATTGCGTTTAAAAGAGTTGAGCATGAAGCTGAAATCTAGCAATGGCTTACAAGAATTGGAAAACGAACCGGCTTACAAACGTAGACAAAAATCGTTGGAAGATGTGCCGCATTCTTCACAATCGCAAGTCTCACGGTTTACATTGTCGTTTGATGACGGAGAGACCGAGATTCGGCCGAACAATTCATTTCTGCATGATAATGTTGATTAATCATCGAGATCAAAATACACTTGGAAGGACAGCAGAAATGCTGTCTTTTTTATTTATATTTACCAAGTAAAAATTAAAATCTAGACGTATATGTTGGCTAAACTAAATAACCCGATATGGGTCATGAGTTCTGCGTATGATAAATTGTCTTTGGACGAACTAATAGCTACCTCCAAAGGAGTAGGGGCACAGGGCATCGATTTATGTGTATTTAGAAAAGACGGAACACGTGAAGATCACACCGCTACCCATTTGGATTACGAAGGCTTTTCGGCTGAGGATGGAAAGCGCCTTATCGAGAAATTCAATGCTGCTGAATTGAGCTTGTCCCTAGGAGCGTTTGAAAATATGATCGGCGGTGATCCCGGACAGCGTATAAAAAACCAAAACCATCTGTTACGTCTTATTCGCATAGCACATCTATTAGGGGGGGATAGAAATGATGTGAAAGTAGGAACATTTGTAGGATATAACCACGAGCTCGGAAATGAAATTGATGGTTTCCAGAAGAATTTAGAGGAATATAAGCGTGTGTTCGAGCCTATCGTAAAATATGCGGAAGATCTCGGTGTTACGATTGTATACGAAAATTGTCCAATGGAAGGCTGGCGTTCTGCGCGCTATACCTCTACTTATAATAACTTACCTGCAGTACTGGCTGCTCGAAAATTGATGTATACCCTAATTCCGAGCAAAGCGCACGGAGAAATATACGACCCATCACATGATATATGGCAAAGTGTAAATCCAGTCGACGTAATGGAGCAGATGGATATTGAACGGTTGAAGCGCGTTCACGTGAAGACCACACGTAATTTGAAAACAAAAGCTCGTGTAGAGTGGGGAGGGATGTATCCTATGCAGCACGTGGATGCTTCACTAGCAGAGCAGGCAGGCATTACCATTCCGCAACACGACTGGGATCGCCATCATTACGAAGCTATGCTTCCCGGATTCGGTGGAACCGATCACATGGACTGGAATGATTTCGTTACCGTGTTGCACCGGAGAGGTTTTGATGGGCCTTTTGAGATTGAAAATGAAGCGAAGAACTCAAAAGACACTGGCAACATTGCTGCAACCAATCAAGGATTCGCAAATTGTGTCCGTTTCCTATCACCTTTGTTGTGGGATCTGGATGATAAAAAAGGATATACCTATCAACGTAGTAGCTTCTTGGAAGAGCCATCTATGAAGGATATTCCGGAGGTAACAATAGGAGAATTAAGGTAGTTATGCTTCGCTATGCAATTTGAATAATTCAATGAGCTCGGGTATATTGCCTACATTGAGTTTCTCGAAAACACGACTCTTATATGTGCTCACGGTAGAAGAACTTAATTCCATCAACTTAGCAACTTCCAAAATTCCCAATCCTTTGGTAAGATGTTTAGCAACATCCATTTCACGATTGGATAATTTATGTAGAGGATTGCTCTTGTCAAAAGAGGACTTGCTTGTTGTGAGCTTTTGTATGTAAAGCTCCTTGACGGCATCTGACATATATTTGCCGCGTGTCATGATACTTTCTATAGCATTTTTAAGCTCAGACATAGCCGTTGTCTTATTAAGGTAACCACAAGCGCCCGCATTGATGTATCGCAACGCATAGATGCTCTCTTCATACGAGGAGAAAACTAATATTTTAACTTGAGGTTGAATGTCCAATAACTCCCGGATGACTTTGATATTGTTGCCGCCGGGCATATTAATGTCCAACAGGAGCAGGTCGAATGAATCCGTACGCAATTGGCTATAGACCTCATCGTATGTTTGTGCTTGTTGAATATTGGCGCCGGGAATACACTCCTTAATAATCATGGAAGCGCCTAGTCTCACAATACTATGATCGTCCGCTATTAATATTTTCTTCATTATGGGTTACTTATGTTGGTGTTTAACAGTTCAATACATGAAGCAGTTTTTCTGCATTTACACAGCAAATATAGAAAAAAGTCTATTAAGTAAATGTCATAATGCCTAACGACAGTATTTAAAGAGCAATAAAATATAATGAAATTTTTGAATATTGTAGATTTAATTGTCATTTTTGTTATGGATTGTTTTTAAATTTAAAATTATGGGATTTCTAAAAGAATTTAAGGAATTTGCCATGCGCGGAAGCGTCATCGACCTTGCTGTCGGTGTGGTAATTGGAGGTGCCTTTGGTAAAATTGTTACTTCCATGGTGGATGATATTATCATGCCGCCTATTGGCTACATTACAGGTGGGGTCGATTTCAGCAATATGAAGTATGTTATCACCGAAGCAAATGAAGCTGCGGGTACTACTGAAGTTGCTATTACCTACGGCAATTTTATTAATGTTATTATTCAATTCCTCATTATTGCTTTTTGTATATTTTTGGTTATTAAAGGAATAAACTCGTTAAAGCGTAAGGAAGAAGCTGCTCCGGAAACTCCTGCGGCACCAACTAAAGAAGAGGTATTATTGACCGAGATTCGCGATATCCTAAGAAGTAAGTCGTAAGTGCAATTTTATTCGGATGAAAAATTTGCTTCTTTTCTAAAATAACAGTACTTTTGCATTCCCTTGTATAGGGGAGGATTGATTAAGATATAAAAACAAGCATAATAGCGTCATGAAAAGAACATTTCAGCCTTCGTTAAGAAAAAGAAGAAATAAACACGGTTTCCGTGAGCGTATGAGTACAGCTAACGGTAGAAGAGTATTGGCTGCTCGTAGAGCTAAAGGAAGAAGACGTCTTTCCGTATCAGACGAATACCGTCACAAAGGGTAATACATACGAGCCGGTGACTCCCGCGGGCTTGTGTTCCGGCAAATAGTCACCATGAGCTATACATTTACAAAGGAAGAACGATTATGTAGTAAAAGGCTTATCGAAAGTCTTTTCCGTAATGGTTCTTCTTTTGTTGTTTACCCTTACCGTATTGTATTTCTGTACCGCCCGCTGGTACAACAAGATGCTATTCCTGCACAATGTATCATCTCCGTATCCAAGCGCCGCTTTCGAAAAGCAGTAGATCGGAATGCTATCAAACGTCGTATACGCGAGGCTTATCGCCTGCAAAAATCAGATTTATATAACTTTCTTCAAGAACATTCCCTACATTTGCTCCTGGCATTCCAATATGTGGGAAAGGAAAAGGAACCCTATACAATGCTCTATCAACGTATGGGAAAAGTATTAACCAAGCTGAAAGATGAGCATACTCAAATTTATATGGGAGAAGCTGATTAAAAAGCCATTACAATGGTTTTTTATACTTATCATCCGCTTTTATCAACTTTTCATTTCGCCGTTTCTGGGTGCCAATTGTCGGTACACGCCTACCTGTTCACAATATGGTAAGGAAGCCATTCTAAAATATGGTCCTTTCAAAGGTGGATATCTGGCTATTCGACGGATTTTGAGATGCCATCCTTGGGGAGGGCATGGGCACGACCCTGTTCCATAACGTTTATGATCGAGAATACGTACATCTTACAAATAGAAACAGCGACACCGGTATGCTCCGTCGCTATCAGTAAAAATGGTGAAACCATCGCCAAGGTAGAAGCCGATGCTCCAAATTTACATGCGAGTCACCTAACACTATTCATGGAGCAGGTGTTAGATAAAGCTGCTGTTACAAGGAACGATTTGGCTGCTGTCGCGATTAGCATGGGGCCGGGATCCTATACCGGACTGAGGATCGGCGTTTCGACCGCTAAGGGCTTATGTTATGCGCTGGACATTCCGTTGATCGCGGTGAATACGCTGGAGGCGATGGTCTATGGATTTATTCCGCAAGAGCATAGTGTAGATGCAGGCCGTATATTTGTGCCGATGATTGATGCTCGTCGGATGGAGGTCTACATGGCTAAATATGATTCTCACTTACAATGCATAGCGGAAACAGCCGCCTGTATTATCAATGAAAATTCTTTTTTTGAAGAAGCTGAAAATAACGGCTATATCCTCTTCGGAAGTGGCGCTGACAAATTTGAAACGCTATTTGAAAATAGTCATACTGTGCAGGTAGAAATAGGATTCCGTAATTCAGCATCATTTTTTGATAAATTGGCTTTCCGGAAGTTCCAACAGGGTATGTTTGAGGATGTAGTGTATTTTGAACCTTACTATCTCAAAGACTTTATCGCTACTACGCCAAAAAAGCGTTAATTATAACCATCTACGCTTTTTGAACCAGTAATAAATGAGTGCAGCAAGAACTGCCATTGCTAGCATGATCGCCGGATAACCGTAATACCATTCCAGTTCGGGCATATTTTTGAAGTTCATGCCATACACGCCTACGATGAACGTAAGTGGCATAAAAAATACCGAGATGATCGTCAATGTGCGCATAATATCATTGGTGTGGTTCGATTCTATATTGAAATATACGGACAGAAGTTGTGCTGTATTTTCCGAGATGTTACGATATAAAGTAGATGAGCGGGCATAAATATCTTTTAAATCCTGTGTATAGATATTTTTAAAAGCGGACAGGTGGAAGAAATCCACGATATCCTTATAAAGTGTTAATATAATGCGAATGAGATCAATTTGACGTTTGATATAATAAAGCTGGCGTAAGAAATCCTTTTTCCTTCGGTTTAAAAATACCATTTCTTCATAACTGTCCAATTGCGTATTTAGCTTGGTAATAACCAGGTTTTCAAAGGTCTTCAACGCCTCAGAGGTAAGATGGTTGATAAAAAGTTTGCTTGAATTGAGTTTTTGCAAAGGAAAGCTGCCGGCAAGTTTTTCCAAGTATTCGATATTCCCACGATGGACTGTAATCACAAATTTATCGCTAAAAAACACCGATATGCGTTCAGTAATCTCGGTTAGGGTATCGGAAAAATTGTCAAACTTTGTAGGAATCGAGCGGATAATGAGAAAATGGTAGTTTTCGAATTCTTCTATTTTAGGTAGCTGACCGATTTGCAGGCAATCTTTGATGGAGGCTTCGTGTAATTGATATTTGGATCTAAGGAGTTCGAAATCTTGGAGTGTAGGCTCGGATATATCAATCCAATCAAAAGGAGCATTGCCAGAATCTAAGATGGTGCGTACCATAATGACATAATAATATATTCATGAAATCACGAAAACAAATAAGGCTACTCTTTTGAATAGCCTTATTTGTTCGAATTCTTATTTCTTCTCTTTGGCTTTTTTGTCCTTGTATTCTTTATTCAGCGCTTCGACGACTTCTGCGGTGATATCCATTTTCTTTTCCGCATACAGTACGGTAGGATTAGAAACGGAGTACGTCAATACCAATTCGTAACCTTTCTCTTCCGCATGCTTTTTCAGATATTCGGTAATCGTATTGTACACATTGGTGAACTCAGTCGATTCGTCTTGCGCGATAGACGCAGACGCATTTTGGTCTAAACGGCCAAGTTCATCTTGTTTGCGGGCAAGTCTCTCTTCTGTCGCCTGACGATCAGAAGCACTCATGGAAGCTGCTTTTTGTTGGTATTCGGCTACTTCACGTTGGAAAGCTTGTCCTTTGCTTTGTAAATCGCTTTGCGCTTTCTTTACTTTTGCCTCTAGTTTAGCTCTAACGTCTTTATAATATTCGTATTTTTCTGATAAGGTATCCGAGTTTATATAAACGATCTTCTCTTCTTTGTTGGCATTCGCTACAGATGCAGTCGAATCATTTGTCGTATTGGTAGCTCCCGTGTTGGCGTTTTGATTACATGAGGCAATAGCCATTACGGCAACTAACCCTAAAGATACTTGTGATACTGTTTTAAATAATTTATTCATTCTAATATAGTTTTCAGAAAACAAACCTAAGATAAAAAATTAAATTTTAGAAGTTCTTTGTAAATTATAGTATTTAAAGCGCCCGATTTTAGTGTATTTTTCAATGAATCATGGTTTAAGCCATGGCATATTACGTGTATACCAGCTCTTGATTTTTAGGGAAAAAAATCGTATTTTTGAATGTTAAACGATACTCATTTTAATTTAATTTCATGAGCGAAGAAAATAAGAATCCATCAACGTACTCGGCGGATAATATTCAAGTGTTAGAAGGTCTGGAAGCGGTACGTAAGAGACCTTCCATGTACATTGGTGATACGGGTGTTAAGGGTTTACACCATCTGGTTTATGAGGTGGTCGATAACTCCATTGACGAAGCCGTAGCAGGGTATTGTTCGGATATTGTCGTTACGATCCATAGCGATAATTCTATCTCTGTTAGAGATAACGGACGCGGTATTCCGACAGGTATTAACAAAAAGGAGAACAAATCTGCTTTGGAGTTGGTCATGACCGTACTCCATGCGGGTGGTAAATTCGATAAAGATACCTATAAAGTATCCGGTGGCTTGCATGGTGTCGGGGTTTCTTGTGTGAACGCGTTATCTACCCACTTATCTGCCGTTGTACATCGCGAAGGAAAGATTTTCCAGCAGGAATATGAAAAAGGTAAACCGCAGTATGATGTCAAGGAAATTGGTGAAAGTGATATCACGGGAACCATAGTTACTTTCCGTCCGGATCCCGAGATTTTCACGATGACAACCACATACAACTATGATACGCTGGCAAATCGCTTGCGCGAATTGGCGTTCTTGAATAAAGGTGTGCGCTTGTCATTGATAGATGAGCGGGAGATCAATGAAGACGGCTCACGTAAGTCGGATGAGTTTTTTTCGGAAGGCGGATTACGTGAATTTGTTAAATTTTTAGATGGCACCCGCCAACCGCTTATTCCGGAGCCTATATATGTCGAAGGTATAAAGCAGGGTATACCGGTAGAATTATCGTTGCAGTATAACGATACTTATGCCGAAAACGTCCACTCGTATGTAAATAATATTAACACCATCGAAGGCGGTACGCACGTAGCTGGTTTTCGTCGGGGGTTGACTCGTACGTTAAAAGCGTATGCTGATAAATCTGGTTTGCTGAAAAATCTTAAAGTCGACATTACGGGAGATGACTTCCGTGAGGGTTTAACCGCTGTTGTATCGGTTAAAGTCGCTGAACCACAATTTGAAGGGCAAACCAAAACGAAATTGGGTAATAACGAAGTGATGGGAGCTGTGGATATGGCTGTAGGTGAGATTTTGGGTGTCTATCTAGAAGAAAATCCGAAAGAAGCAAAAACCATCGTACAGAAAGTTATCATCGCCGCTCAGGCTCGTGCTGCTGCGCGTAAAGCAAGGGAACTTGTACAGCGTAAGACAGTTATGGGAGGTTCTGGGCTTCCGGGGAAATTAGCAGATTGTTCAGACAATGACCCTAAGAGCTGCGAGATTTTCTTCGTTGAGGGAGACTCGGCGGGTGGAACAGCGAAGCAAGGGCGCGACCGTCGTTTTCAAGCTATTATGCCATTGAGAGGAAAGATATTGAATGTAGAGAAAGCGATGGAGCATAAGATTTATGAAAACG
Source organism: Sphingobacterium sp. SGR-19 (assembly GCF_011043555.1). Classification (GTDB taxonomy): domain Bacteria; phylum Bacteroidota; class Bacteroidia; order Sphingobacteriales; family Sphingobacteriaceae; genus Sphingobacterium. The sequence goes on from NZ_JAAKGS010000002.1 coordinate 673,507, forward strand.
AGGAAATAAAAAATATGTTTACGGCATTAGGCGTAAGCGTCGGGACGGCAGAAGATTCCAAAGCACTGAACTTGGAGAAACTACGGTATCACAAAATTATCATCATGACGGATGCCGATGTGGACGGTTCGCATATTGCGACGTTGATTTTGACGTTCTATTTCCGTTATATGAAAGAATTGATAGAGAAAGGTTACGTATATATCGCAACGCCCCCGTTATATCTCGTAAAGAAGGGGAAGGAGTTTGAATACGCGTGGAGCGAAGATCAGCGCCTTGCCGCGATTCAACGTCTGAAAGGTGCAGGAAAGGAAGATTCCGTGAACGTACAACGTTACAAGGGGTTGGGAGAGATGAACGCGGAGCAGTTGTGGCAAACAACGATGGATCCTGAACATCGCACCTTGCGCCAGGTAACAATCGATAATGCAGCAGAGTGTGATCGTATCTTTTCCATGTTAATGGGAGATGAAGTTGCACCCCGTAGAGAATTTATTGAGCGTAACGCAAAATATGCGAAGATTGATGTTTAATATAAATGAATGTAATATAGAAGATCCCGACTTTTTACAGGTCGGGATTTTTTTTGGAGGAAAGAAAATTCATATCAGCTTCTGTTCGATAGCCATTTTCACCAGTACAGCTGTATTTTTTGCACCTAGTTTCAATAGCAGGTTCTTTCGATAGCCTCGAATCGTTTCGGGACTTAGGAAAATGTGCTCTGCAATCTCTGTATTGGTCAGACCTTCCGAAATGAGAAGAAGTAGTTCGCGCTCGCGGGGGCTTAACCAGATGTTTTTTTCAGCAGGACGCTTCATCAACAGATCTACTTCGTGACATAAAAATGTTTCTCCCGCGGCAACGGCTTCTATTCCCGCCATAACTTCATCTGCCATAGCATTCTTAATAAGATAACCAGAAGCGCCGTTATCTAGCATTTGCCGAACAATAGCATACTCGTTGTGCGTGGTCAAAGCCAGGACTTTGATTTCCGGAAATTGTTCTTTTATCTCCTTGCAAAAATCTAGTCCGCTAATATCAGGTAGTCCAACATCCAATAATAAAACATCTGGTTTCCAGAAGCCGAGGGAAAGCCGACACTCCGCCGCACTATGTGCTACGCCAACTACGGTTGCTATGGTTGATTCGGCGATGAGGCTCTGTAATCCTTCAGTTAAGATTTTGTGATCGTCTACAATGGCTACGTTAATCATGTTTATCTTCTTTTTTTGAAATCAATTTCCACGTGGATTTCGGTACCTTGTTCGGACGAATAGATGTTTATCTTGCCTTGGAAAGCATCCACGCGTTGTCTCACATTTTGTAACCCCATGCCTTCTGTGACCTGCTCTTGGTCAAACCCGATCCCGTCATCCTGCACGGTGAAGGATATGCGGTCTTCCTCCTGCACTAATTGTACGTTAATATGTTTTGCTTGGGCGTGCTTGAGCGCGTTGTTGACCAGTTCGTGGATACAACGATAGATCATGATCTCCATTTTTTCCGACAAGCGGGTTTCATCACCAAAATAATGAAAGTCGGCGATGGGGATCGCGGAACAGAAATCAGTCAGGGAAGCTTTTAAACCGTAACGCAACAACGACTCCGGCATCATGTGATGCGCTACACGGCGCAGCTCCTGTATAGAATCGTCGAGCATGCCGATAGCTTTCTGAAAACGGGTTACATCAACGGTTTCCAATACGGCTGCTTCGCCTGTCACCTGCGGTAAATTGAATTTCACTAGCGACAACATGCTGCCCAATCCATCATGTAGGTCTTTTGCCAAACGCGTGCGCTCGGCGGTTTCCCCGTCTAAAGTAGCCTGCACCGCTACCAGTTGTTTCTCCTGTTCCAGCCTTTGCGCTTCTTCTTCGGCAAGTTTTCGTTTATTGACAGCTAGTCGGTAACGGATATAAGCAAAGGCGAGGGCAACGAGTAGAATAACGGCACCAGCGAAACCCAGCCAGATATAAAGTCGACGTTGCTTTTCCAATGCGGCTATTTTAAGTTCTTTTTTCTCGGTCTGATATTCCATTTCAAGATATGCGAGATGCTGTTGGTTGTTTTCGTTAAACAGTGTATCCCGTAGCCAATACGCAGAATCGAGATAATGGTAAGCTATTTGGTACTTTGTCTGATGAGCGTTTGTCCTTGCAAGAAGTGACCAGCCGAGCTCTTCATAACTCCGCGCCTGTAGTTTTTTCGCTAAAGCCAAAGATTCTTCGGCAGCTTTATGCGCTTCATTAAACTGTCCATTCGCATAATACGCTTCGGCAACGACATTGGTGGATTGCATTAATACCCATTCATTTCCAGCTTGTCTAGCTAAATCGATGGCAGTTTTTACTAGGGGAATAGCTTGTTTAAACTCGCCTCGATAAGTATGGAGAACACCGTAATTATAATAATACAGCAACAGGTGATGTTTATAGTTGTTTGTCTCAGCAATCTGCTGCATTTCATTAAGGAGAGTAGTAATTTCCTCCGGATCTGCTTGATCCGTTCTCACATGATCAACTAATATACTTACCAGAGACAGAATACCTGTAGCTATCATAAACTCATCTTTATTTTTCCGGGCTATCTCTACGCACTCTCGGGCGTACATCTCTGCTCGTTTATTATCCTCGCCATATAATATTACAGCTAGATTATTCAATGTCTTCGAGCGACTTTCTTCATTCCCCATTCGGTCAAATAGTCGCAGCGCTTCGGTATATTCTTCTACAGCTCCTAGATCATCTCCTTGTTTTTGTTTTATAGCGCCATAGTTGAGACGGAGGATACTGCTTTCATCCACCGCCTCTTTGGTATTTAAAACGTGGTATATACTGTCTGCGAGACCATAATAATAGTAGGCAGAGTCAAAGTGATGCCTAGCATCGTTATAATAAGCTCCTAAAAGACGGTAACTATTTCCTAACAGTAAGGGATCTCGTTGTTTTTTTGAAAAATAGACCGCTTGTTTTGCCATATTGAAAGCTTGATCGGGATCGCTAAATATAGCTGTCTTGCTGCTACGAATGAGAGAATCTATATTGACTTTCCCGCTTTTGTCCGTGTATTTCAATATTAAGGAATCTACCGACTGTGCACGTAAATGGTAGGGAATGCTAAGCGCTATTAAGAGGGATAGAAACGGCCACAATCCGTATGTCTTTTTATATAAATATCTTTTCATAACGCTATTTAAAAAAAGTTTATCAATCGATGTTAGTTATCACTATAGCAAAGGTAAAGTATTTATAACCAATAAAAACCCCCTTTTGGGGGTAAGACCGAAAGGTAGCCACCTGTAACTTTGCTTTTACAATACGAGGAAGATGTAAGCATATTGCTCACAACTCAAGAGAAATAAAGCAATATTATAAACTAAAAAGTAAAGCGATGAAGACAGCAAATAGACTTCTGATAACGGGAGCATTATTGCTCACTATTTGGTCTTGCTCCAAAGACAATGGTAGCGAAGAATCAAACGCAGAGAAAGGCAATGACGAACCAAAAGCGGAAAAAAGTTATGCCACTGGTAAAGTGGTGGACGGACAGGGGAATCCTATAGCAGGAGCTAAGATACTGTTGGACAATACCGTGTTTTATGCATCCTACATCCACGGTGCGACCCAAGAGGACGGCACCTACAAAATTAAAGTACAACCGGGATCCTGGCGCACCTTTGCTTATGTAGAGAGAACCTACAACGGACAGAAATACAGGATGGAACTTTTTCCCGATAAAACGGATTCTTTTTCCGAAGAAGGTGCCGTCCGAAACTTCGTTTGGAAATTGGAAGGCCAAATGCCATGGGAAGCGGAAGGTCATTACGGTGGTTTCGTGATGCTGAGAACAGATTATGGTTTTTACGAAGATGAGAAAGATATCGAGTTGATATTTACACCTGTCGGACCACTGATTGACGGCTCTGCAGGACGTATATTAACTATCCGCTATGGTGGAGACAAATGGCTGAATCGCTCTGAATTACAGGATATTCCCATTGGGCGATATAAGGTGGCAGCAACGTTAAAAAAGAATGGAACAAACCGACCGTTGAAAATTGAAAACTGGGATAAACAGGATGGTTCCGTGTCTGAATTGCAACTGGACTTTCTCCCCGACCCTCCAAATAGAGGTCACAATTCGGCGTCTATCGCCATCGGATATTAAACAGCATGTTCATAACATTTTAAAATCACACGATAATGAAAAAATTACTATTTGCATTGTTAAGCATTTCCCTGCTGTGGACTTCCTGTTCGAAGGGAAAGGAAGACTGCGATCCCGATGATGAAGAAAGTCCCTGCTATCTGATCGTCGGTGTCGGCGATAAGTTGCTGATGACGGAATTAAAAGTAAACGGTAAGATAAACAGTCGATATGAATATGACCAACAGAATCGGGCAATTGTGATGCATGTGTATGATAACGACGGAACAAGCTCACCAATAAAATTTTACTACGGCGGAGATAATATAGTAAAAGTGGAGTACCTATCAGGTGGTGAGTTGGTTATGACCGAAGAATATATCTACGGTTCGGGAGACAAACCCACATCGGGTGTGCTGAAAGATCGTGATGGAAAAACAGATGTACGCATCGAATTCACGTACACTAAAAATGAAGTAAGAGAAACCTCTTTCGATATGGAGGGGAATATGGCTGATTATCATATCTACCGGTTCGACGACAAGGGAAATCCCACCACGAGCATAATCAATGCCAGTGGAAATATGGGCTTCACAACGACCCTAACACATGGAGATTATGACGATCATCCGACTGTCATGACCCATCGGCTCTGGCATTGGAAAATCGGCGCCGTCAACAACGCTCGGTCCTTTTCATCGATCACACAAATGACCGGTGGCGGTACTATCAATAGCGTGGATCAAATCTGGAAGTTCACATATAATGCAGCAGGCTACCCGATGAAAGCCGAGGCTTACGACAGGCAAACAGACGTATTGATGGAAACGCAAACTTACACGTATATAAAAGCAAATTAGGTAACAGGCAATAAGCCGTAAGTTTCGGGTAGTTCTTCATCGATTAGTTAAAATTAAACTGCCTGTTACGTCAAACTAATAAGAATTGTCTATGTGGAAGGGAATGACGTTACTAATATTGCCCCTGCCGGTGTGGATCTCAAAGATTATAACCAAGTTAAAGCTGCTTTAAAATTTTAATTAACACAAATAATAATTACAATAATGAAAAAATCAATCTTTATTCTTCTGGCAATTTTTATTGCCGCAGCTGCCCAAGCGCAGCCTTTTCAAAAAGGGATAACCACTGCTAATGTCGGTGTCGGTTTAGGAACTGCACTCGGCGGGCTTGGTAAGGCGCGTCCGGCTATCAGTGCATCCATTGACCACGGGGTTTGGGACGTCGGACCGGGGATTATTAGTTTAGGCGGTTATGTCGGCAATACCGGATACAAGTATACGAGCGGGAGCTATACCTCTAAATGGAATTACATCGTGGTGGGCGCACGCGGAGCCTATCATTATAACGGCTTTACCTCGGTTCCTAAGTTAGATGTCTATGGTGGTGCGATGCTCGGCTATAATATCGTTAAATATTCATCCGATGGTGATGATATGAATATGGCAAACAGTTATGGCAGTGGTATTGGGTTTAGTGGATTTTTAGGTAGTCGGTGGTTCTTCAGTGATAGCATGGGAGCCTATGCCGAATTAGGATATGGCGTGTCTGTGTTGAATGCTGGTTTAACGTTCAAATTTTAGAAGGCAGCAATACAAAAGCAAAAGCCCCGATGGATGTCCATCGGGGCTTTATGGTATTTAGCAAAACCTAAAATTATTTAGATTTCTTTTCGTCACCTTCCATTTGCTCTTTCAATTGAGCAAGAACATCTAAATCACCTAAAGTAGATTTCTCAACAGAGTCTTTTACTTTTTTCACAGCTGAATTAGCAGCTTTTGCTTCTTTTTTACGATTATTGAATTCTTCGATACGAGCTTCTGATTTTTTGTCTTCCCAGATACGTGAGTGAGAAATAACCAAACGCTTGTTCTCTTTGTTGAACTCAATAATTTTGAACTCAGCAACTTCGTCAACTTTCAGTGGGTTACCGTCTTCTTTGATAGAGTGTTTGTTAGGGCAGAAGCCTTCAACACCATATTGTAATGCAACGATATCACCTTTGTCACCAACTTTGATTACAGTACCTTCGTGGATAGAACCTTCTGTAAAGATAGTTTCAAAAGTATCCCACGGGTTTTCTTCCAATTGTTTGTGTCCTAAAGAAAGTTTGCGGTTTTCTTCGTCAAGTTCCAAAACAACAACCTCTAATGTTTCACCTACTTTAGTGAATTCGTTAGGGTGGTTGATTTTCTTAGACCAAGAAAGATCAGAGATATGGATCAATCCATCGATACCGTCTTCTAATTCAACAAATACACCGAAGTTTGTCATGTTTTTAACAACAGCAGATTGTTTAGAACCAATTGGGTAACGCTCTGTGATGTTTTTCCATGGGTCAGGAGTCAATTGTTTGATACCTAGACTCATTTTACGCTCTTCACGGTCTAATGTTAAGATTTCAGCCTCAATTTCGTCTCCTACTTTCAAGAATTCTTGCGGAGAACGTAGGTTTTGAGACCAAGACATTTCCGATACGTGAATTAAACCTTCTACACCAGGGATAATTTCAAGGAATGCACCGTAGTCAGCTACAGTAACGATTTTTCCTTTTACTTTAGAACCTACTGCTAGGTCTTTGTCTAAAGATTCCCAAGGATGCTCTGATAATTGTTTAAGACCTAAAGCGATACGTTTTTTCTCATCGTCAAAGTCTAAAACAACCACGTTGATCGTTTGGTCTAAAGCCAATACCTCTTTCGGGTGCTCGATACGACCCCAAGAAATATCTGTAATGTGAAGCAAGCCGTCAACACCACCTAGATCGATAAATACACCGAAGTCTGTGATGTTTTTAACAGTACCTTCCAATACTTGACCTTTTTCCAATTTCGCAACGATTTCAGATTTTTGGTTTTCTAAATCGTCCTCGATCAATACTTTATGTGATACAACAACGTTTTTAAACTCATGGTTGATTTTAACCACTTTAAATTCCATTGTTTTACCAACGTACACGTCGTAATCACGGATAGGCTTGATGTCGATTTGTGAACCAGGTAAGAAAGCTTCTACACCTTTAATATCCACAATTAAACCACCTTTAGTACGTGATTTAACGAAACCATCGATAATAGCATCATTTTCCAATGCTTCATTGATAGCTTCCCAAGATTTTTGTGTTTTAGCACGTTTGCGTGACAATACCAACTGACCATTTGCATCCTCTTGTGATTCTACAAATACGTCAACTTTGTCACCAACTTTCAAGTCAGGTAAGTCGCGGAACTCAGATGATGCTACAAGACCGTCTGATTTAAAGCCTACGTTCAATACAACATCTTTGTTATTGATTGATACTACCGTACCTTCAATAATTTCACCTTGGTTGATTTGATTGAACGTTCCAGCGTATTGCTCTTCTAATTTAGCACGCTCTGTGTCACTGTAGTTACCGAACGCTTTTTCATCTAAATCCCAGTCGAAGTCACCCTCTGGTGTGCTCCAAGCGGTAGATTTGATGTCGTCGATTAAATTTGAATCTGCTTCAGACTCGATTTGTTCAGTGTCTTTCACTACTTTAGTGTCAGCACCTTGTAGCTCTGCGTTTTTCGCCGCTAACTCTTTTTCTGCTTCTTGTTTTTTTGCCATTAATTATTAATTCTCCTTTTCCCTGCGTTGCAGGGACTGCAAAGATACGAAAAACTTTTATTTACAATAGATTATATTGAAAAAAGTCATTTTTAAAGCACGGCTTACGATGAGTGGAAATACCGTTCCATCTTTTCCTGGAAAATTTGAGGGGCACGACATGGCTTGTTCTTTTCCATATCGACAAATACAAGTTGGGTGTAACCCGTATTCAGCAGTACCCCATTTTGATTATATATCTCGTATTCAAATTTAATACGTACCACCGGTTTTTCTTTAATATAGGTTTTGACCGTAATCAGGTCATCGTATCGGGCGGGCTGGTAATATTTGCAAATCAGATCGGTAACGGGTAACATAACGCCGATATCCTCTAATTCCTTATACGAAATGCCTGTACTACGCAACATCTCCGTACGGGCTACCTCATAAAATGACGCATAATTTCCGTAGTATACATAACCCATTTTATCTGTTTCTGCATAGCGTATACGTAAAGTGGTTTCGTGTGTAAACATGTTCGTTTCTCCTATCTCATTATATTTCGTTCGTTCAGCGCGCGCTGAAATTTCCGTGCATTTATCAAATGTTCTGCTTGTGTTCTGGCGAAATTATGGTAACCGGAGAAATCATCCTTGGCACACATATAAATGTAATCATGCTTGCTATGATTAAGGACGGCATCGATGGATGCAATGCTGGGAAGCATAATTGGCCCCGGGGGCAGCCCTTTATATCGATATGTATTGTATGGATTGTCGATGGTGAGATGCCTATTTAGTACGCGTCGAATAGTAAAGTCACTATTAGCAAAGATTACTGTCGGATCTGCTTGTAATAACATTCCTTTTTCCAAACGATTGAGGTATAGCCCTGCGATATCCGGCATCTCATCGGTATGTAATGCCTCTCCTTTAACAATGGAAGCTAGCACACTAACCTCCTGAGGCGTTAGATTAAGAGCTGCAGCTTTTTTCTTGCGTTCGGTTGTCCAAAACTTGTTGTATTCCTCATGAAAACGTGCGACGATTTTGTTTGGCGGGGTATTCCAATATATCTCATAGGTATTCGGGATAAACATGGTAAAGAAGTTATCCACCGTAAAACCATACGATTCGGCAAGCTCTTCGTTATCAAGAATCTCGATAAAAGTAGTTGAGTCCGCTTCAAAGTTTTTACCGAGCAAAGCTGCAAAGTTCTCTTTAAGACGAAGATTTTCAAATCGAAATTTGACTGCCTCCTGATAACCTCCTCGAAGATTGCCTATCAAGCGTCTGTTGGACATGCCTTCGGTAAGCTTATAACGTCCCGGCTTTACACTTTTCGGATACTCCATAGCCTCTGCTATATAACGAAAAAATGCAGGGTTCTTGACGATCTGTTGTTCGGTAACCGCGCGCATGACATCATCGAAAGTATCATCTGTCTTTACATACAGATATTCCTGCTTATCCGTGACACTTGGTCCTATAAAAGCCTGGTAACCTATCCACGCAGCCACGGCTCCTAGAACCAATAATAAGATAAATATAATTTTGAACGCGTTCCGAAAGCCTCTTCTTTTTTCCGCCATGTTTCTTTAGTTAGGTAACGAATGAGATAACGTTACGTTTATCGCGCTGCCCAAGCTTATAAATCCAGCCGTACTATCTGGTTGTTGGGAAATGATTGTTGTCGACAACGAATCGGTGATCGTTCCAGAATATGCGATGTCACCTAAGCTCAATCCGACACCTGAAAGGGCAAATCGGGCTTCGCTCAATGATAAACCAATAAGATTAGGTACTTCAACGTCGTCTGCTCCCCGCCCGTTACCCAATACAAGCGTTATCTGCGATCCTTTTGGGATGAGCCTTCCAGCTTTTAACGGTTGGCCGCCAAATTTGACATCTAAAACGACATCTCGTGCGATATCCGCAATGTATACGGTGTCAGCGATTTTAAGAGACTGGTTTTTTAAAATCGCAGACGCTTCAATGAACGTTTTCTCAATAATATTTGGGAAAGCTACCTCTGGCGGTGTTTCGGTGATAATGGTCAGGTAAATCGTCCTTCCGGTTTTTACCTGTGATTTAGGATCCGGATCTTGTTCGATGACCAGTCCCGGTTGTGCATCCATTTGATACACATAGTCGATCGAATATTCTAAATCCGCTTTCTCGAGCGTCTTCATCGCGTCGTCGATGTGTCGACCCTTTACCTGTGGCACTTCGATGGAAACGCCATGCTTTGTATACCATTTGAGCCCGAAGAAAATACCTAAAAATAACAGCGCGAATGCGATCAAGGCACCAATTAAGTTCTTTCTAAACGTATCTGTTCGCAGATACAGCAATAATTTCGACATCTATTGTTCCTATAAAATTAAGATACATTTGCCATGTACCGAACTTTCTATATAATAGACAAAATTATTCTTTTTTCGCTGTAACACAAGTTATATTTGTTCTCGTTTAACATTAATTAAGAAGTTAGTCGGTTAATAAGGTTGAATGAACCCTTCTGGACTGTCAATGGTATCAATATATAACAACACATGAAGACGAAAGTGGCTTTAATTACCGGAGGTTATACCGGGGAGGCAGAGGTTTCTTTTAAGAGCGCTGCATTTGTACAGGAACAACTTGACAAGGACAAATATGATATATGCCCCATAACGATCACGTTGGATACTTGGTTTCACGTGACGGATGCAGGCATTAAAATTCCGGTAAACAGAGCGGATTTTTCGTTGGATATCGACGGACATGTCTTGACGTTTGATATTGCTTTTATTATTTTGCATGGTTCGCCGGGCGAAGACGGGCGGTTGCAGGGATATCTTGATATGATTGGGATTCCGTATACGTCATGCGGCGCATTGACATCTGCACTAACTATGAATAAGGAGTATACCAAAGCGGTTATCGTCGGTATCCAAGATCTGCATGTGGCGAAATCTGTTTTGCTGTTTAGAACGAATCGAGAAGACGCTAAGGAGATCGTGCAGCGAAATCTAATTTTGCCTTATTTCGTAAAACCCAATGCTGGTGGGAGCAGTATAGGGATGTCAAAAGTGAAAGCGTTATCAGAACTACAAGAAGCATTGGATAAAGCTTTTGACGCCCCAAATACCGGCTGCCAGGTTCTTGTCGAAGAATTTGTAACAGGTCGTGAATTTTCTCAGGGCATTTTTCGAAATGCAAAAGGAGAGCTGGTGGTATTACCCGCTACCGAGGTTCGCACGACACGAGAGTTTTTTGATTTCGAAGCAAAATATGTAGCCGGCTTAACGGAAGAGATCACACCTGCTGACTTAACAGACGAGCAGAAAGAAAGAGCTTCCCGAATTATTCAGGATATCTATGTCCGCTTGGATTGCAAAGGTATGGTGCGCGTCGACTTCTTTTTAGAGACCGGTACAGATAAGTTTTACTTTATTGAAATTAATACTATCCCCGGACAGACACCACAAAGTTTTATACCACAACAAGTTCGGGCTGCGGGAATGAAAGAAGGTGATTTTTATGCCGAGTTAATTGAAGCGGCTATATCATCCGCTCCCAAACTTCAAAAGTAAAATCATAAACATGACGTTCATCCTGGACGTGCCTTTCTTCACTCACCTTTTTCCACGCGGATTGTGGGAGCTCTGGGAAGTAGGCGTCTCCGTTCAGTGTGGTGTGTACGCGTGTTAGCAGGACCTTTTGAGCGAGTGGAAGCGCCTGTTGATAAATTTTGGCACCGCCGATGATGAAGATTTCCCTTTCATCACGACAATACGTAAGTACCTCGTCGAGCGAATTGGCTACATCGACATTGTCTGCTGACCAATTCAAATCTCTCGTTAGAACAATATTGCGTCGTTGCGGTAACGGCTTTCCAATGGATTCATACGTTTTTCGACCCATGACAACAGAATGGTCTAACGTATGCTGTTTGAAATATTTGAAATCATCGGGGAGATGCCATAGCATCTGGTTGTTTTTTCCAATAGCATTGTTCTCTGCTGCAGCAACAATTAGTGTTATTTTTAATTCACTCATCATTCATCACTTATGGTTCATCACGCAGTTCCTACACGGCAACAGGAGCTTTAATATGAGGGTGAAACTCGTAATTTTCCAATTCAAAATCTTCAAACTTAAAATCGAAAATATTTTTTACATCCGGATTTATTTTCATGGTCGGCAGCGGCTTCGGTTCTCGGCTTAGCTGCAACTCCGTTTGTTCGAAATGATTGCTGTATATATGAGCGTCTCCTAATGTGTGGACGAAATCACCAACTTCCATATCACATACTTGAGCAACCATCATAGTCAATAAAGCGTATGATGCGATATTGAACGGTACACCCAAGAAGATATCCGCGCTTCGCTGGTAAAGTTGGCAAGAAAGCTGTGGCTTCATTATGCCCTTTTCAGGTTGCACGGGTGCAACATAAAATTGGAAAAAAGCATGACAGGGTGGGAGTGCCATGTTTTCAATTTCCGCAACATTCCATGCGGAGACGATAATCCGGCGAGAGTCAGGTGATTTTTTAAGCTGCTCCATAACTTGCGTTATTTGGTCGATATGGCGGCCGTCCGGTGTTGGCCAAGAGCGCCATTGTGAACCATATACAGGCCCCAGATTACCATTTTCATCAGCCCATTCATCCCAAATGCTTACCCCGTTCTCTTTTAAATAGTTGATATTTGTATCGCCTTGTAAGAACCAGATCAATTCATGTATGATGGAACGAAGATGCAATTTTTTTGTGGTAACTAACGGAAAACCGTCGTTGAGGTTGAAACGCATCTGGTAACCAAATACACTGCGTGTTCCCGTACCCGTACGATCCGTCTTATCAACCCCATTTTCATAAACATGTTTCAGTAAATCCAGATATTGTTTCATAATGACTACGAAGATAGTTGTTTCTTTCCTTTTTTTCTAGATAAAAAAAGGAACAAAAAAATCACGACTTGTATCGTTCCGCTATTTTTACTCGCCGATTCCTTAACAAAATTAAACTCACTTCGTTCAGACAAAATTTTGTTTTAGCGGAATCGTCTTCATAAAATCACGCGGAACGATACGATGTCGATTGTAGTCCACGTATCGTGGACTTTGGGTGTCTATGGCACCATCCTTTCCCTAAGATAAAAAAAGGTCGCCTCAAAACTTCGATGTGGAATTCGTAGGTTAAGGAGGGGGATACAATTGCACTATCCTGCCCTTAATTTTTTTAGGTCGCCTCAAAAGCTTTGGCAACTGTAGAAATTTCATTTTCGCACTATCCAGAATGCCAAAGGTTTTCAGCGACGAGTTTTTTTTGGTTACTTTTTTTTGAGGGAAAAAAAAGTAACTTTGCAAAATCGTCATGAACAAAAAAGTAGCTTTTTATACGTTGGGATGTAAACTGAATTATTCAGAAACATCTTCCATCGGCAGGATTTTCAAAGAAGCAGGCTATGAAACCACTCCGTTTAATAGTAAGGCAGATGTCTATGTCATCAATACATGTTCGGTGACCGATCATGCGGATAAAAAGTGTCGTAAGGTCGTGAAAGAAGCACTAAAGCATTCTCCAAATGCGTATGTTACCATCGTGGGATGCTACGCCCAGTTAAAACCGCGGGAGATAGCTGAGATACCCGGAGTGGATATGGTATTAGGAGCAGCTGAGAAATTTAATATTATCGAACATATCAACGATCTAACGAAACAAGAAAAAGCTGTTGTTCATAACGCACCAATAGACGAAACACACCAATTTGTTTCTGCGTATTCCATAGGCGATCGGACGCGTACATTCTTAAAAGTACAGGATGGTTGTGATTACTCGTGTACATTCTGTACGATACCATTGGCACGTGGCGCGAGCCGTTCGGGTAAAATTGAAGATATCGTACGGCAAGCGGAAGAGATTGCGGCCTCGGGCGTAAAAGAGATTGTATTGACGGGAGTTAATATTGGCGACTTTGGGATACGGGATGGAAAACGGCAAGACCGTTTTTTGGATTTGGTGAAAGCATTAGATGAGGTGGAGGGCATAGACCGTATACGAATTTCCTCTATTGAGCCAAACCTGCTCGCGAATGAAATCATAGAATTTGTAGCACAATCTAAAAGATTTGTGCCGCATTTCCACATGCCGTTACAGTCGGGAAGTAATAAATTATTGGGGAAAATGCGCCGGCGTTATAAGCGTGAGCTTTACGCAGAACGTGTAGCGAAGATAAAATCGCTGATGCCCGATTGTTGTATCGGTGTAGATGTTATCGTGGGATTTCCTGGCGAGACGCGTGAAGATTTTCTCGATACGTATAATTTCTTAAATGAAATGGATATTTCCTATTTGCATGTCTTTACATATTCAGAAAGGGAAAATACGATTGCTGCGCAGATGGAAGGAGCCGTTCCCGGTGCGCAACGTAGTGACAGAAGCAAAATGCTGCATATCCTTTCAGAGAAAAAGCGACGCGCGTTTTATGAAAAGCAACTTGGTAAAATCGGAGAGGTGCTGTTTGAGAGTGATGTTAAGGACGGCTATATGCATGGATTTTCGAAAAACTATGTGAAAGTACGTTCATTGTATGACCCGTTACTCGTCAACGAAATTATACCGGCCAAATTCACGGCTATCACCGAACAATGTGAAGTGGAGATCGAAGAATTGCCTGAATTATTGGTACATGCATAATATTACCTAACGTTTACGGATATTGAGTAAAATCACCACCACCAATATGCCGGCTACCCCTATAAATTGCCATATAGACACCTCTTCCTTTAGTACAATATAGGACATACAAACAGCTACAGGCAGTTCAATGTAACTCAATATATTTCCGAGCGATACACCTGTTTTAGGGATTCCATAAGAGAATAAAAGAGGGGGTAGGACTGTCCCGAAAACGGAAAGTAACAATCCATAACGCCATAGGGATGAAAAAACCGAAGAGGTGAAAAGGGTAAACGGTTGCAATACAACAAAAACCAAGAGAAACGCCCCGATAATCATGTAAGCACTTTTTTGAAGAGGCGGATGATCGTTGCCAACCCGTCCACTGACGATAATAAATATGGCGTAAGCGGTAGCCGCAAGAAGCCCATAACCGATGCCAACGATGCTGACCGATTTAAAGTCATGCTCTAATAACCCTGTCGCGAGAACCGTACTTCCCAAGATAGCAGCAATACCGATCGTTTGTCGTCGCGTAAGTTTTGTTTTGAAGAAAATAAACTCGATCAGTTGTCCGATCCAAATATATTGCATCAAGAGAATGATGGCCAAAGAGGCCGGAACAAGCTGTACGCTTTTGTAATACAAAATACTGACTGCACCGGTAGATAGCCCGCTGACGATGATGTGCCATTTCGGTGAAGCGGAAGAATATTTGGAAAAGTAGCCTTTATTAGCGATAAACATCATTCCAATGAATATCCATAAGAGTAGCATACCAAAAAGCGCTTGGATACCTGTTACCTCGCCCAAAGTGAAGCCTTGTGCATAGGCTTTTTTTACAAAGGTGGATAATATACCAAAGCTGGCAGCACCTAAAACAACAGCAATAATACCTTTTACTCGTTCCCTGTCCATTTTGGCGCGCAAGATACAAAATCATTCTCCAAACTTTGTTAAACGCATCCTGATGTTTATTTTTGTGCTATGCAGCACCGATCATACAAGTATATTACGCTATTATCATGGGTTATGGCCGTTTTTCTATTGGCGTCTTGTGGGGCCAAAAGAAAAGTACTCCATGGAAATCGCTCACATCGTGGCACACCTAATATGAGCATCCCTACAGACGCAAGTGATGCACGTGGTAAATCGGTATCTGGTTCTGGGATAGATAATTATGCTGCGATACTAGGCGTTTCCGCACGTGATTTGAACAACAAATCACTTTATTCTTTCATCGATAAATGGTTAGGGAGTCCGCATCGTCTCGGCGGTATGCAACCTTCAGGAATAGATTGTTCCGGCTTTGTGGGGATCTTATATAGAGAGGTATATGGTAAAAATTTACCAAGGAGCTCCCGGGATATGAGCGAACATGTGAAAAGAAAATATGAAAGACAATTAAAAGAGGGTGATTTGGTATTTTTCTCCTTTGGAGGAAGAAACATAGATCACGTAGGTGTGTACCTGCATAATAATAAATTTGTACATGTGTCGACACGGAGAGGCGTCATTATTTCTGACATCAAAGACAGCTGGTATTACAAATACTTTGTACGCGCCGGTACACCAAAAATCTAACATTTAAATTACAATCCCTTTTTAATAAGCCTATACTTTCCTGTCTAAGTTCAGCCGTAATGTGTATTTTTGCGACAAATTGATTTGTCATGAGTAGAAGATCGAAGACCATCTTTTTGGCACTGTGTATTATCGGTTCTTTTTTTATTTATTGTGTTTATTATTATTCCAATATGGTAAAGAATGCACCTTTTCGTTATTCCGATTTTGAATATATTTCCATTCAATACGGTTCGCGGGATTCGATGCTAAACAGCTACAATTCGGCAACGCAGGATTATCAATATCTCAATCGTGAAAATGAAATCGTTAAAAAGAAATTGAAGCTGACGAGCGATGATTTACTTTTTCTACACCGTAAAGCGATGGAAATGGGATTTTGGAATGTGGACAATGATATGACAACGCATAGAGCAGATTCGCTTGAAGGAAGGATGGTGCCGCGATACATTCTGGAATATAAGTACAAGGAAAAAGGAAAAACTGTGACGATGGATGCAGATTATCCGGGGAATCAAAAAATGATGGACGCCGCCAAAACGACGATCGAAACGGTTTTAGAGCGGATAAATATCGCGAATGCACGGTAAAAAAGATTAGCAACAATATTACCTTTTTAACATAAAGCTAATGAGCACTTCACATTAAAAGTTCACCTTTGTGGTGAGTAATTTTTGTTCGTCATTAATGTGTAATTAATGGTTAGTGTTTATGTTCAGGCTTGTTGTGAAACATGCCTAAAGCAAAAAGGTTGTCCACGATAGGACAACCCTTTTGCTTTTTACATACTTATTGAACTTAACTATCCGCCGATTTTTGTCCGGCTGATGAAAGATTTCCTTCTGCAAGAAGATAACGCAGATCGTCAGAAGCAGGAAGCTCGAACACCTCGAGGTGAAAGTATTTTATTGCTGCGAATAAATGATCAAACAAATCAGACATCGTATTTTCGAAGAATGTCCATTGTGTACCATTCGTAAACATGTACAGTTCAAGCGGCAAACCGTGTTCATTTGGAGCTAGCTGTCGAACCATCAACGTGAGCCCTTTATGTATATCTGGGTTATGCTGCGCGTAAGCATTTATATACGCCCTGAACAGGCCTACGTTGGTCATACGTCTACCATTGACCAGTACGGATTCGTCCACGCCGGTGCGCTGATTGTAGGACTGAATCTCTTCTTCTCGCTGCGCGATATACGGGGCCAGTAGCTTAATTTTCTTTAATTCTATAATTTCTTCTTTTGTAAGGTATCGAATAGAGGAAATCTTGATGTTGATGGAGCGCTTAATTCGTCTACCGCCCGAATCCTGCATACCTCGATAATTCTTGAAAGCATCGCTCAACAACGTATAAGTAGGCAATGTTACAATAGTTTTGTCGAAATTTTGTATTTTAACGTTGTTGAGATTAATCTCTAATACGTCACCGTCTGCTCCATATTTACTCATCTCAATCCAATCGCCCACGCGAACAGAATCATTAGCCGATACCTGTATACTGGCTACAAAACCGAGGATAGTGTCCTTAAACACCAACATGAGGATAGCGGACGCAGCGCCCAACGAAACGAGGAATGACCAGGGTGAATTACCTGTTAGTATGGAAACGATGAGCGTACCGATAACAAAAATCAAAAATATCTGTAAAACTTGCAAATAACTATCAAGAGGTTTATCTACAAAAGCTTTCGATGTACGCAAAATATCCCGTCCGGTCTTTAATAAGCTGTTGATAAACGCATATACGGATAAAATAACAACAATATGGAGAAATTTATTCAGACCCGTTGTGAAATTTGGAAATCCAACAAAGATAAACGGTATCATTTGTTGTGCTATAATAACGAGAATAAGCAAGCTAAGTTTATTTAATACTTTGTTGTTTAGCAGAAAATCGTCCCAACTTGTCTTCGTTTTCTTAATAACCTTCGTCAAAACGGAGTTAAATATAGCGCTGATGATAAAGTTGACTATATACAGTATCCCAAAAGCGATGACGAGTAGACTAGCAGAGGTAACGATATGGGCAAGTTTGTCTGACAAACCCGCGTTTTGTATGAAGTCAAATGTCCAATCGTAGAGGGCACTGGTTTGCTGTGCAGCCATGTTAATGAAGTCTGTTTTTTCCATTTTAGTAAACTGTCCTTTAATGGTAATGGAGCTATCAGATTTATTCACTCCCTGCGTGGTGGAATACGTCATGATGGTTCCATATTAACCAACAAATATAGGTAAACGTGAAGGAAAAACGACATTTTAGGAGGCTTTTACACTTTTAGTCGGTGTTCCCGTCGTGTTTATGTTTAAATAAAAAGCTAAATAAAAGAGCAACTATAAGCGTATAGCCGGCAAAAGCCAACCATATCCCACGCCAATCCTTTAACAAAACGTGTTCACTCAGGAGGCCGTCAGACAATATCGATATCCCCCGGGAATGGATAAATTGAAGCAGTGTGCTATTCATCGTTTCGGTCTGTAGATAGGCTGCCAGCTCCTCCACACTGAAAAATTCCAGCGTAAAATAATGGTCTATTACCCAACCCGAAATTAGGCTCCCCAATATGGCGCCAAAGCCGTTGGTCATCATCATAAAGAGACCTTGCGCAGCACTGCGGATGTGCGCTGCGGTAGATTTTTCGACAAATAAAGATCCTGATATATTGAAGAAATCAAATGCCATCCCATATACAACGCACGAAAGGATGATCATCCATAAACCCGTTTGCGGGTCGCCGAATGCGAATAACCCAAATCGAGCTACCCAGGCCCACATCGCGATGAGCATCACCTTTTTAATACCAAACCTTTTCAAGAAAAACGGGATAGCCAAAATAAAGAGTGTTTCCGAAATCTGTGAAATGGACATAATGAGCGTAGAGTACTTAATAGCGAAAGAGTCGGTGTACTTTGGATAAAACTTGAATTCATCCAGAAATACGTCGCCGTAAGCATTAGTTAGTTGTAATGCCCCTCCCAGAAACATGCAGAAGATAAAAAAAACAGCCATCTTGTAGTTTGCAAACAACTTAAATGAATCTAGTCCGAATGTTTTTGTCCACGATTGCTTTTCTTGATGCTTTCTGTTTTTTGGTGGGCATATAGGGAGCGTAAGCGCGTAGAGTCCTAAACCCATTGCGGCAGCTCCCGCGATATAAAACTGATATGCTGTCGCCTTATTGCCTGTCAGATTAACTACCCACATGGCTGTAATAAAACCGATCGTGCCCCATACCCGTATAGGCGGAAAAACCTTGACCACATCATATCCCTTCGCGACCAGTGTCGTGTAAGAAATGGAGTTTGATAATGCCAACGTAGGCATATAGAAACCCATCGCCAACAACATAATATAAAAAAATGTCTGTGGATTATCTACTTGTGGCAGGTAAAATAGGGTTAGGGAATATAACAAATGTAGAATACTATATAATTTTTCTGCATTTATCCATCGGTCGGCAATGATACCCATGATGGTTGGCATAAAGATTGCCGCAATGCCCATGGTGGAAAAAATCGCACCAAATTGAGTGCCATCCCATTGTTTTGTGCCAAACCAATAGTTGGCGATTGTAATGAGCCAAGCTCCCCAAACAAAAAATTGAAAGAAGCTTACAATGGTTAGTCGTAATTTAACCCTTTTTTCTCCTGTCGATTTCATCACGTATTTTAGCCGCAGTCTCGTATTGCTCCGCTTCGATTGCTTTTTTGAGATTAATCTCCAGTTGATCGTCGCTCATATTAAAATAAGGTGATTTGGGCGCGTGCTCTTTTTCCGCGGGTGTGGGAGTTGCAGTCGTCATCGTGTTTTCTTTTGGAAGACCTTCCAGGTTTTCCAAAAAAGCAAAATCGTTGCTTTCAATAACGATACCCGCCGCATCCATAATGAAGTCGTATACATATATAGGTGCTCCGAAACGTACCGCTAACGCAACTGCGTCAGAAGTTCGAGAGTCGATGTCGAAAGTTTTATCGCCATTAGAGCAGACCAATTTCGCGAAGAAGATGCCATCTATCAAATTGTAGATCAGCACTTCCTGAATGTTGATTTGGAAGTTGTCGGCAAAAGTCTTGAAAAGATCGTGTGTTAATGGGCGGCTTGGTTGCATTTTTTCGATTTCTACCGCAATGGCCTGTGCCTCAAAACCTCCAATGATAATGGGTAACCGACGATTACCTCCCATCTCCCCCAAAACCAGTGCATAAGCACCAGATTGTGTTTGACTGTACGATAACCCCACTATATCTAATTTGATTTTCTTCATCCTTAATGCCTAAACTATAATACAAATATGTAAATATTCGGGACAAAATAAAAACCTTCAAAAAAAATGATCGGGTGTAACCGATTACAACCCGACCATTTTTACTTTGTTTCAATTGTTTGTTTAGTGATTCTTATATACTTTGAACGCATCAATTAGTCTAGGGACGATATCAAAAGCATCCCCCACGATGCCGTAATCAGCTACTTTAAAGAATGGCGCTTCGGGATCATTGTTGATCACGACTATGGTTTTCGAAGAGTTTACGCCCGCAAGATGCTGGATTGCGCCCGAAATGCCGATAGCAATATACAGATTTGGACTTACCGCTAATCCCGTTTGTCCGACGTGTTCCTCGTGCGGACGCCAGCCCGCATCCGATACCGGTTTGGAACAAGCCGTAGCAGCACCCAATACATCAGCCAATTCCTCTATCATACTCCAGTTTTCGGGGCCTTTTAACCCGCGTCCGGCAGACACAACAATATTCGCTTCGGGTAATGGTATTTTGTCTGTTGCCTGTACGATATCCTTAACAACCGCAGATAAATCTGTTGCGGCAACTTGCGGTTGGAAACTTTCGATTTCGACCATTGTGGGCGCTTCTACCGCTTCGAAGGTGTTCGGCGTCAAGGCGATTACCTTGACAGGAGCAGCGATCTCCTGAGTTGCGATGGCCTTGCCCGAGAAAGCAGATTTTTTTATTTCCCAGACCTCTCCCTTGATGATGGGTAATGTAATTGCCCCGTCAGCAAGTGCAGCGTCCAATTTGGCTGCAATACGTGGAGCCAGCCCTTTTCCGCTAAAGGAATTAGATAGTACGACAGTCGTGGCTTGTATGCTCTTCGCCACCTCTGCGATAACAGCCGCATATGCTTGATTGACGAAGTGGTGCAGCTGTTCAGTATTCACTTCTATTACTTTCTTTACGCCGTAGCGACCAATACTCTCTAGAGATGCAGCCCCTACTTTTCCGATACTGAGTGCAGAGACAGGCTGACCGATAGCGTCTCCGATAGCTTTCGCGTAGGATACCGCCTCGTATCCGGATTTTTTAAATGCTCCCGCGATATTTTCGATATATACTAAAATTGCCATAATAAGCGCTTTGATGAAGATTTATATAACTTTTGCTTCGCTATGTAACAACTCAACCAGTTGAGCGACGTTGTCTTTGTCGATAAGCTTAACGTTGCCTCGAGGAGGTGGCGTGTCAAAACGCGTGATATGGGATAATGCAGGTACATCAAGGGCCTCTTTAACTTCGAGCGGTTTTGAGCGCGCACCCATAATCCCGCGCATGTTCGGTATTTTAGGTTCTGCCACTCCCTCTGCTGTTCCGATAACCGCCGGCAGTGGAATTTGTACCACTTCTTTACCGCCCTCAATTTCCCGTTCTACTGTAGCGCTTGTGCCGTCGATATCCAGCTTTTTAGCAATCGAGACAGATGGTATACCCAAAAGTTCTGCAATATACCCCTGTACCAAGCTACCATTATAATCAATCGATTCGCGCCCGGTCAAGATAAGGGCGAAGCCCTGTGTCTTGGCATAAGAAGCGATTTGATTCGCCACAAACCAAGCGTCACGTGGACGGGCATCTATGCGGACAGCGTTATCTGCACCGATGGCCAGAGCTTTCCTAATCGTGGGATCCGAAGCAGCTTCGCCCACATGGATAACCGTTATCGTACCTTGACCATTGCCCGCAAGTTCAACAGCCTTGGCTAGTGCAATTTCATCGTACGGATTAATGATGTATTGGATGCCGGCCGTATTGAACGCCGTATTATTATCCGTAAAAGTGATTTTGGATGTCGTGTCGGGCACATTGCTTATACATACAAGTATCTTCATGGGAGTATATTTTTTTTAGCCTTCACACAAACCTATTAATTTCAAAAACCAAAAACAAGAAACGATGTTTTGTAAGCCGTCAGCAAATTGTCATTTTTCTATGCATGCATAGTATTTTGTAATCGTGAACCATAAACAATTTTATTAATTTTGCTTTACCATGGGTAACAGACTAAAAGAATTACAGCAGTTTTTAAAAGAAAGCCCGAATGACCCTTTTTTAAAATACGCTATAACGATGGAGTATAAAAAAAAGGGCGATAATGAAAACGCGCTTGCCGGTTTTCAAGATTTGCGGACAAACCATTCGGACTACATTGGAACGTATTACCATTTTGCTAAATTTTTAGAAGAGCAGGGGAGGAGGGAAGAAGCGTTGGAAATTTATAAAGTGGGGATGGAGATTGCCCAGCGACTACGAAATCGCCATGCCTATGGAGAACTGTTGAGTGCCTATAATATGGCCATGGGAATGGATGAAGATGAATGGGACGATTAAAAACGTTAAATAAGACATAACGGAGGCGTTGTGGTACTTTTTTTGTTATCAATAACAAAAATCTGGTATGATGCGTCTCGTGATATATATAAATGGATTGTTGTTAGGACTCTTAGTCGCCGTTGGTTGTGTGAATACCCGAACGAATGCCAATATTGAAAATAACAAGTTTGGAAAAGTAAGCGAGGGTCGGTTGGTCGGAACATACAGAGGTAATCTCCCCTGTACGGATTGCGATGCTATCGCCACCTCGTTAACGTTGGCAAACGACAAGGCTTACACTTTAGAGTATATATATGTCGGCAAAAGTGTAGAACCCTTTTCTAAAACAGGCACGTGGGAACTACGGGACGGAGAACTTAATTTGGAGGGGTTAGATTACAAATATAAAGTGGAACCCGACCAATTAAGACAATTAGATCTGTCTGGAAAAGAGATTCGCGGTGAACTGGCGGAGCGCTACGTACTCCATTATGCTAATTAAAAGCCTTTATCTTTCTTCAAGCTGAACAGATATCTTTCAGTTTTTCCACCACAAAATCAATTTCCTCCATTGTATTGTATTTGCTAAAGGAAAAACGGACAGCAGGTTTATCTTGGTCGCCACCCAATGCTTGAAGTACATGGCTACCCAACTGAGAACCGGAACTGCATGCACTTCCTCCCGAGGCAGAGATGCCGGCAATATCCAAACTAAACAGTAACATGTCTGCAATTTCTGTGCAAGGAAGTGATACATTTAAGACGGTGTAAAGTGAATCCTCGGCATTTATATTTCCGTTAAATGTAACCTGAGGAATGTTATTTTGCAGTTCAGCACGCATATAATCTTTCAGCCCTTGAATATAATTCCGGTGAGTCTCCATGTTTTGATAACACAATTCCAGTGCTTTGGCTAGACCCACGATGCCGTAGACGTTCTCTGTTCCCCCACGCATGTTACGTTCCTGCGCACCTCCATAAATGAGCGGTCGGATTTTGTTTTTACCGTTGATATAGATAAAACCTACTCCTTTTGGCCCGTGGAATTTATGAGCAGCACCTGTCAGGAAATCGATATGCAACGTGGAGAGATCGTGCCCGTAATGGCCCATGGTCTGCACGGTATCTGAATGGAAAACCGCATTAAATTCCTGGCATATTTCAGAAATTTTATAGATGTCGGTTAATGTACCAATTTCATTGTTAGCATGCATCAGCGATACGAAGGTGCGCGGGTTGTGAGATAACAGGTCTCGTAAATGATCCAAATCAACGTTGCCACGTTCATCAACTGCGACAAAATCCAATTGTATAATGTCCCTTTTTGCTAAATCTTCCAATGTATGCAAAACGGCGTGATGTTCCAAGGGAGAAGTAATAGCATGTGTAATTCCTAGATCGATCATCGACCTGACAATAGCCATATTATCTGCTTCGGTACCGCCGGAGGTAAAGAATATTTCGGACGGGGAAGCTTTTAATAAATTTGCTACGGTTTTTCTAGCCTTTTCAATGATAGTTCTTGCCTGACGACCGTGTGCATGGATAGATGAGGGGTTTCCAAAATGCTCCTGCATGGTGTCTGTCATGACTTTTATCACTTCGAGATCTAATGGAGTAGTAGCGGCATTATCGAAATATACTTGCATGGGGCAAAATTAAGGAATTTTTATGTTCTTTTTTTCCTCAAAAAAGAACCAAAAAAATCGTCGCTTCAGATATTTGAGACAGTGGATAATGCTAAGAATGGATTTGTACAGACCTCAAATATCTGGATGCGACAGTCAAAGTTAAGGGAGGAGTAGTGCAATGCGTAGTAGAACGCAACCCATTATGAATAGCAATTATGCAGAGTAAAATGGCCTTATATCGTTCTGCGTCCATTTTTCTGCATGCTATTCCGTTAAGAACAAAATTTGTTTGAAGCGGAGCGAGTTTATTTTGTTTAGGAATAGAAAAAGAAAAATAGCAGAACTATATTCAGTCTTGACTTTTTGTTTCTTTTTCGTCAAGGAAAAAGAAATGCAAGAAAGATTTTTATCAAGAAAAGAGAGGTAGAGAATTTGTCGAAAGAAATGGTTCTTTATTTCGATATTTCTCTTCGTTTCTTGAAAAGAAAAAAGATAGAAAATACCCCCCCTAATAAAGCCAAGTATAAAATCAAATCACCATTTTTGGTGTAAAAAGTCAATTCCTCATTCAGGTTAATTTCTTGTGTTAAGGCGTCGGGTGTCCACCAGGATGTCTTTTGGACAATATCGCCGCGTTGGTTGATGAAACCGGAAATACCTGTATTGGCGGATCGTGCTACCCAACGACGGTTTTCTATTGCCCGTAGTTTGGCGTAGAGTAGGTGCTGGTCTTTTCCGGAAGTATTGCCCCACCATCCGTCGTTGGTTACGATGGCAATAAACTGTGCGCCTTTCCGAATATAGTCGCCTACATAATCGCCCCAAATGGATTCATAACAAATAACCGGGGCGGCTCCAATACCACTTTGGGAGTAAAATACCGATGGTTCTGCCTGGCTGCCATACCCTCCTGTGGAGCCACCGAAATGCGCAAAAAGAGGCTTCATAAAGCTCAGTATCTCCCCAAAAGGAAGCTGTTCTACCCCGGGAACTAACTTGGATTTATGATAGAATTGAAGTTTGCTCGATTGATCGATCAACACAGCTGCGTTAAAAGGATCACGGAAAGTGCCATTTCCGAAATCTCTGGCAGTTGCGGTTTTTGGATAGTTGTAAATCTGATAACTTTCTATACCCGACAGTACATTGCCATTTTTGTATTTATCAAGGAACTCGATAACCCGTTCATAAGCCGGATAGCTTCTAAATTGTTCCTCATCAATACCCCATCCCTCTGCCGAGATTGCTGTTTCCGGCCATAAGAAAAACTCGGTGTTCGGTTTGGCAACGCGTTCCGATAGCTCCAATAGTGTCGATAATTGCTCTGAAGGAGGAATAAAGCCAAATTTACCGTAAGGGTCGATATTCGGCTGAACCACGACCACTTCCGACGGGTTGATATGCTCGGTGTACGTATTATACTGGATAAGGGAAATAGTGATGGGCGAGATCAAAACGGCCGTAATAGCAATAGATAGCTTTTTGGTGCTATAGGCCTCTATCTTTTCACGTTTTTGCCAGATCAAAAGAAACGCTAAAAAGTTGACAATCCAAATCCATACGGTACCGCCAAAGACACCTGTAAAGCTATACCATTGGATCAGTTGATGGAAATTAGCAAAACCATTTCCCAATGTCATCCAAGGAAAAGATAAATCCCACCATTGGTGAAGAAACTCGTAGCCCACCCAAAACGAAACCAACCCAATAAAACTATAGATTATAGCTGTTTTTTTACGCAACTCGTAGTAAAGCCGAAAAACGACAGCCATTAGTAGCGGAGCCAATCCAAAAGGAATAAGAGAAATCAGGAGTGATACGTATGATGGCAAATATGCATTCATCGCATTATATACCCAATAGATAGACGCAGTATTCCACACGAAGCCTGTGAGAAAACTTAACCAGAAAATCTTTTTTCCTTTGTTAGTATAATTTCCTCTGATGACCCTTTCGATAGCAACCAGTAATGGTACGAAGCCAACAAACAACAAAGGGCTACTATAAGGAACGGGAGGCCAACCCAACCATAAAATTATGGCGCTTAGAAGTGCTAAAAGGTAATTTTTTTTCACGAATTAGAGTTGTGATAAGAGTTCTGATTTTTTGTTCTCATATTCAGACTGTGTGATCAACTGCCGGTCATAAAGTGTTTTTAGCTTCTTTAGTTTTTGTGTCAGCTCATCATCCTCCGAAACGGATATGCCAGTCTGTTCTATTATTTCATCCTCTTTGTTTTCCGCTGTTACCGGTCGCGTAGCTGGTTCGTCAACGACAGGTTGTACCGGTAATGTGAACTGCTCAGGTGGTTTTTGCTCGAGAACAGTCGGCGTAGGCTCTTCACTTTTGTGGCCTGACGGATTTTCCAATGCTGTTTTGATCAGTTGGTACAATTTGCGTGCCTGCACCTTTGGAATATAATCGATAGTCAGGTTCTCACCTGTAAAAGGTATGACCGTAACCTTCGATCCGAAGATTTCCTCTTTAAAAGCGATGTCCTTGATGTCGTTCCACGAAAAAATTTCAAAGTTGGTTGCTAGTCCCAGCTTGGTAAACTCGCAAAGGAAAATACGCCTGTTGCTGATCGTGATGCTATCCGGTAATAACGTCACCGCAGGTTTCTTTTGCAGCGAGATATATTGTATATACTCACCCGCCGTTAGCATATCTACTATCTTCGTATGGATTCTTTCCACCACTTTGGCGTCCTGTCCATCCTGAATAAATTTATCTACACTCATTTTTCAAATTTAAAGCTTTCACTCTTCATATTTCACGTTTTCCCGCCTACACAAAATACAAATTCCCCCTTAATAGGATGTTGTTCAAAATGTAATTTTAGCGTTGCAAGCGTTCCTCTAACCGTTTCCTCGTACAATTTACTAAGTTCCCTTGAAATAGAAGCTTCCCGATCTTCGCCAAAATATGCTATAAACTCTTCTATCGTTTTGAGGATGCGGTGGGGAGATTCATAAAAAATCATCGTACGCTTCTCCTCGGTAAGTTGTTTTAAACGTGTTTGGCGTCCTTTTTTAACCGGGAGAAATCCTTCAAAACAGAATCTATCATTAGGTAATCCGGAGTTGACCAATGCGGGTACAAAAGCGGTGGCGCCTGGAAGGCATTGTACTTCCAAACCCTCCTTGATTGCCTCTCTAACTAATAAAAAACCCGGGTCGGAGATGGCTGGTGTTCCGGCATCGGAGATTAATGCTATATGTTGTCCCTCTTTCAGAAACCGGATAATTTCGGTTACGGCCTTATGTTCGTTATGTTGGTGATGTGCAAATACTTTCTTCTCAATACCAAAATGTTTGAGAAGCGGAGCACTGGTACGGGTATCCTCAGCCAAGATGATATCAACCTCTTTCAAAATACGTATAGCCCGAAAGGTCATATCTTCCAGATTACCAATAGGCGTAGGCACTAGATATAGCATGATCAAAGGTAAGAAATAGTTATGAGTGATAGGTTATTAAAAAAATATCCCCCTCGGGGTGAGGGGGATTAGTCTTCAAAATCTGTGAAGTCATCGCCATCGTACGCGAACTCCTGTAAGTCCGGGTAGATGTCCTGTTCGAAAATTTCTAAATCTTTTAACATCTTTATTATTTTTTAAATTACACTACAAACTTAATATTGTTGTATAAACTAATAATAACGCGTATATCAAATAATTGTTAATATGATTGTTATTGGTTCTAAATTATACAATATTTTTAATAATTTAAAATATTATATGTTATAATTTCAGTATTATGATTGTTTTATTGGTATTCTCTTTAAAAATGGAGGTCCGGATTGTATTATCCCCTTTTTAACAAGGGACGTCACATCCGGATGTTTGAGGTCTGTATAAATTCATCCTTAGTACTATCCATTATCTCAAATATCCGAAGTGACGAGCTTTTTTGTTTCTTTTTTTGCGGAAAAAAAAGAAAGACCAGTCTACACTTCTTATCTTTGTGCTTCTAAACTACTTATTCATTTATGTTACAGTTAAATTATATCCGTGAAAACAGGGATGCAGTAATCGAACGGCTAGCGGTAAAGAATTTTAAAGATGTGCAATTGGTTGATGAAGTCATCCAACTGGACGAATCGCGTCGCAAAATTCAGAACGAATCGGATGCAATTGCTGCAGAGGCCAACGCTGCTGCCAAGCAGATTGGTGACTTGATGCGCCAAGGAAAGAAAGAAGAAGCCGAAGCGGTGAAGTCAAAGTCGTCCGGATATAAAGAACAAGTAAAAGAGTTAACAGAAAAGCTGTCGGAGGTCGAGCAAACATTGCACGATAAAATTGTGCAGTTACCTAATTTGCCGCATACGTCTGTCCCAATAGGCGTTGCTGCCGAAGACAACGAGGTCGTTTTGGAACACGGTGTGGTCCCCACATTAGCGGACGGAGCGCTATCGCACTGGGAATTGTTGAGCAAATACGACATCGTGGATTTGGAATTGGGCGTGAAAGTAACAGGGGCTGGTTTTCCGGTATATAAAGGAAAAGGTGCACGTTTGCAACGCGCACTGATTAATTTCTTTTTAGACCAAGCGGTCGCGGCTGGCTATACTGAGGTGCAAGTACCGATTCTTGTGAATGAAGATTCTGCTTTTGCAACGGGGCAGCTGCCGGATAAAGAAGGGCAGATGTATCATGTTGGTGGTGACGATTTTTATCTAATTCCGACAGCGGAAGTGCCTGTAACGAACTTATATCGCGATACGATTGTGAAGGAAGAGCAGTTTCCCATTAAACATTGTGCATATACCCCTTGTTTTCGTCGTGAAGCAGGTTCCTATGGCGCGCATGTGCGTGGTTTGAATAGATTGCACCAGTTCGATAAAGTAGAAACCGTGCAGCTAGTTCACCCGGATAAATCCTACGAAGTATTGGAAGAGATGAATGCGTATATCCAGGGGTTGTTGCAGCAATTGGAATTGCCGTATCGTGTATTGCGCTTGTGTGGAGGGGATATGAGTTTCACATCCGCGCTCACTTATGATATGGAGGTGTTTAGTGCCGCTCAGCAACGTTGGTTGGAAGTCTCATCCGTATCCAACTTTGAAACCTTTCAAGCTAATCGCCTGAAAGTGCGTTTCAAAAATGAAAATGGCAAAATGCAATTCGCTCATACCTTAAATGGTTCGGCATTGGCATTGCCGAGGATCGTAGCGTCTATCCTAGAAAACAACCAAACCGAAAAAGGTATACGTATTCCTAACGTTTTGGTTCCGTATACGGGTTTTGAATGGATTGATTGATTATTAACAATAACAAGCTGTTATGATATAATGCCCCGTAAAGTTAGCAGCTTTATGGGGCATTTGTTATGTGTCACTTAACTAAAATTTTCTAATAACAAGGATCTAATAGGGACTTCATACGGACCTTGTTCGGACCTCATTCGGATAGAAGCGTATCAAATCCGTTTGATTACCCTGCAATTTCTGTTTAATGTGAATAGCAGGAATTAATTTGTTATAAAGTTATCCTTTTCTTGGTTCCATGCGCACCAGATATTGATCATTATCATCTTCAAAAAGAATCTGAACAACCCAACCCTCTTCGTGTGCGATTTTAATCAACTTCTGCTGGTCAATATACAACCATTGAAAAGGCTTTCCAAGATTTCCTTTGTACTCGTATTGGAAACGAATTTCACCAAAGTAATGTTCCGGTTTGGGGATGCGGTATTCCTCGTACAGATAGGAGATGTTCGACGAGTCAAAGAGCAGTTGTCCTTTTTCCGAGAGCAATTTTTTGCTATGACGGAGTAGTTCCCGTAGACCCGCGATCGTACCCGCAAGTCCGACTCCGTTCATCAAGAAAAGAAGCGTGTCATAACTCCCTGTTTTCAACGAAAAAAAATCCTCTCGGATGATGTGCTGCACGCCGCGTTGCTTCATGATACTACATGCGGCTTCCGATATTTCCAGTGCATCCACTTTAAAGCCTTTATCTTGTAGGTACAATGCGTGGCTACCGACGCCCGCTCCGACATCCAATACGTGGCCATCACACAGCGCAAGAGCAATATGTTCCAGTTCGGGAAAATCGGTCTCGTCCCGAAAAAAAACTTCAATGGGCATTTCTTCTATATCGCCATAGCTACTATGCAGCAACAAAGGATTCTTTAAGTCGCCGAGCACGTGAAAATCATACAAGGCTTCTCCATATACGTCGCGCTCCATCAGTCTTCTATTTTCAATATTTGTTTGGCAATAGCAATTTCGTCTGGACTTCCTGTATGTTTGCCCGGCTCATCAGAAAGTTTAATGACTGCTGTCCAGTCGCCGTCTTCGGGTTTTGCCTCCACCATTTTCAACACGATATTCATGCGCGGTAGGCCGACATCGTTCGTGAAGTCTGTCCCTATTCCGAAGGAGTGCCCGATTTTCCCCTCGCAAAAACCGACGATATTTTCGACTTTGTTGTAATCCAGTCCGTCGGAGAAAATGATGGTCTTCGACTGGGGATCTATTCCCTGTTTTTTATAATGTTCGATGGTCATTTCGGCAAAGGTAATGGGATCACCGCTATCGTGGCGCACACCATCGAACAGTTTGGATAATTTTTTATCAAATTGCTTGAAAAATACCGCTGTCGTATAGGTGTCCGAAAGCGCGATACCTAAGTCTCCTCGATACACATCCGACCAGTGTTCAAGCCCGAGCAGATTCGCCATCTTGTACCCATATTTAGCAGCATGAAACATAAACCACTCATGGGCATGGGTGCCAATGGGCGTTGTCTCATATTTCATGGCGAAGTGTACGTTGGATGTGCCAATAAAGGTTTGGGATGGGTGGTTTTTAAGCGTACGCATGACCAGGTCATGTACTCCATATGAATGGCGACGTCTGGTCCCGAAATCGGCAATGGTAATGTTTAATCTGTCGTATTTCTCCATCTTATCTTCTACCACCTGACAAACCTTATCGTTGGGGATACGCGATTCGCCGCTTACTTCATAATATAATTCGCAGATTAACGACATGATCGGTACTTCCCATAGAATAGTTCGGTACCAATAGCCGTTTATCGTGACCGATAGATCACCTCCTGTTTGTGTAATATGGACCTCATCGGGATCGTAACGATAGCCTTCCAGAAAATCCAAATAGGTCGGCTCGATGTAAGGGCATTTGGTGCGTAGAAACTCTTTTTCCGTCTTCGTCAGCTTTAACTGAGCCATCTCGCCTATAGCTTCTTTTAGCAGCTTATCAAAACCCGTAGGAAAGCTGTGCTGTCCCCGGTTAATGAACTGGTATCTGGCCTGTGCTTTTGGAAACAATTTACTTGCGGCAAATTGCATCGTGAACTTGTAGAAGTCGTTATCGAGAATGGAAGTGAGTGTCGCCATGTTAGCCTTTAATGTAAAAATAGGTAAAGGTAAGGAATTAATTAATTACATAAAAAGAAGCCTCCCATCTGCATTGGCAAAATAGGAGGCTATCGCATCAATATAAAATAGAAAACTTTTATCTGCTTCCACGGGCTGACGAAGAGCGGCTGTTGTTGCTGCTTCTGCTACTTGACGTTGCTGATCCTCGCGAAGAAGAACTCCGGCGTTGTACGCTGGATCTATTCGAAGAGCTGCTGCGGGAACGGTTCACTTGCGCTGGTGAGCTACTGCGTTGGCTCGCCTGATACACACTGCTGGTGGAAGAGCTGCGTTGTTGGCGCTGCTGTTGCTTAGGTGCTGTGCGTCCCTGCTGGTTCCGATTAGGTGCAGCGCGGCGCCCGACGTTGCTTCGGCTGTTATTTTGTCGCGACTGTGTTGCCGTCGGACGGTTTCCTTCACTACGCTGTTGTGTAGCACGGGAATTGCTTGACCTAGGGCTTCGTTGTTGCGTCACGTTTTGATTCCGTTGTGTTGAACTGCGGTTAACACTTGACCGTTGCTCATTCGAACCTGCGCGGCGCTGTGTTGTCGTACCTTCGCGGCTTTTCCCATTCGGCGTACGGCCCACGTTGCGACCTTGCGTACGTCCGGAAGTGGCATTGTCGCGCGTTACACGTTGATTGCTATTATTGAGATTCGGGTTGTTACCGATATAACGTTCCTGCCTGCCGCTGTTCGATTGCGTTGCGCGGGTGTTACGATTTGATCCCGTTGCACGCACCGTATTCCGGTTACTCCGCGTGTTGGCAGCTCTATCCGGACGGTAAATGGATACCGAACGATTATCTACCCGTGCGCGACCCGGACGGTCTGTTGTGCGTACGTTTCGAACAGCTACGCGGCGACCGATATGACGTTCAATATCACGACGTGCTGGACCGCCATAATAACGGTTATTGTTCACGATATAGGTGTTGTTGATAATCGTTGTGCGGTTGTAAATGTTACGACGTCCATAAGCCCAGTGACGATGTATATGCCGGTCGTAAATACGTCTTGTGGGAAGAAACACCCATAAATTGATCGGTAAACCAACAGAAACGGTAACGCCCACAGACGGAGCCATAGGAGCCCAGCCATAGTAACCCCCGCCGCTTCGCCAGTCTACCCAAGCAGGTCCCCACTCATAACCCGGAATCCAGCCCCAACCACGGTAGTTGGTATGAACCCAACGGCCATAATGGAATGGAGCCCATCCCCAGTCGTAGTCGGATACCCAAGTGTTACCATATTCGGTCATCGTCCAGTAACCGTTTGTACCGTACGGACGAAAATTAGCCTCTGCTCTTGGAAACCAAATATCACCATAGGCAGGATCGCGATCCCAATGTCCATATGGAGATAATTCATTGTAAAATAAATCAAATGAAACTGAACCGTGAGGTTGAGCAGACACTTGTTTATGGGAGAAGACACTAAATGCAAATGCAATTAATGCAATCAGTAAGGTGGGTGTTTTTATGCTTCTCATGATCTTCGTCTTTAAATAGTAAAACTTTCGTCAATCTTATTACTATGACTGCATAGCAATAGCGAAGGTTTAATTAGCCGATCGTGTTGATGTTCACAAAAGTTTTTATCTTTGCCGAGTACTTCTTTGGAAAACCTCATACATAAATGGGACGTAAAATAGAAAAACTACTTATTGAGTTCGCCAGAATCCATCGTTTTATGATGAGTTTCCTACGGGAAGCGGTATCTCCTCCTTACGAATTTAAAGAGATTGTCCGTCAGTGTTACGAGATCGGATGGAAATCGTTTCCATTGATCAGTTTGACGGGATTTATCGTAGGCTTTGTCTTTACTAAACAATCGCGACCTTCTCTCGAAGATTTTGGCGCCACGTCCTGGCTTCCGAATCTAATATCCATTGCAATTGTTCGGGCATTAGCTCCTTTGGTTACGGCATTGATTGCTTCGGGCAAAGTCGGTTCCCAGATTGGAGCAGAGCTGAGTTCGATGAATGTGACCGAGCAGATTGATGCTATGGAAGTTTCAGGTACCAACCCGACAAAATTCTTAATATCTACGCGCATCATTGCAACGACAACGATGATTCCGGTGCTGTGTTTTTATGTAGCAGGTATTGGTTTATTGGGCGGATATTTGAGTATAGCTACCAAAGATGATTTAAGTATTTTAGCCTTTTTTACCCAAGTTTTCGAATCGATTGCAGCCAAAGATGTTTTCGCGATGGTATTACGGGCGGTAGTCTTTGGATTCACCATTGGATTTGCAAGCACTTATGTTGGTTATTATTCATCCAAAGGAACAGAAGGTGTTGGTAAGGCGGCCAATGCTGCGGTAGTATCGTCCATGTTCCTCGTGTTTATCGAAGAATTGCTTATCGTTCAATTACTTTCCTTGATTGGCTAATAAAGTATGGAGAAGAAGAAAGTAAATATCAATCAGGACGACGTGGTAATCCACGTCGATAACGTCAGTAAATCGTTTGGTGACCTGCATGTATTACGTCATGTTGATCTCCAATTATTTAATGGCGAGAATTTAGTTGTTTTAGGACGCTCTGGCACAGGTAAATCTGTACTGATCAAGCTTATATCGGGATTGCTAAAACCAGACGAAGGTGACATCCATGTGTTGGGGGAAATAGTTAACCGATTAGATGAAAGGGAATTGCGTGCCTTGCGCCAACGTATTGGTTTTTCTTTTCAGAATAGCGCGTTATATGATAGTATGACCGTGCGGGAGAACCTGGAATTTCCGTTGGTCAGAAATAAGCGTAATTTGACGAGAGCAGAAATTGATAAAGAGGTAGAGGAAGTGCTGGAAGGTGTAGGACTTTCACAAGCGATCAATCAAATGCCTTCAGAATTGTCCGGTGGACAACGTAAGCGTATCGGGATTGCCCGTACATTGATATTGCGCCCGGATATTATGTTGTATGATGAGCCTACTGCCGGCCTTGATCCATTGACTTGTCTGGATATAAACTCATTAATAA
This sequence comes from Sphingobacterium sp. SGR-19, assembly GCF_011043555.1. Taxonomy (GTDB): domain Bacteria; phylum Bacteroidota; class Bacteroidia; order Sphingobacteriales; family Sphingobacteriaceae; genus Sphingobacterium. The sequence continues at coordinate 708,100 of NZ_JAAKGS010000002.1, forward strand.
ACCAGGTGCAGGAACAATATAGAACTTCATCCATTATTATTACCCATGATTTGTCCTGCGCAAAAATGGTGGGGGATAGAATGGTGATGCTGTTGGATGGTAAATTTGAAAGACAGGGGACGTTCGAGGAGATTTTTGATACGGATGATGAACGTGTGAAACCCTTTTATGATTATAATTTTATTGATTAAAGATATATGAGTACAAACGAAAGGAAGCGTTCGCTTACAGTTGGATTATTCGTCCTGATTGGTTTAATTATTTTGGTAGCGGGTATTCTGGTATTGGGAACGCAACAAAACAAATTCAGCAAGAATTTGGTTGTGACGACCTATTTCCATGACGTAAAAGGATTGAAGGTGGGAAACAATGTCTGGTTTTCGGGCGTGAAAGTGGGGATTGTCAAAGAAATAAAGTTCCAAAGTATCGACGATGTGAAAGTCGTTATGCACATTGAAGAGAAATCCAGTCAGTTTATTCGGGAAGATGTCGTCGCCAAGCTAGGTTCCGATGGATTGATCGGAAATGCTATCGTTAACCTGGTGGGAGGATCGGATGAGGTTCCACCGATAAGAGACGGCGATGTTATTAAATCGGTGGGTGGTACGGACACGGACGCCATGTTTGCAACATTACAAACCAATAATGAAAATTTAGTGGAGATAACCAAGAATTTTGCCATACTTTCCAAACAAATGGTGGAAGGAAAAGGTACGGTGGGAGCTTTAATGACAGATTCCACCATTGCACTGTCATTAAAGAGTACGGTACAAGGGCTAGACAAAACGATGGCTGATGTCAATAAAGCTTCTGCTAACCTGGTTGTTTTGATGAACAAATTAAACAGTAATCAAGGACTAATCCATGATTTGACAACGGATACGGCGGTTTTCGCAAGCTTAAGGGAATCAGCAGCGCAACTTCAAGGCGTAACAGAAACAGCATCAACGTTAATGGAAAATCTGAATGCTACTTCTGCGCGTCTCAACGATAAGAATAACGCCATCGGTGTATTGACAAATGATCCAGAAGCTGCGGAAGAGATTAGGCAGATACTTCGCAACCTGAACGGTAGTACCGATAAGCTCGACGAAAATATGAAAGCGTTGCAGAGCAACTTTCTGTTTAGGGGGTATTTCCGGAAACAACAAAAAGAACAGGAAAAGGCTACTAAAGATTCTTTAAAGATGTAAGGACATAAATGTAAAGGTGTAATGAACAACTTTGCAGAAGTCATCTCATGAAAATAACGGATAAAGATGTTATCTATGAGGACAATCACTACATAGCGATCAATAAGCGAGCTGGTGATATTGTGCAAGTAGATGATACGGGAGATAAATCATTGGAAGATATGGTCAATGCCTATCTTACCGCCAAATACCAAAAGCCAAACGGCGCTTTTGTAGGTGTTATCCATCGATTGGATAGACCTGTCAGTGGTATGATTCTTTTTGCAAAAACGAGTAAAGGTCTGGATCGCATGAACCGTTTGTTTCACGACCGGAAAGTATCAAAAACCTATTTAGCCGTCGTACGTAATCGTCCACCCAAAGATACGGATACATTAAAAAACTGGCTACTGCGGGATCGTAAAAAAATGATCACTAAAGCCTACGACCGAGAAGTAAAGGGAGGGAGCTTTGCGCAATTGGATTACGAGGTTTTAGGTGTTCTTGATGGTTATTATCTATTGAAAGTAGAACCTGTGACCGGACGTACACACCAGATTCGTGCCCAATTGGCATATATGGGTTGCCCTATCGTAGGGGACAACAAATATGGATACCCACGTGGAAGCCTTCGTCGTACAATTTGTCTACATTCCTGTTCTTTGGAATTTATTCACCCTATAAAAAATGAGAAGCTAACGCTTACCGCAAAGTTACCTGTAGACGGTTTTTGGGAACGGTTTAATATTTTGTTGAAGTAGAAATTTGACAGCTGTAAAAATAAATTACGACATAAAATTTTCCAAGGTCAAGTCACGCCAGCTGCTCACCTGTATTCCACTGCTTCGGGATTGATTTTGGTCGCCTCCGTATAGGATAAAGCCGTTTTTTGTATCACTAAGTTTCATCCAGTAGAGAAGGTTCTTGAAGAAATCAGTATGGACGGTCTTCCCGGATTTAATTTCTACAGGAGTTAGGTGGTCGACATTATCAATCACGAGATCTACTTCACGGCCTGTTTTGTCACGCCAGTAATAGAGGTTGATTTCCCTCCCGTTATTTGTCCTCTTTTTGATTAAATCTGAAACTACGCAAGTTTCGAATATATTTCCTCTAAGCGGGTGTGTTTCCAACTGTTTTTCTTGTGTTATTCCCAGCAGCGAACATACCAAGCCCGTGTCATAGAAATAGATTTTCGGTCTTTTGACAATGGTCTTGTTGAAATTTTTAAAATGTGGGCGGAGTAGGAATATGATGAAACTACTTTCAAGGATACCTATCCACGATTGTATTGTTTTGATATCTACCCCAACTTCTACCGCTAATGGCGTGATGTTTAGCTCCTGTCCGGATCGGCCAGCGAGTAAACGGACGAATCGCTCGAAAACAATCAGGTCCGTAACATTTTTGATTTGCCGTACGTCCCGTTCGATATAGGTGCGTAAGTAGTTAGGGAACCAGTCCATTGGTGGAATACCGTGGTCGTATAGCGGCGGATAACCTCCCTGTAGCAACACCGTATCCTGCTTCATTAATTCGGGAGCATCCCGGTTATATAATTCCTGTAATGAAAAAGGCAATAACTGTAGATAAGCCACCCTGCCGGCTAGGCTTTGCGTAATATTCTGTTGTAGTAAAAAGTTGTTTGAACCCGTTAATATAAATTCGCCCATTCTGTTGCGCTGATCGAGGATGCCCTGTAAATAGGAGAATAAATCGGGTGTACGTTGTACCTCATCCAAAATAGCTCCATCGGGATAGTTCCCTAAAAAACCGCGAGGATCCGCCAATGCGTATTGCCGGGTATCGGGATCTTCTAATGAAACATAAGGCTTGTCCTTAAACAAGGAGCGCACTAAAGTGGTTTTGCCCGATTGCCTTGGACCGATTACGGCAACCGCTCTGAATAGAGATGCTAATTGTAACAGTTTTTCTGTTGCTGCGCGAGGAATCATATTGCTAATATAAGTATATTGATGGAAAAATATGGAATCTAATTCCATATTTTTCCGATTGAAAAATAGTACTACAATTAGGCACAAATGTAATAGACCTGAGCATGCCGTAAATGTACTTTTGCTATACAGTATACACATAAATTAAACCAAAACATTGTATATGAGTAAGCAGAAAATTGTACACCCCGATAGAGACGCGGCTTTCGTTACCGGAGCATATTCTGATGGTGTTATTGCGGGCGGGTTTCTTTTTATCAGCGGCCAGGCCTCGGTGGATTTCAAAACCTCTACTTTTATCCTAGGGAGCATAGAAGAAGAAACAAACCGCACGATGGAAAATATAAAATCCATTGTTCAAGCTGCGGGTGCCACGATGGATGATGTGATCAAAAGTACCGTTCATTTATCTAATATCGACGATTTTAGTCGATTTAATAATGTATACGCACGCTTTTTTGGAGACGTAAAACCTGCGAGAACAACGGTACAGTCCGTGCTGGGAGAGGGAATTTGTGTAGAGATAGATTGTATTGTAAAGCTTCCCGATACCCATGAAAATGAATGATCGTTTAAATAGGCAAATTGCGGTTGTAGGGCTTGGGTTAATGGGAAGTAGTATCGTGGTTTCTTTGCTAGCATCTGGTTACCGTGTCGTGGCTTTAGCTCCCATACCGGGAGAAAAAAATCCTGCTATCCAACATATCGTGACGTTGCTGCGGCATGCAGACAAAGCTAATCTACTACCTAAAGGTTTGGATTACTGCGTACATAACCTAACGGTGACCGAAGATTACCGAGAGATAAGGGATTGCACCTTTGTGCAGGAATGTGTAATTGAAGATATGGAAATCAAAAATAAGGTTTATCACCAGATTACGAACCATGTATCTCAAGAAACTGTTATAGCCTCCAATACTTCAGCAATACCCATCAGCGATCTGCAACAGTTCGTGTCCAATCCCAGTCGATTTATCGGTGTGCATTGGGCAGAACCTGCTTATATGACGCGCTTTTTGGAAGTGACATGTGGAATGAAGACAGATTTAGATATAGCCAAGCGGGTGATGGATTTAGGAAAAAGTTGGGGTAAAGAGCCTACACTTTTGAGAAAGGATATACGGGGTTTTATTACCAACAGGCTGATGTATGCTGTTTATCGTGAAGCATTGACGTTAATTGAAAATGGTGATGCCACGATGGAAGATGCCGATAAGGTTTTTCGCTATGATGTGGGCTCATGGATAACCTTAATGGGGATTTTCAGACGAATGGACTTTATGGGATTTGCCGATTATATCGATTCTTTTGAGAGCATCCTTCCAAAATTAAGCAATCGTACAGATGTGCCAGATCTTATGCGGCCTTTGGTGGTAGAACGTGCGAGAGGTATACACAGTGGTAAAGGCTTTTATGATTATAATGAGAAACAAGCTAAAGCTTGGGAAGAAGCGTTCGCGCAATTCAATAAGGAAATTTATCATTTAGCGACACGATATACAGAGAAATATATAAGGGAAAAGACATATAATGAACAGAAGCTATCAAAAATCTAAGGATCTATTGGATAGAGCCAGTCAGGTCTTAGCAGGGGGAGTGTCTTCCGAATTCAGAAAATACAACCATCCTCATGCGATCTTTTATACACATGGTGAAGGGACACATATATATGATGTAGATGGTAACGACTACTTGGACTTCACATTAAGCCAAGGGCCGTTAATTGTTGGGCATTCCCATCCGAAAGTGTTGGAGGCGATAGAGAAATATTCCCGAGAAGGGCAATTGTTTGCTGGCCAACATATCAAAGAAATTGAATTAGCGGAGAAATTAAACCAATTGATTCCTTCGGCAGAGCTGATGCGTTTTTGCTTAGATGGTTCCGAAGCGGTTCAAACGGCATTCCGTGTTGCCAGGTCGAAGATGGGGAAGAATAAGTTCTTGCGTTTCGAAGGGCATTATCATGGTTGGTTGGATAATGTCGCCTGGGGTATCAGTACCGGATCTATTGAGGCGTTGGGCGATGAAGATAATCCAAATGTGTTTCCGTGGTCGGCGGGGCTATCGCCAAACAGTAAAAATGATTTTATTGTGCTTCCGTGGAATGATTTGGCTTTAGTAGAACGTGTCGTAGCAGAAAAGCATAACGAATTGGCTGCAATTATTACAGAGCCGATCATGTGTAATAACGGATGCATTGTGCCTAATGAAGGGTTTTTGCAAGGGTTACGGACAATCTGTGATCGCTATGGAATAGCGTTGATTTTTGATGAAGTCATTACCGGCTTTCGATTGGGGCTGGGAGGGGCACAGCAATATTACGGTGTTACACCGGATCTGTCCATTTTTGCTAAAGCCATTGCCAGCGGGTATCCGATTAGTGCTATTGTTGGCAAAAAAGAGTGGATGGATGAAATTGTGTCAGCAAGGGTCATCCATGCCGGTACGATGAATACCAGTAATCCAACGGTGGCAGCGGCTTTGGCGACCATCGCTGTGCTGGAGCAGGATCCGGATACCCATAACCGTATGTTCCGTTTGGGAAATAGTTTGATGGCAGGTTTGCGAGAAGCTGCAAAACAAGCAGGGCAGGACTTGCAAGTACAAGGCGTGGGGCCGATGTTCAATACGGCTTTTACGTCATTACCTGAAGTGAAGAATTATAGAGATACACTTCAAGCGGATAAAGCAAAACTGGGACGTTTCGTCGCTCGATTGCATGATCGTGGTATCCGTGTTATCGGTCGTGGACTTTGGTATATCTCGGCGGTACATACCGAGGATGATATCGATCAGGCTATTGAAATAAGTGAGACGGTTTTAAAAGAGTTGAAATGATATGGCTGTGAAGAATGGAATGACGTTTCCGATCATGGTCATCGGTCAAGATAAACTCGTTTATAGCATTGTAACTGATCTGTTGCTTTTAGGATATCCGGCGCTCCTACTAACCAATGATCAGCAAACTGCGGCAGCTGCCATGGAGGAGTATGTGTCAAATAAGAAAAACCTACAAATTATAACCGACTGGCCGGAGACTATATATAGTAGATTGGTGATATTAATTACGGATGACCAATTAACGGAGAAACAGAAGGTTATTAGAAAAGTAGAGGAAAGATGCGACGACGATACCATTATAACGGTAAACTTGGAGGCACTTTGTTTGGATGAGATACAAACGCAGATGCGTAATAGGACGAGACTATTGGGGTTGAATTGGACATATCCTGTACACCGGACGTTCTTTGCAGAAATCGTCGTTAATCAATACACGCGTCCTGCTGACCTCGAAGATCTAAAAAAATGGCTGAAAGCATATTGGAAAAAAGACCCGTACGTTGTACAGCATGGGTTTAGTATACGCGCGCGAATGATGGCCGCTATGCTGCGTGAAGGAATCTATTTGGTGGAGAATGATTTTGCATCCGTCGAAAGTGTGGATAGAGCCTGTCGGAATGATGCCGGATTTTATCTGCCATTTGTTGGAAATTTCAGATACATGGATTTGATGGGAACGTACGCCTACGGCATGGTGATGCAAGATTTGAACAGGGAATTATCAAACATGATGGCACTGCCCGAAATTTTGCAGGAAAAGAGAGATAAGGAAGAGACGGGAATGGATAACGGTAAAGGATTTTATAGCTATGATCCAAAAGAAAAGGAACATTGGCAGAAAATTTTCAAGGAGTTTAGCGAAGAAATACAGCAATTAATTATAAAATACCCTCATGAGCCGCTTGATCGTTGATGCCCATTTAGACCTGGCTATGAACGCCTTGGAATGGAACCGTGACCTGACTATGCCTTTAGAACATATCCGTTTGAAAGAAATGAATATGAAAGACAAGCCGGATCGAGGTAAGGGTACTGTTTGTCTGCCGGAGTTAAGGAAGGGTAAAGTGGGTTTTATCGTGGCCACACAACTGGCTCGTGTCAACCCGTTCAACAGTGCATTGACGGGGTGGAATTCACCTGCACAGGCTTGGGCAATGACACAAGCACAATTGACTTGGTACAAGGAAATGGAGAAGCAGGGGGAGATGGTGCAGATTGTCGATAAAAAAGGTTTGGATGCTCATATCAAGCTTTGGAATGACGTAACGATTGCAGATGAAACCAAACCGGTAGGCTTTTTATTGAGCTTAGAGGGTGCGGATTCGCTGGTTACGCCAGACTATTTGCATGAGGCTTATAGGTATGGTTTGCGGGCTGTAGGATTGTCTCATTTTGGGCTAGGGCGGTATGCGGACGGCACAAAGACAGCAGGACGAATCCATCCGGAAGGGTTGGAAGTAATGAAGATTATGGGTGAGCTGCACATGATATTGGACGTGACACACTTAACGGACGAAGGCTTTACACAAGCTATGGAACAATATACAGGACCAATCTGGGCCAGCCATCATAATGTACGTAAAATCGTTCCCAATCAAAGGCAATTGAGCGATACGCAAATTAAGCAATTGATCGAGCGGGATGCCGTTATCGGCGGTATGCTGGATTGTTGGGCGATGGATATTCGATTTATCGATACGATTTCCGATCCCTGGCAATTGGATATCCGATTGGAAATGCTCATCGACCATTGGGATCACATCTGCCAAATAGCTGGAAATTCGTTGCATATCGGCATCGGAAGTGATCTGGATGGCATCTTTGGTACGGAGCAGTCTCCATGGGACATGGACTCCATCGCGGATTTACAAAAATATACGTATCTTTTGTCCAAACGAGGCTATACCGAGCAGGATATAGACAATATATTTCACGGAAATTGGTTGCGTTTTTTGAGAAATGCTTTGAAATAAGGTGAACTACATTTGCCGAATGTAATATTGAAAAAAATGGCTAACAATTCATTTCAAGCTGCGGCTTTACAAAAAGACATTACGCCACCGTTAGGCACATTGATCAACGGAGAGTTCCAAACGAGATATGTCAATAAAATACACGATCGATTGTATGCAAAATCTGTCGTGCTAAAGCAACGTGATACGATATTGGTGTTTGTCGTAGTGGATATCTGCGCTATGCAACAGGATTTTTTAGATGAAGTAAAGGCCGATATCCATAAGGCAACGGGAATACCCAAATCCCACGTACTAATTTCCAGTACGCATACCCATTCAGCAGGTGCTATTGTAGATTTGTTGATGGGGCATGCTGATCTCACTTATAGGAGCAATCTTCATAGGATGTTGGTCGATCTTGTTATAGAAACATTACCTAATCTTCGTAAAGCGAAAATAGCTTTTGGCACTGTAGATGCACCAGAGCATGTGTTGTGTAGAAGATACAAGATGGCTCCCCAATATAAAGCATTTAATCCTGTGATAGGCGGTTATGATTTGGTGAAGACCAATCCGTTTGGAGATGAAGAGCACATTGTAGAAAGAAATTCTATCCCCGATACGCAATTAGCTTATCTGGGTGTTAAAGGACTGGATGATAGATGGATAGCAATCTTAGCCAATTATTCATTACATTATGTAGGTGATACCGACCGGGGAACCATCAGTGCGGATTATTTCGGTTGTTTTGCGAAACGACTTGAAGAGGTTCTGTCGGAAGGCGATGATAGTTTTGTGGCGATGATGAGTAACGGTACCAGTGGTGAAATAAATATCTGGGATTTTATGGAGGCGGATCGTTATCCAAAGGAGCAGCATCGTAAAAGTGAATACATCGGTTGGGATTTAGCAGATAAAGTGTTGCAGAACTTACAGAACCTCCAATGGGAAGAATGTCCGACTTTGGAAGCATTGTACGATGAACTGCCTGTGGGTATCAGAAAGCTGCCTGAACAAGAATTGGAGAATGCAAAGCAAATGGTTATGGATACGGACTATGAGTATATTACGCTAAATGAGGACGGTTATCGACGTATTTATGCCCGCGAGCAGGTTTTATTAGCAGAGTTTCCCGAACAAAGGGAGTTTTACATCCAATCTTTTCGCATAGGTACAGGCATAATAGGTGCTTTAGGAGGAGAGTTTTTTGCGGAGACCGGGTTGGCATTGAAAGCGTCGGCACCGCAAGGGAGATATTTTACCGTTTGTTTAGCCAATGACTATGTAGGATACGTACCTCCACAACATGAAATTGCTTTGGGAGGTTATGAGACTTGGCGCTGTCGAACAAGTTTTCTAGAGGAATCAGCAGAAGCTAAAATTAGGAATGTACTGTTGAAACAAATTGAGCAACATAAAAATGAACTGGTATAATCTTCATGCAGAAAATCAGGTAGATACACCGGCACTATTGGTTTATCCAAATCGTGTCCAACATAATATCGAAGCGCTTAAAAGCATGATTGATGACATCAATAGATTGCGGCCTCATGCCAAGACGCACAAAACGAAAGAAATTACCCAATTGCAGCTAGATTCAGGTATTCGTAAGTTTAAATGCGCAACGATTGCCGAAGCCAAGATGTTAGGGGAGTGCGGCGCGCCGGACGTGTTGTTGGCTTATCCGCTACATGGCGCGAAATTACAGCGGTTTGCGACACTGGTTCAGCATTTTCCCCAGACGCGTTTTTCAGCTATTGTGGATCATACGGATGCGGTAAAGAAACTTTCGGCTATCGCTGTTCAAAACGAGACACAGATAGATGTATTCATCGACCTTAATATTGGTATGGGTCGTACAGGTATATTACCGGATGATGCTTTCGAACTATACCGATTAAGTAGCGAGATCGCTGGGTTAAATGTGCAGGGGTTTCACGCGTATGATGGTCATGTTCGCGAAATAGATATAGCAGAGCGTAAAAATATTTGTGATCGGAATTATGAGCCTATTGCTAGGTTAATAGAGCGATTGTTGGATGAAGGTTTTACGAAACCCCGCGTGGTTATCGGCGGTTCACCTTCATTTCCGATTTATGCACAATATCCGGAGGTTGAATGCAGTCCAGGTACGTTCGTGTTATGGGATAAAGGGTATGCAGATACGCTGCCGGAGCAAAATTTTCTTCCGGCAGCTGTACTGATGACACGTGTCGTTTCTTTACCGTCCGAAAATACGATTTGTGTTGATTTGGGCTATAAAGCCATAGCATCCGAAAATTCATTGGAGAATAGGGTATTTTTTCTAAATGTTCCTCATTTAAAACCGGTAAGCCATAGCGAAGAACATCTCGTACTAGAAGCTGGTGTAAATCATCGCTTTCAAGTAGGCGATGTATTATATGCTCTGCCCATCCATATTTGCCCGACAGTGGCACTCTATGATAAATTGTTGGTAGTTGTGGAAGGAAAAGTTGTGGATGAATGGGAAGTTGTGGCGAGGAGAAGATAGCGTTGATTTATTTCAATAGACGATAAAAACAAATTATCGAAGCCCATAGTTTTATAAGAAATGTACCTTTACTTTTTTAAGATGAAGTAAAGGTATTGAATATAGATAAAATTTGTACAATGGGATTAAATGAATTAATGCAAAATAAAGCCTTTGTCGATGGACAATGGATAGCAGGAACAGATACATTCGACGTTATAAACCCAGCTACGGGTACCGTTATTGAAAAAGTAACGAATCTAACGGTGTCCAACGTACATGATGCAGTAGACGTAGCCTATAAAGCTTGGTGCTCTTTTAAGCTGAGTGATGTCGGACAACGTGCTGCTATGTTAGAAGAGTGGTATCGATTGATCATGGAACATAAACAGGAACTGGCGGAGATTATCACATTGGAATCCGGAAAATCCTTGATTGACAGCTTGGGCGAGGTTGATTATGGCGCTTCTTTTGTGCAGTGGTTTGCGGAGGAAAGTAAGCGTTGTTACGGAGAGACCACGCCTGCGCCGAAAATGTCGAACAGAATACTAACGATTAAACAGGGCGTGGGGGTTGTTGCTGCCATCACACCATGGAATTTCCCGTTAGCGATGGTCACGAGAAAAATCGCCCCGGCGATTGCAGCAGGCTGCACAGTGGTACACCGTCCGGCGTCACAGACACCATTGACCGCCTTAGCGCTCGCTATGCTTGCTGAAAAAGCCGGCTGGCCTACCGGCGTACTAAATGTGGTGACCGGTACCGATTCTTCGGGTATAGGTTATGAACTCAGCACGAATCCGTTGATCAGAAAGCTATCTTTTACCGGATCGACTGCTGTGGGTAAAACATTGATGAAACAGGCGTCGGAAAATGTGAAAAAGATTTCTTTGGAGCTCGGAGGCAATGCGCCGTTTATTGTATTTGACGATGCAGATATCGAGGCTGCTGTTGAAGGTGCTATGTTTGCGAAGTTTCGCAATGCCGGACAGACCTGTGTGGCCGTTAATCGCTTTTTGGTGCAAGATTCCATTTTTGATAAATTTTCAGAGCGATTAACGGAGGCTGTAAAAGCGTTGAAAGTGGGTAATGGTTTGGATCATGACGTACAAATTGGTCCTTTGATCAATAAAAAAGGATTGGATAAAGTACAGGAACATGTAACCGATGCTGTTGACAAAGGTGCTCGTATACTGACGGGAGGGAAGGTTATCAAAGAATTGTTTTACGAACCTACGGTACTTGCAGATGTCCCATTAAACGCTTTAATTGCCAAAGAGGAAACATTTGGACCCGTAGCATCCCTGTTTAGATTCTCGACCGAAGAGGAAGCTATCCAAATGGCGAACGATACGGAATTCGGGCTTGCTGCTTATTTCTATAGCAATGATGTGCATCGCTGCTGGCGTGTTGCTGAAGCGCTTGAAGCAGGTATGGTGGGTGTGAACGAGGGGAAAATTTCTTTTGCCGGAGCACCGTTTGGCGGGATCAAAGAATCTGGCGTCGGTCGAGAGGGATCACGATACGGACTGGATGAATATATGGAAGTGAAATATATCAATTTTGGTGTTTCGACTCAATAAGTATAATCTATTTTTCTGCCATGAGGACAAAGTCAATGTAGCTGCATTGACTTTTTTCTTTTTCAAAATCGCTACTAAAATGATATGTAACCAATTAAATAACACTTTCCTTGGCTTGTCAAGTAGCATAGCCTAATATATTGATCTAAGTTTTGCTATTCCACAGGAGAGAAACCGAGATTTTATAGCAGAGATTAAAATATAATATCATATAAGAGAATAATAATAGTAGTCCTGTGGAAGACACGATTCTATCTTTGTATAGTATAAGGGGTCGTTAGAAGACAAACCTGAATCGACTAACGAGCTATATAAATTAAACTTAAATACAGAACTACTAATAATTCAACCAATGCTACCATTAAAAAAAGCAACATTTATTTTAGCATATCTTAGGACGCTGCTAAATATCCTTGTTTTGCTAGGGGTTTCTACATTGCTGTCCGCGCAGCAAACAGAACATCTGGTGAGAGGACAGATTTTGAATGAGAAAGAAGAGCCCATACAGGGAGCTACAGTGACCGTGCAAGGCAGCACGCGTGGTGTACTGGCTGATGAGCAAGGGAAGTATGAGATTATGGTGGGCAGGGATGCACAGCTTGTCTTTAGTTATGTAGGCTATACAACGCAGGTGATTCCCATAGCGAGTCGAACAGAAATTAACGTGAGGTTACAGCCTGTCACGGATGAACTGGACGAAGTAACAGTAGTCGCATTTGGGCAGCAGAAGAAGGAAAGTGTAGTAGGAGCCATAACAACGGTAAAGCCTAGTGAGTTGAAAGTGCCATCGAGTAACTTGACAACTGCCTTAGCGGGTCGTGTTGCCGGTTTGATCGCTTTCCAGCAAAGTGGAGAGCCGGGCGCTGATAACGCAGACTTTTTTATTCGTGGAGTAACCAGTTTTGGGTATTCCAATCGTCCCCTGATCTTGGTGGATGGGGTAGAAGTGCCGGCCAGTGAGTTGGCACGCTTGCAAGTCGATGATTTGGCGAGTTTTTCGATTATGAAAGATGCTACAGCCACGTCTTTGTATGGTGCTAGAGGGGCTAATGGTGTGATTTTAATTACCACCAAAGAAGGCCGTGAGGGAAAAGCAAGCATTTCCTTACGTTATGAAACATCGGCTTCACAACCTACGCGAAATATTGAATTAGCCGATCCGATTACGTATATGAATCTGGCAAATGAGTCGAGTTTAACGAGGGGAAGAACACGACAGTATCAATGGGAAAAAATAGAACGGACGATGGCTGGTGAAGATCCGATGATTTATCCGGCAACAGATTGGCAATCTTTATTGTTAAAAGACCGGACCTTTAATAATCGACTCAACTTAAATGTGAATGGTGGTGGAAAGGTCGCACGTTATTATGTAGCTGCGACTTACAATAAGGATAACGGTATGCTCAAAGTAGATAACCGAAACAACTTTAACAACGGTATTGATCTGAAAACGTATGGACTACGTTCCAATGTGAATATCAACCTGACCAAAACGACCGAAGCGATTGTTCGTCTTAATTCGACCTGGACAGACTATACAGGCCCCTTAGGTACAGGCGCAGACTTTTATAGACAGATTATCCGTACGGATCCGGTATTATTTCCCGCCTATTATGAGCCGGATGCTAAGAATCTCACGACCGAGCATATCTTGTTTGGAAATGCTGGCGCAGGGGAGTATTTAAATCCTTATGCAAATCTCATGCGGGGATATCGCGATTATACCAATGCCATGTTTTTAGCGCAATTTGAAGTCAAACAGGATCTGGATTTCATCTTACCCGGATTGAAAGCCAGTGGAATGTACAATACCACACGGTACAATTATTATCAGGTATCCCGTACGTACACGCCGTTTTATTATATTTTATCGGCTTATGACAAGCAAACAGGGGAGTACACCTTGACTAACCTGAACCCCACATCTGGACACGAGTACCTGACCTATACCGAAGATTCCAAACAGATCACTTCCGAAGATTATTTTCAGGGTATTTTGAGCTATAGCACAGATATTGGGACAGACCATTCGGTCAGTGGTATGTTGGTCTATAATATGCAGAATAAAATTTCTGCGAATGCCGGTAGCTTACAAAATTCACTAGCCAGAAGAAACCTAGGATTAGCTGGGCGTTTTACGTATGCCTTTCAAGACAAATACTTTTTGGAAGGGAATTTTGGGTATAATGGTTCCGAACGTTTTGCTAAAGAGCATCGTTTTGGCTTCTTCCCATCCGTGGGGGGTGCTTGGTATGTGTCGAGAGAACCTTTTTGGAATGGCAATATACAGCGGATCATATCTAATCTGAAGTTGCGTGGAACCTATGGCCTGGTGGGGAATGATGCCATCGGTAGTCTGGAAGACAGGTTTTTCTATTTGTCGGAAATCAATCCAAATGTATCGTCGGCGGGGTATACCTTTGGGTCTGAATTTGGAAATAGGATAAATGGCGTGACGGAAGGACGTCTGGAGAACCGGGATATTACCTGGGAGACATCACGGAAATTAAACCTCAGTGCGGAGATAGGACTTTTCAATATGGCTAATCTTGTGGTTGACCTGTACAAAGAGCATCGATACAATATCTTAATGACACGGGCACATACGCCGAATACAATGGGTGTGGCTGTTTTGCCGCAAGCGAATGTGGGCGAAGCAGAGAGTAAAGGGATCGACATTTCCTTGGAGGCGAATAAGAACTTTGCCAATGGTTGGTTTGTCTCAGGCCGGGGGAATTTTACCTATGCGGAAGGTAAATATATCAAATATGAAGAACCCAATTACAGCGCATTTCCGTGGCGCTCCCGTGTGGGCATACCCCTCGGACAACAGTTTGGTTTTGTTGCCGAACGCTTGTTTATCGATGATGAGGAGGCCTATAATTCGCCGCAGCAGTTTGGCGAGGTATTAGGCGGCGACATCAAGTATAAGGATATTGATCAGGATGGCGTAATCACGAATCTGGATATGGTGCCTATCGGTTATCCTACCATTCCTCGGATGACGTATGGTTTTGGATTCTCATTGGGTTACAAAGGTGTAGATTTCTCTTCTTTCTTTCAAGGGTCTGCCAAATCTTCCTTTTGGATAGATGCAGATGCAACAGCTCCTTTTGTTTCATTAGCTACCGGACAAAAAAATCAGCTGCTCCAAGCCTATGTGGATGATCATTGGTCTGAAGATAATAGAAATTTGAAAGCACTTTGGCCACGATTGAGCGATATCGCCAGTACAAATAACACCAAAGTGAGTACTTGGTTTATGCGTAACGGATCGTTTTTGCGTATCAAACAGGTTGAATTGGGGTATACTTTCAAAGAAACCTTGACCAAAAGAATTGGAATAGAGAAGATAAGAATGTATATAAACGGAACCAATTTATATAATTTTTCCAAGTTCAAGCTTTGGGATGTGGAAATGGGAGGTAACGGTTTAGGGTATCCCCTGCAACAGGTGTACAATTTTGGAATTCAGTGTTCACTATAATTACGTGTCAGTTATGAGATCATTAATAAAAATAGTTTTAACCATTATAGTAAGCATTTCGTTGTATGGTTGCCAAAAATATCTGGATGTTGTTCCGGATAATATAGCCACAATGGACGATGCTTATAAGGACAGGGTGAGTGCCCAAAGGGCATTAGCGACTTGTTATAATCAAATTCCAAGAAATGGAACACGTTATGACCCCGGCTTTGCCGCAGGTGACGATCTTTGGATTCACCAATTTATTGATGGTGGTTCCCAAGAACGTTGGAGACAATATTACCGGGAGTTGGCTATTAATGGAAATAATGTGACGAGACCGTTGTATAGTTATTGGCATAATATTGAAGGTGGGTCTGCGCTATGGAAAGCTATTCGGGATTGTAATACCTTTATTGCTAATGTACACAAGGCAAGGGATTTGGATAGCTATGAGCGGGAAAAATGGATTGCTGAGGTAAAGACCTTGAAAGCCTACTATCATTTCTATCTTATGCAACTATATGGACCCATTCCTATTGCTAGGGAAAATATACCGGCCACTGCTCCTTCAGAAGAATTAATGGTCTATAGGGAGCCCATAGATGAGGTCGTGGCATACATCGTACAACTATTGGACGAAGCCATACCAAATTTGGATTTGCAAGTGGATAATACGGTATCTGATGCGGGGCGTATCACTAAACCGGTTGCGGCAGCGATTAAGACCAAAGTATTGGTTACGGCAGCGAGTCCGTTTTTCAACGGTAATCAGGATTATGCCAATATGATCGATAAGCGTGGAATAGTGCTGTTTAATCCGGTCGAAGATCCTAATAAATGGACATTAGCGGCTGAGGCGGCCCAAGAAGCTATTGATATTGCACATGAGGCCGGGATTAGATTATATCATCATCAGACGACTTTTAATGTCAGTAATGAGACGCTCGGCGTCATACAGGTGGGACAGATCATAGCCGATAAGTTCAATGAGGAGCGGATCTGGAGTTTATCTGATTTTAATAGCAGCAGTCCAAATCTCCAAGATCTTGGATTGGAATTACGCACGATACCCCGACTGCACGCTGATCATCAAAATATAGTGTATCAGTGGTTTATACCCACGCTGAAGATGGCCGAATTGTTTTATTCGAACAATGGGGTGCCGATTGAAGAGGATGTGGATTATGCCTATGACGATCGTATGACCTTAACGTTTGTTCCGGCAGATCAGGAAGCATATATGCAACCGGGCTACCGTACTATCGGTTTGCACTTGAACCGTGAACCTCGGTTTTATGGTTCCTTGGGTGTCGATGGCGGTTGGTGGTTTGGTTTAGGAAGAACAGATGAGAATGCACAATGGCCTTTGAATCTCAGAGCCAAATCCATGACCGGAGGGATGATCGGTAACCAGCGTTATTCGACCACAGGTTATTATATCAAAAAGCTGTCGAATTATCGGTCGGCCTATACAGGTAAGGATGCGTATGTCGGTATGCGTTTCGATTTCCCATTGTTTCGTCTGGCAGATTTGTATTTACTCCATGCAGAGGCACTCAACGAAAGTTTGTCGTCACCTGATGCAAATGTATACCACTATATCGATCTTATTCGGCAACGGGCCGGTCTAAGTGGTGTTGTAGACTCTTGGACGCAGCACTCGAAGTTTCCGCAAAAGCCAACTACAAAAGAAGGAATGAGGGAGATTATCCATCAGGAACGGAATATTGAACTAGCCTTTGAAGGGCAACGCTTTTGGGATCTGCGAAGGTGGAAGAAATCAATCCAGTATATGAACCAACCTGTTCGGGGGTGGAATATAGCAGGTGAAACACCGCAGGAATTTTATCAGGTAATTACACACAACCGCAGTCAGTACACCTTACGGGATATATTGTGGCCAATCATGCAAGATGAGATGCTACGGAATACAAACCTGCTGCAGAATCCAGGATGGTAAATAGGAAAATAGAAATCATATAATACTATATAACGATGAAAAAAAATATATTATATCTGATCTTACTGCTCCTGATTTGGGGATGTGGAGAAGATTATATCGGCCAGTATGCGATGGACGATGTCCCACCGGGACCGGTGTCGGGAACTTCAGTGGAGAATATCCCGGGCGGTAGTGTCATCCACTATACTATACCGACTGATGAAGATTTTTCCTACGTCAAAGCGGTGTATACCGTCAATGGACAAACGAAAGAGCAAAAATCATCCGTCTTTAATCGGAAAATAACATTGGATGGCTTCGGAAAATCTCAAGCCCAGCAAATTGAACTCATAGCGTATGACAAGAGCGATAATGCCTCTACGCCTGTAACAGTCGATATCCAACCTTTAGACGCACCGGTCTTTGACCTCATCGAAGGAGTGACCGTCATTGATGATTTTGGAGGTATACACATCGAATGGAAGAATCCGCACGAATCGGAGGTGGTGTTGACGGTGCTGACGACTACGAATGAGTATGGCGTAGAAGAGTGGTCGGAAGCGGATCGATTTTACTCGGGGGCCGTAGAGGGAAGTGCCAATGTAAGGGGATTCAGTCCTGAAGAGCGCATTTTTGGTTTATATTTTAGGGATCGCTGGGATAATTTGTCCGATACGCTGTATGTAAGTGCGACGCCGATGTTTGAAGAACAGTTGGACAAATCGAAGTTTACCCGCTGGAATCCACCCGGAATACCCTACAATGCTTATCAGGCCGGCGAGTGGGCGATAGAAAACCTGTGGAACGGTACCATTGCACCCGGATCAGGAGGATATGCCAGCTATACACACGACAATACCTTCAATATGGGGCAAGTGGCCAAGCTCAGTCGTTTCAAAATTAACAACAGGCTAGAACCTAATTTGCTCTATAACTTTGCACATCCTAAGAAGTTTCAAATATGGGGATCAATTTCTCCGAACGTAAATGAGAATTTTGGTACATGGATATTGTTGGGCGAGTTTGATTCGTTTAAACCCTCAGGCGAACCTTTAGGTGTCTTAACGGATGATGATCGAAATTATGGACATTACAATGGAGAAGAATGGAACTTTCCGCGAGGTCTTCCACCTGTACAATATATACGTTGGTATGTGCTCGATACCTGGGGCGGATCCCAAAATACACAAGTGATGGAGATGACCTTTTGGGGAGAAGTTCAGGACTAAAATATAACAAGATATGAACCCGACAGGATTGAAATAATCATTAAACACACAGAGAAATGATTATTTCAATCATCAAAGGCTCCATCTGACAGATAAAAAACAAAAAAATAAACAGATGAAAAATACTATTAAATATATTTTCAGGATTTCATTGATCCTCCCGTTGTTTTTTTCTTGTGACAACATGAATGACCTCCATGACGAATACCTGCAAAGAGGAGAAACAACCTACTTGTCCAGAATAAATGAAGTCAAGGTCTATCCGGGCAATAAAAGGGCAGAACTCGTATTTGTGAATAATGATTCAAAGGCCAAGGCGATGACGGTGTATTGGCGATCAAGAACAGACTCTGTCGTATATACCATTCCGGAAAATACTGTCGGGCAGGAACTCAAAATACAATTGCCTGATCTTCCTGAAGACTTCCTGACATTTGAGCTGGTAACCACCACCGCAGACGGTAAGAACAAATCACTGTCTACGGAACTCTCGAGTAGGATATACGGGGATAATTATCGGGAGAGTCTAAATAATAGATTGATTGATGTAGCTACATATATCGAATCTTCCAATCAGCTTGATATAACCTGGAAAAGTGTTTTTGAGGGAGCGATTAAGATTGAGCTTGAATATGATGGGGCAGATGGTGATACCCGCGTGATAGAAGTCCCCATAGAAGAAAGATCTATAGTCTATCTCAACAGGTTCGACGGGAATCTAAAGTATAGAACAGGGTATGTTCCGGTTCAGAATGCGCTGGATACATTTTATACGGCGTACAGCGATTTGGAATTCTCTGAAGTCATAGAAGGATTGGTGTTTAACGGTACTAGCAGTCAATATATGCTTATTCCTCATCATCCTGACTTTGACATCGCTGCCGGAGAGGCCATGACGGTGACCTGTTGGGCACGGACGCCCACTATTGCCGCGACGCAGCGGATTTTCGCAAAACGTTATACCTCTGGTTATGGAGACTATGGCAATACGGGTTATGGATTAGCATTTTTAGGAAACACGGGAAATATTTATCCAGATTTGGTCTACAATGGCGGCACTCAGGCCATAAATGTGCCCGCTGTCTCTACAAATACATGGGTGCATATTGCTGCAGTTTATGATATAGCAAACAAACAAATGCTTGTATATAAGGATGGCGTGCTTTTGGGTTCAAGAACACTTCCTGCTACGGTGTTGTCAACTACGAATATCGCTGATCTAGCTGTCGGGGGGCATAAAGCATCGCCGACAGGTAGTAGTGCTGGACAGTCTTTCAATGGTGAGATAGCGCGATTGCGTTTCTACAAAAAGACGCTCAGCCCGGAAGAGATCTTAGGGGATATGTTGTCCGTTCGGGTTACCGCGGAAACACCCGGGTTAGTAGCCGCCTATGATTTGAAAAAGGTACTGGGTAGTGGTACTAATCTGACGATTGAGGATATAAAAGGCAATCATCCGGCGGTATTGCATGGCTTTAGCAGACCGTAGAATAAATTGAAAAACACAAATTACAGATGAAAACTATTTTATTGAACTTGTTATGTATGTTCGTCCTTTTGGATGTGACATCATGCGCGAAGAAAACAGATGAGCCAGATACAAATGGTGAAGGGAATGCGCTATCGGTTAATTTGATATTACCGAATGTGGCGGCATCGGGGGCGACTGTAAAAATACAGGGAAATGGGTTTGGCAGCAGTCCTGAAGGTGTACAGGTAAAATTTGGAGAGGTCATGGGCGAAGTATTGGATCTATCTGATGGTGTTATTTCGGTGAAAGTTCCGGAGTTGGCTGAGGGGGCAAAGATCAATGTATCTGTCTTAGTAGGGGGGCATACCTCTAACATAAAGTCATTCCGTGTGCGAAAAATAGGAGAGCTTGTCGTAGCAGAAAAAGATACCTTAGAATGGACAGAAAATAAAAGTCCCAATATAGCGGCTATTAGAGCCGGTATACCTGCTTACAACGAACAGGTGGTGAAATATATCCGTAACGGGCACCAATTGTTAGAAGTAGAATTGAGTGAACCGGTTATTGTCGCTGTGGCAGATCGGGAATTGCCGTGGGGGTTTTTCAATTTTCCCAGTATACGACGCGCAGTGTCGGGTCAAATGTCTATCAGCTGGAGCATGAGTCACGACAATGCAGAGAGTTATGGACAGGCGACGACTGGTAATAATGCGGTATCCAGCGACGAAGGAGCAACATGGACACGTACGGAAAGAGCTCCTGCCGGCGGAGGGATAGTATTAAGTAACGGCGATCGTATTACGATAACAACCCCTACAGCCATTCCCTTAGCAGACCTTGAGCTTCCTGCTCCTTTGGCCACTTTACAGGATGGGTCGAACTATGACCGCATTTTTCGAATTTACAACTACGATGAATTGCCTTTGCAGTTGCAAGGTACATACCAAGCCCGAATCAAGAAAGGGCAGACTTCCTGGGTTGCTGAACGGGGCACGTTGGTACATCCAAATTTAGCACGCTACGCGGATGGCAATCTTTTTCCAGTAGTATGGTGGGGTGATATGGAAGAATTGTCTGATGGAATATACAGAGGGACATACCCGACTTTCGAAACGAAACCAGGTGGAGGGATAGATGCATCCGGTGTAACGTTTTATAAATCGACAGATTTTGGCTTAACATGGACTAAGCAAGGGAACATTCCATACCAACCTGACCTGATGTTAGACCCTAACGGCAATAAGCGTAATGCATTTGGATGGACCGAGCCTGCATTTATCGCACTGCAGAATGGTACGTTTTTGTCGGTATTACGTACGCAAGATGGTTTTGGTGAAAGCCCGATGTATGTAAGCACCTCCACGAACAGGGGAATAAACTGGTCAAAACCGAAGGTATTTACAGGTGCGGGTGTATTGCCAAGACTTTTGGAACTGGATAATGGTATTGTCGCATTAGCCTCTGGCAGGCCGGGTGTACAGTTGCGTTTTATGCTGAATAATAATACCGACGACTGGTCTGAACCTTTCGAGATGCTACCATGGGTACCCAATGAAGTGTTTTCGTGTGGATACACGCAGTTTCTGAAAGTAGATGACAATAGCTTTTTGGTCGTGTATTCGGATTTCTGGCACCGGACGCCTGAAGGTGAAAGACGTAAAGCAATCAAAGTAAGGAAGGTGACGGTGAAGAGGTTGTAGGTATAGCAGAAAAACATTAAAACATGAGGATGAAATTTATATACGGGTTGTTCTTTTTATTGGTGGGGTGTAGTACGCAGCAAGCTGTTGTCAACATACAGGATCATCGGATGGATTTCGAAGGGGCCGCATTGAGGGAAGGTATTCCGGCGTACGGTAAGACAGAATATGTTTATCAGAAAGATGGAAAGAATCGTTTCAAAATAGATTTTGGAGAACCTATCGTGGTCGCTGTTGCGGATAAACCCTACAAATGGGGCTTCTTTCAGTTCCCCGGATTATATATGTCAGATCAAGGAGAAATTGTTGCGCGATGGAATATGGCACATGATGATGCCGAAAGCTATGGAAAAGGAGGGCATGGATACGCCGTTTCAAAAGACAACGGCAAAACCTGGACGCAGACGGATAAACCGCCAATAGGAGGGGGACTGGCGTTAAAGAATGGTGAATATATCAATATTCATACCCCACCGGCTATGCCTAGGAAAGACCTGCATCTACCCGAGCCTATCGCTACGGTTAAGGAAGCTTACGGACGTACATTTAGATTTTGGAAAACGGAAGATCTACCTAAGGAACTGCAGGGGGTATATATACAGAGGCGAACAAAGGACCGTAGTGAATGGATAGTGGAGCATAATGATATCCACGAACCGAATATGGTTAGGTATGCTGACAACGATTTACTGCCGATCGTGTGGTGGGGGGATATGAAGCTGGAGAAAGATGGTGCTATCGTCGCCGGCGTATATCCCGGCTTTACCATTGTCAACGGAGCGGTACCGCCTTCGGACGTTGCTTTTTATCGCTCGCAGGATGGCGGGAGAAGTTGGTCATTCATTGGGCGGATCCCTTATCGCTATGATCCGATAAAAGATCCCAAAGGAGGACAACGACATGCACTGGGGTGGACGGAACCGGCTTTTGAGATTTTGCAGGATGGTTCGTACCTGACCGTGATACGGACAACCGACGGTTTGGGAAATAGCCCGATGTATTACAGTCGATCGACTGATCAAGGAAAAAGTTGGAATAAACCTACAGCCTTTACCAAAGCCGGAGTCTTACCCAAATTAAAGCAATTGGATAATGGGGCTTTGGTGTTAGCCTCTGGCAGGCCGGGTTTACAGATACGGGTCGCTTTGGATGAAGAAGGAGAGGAATGGTCTGATCCCTTCGAAATGTTGCCTTGGCTGGAAGGAGTAGATGGAAATACGCTAACCTGTGGCTATCCGGAGCTAGTGCAGACAGGAAAAGATAAGTTTTTGCTGATTTATTCGGATTTTCAATTTAAAACATCTACGGGCGAGATCCGGAAAGCGATTAAAACCCGTGAGATTATAGTAAAAAAGATGTAAACCTTTAGCACGCTCCACCGTTATGTATAAAATTTTTGCGAGTATACTTTTAGTCAGTTTGAATCTACAGGGGCTTTTTGCACAGCAGGCCGGAATCATCAATTATAATGATGACAAGGATGTAAAGCTTCTTTTCGACTATTACCATCATAATTTGCCCTCGACCAAAGTGGGTAATCATATTGTTACCGGAAGCTGGTTAGATTCGGATGGACGGTATGGTTGGAATGATTTCGTGCATACCAATACACTTGACCATGCTTATACTATCCTTTCCAAAGAGTATTCGATTTCCATGGGCCGGTCTCCATATAGTGAGCAGCTTTTGAAAGGTTTTGATGGCGTGGTAATTTTTGCGGCAGATAACCCGGAGTTAATAGCTGGCGCTAAAGTGATCAGCGATCAAGAAATTTCTGTGTTAGAAAAGTTCGTGGAGGAGGGAGGAAGTTTGATGCTGATGTTGAATGCGATGGTAGAGGATCGTTTTAGTGAATCTTTTGAAACCAACCAGGTTAAAAAGTTGCTACGAAAGTTTGGTTTAGCATGGAACAATGACGACACCCATTATTCAGACAATGTCATACCGACAGGACATCCCTATTTCTATGATGTTCCGGTATTTCATTATGGCGCAGGATGTACCCTTAACATATTGCCGGAAGCTAAAAATCCAGAAGTTTTATTGGATGTCTACTCGGACAGCACGTACACGGATCGTTCTGTATCTGGGCCTGGTATCGTGTTGGTTCGCCCGGGTAAAGGAAAGGTAATACTGGTTGGTGATGCAGGATCTTGGACGGGAAATATATCCCGGCCGTGGGCAGACAACGGAAAGATATTGCAGCAATTGTTTCGATATATGAAGCCGGACAGGGGAATCCGTCCAGCTGTCTATGAACGAGATAGACCTCTTTATTATGAAGTTACCGTGACGGGGCTACAAGCTGTCCCGGGCGGAAATTCGCTGTCCAAAATATCCCATCCAAAGTACCGGATGTTTTCGCCAAGACCGACCACCGACATGCCCTATTTCGAAGCTTCTGCGGATTTGAAAGTGACCGCAGAGAGAGATACCGTTTTAAATGCTTTTTATACCAATATCGACGTGCAGGATTTCAAATGGTTTGATCAATCGGTATCGGATAGAAAAAAGCAATCTGTTTCTATGGTGATTAGTAGACAAGGTAAAGTTTCTAATGTCCATTCGGAAGGTTGGTATGCGCAATGGCTGTCAGCGGATTTACCGATCATTTCTGCGTTGTCGCCTGTTGATGGTTTGCGACCCGCTGATAGCTGGCAATCGGAAGAAAGTCTCCGTGTGCCAGCTTTGCGTGCAACCGATTTGCCGAGTATGAAAACGGTAGATGTCGATATCCTTTATGCAAAAGATACCGTGTATTTAGGGCAGTCGTGTCGTTATCTGGTTTCTTCGGGTGAGGCGTGGCTTTCGGATTGGGATATCAAAATAGAAGACCTGCTTCCAAAGGAAGAGATTCAGCGCGTTGGGGGATCTAATTATCATTATTTAAATAAAAGAGGTGGCAAAATATTGTTCAAAAGGGAGCAGTTTGTAGATGGTATAACGGGTCATGTTGTGGAAGCACGCTTGCAAACAAGAATCATATCCTGGATACAGGACAAACGAAAGCCCATCGCTAAAAGTAATCTTGATAAGGACAATGAAACCATCATTTCTTTGGCTACGATCACGACATTTAAACTGAAGCAATAAAAATAAGATATCGAGCTTTTTTAATTGAAATATTGTATCGGTAATCTACATAAAAGTAGTAGAATTGAGGAGCGGTTTAGGCCTAAATTTGGTAATGTAATAATACTTATAATCAGCTCCCTTACAATTATGATTAGAAATATACAATTGAAATTAAGCAAATCATCGTCCAATAAAGAGGATACCATAAGTTGTAGTATGTATCTAAATCGGATAGCATTACTATTATTTTTTGTGTGTTCCAGTTTCCTGTCGTATGCACAAACAACGGTTACGGGGAAGGTAGTAGATCAGGATAAAAACCCGCTATCAAGTGTTACGATTACAGAGAAAGGAACCCAAAACGGAACATCTACCGGAGAAGATGGAACCTTTAGCTTAGCAGTAAACTCGAACCAAAGTATGTTGGTCATTAGCGCTATAGGAAAGAAAGCCATCGAAGTGCCTGCATCTAGTGCTACACTTGCAGCTATTTCCCTTGAAAATGATGATACCAATATTGAGGAGGTATTGGTAGTCGGTTATGGTACGCAATCCAGAGAAACTTTAACAACAGCTATTTCCAAAATGGATGAAAAGGTGTTGGAGAATGTTTCTTTTGCCAATCCGGCATCAGCTTTACAAGGAACGGTATCGGGGGTTCGGGTTCAAAGCACCTCAGGACAACCGGGTGCTGCACCACGGGTAATTATTCGCGGTGGTACATCCATTAACAATCCGAACGGTGCTAGTCCTTTGTATATCATCGATGGTGTTATCCGTTCCAACATGAACGATATCAATGCGGATGATATTGCTTCCATGCAAGTATTAAAAGATGCCGCCTCTACGTCTATTTATGGAGCTAGAGGATCAAACGGGGTTGTCATCATTACCACCAAATCTGGTGATGCTAACCGGACTAAAATTGAATATTCCTATAATTTATCATCTTCTAACGTAGGCAAATTGTATGATATGGCTTCTGCGCGAGATTATATCTATTATGCTCGTGTTGGTGCGCAGGTTGCCGAGCGTAAAGTACCCGGTTCCATCAATGTTTTAACACAGCCGATTGGGTTTGGTACCGGTAATGACCTGACCAATAATACCGGTTTTACAACACAATATTTAACGGATGCGAATAAGCATAAATTGAATGAGGGATGGCAATCGATGACGGATCCGATCGATCCCAGTAAAACGATTATCTTCCAAGAAACCAACTGGCAAGATATCTTATTTCAAAATAGTATATCCCATGATCACCACCTGGCAGTATCTGGCGGTACAGATCGTGCTACCGTAAATGCAAGCATTGGTTATATGAAGAGCGATGGTATCGCCATTACAACGTTCTATGACCGTATTTCAGCAAACTTGAATTCGGACTTAAAGGTTAATGATAAATTGACCGTGAATGGCAAGATGATGTACAGTTATTCGACCAATAATACTGTTTATAGCGATGAATCATTGTTTTTCAGAGCAGCTGGCTTAGCGCCAACCGCTAAGTATACCTTTGAAGACGGCACGTTAGCTCCTGGACAAAGTAGGAATACAGGAAATCCGGTTTATCATTTGAATAAAAGAGATAATAAATCGGGTACGGAGAATTTAACCTTAGCACTTTCTGCTGATTGGAAACCAATCGAAGGCTTAACCATTTCTCCGCAGGTTTCTCTCTACAAAGTAACGGGTGATAATTACGTCTTTACCCATGCGTACATGAATGGGGTTGGTAATGTCAATACGACCCGACCGGCATCTTCTGCCTACAATAAAAACATGCAGACCCAGGCGGACCTAATTGCTAATTATACAAAAAGCTATGGCAACCATACTTTCGAGGCTATGGGAGGTTTCTCCTATTTCAGAAGATATATATTTGGTCTTACTGCATCTGGTCAAGGAGCAGCAACGGATTTGATCCCTACCTTGAATGCATCTTCTACCCCTGTTTCCGTAGGTGGAAATGAAACCTTATTTGCTATGGTAGGATATTTCTCCCGCTTGAACTATAATTATGCACAGAAGTATTTGCTTTCCTTAACGGCAAGATATGATGGGGCGTCTAACCTAGGTGCCAACTACCGTTGGGGTTTCTTCCCCGGTGTTTCAGTGGGATGGAATATGCATAAGGAAGATTTCTTTGCGAATGCACAACCTTACTTATCAACTTTAAAATTACGAGCTAGTTATGGGGTGAACGGTAATATTTCAGGATTGTCAGATTTCCATGCGCAGGGATCTTATGCGGTAGGGAGTCGATATCTGGACGAATCTGCGGTGCAGAATACCGTTTTGGCTAACCCTAACTTGAAGTGGGAACAATCCAAAACGTTAGATTTTGGGGTAGATTTAGGCTTTATGGACAATCGGTTCAACATCTTATTCGATTACTACAATAGAAGAACGGATGACCTGATCACAAACTTGACGTTACCTCCATCAACAGGATTCTCGAGTATTTCAACCAATCTGGGGAGCCTTCAAAATAAGGGTATTGAATTGGAATTGAATGCAGATGTCTTACCAAGAACCTCCGCATTAGGCTGGAATGTTGGTTTCAATATCTCCACGACCAAGACCAAGATATTGAAACTACCTGACAATGGGGTATTGAATAATCGTGTGGGTGGTGTGTATGTTTGGGATAATGCTTCAAACGGTTATGCTTGGATGGGTGGATTGCAAGAGGGTGGCCGTATAGGGGACTTCTATGGTTGGCAACAAGATGGTATCTATCGTACCGATGCTGAAGCTGCAAATGCACCAGTGGATTTAACCATGCCTTTTGCTGACAAGACCAAGTATGGAGGCGATGTAAACTACGCGGATTTAGATCGTAATGATACCCTGGATACACGTGATTTAACGTATCTGGGAAATCCTTATCCAACGGTTACGGGTGGTTTTTCTACTTCTGTAAACTATAAAGGTTTCTCTTTTTATGCCCGTATGGATTACACGAAAGGACATACGATCTATAACTATGCGAAAATCTTCTTAAGCGGCCATTGGGCTTCAGACTTAAATATACCTCAAGAAATGATTGATAGGGGATGGAAGCAAGATGGAGATATAGCTGATCGTCCGCAATATATACCGGGAACAGCCAATTACAGTTACTGGAGAGGGAGTGCTTATCACTTATCTTCCACCAACTCTGCGTTCTACGAGAAAGGTGATTTTCTGACCCTGCGTGAAGTGACCATAGCTTATCAGTTTCCTTCCGCGTGGACCGAACGTATTAAACTAAAAAACGTACGTGTGAATGTGACGGGTAGCAATCTCTACTATTTCACAAACTACACTGGGATGAATCCGGAGGATGGAGGTACCGATCGAGGGCGTTATCCTGTTCCTCGTAATTTCGCTGTTGGACTGAAAGCAGCATTTTAATTCGTACACGTAAATTAAACAAGGTTATGAAAAAATCAATCATAAAATTAGGGTTATTAGCGGCTGTACTTTCTTTTCAGACAGGCTGTAATACATCTTTAGAATTAGATCCAACGAGCGTGATCACCAATGAATCTTTCTGGAAGACGGAAGATGATGCAAGAGGTGGATTAACAAGTTTATATGTCAAACAACGTAGTCTGGCAAGTTTAAATTTATTCATCTGGGGGGAGGCTCGTAGTGAGGTGATGGAATGGGGGAAAGTGAGTGGAACGCTGGATTACGATCGTTATTACCTGAATACATTGAACAGTGTTTCTGCAGGTCCTTCCTGGCAAGCTGTTTACTCGGCTATCAATGATGCAAATTTGATTTTAAAGTACGTTCCGGATATTTCGTTTGCGAACGAGACGAACAAAAATGATCTTTTAGCACAAGCGTATGTTTCCCGCGCATTCCTTTACTTTGTGCTGGTAAAAACATGGGGAGAAGTACCTATCCGTACGGAACCGGTGGAGGGTGCAGAACCGGACGTAATCCAAAAGGTAAGATCATCTCAAGAAGATGTTTTCACGCTTATCAAAGATGATTTGGAAAAAGCAAATGCACTGTTTTCCAGCTATGGTTTTATCAAAAGTAGAAACTACTGGTCTAAGGCTGGTGTCCAGGCACTGAAAGCGGATGTTTATTTATGGACTGCCAAGCGGTTAAATGGTGGAAATGCGGACTTCCAAACGGCGCTTACCGCTTGCGATGAAGTCGCTAAAGCAGATGTTTCTTTATTACCTAACTATGCTGATCTATTCGAATACGAAAATAAGAACAACAAAGAAGTGATTATGGCTATTGGGAATAAGGAATTCGAGGTGGGGAATAATTACTTCTTTAATCTTTACTCTGCTCGTTTGCCAAATGAGATAGATCCGACGACCAATGAGATCATTGGCCAGACTGCAGGTGGTATGGTTTGGACGGTAACAGATTTGGCTAAGAATCAATTCCAAGATGGAGATTTAAGAAAAGCAGCTTCGGTATTGGATATGCCAGCGCCGGGATTCTATCCGACCTTAATCTTAAAAGGCAGGGGAACAGTAATTTCTGGTGTGCGTTATTTCACCAGTGATTTTGTGATCTACCGTTATGCGGATGTACTGCTGATGAAAGCAGAAGCGAAAAATGGATTAGGTCAAGACCCTTCCATTGAAATGAACCTCGTGAGACAAAGAGCCTACGGGGCTGCTTATGAAGCCCATAAATTTGTAAATGGCAGTACCGTACAGAACGATCAAGCTATACTACAGGAACGATTATTGGAATTGATGTTTGAGGGTAAACGTTGGTGGGATTTGGTTCGTTTCCATAAAGCATTTGAACTCGTGCCTACCTTAGAAGGAAAGGCTGACCAGAAACACCTGGAATATTTCCCGATCTCGGAACAAGTATTAAGTTTGGAACCGTTGGTTGAACAAACTGATGGGTATTAATATCTATGGAATAGCATAACTATTGAACATGATGAAAAAAAATAAAATAGTCGGATTAGCCTTAGCCATCTTGCTGTCTTCGCAAGTAGGTTTTGGACAATCGCACAGCATAAAGAAAGTGAAGGATATCATTGTCTATCAAGATACATTGTTTTATAATGCTTTTCCTTCTGTGATAAAAAAGAAAGATGGTGAATTCCTTGTCGCGTTCCGGCAGGCTCCCAATCGTCGTATATTCGGTACCGAGAAGATTTCGCATGTGGATCATAATAGCTATCTGGTGACCTTAAAATCCAAAGACGGCGAGCAGTGGTCTACATCCCCAGAGTTACTCTACGCCCATGCATTTGGTGGGTCGCAAGATCCCTGTATGATTCAGCTGAAAGACGGTACATTGCTTTGTGCCAGCTATGGTTGGACAACTGTTGATAAAAGTTTAGAAGTTCCAGAAAAGCCATTGTTTAATTCAGGTGGTTTTACTTTTCTGGGTGGGTACGTCATGCGATCAACCGATAAAGGGAAGAGCTGGCAAGGTCCTCATTATCCAGTCAACGTTCCGGATGAGAGACATTATGACCCCTTCGGACAGCCCATGTCGGCCTATAATCGCGGAGCGTTGTACGAAACAAAAGATGGCCGTGTGTTGTGGGTAGTGGCGGCACATGATCGCCCAGGCAAAACATCCAATTACCTATTGATCTCTCATGATAAGGGATTAACTTGGACGTATTCGGGCGTGGTGGCAAAGGATGACAAGATCTCGTTCAACGAAACTTCGGTTTATGAAACACCAAAAGGGGATATCGTGGCATTTATGCGCACGGCGAGGTATGATGATCAAGCTTGTATCGCACGTTCTACTGATGGCGGAAAAACCTTCAAATGGGAAAGCATGGGATTTAAAGGGCATCCTTTACAGGCGATGCGATTACCGGACGATAGGGTTTTCGTAGTTTATGGATATCGACACCAACCCTTCGGCATTCGTGCCCGGATTTTAAATGCAGAGTGTACCGATTTTGCGACGGCGGAGGAATTTGTAATCCGGGAGGACGGTGGCAGTTGGGATATCGGTTATCCTTGGTCTGTACAGTTGGACAAGAACAGGGTTTTGGTCGTTTATTATTATAATCAAAACGATGGCCCACGATACATTGCAGGTAGTATTTTGGAAGTGGAACCTCAAAAAGGTAAGTAAACGCATTCCAGAAGTGTTAGACTAAATTTTAATAAATACCATGAGAAATAGACATTTGAAATATGGCATGTTGCTTGCCATAACGGCCTGCTTTATAGGATGCGGAAAAGGCAGCAGTCCGGATAACAAGGACGAAACGCTCCCGGAGCCGAAAGAGGAACCAAAGGAAGAGGTTCCGGGCAATTATACGAATCCGGTTTTTGAGCCGATATTAGCTGATCCGACGGTTACCCGGGATCCCAGTACTGGCATTTTTTATGCCATTGGTACGTCAGACGATTGGGGTGACGGCAAAGGCCACCGGCTGATGCCGGTACTGAAGTCAACGGATCTGGTGAACTGGACGATCGTGGGCGATGCCTTTTTGTCCAAACCAACGTGGAAAGCGGAAAGGGCTGCGGAAAGCTCGCTTTGGGCGGGAGACCTCGTCAAAGTCAATGGCATGTATCATCTTTATTATTCCTATTCCGCATGGGCAGACGCCAATCCCGCAATAGGTCTGGCCACGTCCCCCAGTCCGGCTGCGCCATTTGCGGATCAGGGTAAACTATTTTTCACCAGTGAGATCGGTGTGCCCAATTCCATCGATCCGCTATATTGGGAAGATGGAGAAAAGAAATATCTGTTTTGGGGAAGCTATAGTAATGCATCCAATCAAGGGACGTATGGCGTAGAACTGTCGGCAGACGGCAAATCGGTTCCTGACCTGAGCAAAAAGTTTAAGATCGCTGCCGGAGATTTCGAAGCGGTGGTGCTGCATAAACGGGACGGATATTACTATTTCTTTGGATCAAGAGGACATTGCTGTGACGGAGCAGCCAGTACATACCATGTCCGGATTGCCCGGTCCACGACGCTCGCCGGACCCTATCTGGACAAAAACGGAAAGGATATCCGGGAACGTGGAAATGGGACCTTATTTCTGCAAGGTAACGACGTTTATGCCGGTCCCGGTCACAATGCGCGTTTGATCGCCGATGATGAGGGTACCGACTGGTTTATATACCATGCAATAGATAAAGAAAAGGCAAAAGTTTCTAGCGGAGCCACCCGAAGGGTGCTGATGCTGGATAAGATAACTTGGACGGATGGATGGCCGGTGATTGAAGGGAGTTCACCCAGTGTGACTGAAAAACCGGCACCGGTGTTTAAGAAGAAATAAATAAATTCACAAGGATACGGTAGGCGTTGTAAGATAAATAGCAGATATGACAAAGATTTTTTATTTCATCGTATTTATTTCTTTCTGTTTTAAAGCAGATGCACAAGAATCCGATCAGCAACTATCACTGATTCCGCAGCCCTTGCACGTGGAGGAGCGCGACGGGGATTTCAAACTGGACGGGAACGTCACTGTCAAGGTGGATGAAAAGGACGAGGAATTACGGAAACTGGCAGATCTTTTCGTGCAGGGGGTATATGATCGTACCGGGCTGACGCTCAAAAGAGGCAAGCCTGATGAAAAAGGAAAATCCATCCTTTTAGAAATTGCGTCCGATACGTTGGGCGATGAAGGTTATAGACTTTCTGTTACCGATAAAGATATCGTTGTCCAAGCTTCTCAGGCTAACGGGATATTTTATGGTATCCAGACGATCTACCAACTTCTCCCCACGGAGGTGAGCGGTTCCTGGGTCTCCCTTCCGGCGGTGCGCATTATCGACCAGCCTCGTTTTGGCTGGCGAGGGTTGATGTTGGATGTGGGGAGGTATTTCTATTCGGTGGAATATGTCAAGAAATTTATCGACTACCTCTCCATGCACAAGCTGAATGTGTTCCACTGGCATCTGACCGAAGACCATGGATGGCGGATAGCGATAAAGAAATACCCTCGATTGACCGAGGTGGGCGCCTGGCGGTCGGGAACAAACTTCCAGCCGGGAAACAATATCGATCACAATCCCCACGGTGGTTTTTATACGCAGGAAGAGATCCGAGAGGTGGTCGCCTATGCTAAAGATCGCTATGTAACTGTCGTTCCTGAAATTGAGCTTCCCGGTCATTCGCTTGCAGCCTTGGCGGCTTATCCGGATCTGTCGTGCACGGGCGGTCCCTTTCAGATACCGGAAAAATGGGGGATACAGGAAGATATCTATTGTGCGGGAAAAGAAGAAGTGTTTGTTTTTCTAGAAAACGTACTCGCAGAAGTCGTGGAATTATTTCCAAGTGAAATTATTCACATTGGTGGAGACGAGGCTCCTAAGAAACGCTGGTCGGCCTGTCCACATTGTCAAAAACGCATAAAGGAAGAAGGTCTTAAGGACGAACACGAACTGCAGAGTTACTTTATAACCCGAGTGGAGAGATTCTTGAATAGCAAGGGAAGAAGAATTATTGGTTGGGACGAAATACTGGAGGGTGGACTCGCGCCTAATGCAGCGGTGATGTCGTGGCGTGGTACGAAAGGTGGGATAGCCGCAGCGAAGATGGGGCATCCGGTGGTGATGACACCGACGTCACACATGTATTTTGATTATTTTCAGGGTGAGCCCTATCTGGAGCCCTTTGCCATCTGGGGGCATGTACCACTGCGGAAAGTATATGGCTATGAACCTGTACCGGAAGAGCTTACAACCGAGGAGCAAAAGTATGTATTGGGCGTGCAGGGAAATCTGTGGAGCGAATTCATTCATTCATCAGACAAAAATGAGTATATGACCTATCCCAGAGGTGCAGCATTGGCCGAGATCGCATGGAGTAACCCAGAAAGTAAGAATTGGGAAGACTTTAAAAGACGCATGGAGGAACAATATAGACGCTATGCGGAGAAAGGGATCAACTACTCCCGCAGTGCATACCAGGTTTATTTCGAGGTTACAGACGAGGTGAACCATAACAAGTCAACCGTCAACCTGTTAACAGATAGCTATCAACCGGAAATATACTATACACTGGATGGCAGCGAACCTACAACGCAATCAAATCGGTTCGAAGGCCCGTTTGAGGTACCTGTACAAAAAACAGTTCGTGCAGCCACGTTTAAAGACGGTCAACGAATCAGTCCGGTAAGTAGCAGGGCGATCATACATTTTTAGAGAAATAGACTTTTTAAAGGATATGAAAGGATTCCAAATGGGTTTACTCTTACTGATTGGTATTCCATTATGCAGCATAGGACAAAGCAAAGAAATGGCGTTAGCAGACTTAAAATCACTTTTATATTCCGAAAAGGAATGGGTAAAGGTTCATGTAGCTGAATTTCTATTATGGGAGAATTGTTATGTGGATGAAGTGCGGACTGAGTTTTTAAAAGACGAGGAACAGTTTGGCCATGTTCCCAAGTATCGCGTAGGTATTTGGCGCGTATTGGTTCAAGCAACGACAGATGAAAAAAACAAACAATATTGGATAGATAAGATTATAGCGGCTTACCACGATAAAGAAGGCGAGGATAGACTCCATGCCATCGAGACACTTGCCAAGCTCCGGGTCGGTGTGGTTCAGGTTCTGCCCACAGGATTGGAAAGTTCCTTTCGGTTGTATTCGCTTTGGAACTATGCGTTGGGATCAGCGGAAAAAAAGCAAACCGTAAAGCATATGCTTATCCGAGATTTGGTAAGTAACAAGCTAACAGAACTGGAAATGCAGGTGACGTCCTATATCCTCCGATATATTGGTCCATTAGCAGAAAATGAATATGTTCAGGTGAAGACTTGGATGCAGACAAAGGATCTAAAAACTGCTTTACGGAGTAATCTGTTAGCGACGTTGTTGATTGCATATCCAGAAAATCAACCTGTTAACGAACAAAGCGAGTTAAAAAAGGAATTGTTTGCCATGTCTCGGGATGCCGAGGCTATTCCTCACGTGACAATGGCGTTAGCACAGAAATCGGATGACAACGACCAGCAGATTGTATCGGATATGTATGAAGCGATGCGTAACATTAAAAGCGGGAATTATAACAGCGACTTTCACGCTATGACGGCGTATATGGTATTGAAAAGGAGAGAAGATGACGAATAGAAAATATTACCCCTGGTTACTTGTTGCTTTGCTATGTATCATTGGCTGTCTCAATTATCTGGACCGGATGATGATTGTCACGATGCGCAGCAGCATTATTGAAGAGATACCGATGACAGATGCACAGTTTGGACTGCTGACTTCCGTTTTTTTATGGGTATATGGTTTTACAAGCCCTGTAGCAGGTTATATTGCCGATCGTTTTAATCGAAGCATTGTCATTATCGGTAGTTTATTCGTTTGGTCGTTGGTGACGTGGTTGACCTCCTTAGCGACTTCATTTGAGTATTTGCTAGCAGCAAGAGCATTGATGGGTATTAGCGAAGCTTTTTATATACCGGCGGCAATGGCGCTGATTATGGATTGGCATTCGGACAGGACAAAATCTACCGCAGTTGGATTGCATGTAGGTGGAGTGATGATCGGACAAAGTTTAGGCTTTATCGGTGGTTGGATTGCCGAAACACATACTTGGCATTATGCTTTTCACATTTTTGGAGTTATTGGCGTAATCTACGCGGTGTGTTTGATTTTCTTATTGAAAGACCGTAAGGAAGTACCGGTTAAAACAGATGTTGTTACGGATGAAGTAACGGAAAAAATAGATTTTAAACTGGCTATACAGAACCTATTCCGTAATCGAGCGTTTGTGGCAGTTGTCGTGATATGGGGACTGGCGGGTGCTATCAGTTGGATGATAAATGGCTGGCTGCCGACTTATTATAAAGAGCAGTTCAATCTGTCACAAACAGAAGCGGGGTTGTATTCTACAGCCTATTTCTTTCCGGTTATGCTTGTTGGTGTGATTTTAGGTGGAGCGATTGCGGATTGGTGGTCAAAAACGAATGACAGCGCCCGCATATGGTTGCCAGCTATCGGTATGCTGATTGCTGTTCCTGCTATATTTATTGCAAGTTATACGACGATCTTGTGGGCAACGGTCGCTGGTTTTTTGGTATATGCGTTGACACGCCCATTCATTGATGCGAATATGATGCCTATCTTAGGAATAATTGCCGATAAGCGGTATCTTGCTACAGGCTATGGGTTTCTAAATCTCTGCAGCTGTATCGTTGGCGGTGTAGGTATATACGTGGCAGGCGCATTACGGGATGGACAGGTTAACCTCAATATTATCTTTCAAGTAGCAGCGCTAAGTAT
This sequence comes from Sphingobacterium sp. SGR-19, assembly GCF_011043555.1. Lineage (GTDB taxonomy): Bacteria > Bacteroidota > Bacteroidia > Sphingobacteriales > Sphingobacteriaceae > Sphingobacterium. Next base: position 744,197 of record NZ_JAAKGS010000002.1, read on the forward strand.
GATTATTTGTGCGTTTCTGTTGTTCCGCTTGAAATCGAAGACCGAAGGTGATTAATTGAAATAAATAAAATAATGAGAAGAAGCAAGATTTTGCAAAAATTACGTGCTGGAGAGACAGCAAGTTGTTTTAAGATTAATCTAAAAGATACACAATCTGTAGAAATAGCGGCAATCAGTGGATTTGATTGTATATGGGTGGATTTGGAACATATTGGGCAGGATTGGTCGACTATTGCTTCCCATGTTTGGGCGACAAAAGCGCATGATACAGACTTGATGGTAAGAGTCCCTAGAGGGGCTTACAGCGATTATATTAAACCGTTGGAATTGGATGCTACGGGTATCATGGTTCCCCATGTTATGGGCGTGGAAGACGCGAAAAAAGTAATCCATACGGTACGGTTTCATCCGCAAGGAAAGCGACCTATTGATGGTGGAAACGCAGATGGTGCGTATACGGCGATGGATTTCAATACCTATCTGGAAACGGCGAATCGAGAGCGTTTTGTTGTGTTGCAGATCGAAGATCCCGAGCCTTTGGCTGAATTGGAAGAAATTGCGCAACTCGAAGGTTTTGATATGCTTTTTTTCGGGCCTGGTGATTTCAGTCAAGGCATAGGTGCACCTGGACAATGGGATCATCCGTTGTTGATAGAAACACGCAAGCGTGTGGCGAAGGTAGCACGAAAAAATGGAAAATTTGCAGGAACGGTAGGTTCGCCCGCGAATTTGCAGGAGCTTTTGGATATGGGATATGATTTTGTCAGTGTAGGTGCCGATGTAGTTGGATTAACCAACTATTGCCGAGATATAATGGGAGCATTTGGTGGATCTAAAGGGGATAAAGGTAAGTCTTATTTAGAGCAATAATGAAGAAAAGAATATTAGGACGAACGGGGTTGTCGGTTTCGGAAATTGCTTTTGGTGGTGTGGAAATAGGCATGCCCTATGGTTTAGGAGCACACGAGATGCCGGAGGAGGCATCTGCTATCCGACTTTTGCAGAAGGCTGTGGAATTAGGTATCAATTTCTTTGACACAGCAAGACATTATGGTGAAAGTGAACGACTGATGGGGTTGGCATTTGAAGGTATTCGTGATCAAGTTGTTTTGGCGACTAAATGTGTGCATTTTAAAAATGAAGAAGGGAATATTCCTTCCTATGGGGAACTCAAGACTATTGTTCATGAATCGTTGGAAGTTAGTTTGAAGAATTTGAAAACGGACTACGTGGATTTGTTCATGGTGCATTATGCGGATATGGATATCCTTCAAAATGACGATGTGATTCGTGTATTTTCAGAAATACGGCAAGAAGGTCATGTTAAAAATATCGGAGTTTCGGTTTACAAAGTAGAAGAGACAGCTAAAGCCATACAGTCAGGTATTTGGGATACTATCCAGCTACCGTTTAACCTCATGGATCAGTCGCACGGCGATTGTTTTCAAGATGCTAGCGAGAAAGGCGTAGGTATTATTGTTCGCTCTGTGTTGATGCGTGGTATGCTGACAGAACGTAAGTTTAAGATGCATGAAGCACTGAAAGAGGTAGAGAATTATCTAGAAGCTTATCGTACTATTGCGGAAACACATTTTCGCAATTTTCCGGAATATGCTACCAAGTTCGCTTTAAAACACCCGCAAGTATCTAGTGTATTAGTCGGGATTGATAAAGAGGAGTATTTGCAAGCTAGTATCCGTAATCTTGAAGGGGATGAACTTTCAACCGAAATTTTTGTACAATCAAAGCATATGCAATATCCCGATCCTTCATTTTTAAATCTTGCCGAATGGGATAGAAAGGGTTGGTTATGATAAAGTTGGGGATAATGGGTATGAGTGAGGGGAATGCCCATCCTTATTCATGGTCCTCCATTATCAATGGACAGTTTGATGGGGATGAAATTAGTAGGATAGGGTATCCGGCGGTCGCCTCCTATTTAGAGGCAAATAAAGATACATTAGGTATTTCTGATGTGATGGTCACGCATGTGTGGTGTCAGGAAAGGAAGATTTCGGAAAGTATAGCGCATTCATCCGGCATTACATATGTTGTCGATAATATAATGGATATGATAGGGGAGGTGGATGCGGTTATTTTAGGACGTGACGATCCGGAAAATCATGTAGCCATGGCAACGCCGTTTGTGGAAGCAGGCGTTCCGATTTTTATAGACAAACCATTGGCTTATTCAAAGGATGATTTGGATTGGTTTGCTGCACAAGTGGAACAAGGGAACTTTATCATGTCTTGTTCATCTATGCGCTATGCAAATGAATGTCGTATTGCAAAACAGGAATTGCGAGCGTTGGGTAAAATCGAACTCGTAACGGCTGTAGGAAAGAAGGACTGGAAGAAGTATGGCATTCATATGTTGGAAGCTGTTTTTAGTGTGCTGGACGATCCGCGTCCCATCAGTGTACAACATATCGGCAAACCAGATAAAGAAATTGTACATGTCCGGTTGGAAGATGAAACGGATGTGATGTTACATCTGTATCAACATATTTCCGGAACTTTTCAAGTGACATTTTTCGGGCAACAGGGATGGAAGTTAGTGGATATTCGCAATTCCTATTCCATGTTTCGGGACAATATAATCGAGTTTGTGCGTTCGGTTCAGGAGGGAAAACCTCGGTTGGATTTTAAAAAGACACAGCAATTGATGACGGTACTGATTTGCGCGAAGGAGAGCTACGACCAAGGAGGAAGAGTTGTTTTATTATAATGTAAAGTGATTGTGCACCAGCGGAGTGGCGGGATAAACTATTTTATTGTAAAAAGATGAACGTAAAAGAACTATTTAGCTTAAAGGACAAGGTTATTGTGGTTACCGGTGGATCGGGCAACTATGGGAAGTGCATTGTCGAAGGTCTCGCGGAAGCGGACGCTACCGTTATTACCACCTCCCGTAATTTGCAGCGGGCAGAGGCTACGGCGGCAGGGTTCAGAGAGCGTGGCTTGGAGGTTCATGCTGTAGCAGTGGATCAGGACGATTACGAATCGATGTTGGCATTAAAGAGCACTATTTTGGTGCGTTACGGCAGATTGGATGGTTTCGTTAACAATGCGGTTTCCCGCCCTGTTAACGGATACTATGCACCTATCGAACAGTTTGAAGCGTCTATGCGCTCTAATGCAACGGGTATGTTTTTTTTGCTACGTGAATTAAGCGATTTGATTATGCAATCAGGCGGAGGAAGTGTGGTAAGTATCGCATCCATGATGGGGATGAAGGGACCCGACTTGAGCAATTATGAAGGAACAGTGGGCATGGGGGACCTGCCTGCCGACTACTTCTTTCACAATGCTGGATTGATTAACCTATCGCGTTATATGACCAAAATGTTGGCGGGTAAAAATATACGGTTTAATTGTATTAGTCCGGGTGGATTATTCAATGACCAGCCGGAACAGTTTGTGACGAACTATTGTAAAAAAGTGCCGTTAGGGAGAATGGCCAATGCCGATGATATTAAAGGATTGGCTGTCTTATTGATGTCAAAGGCTGGCGAATATATCAACGGTGAAAATATACTGTTGGATGGTGGTTTGAATGCTTAAGCAATCATCGGCTCCGCTTCCAACGCCTTCCTATATTCTTTTGGCGTCATATCTTTAAGCCTTTTAAACTGCCGGTTGAAATTCGCTAAGTTGTTGAAACCACATTCATAGGCTACCGATATAATCGTTTTATCCCGATCCGCCAAAAGCTTGCACACATGACCAATACGTATCGCGTTCAGGTATTCTACAAAGGTCATCCTAAAGTGTTCTTTGAAGAAATTGCAGAAGGTTGTAGTCGCCATATTGGCTTGGTCAGCGACTTCTTTGAGGGTGATATCCCGATGGAAGTTACGTAGGATATATTCCGTTATTTTACTGAACCTATCGGAATACATATCTCTGGTGTTTTCCATGTAGGACGGACTGGCAAGAGGTTCATATTCCGAACTATTGGCAAGAATATCAAATATTTCGAAAAGAGAAGAAAGTCGTTTCAATCCATTTTGAAGAGGCATGTCATTCATAATTTTTGTAATCCGATAACGCGTGTGTCCTAAGATAACCAGTCCTCTGTTGGAAAGATTAAGTATTTTTTTTAAAGATTCTGCCTCCGGTAGGTTGAAAAAGTTTTCGCCTAGGAAATCTTCCAGAAAGTGTACGACTACAGCATCAGCAGTTTCCGTATTTTCTTTTTCGAAATATTTCTGATCGTTTACCCATACATGTGGAAGAGAAGGTCCCATGAGTACTAGATCCCCTTCTAAGAATGTACCGATATGATCGCCAACCATACGACGGCCACTACTTTTGTTAACCAGGACAAACTCATATTCCGGATGATAATGCCAAGGACAAGGAAAGTACAGACCTTGCTCCTTGAATACGATGAATGATTTGTCAAACTCTTTTGGTAATCTATATTCTACGGCTTTCATAATGTTTGTTTATGTGGTGTGTGATACTAATTTACATCTTTTGCGCCGATAAAACAACAATCAAAAGTTGCTTTTGAAAAATAAGATCATACATATAAAAAAATCTATCATAATTCATTCGGCGGTGCATCATTTTAAAATGTTCAGATTGTACGAAACCATAAAATTTTGGTATTTTTGTATATGATTTCAAAATGGACACCCTTTTTGGTTATAGTGACTGTGGTCATGTTGGGGGTTTTATGCTGCACCGAGGTATCTGCCCAATGTGCTATGTGTTCCTTAAACGCGGAAAACAGTGCAGCTAACGGTAACACACAAGGCAAAGGTCTGAATGACGGCATCCTCTTCTTATTGGCTATTCCCTATTTGATTGCGATAGGAATCGGTATATTATGGTATAAAAAATATCGTAAAAACAATTCGAAAAAAGTTTCACCGTTCGGAGAACAAATCTAATTACATGGCGACATCTAGGTTTACAGCGATGGTGCAATCTAAATGCCCGAAGTGTAGGATTGGGAAGGTATTTGAGGGTCCCGTATATGGCTTTAAAAAGCAGAAGATGCCTGAACATTGCCCCCATTGCGGATTAAAGTTTGAGGTAGAACCAGGTTACTTTTATGCCGCTATGTACGTGAGCTATGCTTTTTCTGTTGGAGAGGTGGTTACGTTGGGTTTAGCAACTGCTATGTTGACGAAAAGTGAATCGCCTTGGGTATATGTTTCTGTTCTTTTTGCGGCCATATTGATCTTTGCACCTTTTAACCTTCGATATTCTCGCTTGGTGTTATTGCATTACCTTTCGCCCAAAATCGTATACAACCCATTTTACCAAGAGGCATTAGATAAAGGAATGGATTAACTCTTGTTAATCCGTTACTCCAACGACAGATATTGCATTTTGCTTTCAAAAATAAAAGCTTTCTCCGCGTGATGAGCAATCAGGTACGCTTGCAATTCGGCCACTACATCCTCTTGAAACTTGACGATCGCGATGTCATCTGTAGCGAGAAGCTGTATACAATATGTATTGCCTTCATGTGGAGAATCCAACATTTTCAAAAACTTTATTTCGTAAGAACTTGTGCGCAAGTAAGACTTAAGCCAATCGACCACCTGTTCATGGCTACTGTCCTCAACAATAATGGAAATGTTATATAGAATCATGCACAAAGATACAAGATTGGAATTGGAAGTTATACGTTAGGAATTGGAAAAGATCACGCATAAGAGATGTAAAAATAAGGTTGCAGATGTCATATTTCATAAAAAAATAACAATATTTGAAACCGGAATAGGATTGGAATATGTTTAGATTTTTGCTTTGGACATTTGTAGTGTGTTTGTTTGTCGTCTCAGTTTCGTGTGGAAGTAAGCAAAATACGGACAAATTAATCCCTATTGAAGATTTTTTCGTAAAACCAGAAAAGAGTAACTTCAAAATATCCCCAGATGGTCGTCGGATTGCTTATCTGGGAGTAGATGACCACTGTCGAAATATCTTTGTTTTGGATTTACAGGAGAAGAGCAAATCAAAACAACTTACGTATCAGTCGGATATGAATGTTCAGTATTTCTTCTGGGCTTCCGATTCTTTAATAGTATATTCCAATAGCCATTCACCACAAGACAGTCTGCGCATTTATAGCATTTTTGTCGATTCTGAAAGAACTACACCATTATTGCCAGTTAAGAACGCACGATTACGTTGGTTGGCGCCACATACACTTCATGATAATTATTTGCTTGCCACCTTGAACAACCGTGATTCAACTGTATTTGATTTGTATAAAATTTTTGTAGATGGCTCTGCTCCACAATTGCTAATACGTAATCCTGGCAATATCTCTAAATGGTTTGCTTCGCCAGACGGAAAAGTGAGATTGGCGATGACTAATGACAGCGTGCAAGAAAGCATCTTGTATAGAACCGATGAAAATATGCCTTTTCAGCAGATCGCCCATACAGATTATCAAACATCGATAAGACCTTTAGGATTTGTTAAGGATTCCCATACCCATATTTATGCCTTGTCTAACGAAAATAGGGATAGATTGTCGCTAGTAGAGTACAATGTTTCTACCGGAGAAGAAGAACGGTTAATATTTGAACACTCCGAGGTAGACCTTCAACCGGTCGGATATTCCGACCATTTGCAGGAGCTCATTTTTAGCCAGTATACTATTAATAAGGTAAAACAACATTTCTTTCATCAAACCTTTCAGCGACATTTCGACAAACTGTCTGCTAAATTTGGTAACCAATCCATTGATATTTTGGACACTGACACAAGCATGCGTCATTGGATTGTTAAAGTTTATACCGATGTACATGCAGGCGGGATCTATCATTATAATGTATTAGCCGATACAGCTATATTGCTGGAGGAAATGAATCCCAAATTATCAAGGGCAAACTTGTCTCCAAAAGAACCGGTTAGCTTTCAAAGTCGAGATGGTTTAACATTGCATGGCTATCTTACCTATCCATTGACCGGGAAACGGGAAACGTTGCCGGTGGTGGTGTTGGTACATGATGGGCCAAACCGTCGCGAAACAAGTGACTTTGATGCCGAAGTACAATTTTTAGCGAATAGAGGTTATCTGGTTTTCCAATTAAACTATCGAGGGTCGTCCGGTTATGGAAAAAAGTTTTGGGCCGCGGGTTTCAAAGAATGGGGAGGAAAGATACAAGCTGATATGATTGACGGCGTTACCTGGTTGATACATCAGGGAATCGTTGACAAAAATAGGGTAGCCATCATGGGAAGTGGTTTTGGAGGCTATTCGGCTCTACATGCGGCTACCTATAACTCGTCCTTCTACAAGTGTGCTATCTCCATGTCGGGATACACGAATCTCTTTACATATTTTAGAGAGATACCACCTCACCATCAACAGTATGTTCGTTTATTTTACAATATCATAGGTAATCCGAGTAAGGAATATGAGCTGTTTAAAGCAATATCTCCTGTTTTTCATGCCGATAAAGTAAAGATTCCGGTGCTTTTTGCACAAGGCGGAAAAGATAGATTTAGTTCGCTGACGGATGCAAACCAATTTGTACAAAAATTGAAAAACAATAACGTGCCGATTAAGTATATATATAGAGAAGAGGAGGGGCGACGATTTAGAAACGAAGAGAATATTATAAACTATTATCAAGAAGTAGAGGCCTTTTTGAAGCAGTATCTATAAGCAGCATGGCGTATAACCAGCTTAAATACCGGAAAAATTTTGGGTTGCTGATTTCTTTTGTAATATTGGTGACGGTGTTATTTGGTGTCGCTATGTTCGCAGCACGATCCATGATAGCTAATTTCATCGAGACCGAATTCAATAACAGGAAGGTAGAGGTTTTCGATAGATCGGTACAACCTTTTCACGAGTTTTTTAATGACAAGATTCCGGAAATATCATATTATCAAGGGTATCTAGATTCTGTAAAAGCTGCGTCCTACGTCAACGACCTCATCCGAAAATATGCTTTTGTTGACCGTGTTCTTTTTTATGATATCACGATCACAAACTCTGACTCGATAGATACCGGAATTAAGTATAACCACCTGCTACTTTATCCCAAGAGTATTACTTCTTTCCATTTGGACAAGGATAATCGACTGATCGCTCAACGCCCAGCGGATACGCACACTCGTGCATATATAGACGATTTTAACACCATGGTGCTGAAGTTCGTCGGTTTCTTGGATCGGGTAAACGAATCGACCAGTATGTCAGACGATGAAATATATCGGGTTTTTTATACGTTAAATCCGGGGAAGGTAACTTACATGAATATCCCGCGTATTTCCGATCTGTTGGTTTATAAACGTATGATGTCTGCTCCGGATACCACCGTTGTTGCGTATGATCAAGATTTGTTCATGTTTTTAATTGACCCTAGCAAGATTCAAATTAAAAATGTCGCTTTAAATTTATATGAAAAAATAGAGATATTACCCATTGTATCCGGTAGCGTGAGCGATCAGCGTTTTTACTTGCAAACGGAACTACCTCTTCCTGGCGCCTTGTCCGATTATAAATTGCAGTATACAAGTTCCGAGGCATTTATCAATAAAGAAATTAACAGAAGGTTCTTTCCGGTAAGCTTGGGTATATCTGGCGTATATCTCATATTGATTTTGATTGCTTATTTGATTTATCGGAATGTTACTATCAATAGTAGACTGTTCCAACTTCAATATGACTTTATCAACAATCTGACCCATGAATTTAAGACGCCTGTCAGTGTTATCAAGATTGCTGGAAACAATATTCAGAGTAGTGAAAAACTATCGGCAGAGGAACAGCGTATGTATGGACAGATTTTGGATCAAGAAGCAGATAAACTGAACAGTTTGATGAATAAATTATTGTCATTTGCGCAGATTGAAAACAAATCTATTAAGCCCAATAAAGAAGAGGTAGAAGCCGAAGAGTTTTGCGAGCCGATTTTTGCAGCTGTTAAATTAAAATATCCTGATTTAAACTTTTCCTATACGATCGATGTCCAAAACAATATGATGGTCGATACAACGCTTTTATTGAGCGTGTTTCAAAATCTAATTGACAATGCCTACAAATATTCGGAGCCGCAACGGAAGTTCCTACATATTGATGTGCAACAAAACAAGAAAAATTTTGTTATAAAATTTAAAGATAAAGGAATAGGCATAAATAAGAAGGAATTTAATAGTATTTTTAAAAAATTTTATAGAGTAAAGAACCAATTCAACCAACAAGGAAGTATTGGTCTGGGTTTAGCGTTCTGTAAGGAAATTGTAGATTTCATGGGTGGAGAAATTAAAGTGGATAGCATGCCAGGACAAGGCACCACTTTTACTTTGTTTCTGCCTCTAGGACCGAAAAGAACTAAATAATATTATGAGTAAAGATATCACTATTGCTGTAATAGAAGACGACGAAAACTTACGTTTTTTGGTAACACATCGTTTGCAAACAGAAGGATATAAAGTTATTCAAGCTGCCAATGGTTTGGAGGCTGAGCAACAAATACTACAAGAGAAGCCCGATGTCGTTCTTTTAGATTGGATGCTTCCTGGAAAAGAAGGTATTGATGTATGTGAATCCGTACGCAAATCTGGTTTTGAGAATATCATTATTATGATGACAGCGAAGTCACAGGATGTAGACAAAATTGATGCTTACAGCTATGGTGTGACAGACTATATTACGAAACCCTTCAACATGGATGTATTGGTTGCCATGATCGAAAACAAAGTACGATTCTTTCTGCCAAAAAACAGTGATGTGTACACTTTTGGCAAAACGGAACATCATCCGACTATACATTCCTTGGTAAGAGACGGACGAAAAATTGAATTGACGATTTTGGAAAATCGGATATTGCTTTACTTTCTTCAAAACGTAGGTAAGGAGATCACACGGGAGGAGCTTATGGAAGTTGTTTGGGGCTATAGTTCCAATGTGAATACACGGACGTTAGATATGCACGTGGTACGTCTTCGAAAGAAAATCGAAACTAATCCCGATAAACCGCATTATTTGCAGACTGTCCGCGGTTTAGGGTATAGGTTTGTTGATACGGACGAAGAAGAATAACAAAAGAAATTTGCTTTTTTAGAAGTTGCTTGCTATCTTAGCAGACAATGAGCAAGACCATGTTGTCCTGACAAAGGGCGGTATGGTCTTGTCTTTTTTTAATTTTTTTTTGGAAATAAATAAAAGTAAAAATATGGCAGAAGTAACTTATTACACACAAGAGGGATTAGATAAGCTGAAGCAGGAGTTACAGTATCTAAAGACAGAAGGCCGGGCGAATATCGCCAAAGCGATAGCAGAGGCAAGGGATAAGGGAGATTTATCCGAAAATGCGGAATATGATGCCGCAAAAGAAGCACAAGGTTTGCATGAAGCAAAGATTGCCAAGTTGGAAGGCGTCTTAGCCAGTGCACGTCTAATCGACGAATCTAATTTAGATACGTCGAAAGTATTGGCTTTATCTTACGTGAAGATTAAGAACAAAAAAAACAATGCTGTAATGACGTATCAGCTGGTTTCGGAGACGGAAGCCGACATGAAGGCGGGGAAGATTTCTGTCAAGTCGCCAATTGCGCAGGGGCTTCTTGGTAAATCTGTAGGAGAGATTGCTCAAGTAGAAGTGCCGGCGGGTGTCATGGAGTTTGAAATCTTGGAAATATCAAGGTAATAAGATGAACGGTTATGTGCGGTTTCTGCCATAACCGCACATCGTTTAAGAATATAGTTTGAAACGGTTGCCAAAATACAGCAACCGTTTTTTCTTAGAAATATAGCTTTAAATAGGCAAAACAAGCCCTGACTTTTTTTCATCGCTATTGATGTACGTATTTCGTAAGGGTTTTTTTATATTTGTTTGTTTTTCTTTAAAAGAGATAAAAGATGTCAACAATTTTTTCAAAGATAGTGTCAGGTGAGATTCCAGCTTATAAGGTAGCAGAAAGTATTGATTATTTAGCTTTTTTGGACATTAGTCCGTTGACGAGAGGCCACGTATTGGTTATTCCTAAAAAGGAGACAGACTATATCTTTGATATTAATGACGACGAATATATGGGAATGTGGGTATTTGCGAAGATTGTAGCCCAAGGTATAAAAAAAGTATTTCCTTGTCGTAAGGTAGGAATTGCTGTCGTCGGTTTAGAGGTGGCACACGCTCATATTCATTTAATCCCTCTAAATGAGGTCGACGACATGAACTTTGCCCGCCCTAAATTGAGTCTGCCAAGTGATGAAATGACGAAAATGGCGGAAGATATTAGAGAGGCCATTTCGGAAGTTACGAATTCGTGATTAATAATATCTAATTGAGAAACGAAAAATTTTAGAACAGCTTTTGCTGGTATACTAAATAGAAATTATGCAAGATTTTTGGCTGTCCTTTCAGCAATTGATGGATCCTGAATATTTATTAAGCTATGGTGGGTTCTATATCGTAGTGCTGATTGTCTTCGCTGAAACAGGCCTTTTCTTTGGCTTCTTTTTGCCAGGAGATTATTTGCTGTTTCTGGCGGGCTTATTTTGCGCGTTGGGAAAAATTGATGTTGACATAACAACCATGTATTTCGGTATTCTCGGGGCTGGAATTTTAGGAAATTTTACGGGTTATTGGTTTGGTTATCGAACGGGCCCCGTCCTCTTCAAACGAAAAGATTCTCTTCTTTTCAAACGTAAGTACGTGATCATGGCGGAAGAATTTTACCAAAAGTACGGGGGAACTGCGCTTGTTATAGGTCGCTTTGTGCCAATCGTTCGTACGTTTGCTCCTATATTCGCGGGTATCGTGAAGCTAAATTTTCGAAAATTTGTTTTCTACAATGTTACAGGCGCTCTTTTATGGGTGAGCTTACTAACATTGACCGGGTATTTTCTAGGGGTGAAGTTTCCTGCAATTATCAATTATGTCGAGTATATCATCGTTGGATTGATCGCCATCGCATTTTTACCTATTGTCATTGCGTTGCTTAAGCGATGGCTGAAGAACAGAAAGAAACAAACAAATAAAACAAACAGTAATAACAGTAACGTTAATTAATTAATGAACAAACAACATCCTTGGCATCAGATAGCTCCTGGGAGCGACGTGCCAAATTCGGTTAATGCCATCATTGAAATTACAAATGGCTCAAAAGGAAAGTATGAATTGGACAAAGAAACCGGCCTTCTTTTATTGGATCGTGTTTTAAGTTCATCTGTTGTATATCCTGCCAATTACGGTTTTATTCCACAAACCTATTGTGACGACAAGGATCCGTTGGATATATTGGTTATCTGTTCGGTAGATATCTTGCCTATGACATTAGTTGAGGCTAAAGTAATCGGGGTAATGAATATGGTCGACGGCGGAGAACAGGATGATAAGATTATTGCTGTAGCTAAACACGATCCTAAATATAGCTATCTGAATGACATGGAAGATTTAGCACCGCATATCATGAAGGAAATTGTTCAGTTTTTTGAAAGCTATAAGGCACTTGAGAAGAAGAAAGTGAGTGTAGATGGTATTCACGGACGTGAACGTGCACAAGAAATTTTATTGGAAAGTATCGAACTTTATAAAAAAGAATTCGGTAACAAATAATCTATAGCATGGCTCTTGATGTTTTTTGGACGGTATTTTTGGTTGTAGCTAATGGTTTTTTCGTGGCTGCGGAGTTTGCAATTGTCAAAGTTCGGGCGTCGCAGATTGAACTCCAGGCAAAATCAGGAAGTAAAGTCGCCAAAATAGCCAAGAATATTACCGAACACCTCGATGGTTATTTAGCCGCTACACAGCTTGGTATCACACTCGCTTCTCTTGCTCTTGGATGGGTAGGAGAGGCGGTAATGACGCGTATTGTGCATGAGTTTTTTGGGTTATTCAACGTTGAATTGACCGGAACGGTAGCAAAAAACTTAGGACACGTCCTTGCATTTAGTATTATTACATTTTTGCATATCGTCTTTGGTGAGCTAGCACCGAAATCCATCGCCATACAGCGACCAGTGGCGACCACCATGCGTATTGCTGCACCACTTCAGTTTTTCTATTATATTTTCAAGCCGATTATTTGGTTGCTGAATGGATTTGCCAATTTCTTGTTACGCTTGATCGGTATTGAAGTTAATGCACACGAGGCGCATCACTCTTCAGAGGAGTTACAGTATCTGTTGGAGAAAGGAAAAGAAAGCGGCGCACTAAATAATGCTGAACACGAACTCATAAAAAACGTTTTTGATTTTAATGAGCGCATAGTGAAGAATATCATGGTTCCGCGCACCAAGATAGTTGCGGTCGAGATTACGGATACGCCGCAAGAACTCATTAATACCGCTACAGAGGAAGGGTATTCCCGAATTCCGATCTATGACGATAATATCGACCAGATCGTGGGTATTGTACATACCAAAGATCTATTGCCGATTATTGTACAGGGCAAAGAGGTGATCCTAAAAAATATTATACGTAAACCGTATTTCATTCCCGAGACGAAGAAGATCAATGATTTGATGGCTGAATTTCAACAAAAGCGTATTCAGATCGCCATCGTTTTGGATGAATTTGGCGGTACGGCTGGAATGGTGACCCTAGAAGATATCGTAGAGGAATTGGTTGGGGAGATTCAAGATGAATACGATGAGGAAACACCAGTTGTGGAGAAAATTTCGGAAACCGAATATATGGTAGATGCCGGCGCAAGCGTACATGATGTCAATGGATATCTGCCGTTAGAGCTACCCGAAAGTTCCGACTATGATACGATGGCAGGTTTGGTCAGCCACTATTTTGAAAAGATTCCCGATGTCGGAGAAGTGCGGGAAGCAGCCGGATATTCATTCACGATTATTAAGAAAACACAACAAAACATAGAATTTGTGAAATTGGAATTGATGGAGACGCCGTACGATGATATTGATGAGGAATAGGCCTTATCGCCATAACTGACGATATGCATTTGTTTTATACGCCAACTATTGAACCCCACTATCGGGAATTTATACTCAGCGAAGATGAAAGCAAGCACGCTATTCGCGTGTTACGTTTAGCAGCTGGGGATACGATTTATTTGGTGGACGGTATCGGTGGCTGGTATACGGCTAAAATTCTGGATCCACATCCTAAGCGGACTACGTTGTCTATACTGCAGGTAGAGCAGGATTATGAAAAACCTGCTTACTATTTACATGTGGCCGTCGCGCCCACAAAAAATATGGATAGAATGGAGTGGTTTTTAGAGAAAGCCACAGAAATTGGGATACAGGAGATTACACCTATTGTCTCCACGCATTCTGAACGGAAGGAAGTGAAAACGGAGCGCTTGCATAAAGTGGTGGTCCCTGCTATGAAACAATCTCTCAAAGCTTATCTCCCGAAAGTAAATGCTGCTATTTCCCTCCAGCAGTTTTTCGATCGGGTACAATCAGAAGAATATACGACTAGGACGATTGCGCACTGTGCTGACGGTGAAAAGCAATATTTAGCGGATATTTGTCCTCCAGCAGGTAAGTATCTTATTTTAATAGGTCCAGAAGGTGACTTTTCCGAGAACGAAATTACGCAGGCGCTATCTTTAGGATATCAACCTGTTTCATTAGGAAGCAGTCGTCTCCGTACCGAAACAGCTGCATTAGCAAGTTGTTTTGAGATTGCGGTTTTAAACCGTTGATTCTTCATTTTTTTGTCTTGACACAAAAAAAGAGCTATTTTTTTTAATCAATTTTTTCATGTTCTTTTTCCCCGCGAAAAAGAACCAAAAAGCTCGTCGCTTCGGATGTTTGACAGGGAGGGAAAGTGCAAGAAAAGGGTTTCTACAGTTGTCAAAAATCCGGATGCGACAATTAAGGTTAAGGAAGGGATAGTGCACCCGCGTTGACATGAACGATCAATAATAAATAGCTACTGTGCGGATTAAAACGACCTTATATCGTTCTACGGCCATTTTTATGAAGGCTATTCCGTTAAAAACAAAATTTGTTTGACCGAAGCGAGTTTATTTTGTTTAGGAATAGACAAAGAAAAATAGCAGAACGATATTCAGTCTTGACTTTTTGTCTCCTTTTTTGTCAAGAAAAAAGGAGTAAAAGAAATTTGATTAAAGAAAACCTTCGTTTTATTTAACGAGAACAGCATCAACAATCTGAATCTCTGCATTCCCTTTTAAAGGTTCCGGATTGAATACCATTTTCCCTTTTATTTTAATGGGCTCTTCCGTAAACCTTACAGATTCACTTTTCATGAAGATTTCGACCATGGGTGGGATCCCGTTACTTCCACAAAAAGCACATTGCATGACGGGAAGTACAGATAGCATAAATGTCTTATGGTTACGGCCACTGTTTAATGGGACGAGATAGCCCGGAAGCTCTACAACTCTGTTTTCTAAGGCTTTTAGAACGGGCGGGTAGTGTGGTGTATATACCTTTTTATTGTTTTCTGTGGTCACTTTATACATCATCTTATCGACGGCTTCCCAGGTGCTGTTCATCATCGGTGTATGGTCAGGTACGTTCTCCCCAGGGAATTGCCCAATTTGGCCTTTTGCCATACCGAAGGTGAATAATGTAATAATAAACGCTAATATCGAGGTCTTCTTCATTTTTATCTAACTAATCTAATTTTCTAATTAATCTTCTCTCTCTTCATTTAGAACTCATCACTATTTTACCTCTCTGCTAAAACCGTTGAAATGGATGTTTTGTAGGCTTTAATAGCTGGAATAATCGCTGCTAAGATGCCCAGTAGACATGCAGCAAGCACTAAAATCAACTCTTGTCCATGGATGTTAAACGCTTCGATAAAATCGGCACTTTCAGTTGTTTGCTGACCGATAACATACAACGCCCCATGTCCAAACAATAATCCCACTATTCCGCCTATCAAAGTAATTACCAACCCTTCGACTAACACCAGACCGAAAAGTTTAGTTTTGGATGCACCCATGGAACGCATGATAGCAAGGTCGTATTTCCGCTCTTTCAGGGCATTATAAAGACTGATGAATACGCTTAATACCGCGATGAGCATAATAATATAGGCTAAGATCGTGAGTGAGTCTAGTCCTACACCCAATAACGAAAACAAGCGGGTACTTTCGATTGCGGGAGAAGCGGCTTGCATATCCGTAGATTCATTTACCAGCCGTGGGATTACGCCCATGGCAGCCGGCGAACTATATTTAACCAACAGCGCGGTCACTTCCTCGCCGCGATCTTCCAGCATATCCGCTCCGATACTTTTTACAAATAGGTCGTTTTGTTTTTCAGAAACCATTTCTTCATGGTCATGTCCGTCTTCGCTATGCGTATGTTCATGATCACGATGTTCGTGCGCGTGGTGATCGTGGTCATGTTGGTGCCCGTCGTGGTCGTGATCGTGTTCATGATTTTCATCACGTGTATGTCCGCTATGATCATGTGTATGGTCATGGTCGTGTTCGTGGCTATGATCGTGGTCACCATGGTGGAGCCCGTGGACATCCCACACGCTTTCCAGATTACATAGGATGAGGTTATCTACGACAGATCCCGATTTTTCCAGAATGCCGACTATTTTAAAAGGATGATCATCGTGGACATGGCCATCTTCCGACAGACCGTGAGCAGTGAAAAATTCATCTCCTATTCCCAAACCTCTTTTACGCGCTACCTCACTTCCTATTACAGCTTCAAAGGAAGTTTTCCATAGTTCCCCGTTTTGAATAGATAAACCATATAACTCCAGATAAGTGGGTTCCGTACCAATGACGCGGTGTCCTTTGAAGTTATCTCCCAAAGAGACAGGAACCGCCATTTCAATAAATGGATTGTCGCTAAGTTGGCGTGCTTGTGCCAATGCTATGTTGCCGGTAGGATTGTCTACATGGTAAAGCGAGCTCAGAATGAGTTGTAAAGGGCTCCCCTTTGCCCCAACGACAAGATCGATGTTTTTTGTGTTGCTTGTCAGCTGTTTCTCAAAGGTATCTCCCGTAATATAAATAACGCATAGTATAGCTACCCCAAAAGCGGTAAGCAGTATACTGAGCAAGGTGGAGCCCAGTTGTTGTGTAATATTTTTCCAGACGAGTTGCAAATTATTCATAGTTACAGCTGATAGGAGTTTACGAATTGATCTTTAATGCGTTTGTCGTGGGTCGCAATGAGCAGCGTGGAACCATAGGTACTAGCAATATTGAAAAGTAATTGCAGTACTAAATCGGTATTCTTATCGTCTAAGGACGCAGTGGGCTCATCAGCGAGCAGTAACCCTGGACGGTTAATGACTGCTCTGGCGATAGCAACACGTTGTTTTTGTCCGCGGCTCAGCTGGCTCGGCAATGCATGGGCTTTATCCTTTAATTGCAGCTGATCCAACATCTCGATAATCGCTTGGGCGTCCACCGAATTTTTGGCAAGGCTCTGCGCCAGCTTGATATTTTCGGTTACGGTGAGGTTTCGCAGGAGGTGTGCTTCTTGAAATATAAATCCAAGATTCTTTGCACGGAACGCATCTAACGTAGTTCCGCTCATGGCGTATAACGATTGGTTCACCAAATGAACTTCGCCAGTTGTGGGTTTGGATAGACCACTCAGTAAATGCAAGAGCGTGGTTTTTCCTGTTCCCGAATCCCCTAAGAGTAAGCTATGTTGGTTTTTTTGTATATGGATATCCGGAAATTCCAGTTTGACACCCTGTGGATATTGGTAACTTAACCCAACGGATGATAGTACCGTATCTGCCATAGTCTGTTGTGTTAAAACGTCTTAAATAATAAATTATAAAGCACTTGCTTCTTCCATATGGTTATTTGTAATGTAAGTTACTAAATAACGATTTTCTATATTTTCAAAGAAGATATACCAAGTCGTGCGGTTATTGGCTTTATAGAATACATACTTCGTGCCGTACCGGCTGAGGTTATGTGGTGTTTGTTTCGGAGGGAACTTTACAAGTTCATATTCAATGAAATCATAAATTCTTGATACGTAAATCTGTGCAGATTCTTCAAAACCAAAATATTCTTTTTCAAAGAGGACCCGGATAAGATTTTCAAGGAAATCAATGGCATCTTCCTGGAGGATAACTACTTTTTCCAAGGCAACGATTTTATAAAATCAGCTGTTTTTTCTCTTGCTTCGTTAATAGATACTCCTTTTTTCCATTCTTTTTCAAAATCAACAGAATCTGAGTCCTTGTTTTTAATCCTCTTAATCTGTTCAATAACAAAAGGATTTTTTAAAGAATTTATCCACTCGATGATTTCTTTTTTTTCAACTGCTATATCCATTTTGCTTCATTTTATCGTATTATCAAAGTTAAGGATTTTTGTTTAGAAAGTTTAATGTTTTGCCGATCAACCTCTGGTGCCCTTTGCCAGAACAACGCATTAGTTATCCATATGTGTTTGTCTTTATGGAATTATACACAACTCCGAATAAACAAATGGGGGGACGCCCGGATTTAACGAAAAAAATACAAAAATGCAGAGAGCACCGTCTTTATTGGTTCTTTGTGTAACGTTAAAACAATGTTAAGTTGTATTAATGTATAAATAATATATAGGCAACATTCAGTTAATATTAACACGGTTATTTTGCATCAGATAACAAAAACATTTGATCATGAAAAAAGTATTTTTACCTTTTTTAAGCGTTGTAGCGTTAAGCTTTGCAACAGTAAGCTGTAGCGATGACGATCCGATTACCCCAGATCCAACACCAGAAGGCGAAGAGATCGTTAAAGAGGGGGAAATTAGCGAGAACGAGACATGGACTGCAGAAAATATATATGTCTTGGACGGCCGCGTCGTTGTAAACGAAGGTGTGACGTTAACTATTGAAGCGGGTACCATTATTAAAGCTGAAGACGGTCAAGGTGCTAATGCTACTGCGCTTATTGTAGATCAAGGTGGTAAAATAATGGCGGAAGGTACAGCGGAAAATCCAATTATTTTTACATCTGTGAACGATGAGATCGCTGCTGGTGAAACTGAAAGTTCATTAGAAGTAGGTGATGCTGGACAATGGGGTGGGGTAATTATTTTAGGTAAAGCACCTATATCGGTTGCTAATGCGGATGGCATCGGTGTTATCGAAGGTATTCCCGCCAACTTGCCTTATGGACAATATGGAGGAAATGACGCAGCAGATAACTCTGGCTCATTAAAATATGTTTCTATCCGTTTTAGTGGTACTGTCTTGTCGACTAATAGTGAAATCCAAGGATTAACCTTAGGTGGTGTGGGTAGCGGTACAACAGTTGAAAATATTGAAATTTTCTCTAATAAAGATGACGGGATCGAGTGGTTCGGAGGTACAGTAAATGCGAAGAACATTCTGATATACGGTCAGGAAGATGATGGTTTGGACATTGACCAAGCATATGCAGGAACGGTAGAGAATGCGTTGGTTATCATGACTGAAAACTCAGGAAGTGCATTCGAAATTGACGGACCAGAAGGTGATATGAAGGATGCATTTACCTTTAAAAATATTACTGTAGACATGGGTAACTTTGAAGGTAAGTTGATTGCTGACTTCCGCGAGGGAGCTTTAGGTACATTAGAGAACATATTTGTACATAATGTTAATGAAAGTGGTTCAACGGTAAACTTAAATGATGAGCGATCGGTCTTAGAATTCAATGATGATAATCTGACTTTTGCTTCTTGGGAAATTGTTACCCCTGGTAATAAAACAATAGCTGATTTATTTACTTCCAAAGGAACAACTGCTCCGGTAGCGAATAAATTTACAGAAAACGCGACTGCCGTTGAAGAGGGTACTGTAGGTGCTGATGTATCTGTATTCGATTGGACATTTACTAAGTCAAAAGGCGTATTTTAATAGTTTAAGCGTGGCCTGTCCTCAATGGAAGAGGCCATACTATACAATTAAAGCCAAGAGGTCCACCTCCCTAGGACGGTAGAAGAAAAAGCTAAATGAGCTTTAGCTTTCTAGGAGGTGGATCTTCTGTAAAAAACATAAACACAACAAACTCACAAAAATACTCAAATGAACAAGCAAATTTTTTTGCTACTACTCAGTATCATTCCTCTTGCGTTATTTTCGCAAACCGGGCGAATCACTGGAACAATTACGGATGAAAATACGAATGCCACGATTACTGGCGTTAGTGTCATGACTATAGGTGGTACGCAGGCTGCGAGCTCTGACTTTGAAGGCAAATATACCATCGAAGTAGCGCCTGGTACTTATACAGTATTATTTAGCTATATAGGTTACGCAAGTAAAGAAATTACCGACGTAAAAGTAACCGAAGGCAAAGCCACGATAGTAGATATCGCGTTAGCACCTTCCTCCGATGAATTGGAGGCGGTTGTCGTATCGGTATCAGCGAGACAAAATACCGAAGCATCAATTTTAAATATGCAAAAGAATGCCGGCATAGTTATGGATGGTTTGTCTTCACAATCTATGAAACGTGTCGGAGCAAGTGATATCGCTGCTGCTGTCAAGATAGTGCCTGGGGTGTCGGTACAAGAGGGGAAGTACGTATACGTGCGTGGACTAGGCGACCGCTATACAAAGACCACTTTAAATGGGTTGGATATTCCGGGTTTGGATCCAGACAAGAACACCGTGCAGATGGATATCTTCCCCACAGGCGTATTAGAAAATATTATCGTTAAGAAATCGGCGTCTGCTGAATTGCCTGCCGACTTTACCGGGGGGGTAGTAGATATCGTGACGAAAGATATACCAACGCAGAAACAAATCGGTCTTTCTTTGTCTTTGGGTTATAACCCGAATATGCATTTTAAAGATAACTTTGTAAGTTACAAAGGAAGTGCAACCGACTTTTTGGGCTTTGATAATGGAGATAGAAAACTTCCAGTTGCTAATACTTATGAAATTCCGAATGTCGTTGTCCCTGCTAATAAATCAACCGTCGAAAGTGTAACCAAAGCTTTTAATCCGCTTTTGGGGGCGGAAAGAAAGACGAATAGTATGCCAGATTTGTCGCTAGCATTCGATTTTAGCAATCAGTATGATCTATGGGGAAATAAACTGGGGGTTATAGGGGTGTTGAATTACAAGAAAACGACTAGTTTCTACGAAGGCTATAAAAATAATATCTACCAAAAGCCGAATCAAACCGACCCGAGTTCAGAATTACGCCCTGACCAGTTGATTACAGGAGATCTAGGAGAGCAAAACGTATTGTTGTCCGGAATGTTAGGTTTAAACTATAAAACACAGCGTTCGAAATACAGTCTGAATTTGTTGCATATCCAAAATGGTGAGTCTCGATCAGCTATGTACGATCAAGTTAACCGAATTGCGAATTCGAATGAGTTGTATAAAAATGTATTAGATTATAGCGAACGTTCAATTTCTAATATCTTATTGAGCGGTAAGCACAGTAATGAGGACGCGGATTTTATTACCGAATGGAAGGTGTCTCCTTCTTTATCCCGAGTAAATGATAAAGACGTGCGTGTATCTACGTTCCTTTTGGATGGTACGGGTAATTATGTGATGGCGACAGATGCAGATTTACCCGTCCGTATATGGCGTTCGTTGGAAGAAATAAACGTGGTAAGTAAGGTCGACTTTACTAAGAAATTAGAATTTTTCGAGCGTGACGCTGCTTTAAAATTCGGCGGTTTGTACAGCTATAAACAACGGGACTATCGTATTAATGATTATCAGGTGAATTATCGGAATATTGGAAGGGGTACCGCGAATGGTGATTTTAATGCGATTCTGAGCCCAGAAAATATTTACGACGCTGATACAGATAAAGGGTTTTATATGTTAGGCAGCCCACAGGCAGCGAATATCTTTGATGCATCTCAGCACACGGCAGCTGCTTATGGTTCCTTGGAAGTTAATCCTTGGGAGAAATTTAGAGCCATCGTTGGTTTACGTGCGGAACAATACACATCCTTCTTCACGGGAGAAAATGTGGAACGTGTAACATACGATAATGTGAAGACAATCAATAATTTTGATTTCTTTCCATCCTTAAACTTGATTTATAATCCGTATTCAAACCACAACCTGCGTGCATCTTACTCGCGTACAACTGCCCGTCCTTCCTTTAAGGAGTTGTCCGTGATACAGATTTATGATCCGATTTCAAATACCTATTTTTTGGGTAACTTAGATCTGGTTCCTACATACATCAATAATATGGATTTACGTTATGAGATTTTTGGTGAACAAGCACAAATGATTGCAGTGAGTGCTTTCTATAAACGTTTTCAAGACCCGATTGAAATACAGGCGTTTTCGTCAGCTGCTAGGCACCAGTTTATTGCTCGTAATTCGGGAACGGCAGATGTTTATGGGCTCGAGTTTGAAATGCGTAAAAACTTTGGGTTCGTTTCCGAAGCGCTTCGCGACATGAGCTTTAACTTGAACGCATCGGTCGTAAAATCTTCGATTGAAATGGGCGATAGTGAGTATCAGTCACGCGTTTTATTCGCGCGAGATGGTGAAAAGGTGGATCGTAAACGTGAATTGCAAGGCCAATCACCTTACTTAGTCAATGCTGGTTTGAGTTATAATAACGGTGATAACGGTTTTGAGGCGGGTGTTTTCTATAATGTACAAGGGAAGACTTTAGAGTTTATCGGCTTCAGTCAGAACTCTGATATTTATGTCAAGCCTTTCAATAGTTTGAACGTAAACATAGGTAAAAAGTTAGGGCCGGAGTTTCGTTGGGGTACTGTCAGCTTGAAAGTAGACAACCTATTGGACAGCAAGCGTATGAGTGTATATGAAGCTTATATGGCTGCGGACCAAATTTATTCATTACGAGCACCAAGACGTACCTTCACATTAGGCTATAGCTATAATTTTTAAGCGGGTAGCAAAATCTATAAATTGAAAAGCCTTCTAAATTATTATTTAGGAGGCTTTTTGTTTAGTATGGAATGTAATGATATACGATCTCATATTCTTCTTGTCTGTTTTTGTCGGAAAGCTCGCCTAGCCCAAGGTCCCGACCCTGCGGAGTCGGTTCGCAGATAGTGTAGTAATAGCCATTGTGTTCGATACTCTGTCCAATCGGTTTGTCTAACCGCACGGCGATGGTCACATGTGTTGGGTAACGTAGTGTAACCATAGGCAAATTATAGATCTCTTTAACCAAGTAGAAAAATAAAGCCGTACGGTCATCGCAATCACTACTATTATTCAGTAGGGTTTCTTCAGGCGACATGCGTTTTTCCTGCCCGAAAGTAATGCGGTCGTCTTCAAACTCGAATGCCTGCCGGGTGAAGCGCATGAGGAAATCTATCCCTTTTTCGGTGGGGAGTCCTATCACCTGTTCCTTTAATACCGGGATCAACGATTGATAAGTTTGTGTACTCAGTGGGATATTGAAATATGTTTCAAAATCCACGATAGGGTAGTTCTTGAAAATGGAAGCCACCTCCGTATTCACCTTAACAGTAAAATGGTGTGACTTTCCACGATATGTAAACATGAGCTCTTTGTCTACATAACTGTCGGTCTTAAAATCCGGCAGCCGGGTTACCTTGTAACTAAAGCTGTGGGGCTTCGGAGCGATCAAGTCACCTATATCCGCTAGGGTGTACCGGTTGTCATGATTGAAAAGTTCGCCATAATCATGGTAATTTAAGCAGATATAGGTATTGCTATCTAACGTGAAGTAAGGAAGGTCGGCAATATCGTCTTTACTCTGTATGTAAAAAATAAGCTGATCTTCCCGATAAGCTAACCGGGCGTCGAAACCAGATTTTACCATAAAAAACCATTTGTATAAGGTGTACCGTACATAATTTTCGCCTTTTGGACTGAGTTCCTGGGCTGTTCGGCGTACCAACTGATAATACAGCCAGTCGTTCAAGTGGTATGTTTTTTTATGTTCAAGAAGTGCTTGAATAAGCGGCCCGTGATGCCCATTTTCCATGATGGCATAAAATTTTCGGATTGTAGCGCTGGAAAGCGTATCATCAAAAGGAACTTCTAAAGTGGAATCGGTGGTAAAAGCAAAGGACTCGTTAAAAAAATCAAAATGCCGTTGTTGTCCAAGACATGGTGCCGGGAGTAGCCATGTGATAGCGATAGCGAAAAACAATCGTGCGATATGTGCGAGCGGCATCGTCATTTGTTAATATATTATATACATAATATTAATATAAATTTAATAATAAAAATTTGGTGTTTTAAAAATTTTTGACATAAAAAATTGCTGTATCACATTTTTTGAAAGCTCCTGTGGGTAGTGTTTCTTCGTGTTTCGGCAGAAATAGCCATTTTGTGCATATACATTGAGCCTTCCGCAATGTCGTTAACGACTATGTACAGTGACATAATCAACAAAGCAATGTAGTTGTTGGTTTTGAACAGTGTCAAAACGAACTTGTTGCCTGACATAACGACAATGTCCTTTGAATGGTCAATGACCGCACGGGACTGTTTGGAGATGTTCCGTGCGTGGACGGCTTTGTCCCTGTAGCTGACGACAATGTCACGGGACATCGTCAATAACTCATTTGACATATTAACTATGTTCGGGGACAACGTCGATATGTCCCGTGCGTGCATCAACATGTACATGTACAAAGACACCATGAAACATACCATCGCTGTTTTCCCCGTACGCCGACGTCTTGTCGGCGTACGGCTTGAACAAGGTGCGGGGCAAGGATGCCGTTTTTGCGTATGGGATTGC
Source organism: Sphingobacterium sp. SGR-19 (assembly GCF_011043555.1). Taxonomy (GTDB): domain Bacteria; phylum Bacteroidota; class Bacteroidia; order Sphingobacteriales; family Sphingobacteriaceae; genus Sphingobacterium. Next base: position 768,787 of record NZ_JAAKGS010000002.1, read on the forward strand.
GACGCATTTGCCCACCGAGACCATGAAGTTGGCCTTCTTGTTTATCTCCCTGTCCGGGATATTCGTTTTTCCCTATGCCGAAGCTAAGCTGCTGTCCATCATGCTCATTCTTTCGTCTGCCGAGATGATGCTTCGGACCATCCTGATCGCTTTGACGTATGTTGACGCCGTCTTCCCGTACGTCGATATGTTGTCTGCATACGGGGTTAACGTTTTTTTGGACAGGGGCAACGTTTCGCCATACGCCGAGAGGACTTCCCAATATGCCGACGTGAAAAAGATGGGCGGAAGGAGCGTAAAGATGGGCAACGAAATGACGTCGACGCACGACGACGTAACACTTCCGTCCGCCGGCGTCGCATTTCCGTTCGGGGGGATAAAGATATATTTTCATAAAAAACTAAAAAAATTAGTTTTTTTTTAGTTTTAGTTTTTATCTTTGAAGCTGAATCCAATTGTAAGTGTTATGAAAAAGAACAGAAATTTCTTGGGCAATTATGTAGATATGTGTACCGACTTCGGCATGAAACTATATTTCGGCCCGGATGGTGGAAAACCAAATCTCATCAATTTTCTTAACGGTCTTTTTGATGGGGAGAAGATCATCAAAGATCTCGAATATCGTCCCGCCGAGCACAATGGTACGCAGGATAAGGATCGTAAGGTCGTCTTCGACCTCTACTGCACCAGTGCGGACAGTAGTCACTTTATCATCGAAATGCAGCAGCTGTCGCAGGAGTTCTTTAAGGATAGAACGGTGTACTATACCTCTCGACTAATCAATAAGCTCGTTCCGCGTGGACACAAAGGTAATACATATGAATTGCCGGAAGTTTACTTCGTCGGTATACTAAACTTTGTTCTAGATCGATCGATACCTAATCAGTATTATTACGATGTGGCTTTGTGTGATCAGCAAAGCAAAAAAGTTTTTTATGACAAGCTAGGGTACAAGCTATTGGTCTTGGCTAATTTTAATAAGGAACAGTATGAAATTAAGAGCTATATGGATATGTGGCTGTACCTGTTTAGGCATATGGAAGAGCTGGATGAAATGCCGAAGTTTTTGGATAATCGGGTATTTGGACTTATATTTGATATCGGAAAGGTAGCAAATTTAACGGAATCGGATATGAAATTATACGAGTCAAGTTTGAAGAACAAGCGGGATGCGGAAAGTGTCCGCCTTACCGCAATTAAGGAGGGGCGTCGAGAAGGTATGGAGGAAGGTATGGAGAAAGGTCGTCTGGTAGAACGTGCCAAAGCCGAGGCAGAAAAACTAAAATATGCGTTGAATTTAAAAAAGAGGGGGCTTCCATTAGAAGATATAGCCGAAGATTTAGGGCTTACTGTTGAGCAAGTCCAGAAACTGAAGTAGCTCGTTCAAAACTCCAATACCATTAAATCTTACGTTCTGCTTAAGGCTTATAATAATAATTTTTATTCGAAATTCTCTTACTTTTTAGTTGACCTTGGTTGACCAATGGTCGTGCTTGGTCGGTAATATCCTTATTGGTAAGGTCGCCATAGAGAAAATCCTTGTCTTTCCTCAATTTATCTATGATATCCAGCACAGACTTTTCAGATTTGAAAAAATTAGTATCAATTAAAGAATTCAACCTCTCTCTTATTGCATTAGCCTTCTCCCAATATTGTTTAGCATTCTTTTTCGGCAGATCTTGAACAACAGCATTGTGCGGATAAAAGTCGTGAGGAGAAATACCTAAATCTAGCGCAATAGCATTTATTTGATCGTGGGTATACATTTCCGGTCTAAGAGGATTTTCAATGTGGCCAATATATCCATCCGTCACATCCAATATCATAGCAATATATGACTGTGATTTCTTATGATACGTTCTTATCTGAATACTTCGGTTAATGATTTCAAGCTCAAATAGAGATTTTTTGTGCATTTTGTTCGTTTTTTTTTGCAATCTCTATAGTTATGACTATATCGGACTATAGTTATAACTATAGAAATATAATTAGGTATGAATAAAGAGTAATTAGATAACTATTTTTAACACTTCAATTCGAATGTGAGGTGTTTACTTAAAGGTCTCGTTCGAGCAATGTGGTAATTGATTAGGACACGAGCGGTAAGTGAACACCTCGGTACAATATTTATATTGGGCCGAGGTATTACTGATTGTGTCTGGTAGTTTACTACCCCCGATTACCACCGGGAGCTCGAACGTCAGTATGCCTCGCGGATAAACTTATCTCTACAACGGTGTGTTACCGAAAGGACAGGGAAGGTGTATTTACTGCCATCCGGGAAGCCGGTGTATTACTTTACGAAAGCAAGGGTATGATCAGCTTTTGCCCAGAGGATGCCGAATTAATTAAGAAAAATGAAGGTCTAATAGCCTGGTGGGAGTGAAAGTCGTACATCGAGTCGCGGAAAAGACAATTATTTGTTATTTTTAACAGTAAAATATCTAATTGATTGAACTATGGCTTTTATAAAATACGCACTTTCGCTTTGTTTGTTAATCGTCAGCGTCATGGGCTTTGGTCAAACCAAACTACCGTCCACGACAGTGAAGGATATCGATAAATCAACAGCGTTCGAGGAGCTAATAGAGCTTTTTGGGGACAGCGATTATTTTATACAGAACATGGAGAAAGATGCTGGATTTATTCAAGTAAAATCTGTGATAAAACAGCGAGGTATATTTGCGAAACGAGCCGGCAATAAAATCACCCATAATATTTTGTTAAAACAAATTAGCGAGGGTCTTATCCAGATTAACTTCCAAGCCAATTTGGAAATATCGGACAGGACTGAAGATGGTTATTATTATAGGGACGAAGGCGTCTCCTATGATCCTAAAGACTATGAAGAGATACTGGGATTCATAGAATCCCATTTCGAGAATCAGTAATTCACCGCCAGTCCCACACCAAAACCCATATCGCTGTCATAGTGCGTGCGGATACCAAGGTTTCGGGTCATGATATAGCGCAAATCCAGCATATATTCTTTATCGGTATTGACCATAAAACCTGCGCGTACGCGTCTGGAGACAGGGATGTCTTCACGCATTAAGGCCAAACGAACGATGCCGTCGTGATAAACCTCCGCCTGGAAATTGACGAGCATAGGTAACGTATACCTAACCCCGACGCTAAAGGCACTTCGGTTATCTTTCTTATTTACCTGTCCGAACATATTCTTTTCCTGCTCATGGTGTCCCATTTTGCGATAACGCCAGTCAAAGCCTACAAAGGGCATGAGCCACTGCATTTTGCCAATGTACCGGCCGAAGTGAGTTTCTACCTCGTAGCCATGTTTATCGTGATAACCCAGTCTCCATTCTGTACCTAAGCTCCAGCGGGTATTTTGTAGCATTGCCTGTCCATCATTCCCGTTGGTCGCAAAATCATTTTCGGCCATGAAATGAAGCATATTGCTTTCTCGTTGTAGCACTTTATACGCTTTTTCCTTATTGGGGAGCAAATCATTTTGGTAATCCCCCACCGCAAATACACGATTCATACCCGCCATCATGTGATATAAAATATGGCAATGGAAAAACCAGTCGCCTTCCGTGTTTGCCATAAACTCGATAGTGTCTGTTTCCATAGGCATGATATCCAGCACATTCTTTAGGGGAGCATATTCGCCTTGCCCATTGAGGACGCGGAAATCAAAACCATGTAGGTGCATGGGGTGGCGCATCATGGAGTTATTGAATAGGATAATCCGTAAAACTTCCCCTTTATCCACTGGGATTTTGTCTGTTTCGGATAAAACCTTATTGTCCATACTCCATACATACCGATTCATATTCCCCGTCAATTCAAATCGAAGTTCCTTGACTGGCGCATCACTAGGCAAGGTAGTCTTGTGAAGCGATTTGAGCATGGCATAATTTAGGGTGATTGGAGTGGAGGGGCGGGGCTGTTCTTCTTGATGTTGTTGGTCGTGTCCTTGATGTGCAGTATGATCGTCGTCTGAAGTTGTTGTATGATGTTGATGTGCATCTTTTGCAGGTATTTCAGTATACATCACCGCGTTCATATCCATCTTTTGAAGCCCCATATCCATGCCCATATCGTCCATATCACCGTTCATCTTCATCATGTCGTTCATCATCTTCATCCCCTCAAAGTACCGTAGTCGGGGTAAAGGCGAAACGAGCTGGCGAATACCTTCGCCGATATAAATAGAAGCAGAACCGGAGCGATCTTCTGCTGTTGCCATCAGCTCATACGCCGTATGTTCTGCCGGAATATCGACGACAATATCATAGGTTTCCGATACACCAATAATAAGCCTATCCACTTCCATAGGAACGACATCATTGCCGTCGTTGGCGACAACGGTTATTTTGCCGCCTGCGTAGGTTATCCAAAAATAAGAAGAAGCTCCTCCATTAATAAGACGTAAACGCACGCGATCGCCCGCTTTAAACTGCGACAGTTGCTGTTCGCTTGTCCCGTTGATCAAAAACTTTTCGTAATACACATCACTAACATCCATCGCCTCCATGCGTTTCCATTCATTAGTCACTTTGGTTTTAAAATGTCCTTTTTTGATAGCTTCTGCGTAACTTTGAACCGTATTTTTTTTGATGCCGAACCAATCATTACCACTCGCGAGCATGCGTTGTACGTTATGTGGATGGAGATCGGTCCATTCGCTCAATACGATGGGGATAGTAGGGATGTCGTCAATCCCTTTCCGGGACGTTGTATCTCCGTTTCGTTTGAGAAAAATAAGCGAACCGTACATGCCTATTTGTTCTTGAAAACCCGAATGACTGTGATACCAATAGGTGCCATTTTGTTTTACCGGAAAGCGATAGATATATGTTTCGCCGGGAGGGATGGGCATTTGTGTCAAAAAAGGAACACCGTCTTCCCGATTGGGTAACTGCACACCATGCCAGTGCAAAGAGGTGGTTTCTTTGAGCTGGTTGTGCAATACGATTTCGGCGGTGTCGCCTTCGGTAAATGTTAAAGTAGGCATCGGGATCTGTCCATTGACTGCGATGGCGTGTTTTGTTTTTCCGCTATAGTTAACCATAGTATCGGTAACATACAGGTCGTATCGAACTATATGTTGGGCAACAGTAACGGAAACAGTTAATAGTAACGTGAACAGGAGGGACAGATACCGATTATACATATTCATTTTTAGATATTACGTTTTTTAATGATGTTTTCCTTGATGCGACGAGCCTGGATTGGATTGATGATGCGAATGTTCATCTGTCTTTTTATCTGCTTTAGACTGCTTCAACACGCGATCGTACTGACAGCATTCGTGCAAGCCCGTATAGACGTCATCGGGTGCCAGATATTTTTCGTTGTCGTAACCTGCCTGTGCAATACGTTTGAGGACAGCATCCATGGTGGTCTTTTCTGCATCGTATGTGATGGAAGCCCGTTGGTTATCCGCATCCCAAACCACCTGTGCTTCATTTTTTGCATGACCTGCTTTTTCGATCGTACGCTTACACATTCCGCAATTACCACTAACTTTCGCTGTCTCTGTTTTTGGATTTTTTATTTGCGCGAAGGATAGTGTAGAAAACAGCATTAAACATGTAGTGATGATATAAGATAATGTTCTCATTTTTCTGTTTTTTAGTTATTGATTTTATACGGATTCTATTTTAAACCCGGCTTTCTGCACCGACTCAATCACGTCTTGTTCGGTTGCGGTGTCGGCTACGACGGTCAGGATTTTATCTTTGTTGTTCGTGTCAACTTCCCACCCGGTCACACCGTCCAATCCATTTAGAAAGGAGCTTACGCCGGAAACACAGCCGCTGCAATTGATGTTTGTCTTGAATTTAAACGTTTTATTTTCCATGTCAATTATTTATATGTTATGCATTATGAGTATTTCTGTATGTGTTTGCTGGTGATTCATCGTTCATTACTTTTTCAGCCGTAACCGTAAACTGTTACTTACTACGCTGACACTGCTGAGGGCCATAGCCGCACCTGCAATCATCGGGTTGAGCAGGAATCCATTTATCGGATAAAGTATACCTGCTGCAATCGGGATGCCAATTAAATTGTATATAAATGCCCAAAACAAATTTTGACGGATGGTAGCCACGGTTTGTTTGGATAATTTGATGGCAGCCGGTATTTTTTTCAAATCAGAAGAAATGATGGTCATTTTAGCTACATCCATGGCAATATCGCTTCCTTTGCCCATCGCGATGCTTACATCGGCGATAGCTAACGCTGTACTATCGTTAATCCCATCGCCCACCATGGCCACCACTTTACCGTGTTTATGCAATTCCTTGACGAAATCCGCTTTTTGCTGCGGTAACACTTCGGCTTTGTAATGCTGTATACCCGTTTGCTCTGCTATAGCCTTGGCAGTGGCTTCATTATCACCTGTAAGCATATATAGTTCAATTCCCATCTCCTTTAACTCTTGGATAGCCTCTACGGATGTCTCTTTAATTTTATCGGAGATAGCCAGTACCGCAAGCGCTTCTTTATCGTTGGCAAACCAGATTACCGTTTTGGATGCTGCACTCCATGTGTCCGCGTGTTGCTGTAGTTGCGAAGCGATTTGAATACCGCTTTCCGATAATAGTTTTTTATTACCGGCATAATAATCTACACCTTGATATGTGGCTTTTGCGCCTTTTCCGGTAATACTCTCGAAAGAAGAGAGAGGAATTGTTTGTACGTTTTTTATATGTCTGACCACAGCATCTGCCAAGGGGTGCTCGGATTGTTTTTCCAGGCTGAGCAAGATCTGTTGACTGATCGGATCGTTATGTAACCATTGTATATCCGTTACTTCGGGTTTTCCTTCGGTAATCGTGCCTGTTTTGTCCAAAATAATAGCGTTAACTTTTTTTGCCAGTTCCAGACTTTCAGCATCTTTAATGAGAATACCCTGTTCAGCCCCTTTTCCTACACCCACCATAATCGCAGTAGGCGTTGCTAATCCCAATGCACACGGACAAGCGATAACTAAAACGGTGACTGCCGCTAAGAGTCCATGTATAAGCCCTTCACTACCATCCAGTACTAACCATAGGATAAATGTGAGGATCGCAATGCCGATCACGATCGGAACGAATACGCCCGCAATTTTATCGACTAACTTTTGTACAGGCGCTTTACTGCCCTGCGCATCTTGTACCATTTTAATGATTTGGGCTAGCATTGTTTCTTTCCCGACTTTGGTAGCCTTGAACTGAAAACTGCCTTTTTGATTTATTGTTCCGGCAAATACTTTTTCATTCTCTTTTTTCTGTACGGGAACAGGCTCGCCACTGAGCATACTTTCGTCCACATAGGAATTACCTGAGGTAACCATCCCGTCGACCGCAATTTTTTCGCCCGGTTTGACCAATATCACATCGCCGGCTTTTACATCGTCAATGGCAACTTGCTTTTCTGTGCCATCTGGCTGCACGAGAACGACGGTCTTCGGTTGTAACCCCATCAGCTTTTTAATAGCGGAGGATGTATTGCCTTTCGCTTTTTCTTCCAGTAGCTTACCTAACAAAATAAAAGCAATAATAACCGCTGCCGCTTCGAAGTATACGTGTGGTTCTAGATTTCGCGCCAACCAGAATTCCGGAAATAGCATATTGAATACACTAAATATATAGGCTATTCCCGTACTGAGTGCCACAAGGGTATCCATATTTGCTGAGCGATGTTTGGCTTGTTTCCACGCGTTGACAAAAAAGTCTTTACCTAACCACAACACGACCGGAGTTGAAAAAAGCCACATGATTTCGTTGCCGTAAGGCATATGCATAAAAAACATACCGATAACAACGACGGGCAGTGCTAAGATAATGGCCCAGATGGTTTTGTTTTTTAGCTTTTTATATTTTTTCTCATGGATCGCTTCGAGCGTTTCCTGTTGCGCGCTTTCGTCTTCCAGGAACAAATCATAACCAACGTCTTGTAATGCTTTTTGCATGGCAGCAGCATTGGTCATACTAGGAAGGTACTCCACCGTTAAGGTGGCGTTTGCAAAATTTACGGATGCATTTAATACGCCTGGCAAGGCTTTTACCGTACTTTCTGAACTAACAGCACACCCAGCACAAGTCATATTCAAGACCGGGAATGATTGCTTCACCGTGGTCACGCCATAACCGAGATCTTTGATGGTTTTGATGGCATTGTCTACAGCGGATACATCGTTTACCACGATTTTAGCCTGTTCGTTATTTAATTCCACACGATGACTTTCGACACCTTCTACTTGTGCCAAACCTTTATCGACAATCATAGCACAATGCTCGCTATGTACACCTTCCAATGGAAGAGCTATAGTTTGTTTGTTGTCATTTGCCATATCTTTATCCTCGTTATTACAAGAACAAAATTCGGCATAAACGGTTGGTTATCTGTTACACTATTTTGGGAAAATGTTGTAAGATTTACGGCCTTTATACCTCATCCAGTGGCTTCCGCTTATCTTCTTTTATTTGCTTAAAATGGCTCGGTGAGAGCCCTGTAACCTTTTTAAATTGATTGCTTAGATATGCTACACTAGAGTACCCCAACTGATAAGCAATCTCACTAAGCGACAGTTCGTCATAGACTAACAATTCCTTGACGCGTTCAATTTTTTGAGCGATATGATATTTTTCAATGGTGATTCCCTCCACTTCGGAGAAGAGATTTGAGAGATAATTGTAATCGTGGTGCAATTGATCGGCTAGAAAGTCTGAAAGATTAGTGTTTCTTTCACCGTTTTCGCGTACCCATTGTATAACAGTGGCTTTTATCAGCGCAATGAGTTGACTTTTTTTATCATCGATTAACTCAAATCCTAACGGCTCTAATACAGATGCTAGACGTACACGTTGTGTATCATCTAATGTCTCCTTTACATCGACTTCTCCGAGTTTAATCGCTTTTATATGAAAACCAAGCTTTTCTATTTCTTGTCGCACCACCATGATACAGCGGTTGCATACCATATTTTTGATATATATCGTCATATTTTATGTGTTATATGGACTCATAGCTATTTTACAAAAGAACGAAGAATAATATATTTTCATCTTCTTTTTCTCCGCGAAAAAGAAGCAAAAAGCTCGTCGCTTCGGATCTTTGACAGAAAAGGAAGTGCTAAGGATGGATTTCTACAGTTGTCAAAAATCCGGATGCGACATTGAATATTAAGGGGAGATTATGCGATTGTATTGTCTCATTCTTAACCTCTTAATGCCACATGTAAAATTTTGATGTCTGTAGAAATACCATTTTTGTACTGCCCTTTGTATCAAAATTTTTAAGTGGCGATTTTTTTTGCTTCTTTTTTTGAGGGAAAAAAAGAAGAAGATAAACCTTATCTTTACCCCTTATGGAGATTTTACATTCGCGAATATACGGAGAAGATCAACCGGGCACGCCATTGTTGGTGATGCACGGTTTATTTGGTATGTCAGACAATTGGGGAAGTTTCGGCCGGGAGTTCGGAGAAAAAGTGCCGGTCCATTTAATTGATCTACGCAACCACGGTCATAGTTTTCACGATGACGAGATGTCGTTGTCTGCCATGGTAGAGGATCTGGCAGCTTACATACAACATCACGGCCTTCAAGAGGTCGATATTCTGGGACACTCTCTGGGAGGCAAGGTGGCGATGCAATATGCAGTTTCCAAGTCGACTAATATCCATAAACTGATCATTGCGGATATTGCGCCCAAAGCGTATCCTCCGCATCATCAGAAAATAATAGAAGCCCTGAAAGCAGTAAAGATGGAAGAGGCAAATAACCGCGGAGACGTGGAAGACCAATTGCGCCAATATCTGAACGAAACAGGCGTTATCCAGTTTTTGCTTAAGAATGTTTATATAAAAGAAGACAGAACGTTAGATTGGCGTTTCAACTTAAAAACCTTAACCGAAAAATACGCGGAATTTATCACGGTGGGTGTGGAGCCGGGCGTGTATGAGGGGGAAACGTTATTCCTGTCTGGCGAGAAATCAAACTATATCCTAGAAGAAGATTATCTGTTAATCAAGGAGATGTTTCCGAATTCTGAAATTAAAACCGTTCCTAAAGCAGGTCATTGGGTACAAGCTGAGAATCCCAAGGCGTTCAATGAGCTGGTTACGCAATTTTTAGGCTAGGGGTTCCTATTTCTAGAAGGACAATGTATTAAATCAAGTAAAAACTATATATGAAGCAAGTACGTAATTTACTCCTCGTGGCCATTTTACCCCTTGGTATGATGGGCTGCGGAGAAAGGCAAACAACACAAGAAACACAGGAGACCGATCACGCATGGGAAGTGGCAGACAGTATTCGTACATTAATTGTAGAGCCGACCTTTGCGAAGAAAGATTTTGTAATCACAGATTATGGTGCTAGTGCCGATAGTACGGAACTTAGCACGACAGCTATCAACAAAGCTATAGAGGCATGTCATCTCGACGGCGGTGGACGCGTCATCATTCCTCAAGGAACATTTTTGACGGGTGCCGTCCATTTGAAAAGCAATGTTAATTTGCATTTGGAAGATGGGGCGAAATTGTTGTTCAGTCGGAATACCGAAGACTATAAACCATTGGTCAAAACCCGTTGGGAAGGAATGGAATGCATGAATTACTCGCCTTTGATTTACGCTTACGGTCAAGAAAATATTGCTATCACTGGAAAAGGTGTCCTCGATGGAAATGCGAATAATGAACACTGGTGGCCCTGGAAAGCGAAGAAGGAACACGGCTGGGTTGAAGGGATGGATAACCAGCTTGCCGCGGTAAAAAAACTTACTCAGCAGGTGAAAGACGGAACTCCCGTAGAAGATAGGGTATACGGAGACGGACATTTCTTACGTCCGCCTTTTATTCAGCCCTATAACTCTTCCAATATTTTAATAGCGGATGTAAAGATTATCAATGCACCTTTTTGGAATATTAATCCGGTATTATGCGAGAATGTTACGGTACGGAATGTCAGTGTGGTTACCCATGGTCCCAATAACGATGGCTGTAACCCCGAATCCAGTAAAAATGTGTTGATAACCGGCTGTTATTTCGATACGGGTGATGACTGTATCGCTATTAAATCAGGTCGAAATGAAGATGGCCGTTCTATCGGACGTCCCGCTGAAAACCATATCATCGAAAACTGTGAGATGAAAGATGGTCATGGGGGTATCGTCATCGGCAGCGAGATATCCGGAGGAGCTAAAAATATATTTGCTCAAAACCTAAAGATGGACAGTCCTGAGTTGGATCGCATATTGCGTATAAAAACAAGTTCATTGCGTGGCGGCGTTATTGAGGATATCTATATGCGTAATGTCGAAGTCGGCACGTACAAGGAAGCCGCCGTTTTGGTGGATATGTTCTACGAAAACCCAGGTGATTTTATGCCTACTGTGCGCAATATTACGGTGGAGAACCTTAACGTTAAAAAGGGAGGGAAGTTTGGGGTCTTAATTAATGCTTATGAAGAATCTCCAGCAGAAAATCTTAAGATTATCAACTCCAATATTGAAGGTGTAGACGTACCTATTCAGGCAAACTATACCAAAGGTATGAAATTTGATAACGTAACGATCAATGGAAAATTGGTAAGTGAAGAAGATGTACAATCGTCTTCTGAAGCCGAGTTCGAGACCTTCTAACAATAACGAATAGTCGTTATAAAACAAATGGCGGACATTTCTTATGTTCCGCCATTTGTTTTACTTAATAGGGTGTTGATCTATCCAATTTCGTAAGATATTCCAATCATATATATGGAATACCTTGCCGTTGCTCATGGCAACAAATATGCCATTTGGAAACTGACTGCCAAAATTTACGTTCAAAGCATCTGCACCGTCGCATTCCACCGTAGATACAGGTATGTCGGCAATCAACGTGTGTTCGTGGGGATTACCCGTTTCACCTTCTCTCTTATAGACTAAAAAAGTATTGTTTTGCTGATTGGAAACCAAGATGTAGCCGGTCTTCTCATCCTTCTTATAGATCGCTATCCCTTCATGATCCCGTTCGGCATCTTCTTGCGCAAAGAAAGCGAGTTCTTCGTTGCCCTTTTCTGGATCGGCATAGTATTTTCTGACTCCTGCTGTTTCATCGGAACAATACACATATCCTAATTCATTATCTACGGCAATGGCTTCGATTTCTTTTTTCCCACTGTATGCCCCAAATTTACGGATAACTTCTCCAGATACTGTACCATCGTTGTTAACGAGCAGATTATATTGCCACAGGTAGCTTCCTGAAGGCCCAGTCTTACGTCCAACAATCGCCTGGATTTCGACATGGGTGGAATCGATTTGTTTCGTATATAATGCGACCCCCATACCATCCCGTTCCTCTTCACCGGTTTCTCCTTCAAAAATCGGAATGCCTCCGTTGTCGATAGGTGTCAGTTCGGGAAGGGAAAAGACGCGGAGGCGGTGCGCTTTACGTTCTGTCGTCACCGCAATATCGGTTTTCTTTCCATTGATCAATAATCCATAGGCTACATCGACATTGTTTGGACGTTCCATATCAATGTACTTGTTTACAATTTTCCCTTGCAAATCATAGGCATACAATCCGCCACCAACTTCCTTGTCGGTTCCAATGATCAGACTTTGTGTCGGATCTTCAGGGTTCACCCAAATAGCAGGGTCATCCGTGTCATTTGGTGTAGGTTCGGTAATAATTGTTGGCTTAATGGCGTTGTCTGCTACCGGAGCCATACTGTCTTGACAGGCGCTTGTCAAGAGAAGGAATGCAGACCAAATAAATAACTTGTTCATCGTACTATTTTTATGGTGAGTCTATTTAGTTAATTCATACTTATGTAGCACTTTTGCTCCTGTTTCATTTGCGCGGACTGCCTGTACCAGTATTTTATTATCTTGTATAGAAAACGTCAGGAAGCCAGGTTCTGCAGCAGCGAAAATAGTCCCTTCACGATTTCCAGATTCGCGCACTTCACTAGCGGCACCAGAAAGAAACTGCGTAGTAAAGCGGCCTTTAGGTTTGATGATCTGTAAATCATGCTCATGGCCACATATATAGGCATCAACCTGATGTTTATCAAACAGGGATGCGAATTTCTGTTCAAAACCGCGGGTATCTTCGCTGTCCTTACGCTTTCCGCCAGAATATAAAGGATGATGCCCGACTACAATCTTCCATTTTACCTGCGTGTCTTCCGTATTAAGCTGCTCAATTAACCATCGTGATTGTTTTGCAGTATCTTGTTTTGATAGATCCGCGTACTTCTCCACATCATCATGGTAATCATCAATGTAAGGATTAGTATCCATCACAATAAGAAGCAGTTTCTCGTTGTCGTTTACTTCGAATGTTTGGCTGTAGTACCGCGCAGGCATATTCCATCGTCTGCTGATATGGGAATAATCGATCTGTGCCTGGACATTTCCCCGATAGTCATGGTTGCCCAGCGCGACGTACCAATCCATATACAAACTAGGATCTGTATAAATAGTTTCAAAAGAAGATATCCAATGATAGTCTGTTGTGCTTGCGACGCCGTTGGGATAAAAATTGTCGCCTACCGAGACGATAAACTCCGCATCAAGCGCCACAGTCGCGTGTCCCAATTCTCGCGCTACGTCTCGTTGGTAATAGTTGCCGACGCGGCCAAAGTCACCGAGTACGATGAAACTATAGCTGTCTTCGATATAGGTTAAATCAGGGATGTTTTTCCCCTTATACCCGGTCTGCTTTTCGTATTCGAAAGGGGATACCTGTCCGAATGTCAAAGCGAGGTTGAAACTAATAATAGTTGTTAAAAGTATTTTTTTCATCTTATTCCGTATTAACACCAAAAACCAACAGAGGTATTTCTTTGCTGGCTTTGGCATCGTATAATAATCGAGTTGTTATAAGTCAAATTTTAGTCCTAAGTTAAAGCGTGGACGGTAATATTCCATTTGCATGGTGCGTTCTTTGTTTCCCTGATAATAGCGCAAGGGCTGGTTAGTCAGGTTATTTGCCTCGGCAAAAATGCGAAATTGACGTGCTATCTTATAGGATGCATTTGCATCAAGGAAAAATTGCTTATCGTAGTAGGCGTCATAGAAGTCGGCTTCTCCGATTTCATCTAAATAAGCGGCGGTATAGTTTGCCGATACGCGGGCGGAAAACTTATCATTTTCCCAGGAAAGTGATCCATTTAACATGTGTGGTGCGGTACGAGGAAGACCAAGGCCAGTTCTTTCGTCGCCATCCTCACTGGTAATTCCCTTAGCTACGGAGTGCGTGTAGGTATAGTTCGCATAGATGCCGAAGCCTTTTAAGAATTTTCCGGGAAGGAAGTCCAACTGTCGTTGAAAGGCTACTTCTGCGCCGTATACATCTACATTATCGCCATTCCGTGACTGTACAAATGTCCATTGATCCGTTGCGTCGGCTGGGATAGGGTTGGCTATATCTGGGAAATCCGCAGCAAATTTCTCTCTGCTGTAGTTGGCATCGCGGTAGCTATAAATAAAGTTTTTTAGATTTTTATAGAAAATTCCGGCCGATACGATCCCAATATTTTGAAAGTAGTTTTCCGCCATCAAATCAAAGTTCGTGGCATAAGTAGCTTTCAGATCGGGATTGCCAGCCATGATCTCGTGATCGCCGGGAAGAGAACTAACAAAAGGTGCCAAAGCGTAATAATTCGGGCGAGCTAAGCTTGTAGTAATTGCTGCACGCAATATGAAATCCTTTGTCACGTCGTGTCTGAATGTTATACTGGGTAATATATTAATATAATCGTTTTTGTTGTTTACCTCACCCAAAAGTTCTTCCTCGTCTTGTACATAGTTTCCCGTGTAGTCAATTTTGGTATATTCCATACGTGCGCCGACAATCATGGACGTCCGTTCGGTAAAGTTTTGATCCCAGCGAACATATCCCGCAGAAATCAATTCTTTCGCATGATAGTTTTCTGCTAAGTATTCCGAAGGAGCCGCATCTTGCTCGAATAGCGAGGTATTGTGTAAGTCCAGACCACCTAAATATCGCTTGTCGACAAAACCGCCTGGCGTGTACTGACTGCCTGGTGCGAAATTGCTGCCCGACCAGTTTTCCAAAGATACGGTGTTCATTGCTCCGAAGTCGTCTACCGGTGTATACTCGTAAAAGATATTGTCTCTTTTCTTGTTCTTTATGCGCAGCCTGGCACCGAAACGGAACCGACCTTTCTGACCGTCAATGACACTCAATGGAAAACGGAAATTGAGTTTCGCACCAAATTCGTCTTCCGAGGTATAATCTTGGTTGTCGGTTAGCTCGTTTAGGCTAAATTGCGAATAGTCGTGGTAATTGTCTCCTACGAAAGGCTTACGTGGGTTTGAAAAGTCGTTATTTAATAACAAACCTTCTTGCTCAAATTCAATATACCGTTCGTTGGGGCGATCTTCGGAAGCTTTCGAGTAAGAAGCTGCCCAATCGAAGTCTAATTTAGACGTCAGTAAATGTTCACCTCTTAACGAAAAGTTCATTACTTTTTGTCTTTCCAGACGGGCATTTTTGTTGGTATGGTCATCTATACCGCCTTTTGTTTGTCTACGGATATCGCCGACATACGAATTTTGGTCTGCATCCCATTCCATATCCTTATAGGTTACCGCATAACGATTTTCACGGTCGTCGCGCCAGTTATAGATGGCATTCAGTTCGATGCGGTTTCTGGAGTTTATTTCATAGTCGGTTGCCAGGGAGAAACTGCGGCGAATACGCTGCACATCATATTTGCGGATTTCCATTTCTTCTACCAAGGGATTGCCATCATCGTCTTTCCATGCAGCTTCGATATTATCTGATCCAAAGGTTTGGCTTTGAATCGTACCGCTCAGTACAATACCCAATTTGTTGTCGGCAAAACGGTTACCATATACCAGAGAACCATTGTAGATGCCGTTTTCGCGGATGGGCATGTATCCACCACCTATGGTAGCGGATATACGTTGTTTATTCGGTACCGCACGCGTAATCAAGTTGACCGAGCCACCAATCGCGTCGGCGTCCATATCGGGTGTTAGGGTTTTGTTGACTTCGATCGTCGATATCATATCCGCTGGGATCAAGTCCATCTGTACGTTCCGGTTGTCGCCTTCGGCAGAGGGGATACGGTCGCCATTCAATGTGACGGAGTTCAGCTCCGGAGATAGACCACGGACGATGATGTTACGCGCTTCGCCTTGGTCGTTCTGCATCGTGATACCGGGTACACGCTTCAACGCATCTCCTATATTCTGATCCGGAAAACGTCCGACTTGATCGCTTGAGATGATATTGGTAATATTACTATTGTTTTTCTGCTGGTTCAGAGCTCTAGCCTGCCCTTTGGCGATATCCCCCATTACGCTGACTTCACCAATCGTTTGAGCAAGCGGAGAAAGAAGCACTTTCATTTGCTCGTTTTTGCCATTCACCGTAACTTGTTGGGTATAGACTTGGTAGCCCATATAGTTGACGCTAAGGGTATAGGTTCCTGCGGGAACACTTAGAAACTCAAAATCGCCGGTGACATCCGATATCGTATAACGGTTACCGGGTTCTAGCCTTAATGTTGCACCCGGCAACGAAAAGGTGTCATTGCTGTCCAATACCTTTCCTTTTAGAATGCTGGTTTGCGCAAAGCTTGTGGAGCAGCATAGCAAGAATAAAATCGTGTAAAATAATTTCATAAGGATTTTTTGTTATGTGTATATAACGTTCAATTAATACTTCGGCAAAGGTTAGAGACTTGGCCAGCAATTACAATTTTCTACCGTAAACAAAACATTAACACCTTTCTTTTTACCGTATACAACGCGGCAACATAGTGTTTTTTTTATTTTTAAATAATTGTATGTCAGTTGGTTGTTGTGTATTCTTAAAGCCATTAAGTTTTTGTTAGGTATATGTTGGCTTATTTTTAACAAGGTTGTTAAAGCTTCTGGATAAATGTGCTTAAGCTTTTTCCCTCCGGTAGGGCGAGCTTTTTTCTTAGCCGGTACCGGGCAATTCGGAGACTACCTTGTGATATGCCCAACATCGTTGATATGTCGGCCGAACTCAAATTCATTTTTAATAATGCCGCCAATCGGAGGTCGGCTGAACTTAGCTTGTTGCAGTGCTCCATTAAACCTTCAAAGAAATGTTCGTGAACACGTTCGAATACAATACGAAAATCTTCCCAGTTTTTGTCTTGATTGTGGTTAAGCTGGAGCAGATTCAAGAGCTGTTTCAATTCTTTACGCTGATCTCGCTTATCGCTTTTGACGATTTCGCCAAGCTTCTCCTTCAGCTCCTCGAGTAGTTGGTTTTTCTGGATCAGGTGGAGGGTGTGGCTTGTCAATTCTTTGCTTTTAAGCTCTAGCTCGTTTCGAAGGTTTTCGGCTTTCAGCTGTTTGTTATAGAGATCGGTCTCCATGGCGATCTTCTGTGTCTCGTAGAGTTTTTGGTTTTGCTCGTTAAGCTTGCGTTCATTTGCAATCTTTGATCGTTGCCGGCTGATGATACTGAGCCCTAAAAATAGTAACAGGAGAATAATGGCTATACCGAATAGTAACATGGTAAAGTGGGCTTTCCGCTCCCGTTCGTATTGGGTAATTGCATCCTCTTTCTGTTCAAGTTCAAATAGAGTCTGCAGTATGGTTAGCTGTTTGGCATTATCTTCCGAGAATATCTCGTTATGTATATTTCTTCCGGATTCACTGTAATGGTAGGCGCTGTCGTATTGTCCCAACAAGGAAAATATTTTTGCGAGATCACGGTAGGCGCTGGCCAGCTGATAATGTTCGTTCATCCCTTTTGCCAGGGAGGCAGCCTGATGTGTATAACGCAGTGCAGTGTTGTATTCACCAGTTTTCCGATAGATGTCGCCCATATTGTTGGTAATTCTGATATGGAGTGTCTCATCATCTGTTTTTTTGGCTATTTCCAATGCTTTTTTAAAATAGAAGCGGGCCGAGTCGAGCTGAAATTTGTCTTCATAAATGCTACCGATATTTTCATGAATTTTGGCCGCGAGTGCTCGATCGCTTTTCTCGCCGAGCTGAGCGAGTGCCAAATGCTGATAATGTTTAGCTTCTTCCGGATTTCCGTTTTTCTCGTGCACCTGTCCGATGTGTGCCAGGGCATCAGCGATACCTTCGTGTGCGTCTGCCGACTTATATAACGCGAGTCCCTGTTCAAAGGCCTCTAAGGATGAAGGGTATTGTTTGTTATGGAATCTCGTTTCGCCGATTTTAATCCATATCGCTGCCAGTTCCGGTAGCTGTTTTTGTTTTCTAAATAGGGATTCGGCCCGGTAGAAATTGTCCAGTGCTTGTAGATAGGCTGCTTGAAAATAGTATAACTCGCCTATCTGTCCGTAGCAGACCGCCGTTTGGTAGTCGTCGCCATCGGCTAAAGCGGCCTGTAGCGTTCTTCTTATCTGTTTAAATGCCCCATCGGGATTTTCACGCATCGATTCCCGTAGGAGCGGGGCGTAGGGGGTATCTTTTTGGGCAAACAGCATGTTGCCCAGACATAACAAGAATATCGGAAAAAATAAATGCCTGAATAAATTTGTCATCTTAAGTTATTGTCCTATATGAAATGGAGGTAATGCTTTTAAAAGTAAAATGCTTATATGATTTTAGGGTTACGTTTATATTAATTAAATGTTTCTTAACCAACACCTATGAATAAAATACAGGCGGTCGATAATTTTTATCGACCGCCTGTATTAAAGATTGCTACGTATCAACTAGGTTGCTTCGCGTGCCGGTTAATGTACTCCGACGGACTTAGACCATACATCTTTTTAAACAATGTGGAGAAATGCGTTTGATTGGTAAAGCCTAGCGCATACGCGACTTGGGAAATATTCATTTGTTTATCCAAAAGTAGTTTTTCAGCCTGTTTGAGGCGTATATTCCGAATAAATTCGCTCGTTGAGATACCTGTCAATGCCTTTACTTTACGATGTAATTGTACTCGGCTTAATCCAACTTCGTCGGCTAACAATTGTACATTTAGGCTCGGATCTTCCAAATATCTATTAATGATACCAACGATACGTTCCATCAGAATTTCATCACTTGACTTGAAGGAGATCGTCTTTACTTTACCTTCCTGCTCTTGCGCACCCGAATATTTTCCCTTCACCGTCATGCGGTTTTTAATCAAGTTTTCGGCTATAACCAGTAACTCCTCGATTAGAAAAGGTTTCGTGAGGTAAGCGTCGGCACCTAAGCCAATTCCCTGCATGCGATCCTCATGATTTATTTTAGCGGTAAGCAGAATAACAGGTACATGGTTTGTCGTGCTGTTGCTTTTTATTTTCTTAATCAGTTCAAAACCGTCCATATCCGGCATAGAAACGTCGGATATAATAAGGTCGGGAAGTTGCGATAACGCTAGCTGAAAGGCTTCATGTCCGTTTTCGGCGGATATGATTTTATAAATACTTTGTAGTTCTTGGCTTACGTAACGCAAAATATCTTTTTCATCGTCCACGACGAGTACCTTGAAATTTGTTTTATGAGGAATGATAGGAGCGGTGACCGTTTCCTTTGCCAATGGAACGGGTACTTTTTCGACCAACATATTTTTAGCGTCGTTATCCTTTAGCAACTGAGCTTTTGGTAAATGACTAGTACCCATGGGGATATGGACGAAAAAGCGGCTTCCAGATTTGTCTGTCCGGTTTTCGGCATATACTTTTCCACCATGTTTTTCCACCAAGACTTGGGTAAGGTGCAACCCGATACCTGATCCTTGTTGTCCTCCGGAAACCTGATTGTTGCCTTGATAAAATCGTTTGAAAATTTTGACGGTATCATCTTCAAGGATACCTGGACCGGTGTCGGAGATCGTTATTTCCGCATAACTAGGCTGTTTGGTGTTCTGTTTGTTAAAAGAGGACGTGACATGGATGTCTATAGTACCGCCATTTGGTGTATATTTAAAAGCGTTCGATAATATATTATGGAGTATTTTATCCAGACTATTCGTATCAATCCAAACCGGTATATAGGTAGAATCCGAAGTGACTTGAAAGACGATATTTCTTTCATCGGCTTGTTGTTCAAATGCGTCGGCACATTGTGTAATAAATTCCGCGAGATTTGTTTCTTGAAATTTTAACTGAAGCTGACCGCTTTCCAATTTACGGATATCCAGCAACTGGTTGACAAGGTTTAGAATACGATGTGCATTCCTACGCATGTTTTGCAGCGTTTCCTTCGCATACGAGTCGGGTGCATTTTTTATCAGTTTATCGATAGGACTCAGAACCAAAGTGAGTGGTGAGCGAATCTCATGCGAAATATCGGTGAAAAGCTGCAGTTTATAGGCATGTAATTTCTCCAGTCGGCGCTCACGAAGATAATTGGCAACCAAGGTAATGACGCCTATTAATAAAATCAAGTAAACCAAATAAGCAAGCGTACCGCGGTACCATGGCGGCATGACGTGCAAGGTGACGAACTTGCTCTCTGAATAGGCGCCGAATTTGCAGGCTCTGATTTCCAGTTCATGGGTTCCGGGCGACAGGTTGTTATAGGTAACAAGGTTGACACCTGGTAGGGTGGTATTCCAGGTTTTGTTGAAACCTTTCAGCCGATATTCGTAATGAATATTTTCCGGACTGTTAAAATCCATCGTGGAGAGTTCCAATGTAAAGCTGTCGTCTTGGCTTGCAAAGTAAAATTCACTCGCTGCCGCCAAGCTTTGGGCATAAATGGGCTTCCCACCAGACAAATCTCCGGGCTTGATCGTTTGGTTGCGGACGTAGAGATTCGTGATATAGATGGGGTGTGTATATTCGGTTACATGTACCTGTTGTGGAAAGAAAGAGGTGATACCTTGTTTTCCTCCATAGTATATTTTTCCATCCGCATCCTGATGATAAACAGAACTGTTGTAAGATCGGTCTACCAACCCGTCTCCGGTATAGTAGTTTACAATTCTATCGTCGGTCGGGTTTACATAGTTGATACCATTATAGGTGCTACACCAAATATTTCCTTGCTTGTCTTCTCCCAATCCGGAAATAACGTTACTGGAAAGGCCGTTGTTGGTGGTGTAACTCGATAGCTCCCGTGTATCTTTAGCAATTTTATGCAGCCCATTATATGTGCCGACCCAAAGGTTTTGATGCCGATCTTGCAGTAGCGACAGTACGATTTGTTCGGAGAGTTCTTGATTTGCCCGTTGATGGACGAAGGCATCTTTTCGCGGGTCATAGCAACTGACGCCCTTGTGATGGCCTAGCCAGATCAAACCTTCCTGATCACATAAGAGGGTGTTGATCCAATCATTTCCTAATGTCCCACTAACAGCGGTGGTATTGTTCATGCTAAATTGCCTGGAGGTATTCGTGCGCGGGTCATATTCAATAAAACCACGGCCGAAAGAAGAGATATACAGTTTGTTATTCTTTCCGAAGACCATCGCTTTGGTGTCCTCCCCGGCGAATAGATTTAGATAGTGTACATCTTGACCATCAATAATTTTGCCCAATCCCTGCTGGTATGATAAAAACCAAAGAACCCCTTGATCATCCATCTGTAACTGCGTTATATTGCGTAGGTTAGGGAAAGTTTGGATAACGTGCCCCCCGCTGTCGGCCTGAAAAACGCCTAAGCTCTCTACGCTATACCATATATTCCCATTAGCGTCGGTTGTCACTGCGTTGATTTTGTGTTTATCGGCTTCCTCTAATTCCAATACCCGCCAGAATTCAAACTGTTTATTGCTGGAAGGAATGAAAACTAAGCCTCGCTGAAACCAGCCGAGCCATAAGTTTTTCTCCCTATCCAGCAGGAAGCTCGATATCCGGGCAATGTTGTAATTTTTATCGAGATTGGAAAGCTCCATCTGTCGGAATTGCAGCGGACGTTCCGATAGTGGTAATTGCCAAATCCCTTCGCGGTCGGTACTGGCAATGACCGTGGTCCCGTCTACATTGAGCTGGATGTCGTTAATAAACGGTTTTCGATTACCGTTAAAAGTAATCGGTTGAAAACGACGAGCAGACCGATCGCTAACGACGATATGCGCATGGTAGCTTAAGATTACCTCACCATTTTTCGTCACCAGCATATTATATTTGTCTCCACCAGGGAAAGGTACTTCCTCCCGGGAAAATTTCCGGACATGTTTGAAGTCCGGTGATAAACGTACGACGCCTAGGCGGTCCATCGCTACCCAAACGTGCTTATCCTTATCCTCCACAAGCTTGCGTCCATACATCCCCCCGATACGCTGATTTGCGCCTTCTAGCGGAATAGCCACCCGGTTCGCGATATCAATGGAAAAAAGCCCCCATCCCGAAGTGGTCACCAAGCGTGATTCATCGTGTCGTGTTAATATATCCGTGATATGCGGCGCTATTTGATCGGGAAACTGGATGCGTATAAATTCGTCTGTATTTTCGTCGTAGTACTGTAAGCCATTTGAACACCCGATCCATAGATGATCACGGCAATCTCGATGAAGAATGGTCACGTGGTTACTGGAAATGGAGGTGCTATCCTGTATATCGTGTAAGTATTGTATAAATCGTATCCCATCAAATTTATTAAGCCCATATTCTGTAGCGATCCATATATAGCCATGCTTATCCTGTGAGATGCTCTTGATTAGATTGGACGATAGTTCGCCAAACCCATAATCTCTGTGATCATAGATACGGGTAGCTTGTCCGCTGACCAAGAGCGAACAGAACAAAACTATCGAAAGCAGAAATACTCTTAACATCGGTTTTTACGGTTATGATAAGGAAAGATACAAAATCTATTTTTCTATTCGATGCCAGAACGTTTTTTTTCGACGTAAAAGATGTAACGAATCTGGGTGCGAAACAGAAAGAAACGAATATGTAACATATAAAAAGGTCTTTGCAACAAAACAAAGATGGAATGTAACATGTTGGATTGTCTTTGCTAACCGATTGATTTACCTTTACTTCACGTTTTTGATCGGCTTGTTGCGTCTTTTGACGTGCTAAGCTGATGCGAAAAATAGAAATATCCTAAACACGCTAATAAATCATTATGATGACGAGACAATGGTTAATTGTTTTTTGCCTTATTTTTTCCAATGCAATACTGTATGCACAATCGGACGATGTATTTGTGTCCGAGGATCCGGCGAAGGGATACCTGACCCTGATAAAAGAAGGACAGCCACTTTCGCTGCAGGTGGATCCCCAGGATGATAAAGGTGTTTTGCGTGCCGTCGAAAGTTTACAACAAGATTTTGAAAAAGTAGCCGGAAAACAGGCCGAGGTGGCGTCTGGAGCGAAGTCGGCTATTTGGATCGGGACGGTCGGGCAATCTACGTTAATTGATGGTTTGATTACTAAAGGACGACTCTCCAAGGAAGAGATGGCCGGGAAGCGAGAGAAATTTATCATTACGGTGGTGGAACAACCCGCGCCGGGTGTTGAATCGGCCTTGGTTATAGCTGGTAGCGATAAAAGAGGGACGATTTATGGCATCTACGAATTATCTGAACAAATGGGCGTATCGCCTTGGTATTATTGGGCGGACGTTCCCGTGACGCGTAAAGCAAATTTATACGTAAAGCCGGGTATCTATACGGATGGAGAGCCTGTCGTACAATATCGTGGTATCTTTCTCAACGATGAATACCCCGCGTTAACGCGCTGGGTCAACCATACCTTCGGAGGCTATAACAGCCAATTTTACGAAACTGTTTTTGAACTGATCCTCCGTTTGAAAGGGAACTTTTTGTGGCCGGCGATGTGGGGGAATGCTTTTTACGACGATGACCCGAAAAATGGCGTATTGGCCAACGAGATGGGTATCGTGATGAGTACTTCGCATCACGAACCCATGGCGCGTGCACAACAGGAATGGAAACGTCATGGCAATGGCGGCGTTTGGGACTACAGCAAAAATAAAAAGGGGCTTCAGGATTTTTGGCGGGGCGGTATGGAACGTACCAAAAATTGGGAAACGTTTATCACAATCGCGATGCGCGGCGATGGCGATGAGCCGATGAGCGATGAGCAGAATACCAGTTTATTGGAAGAGATCGTAAGCGACCAACGTAAAATTATTCAACAAGTCACGGGAAAGAAACCAGAACGTACTCCGCAAGTTTGGGCGCTATATAAGGAAGTTCAGGATTATTACGACGATGGGATGCGTGTACCAGATGATGTCACTTTGCTCTTCTGTGATGATAATTGGGGAAATGTGCGTAAGCTCCCTGCATTGGATGCCAAACCCCGAAAGGGCGGGTACGGCATGTATTATCATTTTGATTATGTTGGCGGGCCACGGAATACTAAATGGCTTAATGTGAGTCAGATATCCCGTGTATGGGAACAGATGAACTTAACTTATGCCCATGGCGTCGACAAGATTTGGGTAGTCAATGTGGGAGACCTGAAGCCGATGGAGTACCCCATCTCCTTTTTCCTCGATATGGCTTGGGATCCAACGCGTTTTAATCCCGCTAACCTGTTGGCACATACCGAGGAATGGTGTGCGCAGCAATTTGGCGAGCAATATGCAAAGGAAGCTGCTCGGTTAATTGATATGTATACAAAGTTCAACCATCGCGTGACGCCCGAATTATTGAACCATCGAACTTATAGTTTAGAAAACTATAACGAATTTGAGACGGTCGTACAAGAATATCGCCAGTTGCTGGTTGACGCCTTGCGCTTGTATAACCAACTGCCGAATGCATATAAGGATACTTTTGACCAATTGGTACTTTTCCCTATTAATGGGATGTCAAACCTATACGATATGTATTATGCGCAGGCACAAAATGCCGTCTATGCAAGTAAGAACGATATACGGGCCAACTACTGGGCGGATCAAGTTAAAAAGGGCTTTGAGCGCGATTCCTTATTAACCTTACATTTCAATACCCTTTCCGATGGGAAATGGAAGCATATGATGGATCAGGTGCGTATCGGTTACAGCAGCTGGAACAATCCGCCGCATAGCGTTCTGCCGAAGGTAACGTATATCGATTCAAGCGCTGTACAAACTGATAGCAAGATTTTTGTGGAAGCGGACGGCTATGTATCGATCGAAGCCATGAACTTCCACCATGCAAACCATGCTGAGCAGGTCAGGTGGACGGAGATACCGAACCTTGGTAAAACCGCTTCCGCGATCACGACACTACCCGTCACCGCGCCATTGGACGAACAAGTATACTTAGAGTACAAGGTCGACGTGCAATCGACCGGACGGGCAAAGCTCATTGTATTAACCTCACCAACTTTAAATTATAATGCCAATCAGGGCCTGCGTTATGCCGTTTCCATCAATGGTGGTCAAGAGCAAATACTCAATATAAATGGCCATTACAAAGGCGAGTTGGGACGTTGGCAAGCCAATCGCATTATCGAAAATGTCACTGAGCATGATTTTCCCGAAGCGGGCGAATATAGTATTCGTATCCGACCTTTAGAACAGGGTATCGTCATTCAAAAAATCATGCTGGATTTTGACGGATTGAAACCTTCTTATCTTGGTGCACCCGAGAGTACACAACGTATAGTCAAATTATAAAACATAAACAATTGATAACCTTATATAATGAACGCAGAAACACGTTTGGTTAACGAATCAAAAGGCTTTTATAAGCTCTCTCATGTACAACGTATCGGTTTCGGATCAGGCGATCTGGCCCAAAACCTTATCTACCAAACGGTTTCGATGTACTTGCTTATTTTTTACACAAATGTTTTCGGCATTTCTGCAGGCGCAGCCGGAGTCATGTTTTTGGTTGTACGCATTGTCGATGTAATATGGGATCCCATTGTAGGTGCTTTCGTCGATAAGCATAATCCGAAAATGGGGAAATACCGATCCTACCTTGTTTTAGGAGGTATACCACTCACCGGATTTGCTATCCTTTGTTTCTGGAACGGATTTTCCGGCTCGCTCGTATATGCTTATGTGACCTATGTAGGACTGTCGATGCTCTACACCTTGATCAATGTCCCTTATGGCGCACTCAATGCTTCCCTGACACGCGATACGGACGAGATCACAAAACTGACATCGGCACGTATGTTTATGGCGAACTTGGGTGGACTTGCCGTAGGATACGGTGTGCCGATCATGGTGCAATATTTTTCACCGGATGGGAAGATCAACTCTCGGGAATCAGGCGAGGCTTGGTTTATCACGATGACGATCTACGCGCTGGTAGGCTTTGCTTTGCTACTGTTTTGTTACACGCAAACCAAGGAACGGGTCGTTATGGATGAGAAAGACACCGAAAAAGTGCAAGTGTCCGATCTTTGGGTCGAGTTCAAACATAATGGTCCGCTAAGGGTGCTGGCTTTCTTTTTCATTACTGCATTTGCCATGATGGCTATTGGGAATTCTGCCGGATCCTATTATATGATCTATAATGTACAAGCTCCAGAAATGCTACCCTACTTCATGGCATTAGGTTCCATTCCGGCATTTATCTTTATGCCCTTAGTACCAGCTATCAAGCGGGCCATCGGCAAGAAACAGATGTTTTACGTTTTCCTCACCATTGCTATCGTGGGGATGGTTATGCTATATGTCATATCAATCGTTCCGTCATTAAAAGGCCAGATTTGGTTAGTTCTCGTCGCACAATTCATAAAGTCGACCGGCATCATTGTCGCCACCGGCTATATGTGGGCTTTGGTTCCGGAGGTAATATCGTATGGAGAACATGCAACAGGTAAACGGATTTCCGGTATCGTTAATGCGCTGACCGGGATTTTTTACAAAGCGGGAATGGCTTTAGGTGGCGTGGTGCCCGGCTTGGTATTGGCGTATGTTGGTTTTGACAAGGATAACATATTGAAGCAATCTGCATTCGCGGAGCAAGGAATCTTATGGCTCGTCGCTATTATTCCTGCAATCTTATTGATCGTCGCCATGTTTATCATCTCGAAATATAAATTAGAGGATGATCTCATCGATAAAATTAATTATGAAATAGAAAATAGACACAAATAGTAAGAAAGAAAGATCAATCATCATGAATATAGTAAAAACGATAATTTTAGCTGGAATCGCTACGTGGAGTATCGGTTGCACATCAACAAACTCGCAGGTCACGCAGAAGAAGGAAGCGGCGACATTTAAAGAGGCGTATGCTGATCGGTTCTATATCGGGACAGCCCTGAACTTAGAACAGATTTGGGAACGTAATCCCGTTGCTGAAAAAGTAGTCCAGGAGCAATTTAATTCGATCGTGGCCGAAAACTGCATGAAGAGCATGTTTATGCAACCGCGGGAAGGAGAATTTTATTTTAAGGATGCCGACCAATTTGTTGCATACGGTGAAAAGCGCAATATGCATATGGTGGGGCATACCTTAATATGGCATTCCCAGGCGCCGAGATGGTTTTTCACAGATAAAGAGGGAAAAGACGTATCGCGTGAGGTGATGATCGAAAGAATGCGGAACCATATCCACACGGTAGTTTCCCGATATAAAGGACGTGTCCATGGATGGGATGTGGTGAATGAGGCGATTCTGGATAACGGCGAATATCGTAAAAGCAAGTTTTACGAGATAATCGGGGAAGAATTTATTCCGTTAGCCTTTCAGTTTGCCAAAGAGGCGGATCCAGAAGCTGAATTATATTATAACGATTATTCCACGGCCATCCCCGCTAAACGTAAGGGCATTGTGGAAATGGCAAAGAAACTACAGGCTGCCGGAATTAAAATCGATGGCCTGGGCATGCAGGAACATCACGGATTGACCCACGCTTCCATAGAGGAAACCGAACAGACCATTTTAGATTTTGCGGCTTTAGGGGTGAAAGTTATGGTGACGGAAATGGATATATCGGTACTTCCGCATGCCCGACGTCATGTCGGAGCAGAATTGACGGATACGGCCGCTTATAAGCAGACTTTAGATCCGTATCAAGAAGAATTACCGGAAGGCAAGATGCATGAATTGGGGCAGCGTTATGTCGATTTCTTTAAATTATACCTCAAGCATCAGGATAAAATTAGTCGGGTAACCTTATGGGGCGTGGGTGACGCAGACTCATGGAAAAACAATTGGCCAATCGAAGGACGTACGGACTACCCTTTGTTGTTCGATCGTAACTACGAACCCAAGCCATTTGTTACCGATATTCTTGATTTAGCAAAAAAATAACCCGCATTACCTTTTTTAATATGAAAGCTTCCAGATATTTATTTCCGAGCGACTATATGGCGGATCCATCTGCCCACGTATTTGAAGATAAGATTTATATATACCCTTCGCACGATTGGGAAAGTGGTATTCCAGAAAACGATAATGGTGACCATTTCAATATGCGGGACTATCACGTGTTTTCGATGAATGATCCCGAAGCCGAGGTGGTCGATCACGGTGTAGCACTTTCCACGGACGATATCCCTTGGGCAGGAAGGCAACTTTGGGATTCCGACGTGGCCTATAAAGACGGTAAGTATTATATGTACTTCCCGTTGAAAGACCAAAACGATATCTTCCGTATGGGCGTTGCGGTCAGCGACCGACCGGAAGGACCTTTTGTTCCCCAGGCAAACCCGATGAAGGGCAGCTACAGCATCGATCCTTGCGTTTTTGAAGACAATGGCGCGTATTATATGTATTTCGGCGGCATATGGGGAGGACAACTGCAATTTTATCGGGATAATAAATTGACCCCTCCTTGCGAGCTTCCGCATTTCCATGAACCGGCTCTTTGTCCGAAAATAGTAAAGTTACAGGATAATATGTTGGAGTTTGCAGAAGCACCTCGTGACGTGCTTTTACTCGATGAAGAGGGAAATCCCCTGAAACAAGGTGATACCGAACGTCGGTTTTTTGAAGCATCTTGGGTACATAAATACGGAGGAAAATATTACTTTTCATACTCTACCGGTGACACCCACTTGTTGTGTTATGCTATTGGCGATAATCCCTATGGGCCGTTTACCTACCAAGGGGTGATCATGACGCCCGTCGTAGGCTGGACGACACACCATAGCATTCTGGAATTTAAGAATAAGTGGTACCTATTTTATCATGACGCGGTACCATCGGGCGGGAAGACTTGGTTGCGAAGCATGAAGATGGTCGAATTGGAATATGATGAACAGGGATTAATAAAAACCATAGCAGGACAATAACTGAGAACGATAACCCGTGGTAATGAGACGACTATTTTTTTTACTGATTTTACTGTCCCCTTGTTCGCTGTTTGCAGAGGACGGGAGCCAACTTTGGTTACGATACACTCCGGTAGACAAGCATATGGTGCAACAACGCACGATCAGTCTCCAAGCTAAAGATCAAACGGCGCAGTTAGCAAAACAGGAGTTGGAAAAGTACTGGCGGGGTTCATCGATCTCGCTACGGTTGGATAAGAAAATAAAAAAATTAAGGGACGGCTATCAGATCAAAGGAGACGGAACAGGGGTGGAGGTGGTCGCCGCGAAGCCCGCGGGGCTATTGTATGCCGCTTACCATTTATTAAGGCTGCAAGAAACGGAAACAGATATCGAACATTTGGATATCGAAGAGATACCGGATTATGACATCCGCATCCTGAACCATTGGGATAATTTAGACAGGACGGTGGAGCGGGGCTATGCCGGTTATTCGTTATGGAAGTGGGACGAACTGCCGAAACAGCTATCACCGAGATACGAGCAATATGCCCGGGCTAATGCATCTATAGGCATAAACGCTACGGTTTTAAACAATGTCAATGCTTCACCGCAAATTTTAACAGCGGACTATCTGGAAAAGGTGAAGGCGTTAGCGGATGTTTTCCGAAAGTATGGTATAAAGGTTTATCTGTCTGCAAACTTCTCTTCGCCGAAAGTGCTGGACGGTTTGTCCGACTCCGATCCATTGCGCAAAGAGGTGCAGGATTGGTGGAAAGCAAAGGTGAAAGAAATCTATCAGCATATTCCAGATTTTGGAGGCTTTCTCGTCAAAGCAAATTCGGAAGGACAACCGGGGCCACAGGATTATGGACGTACCCATGCGGATGGGGCGAATATGCTGGCGGATGCGTTGAAGCCGTATGGCGGACTGGTGATGTGGCGGGCTTTTGTCTATAATCCAACGGAAGAGGACCGGGCTAAACAAGCATATCAGGAATTTGTGCCACTGGATGGCGAATTTCGGGATAACGTCATTATTCAGATCAAAAATGGCCCGGTGGATTTCCAACCGAGAGAACCATTTACACCGCTTTTTGGTGCCATGAAGAATACCGCACAAATGATCGAATTTCAGATCACGCAGGAATATTTGGGCTTTTCGAATCACTTAGCTTATCTGGCGCCGCTGTTTAAGGAAGCGTTGGACGCGGATACGTATAGCGAAGGTAAAGGAAGTACAGTAGCACGTGTTACCGACGGGAGCATTTTTAAGGGGAAAAGAACGGCGATTTCGGCCGTGGCCAACATCGGCGAAGATATGAATTGGACAGGACACCATTTTGCACAAGCGAATTGGTACGCGTTCGGGCGGCTGGCCTGGAACCACCAATTATCATCCGAAGATATCGCCAACGAATGGATTCGGCAGACCTTCACAAATGCGGCTAATTTCGTGACACCTGTACGCCAGCTCATGATGGATTCACGTGAAGCAGTTGTGGATTATATGATGCCCTTGGGTTTACATCATATTTTCGCCTTCGACCATCATTATGGTCCGGAACCTTGGGGCGACCGAAAAGGTGGTAGACCCGACTGGATGCCTTGGTATTATCATAATGCGGATACGATTGGTCTCGGTTTTGATCGCACAGCTACGGGGAGCAATGCTGTGTCTCAGTATTATCCGCCTTTGGATAGCATATATGGAAATATGGCCAGCTGTCCGGAAAACCTGTTGCTATGGTTTCACCATGTTCCGTGGACACATACCATGAAAAGCGGACGCACGCTATGGGCTGAACTTTGTGTTCATTATGACCGAGGTGTGCAGTGCGTACGTACATTTCAGAAAACTTGGGATAAGCTGGAACCGTATGTGGATACACAGCGATTTAAAGAGGTGCAATCCAAGCTGAAAATCCAAGCCAAGGATGCGGTCTGGTGGAAAGATGCTTGCCTGCTGTATTTTCAGACGTTTTCCAAAATGCCTATTCCGTACGAGCTCGAGCGTCCTACCCACGAATTGGAAGAATTAAAAAAAATAAAACTAAATATGAAGCAGCATAATTAGTCACGCTTATGAATACAAATATGTTTTACCTACGTTTTTTTTTCTTATTTACTGTTCTTTTCGTGGGGAGATTGTTCGCACAGGAAGTGCCGATGGATAGTCCGGATAAAAACCTATCGGTTTTCTGTTCCATCGACGAGGGACGACTTGTTTACACCGTTGGCTATAAAGGGAAAGTAATCTTAGAGAAGTCTCCTTTAGGTCTAGAAACGAATGAAGGTGATTTTACGGCTAATTTGCAGATTGTTGCCGTAAATACAGGTAAAATTGAAAAAGAATATGAACAAGATCGAATCAAGACTTCACATATAAGGTACCAAGCAAATGTCTTGACGTTAACCGTGGAGAATGCCGACAAAAAAAGGATGTCGGTGGTGTTTCAGGTAAGCGACAATGACATCGCCTTTCGGTATGAACTCCCGATTTGGGGAGAACGACGGAGCGTTGTGGTAGAAAAGGAGATTACGGGCTACAGGTTTCCGAGCCATACGACATCATTTTTGTCGAACATGATGACACCGATGACCTCATTTGCACGGACAGCACCCAGTTATGAAAGTGGTTACAGCGCAGATGCTCCTATCGCGAAAGCTAAAAATGAATATGGGTTTGTTTTTCCGGCATTATTTAAGGTAGGCGAAGACGGTTGGGCGCTAGTTTCCGAAACGGGTGTTAGCAGCTTGTACTGTGCTTCTCATCTCAGTGAAATATCAGAAGATGGCGTTTTTCATGTTGCTTACCCCCAGATGGCGCAAAATAACGGTTTCGGGAGTACGGGAGCCGCACTAGGTTTGCCTGGGGTTACGCCGTGGCGAACAATTACGATTGGCAGCGATTTACAACCGGTTGTCGAAACGACGATACCGTTTGATGTGGTAGAGCCTTTGTATGAGGCGTCGAAGAAATACCAGTTTGGGAAATCCACATGGAGCTGGATCGTATGGCAAGATCAAAGTATGAACTGGGATGATCAGGTGAGGTATATTGATTTAGCATCTGCTATGGGGTATCCCTATATTTTAGTGGATGCGTTTTGGGACGAAAATATTGGATACGATCGTATGAAGGATTTAGTGGACTATGCTCGTTCAAAAGATGTAAACGTATTGCTGTGGTACAATTCCAATGGCACATTTAACGATGCACCGCAAGGCCCCCGGAATAAAATGAATACATCGATAGCGCGTAAGAAAGAGATGAAATGGTTGCGGTCGATTGGAGTAAAGGGAATGAAAGTTGACTTTTTCGGAGGCGACAAACAGGAGACGATGCGCCTGTACGAAGATATTCTTTCCGATGCTAACGATTTTGGTTTGATGGTTTTCTTCCATGGCGCAACATTGCCGAGAGGCTGGGAGCGAATGTATCCCAATTACGTTGGAAGTGAAGCGGTATTGGCGTCAGAAATGCTGATTTTCTCGCAACACGCCCGGGATAATGAAGCGTTTTACGCTACATTACATCCTTTTATGCGTAATAGCGTGGGAAGCATGGAATTTGGTGGCGTTTTACTAAATAAATACCTCACGAAAGAAAACAAGGATAGAAATGAGCGTTTAACCACAGATGCTTTTCAGTTGGCTACAGCCGTGCTGTTCCAAAACCCTGTTCAACCGTTCGCTTTAACGCCGAATAACTTAACCGATGTGCCGGCTTTCGAGATCGACTTTATGAAAAACGTACCAACCACTTGGGACGAAATTCGTTTTATAAAAGGATATCCAGGCAAGTACGTCGTCATTGCCCGCAGACATGGCGAGGCATGGTACGTTGCCGGTGTAAATGCAGAGGATAAAGCCTTAAAATTGACGTTGGATGTATCGATGCTGGGGAATAAACAAGTGACGTTGATTTCCGATGAAGCGGATGGAACGACCCTGCAGTCGGATGCTCAGATCGATAAAACAGGCAAAGTAGCAGTCACGATTCAGCCAAAAGGTGGGGTTATTATCTTTTAATGAACGAAGTGTTTGAAGAAATAAAAAAGAAAAAATAGGATGCAAAAAAAAGTGAGAAAGAGCAGGTATAAGCGGGCAGGCATGTGGTCATGCCTACTTACGTTGACGACGTTATCTGCGTGCCAACATGTCCAAGATAACGGCGATGGAAAAGCGAATATTGCTGCAGGTAACGAACCAATTTTCCAAAACTTTGAATATGTTGGAAATGACAAGATATATACGGAAAACCCTTTACCCGAAGGGCATTTTTACAGCCCGATCTTACAGGGATGTTATCCCGATCCCAGCATTACCCGTAAGGGAGATGATTATTATCTGGTAGCATCCTCCTTCGTTATGTTTCCGGGCGTGCCTATCTTTCATTCTAAGGACCTGGTGAACTGGAAGCAGATCGGCCATGTGCTGGATCGAGAATCGCAATTGAAGGTGGGTGATGCGGGCATTAGCATGGGTGTTTATGCACCGGATATTCTGTACAACCCACACAATGATACATTTTACATGATTACGACGCAATTTGCCGGTGGATTTGGGAATATCGTTGTGAAATCCAAGGACCCGCTTCAGGGCAATTGGTCGGATCCCATGAAGTTAAATTTTGATGGAATTGATCCTGCATTATTCTTTGATGATGACGGAAAAGCCTACGTGATACATAATGATGCACCAGATGAGGGAAAAGAACGATACAAAGGACACCGTGTGATTAAAGTGTGGGATTATGATGTGGAGAATGATCAGGTCATCGCGGGTACAGATAAAATTATTGTTGATGGTGGTGTAGATATTACGCAAAAGCCGATCTGGATTGAGGCTCCCCATATCTATAAGCGGTACGGTAAATACTATTTGATGTGTGCCGAAGGCGGAACCGGCGCGAACCACAGCGAGGTCATTTTCGTCAGTGACAACCCTCGGGGTCCTTACAAACCTGCCGAAAAAAATCCTATTCTTTCGCAACGGCATCTGGATAAGAGCCGGCCTAATCCAGTGGAATGGGCCGGTCATGCGGATCTGGTGGAAACGCCGACCGGCGATTGGTATGGTGTGTTTCTTGCTATTCGCCCGAATGAGAAGAATCGGGTGAATACCGGGCGCGAGACGTTTATTTTACCCGTTGATTGGTCTGGCGAATGGCCGGTATTCGAGGGCGGAATGGAACCGCTCCAGCCGTCTATCAAAATGCCTCAAGGTGCGGAAAATAGAATGAATACGGATGACTTTTTTCCTAACGGTAATTTTACGTTTGTAGATAAATTTGAAGGAAATGGTTTGGATGACCGCTGGATCGCCTTGCGCGGTCCACGTGAGAAATTTGTTGAAGAGGGTACACATGGATTGATCATCAAACCGTTTGATGTGAATATCAAAGCCCAGAAACCCATTTCTACTTTATTTCACCGTCAGCAGCACGCTACTTTTTCGGCATCCGTTGATATGAACTACAAGCCGGAAACAGAAAGTGATCTGGCAGGTTTAGCTTGCGTACAAAGCGAAACGTTTCATTACGTATTCGGCGTAACCAAGTCAGGTGCTGATTATTATCTCGTTTTAGAAAGAACAGAGAAAGGCGAATCATCTGTTATTGCGCAGACAAAGCTAGCGGAGGCGGGAAAAATTTCGCTGAAAGTAGAAGCCAGGGGAGATGATTATCAATTTACCTACGCAGTAGATGGCGGTGATTTTGAAAACTTAGGTGGCACGGTATCAGGTGATATCTTATCGACCAATGTAGCCGGTGGATTTACGGGCGCTATGATCGGATTGTATGCGACCTCAGCAAATGATATTAAAGTAGAATAGTTTTAGTTTAGTTGCTTGAACGGTTGCCCCACGTCCGCGGGGCGCCGTTTATTAAAACCTCAAATATGATCAATCGAAATAAAACCGCGATCCTCTTGCTGACTGTTGGTCTAAGCAGTACAGCTATTGCTCAAGATAAACTATACCCCCATACGTTCGCACTAGGCGACGTAAAATTATTGGAAAGCTCTTTTCTACATGCGCAAAATTTGAATGTAGAAACGTTGTTGGCATACGATGTTGACCGTCTTTTGGCCCCCTTTCTAAAAGAAGCAGGGCTAAAGCCGAAAGCGCCTAGTTTTTCGAATTGGATAGATTTAGACGGTCATGTCGGTGGACATTATCTTTCCGCATTGGCGATACATTATGCGTCGACTGGGGATGTGCGCTGTAAAGAGCGTATGGAATATATGTTGGCAGAAATGAAGCGTTGTCAGGATAAGAACGGTGACGGCTATCTGGGTGGTGTACCTAACGGCGAAAACCTTTGGAAAGAAGTAAAAAAAGGAAACGTAGGCGAGGTTTGGAAATATTGGGTGCCGTGGTATAACCTGCATAAAACGTATGCTGGCTTACGCGATGCATGGCTTTACGGGAACAATGAAGAAGCCAAAGCGATGTTTATCAAGTTGAGTGATTGGGGAGCCAATCTCATAGCTGCATTAAGCGATGAACAAATGGAGTCGATGTTGGCCAATGAGTTTGGGGGAATGAATGAAGTGTACGCAGATGCTTATCAAATAACAAGTGATGAGCGCTACCTGACGACAGCGAAGCGCTTTTCACATAAACAGGTTTTCGATTCGGTATCAAAACGCGTGGATAACTTGGACAATATGCATGCAAATACGCAGGTACCTAAAGCGGTCGGTTATCAGCGGGTGGCAGAGTTGACGCATGAACGGGACTATACGACAGCTGCAGATTTCTTTTGGGAGACCGTATCCGAGAACCGCTCTCTTTCCTTAGGTGGGAATAGCCGCCGGGAGCATTTCCCTTCGGAGCAAGATTTTCTAAGTTATATGGAAGAACGGGAAGGTCCGGAATCCTGCAATACCAACAACATGCTCAAGCTGGCGGGAGGCTTGTTCCGTATGAAACCCGATGTGAAATATATGGACTTTTATGAAAAAGCACTGTACAACCATATTCTTTCCACTCAACATCCGGAGCACGGTGGCTATGTTTATTTTACCTCGGCACGCCCGGCGCACTATCGTGTTTATTCACAAGTAAACAGTGCGATGTGGTGCTGTGTGGGTACAGGTATGGAAAATCATGGCAAATACGGGGAGATGATCTATACGCATGATGGCGACACGCTGTATGTCAATCTTTTTGTTGCCTCCGAGCTGGATTGGAGAGAAAAAGGAATAAAGTTAACACAGCACACCGATTTTCCGGTGTCTGGTAAGAGTACGTTAACCATTGATAAAATTAACTCGTCGGATGCTAAACTCCTTATCCGGTATCCGAATTGGGTGCCGTCGGGAAAGATGAAGGTCATCGTGGATGGACAAGACTATGCGACATCGTCTCAACCGGGTTCTTACATTGTGATCGACAAGAAGTGGCAGCAAGGCGATAAGATAGAAATTGATATGCCCATGGAATTCCATGTGGAGGAACTGAAGCAGCATCCGGAGTATATTTCGCTATTTAGAGGGCCGATTTTGATGGGCAGTAAAGTAGGGGGCGGTGACGTGTCCGGATTCGTCGCCGATGATCACCGTTGGGGGCATATCGCGCACGGTTCCTTGGTGTCTCTTTTTGATACACCTGCTCTTATTGGTGAACGTGCAGCATTGATCAACACGCTAAATCAAGCTATTCCCGTGGCGAACGAACCGTTACATTTTGAGATGCCCGCATCATTTATCGACAAACGTTTTGGCAAACTTACCTTACAGCCTTTTTATGAAATCCATGATAGCCGTTATATGATGTATTGGTTGGCGATGACTGGCGAGGAGTTTAGTGAGCTGCAGGCGGAGAAAAAAGAGGAAGAGCGGTTAAAACTGGAGTTGGATAAACGCACGGTTGATGCCGTAAAACTGGGAGAGCAGCAACCAGAGGTCGATCATCGCCTTAAAGAAGAAAAGTCTGCTCGTGGAGTACATCATGGTCAGTCCTGGCGGGAAGCTGAAAATGGAGGATATTTTTCCTTTGAATTGCAAACTGCCAAAAAGGAAGACCTATCGCTATTGATTACCTATTGGGGGTACGAATCTGGAAATCGTGATTTCGATATTCTTGTAGATGGGCAACTGCTGGCAACAGAGAAACTGGGAGGGAAATGGAATCAAAGTAAGTTCTTCGATGTTAGTTATGAGATACCGAAAGCGTACTTGAAAGATGCAGCGTTTGTTACAGTGAAGTTTGTTCCGCATGAGGGGCATCGAGCAGGACGCGTGTTTCGGGTGCGGTTGGTGAAGGATTGATCCGTTCGCAACGAGTTGTTAAAACAAAGAGGCTGTCTTAATATATTTGAGACAGCCTCTTTGTTTCTAGATATACTGCTTATCAGCAATATTTCCCGAAACAGTATCATTTTCGATTGTAATAGTAATCCAGCCACACATCGGCGTAGTGGTTTCCTAATTTGCGATATCCGGCCGAACTGAAGTGTATGTCGTCGGGAGCACCTTCGCAATATTTGGAAGAGACGATATGCGCGTTTGGAATGGTTTGCGGCAAGGTATTAATAATCTCATTCATACTGGCACATTTTCCATCTTGTTGTGCAGATAGCATTTCTCCAGCAAGGAGTGGCGTTTCGGAAGCCTCTAAATGCAAGTCGTTTAACAGATTGGTGTAAACCTTGTTAACTTTATTTGGCCAATCTTGGTCGCCGGTATTGCTTTCTCCTTGATGTAAGAGAATTCCCTTGATGACACCTTTCTGCTGTCCTATTTTCGCCATTTCAACCAATCTTTTGTAAGGATTGTTGTCGTACAGAGCGAGTTTGCTCTTCATCCAGCCCGGTGCTCTTTCCACGTAGGCGGCGGTGCTATCTTG
Source organism: Sphingobacterium sp. SGR-19 (assembly GCF_011043555.1). GTDB lineage: Bacteria > Bacteroidota > Bacteroidia > Sphingobacteriales > Sphingobacteriaceae > Sphingobacterium. The sequence continues at coordinate 806,686 of NZ_JAAKGS010000002.1, forward strand.
ATCGAATAGCTGAATGTGGCAACCGCCGATGGCCACATGGATTAACGCTACGGTAATACTATCTGGTAAATTTTGGACAAGGGCTTTGCCGAATTGCTCAGCAGGACTGACACCCGTATTGCAATGACAGAGTGGGGATTTTGCTTTGTACCAGTGGCCTTTCTGTCGGCCAAGGTCGGGACAATCGACAGCCTGTAAATGTAGTAGCCGGATATCCGCTATGGTATCCTGAACCTCGATTTTTCCGGTACCTTCCATGTTAGATTGGCCGAAACATAAGAAGATATAGACATTGCGGTCTTGGGCGTAACCGTGATGTATAGAAAAAACGAGCATGAAAAATGCCGTAAATAGGATGGAGACTTTATTTTTTATCATGATATTGTATTTTATGCTAAATATACGATCCATTGAATCAAATGAATAAGAGGGAGCGAAACCTCCCTCTTATCTGATAGCCCAATATAAATTATTTTACAGTTTTAAGCGGTTTTACCATTTGAATTCGAACCAAACAAATATCTTAAATAATAAATAATTTAAATTAAAGTGTTTTTTGATGATTTTACTTCCTTGTTAAGTTGATTACCACCAGGTTAAGGTGGCAGTTCCTGAAGCTCCGGTCGATCCATCAGCACCGATAAATACCCTAATGTAGCCCCAATATCTATATGAACCGTTTGCGCTGTGGTATCGGTCTCCACCGCCAGGTCCCCAATTATATTCAGCTAGAAGGATGTCATCGTACGCTTGTACGGACCCGCTAGTTGCCAGCATAGTCCAAGTACAATTAAGGAGTAACTGAGTACAGTAACTATTAATGTTTACCCCCATGTAAGCATAATTTGTTGGAATGCCGGCGTACGCAGTTACACTTTGTTGATTGTAGGCATACGAGCTGAACATGCTGCTAAAGACGATAGCTAAAATTAAAATGATTTTTTTCATGATTTCTAATTTTAAAAGTTTATAAAATGATTGATATAAGTAATTTATAATGGGATCTAGTGAAAAGGTAGCGGCGTTTATATTATTTTATTAATCGTGATCTTATAGAGGGATTTTAAAATGTCCAATTGTTTATTGTATTCTTCTTTTTCTTTTTCCAAATAGAGTTTGTGTCTGAGGTTTTCCTTTATTTTATAGTATGTAATATACATACTACCTACGGTGTTTCTTATTTCCAAAAGACAATATTGGTCATTGATCTTCATTGGATGTGACAGTACACCTGTTTCAAGTCCATCGATGTTTTGTTCGAGAATAGTGTCGTAGGTATGCTTTCCATCTCGGTGAAAAGTCAAGTGCTCTTTACTGGGTTCTAATTCTTTTTCTGATTGGCTGTTTGGATCGCGACGAAGTTGCTTGTATGACATCGCTTCACCTAGTGTTTTAAATTTATAAATAGTAATATCGGCCTTTTCGAAAGTTTTCAAGCTATCTTTACGCGATTGATAATAGCTTGCTATTGCTGATTCTTGAAGATCAATGTTGGCTTCAATATGTTTTTCCTTAAAATATTTGACGTAAAATTGATTTTTTATCGAGTTCTTAAACAGTGCGTATTCAAGATCCGATTCAGGAGATAGCTTTTGTGCCTCATCGTATAGAAATTGGTTGATTAAGTAGACTTCTATCAATTTCTTGACATCATCTTTATCTTTCAACGAACCTATAAACATAGGTTGATAGCGAATAAACTCTCTGAAATCTTTTCCTCTAAATTGTTTTCTTTGCTTGTGTAAGGTATATTCCATTAAGAGTAGACTATCCACGTGAGTACGCCAATCTTCTGCCAATTCATCGTATTGATCAGAGATATCCGCTATTGCATCTTCATAATATATGGGACATGTTTCAGATTGAATGCGTTGTACACTTTGCCAAACGTGAGTTTGAGTCAATTTTATTGTTAATTCCTGGCGGATAATGTTCTGAATTTCAGTAAAAGGTGGGACTGTTGCGTCCAATATGTCATGAACCAGAATAAGGTAGGCTCCTTGATCTGTCTGGACGGGCCCAATGATATCATTAATTTTTGCATCATCTAATCCATCTGTAAATGCGCCAAATGGAAGAAATGGATAGGACAATGCAATAGTATGAAATTTGTCAGATAAACTTTTTCTTTTTAGGTTGTCGAATTTTTGTTTGTTCGTTGTCTCCGCGCTTTCAGTAGGGGCGTGGGTGTCTGAGTTCCAGAACTTCGAGTTGGTAGTTTTGTTTTTTTCTTTGGTACGTCTCTCGCAACATTAAATTTGTAATCTCTATTTTCGGCTTTACAGTTTTGTTCCAGAGGTATCCGTCGACTTGTGAGATATAGAATTTCATAGCATATTCCAAACGCTTTTTTAGCTCCGCTATCGTATCAAAACTATTTTGCTTAGCGAAGGCAAGTATATAGGCGTCGTCTATAAGTTGTTTGCTGGATTGAGTAGAGTCGTACTTAGTTGTTTTTTTTAACTTTTCTATTTGATAGTTGTATTCATCACGGGAAAAAGAAAATCCACCAACCTCCAATACGATATCTTGGTTTGTTCCGGAGAAAGGTAGACAAGCACTCAAAAGGCCGAGTAATAGAGTATATATAGCTGTGTTTTTCATTTAATCTTCTCCTTTCAACGTTTTAATTGTACCAAATTGGGGAGGTTTTTATTATCCTCCCCAATTTGTTTATTTTATTATTTCTGTTTTTCTAAAGCTTCTGCAACTTTTATTATTTCTGTTTTTCTAAAGCTTCTGCAACGGCCTGATAGGCAGGCTTGCGCACGAAAGTTTCTGTCCACAACCCGATAGGTTCGCCCTTTCTCCAGAAGGAATACTGGGAATTAGGACTATCTAGCGGACTCCAGACGGTTATGCCGTACTGTTGCGCTTTCGGTATAATTTCGAAATATTTCTCAATGACAAACTTGTACATTTCTGCCTGTGCCGCATACTGTTCGGCTGTAGCATTTGGAGTTTGCGTGTTATCGCCCAGGCCAATATCCAGTTCGGATACTTTGATCAGCTTGCCGGTAGCCGCAAGAAGCTCGTACATATTGATAATGTTATCCTTGTTCGTGTTAATGTCAATATGCATCTGTGTACCGATTCCATCTACCGTTACCCCTTTGCTTTCCACATAGTCAACATAAGCGATGAGTCCTTCGCACTTGTCACCACCACCTTCGAGACCATAGTCGTTAATAAAGAGTTTATCCTCCGGGTCTCCATATTGTCTTGCATATTGGATCGCTTTGACCGCGTAATCTTTACCCAAGTAATCCTGCCAATAAAACTCATCCGCGGCCATATCTTCCTTACCTATACCTGTTTTCAAGGCATACTGATCCGGCCAATCGGACATGGGCTCATTGACGACATCCCAAGCCTTGATATGGCCTTTGGTCACCTCCATCATCCCGGCGATAAAGGTTTCCAGCGCCTGTGAAATGATTTGTTCCTTCTCTTCCGGTGTTTTCTCGATGATGCTTCCACCGGGGCCACCGTAGCCTTCACCGTTAGCAGATAACTGTCGGTTAGAGCCATTTCCCCAACCGCCCCAACCGGCCATGCCACTTTCGAAATCGCCGTTAGCGATGAGGTTTGCTGTACTGCCTGCCACGGTTAAGCGTACGTCATCGATATACACCGTGCCGTCATAAGTCCCGTGATTCACGATAAAGCGGTTTCGCAAGTCGGTGCTGGTTAACGTAAAGGTATACTCCTGATATTCGGTACCCAAACTGATGTTTCCGAAACTCTCGCCGGAATAGTCGGCTGAATTTTGAAGATCGACACCAATGGAACCGGCCTTGGAACCCTTTGCAGCGATGCTGAGCGTGAACGCTGTATTGGCGTCCACTGCGTCAAAATCGTAGGCCGTCTGCGCCTCCCAGGAGTTGACAACCGATGGGTTGCTAAGCACTAAGGCATAGCCGATATCGCCGACCGGTCCGCTGCCGCCTTCCTCGTTGAACTTGCTGATCGCGATATTGTCGAAATAGTAGGTCGTGGCGTTCAGTCCCAGATTAAAAGCGATTGCTCCCGCACCAGCCATTTCTTCGGATATCGTAATTTCTCGTGTGTAGGTCGACCATTCCGGCGTAGAGGAAATACTCCCGAAGAAATCATAGTGCATGTATTCGTAGGGCACCCGATGTGCTTGCGTGGAGTAATTAGCTGCAGCATCTGATTTTATATCGATGGATAGCTCATAACGCTCGCCTACGGCCACCGACTGGTCTAAGCTGATAAAAAACTGCACATCCCAATCGTTGGCACGAGCTGCGGTGTTGGTTAATTGTAATGCACGCCCCTGATCGTTAGCCCCTTGCCCGTCTGCTGTGAAAGAAACCGCTGCATTATCCGTATAGAGGTAGTTCGCATTGTCGTCGGTTTCAAAATCAATTGCGGTGACCAGATCCCAGCTGGGGCCGCCAATATTTTCGGGAGCAATTAAGCTGTTGAGGTAAGCCGCGTTTTGTCCGGCGTGCCACACCAAGGTATGACCGTAGATGCCCATCTCATTTTCCGCGGCCAATTCGATAAGGGACTGGACATTGGCCAAATTCAGCGATCCATCGTCCTGCACGATAGAAAAATGCTTCATGGCATTTCCGGTGACCAACTCGTCAAAATTTCGGTTCACCAAGCGGTGCATCACGCCTTTGCCCAAGTAATCAGAAGCGTTTACCGCCACACCCCAGTGAAAATCCGGGTTTGCATCTTTATCCAAATAGCTAAGGAGCGGCTCATACGAGTCAATATCTTCCTGCGCAATAATGCTTTCCGGTTTGTCCACCGGAAAGTCTGCAGTAAATTGTTTGGCACAGGAACTCCCCAGCAGGGCTGCTGCAAAGAAAAAAGTGCCGGTTTTATAACGAAGGTTCATATCCTAATCGATTAAAGTTTTGTATCTGTTTATTGTTCTTTAGGAGTAACCACAAAGGTCTCCATTTTTACCCCCCGATCACGCATCACGAGCGTATCCTTGCTGGAAATATGCATGCTAGCCATATCAATTTCATAGTCTAAGTACAGGACGTCCCGATCGGTATTGCCCCAGGAATTTTTATCGCCACGCTTCACAAACGATCCCGTTCCACTGGCATCCACACCAGAAGTGCCCGAGCTGATGCTGCAGTTGTTGTCGCTATCGAAGGTCAGAATTAATTCCATGTCAACATTAGTTTGGTCTACATCCGCGTAGGCTAAGGGCAGCACCAGTCTTTGTAAACCTTGACTGTGGAGACTGATGACTTCATCACGTTCCACTAAGCCTTCATTACGGACGATCCTTTGCGTTAGACTTTCACGACCGCTTTTTCCTTCAATATCATCTACGCCGCGGCGCAGGTAGTTACCATGCCAAGTGTTGATGTATTTAATCGCATATAAGGTGTAATTTTTCGGCATAATCTCCCAATCTTCTTCCATGGTCGGTCTAAACAAGCTGCCGGATTCTATGGGTAGTCCCGACAGGATGGTATCAGCATTGCTGACGCCGGTCATACGAATCGGTAAGACATAGTTGGTGCTGAGTGATTTGGGATCGGCAAAGAAAGCGTCCGTCAGTTGTACTTCCACGCCACCCACCAGATTGCCCTTAGGTATGATGATGTTGTTGGATGCCAGCGTATAGTAATTTTCCGGCAGGGCCTCAATAGGAGCTCCGCCAGGGGCGCTTCCCCCCGGACCGAAGACGATATCGTTCGTCAAGCTATTATCCACTTCAAAGTCAATACGGACATCCTGCAAGTTATTATATACGCCGGCAGTGGTCGCCATGACCATGAATTTATGATCGTTGTCCAAGCTGGTATCAAAGACATCCTCCCCTAAGGTTAGGGTACGTATTGGAGATTGATACGCGAAGTATACCGACTGATAGTCGTAATCCGGAAACTCCCAATCTTGATTTTTGCAGGCTGAAAAGCCAAGGACAAGCAAAGCAATTCCGCAGTATATCGTTTTTATCTTCATGGTTATTATCTTTTTAATCATCGTATAATTGAATTACCAACCTTGATTTTGGCGCAGGTTATCGTATTTGAGTATTTCACTGTACGGAATCGGCCCGTAGTGCATATAATTATCGTAACGCCGATTCTCGACATCGATGATGTTGTGTACGTTGTTTTGAATACTGACCCCTTGTGCGGTTTCGTTGAGCGGACTTTGCCAGCGACGGAGATCCCAGAAGCGGAAACCTTCGAAACAAAGTTCCAGACGCCGTTCGTTGCGGATAAGCTCCCGCATGGCCTCTTGATCGTTTTTGATGGTTTCCAGATAGGCGTCGTCGTTATCGGCGCCTACACCTGCGCGGGCGCGGATGGCTTTTACCATATCATAAGCTGAAAATCCCTGATTGCCCGCTGTCGTGGGTCCCCATGCCTCGTTTGCGGCCTCGGCAAAAGCCAAGTAGATGTCGGTCATCCGTAGACGCGGTGTGATGTGGTACTGACCTGATACCGAAGAGGGGTTCAGGTTCACATCCTGCCGGAGCAGCTTACGCAGGTAATAACCCGTACGAGTAGAGGTTTCCGCCCTGTTTAGTCCATCGTTTGTGCTGCTGTTCGCGCTGGTGTTGATGCTGCTGTTGTTTACCCCTGCTGTACTGCCGTTGAGCAAGATATAGCTGCTTAGACGAGGGTCTCGATCTGCATAGGGATTTGTTGCATCGTAATCACTCTGCGGATGGGTTATGGGGTAGCCGTTTGCCATTGGAAACGCGTCGACCAGATTTTGTGTGGGATTGATGCGGCCACTACCGAATAGCGTAGGCGGGAAGTGTTGAGCTTCCAGGTCGCTGTTAACTCCGCCACGGTCGGTACGCCAGAGAATTTCTGCGGTATTGGCGCCGGCACTCATGGCATCTACACTGGCCGATTCATAAAAGTGTCCTCCGTTGGGATCCATACCGACGATGCCACCTCGTTGTCCGATCACAACAGCGGCGTAATTTGCCGCATCTTCCCAGCTGGTGCTACTACCGGCACTAAAGGCCGGACTGGCGGCCAGCAGGGCGGCTTTGGCTCGTATGGCCTGCACGATACGGGTGGTCATCCGCAAACGAAAATCGACACCGAACACGCGGTTGTAATCCTCATGGCTGAGCTCCATTTCCTGATATTTTGTCGGAATTTGCGATGCACTGCTAATATCTTCATAGTCGAGTGGGAGCAGGTCTTCGGCCTGTTGCAGGTCACTATAGATTTGTTGCATACAGTCTTCGAAACTGTTTCTCGCATGATTATGGTCATCTTCTAAACCTTCGTGTTCCAACACGATAGGGACACCCATTACCTGCCCGTCATCGGTTTTTCCGCCATGTGCCTGCAAAAGGTAATACATAAACAAGGCGCGCAAGCCGTAGGCTTCACCCTTCATACGGTCGTTGAACAGCTGTGTGATATTTTCGTTCGTTGCCCAATTCACCCGATCGGTAATTTCCAGAAAATTGTTGATATACTGAATGGCCGACTTACTGTTTCGCCATTGATCCGTCGGGTTGTTGATGGCTGTCCACTGTCCGGTGGCAATCTTTAGGTAGTCGCTTGCCCGGTCGTTGGTCACGGCATCGTCGGTGGCAACATCGTTAAAGCTGTTGGTTGGCACACGATTATAGGCATTTAGTAATAAGCCTTGTGCATATAACGGACGCGTGTAGGCCTCCTCGATGGGCAGGATATTTTCAATGGCCGGTTCGAACATATCTTCGCACGCCGTTACGAAGATGCTGCTCATCAGGGCTATATAGATTATCTTCTTCATGTTTGTCGTTGTTAGTTCCCTCATTATTAAAATAATGCTTTTAATCCCACGTTAAAAAAACGCGTTTGTGGTGCTGCGCCTACATTGAGCAGGAGGATGTCCTTTTCCTTCGCAAAGGTCAGTAGGTTAGAGCCGTTTATGTAGGCGCCGAATTCACGCACAATGCCCTTACCGAGTAAGTTTTTCGGGAGATCGTAGGAGATCTGTACGCGCGTGAGGTCAAAGCGGTTGGTGGAATACATCCAGAAATCCGAATGGCGGAAGTTGTTATCGCTGTTGCCCGTTGTGAGGCGCGGATAGCTTGCTGTTGCCTGGCTTTCGGGCGTCCAACGATCGCGCACGATGGCGGAGTACTTGTCTTCGCCGTCCATCCAGAAATAGGAGTTGTTCCGCATGGCGTAGGCACCAAACCTGCCGCTGGCGATGGCAAAGAGGGTCATGTTTTTCCATTTTGCCGTAAGGTTAATTCCCAGTGAAAAAGGAGAACCCGACCAACCGGCTTTTCCGAGGTAAATCTCGTCGCGATCGTCGATGGTGCCATCGCCGTTTTGATCGATATATTTGATGTCTCCTGGGGCTACTTCCCCGAAAGTGCTCAACGCCGAATTATCTATATCCGCCTGATCACGGTAGAAGCCATCGCTCTGCAAGCCCCAAAGGGCATCTAGTGGACGGTTTGTCCGGTTTTGATAACCAAACTCGTAGAGTTCATCGCGTTGGGTGGCTTTCGAGTCAAAATACATGGCGGTAGCACCCAGTGATAAGAAGGTGTTGCCAAAATGCTTGTTTACATTGATCGCGAAATCTACGCCGGTACGTTCATCACTATTGAAATTGACATAGGGCAAATCCGAATATACCGGCCAATAAGACATGAAATACATGGGGTAAAGGGTAGCCGGTTGTACCAACAAGCCTTTCATTTGGTTATAAAAATAAGAAGCATTGAAGGTGATCAGGTTATTGTACAGACCCCCGTCTATGCTGAAGGATACTTCCCGGCGTTGTGGGTAACCCATGTCCGCATTGTCACCGCGAAAGCGGTCAAAGGTGTGCACCAATTCACCGTCGGCCCAGCTGTACCAAGCCGCTTCGTTGTAGGTGTAGTAACCTTGGTAGAGGTAGAAGTTTTCGATGTCCAGATCGGTGTTCAAGATTCCGCCGGAAGCCGTAAGTCGTAAGTCGTTGAAAATGGACTGTTGCATAAAGGGTTCTTCGGAGAGCCGCCAGGAAAGCGACAGGGTTGGGGAGATCGCTCGACGATTCCCTGCCGGAAGTTTCGCCGAGTGGGGGACTGCAGCACTAAAATCTGCGTAGTATTTATTCGCGTAGTTATAGCCCAATTGTACACCCAGGTTGGCATTGCTATGTTTATGGTATTCTTGCGACAGACCAATTTGAAAGGCGTTGGCGAGCAACATGGCGGATACATGATGTTTTTCAGCAAAACTTCGCCTATAGTTCAACTGTCCGTTCAGGGCAATGGTTTGCCGGTAGGCGCTGCCCGAAATATTTTGTACGCCGGAAATCTGATCGTCGCCGTAGCGCGTGAGGTGGCTGATCAGGTCGGCACCCGCATAATTGTTCCAAGTAGCTTGGTAGACCGCATAATTGTTGTTATACGACTGACTGTAGTTCGATTGGTAGTCGATGGCCAAAGCGGTGTGGAAGCTTAATCCTTCCAGCACATTTTTCAGGTCAAAATCCAAGCCGGTGTTGAACAGAAATTGCCGGTTGCTATACTCGCTGTTTCCGCCGGCATATACATCGGCAAAAGCATTGCTTTGGTCGAGTTGGCTACCGCCTAGTAAATATTTGCCGTCTACCAGAAAATTGCTGTTGTTGACAAACACCCAAGAGTTTTCATCATCGGCTTCCAGCATGTCAATGGGGATGAGTGGAGCAAAGCGATGCGGGCGCCCTGTTGCCGCGGCTCCCCAATAGTCGGCGTTTACGCCGCGCTGTGTATAAAAGGAGGCTGCAGCATCCACATGGAGCTTGATGATTTCATTAAGTTTCATATCGATGTTACCACGTACATTGAAGCGATTGGATCTGTTATTGTCGACGGCCTCCCCAAAATTAAGTAGCGAGCCGGCCGACCAAAAACCGAAGTTGGTGTAGTACTGCGCGCGTTCACCGCCACCGGATATTTCTGCGGTGGCGTCGTAGCGGTTATAGTGCTTGCGGAGAAAATCCGAAGCGTAATAATCCACATTTGGATAGCGATAAGGATTGGTGCCCGCCGCATGCTGATAGATGGTTTCGGCAGTGTATAAATCCGTTAAACCATCATTGCGGCGCGCTTCGTTATACAAGGTCATGTACTCGGCAGAGCCTAGATACTCGGGATACTGTACGGGCGCGTGTATACCAGCATTTGCACGGATATTGATTTTCTGTTCACCGACTTTTCCACGTTTGGTCGTGATATAAACGACGCCTTTTGCCGCACGACTCCCGTATAGGGCTACGGCATTTACGCCTTTCAGCACACTTATCTCTTCGATCTCTGTCGGCAGTACATTATCGGCATCTCTAGGAAATCCGTCGACCAAGACGAGGTAGCCATCCATGCCCCATATATTGCCGTTAAAGCCGGAGGTGAAAGCATCCAGGTTTTCCAGGCTATAGGTGCTGTAGTTCTTGTCCATGAGTTTTGATATATTGACAGAACGAACCTCACCCATTAGGTCTTGTTTCTTTTCCTTCCGGAAGGCTACCTGCACCAGCTCTACACTATCTGTTACGCTGCTATCTTGTGCAACCTGTTGCGCATGGGCCTGTGCGGACAGTCCCATGATACAGAGGTACGCGGCTATTGTTCGTGTTGTATACTTCTTTACGTTCATGTTCATCTGTTTAGATTTGATGATTAGGTTCATTTTATTTACCATCCGGGGTTTTGATAAAATTCCGGATAGAGGTTGACATCATTAACCTTTAAGGGAAGCCAATAGTGCTTGTTGGTAAATCGACGTTCGACTAGCACGCGTTCGCGCAGATTAACCACCCGATTCTCCTGCGGATTGTCTACATCATGCCCACTGGCGCGGTCAAACTCTATCGCCCTTTTTTCGGCGTAAGCTGGATCGGTGAGGAGCAACCAGCGACGGAGGTCGTTAAAGCGATGGCCTTCAAAGGCCAGCTCTACCGCCCGCTCCCGACGTAATTCGCCTAAAAGCGCATTAACGGAGCCCAGAAATCGCATATCCACAGGATCTACTCCGGCACGTGCCCGAATGACGTTAATGGCATCCGTAGCGGACTTGCTAAAGTTTGACGCTTGTCCTGATACGCTGTTGTAGCCCATTAATGCTGCTTCGGCGTACATGAGGTACACATCCGCTAGGCGCATATAGGGCACGTAAATGTGTAAATTCGAACCCCAGTCGTAATCCCGATCGTAGGTATTGGCCGTTAGTGGGATGAATTTGCGCAACACATACCCCGTCTGACTGCCATTCTGTATGTTGCGGTAGCTGCCACCGGTGTACAATTGTGCATAGCGGCGTTGCTCCTCAGGGAGGTCTGTATGGGTAATTGTGCCATTCACTACTTTAACCCCATCAAAGAGGATATCATGATAGAATCGTGGATCCCGATTTCGCCAAGGATATTGCGGATCGTAGCCCGACTCCGGGTCGGCGCTCGTGATATCCGGAATCGGTAAACCATTCGCCATACCGTAGTAATTTACATAATTGGAAGTCGGGATAAATTTTAACGCATCACCCTCGGAAACGACGCTAGGAAGATATTGCTTAGCCGTATTCCAATGTGTGTCGTCAGCTGAAATATAAGGCCCTCGGAAAATTACTTCGCTACCGCCCGGGTGCGCCCAGTTGTCGCGCATGCTATAGAAATTTAGGGAATAATTTTCGAAAGGAAGCAGAGCGTAATTTGTCTGTCCGCTTTCCACCAAGGATAATAACTCACCAAAAGCTTGTGCTGCTTGCTGGCAATATTCGCTGTTGTAGGCTGCGCTTCCGGTGCTGGACTGGTTCATCAGTGGACTGCCGGCCCAGAGGTAGTTTTTACCCAAATAGGCGAGGGCCATGATTTTATTAATCCGCAGTTGGTTTTTACCTAGGGTACGTCGGCCGGCATCGGTATTGTCCCAGTTGATAGGCAGCAGGTTCGCCGCCTCACGGAAGTCCGCAGCAGCACGGTCGGCACATTCGTGGTAACTTAAACGGGGGAGTGATAGGGAGGTACCGTCTGTAGGGAGCACATGATCAATGTATGGAAGCCCGCCGAAATACTCCATCAGTCGGTGATGAAACCAGCCCCGAAAGAACAGGAGTTGTCCACGAATCAGGTTGCGCTCCTCTTGTGTGGCATCCGTCATGAGCTCCATGTTCTCCAGTCCGATACTGATTTTCCGAAGGCCATACCAGGCAGCGTTCCATAAGTCTTTGTTGATATTACGCTGTCCTTCGAGAATATCCGTTGTGAAATCATCTTGTTCCATCCAGCCGGCCCCCCAACCATCGTGCTGTGCCTGCCAGCCCCAGAAATTACCATTATCTACGTTATGTACAAAATGATAGTTTCCGGCGGTGGATGTCAATTCATCCTCCCCCCAGTTCCAGGAGTTTGTCCAGTAGTTATTGGTGAAATTGACAATACAATGGTAGAGTTCCTCGGTGTAACCTTGGAAATTTGTGAAATTTTTGAAGGCCTCTTCTTCCGAGATTATGGATTGCTCCTCTTTATCTAGGTATTTTTCACAAGAAGTCAGCAGGCCCCCCAAGCAAAATGCGGTGAAGAGTATGCTATATGTTGTAATTTTTTTCATCGTCCTGTCGTTTAGAATGTAATGTTTGCGCCAAGATTAAAACGTTTGACCGTGGGGTAAGCACCCTGCGAAGCCCATCCGGTACCGGCGAAATTGGATTCCCTGTCATCTGGCATACGCGACCAGAACCAAAGGTTTTGCCCGTTTAAAAACAGACGTATGCTTTGCATGCCTATTTTTCGGATAAAGGGATGATCCTGCGTGAAATGATAGGCAATTTCAGCAGTTTTCAGGCGGACATACGAACCGTCGTACATAAAACGGCTGCCGTTGTTATAGCTACTCGCCATGGATAACCAGCGCGGCATCGGCACATCTGCATTGATATTGTCGCGTTCCCAGTAGCTGCCTTCATGGTAGGCCAGGTTGCGCTGCCGGTCGAAGCTGCCAAAAACCACCTGACGGGTAACATTGGTTACGCCGTACCACTGGGTCATTACGCTGAGGTTCTTCCAGTCGAAACCCACGGTGAGGTTATAGGTGTTTTGTGGGATGGAAGGGTAAGCATAGGGAATATTATCTCGGGTATCGATGATACCGTCGCCGTTATAGTCGATAATATGGAAATTCCCGGGCAGCTTTTGATCGTCATTGTTATCGTGCATGGTACTCGCATACAGCTCATCCCAGCTGTTGTAGTAGCCCGCACTCACGTGGGTATAAGTTTGGCTGATTTGCTTATCGTCCAGCTTTTGATAGTGGGGCAGTAGGGCCGGACTATCACCTTCGATGACTCTGTCTTTCGCGTGGGTGAAGTTCAAATCGCCCCACAGGCGCCAGTTGCTGTTCACCTGCTTATTGACCTTCACCTCTACTTCGTAACCTTGATTTTCCACGATCCCCAGGTTTGCTGCCGGAGCGGCTATTCCTAGGTATTCTGGAATGGCGCGGCTACCTCCGGGTATGAGAACGTCCGTACGTTTATCCCGGAAAAAGTTTACCTGTCCGCTGAGTAAGCCGTTGAAAAAGCCGAAATCGAGCCCGTAGTTAATTTTGCGTACCTTTTCCCAATGGGTGTTTGGGTTTCCGAGTACATTTTCTCGAAACCACGTATAGGTGCTTAGTTCCGGTTGTACTCCAACGACGCCCATCTTGGATTGCCCGCCGTAAGCCCACTGGGTGAGGTACAGCCAGCGGCCATAAACATTGTCATCTCCAATATCGCCGTATGACGCTCTTAGTTTTAACATATCCACGAAGGAGACGTCTTTCAGGAAGTTTTCTTCGGAGAGCAACCAGCCGATACCGCCGGAGTTAAAGAAAGCAAAGCGGTATTCGGAAGAGAATTTTTCCGATCCAGTGTAAGAGCCGTTGTATTCCAGGAGATACTTGCCTTTATAATTGTAGGTCGTCCGAAATACCCAGTCTTCCCGGAAGAAAGGTTGTTCGCTACCAGTCGCATATTGATTACGGTTGAACAAGCCCATGGCGCTAACAGTGTGATTCTCGTCAAAGGTATTGGCATAGTTGAGCTGCAGCTGATAAAATAAGCGCCGATAACTTTGCGAGTTGTTCAGTGTACCAGCCTGCTGTGCCCAGTTGATGCCTTCTACAAAATCGAAGCGACTTCCATCTAGTGTCTGTCCGTAGACGGCTTGTCCGGTTTCCGGGTTGATCCATTTGGTCTGTACATTGTTATTCAAGTCGTTCACCCCGCGCCCGGCTTCCACGAAGGTATTATCCAGCGAGATGGTACCCCGTACATCTAACCCTTTGAGAAACATGCTCAGGTCTTGCTCTAAAATAAAGTCGGTGGTAATGCGGTTGGTACTGGTCTTTTCAATGCCGGAAGTAGCCAGTACACGTGCCGAGTTGATACCAGCTTGTGTATCCGGCTGGTAGTAACCCCAAGTGCCGTCGGAATAGCGTGGGTAAATGAGATCCGGTGCTACCGTATAGGCAGCGATCCAGAAAGCATAGTCGTTTCCGCCACCCCAGGGGCTTTTGCGGATGCCGTGTGAACCGGCGAGATTGGTGGAAAACTTAGTGGTGGGTGTTAACTGAAAGTCTAAGTTAGAGCGCACATTGACCCGGTTAAAGCCGTACCCGGCATCGTAACCGCGGGCATTGTCGAAGGAGCGAAACATATCCCCCTCATAGAGGTAATCTGCCGAAGCAAAATACTTTACTTTTTCCGTACCCCCGGCGATATTCACATTGCTGTTTTGGGAGAAGGCGGCGCTTTTAAAGAGGACGTCCGCCCAATCGGTATTCACGTAGCGCTCCTCTTCTTCCATACTGACCGGATAGCGGTATTTATGGATAATGTCTTGAGGTACAAAATAACTCCAGTTGTCAGGTCTCAAAGCTAATTCATATTCGATCGCCCGGTTACGCAACATGAGCGCGTCGTAGGAATCCATCTTTCCGGGAAGCTGCGATACCGTTTTCACAATGTTATTAACGGTTCCACGTACCGATGCACGTCCGGCAATACCCCGTTTAGTCGTAATAAGGATAACGCCGTTGGCCCCACGGACACCGTATACGGCTGTTGCGGAAGCATCTTTCAGCACCGAGATGGATTCGATAGAACCGATATCCACACTGGTCATCGGACGTTCTACGCCATCCACCATAATGAGCGGCTCCGTGCTGTTCCAGGTACTGCGACCACGAATCACAATTTGAGGGTCTTCCTCACCGGGCATCCCGGTACTGGCAGTGGTGATCACTCCTGGAACATTACCGGTAAGTGCTGCCCCAACACTAGAGACACCTCCGGCGCGTTCCAGCACTTTTCCGGTCGTCTGTGTAATGGCCCCCACGACTGTTTCTTTCTTTTGGGTACCGTAACCAACGACTACGGTTTCTTCAATGTCAATGGCGTAATTGTTTAATACGACTCTAAGTATCGTTTGGTTGCCTAGCACTACTTCCGAACGGTTATAGCCAACCTTAGAAACAACGAGGGTACTCGCATCGGCTGGTACAGCAGTTAAGGTAAAGCTTCCGTCTGCTTCCGTAGATGTGGCGATACTACTGCCTTCCACGATAACACTTGCATTCTCTACGGGGATTTGATCTTGATCGACCACGACACCGCTGACAGTACGGGCATTCTGGGCGAAAGTAATCGTTGTGCTACTGATCCACCCGATAAAAAAGATGATCAACGATCGACGGGAATTTCCCAAAAAACTCGTCCAATATCTCCAAGGAGAATTAGTAAATTTTATCATCATAGTTTATTAAATTGATTATTGATTCTTAAACAAAGACACGGTTCCATTGTGGTGAACACGCGCCATTATAGATTATCTTGTGAGATAGTTTATGGACCCTGTTTGTTACACATATTGTTTTTGTTTAAGTGGTTATTTAAATTAGTTGTCGTTGTCTTTTTGCTATTTTGTCCAGGCGTATACGCGGGGACAAAATAAACTTTGTAGGTTTACACTTTTAGCGTTAGTGATAAACGATTCGTTCGTTTATGGATATAAATGTCTATAAAACATTTTATGAGCTCAAATTTTCTTGTTTCATTCTGATTTCTGTTTGTTACATGTGTGTTTAACTATCACTTTATCAGTTGTTTAAAATTTGTTTTTTATTTTTTATATTCTGGATGCATGAATTTTTTTGGGAAAGTGGGTAATGGTGTTTTTTGCTTCTGGATGTTGCAAATTGCTTTCTATTTATTTCAAATCGTGTCGTTTTTCGGTCTTGTGGTATGATTGTTATTTCTTTTCGCCAATACCTTTTCGTGAAGGCATGAACAAGTTTGTAATTTAGCGATAAGCTAATTAATAAGTGTACGTGAAATGAACCTGATGAAATACAAAAATATTGTACATACCAAGATATTTAGAAATTCAATAAGTGTTAAATATACATATCTAAAATAAACTGTAAGAATGGTCATGACAAAAAATAGCATACATAATTTAGAGGCAATTTCGTCACAGGTAAGACGTGATATCGTACGCATGGTGCACGCCTGCCAGTCGGGACATCCGGGCGGCTCGCTAGGTTGTACAGAGTATCTCGTCGCTTTATTTTTTGAAGCGATGGAACGTCATCAAGAATTTAATCTGGACGGGATAGGAGAAGATTTATTTTTCTTGTCGAATGGACACATCTCTCCGGTGTTCTATAGCGTGCTGGCACGCGCAGGGTATTTTGATCCGGCGGAGTTGGCCACTTTTCGCCAGATAGATTCCCGTTTACAGGGGCATCCCACAACCCATGAGGGGTTGCCCGGCGTTCGTGTAGCTTCCGGATCGCTAGGACAAGGATTGTCTGTGGCTATCGGTGCTGCACAGACGAAAAAGCTCAATCGGGATAATAGCTTGGTGTATGTATTGATGGGTGATGGTGAACTACAGGAAGGACAGGTCTGGGAAGCGGCGACGTATGCCCCACACAACAAAATGGACAACATCATAGCAGCGGTGGATTATAACGGCGCACAGATTGATGGAGCTACAGAGCAAGTCCTATCCCTAGGAAACCTCCGCGCAAAATGGGAGGCGTTTGGTTGGGATGTCATGGAGGTAGAACAGGGAAATGACATGGCCTCGGTCATCCAAGGTTTAGATGACGCTATATCACGCACAGGTAAGGGTAAACCTGTCATGATCCTGTTGCATACAGAAATGGGTAGCGGTGTGGATTTCATGATGGGCTCGCACAAATGGCATGGTATCGCCCCTAACGACGAACAATTAGCATCTGCATTGGCACAGAATGCAGAAACCTTAGGAGATTATTAATTGCATATAATGAAAAAATACACATATACAGAATCAAAAGATACGCGTTCTGGTTTCGGCGCAGGTCTATTAGAAGCCGGGAGGCAGGATGAGAACGTAGTGGCCCTTTGTGCCGACCTGATCGGCTCGTTGAAAATGAACGATTTTATTAACGAGTTTCCGGCGCGTTTCTTTCAGATTGGAATTGCGGAAGCTAATATGATGGGAATAGCAGCTGGCCTGACCATCGGAGGTAAAATACCGTTCACGGGAACTTTTGCCAATTTTTCTACCGGTCGTGTTTACGACCAGATTCGCCAATCCATCGCATACTCTAATAAGAACGTGAAGATCTGTGCGTCGCATGCCGGATTGACATTAGGTGAAGACGGTGCTACGCACCAAATCCTCGAAGACATCGGATTGATGAAGATGTTGCCAGGAATGACGGTCATTAACCCCTGTGATTTTAACCAAACAAAGGCAGCAACTTTAGCATTGGTCAATCATGAGGGTCCAGCTTATCTACGTTTTGGAAGACCTGTTGTGCCTAACTTTACACAGGCGGATCAGACCTTTGAAATCGGTAAGGCGGTGATGTTAAATGAAGGTCGTGATGTCACAATTATAGCGACGGGACATTTGGTTTGGGAGGCAATCAAAGCAGGGGAACTGTTGGAGCGTCTAGGAATTGATGCCGAAATCATCAATATCCACACGATTAAGCCTCTGGATGAAGAAGCTGTTTTGAATTCGATTCAGAAAACGGGATGCGTGGTGACGGCCGAAGAACACAACCGGTTAGGTGGGTTAGGGGACAGTGTTGCTCAGTTATTGGTCAGGAAATTGCCGACCCCGCAAGAATATGTGGCGGTGGATGATAGTTTTGGCGAATCTGGAACGCCTGCGCAGTTGATGGAAAAATATGGGTTGAATGCCGAGGCGATTGTTATCGCGGTACAAAAAGTGTTGGCTCGGAAGGAATTATAATAGACCGTGCGGTCTAATTCCTAAATATATAAACATGTTATGAGAAAGGTCATTTTAATCTTAGGAGCGGTACTGATATGGGCTACTTCAAACGCACAAAACGTAAAAATAGCGCCCGAGGGATTCGATGTACAGCGAACCGATATTGCCCGAGGTAAAATAGATACGATTTCCTACGACTCCAAAACCGTTGGCGTTACGCGTAAAGCGTTGGTCTATACCCCTCCTGGATATGATAAATCAAAGAAATATCCCGTGTTGTACCTGCTCCATGGTATAGGCGGAGATGAATTGGAATGGTTTAGGCATGGAACGCCGCATATTATTTTAGATAATTTGTACGCAGACGGGAAGATAGCACCTATGATTGTTGTACTGCCCAATGGTAGGGCAATGAAGGATGATCGGGCGACCGGCGACATCATGGCGCGCGATAAAGTGGAGGCTTTTTCCACTTTTGAGCGTGACCTTCTGGACGATCTGATCCCGTTTGTGGAACAAAAATATGCTGTTAAAAAAGGGCGGGAGCAACGGGCGTTGTTCGGTTTATCTATGGGGGGCGGACAAGCGTTAAACTTTGGACTCGGCAACATGGATGTTTTTGCTTGGGTGGGCGGTTTCTCTTCGGCGCCAAATACACGAGCACCGGAACAGCTGTTGCCTGATCCACAGGAAGCGAAAGATAAATTGAAATTCCTTTGGGTTTCCTGCGGGGATCAAGATGGGTTGATGCATAATAGTAAACGGACACATGATTATTTAAAAAAATATGATGTTCCACATGTGTTCTATCTGGAACCGGGCGGCCATGATTTCAAGGTGTGGAAAAATGACCTGTATATGGTTACACAATTGCTTTTCAAGGACGTCGATTATCATGCTTTACGTGATCTAAGTGTGGTAGGTTTTCCAGCGGAGACCAATGTAAGAAGGGCTTTGTACCCACAAGTTTTACCGAACAGCAAGGTGCTGTTTAAACTGCATGCACCGGAAGCACGGCGGGTACAGATCGATCTGGGGAAAAAGTATGATTTGAAAAAAGATGGTACTGGATCTTGGTCGGTGACTACCGACTCGATTGGAGAGGGATTTCATTATTACTCGTTATTGATAGACGGTGTCGCTGTTGCGGATCCAGCTAGTAAGACATTTTATGGGATGGGACGGATGGCTAGTGGTATTGAGATCCCATTCGTGGGGGGAGATTATTATGCTGTACGGGATGTGCCGCATGGCGAAATTCGTATAAAACGTTATTTTTCCCCCGTCACTCGGTCGTGGCGCCAATGCTATGTATACGTGCCGCATGGATATGATCAGTCAGGCGAGGACTACCCGGTGTTGTATTTGATGCATGGCGGTGGTGAAGACGAAACGGGATGGGCTAACCAAGGAAAAATGGACCTTATTTTAGACAATCTAATAGCGGATAAAAGAGCGAAACCTATGCTTGTCGTGATGTTGGATGGAAATATGAGCGGACAGCCGTTTTCAGAAACACCTCTTAAACAATTTGATAGAGAATTGAAAGAGGTTGCTATTCCATTTATTGAGGCGAATTTTCGTGTTAAAAAAGACGCTAATAGTCGTGCGCTGGCAGGTTTATCGATGGGCGGTATTCAAACCTTATATGCCGGGATCAAAAGCACAGATCAATTTGGCTATTTGGGCGTATTTAGCTCAGGTTGGTTTGCCAATCAAAACGAACTGACTGATCCACAGTATGCGTACATGAAAGAAAACAAAGATATGATCAATGCTAACTTAAAAACATTTTGGATCTCCATGGGCGGTAAGGAAGATATTGCGCATAATAACTGTCAGATTATGATGGCAAAATTTGACGAAATGGGTGTGAAATATGAGTATAGCGAGTATCCGGGAGGCCATACTTGGCCGGTGTGGCGGATGGACCTTTTTAATTTTGCGCAACGATTGTTTAATTAGTGATGCTAGAACCTGAGTATATGTCGCGTTTATCTGTTCGGAAAAACACCTTAAAAACACTGTTGTTAACCGTTGCGTTCTTGATCCATGCAATGGCCTATGCGCAAAAACAAACAGCATTAAAACTGTGGTACGACAAACCCGCAGATGCGAATGTTTGGGAAGAGGCGTTACCCATAGGCAATGGACGTTTGGGTGCGATGGTATACGGAATACCGCAACGTGGAGAGTTGCAGCTTAATGAGGAGACGATCTGGGGAGGCGAGCCGTATCGTAACGACAACGAAAAAGGAGGAGCGGCATTGCCCCAAATCCAACAGTTGATCTTTGACGGAAAAACCGGAGAAGCGGACAAACTGATTAACGAAACCTTTTTCACCAAGACGCACGGCATGGCGTTTCAGACGGCCGGAAGTGTTATCCTGGATTTTCCCGGACATGAGACGTATACGCAATATACACGCGAGCTAGATTTAGAAAAAGCGGTAGTGACCACTAAATATACCGTAGATGGTGTGACCTATACCCGTGAAGTTTTTTCCTCTTTTGCGGATGATGTCATTGCCATGCAACTGACCGCCAGTAAAAAGGGAGCGTTAAATTTTACCGTAGCCTATAACAACCCTTCCGAACATCGAATTTTTAAAGAAGGCAGCCGTTTGGTCTTGGAAGGACGAGGGACGGCACACGAAGGTATTGATGGTAAAGTCGTATATCGGACCTACACTACTGTCAAAAATAAAGATGGGAAAGTAACATTAACAGATCAGGCATTAAAGGTGTCCGATGCCACTTCTGTGGTTGTTTATATGGCTATCGGGACTAATTTTGTAGACTATAAAACGCTGGATGACACTCGAGTTTCCCGCGCTTCGGGCAAGCTTGATTTGGCAGAAAAAAGAAGTTTTAAAACAGCAAAAAAGGAACATAGTAGGCTTTATTATAAGCAATTTGGTCGCTTTTCGTTGGATCTCGGAAAGACAGGAGTGCCTCCAGGGACCACGACCGAGCATATCGCTAATTTCAAAACGACAAAAGATCCCTCTTTAGTAACCCTATTGGCTCAATTTGGTCGCTATTTGTTAATCTGCTCCTCCCAACCGGGTGGGCAACCGGCTAATTTACAGGGTATCTGGAATAACTCGCTGCATCCGGCATGGGATAGCAAGTATACGATCAATATTAACACCGAAATGAATTATTGGCCAGCCGAGGTAACCAATCTTTCGGAAACCCATCAGCCTTTATTCCAGATGATTAAAGAACTGAGTGAGCGTGGTCAAGGAACAGCAGAAAAGCTTTATGGAGCACAAGGGTGGGTAGCACACCACAATACCGATATTTGGCGTGTAACCAGTCCGATTGATTTTGCAGCAGCAGGGATGTGGCCTACTGGTGGGACGTGGCTCACACAACACCTCTGGGAGCATTACCTATACACGGGCGATACGGTTTTTTTGCGTGAGATATATCCGATTATGAAAGGTGCTTCGGACTTTTTGTTGGCTACCCTAATTGAACATCCAAAATACGCTGAAAAAGGCTGGTTGGTGTTGTCTCCGTCTGTTTCGCCAGAACATGGCCCGATGTCAGCAGGAGTAACGATGGATAATCGATTGGCTTTCGACATGCTGACCCGTACCGCATTGGCGAATGAAATATTGGAAGAAGACGAAACATACCGTGCTGCACTGGCGGCTGCTGCCAAACGTATTCCACCGATGCAAGTGGGGAAATACACGCAGTTGCAAGAATGGCTAGAAGACAAAGATGATCCAAAAAGTGAACACCGTCATGTTTCGCATTTGTATGGTCTCTATCCGAGTAACCAAATATCTCCGTATCGGACGCCCGAATTGTTTGAAGCGGCTCGCAACTCGCTGAACTACCGAGGGGATTTGGCAACGGGCTGGTCGATCGGATGGAAGGTTAACCTCTGGGCGCGTTTGCTGGATGGTAACCACGCGTATAAAATTATCAGTAATATGCTGACTTTGGCACATGGTAAAAATAAAGACGGACGAACGTACCCAAACTTATTTACGGCACATCCGCCTTTTCAGATTGATGGTAATTTTGGTTTGACGGCGGGCGTGGCAGAGATGCTGATCCAGAGTCACGATGGCGCGGTACATTTATTACCGGCGATTCCGGATGTATGGTCAACAGGCACAGTGAAAGGCATCAAGGCGCGCGGCGGTTTTGAAATTGATATGGTCTGGGCCGATGCAGAAGTACAGAAAGTGACTATTTCTTCTACGATCGGTGGAGATGTAAGATTACGTTCCTACGTTCCATTAACAGGTAAAGGATTGAAAGAAGCAGTTGGAAAAAGTTCAAATAAACTGCTTCATCCTATTGATGGTACAACGGGGCTTGTATCAAAAGAAGCTCATTTGAAAGGCAACCATTTGAAGAATGTTTACGAATATGACCTGTCGACCACCGCAGGCAGCAAATATGTATTTAAAAGAAAAGGAAAATGATGAATAAATTCGCTAATAAGATGAAAATGCTTGCATGTACAGGGATACTATCCCTAGCAAGTGTTTCCTATGCACAAAAGGCCCAGAACCCTATCATATTTGCGGACGTGCCCGATATGTCGATGATTCGGGTAGGGGAAACCTACTATATGAGCAGTACCACGATGCACATGAATCCGGGATTACCACTCATGAAATCCAAAGATTTGGTCAACTGGGAGTTGATTGGATACGGTCACGAATCGTTGGCGGATATGGATGAACTGAACTTAAATAATGGCAAAAATACCTATGGACGGGGTACATGGGCGAGCAGTATTCGACACCACAACGGTACCTATTACGTGAGTACCTTCGCACAAACAACCGGTAAAACCTATGTCTATATAACGAAAGATATAGAGAACGGCCCGTGGGAGATCAAAGCGTTCGAACCCATGATGCATGATCATACGTTGTTCTTCGAAGGCGACAAAATTTATATGATATGGGGAGGAGGCAAATTAAATATTGTCGAACTAAAGCCCGACTTTTCTGGTATTAAGCCCGAAACGCAGCGTGTGCTGATCGAGAATGCAACCTTGCCGAGTACGCCGGCAGATACAAAAGGTGGATTGCCAGCGGAGGGATCGCAACTGTTTAAAGTGAACGGTAAATACTACCTGTTCAACATATCGTGGCCTCCGGGAGGAATGCGTACAGTGATTGTGCATAAAGCCGACAAATTGGAAGGGCCCTATGAAGGGCGTGTGGTTCTGCAGGATAAGGGAGTAGCACAGGGCGGCCTTATTGATATGCCTAACGGCGATTGGTATGCGTACTTATTTCAAGATTACGGTGCGGTAGGTCGTATACCATTTATGGTGCCGGTTACCTGGGAAGATGGTTGGCCTGTTTTGGGTATAGACGGTAAAGTGCCCATGGAATTGGACCTTCCGGCTAGTACAGGTCTAATACCGGGGATTGTTAATTCCGATAATTTTAGCCGGAAGAAGGGAGAGCCTGCTTTGCCACTGGTGTGGCAATGGAACCACAATCCGGTGGATCATCTTTGGTCGGTGAGCGAACGTAAAGGATATCTACGCCTGAAAACGGATCGTATAGACGAGAGCTTCTTACAGGCGAGAAATACCTTAACGCAACGTACGATTGGGCCCACATGTGTGGGCGCTACGGCGATAGATGTGTCAAAAATGAAAGACGGCGATTTTGCAGGGTTATCACTTTTGCAAAAAAACTACGGTTTGGTAGGTGTGCGTATGGAAGGTAATAGAAAGTCGCTGGTTATGGTCAATGCGACAACGGGAAACCCGGAAGAAGTTGCGAACATCCCCGTAACCCAACAGATAATACACCTAAAAGCCGAATGCAATTTCACGGATAAAAAAGATGTAGCTAATTTCTTTTATAGCCTTGACGGGAAAAAATGGGAACCTATCGGAACAACATTAAAGATGACGTATACCATCCCCCACTTTATGGGATATCGTTTTGGATTATTTAATTATGCCACAAAAATGGCGGGAGGGTATGTGGATTTCGACTATTTCGAAATCAAGGAATAAGGATCAAAACCAAAGTATAAAAATAAATATGATATGAAGTTAGGTAACATTGTTTTCGGACTATCGGCTGCTTTATTTGGACCAGCATTATCTTTAGCACAAAACCCAATTGTGCAAACCATGTACACTGCCGATCCTGCGCCTATGGTTTACAACGACAAAATGTATTTGTATACCAGCCATGACGAAGATAATTCCACTTGGTTTGTCATGGACGATTGGAAACTTTATACCACCGAGGATATGATCAATTGGACGGATCATGGAGTAGTGGCCTGTTACAAAACATTCCGTTGGGCAAAAGGAGATGCCTGGGCAATCCAGGTGGTTGAGCGAGATGATAAGTTTTATCTATATGCGCCTATAACATCCGCTATTAACAATCGCCCCGCGATTGGTGTAGCGGTCGCGGACAGCCCGTACGGACCGTTTTATGATCCACTGGGGCATCCGTTGGTGCAGACGAAGGAAGGAGACATTGACCCGACCGTGTTTATAGACGATGACGGACAGGCTCACCTGTATTGGGGAAATCCTTTTCTGTATCATGCGAAGCTGAACGAAGATATGATTTCGCTGAACGGTAAAATTACGGAGATTCCCATGACGTCGGAAGCATTCGGTGTGCGCGAAGGAAACGTGGAAAAGAGGCCGACGTTATATGAGGAAGCCCCTTGGTTATATAAAAGAGAAGGGTTGTATTATCTATTATGGGGCGGTGGACCTATACCAGAACACTTAGGATATTCGATCAGTGAATCGCCGACTGGTCCGTGGAAGTACGGCGGGACATTAATGCCAACGGAAGGACGCAGTTTTACGAACCATCCGGGAATTGTTGATTTTAAAGGGAAGACGTATCTATTTTATCACAATGGTGCACTGCCGGGTGGCAGCGGTTTTACACGTTCTGTCGCGGTGGAAGAAGTAAAGTTTACCGAAGATGGTGTGATCGAACCCTTAAAAATGACACAGGGGATTACAGAACAGCTGAAACCGTTGAATCCATATCAAAAGGTGGAAGCAGAGACGATTGCCTGGTCTGAACATATCAAAGCAAAGCAAAATGCGGAAGTTGGCGTGTTTGTACAAGCGATGCAAGACGGTGCGTACACGAGTGTAAAGGGAGTGGATTTTGCGGAGGGAGCTTCTAGGTTTAACGCACGGATCGGAACGACGCACAACACGGGCATTACCATGGAAGTACGTCTGAACGGAATAGATGGGCGGTTATTGACCACTATAGAAGTGCCGCGAACGGGAGGAGATAATAGGTGGTCGTTGGTATCATGTGATATTCCTTCAGTTTCGGGGAAGCACGACGTATACTTTGTTTTCAGAGCGAAGAACAAGCCTGGGGTGATTATGTATTTTGATTATTGGATGTTTTCTAAAGAAAATCAGAATGGATAAACTGTTTTTTCAACTAACTGTTTTTTTCTGTTTTTTTGGAGGATCGAGCGTTTTCGCCAAGATACGTTTACCCGACCTCATCAGTGACAAGATGGTTTTGCAACGCAATATTACTCTCGACATCTGGGGATGGGGCGATGTAGGTGAGAAAGTAACCGTTCGTTTTCAGCGTGAACACTATTATACTGAGGCAGGTCCAGATGGTAAATGGACGGTGCAGTTGCCTCCTCAGGCAGCAGGAGGGCCATATATCATGGAGGTCAATGAAATCGTGATCCGCGATATTCTGATTGGCGACGTGTGGCTGGCCTCCGGGCAATCCAATATGGAAACACCAATTGCGCGCCTGACCGACCGATATCCGGAGATAAACGCATCCAATAACCACATGATCCGCCATTTTAAAGTGCCGACACAAAACACGGTCGAATCGGTGCAGGGAGATATTCCTAGGGGCGGAAAGTGGCATTCAGCCGTGGCATCGGAAGTGATGAATTGGACCGCTTTAGCTTATTTTTATGCACAGGAGGCGTATGATCATACGAAAGTGCCTGTGGGCATGCTGGTATCAAGTTTGGGTGGCTCCGCGATCGAAAGTTGGATTAGCCAAGAGCATCTCAAGGAATTTCCAGATTTGTTGGTTGATCAAGAAGCTATCGATAGCTTAAAGATCGTAGGAACCGATCGAGGAGCGGGAAAATGGAATACGTCCGATTGGAACGATACCGACTGGCAAACGACGACTGTACCCGGGCTTTGGCGCACACAGGGATTAGATAGCAAAGGCGTTGTATATTATCGCCGGGATTTTGATATCCCGCCTTACATGGATGGGCGACATGCGAAGTTGCTTCTGGGGATGCTGATCGACAGCGATTCGGTCTTTGTAAATGGTCATTTTGTGGGATCGACTTCCTATCAGTACCCTCCTCGGAAGTATGATATTCCTGCAGGTGTGTTGCGCGCCGGGAAAAATAACGTCACGGTACGACTGATGGCGAACAACGGAAATGGCGGTTTCGTAGAAGACAAGCCTTATAAAATTATTGGAGACGATATGGAGGTGGATTTGACTGGGGAATGGAGATATAGAGTTGGGTTAGACTTAGATGAAATTAACGGTTATAAAAAACGTCTTAGTAATTTTAAAGCGGCTGGATCGGGATTATATAACGGTATGATTTATCCTATCCGGAACTACCGGATGCGGGGAGCGATTTGGTATCAGGGAGAGACCAATGCCGGTCGCCCACAATATTACCAAACGTATCTGGAATCGTTGATTCGCAATTGGCGGGAACTGTATCAAGCTCCTGAACTACCCTTTTTGATTGTACAGCTACCCAATTACTTAGAAAAATCCGACGAACCGCAGGAAAGTGGCTGGGCAGAAATACGCGAAGCACAGCTTAAAGCGACACAGGAAGTTCCGAACACGGCATTAGCCGTGGCATACGATGTGGGCGAATGGAATGACATTCATCCCTTGAACAAAAAAGATATTGCCCATCGACTATTTTTAGGTGCTCGGAGGATATCTTACGGAGAGAAGTTAATTAGCTCGGGACCTATATATCAGGATATGAAAATAGAAGGCGACAAGATTGCGTTGTCTTTCACGGAGATTGGTGGGGGATTACGCAGTAGGGATGGTGCGTTACGGCATTTTGCAATCGCAGGAGAAGATCAAAAATTTGTTTGGGCAGATGCGGTGATCCAAGGGAATACAGTTATCGTCAGTAACGCGGACATAAAAAAACCGATAGCTGTTCGCTACGGCTGGAGCAATAACCCGGAAGACGCCAATCTAGAGAATAACGCGGGCTTGCTCGCCTCGCCGTTTCGTACTGACGATTGGTAAAAAAAATAGAAAGAATTTATATAGAAGTACATTTATAAGAGATTTTAAATTATGTTTAAGAAAAAGCAAATCGTGTTATCTGTCGTTGCTGCGACGTTGTTTTCTGTAACCGGGGTAAAGGGGCAGAACCATACTATGCAAGGAACAGCTTCTAAACAGAAATTTGTACACAAGGCGGCCGGAAACCCTTATCTACCGCTTTGGGAGCATGTGCCGGACGGCGAACCGCGCGTATTTGAGGATCCCGACAATCCGGGAAAATACCGTGCCTACATCATTGGTTCGCATGATGTACGGTTTGACAGTTATTGCGGGCCAGATATTCGAATGTGGTCGGCACCTGTGGAGGACCTCTCCAGCTGGCGGGATGAAGGCGCAATTTTTACCTATGAAATTGACGGGCAATGGGATGTGATGTATGCACCGGATCTAGTAGAGGTAAAACGAAAGGACGGGAAAAAGGAGTACTATCTATACCCCCATAGCCGGGGTCCGCATAGGGAGGCGATGGTGGCAAGGGGAGATCGACCGGATGGGCCGTTCAAGCCCATCAATATGACAGCCGATGGAAAGCGTACGGTACCCGGGAGTGTCTTGGGATTCGATCCGGCTGTATACATTGAGTATGTCACCGATCCGAACGACCCAGATTATGAAATTGGCTTCCGAGCATATGGATATTGGGGATTCCAACGGTCTTTAGCCGCTCAGCTAGACCAAAACACGATGTATTCGGTTAGGCCGGGCACGGAGGTAATTAATTACTTTATACCGGCAAGTGTCCGATATGGCCAGCTACGTGATCCGGAAGGAACAGAATATCCGAGCATCTTACCGGGGGAAGACTTGGGCTCGTTCAACTTTTTTGAGGCGTCTTCGATTCGGAAGGTTGGTAATAAGTACGTTTCCGTCTATAGCGGGTATTCGGGACCGGAGTATGGTATCGGTAGCTCCAACTCTACCCTCAGGTATCTGGTAGGCGACTCCCCGTTGGGGCCATGGAAAAGTGGTGGTGTGCTAGTTGATTCACGCGGACCGGTGCTCAATCAGGATGGAAGCGCTTTGGAAACGACCAATGGCGGACACAATACGCATGGCAGTATGGAATTGATTAACGGACAATGGTATGCTTTTTATCACAGGCCTCCGAGAAATTTTGGCTTTGCACGTCAAGCGGTGGTCGCGCCTATAAAAATAGACTGGGATCAGAAGCCGGTATCCGAAGGTGGTACGGTTAGAATCCGTGCGTACGATCCGTATTCTGCTGATAGTGTGTGGACGGTCAAAGATAGTCAAGGAAGGGAGTATACGGGAGCAGAGGTAACTTCAGAAGGTTTTCATGTGTATGGCTTGGATCCTTATCAGTATTACTCGGCGGGCTATGCTTGCTACCTTTCCGATGTAAGCACGATGCAAGACTCTTGGGATATCTGGGATAACCATATGCCGATTACAAAGGTAAAAGATGGTCATATTATCGGGTATAAATATTTTGGTTTCGGCGGACTTGATCAGGACAAAAAGGGATTAAAAGCCTTCGAAGGAACAAAAAAAGGTAATGAAACGGCCTTCAATGTATTTCTTACACCCAGAACAGCAAAAACCTTTAAGGTGAATGTTTGGTTGGACGGATCGTGGAATAACGACGCCTGGAATGGGAAAAAGATCGGAGAGATTGTCGTTCCTGCTGGTGCTGAAGCGAAAGAGACCAAATTCACGGTAGACGTTGCCAAGTTTGTAGACCATTTAGAGAAAAAGCATGCGATCTTCTTGGTTGCTGAAGGCGATGGATCGGAGGTGCTTTTTGATTTAGCGGGTATCGGTTTCAGTTCCCATAAAAAGGAAATCGTTCGTCCCATCATTCCGACGGTCAGCATTGCGGTAAACGGAAAGGAGATCGACCTGTCTGACGTGCCTGTTCGATCAACGAATGCGAATGGTATTGTCGGGTATGATCTATACGAAACAATCTTTACACTACCTTCGGGAACAACGGATACACCGCAGGTCTCGGCAACTGCAGATAACCCGGATGTACAAGTAAGTATTACCCAAGCGGAATCGGCACAAGACGTAGCGCTGGTTAAATTCGATTATAAAGGAGTCGTGAAAACGCATCGTGTGGTGTTCGCTTCGGAGTAAAGACGTCATCAACCTATTTAGTTAGTCTACCGAGCATATGGTACAGGGATAAAACGATCAGTAATGTCGGGGGCTAATTTAACGTTCAGGATACATTAGAAAATCGAATATAAATGATATGAAGTACAATTCTTTTTACTTAACGGGTGGACTTTTACTGCTCATCTTGATGGTTTTTACAGTGAATGAGCATCTCAAAGAGGATCGTTATCCGTTCAGAAACCCTGATTTACCGGTTGAAGAACGGATAGATAATTTGATTGGGTTATTGGCCTTGGAAGAAAAAATCGGATTGATGATGAACAGTTCGAAGCCTGTACCACGATTGGATATTCCGGCCTATGATTGGTGGAACGAAGCTTTGCACGGCGTGGCACGTTCCGGAAAAGCGACGGTGTTTCCGCAAGCCATCGGTATGGCAGCAACTTGGAACGAACCGGGTCATCTGAAAACGTTCGAAATCATTTCGGACGAAGCGCGTGCTAAGTACAATGAAGCTAGCCGGCGTGATGAACGTGGTCGCTACTATGGATTGAGCTTTTGGACACCGAATATTAATATTTTTCGTGATCCAAGATGGGGAAGGGGACAGGAAACTTATGGTGAGGATCCTTATTTGACGACAAGATTAGGACTTGCTGCCGTTAAGGGGCTACAAGGCGATGATAGTACCTATTTCAAGACACATGCCTGCGCTAAACATTATGCTGTACATAGTGGCCCAGAATGGAACAGACATTCGTATAATGCTGTGGTTTCCGATCGTGATCTTTGGGAAACCTATCTGCCTGCATTTAAGGCGTTGGTACAAGAAGGAAACGTGCAGGAAGTGATGTGTGCTTACAATGCCTTTGAAGGACAGCCTTGTTGTGGAAGTGACCGGTTGATGATGGATATTCTCCGCAACAAATGGGGTTTCGAGGGGATGGTGGTATCGGATTGCTGGGCCATTGACGACTTTTACAAGAAAGGTCATCATGAATCGCACGACACACCAGCGGAAGCTGTAGCGAATGCGGTGTTGACTTCTACCGATTTGGAATGTGGACAGTCTTATGAACATTTATTAGCGTCGGTTAAAGAGGGGCTGATCACGGAGAAACAAATCGATGTTTCTTTGCGACGTATTTTACGAGGTTGGTTCGAATTGGGTATGTTCGATCCGGCAGACCGTGTGCCGTGGAGTCAATTATCTTATGACATTGTAGCCTCCGACAAGCATAGGCTGCAGGCGTTGGACGTTGCACGCCAGTCTATGACCTTGTTAAAGAATGAGAATCAAATACTTCCGTTAAGCAAAAACATAAAACGGATAGCTGTGGTGGGAGCAAATGCGGCGGATAGTATGATGCTTTGGGGCAACTATAATGGTACGCCGAGATCGACAGTGACGATTTTAGAAGGCATCCGGAAAAAAATGCCCAATGCAGAAATCATCTATGAAAAAGGTAGTGATCTTGTCGACCCTTGGGTAAGACATTCCTTGTACGAATCGTTCTTCACAAAAAAAGACGGTGAACAAGGTTTGAAAGTGGAATTTTACAATAATAATACGTTGGAGGGGAAGCCCGTTCGTACGTTAACAAACCGTTTGGGAATCGAATATTCTAACCGTGGCGGTACCGCCTTGGCTCAGGATGTCAATCTGGAAAATACTTCCATGCGTATTTCAGGCGTTTTCGTAGCCCCTTACACAGGTGAAGTTGTTTTTAAAGCGCATGCCAATGATGGCTACACAGTGACTTTTGACGGTAAGGAAATCGGTAAGATGGAAGGTCGGGAGGCGGTTCGTGGCGCTGAATATGCCGTCCAGGTGGAGAAGGGAAAAGCGTATCCGGTGGTATTCGAACACCGTCAAAAAGGAAGTATTCTGACCATGGGGTTCTCTGTCTTTAAAAAGGAAAAAGCCGATTTTACGGATTTAACGGAACGTTTGAAAGGGGTTGATGCTATTGTTTACGTCGGCGGTTTGTCTCCACAATTGGAAGGGGAAGAAATGTTTGTGGATGCCGAGGGTTTCAAAGGAGGCGATAGAACTTCAATTGACTTGCCGAAGGTTCAACGCGATCTGTTGGCGGCATTACGCCAAACCGAAAAGCCGGTCATCTTTGTCCTATGTACCGGAAGCGCTCTTGCACTCGAGCAGGATGAAAAAAATTATGATGCACTGCTTTGTGCTTGGTATGGCGGAGAGCAGGCCGGAACGGCCGTTGCGGATGTACTCTTTGGAGATTACAATCCCGCTGGCCGGTTGCCGATAACTTTTTATAAATCCTTAGCCCAGTTGGACGGCGCTTTAACGCAAACGGGGGACAAGACACGTCAGGGATTTGAAAATTACGATATGCAGGGCCGCACATATCGGTATATGAAGGAAGATCCATTGTATGCATTTGGCCATGGATTGAGTTATGCCACTTTTTCCTATGGAGATGTACGGTTACCGCAATCCACGATAGATGGCAATAGTCCGGTACAGTTGTCGATTCCGGTGACTAATACTTCAAAAATAGACGGCGAAGAGGTCGTGCAAGTTTATGTGTCACGGAATAACGATGTGCTCGCTCCAATTAAATCGTTACGTGCCTTCGCGCGGGTTGCGCTCAAAGCAGGCGAGACGAAAATGGTGGATGTAGAAATTGAACCCGAGGCTTTTCATTTTTATGATGAACGTGCAGGTGCTTTACAGCGAAAATCTGGTGTATATACGGTTCGTTATGGAGGGACTTCGACCGATCGGGGATTGGAAACTTTAACACTCAAAATCATGGATTTGAGAACATCAACGCATCATGTAACCAATTGAAACGTTTATGTTACATGCACGAATGTGATCATTTGTGCATAGTCCTAATATTGCATGAGCAACCAAGATAATTCTATTACAGTTCCGATATTTTATGGGAGAAGTGCAACCGGTTGTATAAAGAAAGAATGCAACAAATTTTATACTAAATTTAAACTTAACATGATAACAAAACCTGATTTTTTATCGCTCGAGCGATTTCAGATGAACAGGAGAAAAACTCCCCTGCATCGTATTATGCTCGTATTGTTTTTTTTATTGGCAAATAACGTATGGGCGCAGGAAACGGAAGTTAAAGGGAGAATCACCTCAGAAGCGGGAAATCCATTAGCAGGTGTTTCCGTTCACGTTAAGGGGACGACGAACAGCACTTCCTCTGGAGACAACGGACAGTTCTCTTTGGCGGCAAGCTCGGGATCGGTACTCGTCTTTTCATATGTCGGTTTTGCAACACAAGAATATACGCTGGGCGATGAAACAGATATCCAAATTACGATGTCAAGTTCGGATGCGCAGCTGGACGAAGTCGTCGTCGTTGGATACGGTACACAGCGTAAAGAAGCGATAACGGGATCGGTGGCTTCCATCAGTGGCGAGAAGATGAACGAGGTGCCGGCGGCGAATATTACACAGGCCTTGCAAGGCCGGGTGGCAGGGGTGCAAATGACCCAAACATCATCTAAACCCGGAGCCGCTATGCAGATACGTATCCGGGGTACGCGTTCTTTGAATGCCAGTAACGATCCCCTAGTCGTGTTAGACGGGATTCCATTTGCGGGATCTATCGGAGACATCAATCCGATTGATATCAAAAGTGTCGATATCTTAAAGGATGCGTCAGCGACCGCTATTTACGGTTCACGGGGCGCGAATGGGGTGATCCTTGTCACAACGCATAAAGGATATAGTGGGCAACAAGCAAGAGTCACTTTTAATAGTTATACAGGGCTGAAAACGCTGTTTTCGCGTTACCCGATGATGGATGGCCCTGAGTTTGTCGAACTTAGAAAAGCTGCTGGCCTGTATCAGAACGGCGAAGACGAATCCGATGACGTGGATGTAGACTGGCAGGATCTGCTTTACAAAAGCGGGATCATGACCAGTCAGGATCTTAGTGTTTCGGGCGGTACGGAAAAAACAATCTATAATTTTAGTACCGGTTATTTCCGCGATGAAGCTGTCTTGCCTGGACAAAATTTCGATCGCTTTTCGTTGCGGGGAAGTTTGGACCAAAAAATAGGAGAGCGGATACGCGTAGGTTTCAGTACGAATAACAATTATTCGGTCAATAGAGGAAATAACCTAGGGATCTATACGACTTTGAGTACGACACCTATTGCAAACCCCTATAATGAAGATGGTTCCTTCAAGGATATCGTCCGGATGGCGCAGGATAATCATTGGGTATATTCGAGGGAAACCATAGAAAATCTCGGAAATAAGTGGGTGGATATGGCGAAAGGCTTTGGTTCCTATAACACTTTTTTTGGCGAAATAGATATCCCTGGCATAGAAGGATTGAAGTATAGAGCAAATGTAGGTCTTAATTTTCGAACGACGAATGGAGGTGCTTACACGGGGGAAGGTATTTTCAGTTCGGAGATCAACAATCCGTCTACGGCGTCGATTAACAACTCACTACACACGCAATGGACGATAGAAAACCTATTGACCTACGATCGTACCTTCGCGGAAAAGCACAATCTTAACGTGGTAGGGCTCTACTCGGCGGAACAAATCCGTTACAATAGCTCGTATGTTTCGGCGTTGCATATTCCGGAAGATAAATTCCAATTTTATAATTTGGGACATGCGACAGGCGAGATCACGGTCAATCCGAATGATCAGGATTATTACAAAACGGGGTTAATGTCTTGGATGGGGCGTGTCATGTATGACTACGATGGTAAATATATGGTGAGCGCCACTATTCGTACGGACGGTTCGTCAAGACTAGCGCCAGGACATCAGTGGCATGCTTACCCTGCGGTATCTGCGGGATGGAACGCAAAAAGAGAATCGTTCCTCTCGGATGTCCGTTGGTTGGATCTGTTAAAATTCCGTGCCGGATTCGGTCAAACCTCTAATCAGTCGGTGGCGCCATACAAAACGTTAGGACAGCTATCTACAAGGCCTTATAATTTCGCGGACGAGTTTGCTATGGGATATTATATGTCAGAATTACCGAATGCGGCCTTGGGTTGGGAATATACCAAGACTTGGAATTATGGGGTAGACTTTGCCCTATTGAATAATAGGTTACGAGGTACTTTTGAGTATTACACGCAGCATACAAAAGACTTGTTGTTGAGTGTTGGATTGCCGGCTTCATCGGGTGTAGGTAGTTACATGGGGAATATCGGAGAAACGGAAAACAAAGGTTTTGAATTTTCGCTGGATGGATTGATTTTAGATAACCCTGATGGATTGACTTGGGAAGCTGGATTTAACTTCTATTTGAATAGGAACAAGTTATTGGCTCTTTCTTCGGGACGCGACCGCGATGAGGGAAATGCATGGTTCGTAGGCCATCCAATCGACGTAATTTATGACTACGAAAAAATAGGTCTATGGCAGGAGGGCGATCCTTATTTGGATATTCTGGAACCGGGTGGGAATCCAGGTATGATCAAAGTGAGATATACTGGAGAATATGATGCCGACGGGGCGCCTGTACGTCAGATTAACGCCGACGATCGGCAGATTATAGATGTTAATCCCCGTTTTGAAGGAGGTTTTAATACACGTCTGGCATATAAAGGGTTTGACTTGGGGCTTGTTGCGGCGTTTAAAAATGGCGGAACGTTAATCAGTTCGTTGTATTCTTCTGCGAGTTATTTAAACCTGATGAGCGGACGTCGAAATAATGTTCGAGTCGATTATTGGACCACTGAAAACACCGATGCCAAATATCCGAAACCGGGCGGGATAGCTAGTGGAGATAACCCGAAATATGGAAGCACGCTGGGGTATTTTGATGCCTCTTACTTAAAAATAAGAACGATTTCGCTGGGATATAATTTCAATCGTGAAGGCTGGTTGCAACGGGCAGGTATTGGTGGTTTGCGTATTTATGGAACGGTACAAAACCCTTTTGTATTATTTTCTCCGTATCATCGCGAGTCTGGGATGGATCCCGAACCTAACTCGAGGGGAGATGAGAATCAAGCGGTGGCTTCTTATCAAAGCAGGCTCATGGTCATTGGGACCAACACCCCGGCCAACAGAAATTATATGATCGGACTGAATGTATCATTTTAAGAAGAGGAGGTAGTTATGAAAAATACATATATAAAAATAGTGTCGGGTGTTATCATGGCGACATTAATACTAGGCGGTTGTTCAAAAATACTAGAGGAAGAACCAAGAAGTGTATTTACACCGGATTTTTTTAAAACGGAAAAGGGCGTCGTTGGTGGAATTACCGCATTGTATGGGCATTTACGGAATATATACGGAAATGGTTACTATTATAATGCGTGTTTAACGGGAACCGATGAGTATACCTACGCGCAACAAGCGGATGGCAATTTCAAAGATGCGGATTTGTCAGGAGTGGGGTCGTTGACACCGAGCAGCAGCCGATCGGACGTATTGTGGAACGAAGCTTTTCCAGCGATAAATACGGCAAACGGCGTGATAGAAAATGCGGTGGAAGTAGAGGGCATTTCGGATGCCATCGTCGCCGAAGCGTATTTTTTTAGGGGGTTTGATTATTTTATGCTGGTGCAATCCTTTGGTGGTGTTCCGTTGGATTTGGGATCGGGCGAACTAAAGTTCAATACATCCACCATCCGGACATCAGTTCGTAACACAGTTCCCGAAGTATATACCAGAGCAGTCTTTCCTGATCTAATGAAGGCAATTGAAGATCTGCCCGACGTTGGACGTGTTACGGGAGGTGCAACGAAAACCTTGGCCCGTTTATATTTGTCTAAAGCATACCTCACGTATGCCTGGTGGCTGGAAAACCCCAACAATATACCGACCTATCCGGAGACAACGCGGACTGATCCAGATGGACATGATGCAGCATATTATTATCAAAAAGCATACGATGTTGCAGTCGAGGGTATTGACAATCCTGGGAACCACAGTTTACAAGAAACTTACTATGATGTGCATTATGGGCCGAACGACCGGAATAGCGAAATTATGCTCTACGCAGACCATACCGAGGATAGCGAATACTTTAACGGAGGAAGTCATTCTTACGGAAGTGGTGGAGCACCGGATAACTTTGCCGTTTGGATGGTCACTTGGGATTATACTTTTTTGGAAAGTGCAAAGACACCAGAATGGAAAGAGAAGGTAAGGTCGGTTCAGCGAGAGGCTGCACAAGCTTACGGCAGGCCGTGGACCCGAATGGCGCCTACGCAAAACGCGATTATCAGTACGTTTGCAGACAAAACAAATGATTCACGATATGATGGTACATTTGTCACTACTTGGAGAGCGAACTGGGATAAAGCGGGGGTTGCCAATACGGTGCTTTACAACGCGCATGGTTTGGAGGTTCGGCCGGGAGATGCAATTCTAACTATTTTGGATGACGAGCCTACGATCGCTGTCGATTACTCCAACTCGCCTTATAACAGTAACGTTGGCGCGGGAATTATTCCGGGACAGGCTGCGTTTGTGATACCTCCTAGCGCAATTAGCAGAAGAAAGTACCCGAACTTATGGAAACTAGGTACATATCGTACAGATAATGGCACTGGTTTGGGACAACCCAATGGCGGAAGTACGCGTCCTTTCAATATTGCGAAGTTTTCAGAACTGTATTTTGTTGCAGCAGAAGCGGCCGTAAAAGGCGCATCGGTTCAAGCGGGTAAGGGTGCTCGTGATTTAATTAACGTCATAAGAGCACGAGCAGGTGTATGGCGTTGGGACAATAACGGTAACGTGGAAAAAATTGAAGACTTGAGCATGGAAATGGTAGCAGCAACGCCAGCCAATATAACCATTGATTATATCCTCGATGAGCGTTCAAGGGAATATTTTGGAGAAGGCTATCGCTGGTTTGACTTAATAAGAACACAGAAATGGAGTGAACTTTCGAAGACTTACCAGATTGCGGGACCCGATATCGGGGATCATACGCCTATCACCTTTACGCGGGATATTCAGCCATTTCATTACCTACGCCCTATCCCTCAAGGTCAAATGGATGCGATGGAGCTGGGTGCGGCCGAAAAAGCGGCGTATCAGAATCCGGGATATAATTAATACGACCTAGAAACATTTTTTTAAAACTCGTTCATCTAATCTTGAAGGTGAACGAGTTTTTAAATATCTGTTGATTTCCGATAGCTAGTTGTTGCCTCCAGTAGAAAATTTTCATAAACCATGTTCTGCCTGTTTTGTTGTTTTTCTATCAATGGAATCAATAGATCCAACGTAAGTTGTGCCATTTGTTGTGTTGGCTGTCGAATCGTCGATAACGCTGGATTTAAATAATCTGCTAAGTCGGTATTGGTAAAACCGATGACGGCTACGTCCTCAGGAACACGGAGGTGAAGACCAGCCAATACGCCCAAAATCTTAATCGATAGTGTGTCTGTGCCGCCCACAATGGCATTAGGCATATGATCACTTGCTTGTAGCCTTTTGAAAACTTCTTTCAATTCGCTATCAATATTTTCGGCCGGATCTTGATAGTCGGCATCAATCACATATTCCTTCCGAAAGGGAATGCCGTAGTTGTGAAGCGCATTTTTATAACCACGAAGACGGTCTTTTGTATTTCCAATATCTTTGCCACAGAGAAAAGCAATCTGGGTACGTCCTTTCTTGATGAGTTCTTCTGTCACTTTAAATGTTTCTAAACTATTATGTATGCCGATCTTATACGTGTCCAGATTATGCTGTATGCGGTCAAATAGAATGACGGGACAGTGCTGGTGGTGGATGTCTCTTAATACTGCTGTATTGGAGTTTTCAAAAGCGGGTGAAATGATAATTCCGGCGACATTCTGACGTATAAGAAAATCCAGCGCTTCTTTTTCTATTTTCTCACTATTTTGGGTTTGAAAGGGCAACAATGTATAGTGGTGTGCCATGGCGAGTTTATAGAGCTCATCAATGAATTCTAAAAAGAATGGACTGGAAAGGAAAGGAATGACAACGCCAATAAGGTTGGTTTTTCCAGTTTTGAGGTGCTTCGCAAATGGATTGGGTCTGTAATTATGTTTTGCAGCATAGGCCAAAACCCGCTGTTTAGTTTCCTCTTTAATTTCATAGCTATCATTTAATGCCCGGGAAACCGTAGCCGGAGACAGATGGAGTGCCGCTGCAATAGACTTTATGTTGATTTTCCCCATGACGAACTACGAATTGTTTTTGGCTAAATTATCGATTTATTTCCATATAACCGGGATTCGATTGGAATAACTGGCCATTTAGTCCATGGGTGTCGCTTTGGCTCAGAATTTGTATGCACTTGCAAAATAGAGATTGGATATGAAAAGAATTTTAGGATTTTTAACGATCGTATTACTGTTGTTCGCGGTTTCTTCTTGTTACTCGCACCGACATCCCCACGGACATTTGCCGCCGGGTAAGGCAAAGAAAATTTATGGAGACAAATCGGCTAAACGACACGCTCCTGGTCAGAAAAAGAAAAGATATAAAAAAGCGAAGAAGGGGAGAGGGCATTACAAACATGATGTATTGCTTCATTTTGGAAGATGATCAGTTTCTCTTTCGTTAAGAATGGATTATATCGTATTATTTTTTTGTAGATTAGTGCCTTCAAAAAACGCTAAACTAAAGTTATGCTAAAAAAGTATGTTGGTTATAGCACACTGCTGTTTTTATTGACAGCAAGTGTGGTTTCGTGTAACAACGGAACAACAGAAGAGAAACGGAAAGAGGAAATACATAATGCCGCTACACAGGTGGTGCCCGAAGAAGCCCAAGGACTGATCGGCCGATGGGATATTACGGTTGATAAAGAAGGTAAGGAAGTACCATCTTGGTTGGAAGTGAAGCTGTCGGGACTTAATGTATTGGTCGGATCGTTTGTAGCGGATGCTGGAAGTGCTCGCCCTATTTCAGTTATTCAACTCAAAGAAGGAAAGTTTTCTTTTCAGATTCCACCCCAATGGGAAGGTGGGGATGGGTTTTTTACCATTGAAGGCGAATTGATCGGTGAAGAGATCAAGGGAACGATTACTTCCAATAAAGGGAATACATTTTCATTTACCGGCGTGAAAGCGCCTTACCTTGTTCGGACAGGTGAAATTCAATGGGGAGAGCCAATCGAATTATTCAATGGCAAAGACCTAACGGGTTGGACAACTTCAGGCAATAACAGCCAGTGGGTGGTTGAAGATGGTATTTTGATCAACAAGGAAACCGGAGCTAATTTGATCAGCGAACAGAAATTCGATGACTTCAAACTGATTGCCGAATTTCGTTATAAGGAAGGGGCAAATTCGGGCATCTACTTGAGAGGCCGTTATGAAGTACAAATCGAAGACTCGCCAAAGGATAGACATCCCGGATCCATGTATTTCGGTGGGGTATATGGTTTTCTATCACCCAGTGAGATCGCTACGTTAGGACCAAACGAGTGGAATACCTATGAGATCACGTTACGTGGACGTATGGTAACCATCGTGGCAAATGGAAAAACAATCATTAGCAACCAGGAAATTCCCGGTATTACAGGAGGAGCCTTAGATAGTCAAGAAGGTGAGCCGGGGCCAATTTATTTACAGGGCGACCACACCGGTGTAGAATTTAGGAAGATTACGGTTATTCCGGCGACATAAATTATGCCGAATAAATATGATTCTAAAAGGAGGTGCCTAATCAAACGGCACCTTTTTTACTTTATAGTTTTTTTACTACCTTAAACACGAGGTCTGCCACCAATTTCGCGGTGCGATTATCGATATCATAATCGGGATTTAACTCGGCAAAATCAATACTGACGAATTTTGGAGAGCTGATGATATGTTTAAATGTGCTCATAAAGAAAGCGTTAGGCATGATCCCGTTATAGGCAGGCGCACTCACACCGGGCGCATAAGGTGCCGCAAATACATCCATATCCACGGTAACATATAGCTGATCGATCTGATTTATAAATGATGTGATCTGGGTTTGGATGGTTTCTTGATTCGAAACATCAAAACCCTGTGCTTCTATCCAATTTACGCCATAGGTCTGAGCGGTGTTGAACAGTGCTTGTGTGTTGCTTATTTGCTGTATTCCAATAGGAAGATAGTGGAAGCTTTTTTCGCGCTGTGCTATCTGATAAAAACCCGTGCCGGAAGAGGCTCCGTTATTTTGCGGTTCTCGAATGTCAAAATGAGCATCGAAGTTGATGATACCGATTTTTTGGTCGTTTGCCTTCCGAAGGCCAAGATAATGGCCAAAGGTAACTTCATGTCCGCCACCGAGTACAATCGGAAAACCACCTTTCTTGCGGATGTTAGCTACCGCTTCGCCGAGTGCTTCTTGCGAGGCTTCCAAGTTCTTATCTTGACAGTGGATATCACCAACGTCTACCATACCCTTTTGTTGTCCTGGAAGGAAAGGAAGGTTCGATAAGCTTTTTCGTAGCGTTGTCGGGGCTTTTGCAGCACCGACTCGTCCTAAATTTCGTTGCACGCCTTCGTCACATGCATAACCCAGCAGGACGAAACGGTCACTTAAATCTTCGGCTTCATCCAGATGTATACATTCCACAACTTGATGCCAGCGGAGATGATCCCGGTCAGAACCGTCCACTCTTCCCGTCCAATTATCGGGTGATGGTGGGGTATAATAGTTTTGAAA
Organism: Sphingobacterium sp. SGR-19; assembly: GCF_011043555.1. Lineage (GTDB taxonomy): Bacteria > Bacteroidota > Bacteroidia > Sphingobacteriales > Sphingobacteriaceae > Sphingobacterium. Next base: position 847,939 of record NZ_JAAKGS010000002.1, read on the forward strand.
TGCGATCGACATATTATTTGAAAATATGATTTAATATACGGTCATCTACTTCGTTTGCCAGCGTCACCTTCAGTGAACCTGTTCGGTTCAACTCTACTTCTATGGCTTGGCGAGCTTCTTTATTGCGTGCCCATGCACGGCGTGCGATACCATTGTTAACATCGTAGAATAACATACTTTCCAGTTTTCGGTCGGCCTCCGGAGAGCCGTCCAAAACTATGCCGAATCCACCATTGATAACCTCGCCCCAGCCCACACCGCCACCATTATGGATAGAGACCCACGTAGCACCTCGGAAACTATCACCGATAACATTGTGGATAGCCATATCTGCGGTGAATTTACTACCATCATAGATATTGCTCGTCTCGCGATACGGAGAGTCGGTGCCACTAACATCATGGTGATCACGTCCTAAGACAACGGGAGCTGTAATTTGTCCGTCCCGAATGGCTTTATTGAATGCTCTGGCGATCCGTACGCGTCCGAGGGCATCGGCATAGAGTATCCGGGCCTGTGAACCGACTACCAGTTGGTTGGTTTTCGCCTGCCGGATCCATTGGATGTTGTCTCGTAATTGTTGTTCGATTTCCGGGTAAGCAGATGCTAATAACGCTTCTAATACTTCGATAGCTATGGTATCGGTTTGGCGAAGATCGTCGGCCAAACCAGAGGTACACACCCATCGAAAAGGACCAAAGCCGTAATCAAAGCACATGGGGCCTAAAATATCTTGTACATAAGAAGGATAGCGGAAATTGATACCGTCTGCCGCCATCACGTCAGCACCTGCCCGGCTGCTCTCCAAAAGAAACGCATTGCCATAATCGAAGAAGTAAGTTCCACGAGACACGTGCTTGTTGATGGCATCTACTTGTCGTATCAATGAACGCTGTACCACCTTTTTAAAAACTTCGGGTTGTTCGACGAGGAGGATATTGGATTCTTCGAATGAAAACCCTACCGGATAATAACCGCCAGCCCAAGGATTGTGCAACGATGTTTGGTCTGAACCAATAGATATCTGTATGTTGGCGTCTAAAAAGGCTTCCCATACATCAACTACGTTCCCGATGTAGGCAATCGAAATAACCTGTTGTTTTTTAACAGCTTCTCTTACGCGGCTAATAAGCGCTTCCATATCATCGATCAACAGGTCTACCCAGCCTTGTTGGTGGCGTTTATGTGCTGCAGCTGGGTTCACTTCTGCGCATACCGTAATACATTCCGCGATATTTCCTGCTTTGGACTGTGCGCCACTCATGCCACCGAGTCCCGATGTAAGGAAGATTTTGCCACGTGGACTTTCGTTTTTAGGTAATTGTTTTCGGAAGGCATTCATGACGGTTATGGTCGTACCATGGACGATACCTTGCGGGCCAATATACATATACGATCCGGCGGTCATCTGCCCGTATTGTGTCACGCCAAGCGCATTGTACCGTTCCCAATCGTCTGGTTTGGAGTAATTGGGAATCATCATACCGTTGGTCACGACCACCCGCGGAGCATCCTTAGAAGACGGAAATAATCCCATTGGATGCCCACTGTAGACATGGAGCGTCTGTTCGTCTGTCATATCGGATAAATATTGCATCGTCAGCAGGTACTGTGCCCAATTCTGAAAAACGGCCCCATTTCCACCGTAGGTAATCAATTCGTGCGGGTGTTGTGCTACGGCAGGGTCAAGGTTGTTCTGTATCATGAGCATAATGGCCGCGGTTTGTTTGCTTTTGGAAGGGTACTCTGAAATAGGACGTGCATGCATGGTATATTGGGGACGGAATCTGTACATATAGATACGACCATAAGTGTTGAGTTCTTCCAGAAACTCTGAAGCCAGTTCTTGGTGCCATGCCGACGGAAAATAACGGAGCGCATTTCGAACGGCAAGTTTCTTCTCTTCAGGTTGTAGTATATCTTTACGCTTCGGCGCATGGCTCACCGCTTTATCGTATACTGGTTTTGGAGGTAGTGCTGTAGGTATACCTTGTGCTATTTGTTCCTGAAATGTCATAGTTGCTCTCCTTTCGTATAAATCAGCTTGCCACTTTTCCAAACTTGTTGCGGTCGGAGTGTCCCTTGCTTATAGGTGATGTTTTGATAGTTGGATGTCATATAGATATTAAAATCTGCAAGTTGTCCGCGTTTTAGTTGTCCTCTATCTGATAAATTCAAGGCCCTTGCTGCCCGGAAGGTAAGAGCAGAAAATACTTCCGCATTGCTGAGCTTCTCGGCAGTCGCTAAAATAGATGCTTGTACCATGAGTTGCCCCATGGGCGCTGAACCGGGGTTCCAATCGGTCGCGATGGCGAGGATTGCGCCTTCGTCCAATAGGCGGCGTGCAGGCGTATACGCATAGCCTAGTCCCAAGGACGCGCCGGGCAATGCTACGGCAACAGTATCCGACTTGGCGAGGATTTGGATTTCGTTTTCCGTAGATGCTTCCAAATGGTCGGCGCTAACAGCTCCAAATTCAACGGCGACTACGGAACCCGATGTCGTAAATTGATCCGCATGGACCGTAATATCAAAGCCTTGTTCTTTAGCCTTTCGAAAATAAGGCCTTATTTCGGTTGCGCTAAAGGCACTTTTCTCGACGAAGGCATCGATTCTATTCGTTAGGTTCTCTCGTTGTAGGATAGGGAACAGTTCGCTCGCTATCTTGTCTAAATATACGGAGGCGTCTCCGTCGAAATCGCGTGGTTTCATGTGCGCAGCAAGACAAGTAGGCACTAAATCGGCGGCTACTCGTTTTTGCGCCTGTTGTATTGCGCGTAGCGTTTTGACTTCTTGTTCTACCGAAAGACCATAACCGCTTTTGACTTCAATGGTGGTAATACCTTGTTTTATCAAGGCATCCACGCGTTCTACAATTCGTGCCGTAAGTTCTTCTTCAGGAGCTTCCCGTGTATGTTGTACCGTGCTCCAAATGCCACCGCCTGCTTCGGCTATTTCCAAGTAGGTAGCACCGGCATTGCGTAGGGCAAAATCATTTGCCCGGTTTCCGCTAAAAGCAATGTGGGTATGACAATCAATATAGCTTGGCATGCATACCGTCGGCGTGTCAATGTCGACGAATGTTACGGTAGCACCATATTTTTCCTGTAAAATCGGGTATGGTCCAACGTCGATGATAAGATCATGCTCCATGACAATACCGCCTTTTTCGATAATTTCCAACGTATTATCCAGCAATGCACCATGTAAAGGCATGTTTGCCAGCGGTAATAATTGGGTGAACGGACCTATCAGTTTTTTTGCCATGATTAAAATGTATTGAATTGTTCTACATGATTGCCGTAATAAGGAATGCTTCTTTCTTCTGCTACCTGCAAGGCCAATTTGACAAGTTCCCCTGAACTGACCATCTCTTGCGCGTTGGATAGGATATCCTCCATCGGCTGATCGACTTCGATATGCGGAATATGCTGACGAATTTCTCGATGAATAGCTTCTATGATAGGGGTTGATTGTAAAGGACGATGGAAATCAAACGCCTGGGCTGCGCAAATCAATTCGATGCTGAGGATACGGTTCACGTTTTGGATGATTTGGCAAAGCTTGCGTCCACTGATGGAACCCATGCTCACATGGTCTTCCTGTCCGAGAGAGGTTGGAATACTATCGGCACTAGCAGGAAAGCACAACCCTTTATTTTCGCTTGCCAAAGCAGCCGTCGTATATTGCAGGATCATAAAGCCGGAGTTTAAACCGGTAGACTGGAGGAGCAATTTGGGGACACCAGGAGTGTCTCCTTCTAACGAAAGGTAAATACGTCGATCAGACATATTACCAATTTCAGAAATAGCAAAGGTCGCATAGTCCATGGGGAGTGCGATGGGTTGACCGTGAAAACTACCGCCACTAATGGTCAGCTCGTTGTTGATAATAACGGGATTGTCCGTCACGGCGTTAATTTCTATTTCAACAATATCTTTAAGATGCAACCAAGCCTGCCGGGATGCACCGTGGACTTGGGGGATACAGCGTAGCGAATAGGGATCTTGAACCCGCGAACAGTTTTTATGGGATTCCACAATCTTGGAGCTGTTTAGCAAATTATAAATCGTACTGGCAACAAATTGATTCCCCGGATGTGGGCGGAGGGCATGTAACTCAGGAAAAAACGGTTTGATGGACGCATTTAATCCTTCGAGCATCAAGGCGGCTATCAGGTCAGCATTTGTTAATGCGTTATGTAGTTCGGCTACCGCCATGACACCGTGTGCAGCCATGAACTGCGTTCCATTAATAAGTGCCAGGCCTTCTTTGGCACCTAATGTAATGGGAGCAAGTTGATGTTGCTCGAGAACTGAGGTAGTCTCTTTTATTTCGCCATTTACCCAGACCTTTCCCAGTCCGATAAGGGGTAAGAAAAGATGGGCTAGGGGAGCTAGGTCGCCTGAAGCACCTACAGATCCTTGTTCGGGGACGACAGGTATGATGTTGTGATCGATATGCCAGCGGATACGTTCCATTGTACTCCACTGTACACCGGAGAAGCCTTTTGCCAGCGCATGGATCTTCAGTACAAGCATGAGTTTAGAGAGGAGCGGGGAAATGGGGTTGCCTACACCCACGGCATGGCTCTTCAAAATATTTTCTTGTAGTTTTTGTGTGTCACTGGCGTTTATAATCGTTGTGCACAACGGACCAAAACCCGTATTGACACCGTATACGGTATTGCCCGAGACGACAATATCCTGAACATAGGCTGCGCTGCGCTGTACCGCTTCTTTCGTATCTTCCGATAAGATGCCCTTTTGTTCTCCTCGCGCTAAACGTAAGGCTGTGGAGCTATGGAGAACATCGATACCATATTTGAAGTTGTTCATCATATCATTTATATTTGGACGGGAGGATAACATCCTCGCTGGACATCAAATTTAATGGATTTGATTTGTATTCAACAATCGACTACCGTACACCGGATTTACCATAATCGTCAAATCGCAAAAAACAAACTAAATAGGTGTTATCTTGTTTAAAATTATGGAGATATCGATATCAAAAAAGAAATATTATGCCGAAAAATTTAATTTTTATTTATTTAACAATCATGAGCGTACAAGTGATTGCCCAAGAGATAAGAGACCCGCGTTTGGAGATCGTCGCCTCCTTCGGGAAGTCACAGCCGATAGGCGTGAGCGTCTCAAGTGATAACCGGGTGTTCGTGTCGTTTCCTCGAAAGGAACCTTATACGATGGGGCTGTCTGAAATCGTTAATGGTGAGCGTACATCTTATCCGGATATGAAATGGAATGCGAAAGAGGGACTGCCGGATAGTCATTTTGTGAATGTACAAGATATCTATGTGGATACCGATGATCAATTATGGGTGCTGGATTCAAAACCGTCGTCATCGGGTTCTGTATTTGGGAAAGATGGTTCAGAGGAGAGTCAGCAAGGACAGTTCAAATTGGTACAAATAGACTTAGCGAGCAACAAAGTGGTTCGACAATATACTTTCGACGATTTGGAAAAAGCGAAATCAGGTTTAAACGATGTACGCGTGGATACGGATAAAAAATTGGCTTACCTTTCAGATCCCGGACAGGCGGGTATTGTCGTATTGGATTTAGCGACAGGAACAACGAGATTGCTGCTAGCAGAATCATCCTTTACAACAGCTGATCCTAATGTAGTGTTAAGCTACGAAGGAAGCGATATGCGTGATAGCAAAGGTAACCCATTCCGTTCCAACGTGAATGGTATTGCACTGACAAAGGACAATAGATATTTTTATTTTAAGCCGATCAATACAACTAAGCTTTATCGGATAGAAACAGTTTATCTTGCAGATGCCTCTTTAACGGCAGACGAATTGAAAGCAAAGGTTGAAGACCTTGGAGAAACGACGATTACACATGGTTTGGTAGCGGATGTAAAAGGGAACATCTATTTAACGTCTTCCTTGGATTATAGTATTAAACGATATACACCCGAAGGCAAAGTGGAGACTGTCGTGCAAGATAGCCGTTTGATCTGGCCGGATTCTTTGGGTGTGGGAAGTGATGGGTACTTGTATTTTTCGTGCGCACAAATGAACCGTTTGCCTCAATGGAACGACGGAGAAGATAAGGTTTCCTATCCCTATGAGGTTTATCGTATAAAAGTGTTATAGACCGATATTGATGACCACGATGTCTTCGTTGTGATAAGAGGGATGGTAGCTAGCAATGGCGCCGCTCTGTTTATAATATGCCAATTCTTCATAAACGGCTTGGCGCAGTATACCCTTCCCTTTACCATGGATAAAGCGGATTTCTGTATAATCCCAATAGATGGCGGCGTCAAGCATCTCACGCATCAATTCCAGTGATTCAGCCAGTAATTCATTGGTCTCGTATATGTCGAGATTTCGCAGGAAAGCTTCTGCATGTAAATCCACCGTCTTTGGGGGCCTCGGTAATGTCCTTGCCATGTTTCAAAAATAATGGTTATTTTAGGATTATAAATAGTAAATGTGTATGAAAGTAATTTTTAAGGTTTTGCTTCTTGGTGTCTGTAGTTTGGGGAAAGTGGTTGCCCAACAAGATTCACTGATGATGGAGCGTATATATACAACATCTTTTGAGAAAGGGAAAGCCTACGAGAATCTACGCTACCTAACCAAGAACATTGGTCATCGTATTGCGGGCTCAGCGAAAGCAGAGAAAGCTGTATTATGGTCCAAGTCGCTTATGGAGGACCTGGCATTTGATCGTGTTTATCTACAAGAAGTACAGATGCCTTATTGGGATAGGGGAGAGAAAGAAGAAGCCTATATTGTATCTATAAAAGAACCGCTTAATGTATTGTCGTTGGGAGGTTCGGTAGCGACACCGCCGGGTGGTTTGGAAGCAGAAGTTATAGAAATTGAGTTATTGAGTGAATTGCGTGCACAAGGAGATAAAGTAAGGGGAAAAATTGTGTTCGTCAATAAGCCTTGGGATGAATCGATGGTGGAAACGGGTGTTGCGTATGGTTTAAATAGCAGCCAACGTAGTAGGGGGCCGGTGGAAGCGGCTAAACTGGGCGCAGTAGCCTATCTTTTTCGATCTTTGTCATCGTCTCCAGATGACGATTACCCACATACAGGAGGTACAAGATACGTAAATGACATTGATAGTATCCCGGCTTTGGCTATATCGCCTGTCGGCGCAAATAACCTTTCAGCAGCATTAAAGAAGGATTCGGCAACGCGTATTCACATCGTAAACCATTCCGCATGGAAAGGAAATGTAGCTACCCATAACGTAATCGCCGAGTGGCGCGGGACGGAAAAACCGGACGAGATTATAACAATAGGTGGACACATTGACTCTTGGGATGTGGGGGAGGGTGCACATGATAACGGAACGGGTACGATGGGAACTTTAGATGCGATACGGACTTTAATGGAATTGGATTACAAACCGCGACATACCATCCGGCTGGTATTTTACATGAATGAAGAAAATGGCGTGCATGGAGCGCTTCAGTATGGGGAAACGGCGAAAGCAAAGGCAGAAAAAATAATTGCCGCTATCGAAAGTGATGCGGGAGGATTTGCACCGCGTGGGTTTGACATTAAATCGTCGGCCGAACGGGTGAATTGGATTCAAAAACGTTGGAAGCCACTCTTTGAACAAAAATTTTGGGTGTCACGATTTTTACATGGGAGCCCCGGCGTAGATTCGGGCGTATGGGGACGGCATTTCCCCAATACGATCATGTTTAATTTTCGTCCGGATCCACATCGTTATTTCGATCTACACCATACTGCCAAAGATGTTTTTGAAGCAGTAGACCGACGTGAATTACAATCTGGGGTGGCCGCTATTGCTTCTTTATTGTATTTGATCGATCAGCAAATAGATCAGTTGCCATAAGAAAGGGAGAAGATTTTAAAGCAAGGGTTTAAAAGGTGATTGACGGATATGGTCAAGTTTTACCTGGAACAACGCGGCCATTTTACGTCCGCGACTTTTTGCTTCTTCGGCGACGGGGCCCGCAAATAGATCGTCTACCGTCTTATCAAAAAGCTGTAGCCAGCGATCGAAGTGTTCCGCTTCTATCGGTAATTGTGCGTGCGGAGGGAAGGGGCGACCTTGGTAGGTGTACTCGTCCAGTAAGATGGTCTGCCAAAAGCTGTACATTTTCTCTAAATGCTCCGGCCAATGACCTTCCAATTTGGTGTTGAAGATCGGTCCTATAAGATGGTCTTCCTGTACACGACCATAGAAAGTATTGACCATCAGTTTAACGTCATCCAATGTTTGTATATCTGCTTTTATCATAATGTACCTTCCTTATACAAAGTTAAACAACAAATAATAGAAAAAATATGACAGAACGCACAAAAGGTTGCCCATTTGTCTGTATAGTGCAACCTTTTGGGAGAGTCGATATCGGACAGTCTATTTTAGTAGTCGTATTTTTCGACAGATTTAATTTTGTTTTCCCCTTCTGTGAATACAAGCGTTGGCTGATATGTTTCTGCCTCTTCCGGAGATAATTGGATAAAAGAAAGGATATGTACGGTTTCTCCTAGTTTGGCGTGAAGGGCTGCCCCACCATTCATGCAAACTTCTCCACTGCCTCTTTTTCCGGGTAATACGTAGGTCATAATTCGACTCCCGTTAACGGCATTGTTAATATAGACTTGTTCATATTTCTTGATGCCAGCTGCGTCCAATAAATCGGCATCGATCGTAATAGAACCGTTATACGCTACATTTGCTTCGGTAACCTTAACCGTGTGAATTTTTGCTTTTAAAATTGTTAATTTCATATGTATATAATTATTTATAAGTGTAAGTATTCATTTGTATAAATGAGCTCGTTACACTCGGTTTTGTCTTTTTTATAAAATAGCTTTTATTTTTTCTGGATTGCTGTCTGTTTTGTTCGTATCCGTTTCTGTTGAAAAGATGTAGAGATTGTTGTCCTGTATAACCGCGTAGCTGTTATACAGGAAGTTTGGGGTAAACGTATATGGACGATTGATGTCGAAGTTTTGCATGCAGGTTGTCTCTACGTTATACTCCAGTTCGCCGGAGGCGTCATATTTATAAATGATAAATAGATTTTGATCTTGAGGTTGCTCTAAATGGAACCAGGCACCTTCACCGATACCGCCCATCCATTGTGCGTACTTAGATATGTGAGATGGACGTGGGGGGGCGGTGATCATTCCTGGTACTTGGTCGGAAGCTAAATGTTGTGAACCTTTTTTGGTGAAATTATCTTTCAGCAAACGGAATTGGAATGCGAGAGAATCTTTGCGTCTCATCCTCCACTGTTCTAGTATGCCTCGCTCGTAACAAAAAATATCTTCATCAGAAGTAGCGTTAACGACATTGCTCGTAGGACTTGCTTTTAAACACTCGGGATATAGTATTTTTCGACGTCTTTTATCATCATCATCCATACCTTCCGTTAATATTTGAGCTACAAACCGGGAACAACTGTTATTGTCTTTAGCCAACGCTCCATATAAAATAGGACCCTCTGCAACGAGTTTTTCCGCATAGGCGACACTTTTTGAAAAGGAAACTTGCTTGCATATTGAAAATACGGTGCGCCCCCCTCCATGTGTGGCGGCTTCTTTTTTACACAACTCCTCCAGAATTTCTTCCATATTCTTTATTTCGCACTGTGGTCCAATTTGTGCTTTTACGCAAATCTCCAAACGTGGGTCAAAAAGAGCAGATCGCGCTCTGCCGTACCCGCGTGGAGATAAATAGCGTCCAAAATCAAAATAAAGTATGCTACCGCTATGCCTTTCAATAAGCAATATGGCGGCATGTCCTACTTTAAAATGGAGATTTTTTACTAGGCCTATTTGCTTTAAGAGTAGCATCCATTTTTCATCTCCCAATGCGGTTTTATCAGGCCAAGAAATTGGGATAGCGATATCATTGAAAGTGTACATATTCAAGAATTAAAATGACGTTATGTTGGAGGAAGCGATGGATTGATGAACGCTCCCCTTATAAAGTTTACTGATATATCGGTTCCCGTGATCTGGAAAAAATAGAACAACCGTATCTGCAGCGGTAAACTTCATGTTTTCAACGTGTCTTTTCAACGAAGCGATTACGGCAGCACTTGAAAATCCAGTCATTATGCCTGTTTCTGAATAATATTCTTTTGCTATCGCTTTTGTTTCTTGATAATTTACTTGAAAAATATGATCTACGTAAGCTGCGTCGAACGACCCCGGAACAAAGTTTCTGCCAATCCCTTCAATCGGATCAAAAGGAACAATCTGATTCGGTTGGTTACGGTATTTAAGGAAATGGGCAAGTATGGAACCGTAGGGCTCTACGCCCCATATATTGATTTCAGGTTGTTGCTCTTTTAGAAAACGGCCAACTCCCGATACCGTTCCACCGGTGCCTACGCCGGCAATGAAATGCGTGATATTACCTTTAGTTTGTTCCCATATCTCGGGAGCCGTGGTTTTATAGTGTGCTCGAATATTCTGGGTGTTGTAGTATTGGTTGGTAAAATAAGCATTGGGATGCGATGCCGCAAAGGACTGTGCTCGAAATTGTGTCGAATTGAAGTCATGTAAACCGTTGGAATTTTCGCAAATTTCGATATCAGCCCCGGCTTTTATCAGCAGATCTACTTTTTCCTGAGAACAGCTCTGCGACACGAATATTTTGGCTCTATATCCTAATTTTTTGGCTACTAAGGCAATCCCTAATCCCGTGTTGCCACTACTGGCTTCCACAAAAATTCCGCCAGGTTTAATTTTCTTTTTAGCTATAGCGTCCTCGATCATAAACAGTGCGGGTCGGTCTTTTGCGGACATTCCGGGGTTATGGAATTCCTCTTTAATAAAAATGTTGGTGTGATATCGAGTCGAAAGAGCATCACAGTGTCGAAGTGGGGTATTTCCTATAGATTCGCGAATCAAAATATCGTCGTTTTTAATTATGCCATATCTATAACGAAGAAATTAGTGTTATAGCATATCTTAAAAACAAATATTAATTTCAATTTGGGAAACAATTGGGAATTTATCTTCCAACAAACCTACGATCGCTTAATGTTTTAATAAACGCGATAATATCGTTTTTTTCTTGTTCGCTCAGTGGTATCCTATTGCCATTCTCTTTTAAAATAGGATCGAGGTTGTCGGCATCTAAAACGCCGTTATCAAAATAATCCAAAACAGCCCTTAAAGTTGGAAACTGCCCGAAACTACCATAAGGCGCCGTGTATTCGGCATTCCTTAAAGACGGAACCCGAAAACGCATATAATCTGCCGGAATGCCTGTTACTCTAGCACGACCGGCCTCTTCTGTACTGGGATTGACTGGGAAGCCAACATTCCTGAAGCTTTGGTCTGTAAAGAGTTCGGTGCTGTGGCAACTGGCACATTTGATTTTAAATACTTGATAGCCCCTTGCTTCACTTTCTGTAAATATTTCTCCTTCTTTTCGTTTCACTTTATCATATTTACTGTTGGCAGAGATCAATGTATATTCATATTGTGCAATACTTCGATAAATCCTGTCAGGCGTGACACCTTCATCGCCGAATGCTTTTCGGAACATATCTCTATAATTATGATCATCCCTTATTTTTTTAATCACTTCTAAAATAGAAGAATTCATTTCTTCATGTGTAATGATAGGGACTAACGGCTGGCTTTCCAACGTGAGTTTGTTGCCATCCCAATTATAGAACTTCATAAACGCCAGATTTTGAATGGGAGGTGTATTGCGAAGACCTACTCTGTCATAAATCCCTATAGCTTGGGTGTTATTATCGGCAAAGGCACTTGATTGATTATGACAGCCCGCGCATGAAATTGTATTGTTCCCACTGAATTTTTTCTCGTGAAATAATTTTTCACCTAGTTCTACCCCGTACTTTGTAGGCTTGTTCTGGTTTACTGCAGGGGTCAACGCGGGAAAATCTTGCGGAATCGCTAGTTGGATTTCGGGGTTGTCATGAGGTGTGGACTGTATAATATCGTCTTGACTACAGGATAGCAATAGCAATAAAATGGAGAATACAATAGATACGGTTTTCATGCCTGACAGATTGGAGAAGAGAGCTGCCATTTTTTTAGATATTTTGGCAGCTCATTTAGCCATGTTAGTTTTCAACACTTTTAACTGAAAACATACCGGTAAGGTCGCTGGAACCATCTCCGCCAAGGTTATCGACGAATAACACCATATTCGCAGCTGTATGTACGCTCGGAGTAGCATTTCCTGCACCGAGTTCAATTGTATTGGTCTTTCCGCTTAGTAGTTTGTCAAAGTCCGCCTTGATTGTGATTTTAGGAACATTGCTGCTAACGACTGCATTATTCGGGAGCGTTAAGGTGATCTCTCTGTAAGCATCAACACCTTGCGTGTAAGCGCCTTCTTCACCTTCTACCGTACTTCCGGTATGGATAGATAATTCTTTGTGGTCGGTATCGTAAAAGCCCTCTATTTTCGTGAAACGATATCCGGTTCCCCATTCCCAATGCATTTTGGTGTCGTTGGCTCCTGCTTCCGCATAAAAATTGGGAAATCTGACTTGATCGAGTGTATTCAATTCTGATTTAACGCCCAGACCAAATTTGATCTGTTTATATTCGCCTGCCGGTATATTGGTCAATACGTAATCCAGTGTCTGTGGTTTCGCTTGATTGATAACGGTAGCTCCCTTATCCAGGTCATTAACGTTATATGGAAATTCGGCCCCGTCGGCTTTTATCAAACGGATATTGCTTATCACGTATTTTAATTCGGAAAAGTGGTGTACTTGACCTTCTGCGGAGGTGTTAACGGTAGCTGTAGAAGACGTAGCATCGCCAAGCTGGATTGTTTTCTCTTTGAATGTGTTATTAAAATGCAGCGTTATATTATTGGCTACAGGGTTATCGTCGTTGTTACAGGATATAAAAAATGCTAGCGAACATGCTGGTAGTAGTAGGTAGTTTTTAAGTTTTTTCATCGTTTTATTAATTATTTTGTTCAATTTGTTGTTTATATTAAAATTCAATCTTCAGTGAAGTGAAAACATTCCGTCCCATTCTCGGGATATTGCCCCAATCGGCATAGGTGCTGTAGTATTCGTTGAATAAATTTTCGGCACCGACCTGCAACGCGGCTTTGTAATTTCTGAAGCTGAAGCTATAATCTGCTGCTACGTTCCATATTTTATAGGCTGGGGTATGGTCTTCGCCATATTCGGGACTGAAGTTGTCTTGTGCAAGATCGCCGTGTAAAGATGTCTGGATGCTGAATTTTTTATGCATGAAATGGAGAGACGTTTGATAGGTGAGCGGACGGATAAAGGGTAGGTTTCCATTTTTATGGTCCGTCGCTCTTGCGTAGGTGACCATTCCTTTCCAATGCAAGTGTTGCAGGAAATCGTATTTGGCATTTATTGTCGTATTGAAAAGTTTGGCGTGATCTAATGATGTGTAGCCTTTCACACCAACAGATTGATAATTCATCGGACTTCCTAAACTCAAAATTCTTCCGACGATATAATTTTGGATATGAAAATAGTTTACCTTAGCTTCTATGGTCATCTTTTCATTGTTAAACCCTGCACTTGCATTGAGTTCATAAGAAATTTCGTTTTTCAGATCGGGGTTTCCGATATAATCGTAGCGGTCAAAGCTGTTATAGATGTAATATCCGTATCCCTCCGAGACAGAAGGTGCCCGATGTCCATACCCTGCTCCCAAAGAAAAATCGAATTGATCGATGTTCAGTTGGTAACTGGTATGCAGTGCCGGTAACGCTCTGCTTTTCTCCTGTGGTGCTCCGGGGTAAAATATCCAATTGAATTCCACGTATTTGGAATAGTTGTAATTCCAACCCAAAGAACCACCAAAATTTAATCGGCCCATTTCCGAAATATCCCACGCGTTGTTCATCGAAAGCCCCGCAAAGCGGGTGGTGACCCATGGCCAGGTATATGCAAACATCGTTTTCTTACTTCGGTCTTGTGGATACATAGTCATCTCGGCAATGGATAGATTGTCGTACACGTTCAACTGGATTTCAGCGCTATAATCACCGCGCTTCAAGTTTGCAGTTGAAACTAGCCCATACGTCGTACTCCAGCCCGGCATATCCATATGAACCAGGTTTTCGGGACGTTTGGTATCATCCATGTAATGCTCAACGGCATTGAAATAGAGCTTGGTGTCCCAAGCGCGCAGGATTCCCTCTTCAAATAATTGTTTGTAAGCGGCTGAGGTGATAATCGCGCGCGAAAGCCATAGATCCATCGGCAGTGCAGGGAAACCTACATCTTTGGCTCTATCGTAGATAGCATCGACGCGTACGGAGGCAAGCGGACTTGTTTTATAGGCTAGGCCCAATGAGGTGTTGAATTTATTGTACTGTGAATGGTTCACTTCATCGCTGTTCCCATCAAAGTAGTTACCGGCTTTCCTGAAAGCAATACTGCCATCTGCGACAAATTTATCGTCTGAATAAGATAGGTTTCCGAGGTTAAAAAACTGTTTATTGTTGGTCTCGAAACCGGTTTGATAACCGCCGTGCCATTTCCTGTCTAGACCGAATGGGGTGCTTTTCCTTTTCAAATCGATGCTCCCGGCTACAGTCGCCCCGTGCATACTTCCTTCTTGGCCGGATGTGATATCGATGGCAGAAAGGTTATTGCTTTCGACATATGAAGTGACCGGATCCATCTTATCTGTACACGCGCCAAAGACGTGCATACCGTCAATTGTAATGGTAGACCGCTCGGTACTCATGTTGTTGAGCAATGGCTCCCACGCGTAAGCGCCTCGTTTTATAAAGCTGATGTTGTCCGAAGAGGCTAAGAACTCATCCACTGAAACAGCCATTTTCATGTCGGTCTCTATTTTTTTCTTCGTCTCGGCGATAACCTTTACGGCTTCAATACGGTGGATACTGTCACTCTGGGTATGTATGTGTTGAGCATTTGCACTCATTCCAAGAAAGAGTAGCCCACAGATGATATGTAGCTTCTTCATGATCTTAGAATAGAATATCAAGGTACAACTCACTTTTGACCCCCTCAATTCCTGGCGTGAAATCGGTAGGCACATTAGTCCCTTTGAGGATTTTTCCATTTTGGTTCAGCATGATGAAATTCAACGTCCAGTTTCCTGTCATGGTGTAATTGACTACACCGCGATACAGACCGTCGTCTCGCTGCACCAAATCCTCATTGTTAGGGGAGGAATGGTTCCCCATAGAAGGCTCGGGCATCCTCGGATCTAATTGTAGCGTATAACCACTTGCCTCGGTGTATGAGAATTGCGACGGATCTGGATAATCCTTGGCGGAGGCGGCAGATTTATTGAACTTGTAAATTCCGGCTATCAATTCGTTTTCGCCCACCTTCGGCCTTTGTGGCGACACCAGAGCGATGACGTACTGCTCATCGTCTCTTCCTGTAAACGTTGTCATGTTCAGGTTTTTGTTGGTTTGCTGCTGAACGGTGATACGTTGTTTCGTCGTGTAGGTTTTATGGTTGATCGTAAAACGAATATGAAGTTCCCATACTCCGTCCACTAAACTTTCTGATGTAAATACCGAGTATCCTGAGAAGTATTTACCGTCTGTTCTATACGCCAAATTGTATCTATGTGGACAGGAATGCTTATTCCCATCGGCTTTAGTCATGATAGGGAGCAATGTTACATTTGTTACATTTGCTTCGTTACTGGTTTGACTATCTGATATCGTCAAACGGATCTCGTTGTATCCTTTATAGAAAGTTCCATTCAGGGCTTCAATCTTGATATCGTAACCTTCGCTATGGATAGCAACAGCTTCTTTAAATTCGTTGTACTCAGGTACTTCTACTTCAATTTCTGCTTCGTAATCCGTTTTTTCTTTTGTACAGGACAACACGGCAAAACATGTTGCGATAAGAAAAAATATTATTTTGTTCATTGTGATTTATATAGACTTAACCATGCATGCACAGCAATGATCTTTAGAAAGATATGCTGCTCTTGATTTATGCTAGGAAATAGGCTTTATCCTCATGACAAACAATGCCATATAGAGGACAAGCTAGGTTCCACGGATGGGAATTAGCTAATAGGGGGGTGGAATATGGACGTATTATAATTAAATATATAATCAATCCGATAAGGTGAAAAATGGTTTGGACTGGCTACTTCTTTCGGCTGGCACATGGTGTACATGGTGTTCTCTCTATGCACATAGAGAGCGCTGTATTCATACACCACTAAATTCTTCTTTGTTTCCTCTTTTTCTTTTTCCTTTATTTTCTGCATCAGCACACACTGGCCATCACAATGAAGCTGAGGTCGGTCTTTGTTTATACATTTTGCCAGATAATCGGGAAGGTGTATCTGATACTCTATAGCCATAATACTGCGATAGAAAGATTGCAGCGTCAGAGCGATTAGTAGCATATATGTACAAAAACGTATCAAACTTGTTGCTAATATTAATTGATTCTCGCCAAATATACACAAAGAATTTCTTTTGGGTATATGATAAACATCACTTTGTGAATTATTTTATATTCGGTGAACTTTTACTGCCGATTATTCCACTTGAAATAAAAAAGCTCGATATTCATCGAGCTTTCTTGTCGGGGTGGCAGGACGAATCCACACCACTTCAAACATCTATAAATCAATAAATTGACTTCTTTTCTTAAGAACTACTCACCGTTTTACTCACATACAATATGTGATTCGGTAATGCAAATATAGCCAACATAACCAAAGTGAGCAATACATTTTGATGTTTTTTTTGTAATAAAGAAATAGCTAAAATCAAGATAGATTATGTATTGATGCTTACTACATACAGGAAAGTTTATACTATGATTCCAATTATATTGTTTAGATGAATACATCAGCATACGGGTAATAAAACGGGAACAGTTATTGTTATAGCGGGCTATTGCGCCATAGGGATAACTCCCTTGACGTACACAGTCATCTCCGTAAGCTTTAGCGCGCTGAAAATTGATATTATTAGCTATGGAGAAATACAGAATGCCTTTCCCATACATGACAGATTTCAATATTTCAAAATGTTCTATGATTTTTTCTAAGTTGACAATTCTATTATCTTTAAACTTCGCCTTAATTTTAATGTTCAAACGGGGATCTGAAAATCTGGAGCGTGCGCGTCCATATCCTCGAGGTGTTATGTAACGTCCAAAATCATAGCATAACATATCACCCTTCTTTCGATTTACTAGAACAATAGCTGTGTGACCTACTTTAAAATTAAGGTTTTTTACTAAACCAATTTTCTTAAAGAATATCATCCACTTTTCATCACCACGAATTGTGGTGTCAGGCCATGAGAGAATAAATGCTAGATCTTCGGTTTTCATATTTCCAAAATGATATATTATTTTTATTTATACATTGATATCAATGCGAACCGTCCCCCGTTGTTTATGACATTGCATCTCAACATTTTTGCTCTATTCATAATACAATTGTTAATAAACATATTTATATAGTCAGTATTCAAATATCATTTTCAACCAGAACTATTTTTTTATGTTTGTTTAGACTCATTCGTATCATGATTCGCTCCAAGATGTAATATAGAAGGGGTACAACAATAAGAGTCAGAAACAAAGAACTGATTAACCCGCCTATTATTACCCAGCCCAACCCATTCTTCCATTCGGCAGCTGCACCAGTAGCTAAGGCGACTGGCAACATGCCGATTACCATAGCGAGCGTTGTCATTACAATAGGTCTGAAGCGTTGATGTGTGGCATTTATCAATGCTTCTTGTAATGGAACACCTTGGGATTTAAGATGATTTGTATAATCCACCAATAATATCGCATTCTTAGCAACAAGACCGATGAGAACCACAAGACCCAACATTGTAAAGATGTTCAAGGTTTCCATTGTCAATGCTAATGCAAGAAGTGCTCCTATTACAGCCAGTGGTAAAGATGCCAGGATTACTAAAGGATACACCAAGCTATCGTATAGCAATACCAAAATAACATATACCAACAAGATAGAAACCATAAGCGCAAGTCCCAATGACCCGGAACTCTCATCCTGCATTTCAAGTTCTCCTCCAGGTATTACCTCTATTTGATCGGATAGGTGCAGATCTTCGACGACTTTATTTATATCTGCTCCGATATCTCCCAGAGGTCTTCCTGCAATCTGAGAGCTGATCATAACTGAAGGCATTCTATCCCTGCGTTCTAAAATGGTCGGGCCTTCGGTTTCTTGTATCTGTGCGAACTGTTTCAATTGTATCAATTCTCCTTCGTTATTCAATAGAGAGAGATTTTCAACATGACCAATCTGTCTTCTATCTGATTTATCGAGTCTCATATTGATATCATACTCCACATCACCCCTTAGAAATTTACCATCAGTATTACCATTAAATGCCAAATTCAGGGTCTGACCGAGGTTTTCGAAGGATACTCCCAAATGTGCCATTTTCTCTCTGTCTGCCACGATGCTAATCTGGGGATCTCCATCTTTTGATGAAATTTGGGGCCCCATAACCCCATTGATGTTTTTAATTTCCTTCAATATTATATTGGCGGCAACTCGAACAGAATCTACGTCTCTGCCAACTATATAATATTGTACGGGGGCTTCATCGATATTCCCCATCATGTCGGTCATACCAAGGCTTACAATCGTTCCGGGCAGTGTACGCTCTAGTTCCAGCTTCAAATATCCTGCAAGGTCCTTCGCCGATACGGAACGTTCGTTATGGGGTATAAGTTTTACTCGTATTTCTGACAAACGAGCCTGCACTTGCCCGCTTTCCTCAGCCCCTACAGTGGTAAAAATATTCTCCACTAATGGGTTGTTTATCACCGTATTTTCAGCTTTTAAAGTAATCTGATTTGTGTGCTGTAAAGTGACGTCACGGGGTAGCTCCAACTTAATTACAAACTGTCCCTGATCACCCTGGGGGGCAAAATCACTCCCGATAAAACCCATGCCAACCAAGGCGAAACTACCTATAAACATACTGCCAACAGTTAGAAGGACAATCATTTTGTGTTTGAAAGACCATTTCAATAGGTCTCCGAACCACAACGCTATATCCGAGATGCCCTTTTCGAAAAGTAATTGAAACCTCCCTAAAACCGAGTCCTTTCGAATATGCTCATATTTACCAAACCGGGAATAAAGCAATGGTACAACTGTCAAGGACACGATTAAACTGATTAGCACAGAAATGGCGATGGTGAGCGCAAACTGTCGGAATACGTCGGAAATAGTGCCTTCGGTCAGAGATATGGGTACAAACACCACCACGATTACTAATGTAATTGAAAGAACCGTAGACCCTATTTCCTTAACTCCATCATATGCTGCCTGGATTACTGTTTTTCCTCTTTCAAGATGTTTATGAATGTTTTCGATTACAACGATGGCATCATCGACCAGTATACCAATCACCAATGTCAATGCAAGCAATGACATGATATTCAGGCTAAATCCCAATAGCAACAAGGGAATGAATGTAATTATCAGAGAAAAAGGTATCGCAACGGCGGCGAAAATGGAATTTCTGAAACTCTGTAAAAACAGAAATACCGTAGCTGCGACCAAAATTATTGCTAACAAGAGATCGAATAGTACAGAATTTGCACTCCGAACCGTAAATTCAGCATTATCTACTGCGACAACAAAAGACATCTTCTCTTGATGGTATTTTGCTTCTATAGATTCTAATCTAGCAGTCACTGCTTTAGAAATCTCTACCGTGTTGGCATCCGAAGAACGTTGGATCGTAATACCAACTGAAGGAATACCGTTTGTTCTGTTAATGGTCTTGACTTCCTTATAGGTTTCTGCAACTTCTGCAATATCCCGTACTTTTATTACCGTAGCATCAGGTAACGTTTTCACAACAACATCTCCAATATCCCAAGGTCTTTTGAACCTCCCTTCTAAACGGATCTGCAATTGTTTGTTCTCATTGATGAGCTTTCCCACTGGAAAATCCATGTTCGTAACTTGTATTTTTCGGGTAATATCTCCTATTGATAAACCATAGGACTTTATCTTGTCCTCATCCAAGTTAACTTGCACTTCTTTTTCAAGTCCCCCGATAAGCGACACCCTTCCGACTCCCGGAATCCTTTCAAGTTGAGGTTTTATTTCACGGTCTACAATATCAAAAAGATCCATTTCTTCAATCGTAGATGTAACACCGATAGTCATTATAGGAATGTCAGTAATTTTAAAATCTGTAATGGCGGGATCTTTGGCATCATCCGGCAGATCAGAGCGTATGGCATTGACTTTTCTTTGTGCGTCCTGAATAGCTTTATTTAGGTTTGTTGATCCTTTCAAATTGATGGTGACAAGGGAAAAATTTTCCATGGATGTAGCTGAGATATCATCTATACCCTCCAAAGAAGACACAGCTTCTTCTATTTTTTTTGTCACTGCGTTTTCGACTTCCTGTGCGGCAGCTCCAGGATATATGGTGCTGATAGATATGGTACCTGTAGCTATTTCCGGCATTAATTCCTGATTGATGTTCATTAAGGCATATAAACCAAACAGCAATAGGGTGGCAGAGCAGATAATGATTGCAGAGGGACGTTTGATGGAGAATCTGGCTATTTTCATATTATAATCTATTTAATATGGAAACAGGTATTCCATCCGATAAATTAATTTGTCCGCTATTTATGACCGTATCGTTTAAAGCTAGGCCTGAAATAACTTCCAGTGTTTCATTATCGTAATATCCTATCCTTATACTTCTTTTGTAGGCTTTACCATCTTTGACAATGAAAACGGACGGGTTTTTCATTCCGCCTACGACAGATTTTCGATTTATCGTAATCGTTGGCATTGATGTTTTAGAAGATTCGATAAATGCTATAGCATACATTCCTGGTTTTAGGCGGATATCTTTACTTTTCAGCATGATTTCCACAGCGTAGGAATGTAGCTCATTGCTGTGGGGGCAACCCTATACACAACACCCGAAAAGCTCTCGTTGTTTAAAGAGGGAAGATGTACTTTTACTTGCTCCCCTTTATTGATCTTGAGTATATCTGCTTCGGTAATACTTACCTGTAACTTTAGACCATTTCCAGAAAAAATATGAGCTATTTCACTTCCTGTTGTTACCCATTGTCCATCTTCAACAAAATCTTTAGAAATAATCCCTGAAGAAGGAGCGACGATAGTCGTATGAGCAATTTGATCCTCAAGTTCTGTAATACGTCTTTCTACTTCCCGTAAAGATAGCTGAGCATTTTCGACCTCCTGCTGAGCCACCGCACCTTGCATTTGTAAGGATTCGTAACGTTGTACATCGTTAGCTTTTTTCTCGTAGTCTGCCCGGGTACTCACTAAAGCTTTTTTTAGAACCTCATTTTCAATCTGAACGATTATATCACCTTTTTTAACGCTGTCACCCATTCTTTTGTATTTCCTTGTGATAGTACCCTGTGCTTTTGAGAGTATAAGTATCTCATTATCTGGAATGATACTTCCGTGTAGGGAAAGGTTATTTTGTAACCTCAGCAACTCGGGCTTTTCAACGATAACCGGGATTGTCATATTGACAACAGTCGACTGTTCTAATTTCTTCTCCATCCCTTCCTTGTTAGCAGACAATTTCCAGATCATGAGTGCGATAAGGATAATTGATACCGCTACCGGTATGATAATTCTTATTTTCATTTCATTAATATTTTGATAAGGTCTTTAATTTTCCTAATGCCTTCAATAAATCCACTTCCGCTTTCTTATGATTGATAAGTTCTCTGGTGAATGCTATTTTTGTATCCAAAAGAGTTGTCTCTGTTTCAAAAACATCGATTATGTCAATTAAACCTTCATTATACAGCAGGTTTGTTTTATTGTAATTATCCTCAGCCAGTAGCAGATTCTGTTTTTGATCTTCGATGGAAGAAAGAGAAACATTAAGTTGGCTGATTGCATTGAGTTTGTTAGATACAATATTTTGCTGCATTTCCCTCATCTGAAAATCAATGTTTTGCTTTTGGAAATGATACTGCTGAATCTTGTTACGTTTAGCAAATCCATCAAAAATTGGAATATTTAATCTTAAACCTAAAGCAACAGAGTTATACCACGGGTCTTTTGTGAGCCGCAATTGGTCTGATTGAAACTGATATCCACCAGAAACCAAACTGGACAAAGTGGGCAAATATTTATTCTTTTCCTGTCTGAGGAGGTAATCTATCATTTCCTTTTTCTTTTCAAGAATATCAAGTTCGACATGACTGCTGTCCAAAGTTGAGATCAAGGAATTAGGTGTAGTTTCAGATGTGGAAAGATGATAATCAACCCTCAATACTTCTTCCACAGGCATTCCGATTAGCGTCTTTAGATAATTGTTTTGTTGGAATACAATATTTTCTACTTTTTTCCTATTTAACTTAAGATTATTGATATTTACCTGGATACGATTTAGATCCACTTGTCTAGAAACTCCCTTTATCACCTTTTCGTGGACTATTTCGGCCAATGATTGCTGCTTGGAAAGCATGGCATCTATATCTTTGAGCTCCTCGGATGAGCCCATTAATCCATAGAATACATGGCTGACATTATAAATCATTTCGTCTTCAGTAAGTAATCCTCTAAGTTGATACAGTTCCTGGTCAGTTCGGGCAATTTTTAGCCCAACGAATAAACTCGGGTCATAGATCACTTGTTCCAACTGTATAGAGAAATCCAATACATTCTTGGCTCCCATCTGAACGGGTATTTTCGTGCCAGGTGTTCCCACCAGTTCACCCGGGAGAATCATAGTGGGGATGACCAGATTCCGATCTATTAAACCCCTACCAGATACCTGTGGTAATATTTTCGATTTGACTTCGCTGATTCGGTATTGCGATTCTTTTTGTTCTAGATCAACCTGTCGTATTTTTAGATTATTCCGTAGTGCATAATCTATACACCCTTCCAAAGTCAGACCGGACAAAGTCTGCTGGGCATTTATCTTTCCAATTATCAGAGTGAAAAATAGTAATAGATAAAACCTTAAGGGCTGATGTTTTAATTTCATGTTTATTTACTTTTAATTCGGCATATCTAGACTGTACGGTTACTATATAGTCTGGCCTAGGATAAACCAAAGAATTATCTTTTCCACCGCTTATGTGTCCATAGCCAGCCATATGGTTCTTCTTTGATATTTTCTGTGAGCAACTCAATATACTTTTGAGTAATTTCACCCACTTTTGTTGATTCTGCTTTTGCATTTATGGGTATGCAGCTTACCTTGTAATTTCCTTTTGTAAGTTGCGTGATATGTAGGTATATGACAGCCGATTCACTTGTACAGGCCAGTTTTTCCATTCCTGAAAAAAAATATGTTTCCTGATTCAATAAAGTGAACCTGTATTTTTCATCTTTTATCTTTGGACGTTGGTCTGCTATAAAAAGGTACACAGCTGGAGACGAGTTCATGGAAAGTATATATCGTGTTACCGCTTTGTCACGAATTAACTTCATACCGAAACGAGAGCGGAGTTTGACCATAAGACTATTCGCTAGCTTGGAACTCAACGGCTTGTATACTGCATGAACGTCGTACTGAACTTTATGAGGTAAAAAATTTAATACTTCCCAATTACCACAGTGTCCAACAGAAGCGATAACATTGCGCCCTGATTTTATATATAGATCCACTAACTCGAGGTTCTCAAATATTACTTTTTTGTCAAGTGTTTTTGTTGGAATAGAAACACCTTTTATCATTTCGGCAAAATAGGCCACAAAGCATTCATAGAATTTTTTTACGATGGCATGAATCTCTCCGTATTGCTTTTCGGGGAATGAACGGGCAACATTTTGAATGACAACTTCTTTTCTGTATCCAACTAAATAATAAGCAATGAAAAAAGTAAAAGAAGCCATCCCATACAAGAAAGTCATTGGCAGCAGACTTATAAGATAAATAGCTACATAAATAGATTTAAACACAAAATGCCGCAGGGTTTGCTTCAAATAATCCATCTTCAAAATTTCATCTTTAATCCGGCTGATACATAGGGTGATACAGAAAAATAGTAATCGTTATCAGATGCAAAAACACCTTTCAGGGTTCTGTCGCTATAAGATGCCGGGCGATAGAGATTGAGCCCTGCCATACCGGTTACAGATAGTTTTTCATTGATCTTATATTCTGGACGGAATCCAGTAACGATATACTGATGAGAAAAAATTACATCCTTTCCGTCTTTTTTCAACAAAGCAACCTGACCATTCATTTCGAGAGCGTACGAAAGTTTAAATTTATCATTGATATCGTAACCTGCCGACACCTCCAGTCCGTCCACAAGCTCTACGTTCAGGTCAAATTTGCCTTCGCTCTTCCACTTGACATACACGGCAGGAAATACCATTGGATATCCTAATGAACTATTTATTGCAACCCCGCCCCCTATGGAGAGATTAGGTTTCAAATGACGTATAAAAATGGCACTTCCACTTGCAAGTACATTTTTGAAGCTGATTTTTGAAAAATCGGTAGAAGGAGTAAATACACCCATACCAAGACTTGCCCTCATTGACCATTTGTCATTCAATGGTCGCAAATGATAAATTCCGACTTGAAAATTCATAATTTCGGACACCATTTGATCAGAGAACTTTTGGTTTTTCAACGAAACATATGATCCTCCAAGACCGATGCCCCATGCTGTAGGGCGATTATTTTCATTCATTTTTAAGGACAAAGGGATATTGGCCGCTGCTTGGTATACCATAGCAGACCCTTTAGCATCTCCTATTTTCTCTTTTGGCTTCTCACCAGGAGGCAGATAGTAGTATCCTGATTTTCCGAGATACTCTGTTTTGAAAGTTACTTCCTGTGCTTTTCCCTGTAGGTAGAGCAATGTCACTAGCGTTGTTAATAATAATGACTTTAATTTCATTTGATTTAAATTTCTATTGAGATAATTTCTATTTTGTTAATAAAAGTAATGATGAATGAATCAGGACAGAAAGCTATAAACTGTGGACTTCAGGATCAAAGGAATGGACTGCAGAATATAAAGGATGAAATGCAATTTAAAATTTACTGAACGTGTGAGACAGGTTAGCGGAAGTTCCTGCGCACCGAATTTCAGTCATCTTGTAATTAGACGCGAATTTAAAATTCAGTGCGCAGACTTTATTTAATTGCAGTGACAGGTATTAAAATTTATAGCCTATACCGATGGATACACCTTGGTTTTTCATAGATCCTCCCATGCCTTTGTGCAGATCGGCGAGTCCAAATTTGTAACTTGCATTTATCTGCCAGCTCTTAGAAAAGTCGTAACCAATGATTGCCGCTAGACCATAATCAAAACGGTTCATCGTGGTTCCTGTTCCATTATTCTTTTTATATAGGTTTACCCCATCCAATTTCGTGCTGATGCCATAACCGGCATACCCACCTGCACCTATAAAAGCCTTCCCATTTCCAAGCTCGCCCTGAACAATTCCATAAACAGGCACCTCTACTCCGAGAGATTTAAGCTTATCCGATGATCTATTGGTTGGAGATTCGAGTTTAGAGGTGTTGTAGTAAATTTCGATACCAGATTGAATTGCGAAATTTGAGCTTAGGTCATATTTTATAAAACCACCTACGGAACCGCCAAAGCTCATTTTACTTTTTAAGCTTTTCATATCACCTCTCAAGCGATAATTTGATAGACCTGCGCCGGCTTTGAAACCAACAGATAACGGGGTCTCCTGTGCGGATAATTGTGAAGAGAAAATCAGTGAGCTTACTGCAAAAATAAATGTTAATACGTTCTTTTTCATTGTTCTAAAATTTTAATGTTGTTTTTAAATTCTGAACAAAAGAACGATGAACGGTGCGGTTAAGAAATCACTAAGGGATAGACTTTAGATTTTAATAAATGAAATGCAATATACAAAGGATGGATTTTTCAGCATTAAGCTATTGTACGATACCGTCCATCCATTTTAGAAAGTCCGGTACGCGCACCCGGCTTACCAAAACTTCATGGGGACATTCCGGCGAAAAAGAAAGTTTCAGACGGCTATTAAAGTATTTTGCAACATTTTCAATGGCTTTGACATTCCCGATGCAATTACGCGATACTCGGAAAAACAAACGGCTATCAAGCTGTTGATCCAATTGATCTAAAGTATAGTTAATAATATATCGTCTGTCGTTGAACGTGTGAAGGAAGACGACCCCGTCTTCACTGTAAAAATGGCCAATATCCTTGGTTTCAATATAATGATAGTTTTCCCCCTTGGATATCAGGAAACGGTTTTTGGTCTTGAGTGATAGTAGTTGCTCAAAATTCTTCGAATTGCTTTTATAAGATTGGTTATAAAATATATTCTCAAATTTGTTTAGCGCTGTCTCCAGTTCACTTTCATCAAATGGTTTTAAGAGGTAATCGATGCTGTTTAGCTTAAACGCCTTGATAGCATGTTCATCGTAAGCTGTTGTAAATATAACAGGTGTTGTAACGTCCACATGGTTAAATATTTCGAAGCAATTGCCGTCTGCAAGACGAATATCCATAAGAATAAGATCAACAACGGATTCTTTCAGAAAACCAATGGTATCTATGACCGTTTTTGTTTGCATCTCCAATTGATAATCTGGACGTAATTTCATCATCATTCGTTTTAGTTCTTCGGATGCAAACCGTTCGTCTTCTACTATCAGGTATTTCATGACTGTATATATGGGATTTTTACAATAAACATTTCCTCGGTATGCTCCACAATAACATCCTTGCCGTATAATTTATATTGCTGCGTGATATATTTCAGTCCAATTCCACCTTTATCAGCACCGCTTGATGACTGGATGTTATTTTCGACTGTGATATGTTCGTAATCAATATTAATTGTGATATTTAATGTTGATTCTTCTGTTGCGATATTGTGTTTGAAGGCATTTTCTATAAGCAGTTGTAGCGTCAAGGGAATAATCTTATATTGTTCAGAGGAAGATATTTTATTTACTGTAAAAGTAAACGCATTTTCAAATCGCATTCTCATTAGGAATATATATGAATCCAAAGCATTCAATTCTTCGGTCACCGATACCACTGGCTGCTGGGTGAGTGAGAGTACATACCGATAGGTTTTTGAAAGAGCTTTCGTAAACTTGTTGGCATTTTCCTGATTTATATATATTAAAGAAGATAAGACATTTAATGAATTGAATAAGAAATGTGGATTTATCTGTGCCCTCAATGTTTCATGTTGGAATAGCAATACTCTCCGTTTCGCTATTTCCGAATCCGCTATGGCTTTTTGTTCGGACTGGAAATAATAAATGAGTTCAAATGACAGCAGAATGGGGATGTTATTTGTCATTGCAAATCCAAATTTGACAAGAAATGACGGTAGCCCTTCTTCGGAAATCAATAAGACGTCATAAATCACGTAATTGAACAGACATAATATAATCAGACATATTACGACCAGCCCTGTAATATCAGCCATGATTCGGTATAGAATATTTTTGGAATAAGGCAAGTGCTTATTAAGGAATCTTAATAAAATAAAATCTGCTATACACATGGTAACAATTACCAAATAATGCGAAAACAACTGGATATGAAAATTGTTGCACAAATCTTCCTTCATCAGAATAATGCTGAAAAGCATTTGACACAAAGCATAAATCAATGTGGAAGAGAAAAAAATGAGCAGATTTCTAATACCTATTTTTTTAAATTGAATCATATTTCATATCAAAAATAAAATTTTCATTTGAGGTGTACGACGGATCACTCATATTTCTGATGAACTTCATTATTTGATGGATGAATTTAACATTTAATTGGCTGAATACTTTTGATATTCTCTCTATTAGGTATGAACTCTTGACTAAAAATGTAAATCCATTTGTATTAACAAATGGATTTACCATAAAAAAAGTGACTAAATAAGTAGAAATTCAAGTATAAAATAATTAGACTACATATCCTTAATTTGAAATAATTAACTTACTTAACAACCGTTGCTTCTAATTCCACTTTGAGGGTTTCGAATAGGCTGACAACTTCAAGTAAAGTCAATGCTTGTTTAGTTTCGTGTTTGTCAATCCAATCTTGAAATATTGAAAAATGAGGCCATAATTCTTCGGTTGATGTCGTATAAATATTTAACCTAACAATATTACTACAGGAGTATCCAGCTTCAATAATTACGCGTTCAAGGTTAGCTAAACTTTTAATAAGCTGTGTTTTCATATCTTCAGTACTAGAGATTCCATCATCATTGATGGCTGTCTGTCCTGAAACATATAAGGTGCCTTCTACATTTTTAACCTCAATTGCTTGATTATAACTTCTGGCGTCTTGCCATTTCCATGGGTTTATTGCATTAATTTCCATACATATAATATTATAAATGAACAGTACAAATATGAAAAGAGCAGAAATAATTAACGTTGATATTAGGCACATTTTTGATGTGACAAATATCACAGGATTCTACTTAATGACTCTCTTGAGACACCTAAATAGGCAGCTAAT
The DNA here is from genome assembly GCF_011043555.1 of Sphingobacterium sp. SGR-19. Classification (GTDB taxonomy): domain Bacteria; phylum Bacteroidota; class Bacteroidia; order Sphingobacteriales; family Sphingobacteriaceae; genus Sphingobacterium. The sequence goes on from NZ_JAAKGS010000002.1 coordinate 876,403, forward strand.
TGACTTTTTGGCAGCCTATTTTTTAGCTTCGGATATTGTTTTAAAAAATGTTCAAAACGTTGTGCGGTGTTTAAGGTTAACCATGAAAGGATTCGACGTTGTAATCCTAAAAAACCATGATTAGCTTTTTCTAAGAAAAATCTAAGCATTTTAGGATGTTCATTGCATAATTTAATATAGTCATCATATTTTAATGCCAGTACGGTTGTATCTTCCATACAAATTAATGAGAGTGTAGCTGGTGTTCGGGTATAAAATGCATAAAAATCACTTTCCCACCAATCCTCCATAGCAAACGATACAATGTGCTCTTTACCGGATTGGTCTAAATAAACCAATTTAGTAAGTCCAGAAATAATAAAATAATGATACTTTGCTTTATCACCTTCATTTAAAATGTACTGGTGTTTTTTATATCTTTTTAACTGAAAATGACTAACTATGAATTCTTTATCGTCTGAATCTAAAGAAATTATAGTCTCAATATGTTTAAGTAATATTTCAAAATTGGCATCCAATGTGATCCTTATAAAGCTTTTTTACTAAAATTAATACAAAGATATGTCGAATTGTTTGAACTAAGAATATTGCTATTACAATACCCGCAACAATTGTCTCATATTTAAGAGGTTTTTTACATATTTTATGCTATCATAGCATCCCACGAATGGTTTCGCTGTGTCGATCACCTATTTTTCGACTGTGTTAAACACAGCTTTAACAGCTTCTAAATCTCCATTACCAAATGCTTTAATGACAGCATAAGGATCCCAATATTCTCTATAAAAATTTATAAGACCCTCTTTTAGAGTAAAATACATCACCCAATTTTGTTGATATAATTGTCCCGTGGTTGGGATTCGGGTTTCTCCATAGACTTCAGTCCAGTAAGTTTGTTCATCTACCTGATATACCCTGATACTGTCATATTTTATATTCGGCATATTGGGGAGTCCTCCTTTCAGATAATTGTACCATTCTTCAAAGTTCATCTTTGGGGTTGTGCCGAGTGAGGATGCATAAGGAAATTCAACAATAGTATTAGGATGAAATAGGTCGATAACTACTTCAGCACTATCATTTAATCCCATTAATAGTTTGTTGAAAATTATTTCTCCTGCATTTTTTGGAAGGTTCTGATCTTTTTCTGATTTGTTTACCATTGTATTTAACGTTTTTTATATTAATTGCTTTTAACAAAATTAGATGTAATTTTATACATTTGAAAGTAGGTACCCTGAAGTACAGTATATACTTTTAAGTATAAATTAAGCGCAATGACACATAACCAAGAAAAAAAAGTTGATAATTATTTAAGATTGCAGCAAAGCTTTTTGTTAAAGTCTAGTCTGGACACAAGTTGTATATTAAATCAATCGCTCGCACTGATCGCGAATAAGTGGACACTGCTTGTTCTGATGGCGTTGATGCAGGGGGTAAAACGAACAAACGAACTTCAAAAACAAATTAACGATATTTCACCGAAGATGCTGAATGAAACGCTTAAGAGATTGATTGATTACAAGATGGTACAACGTAAGGTATATCCAGAGGTTCCGCCCCGAGTAGAGTATTGTCTAACAAAGTTTGGAAAAAGCACCGCTGACCCATTAGCCGTATTATTGGATTGGTCTGTAGAAAACGAAGAGATATTGCGGTCTCTTTTTGAGCAATTCAATAAGAAGGCTTAGTCTCGGTTTTCTGTAATCAGATCCAACACTTATATAAAGCATGCCTGAAATTCCAACGACTAGGAAAATTAAGAAAATGAAGCGGGTGACGTAATTTCTGTTCAATTTCATAAAAGCAAATTCTTATTCAGTTAAATTCAATTACTACGTCATCAGATTTTGGATACCCTACACAAGTAAGGACATATCCGTCTTTTATTTGTTTCTCTGTAAGCCCTTCGGTTGTTAGCATTTCTACATTTCCAGATATACACTTCCCTGCACAGCTTATACAATTTCCACTTTGACAGGAATAGGGCAAATCAATTCCCGATTCAAGCCCGGCAAATAAAATAGACTTACCCGAGGATACTTTTACTTCGTGTTCTTTTCTGTTAAAAAGTATTTTAATCTGACGTTCTTCTGATATAGGCTTTCCTTTTGTGACTGTATAGAAACTTTCTTTAAAAATCACCTCTTTAGAAAATCCTGTTTCTATTATCGTTTTGGTTGCCATGTCCATCAGTCCTTGTGGACCACATAGGTAAAACAAAGAGCTTGTCTCTTTCGTAATTTGCAACTCGTTAAAAATAGTTTTTAGGTGTGTAGTATTGATTCTGTGGGCATTTTTCTTTTTAAATAGTCTTGCAAAAAATCCGGATTTTGATTGGTTGCACTTCATTTCATCTCCCCAATAATGAACGATACGGAAACGTGATGAATATTCAGAAGACAATCGTTTCAATTGGTCATAAAATATCGTAGCAGCCTGGTTAGCGCTCACGTAGACTAAGGATACCCTAGAGATTGAGTTCCCTGTGAGTACTGACTTAACCATAGAAAATAAAGGTGTAATCCCGCTTCCACAGGCAATCAGCACGATATGGTTTGGAATGTTTTCCGGTTTTAAATTAAAATTTCCCATAGGTGGCAATACAATCATCGTATCACCGGCTTTGAGATTATCATTAAGGTGGTTAGACATTTTTCCACCTTTTACCTTTTTTACGGTTACGGAAAGGTCTTTATCGATATAAGGGGAAGAGGAAAGAGAATAAGCCCGGCGCTCTTCCTTTCCGTCAATTTCGGCAATTAGAGTTAGAAATTGACCTGACAAGTAATCAAATTGTTGCTCGGCCTGGGAGAAGTGTATTGTTATAGAATCCGCAGTTTCCGGTACAATCTCCTTAACATATAATATGGTTTTGTCACCCATAGTTTTTTTTATTAAATCAATTAATTTTTCGGAGCAGTATGAACATTTTATGAACTGCTTTCTTACGTGTTTTTACTTAGAAAAATTTAGCTTGTCTTCTTTTGGCATAAATAGATTTAACTTTCTGCACCAACTAAAGAAGCATTTTAATTCGTTTTGATCGAGCTTACCGAAATGAAAAATTTTATAAGGAAACGGAATTATATTAGAATAAACACCATTTGTTGAGAAAACAAGAATTAATTTTTTACTGTTATTTTCCAATTGAAAATCTTCTTTAAGCTTTTCTTGCATACTTTCAAAAAATGTTACGTTTGACCACTCTTCATATTTCAATAGCACTAACCAATCACAATATTTTACAAAATGCCAATAGTCATCTTCATTACTATAATTGTTGCTTATATAGACTTGGTTTCCATTGTTCCAGAAGAAGTCTGCAATATCATAGAGACATTCATCTACTCGTTCTTCACTATTTTCTACTACTAAATATTTCATTACTATAATTTTCATTTGTGTTGTCGCTCCTTAACCACTTATCAAATATTATCAATTTATGATGTCTAGATATTTCGTAAGTGATCGATTTTTAAACTATTCACTCATAATCAAATCAATTATTTCTTCTGGATTAGAATCGTTGTTAATCCAAATGTCTTCTATTGTAGTAGCTTTTTCAATTGATATACCATTTCCCCTCAGTTTTTCAGATGCTTTTTCATAATTGACATCTAACGCCTTAAAAGCATCATTGATAGGTGCTTTTATCATTTTATTGAAAATGATTAGGTCCACGGGAGGAGACATCCTTTCTGAGATAATTAGTATAACAGATAGAGTTAATACACCTAATAAAGCAGGAATAAAGACACCTTTCTTGAAATGTATTCTTAATGCTTTCCAATTGAGTATAATGTGGAAAATGGCACATATAATGAAAAACGCACCTAAAATTTCGTGTACAACTTCTGTATAACCATCAAATAAATGGAAAAGCATCAATAAGCCAGATATTCCGACTACAAGGAAAACTAAGGATACAAAAGGAGTAATATAGTTTCTATTCAGTTTCATAATTCCAAGTTTAGTTAAATTTTGAAAACCTATTTTCAATATCAGTTAACCATTTCACCCTTTTTTCCTGACTTACTGACTTTACCATGTTATAGCTAATCCATTTAAGATTTTTATATCCCATAGTTTTGAAAACACTTTTTATCATTGCTTTCTTGATTAAGTTGCCAATAAGTAGCGAATACATTATTTTGGGTTTATTCATGGTTGTGATCACTGTCACACCTTTTAAGTTTTTTAAAAGGGGTACTAAACCAAAACCCCTTGGATGGTGATCGTATACAACATCTGGAGTAAGAACTCTATCAACAAATCCTTTGGTCATTGCTGGCATTAAATCCCACCAAATGGGAAAAATAAAAATTAGGTGGTTTGCTTTTTCCAGTCGTTCATTATAGTCTATTACTTGTGGATCCACAGGTTTGTGGTCCACAAATGCTTTCAAGTCTGCCTTAGACATTACAGGATTAAATCCATCATTATCAAGATGCATAAGATCTATTTCGTGATTTGCATCTTTAAGCCCTTTGGTCACGGAATTTAAAATTGCGTTTCCAAAGCTACCTTCGTAGGGATGATTGAATACGATTACTACTCTCATTTTTACTTTGCTTAAATTTTATACTGCAAAGTTGAGAAGTAGCAAATGCTTGAACGATAACAATTGTTAAGAAAAAGAATAGTAAAAAATAATTAGAAATTTGTGCATGAATTACTGCCTGTTTCGTATTCTACTTAACGAAACAGGTGTAATTCCTAAATAAGATGCAACATAATGTTGCGGAATACGTAAGAGTATCTCAGGTTTTTCTTGAAATAATTTCCTATAACGGACTTCTGGTTTATCCTGGATACGTGCAATCAACAAATTTTGGTATAATGCAAGACGGCTAATCAGGTACTTGTTGAACAGTTTTTCAAAGCTTTTATCATTTTGCAACAAATTCATTTCCTCTTTATCAATGTACAAAAGGACCGAATCTTCAATCGTCTCAATACTGTAGGAACAGGGGGTGTTATAAAAGAAGCTTTCAGTAGCACAAAATAGTTGTTCTTCAAAAAGAAATTGAAAGGTAATTTCCTTCCCGTCATTATTTGTCCAACCTCTGAGTATACCCTTTTCTAAATAATAGAACTTGGAGGAAACTTCACCTTCTTTAATAATGATCGTTCCTTTCTTATAGTTTTCTTTTTTAGCCAACCCAAATAGGTATTGATTTAATTGATTTTGTTCCTGTTCAGTCATTAACTTTCATTATTTTGTTCACTTTAAAAACGTTGTTAATCTAATTTAATCTCAAAATAACAAACATCTGCATTGTGGTAATGAGAAGGAAGATCCGCAAAATCTCTTAGCTTTTCGATCCCTAAAAAATTGAAACCACAATTTTGGTAATGTTGAATCAGCCTTTTATTTTCCCCACAGGTATCCATACGGATGTATTTTTTGTCTTTGGCGAAGTCTTTTGACCAATCTACGATGATCTTTACATAATTGTTACCTCTGAAATTCGGGTTTGTGGCTATTCTATGAATATAAAGAGCAGATACCCCATCGTCATTTTTCCAAATTTCCGGGTCGCTGTATGTAATTGCCCAAACGCACGCAATCTCCCCATCAATCAATAATTTAAATTGTCGATTATCAATAATTTCCTCTTCGATTAATGCTTTATCAAATTGTGGCCATTGATTTTCAGGAAACTTTTCCTTCTGCAAAGATGTGGCTAATTTATAAAGTTTAAAAATTTCAGGTATGTCATTTTTCGTACTATTTACTATTTCCATAATATGCTGCTATTATACTGCTGACCCTAAATTGCTTTCGTTCGGGCTACCTTCTATTTGCAATGTCATTTCCTCACATTTGAATACCTTACCGTCTTTAATCAGAAATTCTGCAAAAACTTTATGTTTAACCACTTCACCAGTATTGAGAATGCTGGTTACTTGGTGCTTAGTGAAAATCGAATGGTCATTTTCTGCTAAGTTTAAAAATGCTATATCCACTTGCTGAATTTTGTCTTTCAACTTTTTAATGTGTTTTTTAAAGGTTTCAAAATCTAATTCCACATTGTCCACAATCTGAATATAATTTTCACTGAAATATTTATTAATCAATGTTTCATCGTAATTTTTATTTTCAATTACGTCTTTGAATAATGCTTTTATAAAATCCATATTATTTGTTTTTGACAAAGTTACTTCCGCTCGTACGGAATAAACGATAACAATTGTAAAGAAATTGTACGCAGAATCACAAACATTAAAACAGACTAAGAAGGAGGAATAAACCAATCTTGAGGCTTCTAGTGATATCTTGGAATCTACTTTGGGAATGAGGGCTATGAATCTATTGATAACATACTCAGTTTAAAATCATCTTATTAATAGTGAAAATGCTTTCAGCGCGAAATCTTTTATTTAATGGTATTTCTTGATTGAATTGCGGATTTAGCCACAAACGTACCGGATTGGGATACGTCGGCTGTTAATGTTTTGAAGACCTTTGTACGGTAATTAAAATTAAATCATAATGAACAAACAAAAAATTGCATTAGTAACCGGCGGAAGCCGTGGAATAGGTCGGGATATAGCACTTAACTTAGCGAAAAAAGGTTTAGATGTAATTATCACCTACCTATCCAATGAAAAAGCAGCCAATGAGGTTGTGGAACAGATAAAATCCTATGGAAATAAAGCGGCAGCTTTACAATTGGACGTTGCCGTCTACGAAGCTTATGCCCCTTTTTTTTCGGAGAAATTATTACCGTTGCTAAAAAATGATTTCGACAACTTACAATTAGATTATCTGATAAACAACGCAGGAGCTATTACGTTTTCAATTTTTGAGGATACTACCATTGATCAATTTAAGGAGATGATACACATCCATCTTATGGCACCTTTCTTTATCACCCAGCATGCTTTACGTATGATGAACGACGGAGGAGGAATAGTGAATATTTCAACCGGACTAACGCGTTTTGCCACACAGGGATTTGCGGCGTATGCTTCTATGAAAGGCGGACTTGAAGTACTTACTAAATATCAAGCTAAAGAATTGGGAACACGAAGAATCCGGGCAAATTCAGTAGCGCCGGGAGCTATCGAGACCGATATTTTAGGAGGTGCCGTGAGAGACAACAAAGAAATGAATGCCGCATTAGCTGCCGAAACAGCCTTGGGACGAGTTGGCTTGCCTAATGATATCGGTGCTGTAGTTGCTTTTCTGTGTACTGAAGAAGCTTATTGGATCAATGCTCAACGAATTGAAGTGTCGGGTGGTAGTAACTTGTAATTATTTGGTAAATTTGACCTATGGAAGAAATCATTCAAGTTAAAACGATTAGTGAATTTCACCGTCTGTATAATTTACCTAAGCCTTTACACCCGTTGATCAGCTTGGTAGATTATGCGGAAATGTATAAGGGTGGAACGATTAAATGTTGGTCGCAGTCATTTTATTCCATTGCATTAAAGAAGAATGTACTGGGGAAATTTAATTATGGACAATTGCCTTATGACTTCGATGAAGGCTTGATGTCATTTTTTGCACCAGGACAAATCCTAAATATTAAATTCAACGATGAATTACCCGGGCAGGAGCCATCGGGATGGATACTGCTTATCCATCCCGATTTTTTATGGAATACCACGCTGGCAAAAACGATAAAGCAATATGAATATTTCGGATATGCCATTAATGAAGCACTTTTTCTTTCCGATGAGGAAGAGTACAATATGGGTATCCTTTTGGACAACATCCGCGAAGAATACAGCAAGAATATGGATGATTTCAGTAAAAAGATCATCATCTCCCAAATCGAACTCTTGTTGAATTATGCAGATCGATATTACAAAAGACAATTCATTACGCGGGAGCGTAGTAACCACGAATTACTCACTAAGTTTGAGGAATTATTAGAACTGTATTTTAACGAAAAAAACGACAGGCAACAGGTGCTTCCAACAGTAAAGTATTTCAGTGAAAAATTGAACAAAACGCCCGATTATCTGAGTAGCGTGTTGAAGAATACAACAGGAAGTAATGCCAGCCAACATATCCAGCTCAAACTTATAGAGGTTGCCAAGCTCAAACTCTCTACCACAGCACTTACCGTAAGCGAGATCGCCTATGACTTAGGATTTGAACAACCACAATCATTAAGCAAACTATTCAAAAGGGTTACACGCCAGACACCGCTTGAATTCAGGAATTTATATCAGCAGAATACGTGAATAGGTTTTAGTATCACCTTAAAACCAGGACTCTATTAAATTCATTCATATCGCAATTATCGTCTGTTTCGTATTCTGCTTAATGAAACAGAAGTTATGCCTAAATAGGAAGCGATATAATGTTGAGGAATACGCTGAATAATGTAAGGATGCTTCTTAATAAGCTCTTCGTATCTTTTTTGAGGTGAATTTTTTAAATAGGAAAAAAAAAGATTTTGACTTTGTAAAAGCCGTTGAAATAGATGTTCGAGTATATTATCTTTAATATCCGGCAAACTCATTAATGCTTCTTGAAACTCTTTCTGAGTGATAGTTTGTAGCACACAGGGTTCAATCGTTTCTATACTATATAGACTGGGTTTGTTTGTCATAAAACTTTCAATAGACGACACACCACTACCTTCAAAGAAAAATTGAGTTGTTATATCTTTTCCGTTGTTGTTAATCCAAGTTCGTAAACAACCTTTTTCCACGAAAAACATTTTTTTGGAAATTTCACCTTCTTCAAGAAGAGTAGTTTTAGCAGGAATCTCTATTCGTTTAAAAAGATGACTAAGCATACTCCACTTTTCGGTATTTTTTTTTGCTTCATTCATTGTTTTCGATTTAATTACATTTTAATAGGCCGAAGCTTTTATAAAATATCTTAATTCACTTTAGTGATGGTCTGTTGTCATTTTAACCAAAAAAAAATTATCCTCCCACGAGAAGAGTTTCAGCGTTCAAATTTTCTTGCTTCTTGTAAAAGTCGTTCATAAACTCAGTCCCCCATTTTTCCATCATATCAACAAGGGGTAAAAGCGATTCGCCTACTTCAGTTAAAAAATATTCAACCTTAGGAGGGAGTACCGGATAAATAACTTTTCTAACAACACCATATGCCTCCAACTCTTTAAGTTGTAAGTTCAAAACTCTTTTGCTCGCAAGCGGATGTTTCTTGGCGAGTTCACTCGGCCTTCGTATTCCTTGGTTGATAGAATCAATTAAGCAAGGCTTCCATTTACCTCCAATAATCTCAAAAGTAATACTCATTCCACAACTAAAATCTTTCGGTATTTTTTTCTCGTACATAGCTGTTCTATTTTAGGGAATAAATTTACGACATATTTCGTTTTCAGTATCATAGGGATAATATTATCCCTATAGCAATATTTTTTCACTTATTTTTTCACCTGCATAAGGTCAGTACATTTGCTCATAATTAATCATTAAAATTAAAAAAAATGGAATTATCAAATAGAGACAAAGCTGAAGTTATACAAAATAGCATTGAAACTGAAACTTTAGCAGAAATAGGGTTGATCAGTCCTACCTCCTATAAACAACACAATCCAAATGTAGCTACGGGCTTACAAGCAATTCTGGGCTTGCACGATCAGATGCCGATGGAAAAAGTTTATACCAATGTAGTCCGTAAGTTTCAAGATGGAGATTATGGATTTGTTCATGTAGACTATTTCCTTTTTGAACCCACCGTCGCTTTTGACATACACCGGTTTGAAAACGGAATAAGTGTTGAACATTGGGATAATCTTCAAACAAATCCAAAAAAACTGAATAAAAGCGGAAGGACAATGACCGACGGAAAGACCAAGGCAAAAGATCATCATAAAACTGAGGTTAACAAAGCACTTGTTAAAGACTTTGTTCAAAATGTTCTTATTAATGGGCAAATTGAGTTGGTGTCAAATTATTTTAGGGGAGACGAATTGATTCAACATAATCCACATATGGGCGACGGGGTACAAGAATTTATTAATGTGTTGGAACAATGGAAAAAGGACGATAAACCTCAAAGTTATAGTAAAATACATAAAGTGCTTGGAGAGGGGAATTTCGTTTTGGTATTAAGTGAAGGCTTTTTTAAAGGAGCACACGTTGCTTTCTATGATCTTTATAGAGTTGAAGAAGATAAAATTATAGAGCATTGGGACGTCGTTGAAACAATACCTGAACCTGGAAAACAAAAAAATGATAATGGTAAATTCTAAGAAAGATAGACGATACAGAATAATTAGTACCTTTTTTGTAGTGCTGCCCACCACTTTTGTAATGTCCGTTTTGTCAAGTATTACTGACGGGGTTTTAGCTGAAAATTGGATCGGTGAACTTTTTAAATCATGGTTTTTTTCATTACCCATTGTTTACGCTTGCGTACTGCTCCTATTGCCAGTTGCTAACAAAATAACGAGCAAGATTTTCAATAGAAAAGTAGATTCATAAAAAAAGAGTGTTCCTAAAAATTTGTTTTTTTTTGAACACTCTTTTTTTTAGTTACCATCAATTATGATTGGAAAATAAGGTCAAACGTAATTTTAAAAATGCTTTTCAGTAGATAAATGATCGATTTATAATTTGATTATTGAGAATCCAAATCAAATTTGATAAGTGTTAAGTTTAGGTGTAAGACTGGAAAAAATGAGTTTGCTTCAAGTTAATTTTTATCTTGAAGAAGCGATTGTATCACTTCCTTACGGTTGGACAATCCAAATTCAATTAATGTATTCAAGACCACCCAAATTTCTTGAGCGTGCTTCGTTAATTGATAGTAAGAGATATCTTGTGTGGGTGTAAATTCAATTTTTTTTTCAATCAGCTGATGAGCTTCCAACAACGAAAGTTCAGAACTTAGTACTTTCGGGGAAATACCATCAGAAACGTCAAAGAAGTCTTTAAACCGTAATTTTTCATAATAATGTAAGTTTAAAAGAATACAGAAACGCCATTTTCCACTTAATAAATCTAAGGTATCTCTCAATGCTAAAAATCTTTGTTTCAATATTTTTTCACTTTCTATACACGGTTTTATTTTCTTTTCCATGATACTTTCATAAAGGTTACTAATCACAAATTTACCAAATAAGGAAAGTAACTTTGCTTAAAATAATAAAAAAATGAAAAAAATATTAGTAACAGGAGCTACCGGAAAACAAGGGAGTGCCACAGCCTATGAATTGCTGAAAAATAATTTTGAGGTATATGCACTTACTAGAAATCCTCATTCTACAGAAGCCGTCAATTTAGAAAAAGCTGGAGCAATTTTAGTGAAAGGCGATTTAGAAAATATTGAAGGATTAAGTGAAATATTTAAAAAAGTCGACGGACTTTATTTAGTCCTTCCTCCTGTATGGATTTCCAGCAAAGAGACAGATGAGGAAGAAGCGAAAATTGGAATACAAACAATCAAATTAGCAGAAAATCAAGGTGTTAAATTTATACTTTATTCATCAGTTTTAGGATCGGATAAGCAGGACTTATTTAGGCCAAAATTTAAATTTACAATCGAGAAATACTTGTTAGAAAGTGATTTGCAAGGAGCAGTGATAAGACCTGCTTCTTTTATGGAAAACCTACTTTTGCCAAGTTTCGGATTGGGAGACGGTAAGTTTATCAATCCCTTACCCGAAGAAAAGGCGATCCCTTGGGTGACTACCAATGATATTGGAACCTTTGCGCGAATAATATTTCAAAATCATACAGAATTTAACGGCAAAACAATTGATTTTGGAGGTGATCTTTTTACTCCTAAACAAACTTTAAAACTATTGGAGGAGAAGCTGAAGCAACCATTCGATTTCGTACAGGTACCGCTGGAAACACTTTATCAACAAAGTGAAACATTTGCCAGATTGGTTGAAATGATCGACAAAGAAGGTTATGATCCTATTGATTACAAACTTATATCTTCTTGGATGCCAAAGCTAACAGGCTTTGGGCAGTGGATGGATGAAATAGGAATCAGAAAAATAAAGGAACTACAATATAAATAAAGTAAGATTCGCATTTAATTAAAGATGACCAGAGGAAATTTCTGGTCATTTTTTGTTTTAAAAAACATAGCTGTATTGGAAAGTTGGATGGACTTTGCTAGTTCTCTTTTTTCAGTTAAACGATTGCCGAAACCTCAAAGGCGAAACGTTTGTCTTTGTCTTGAATAGTTTGCTAAACGATTGTGAATGTTCAAAACCTAAATCGTAAGCGATTTCGCTTATGGAAAGATTTGTCGTGGAAAGTTTTTCTTTGGCTTTTTCTATCAGTTTGTCGTGAATGTGCTGCTGTGTGTTTTGACCGGTTACCTCTCGCAGCAAACTGCTTAAGTAACTAGCCGAAACATTCAATTCCTCTGAAACATATTGAACAGATGGCAGAGCCCTCATTGTCAAATCGTCACTGTTAAAGTAATCTATCAACAGTTTTTCTAAACGTTCCAAAATTTGATGATTGGCTTTTTCCCTTGTGATGAACTGGCGGCTGTAAAATCTTTCCGAATAACTAAGCAATGTTTCAACGTGCGAAATAATGATTTGTTTGCTGAACTTGTCAATATTGGAATGATACTCCTGCCTGATATTTTGTATAATACTGTTTAG